>NZ_CP150365.1:3117500-3690000 GCF_051521635.1 Sorangium sp. So ce1504 | reverse complement strand
CCCACCATCGAGCCCATCACCTCGACGGGCTGCCAGCCACCTGCGCCGCGGAGGCGGGCGGGGCGCCCACGATCCGAGGCCTCGGTCTCGACGTCGACGCAGTACCACCGCGTGGTGCGCGACGTGCTCCAGCCGGCCTCGGCGCAGAGCCGCGCCTCGGCCTCCTGCAGCGCGCGGTGGGACGCGGCAAAGGCAGCCCGCGGGTGCAGCACCAGGACCAAGGCGTACTCCGGTTGCAGCTGGCGCACGATGTAGCTCTTGCGGTGGGCGCGCACCGTGATCTGGCGCGACACCCCCAGTCGCGAGCCTGCGACCTCGGCCAGCACGAGCTGCCAGTGGGCCGCGGTCACCTTCACATCGAAGGGGTCGAGCCCGCCGGCGTAGTCGATGGTCTCCCCCTCGAAATCCACGAGCGCGGCGGCGTGTGCGCCCGGGATCGCGCACAGGAGATCCTCGAGGATCGACGTGAAGGAGGACGGCGCCTGGTCACGTGGAAGCCGGCGTCGGGTCCGGTTGCGACCTCCGTTGCGCGAGGTGGTCATGGCTCGATCCGCACGAGCTCGAGCAACGCATCGACGGCCCCCGCGATCTTCGGCTCGCGCCGTGCCACCTCGAGGAACCTCGACTGGGCGGCGCGCGCGCGGTCCGCCACGACCTCATCGCGCACCAGGCCGCGTCGCTCCTCGACAGACACCACCTGCGCCGGGATGCGCTCGAGGAGCATGATGACATGAACGCCGAAGGCCGATGTGACCGGTTCGGTGAGATCTCCGCGCGCGACGAGGGACGCGGCCGCGCGGGAGAACGCGGTGTCAAACTGCTGCAGCTCCGGCGTGAGCACGCGGCCCGCCTCCGTCACCGGCGCGAGCGCCTGCGCCACGACCTCGAAGCCCTCGGCAGGGACGCCCTTCGCGGCGCTGATGAACGCCTCTGCAGCCGGATCGGGGGGCGGTTGCGGCGTCGCCGCGGCGCGGGGCGGCTCGGTGCGCTGAGCGACCTCGCGCGAAGACAACACGGCCGTCCGGATGGCGTCGGCGATCGCCTTCGCCCTGTCACGGGTAGCCTCGCCAGCGTCTTCCGAGAGCTTCACGACGGCGTGCACGGTGCGGTACCCCTCGGGACGATCGAGATCGAGCCAGTGGCGCTCGGTGGCGACGCGCAGCTCGTCGTCGGTCACCGGGCCGGCGTTCGCCGCCTCCTCTTTCAGGCGGTGGAGCATGCGACGGGCGAGCAGCAGGCTGATCTCGCGCCGCACGTCGGGCTCCTGTTCGAGGCCGCGAGCTCGTGCCTCGGCGGCCCAGAGCGCGTCGCGGACCGCCGCGTCCCGGGCCTGCGCAGGCGGGATCTGCTGCGCCGCCGCGATGCGCGCTACCGAGTCGACGGCGATGGCGCTCGCGCCCACGCGGGCCGCCACGTCGGGCGACAGCGGCGCCGCCCCCCTCGCGGACGTCGATAGAGCAGCCCATGCCGCGCACGCGCACAGACACGCGACGGCCGCGATCGCTCGGCGCCCAGGGCTCACGCGCTACCCCCGCGGGGACGAAGGATCTCCGTGGACGCCTTGAGCGAGAGGCCGCCGATCACGAGGAGGTAGATCGCCTTGAAATCCTGGCGATCACCGAGCGCGTGAACCCCGAAGGCAAAGGAGAACGCTGCGGCGACGAGGAGCAGAACCGCGAACACATCGACTGCGCGGGACACGCCCATGAGTGTAACGCGATTTGGTGAGGAACCGGCGGGGATGCGGGGACACCAGGGAGCGGCGGCAGCCGGGAGGCCACGGCCGCGCCGCCGCTCACCGCAGCGTCATCGCCACCGCCCCCAGAACCGCAAAGACGATCAGGACCACCAGGTGCCGAACGGCTCGGTGGGGGAGCCGCCGTCCGCCGCCCGTGTGCCGGCGACCACGAGCCACCGCGACGCCGGACGCCGCCGTGATCAGCGCGACAGCGCAGGCCACCGCGACGGCCTGGGCCAAGAGGGCGCGCTCCGGGTCCCGGATGCGCCAGGCGAGCACGAGGATCGCGAGGCTCACGAGCGCTCCGAACGCGACGATCGCCGTCGCGAGCGGAGGGAGGTGGGCTCGGGCCTGCAGGAGCGGGGCGTCTGGTTCCGGCTCCGGCTGGCGCCGCACATCCCAGCGATCGCGCCAGGAAAGCGCGAAGATGCCCCAGGCGATCGCGCCGATCGCCGCGCGGACCGGGTCGAGGCGGGATGGCTGAAGGGAAGGAGAAGCCAGCAGCCAGGTCAGCGTGACCAGCGCGAGAAAGACGGAGATGCCAAGGTGCCGGGCGACCCGGCGGTGCGTGGCGGCGAGCAGCGGCGCAGCGACGCCGCACAGGAAGGCGAGCGTGGCGGCGATGCTGGCGACCACGGGCGCGCCACGACCGAAACCCGCGGGCGCGACCGTGATCATCCAGGCGACGACCGCGGCGAGCAACGCCTGCGGGGCGCGCCCGCCGCCCGGACCCAGGTCGAAGCGCGCCGCCCCCGGCAGCGGCGCCTCCGGGTGGTCCGAGCCTGACGCCCCGTCGACCCCGCGCGTCAACGCACCGCCGCGACCGACGGAGGCCGACGCGGTGGACTCCTCTTCGCGCGGAGCGCCGATCGAGATGGCGCCGGGGGCATCCGTGCTCATGAGCGAGCGCTAGGCCAGGTTTCTCAGGAGGTTGCCCACGGGCAGCACGTCCGGCGCTGGGGCACCCACGCCCGCCTGGTCGCCTGCGCTCCCCTCTTCACGGGCGACCTCGAGCCCGAGCCGCTTCCAAAGGCCCGTGTCGAAGAGGTGGCTCGGGCGCACATTGCCGAGGGCTGCGAGCATGTTCTGCCGCGTCCCGGGGTGGCGCGCGTCGAGATCCGCGAGGAGCTGGCTCACCGCCTTGCGCTGGAGGTTGTCCTGGGACCCGCACAGGTCGCAGGGGATGATCGGGAACCGCTCCTCCGCGGCGAACGCGGCGAGCTCGGCCTCGGCGCAGTAGATCAGCGGACGGATCACGATGTTGTCGCCGTCGTCGGAGATGAGCTTCGGCGGCATCGATTTCAGCTGCCCGGCGAAGATCAGGTTCAGGAGCAGCGTCGTCACGGCGTCGTCACGGTGGTGACCGAGGGCGATCTTCGAGCAGCCGAGCTCGCGCGCGATGCGGTACAGGATGCCCCGGCGCAGGCGGGAGCAGAGGGAGCAGTACGTCTTGTTCTCGGGGATCTTCTCGGTGACGATCGAGTAGGTGTCCTCGGAGATCATCCGGAACTCGTGGCCGCCCGCCGCCATGTAGTCGGTGAGGAGGTGTCCCGGGTAGCCAGGGTGCCCCTGGTCGATGTTGACCGCGATCACGCTGAACCGGACCGGCGCGCGCCGCGCGAGGTCGACGAGCAGCGCGTGCATCGCGTAGCTGTCCTTGCCCCCCGAGACAGCACAGAGGATCCGATCGCCGTCGGCGATCATGTCGAAGTCGGTGATGGCGCGCCCCATGGCGCGCGCGAGCTTGCGGCGGAGTTGCACGGTTTAGCCGGTGAAGCCTTCGATGAGGCGGAGGAAGGTAAGCACGCCGTGGCCCGTCCCGCCCTTGGAGAAGATGCCGTACGGCTTGTTCGCCATGGATGGGCCAGCGATATCCACGTGGACCCAGGGGACATCCCCCACGAACTCGCGCAGGAACAAGGCCGCGGTGATGGCCCCTCCCCAGCGGTCGGCCGTGTGCTTGATGTCGGCCCAGTCGCTCTTGAGGCCGTCGCGGAGCTCTTCGATGAGCGGGAGCTGCCACATCGACTCGCCCGCGGCCTTCGCGGCGCTCCGCAGGCGCTCCGCGAGCTCCTCGCGGTTCGAGAAGAAGCCGGACACGGTCGGCCCGAGGGCCACGACGCACGCGCCCGTGAGGGTCGCGTTATCGACGATGAGGTCCGGCTTCAGCGCGCGCGCATAGGCGAGGCAGTCGGCGAGGACCAGGCGCCCCTCGGCGTCGGTGTTGATGATCTCCACCGTCCTGCCGTCCAGAGAGCCGAAGATGTCGCCGGGCCGGTATGCCGCGCCGTCGGGCATGTTCTCTGCCGCGCCGATGACGCCGTGCACCTCGACGTTCGGCTTGGCGGCCGCGACGGCGGCCATCAGCGCGATCACGTTCGCGGCGCCGCCCATGTCGCCCTTCATTTCTTCCATGCCCGGAGCTGGCTTGATGCAGAGCCCGCCGCTGTCGAAGGTGAGCCCCTTGCCCACGAAGACGAGCTTCCCCTTCGGCTTCCCGGGAGGAGCGTAGACCATGTGGACCAGCCGAGGCTCCCTCGCGCTCCCCTGCCCCACCGCCATGATGAGCTTCATGCCCCGCTTGGTGAGCGCGGCCTTGTCGAGCACCGTCACCTTGAGCTGGTGCTGCTTGCCCACGTCCACCGCGACACGCGCGAGCGCCTCCGGATAAACCTCGTTCGGCGGCTCGTTGACGAGGTCGCGCGCGACGCAGATCGCCTCGCCGACCTGCTGGCCGAGCGCGACGGCATCGCGCGCCGCCTTGCCCCCCTTGCCCTCGATGACCACGGTGCCGCGGGAGAGCTCGACCTTGGGCACACGATCGCCCGTGAAGTAGCGGGTGAACCGGTAGGCCCCGAGCACGAGCCCCTCCGCGGCAGCCCGCTCCGCGCGCTCGACGCCGGGAGGCACCACGACCGCGACGCTCTCGGCGCGCACGCCGTTCGCGAAGCGCGCCCCCTTCGCCGCGAGCAGCCGGCACTCGACGTCGGTGACCTTGCCCGACCCGAGCCCGAGCAACAGCACACGGCCGGGCTTCAACGCGCCGTGCGTCGCGAAATCGATGCTCTGATCCCTCTTCCCCGTGAAGTCGTCACGCTTGACCTGGTGAGTCACCGACTCGCCCAGCGCCGCCACGAGCCTCGCCAGCACGCCCTCACCCGTCGAAGCGCCTTCAGGCACGCCGATGACGACGACGTCGACGGCGATGCTCAGCGGGTCGGACGAGGCGAGGTTCACTTTGATCGGCATGCGGTCTCCTGAGCCCGGGATGTGGAGGGTCTCCAGCGCGGCATCTAAACACGAAGGGCTAACCCCGTCGACGTGGACGATGCCCGCAGGCGGTCGGCCCGAGGTGCGGGCGGGAGAGCGCTCCCGCTCCCAGGCGCGTAGTCCCGCACGGTCCCGCACGGTTCCGCGCGGCTCCACGCAGGCTTCGCGCTCGGCGGCCCGCCGTCGGAGCGCCTCGCGCGACGCTGCCCTCCGGACTGCGGGTCCGAGCCGGCCCGGCCCGGGCGCCGGATCCAGCGGCGTCAGCGCGCCGACCCGTAGATCTGGATCACGTCGGCGAGGAGCCGCAGCGCCTCGGCGCGAGGGCGCTGGAACGCGTTGCGCCCCATGATCGACCCGAAAGAGCCGCCTGCGGCCATCTCGCGCACCTCCTCCAGGACGGCGTCGGTCGCCTTGGACTCGCCGCCAGAGAAGATCACCACGCGCTTGCCGCCGAACGTCGCCTGCACGACGTGCCGGGTCCGGTCGGCGAGCGTCTGGATGGGAATGTTGTATTTCTCGTACATCTTTTTCGCCTCCTCCTGCTCGATATGAGCGGTCGGCGGCTTGACCTTGATGATGTGTGCGCCGAGCTGGGCCGCAATCGTCGCCGCATAGGCGCAGACATCGATGGCCGTCTCGCCCTGCTTCGAAAGTCCGGCGCCGCGCGGATAACTCCAGACGATGACGACCAGGCCCCTGCGCTTGGCCTCGAGGGCGATCTCGCGAAGGTCCTCGTACATCCTGTTTCTCGCGCCGGACCCCGGGTAGATCGTGTAGCCGACGCCGACGCAGCCGAGGCGGAGCGCGTCCTCGACCGAGCCGGTCACCGCCGACACGGGCTGCTCCACCTTCGCCAGCGTGTCGCTGTTGTTCAGCTTCAGGATCAGGGGCACCTGCCCCGCGAACCTGGCCGCGCCCGCCTCCAGCGATCCGAGCGGCGCCGCGTAGGCGTTGCACCCGGCGTCGATCGCGAGCTGAAAGTGGTAATCGGGGTCGTAGGCCTCGGGGTTCGGAGCGAACGATCGCACCGGACCGTGCTCGAAGCCCTGGTCCACCGGCAGGATCACCATCTTTCCGGTGCCCGCGAGCGCGCCATGGTTGAGCAGCCGGACGAGGTTCGTCAGCGTGCCTGGGTTCTCGGAGGCGTACCAGGAGAGGATCTGCTCTACACGGGTGGTGAGCGCCATGAATCACTCCGTCGAAGGTGCTGCTGCGCCAGGAAGCGCGTGGCCCGCCCGGGGCGTGAACCCACCCCGTCATGCCCGCGGCGCCGTGCCAGGGTGCTCGGGCGAGCGGGCTCGGGCCGCATCTTCAGGACTTGGACGAACGTATCGAGCCCAACGCGCGGGCGGTCCAGCGCCCCGAGGATGTTGTACGAAGCCATCGGATACGCAATTCTCGAAACTGCGCCGGTCCGCCCTCGGGGCCACAGCGGCGGACGCGAGCGCGAGCACGTGGCGGGGCGGTAACGTCCTCGCCGACAACGCGGAGGGATCATGTCGGACCAACGGGATCTGAGCTGGAAGCCGCCGGAGGCGCCGTCACGCATCGGGATCACGCTCGAGACATACATCCTCGAAGGGATGCTCGGGTTCCCCGCGGCGACAGGGGCGTTCACCTCCCTCCTGAACCAGTTCGGCCTGGTGGCGAAGCTCGTGACGTCCAAGGTCCGGCGGGCCGGCCTCGCCAACGTCCTCGGATACACGGGACAGACCAACGTCCAGGGCGAGGTCGTGCAGAAGCTCGACGAGGTCGCCAACGAGACGCTGCTCAGCGTGCTCGGAAGGCGCGGGCACTGCGCGGCCGTGGTGAGCGAGGAGCTCGGTGAAATGAGGCTCCTCTCCACGGACCCACGAGCAAAGTACATCGTCGTCGTGGACCCGCTCGACGGCTCGTCCAACATCGACGTGAACATCTCGATCGGCACGATCTTCGGTGTGCTCCGAAAGAGCGACGCCAAGATGGGCGCCGATCCCTCGGACTTCCTTCGCCCCGGCCGCGATCTGGTCGCGGCCGGCTACGTGCTCTACGGCTCATCGACGCTGCTCGTCATCACGACTGGCCTCGGCGGCGTGCACGGCTTCACCTACGACCCGACCGTGGGAGAGTTCTTTCTCTCTCACGAGAACATCCGGATCCCCGAGCGCGGCTCGACGTACTCCATCAACGAAGGCCACAGCGCGCGATGGCCGGAGGACGTGCGCCGCTGGAACGCGTGGATCAAGGAGGACAGCAAGCACGAGGGGCGGCCGTACGGCGCGCGCTACGTGGGATCGCTGGTCGCGGACGCGCACCGGACGCTGCTCAAGGGCGGCATCTTCGCGTACCCCGCCGATCGAGGCGGCCAGGGCAAGCTGCGGCTGCTCTACGAGGCGAACCCGTTCGCGTTCATCTTCGAGGCCGCGGGCGGAAAGGCGAGCACGGGGGCCGAGCGCATCCTCGACAAGGTCCCGAGGTCGCTCCACGAGCGCGTGCCGCTCGTCCTCGGCTCGCCCCGCGACGTCGAAGATTTCGAGCAGTTTGTGCGCGGCGAGCGCTGAGGCTGCGAGAGAAGGGCGCCGTCCTCACCGGCACGAGCCGCAGCGCCGGGGGGCGACCGGCGGGTCAGACCCCCTGCGCGTCTGCTCCCCAGATCACCTTGTGGAGCTGGACCTGCACGCGGACGCGGAGGCCATCGTCGAGCACCCACTGGACGAGCTCCTTCGGCGACAGCTTGCCCCACACGCACGAGGCGAGCAGCGTCACGCCGCGCGCGTCGAGGCGCCGCTCGCGGATGGTGTCCCGCATCCACGCATAGTCCGCCCGATCGGCGAGCACGAACTTGATCTCGTCGCGCGGCGTGAGGTGATCCAGGTTCGACCAGCGGTTCCGGTGGGATTCCCCCGAGCCAGGCGCCTTCAGGTCCATGATCTTGTGCACGCGCGGATCGACGCGCGAGACGTCTGCCTCGCCGCTGGTCTCGACGAGGACCGTCCGGCCCGCGTCGCAGAGCTCCGCGAGGAGCGGGAACGACCCGGGCTGAAGGAGAGGCTCGCCCCCTGTGAGCTCGACGAGCGGCGTGCCGAGGGCCAGCGCGCGCTCGAGGACCTCGCCGCGGCGGATCCGCTTGCCGCCGTAGAAGGCCTGCGACGTGTCGCACCAGGCGCAGCGCAGGTTGCACCCGGTGAGCCGGACGAAGGTGCACGGCAGCCCGGCGAACGTCGATTCGCCCTGCACGCTGGCGTAGATTTCGTGGACGACGAGGGTGTCTTCTTTCAAGGAAGCGACGCCTCCGAGGAGCCTCGGTCGGCCTCGGCGGCGCAATGCCGCCGGCGACCCGAAGTGGGGCGGGAGCTTTGGCCGCGCCGAGCGCGCAACGCAAGCGGCGCGGGGCGCTCAGCTGGAGATGACGCTGACCTCGCCCGCCGCCACCGCTCGAAGGATGCCGTCCGCGCCGCGGACCAGCAGGTGCCCCTCCGGATCGATCCCCGCCGCGACGCCGACCACGCCGCCGACCTCGACGCGGCGGCCGCGCAGCCAGTCCATCCGGGCGAGATCCTCCGCGAAGGGCGCGAGCCCTCCTGCCTCGAACCTCGCCGCTGCGTCGCCGATCGCCTGGAGCAGCTCCGCGGCGAGGCGCTCGCGCGGGACGTCGTCGATCCCGAGCATCGCGAGCGACGTGGCCCGCGCCGACAGATCCGGCGGGAAGCTCGACGCATGGACGTTGAGCCCGACGCCGACGATCACGCTGCTCACCGACTCGCCGCGCAGCTGGGCCTCGACGAGGATCCCCGCCAGCTTGCGGGCCCCGGCGAGCACGTCGTTGGGCCACTTGAGCCGCACCTCGACGGCGGAGCCGCCGCCCGACGCGCCGCGGGACGGAAGAGGCGCGAGCCGTCGCTCGATGACGGACGCGACGGCGAGCCCCATGACGAGCGCGATGGGGGCCACTCGGCTCGCCGGCAGGCTCGGGCGCAACACCACCGACAGGTAGAGGTTCTCGCCGGGCGGAGAGTGCCAGGAGCGCCCGCCGCGCCCCCGACCCTGGGTCTGCGCGTCGGCCAGGAACGCAGCCCCGTGCGGCGCGCCGGCTGCGGCCGCGCTCCGCGCGTCGTCGTTCGTCGACGCGGTCTCGGCCGCCACGGCGAGCGGCCGCCCGAACGACGCGCCCAGCCGCGAGAGCTCGCGCTCCATCGCCTCCCCGTCGAGCCGCCTCACAGCGAGAGATCCAGCGCGATGTCGGCGGCGCGCGCCGAATGCGTCAGCGCCCCGACGCTGATGACGTCGATGCCCGCGGCGACGAGCTCGGGGATGCGCTCCAGCGTGATGCCGCCGGAGACCTCGAGGAGAGGCCGGCCGCGCTGCGCCGACCGCACGCGCGCGGACGCGGCCTTGACATCGGCCAGCGTGAAGTTGTCGAGCATGATGATGTCCGCGCCGGCGGCCAGCGCCTGATCGAGCTCCTGCAGCGAGGCCACCTCGACCTCGACCTTCGTCGTGTGCGGGGCACGCGCCCGCGCGCGGGCGATGGCGGTCGTGATGCCGCCCGCCGCGACGATGTGGTTGTCCTTGATGAGCACGGCGCTCCCGAGGCTGTCGCGGTGGTTGTGCGCGCCGCCCACGCGCACCGCGTAGCGCTCCAGCCCGCGGAGACCGGGCGTCGTCTTGCGGGTGTCGGTGATGCGCACGCTCGACCCAGCCGGGATCGCCTCGGCGTAGCGGCGCGCCTCGGAGGCGACGCCACTCATCCGCTGCGCGAGGTTGAGCGCGGTGCGCTCCGCGCTGAGGAGCGAGCGCGCGCGGCCACGCACCGTCCACAGCGCCGTGCCGGCGACGACGGCGGTGCCGTCCGCGACGAGCACCTCGCCCTCCACCTGCCGATCCAGGCGCTGAAAGACGCGCAGGAACACGTCGCCCCCGCACGCGACGAGCGGCTTGCGCGCGACCGCCTTCGCGGTCGCGCGCGCGGAGGCCTCGACACAAGCCTCGGTGGTGAGATCGCCTCCCGCGAGGTCTTCCTCCAGAGAGCGATCGATCAGGGCATCGAGCAACGGCGCAGCCAGCACGGGCATCTCCTCGGCGCCGCTCCCACGCGGCGCTCCCAGGTATACTCGGTCCCGCACGCGCGCATCAGCGGTGTCGCGCCCACACGAAGCGCGACAACGCAGTGCGTCATCGCGAATCCTTGTGATGGCACGTGCACCTCGGAGCGTGCGACCTCAGCCGTATGGGCGCCCTGGACGGGACGCGGGCGGAAATGGATGGGGCTCGCTGCGCCGAAAAGCAGGGCGGTTCGCGATCATCGCGACGCTGTGTCGCACAAATGGGGCTGACGTTCGTCTACCAGCCTGTGAGACTCTCCGAGCAACTCCAGCGCCCTCAACGGAGATCGATGCGTCCGCAGGCAGGCCAGGTCATCAACAACAAGTACCGACTCGTGCGCCTCATCGGCGATGGCGGCATGGGGAGCGTCTACGAAGCCCGCCACGAGGTGCTGGGGACGACGGTCGCCCTCAAGTTTCTCCACCCCGAGCTCTCCCGCCGCTCCGGCCTGGTGCAGCGCTTCCTTCAGGAGGCGCGCGTCTCCGCGCAGATCCAGAGCGCGCACGTGGTTCGCGTCAGCGACGTCGACCAGACGGCGTCCGGCCTGGCGTTCATCGTGATGGAGTACCTGGAGGGGAAGACGCTCCAGACCCTGTACGAGGAGCTCTACCGGGCAGGCATTCGTCTCGGGTACCCCGACGCGCTCGAGTACACGATGCAGATGCTGGAGGGCGTCGAGGCCGCCCATCGCGCGGGCGTCGTCCACCGGGACCTGAAGCCGGACAACGTGATCATCACGAAGTCCGCCAAGGGAGAGCCGCTCATCAAGCTGCTCGACTTCGGCATCGCCAAGCTGAAGGTCACGGGGGAGCTCGATCGCGGGTTGACGCGCCCCGGCGTGATCATGGGCACCCCCGAGTACATGGCCCCGGAGCAGGCCTACTCCGCGGACTCCGTGGACGCGCGCGCCGACATCTTCTCGCTGGGCGTCATCATCTTCGAGATGCTGGCCGGCCGCCGGCCGGTCGGCGGCGATGAGCCCCAGCAGATCGCGGGAGCCTACCTTTCGGGCCAGATCTCGCGGCTCTCTGACCTGGCGCCGGAGCTCGCGCCCGGCCTCTGCGCCGCCGTCCACCGCGCCATGGCGGCCTCGCCGCCGGATCGCTTCGCGACCACCGCCGAGCTCCGCAGCGCCCTGGAGCCGTTCGCCCGAGCCGCCCGCGCCCCGTCGGCGCTCACCCCCGCGCCGTCCGAGGTCAGCCTGGCGCGGTCGTCCGGGGCCGCCCTGGCGGCAGCCCTCGCGGCGCCCGGGATGCTCACGCCTTCCGCGGCGGCGCCCGCGACCAACGCGATGGGGGACGGTCGCGCCAGCTCCGTTCCCAAGACGATTCCGCCGGAGGACGGCGGCGCGCAGCACGCGTCCAGCGGCCCCCCGGGCGGCCTCGGGCCCTCGACCCCCATGGGCGGCTTTTCCTCGGATTCCCGAGGTCCCTCGGCGTCAGCTCCAGGGTTCACGCCGAGGCCGGAGCCCTCCTCAGGCCCGTACTTCGCCCAAGGGGGCTATCCCCAACAAGGTGGGTATCCCCAGATCGCGCAGCCGGCGACCGTGAGCGCCGCCCCCTACGCTCTCCCCCAGGGGGTGCCCGCCACGAGCCACGAGCCGGGACCCTTCGATGTGTCGCCGCGCCCGGGAGGGACGGCGGTCGGAGGCGCGCCGTTCATGGACAGGAGCGCGGCCCCGGGCGGCGGATTCAACGGCGGCCCAGCGCCCGGGTATGGCGGCGCGTATGGCGGCGGCGCGCAGGGCTACATCCCTGGGACGGCGCCGATGGATCCGCTGCCGAGGATCTCGCAGAGCGCCTCGGCGCACGGCGCGCAGCGGCCCGCGCGAGGCGGGACGTCGCTGTTCGCCATCCTGCTGCTCGCCATGGGGATCACGGGGGCCGTCGTCGGCGGTCTGTACATTGCCAACGAGCTGAGCCGGAAGGAGCAGACCGACGTGGCGCCGGCCCTGCCGACCCTCCAGCCGGCCAACACGGTGCCTTCGGATCCCAGCCCGCCCGCGACGACGCCGCCCGCCGTGACGCCCCCGGCGGTGACGCCACCTCCTGTCGAGCCGCCCGTGGTCGCCAAGCCGCAGCCCCGGCCGACCACGACGGCGAAGCCGCCGGCGCCGACGACCACGACGGCGCCGACGACACGCCCCAGCGGGACGACGATCATCCCCCAGCTTCCCTGGGTCATCCCGTCGACGCTGCCGCCGTTCCCGTTCCCCGCGCCGCCCAGCGGACAGCCGCCGGCCAACCCACAGCCGAACACGACGAGCCCGCCGACGACGAGCCCGCCGACGACGAGCCCGACCACCACCACGCCGTCGGACAGGCCTCGACGGCGCGTGATCATCGTACCCAACAACTGACGCGCCCAGCGCCTACGGTAGGTAGGATGCGATCTCGATGAGCAACCAGAATAGCGGTCCGCCGCCGGGATGGCCTGCGCCCCCGAGCGGCATGTACGGCCCTGGCAAGACCGTGCCCGGCGAGCCTCCGCTCGCAGGGCTCAACTCGCCGCAGGGCGCCTTTCCCGTGCCGCCCGGCACCGCGCCGCACGATCCGAACGCCGCTGGCGCAGCCGTCCCGCGGACCCTCGTCGAAGGCGGGACCAACAGCGCGCCTCCCGGAACGCCCGGCCCTTACGGCGCTCCCGCTGGCCCGTACGGCGCGCCGCCACCTGGTGTACCCGGCCCGTACGGGCCCGGTGCGACAGCGAATTACGGCGGGCCACCTGGAGCAGGAGGCGCTTACGGGCAGCCGCCCCAGCCTCCCAGCCCGTACGGCGGCTCGCCGTTCGGGGCCCCAGGTGGCCCCGGGGCCGCCGGAGCGCCGGGGTTTCACGCCGGCGGCGCTCCCCAGCCGCCGGGCAGCGGTGCGCTGTACCCGGCGCCGATCCCCGCGCGGCCTCGCGCGAAGAGCTCCGGCGCGACGCTCGCGCTGATCGGGATCGGCGCGTTCGTGGTCATCGGCGGGCTGACGACCGTCTTCTTCGTGATGCGCAGCCGAGGGTCGTCCGAAGATGCTGCAGCGCTGACGCCCATCGAGGCGCCCCCGGCGCCTGCGTCGGTCGCCGGCGATCCGGCGCCTCCCCCCCCGACGGCCGCCACACCCGCGGCGACCGCGCCGGAGCCGCCCGCGCCTGCCCCGGCGGCAGCCCCGAAGCCGACGGCGCAAGCACAACCCAAGCCGACGGCGACGGCCCCTGCGCCCACCGCCACGGGGACGACCCCTGCGCCCACCGCCACGGGGACGACCCCTGCGCCCACCGCCACGGGGACGACCCCTGCGCCCACCGCCACGGGGACGACCCCTGCACCCACCGCCACGGGGACGACCCCTGCACCCACCGCCACGGGGACGACCCCTGCGCCGACCCCTTCTACGTCCTCGACGGGCCGTCGAAGGATCGTCTTACCGGGCAGCCACTGAGCTGTCCTGCGCCGCCCGCTGTGCCGCTGGCAGCGGCGCGGCGGGTCCGTGCCGAGGTTCCCCCAGCCCGCTTGACAGGGCGGTCACGGTGATCAGGTTCCGATGCCATGAGCAAATCCGGGATCGCCGCAGTGCTTTCGTTCCTTATTCCGGGCGTTGGGCAGCTCTACAACGGCGCGTTCCTGCGCTGCATTTTCTGGCTGATCGTCACCCCCGGCCTGTGGATCGGCTCGGGCGGCTGGCTCGGCTGGATCTGCCACCTGATCTCCGCCTACACCGCGTACCAGTACGCGAAGCGCGCCGGCGGCTGAGCCGCGCTCCCCGGGACAGCGCGCCGGTTCGCGCGGCGCGCCCGCTCACGTAGCCTTCGCGAAGATCCGCTTCAGCACCTCGCCCGTCGCCGTCGGCTGACGCGCCACCTCGCGCGGGGTGCCCTCCGCCACGATGCGCCCGCCGCCGGAGCCGCCCTCCGGGCCGAGCTCCACCACGTGATCCGCGCACGCGATGACCGCCGGGTGGTGCTCGATGATCACCAGCGTGTCGCCGCGCTCGACGAGGCGATCGAGCACGCGGACCAGGCGCGTCACGTCCGCCAGATGCAAGCCGGTCGTGGGCTCATCGAGCACATAGAGCGTGGGCTTCGGCCGCGCGCCGGCCGTCAGCTCCGCCGCGAGCTTGAGCCGCTGGGCTTCGCCGCCCGAGAGCGTGTGCGACCCCTGGCCGATGTGGAGGTAGCCGACGCCGAGATCGCACATCGTCGAGAGCGGGGCGCGGATCTTCGGGTGGGCCGCGAAGACCTCGACGGCCTCCTCCGCGGTGAGGTCCAGGAGCTCGCCGACGGACAGACCGAGGTAGCGCACGTCGAGCGTCGCCGGCTCGAAGCGCGCGCCGCCGCACGCCTCGCACGGCGTGGTCACGTCCGGCAAGAACGACATCTCGTGCGCGATGACGCCCTGCCCCTCGCACGCGGGGCACCGCCCGCCGGAGGCCGTGTTGAAGGAGAACCGCGCAGGGCCGTAGCCGCGCACCTGCGCGTCGGGGCAGGCAGCGTAGAGCTTGCGGACCTCGTCCCAGACGCCCAGGAACGTCGCGGGGATCGAGCGCGGCGTCCGCCCGATGGGCGACTGATCGACGGCCACCGCCCGCAGGATGCTCTTCGGAAACCGGAGCGCCTTGTGCGGGCCCGGCTCGGGCGCCTCCAGCTTCAGCGCACGGCGCGCGGCGGGGTAGAGCACCTTCTGGATCAGCGTGCTCTTCCCCGAGCCGGACACGCCGGCGACCACCGTCATCCGGCCCGCGGGGATCCGGAGCGTGTCCCCCTGGAGGTTGTGCGCGCGGGCGCCGAGGAGCTCGATGTGCTCGCGCACAGGAGGGCGCGCCGGGCGAGCGCTGAGCAGCGCATCCTCGCCGGCGAGCGCCCGGGCGGTCGGCGAGTCGGGGTTCGCGAGCACCGCGCGCGACGGCCCCGCCGCGACGATCCGGCCGCCTTTGCGCCCGCCCGAGGGGCCGAGGTCGATCAGGTGATCCGCCGCGCGGATCGTGTCGGCGTCGTGCTCCACCATCAGCACGGTGCTCCCCATCCCGGCGAGCCTCCGGAGGTTGCCGAGCAGCCGGTCGGTGTCGCGCGGGTGAAGGCCGATGGTCGGCTCGTCGAGGACGTACAGCGCCCCGGTGAGGCCGCTGCCGAGCTGCGCCGCGAGCCGCAGGCGCTGCATCTCGCCGCCCGAGAGGGTGGCCGCGCGCCGATCGAGCGTGAGGTACCCGAGGCCCACCTCGCAGACGAAGTCGAGCCGGCGGCAGAGCTCCTTGTGCGGCGCCTGGGCGATCAGCGCGCGGTCGCCCGTGAACTGTAGCCCCCTCGCCCACGCGGCCGCGGCCGCGACCGACCGGCCCGACGCCTGGTGGTAACGCTCTCCCGCGAGCCGGACCGCCCGCGGGATCGGCGCGAGGCGCGAGCCGCCGCAGGCCTCGCACGGGTCGGGCGTCGCGAGCGCGTCGTCGTCGAAGTCCGAGGCGCCCGTCCCCTCGCATGACTCACACCGGCCCTGCTTCGTGTTGAAAGAGAACCAGCGGGGATCGAGCTCCGGGACGCCGACGCCGCAGCGCGGGCAGGTGCGCGTCGTGGAGAGCAGCTGCTCACCGCCGCGGCCGCCGACGAGCTTGACCGCCCCCCGCCCGAACGCGAGGGCGCGGTCGAAGAGGGCGCGATCCAGCCCGTCCATGCGCCCCTCGTACATCACAAGATCGATCGAGTGCTCGCGGCGCTTGTCGAGGCGGGGAGGGCTGTCGGTCGCGCACGGCTCGCCGTCGGCGAGCGCGCGGGTGATGCCGGCCCGGGCGGCGGCGGTGAAGACGTCGAGGTACGTCCCCTTGCGCGCCACGACGGCGGGGGCGAGGAGCGTCCGCGCGCCGCGCGTCGAGACGAGCGAGCGGTACACCTCGTCCGGCGAGCGCGCCTCGATCGGCACGTCGCAGTCCGGGCAGCGCGCCTCGCCGACCTTGGCGTAGAGCAGCCGCAGGTAGTGCGCGATCTCGGTCACGGTCGCGACGGTCGAGTTGGCGCCGGAGCGCGTGGTGCGCTGCTCGAGCGCGATCGAGGGGGGGACGCCGGTGACGCGATCGACGTCCGGCCGCGGCAGCGTGGGGAGGAACTGGCGCGCGTAGGGGGTCAGCGTCTCGAGGAAGCGCCGCTGGCCCTCGGCGAAGACCACATCGAACGCGAGCGTGCTCTTGCCAGAGCCGCTCGGGCCGGTGATGACGACGATCTCGCCGTGCGGGATCACGGTCGAGACCTCGGCGAGGTTGTGCTCGCGGGCGCCCTCGACCTCGATCCGCCCGCGGTCGAGCGACGCGCGCGCGCCGCCGCCGCGCTTGCCGGGCTTCAGGGCGGCAGGCGCCGCTGCCGCACCGCGCCGCGGGCGCCGAGCGCCGCCGTCGCCCCGCTGCGCGAACCACTCGGCCAGCGAGACGCCGGTCCGCGTCGCCGTCCGGGCCACCTCCTCGGGCGTCCCCTCCGCGACGACGCTCCCGCCCTCGCTGCCCGCGCCCGGGCCGAGATCGACGACCCAATCCGCCGCGGCGATGACGTCGAGGTCGTGATCGACGACGATCACGGAGGCGCCCTCGGCCACGAGCACGGAGAGCGCGGCGTTGAGGTGCGTCACCTCCGCGGGGTGCAGGCCGGCGCTCGGCTCGTCGAGGAGGAAGATCGCGCCCGCGCAGGGCTCGCCGAGCGCGCGCGCGATCTTCAGCCGCTGCGCCTCACCGCCGGAGAGCGTCGAGAGCGGCTGCCCCAGCGTGAGGTAGCCGAGGCCGAGCTGCTTGAGCGGCGCGAGCGCCCGCCGGATCGCGGGCTGCCCCACGAAGACCTCGAACGCCTCGTCGATCGAGAGGTCGAGCACGTCGGCGACCGAGCGGCCGTCGAGCTTCACCTCGAGCACCTCGTCGCGGAACCGCTTGCCCTTGCAGGTCGGGCAGGTCAGCGACACGTCGGCGAGGAACTGCATCTCGATCGTCTCGCTCCCCTCGCCCGCGCACGCCTCGCAGCGCCCGAGCGCGACGTTGAACGAGAAGTGGCCGGGCCCGAGATCCCGCGCCGACGCCTCCGGCTGCTCGGCGAAGAGCGCGCGGATGCGGTTCCATGCGCCGGTGTAGGTCGCGGGGTTGCCCCGCGAGGTGCGCCCCAGCGGCGCCTGGTCGACGAGCGTGACGGTGCGGATGTCGGCCGTGCCCTCGATGCGCCTGTACAGGCCGGGCGCCTCGACGTCCTTGTAGCCGCGCGCCCTCGCGATGTGCCGGTAGAGCACGTCGTTCACCAGCGTGCTCTTGCCCGAGCCGCTCGGCCCCGTGATCGCCACGACGACGCCGAGCGGCACGTCGACCGTGACGTCGCGGAGGTTGTTCTCGCGCGCGCCGTGGATCGCGATCTTCCCGCTCGGCGCCCGGCGCTCCGCGCGCGCCGACGCGAGCGGGCCGCGCGCGGCGAGCCCGTCGGGCGGGCCGTCGAAGGTGACGCGCCCGCCCTGCTTGCCCGCGCCGGGGCCCAGCTCGACGACGCGATCGCTCGCCCGGATGACGAGGGGCTCGTGCTCGATGACGAGCACGGCGTTGCCGCGATCGGCGAGCTCGCGCATGGCCGCGATGAGCGGCGGGATGTCCGTCGGGTGCAGGCCGACCGTCGGCTCGTCGAGCACGAAGAGCGCGCCCGTCAGCGACGTGCCGAGCGCCGCGGTGAGCGCGACGCGCTGCGCCTCGCCGCCCGAGAGCGTGCGCGCCTGGCGGGCGAGCGAGAGGTAGCCCAGCCCGACCCGCTCGAGGTACCCGAGCCGCGCGATGAGCTCGCGGCGGGCCATCTCCCCCTGGCCTGTCTGGGGGCGCTCGGCCTCGAGGCGCGCGCGGGCGTCGCGGAGCTCGAGCTCGTGCCACGCGGCGAGATCCAGGCCGCCGACGCGGTAGAGGAGCGACTCGGGGGCGAGCCGCTTGCCGTTGCACGCGCCGCACACGTCGTAGGTGCGGTAACGCGCGAGCAGCACGCGGACGTGCATCTTGTAGGTGCGCGTCTCGAGCCAGCGGAACCAGGCCTTCACGCCGGGGTACTTCCCCTGGGTCCACGAGCCCTCCCCCTCGAGCACGAGCGCGCGCTGCGCGTCGGAGAGGTCGCGCCACGGCTTGTCGGTGCGGATGCCTTTCCGCTCACAGAACGCGCGGAGCAGCTTCCGCTCCCACGTCGTCGAGCGGCCGTTCCAGGGCCGGATCGCGCCGCCTGCGATCGACTTCGAGGGGTCCGGGATCACCTTGTCGTAGTCGATGCCGAGGGTGCGGCCGAAGCCGCGGCACGAGGGGCACGCGCCGGTGGGGGACTGGTACGAGAACAGCCCGGGGCGCGGCGGATCGAAGGCGCGCGCGCACGAGGGGCAGGCGAGCCCGCGCACGAGCCGGAGCCGCGTGGGCCCCGCCCCCTGGCCGCCCTGCTCATCGGCCTTGCGCTGCAGGTGGAGCGAGGCGTCGCCCCCGCTGCCCTTCCACGCCTCCTCGATGGCGGCGCCGAGGCGCCGGCGCTCCCGGGGGGCGACCCGGACGCGATCGACGATGACCTCGACCTTGTCCGCGCCGCTCATCGCCTCGGACGGCGCCACGGTGTCGATGTCGCGCGCCTCGCCGCGGACGAGGAGGCGCCGGTAGCCGGCGGCGAGCAGCGACTCGCGCACGTCGAGGAACCGCTCGGTTCCAGCGACCGCGATCGGGTACGTGACGAGCGCGGTCGCCCCCTCGTGCGCGCTCGCGGCGAGGTCGGCCGCGCGCGCCGGGTCGGTCCGCGCGGCCGGCTCCTCGCAGGACGGGCAGACAGGCACCGCCTCGCGCGCGAAGAGCGCGCAGAAATACGGCTCGAGGTCGGCCATCGTGGCGACGGTCGACCGCGAGCTCTTGACCGGCGCGCGTCGATCGACGGCGACGCCGGCCGCCACCGGCTCGAGCGCGTCGATCGGCGGCCGCTCGAGCCGCTCGAGGAACTGGCGAGCGTACGGGCTGAAGCTCTCGACGAACCGGCGCTGTCCCTCCGAATAGAGCGTGTCGAGCGCGAGCGACGATTTGCCAGCGCCCGAGACGCCGGCGATGGCCACGAGCTCGCCGGGCCGGAAATCGAGGTCGATGCCCTGGAGGTTGTGCGTGCGGGCGCCGCGGAGACAGATCGAGTGCATAGGACGCGCGGTAGGGTGAACCCGCGGGACGCCGTCCGGAGTGGACACGGCCGCGTGAAAACCGCGAGTGTTTAGCCCCCTTTCAGCCCATCGTCGCGAACGATCGTACGTGGGCGGCGTGCCGACCCAGCGTGCTGCGGCATTGCGTTCCGCGTCGTCGAATTATCACGGTCCGTGACGTGGGGTGCGCACGACGCTCGGGCGACCCGGCAAGCCGAGCGCTGCAGGCGCGCCCGGCAGGCGCGGCGGCTAGCCGTTGACGAGGAGGATCGAGAGGTAGCCGTAATCGTTGCTTGTCCAGTTCGGGCTCAAGGTCTGGCCGCACATTCCGATGTTGTAGGTGCCCGCGGTGAGATTGGTGATGACGGCGCTGAGCCCGAAGGGGACGCGGGTATCCGCGGGGACCCGGCCGCCGGCCATCCCGAGGCCGACCGCCTGGACCTCGTCGAGCACCGTGCCAGACGGCCCGGAACGAACCCGCTGGTAGCACATGTAGAGCTTGAGGCTGTCCGCAGGCGAGCCGTCCGTGCCCAGGTACCGATGCGCGGTCGCATAGATCGACTGGCTCGTCGACGAGACCGCCACCAACGCTGTCGGCCCGAAAAAGTCGACAGGCCTCCCGACCGGCAGCGCGGCGTGCGGCCCGACGCCCTGGACCGTCAACGTCAGCACGACCCCCTGGGGCCCGGTCGGACCAACGGGGCCGGTAAACCCGCGTGGCCCCTGCGGACCGGTAGGGCCCACTGGCCCCTGCGGACCGGTAGGGCCCACTGGTCCCATGGGACCGACCGGCCCCTCTGGCCCGAGCGGCCCCATCGGGCCCTCCGGACCGATCGCGCCGACCGGGCCTTCTGGTCCCCTCGGGCCCATCGGGCCCTCCGGACCGATCGCGCCCACCGGGCCTTCTGGCCCCCTCGGGCCCATCGGGCCCTCCGGACCGATCGCGCCCACCGGGCCTTCTGGTCCCCTCGGGCCCATCGGGCCCTCCGGTCCGGTCGCGCCCGTCGGGCCCTCTGGTCCCGTCGGGCCCATCGGACCGTCTGGTCCCATCGGGCCCTCCGGTCCGATTGCGCCCACCGGGCCTTCTGGCCCCATGGGCCCTGCCGCGCCTGCGGGCCCTGCCGGGCCCTCCGGCCCCCTAGGTCCAGCCACGCCTTCCGGCCCCGTGGGCCCGGTGGGGCCTGCGGCGCCCGTCGGCCCGATCGCTCCGATCGGCCCGGCCGGCCCTGTCGGACCAGCAGCGCCCGCAGGCCCAGTCGCACCGACCCTCCCCTCCGGCCCCGTCGCACCGGCCGGACCGATCGGTCCAGGCAGCCCCTGTGGGCCCTGAAGTCCCGTCGGCGAGCCGACCCACTCGCCGTTCTCGTCGATCACGAGGACGCCGTTCACGATGACCCCACGCTCGCCGAGCACCAGCGTGTTGCCGCTCGTGGTGTTCACCGTGACCGAGGTCGGCGTGATGTCGCCGTTCACATTGCCGGCGAGCAGCGCGTACGGGACGCTCGCGACCGTCGCGCGCGGCTCCAGCTCGACATCGTCGCCCACGGTGATGCCGAGGTACCGCTCGGCGCCGTCGAAGATCGCCTGCTCGAACGGGACGATCGAGCCGAGGCGCACCGAGAAGAAGCCGTCCTCGAACGTGATCGAATGGACCTCGCTCCACAGGGGCGTCGAAGCGTCGCGCTCGTCGTAAAGGGCGAACACGACATCGAGCGTCGCGCTGATGGGCACATCGCGCTCGTCGTAGAGCCGGCCTTGATGGGTGACGGTCGCCGGGACCGCCGCAGCCGCGGTCCCCGCGAGCACGACCGCGCCCGCCGCCAGGGCGGATGCCGTCATGCATCGCGCGATCATCGATGTCCTCATCGCCAGCTCCTCGTCATGGCAAGCTCCCGTCGGCTCCGATGAGCCCTCCTCGCATCCGCACCTTGGGTGAGGTCGACGTCCCCTGGTTCTGCGTCGGCTGCCCGAGCGTGAACACCATGCGGTAGCGCGAGCTCCTAGCGACCTCGCCAGCCGTCACCGTCTCGGTCGCCCCGACGCGCCTGGGAGTCGGCGCGCCCCCGCCGTGCCCATCGCCGCCCTGCCCGCCGCCGCCGCCGTGCGCATCGCCGCCGTGCCCGCCGCCGCCGTGCGCATCGCCGCCCTGCCCGCCACCGCCCCACCCCCCATCGCCGTCCACCGTGCCGGAGTCCGTGGCGACGCCGCAGCTGCAGCTGCACGCGGGGAGCAGCGCAGAGCTCACCACCATCGCCCCGAGCCAGGCCGAAAAGCGCAGTCCGCGATTCACTGAGTCCTCCAGGCCGACGGCAGGTCGTGCGAAAGGACCATTGGACGAGCGGCGGCGATCGGCGTCAAGCGAGGACGCCGCCACTGCAGCGGGGCGCGCCGCGCGAGCGGCGCGCAGCAGCAGCGCCGGCGCAGGCGCCGCCCTGTGAAGCGGTGTGGACAGGCGGCGGCGCGCGCGCTATGCGGCCGCGTGAGCCGCGCTGGCAAAGAGAAGGAGCGAGAGGGGGAGAAGCTCATCGTGCGCAACAAGCGCGCGACGTTCGACTACACCCTCGACGATCGGTTCGAGGCAGGGTTGGTGCTGCTCGGCAGCGAGGTGAAGATGCTCCGCGACGGCGCGGCCGAGCTCACCGACAGCTGGTGCGCCATCGAGAACGGAGAGGTGTTCCTGAAAGGGGTCAACATCCCCGTGATGTCCGGCGCGGCCTTCGGGCACGAGGCGAAGCGCCCGCGCAAGCTGCTGCTGCACGAGAGCGAGATCGAGACGATCCGCAAGAGCGTGGAGCGGGAGGGCATGACGGTGATCGCGACCCGCCTCTACTTCAAGAACGGCCGTGTGAAGGCCGAGATCGCCCTCGCGAAGGGGAAGAAGACCGTCGACAAGCGCGAGAGCCTGAAAGAGAAGGACGCTGCCCGCGAAGCCCGCGCGGCGATCGAGCGGGCCCGCGGCGGCGCCGCCCGCGGGCGGAGCGCCGGCCTGCGGAGGCCGGAATGACGTCGCACCTCACCTGGTCCAAGGGCGGCGAGGCAGAGCTCGTCGAGATCGACGGCGATCGCGTGCGGCTCCACTCGACTGCCTCCTCGGCGCCCGGAGCGCGCGTGGAGGGCTCGCTGCAAGCGACGGGGACGGCGATCCGGGTGAAGGTCGCCCGGTGCCGCCTGCGCACACCCACCGAGCCCAACGACGCGGCGCCCGGTGAGCGCACCTACGAGCTCGAAGGCCGGCTCATCGATGCGACGCGCGAGGTCCGCGCCGAGCTGGCGCGGCTCGTCGGCGGCGAACGCACGGGCTGAGCCACGACGATCCGTCCAGCAGCGAACGCCCAGGCTGTTCTGCAGCGGTAGCGCAGCGCGGCTCGTCCGGCCGGCTCGTCCGGCGGCGAGTGTTGCGATGCCTCAGCGCGACCCATACGCTGGCTTTCTATGAAAATTACGTCGCGCCCTCGTGTAATTCTGCGCCGCTGCTCGACGTATGACGTTGCGAAGATCCGCAGCATCGTGCGCAGCGGTCTCGAAGAGCTCTCGCTGCGCCCGCACGGCCGGACGCTCATCAAGCCCAACGTCGTCGCGTCGGGAACGCACTTTCCGCACGCGTACACGCGGCCCGAGTTCGTCGAGGGGGTGATCGGCGCGCTCAAGGATCGCGACGACGGGCGCGTGAGAGAGCTCGCCGTCGGGGAGCGGTGCGGCATCACGCTCCCGACCCGCATGACGTACGAGAGCGCCGGCTACTACCCGATGTTCCGCCGGACCGGGGTCAAGCACTACCACTTCGAGGAAGAGCAGCAGGTCGAGATCCCGCTCACGCACGAGGGCCGGCTGCGCGACTACGTGTTCACGCCGGAGCCCGTCGCGAAGGCCGACTTCTTCGTGAACTGCCCCAAGTTCAAGTCGCATCCCTGGACCACCGTGACCTTCTCGATGAAGAACTACATCGGGATCCAGGACGATCGGCACAGGCTCATCGATCACGATCACCGGCTGAACGAGAAGGTCGCCGATCTGCAGTACATCGTGCAGCCGCAGTTCATCGCGATCGACGCCATCACCGCGGGCGAGGGGCGGATGCTCACGCCCTCGCCGTTCGACCTGGGCCTCATCATCATGGGGAACAACCAGGTCGCGTTCGACTCGGTCTGCTGCCAGATCATCGGCGTCGATCCGAGGAGCGTCGAGCACATCCGCCTGGCGTCGGAGCGCGGCTTCGGCCCGATGGACCTCGGCGAGATCGAGATCACGGGGGACGTGACGCTCGACGAGGCGAAGCACAAGGCCAAGGGGTTCAAGGTGGGCCTCGTCCGCGTCGAGAAGTACTTCGAGGGCACGAACATCACGGCCTACGCGGGCTCGCCGCCCGAGCCCGAGCACACCGATTACTGCTGGGGCGGCTGTCCAGGGGCCATCGAGGAGGCGATCGAGATCCTGCGCGAGTACGACAAGGAGTGCGACGCGAAGATGCCGCGGATGCACGTCGTGTTCGGCGCCTACGAGGGCCCCATCGACGCGAAGCCGGGCGAGAAGGTGATCTTCATCGGCGACTGCGCGACGTACAAAGGGAAGATCGGCGATCAGCTGGTCAGCATCGAGAGCCTGTACCGGGAGCGGAGCGCGCGGGACCCCTACACCGCGAAGCACGACGACGTCCTCGCGAAGATGGTGAAGGTGACGACCAAGCTCGCGATGGCCCGGAACGAGACCGCCCTCCGGCTCGAGGGCTGCCCCGTGAGCGTGGCGGAGCAGGTGCTCACGCTGGTCACGCTCGGCAAGACGAAGAACCCCTACTTCGCCCCCGACCAGCTGCTCGACTTCAACAAGGCGTACGTCGCCTGGCGCGGGGCTTCACTCGCGAAGCGGCTCGCCGGCAAGCCCTACCAGGTCCACGGCGCCTGCTCGCGCGGCGACGCGGCGCCAGAGCTCCCGTCCGAGCCGCCTAGCCCGCCGGACGCAGAGTGAGATCGAAGAGGACATCGAGCTCGTCCCGCACCTTGAAGGCGCCGAGCGGCCCCTTGACCTCGCGCACGCCGAGCGCAGCCATCGACAGCTGACAGGTTCCCGTCACCCCGATCGCGCCGTCGCCGCGATCGCGCGAGGAGAGCCGCGCCACCAGCGAGGCGCTCCCCGAGGCGATCTGGACGCGCACCTCGGCGCGGTCACGCGTGGCCCCCGAGGCGCGCACCGCCACGATCTCGGTCCCCGCGAGCACCTCGCCGCGCAGGCGCCGCTCGATGTCGCCGCGATCTCCCGCGGAGAGCGCGTCGGGATCGACGCGATCGCCGCGCAGGACCCCCGCGACGGAGAGCTTGGCCACGGGGACCTCGAGCTCGGCGCTCCATGACTCGCCGTCGAGCCGCGCCCGACCGCGCAGCTCGGACGCCGTGATCTCGAGGTCGTGCGCCAGGCGCGCGAGCATCCCTACGGCTCGGGTGTGGATCGTCAGGCGGGATGCGTTCGGATCGAGGTGCAGCTCGCTCATTGGATGGAGCTCCTTTTCATCATCATTCAAGGGCGCGCCGGTCAGCGACGCTTGGAGCGGCGGGGACCGTCGGGCACGAGCACGTAACGGCTCGACGACGGCTCGGGCTGCCGGAGGAGCTCGGCTCGGAGCAGCGCCTCCGCGAGCCGCGCCTCGATGACCTCGTCCGTGACGCCTGGCTCGAGGGTCACCACCGCGGCCTGGATGTCGCGCGCCAGGGCGTCGAACTCCGCGCTGTCGAAGGCGTAGATGTCGTCGGGGAACAGGAGCGCGAGCGGCTTCCGCTCCACGGCCGTGTTCGTCAGCGCCGCCAGGTCGCTCTCGACGATGAGCATGACGCGAGCCCGCAGGCACATCCCCCTGCAGCGCGCCGCCAGCGCCTCGGACGAGCCGACGAGCAGGACCGATCGAGGCGCGTTGACCGCCTTGGTGGCCTCGTCGTCCCCGTGCTCCTGAGTCATTCCCTGAAGAGTACGTGAACGAGCGGATGAAGCCATCCCTCTTGCGCCGCTCACGCCATCGCGGTGGACGTCAAGCAGCCGGTCGGGGCAAGGCGAGCCGAGCCGCCGCGGCCCCGGCCCGCGCGCTACTCCCTGCAGCGAGCCGCCGCGACGAGCGCGAGGACAAGGGCACTCGACGCGAGCAGGGCGGCGCTCGCGGGCTGCCCGAGCCCGAGCGGCGGCGGACCGCCGAGGAGGTTGACGGCGTTGCCCCGGGGCAACAGTGCGCCGATCACCCCGGCCGAGCCACCGAGCAGGAGATCGGCCGCGAGCGGCACGAAGCGGCCGAGGCCGCGCCGGAGAAAGGTCGCACCGAGCGAGAACCAGCCAGCGTAGGCGGCTCCGGTGAGCGCGCCGATCCACCCACTGACGAGCATGTCTCGGACGAATGGCGCAGCGCCGGGACCATGGGCGGCGGCGACGACGACGACGGCGAGCAGCGCTCCCACGAGGGCGGAAGCGAGGGCCGTGGCCAGGGCGATGCCGAGCGCGACATGGTGGGACGAGGCGCCGAAGCGGGCCGCCGGCCAGGCCGCGTCGCGCAGCGTGGTGCGATCGGCGGCGTCGGCGGCGAGGGCGAAGATCGTGAGCGGCGTGGCGAGGCGGAACGTGGAGAGCAGCGCCCGGTCCACGGCCCCGGAAGGCCCGAACGCGATCTCGATGACCGCGGCCGCGACCGCGAGCGCGGCGCCGAGCCCCAACGCCAGCAGCGGACGCCGCGCGCGGAGGCGGCTCAGGGTCATCTCCATCCCGAGGCGGACGCCCGTCAGCGCGCGCCCGCCCCGCTCGACCCCCCCTTCCGCTGGAGGAAGCGGCCGCGCTGCGGCGCTCGATGCGCTCTCACCCACCATCGTGGCGTCCTGTCTCCGTGGCGCGCGGCGAACCGTCGGCCCCCGGCGGGTCGGCCCCGATCCGTCCGCCGGCAGCGGCATCGCCGTGCGCCGACAGCGGCTTACCAGCGGGCGCGGACGGACCGTCCGACGGCCGGCTGAGCGGCGCTGCCAGGCCGAGCGGCGTCGGTGCGTCGAACGCCGCCACCGCAAACGGCCCCTCGGGCGCGCCCGGCAGCGGGGCGGCGCCCTCGATCGCGGGTGCGCCGAAGGGCCGGCGCGAGCGAACGGCGGCCAGGTGCAGCGCGGTCGCCGCCCGCACGTCGTGCATCGACGGGGGCGGCGAGGAGATCGCGATGAGCGTGACGTCCTCCCTCGCGGCCGCATCCAGGATCGCGAGCGCGGCCGCCTCCCTGTCCGCGGCCCGGATCCGCAGCGTCGACGACGCCTCCGCCGGCCCCTGCTCCCACGCGCCCGCGCGCACGGCGGGAGCGCTCGCGAGCGCCGCGGCGAGCGCGCGAGCGCCGGGCGCGTCGGGCGCCCGCTCATGAACGAGCACGTGGATCTCGACCTCGGGCCGCCCCGCGCCCGGCGGGTCCGCGCCCGGGGCAGCGGCGAGGTAGTCGCCGGCGCCAGGCTCGGTTCGCGCGATGACGCCGCGATCGAGCACGTGGATGCGGTCGGCCAGGGCGCTCGCGTCGACGGTCGAGGACGTGACGAGCACGACGCAGGCGCCAGCTGCAGCGAGGGCGCGCAGGCGCTCTCGGAGCGGCTCCGAAGACGGCACGGCGACGTCGGCGAACGGCTCGACGAGGCAGAGCAGGAGCGGCCGCGGCACCCCGAGGGCGAGCGACAGCTCGACCGCCCGGGCCTCGGAGAAGCTCAGCGAGGCCGCGCGGCGGGCGAGGAGCGGCGCGACGCCGAGCGGCTCGAGGAGCGCCGCGGCGCCGCTCGCGGGCGCGCCGCGGGCCCGGAGCGCGACCGACATGCACGACGCCACCGACGCGCCGTCGGGCAGCTCCGGGGTGGCGGCGAGGACGCCGATCCGCGCCCGCGTCGCCGCGCTCCGGCGCGGGTCGCGCCCCGCCACGAGGACGCGGCCGGCGAGGGGGGCTGCGCGCCCTGCGAGCACCTCCGCGAGGGCGAGCGTCCCGTCCTCCGGGGCGCCGAGCACCGCATGCACGCCCGGACCGAGCGCCAAGGACAGGCCCGAGAGGCCCCCCCGAGGGCGCCCCTCTTCGCCGGCGCCGTCGCGCGCGCGCACGCCCTCGAGCACCACGACAGGAGCGTTCGGGCTCATCCTGCAGGGCCTCCCGCCGAGCGGGCCGCGAAGGAGAGGAACGCGCCGAGCGCTCCCGGGATCGACCACCTCGAGTCGCCGGCGAGATCGGCGAGCCCCCAGGGGACGAGGGTCAGCACCAGGAACAGGGCGCGCCCTCGCGCCCCGGCGACGCGGCCGCTCGCCGCGGCGAGGCCGCCGAGCGTCACACCGGAGACCACGCCGAACAGGGCGAGCGCGGCGCCGTACGCGAGGTGCTGGAGGCCGAGCAGCAGCGAGCCGGAGAGGAGCGCCGCGAGCACCGAGAGCGCGGCCAGCGGGAGCGCGACGACGCGCGCGACCTCGAGCATCGCGGCGAGGCTGCGCACGCCGTGGAGCGAGGCCCGCGAGATCCCCCGCGCGGCGGCGAGCGCCTCGATGCCGTCGCGGCGATCGGCCCCCGGGCGATCGTGCGCCGCGGCGAG
Source organism: Sorangium sp. So ce1504 (assembly GCF_051521635.1). Classification (NCBI taxonomy): domain Bacteria; kingdom Pseudomonadati; phylum Myxococcota; order Polyangiales; family Polyangiaceae; genus Sorangium; species Sorangium sp. So ce1504. The sequence continues at coordinate 3,662,234 of NZ_CP150365.1, read as the reverse complement.
GGCGATGGGGCCAGCGGCCGCCCACGCGAGCCCGTGCGCCGCGGACCCGAGCAGCGCCTCCAGCGAGGTCGTCCCGTCGTCCAGCCGGAGCACGAGCGCCACGACGCCGCACCCCAGCGAGATGAGCGCCGCCATGGCGAGGCCGAGCCGCCCGCCGCGAGCGCCGCGGAGCCGCGCGCAGCCGAGCGCGACGGCTGCGCGCAGCGAGCGCCGCGCGGCCGCGCGCCGCCGTACGGGATCGTCCGGACGCTTGCTCGGCGCGTCGCGCGGTTCGGGGTCGTGCGGGCGGGTCATCGGAGGGAGCGTGCGGACGGCGCGGCGGCGACGCGCGCTGCTAGCGCTGCCCTTCCAGGCGCCCGGGCGCAAGGCGAATGTGCCGCGGACCGGAGCGCGCCGCCGGAATGTGGTGCCGCCGCGCGCCAGCGCCACCCATCGCGACAGCGTCGCGACCGCGAGCCCCTGCGCGCTCCTCGCGACGCCGAGGGGCCTCAGTCGTACGAGAGCCCGCGGCGGCCCTTGTGCTTGCGCTTGCGCTCCTTGTCGGCGACGCCGATCTTGCCCCACTCGTAGGTGATTCGACGGCGGAAGGCGCCCAGCGCATCGCCGCCGTACAGGAAGAGCTCGCGCGGCGAGTCCGTCTCGCCGATCGTGGGCTCCCAGAGATCCGACGGGACGAACGCGAGCAGCGCCGGCGCGCTCATGCGCATCCGGCCGATGAGGAGCCCGCACGTCGTCCCGTCGCCCGGGCGCGCCCGCTTCGCGCGCTTGCCGCGGCCGCGCGGCGCCCCGTTCACCCCGGCCGGCCGCGCGCAGCCGCCGCCGAGCACGAGCTCCTCGTTGCCCCGGGGGTGCCAGGTCCACATGCGCTCCACGCTGAACGCCCCCTCGGCCGACCCGGCCCGGGACGCGTTGCGCACCTCCTCCGGCGCGAGCGCCGCGAGCTGCGCCGCCGCGCGCGCGTCGACGAGCGGCTCCAGCCGGAGCGGGCGATCGCGCGTCACCTCGAGCACCACCTCGAAGCTGTTCACCTCGCCGGCACAGCAGCGGACGCCGACCTCGGGGCGGCGCGTGTCCGGCTTGGCGCCGCGCCCGTGGGCGCATCGCCCCACGAGCTCGCCCGTCGGCCCGTTGCCTCCGCGCAGCGTGACGAGCCCCGACTTGCCGCTGTCCCGCTGCCACTGGCTCGAGGTCCATGTCCATACGCCGCCGTGGAGATCGTGCACCCCGAACGCGCTCACGCACCCGGCGTTCACCCCGTTGGGCGTCAGGACCCGGCTCTGCCCGGTCGCGCAGACCGGCGCCTTGTACGTGTCGCCGTACTCGTACGTGGTGTTGTCCGGCCCCTTGCAGGCCCGCTCGATCTCGAGCTCCGTGCAGAGGCGCTTGCCCTGCGCCTCGCACAGCGCGCGCGCCTCGTCCTGCGCGATGTTCGTGGTCGGGATCGCGCCGACCTCGTTGGGGTACGAGAAGATGTCGATGTAGAAGCCGTGCATCACGACCTGCGCGCCCGCCATCTCCTCGTCGGCGATGCGCGGCAGCCGGTCCGGCGGCGTGCCCGCGATGAGCACGCCCTTCGGGATCCACGCCATGCCGGGGCGCGGCTCCGGCTCGGTCTGGCTCACGTCCCAGGGCGGGGCGGCGTCGAGATCGGCGTCCGTGCCCGGCGAGGCGCCGCCGCGATCGCAGCCGGGAGCGGCCGCGAGGAGGCCTGCGAGCGAGGCGGCGGCGGCGAGGGCCTTCCCCCCCGGCGCGCGGACGGAGCGCTGCTCGCCGAGGCCCACAGGCTCACTCGGCGTCGCGCTCGCGGAGGTTCAGCTCCTTCATCTTGAGCTGGAGCCCCTTGCGCGAGATCTTGAGGAGCCGCGCGGCGTGGGTGACGTTGCCGTGCGTCTGCTTGAGGGCGCGCTCGATGAGGTCGCGCTCGAGCTTGCTCATCGCCGCCTTCACCTGCTCTTTGAGGCCGTCGGGCGTCGACGGCGCGGCGGAGGTGTCCGCGGCGGCGGCCGCGAGCGGCAGCGACGCGCCGGGCGCCGACGTGGCGCCGCCGCGGATCTCCTCCGGCAGGTCGTCGAGGCGGATGCGCGCGCCGTCGGCGAAGAGCAGCGCCCGCTCGACGACGTTCTCGAGCTCGCGGATGTTCCCCGGCCAGGCGTGCGAGGCCAGGCGCTCGAGCGCCTCGGGCTCGATGCTCTCGATGCTCTTCTTGAGGCGCGCGTTGAACTTCGCGACGAAGTGGGTGCAGAGGTGGGGGATGTCGCTCCTCCGGTCGCGCAGCGCGGGGAGCGCGATCGGGACGACGTTGAGCCGATAGAAGAGGTCTTCCCGGAACGTGCCCGCCGCGATCTCCCGCTTGAGGTCGCGGTTGGTGGCGGCGACGAGCCGGACGTCGACGTGGATGGTCTTGATGCCCCCGACCCGCTCGAACTCGCTCTCCTGCAGGACGCGCAGGAGCTTCACCTGCATCTCGTTCGGGATCTCGCCGATCTCGTCGAGGAAGAGCGTCCCGCCGGAGGCGAGCTCGAAGCGCCCCGGCTTGGAGGCGACCGCGCCGGTGAAGGCCCCGCGCTCGTAGCCGAAGAGCTCCGACTCCATGAGGTCCTTCGGGATGGCCGCGCAGTTGACCTTGATGAACGGCCGGTCGCGACGGCCGGAGTTCTCGTGCAGCGCCCGCGCGACGAGCTCCTTCCCGGTGCCGCTCTCGCCGCTGATGAGCACCGTGGTCGGCGTGTCAGCGACCCGCTCGAGGATCGCGTAGAGCTCCTGGATGGGCGGGCTCTCGCCGATGATGCCGAACCGGTCGGAGCCCCCCCGGGGCTGCGCCGCCGAGACGTCCCGCGTCGCGTCCGCGCTCGCGAGATCGCGGGTGCGGAGGGCCTTCTTCACGACGACGCGCACCTCGTTCTGATCGAACGGCTTCGTGATGTAGTCGAACGCGCCCGTCTTGAGCGCCTCGACGGCGTTGTCGACGGTCCCGTGCGCCGTGAGCAGCACCACAGGCCGCGATGGGTCGTCGCGGAGCGCGGCGCGGAGCAGGTCCATGCCGTCGACCTTGGGCATCCGGAGATCGGTGATGACCAGATCGATGTGGTGCTCCTTCAGGAACGCGAGCCCCTCCTCGCCGTCTTCCGCGGTGTGGACCTCGTAGCCATCCCGGCCGAGCTGGGCGCTGAGGACCCGCCGGAGGTTCGCCTCGTCATCCACGACGAGGATCTGCTTCTTTTCGGGGAGCATCACCGGGCGAGACTAGCAGAACCGGAAACCAAGCAAGCGCCGGGACCGTCTCTCGACGCTCCGGTCGGCCGGTCGGCCACCCACGCGCCGCGCGGGCGGCGTTCCCGTCCCGCTCCCGCGGCCGCCCTCCCATGCCGTCCCCCGGCCGTCGCTTCGCTCGGCGCTCCCGTCCCGTTCCCCTGGCCGCCGCTTCGCTCGGCGCTCGCCACGCCGGTCGGCAGGCCGAACGCATTGCCTCGAGGTCCGCAACTATTCCTTTTTCTCGCTGCCGGCGAAGCGGATCAGTATGCTGCGGCCACTTCTCGGAGGGCGGCTCGGATGCGTGTGCTTCGGACTTGGCTGGTCGGTCTCGGCGCGGGGATATTCCTCGCCGCGGGGTTGGCCTTAGCAGGAGATCCGGCCATCGAGTACCCCGAGTGCTACCGCACGGCGACCCCCGCCGACCTGGAAGGCGCCAAGGGGGCGCACAAGGCCGCCACCCAGTTCTACGAGCGCGCTGACTACGATCGCGCCATCCAGTACTGGAAGGACGCTTACCAGCTCGACTGCTCGGCGCACGGCGTGCTGATCAACATCGCCAACGCCTACGAGAAGAAGGGCGAGCGGGCCGAGGCGGTCACGGCGCTGGAGACCTACCTGGCCCGCACGCCGGACGCGAGCGACGCGCAGACGATCCAGGACAAGATCCAGAACCTCAAGAACGCCCTCCGGCCGGCGCCGAGCGCCAGCGCGAGCGCGTCCGCGTCGGCGCCGGCGGTGCTCCCGACGGCCCCCACCGCCTCGGCGATCCCGGACCGCCCCAAGGAGGAGCCTCCGCCGCAGCCTCCTTACGGCTATTCGCCGTGGGTCGCGACGGGCGCCGGGGTCGTCACGCTGCTGGTCGGCGGGATCCTGACCTCGAGCGGCTTCGCGGACATCGGCGCCGCCGAGGACCGTTGCCCGTCGCGCAAGGGCTGCGCGGAGGAGGTGGCCGAGAAGGGCAATCAGGGGCGCACGCACGCGACGGTCGGCGGCGTGCTGCTCGGGTTGGGCGCCGCCGGCGTCGCCGGTGGCCTCATCTGGGAGCTCGGGTTCAATCAGCCCTCGCCCAGCAGGATCCAGCTGACGCCGGTCGCTGGACCCGGCGCGGCCGGGCTCGGCATGACCGGCCGCTTCTGAGGGCCGGCTTCCTGGCGGCCCGCTGCCTTTCGCCGGGCGTGACGGCGACGGGGTCGGGCGCCCCGACGGCGCGGAACGGCGGGGAGGCAGAGGCTGGCAAGAGAGCGCCGCCACGCGAGCGGGCGCTCACCGGCGCATCGTCTACTCTCCTGTCGTGCGTCTCAGCTCCTACGCCCGCTCGCCCCTGACACGGCGCCGTCTGCACAGGATCGCGCTCCCCTGCGCGTTGCTCGCCGCGCTGACGGGCACGATGACGGCGGTGCTCGCCGATGGCGACGCCCCTGCGCCCGCGATCTCGCGGGTCGGCCGTCTCCTCGTGCCCACGGCCGTCGCGGCGCCCGCCGATCCCTCCGCGCCACCCAGCGTCGCGATCCTCGCGACGCCTCCGGGGGCGGCCCGGACCACGCTCCACATCGCGCCGATCGGCGGAGCCAAGGCCGGTCCCGCGCTCGCCACGCTCCGGCACCTGAGCGACGCCGTGGTCCGCGCCCGCGTCGTCCCGCGAACGCGGCTCGTGGTCGCGACCGCCGAGACGAGCCCGTCCAGCGACCGCTCGTTCAACGCGAGCCTCTTCCGGATCCAGCCGGGCGCAGAGCCCGTCGCGCTCTGCGACGGCGTGGTCCACGCGAGCCGCCCGCTCGTCACCGCCGAGGGGCGCGTCTTCGTCTCACGCGGCGTCGCCGGCCCGGAGCCGCAGCCCGACAACGACCCCGCGCAGCTCCGGGTCGACGCGCTCACCATCGACGAGGTCGACCTCGCCACCGGCGCGATCCGCACCGTGCACCGACACACCGGCCACCTCGCCTTCCTCGCCGGCGCGTGGAACGGCGAGCTCGTCCTCTACCGCGTCTCCCCGGCGTCGGCCGACATCGTCCTCGTGGACCCCGACTCCGGCGCGACGCGGGCGATCGCCCCGTCGATCCCGCCGTTCGCGCGCGATTTCTCGATCGACGCCGCGGCGGGCGCGCTCGTGTTCCAGGAGCGGCACGAGACCGACCCTGGCATGTGGGTCATCGATCGGATCGATCTCGCCCGGGGCAAGCGCACCCGGCTCGAGGCGAGCGCGAGCCACGGCCTCGCCCCGTACGCCTGGCCGGGCGGCGGGCTCGCGTACACGCCCGAGCGCGCCACCGGCTTGTTCGTCGTCGGCGCGCGCGCCACGGTCCGCAGCCCGCTCGGCCCCGGCATCGACGCCATCCAGGCCGTCTCGCAGGACGCGGCGTGGGTGGCGGCGCTGCACACGAACCCGTCCGCGTTCGCCGTCCCCTTCGCGATCCGGGTGGAGAGCGGCGAGGTCGCCGCGATCCCTGCGCCACCCGGAGCGCGCATCGCGGTCGCCGGCTTCACCGCCGCGAAGGAGGAGCCGTGACGGGCCGCCTTCTCCTGATCCCGGCGGCGCTCTCCGCGGCCGCGCTGGTCGCGCCGGCCGCGCGCGCCGCGTACTGCCCCTGCTTCACCGCGTCGAGCGCGTACAACGATCGCGGCTGCGCGATCGAGGCCGTGCCCGGGATCAACCCCTCCGTCGCGGAGTGGAACGCCATCTTCGACCGCGTCTCGCGAGGCCCCGAGGCCTGGGGCGAGGCCGGCCCGCCGGCCTTCAACCTCGGTCAGGGCTGCGACCTGCCCGAGGCGCGGCGCGACGTTCCCGCCACGTTCCCCTGCGAGCTGCTCAAGGCGATCGCCATGCAGGAGTCGGGGTGGCAGCAGTTCTGCGCGCCGGACCGGCCCATGGACCAGGCGGGGGAGAGCTCGCGGACGATCATCTCCTTCGATTGCGGCTACGGCGCCTCGCAGATCACGAGCGGCATGCGGAGCGGCGACAGCCCGGATTTCGATCCGCGCCGCGTGGCCGCGGAGCCGACCTACAACGCGGCCACCGGCACCCAGATCCTGGCCTCGAAGTGGAGGGCCACGCGCTGCGTCGGCGACCGGCAACCCGCGTTCATCGAGCACTGGTACAGCGCCGTGTGGGCCTACAACGGGCTCGCGTACGTCAACAACCCGAACAACCCCAACTACGACGCGGGCCGCGGCGTCTACGATCCGGCTATCGGCGGCGCCGTTCCGTACCAGGAGCGGGTGTTCGGCTGGATGGAGCACACCGCGGGGCGCTGGGAGAGGACCGAGGTCGCCTACCCTGACCTGGGCGAGATCGGCGGCACAGGCGCGCCGCCCGCGCTCTCCGATCCCCGCTGCGCGTCGCCGACGGACTGCACGCGCAAACGTCCCCTCCATCTCACGCGCTGCGCGGACGACGGTGGCGAGACGGGCGGCGGCGGCGCAGGCGGGAGCGGCGGCGCAGGCGGCGCAGGCGGGAGCGGCGGTGAAGGCGGGAGCGGCGGTGAAGGCGGCGGCACGGGCGGCAGCGGCGGCACAGGCGGGAGCGGCGGCGACGCCGGTGACGCCGGCGGCGCGCCCATCACGACCGCAGGCCACGGAGGCGCTGGAGCCCCGCTGGGCAACGACGACGACCACGACGACGAGACGACGGTCGGCATCTACGGCCGATGCTCCTGCGACGCGCCCGGGAACGGCGCGGCCGCGGGTGCGGCGTCCTGGCTCTCGCTCGGCGCCGGGGCGCTCGCGATCGCATGGCGCCGGAGGCTTCCGAGGCGACGCCGCGCCGACTAACCTCGCCATCCATGCCGCCTCCGCTGGGATCCGATCACATCGCGGCGTGGGCTGCCCGGCGCGGCCTCGCCTTCACCGCGCGCCCCGACGAGGCCTGGTTCCGCCGCTGGGAGCCCTACGACACGATCGCGCCGCCCTCCGCGTACCTCTCCGCGTGCACGTGGACGGCGAACCCCGGGCACGCGGTGATCGCCGAGCCCTGGTACGCCGAGGGCGAAGCCGAGCCCCTCGAGCGGACGCTGCTCGGCTTCGCGTCGCACCCGGCGCTCCAGCGCCGCGCCTCGATGCGCGTCGGCGAGCATTTCCTGACGCGCGTCGCCTTCATCGAGAGCGCTCCCCCGCCCCGGGTCACCCTCGACGATGCGCTCTGGGACGCCCACGTGACGACCTTCGCCGCCTCCCAGCGCGAGGCCGCCGGCGCGTTCCATCCGCGGCTGCGCAAGCTCCTCGCCCGCCGCGGTTTCCAGGGGCACCTCGAGCTCCGCCCTGGCGGCCTCGTGGTCCACTGCGCCGGCCTGCGGCCCGTCCCGGAGCACTACGAGCGGCTGCTCGGCGTCGTGCGCGAGCTCGTCAACGCGGCGATCCCGCACGCCTGAGCGCGCACGAACGCGGCGATCGCGACGTCCGCGAGCCCCCGCAGGGGCGGGGCCGGCCAGGTCCGCTGACCAGCCCCGCTGACCAGCCCCGCCGACCAGCCCTGTCGACGCGTCCGCCGCGCCGTTCTAGGCTCACCGACCATGGCCAAGGTCCTGGTCGTCGAGGATGAGCCGGCCATCGCCGAGTCGATCGCCTACTTCCTGCGCCGCGACGGGTTCGCGGCCACCGTCACCACCACGCTCGCGGCCGCGGAGCGGGAGATCGACAAGGCCGACCTCATCATCCTCGATCTCATGCTCCCCGACGGCAGCGGCTTCGACCTGATCGGCCAGGCGCGGCGGAGCGCGGCGCGCGCCGCGATCATCGTCCTGTCGAGCCGCGACAGCGAGGCCGACCGCGTCGCCGCGCTCGAGACCGGCGCCGACGACTACGTGACCAAGCCGTTCTCCCCCCGGGAGATCGTGGCGCGGGTGCGGGCCGTCCTGCGCCGCGCCGCGCGGCCCTCGCCGTCCGCCGCCGCGTCCGCGCCGCTGCCGCTCGTGGTCGACGAGGCCACGCGGCGCGCGTACGTGAGCGGCCAGAAGGTCGACCTCACCCGCGTCGAGTTCGATCTGCTCGCCTGCATGCTCGCCGCGCCGGGCAGGGTCTTCACGCGCGCGCAGCTCATCGATCGCGTCTGGGGCGACGGGTTCGCGATCACCGACCGGACCATCGACTCGCACGTGAAGGGGCTCCGGAAGAAGGTCGTCGAGGCCGGCGGCGACGCCGACCTCATCGAGACGGTGCGCGGCGTCGGCTACCGCGTCGCGGACAAGCCGGGCCCCGCGGAAGGCGGCGGTTGACGCGTGCTGCGCCTCGTCGTCACCGCGGCGGCGGCGGTCTCGCTCATCCTGCTCGTCGCGCTGTTCGCCTCGCGCCTCGTCCGCGCCCGGACGGCGGGGATGAGCATCCGGATGCAGATCTTCATCGCGCTCGGCGGCATCGTCGGCGCGTTTGCGTTCGGGCTCGGGCTGCTCGTCATCGATCGCATCGAGGCGCGCGCGACGCTGCTCGCCGAGGGCAGCGCGCGCGACGAGGCGGCCGCGTTCGCCGCCGTGGCCGCGATGGAGATGGAGGTGCGCGGCGTCGATCTCGCGGCGGTGCGCGCGCTCGACGGCGAGGCCGAGGGCCCGACCGCCCAGAGCATCGCGCTGCTCGATCCCGAGGGCCGCGTGCTCCGGGCGCGCGGCGCCTCGCCGGGCGAGCCCGGGACCGTCTTCGTGACCGCGCCCATCCAGGTCCGCGGCCAGCGCGTCGGCAGCGTGCAGGTCGTGAAGCCGACCATCGTGGTGCAGCGGATGGTCGCCGACTTCGCCCCGCCAATCCTCGTGCTCAGCACGGTGCTCGGCGCCGCGGCGGCGATCTCGTCGTTCCTGATCGGCCGCACCATCGCGACGCCGATCGAGGCGCTCACCGAGTTTGCGGTGCGCGTGAGCGAGGGCGAGGTGCGCGCGGCGACGCCGCCGGCGCAGGGCCGCGAGGTCCAGCGGCTGACGCGCGCCATCGACTCGATGCGGCGCCAGATCGAGGGCCGCCCCTTCGTCGAGACGTTCGCCGCGGATCTCTCGCATGAGCTCAAGAACCCCGTCGCCGCGATCCGCGCGAGCGCCGAGGTGCTCTCCGAGGGCGCGCTCGACGACGCCGAGGAGGCCGCCCGCTTCGTCGCGCGCATCCGCGAGGCGACCACGCGGATCGAGGCGCTCCTCGGGGAGCTGCTGTCGCTCGCGCGCCTCGAGGCGCGCGGCGTGGAGCACGCCGCTGTGGTCGACCTGGTCGCGATCGCAGAGGCCGCCGCGGCGCGGGCGCGAGAGCGCGGCAGCCGCGTCGAGCTCGACGCGCCGAGCTCGGCGACGGTGCGCGGCGACGAGCAGTGGCTCTCGCGCGCCGTCGACAACCTGCTCGACAACGCGCACACGCACGGCGACGCCGCGGCCCCCGTCCAGATCGCCGTGTCTCGCGTGGGCGGACAGGTCGCGATCTCGATCCGCAACCGCGGCGAGATCGGGCGGCACGTCGCGGGCCGCCTTTTCCGCCGTTTCGTGACGACCCGCGCCGACCGGGGCGGCACCGGCCTGGGCCTCGCGATCGTCAAGGCGATCGCCGAGGCCCACAGCGGCTCGGCCGAGTGCACCCACCGCGGGCCGCCCGAGGTCGAGTTCAAGCTCTCGCTGCCGGGGGCCTGATCCTGTGAAAGGATGAGCTCTCTCGCCATGCCGCTCCTCCCGGCGACCCTTTTGGTTTCCGGGAGGTTTCCTCGGTTTGACAGCGCACCGGGTCGGTGGTGCGAAGGCGCGGCGGTGGTCTTCGGGCGAGCGAGCGCGTGCCAAAGAGCTCGCGCACCCGTCAGCGGCCAGAGCGCCTTGAGCTCTCCCGCGCCATCCTCCACAGAACCTCCACGATCGCACCACCGTCGGCCCCCCTGCCGCGCTCATGCTCGGCGCAGAGTCCGTCGTCGTCCCCACCCAGGAAAGCCCATGACGTCCAGCAATCTCCCCAAGCACGTCGCGATCATCCTCGATGGCAATGGCCGCTGGGCGGCGGCGCGGGGGCTCCCCCGCATGCGGGGGCACCAGCACGGGGCGCAGGCCGTGCGCACCTCGGTGCGCGCTTGCCGCGATCGCGGCATCCCGTACCTCACGCTCTACGCGTTCAGCGTGGCGAACTGGTCGAGGCCCAAGGACGAGATCGACGCGCTGATGCGCATCTGCCAGGAGTTCGCCGAGGGGGAGCACGACGAGCTGATCCGTCGAGGGATCGCGGTTCAGGTGGTCGGCGATCTCGAGGACATCCCGACGCCGACGCGGCGCGCGATGGAGAAGCTCGTGGAGGACACCGCCGGGGGCACCGAGATGACCCTGGCGCTCGCGCTGAGCTACGGCGGTCGCCGCGACATGGCGAACGCCATGCGCGCGCTCGCGGTCCGCGCGCGGGCCGGGCTGGTCATCCCGGAGGAGATCAACGAGAAGTCGCTCCGGAACTTCCTGACGACCAGCGCGATGCCGGATCCCGATCTCATCATCCGCACCGGCGGAGAGAAGCGTCTCAGCGACTTTCTGCTCTTCGAGGCCGCGTACGCGGAGCTGTTCTTCACCGACACGCTCTGGCCCGATTTCACGGAGGCGACCTTCGACGAGGCGGTCGCGACCTACAGCCGGCGACAGCGGCGTTACGGCCGGACCGGCGAGCAGGTCCGCCGCCTGGCCGCGTCGACCTGACCGGACGTCGCCGGGGCGCTCGCCGCGCCCACGGCGCTGGCGACGCTCGTAACGCTCGTAACGCTCGTAACGCTCGATTCCGCGTCCGCGATGCAGTACGAGAGATGCGCTTGTCGTCCAAGCGCCCGTAGCTCAGCTGGATAGAGCAGCGGCCTTCTAAGCCGCGGGTCGCAGGTTCGAATCCTGCCGGGCGTGCCGAACGTCCTCGGTGCGTCGCTTGACGGTGCTGCCCGGCGCGGACCACCATGTCCCTGACGCCATGGACAAGAGGGTCGTGCTCGTGCTGGGCGGTCTGGTGCTGGGCGCGGCCGTCGCGCTCGCGGCGGGGCGGGTGCGCGCCCAGGGGCTCACGCCGAGCGTCCCCGCGCCGCGGTGGGAGCAGGACTGCGAGCAGGCGCACGGCGTGGACGAGGCCCGCGCCATCGCGAAGGCGCGGGGCGAGGGCGGCTGGGAGCTCGTGGCGCTCGACGCCGGTGTGATGTGCTTCAAGCGGCCGGTCCCGGCGCCTCCGAAGCCGGCCGATCCCTGGCCGGGCTACTGACGCACCGCCGCTCCGCTGCCCGCCGTTCGAGGCGGAGGAGCGCCCGAGGCGGCGCAGCGACGGCCCTTCTCGGCCGGCGCGCTGCGTGTCAGCGTTCGGCATGATCGAACTCGGCGACCGGCGCTATGCGCTGCCCGCGCGCAAGACGGTGGTGTTCTGCGTCGACGGGTGCGGGCCGGAGTACCTCGACCAGGCGCTCGCGGACGGGCTGATGCCGCGGCTCGCGGGCACGCTCGCCGCCGGCGGCCTGTACGTGCGCGGTCGAGGCCAGGTCCCGAGCTTCACGAACCCGAACAACGTGTCGATTGTCACCGGCCAGCCGGCGCGCGTGCACGGCATCTCGGGCAACTATTACCTCGACGCCGCCACGGGGGAGGAGGTGCCGATGAACGATCCTCGGTTCCTGCGCGTCCCGACGCTCTTCGAGAAGATGGAGCAGGCGGGCGTCAGGACCCTCTGCGTCACGGCCAAGGACAAGCTCCGCGCGCTCCTCGGCGCCTGCCGCGAGGGGGGCCCTCGCCCGATCTCGCTGTCGGCGGAGAAGGCGCACGAGCAGGCCATCCCGGAGCACGGGATCGGCTCGATCACCGCCGCGGTCGGCCGCGAGAACCCGTCGATCTACGACTGGGACATCTCCCACTACGCCATGGAGATGGGCCTCGCGCTGCACGAGCGGCTCTCGGCCACGCTGCTCTACGTGTCGCTGACCGACTACGTGCAGCACAAGGAGCCGCCGCGCGGGCCGATGTCCGATCGGTTCTACGCCCGCTTCGACGCCCTCTTCGGCGAGTACCTCGACGCCGGCTTCGTCTGCGGCATCACCGCGGATCACGGCATGAACGACAAGACCGCGCAGGACGGCTCACCGAACGTGCGCTACCTGGACGACGCGCTGCGCGAGGCCGGCCTCTCGGGCTTCCGCGTGCTCCTGCCGATCACCGACCCGTACGTCGTGCACCACGGCGCGCTCGGGTCGTACGCGACCGTGTACCTCGGCGCGCCGGACGACGGCGCGCGCGCCGCGCAGGTCCTCGAGCGGCTCCCGGGCGTGGAGCTCGTCCTGACCCGGGAGGAGGCCGCGCGGCGCTTCGCGCTGCCGCCGGATCGGATCGGCGACCTCGTCGTCCTCGGCGATCGGAGCACGGTGCTCGGCAAGAGCGCGGCCTACCACGACCTCTCCGCCGTGCAGCGCGGGCTCAGGTCCCACGGCGGCCTGCACGAGGCGGAGGTGCCGATCCTCGCGAGCCACCCGCTCCGGCCCGGGGAGCGCGCCTGGCTCCTCGGCGCGGAGGCAGCCGACGCCGACGCCGCGCGGGGCCGGCCGAGCGCGCTGTCGAACGCGGACGTCTTCGATCTGGTGCTCAACCGACTCTCGACCGCCATGGCCTAGCGCCGACGATCGAGCGCCTGAAGGGGGGACAGGGATGGGCTCGATGCTCTCAATCGATCGACCAGCGTTCCATTTTCCGTGCCTGATCGGGGGAAGACCGGTGAACCGGGACGAGGTCATCCTCGTGCGCTACCCGTTCACGGGGGAGGTGATCGGCAGCGTGCCGAGGCTCGACGAGGGGGCGGTGCTGGAGGCGCTCGCGAGCGCCTCCTCCGGCCCGCCGCGGCTCTCTCGCCACGAGCGCAGCGAGATCCTGCTCCGCGCCGCGGCGCACATCGAGGCGCAGGCGGGGGCGGTGGCGCGGCTCATCACGTGGGAGAGCGGGCTCTGCCTCAAGGACACGGCCTATGAGGTGCGGCGCGCGCTCGACGTGCTCCGCTTCTCCGCGTACGAAGCGCTCCGCGACGACGGCCAGTGCCTCGCGTTCGACATCTCGGCGAACGGCAAGCCCCGGCGGGGGTACACGCTGCGCGAGCCGCTCCGCCTGGTGACGGCGATCACCCCGTTCAACCACCCGCTCAACCAGGTCGCCCACAAGGTCGCGCCGAGCGTCGCGAGCGGCAGCTCCATGGTGCTCAAGCCGTCGGAGAAGACGCCCCTCTCCGCGATCTACCTCGCGGCCGTGCTGCACGAGTCGGGGCTGCCGCCCGGCATGCTCAGCGTCGTGACCGGCGATCCGGCGGAGATCGGGCGCGCGCTCGTGACCCACCCGGCCGTGGAGCTCGTGAGCTTCACCGGCGGGGTCGAGATCGGCAAGCGCATCGCCGGCCTGCTCGGCTACCGGCGCGCGGTGCTCGAGCTCGGCGGCAACGACCCGCTCATCGTGCTCGACGACGCCGATCTCGACGAGGCCGTGCGGCTCGCGGCGTACGGCTGTTACAGGAACTCGGGGCAGCGCTGCTCGGCGGTGAAGCGGCTCATCGTGAGCGAGCGCGTCGCCGACGAGTTCGCCGGCCGCCTCGCCGCCGCGTCGGCGCAGATCAAGGTGGGCGATCCGCTCGATCCGGCGACCGACATGGGGACGGTGATCTCCGAGGCCGCGGCGCGGCAGCTCGAGGCGGCGGCCGAGGACACGCTCGCGCGCGGCGCCCGGCTGCTGTTCGGAAACGAGCGCCGCGGGGCCCTGTACGGCCCCACCGTGATGGATCATGTCCCGCGGGACGCCCCCTCCGTGCAGCACGAGACCTTCGGCCCGCACGCGCCCATCCTGCGGGTGAGGGACATCGACGAGGCGATCGCGGTGGCGAACGGGACGAGCTACGGCCTCTCCGCCGGCGTCTGCACGAACGACCTGGGGCGCGTCCACAGGCTCGTGCGGGAGCTGCGCTGCGGCACGGTGAACGTGCGCGAGGTGCCGGGGTACCGGTCCGAGCTGTCGCCGTTCGGGGGGATCAAGGACAGCGGCATCGGGATCAAGGAGGGCGTCGTCGAGGCGATGAAGGCGATGACCAACGTGAAGCTCTACACGGTCCCCTGGGAGTGAGGGGGCGCCGGCGCTTCCCCGTACCGCCTCGGCGCGCGCCGTTGTAAGCGGATCGGCATGAGCGGAGAGCCCCTATCGGAGCGAGAGTTCGACGACGTGGCCGATCGGTCGCTGCGCGCGCTGGATCGAGCGATCAACGAGATCCCCGACGGCGTCGAGGCCGACCTGCAGAGCGGCATCCTCACCCTGGAGTTCGAGGACGGCATCAAGTACGTCATCAACAGCCACCGCGCGGCGCGGCAGATCTGGATGGCCGCCGAGCGGGCCGCGTGGCACTTCGACTACCGGCCGTCCGAGGACCGCTGGGTGGCCCAGAAGTCGGGCGAAGAGCTCTGGAGCACGCTCGATGCCGTGCTGTCCCGGAAGCTCGGCCGCGCCGTGAAGCTCGCTCGCTGAGCCGCGCGGTCCGCGGCGCGAGGTGCATCACAGGGCGAAGCGGATGCCGAGCCCTCCGAGCAGGCCCGTCACGGAGGCGCCGACCCGGAGGTCGAACGCGACGCGGTCCCACGGGCGAAGCGCGAGCCCTATCTCGGGCAGGACGAGCCACGGATAGACGAGCGGCCGCAGGCCTTGAGGCCGCCCCTTGGGACGGGTAAACCAGCTCGGCTCGACATAGCCTGGGTAGTGATCCGCGTCGTAATCGAGCTCGTTGCAGTACCGGAAGCTCCCGATCGGATTGTTGGGTCCGCGGCATTTCACATAGCGGTACGGGTCCCCCGGCACGAAGGAGCCCGGGTCGCCAGGCACCGCGTCGCCGGGATATGCCTGGGTCCGGTAGAGGTCGCCCGTGAACGTCCAGCCCACGCCAAGGCCGGCCCCGACGCGGAAGGCGAACAGCTCGTCTCGATCGAGCGGGATGTTCCAGACCAGGCGGACCCCCGCCTGGAGCGCCTGGAGATCGCTCTCGACGATCTCGTAGTCGGTGTCCGGGTGCCCCTTCGGCTTGAACGGCGTCTCGTCCATCCAGAAGCGCGCGTAGGCGACCGAGAAGACGAGATCGAACCGCCGCCCGAGCCGCGTGGACAGCGAGATGTCTCCGCCGGGGACGAGGACGTCCCGCCCCCCTTCCCCGAGGAGCCCGAACATGAGCTGAGGGATGAAGAAGCCCTGGAAGCCTGCGCCGAGCCACACGTCGCGCTGCCTGCGCGGGCTGGGCGGCGTGGGCTCGGGCATCTCGACGGCGGGCTTCGGCCTCTCGTCGGGGCCCGTCGCGACGCGCGGCTTCTTCGCGACCGGCTTCTCGGCGGCGCGAGGCGGCTTCTTCGCGACCGGCTTCTCGGCGGCGCGAGGCGGCTTCTTCTCCGGCGGCTTCTTCGCGACCGGCTTCTTCGCGACCGGCTTCTTCGCGACCGGCTTCTTCGCGACCGGCTTCTCCGGCGGCTTCTCCGGTGGCTTCTTCGCGACCGGCTTCTCCGGCGGCTTCTTCCCCCCGGGCTTCGGCTTGAGGCGCAGCTTGATCTCGCGCCGCTGCTTCTCCTTCAGCGTGATCTTCTGCGACGTCTCCTCGTGGCCCTCGGCCCTGGCGACGATCACCAGCACCTCGCCCGGATCGAACCGGTGCGGCGCCGACGGCTCGCTGATCACCTCCCCGTCGATCTCGACCACCAGCCCCTCGTACGGCTCCGCCGGCGTGACGACGAGCGTCGGGATGCGCGCATCGAGCTGAGCTGCCTTCTTCTTGGCCGATGTGATGGCCGCGACATCCCGCGCGTTGTAGCCGGGCGCCTTCTTCTCGCTCGCGACCTTGTGATAGATCTCGCTGGCCTTCAGCAGCTCGCCTTGCTTGACGTAGCAGTCGGCGAGCGGAACCGCCGAGCTCGGGCGATGCCGCTGGCTCTCGGCGGACTCGAGCAGCGGGATCGCCCGCTTGCAGAAGCCGCCTCTGGCTGCGTTCATGCCCTGGTTCGCCTCCTTGTCGCCGGGTCCGGCGAACACCGGAGGGGCGAGCAGCACAGCCAGGAGGCCGAAGAGAGAAGCGATCGGAAGACGCAAGAGGCGCTCAGTCTACCACTGCCCCCCGCGAGGCGCGCGGGACGGACCGGGCGCTGCGACGCTACGACCGCGGATGTCGCGAACGGCGCGGCCCGAGGTAAGGAGCAGCGCCAGGGATCGCCCACATTGGCCCCTGCGTTGCCTGGCGGCTGGCTCGACGGAGCGAGCGGGGCCTGGACCGCTCACCGTCCGGGCAGATAGCGCAGACCCCGGCGAAAGCGCGGGATCTCGTCAGGATCCAAGAGCGCTCCCCGGCGCGCCGAGCGCCGCAGACGAAAAGCTCGACGGATTCCGCTTTACACCTTCGACGCTGGCCGAGAGCCCCTGTAAGCTCCCCCGGAATGGCTTCCGGCGCAGGTATCGAAGGACCGCACGGGCTGGGCGAGAGCACCAGCGCAGAGGGATCGGGCGGCGGTGTTTTGTCCGGGCCCGTGCGACGCACATTGAAGGCAGGCGAGATCCCGAACACGCTGATCGAGTGCACGCACTCGGTCGAGTGCGCGGGCTGTCCGCTCATCGCGGGTGATTACGCGGAGCAGCTCGGCACCAAGCGTGCTCGGGTCGTGTCCGCAGCCGCGCACTACCCATCACTCGGGCTGCTCCAGACGAGCTCGGTCATCCCGGCCGATCCGATCACCGGCTATCGCGGTCGAGCCAAGCTCATCGTCGCCCCCTCCGGCGCGATCGGGCTGTACGGCCGCACGGGACATCACGAGGTCGTCGACATCCCGGGCTGCCGGGTCCTCACCCCGGCCCTCGCCGCGGTCACCTCGCGGCTGCGCGAGCTGATCGCGTCGCCGCCGCCGGAGGTCCGGCCGCTGCTCCTCCCGTACGACCCGGCGAGGGGCGGCGTGCTCCGCGCCCTCGATCTGCGCGAGGTCCACCTCGCGCCCGGGACGCCGCTCTTCGCGGAGGCGGGAGCGACAGAGGACAACCCGGCGTTCGTGCTGGTCACGTTCGTCCTGCAGCGCGAGCGCGCGTGCACGCGCGACGAGCTGCGGGAGGCCGGCCGCGCCATCCGCCCGATGCTCCCGCGCGTCATCGGCGTCGCGGCGAACTTCCACGACGCGGAGGCGCCGCAGATCCTCGGGCCCGAGACGATCGTGCTCGACGGCGCCGCGCACGCGGAGGACCGGATCGGGCAGACCTACCACATCGCCGCGTTCGGCTCGTTCGTGCAGGCGCACCGCGCGCAGGCCGCGCGCGTGCACGCCCTCCTGCTCCGCGAGATCGCGTCGCTCGAGAACGACGGGCCCGTCATCGAGGGAGAGGCCGCGCTCGGCCCCGCCTCCCGGCGCAAGGAGCCGCCGCGCATCCTGGATCTGTACGGCGGCTCGGGCGCGATCTCGCTCGCCCTCGCGCAGGGCGGCAATCGGGTCCTCATGGTCGAGTCCTTCGCGCCCGCGGCGGCGAACGCCCGCGCCGCGGCCGAGGCCCAGGGCCTCAGCCAGCGCGTGGAGGTGCGCACCGGCGACGTCGCGGAGATCGTCAGCTCCCTCGTCCACAGCTCGGAGAAGTTCGACGGCATCGTGGTCAACCCGCCGCGCCGCGGCGTCTCCCCGACGGCGCGCGAGGCGATCGCGCGCCTCGGCGCGCCGCTGCTCGTCTACGTCTCGTGTGATCCCGACACGCTCGCGCGCGACCTCGATCACTTCTGCCGCCTCGGGTACTCGTCGACGGAGCTCACGCCGCTCGACATGATCCCGCTCACGGAGGAGATCGAGACGATCGCCGCGCTCCGCCGGACGCCCCCGCCCGCGCCGAAGGTCATCTACGACGACGACGGCGTGCTGGTCGTCGAGAAGGGCCCCCACGAGCCGGTGGCCACGCAGCCGGAGTACCTCGGCTCGCTGCTCGCCCGGTGCGCCCGCATCCCGGGCAGCACGACGACGCCCATCATCGTGCACCCGCTGGATCCGGGCACGAGCGGCCTGGTCATGCTCGCGCGGAGCGAGGAGGCGGCCGCGCGCTGGGGCGAGGCGCTCGCGAAGACGGGGCGCCTCATCTACCTCGCCGCGGCCAAGGGCGTCACGCCGGGCAAGGGCGCGATCACCCGCGATCTCCGTGAAGGGACGCGCACGTACACGGCGCGCACGCGGTACCGCCGCCTCGCGGTCGCCTCGGGCCACTCGATCCTCCGCGTCATCCCGGACGGCGGGCGCACGCACCAGATCCGGCGGCACCTCGCCGCGATCGGGCACCCGATCCTCGGCGACGAGCGCTACGGTCACGTGCCCACGAACCGGTACTTCGAGGAGAAGCACGGGCTCGATCGCTCGTTCGTGCACCTCGTGCGCATCGAGATCGAGCACCCCCGCACCGGGGTGAAGATGATCATCGAGTCGACGCTGCCCGGCGATCTGCGCTCCGCGCTGGAGCGCTCGACCGGCCCCTCGGTCCTCCGCTTCCTCGAGCAGAAGCACGCCCTCGGCGAGCAGCGCGCCGTGCCCGTCCTGACGACCGCGAGCGACGAGCCCGCGCCGAGCAGCAGGATGATCCCGCTCCGCCCCGAGGACGCGGAGTCCGCGCCTCCTCCCTCCATCCGCAGCCCCGGGCCCATTTCGATCCGCGTCCCGGATCTGGACGAGTCGCCCCGGACCATCCGGCACCCCATCATCTCGACCGGCGACGAGGACTGAGCGGCGCGCGCCGCCGCTCGGCCACCCCGGCGAGGCGGGTCCGCTCCTGTGCCCGACCCGCCCACCTTGGTGCGATGCGCTGCGAGCGGATCTGGTAGGCTTACCGGCCGCATGTCCACGTTTCCAGAAGACCGCCCTCGCATCCTCGTCGTGGACGACGAGAAGGTGATCCGCGACATGCTGGCCGACTTCCTCGGCATGGAGGGCTACTACGTCCGCACGGCGGAGGACGGCTCCAGCGCGCTGAACGAGCTCACGAAGGGTCACTACGATCTCGTGATCAGCGATCTCAAGATGCCGCGGATGGGCGGCATCGCGCTGCTGGATGAGATCGGCAAGACGGCGCCGAACGCGCTCACGGTCATCATGACGGGCTTCGGCACCGTCGAGACCGCGATCGACGCGATGAAGCGCGGCGCCTACGACTACGTGCTCAAGCCGTTCAAGCTGGACGAGGTGGTGCACGTCGTCCAGCGCGGGATCGAGAAGCAACGGATGGCTGCCGAGAACATCCGGCTGCGCGAGGCGGTGTCGCTCTACAAGGTGAGCGAGGCCATCGCGGCGAGCCTCTCGCTCGACCAGGTGCTGGAGACCGTCGCCGACAGCTGCCTCCACGAGGTGTGCGGCGATCTCATCTCGACCTGGCTCGACGACGGCGAGGGCGGCTTCTTCGAGCGCCAGCACCTCCGCGGCCCCTCCATCCCGGCGGGCGCCGACCTCGGGCGGCTCGACCCCGCGCTCGTGCTCGATCACTTCCGGCCCGACGCGCAGCTCCTCGAGCAGGGCATGAAGGGGCTCAGGTTCTTCGCGGCGGAGCCGGCGCTCCCGCTCCAGTCGCTCGTCGCCGTGCCGCTCCGCATCCAGAAGCGGCTCATGGGCTTCCTCGCCGTCGCGTCGTTCACGCGGACGAGGCGCTTCGACGAGGGGCAGCGCAAGCTGCTCAGCATCATCGGCTCGCGCGCCGCCGCGGCGATCGAGAACGCGCGCCTTTACCAGGATCTCCAGGCGACGTTCCAGCAGACGATCGAGGGCCTCGCCAAGGCGATCGACAAGATGGACCGCTACACCTCGGGCCACTCGGATCGGGTCGCCGTCTACGCCGTGCTGCTGGCGCAGCGGCTCGGCCTCGGCCCGCACGAGATCGAGATCGTCCGGCAGAGCGCGCTCATGCACGACATCGGCAAGATCGGGTGCGTGCTCAACCTGAACAAGCCGGGCAAGCTCACGAACGACGAGTACGAGGTGTTCAAGCGGCACCCCGCCTACGGGCGCGACATCCTCGACCCGATCAAGTTCCTGCACCCGCTCATCCCCGGCGTGCACCTGCACCACGAGCGCTGGGACGGGCGCGGCTACCCGCTCCGGATGCGGGGCAACGAGATCCCGATCATCGCGCGCATCATCTCCGTGGCCGACACGTACGACGCCATGACGAGCGACCGCTCGTACCGCCGCGCGCTCCCTCACGAGGTCGCGGTGACCGAGATCGAGCGGTGCTCGGGCTCGCAGTTCGACCCCGAGATCGCGGCCACCTTCACGACGCACATCGAGGCCTACCGCGAGGAGCGGCGGGCGCGGGGCGAGAAGGTCCCGGAGTAGCCATGCCGACCACCTCGCTCCGCGACCTCCTCCAGCCCGCGAACGGCCAGACGACGGCCGTCGAGGCGCCCCGGCCGAGGCGCGCGCGCGCCGTGTGGATCGGCCGGCGCCGCTATGCCCCGATCCACGATCTGCAGAAGCAGCTCGTCGAGGCGCGCGCGCAGGGGCGGATCGGCGACACGATCCTGCTCCTCGAGCACGATCCCGTGATCACGCTCGGCCCGCGAGCGAACCCCGAGAACGTGCTCCTCGACGCCCGCGCGCTGGACGAGCGCGACATCGACCTCGTCGCGACGGGGCGCGGGGGCGACGTCACCTACCACGGCCCCGGCCAGCTCGTGTGCTACCCGCTGCTCGATCTCAGGCCGGACCGCTGCGACGTGCGCAGGTACGTGCGCTCGCTCGCGGAGGTGATGATCCTGCTCGCGCGCGAGCACCACGTCGAGGGCGGCGTGGTCGACGGCATGATCGGCGTCTGGGTCGATCGCGCCGCCCCGGAGGCGTGGGGCGGCGCCGAGTGGGCGCGCGAGATCGCGAAGCTCGGCGCGATCGGCGTGCGCCTGTCGCGATGGCTCACGATGCACGGCTTCGCGTTCAACATCGCGGTGGACCTCAAGGCGTTCGAGCTGATCGTGCCCTGCGGCATCCGAGAGCACGGCGTGACGTCGCTCCACCAGCTCACCGGGCGGAAGCTCAGCGTCGCCGAGGTCGCCCTCGCCAGCGCGCCGCTGCTCACCCGCGGGCTCGAGCTCGACGTCGCCTGCGTCGAGGATCTGTCGGCGGTCACGGATCTCGCGGGCGCGCTCCTCGCCCCGGAGGCCAGCGCCGCCGAGGGCCGGAGCGCGCCCTAGGCGCGCGCCGGCCTCCGGGGCGAGAGCGCGCCGACGTTGCGCGTCGCACGGCGCGCGCTCCGCGGGTGACGCCGGCGCCCGGGACGTGGAGCACGCTGCGTCGCGGAGGCAGTGTCGCTCGGCCGTGCCGTGGGCTAAAAGCCGTCCCGTGTGCGCGCAGCCCACCCCACGGCCCCGTGAGCGCGACGGGAGCTCCCCGCTCCACCGCGACGCATCGACCGCGCGGCCGCCCTGGCGGCGCCCCCTCGCCCTGGCGCTCGCGGCGGCGGCCGTGGCCGTGCCCGCGCTCGCTCTCCTTGGCCTTGTCGCGGCGATCCTCGTGGGCACGCGCACCGCCGCCGCGTGCCTCGCCTCGATCGAGGCGCCGCGCGGCCCGGCGCTGCCCGACTGCAGGCCCGAGATCCGCTGGTTCGCGCTGCCGTCGCGGCTGCCCTGGACCCACAGGGCGGCGAGCGAGCTGGCCGAGGAGCTCGGCGTGCGCGCAGCGATCGCCGACTACACCGACGCCGCGGTCGGCCGGCCGGATGGCGCGGCGCTCGTCGGCGCGACCGAGGCGGTGGCGACGGCCCAGGCCACGGTCGCCGCCGGGACCGGGCGCGTCACGTTCGATGAGCTCGGGCCCGCCTGCGGCGCGCCGAGCCTCGGCCGCGAGGCGGCGAGGCTCGGCGATCGCCGCACGCTCCTCTCGCAGCCGGACCGCTGGACCGACTGGCACGTGCGCGTGCACACCCTCCGCGCGGCGCTCACCGAGGGCGACCTGCAGCGCGCGCTCGCGATCGCCAAGGAGTACGCGGCGATGGAGCCCCGCGACGAGGATCTGCGCACGACCACCGGCGCGATCCTCTGCCTCGGCGCGAGCGCCGAGGCGAAGCGCGGCATCGAGCTCCTGACGCTCAACCAGGACGACCGGGCATCGAGGCGCTACGCCGGCATGGCGCGCAACTGGGGCGAGGTCCGCGCCGTCCTCGTCGCCTGCGCCGCCCGGGCCGGCGTGGAGCCTCCGCCGATGCCAGAAGCCCCCGAGGCCGGCGTGGCCGACGCCGTGGAGGTGCGGCTCGCGCAGCGCGCCCGCCTCGCCGCCGCCCGGAAGGACGCCGCCGAGGCGACGCAGCGCGCGACGCGCGCGATCCGCGACCTGCTCGGCACCTCGGCCGCGCTCGATCCCGAGGCCCGCGGCGATCTGCTCGCCGTCGTGCTGGCGAAGGACGAGGCGCTCGACGCGGCCGAAGCCGCCGCGCTCGCGCGGCCGGACGACGATGGGGACGAGCCCGCGGCCGGAGAGGCAAGCCTCGACGGCGCCCCGGCGCGCGCGGAGCCCCGCGCGCCGACGGCGCTGCCTGCGAGCTCGCTGCGCGCGCTCGACTGGCTCCCGGAGCGTGGGCTCGCGAGGCCCGTGATCGCCGGGTCGTTGCGCGCGCGCGCCGCCGCGCGCGCCGCCGAGCTGGCCGCCGCCCCCCAGCTCTCGCCGTCCCAGGCCGACGCGCTGCGCGCGGCCGCGGGCGCGCTCGCGCTGCGCGCCGCCCGCGAGCTCGCGCTCGAAGGCGACGCGCCCCGGGCGGTCGACGCGCTGGATCGCCTTGACTCGCTCGCGCCGGAGGCGGCCCGCGCGCTCGCGCGATCGAGCGCGTGGGCCCTCGTCGGCCAGCGCGATCGCGCGCTCGACCTCGTCGAGCGCGTCGATCTCGCCGCCGCGCCGCCAGCGCTCCGCGCGGCCGTGCTCCTGCAGCGCGCCGAGCTCCTCGCCTCGAGCGGGCGCCGGCGCGACGCCGCGCGCGCGGCCGTGCTCGCCGACGAGGAGGCCGCCGCCGCGCGCGCGGTGGACCCCGCCGGCGAGGCGATGCCTGCCGGCGCGGAGCTCGCCCTGCTCGACGCGCGATCGCGGTGGACCCGGCTCTCCCTCGCGCTCCCTCCGGGCGACTCGCCGCTCCGACAGGGCAGCCCGCCCGCCCAGCTGACCGCGGACCACGCCGCCGCCTGGCCGTGGGTCGGCTTCGCGAGCCTCGACGCACCCTGGGCGCGCGACGACCAGCCGGCGCTCTCGCGCGCGCTCTCCGCCTGGAGCGCCGCGCGCGACGCGCCGCCGCCCACGCGCCGCGCGCTCCGCTACGCCGCCCTCCGCCGGCGCGGCGACGCGCCGCCCGCGCTCGTCCCGTACGCCGCGCTGTCGGCCCAGCTGCTCGGCGACGGCGAGGGCGATCCCGAGGTGTGGCTCGACGCCTTCCTCGCGCTCGACGCCTCGCGCTTCTCGCTCCGGCGCTATGCATTCGCCCGCGCCGAGGCGGCGCGATGGCGTGGAGATGAAGGCAGCGCGGCCGCATGGCAACGCCGGTACGACGCCCTGCGCGCCGTGGCCTCCGACCCGGCCCGCGCCGAGATCGCGCGCTACCTCGGAATCTGACGCTGGCCGACGCTGGCCGACGCTGACCGACGCCGACCGACGCCGACCCGCGCGGCGGGACCGCGAAAAACCTGGAGATCCCGCGGTTGCACACCTGGCGGCGGAGGGGCTTCATTCCTACGCTACGGCCTGGCTCGCGACGATCTGCTCGCGGGGGAGTCCTCATGTGTCCTCATTGCGGAAAGAACGCGCCCGTCATCCACCGCGGGCTCGCCGCGTACTGCACCGCGTGCGGTCGGGAGCGCCTGCCGTTCGCGGGCAAATCGGTCAGCCTGGCGGGGCAGCCGTCCAGGGTCGGCGGCGCGGTCGCCGGCGTGCTCGGCTGGTTGGTCCTGGTCGGCGGGACCGCGCTGGCGCTCCTCCTCGGGCTGGGCGCGGCCGCGCTGTTCCCGGGGTCGATCGCCGGCCTCGCGATCGGCCTGCCGATCGGCTTCGTCGCCCTCGCCTTCGGCCTGCTCCTCCTGCTGGGCGGACGGAAGCTCTCTCGCTCCGGGGCGAAGGCCTCGCGCGACGCACAGGTTCAGGCGATCTTCTCGCTCGCGTCGCACCGCCGCCGCCCGCTCACGGCGCAGGAGGTCGGCGTCGCGCTCGACCTGCCGGCCCCGGAGGCGGACGCCCTGCTCACGGAGCTCGCCAAGGAGCGCCCCGGCGACGTGGGCGTCGAGATCGGCGAGCGCGGCGAGATCCTCTACACCTTCCCCGGGATCTCGGGGGCGTCCGCCGTCCGCTTTTCCCGGCCGTCGCTCCGCATCGATCCGGGCGAGGGCGCGGCCGACCCCGCGGCGCGCATCTACGCCGACGAGTTCGAGGAGGAGGACGCGGGGGCGTCGCGGGCCCCGCGTCGGCGCGAGCAGCTCCGCTGAACATGTCCTGCGGCGCGCGTGCTAGCCTCGGCCGCGCGCGCCCATCGAGCGCCCGGCGCGCGCCGTCGTCGCCCTCGATCCATGGTTCGCCGCGGGGGCGCTCCGGGCTGCTCGCCGCAACCGACCATGAGATGCTCCCCTGTCGCCCTGCTGACCTCCGCCGCGCTCGCGCTCCTCGCGCTCCTCGCCCCCTCGCGGGCCGACGCCTTTGAACGGCAATGGCATGCCGGCGCCGGCGTCGGGTACGCGCTCCTCGCGGACGGCGGGACGTACCCGGGGATCGGCGGCAGCCTGCACCTCGCCTACGGGCTCACGGACGCCTTCAACGCGGTCGCCGAGGTCAACACCGCGTCCCACCCGGGGGGCGATCTCATGCTCCTCGGCGCGTCCGCCGGCGCCACGTACGTCATCGATATTCTGCAGTGGGTCCCCTACGTCGGCCTCATGACCGGCGCGTACGACAGTGTGCGCCTCGCGCCCTGCGGCTCGTCTGGCCAGCCGGGTTGCCACCGGGGGCAGTTCGGGGTCTCCATCCCGTTCGGCATCGACTACGCGTTCAATCGCGAGTTCGCCGCCGGCTTCGCCGGCAAGTACACGCTGCTCCTCCCTGGCGCGGGCGACGGTCCGGGGAGCTATTTCACGGCGTTCGCCCGCGCGGAGTTCCTCTGGGGATACTAGAGCAGGGTGCAGGCTCGTAGGATACGGGCTCAGCCGCGAGGCAGGCGAGCGAGGCGTACGAAAGTACGCCGCAGCGAGCCGAACGACGCGGATGATCCCGTAGCGCACGACGATGCGCCCCGCTCTGGGCCGTGTGCGCCTGGAGAGAGGAGGAGCGGACCGTGGAACAGCTCTGGCAGCGCATTTCCGAGGGCCGGCACACGGCCTTGCTGAACATCGTCCCCGGGGATCCGCCGGCACGGCTCGGGCTGCGGATCGTGCGCGTGCGCTGCGACGTCCCCGAGATGACGCTCGGACCGCTGCGCGACGCGCGGATCCAGATCGAGCGCCTCGCCGGCGGGGCGCAGCCGACGCTCGATCAGGCGCGCAGCCGCGCCGCCCCGGGGCTCCGGCGCCGCCTCCTCGGCGACGTGCACGAGCTGATGGTGGACGCCGAGTTCATCGAGACCGCCAACCGCCTCGCGCAGCGGGCGGATCGCACGTGGGCCATCGTGTTCGACGCGGTCGAGCACGCCGATCCTGCCACGCTCGACGTGCTGCGCCGGGTGGTGTCCCGCCCCGACGCGCTCCGCGTCGCGCTCGTCCTCTCCTTCCGCCTGCACGCGCCGACCGGCCCCGCAGGCGGCCTGGTCGACGCGATGCGCGCCGCCTGCGGAGCCGACGCGCTCCTCCGGCCGGCCGACGGCGCGATCACGCTGACGAGCGCGACCACGCCCCCGCCGCCGCAGCAGCAGGTCGCGGTGCGCGAGCTGCCCGGCGAGGTGCTCCGGGTGCTCCGAGCCGGCGCGATCGTCGGCTCGGGGTTCGAGAGCGAGCTCGTCGCCGCGCTCCTCCGCGTGGACACGCTCGACGTGCTCGAGGCGCTGCAGCGCGCCGCGGACGCGGGTGTTCCGGTCGAGGACCGCGGCGACGGGCGCTTCCATCTCCCGCAGGAGACCGTCGATACGCTCCGCGGATCGATCCTCCCGTCGCTCGCCCGCGTGTGGCACCGGCGGCTCGCGACGCTGCTCAGCGAGGAGCGGACCGAGCCGGACGCCCCGGCCGCGCGCGAGCCGCGCGCCGCGCTGGGCGTCGTCGCGGCCGATCACCAGGCGACCCATGCCGCGGCGGCGCCCGCCCATGCCGCGGCGCCGCCGACCCAGAGCGCGGCCATCCTCACGTCGACCGTCGAGCGGCACGTCATCGGCGGAGCGAACCTCGGCGTGCCTCGCGGCGACGACCCGACCACGAGGGCCGCCGCTGCGCAGGCAAAGGCCGGGGCGCCGCCGCTCTCGACGGCGCCGCCGTCCGCGTCGTTGCCCGCCATGGCGACGCCGCGCACGATGGCCGCCGCGCCCCCGCCAGCGGGCCCGTGGCCGTCGACGGCGTCACCAGCGGCCGCTTCGCCCGGCGTGCCCGTCGCCGGCGGGCCGACCCCCGAGGCCGGCGGCGCGGCGACCGCCGATGAGTGGGAGAAGACCGCCGACCCCACGCTCTCGGTGGTGCGCGGCGGGGTGCCGCGGGCGGCCGAGACGCTGAGGCCGCCGCCAGCCATGGCCCATACGGGCGGTGCGTCCATGAGCAACACGCGCCGCGCGCCGCCGCGCGTTACCCAGGACAGGCCCGCGCCGATGGCCCCCGCAGAGCCCGGCAATCCTGCGTGGCCCTACGCCGATCTGTTCCACCGCAGCCCCGAGAGCCGCCGCGTCTCGGAGCCACCCGAGTCCATCATGTTCGACGCCCCGCCCGACTCGCTCGACGCGCCCATCCCGGGGCCGATGCGGGTGCCCCGCGATCTCGCGTCCCTCGGCGGCGCCTTCCCGGACGAGCCGAGCCGCTCGGCCCGCGGGGCCTCGCTGCGCGTCCCTGCCGCGCTGTCCGAGCGATCGTCTTCCGGATCCCGCCACGCCTTCTCCTGGCCGGCAGCGACCGACTCCGTCGCCGGGCGCGCCGCGGCCGAGTCCCTGCGCGCCGCGGCGCCGCTCGGCGTGTCCATGTACCCGGCGCCCGTGGCGCCCGATCGCGCCGAGGCAGCGGGCGCCGCGAGCGCGGCGGCGCACGGCGCTGGACGCCACCTCCACGACGTCCGCGCGGCGGCGCACCTGACCGAGGCGGGCGAGCACGAGGAAGCGGCGCGGCGCTACTGCGCGGCCGCGGTCGAGGCGGCGGACATGGGCGCGTACGCCCAGGCGCTGAGCTACGGGCGGAAGGCGCTCTCCCTGCTCGACGGCATGCCGGCCACGCCCGCGCGCCGCCGGCTCCGCATCGGCGCGCTCGCGGGCATCGCTCGGGTGCAATGGCAGGCGGCCGGTCCGGACCCCGCCAGCACGCTCGCGGGCGCGCTCGAGGTGCTCGACGCCGCGCGTGCGCTCCTCGCGCAGGGCGACCCGCCGGAGCTGCACGCCGAGGTCGCCGCGCTCATCGCCGACGTCTGTTACGACATGGGCGACGCGCGCTCGCTGGAGCGCGCGCTGGAGGAGCTCGCGACCGCGAGCCGCCAGCTGCTCGACGCCGGGGACGCGCTCGGCGCGGCCCGGCTGCTCAACGATCAGGCGGCGGTCCACGTGCGCATGGGCGATCCCGTCCGCGCGACGCACCTCCTGATCGAGTCGCGCCGGACCTTCGAGGAGCGGGCCCGGGTCGATCCGTCGGCGCGCGTCGAGCTCGCCGAGACCGACCACCTCTTCGCGCGGATCCCGCTCCACGTCCCCGCCCGCCCCGGGCGCGAGTCCGACGCGCTGTCGATGGGCCTCGACCACGCGCTCGCCGCGGAGCGCGCCTACAAGCAGCTCGGCGACACCCGGGAGCTCGCCCGGGTGTGGGAGACGATCGGCCGGCTGGAGCTCCGCAACGGCCGCCTCGACCGCGCGACGCAGCGCCTGACCGCGGCGATCGAGGCCGAGGAGGCGCTCGGCGACCTGCTCGGCCTGGCCCGCTCGACGGCCGCGCTCGCGGAGGTGCTCTCGGCGAAGGGGTTGCACCGGGAGGCGCTGGCGGTGCTGGCCGAGTCGATGGTGATGAACCTCGAGAAGGGCTCGCCGCTCGGGCTCGCGTACAACCGCCGCGCCCTGAACGCGCTCGTCCCGAACATCTCGCTCCAGGGCGAGGAAGCCGAGGAGCTGCGGAAGCTCGCGGCGCAGCTGGCGGCGGCGGAAGCGGCCCTCGGCCGCGCGAAGCTCCCCGGCGAGCCCGACTGAGGCGGGCCCGCGCCCCGCGGCCTGTTGACCTTGCCCGCGCCCCGCGGCCTTTGACCTTGCCGGCATGCGCCCGCTCCGGCGAAATGCGCCGCATGTCGTCCTCCTCGACGCAGCGCAGGCGCCATGGCGCCACGCGGCGCTCCTTGCTCGGCTTGCTCGGCTCCCTCGCCCTCTCCGCGGCGTGCGCGCCGGCCCCGCCGGTCCCTCCGGCGGCTGCGCCTCGGCCTGCCGCGTCCGCGCCTCCGGCGCCGCCTTCGCCCGCAGGACCGCCGCGGTCTACGCCCGCGCCGGAGCGGCCCGGGTACGCGGGGCACGGCGCGGCGAGCGTCTCTCCGGAGATCCTGGCGCGCTACGCGCCGCCTCCGCTCCCGGACGACGTCTCGCGCCGGATCCAGGCCATGCTCGACGTGCGCGCTCCTTCCGGAGGCGTCCTCGGGCCGGATGGCAGGGCGCTCTACTTCACGTGGACGATCACGGGGACGAGGCAGGTCTTCCGGCTCGACGGGCCGCAGCGCTTCCCGCTGCAGCTGACGGGCGGCGAGGATCCGACCGTCGTGGCGGACGTCACGCCGGACGGCGCGCGCCTCGTCCTCTCGCGCGACCGCAAGGGCGAGGAGAACCCCGGGCTCTACCTACAGGACGCGAAGGGCGGCCCGCTCGTCGCCATCCAGCACATGCCCGGCGTGCAGACGCAGCTCCAGCTCGTCTCCGACGACGGGCGACACGTTTACTATCGGGCCAACGACGTCAAGAAGGACGCGTACGTCATCTACCGGTACGACATCGCGTCGAGGCAGCGAGAGGTCGTGTTCGATCGCGAGGGCATCTGGCGCGCCGTGGACGCCACGGGCGACGGCCGCCTGCTGCTCGCGAAGGACGTGGGCTCCAACATGAGCGAGTTCTTCGAGTGGGCGCCTGGCGCGAAGGCCGCTCCGGGCGCCGACGCGCTGACTCCCCTCTTCGGGCAGGGCGAGCGCGAGGACTACGAGGCCCTGTACGGCGCGGCGCCCGGCGAGATCCTCGTGCTCACGCCGCGCCTCGGGGAGCACCGCCGGCTCTACAGCTGGAAGGCGGGGAAGCTCACGCCGATCTCGCCGGAGATCCCGTTCGACGTCAGCGCGTTCTCCATCGATCGGGCGAGGAAGAGGATCCTCTACACGGTGAACGAGCGGGGCTACACGCGGCTCCGCGCGCTCGACGCGAGGTCGCACCGCGAGATCAAGCTGCCCGCGCTCCCGGCGGCGGATCATGTGACCCCGGTCTCGACGACGCGGGACGGCCGGTTCACGACGCTGCTCCTGGAGACCTCGACGTCCCCGGCGACGGCGCATGTCCTCGACTGGACGACTGGCAAGCTTTCGCAGTGGCACGCTCCGAGCATGCCCGAGATGGCGCCGGGCGCATTCTCGGCGACCACGCTGGAGTCCTATCCAGCGCGCGACGGGGCGCAGATCCCGATGTTCGTGCGCCGCCCTGCGCGGTGCGAGCGGCCTTGTCCGGTGATCGTCCATTTCCACGGCGGCCCGGAGGTCCAGACCAGGGCTGGGTTCAGCGCGCGGGCGCAGATCTTCGTGGACGCCGGGTTCGTGTTCGTCGAGCCGAACGTCCGCGGGAGCGACGGTTACGGCAAGACGTGGCTGCACGCCGACGACGGCGCGAAGCGGCTCGACGTCATCACGGACATCGAGGACGCCGCGAAGTTCGTCAAGGCGAGCTTCGGCCACGAGGGCCGGCCGCCGAAGGTCGGCATCTTCGGCGGCAGTTATGGCGGCTATTCTTCGCTGATCGGCATGACCATGTTCGCCGGCGCGTACGACGCGGGCGCGGCCGTCGTCGGGATGAGCAACCTCGTGACGTTCCTCCAGAACACGGCGCCTTACCGGCGCATCCTCCGGATCTCCGAGTACGGTGATCCCGAGAAGGATCGGGACGCGTTGCTCAAGCTCTCGCCGATCACGTACCTCGATCGGGTGAAGTCGCCTCTGCTGATCGTGCAGGGCGTGTCGGATCCGCGGGTCCCTGCGGGTGAGTCGGTGCAGATCCAGCAGGCGCTGGAGGCAAGGAAGATCCCGTCCGAGCTCATCCTGTTCGCCGACGAGGGGCACGGCGCGCAGAAGCGGGAGAACCAGGTGCTCCAGTATGGACACCTCGTGCGTTTCTTCCGGGCGCACCTCGGGGGCGGGTAGGAACGAGCGTATTCCGGGTGGCCCGGCCCGAGGCCACGTGTCGGCGCGGGTCGAGCTCCGGCGTGAGCAGCGGAATCGTCACGCGTGCGCGGGCGCGCTGGCCGGCGGGCGTCCCGCGGCGGTAGCCACGGCGGCGGCGCGGGGGGCGCGCGGGAGATCGCCGAAGATCTCCGGCATCAACGACGTCTTGCCGTGGAGCCGGAGCACACACTCCACGAGGAGCTTCGCCGCGCGATAGGTGTTGATCCACTCGTCGCGCGCGGCCTTCATCGCCGGAGTCATGGTGCGGCGCGCGAGCCGGGTCTTGCGCACGCTCCGGATGAGCGGCTCGAGGGCGTCCCGGGAGCGCTCGAGGCCGGCCGTCCATGCCTCGCGCTCGGGCAGCTGCCCCTCGTGCTGCTCGAGCACCTCGATCGCGTGGGTCAGCGCGGCGGCGAGCGCCGCGGGGCGGCGGCGCAGCACGGTGGCGAGCGTCTGGCCGTGGAGGAGCTCGCGGGCCAGCGCGACCCCGTTGGGCCGCGAGGCGGCGTGCTCCACGAGGCGGCGCAGCAGGCCGCGGCCCGCCGCGACCGGATTGGCCCGGCCGCCCCTCGAGCCGCGGGACGCGCTGGCAGGCACGGGAGCGGCCGTCGCGTCCAGCTTCGCCTTGCGCAGGGCCTCGGTCGCGGCGTCGAGGCGCGCCGTGACGGTGCGCAGCGCCGTCACGAACCCCGCGTCGACCGGCAGGACGAGCTTCTGTATCTGCGACGCGGTGAGGCGGCCGTACGTCTCGATGTCACGCTGGTAGATGTAGGGATCGGGCATGGGAGCGACTCCACGGCGCGCGGGCGCGTTCAGGGCGGGCGCCATCATACCTGTCGCCGGCGGTGCCGAGCTACCTGCGCGCAGCGACGGACGCGCCCTCGCCCGCCGCCGCGTCGATTTCACCCGCGGCCGCGTCGCTCTCGCTCGTGCCGGAGGGGATACGGAACTTCAAGCTCCGCCAGGCAGGCCCGCGACCGCTGCTCACGGGCAGCAGGTGAAGAGCGCGCTCGTGTCGTGCGCCTCGGGGCAGATCGCGGTGCCGGAGTTGTACCAGATGCGGAAGATCCGCTGCCCGACGTCTGCGCACATGGCGCTGGCTTCTTCACCGAGCGTCGACTGCGCCTGGCACACGTCCCCGTGGTCGATCTTGGTCGTCCAGCACAGGCGCGACGGAAGCGGCTCCGCCGCCGGGCAGCACGCATAGACGGCCCCTGTCGTCTCGCTGGGCCCGCACCCAGGGACACCCCGGTCGTACGTGAATTCGGTGAGATCCGCTCCCTGGTTGCTGCACGTGATGTAGGCCTGATCCTTCAGATCGCCGCTGTCATGACAGGTGAGGCCGTCGCCGAGCCGGCCGCGCCAGCACTCGGTCGGCTCGCCGTTGACGCACGTGTGCTCGACGCCGTGGTAGCCGCCGTCTCTACACGGTTCGAGCAGCTTGACGTCGCTGAGGACGAGGCCCTGCGCGTCGCACACCGCCTCGACGTCGCTCGTCAACTCCTCCGCGGTCCGGCAGCCCGCCTCTTCCTGCGGACCCGTCGGCTTCTCGTGGGGCTCCCCGGTCGCCGCGCCGTCCGCCCCCTCGGCGCTTCGCTCGCCCTTTTGCCCAGCCACCTCCACCGGAGCGCTGGCGCCTCCGGTGCCTCGGCTCCACGAAGGGAGCTGGCCGCGCGACGCGTGGAGCGGCGGACGTTCCAGGGCGTCGATCCACCCCGGGCTCGACGGGAGTGCGACGGCCGGCGGCGGGGGGACCGGGCTGCGGCCATCGGGGAGCTCGCCGGGACGCTGGCCTGCGGGCGCGTCGCGCGCGTCCGGCGGCGCTGCCGAGCTGTGCGGCGCGGGGGGCGAGGTCTTCGGCGGCGGAGCGAGCCGGCGGGGCGGCTCCCGGAGGAGCGGGGCGAGGATCCGGGGCGGCGCCGGTGGGTGGCCCTCGGCCGGCGTGCGCTCCGGGATCCCGCCGTCCGCGCAGGAGCGATCGCCGACGATCCCGATCGCGGGCTCGACGGCCGGGCTGCGCGCGGAGACCTCGGAGGTCACGGGGCGCTGGAGGGCGGCGCCGAGGGCGACCGCGGCCGTTCCGGCGGCGAGGGCCAGCGCGAGCGGGCGCCCCACGCGCCGGGCGAGGGACGGGCGTTCCCCGCGGAGCCGCGCGCCGAGGCGCGCCGCGAGCCGGGGCGATGGCGTCACCGCCGCGAGCCGCTCGTCGACCTCACGCAGCAGCGCGAGCAGGTCGCGGTCTCGCGTCATGGCCCCACCTCCCACCCGGCGTCGCGGAGCCGCGCGACGGCCCTTTGAATCAGCTTGCACACGTACCCTTTGGAGTGGCCAAGGACGCTCCCGATCTCCTCCTGCTCCTTGCCGTCGAGATAGAACATCGAGAACGCCACCTGCTCCTTGGGAGGCAACGTGCCCAGCGCCTTGAACGCCCGACGCAGATCGTCGCGCGCGATGGCCACCTCTTCGAGCATCGGGCGCGGATCGGCCTCGTCCTGCCCGAGCAGCCAGCGGATGGGCGCGAGTTCGAGGAACCGGTCCCGGCGCAGGCGGTTCAGGCAGCGATTCGAGGTCGCCCTGTACAGCCATCCTTCGAGGTTGTCTCGATCGGTCAGCGTCGCGAGCGCCTTCATGAGGTCGAGAAACACGTCCTGCGTCACATCCTCTGCCCAGGCCACGTTGCCGCGGCCGTAACGGAGGGCGAGTCGGTACACTAGGGGATGGTGGCGGCGGTACAGCGCCTCGGCGTCCAGCGCCCCTGCGCCCGAGGCCCGCACCCTGGACGCCGGGAGGTCCTGGGACGACATGGGAGCGATGTGCTCGGGCGGGTCGTACCGCTCGCCATCCGCGGGACGGGGGAGCAGCTCCTCGGCCCCGGCCCGAGGGCCGAGCCGGGATCGCGCGGCGAGGTTCACGGGAGCCTCGGCGCGAGGGACCCGTCCGCCGCGATGCACCATGAGCCGACCACGAGCGCCGTCATCTCGCACTCTACACAACCGAGATCGCCGCCGGTTTCCTCTCCGCGCGCCGGCGGTGACGATCGCGCGACCGAACCCGGGGACGCTCGCGGCGCGCGCCTCCGCCTCGCAGCAGCTGACGCCACCCATGGCTCAACCGTCGGCCCGATCGCCGCAGCCGCCAAGGTCTCGACCTGGTCGAGCCCTCATCTCTCTCCTGAGCCAGAGGCCTCGACCTGACCAGCCTCTCGTGTCCGACCTGCCGCCAAGATCGCGATCTGGCCGAGCCCTCCTCTGCCGGCCGCCGCCAAGATCGCTATCTGGCCGAGCCTTCCTCGGCCAGCTGCCGCCGAGATCGCGATCTGGCCGAGCCCTCCTCTGCACACCTGCCGCCAAGGTCTCGTCCTCGCGGACTCCTCCTCTCGAACCCGCCCCAGAGGTCTCGACCTCCCCGGGACACGCGCCACGACGCAACCCCCAGGTCTGGATCTGGGCGTTGCTTCAAAATTCTACCAAACCCCAGATCGTGACCCTCTCATGCCCACGGTGATGAGCGCCCGCCACGGTCGCGACGTTCCGGATCCCCGCTCTGCACTCGGGCGATGCAGCGCTGGTTCTGGAGCTCCTGCCTAACGCAGCCGAGGCCCCCTCCGCGCGCTGGATATCGCATCACCCGCAGGCTGTGGCGTGTACCACTGTCGATTCGATGGGGACCCTGACGTGCGAGGCGGCCCGAGCTCGGCGCCCTGGGTCAGCTCCGTCGAGACGAGGCGCTCAATCGCAGGCCACGTTCGCGCAAGGGTCGCAAACAGCGGGCAGGCAGTAGCCGTCGACCACGACATTCCTCGCGCAGAGGGCGTCCAGCACGCTGCCGAACGAGCTCTCACCGGGGTTCCCCGCGAGAGAGACCTGCGCGCAGTGGTTGAATACGACGTCGTTCAGCGGAGACGCGTCCTCGATCAGGTTGTCCGACAGATCCAGCGTGACGATGAGCGGCACGCCCAGGAGGGGCGTGAGGTCGGTGATGGAGTCGGAGCGCGCCTCGATCCGCTCGAGGCCCGCGAGCCCCGTGACCCAGCTCAGATCCGCGCCGTTCGATCCGATCTCGCTGATCGTCACCCCCCTCAGCTGCGGGTAGGCGGCGAGCAGGGACGTGTCCGTCAGCGGGTTGCGAGCGAGCCCCAGGTGCTGCAGGCTGGGCACGCTCGCGGGATCGAGCCCTGCGATCGACGCGATGTGATTGCCGCTCAGGTGCAGGTTCGCGAGGGCCGGAAGGACCGCGCCGAGGCTCACGTCCTCGACCTCCGCGTCATCCAGGATCAGCGTCGTCAGGGAGTGGAGGGCCGGCAGCGTCGCGAGGCTCGTCACCTTGGTGTCGGTGAAGTCCGCGTTGTTCAGGCGCGGAAACCTGGAGAGGCTCGAGAGCTCGGCGACGTCGGTGTGGTCGACCGAGAGATGGTACAGGGCGTGTGTACCGTCCAGCCCTTCGAGGGCCTCGAGCGGATTGCCCGACAAGATCAGGTTCTGAAGCTCCGCAAGGTCCTTGAGGTCTCTCGTCGACGAGACGAGATTGTCCTTCGCGTACAGCGAAAAGAGCGCCGGGTGCCCGGAGAGCGCGCCCAGCGAGACGATCCGATTCCCGCCCAGGTGCAGGTTGTAGAGCCGCGGCAGGCGCGCGAGGACCGAGATGTCCTCGATCTGATTGCCCTGGAGGAACAGCTGCTCGACCGACTTGGCGCACTCGAGGCCGCTCAGGTTCTCGATGCCAAGGCCGGCGAGGTCGAGCACTTCAGGCGCGGCGGCGACCGCCGCCCCCGGGATCGGATCGCCGGCGCCGAGGCCGAGCTGCTCTCGCAAGCCCGCGGCGAGCGCTGGATCCGGCACCTCCAGATACCCGTTGCAGCCCTCCGGAGCTGGCCTGGCGTCGACGCTCGCGCCGCCCGGAGCGCCCGTGTCGCTCGACGCGTCCCCATCGTCGACGACGCTGGCACAGCCGAAGAGGGGAAGGCACATGGCCCAGACGAAGGAGCTCCGCGTTCTGGTGAGCATGAGGCGGCTCCAGCAAACCCGGTGCCGCCGCCAAGCACAGCCAATTCTGGCCGATCTGGCTCATCGGCCCGCCAAATGAGCCATCCTGCGCCATCTACCCTGTGCCAAGTCGCGTCCTGCTCGCTCGACGGGCGCGTTCCTCGGCGGCGCGCCCCTTTCTGACGCGAGGACCACGGCGAGCGCCCCGACCTATCGGTTCATCTAGGATTTTATCTCATGGGATAGGTCACGTACCGACGGGAGACGTCAGCGGCCCTCGCTCGCGCCCGTTTCCCCGGGGTTTCTGCGGTGGGCACCGGCCGAGACCACCCTGGCATCCGCCCTGCAATACCCCCCAGCGTCCACGCCAGAGTAGCTCAGCGGTTAGAGCGCGAAAACAAACTCCGGACGGTGTTCTCCGGCGCGATGAGCGCCGGCAGTGAGATCCGGGGTTACTTCCCTTCTAAGGACGAGGTCGCGGGTTCGAGTCCCGCCTCTGGCACCAGGGCGCAGCGCGGCAGTGAGCGTCACGGCTCCTTCGTTTGAACACGACCAACCCCGTGACCACCATCCTCCGCGCTGCGCCCGCTTTCTCGAGCGGGGCGCACCTTCAACCTGCGCCCCGCTCTCGACCCCTCGCCGCGCGTGCGTCGAGGATGGAGGTGTCATCATGGCGTTCTTTCAGCATCTCAAGCGTCAGGACAAGCGCAGCGCCGACTCGCACCTGAACTGGATGGGCGGCCGCTCCTACGACATCGCCGATCCGCTGAAGCGCCTCCGCCTCGCGGCCTCGTCGTGCTTCTTCGGCGAGCCCATGTACTACCACCTCGATCCTGCGGATCCGCGCCCGGCGAAGGCCGTGAACGCGGCGAAGACGAAGGTGTCGGCGAAGGCCGCGAAGAAGGCGGCCGCCCGCGCGCGCCTCTCGGACGCCGAGGTGCGGCGCCTGCGCGAGACGCTCGGCGCCGTGGACCCGGCCGAGTGGCGCAAGCTCTCGCCGGCGGCGCTGATCGAGAAGGCCATCGACGAGGCGCTC
The DNA here is from genome assembly GCF_051521635.1 of Sorangium sp. So ce1504. Classification (NCBI taxonomy): domain Bacteria; kingdom Pseudomonadati; phylum Myxococcota; order Polyangiales; family Polyangiaceae; genus Sorangium; species Sorangium sp. So ce1504. Next base: position 3,625,528 of record NZ_CP150365.1, on the reverse strand, counting down.
GCGGCCGATCCGGAGGCGACGCTCGCCGAGGCGGCGCGGCTGCGCGAGGAGGAGCATCTGCGCACGACGCCCCAGGTCATCCTGGTGCGCGCGGCGAACACCGCTTCCGTGCGCGGGACGGGCCTCGTGCGCAGCTACGCGCCGCGCATCCTGAGGCGCGCGGACGAGCCGGCGGTCGCCCTCGCGTACCAGCTCTACCGCTTCGGCAAGCCGGTGCCGAACGCGCTGAAGCGCGCGCTGCGCGACGCCCTCGAGCGCTTCGATGATCACGCCCTCGCGAAGTACCGGCTCGAGGGCAAGGGGAGCAAGACCGTGGACGTCATGAACCTCGTGCACCCGAAGAGCCCCAGCGTGGACCGCCTCGCGAAGGGCGCGCTCCGCGCGACGGGCCGCACCTGGGAGGCGATCGTCTCGGCGCGCGGCTCGAACCGGTGCGCGTGGCGCAAGGCGCTGCCGGTCATGGGCCACATGGCCCTGCTGCGCAACCTGCGCAACCTGATCGCGGCGGGCGTGCCGTTCGACCAGTTCCTGCCGAAGCTCGTCGAGACGGCCGCGGACGGCAAGCAGCTGCCGTTCCGGTACTACAGCGCTTACCGCGCCGTGAAGGGCTGCGCGCCGGGCGCCGTGCTCGACGCGGTGGAGAAGTGCCTGAACCGATCGCTCGGCCAGGTGCCGTATTTCCCCGGCCGCGTGATGGTGCTCTGCGACAACAGCGGCTCCGCGCAGGGCACGACCACGAGCAGCCTCGGGACGATGCAGATCTCCACGATCGCGAACCTCACGGGGGTCGTGGCCGGGATGCGCGCGAGCGACGGGCACCTCGGCGTGTTCGGCGACCGGCTGGAGACCTTCGCGGTGCGCAAGCAGGAGAGCGTGTTCTCGCAGCTCGAGAAGGCGGAGCACCTCGCCCGCACGATCGGGACGGCGACCGAGAACGGCGTGTGGCTCTTCTGGGATCGCGCGATCCGCGAGCGGCAGCGCTGGGACTCGGTGTTCGTGATGAGCGACATGCAGGCCGGCCACGGCGGCCTGTACGGTACGCGGCCGAAGGACTACGCGGACTTCGCCTGGAACGGGCACTACATCGACGTGGCGAAGCTCGTGGCGACGTACCGCGCGCGGGTGAACCGCGACGTGCGCGTGTTCCTTGTCCAGGTCGCCGGGTACCAGGACACGCTCGTGCCCGAGTTCTACGATCGCACGTACATCCTCGGCGGCTGGGGCGAGGGGCTGCTGCGCTTCGCCGCGGCGATGGCGCAGGACTAGCGTCCCGTCCCTGGAGAGCGCGAACCCAAGGAGCGCAGCAGCGGGCGCCGAGTCCGCTGCTGGGCCAAGGACGGCCGAAGGTGCCGACGGCAACGTCGCTCGGCCCGATGAGCTCATCGCTCGCATGGAGCGACGCCGTGCACCCCTGACAGAGCGATCGCGACACCATAACGCAACGCGCCGCCAGCCGCCCCACCGACCGGGTCGGGGGCCGCTCACGGCGAGCGCGTTACGACGCTAGCGCGGGCTTCGTCAGGCCTTGGCGCCGAGCCCGAAGCCATCGTGCAGCGCACGGACGGCGAGCTCGGCATACTTCGTCGAGACGAGGCACGAGATCTTGATCTCGCTCGTGGAGATCGCCTGGATGTTGATCCCCTCCGCCGCGAGCAGCTGGAACATCCGCGCCGCCACGCCCGCGTGCGTCCGCATCCCGAGGCCGACGATCGACACCTTCACGATGTCCTCCTCGTAACGAATGCTCACGGCGCGCACGCCGCTGGAGACCTTCTCCATCACGAGCTTCGCCCGCGGGAGATCCGCCTTGCCGACGGTGAACGTGACGTCGGCCTTCACCTCGCCGGAGGCGCCGCGCGCCTCCAGGCCGTAGCTCGGCGCGTTCTGGATGATCATGTCGACGCTGATGTTCTCTTCGGCCAGCGCGCCGAAGATCTGCGCCACGACGCCCGGCTTGTCGTCGACGCCGACGAGCATCACCCGCGCCTCGTTTCGGTCGAGCGCCACGCCCGTCACCGTCACGCTCTCGAGAGACTGCTCCTCGCTGACGACCCACGTGCCCGGCACGTCCGAGAACGACGACCGCACATGCACCGGGACACCGTACTTCATCGCAACCTCCACGCTCCGTATCTGAAGGACCTTCGCTCCCAGCGAGGCGAGCTCCAGCATCTCTTCGTAGCTGATCCGCTCGATCTTCCGCGCCGTCTTGCAGATGTTCGGGTCCGTTGTGTAAACGCCGTCGACGTCCGTGTAGATCTCGCACTCGGCGCCCACCGCCGCCGCGATCGCCACGGCGCTCGTGTCGCTGCCGCCTCGGCCGAGCGTCGTGATGTTGCCCGCGTCGTCCACGCCCTGGAACCCGGCGACCACCGCGATCTTCCCCCCGGCCAGCGCCTCGTGCAGCCGCTGGGCGTCGATCGCCTTGATCCGCGCCTTCGTATAGGCGCTGTCGGTCAGGATCTTCAGCTGGTGGCCAAGGAAGCTCCGCGCCTTGCCCCCCTGCGCCTGGATCGCCATCGCCATCAGCGCGGCCGAGACCTGCTCGCCGGTCGCCGCCAGCGCGTCCATCTCCCGCGCGTCGGGCACGGGCGCGATGTCCGACGCCAGCTTGAGCAGCCGGTTCGTCTCGCCGGCCATCGCGCTGACGATGACCACGACGTCATGACCGGCCTGCTGTGTGGCGAGCGCCCGCGCGGCCGCCCGCTGGATGCGCTCGATGGACCCGACGGACGTGCCGCCGAACTTCTGGACGATGAGGCTCACGCGAGGTGTGGCCAACTAGTCCAACACAGACGCCCAGGTCAAGGAGAAATTCGACCGCCGCGCGCGCCCGGCGACCCCGTCCTGCGCACGACATGTCGCGGAGAAATCGCTGCGACCCCGCCAAACCGGGGATAGCCCGGACAACCGTGCCCGGAGCAGCCCCGATCGCCGGGAATAAACCCCAGGTTCAACCGCTTCGGGTCGGCGCTGTTGACAGAGATCCACCCGCCGCTACGATGGCGCCGCCTTTCGCCTGGGTAATGGGTGATCCAGGGTGCTACAACGGCGCGCCCGCCGGCCATGGCGGGGGGGATCGCCAGGGGCGAACGACGGAGCCGGGCGCTCCGCTTCTCAAGGAACCATCTAAGGAGGTCATTTTGGCTAGCGATGTGATGATCGAGGCGAGCTCGCTGACCAAGCGCTATGGGTCGCTGCGCGCGCTCGACAAGGTGAGCTTCGAGGTCCATCGCGGCGAGGTCGTCGGCTTCCTGGGACCGAACGGGGCCGGCAAGTCGACGACGATGCGCATCCTCACCTGCTTCCTCTCGGCGTCGGCCGGGACGGCGCGGGTCCACGGGTACGACGTCTTCGACGACCCGCTCGATGTCCGGCGCAAGCTCGGGTACCTGCCCCAGCGCGCCCCGCTCTACGGCGAGATGAACGTCTGGGAATACCTCTCGTTCGTCGCCGACATGCGCGGCCTCGATCACTCGCTCTTCAAGAAGCGGATGAAGGGGATCGTCGAGGTGTGCGGCCTCGCCCAGGTGCTCGGCAAGGACATCGGCACGCTCTCCCACGGCTATCGCCAGCGCGTCGGCCTCGGCCAGGCGCTCGTCCACGACCCCCCGATCCTCATCCTCGACGAGCCGACGAGCGATCTCGACCCGAACGAGAAGGCGGAGGTCATCCGCTACATCAAGGAGATCGGCAAGGAGCGGACGATCCTCCTCTCCACCCACAACCTGTCCGAGGTCGAGGCAGCCTGTGCCCGCGCCATCGTCGTCTCCAAGGGGCGCGTCGTCGCCGACGGCCCGCTCGACGACATCCGCGCCAAGAGCGGCAAGGTCCGGTACGTCATCACCGTCCACGAGAAGAAGGTCTTCGAGGGCGGCGACGGTTACCGGTCGGGCGCGCGCAAGCCCCCGACGGCCCAGGAGGTCCAGGAGGCGCTCTCCGGTCTGCCCGGGGTCACCAGCGTCACCGAGCTGCCGACCGGCGACAGCGCCCACAGCTTCCAGCTGCTCGGCGCGCTCGGCGGCGACATCCGGCCCGAGCTCTTCCAGCTCGTCGTGCAGAAGGGCTGGCTCCTCCTCGAGATGCGGCGCGACTCGCAGAGCCTCGAGGACGTGTTCAAGGCGCTCACGCGCGGCGACGAGCGCAAGGACCGCGGCCGCAAGCTGATCACCGACGACCTCGACGACGAGGACGAGGCGAGCGCGCCGGCCGACGACGAGGACGACGAGGAAGAGGACGACGACAGCGCCGGCGACGAAGCCAAGGACGGCGGCGACGGCGACGAGGACGAAGGCGCAGAGGAAGAAGCGCCCGCCAAGAAGAAGGGCTGAACGGTATGAGCACCACCCTGACCATCGCGAAGCGGGAGTTCCGCTCCAACTTCGATTCCCCCCTGGCCTATGTCGTGATCTGCTTCGGGCTGATCGCGCTCGGCGTCATCTTCTTCCTGATGAACGGCGGCTTCTGGCAGGCGGACCGCGCCTCGCTCGTGCAGCTGTTCAGCTGGGCGCCGATAGGCCTCTCCTTCCTCATCATCCCCGTCATCACGATGCGGCTCCTCGCCGAGGAGAAGCGGAGCGGCACGCTGGAGATGCTGATCACCCTGCCCGTGCAGGATCACGAGGTCGTCCTCGGCAAGTTCCTCGGCGCGTGGGGGCTCGTCCTCGTGCTCGTCTTCTCGACGATCCTCTACCCGCTGATGATGTTCGTGTGGCCCTGGCACCTCGGCGCGCTCGACAGCGGGCCGGTGCTCTCGGGGTACATCGGCCTCGTGCTCTACAGCGCGGCGGCGGTGTCGATCGGCCTCCTCATCTCGTCGCTGACCGACAGCCAGGTGATCGCGTTCTTCATCACCTTCCTGGTGCTCGGCTTCCTGCACGGCGTGGACAACCTCGCCGACTACGCCCCGTCGCTCATCCGCGACGTCCTCTCCTTCATCAGCTTCGACACCCGCCTCACGCCGTTCGCGCGCGGCATGGTGTCCACCCGAGACATCGTCTTCTTCCTCTCGATCACAGCGGGCTGCCTCATGGCCTCGTTCAGGGCGCTCGAGCGCAGGAAGTGGGCGTAAGGACCAACCATGGAACGGAAAGCCAAAGCCGCGACGCAGACAGGCGTCTACCTGGCCATCGTTGCCGCCATCCTCGTGGCGGCCAACGTCATCTCGTACGGCGCCTACAAGCGCTTCGACATGACGAAGACCGAGAGGTTCACCCTCTCGAAGGGCTCGGCCCACCTCGTCCGCGAGGGGCTCAAGCAGGATCTCCAGATCGACGTCTACGTCACCCGGGGGCTCCCGAAGCACGAGGCGTTCATCCAGGACCTCACCGACCTCATGAACGAGTACGAGCAGGCCTCGAACGGCAAGCTCCACTACGCGATCATCGAGGCGAAGACGGACGAGCAGCGCGCCGCCGCCAAGGAGGCGGGCCTGCAGGAGGCCGCCTTCGGCGAGGGGAGCGAGACCGGCCAGGATCAGGCCACGATCACCCGCGGGTTCATGGGCATCGCCTTCAAGTACGGCAGCGAGAAGGAGGCGATCCCGATGCTCTCGCCGGACCAGGCGCAGGGCCTCGAGTTCTGGATCACGAACACCATCCGCGAGATCCGCGACAAGGCCGACGCCATCGACACCAAGATCGGCGTCGTGACCGGCAAGGATGAGATCAAGCTGACGGACCCGAACCTCGTCGCGTCGCAGGGCGGCCGGGGCGGCGGCCCGTCGATGCGCGCGCTGCTCGAGCACCACTTCCCGTTCTACAAGTTCGAGGACGTCGATCTGAAGGGCGGCGACAGCGAGATCAACAAGGAGCTCGCCGGCCTCGTGATCACGCAGCCGGGCAAGGAGTTCACCGAGAAGGAGCTGCGCCGCATCGACCAGTTCATGATGCTGGGCAACAAGGCGCTCGCCGTGTTCGCCGGCGCGGTGAACCTCAAGGCGTCCGACCCGGCGATGAAGGCGTCGCTCAACACCTGGGGCCTCGAGAAGCTGCTCGACGGCTACGGCGTCGAGATGAAGAAGGAGGCGATCCTCGACTGGAGCCGCTCGATGGCCATCCCGGTGCAGACGCAGTCGGGCCAGATGATGTGGTTCCGCGCGCCGGGCATCCTCCAGCTCCAGGAGGACAGCCGCTTCGACGAGAAGGAGCAGATCCTCGACTCGTCGTTCCCCGGCTTCTTCCGCCTCCCCGAGCTCGCCTTCCCCTTCCCGTCGACCCTCGTGCCGCACCCGGAGAAGCAGCCCGAGGCGACGATGAAGGTCGTCGCGCGCTCGACGCCGAAGACGACGGTCGACGTGTCCGAGGCCATCGACATGAAGTTCTCGGCCGACTGGAAGCCGAAGGGCGAGTACGCGCAGCGCGCGATCGCGGTGACGGTCGAGGGCAAGCTCAAGAGCGCCTTCGGCGGCCAGGAGGGGCTCGGCATCAGCGCGCCCGCGGAGAGCGCGGACAAGGGCCGGATCCTCGTGCTCTCGGCGTCGCAGTTCCTCGCGAACCCGTTCGCCCGCTCCGGCAACCCGCCCCCCATGCCGCCGCAGATGGCGATGATGGGCGGGATGGGCGGCGACGAGGACCTCCTGATGCTCTCGCAGCCGTACGCGCAGAAGTACCTGACCGCCACCATCCTGGCGTTCAAGAACACCCTCGACTGGATGGCGGGGGACAGCACGCTGCTCGCCGCGACCGCGAAGATGTTCGGCGAGACGAACCTGACCTACGCGGGCATCGAGAAGCCGAAGCAGGAGGCCACGGACGACGAGGCCACCCTGGCCAAGAAGGCCGAGGAGTACCGGGCGGAGCGCAAGACCGTGCAGCAGCGCGTGCAGTGGACGCTGACGCTCCTGCCGGCGGCGCTCTTCGCCGTGTTCGGCCTCATCCGGTGGCGGCGTCGCGAGAACGCCCGCGAGAACATCACGCTCGACTGAGCCAGAGCCCCATCGGGTGAAAGAGCCATGAAGACCGAGCACAGAATCTACATCGCCCTCGCCGTCCTCGCGCTCCTCGGCCTCGGCGTGTACTTCACGCAGAAGAAGCAGAAGGACGAGCTCGCCGCGCACTCGGCGACCGCCGCCACGGCGGATCTGCCGAAGGTGGGGATCTCGAAGGAAGACGTCGAGAAGGTCACGAAGATCGCGATCAAGAACGCCGACAAGTCCGACGTGACGCTCGAGAAGAAGGGCGACACGTGGGAGGTCACGAAGCCCGTCAACGCCAAGGCGAACGCGGCGAACGTGCGGAGCCTCCTCGACAACCTGAAGGAGCTCAAGCTGAAGGAGGTCATCGACCGGACGAGCGGCACGTACCCTCAGTACGAGCTCACGGACGAGAAGGCGGTCCACGTCGTCGCGTACAAGGGCGAGGAGAAGGCGCTCGACCTGTACCTCGGCAAGAGCGGCTCGCGCGGGCAGATGGCGCGCGTCGACGGGCAGGACGGCGTCTACGTCGCGGGCGGCTACTCGAGCTACCTCTACACGCGGGAGCCCAAGAACTGGCGCGAGACGTCGATCCTCAAGTTCGAGGACGAGAACGCTATCCAGGTCTCGGTCGAGAACAAGAACGGCCTGTTCAGCTTCTCGAAGAACGGCGACAAGTGGGCCGGCACGTTCGCTCAGCGCGACAAGGGCGGCAAGCTGGGCGCGGCCTCCGCGAAGTGGGAGAAGTTCGACGAGGCCAAGGTGAAGGACCTGCTGCGCGCCTACAAGAACCTCGGCGCGGAGGACTTCGGCGACGAGAAGTCGGACACGGGGCTCGACGCGGCGGCCTCGAACGGCGGCATCATCACGATCAAGCTGAAGGACAACGCGGGCGACTTCACCGTCAAGGTGGGCAAGACCGCGAAGGGCTCGAGCCGCTACGCCACGAAGGAAGGCGGCGACGGCACGATCTACGTGCTGTCGTCGTGGTCGGCCGACTGGGCCATCGCAGAGCCGAAGAGGTTCGAGAAGGCCGAGAAGAAGGACGACAAGAAGGGCGAAGACGCCCATGACGATGAGGCGGCGGGCCACATGGGCCTGGACGACGCCGAGTAGCAGGCGACGTCGCGCATGAGAGCGGGAGGCGCTGGGAGACCGGCGCCTCCTTGCATTTTGTGCGCCCGCCCCCGAAGCCGCGTCGGCGTCTCAGCGGCCCAACCAGACACCCTCAACCTGGGTCGGCGCTGGCAACCTCAACCTGGGTCGGCGGCACCCTCAACCTGGGTCGGTGCAAACGGCCCGGTGTGGCTCTCGAGCCACGCGAACCTCGATTCGCACTCAGGGGCCGATGTGACGAATATTCGACGCACTCTGCGCACGATTTTTCGTCACCTATGACCATGGCGCCCGGTGGGCTCAGAGGCGTTCACGGCGGAATCAGCCCAAACCCTGGATTCCCGTGTTTTCTGTTTGCCCTGGCTCGATTTTCGCTTATGGCTGCGCTCACTCAGGCCCCCGTTGTCCTTATCGGACGGATCACGACGTCCGGCCGACCTGAGCCGCCAGAGAGCCTATGCGCACGTTCGTCGAAGTCCTTCAGCAGAATTCGGTGCACGCCGACCGCGCAGTCACGTTCGTTCGCAGCTCCGGGGAGGAGCGAGCGATCAGCTACGCCGAGCTCTGGGTCGAGGCGAGGCGCCGGGCCTACGCCCTTCGCAAGCTCGGGCTCCGCAAGGGCGACCGCGTCGCGCTGATCCTGACGGAGGCCGACGAGTTCGTCCTGACCTTCGTGGGCGCGCTGACGGCAGGCATCGTCGCCGTCCCGATGTACCCGCCGCAGTCGCTGGCCAAGCTCGAGGCGTACGGCGAGACGGTGCAGCACATCCTCGAGGCGTCAGGCGCCAGCGTGCTCGTCACGAACGAGCAGCTCAAGGAGATGATCGACGCCTACCTCGCGGCGAACGGAGAGAGCCGTGAGGCCCTGCCAGGCCTGCGCGTCGTCCTCGAGCGCGACCTGCGCGCGCGCGATGGGTTGGACGCGTTCGACGCATCCGACGCACCGCACGCGGCCGAGCCCTGGCGCGTGTCCCTCGACGACCTCGCGTTCCTGCAGTTCACGTCGGGGAGCACCTCGCGGCCGAAGGGCGTGATGGTGACCCACCGCAACCTGACGGTGAACAGCCACGCCATCATGTTCGACGGGCTGCGCTCCACGCCGGAAGATCGCGGCGTCAGCTGGCTGCCCCTCTACCACGACATGGGGCTCATCGGCTTCGTCATCGCGCCGCTCTACGCGCTCGTGCCGGTGATGTTCCTGCCGACGACGGCGTTCATCCGCCGCCCGTCCCTCTGGCTCGACGCGATCCACAGGTTCCGCGGCACGATCACCTTTGCCCCGAACTTCGCCTTCGCCCTCGCCACGCGCGCCGTCACCGACGCGCAGGCGGGCAGCTGGGACCTCTCCTGCGTGCGCGCGCTCGGGTGCGGCGCCGAGCCGATCCAGGCCGACGTGCTCCGCGCGTTCCTCCGCCGCTTCAGCGAGCGGGGGCTCCGCCCGGAGAGCATCCTTCCCTCGTACGGCATGGCCGAGGCCACGCTGGCGATCACGTTCAGCGACCTCAAGGCCCCGCTCACCACCGATCGCGTGGACGCGAAGGCGATGCAGGCCGGCAAGGCGTGGCCCACGAACGGCGGCGCGTCGCTGGAGCTCGTCTCCTGCGGTCGCCCCCTCCCCTGCCACGAGCTCATCATCGCGGGCCCTGACGGATCGCCGCTCGGCCCGCGTGAGGTCGGGGAGATCTGGGTGCGCGGCCCGAGCGTCGCCGCCGGCTACTTCAACGAGCCAGAGGCGACCGAGGCGGCGTTCGGAGGGGGCTGGCTGCGGACAGGCGATCTCGGCTATACCGTCGCCGGCGAAGTGTACCTGTGCGGTCGCTCCAAGGACCTCATCATCCTGGGCGGCAAGAACTACTTCCCCCAGGACATCGAGCGCATCGCGTCCTCCGTCGAGGGGGTGCGCGACGGCCACTGCGTCGCGTTCTCGTGCCTCACCGCCGAGGGGGCCGAGCGCGCGATCGTCGTCGCCGAGGCCAAGCGGAGCGTGGCCGGCGTCGCGCAGGCGATCACCCAGGCCGTGCGTGCCCAGCTCGGCGTGCAGCTGTCCGAGGTCGCGCTGATCAAGCGGGGGACGCTGGCGAAGACGTCGAGCGGCAAGGTGCGGCGCCGCGAGATGAAGCGGCGCTTCGAGGCCGGCGAGCTCGAGGTCGCCTCGGATATTGACGAGGGCGCGACGCCCTCTCCCCATGGCGACGCGATCCGCGCGAGCGGACCGGCGTCGCGAACCGAAGGGGGTCGCGCGGGCGGCGCCCCGGCACGTGTCGAAGGAGTCATCGATGGGATCCAGTAAGGCCGAGGTCGAGGTCAGCTACGACGTCTCGAACGAGTTCTTCAGGCTCTGGCTCGACGAGCGCATGAACTACACCTGCGCCGTCTACGAGTCCCCCGAGCAGTCGCTAGAGGCCGCGCAGCTGAACAAGCTCCGGATCCTGTCGGACTTCGCCAAGGCGGGGCCCGGGAGGAAGGTGCTCGACATCGGCTGCGGCTGGGGCGCGGCGCTCGAGTACGTGGCGACGGCGCGCGGCGTGACGCGCGCGGTCGGCGTCACCCTGTCCACCGCGCAGGCCGCCGAGGTGAACGCCCGCAAGATCCCCGGCGTCGAGGTGGTCGGCGGCGACTTCCGGACCTTCGCGACGGCCGAGCGGTTCGACAGCCTCATCTCGATCTGCATGATCGATCACCTGTGCTCGCCGGAGGAGGCGCGCCAGGGCAAGGCGATCGACATCTATCGGGCTTACTTCAAGAAGGCCTGGGAGCTCACGAACAAGGGCGCCTGGTTCGGCCTCCAGACCATCCTCCGCAACCGGACGCCGCGGATGACGCCCTGGGGCGGGCTCCCCGCCGGCACGAGGAACGAGCTGGAGGACATCTACTTCGTCACGAAGGAGATCTTCCCCGGCGGCCTGAACCCTCGGCTCGAGGACATCATCCAGGCGGCGAACCCCTACTGGGAGGTCATGCAGGTGAACACGCGGCGCGAGCACTACCAGCGCACCACCGCGGAGTGGCTCCGCCGGCTCCGGCTGAACGAGAAGACCATCCGGTCGACGTGGGGGGACAAGGTCTTCGACGACTACGATCGTTACCTGTCGACGTGCGTGAACGCGTTCGACAAGCACTACAGCTCCCTCGCTCAATACGAGCTTCGCAGGATCGACTGAACCATGACGGACAAGACCAATCTGCTCGAGATTTTCAAGACGGTTGCCGCCCGGGTGGACAAGCGCGAGTTCCCCAATGTCACCGCGACGTCTGTGATCACGGAGCTCGGCATCGACTCGCTCTCGATGATGCAGATCGTGGGAGAGATGGAGACCGAGCTCGGGATCATGATTCCGGACGAGGATCTGGTCGAGCTCATCACCGTGGGCGACCTCTGCAAGAAGGTCGGAGAGCGGCTGGAGGCGACCGTATGAGCCAGCTGGAGGAGAAGATCTTCCAGGAGTACATGACGTTCTTCGAGAAGGCGGAGCGCGAGCGCCGCTGGAACGTCTTCCAGGACATCCCGTGGGAGCGCGTGAACAAGGACGCGAGCGAGGAGCTCGCCCTGTGCGCGGAGACCTTCTGCTCGGTCGAGATGTACCTGCCCGACTACGTGGCGAACGGCATCAACCTCGTGCGGAAGTATTTCGGCCAGGCGTGGTTCCAGGCCAACTGGGCCTATGAAGAGTCGAAGCACTCGCTCACGCTGATGCAGTACCTCCTGCGCTCCGGCAAGCGCACGGAGGAGCAGCTCAGCGATCTGCAGCACAAGATCTTCGCGAAGAAGTGGGACCTCCCGTTCCACACGCCGCGGCAGATGACGTTCTACGGCTGCGTGCAGGAGATGGCGACGTTCGTCATCTACGTGAAGCACCGGGAGCGGGCCGCGACGGAGGGCGACGAGTGCCTGCGGACGATCTACGACTACATCGCCCGCGACGAGATCGCCCATTGCCGCTTCTACCAGAGCGTCATCAAGGTGCTGCTCGAGGAGGACCGGCCGGGGACGCTCACGGACATGGCGCACGTGTTCGCGAACTTCGAGATGCCGGGCGTCGGGATCGTCCCCGACTACGACTCGCGCATCCTGAAGATGCGCGAGGCCGGCGTCGACCGGAACGTGTTCATCCAGAAGGTCTACATGCCGATCCTCAAGTACCTCGGCGTGAACCGGCACGAGATGCTTGCCGCCCAGCGCACCGCGCTCGATCTTCGCCGCGGCGGTGAGCGCCGTGACCCCTCGATCGAGGGCCTCGCAAGCGCTCCCAACCTGGACAACACTGCGCCCCAGGCGCTGTCCGCCTGAACCTTCCACCTCCCTCCAACGAGCAAGAGCAGTCCGATGCGAAGGCGCGTCGTCGTGACCGGGATCGGAGCCGTTTGCCCGCTGGGCAACGACGTCGCGACCACCTGGCAAAACCTCCTCGCCGGCAGATCCGGCGTGGACTACATCCGCGATTTCCCCGTCGACAGGCTCCGCAGCGACATCGCAGCCAGCGTGAAGGGGTTCGATGTCGGGAGGTACCTGTCGCCCAAGGAGGCGGAGATCTATGGCCGCGTGACCCACTTCAGCCTCGCGGCCGCGGTGGAGGCGCTGCGCGAGGCCGGCATCGTGCCGATCGAGCGCGCCTCTGGCGCGGAGGACGAGGCGGCGGAGCGCGCGGGCGCGCGGGCACAGGGCGCGCCGCCGCTCGCCGCCGCAGCGCCGGCGAGCGGCATCGACCGGACCCGCGTCGGGTGCCTGATGTCCACGGGCATGGGGTCGGTCGAGATCTTTGAAGAGCAGGTCGGCAGGAGCGCGGCGCGCGGGCCGCGGGCCGTGTCGCCCTACTTCATCCCGGGGGTCATGCCGAACGGCGCGGCGGCGCTCATCTCCATGCGATACGGGCTCATGGGGCCGTCGTACAACCTCGCGAGCGCGTGCGCGACGGGCACGCACTCGATCGCGACCTCGGCCCTCATGATCGAGGCGGGCGAGGCCGACGTGATGGTCGCGGGGGGCGCCGAGGCCGCGACGCGGCTCAACACCGTCGCGGGGTTCGGCAATGCGAAGGCGCTCGCCAGGGCCGTCGACGGCGACCCGACGCGCGCGAGCCGCCCGTTCGACCGGCGCCGCCAGGGCTTCGTGATGGGCGAGGGAGCAGGCGCGCTCGTGCTCGAGGAGGAGCAGCACGCGCTCGCGCGCGGCGCGAAGCCGCTCGCCGTCGTGGCCGGCTTCGGGATGACCACGGACGCGGAGCACCTCACGCGGCCGCACTCGGGGGGGCTCGGGCTCGCGCTCGCGGTGGAGCGCGCCCTCGCCAGGGCGGGCACGGCGCCGGAGGCGATCGGCTACATCAACCCGCACGCGACCTCGACGCCGCAGGGCGACGCCGCCGAGGTGCTCGCGCTGCGGCGCGTCTTTGGCGAGCGCCTCGCGCGCATCCCGATCTCGGCGACCAAGTCGATGATCGGGCACCTGCTCGGCGGCGCCGGCGCCGTCGAGACGATCGCGGTCGTGTGCTCGCTGCGCGACCAGCTGCTGCACCCGTCGATCAACGTGGATGAGCTCGATCCGGAGTGCTCCCTGGACGTCGTGAGGGAGCGGCGGGCGGTCGATCTGCGTCACGCGGTGAAGTGCTCGGCGGGCTTCGGCGGGCACAACTGCGCGCTGGTGCTGGAGCGGGCGTAGCGCCGGCGACCGTCGCGGGACGGCTGGCGGCCCCCCGCGCCCGGCTCTACGTGGGGCCCATGGCAGCCCACAAGAACAGGCTCGCGAGCGAGTCGTCGCCGTACCTCCTGCAGCACGCGCACAACCCGGTCGCGTGGTACCCGTGGGGCGCCGAGGCCCTCGATCTCGCTCGCCGAGAGGACAAGCCGATCCTCCTGTCCATCGGCTACGCCGCCTGCCACTGGTGCCACGTGATGGAGCGCGAGTCGTTCGAGGACGAGGCGATCGCCCGGCACATGAACGACCTCTTCGTGAACATCAAGGTCGACCGGGAAGAGCGGCCCGATCTCGACCACATCTACCAGCTCGTCGTGCAGCTCATGGGCCGGAGCGGCGGCTGGCCGCTGACGGTGTTCCTCACCCCGGATCAGCGCCCCTTCTTCGCGGGCACGTACTTCCCGCCGAAGGACGCGCTCGGCATGCCCGGCTTCCCGAAGGTGCTCGACAAGATCGCCGACGCCTTCAGGAACCGGCGCGACGACGTCGAGCAGCAGGCGCAGGAGATCACCGATGCCATCGAGCGCGCTCAGCGCGCGCCGGCGCGCGCTGCAGGCGTCGTCGCGCCCGCATCGTCCGATCTGCTCCGGCGCGCGTCGCGGCAGCTGCTCGCGCGCCTCGACCCCCGCCACGGCGGCATCGGATCGCGGCCGAAGTTCCCGAACACGATGGCGCTCGACGTGCTGCTCCGCCGCGGCGTGCTGGAGGGCGATCGCGTCGCGGCGGAGGGCGTCGAGCTCACGCTGGACAGGATGCGGGACGGCGGCATCTGGGATCACCTGCGCGGCGGCTTCCACCGCTACTCGACGGACGAGCGCTGGCTCGTGCCCCACTTCGAGAAGATGCTCTACGACAACGCGCTGCTCCTGCGCCTCTACGCCGACGGGTTCCGCGCGTTCAAGAAGCCGATCTACGCCGAGACGGCGCGCGAGATCGTCGGCTACCTGTTCGCCGAGATGCGCGACCCGAAGGGCGGCTTCTACGCGTCGCAGGACGCCGACTCGGAGGGGCGCGAGGGCAAGTTCTTCGTGTGGACGCTCGATCAGCTCCGCGACGCCGTCGGCGAGGATCAGCTCGCGTACGACGTGGCCCGCCTCGTCTTCGGCATCAGCGAGGAGGGCAACTTCGAGGACAGCGGCGCGACGGTGCTCTCGCAGCACCGCACGCTCGAGCAGGCCGCGGCGGTCATCGACGACGGCGCGGGAGGTGGCTCCGCGACCCACCTCGATCGGTGCCGCGATGCGCTCGCGCGCGCCAGGGTCGCGATGCTCGCGGCGCGCGACGCGAGGCCTCGGCCGGCGCGCGACGACAAGGTGCTCGCGAGCTGGAACGGGCTGCTCATCGGGGCGCTCGCCGACGCCGGGCGCGCGCTGGACGAGCCCGCCTGGGTCGACGCCGCGGCGCGCGCGTTCGCGCTGCTCGATCGGAAGCTCATCCGCGGCGGCCGCGTCGGCCGTTATCTCAAGGACGGCGCGCCTGCAGGCGCGAAGAGCGAGCGAGGCGGCTCCGGGGCGGCCGTGGGCGACGTCCGGCCAGGGTTCCTCGACGACCAGGCGTACCTCGGGAACGCGGCCCTCGACCTGTACGAGGCCACCTCCGACCCGCGCTACGTCGACGTCGCGCGCGCGATCGCCGACGCGATGATCGCGCACCACTGGGACGAGGCCGCGCCCGGGTTCTTCTTCACGCCGGACGACGGCGACGCGCTGATCGCGCGCACGCAGGACATCTACGACCAGGCGGCGCCCTCGGCCGCCTCGATGGCGGCGCTCCTCTGCCTGCGCCTCTCCGAGATCGCCGACGAGCGTTACCTCTCACCGGCAGAGCGGCAGCTGGACGTCCTCGCGCCGACGGCGCTCGAGAACTCGTTCGGTCTCGGCCAGACCGTGTGCGTTCTCGACCGCCTGACGCGCGGTGCAGTGACGGTCGTGGTGGTCGGCGAGGCGGGCTCGGCGTCGGCGGCCGAGCTCGCGCGCGAGGCGTTCAAGGCGTACCTGCCGAACCGGGCGATCGTGCTCGTGGATCCAGCTCGGCCGGAGAGCGCCGCGGCGGTGAAGGTCGTCGCCGAGGGCAAGCCCGCGCGCCCTGACGGGGCGGTCGCCTACGCATGTCGCGGGCGGACGTGCTCGGCGCCCGTCACGACGGCGGCCGACCTCAAGGCGCTGCTGGCGTAACGCGGCACGCGTTGAGCTCGCACGGGCCGCGATCCGGGGCGCCTCCGCAGGTGCATCCGGACACCGGGCCCGGCGCGTGGGTCTGCGCGCATCCACGTCCGACGCCTTCGGCGCGGGCGTCGCTCGGAGCGCAGACCTCCACGTCGAGCCTCGAGTCGTCGTCGAAGTCCGTGACGAAGGTGCAGCTGCAGCGGTATGGCGTGCCCTGCTCAGGGCGGCACGCCGGCGAGAGCACCATGCACAGCAGGGCTCCCGCGCGCGCCGTCCGGATGGGCCACCTACGGCGTGACGGTACCGCCACCCTTGTCGCCGCCAGCCTTGTTCCCGCCCGTGTTGCTCTCGCGGATGTGGAACTCGACGCGCCGGTTCTTCTGGCGCCCAGCCTCGGTGTTGTTGTCGTCGATCGGCCGCTTCGGACCAAAGCCCGCCGCCGTGAGCCGGGCGGGATCGATGCCGCCCCGCTCGATCAGGTACGTCCTGACCGAGTGAGCGCGATCGTTCGAGAGCTTCTCGTTGAGCTGGTCCGAGCCCCGGTTGTCGGTGTGGCCCTCGATCGCGACGAGCGTGATCTCGGGGTTCACCTTCAAGAGCCGGACGACCTCGTCCAGGATGCTGTAGCTGTTCTGCAGGATCCTCGCGCTGCCGGTCGCGAACTGCACCTGCTTCAGGATCTGGATCTCGCTCGACCCCGTGATGCGACGGATGAACTGCGGGCAGCCGTTCTTCGTCGGCTCGGGGCTCGGCTGGCCCGGTTCCTTGGGGCAGGCGTCCTTCGCATCCGCGATGCTGTCCTCGTCGGCGTCGTCCTCCGGGCAGCCGTCGGCGTCGTTGATCTTGTCGAAATCCTCGGGCTGATCCGGGCACTTGTCGCTGGTGTCGGGGATGCCGTCGCCGTCTCGATCGGGCAGCGCCGGGCAGCCGTCGTCGGCGTTCGGCGGCTTGCCGTCCTCGGGATCGGTCGGGCAGAGATCGATGTCGTCCGGGAGCCCGTCCTTGTCCGTATCCGCGGCGCGCGGCGGGACCGCCTGGAAGCGCCTGCCGGGAGACGCGGGCTCGACATCCTTGATGCCGAACGAGTAGCCGACGACCGCGACCATCCGGAAATCCGGCGCGTAGCCGCCCGACAGCCGCGTTCCGGCGCCGACCCCGAGCCACCCCTTCTTCCGCTGATCGAGCGCGAGCCGCCCCTCGGCCATCCACTCCAGCGGCGTGTTGTCGCCGCTGAACGTCGTGCCGCGGCCGAGGCCCGTCGATCCGAAGATCTGCGCGCCGAGCCGCAGCGCCCCGTTCCGCAGCGGGAGGAAGCCGCCGATCCCCCACCTCCACTCGTTCGTCACGGCGAAGTCGTTGAGCGATGAGTACGGACGGAAGTGCACCCCGGTGTTCAGGACGAAGAACATCGACTTGAGATCGATCTCACCCGAGAGCCCGATCATCGCGCTCGCGGCGTTGTCGCCCGAGAACGAGAGCTTGCTGCCGGTCGGCACCCATGCCGTCGCGTTGGCGCCCAGCTTGAAGAAGCGATCCTCGGTGCGGTACAGGATCGCCCGCCCGTCGAGCCGGATGTCCATGAGCGCGGCGGTCGCCGGGCTCGCCGCGTCCTCTGCGCCGGCGACGCTCGGGTCGTTCGTCGGGTTGCTCGTCTGGAGGGCGATGATCGGCAGCCCCACCTGGAACGAGAAGCGGTCGAGCAGCTCGACGCCCCCGTTGAAGTAGCCGATGAGCTGCGAGGACACCGGCGAGCCGTGTTCCCTGCTGAACCGCCCCGCGGCCTGGTCGTCATTCAGCATGTTCTCGACCCGGAAGGGATTGAGGCCGAGGCCGAGCCCGAACTGCCCGAAGAAGCGCGTCTCCGGCGCCACCTGCGGTCGCCAGAGCGCGATCGAGTCGTCGGGAGCGCCGGCCATGTAGAGCCGGTCCAGGTAGAACGTTCTCGTCTGCGCGCTCACAGGGAGCGCGCTCAAGAACAAGGCTCCCGCCGCAGCAGCCGCCAGCGCGCGTCGCTTGACGCCCCGTGCGGGCGCGTGCTGCTTTTCCCCCTCATGTCCTCCGGTGCGCGTCAAATTCCCTCCTGTGACCCGCTCTTGAACGACCGTTGCGGTCGATCGGAGGCTACACGCTAACCCAGGCCTCTAGAAAGGTGAGAGAGAACGGCGAACCCGGGCAAGGCGCGTAACCGCGCGTAACCGCGCGTCACCACGTCGTCTGCTGTTGACCTGGGCCAAATGCCGTGCTTTCTTGCGCGCCCGCTTGACGTGCGGCCAGGATGCCGCCGTTCGCGGTCCAGACCGAGGGACCACCAGCCATGAAGCGCACCTACCAGCCCCATAACACCCGCCGCGCCCGGACCCACGGCTTCCGTGCGCGTATGGCGACCGCCGGCGGTCGCAAAGTCATCAACAACCGCCGCCGCAAGGGCCGCGCCCGGCTCGCGCCCACCATCTACAAGAAGTAACGCGGCGGTGATGGCGCCAGCGCAACCGCGCTCGTCGGCGTCCTCCTCCTCGTTCCCGCGCGAGCGCCGCATTCGCAGGCGGGCAGAATTCGTCCGCATCCAGAACGGTGGTCATCGCGTCAGCACCCGCCACCTGCTGTTCCTCGTCGCGGCCCCCACCGAGGGCGCTGCTCACGGCGGGGTCCCCCGCGGCACGAAGAGCGCTGCCGCGCCTGTCCCATCCAGGGCGCCTCGCCTGGGCCTCGTCGCCTCGCGCAAGGTGGGCGGCGCTGTGGCGCGCAACCGCGCGAAGCGCCTGCTCAGGGAGGCGTTCCGGAGATTCCCGGAGCTCTTCCCGGAGCGCGTCGACATCGTGGTGATCCTCCGCACTGGCGCCGGCTCGCTCGGCCTCGATGACGTCCTCGCGGAGCTTCGTGGCGTGGTTCCGGTGCTCCGCCGCCGGGCGAAGGAGGCGCTCACCGCCGCGCCACGCGCGCGAACGGAGGTCATGGCCGAGCGCAGCGCAAGCGATCCACCAGCGCCCGCGCCAGACCAGACTGGCCCGACCGACCCGACCGACCCGACCGACCCGACCGACCCGACCGACAGCTAGAAGATAGCGCGGCATACCTTGCGCCGTGGTGCGCTGGGCCCCAAGCTCCTCGCTCTCTCACGGCTCACCGCATGCTGGCGACGCTCCTCCTCGCGCTGATCCGCGCCTACCAGATGACGCTCTCCAGGCTCATCGTGGCGTTGATGGGCCCGGTCTGTCGGTTCGAGCCCTCCTGCTCGCGCTACGCCGCCGCCTGCATCGTGGACCACGGGGCGCTCCGGGGGAGCTTGCTTTCGCTCAAGCGACTGTGTAGGTGTCACCCGTTTCATCCAGGCGGGTTCGACCCTCCGCCACCACCTCGTCTTCGCCGTGCCGCGGCTGCTCGGATGCCGCGTCAACGGGACGCTGACCCGCGGGATACGACACGCTGTTCGTCTACTGGCGCGGAGCTCGCCTCGCACGCCTCATCCCCTTGTCGAGCGGGCTTCAGCGGCCGGGTCACCCTCATGGACTAATCCCCCTCGGCCATCGACAAGGCCCCCTGCGGCACGGCGCCCGACACGCCGCGGAGCGAAGCCCGCACGAAGCGACCCTGGGCAGCCTCGTGAGGCGTCACGAGACGCCCGCAGCGAAGGGCGCGGCTCGAGATCCTGGGATCGACGAAGGACTTCATGGAACGCAGCAATATCGCCAAATGGCTGTTCCTCGGCCTCGCCATCATCCTGTTTTTCCAGTTCGGCAAGCCGCTCCTCTTCGGTGAGGGCGCGCCGCAGCTCCAGCCGCTCGACGTCAAGGACAGCACGGCCCCCGCAGAACGCGCCCCCGAAGAGACGTGCGCCATCGACGGAGATCGCTTCAAGGCTGAGCTGTCCACGCGAGGCGGGTCGCTCCGGCACCTCTGGATGACGGACCCGAAATACACGACGGGGAACGGCGAGCGCAGGCCGATGGACCTGGTCACGACCTCGCTCGAGTCGCGGATGCCTCTCAGGACGGACCTGCACCTGCCCGGCGGCAGCGCGCAGCAGGTGCCGTTCGACGACCTCGACTGGAAGCTCTCGGCGCAGGACGGCAAGAGCTGCACGTTCACCTACGCCGACGACGCGACGAGGCTCACCAAGATCGTCGCGGCCACGGGGCGCCCCTTCGAGCTCTCGGTGCAGATGACGGTCGAGAACCTCGCGCAGGAGCCGCGCAAGCACCGGCTCGCCGTCGAGCAGACCGCGTGGCGGACCCAGAAGGAGACGGAGGGCCATCTCGGCCTGATCTCGGAGTGGATCACCGAGACGGTCGCCGCGACCGACCAGAAGACCGAGCGCCAGCTCCCCGACGCCTTCGAGCCCGGCGACTTCAAGGACCCGGAGTTCACCGCCGAGCGCTGGCGGCGCACGCCGGGCAATGCGCGGTTCGCCGCCGTATCGAGCAGCTACTTCAGCAAGATCGCGATCCCGCTGGAAGGGCCAGGGCAGCCCACGGCCGAGACGCAGATCGAGGACGTCTGGGATTCATCGAAGTTCCAGGACAAGGGCAAGGACCCGAGCTACGG
Source organism: Sorangium sp. So ce1504 (assembly GCF_051521635.1). Lineage (NCBI taxonomy): Bacteria > Pseudomonadati > Myxococcota > Polyangiales > Polyangiaceae > Sorangium > Sorangium sp. So ce1504. Next base: position 3,605,103 of record NZ_CP150365.1, on the reverse strand, counting down.
GCACGTCTATCGCGCGCGGCTCGCCTATCCGGAGCACGAGCTCGCGCCCGGCGGCGCGGTGACCTACAAGCTCCTGTCCTTCACCGGGCCGAAGGAGCGCGAGCTGCTCGCCGCCGTCGACCACGGGGCGAGCGAGGTCATCAACCTCGGCTGGTTCTCGCCGATCGCGAAGCTCCTCGTTTCGTACCTCTATGTCCTCCACGGCGCCGTGGGCAGCTGGGGCTGGGCCATCGTCCTGCTCACCATCACGGTCCGGCTCCTGCTCTTCCCGCTGAGCATCCAGCAGATCAAGAGCGCCGCGGCGATGCGCAAGCTCAAGCCGGAGATGGATGAGATCAACGCGAGGTACAAGGACGACGCCGCCCAGCGCGGCCTCGCGATGCAGGAGCTCTGGCGCAAGAACAAGGTCGCGAACCCGGTCGTCGGCTGCTTCCCGATGCTGCTCCAGATGCCGGTATGGTTCGCCCTCTACACCGCGCTCCAGACCGCGGTGGAGCTCTACCACACCCCGTTCGGCCCCGTGATTCCGGACCTGTCGGCCCCGGGAAAGTACTTCATCATTCCCATCGTCCTCGGCGGCTCGAGCTTCATCCAGCAGAAGCTCATGCCCCCGCAGGGCGACCCGGCGCAGCAGAAGATGATGATGTACCTGATGCCCGGCATCTTCACCGCGATGATGCTCTTCCTCCCGGCCGGCCTCGGCGTTTACATGTTGACGAACACCTGGCTCGGCATCGGGCAGCAGGTGCTCGTCGAGCGCTACCTGAAGGCGAAGAACGAACGGGCCGGCGGCATCCAGGTGCGAGAGATCGCGAGCGCGGAGCCCCAATCCGCGATGAAGAAGACTCCGGGCGACGACGACAAGTCGGCCCCTGCTCTCGGAAAGGGAAAAGCACGTGTCCGTGGATAGTGAAGTTGCCGAAAGGGGAATCGACGCAGCGGATGTCGATGCCGAGGCGCAGGGCGCTGACGACGCGGCCGAGTTCGAGGAGGACGGGCGCGCCGACGTCGCGCTCGACTTCGTCATCGATGTGCTCGCGGCGATGGGCATGGACTGCACCGTCGACCTCCTCGAGAACGAGGAGGAGGATCCGCCCGAGGAGATCCGGCTCGAGATCGAGGGGAAGGACGCGGGCCGCGTGATCGGCAAGAAGGGGCAGACGCTCTCGGCGCTGCAGTTCCTCGCCAACCGCGTGATCAACCGGCCGGGCAAGAAGCGGCGTCATGTGATCATCGACGCCGAGGGCTACCGGCAGCGGCGCGAGGACACGCTCTCTTCCATGGCGCGCAGGCTGGGCAAGCAGGCGGTCGAGGAGGGCAAGATCATCACCTTCGAGCCGATGAACCCGCAGGACCGCCGCGTCGTCCACCTGGCGCTGGCGAAGTTCCCGGGCGTCGTCACCAAGAGCGACGGCGAGGGAGAGGCCCGCCGCGTGCAGATCATCCCCGTTCGCCGCTGAGGCAGAAGGCCCGGCACGACGCGCGCACCAAACGCGCACCAGACGCGCGCATCAAGAGCGACTGCGCCGCTGCCGGCGTTGACACCGGATCGCCCGCATGCATAATGCCGCACCTCTCCGGTACCCCCCGGGGAGGTGCGCGGGCACGCGCTCGCGCCCATGTTCTCCCGGAACCGCAACCGGGTTCCATCTGCGTTCATCGCGTGAAGCACGAGGGCCGCGCGCGGCCCCCGCTCCGCCGGACGCAGTCCACGAACGGCGGCGGCCCAGCCCCCTTGAGCACGGGCACGGGACCGCGAAGACGGATCCCCGACCCTTTGAAGGATTGACCGACCATGCAGACCTCGAACATCCTCGCGAAGATCGAAGCTCCCCTGTTCCGCGAGGGGATCCCGGATTTCCGGGTCGGCGATACGGTGCGCGTCCACTACCGGATCGTCGAGGGCGAGAAGGAGCGCATCCAGGTGTTCCAGGGTGTCGTTCTGAAGCGCCACCGCGCCGGGGTCCGGAGCACCTTCACCGTGCGCAAGGTGAGCTTCACGGTCGGCGTCGAGCGCATGTTCCTCCTCCACAGCCCCCGCATCGACAAGGTCGAGATCGTCTCGCGTGGCGTGGTCCGCCGTTCGCGGCTCTTCTACCTGCGCAACCTGGCAGGCAAGGCCGCTCGCGTCCGCGACGCAAAGGATTGATCCCGCCGGCCGGCGCCCCGGCCGCGAGGAGAGCGCTCCCGCAGAGCAGATTGCCAGGGGGACAGCCGGCTCCCTGGTTCGATCGCGCGCGCAGGCATCCATGGCACAGCGCGGAAGCAGCTGCGCGCTGGGCGATGACGCCTGCATGCGCGCGCACGCACCGCGTTGCCGGCCTGTAGCAAGGGTTCCCGCATACTTCTTCCTTGATCCTCGGCCGAGCGGCCACGGTATGCTCGCGGCGGCGGTGCCCCAGCGCCGCGAAACCCGAGAAGGATCACCATGCTCTGTCCGCGTTGCGGTGCGCCCGCGACCCCCGCCGATAAATTCTGCGCTGTGTGCGCCTCGCCGCTCACCCCGTCCGGGCCTGGAGCGTTCGGGGCTCCTCCGCCGCCGCCTCCTCCGCCGTTTCCTGCTCCGGGCTTCGGGGCGCCCCCCGAGCCTCCCCCGAACTATGGCTCGCCGAGCGGCGGTTTTGGTCCGCCCCCGCCGGCGCCTTTCGGGGCTCCTCCAGGCTCGCCTCCCGGGTTCCCGCCGGCGCCCGAGGGCGGCCCGGCCGGCTTCGGTCCGCCTCCGCCCTTCGGGCCGCAGCCTGGTGGTTACGGGGCGCCCCAGCCGCCTCCTCCGGTACCGCTGAAACCTCCGCCGTTCCCGCCGGAGCCGCCGATCTACGGCGCGCCGGGCGGCGGCTATGGCTCGGCCCCGAGCTTTCCGGAGCAGCAGGGCAGCTACCCCGGCCCTCCGCTCCCGCGGCCCGGCTTCGGCCCGCCCCCGCAGCCCGGGTTCGGTCCGCCCCCGCAGCCGCAGGGCGCGCGCTGCGTGCAGGGGCACGCGATCCCGGCGGGCGGCTCGTTCTGCATGGAGGGAGGCCACCCGATCGCCCTCGACGGCATCCAGATGAGCGGCGATCCCTTCAACCAGACGGCCTACGCGCCCAACCAGCAAGGGGCATCCGCGCCACCGCCGATGCCGCAGGCGAGCGGCAGCGGAGCCTACGGCGAGCCGCCGCAGCCACAGCAGAACATCGCCCCGCCGGGCCCGCCGCCCGCGTACATCCCGCCTCCTCCCGCGGTGCGCCCGCCGACGCCGGCGCCGCCGAGGGCCGCGGGGCAGGAGAGCCGCCGCACCCTCGCCGGCTTCCTCGTCAGCTTCCAGGACGACGCGCTCGGCAGGTTCTGGCCGCTCTGGCAAGGCAAGAACATCGTCGGCCGCGCCGAGACAGGGCAGAAGGTCGACATCGAGATAGCGCACGGGACGACGTCGACGCATCACGCAACGGTCGAGATCGACGGCGGTCGGCTCGTCCTCGCCGACCTCGGCTCCACCAACGGGACGTTCCACAACGAGGAGGCGATCGGCTTCCAGGGCCGACGCGAGCTGCGCGATGGCGACAAGATCCGCTTCGGCGGGTTCAGCGTCATCCTGCTCAGCGTGTCGGCGCGGGCCTGACGGGCCCATCGCACGAGGAGAGGCGTTGCCGAGCCTGGCCCCCTTCCCCCGCGACGTTCGACCGGCACCTGGCGCCCCGGCCAGGCTGCGTGAAAACCAACCGGATAGCCGTCGCCAGCGCGCGGCGGCCGCCCCGCTCGCGCAGAGAGCGCTCCTCTGCTCCCTCGCGCCCGCTGGAGATCCCCACGCATGACTCCCTCTCATGACGCGACTCGCCCGATCCACTCCATGAGCGCCTCCGCCCGTCGCGGCAGGCGCGAGGGCAAGGCCCTGCGCTGCGCGAGGCTCCTCGCGCTCGCAGCCGCTGTCCTCGCACTCCTCGCCGGACAGCGCCGCGCCGAGGCCGCGCCCGAGGCGCACGTGCTCCGCATCGACCCGCGCGCGAGCACCGTGGACGGCTCGCCCGTGCTCACGACCGTGCTCGAGGTCGTGCAGAACAAGCGCCTCAGCGACCTCACCCGCAACTGCGCCGCGCTCACGGGCAACGCGAACCTCGATTGCGTCGCCGATGCGATCGAGCAGCCGTCGGCGCTCTACTCGTCGTTCGACTTCCCGGACAAGAACGCGATCCTCTCCGTCACGGTCGACGGCACGGATCTGCCGGCGAAGTTCGAGTCGAAGGCGCGGTGGGGCGACAGCGCCGGTCAGCCGGGCGTCGGGACGGCGTGGCTCATCCTGATCGACGCCGCGTCGAGCATGGGCAACCGCTTCGACGAGGCGAAGGCGGTCGCGAGCGCGTTCGTCAACGCGATGCAGCCGAACGACATCGTCGACGTGATGTTCTTCAACGATCGCGGCATCGTCGAGGACTCGAAGTGGGTGAGCAACAAGCAGGCGGCGGCGCAGGCGATCGCCGGCGTCGCGCGCACCTACCCGACGCAGGGCCGCACGCGCCCGCTCTTCACGATCATCAAGAACGCCGCGACCGACGCGTTCAAGGAGCTCGGCAACGCAGGTCAGGGCGTCCAGGTGCCGATGCACCAGGCGATGGTGGTCCTCTCGAACGGCTCCGCCGGCGCGGATCCCAGCTCGACGGCCGCCGCGTCGAACCTCCTCCGCGAGTACCTGACGAAGGGGCGGTTCCCCGAGAACAACGACGTCCTGCCGAAGACGCCGGTGCCCGTCATCTCGATCTGGTTCCCGAGCCAGCTCGTCGAGGAGTTCACGGCGAACGCTCGCGAGTTCATGGAAGGGATGGCGAACACCGAGATCGGCGGCTTCTTCAGCGTGGTGCGCGACGGCCAGCAGCGGCGAGCGGCCAACATCGTCAACGCGATCCGCACCCGCTTCAACAAGATGCACATCGTGAAGTGGCGGGTCTCGTGCGTCGCGCCGAGCATCACGCAGACGTTCAAGCTCGCCTTCATCAACACGGATCCGCCGATCGCCGGCGACGCCACCTTCCAGAACGTCCCCGTCGGCATCGATCCGACCGCGTGGCCGATCGACATCGACCGCGACGCGACCGACCGCGCGGCGAAGAAGACGCCGATCTATCCCGGCGGCACGATCAAGATCTTCGGCAACTTCTGCTGGGGTGGCAACGCGCAGCGGGCCGAGATCTACATGGTCCCGAAGAACCAGGCCGCGCCGCAGTCGCTGCAGGGCGGGAACCTCGAGGACGCGAAGAAGGCCCAGCGGACGCTGATCGAGGGCGGGATGCGCGGCAAGGCGATCTCGGCCGGCGACAGCGTCGTCGAGTTCGAGCTCCCGGACACCGACAAGTTCCTCGTCGGCAAGGGCGACCAGATGACGGCGCGCCTCATCGTCTACGACAACCAGGCGCGGCGGACGAGCGCGGTCACGGCCGACAAGATCCTCACGCTGAAGGCGAAGGAGGCGCCGCTGCCGTACCTGCTCATCGGCGGCGTGACCTTCGGCGGGGTCGTCATCGTGCTGCTCCTCGTCTCCATCTTCCGCGGCGGCGGGAAGCGACGCGGCGGCACGGTGGCGGCCGCGCCCCCGAGGCCCATCGTGGCGGGGAGCGGGCCGCCTCCGCCCTACGCGCCCGCGCCGCCGCCTCCGGGCGACTTCGGCTATGGCGGCGGGCCGATGATGGGCCCTCCCATGGGCGGGGCCAGCCGGGCGACGCTCTCGGGCCCGGCGGGCATCTTCACCGTGCACCCCGGCGCCGAGGTGCGCGCCGGGCGCGACGGCGCCTCGTGCCTGATCGCGCTGTCGGAGCCGCGCGTTTCCGGCACCCATGCGAGCGTGAAGCTCGAGGCCGGCCAGCTGTTCGTGCGGGACGAGAACTCCAACAACGGGACCTACGTGAACGGCCAGCGCATCGCCGCGTCCGTGTGGACGCTCGTGCCACCCGGCGCGTCGTTGCGGTTCGGCCCCGTCGAGTTCAGCGTCCGTTTGGAGTAGCGTGTCCGGGGCCCGTTCTCGCGCCCCGAGCGACGCCCCCCCATGATGCCCCCGACCGAGTCCTCCCCGCACCTCAAGATCGAGTTCGCCCAGGCCAGCGATGCTGGTCGGGACCCGAACAAGCAGGTCAACGAGGATGCCTGCGGCTACGCCGAGACCAAGTTCGGTTACCTGTGCGTCCTGTGCGACGGCATGGGCGGACACTATGGCGGCAGCGAGGCGAGCCGCACCGCCATCCAGACCATCTTCGAGATGATCGAGCGCACGCCCGCCACCGTGGATCCGAGCGGGGCGCTCAAGGCCGCGATCGAGGAAGCGGGGCGCCGCGTCTACCAGCTGGGCGGGCCGCCGGAGAACCGCGTCCGGCCCGGCTCGACCGTCGTCGCGATGGTCCTCCACGAGCGCGGCGTCGATGTCGCGCACGTCGGCGACAGCCGCGCGTACGTGATCCGGAGCCACCAGATCTACCCCCTCACGCGCGACCACTCGATGGTGCAGGGGATGATCGACGCGGGCATGCTCACGGAGGCGCAGGCGATCGGCCACCCCGACGCGAACAAGATCACGCGCGCGCTCGGGATGAGGCCGGAGGTGGAGGTCGAGGTTCGACCCGAGCCGATGGAGCTCTACCCGGGAGACGTGCTGATCCAGTCGAGCGACGGGCTCACCGACCTCGTGCTCCCCGGCGACATCCTCGGGTGTACGCGGCAAGCGCTCGCATCGGGCTCGGTCGATCACGCGTGCCGGATGCTCGTGCAGCTCGCGAACCACCGCGGCGGTCACGACAACATCACCGTCCAGATGGTCCGGGTGCTCGAGACGGGCGGCCGCTCGCTGACCATCGCGCACGGGCCACCTGGGACGGCTGGCCCGGGCGACGGCGTCAATCCTGCGCGCGCTTCACGCCCTCAGGAGACCGTCGCGATGACCCGGTCCGAGGCGGCGGCGATCGGCCAGCAGCACGCCACGAGCACGCCGCTCCCCCACGGCCATGGCGCTCCTGCGGCCGCGAGCGGCGCGGCGGCGGGCATGGCGGCCGCAGGAAACGCGCCGGCGCCGTACCCGGCGTCCATCAACAACGCGATCACCGTGGTCCCGACGGGCTCCCCCGACACGCCGCGCCCTGCGCCCACCAGCGACGCGGTCACCGTGGTCCCGGCGGGCTCCACCGGCGCGCCGGGGCTGCGTCCAGCGTCCCCCCGCTCCGCGGCGACCGCGGCCTCGACGGGCTCCGACAACGTGCCGGCCGTCGCGCCGACGGCCACCGACAACGTGCCGGCCGTCGCGCCGACAGCCACCGACAACGTGCCGGCCGTCGCGCCGGGCGCTGCCCTTGGCGCGCCGGGGCTTCGCCCCACCACCGTCGACAGCGCGCCGGCCGTGAGCCCCACGGCCACCGACGAGCTGCCTCCCGTGGCTCTTGCCGCTGCCCCCAGCGCGAAGGCCGTGAGCCCCACGGCGGCCGATGGCGGGTCGGCCATGACGCCCACGCCGATGGACTCCGCGCTGGCGCTGCCTCCAACCGTGCCAGGCGCCCATCCCCCGGTGGCTTACCCGAACGCGCCCGACGCGCCCGCCGTGCTGTCTCCCCTTCCCCTGAGCGCTCCTGCGCCGTCTCCGATGGGCCGCGCCGCGCCCCATCAGCCTGGTTCGTTCGGAGCGCCGCTTCACCCAGGCGCCGCTTACGGCGCTCCGCCCCACCCCGCCGTCCCCCACGGCGCACCGCCCCCTCCTGGCGCCGCCTACGGCGCGCCGCCCCCTCCTGGCGTCCCCTACGGTACGCCGCACCATCCTGGCGCCGCGTACGGTGCGCCGCCTCACGTCGGCGCCGCCTATGGTGCGCCTCTTCACGCGACCGAGCAGGATGTTCCGCCGCCTTCGGTGGCCTTCCCGGGGCACAACCCAGCAGCGCCCGGTGGTCCCCCGGTCGCCGCCGCCCCACCCCCCCACCTCGCGCCCGCGCCGCTGCATGCTCACGCGTACGCCGCGACCGGCCCGCGCCCCGCGCCAGCACCGAGCTTCTCAGGACCCGTCTCGTCCTCCGGGGCATCGAGCGTGCCGAGCACCGTGCGCGCCACGCGCGGCGTCTACATCGCCCTCATCGCCTCGGCCGCGGCCGTGATCCTCGTGCTGTTCGTCTTCCTGCTCTGGAAGCTCCTCGGCAGCTGAGCGCGGCGCGGAAAGGCGCGGAAAGGCGCGGAAAGGCCGCCCCCCACCCACCGCCCCGCACGGATGAGCGGAAACCGCGACGGAAACGAGAACGAGGACCGAGCTCGGCTCGCTCAACTCAGACGACCACCGCGCAACGGCCCCGCTCGCGGAATGCGATTGAAGAAAGATCGGATTCCGGATTAGCCTAACTTTCCGGAGGTCCTTCCATGCTTGGCGACCAAGAGCTCGAGCACGGCGACGACATGGATGGCGCGCCTGAGGATCTGGAAGAAGAGGTGCCGGAGTCGACCCGTACACCCTCTCTCGAGGAGGCCCGCGCCGGCTTCATGCTGCTCGATCTGTGACCCGCTGAACCACCTGTTCCCGGAAGTCACGACGCTCCGCGCCGACACTCCGTTCGTCCAGCGGGCGAGAGCCTCTCGCCGAACGGCGCCCATCGCCGCGCGCGTGCAGAAGCGCGCTCCTCTCCCGCGAGCGGCACCGCGCCAGCGTGGCGAGAGGCGGCGCACGGGACGCGCCTCTTCCCTTGCCCTCCCCGACGGCCTGTGGTGAAACGCGGCCCGCATGATCCCGGGGCTAGGCAAAACAAGCATCACGATCGGCAGCGCCCCCACCTGCGATGTGGTGCTCGTCGCTCCCGGCGTCCTGCCCGAGCACGCGCGCATCGTCAACCAGGGGGGTGGCAAGCTGCTCTTCTCCTGCGGGCAAGGGCCGGCGTCGGCGAACGGGCGGCCCCTCTCGCCGGGAGAGCAGGTCCCGTTCGACTTCCGCACCCAGTTCGTGGTCGCGCAGACGCCGGTCCCGCTGAACCATCCGGCCATCACGCTGATGCTGGCGTCGCCCGGGAGCCTCGCGCCCGCGCCCGGCCAGGTCGTGATCGGACGAGACCCCGGGCGCGCCTCCTTGGTGCTCCAGCACCCGAGCGTCTCGAGCCAGCACGCGACCGTCACGCTCGATCGCATGATGGTCATCGACCACAACTCGACGAGCGGCACGTACGTGGGCGCGCAGCGCATCGCCGCTGGCTCGCCGACGCCCATCGATCCGCAAGGCGCCATCGCCTTCGGGCCCGTCCCTGTCCAGATCAGCCTGCTCGTCCAGCTCGCGCAGGCCGCCCGGCAATCCGCGCTGCCGGCCGCCTCCGGCGCCCCGCCCGCGGTGAGCGTCCTGCCGCCGCAGCCTGCCGCTTCCGGCTACGCGCCGCCGCAGCAGCCCGGCGCCGGGGGTTACGCGCCGCCAGGCGTCGCCGGCGGTTACGCGCCGCCGCAGCAGCCCGCGCAACCGGCGTCCTCGGTGCCCGCCGCCGGCGCGCCCGGGAGGAAGAACAAGACGGTCCTCGGGCAGCTCGACTTTTCCGGCGGCGGCTCGAACGTCAAGAAGATCGGCCGCACGCCCGACAACGACATCGTGCTCGCCCACCCCCAGGTGTCGAGCCACCACGCGCTCCTGCACTCGATCAACGGGCAGCTCTACGTCGAGGATAGCGGCAGCGCCAACGGGACCTACGTCCGCGGCAACCGCATCGCGCCCGGCCAGAAGATCGCCGTGCAGAGCGGCGAGAAGATCTACATCGGGCCCATGCCCCTCCAGATCGAGATGGGGGGCGCGGGCGCCGTCGAGGTCGTCCAGGAGGAGTACTCCGCCGATCGGTGGGCAGGGCGCCCGCTCTACGAGATCGAGGCGTGGAGCCTCGTCCTCCAGGTCCCCGACCGGGACAACCCGAACGAGCAGAAGACCCTGCTCGACAACGTGTCGTTCAAGGCGCTGCCGGGCGACATGATCGCGCTCATGGGGCCGTCGGGCGCCGGCAAGACGACGCTCCTGCTCACGCTGAACGGCTACCTGCCGCCGACGAGCGGCGTCGTCCGCATCAACGGCGAGGACCTCTACAACATCTACGACACGCTCCGCGGCTCCATCGGCTACGTGCCGCAGGACGATCTCGTCCACCCGGAGCTCACCGTCTTCGAGGCCGTCCGCTACAGCGCGAAGTTCCGCCTCCCGCCCGACTACACCGAGGCCGAGATCGACGCCCGCGTCGAGCAGACGATCAAGGATCTCGGCCTCGAGGGCGTCAAGAACCTCCAGATCGGCAAGCCCGAGAACAAGATCCTCTCGGGCGGGCAGCGCAAGCGCGTCAACATCGCGCTCGAGCTCGTCACCGATCCGGTCATCCTCTTCCTCGACGAGCCGACCTCGGGCCTCGCCGCCGACGACACGACCGCGCTGATCAGCCTGCTGCATGACCTCACGAAGGCCACCGGCAAGACGATCATCATGACGATCCACCAGCCGGCGAAGGACGAGTTCGAGAAGTTCAGCCACGCGCTCATCCTGGGCTACGGCGGCATCCCGATGTTCTTCGGGCCGACCCGGCCCGACGCGTACCGCTTCTTCGGTAGCTGGAAGGAGCGGCACGGCCAGCAGAACGACGTCGATAACCCGCGCGACATGTTCGAGATGCTCGCGCTCCGGGAGCGGCCCATCTTCGATCAGCTCCGCGCGCGGAACCCGAACGCGTCGCGCGGCGACGCCAGGAAGCTCGCCGCCATCGAGTGGCGCAAGGAGTTCTTCAGCGACGGCAACCCGACGTACCGCCGGATGTACTCCGGCCGGCGCGAGATCGGCACCGGCCAGGGGCAGCGCGGCATCCCGGCCGGGCGCGCCACGACCAAGGGGCAGCTCGGTCTGCTCCTGTCGCGCTACTTCAAGGTGAAGAAGCGCGACATCGGCGGCACCCTGATCATGCTCCTCCAGGCCCCGATCATCGGCATCCTGCTCGCGATCGTCTTCGGCGGGCAGGAGAAGGCGATCCCGGCGTGGTGCCTCGGCGCGCTCCAGGAGCTCGGCCGCCGCGCCGGCGGCGCGGACAAGAGCACCGACGTCATCAAGGGCATGGAGGTCACCACCGACCACACCGCGGCGATCTTCTTCCTCGTCGTCGCCGCGGTCTGGTTCGGGACCTCGAACGCGGCGCGCGAGATCGTCAGCGAGCGGGCCATCTACCTCCGCGAGCGCATGGTCAACCTGGGGCTCGTCAACTACGTGCTCTCCAAGTACCTGCTGCTCGCCGGCTTCTGCCTCGTCCAGTGCACCGTCCTGCTCGCGATCGTGTTCTTCGCCCTCGGCTTCCACGGCGGCATGCAGGCGTTCGGCATGCAGCTCGCCGCGCTGACCGCCACCTCGCTCAGCGCCGTCGCGATGGGGCTCCTCCTCTCCACGGTGGTCGCCTCGTCCGAGGCGGCGATGGCGCTCACGCCGATCGCGCTCATCCCCCAGGTCGTCCTCGGGGGGCTCATGGTGCCGATGACGACCGTGCCGCACCTCCGGCCGCTCATGTACATCATCCCGGCGCGCTGGGGCTTCGAGGGCGCGATCGCGCCGGAGCGGCTCGCGACCGCGGAGGATCCAGCGTGGGTCATCGATCTGCACCGCACCGACACGAGCGCCGCGGACTTCATCGAGGGCGGCAAGTTCAAGTGCGCCATCGCGCAGATGGCGGCCGACAACTACGCGGGCGCGTGGGGCTTCACCACGTACGATCAGACCTGGATGCCCTATGCGGTGCTCGCAGGCATGACGTTCCTCATCCTCGTCACGCTCTGCGCGGTGCTGAAGCGGCGCGACCCGGTGTGACGTCGTGACCACGCAGGAGCCCGCCGCTTCCATCCGCATCGATGACCGGCACGCGCGCGGCGATCGCAGGCCGGCCGCCGCGGCGCTCCTCTCGCTGCTCGCCGCCCTCTCCCCCTGCCTGGCGCAGGCGCAACAGCAAGGCCAGGAGGGGCAGGCGCCCGAGGGCGGGGCGGCCGTGCCCCGAGGCCCGGGCGGCGCGATCGTCACGCCTCCTGCCTCCACGGCCGCGCCGGCGGGGAAGGCGACGCCGCCGCGGGCGCTCAACTACACGCCCCCGGAGTACCCGCCGGAGGCCGAGAAACAGGGGCGCGAAGCGTCGGTGACCCTGCAGCTCGACATCGACCGCGACGGGCGCGTGAAGCACGCCGTCGTCGTCGAGAGCGCGGGGCACGGGTTCGATGAGTCGGCGCTGGCCGCGGCCCAGAAGCTCGAGTTCGAGCCCGCCCGCCGCGCGGACGGGGCCCCCGCCCCGGCCCGCATCCTGTACCGCTACTCGTTCACCCTGAAGACGGCCTCGCCGCCGCCGGCCGCCGGCGAGCCCGCGAGGCCCGCCGAGAGCCTCCGCGGCACCGTGCTCGCCAGCGGGGGCGACGTCCCGCTCGCCGGCGCCACCGTCTCGGTCGCGCGCGTCGCGGGCGCGGGCGCGGGCGCAGCGACGCTCGCCGCGCCGCCGGGGCTCACCACCGACGAGGGCGGCGCCTTCGCCTTCGCCGCGCTGCCGCCGGGGCGCTACCAGGTGACCATCGCGGCGCCCGGCTTCGAGCCGCTCTCCGTCGAGGAGGCGCTCGCCCCCGGGGAGCAGCTCGAGGTGAAGTACCGGCTCCTGCCGCAAGGCGACGGCCTCGAGGTCACGGTCCGCGGCAAGCGGCCGCCGCGCGAGGTCACGAAGCGCACGATCGAGCAGCGCGAGATCAACCGGATCCCCGGCACGAACGGCGACGCCCTGCGCTCGCTGCAGAACCTGCCGGGCGTCGCCCGCCCGCCCAGCATCGCGGGGCTGCTCATCGTCCGCGGCTCCGGCCCGCAGGACACGCAGACCTTCGTCGACGGCACGCAGGTGCCGCTCATCTACCACTTCGGCGGCCTCTCCTCGGTCGTGCCGACCGAGATGCTGGATCGGATCGACTTCTACCCCGGCAACTTCAGCGCCAAGTACGGCCGGGTGCAGGGCGGCATCGTCGACGTCGCCCTCCGCTCCCCCAAGGAGGACGGCAGGCTCCACGGCCTGGCGCAGATGGACCTCATCGACGCGCGCGTCCTGCTCGAGGGCCCCGTGCCGTTCCTCGACAACACCCGCTTCATGGTGGCGGGACGGCGGAGCTACATCGGCGAGTCGTTCGGCCCGGTGCTCGAGGCCGCGGGCGCAGGCGTAACGCAGGCGCCGGTCTATTACGACTACCAGGTCCTCCTCGAGACCGAGCCCACGCCCTCCGCGCGGGTCCGCCTCACGTTCTTCGGCTCCGACGACGCCCTCGAGCTGCTGCTCAGCGACCCGGCGCCCAACGAGCCGGCCCTCTCCGGCAACGTCGGGCTGCACACGGCGTTTCAGCGGCTCCAGCTCCGCTACGATCACGAGCTCACCGACAAGGACCGGCTCGACGGCGTGCTCGCCATCGCGCGCGACGACGCCGATTTCGGGATCGGGCCGATCTATTTTCAGCTCGATCTCAAGACGATCTCCGGCCGCCTCGAGTACGCGCGGCGCATCTCGAAGGGCACGGTGTTCAACGCGGGGCTCGACGTCTTCGCCGGCCTCTACGCCGTGAACCTCCGCGCCCCCGGGCCGAACCGCCCCGGCGAGCCGCCGAACCAGCCGTTCTCGACGCGCACCCTCCAGGAGGTCTCGCGCGACGGCGAGTTCTTCTACCCCGCTGCGTACGCCGAGCTCGAGCTCGCCCCGACCCCTCGGGCGAAGATCGTCCCGGGCCTGCGCCTCGACTACCAGGACCTGAACCAGCAGCTCACCGTGAGCCCGCGCGTGAACGGGCGCTTCGACGTCGTCCCCGGGTTCCCGCGGACCACGGTGAAGGGCGGCCTCGGGGTGTTCCATCAGCCGCCGCAGTTCCAGGAGGTGATCCCGCCGCTCGGCAACCCCGGCCTGAAGTCGACCCGCGCGCTGCACTATGCGGCCGGCGTCGAGCAGGAGCTGACCCGGCACATCGAGGCGTCGGCGGAGGGGTTCTACAAGCAGCTCGACGAGCTCGTCGTCGGCGTGAACCGACCCGGGTCGATCCAGCTCGACTACCAGAACGTCGGCTCGGGCAGGGTCATCGGCGGCGAGTTCCTGCTCAAGTACAAGCCCGACGATCGCTTCTTCGGCTGGGCCGCGTACACGCTGTCCCGCAGCACGCGGGTGCCGGAGCCCGGCGAGCCGGAGCGGCTCGTCCCGTTCGATCAGACCCACATCCTGACGGTGCTCGGCAGCTACCGCCTGGGCGACGGCTGGGAGTTCGGCGCCCGGTTCCGCCTCGTCTCCGGCAACCTGGTCACGCCCAACGTGTGCAACGTCAACGAGCAGAGCTGCGACCCGTACCGCACCAACGCGCTCTTCTACGCGCCCACCGGGACGTATACGCCCATCCCGTTCTCCGGCCCGAACAGCGAGCGGCTCCCGGCGTTCCACCAGCTCGATCTGCGCCTGGACAAGACGTGGAAGTTCAAGACCTGGCGGCTCTCGGCCTACCTCGACGTGCAGAACGTCTACAACAACGCGAACAGCGAGGCGATTCAGTACAACTACAACTACACAGCCCGACAGTACGTCACGGGGCTGCCCATCCTGCCGAGCTTCGGGATGCGAGGAGAGTTCTGAGATGCGCGGGGCGCAGGCGATGAACGGCGCGGCGAAGCGCGACGGCGCGGGCCGCGGGCGCCGGTGGCGGCGCGCGGTGCTGGGGACGCTCGCGCTCGCGGCGATCGCGTCGCCGGCGATCGCCTCGGGCTGCGTCGCGGGCTTCGATCCGCCGAGCCTCGTGGGCGGGCTCCGCGTCCTCGCGGTGGTCGCCGACAAGCCGTACGCCAACCCCGGCGACCAGGTCACCTTCCGGATCCACTACCAGGACGGGCTGGGCGGCCCCGAGGACGGGTCGCGCCCTGTCTCGGTCTACTGGTTCGGCGGGTGCGAGAACCCCGTCGGGGACGACTACTACGGCTGCTACGCGCAGCTCGAGGGCATCGCCTCCGAGATCGAGGCGTGGGTGGAGCGAGGCGACCCGACGGTCCCGCTGCCCGACCTCAACGGCGTGCGCCCCGGCTTCGGGGACACGTACACGATCACGATCAGCGACGACATCCTCGCCGGCCGCAGGCCGCCCGCCACCGGGGGTCCGGCCTTCGGGAGCGCGTTCGTCTTCTTCGTCGCCTGCACCGGGGAGCTCGGTCTCGTGGAGGACCAGGGCACCGGCCGCGCCGGGACGTTCCCCGCCGCCTGCTTCAGCGGTGGGCGCCGGCTCGGCCCGGACAGCTTCGTGCCCGGCTACACGCAGATCTACGCCTTCGAGGGGGGTCGCGAGAACGCGAACCCGGAGGTGCAGGGGCTCACGCTCGACGGCGAGCCCCTGCCGGAGGACTTCGCCGACATCCCCACCGTCCAGCGCTGCCACGTGAGCGCGGAGGCGCGGCGCGAGGCCGGCTGCAGCGCGGAGGATCCGTTCGTCGAGTGCACGGCCTACGAGCTCGAGGCGATCGTCGATCCCGAGGTAGCGGAGGACGATCCCAGCGCGCAGCAGCAGGCGCTGAAGGAGATCGTCTGGGTCGATTACTTCGCCGATCTGGGCGATCTCGACGGGGGCATCAAGCTCGTGAGCGACGCGAACGAGGGGTACATCGGCGATCACGCCGTGACGTGGATCCCACCTGCCGAGCCGGGCGTCGCCACGATCACCGCGGTCCTGCGCGACGCGCGCGGCGGCTCGTCCGTGGTGCAGCGCCTCGTCCGCGTCGAGTGACGGGGGCCCCGCGGCCCCCCGCGGCGATCAGCCGCAGCCCGCTTCGATCTGCGAGAGCTGGTCGATGAGCTGCGCGGGGTCGTGGGCTGCGCACAGCGCGTCGGCGGCGCCGAGGCTGGCGAGCCTGGCTGCCTGGGCGAGCAGCTCGAGGTGCGCGCGGCCCCCCTCGCCGCAGATGAGGACGACGAACAGCCGGAGCGGGGCGCCGCCCGGCGTCGGCACCGCGAGCGGCTCGGCCAGGGTCGCGAGCACGGCCGCCTGGCACGCGCCGGGGACGATCGCGTGCGGGACCGCGACGCCGTTGCCGAGCGCCGTGGGCGACTCGAGCTCGCGCCGCAGGATCTCCTGGGCGAGCGCGCTCGCCGAAATCGGGCCGCCGGGGGGCGCGAGCCGGGACGCCGCGACGTCGATGACGTCCTCGATGTCCGCGCACGAGAGGTGGAGCACGACCCGCTCTGGCGTGAGCAGGCCGCTGAGCCGCCGCGCGGGCGCCCCCCCGAAGGCCGCGTTCGCCGGGAACTCGGCGTCGATGAACGCCTTGACGCGCGCGAGCTGGGGGGCGCTGAGGTTGCGCCGCGCGAGCTCCGCGCAGAGCGCCTTCGCCGACGGAACGCGCTCGAGGTAGCGCGAGACGAGCGGCTCGACCTGATGGCCTAGCTCCAGGAGCACCGCCGGCGGGAGCTCGAGCGCGCCCGCGATCGCCGTGAGCCGGTCGGGCGTGGGGATGGCGTCGTGCCCATGCTCGACGCGGCTCAGGTAGGCGCTGGAGACGCCGATGCGGTGCGCGAGCGCGCGCAGGCTCAGGCCCGCCTCGACGCGGAGGAGCCGCAGCGCGGCCCCGAACGCGGCGACCGCGCGGGCGCGCGCGGCGCCGTCAGCGTCGGACATCGCTGGCATGGGGCCTCAGGAGCGATCGGGCTCGACCGCGAGGGCGGTCGGGAGGACTTTCGGGACGGGCGCCGCGGCGGGGGCGGACACGGCGGCGGGCTCGTAGTGGCGCACGACGAGCAGCGAGGTCGGGCACCCCTGGATGATGTGCTCGGCGCGGATGCCGAACCGGCGCTGCGCGAGGCCCCACTCGGGACCGACGCCGACGAGGACGAGATCGTAGCCGCGCTTCGCCTCCTCGAGGGCCGCGTCCGCGGGGGAGTCGTGCTCCACCACCTTGAGAAGCACCTTGGACTTCTGCAGCGCGCCGCCCTCCTCGCCCTCGAACACCTCGTCGACCGTCTGCTGCGCGCCGAGCGTGTCGTCGGACCTGCGCTTCGGCTTGACCACGTGGAGGATGGTGACGTCGGCGCCGACCTGCTGCGCGAGCCGGCGGGCGAGCGAGAGCGCCGCCTTGTCGTGCAACGTGCCGTGGAACGGCACGAGCAGCTTGCGGACCGCGGCGAGCCCGCGATCGATGAGCACACCGACGTCGGTGTGGGCGCCGCGCATGACCTCGTAGACGGTGCCGCCGAGCACGGTCTGGCTGAGGATGGGCTTGTGCCAGCCGACCAGCACGAGGTCGGCCTGCTTCACGTCGGCGACGTTGCAGATGTCGTGGCTCGGCTTGGGCGAGACGAAGGAGAG
Organism: Sorangium sp. So ce1504; assembly: GCF_051521635.1. Lineage (NCBI taxonomy): Bacteria > Pseudomonadati > Myxococcota > Polyangiales > Polyangiaceae > Sorangium > Sorangium sp. So ce1504. The sequence goes on along the minus strand of NZ_CP150365.1, from coordinate 3,587,808 downwards.
CTGCCGGACCTCGGCGCCCAGCTCCTTGGCCCGCGACAGGAGCGGCGCGAGCGCGGCCGTCCCCTGCCGCTCGAGCCCTTGCTCGAGGTAGAACGAGCCACGATCGGTCGGCGGGATGAGGCGCAGGGCGTAGAGGCGCCTCGCCTCGGGGCCCGTGCCGGCGAGGGCGCTCGCGAGCGTCACCATGCCGGGGCCGGAGCGCTCGTAGGAGACGCACATGAGCACGGTGAACACCTCTGCTGCCGTGGGCAGAGGCGTCCGCTCCGGCACGTCGGCGAGCTCCTTGGCGAGCTCCTCCGGCGGGTAGATCCAGCGCAGGAGCGGCGAGGTCATGAAGGTCGTGACCAGCGCCATGAGCACCATCATCGTGAACAGCTTGGGCGAGATGATGCCCAGATCGAAGCCGAGGTTCAGGACGATGAGCTCCATCAGGCCGCGGGTGTTCATAAGGATGCCGACGGCGCTGGCCTCCCGCCAGCTCTGGCCGGTGAAGCGGGCGGCCACGGCGCTGCCGCCGAACTTGCCGACGCAGGCGATCAGGATGATGAGGCCGCACATCATCCAGCCGTCGGCCGAGTTGAGCAGCCCGATGTGCGTGCGCAGGCCGCTGTAGGCGAAGAACAGCGGGAGCAGGAAGACCACCGCGAAGTCCTCGAGCTTCTCGGCGAGGCTCTGCGCGAAGCCGGTGCCCTTCGGCATGATCGCGCCGAGCATGAAGGCCCCGAACAGCGGGTGGATGCCGATCATCTCGGTCATCCAGCTCGACACGATGAGCAGGAGGAGCGTGACGGCGACGAGGTCCTGCGAGAGCCCTTCCTTGCTGGAGCCGCGCTCGCCGAGCCGGACGAGGAAGGGGCGGACAAGGAACAGCATGCCGGCGATGTAGGCGACGGCGAAGACGGTGGTCCAGACAGCGCCCACGAGCCCCGTGGCGCGCGCGATCGAGACGACGAACGCGAGGATGCACCAGGCGGTCACGTCGTCGACGGCGGCGCACGTGATGGTGAGAGCGCCGACCTTGGTGCGCAGCAGGCGCCGCTCGGTGAGGATGCGCGCGAGCACCGGGAACGCCGTGATGCTCATGGCCACACCCATGAACAGCGTGAACGACGAGAACGGGACGGAGCTGTCGGAGAGCCGGGGGTACAGGTAGAGCGCGAGGAGCCCGCCCAGCGCGAACGGCACGACGATGCTCGTGTGGCTGATGATGACCGAGGCGTGGCCCCGCCCGCGCAAGAGCTTCGGATCGAGCTCCAGCCCGATGAGGAACATGAAGACGATGAGGCCGACCTCGCTCACCAGCTTCAGGAGCGGCAGCGAATCGTTTGCGAACAGGACCGCCGACGCATCGGGGAAGAGCCAGCCGAACAGCGACGGGCCGAGCAGGATGCCCGCCGTGACCTCGGCGATGACCATCGGCTGCTCCATCCGGCGGGCCACCAGGCCCACGAGCCTCGCGCAGGCAATGATCAAGAACGCCTGGATGAGGAAGCGGGTCAGCGGGTTGTGAATCAGGATCTCCATACGGAGCGCTCCCTCCTGGTGGTAAGTGTTAAGTTATCGCTTATCAGCGGGCTGTCTCGACTGTCAAGAAAGGGATGCGCAGCGTCAAGCGACCTGAACAGGACGTCGGAGGCGCGCAGACGGCGCGTCAGGCAGGCAGCGTGAGAGACCGGGTGCACCGCGCGATCGGGCGAGCGGGCCCAGCTCGACCAGCTCGTCGCCGGGTGCCTTGCACGGGCGGTTGTTGAGGGTAGGAGCGCGCCCTGGCGCGGGCGGCGCCTACCAGTCGGTCGGCATGTAGTCTTTGAAGAACTGGCCGTACGCGTGCTGGCCGCTGAGCAGCCCGGCGAAGATGGGGTCGCAGATGCGGGCGGCGCCGTCGACGATATCGAGCGGCGGATGAAAGCCGTGCTCCTCGAGCTTGCGCGCGGCGAGCGCCGCGGGGTCCTCGTCGGTGACCCACCCGGTATCGACGCTGTTCATGAAGATGCCGTCCTTCACATAATCGGGCGCGGACGTGCGCGTCATCATGTTGAGCGCGGCTTTCGCCATGTTGGTGTGAGGGTGCCTGTCCGTCTTGTAGCGGCGGTAGAACTGCCCCTCCATCGCCGAGACGTTGACGATGTGCCTGTCGAACGTGGGCCGTCGCATCATGAGCGGCTTCAGCCGGGAGTTCAGGACGAAGGGGGCGACCGCGTTGACGAGCTGCACCTCGAGCATCTCGACGGTCGGGACCTCGGCGAGGGTGAGCCGCCAGCTGTTCAGCGTCCGGAGATCGACCTGCTGGAGATCGGCGTCGTAGCGCCCCTGGGGGAAGAGCAGCTCGTCGAGGCGCTCATCGCCCGGAGCCGGGATCTGGGAGAGCAAGGCGGGCTCGCGCAGGCCCGCGGTGGGGTCGGCGCCGGCGACGAGGGGGAGCGTGCCGCACGCGCGGAGCGCGTCGTACTCGCGGAGCGGGGGCTGAGCGCCCTGCGGGAGGGAGCGGACGGGCGCGGTCTCGCCCTCGATGAGGTGGCCGTAGAAGCCCGGCGGTCGCCGCACGGTCTGACAGGCGTTGTTGATGATGAAATCGAGCCGGTCGAGCGTGTGGAGGAGGTGGCGCGTGAAGAGCTCGACGCTCGGCGTGTGTCGGAGATCGAGGCCGTAGATCGCGACCCGTGAGCCCCAGGCGTCGAAGTCGCGCTCCGCCGAGAAGCGGCGAGCAGCGTCGTGCGGGAAGCGGGTCGTGACGATGACCCGCGCGCCGGCGCGGAGGAGCATGATCGCCGCCTGATAGCCGATCTTGACGCGCGCGCCCGTGACGAGCGCGATGCGGCCGTCGAGCGGCGCGGTCTGGCTGCGTTTGCGGTAGTTGAAGTCGCCGCACGCGGCGCACATCGCGTCGTAGAAGAAGTGGACTTTGCGGAACTCGACCTTGCAGACGTAACACTTGCGCGGCCGCGCGAGCTCCGGCGCGCCCGGCTCGGCCGGCGGCCCGGGCTCCTCGGTGGCCTCGGGCGGCGACGCGGGCTCCTCGGCGGGGTCGGCCCACGACAGCGGGGGCGCTGCCTGGGCGAGCGCGTCCGGCGTACGGAACACCGGCTCTCGACGGGCGACGCGGATGCCGACCGCATCGAGCAGGGCGGCGTCGGCGGACTTCTGCGCGTGCCGGTCGCGCTTGCGGAACGCCCTGGCGAGCTCTCGCTGCTCGGCGCGCTCGGGGCGCGAGACGCGGCCAGCGGCCAGGAGAAGCCGGCGGCGGTCCTCGGAGCTGATGGCGGCGAGCTGCGCGCGATCGAGGGCCACGGCCTCCAGCACCTTGAGGCAAGCGTCGAGATCGGCGGCAGTGAACGGCCGGCCTGCGCCGGCGGCTTCGCGGTCGGGACTCATCGAAGCGTGCGTGCATAGCACGCGGGAGACCGCGCGCGAACCGCAGCGGCGCGTCGGGTCCTGCCGGCACGCTTCTACCCGCTCTGCACCGCGGCGCGCCGCTCCGCTCCGCTCCGCTCTGCACCGCGCCGCGCCGCGCCGCGCCCAGAGCCCCGTGGACGAGTCGCGCGAGCCGCGTCCTGTTCGCCAGCCAAGGATTGTACACTACGTCCTCACATCACCCTGAGCCCTCGGAAACTCCAGCAGAGGATCTTATGCTCGAGTCGCCACACAGTCTGTTCGCGACGGAATTCATGCCCCATGGCCATTGCTACTTCTGGCAGCCGGGCATGGTCTGGCTGCAGGTCATCACCAACCTGGCGATCGGCTTCGCCTATCTCTCGATCTCCCTGACCCTCGCCCATCTGGTCCGGCGCATCCGGGACATCCCCTTCCAGCGGGTGTACCTCGCGTTCGGCACCTTCATCGTTGCCTGTGGGTTCACGCACTTCATGGATGTGTGGGTCATCTGGCAGCCGTTGTACTGGCTGGATGGGGCCCTCCGGGCCATCACGGCGATCGCCTCCGTCGGCACCGCGATCCTGCTCTTTCCGCTGCTGCCCAAGGTGGTCGCGATGGCGGGCGCGGCGCGTATCACACGCGAGGACGAGCTCCGCAGGGAGGAGCTGAACCGCCAGCTCTCGACGCTCTACGAGAACACGCGGGAGGCGCTCGCGGAGGCCATTCCCCAGCTCGTATGGACCGCGACGCCGGACGGGGAGTTCGACTACTTCAACCGGCGCTTCGCGGAGTATGTCGGCGAGCGTCTGCCCAGCGGCGCGGCCTGGACGGCCGCCATCCACCCCGAGGACGCGGATCGGGTCGTGGCGCGCTGGAAGGAGAGCTTCGCCAGCGGAGACGCCTACGAGATCGAGTGCCGAATGCGGCGCAGCGACGGGGTCTACCGCTGGTTCCTCGTGCGCGGGTTGCCCCTGCACGACACGGCCAGGCGGATCGTGAAGTGGTTCGGCACCTGCACCGACATCCAGGAGCAGAAGATCGCGGCCGAGGAGCGCGAGGTGATGCTCCAGCAGGCGCGAGAGGCCGTGAGGGCGCGAGAGATCTTCCTCGCCGTCGCGGCCCATGAGCTCAAGACACCGATCACGCCGCTGCGCGCCGAGGTGGAGAGCGTGCTGCGCGCGGCGCGCGCCGCGCGCGCAGACCGCCTCACGCCCGAGCGCCTGGTCATCAAGCTATCGGTCGTGGAGCGGCAGATCGACCGCCTGGAACGGCTCGTCTCCGACCTGCTCGACGTCTCGCGCATCGCCGCTGGACGGATCGAGCTTCAGATACAGGAGGTCGACCTCGCGGAGGTCGTGTGCGAGGTGGTCGAGCAGCACAAATACGACCTCGCCAGGAACTCGATGTCGCTCCAGCTCGCCGCCGACGCCACGGGCGGCTGGGATCGCAGGCGCCTCGACCAGGTGGTGAACAACCTCCTCACCAATGCGCTCAAGTACGGCCGCGGGCGTCCGATCACGATCACCGTGTGGTCAAGCGATGTCCGCGCGTGGCTCACGATCACGGACCAGGGCATCGGCATCGCGCCCGAGCACCAGGCCATCATCTTCAACCAGTTCGAGCGCGCGGTCTCGGAGCGGCATTACGGCGGGCTCGGCCTCGGGCTGTGGATCGTGCGGCAGGTCGTCGGGGCCATGGGTGGGACGGTGTCCGTCGCGAGTGAACCTGACGTCGGCTCGACCTTTACTGTGGAGTTGCCTCGACAACGTGGGAACCTCGATGACACCGAGACCAAATCTCCTTAAGCTGACACGATGAAGCACATCCTGTTGGTGGAGGACAACGAGGATATTCAGATCTCGCTTCGCGATGCGCTCGAGGAAGACGGCGCTTACAGCGTCATGACGGCTGGAAACGGAGCGGAGGCGCTCGCGCTGCTCGAGCGCGGCGAGCGGCCGAATATGATGCTCGTCGACCTGTTGATGCCCGTCATGGACGGTGTGGAGTTGATCGACCGGATGCGGCGCGATGCGCGGTTCGCGGGCATCCCGGTCGTTGTCCTGTCGGCCGCGTCGATCACGTCCCCGCCGCCCGGAACACCCTTGCTCAGGAAGCCGATCCGCTACGAGGCCCTCCTTGGAGCGGTCCAGAAGGCGTGCGGGTGCTGAGAGCGGTGCGTTCGCGCACAGAGGACGCTACTGGCCGGCGGGCGCGTAGGGGCAGGGAGCGCCGCCTTCTCCGGTCTCGGCGAGGGCGCCCGTCGAAGGATCGATGGTGAGCGTGGTCGGGAACGGGTGAGCGCCCGGCCCCTGCGACCCTTCGGAGACCGAGAGCAGGAGCGTCCTGTCGGCGCGCTTGAACGCCCCCTTGCGATGGACGATGCCCGACCAGACGCACACCGCGCCCGGCGGGCAGGGAGAGACGCGATCCTCGGCGACGAAGCTGCCGTCTTTCGCGAGGGAGAGCCGGCGCTCGTACTTGCGCAGACCGCACGCGGCGGAGCTCCACGTGCCGAACAGCGCTTCCTCGCCGGGCGCGGTCCGCGCTGTCGTGGCCGGCGCCTGGGTCGTCGCGGTGACCGTGGCCGAAGCCTGCGGCGCGGGCGCGCCCGGCGCCGCGGTGGACAGCGGCGCCGGGGGCTCCACGGGTGATGACGGCTCGGGCGCCGGCTCGCGCGGACCGTTGACGGTGCACGCAGCGAGCGGCGCCAGCAGCGCGGCGAGGGGGAGGATGAACGTTCGCATCACACCCGCTCATCCCATGGCGGCTCAACGCGCGCAACGCGTGCACCACCAGAGTCCGCGGCGATGCGCCCGCCCGCGAGCGACACGACGGGGAGCGCCGCGCGGAAGGCCGCGATCGATGTGCGCTACCCCAGCAGCGCGAGCAGATCCTCCCGCGTCAGCGAGGCCGCCCTGTCCGCCTCGCCCAGCGCGGCGCCCGCGATCGCGCGCTTCCGCTCCTGCAGCGCGAGGATCCCCTCCTCCACCGTGTCCTTCGCGACGAGCCGGTGGACCATCACCGGCCGGTGCTGTCCGATACGGTGGGCCCGATCGGCCGCCTGATCTTCGACCGCCGGGTTCCACCAGGGATCGAGCAGGAAGACGTGATCCGCCGCGGTCAGGTTCAGGCCGGTGCCGCCCGCCTTGAGCGAGATGAGCATCACCGGCGGGCCGCCCGGCGACTGGAACTCGTTGACCACCCCGGCGCGGTCGCGCGTCCCGCCGTCGAGGCGGCTCCACGGGATCCCCGCCGCGCCGAGGTGCGGCTCGACGAGGTCGAGCAGCGAGGTCCACTGCGAGAACACGAGCGCCTTGTGGCCGTCCGCGACGCACTCCTCGAGCGCCTCGATCAGCCGCGTCACCTTGGAGGAGGGCACGGTCCGCGCCGCCGGCGCCGCGCCGCCGGCGCTCGATCCCGGGATCAGCGCCGGATGGCAGGCCGCCTGGCGCAGGCGGAGCAGCGCCTCGAGCGCCGCCATGACGCTCGCCCCCTCCGCGAGCTTCTCCACCACGTCCTTGCGGGTGGCCGCGCGCACCGCGTCGTAGAGCTCGCGCTCTGCCTCCTCGAGCTCGCAGTAGAGCACCATCTCCGACCGCGGCGGCAGCTCCGGCGCCACCTCGCCCTTCAGCCGCCGCAGCACGAAGGGGCGGATCTTCTGCCGCAGCTCGGCCGCGGCGCCCTGCACGCCCTCGGCGATCGGCCGGCCGTAGCGCTCCTGGAAGGCGCTCCGCCCGCCGAGGAGGCCGCGGTTCGTGAAGTGGAGCAGGCTCCAGAGCTCCTCGAGCCGGTTCTCGACCGGCGTGCCGCTCAGCGCCACGCGCAGCTCGGCGCGGAGCGCGAACGCCGCCCGCGCCGCCTGGCTGTCGGGGTTCTTGATCGCCTGCGCCTCGTCGAGCACCACCGCCTCCCAGGCCTGCGCCGCGAGCAGCTCGGCGTCGTTGCGGAGCACGGCGTAGGTCGTCAGCGTGACGTCGGCCGCAGGATCGAGCGCGCGCCGCGTGCCGTGGTAGATCGCGAACCGGAGGCCCGGGCGGAAGCGCCGGATCTCGTCGGCCCAGTTGTGGACGACGCTGCGCGGACACACGACGAGCGTCCGCCCGCGCAGCGAGCAGAGCGTCTGCAGCGTCTTGCCGAGCCCCATGTCGTCGGCGAGCACCGCGCCGAGGCCGGCGTCGCGCAGGAACGACAGCCAGTCGACGCCGCGTCGCTGGTAGGGGCGCAGCGTCGCGGTCAGGTCGGAGGGCAGCGGCGCCTCCGGGAGCGACGCGAAGCCGTCGAGCAGCGGCATGAGCTTGTCGAAGCCCGACGGGCGCGGGTACTCGATCTCGTCGCACAGCGCGGCCAGCGCCGGGAGCGCCGCGGGCGGCACCTCCTTGTCTTCGCGCCGCGCCGCGAGCAGATCGGCGACGCGCGCGCCGTACTTGTCGAGCCACGCCGAGGGCAGCGGCGCCCACCCGCCGCCGAGGAGCGGCACGAGCGGCAGGCCGTCCTGCCACGCGCGGATCACGGCCGTCGCGTCCGCGCGCTTCGGGGGCGCGCCGGCGCCGTCGCCCTCGTCGCCCGCGCCGTCGTCGCTCCCCGCCGAGAGCTCGAACTCGACGTCGAAGGCCCGGTCCTGGATGACGAAGCGCGGCACGAGCGCGGCCTTGCCGAAGATCTCGCCGCGCGCGTCGGCGAAGGCGCGGGCGTCCCACGACTCGAGGCGCGAGGCGAAGCGGATCGCCTCGACGCCGTCGAAGTCGACCCGGCGTCCCGGGATGAGGTGGAGCTCGTCGCGCAGCCGGATCAGCAACATGCGCTCCGCGGGCTCGTCGCGGACGGGCACGGCGCCGGACAGGTGCACGAGCCGGCCGTTCTCGATGCGCGCCTCGGGCGGGTCGCCGTACACGAGGCTGGGCACGACGGAGAGCGTGTGCTCCTTCTGGCTGAGCTCCAGGAGGATCCGCGGCCGGGACGCGCCGCCCGCGCGGGGCAGGCGCTGGCTCTGGATCGTGACCGGGACGCGCTTGGTCAGCTCCGGCAGGACGTCGGTCACCAGCTTGCCGAGGTCCCCCCGCGGGAACACCCGCCGGAGCGGCAGCCGCTCGAGCTTCGGCCCCGTGAGGTCAATCTCCCGGAGCAGGTGCAGCGTGCCGCCGCACCGCACGACGCCCGACGCGATCACCTCGTCGACGCGCGGGTCCCGCTCCACGACGAGCGCTGCGCCATCGTCGTGATCGCGCACCGCCGCGCGAGGGCCGATCGCCTCGCTGGAGATGCGCACGGGCGCGCCGTCGAGCTCCACGTCCGCGACGCCCGCCAGCGCCGCGAAGAGCTCGGGCTGGCGATCCGAGGGGAAGTAGCCGTGCTGCTTCGTGCCGACGAGGCGGTCGACGGCCAGGTCCTCGTGCGTCGGGTAGAGCTCGGGCAGCCTCGGCCCCGGCCGCTCCGGGCTCGCTGGAGCCCGCACGGCGCGGCCAGCGAGGCTGGCGAGCGAGACCCGGAGCGGCTCCTCGGCGCCGCTCGCGTGCACGATCATCCGCTCGAGCGCGAGCACGAGCCCCTTGCGCCGGAGCCGGTACCGCAGCCGCGCCGGCGGCGCAGCCGCGGCGGTCGCGCCGCCTTGCGCGGCCGGCTGGCCCTGCGCCGCCGGTTGGCCCTGCGCCGCCGGCTGGCCCTGCGCCGCCGGCTGGCCCTGCGCGATCGGTTGCGAGAGCGACAGCGTCGCCGCGACAGCGTGCGCGCAGGGGTCGATTTTTCCACCGCAGTCGCACGTCCACTCGGCGTCCGCTGGGTAGAGGGTGACGGTGGGTGCAACGGGCTGCCCGGCCGCCTTGACGCGGACCACGATGGAATCGCCGCGATCCTCCCGTCCGAAGGCAGCGCCCTCACGGGCGAGCTTGACGCCCTGGGACCAGAGGCCCGGAAGACAGGCTTTCCTGATGGCTTCGAGAAGACCCTGCACTGAGACTCCAGACACCGACGGCTGGCTGCGGTAGCTCGCGCGCTCTCCCGGGACCAGCGCCACTTCTTGGGATGTTCACAGAAAGACGAAGATGACGGAAAGAGGTTCAGGCGTCTTCTTCCTCTTCTTCCGCTGCCTCGCCTTCCAGATTCCGGGAGCTTGCCCGGCATGAGCGGGGCGCTGCTGTAGCAGGTATCCGCGCTGCATCACGCCGCGAGCTTCACCGACGCGTCAGGTGCTCGCGGTAGCGCGTCGTGAGCTCCATCCAGCGCAACGTGAGGATCGGCTCGCGCTCGAGCCGATCCTGCCAGCTGCGATCGACGGCCTTCCACAGGTCGCGGTCGGCGATGCCGTGGCGCAGGAGCGCCTGGTCGAACGACGAGGCCGCTCCGATCGACGACTCGGCGCAGAGGACCGCGTACTGCTGAAGGCTGAGCGAGGGCAGCGCGCTCCGCGCGCCCGGAAGGTCGCTCCGCGAGGCGGGCGCAGGGGCCGCACCGCTCGGCGTCGCCAGCGCCGGCGCGGCCGGCACGGCGCCGCTCGCGTCGAGCTCGCCGGGAGATCCACGGAGGGTGACCCCCGACCGCGCGTTGCCGCCATCGAGCTCGAGCGGCTCGGCCTCCGGCGGGAGCTTGATCGAGGGCAGCGGCAGCGCCCGCGGCACCTCGACGGTCTCGTCGGCCTCGCCCTCCGAGGGGGGGCGTTTTCCGCTCGACGTGGGGACGATCACAGACTGCGGCGGCGAGGCCGCGCGCCGCGGCGGCGCGGAGGAGGCGCTCCCCCGGCCGCCTCGCCGTGAACCGGCGCGCTCGCCGTCGGGCGCCGCGAACGACAGCACCGGACCGGCGTCGGTGATCTCCATCTGCAGGACGATCTCACCCGTCCTTCCGCGGACGACGAGCCGATCGCCCGCCGACGTCACCTCCATCTCGTAGCGCCGCCCGGAGGAGAGCGAGACGGTCGCCGAGGGGACCGGCGCGCCGCTCGCCGCCCCCCGCGAGCCCATCTCTTCCTGAGGACGGAGCCCGGCCTGATGCAGCCCGCGCTCGCTATCGGGTGGATCCCCACTCATCAGGATCGGAGCCTAACGCAGCAAGCGCACGCCCCGCGAGCGCTTTCGACGCTTGTGACGCTTGTGACGCTTGTGACGCAGGGTTCAAGCGTCTGAGCCCGGCCCAGTACGCCGCCTGGGGAACACGCGGCTCGCCTTCCTGCGATCGGGCGCGGGCGCATCCGAGCCCAACCGACCCCCTCCGACGCGGTGCGCCCGGTCGCCTTGGCTCGCGCCTGAGCGCCGCGGCCTGCGCTCGGTCGCGCAGGGTTGCGCAGGAGCGCGCTCGGTCACCCAGGAGTTGGGTCGAGGGTGCACTCCGACACCGAGCGCTTACGTGGCCCAGCGTGTCTTCATTTCACGAGGTGCCTCGCTGCGCTCAAGCCCGGGCTGCGCTGACAAAAATCGCCGCGGCTGGCGTTCTCTTGGAATTTCTCGGCGCTGATCGCAATGCGTCGAGAGGGGTCATTCCGGGCGTATCCCGGCCCATCTTCGCTTGAAACGGTCGCGTCTGTAGTAAAGCGGGCTGCGAGCTCTTCCCGACAGGAGGTCTATGAAGACTACCTCTCTCGCGCTTGCGCTGCTGTTCACCGCGTGCCTCCCAGGCTGCTTCTACACCAGAGAGACTATCGAAACATGCGACACCGAGTGTGAGAACGTGCCCAACCAGGACGCGTGTCTAGCGGAATGCGGGACGTGCGTGGATCAATGTAAAAGCGAGCCCTACGGGCCCGACCGTTGGGATTGCATAGCGGAATGTCGGACATGCGCGAAAGTGTGTAGAAACCAGCCCGACCGCGACGCGTGCATCTCGGCATGCGACGACACGTGCAGCGGCGACCAGTGTGTCGAGCCGGCTCCGGAGGGCTTCTATGGCCCGGCGCTGCTCTGGGTCGGCAGAACGGTGGACGAGCCGAACTGCCCCGGCAGCGCCCCGACCAGGGTGTACAGGGGGTACGAGGCCGCTGACTTCCCCTTCGCGTGCAGCCCATGTCGGTGCGGCGAGCCAGCCTGCGCCTTGCCCGCCGATCTCAGGACGGCCGCCTCGTTGAAGTGCGGTGGCTCGCCGGTGTCGGTGCATGAGCCCCGGGACATGCTGAACGGCACCTGCGTGGTGCCCAGCGACGCCCTGGTGAACGATCAGCAATCGCTCGTCCTCGGCGCGACCCGAGTGACGCCTTGCGAAGCCAGCATCGAGCCCCCCCCGGTGCCACAGTTCAGCTTGCGGTGGTATCGCTCCGGCGTTGCGTGCGGAGGCATCCCCGAGAAACGCACGTGCGCCTCTCCGTCGAAGACGTGCGTGCCGCCCGTTCAGGAACACGGCTTCGCTCAGTGCATCATGCACCTCGGCGAGGGCGAGGTGACCTGCCCGGAAGATTACCCGGAGGACGTCGTCCTCTACGACGGCATGAGGGACGAACGCCACTGCACGCCGTGTGAGTGCGGTCCTCCGACAGGCAGCGAGTGTTCCCTGGCGCTCCTTTCCTTCCGGGACGGCGCGTGCGGCGAGCTGATCACCGCCGGTACCGCTTCGAGCCATGCCCCGGGGTGCGTCGCCGCCAAGCCCGGGGAAACGCCCAAGAGCATGAGGGCTATCTGGCAGGTCAACCAGCCCGGAAGCTGCGAGCCGAGCGGCGGAGAGCTGCGAGGCGAGATCGTCCTCACCGGTCCGAGCACGTTTTGCTGCCAAACACGTCCAGGCGAGAACGGGTGACGGTGACGCGCCGCGAAGGGCGGCGCAGCGCCGCCCGAGCCACACGATTCGGGCTTCTCCTGAACCACAGTCGGGCTTGACCAGAACCTGCGATGTCAGGCAAAGGCGCCAAGTAGATGGATCCGTGGGCATGACGGAAAAATCTCTCGATAGGGAGAAATCGACGAGCCAAAACGCAATGCGACCCGCGCGCTCGAGAGCGCACACAAAAGCCTTTACGTGCGCTCCAAAGTCAGTATCTACAGGATCACGACGTGGGAGCGGCGACGTCGAGCCGGCCTCCGTCACGCGGCAGAGGTGCACTGTCCTACGGGCGCCGGAGACGGTGAAGAGGGGGGCCACATGGCGGGGTGTTGCGGCCGGACGGGAGACAGCGGCGTGCATCGGGTCGAGGTGTCCACTCCGCTCCGTACCGCACCGATCCCGCCCTAGCCGGGACGCCGATGCGACGCGCCGGTTGTGCCGCCGTGCTCGTTGTCTTGATGGCGACGACCCCGGTGCACGCGGATACGCCTCGGTCTGAATCGGGACGGGAGACTCAGGAGGACGACCACATGTTCCGCGGCGAGATCTCCGCGTCACCGCTGCTCGCGGTGGGCCTCCTGCCCGCGCTCGGCGGAGGGGCCTCTTTCGCCACGGCGTTCCGCTGGCCCAGCCTGTCGATCGGCGTCGAGGCGCGGATGTTCACCTCCCTGGCGGACACCTTCGCGGACGGCGTCTTGGTCCATGCGAGCCTTGCGATGCCGACGCTCGACATCTGCGGTCATCGCGGGGTCCTGTCGGTGTGCGCCGTCTTCGACGCCGGCGAGCTGCGGATCACGAGCGACCCCGGCGTCAGCATTCAAGCGCGCCAGCCGTGGGTCAGCTCGGTCGGCCTGCGGGTCGCGGGCGACTGGCGCTTCTCCGAGCAGCTGTTCCTGCGCGGGTTCGCCGAGCTGCACACGAACCACAGCCGTCCGTCCCTCTGGGTCAACAACAGAGAGGTATGGCGGGTCCCTCCGCTCTCCGGCGTGGTCGGCGTGGGGCTCGTGCTCCCCGTGGATGCCTTCTGAGCGAGTCACACTGGCCGCTCCCTGGACGGGAATGCGGCCGATGACACCTGGCCTGAACAAGCGGTCACCACGCCGCGATGAGCACCATGTCAGCAGCATCAGCAAGAGACACCGGGGCTGACGCGGCAACGCAGGACCGACCCAGCTCCGCGCGTCGGCAATCCCTGGCCGGACTTCGGGCGAGCGGAGCTAGCGTCCGAGCGCCGTGGTGGCTCGTCGCTGCGGCCGCGGCCCTGCTGTGGCCCTGGCGCGCCGGCGCCGCGCCGCCCCGCGCCGCAGTGCAGCTCGAGTACCGGCGCGCGCCAGGGGCCGAGCGCTGCCCGGGCGAGGCGCTCCTGCGCGAGGAGATGGCCAGGCAGCTCGGCTATGACCCGGTGGAGCCCGAGGCGGCCGCGCAGGCCAAGGCCCTTGTCTTCCGCGGTCCAGGGAGGGAGATACACGCCACCATGGATCTCTACGACGCGGATGGGTCCATCGCATGGTCTCGGCACCTGGTCGTCTATCACGACGACTGCAAAGAGCTTGTCATGAACATGGCGCTCTCGCTCCGCGTCGCGCTCGATCCGAGCCTCCACGTGCCCCCCGCCCCGCCCCCACCGCCGCCCTCCCCTGCCCCGCCCCCGCCCGACGCCGCTGCCGCCGCGCCCGCGCGGCGGGCGTGGCCCGACGTCAGGATCGGCCTTGCGGGGTCCGCGGTGTTCGGAACCCTGCAGGAGACGACCGCCGGGACGGCGCTCCATGTCGCGCTCCGCTATCCATCCTTCACCCTCGGCATGGAAGGCCACGTTCAATTGCCGGTCACGATTCAGCTCGACGAGGCGACGAGCATCTCGACCTGGCTCGCGGCGGCGAACGTGATGCCGTGTTCGCAGCGCCGTCACCTCTTCGCTTGTGCCGTCGCGTCGGTCGGGGTCGTGACCACCTCCAGCACCGACGCCAGGATCATCGACACCTCGTCGCTCTGGCTCGCCACAGGGCCGCGCGCCGGCATCGAGATGCCGATCTCCGATCGGCTCGCCATCCAGTTCTATGGCGACATCGTGCTGCGCCTCTCGGAGTTCCGCGTCGAGAGCCAGGAAGGTGTGCTCTGGACCCCGCCCGCCTACGGCGGGCTCGTGGGCCTCCGTCTGGACGTGAATCTCGATCCGCGGAGCGAGGCGCCCGCGCGTCGCGCTGCCCTCCCTCGGGGTGCCGAGGCAGCGCATTGACAAGCTTCGCGACGACGCCGTCGCCACGCTCGAGGGGGGAACAGAGATGGGGTCACAGTCACGCAAGAACACATCCGCAGAGCCTTCCCACGCCCGCATGGCGGAGATCGCCGACGAGCACTTCTCGTTCATCGCCCGCTACCTCGCCCGCCTCGGGGTTCGCGCGCAGGACATCGAGGACGTCGCCCAGGAGGTCCTCGCCGGCGCCTACCGTGCGCTGCCGCGGTTCGATCCCAGCCGGGGCACCGTGCGGTCGTGGCTCATGGGCATCGCGACCCACCAGGCGTCGAATCATTTCCGGCGGGCTCACCGCCGCCACGAGCGCCTCCGGCCGTTCGACGATCTCGCGGCGCTGCCTGACGTCACCCCCGACTCCGAGCAGCACGCCATCGCGAGGGACCGGCGCTGCGTGCTCGACAAGCTGCTCCAGGAGATGCCCATGGAGCGCCGCTGCGTGTTCGTCGCCCATGAGCTCGAGGAAATCGACATGTCCGAGATCGCCCAGCAGCTGTCGATCCCCCTGAGCACCGCGTGGAGCCGGCACCGGCTCGCCTGGGTCGACATCGAGGCGGCGATGCGTCGCTGGCAGGCGCGGCAGCGCGGCCGCGGGCTCGCGCTCATCCCCTTCAGCGCCGGCGCGCTCGTCCAGGAGGCGCGCACGGGAGGCGAGGGCGCGCCAACGTGGCTCACGAGGCTGTACCGCAGCGTTCGCCGGGTGTTCTCTCCGTGGTCATGCAAGCTCCCGATCGAGGGCAGCGCGCCGACGCGGGCAGGCTCGCTCCATATCGCAGCGAGCATCGCAGTCCCGCTTGCGAGCGCCGCCGCCGTCATCGCGCTCACGCTAGGCGCGCTGCGCGCCGCCTCGACGCCGGCCGCCGCCGGAGCGCGCGCCGCAACCGGGCTCGCCATGGCGGTCATCCGGACGCCCCCGCCCGCGCTGCCGCCGCCGTCCCCGGCCACGCTATCGCTGCCTTCCCCGGCTGCGCTGCCGCCGCCGTCCCCGGCTGCGCTGCCGCCGCCGTCCCCGGCCGCGCTGCCGCCGCCGCCCGGCGCAGCTGCAGCGGCGGACGCTCCGCAGGGCGGCCGGATCGCGGGCGCCGGGAGCTCGCGAGCGACCAGCGCGGCGCTGCGCGCGCAGAAGGGCGCGCCCCGTACGGCGGGCGGAGCTACCTTGCCCCACGCGGGACCGTCTGGGGCGTCGAACGATCAGGAGATCGCCGCGGAGCGCACCCTCATCGACGGCGCGATCACGGCGTTGTCGCGCGGTCACTATGCGGAGGCGAAGCGCCGCCTGATCGAGCACCGGATGAGGTTCCCAGCTGGCCGCCTCACCGCCGAGAGGAACGCTGCGCTGCGCGCGCTCCGCGCCAGGACGGCTGCCGCCGGGCCACGCCCGCTGCTCTAGAGCGACGGTCACCCGCTTCGGATACGGGCCCACCTCGACGTTTTCGGTGCTCAGCGCACCGGAGTGCGCTTGCGCGCCGAAAACGCCGATCTGGGCCCGTCTCCTGTGCGGGAGACCGCCGCTCTACTTGGCATGTAGCTGAGGTGGGCGGAAACCGCTGTAGAGCACTGCTCGGATGGCAAGGCACGACTTCAGTGCTGCTCTCCTGTACAGGACACGACCCATCCCAACCGCCGACGACTACTGCTCTCCCGTCCGCGGCGCTTGCGGGTGAGTTGCGGGGGATCGCGCGCGCACAGAAGATCAATTTTCAGAGCCGGTGGCTTTTTTTTGAGATGGGAGATCTGCTCCTCCTAACTAAGCGAGCATGGGACAACCGCATCGCACTCTCGCACCGTCGATGCCGCTGGATAGACAGCGGGCCTTCGTCCGGCTCTTTCGGGGGAAGACCTACGACTCCGTATGGAATTGGCTTAGGCGGCTCGGGGTCCCACGCCGCGATCGGCGAGACATTCTCCAGGATGTGTTCCTCGCCGGATACCAGAGCTTCCCATCGTACGACCCGCTCCGCGCGCGACCGGAGCGGTGGCTCAACAGGATCACGGTCCACGTGGCCGCCCACTACCGCGACCGCGCGCACCACCGGCGCGAAGAGCTGTCCTCCGGCCACGCCCCGCGCCGCGTCGCCGACGAGCGCCCGAACGCCGAGGAGCAGATCGACGCAGAGCAGACGCGCTCCCTCATCCTCTCGCGGCTCAGGTCGCTGCAGGCCGAGGAGCAGCAGATCCTCATCGCGCACGACATCGAAGGCGTGCCGATGGCGACGGTCGCCGAACAACACGGGATCCCGCTGTCGACGGCGTACAAGTGGCGCACGCGCGCGCTCGCGTCCCTGCGCGCGCTGCTCGAGGAGCCCCGCGCAGAGCGCAGGCAGCAACGACCGCCGCGACCGACGGCGAGCGACGTCACCGAGGCGGCGCGCTCGGCGAGCGCCACACGCTCGGCGAACACCCCACGCCGGACGGCGCTGGTAGAGCGACCCGCCCGCTCGACCACGGCGGGCACGAAGCGGCCGGCGGCGCCCTGCCGCACGCAGCCGAAGGGCGCCCCGTTCCTGCGGCGACCGGGCGGGGAGCGGGCGCACTCGCCAGCGCGCATATGACCGGCGGAGGCCGCCAGCGCGGTCGGGCCAGCGCGCGCGCGAACGCCAGCGTGAGCCCGGATCCGACGGCCCCCCATGGCCCGATAGCCCGCCCGCGCCTGCGAGACAAATCTTCAGGCCGATCGCAAGGCGTACGGAAACGGGAGTACGGGGCGCCGTACAACGACCAGAAAGCGCCTCCGGCCCACGCGCGGGTAGTCGGGGCGTATGTCGTCGCGCTATGCTGGAGCCTCAACGATGTACTACTCGACCGACGACCTTCGTATTGCAGGGCTCAGGCCCTTGATCCCCCCCGCGATCCTTATCGAAGAGATCCCCGTCAGCCCCGCGGCCTCCGAGACCGTGGCCTTCACGCGCAAGGCCGCCGAGCGCGTGATCTCGGGCGACGACGACCGGATCATCGTGGTGGTGGGCCCCTGCTCCATCCACGACCCCAAGGCCGCCCTGGAGTACGCCGCGCAGCTCCGGGAGGCGCGCGACCGGCTGAGCGATGATCTGCTCGTGATCATGCGCGTGTACTTCGAGAAGCCGCGCACCACGGTCGGCTGGAAGGGGCTGATCAACGATCCCGACCTCGACGGGAGCTTCTCGATCAACAAGGGGCTCCGCGTCGCCCGCGGGCTGCTCCGCGACATCGCCGAGCTCGGCCTCGCGAGCGCGACCGAGTTCCTGGACACGATCTCGCCGCAGTTCATCGCCGATTTCATCTCCTGGGGCGCGATCGGCGCGCGCACGACCGAGAGCCAGATCCACCGCGAGCTCGCCTCCGGGCTCTCGTGCCCCGTGGGCTTCAAGAACAGCACCGAGGGCGACGTCCAGATCGCGGTCGACGCCGTGCGGGCCGCGCGCGAGGCGCACCATTTCCTTTCCGTGACGAAGCAGGGGATCTCGGCGATCGTGGCGACGCGCGGCAACGCGTCGTGTCACGTGATCCTGCGCGGCTCGCAGCGCGGGCCCAACTACGCGGCCGAGCACGTCCGCGAGGCGGCCGATCGCCTGACCAAGGCGGGCCTGCCGCGCCGGCTGATGGTCGACTGCAGCCACGGCAACAGCCAGAAGGATCCGGCGCGCCAGAGGATCGCGGCCGAGAGCCTGGCCGACCAGCTGCGCTCGGGCTCGCGGGACATCCTCGGCGTGATGATCGAGAGCCACCTCGTGGGAGGCCGGCAGGATCTCGCGCCGGGCAAGCTCCCCACCTACGGCCAGAGCATCACCGACGCCTGCCTCGGCTGGAACGACACCGTTCCGGTGCTCGAGCTGCTCGCGCAGGCGGTGCGGGACCGGCGAGCCAGCAAGGCCGCGTGAGTTTTCCGCGCAGCGCCCGCGGCCGTGCGTGATGGCGCGGCGGCCGCCGCGCCTGGCGACGCGCCGACCCGCCGCGCCTGGCGGATCCCTTCAGAAAATTTCACCATAAGCGCAATTCACGGCCCGCGGCACGCTGCAGCCACGGCCGCCTGGGTTTCGTGCGCCGCGGGCCCGGCGCCTTGGCCGTCCGGGCGAGCGACACGCTATGCCTGCGCCCGGGAACGCCGCGGAGGGAGCCGCCATTCTCTCGGAAATCCTCATCATCCTGGCCCTCGTGCTCGTGAACGGCGTCTTCTCGGGCGCCGAGATCGCGATCGTCACCGTCCGCAAGACGCGGCTCGACCAGCTCGTCCAGTCGGGGAGCCGCCGGGCGTGGGCGGTGAAGCGCTTGCGGAGCAACCCGGAGCGCTTCCTCGCCACCGTGCAGATCGGCATCACCGTCGTCGGCGCGACCGCGAGCGCCTTCGGCGGGTCGACCCTCGCGAAGGACCTCGCGCCGGTCCTCCGCGCGGTGCCGTGGGTCGGGGACGCGGCGGACGAGCTCGCGTTCGCCGCGGTGGTCGCGCTCGTCTCCTTCCTGTCGCTCGTCCTCGGCGAGCTCGTCCCGAAGTCGCTCGCGCTCCGCGCCTCCGAGCGGTACGCGATGCTCGTCGGCCCGCCGCTCCGCGGGCTCTCGTCGCTCGCCCGCCCGCTCGTCTGGCTGCTCACCGCCAGCTCCAACCTGGTGCTGAGGCTCTTCGGCGACCGCACGAACTTCGTCGAGGCGCGCCTCTCCCCCGAGGAGATCCAGCAGATCGTCGACGAGGCCGCCGAGGCGGGCTCGGTCGACAAGCGCGCCGGCGAGATCGCGTCCCGCGCCATCGATTTCGCCTGGCTCACCGCGCTCCAGGTGATGCTCCCCCGCGGCCGCGTCGTGGCGCTCCCGCGCGACGCGGCCGCCCCGGAGGTGCAGCGCGCCGTGCTGGAGCACGGCCACACGCGGATGCCGGTCTACGAGGGGTCGAACGACAACGTGATCGGCTACGTCACGATGCCGGAGGTGCTCGCGCTCCTGTGGGGCGACGGGCAGTTCTCGCTGGAGAGCATCCTGCGCCCGGCGTACTTCGTTGTCGGGTCGATGCCGGCCGTCGATCTCCTCGCCGAGCTGAAGCGGCGCCGGCTCCAGCTCGCCGTCGTCGTGGACGAGCAGGGCGGCATGATCGGCATCATCACGATGGAGGACCTCGTCGAGGAGCTCGTCGGCGAGATCTTCGCCGAGAACGAGGCGCACCCGCCCCACGCAGAGACGATCCGGCGCGAGCCGGACGGGTCGGCGCTCGTGCCCGGCGACATGCCGGTCCACGAGGTCAGCCGACAGCTCGCGATCGCGCTGCCCGACGACGTCCGCTGGTCGACGGTCGCGGGGCTCTGCCTGGGGCTCGCCCGGCGCATCCCCGCACCCGGCGACGTCGTGACGACCCCGGACGGGGCGGAGCTCCACATCGTCGACGCGAGCCCGCGGCAGATCCGTACGGTGCGGGTCCGCATCCCGCCCGCGCATGCGAGCGAGCCCGAGGACGAGGAGCGGCGCGGCGAGGGCTGAACCGGCGCGACGCGTCAGGATGCAGGGACGGACGCGCCCGGGGGCCTCCGCTGGAAGTAGTCGACCACCACGTAGCGCCGGGCGAGGAGGCCGAAGACGACGGCCGCGATCAGGATGAGCGCCGCGAAGAAGAGGTATTGGAGCGCGCCCGTGAACACGTTGAGCGCCGCCACGCCGGCGGTGATCAGGTTGCCGACCGTCACGGTGAGGTTCCAGAAGCTCATGAGGGTGCTCTTCATCTCCCGCGGCGCCTGGGAGTAGGCGAACTCGAGGCCCGTGGTGGACACCAGCACCTCGGCGAACGTGATGAGCAGGTACGGCCCGGCCTGCCAGAGCACGCTCGGGCGCTCACCCGAGGTCATGGCGAGCTCGATGGCGGCGACCGCCACGAACGAGAGCCCCGCGATCGCCATGCCGGCCGTCATGCGGCCGAGCGCCGCGAGGCGGACGCCGCGCCGCTCGAGGGCGGGGTAGAGGATCATCGTGTTGAAGGGGATGATCAGCATCACGAGGAGCGGGTTCAGCGCCATGAGCTGCGACGGAGCGAGCTTGTGGCCGAGGACCTCGAGATCCATGCGGGTCGCCTGGACGATCCAGGTCGACCCCTTCTGGTGGAACAGCGCCCAGAACACCGGGATGGGGGCGAAGATCGTCACCACCCGCAGGACGGCCTTGGCGCCGTCGATCGCGCCCTCCGGGTGCCTGCCGCGCGCGGCGTCGAGGAAGTGCCCGCGCGCGGCGCTGCCACGCGCGTCGCGCCCCACCCGGACAGCGTCCCAGAGGACGCGAAGGAACGAGTGGGGGTTCTTGCCGGTCGGCGGCACGTGCACATACCGGTCGCGCCCTATCCAGAACACGAGCGTCGCGATGAACATGAGCGCGCCCGGGATCCCGAACGCCACCCTCGGCCCCCACCACTCCAGCGTCTTCGGGATCAGCGCCGACGCGAAGAACGAGCCGAAGTTGATGATCCAGTAGAAGAGGGCGAACACGCTCTTGACGAGGTGCTTGTTCTCCTCGGAGAACTGGTCACCGACGTGCGCCGAGACGCAGGGCTTGATGCCGCCCGAGCCGAGGGCGATGAGCGCGAGCCCCGCGTAGAAGCCGGCCGGACGGCTCTCGAAGACCGCGAGGCACGCGTGCCCCGCGCAATAGACGAGCGAGAGCCAGAGGATCGTCCGATATTTCCCGAGGAAGCGGTCGGACAGGAATCCCCCGAGGAGCGGGAAGAAATAACAGGCGCTCACGAACAGGTGGTAATTGGCCTTGGCCACATGCTCGTGGATCAACATGATGTTGATCATGAAGAACGTTAGGATGTTCTTCATCCCGTAGAAGCTGAAGCGCTCGCACCCCTCGTTTCCGATGATGTACTTGATCTGAGGGGGGAATCGGTCGGTGCTCGGAGCGGTTTGCGTCATGGCAGGCCCTCGCGCGCGCCATCCATCCGTAGACCGCCTCCCGCGCCAGGACAATCCGCGCTGCCTCCCGCCCCTCCGGAGAGCGCGGGCGCGGGCTGGCCTGGCCACGCACGCCTAGGCCAGCCCGAGCAGCGCACCCTGTGGTCAAGGTGTGCGACGGTGGCAAAACGGCGCGCGCACGCGCCGGCGCAGACGACGATCGACGCTCTGCGCGCGGGATTCAGGCTGCAAGCATTGACATCCTGGAAGGCCATCGTCGTATCCTCCCGGTAGCTCCGCGTTACGACCCCCGTCGTCGGCGACTCTGCCGAGGGAAGGTTCATGGAAAAGCTCAAATCGCGCTTCAGGCTCGCGCCGACGTATACCCTGCTCTGGCTCGCTGCGGCGGCGCTCGCCTCCGTGGCATCGTGTTCGGACGGCGGCCCCAGCACGAGCGCGTGCGTCGCGCCGGAGACGGAGTGCGACGGCATCTGTATCAACACGGGCACGAGCACGAGCCACTGCGGCGCGTGCGGCGTGGCGTGCGGCAGCGATCAGACCTGCCGCGACGGCGAGTGTGTGGCCGTGGCCGCGTGCGACGACGGCCTCGCGGCGTGCGGCGACAGCTGCGTCGACACCCAGAGCGACGAGGCGAACTGCGGCCGCTGTGACAACGCCTGCGAGGCGGGGCAGACCTGCGAGGCCGGCGAGTGCCAGGACCAGGGCGGCTGCGCCGCGGGGCGCACCGACTGCGGCGGCACGTGCGTCGACGTCGCGTCCGATCCGAGCAACTGCGGCGAGTGCGGCGCCGCGTGCACGGACGGCCAGACCTGCGAGTCCGGCGAGTGCCAGGACGGCGAGTGCTCGGAGGGGCTCACCGACTGCAACGGCGCCTGCGTCAACCTCCAGAACGACGCCGGGCATTGCGGCGAGTGCGGCACCGCGTGCACGGACGACCAGACGTGCGTCTCCGGCGAATGCCAGGACGGCTGCGGCTCCGGGCTCACGGCCTGCGACGGCGTCGATGTCTGCGTCGACCTCCAGACCAACGCCGATCACTGCGGCGAGTGCGGCGCCGCGTGCAACGACACGCAGGTCTGCCAGGCCGGGGCGTGCGCGTGCACGGTGAGCCCGGGCAACGATCTCGGCAGCGCCGTGCCGCAGATCGTGAACGGCACGACCGCGGGCCAGGCGAACACCTATTCCCCGACGTGCTCCGCCGCGAGCTCGGGCGAGCGCATCTACTCGTTCACCGCCGCGACCGCGGGCGTCTACTCGTTCGACAGCACGAACTCCGGCTACAGCGTCGTCCTCGCCCTCCTCGACGCGACGGGCTGCTCCGAGCTCGCGTGCAGCGCCGACCCGAGCGCGGTCATCACGGCCGATCTGGCCATGGGCCAGACCGTCTACATCGTGGTCGACGGCGCGGAGGGCCAGGCGGGCACCTTCGAGCTGAGCGTGACGCGGGCGAGCGCGCCGAGCTGCCCGGCGGGGACCCTCGCCTCGTCGGTGCCGCAGACGATCACCGGCAGCACGATCGGCCGGCCCAACAGCGTGCGGCCGACCGTGACGACGGCCTGCCGCCAATCGAGCAGCCCCGACGCGGGATACGCGTTCACGGCGCCGGTCGCCGGCGACTACACCTTCGATACGTTCGGATCGGCGTTCGACACGATGCTCCACGTGCACGACGCGACCTGCGGGGGGGCTCAGCTCGCGTGCAACGACGACACGGACGTCGAGCAGTCGGAGGTCACGGTGACGCTCGCGGCGGGTCAGACCGTCGTGGTCGTGGTGGACGGCTCCACCGACACCAGCGACGGCGCGTTCACGCTCAACGTGAAGCGGGCCGTCCCGCCGCCGGTATGCGACGGCTCGGGCACCTGCGGCGACGGCAGCTCGGGGTGCACCCGGTGCGCGCTCGAGACCAGCTGCGCCGACGAGCTCTCGGCGTGCACGGAGAGCATCCCGTGCATGGAGTACGTGAGCTGCTTCCGTACGTGCGACACGGCCGCCTGCAAGGAGGCCTGCAGGACGGCAGACCCGGCCAGCGCGGCCCTCTACGACGCGATGCTCCAGTGCGCCCACTGCGACGTGTGCCGGAACGATTGCAGCGGCTCGCCGGAGGTCGTGTGTCGCTGAGAGAGCGGGTGAAATAGAAACGCTGCGTCGCCCGTGTTACGAACGGGATGATGCAGCGCATCCTCCACGGCCACTTCTGGACGGTCGCTCCCTGGCTCAAGCACCAGATTCACGCCCCGCGGCTCGCTCCGTCTTCCCCCTTCTCGGTCCACGTCGATGAGACTCCTGCCGGGCCCGTCCGGTTGCTCGGCAGGATCCGCCACCGAGAAGACGCGGGCTCGATCCTCGTCGTCGTCCACGGGCTCGGCGGTACGAGCGAGAGTTATTATGTGGTCGAGGCCGCCCTGAGGGCCGAGCGCGCGGGGCTCGCCTGCTTGCGCATCAACCTGCGCGGCGCCGGGGGCGACGGAGACGACATCTACCACGCTGGCCTGTTCTCCGATCTCCACGCCGCCATCACCTCCCCCGAGCTCGACCGGTACGAGCGCGTGCTCGTCCTCGGCTACTCGCTGGGCGGGCATATCGCCCTCCGTTACGCGGCGTCGGGCTCGCTCGACGGGCGCGTCTCCGCCGTGGCGGCCGTCTGCCCGCCGCTCGACCTGGAGCGAGCCGTCGCCGCCATCGATCAGCCCGAACGGTGGGTTTACCGCAGGCACGTGATGGCCGGGCTGAAGGAGATGTACACCGCCGTCGCCTCGCGCCGCGCCGTGCCCGTGCCCCTCGACGAGGCGCTCGCCATTCGCACGATCCGCGAATGGGACCGGCGCATCATGACGCGACGCTTCGGCTACCAGAGCGCGGAGGCCTACTACACGAGCGAGAGCGCCGCCCCGCGCCTCCGCGACATCGCCGTCCCGTCGCTGATCGTCGCGGCGGAGGCCGACCCGATGGTGCCGCTCGACACGGTGCGGCCGGCGATCGATGCCCACCCGCGCTCGCCGCTGCTCGACGTGCAGTGGCTCCGGCACGGCGGGCACGTGGGCTTCCCGCGGACGCTGAGCCTCGGGTTCGGGGCGGCGCCGGGCCTCGAGTCCCAGGTCATCCACTGGCTCACGAGGCATTGACCCGCGGGCGCAGGCGCGGCCGTGCCCGCGGCGCGCTGGCTCCCGGGCTCCCCAGGGCATCGCGGCGCGGGAGCGCGATCGGATCACCGCGCGGCCGCGGCGCGGCGGCGTCACCCGCGCGGCGCGGCGGGCGTCAGCGCATAGACGTCGACGTCCACGCCCGGGCTATAGAGCACGTGCGGCGCCCCCGCCGGGGCGGGCAGGCCGGCCGCGGCGACGACGCTCTCCTCGACGTGGGTCACCTCGGCCCGGTGGAGCGGATAGGGCGCGTGGTGCACCTGCCCGATCTTGAGCGCGCCGCCGCTCGCGGCGAACAGCAGGTAACGCTCGGCCAGGAAGTGCTCGAAGGTCCCCGGCGCCGCGGCGCCGCCGTCGATCGCCGCGCCGACGCGATAGCGCGCCTCGAAGCGCGCAGGCACGGGGCCCGGCCAGCGCCGCTCGCTGCGGTAACGGACCTCCCCGTCCCTCGAGTCGAGATCCATCGAGGCGTGGTGATAGGGCAGGTGCCAGCCGACCCGGGCCGCGACGACCGCGATCGCCTTGGCCGCGTCCAGGCTGAAGAACCAGACGCCCGGCGCTCGCCCCTCGTGGTGAACGTAGGTGCGGACGTTGAGCTCGTGGAAGTTCGAGATCCCGGGCACGCTCGGCGACCACCAGGGGCTGACGTCGCGCATGGTGAAGGCGACGACGCCGACGTAGGCCCTGCCCTCGAAGGTGTCGAGTTCGAGCGCAGGCGGCACGACGGCGCGCAGCGCGGCGATCGGCGTCTCCCAGTGCAGGAAGAGCAGCTCTCTCCAGCGCTGGAAGCCCGCCGGGCGGCCAGGGGGGCGGAGCGTGGGGGCGATTCGATCCACGGCGACCTCATCATAGGACGGCGCGGTCAGAAGATCTCCTCTCGCGGCGGGCAATGGCATGGGGATATCCTGCGCGCGGGCCGAACGGGTACGGAGCGGAGGCCGGATGAAGAAGCTCATCAATGCGCCGGACGATCTCGTCGATGAGGCGCTCGAGGGGATGGCGCTCGCGCACGCCGAGCTCCTCCGGGTGAACGCCGCGCCGCGCTTCGTCACGCGCGCGGAGGCGAAGGGCAAGGGCAAGGTCGCGCTCCTCTCCGGCGGCGGCAGCGGGCACGAGCCGCTGCACGCCGGGTTCGTCGGGCGCGGCATGCTCGACGCCGCCTGCCCCGGCGCCGTGTTCACGAGCCCGACGCCCGACCAGATCTTCGAAGCGACGCGGGCAGTCGACGGCGACGCCGGCGTGCTCCACATCATCAAGAACTACACCGGTGACGTGATGAACTTCGAGATGGCCGCCGAGCTCGCGCGCGAGGCGGGAATCCCGGTGGAAGGCGTGCTCGTGAACGACGACGTGGCGGTCGAGGACAGCCTGTACACGGCCGGACGGCGCGGCGTGGGGACGACCGTCCTCGTCGAGAAGATCTGCGGCGGCGCCGCCGAGGCGGGCCGCCCGCTCGAGGAGGTGGCGGCGCTCGGCCGACGGGTCAACGCGCGCGGCCGCAGCATGGGGGTCGCGCTCTCCGCCTGCACGGTGCCACACGCCGGCAAGCCGTCGTTCGAGCTCGGCCCGGGCGAGATGGAGGTCGGCATCGGCATCCACGGCGAGCCCGGCCGGCGGCGGGCCATGCTGGAGCCGGCCGACCGGGTGGCCGAGATCCTGATGCAGCCGATCCTCGACGACCTGCCGTTCGAGCCGGGCGACGACGTGCTGCTGTTCGTCAACGGCATGGGCGGGACGCCGCTCCTCGAGCTCTACGTCGTGTACCGCAAGGCGCGCGCGATCGCGCAGGGCCGCGGCCTCAAGGTCGCTCGCAGCCTCGTGGGGTCGTACATCACGTCGCTCGAGATGGCCGGCGCGTCGGCGACCCTGCTCAAGCTCGACGACGAGATGCTCCGCTGGTGGGACGCGCCGGTGCACACGCCGGCGCTGCGCTGGGGGACCTGAGCCATGGACGCCTTGAACGGCGCGCACATCGCGGCGTGGATCGAGCGCGCGGCCGACGTCATGGAGCGCGAGAAGGTCCTCCTGACCGAGCTCGACGCGGCGATCGGCGACAGCGACCACGGCGTCAACATGGCGCGCGGCTTCACGGCGGTGCGCGCCCGGCTCGGCGGCCTCGATCACGGCGACGTCGGCGCGCTGCTGAAGGGCGTCGGGATGATCTTGCTGTCGACCGTCGGCGGGGCGAGCGGCCCGCTCTACGGCACGCTGTTCCGCGACGCGGGCCAGCGGGCGACCGGCGCGGCGGCGCTGGACCTCGCGGCCCTGGCCGGGTGCCTCGAGGCGGGCCTCGACGGCGTGAAGCGGCGAGGCAAGGCGTCGCCCGGCGACAAGACGATGGTCGACGCGCTCTCCCCCGCGGTCGACGCGCTCAAGGCCGCGCTGAGCGCGCCGGCGCCCACGGGCGACCCGGCGCGCTCCCCGCTCATGGACGGACTCGCTCGCGCCGCCGAGGCGGCGCAGGCCGGCGCGCTTGCGACCGTGCCGCTCATCGCTCGCAAGGGCCGGGCGAGCTACCTCGGTGAGCGCAGCGCTGGGCACCAGGACCCCGGCGCCACGTCGTGTTCGCTCTTGCTGCGGAGCCTGGCCGCGACGGCAGGCGTATGAGCGGGGCGGCGGGCCGCGTCGGGCTCGTCCTGGTCTCGCACAGCCGCGTGCTCGCCGAGGCCACCGAGGCGCTGGCCCGCCAGATGACCGGCGAGGCGGTCGCCATCGCGTGCGCGGCGGGCGCGGGCGACGGCGGCGCGGAGCTCGGCACCGACGCGACCGCGATCGCCGCGGCGATCGAGCGCGTCTGCGGGCCGGCCGGCGCCGTCGTGCTGATGGACATCGGCGGCGCGATCCTGAGCGCCGAGATGGCGCTCGAGCTCATCGATCCGGCCATCGCCGCGCGCACGCGCCTCACCGGCGGGCCGATCGTGGAAGGGGCGGTCGCGGCCGCCGTGCGGGCTGCGGCGGGCGGCACGCTCGATCAGGTCACCGCGGAGGCGCGGCAGGCGCTCGTTCCGAAGGCCGAGCAGCTCGGCGAGGCGGAGCGCCCCGCGCCGGCGGTGGTGGCCGCGACCGATGCGGCCGCCGCGGCGGCGGTGGCCGCGACCGATGCGGGCGCGCCGGCCGCGACGGTCGAGCTCGCGATCGCCGATCCGGGCGGCCTGCACGCCCGCCCTGCCGCGCGGCTCATCACGCGCGCGGTGGCCTTCGACGCGGCGATCACCCTGGAGAACGTGACGGCCGCGCGCGGTCCGGTGCCGGCCTCGAGCCTGATCGCGCTCGCCTCCCTCGGGGCGCGCCGGGGAGACGTGCTGCGCTTGCGCGCGACCGGGCGGCAGGCGGTCGATGCGGTCGAGGCGCTCGCTGCGCTCCTGCAGCGCGACGCGCCACCGGCCGCGCCTGCGGCGCCCCCCGCCTCGTGTCACGCGATCCCTGTCGCGCCCGGCGTCGCGCTCGGCCCCATGGTCCGGCTGGTGCGGTCGATCCCGGAGGTCCCCGAGACCACGGTCGACGATCCTGCGGCCGAGGCCGAGCGGCTGCGGCGGGCGCTCGATCTGGCAGCGCAGGACCTCGGCAGCGCGCTGCGCGGCACCGACATCCTCGACGCCCATCAGGCGCTGCTCTGCGACCCGGCGCTCGTCGACGAGGCGATCTCCCGCATCGAGCGGGAGCGCTGCAACGCCGCCTGGGCGTTCCGCCAGGCGATCGACGCCGCGGCCGCGATCTACCGGCAGCTCGACGACCCGTACCTGCGGGCGCGCGAGGCCGACGTTCACGACGTGGGCGACGCCGTGGTGCGCGCCCTGCTCGGCGGCGCCGCGGCGGTGCTGCCCGACGGGCCGCCGGCCGTCGTCGTGGCCGAGGACCTCACGCCGTCGGAGGCCGCGCGGCTCGAACCGCGGCGGGTGCTCGGCGTCATCGACCGGCGCGGCGGTCCCACCTCGCACGCGGCCATCCTGCTGCGGAGCGCCGGCATCCCCGCCGTCGCCGGGGCCGCGGCGCTGGTGCCGGACGCGGGCGGCGCGCGCGCCGGCCTCGACGGCGCGACCGGCGAGGTGTGGCTCGACCCGGATCCCGAGACCACGATCGAGCTCCAGCGGCGGCAGGCGGCCCTCCGCGCGTCACGGCGGCCGCCAGGCGCCCGGGACGGCCGGGTGCGCCTCGCCTGCGGCCGCGAGGTCGAGCTCTGGGCGAACGTGGCTGGCCCGTCGGATGCGCGCGTCGCGCGCGAGGCTGGCGCCCTCGGGATCGGGCTCCTGCGCACCGAGATGCTGTTCCTGGACCGCGTGGACGAGCCTGGCGAGGACGAGCAGGCGGAGCTGCTCGCGGAGATCTTCGCGGCGTTCGCCGGCGCTCCGATCGTGGTCCGCACGCTCGACGCCGGCGGGGACAAGGCGCTGCCGTACCTCGATCTCGACGCCGAGGCGAACCCCAGCCTGGGCGTCCGCGGCGTCCGCCTCTCCCTCGCGCGGCCGGCGCTGCTCGAGGCGCAGCTCCGCGCGATCCTGGTCGCGGGGCGCGGTCATGACATCCGGGTGCTGGTCCCGATGGTCTCGACAGCCGCGGAGGTGAGCGCCGTGCGCGCCGCGCTGGAGCGCGCGCACGAGGCGCTCGCGGCGACGGGCGCGGCGCACCGCTGGCCCGTGGCCACGGGCATCATGGTCGAGGTGCCGTCGGCGGCGCTCATGGCGGAGCGCCTCGCGCGCCAGGCCGACTTCTTCAGCATCGGGACCAACGATCTGACGCAGCACACGCTGGCGGCCGAGCGTGGTCACCCGCGGCTGCACGCGCTCGCGGATCCGGCGCACCCGGCCGTGCTGCGGCTCGTGCGTGCGGTGGTGGAGGCGGGGCACGCCACGAAGCGGCCGGTCTCGGTGTGCGGCGAGGCCGCCGGCGATCCCGGCGTCGCGCCGCTCCTCGTCGGGCTCGGGATCACGCGCCTCAGCATGTGCGCCTCCGCGTTCGACGCGGTGGAGGACGCGCTCGCCGGCGCCTCGTTCGCCGATCTCGCCACCATCGCCGAGGAGGCGCTCGCGGTCGACGATGCGGCGGCGGCCCGCGCAACCCACGCGGCCGCGCGGCGTCCGGGCTGACGTCGGTGCGGTGACGGAGCGGCCAGACGCCTGGCCAGGGACCGCCAGACGTCTGGCCAGTCCGGCGCCCGACCTCCCGAGCGATCCGGGCCGCGACCGCCGATGCGCCGCTCGCTACAGCGCCCCCGCCGGCGCGGCGCCCTCGTGCGCGGAGCGCGCGGTGGTGTCGCCCGAGGGCTGACTTGCCCGCACCGGGTGTCCCAGCAGGCACGCGCCTTCGCCGGGCAGCTCCGTCGCCGCGTCGCACGCCGCGAGCTCCCAGCCGGTCGCCTGTTCGGCGTCGGTCCCGGTGAGGTCGGCACCTCGGAGGTTGGCAGCGGTCAGATCGGCGGTCCCGAAGGTCGACTCCATCAGCGCGGCGCCCGAGAGGTCCGCCCCGGCGAGGCGCGCGTTCCGGAAGCTGCTCTGGCTGAGATCGGCTCGGGAGAGATCGAGTCCCGACAGATCCAGCCCGTCGAAGCTGCGGTGACCGCTCCGCGCGAGGAGGCGTACGGCGGTGGACCGTTGCGCGGCGTCGCCCGAGGCGAGCGTGGCGCGCAGCCGGAAGACCGCGAGGCGCGACGGATCGAGGCCATAGACGAGCGTCGCGGCGAACGCGGCGAGCACGAGGCGGGCGCCCAGGGAGCGCGGGGCGTTGCGTTCGGCGCCGACGAGAGGCAGCGCGAAGGTCAAGAGCGCCGCGCCCAGCGCGCTGCCGGCGTGCGCTGCCAGGAGGAGGCCGCGTGGAGGGATCTTCGCCAGAGCGACGGCGGCCGCGAGGACGAGGAGCAATGCGCCGCCGGAGAGCGCGAGGCGCAGCTCGGTCGACCGCGCGAGCTGGGGCGCGTCCGGCGCCCTCCGAGGGCCACCGGACACGGCGGCGCGGCGGACCGCCGGAGGCTCGCGCTCACCGGCAGCGCGGCGCGGGGCGCTGATCGCCACGCCCTGGCGGGGAACGTCGGTCGCGGGGGGCATCCGCTGCGACTCGGGTATCCGCTGAGACTCGGGTGGCGCCGAGCTCCGTTGCGATGACCACGCCGCCTCCATCCGCCGCGAGTCCGGCGCCGCCTCCATCCGCCGCGAGTCCGGCGCCGCCTCCATCCGCCGCGAGTCCGGCGCCGCCTCCATCCGCCGCGAGTCCGGCGCCGCCTCCATCCGCCGCGAGTCCGGCGCCGCGGGGCGACGGCTCCGCGCTGCGCTCTCGGGGACCGCGTCGGCGCTCGCGAGGGCGTCGCGCAGCGGCGAAGGGAACGACGCGATGTCGTCGAACGACGCGCCCGCGCTCGCCAGCGCCAGGATGGCCTCCTCGTCGAAGCCGGAGCGCGCGCACGCCGACGGATCGACGCGCGCGCCCACGAGCGAGCCCGCCGAGGAGAGCGAGCGCGGGAGCTTGGCCCCGCGCAGATCCGCGGCCGCGAGCAGCGCCCCGCCGATCAGCGCCCCCGAGAGATCGGCCCAGCGCAGGTCGGCCCCGGTGAGGTCGGCGTTGACGAGCGACGCGGCGTCGAGCCGCGCCCCCCCGAGGTTCGCGCCGGTGAGCTTGGCCCCGTCGAGGCGCGCGCCCGCGAGGTTCGCGCCCTGGAGGTCGGCGCAGCGCAGGTGCGCGGCCGCGAGGTCCGCGCCGGGGAGCTCGATGGCGGTGCTCTCGCCGCCGCGGCGCGACGAGAGGGCACCGAAGAGCGTGTGGAGAGCTGCGGTGTCCATGGCGGCGCCGCCTACTCGTCCGGGTCGATGGTGCCGATCGTGCTCGCGAACACCACCTGCCCGTCCTTCATGTAGCCGTCCAGCGCGAACCACGCGTGTGTATTGTCCCCGTCGAGGTCGCCTCGCGCATAGGCGGCCCACCTGCGCTCCACCGGCACGTCCTCCGGGAAATGGTTGACGGAGACAGGCATGGGAGAGCCACCGAGTCGATATCGATACTGGTACGACTGAGGGTGGCTGACCGAGAACGCAAGGCACTTCCAGCCAACGGTCGGACTCCCGGTGTTGTAGTCCACACCCGGACTGGGATCGGGCTGATATTTCTTCCCCTGGACACGATAGAACGCGTTGGGCACGGTGACCGCATCGCTGCACAGCGGCTGGACCGCCGCGGTGCCCGACATCGCCTGGAGACGCTCGGCCGAACCGACGACGGCCCTGGCGATGCCGCCGACCGTCTGCTTGGCCTCGGCCGATTTGGCGAGCACGAGGTACTTCGACACCCCCTGGGTCCCCAGGGCGGCCAGGATCGCCACGACCCCGCCCGCGACCATCACCTCGACGAGCGAGAAACCTCGTTGACCTCGCCCTCGAGCCGCCCACTCCACGCCAGGTCGAAAACTTCTTGCCACGATACAACTATATACCGGGGCTGTTCATCGATAAACAAGCACAACCCAGAGCGCTCTGGGCCATGGAACGCTGTTTGGTCGGGGGTTGTGGGGAGTGTGGTCGTGCGGCCGGCGCGACTCCCACGTAGGCCACGGAAGAAGCGATGTGGCGGCGCGGTGAGCGCGCGTGGTGCATCCTGCGCTCGGCGTCGCGTCAGTCGCGTCAGTCGCGTCAGCACCGCGGCGAGCGAGGATGGGCGGTGAGCTCAGGCGCGCGGGCCAGCGGTCTTGGGCGGCGGATCACCCGCGAGGAACGCTTCCAGCGCGTCGGCGATGCGCTCGCCGGTCTTGCCGTCCCATCCCTCAGGCACGGAGCCTCGCTTGGCGCGGCCGTCGAGGATGGCGTCGACCTCGCGCGCGATGAGCGCGGCGTCGAGCCCGACGACGATGTTCGTGCCCTGCGTCACGGTGATGGGCCGCTCGGTGCCCTGACGCATCGTGAGGCACGGGATCCCGAGCGCGGTCGTCTCTTCCTGGATGCCGCCGGAGTCGGTGGCGACGAGCAGCGCATTGCCCATCACGGTCACGAAATCGTCGTATCCGAGCGGCTCCATGATCCGGAGCCCCTTCGTCTCGCGGAGGCGCGCCGACAGCCCGAAGGACTCGGCGCGGGCGACGGTGCGCGGGTGGACGGGGAACACGGTCGGCAGGCGCCGCGCGATCGCCTCGAGCGCGTCGAGCGTCTCGGCGAGCCGCTCGGCGCTGTCGACGTTGGCCGGGCGGTGGAGCGTCGCGATCGCGTACTTCTTCGGCTCGAGCCCGAAGCGCGAGAGCGCGTCCGTCTGGCGCTTGAGGGCGTAGTGGACCGAGTCGATCATCACGTTGCCGACGAACCGGATTCGCTCGGGCGGGATGCCCTCCGCGAGCAGGTTGGGGTGGGCGTCGTGAGAGGGGGTGAGCAGGAGATCGGAGAGCTGGTCCGTGAGGATGCGGTTGATCTCCTCGGGCATCGTCCAGTCGCGCGAGCGCAGCCCGGACTCCACGTGGACGACGGGAATTCCGAGCTTGGACGCCGCGAGCGCGCCTGCGAGGGTGCTGGTGACGTCCCCGACGACGACAACCACCTTGGGCCGGTGCTCGATCATGTCGGCCTCGGCGCCGACGAGGACCGCCGCCGTCTGCTGGGCGTGCGAGCCGCCGCCTGCCTTGAGCGTGTGATCCGGCGTCGGCAGGCCGAGATCCCGGAAGAACACATCGCTCATCGTCGTGTCGAAGTGCTGCCCCGTGTGGAGCAGCCGCATCGGTAGACGGCGCGCCTTGAGGGCGCGGCAGATGGGGGCGAGCTTCATGAAGTTCGGGCGCGTCGCGGCGACGAGGTAGATCATCTCGACCGAGGATGATGCCGTGGTACTCGGCGCAGCACCAGCGTTTTGACGGAGCCGCGGGCGCGGCCGGCGCTCGATATCGTCATCGTCATCGTCACGACTTACGATGACGACACCTACGCGCCGCGGTTCGCCATCGCGCCCGCGACGCCGCCCACGTCGGACGCGTCGGACCTGCGCTCGCGATCCGCCGAGCGCCGCGCCCGGCGT
Source organism: Sorangium sp. So ce1504 (assembly GCF_051521635.1). Taxonomy (NCBI): domain Bacteria; kingdom Pseudomonadati; phylum Myxococcota; order Polyangiales; family Polyangiaceae; genus Sorangium; species Sorangium sp. So ce1504. The sequence continues at coordinate 3,554,473 of NZ_CP150365.1, read as the reverse complement.
GTGCGCCACCACCGCTCGACGCTCATCACCGGCAAGATCGACATCGCCACCAGCGTCGACTTCACCCACGCGTCGAGCGAGAGCGGCGCCGAGCCGAACAGCGTGTGCATGAACGGCGCATAGACGAAGCAGAGCTGCAGCGCGAGCAGCGCGCCGATCCCGACGTAGACCCAGGGATTCGAGAAGAGCCCGATCTTCAGCATCGAATCGCGCAGCGACCGGCAGTTGAGCACGTAGAAGATCTGGAACAGCACGACCGTCGTGACCGCCGCGGTCTGGGCCTCGCGGTAGGCGATCTCCGAGACGACGCCGCCGCGCACCTCCGTGAAGTACTCGTAAAAGAACAGCCCGATCGCCCCGGCCGTCATGAGGACCGCGACGATCGCCGTACGAACGAGCACGAACCGGCTCAGGATCGGCTCGCCCGGATCCCGGGGCGGGCGGCTCATCACGTCCTTCTCCATCGCCTCGAACGCGAGCGGCAGGGAGAGCGCCACCGTGGCGACCAGGTTGACCCAGAGGATCTGGACGGCCGTGATCGGCATGAGCGGCGCGCCCCCGACGATCGGGAAACTCATCACCGCCACGAGCAGGATCAGCGCCTCGCCCAGGTTCGTCGGCAGCACGAACGCGAGCGCCTTGACCAGGTTGTCATAGACGCGGCGCCCCTCCTCGACCGCCGCCCGGATGCTCGCGAAGTTGTCGTCCGTCAGCACGACGTCGGCGGACTCCTTCGACACCGCGGTCCCCGTGATCCCCATGGCCACGCCGATGTCCGCCTGCTTGAGCGCGGGCGCGTCGTTCACGCCGTCGCCGGTCATCGCGACGACCTTCCCCTCGGCCTGCAGCGCCTTCACCAGGCGGAGCTTGTGCTCCGGCGCGACGCGCGCGAACACGTGCGTGGACGTCGCCGCCGCGCGCAGCTCGCCCTCCGAGAGCCGCGAGAGCTCCGTGCCGTTCATCGCGCGCGCCCCGTCCGGCACGAGCCCGAGCTGCTCGCCTATCGCCCGCGCGGTCGCCAGGTGGTCGCCCGTGATCATCTTCACGGTGATCCCGGCCGCGTGGCACGCCTTGATCGCGTCGATCGCCTCGGGCCGCGGCGGGTCGATCATCCCCTCCAGGCCGAGGAGCTCGAACCCCTCCGGGAGGTGCTCCTCGTCGAGCGAGGCCACGTCGCGGCCCGCCGGCCGCGAGGCCACGGCGAGCACGCGCATGCCCTGCGCCGCCATCTGCTCGACCTGCGCCATCACCTGGGCCCGCCCCGCCTCGCCGATCGCGGCGCGGCCGAGCACCGCCTCGGGCGCCCCCTTCATGAAGATCACCCGGTCTCCGCCGGGGGCCTCGTGGAGCGTCGCCATGAGCTGCCGCTCCGACGAGAACGGGACGACATCGACGCGGCGGTGCTCCCGCCGCGTCCCCTCGACGTCCACGCCGAGCTTCTGGGCCGCGACGACGAGCGCGCCCTCGGTCGGGTCGCCCTCGATGCCGCAGGCGTCCCCCTCGCGCGTCATGCGGGCGTCGTTGCAGAGCAGCCCCGCGCGGAGCAGCGCGCGCACCGCCTCGGGCACCTCGCCGACCGGCGCTCCGTCGCGGCGGAGCTCGCCTTCGGGCGCGTAGCCGACGCCGGTCACCTCGAGCGCGGCTCCGGCCTGCTCGAGCGCCGCCTCCCCTTGCGCGCCGGCGGCGGGCGTCCACAGCGCCCGGACCGTCATCTCGTTCCGCGTCAGCGTGCCGGTCTTGTCCGAGCAGATGACGCCCGTGCTGCCCAGCGTCTCGACCGCGGGCAGCTTCCGGATCACCGCGCGGCGCCGCGCCATCCGCTGCACGCCGATGGCGAGCGAGATGGTGATGATCGCGGGCAGCCCCTCCGGGATCGCGGCGACCGCGAGCGAGATGCCCGCGAGCATCGCGTCGACCGGCCGGTAGCCCCGGAGCAGCGCGACCCCGACGATGAGCAGCGCGACCGCGACGATCGCGACGGTCAGCACGCGGCCGACCTTGGCCATCGAGCGCGTGAGCGGCGTCTCGATCTCGGTCGCCTCGTGGAGCATCGAGGAGATGCGGCCGAGCTCGGTCGCGGCGCCCGTGGCGACGACCACCGCGGTGGCCGTGCCGCTGGTCACGAGCGTCCCGCCGAAGGCGAGGTTCTTGCGATCGCCGACGCCGGCGTCCTCGGGGACCGCGGCGACGTGTTTGTCCGACGGCACCGACTCCCCGGTGAGCGCCGACTCGTCCACGTGGAGGTTCTTCACCGAGAGCAGCCGGGCGTCAGCGGGGACCTTGTCGCCGGCGTCGAGCACCACCACGTCGCCGGGGACCACGTCGGCGGCGGGGATCACGCTCCGCTGGCCGCCGCGCACGACCGTGGCCGTCTGGGGCACCATGTCGACGAGCGCCTCGATCGCCTTGCCCGCGCGGAGCTCCTGGACGAAGCCGATCGCCGTGTTGAGCACCACGACCGCCAGCACGACCGCGCCGTCGATCGCCTCGCCCATGGCCATCGCGAGGGCCGCCGACGCGAGCAGCACGTAGATGAGGGGGTCGTTGATCTGACGGAAGAGCAGCTTGAGCGGGCCGTCGCCCTTCGCGCGCTGGATCACGTTGGGCCCGACGTCCTTGAGCCGCCGGGCGGCCTCGTCGCCCGCGAGGCCGGCCTCGGCGCTCTCGATCCTGGAGAGCACATCGGGGGCAGGCAGGCTGTGCCAGGCGATCGCGGCCGACGGGGGGAGGACGCGTTGGGACATGGAGTCATCTCCTGCGGTGGCAGCCGCGCTGTGCGCGCTGAACCGACCGGCTGTGGCTGCTCATCACGTGGTCTTCACGTGCTGGCGCGTGGTTTCCCCCGTCTTTCGGCACGTCTCATGCCAGACCGCGCCACAGCGGAACCGGGCTGTTCAGCACCCTGGGCGGCTCGCGCGGGCAGGCTGCCGGCGGGACCTTTTCACCCCGGCGGGGAATTTTGCCCCACGACGCTCGCCCCGCGCGTCCGGCGGCGCGTCAGAGGGTGCGGGCTCGCGGCGCTCACGGGTGGCCTAGCCGCGCGCGTAGGCGAAGGTGCCGTCGATGTTGAGCAGCCGCGTCGCCTGGACGAGCTCGGCCACGGTCACGCCGAAGCGCCGCACGAGCCGATCGGCGACGTCGCGCCGGAGGATGTCCCTGCGAAAGATGTGCAGCGTGCGGGGGGCGAAATACCCCTCGAGCTCCGCGAACGTGAGGCGCTGGTAGTCCGCGCTGCCGGGGACGGGCTGCCGCGACACGACATCGTAAAAGAAGAAGATGCCGCCCGGCCGGAGCAGGCGGAGCGCCTTGTCCATGAGGCCTCGCTTGAGCTCCGTGTTGGTCACCGACGACAGGACCGCGAACATCATCACCACATCGAACGGGCCCCCGACGTCGGCCGTCAGGAAGTCGCCCGCGACGAAGCGGATGCCAGCGAAGCGCGAGCGCGCGAGCTCGGTGCGCTGCGCGACGAGATCGATGCCGGTGAGGCGCGTCGGATCCGCGCCGAGCTCGACCAGCCAGGCCAGGTTGGATCCCGACCCGCAGCCCACGTCGAGCACCGACATCTCGCGCAGCGCCTCGGGCGTGCGCACGCCGCACGCGACGAGCGCCTCGCGCAGGCGGCGCTGCCGCTGCCGCGCGACGAGGTACGGGTGGGCGTTGAGCAGGCTCGCCCAGGGGTTCCCGGGCAGGAAGCGCTCGGTGTAGTGCCGCTTGATCGCCGCGAGATCCCGCTCGAAGCCGCCCTCTTCAGCCATCGGTCCGCCTCCCTCCCCTGCGCGCCCCGCCGGCCCGCTCCATCAAGGCTGCCCCACGGCCCACGCCGGCAGGCGCTGGACCCCCCAGCGCACCACCTTGAGCAACCCGAGCGCCACCGTTTGCTCCACCGTGAGCCGGCGATGCGGCTTCCGCCGCGCGAGGTACGCGTCGAGGTAGCGCAGGAACTCGGGATCCGGCTCCATGCCGCCCACCTCGCGCCGGATGCGCCGGTACTTGCGCGTCTTCCAGATGAAGTTCTCCCAGCTGTCGAAGTAGTCGTGCCGCATCAGGAGATCGGGCACGTAGACGACCCGCAGATCAGGGAAGTCCTTCGCGATCCGGTAGACGAGGTAGACCCCCTCGGCGCCGTAGAACTGATCGGGAAAGCCCCCGGTCGAGAGGTAGACGCCGCGCCGGATCGCCATGTGCCCCTCGGTCGCGAGGACGTCGTCGACGACGTCGTCGCCGCGGTCGTAGTGCCCCGCGAGCGTGCAGAAATAGGGGTGCTCCTTGGGGATGATCCGGCCGCGCATCGCCGCGATGCGGGGGTCCTGGAAGACACGGCAGACGACCTCGACGAACGTCGGCGCGATCAGCCCGTCGTCGTCGATGAAGGCGACGTACTCGCCCCGCGCCCAGGCGATGGCGGCGTTGCGCGCGGCGTTCAGCGGAATTCCGTCGGTGAGGCGCAGCTCGACGTCGACGAGCGGGGCCGAGCGCGGCCGCAGGTGCTCGATGCCGCCGCTGTCCGCGAGCAGGATCTCGAACGGCACGTCGAGCGCAGCCGTCTGGCCGCGCGCGTGCTGGAGGCACTCGATCAGGTAGTCCTTCGCCTTGTAGGAGATGACGATCAGCGTGAGCTTCGGCGACGGGACCTCGCGCCGCACGATGAGCTCCTTCACCTCGGGCGCGTATTTCGCGCGCCACGCCTCCTGAAGGGCGCGCTCGGCCTCGGGGAGCCCCGCTCGATCCTGGAGAAGATGGTCAGGCATCGCGGGCTCGCATGCCACGGGGGCCGCCGCGCAGGCAAGGATGTCGAGCGGGCGCCGCCCGGGGAGCGGCGTCGGCGCGCGCGCTCAGCGCGGAGAGCGCGGCGTCAGGCGCGCGCGCTCAGCGCGGAGAGCGCGGCGTCAGCCCCTCGGGCTCGCCGCGACGTCCTCGAAGAGGCGGGCCAGCGCCCCCGCGCTGGCGCGCGCGCTCAGCGCGGAGAGCGCCGCGTGATCGGGCTCGACGAGCGGCCGACCGGCCGCGCGCGCGTCGAGCGCGTCCTCGATGCGGCGCTCGATCGCCGCGGCGTCGCCGGCCGCGTGCGTCCAGCCGAGGCGGGTCGTCTCGAGGATGCGCTCGATCTCAGGGGACGCGAAGGCGGCGAGCACGGGCGCGCGCGCGAGGAGGTAGTCGTAGAGCTTGCCAGGCAGGAAGTACGGCTCCTCGCCGCAGCCGGCGAGCAGCGCGAGATCGGCGCCCGCGACGAGGCCGAGCCCCTCGGCGTACGGCAGCACCGTGCGGTACTCGAAGAGCCGCGACACCCCGAGCTCCTCGGCGAGGCGGAGGTCGCTCCTCGCGACGCGCCCCAGGTTGAGCAGCCGGATCGCGCCCGGGCCGAGCGATCTCCGGCGCGCGACGGCCGCGAGCGCGCGGACGAACGGCGCGAGCGTGCGCTCGCTGTAGCAGTTGCCGAAGTGCACGAGCGTCACCGCCTCGCCGCGCTGCGGGGCGGCCGCCGCGTCCGGATCGAAGCCGGTCCGGATGCACTCGACGCGGCGCGCGATGCGCCGCTCGGCGTAGGCGTCGCGGGTCATCTCGGACGTCACCGTGAAGGCCGCGGCGGCGCCCACCACGGCCCGCTCGACGAGCGCCGCGGCCGCGCGGCTCCAGGCGGGCCGCGTCGCCATCAGCGGGCCGAACGACCACGGATCGCGGAAGTCGACGACGACCGGCCGGCCGATGGCCCTGCCGGCCAGCACGCCCGCGAGCACGGCCTCCCACGGCGGCCCGCTCGCGAAGATCACCTCGGCGCCGACCTCGCGAGCGAGGCGCGCGATGCGGACCGCGAGGGCCGGGACGCGGCCTGCATCCGGGCCGATCACCGGGACGTAGCGGATCTCGGCGGCGACCCGCGCGAAGCCCTTGCGCTGCGCGACCGGCACCGGCGCCTCGGTCGGCGCCTCCAGGGTGCCGTCGGAGCCGAGCGCGCGGCGCGGCATGCGCGCGAGCTCGGCGTCCGTGAGGTAGTCGCGGCGTACATCGCACGCGGGCAGGTCGGCGTCGGTGAACGACGGATCCACCCGCTCGCCGGGAGGCGGCTTGGCCGCGAGCACCGTCGTCTCCCAGCCGTGCTCCGGCAGAAATTTCGCAAAGCGGTACGCGCGCTTACCGCCGATGCTGAACCGCGGGGGGAAGTAGTAGCTCACGAGGAGCGCGCGCTTCATCGCGGGACCTATATCACGGGCTAGCCGGGCGCCGCGCGCACGCCTCGGGAGGCCGCTCCTGCCCGCGCATGTGCTACCGAGCCGCCATGCAGGACGAGCAGCCCGCCCCGGTCGAGCCGAGCGCGCCCTCGCGGGCCCCGGAGGTCGCGCGGGCTGCCAAGGCAGCGCCGGGCCCCGGCGAGGCGCAGGGCACATCGCTGGCCGACCGGATCGGGATGATCGTCGGCGGGCAGGTCGTCAACACGCTGATCGTCCTCGTGCAGGGCATCGTCGTTGTGCGGCTGCTCGGCAAGGCCGAGTACGGCGTGCTCGCGTTCGCGACGATGCTGTTCGTGACGGGGCGCGATTTCGCGCTGCTCTACCTCCCGGAGTCGTTCCTCTATTTCGCGCCCAAGGTGACCCGCGCCGAGCTCCGTGGGCTGGTGCGGCAGAGCATGCTGCTCCTGGTCGGCCTCGGGGCGCTGTCCGCGCTGGCCTTCTCGGTGTTCGCGCTGGTCCCCAGCGTCTTCCTCGACGGCCGCGAGGGCGTCACGCAGCTCCTCCTGCTCATCGGCCTCATGAGCGTGATCGCCTACCCGGCGAGCGTGTTCGGCCCGCTCTTCATCGCCACGAACAACCACCGCAAGTCGGCGGGGCTCGCGCTGATCGTCACGCTCTCGAACGCCGCAAGCGCGATCGTCCCCGCGGCGCTCGGGTGCTCTATCGCCTGGATCGTGGCCGCCCAGTGCGCCGCGCAGGCCCTCCGGCTCTGGCTCTCGTACCGGCTCTACGCGCGGCTGTTCCAGGACGTCGCCGCGGCCCCGTTCCCTGGCGGCGTCAGGGCGCAGCTCGCCTACGCGCTCCCGCTCTCGGTCACGCGCTTCGCCGGCCTCTTCAACCAGAAGCTCGACAAGTTCGTCATCGGCCTCTTCTTCAGCGCGGGTCTCTACGCCGAGTTCTCCGTCGGCTCGCAGGAGCTCCCGCTCGTCGGCGTCCTCGCCTACTCCGTCGCCTCGACGATGCTCCCCGACCTCGTCGCCCGCGTCGAGAACGGCCGGACGCCGGAGGAGGGCGCGAGGGCGGCGATCGACCTGTGGCACTCGGGCGTCCGCAAGACGACGCTGATCATGCTCCCGATCGCGGTGTTCCTCCTCCTCTTCGCCGAGCCGCTCATGCGCGCCATCTACGGCGACGCCTACGCCGGCGCCGCCGTCCCGTTTCGCATCTACTCCGCGCTCCTGCCGCTGCGCGTGACGGCGTACGCGATCATGCTGATGGCGTTCGGGAAGACGTCGATGATCCTGCGGATCCAGGTGCTCTCGATGGCGTTCAACGCCGCGGCGAACCTGGTCCTCCTGCCGACGGTCGGCATGGTCGGCGCGCCGCTCTCGGCGGTGCTGACCCAGGTGCTCGTGATCGCCTTGACGGTGGCCTGCATCGCGCGCTTCTCCGGCGTCGGCCTCCGCGGCGTCTTCCCGTGGGGCCATTACGGGCGCGTCGCGGCCACCGCGATCGTGGCCGCGGCGCCGCTCGCCGCGTTCCTGCTCACGGGCGCGACCGACAGGCGCCCCGCGCTCTGCCTCGCGCTCTGCGCCCCGCTCTACGCGGGCCTCTACCTCGTGGCCGCGCGGGTCACCGGCGCGCTCGCCCCCGAGGACCGGGCGTTCGTGGCGCGCTGGCTGCGCCTCGAACCGCTGCGGAGCCGCCACGGCTGACGCATCCGCGCGCGTCGCACCCTCGCTGTCTCGGGCGGCGAACGAGGGCTGCCAGCGTGAAATGCGCGCAGGCTGCGCCAAAGGGCCCTCGCCTCGAAGGCGGAAAAGATTGACAGTGGCCGGGTCGTCTCCCGCGCGGCGCCCGCCTTCGGGTGGATTTCCCGCCGATCGGTGTTCTAGGCTTACTTGCCGGCCTCATCGGCGCCTTGTGCGATGGAGACGACCATGAGCGAAGACCAGGAAGCAGGGCTCGTCCTCCGGGTCATCTCGGGCCCCCTGGCCGGGCAGACGGCGCGTATCCCTGGCGACCGTCCGCTGCTCGTCGGCCGCGCGCCTGAGTCGGATCTCTCGATCACGAGCGACGGTGAGCTCTCTGCCCTGCATTTCTCGGTGGAGCAGATCGACGGCAGCTACCTCCTCCGCGACCTGGGGAGCCGCAACGGGACGCAGGTCAACCGGGAGCGGGCGCGCGAGGTGTCGCTCCGGGACGGCGACGAGATCCGCGCGGGGGGGACCGTCTTCGCGGTGGTGCGCCGCGAGGTGAACCGCCGCTACGCGCCGACCGAGCCCGCGCCGCCCTCGCGCCGCGCGCGCAGGGCCGCGGTGCTCGCGACCGGGGCGCCGTTCGCCGCGTCGGCGCGGGCGCGGCTCCGGCAGGAGCGCTCGCCGCTCTTCGCGGTGGTCGACGCCGCCCGCGACCCGCGCATCCGGCTGCTGCTCGGCGACGCGGGCGAGCAGACCGCCTCGCTCTACACCGGCTTCCAGGGCGAGATCCTCGCGGACGTCGGCCCCACGCTCGTGCACCTCCCGCACGGGTCCAGGCTGCTCGACGCGCTGGTCGACGGAGGCTGGGGCGACTGCTGGGGCGTCTTCCTGACGAGCGACCGCGCGTTCGGCGACGTGCGGAAGCACCTCCGCCGGTTTCTCCTTGTCGAGAACGGGACAGGCAAGCAGCAGTATTTCCGGTTCTACGACCCGCGCGTGCTCCGCGGCTTCCTGCCCACGTGCGGTCCTCGAAAGATCGAGGCGCTGTTCGAGGAGGTCGAGGCCTTCGCCATGGAGGCCGAGGATCCGGGGAAGCTGCTCCGCTTCACCGCCCGGGGCGGCAAGGCGCTGCGCGAGGAGTCGGCGCTGGAACGCGACGGCTGAAGGCGCGCGCCGGCCCCGCGGGCCGGCGTGGCTCAGCGCGGCGGCGCGCCCGCGGCGCTGCCTGGGTCCTGGGCGGGCAGGTCCCAGGCGACGAGGCGCAGGAGCTCTGCCACGCTGAAGGCCTGCGCGAAGCTGCCACCAGGGTGGTGCGGCGGCTCGCCGGCGGCGACCTCGGGCACCTGGCCGAGCGCGATCTCGTTCGCGGCCGCGGAGGCCGCGAGCCGGTGCAGCAGCGGGATCACGTGCTCGCCGAGCGTGGAGAAGCGCCGGGCGGCGCGCGCGTAGAACCCGAGCAGGAACGGCCAGGCCGTGCCCTGGTGGTAGGCGCTGTCGCGCGCCTCGGGGCCTCCCTGGTACCGGGGCGCGTAGGCCGGATCGGCCGGCGAGAGCGTGCGCACGCCGGCGGGGGTCACGAGCTCCAGGCGGACCCGGTCGAGCAGCGACGCGGCCCGCTCCGGCGTGAAGCAGGCGGGATCCACGGCGACGGCGATCAGCGCGTTGGGGCGGATCGACGCGTCGCGGAACGCGCCCTCCCCGTCCGCGCGCTCCGAGATGACGTCGTACGGGTAGCCGGTCTCCTCGCACCAGAAGCGGGCGGCGAAGCCCCGACGCGCCGCGCTCGCGGCCGCCTCCGCCCGCCCCGCGAGGCGGGCGTCGCCGGCGGCCCGCGCGAGGCGCGCGAGCGTCTCCGAGCCCTTCGCCCACAGCGCCGTGAGCTCGACCGGGCAACCGGCGCGCGGGGTCACCGCGCGGCCCGCGACGCGCGCGTCCATCCACGTGAGCCCGTCGAAGGCGCCCTCGCCCAGGCGCCCTGCGGCGAAGAGGCCGTCGGCCGTGACGTGGATCCCGTTCCGGGTCCCGCGCATGGCCGCCTCGAAGGCGTCGCGGAGCGCGCCGAGCAGCTCGCCCGCCACGAACGGGTGCGTGTCGCCGACCGCGTCCGCGAGCAGGCGAGCCGCCTCGAACAGCCAGAGGGTCGCGTCGGCCGCGTGGAAGTCCGCCGGCTCGCCCGCGTCGGGGAGCCGGTTCGGCACGAGGCCGTCCTGCATCGCGTCGATCATCGCGCGGAGGACGCGGATCGCGGCCTCGGTCTTGCGGGGCACGAGGTAGAGACCGGGCAGGGAGATGAGCGCGTCGCGGCCCCACACCTCGAACCAGGGATAGCCCGCGATGACGCTGGGCCGCGCGGCCGCGTCGGCGCGGAACGCCTCGGCCGCGATGGTGAGCTTCCGCTCCAGGAGCGGGCGCCGGGGCCCCGGGTCCTCGGCGCGGATCGCCGCGCTCGCCGCCGCGAGGAGGTTCTCCGGCTCGTCGTCGGGCAGCGCGCCCACCGCCACGAGCAGGTGAACGGGCTCGGCACCGATCACCGTCTCGAAATGGCCCGGCGTCCAGAGATCCTCGAGGAAGTCGAGGCCCCGATCCTGCTCGCCGAGGTACTCGAAGCGTCGCCACCAGTCCTGCGAGCCGACGAACGTGCCCTGGTAGCGGAAGCAGATCCTCGGCAGCGCGCGGTTCGGCTGCACCCGGACCTCGCCCATCACGGGGCGGTCGCGCCCCGAGCCGGGCTCGCCGCGCGCCGCCCCTGCGCGCAGCTCGACCTTCTGGGAGATCCCGCCGTTCTCGCGGAGCAGCTGGTGGATGTGGCGGGCGGCGAGGAGCGGGCGCAGCGTCAGCATCACCGGATCCGCCCCGCTCCAGGCATAACGGAGGACGGCGGCGTTCTCGCCGCGCACGAGGCCGAGCGTCACCTCGAGCTCGCCGCCCGGGACGGCGTACGCCCAGCGCGGGAGCGGATCCTGATCGAAGCGCTCGAGGTAGAACGAGCTGCTCTCCGGATCGATGCCCGGGAACTGGTGCTTGGCGAGGTCCCACCGCGGCCACGAGGCGCGGCGCTCGGACGGCGCGCCCTGCTGTCGGACCGGGCGGACGCAGACGTCGACGTGCGAGAGCATGACGTGCCGGCGCCGCGGAGGGTCGAGGGCCGCGACGAGCAGGCCGTGGTAACGGCGGGTGTGCATGCCGGCGATCGTCGAGCTCGCGTAGGCCCCCGCGCCGTTCGTGTGCAGCCACTCCTTGCGCGCGATCGAGAACTGGCCCCGCACCTCGACGTGCGGCCACGGCGAGGCGTGCTCGAGCGCGGCGCCCTGGCCGCGGGGCGCCGCGGGCGTGGACGACAGCGCGTCGTGGGGCGGGGAATTCCGCCGGGATCCGTCCGAGCTCATCGACCGCCGGTTGCCTTCCTGAGCGAATCCTCGGCGGCGGAGCGCATCACCTCGACCGGCGCCGGGAGGCCGGTCCAGAGCGTGAAGGACTGCGCCGCCTGGCCGACCAGCATCCCGAGCCCGCCTTCGGCGCGGAGCCCTCTCTCGCGCGCCGTCCGGAGGAAGGGCGTCACCGGGGGGTTGTAGACGAGGTCGTAGAGGCACACGCTCGGCGAGAGCGCGTCCCACGGGATGATGCCCGTGACCTCCTCCCCGGGCGGCCCCCCGAGCATGCCGGCGCTCGTGGCCTGGATGATCAGGTCGGCGGCGACGGTGAACTCGCTCCAGTTGAGCCGCAGCGCCACGGAGGACTTGCTGCTGATCGACCTGTCGGTCGGGATCGGCCAGGGCGCGGTGAGCGCGCCGAGCTCGGACGCGCGCTGCCCCGCGGGCGACTCGAGCATCGCCTCGGTGCCGGTCCACGAGCGGGTGGTCACGCTGATGAGGTGATAGCCGAGCAGCTTGCACGCGGCGATCGCCGCGAACGCCGCGCCGCCCGCGCCGATGATCACCGCGCGCTGGCGCGGGCTCGAGCGCGCGCCGTACGGCCCCTCCGGATCGTCCCCGCGGGGCGGGGCGGATCCCAGGAGCAGCGCGAGCTCGTCGCGGAGCGCGACCACGTCGGTGTTGTACGCCGTCACGCGCCGCGCCTCCGTCGCGCAGAGGACGTTCGCGGCGCCGACGTCGGCCGCGCTCGCGTCCACGTCGTCGACCATCGACATGATCGCGCGCTTGTGCGGGATCGTGACGTTCGCGCCAGCGATAAGGCCGCTCCGGATGTCGCTGACGAAGCGCGCGAGCTCCGCGCCGGTGGGCACGTCGAACGCGCTGTAGATGTGCGGCAGGTGGTGCGCCCGAAACGCGGCCGAGTGCATCGCCGGCGAGACCGAGTGGCCCACCGGGTGCCCCACAAGACCGAACCTTCGCCGCTCAGCGTTCGACATGGTGCCTCTCCTCAGGACCGGCCTCCGCGCCGCCCTGCCCCACCGAGACCTGGCCGGCGGCGCCCGCGCGACCGACGGCCGGGGCGTGCTCCTCGGCCGCGAAGCCGAGCCCGAGTTGCTCGCACGCGGGCGCGCCGGGCTGCGTCCTCTTGCGCCTCGGCGCGCGGCCGGACGCGGCGCGCGGGCCGCCGCCCTGGCGCGCAGGCGGCGCGGGCGCCGCCGCTGCCACCGCTGCCGCCGCTGCCGGCGCGTGCGCGTGGCCCTCGACGAGCGGCTCGTCCGGACCTGCGGTGACGACGACCCGCGCGAGGAGCGCGCCGTGGTGCACGCGCACCGCGATCGGATCGCCCGGCGCGACCTCGCGGTGATCCCGGACCGCGCGCCCCGACGCGTCCGTCGCGATGGCGTAGCCGCGCGCGAGCACGCGGAGCGGCGACATCGCCTCGAGCCGGGCCACGTCGCCCGCGAAGCCCTCCCGCAGGAGGGCGACGTGGCGGTGCGCGGCGGCGGCGAGGCGCACCGACAGCGGCCTGAGCGCCCCGCGGGCGCCCGCGAGCACCGCGCGCGGGTGGCGCGCGGCGAGCCTCCGCTCGAGGCGCTGGAGCGCGGCGCGATCCTCGACGAGGATGCGCTCCATGCGGCGCCGGAGCCTCGCCATGGCGTCGTCGATGCGCTGCTGGGGCTCCGCCAGGATCTGCGCGGGCGAGCCGAGCCGGGCGCGCTGCCGGTCGAGATCGGCCCGAGCGCCCCGGAACCGGTGGGCGATCGCGCGGCGCATGCGGGCCTCGAGGTGCTCCAGCGCCGCGCGCCGCGCGGCCGCGTCCGCGACGAGCATCTCTGCTGCCTGCGAGGGCGTGGCGGCGCGCGCGTCGGCGGCGAGGTCGGTCAGCGCGACGTCGATCTCGTGCCCCACGGCGCTCACGATCGGCACGCGCGCGGCCGCGACCTTCCGGACGACGATCTCCTCGTTGAACGCGCTGAGGTCGTCGGCCGAGCCGCCCCCGCGCCCCACGATGATCACCTCGATGCCCGGGAACTCCTCGAGCAGCGCGATCGCGCGCACGATCCGCTGCCCTGCCCCGGCGCCCTGGACCGGCGTGCGCGCCAGGATCAGCCGTGCGCCGCCGCGGCGGAACGCGACGGTCACGATGTCGTGGATCGCCGCGCCGTCGCCGCTCGTGACGACGCCGATGATCTGCGGATCGACGGGCAGCTTGCGCTTGCGCTCCGGCGCGAAGAGCCCCTCGGCGGCGAGCTTCTCCTTGAGGCGGAAGAGCGCCTCCAGGAGCGCGCCGCGGCCGGCGAGGCGCGCGTCGTCCGCGGAGAACTGGAGCCGGCCCCGAGGCACGTAGACCGTGGCGCGGCCGGTGAGCACGACGCGCGCGCCGTCGGCGAGCAGCTTCCGCGCGCGCGGCGCCGCGGTCCTGTACATCACGCAGTCGATGGCCGCCTCTTCGCTCTCGTCCTTGAGCGTGAAGTAGGCGTGGCCGCTGCCCACGACGCGCAGGCCCGAGATCTCGCCCTCGACGCGTACGTCCGCGGTCGACCCCTCGAGGATCCGCTTCAGCCGGCGATCCAGCTCCGCGACCGAGACCACCTCCGGCTCGGCGCCCCGCTGGCGGCGCGAGGGCGGCGGGCCCGTGAGCTCGCGAGGCTCGGCGACGGGAAGGGCCGCGAACGAGAGCTCGGGCGGGATATCGCGGCGCTGCACAGGGCAGACGTACCCTTTTGCTCGGCCTGTGGAAAGACTCTCGCGGGCCTGATCCCGCGTCAGGCGAGCCCGCCGTCGGGCGCGCGACGAGGCTCGGCGCGGAGCGGCGGAGCGACGGGCCGTTCGCGGAGGCGATTCCGTGTGAAAGGGCCGGCTCGTGATCCGCAAGGTCCTCCTCCCCGACCGCGGCGAGATCGCCGTGCGAGTCCTCCGATCGCTGCATGAGGCCGGCCTCCAGGGCATCGCCGTCTGCAGCGACGCAGGCGGCGACAACCTCCATGTCCGCCTCGCGAGCGCGTCGTACGCCATCGGTCCCACGCCTGCGGCAGAGAGCTACCTCCGCTTCGACCGGATCCGCCGCATCACCAGTCGTTCCGGGGCAGGCGCTATCCATCTCGGATACGGAAAACCGCGAGTTCGAGGAAGCATGCGAGCGGACCTCATCGGGCTCCTCGTCGCCGAGGAGGGGTCGCAACGCGGCGTGACACGTCGCAGCGCACGCCATTCGCGACCCGCCGGGGACGTCCTCGGCAGGCCGTAGTCGGTCGTAACCGGTCGTAACCAGTCGTAACCGGTTGTAACGGGTTGTAACAGAGCGGGTCGTCAACAACGCGCAGCACCCTACGCAGCGCGTTGTCCCAAAGTCCCCTCGCTCCGGCCTCGGTCAATGCTATTCTACCGCCAACTTTCGGTCGGGGTGGAGGTGCGATGGGACGCGAGGCGAAGGGCCAGAAGGACCCGCTTGGGTCCGTCGCGATGCTCCCGTCGATCGAGGTCCGAGCCCACGAGCCTCCCTCTGCGACAGGCAGGCCGGCGACGCAGCGCGCGGGCGAGCCGGCGAGCGACGCCGCCGTGACGCCTGTCCCACGGGCCCGTTGGTTCGACGCGACCGCTCCCGACGTGACGCCAGCGGGGGGCACGGACACCCGGCGGCGCTGGGCGATCCCGCTCTTCCTGGCCGCGCTCGTGCTGGTCGTGACCGCGCGCGGCCTGATATTCCGTGCGCTGTTGCCGGTCGCCCTCGTGACGGCGGCGGTCGCGCTGCTCGCGCGGGGACGGCGGCAGCTCGTGCCCCCTCCGCAGGTGAGCCGGCGCGGGCTGAGCCTCGAGGGCGATCAGCTGCTCCTTCGAAGCCAGAGCAGCGCTGCGCAGCACGTGCTGCTCACCACCCGCGAGCGGTTCGGCGTCACGCTCCTCGCGACGCCGCGCCGGGATCGTATCGTCGCCCTGCTCAGCTCCAGCGCCGGGATGTCCTCCATCGGGGCCGGCTTCGACGGCCCCTCGCGGCGCACCTTCGCCGCGTTGCTCGACCACGCGTCCGTCGTGGGCTCCGACGAGGTCGGGCTCGAGGCGATCGGCCCGGACGGCGAGCCGATCTCGCTCAGCCCCGCGGCGCTCGCCGCGCTGCTCGAGGAGCTCACGCTGCGCTCTCCTGGGTGCCTCGAGCGCTTCCTCCTGACCGACGCGCGCGGCGCCGCCCTCGGCCTCGACAGCCGCGAGCTCCGCGCCGGCGGCCGCGTCTTCGATCTGACGGCGCCGCTCGAGTGGCGCGCGTTCGTGTTCCAGGAGGCGCTCGGGCAGGCGATCGCGGTGTACCAGGGAACGTGGGTACGCCAGGGTACCAACGAGCTCTCCCTCGTCTGTCTGCTCCCCGCGATGACGCCGCCGCTCGACGTGCTGGGGACATCGCTCGGCCCGCTCGATCGCGGCGCGCTCCGTGACCTCCGGCTGATGCAAGGCATACCGGAGAGCCCGCCGCCCGCCGATCAGCGCGTCGCCATCGATCGCCTGCTGATGGTCCCGATCCGATCCGCGCTGGACAAGGCGCCCCGGCCCGCCGCGCAGGCGCCGCGCGCGCGTGCATGACGCATCCACGGTGAACCCAGCGCCAGGGTTGTCCTGATGGGTCGACGAGGCGGCGCGCCAGGGCTGCCCTGACGGAGCGAGGAGACAGCGCGCGGGCGTCGTGCTTCGCTTGACTCCCGCGCGCGGGCACGGGTAAACCGCGCTCGGTATCCAGGCGATTTCGAGTCACCGTCCCACACGACATCCGGAGGCGATCCATGGCCGTCGATATCCAGAAACTGTTCAACGAGGAGCTGCCCGCTGCGCTGGTGAAGCATTCGGACGCGGCCAAGCAGATCGGCGGGAAGTACCAGATCAACGTGACGGGCGAGGGCGGCGGCGAGTGGCTGATCGACCTGTCCGACAGCGGGCCCAAGCTCTCCTCGGGCAACCCTGGCAACGCGGATGTCACGATCTCGCTCAGCAGCGAGGATTTCCAGAAGCTGCACGAGAATCCGCAGGCCAACTCGATGCAGCTCTTCTTCGCGGGCAAGCTGAAGGTCACGGGCAACCAGATGCTCGCGATGAAGCTCCCGAAGCTGTTCCAGCTCAACGCGGGCTGATCCGGGCGCCGGCGGAGATCCGGCGAGCCCGCCTGCGCCGCCGCGCGCGGTAACGGCTCGCTGGTGGATCGCAGCCCCTGCGTCCGCCCCAGCCAACCTCGTGTGCCTTCTGCGCGCGGCGCGCCCTTCGCTCATCATTCCTCGATCGCTCGATCCCTCGACGGATCTCGCGCAACGACAGGAAAGCCGCCGTGCGCCCTCTCACCGACACGCGCGTCCTCGATCTTTCGAGGCTCTTGCCGGGCCCCTTCGCGACCCTCGTGCTCGCGGATCTCGGCGCGACGGTGGACAAGATCGAGGACGTCGCCGGCGGGGACTTCCTGCGCCAGCTCCCCCCGCAGATCGCCGGAGAATCCGCGGCGTTCCAGCTCTTGAACCGCGGCAAGCGCAGCGCCCTGCTCGACCTGAAGGCGCCTGAGGGTCGCGACGCCTTCCGCCGGCTCGTCGCCGGCTACGACGTGCTCTTCGACCAGTTCCGCCCGGGGGTGCTCGATCGGCTCGGGCTCGGTCACGCGGCGCTGCGCGCGGACAACCCGCGGCTCATCGTCTGCGCGCTGACCGGCTACGGTCAAACGGGCACGCTGGCGGCGCGCGCGGGGCACGATCTCAACTACATCGCGCGCGCGGGGGTCCTCGGCGCGCAGGGGCCCGCCGAGGGGCCACCGCAGGTGCCGGGCTTCCAGGTCGCCGACATGAGCGGCGGGATGTGGTGCGTGATCGCCATCCTCGCCGCGCTGCGCGA
The DNA here is from genome assembly GCF_051521635.1 of Sorangium sp. So ce1504. Classification (NCBI taxonomy): domain Bacteria; kingdom Pseudomonadati; phylum Myxococcota; order Polyangiales; family Polyangiaceae; genus Sorangium; species Sorangium sp. So ce1504. Next base: position 3,537,373 of record NZ_CP150365.1, on the reverse strand, counting down.
GCGGGAGCGGACCGGGCAGGGCGCGGTGCTCGACATCGCCATGACCGACGGCGTGCTCGGCTTCGCCCTTCCCACGCTCGCCGCCGCGCTCGCGAGCGGCGGAGAAGCGGTCGGGGAGACGGCGCGCGCGGCGGGCGGCGCGCCGCTCACCGGCGGGCTCGCGCCGTACAACACCTACCTCTCGAAGGACGGGCACGCGATGGCCCTCGCCGCGCTGGAGCCGAAGTTCTGGGCCTCGTTCTGCGAGGGCGCCGGGCTCGATCCCGACCCGAGCGCGCTCGTCCCCGGGCCGCACCAGGCCGAGCTCAAGCGCAAGCTGGCCGCCGTCGTTCGGGAGAGGACGCGCGCCGAGTGGGAGACCTTCGCCGCCGAGCGCGACTGCTGCCTCGAGCCGGTCGTCGATCCGCGGAGCGCCGCGGCGGATCCCCACCTCGCCTCGCGCGATCTCCTGTTCGAGATCGCCTCGCCGCGCGGCCGGATCCCCCAGCTGAGGACGCCGGTCACGCCGGCGGGCGTCGCGTTCGCGCCGGCGCCTCGAGCCGGCGAGCACACGCGCGCCGTGCTCCGCGACGCGGGCTTCTCGGAAGGGGACATCGACGCGCTGATCCGCGCAGGCGCGGCGCGGGAGGCGCGCTGACGGCCGCCGTTCGCGAGCGCGCCGCGCGCCACGTGCCACGTGCCACGTCGAAGATGCGCGCGGCGCGCCGGCAGCGGCGACCGAGCTGCTGCTTCGCGTCAGATCTTCTTCAGCTCGTCGACGAACTCCCAGTCGGCGATGAGGTGCTTCTTGAGCATCAGCGACAGGAGCGCGGCGAACATCGCCTCCCAGCGCACGTTGTTGCCGAGGATCTCGCTCGCGTCGGCGCCGTGGGACACCGCGCGCAGCGCGGAAACCAGATCGCGCGCGGTGAGGCCCGAGTCGTCCGCCGTGGGAGGAGGAGGCGGCTCGGACTGCGCGGTGGCGCGGGGGGACGGGGCTTCTTTTCGCGGCTGCTGCGGCTGCTGCTGGGATTTGGACCCGCGCGCGGGGAGCGTGATCGTCGTCCCGTCGAGCAGGGTGAGCGAGACCATCCGCCGGCGACCGCGGCCTTGCGGCGCGGGGATGTTGCGCACCTCGCGCTCGCTCGGGGGCTCGTCGCCGTAGTCGGGCACGCTCTCCGGGACGGTGCGCGCCGCAGCGCTGGCGCGTCCGAGCACCGCGCCGAGGAGAGCCGCGGCTGGCGTGCTCGACGTCGGCGCCCCGTCCATGCTCGGCGCCGCGTCGCCGGCGGACGCCGCGACGGGCCCCGGTGCGGAGCTCGGGCGCATCGTCTTCCGGCGCTCCGGCTGCGCTGCCTGCGCCTGTGCCGCCTGCGTGAACTGCGCCTGCGCTGGCTGCGCAGGTTGCGCGGGCGTGGCGGATCGTGCTGCCTGCGCCGCCGCGAGCAGCTCGGGCGTCGGCGCGACCTTCAACGTCGGCCGCGAGCGCTCGTCCGGTCGGCCGCGGATCTGCCGCTCCTCCGGGGAGCTGCGGACTTCCTTGGCCGCGGAGCGAGGCGGTTCCCACGCCAGCTCGTCATCCATGACGCCCACGTCGGAGGGGTCGACGTCGGAGGTCTCGATCGCCGGCCCCGCGTCCTCGACCAGCCGCGCCCCGGATCGCATGGCGGGCCTGGTGAGCAGCAAGGGCTCCGGCGTCGATGGCGTCAGCGGCGTGTCCTCCGCGTGGCGCGCGGTCTCGGGCGCTCCGGAGAGCTCGGACGAAGGAGGCGGGTCGGCGGGGCGCGCCCGCGACTGCGGCTCGCTCACCTGGGCCTGCTTCGCGGGCGCGGGCGGCGGCGCCGAGCGGGCGCGCGCTCCGTAATAGACCCGGATCGCGTTCCGGATATCGCTCGGCGGAGCGATCATCGCGCGCACGGGCAGGCCGGAGAACGCCATGCACTCCTTCATGCCGTCCTCGTTCGTCGGATCGTCCATCGCGACGTACAGCGTCTCGCCCTGGTTGCGGACGTGGCGAACGTAGATCGGGACGAGGCAGTAGCGCTCGGCCACGTCGTGCGGGACGAGGTTGAGCAGCTGCCGCGAGAACTCGATGTGCAGGAGCGACACCCACGGGACAGCGAGCTGGTGCGACAGGATCTGCGTCAGCTGGGTTTCGTTGATGAGCCCTTGCTCGACAAGGAGCGTCCCCAGCCGCCGGCCATCCGTGCGCTGCTGCTCCAGGGTCCTCTCGAGGGCGTCCTGGGTGATCATCCGCGCGTCGACCAGGAGCTGACCGAGACGTAGGCGAGGCGTAACCATCGCGCCCGAGGTTACCCCAAGAAGGATCCAGGACCTAACAGACGGCTGGACGAGCCCCCCCGCCCCCCTCCGGACGGCGCCCCCTCGGGCCGAGGGAGACCTCGACTCCAATCGCTATCCCGAACGTGGTAAGGTCCCGCGCGTGTCCACAGTGGTCTGCCCGCAATGCGCGAATCCGTGCGAGCAGGCGCACAAATTCTGCCCGGTGTGCGGCTTCCCGATCTCGGAGTTCAACCGGACGTCCGACGATCCGCTGATCGGGACGACGCTCCCTGGCAACTACGTGATCCTGGAGCTCGTCGGGGTGGGCGGCATGGGCCGCGTGTACAGGGCCGAGCAGAAGGCCCTGGGGCGCACCGTGGCCGTCAAGATCATCCATCCCCACCTGCTCGGCGACGAGAGCGCGTCGGTCCGGTTCATCACCGAGGCCCGCGCCGCGAGCCGCCTCAACCACCCGAACTCGGTCGGGGTCATCGACTTCGGTAAGAACGGCGGGCAGCTCTACCTCGTCATGGAGTTCCTGCGCGGGCGCGACCTCGCCCGCGTCGTCTACGAGGACGGCCCGCTCCCGTTCCGCCGCATCGTCGACATCCTCTGCCAGGTGCTCGCGGCGCTCGCCGAGGCGCACCACCTCGGCATCATCCACCGCGATCTCAAGCCCGAGAACATCGTGCTCGAGCCGATGCGCTCGGGCGGCGACTTCGTGAAGGTCGTCGATTTCGGCCTCGCGAAGCTGAAGGGGGAGGTCGCGACGACGAACATCACGAGCCCCGGCATCGTCTGCGGGACCCCGGACTACATGGCCCCGGAGCAGGGGCGAGGCGATCCGATCGACGCGCGGAGCGACCTCTACGCGTGCGGCGTCATCCTGTTCCAGCTGCTGACCGGCCGGCTCCCGTTCGAGGCGGAATCGCCGACGCAGGTGGTGCTGATGCACCTCTCCTTGCCGCCGCCCGATCCCGCCCTGCTCGCGCCGGAGCGCGAGATCCCCGAGCCGCTCGTCGAGGTCACGCTCCGGGCGCTCGAGAAGGACGCCGCGCGGCGCTACCAGTCGGCGGACGAGTTCGCGGCGGCGCTGCGCGCGGCGCTCGGGACGTTCGACACCCCCTCGGGGCGCTTCTCGTTCTCCGACGCGACGGTCATCTGCGGCTCGTGCCGGGCCATCGTGCCGCGCGGCCAGAAGTTCTGCGGCGAGTGCGGCGCCAGGATCGCTCAGGCGCACTCGCCCGCCCCTGCGCCGCGCGCAGCGCCCCAGGCCGCCCGGCGCGATCGCGCCCCCTCGGCCCCCACGCTCCCGCTCCCGTTCGCGGCGCGCGAGGACGACCTCGCGTGGCTCGACACCTGCCTCGCCGACGTCGAGGGCTCGGTCGTCGCCGCGCGCATCGTCGGCGAGCACGGCGTCGGCAAGACCCGGCTCCTCCGCGAGTTCCTCGACGTCGCCGCGAGCCGGGGCGACATCGTCATCCAGACCGGCCCGGACCCGTGGGGCGCGGAGGTCGGCTACTACGCGCTCCGCTGGGCGATCGCCGGGCTCGCCGAGCTCCCGCCCGACGGCGGCAACGCGTCGAACTGGAGCGGCGCGACGCCGGAGGCGCGGCGCGGGCTGCTCGAGATCTTCGGCAAGGGCGACCGCGGGAGCGACGTGCGCAGGCACGCGTGGAACAAGCCGACGGCGGGGGGCCTGTCGCCCGACGATCGCCGCTTCATCGCCGCGGAGGCCCTGCGCTGGGCGCTCTCTCGCGCGCAGCAGACCGCCTTCCCGCACCGGGTCCTGCTCGCGATCGACGACCTGCACGCCGTCGACGGCGCGAGCCGGAACGCGTTCGCCGACGTGATCGCGGAGCCGCCGCTCGCGGCGCTGCTCATCGTCGCCAGCCACACGCCGGGCTTCGAGCCCGAGTGGGGCGGCGCCGTGCGCGCGCTCGGCGGCCTCCCGAAGGACATCGCGCTCTCGCTCCTCCGCAGCAGCGTCGGCCTGGACCACCGCGCCGCCCGCAAGACGCCGCCGAGCATGGGCGGCCTGCGGCTGTCGCCGCGGCGCGACCCGTCGGACGGCGCCGCCGATCAAACCCCGCTGGCCCTGCCGCCGAGCGCGGCGAGCCCGGCCGTCCTCGGCGGCGAGGCCGCGACGGTGCCGCCGCTCTACATCGACCAGCTGGTCCGCTACACGCTCGAGGGGGGCAGCGACCCGCCCGCGCGGATGGCCGACCTCGTCGCCGCGCGGATCGAGCGGCTCCCGCAGGACGCGCGCCGCACGCTGCAGGCGCTCGCCGTCATCGGCGACGCGGCGGACCGGGCCACGCTGCAGCGCCTGCTCCCGGACATCCGCGCCTTCGACGACCTGCTCGGCAAGCTCGCGGCGGCGGGCATGATCGAGGAGCACTCGAGCGGCATCCGCACGGCGCACCCGCTGCTCCGCGACGTGACGCTCGCGACGATCCCGGCCGGCGTCCGGCGCGATCTGCACGCCAAGGCGACGTTCGACAGCGCGGGCGACCCGCTCGCGCTGCCGCTCGAGGTGCAGGCGATCCACGCCTACCACGCGCAGAACGCGTTCGTCGCGCTGATGCTCCTCGAGCAGGCGGCGGACCGCTCCGCCGCGCGCGGGGACAGCGCCGGCAGCGTGCTCGCGCTGCGCCGCGGCCTCGATCTGGCGCGGCGGGAGATCTTCCGGGGCGAGCTCGACGATCCGGTGCGCGCCGTCCTGATCTTCAGCCGGAAGCTCGGCGAGGCGCTCGCGCGCGCCGGTGATCTGACCGACGCCGACGGCGTGCTGCGCGAGGCGCTCGACCTCGCCGGCCCAGGCGGGCCTGATCGCGCGCTCGTCCTGGGCGCGCTGGCGCACGTGGCGCACCAGCGCGAGCGCACGGGCGAGGCGTCGATGTACCTCCGCGAGGCGATGGACCTCGCCCGGCAGGGCGCCGACAGCGACGTGGTGCAGTCGCTCGACAAGATGCGGCGCGAGTGGATGTCGCGCTGAGCGAGAGACGGTGAACGACGAGGAACGATCGCGAGGGCCCGGATCGCCGGCGAACGCAGCGGCATCGCCGCCGCGCGCGCCGTTCATCGCGCGGTGGGACCTCGACAAGACCTACCTCCGGACCGACTTCGACACGCTGCGCGACCTCGTGCGGACCGCGATCGAGCGGCCGGATCAGAAGCGCACCGTGCCGGGCGCGGGGTCGCTCCTGCGCGAGCTCGGCCGCGCGGGCGTCGAGACCCACATCCTCTCGGGCAGCCCGGAGCAGCTCCGCTCCCGCATCGAGCAGAAGCTGCGGCTCGACGGGGCGCGCTGGGCGTCGCTCACGCTGAAGCCCAACCTGCAGAACATCCTCCGCCTGCGCTTCCGCGCGCTGCGCGGGCAGCTCGGCTACAAGCTGCCCGCGCTGCTCCAGCGGCGCTGCGAGCTCGCGGATCAGCGCGACCAGAGCGGCGCGCTCATCCGCGAGGTGCTGCTCGGGGACGATGCGGAGGCCGACGCGTTCGTCTACTCGCTGTACGCGGACGTCTGCGAGGGCCGGGTCACCCCGCTGGAGCTCGGCGAGGTGATGCGGCTCGGGCACGCGTACGACGACACCATCGTCGATGCGATCCGGTTCGCGAGCTATGTCGAGAAGGGCCCCGTCGTCGAGCGCATCCTGATCCACCTCGACCGCCAGTCCTCGCCGTCGGATTTCCGGATCTTCGGCGACCGGGTCGTCCCCTTCTACAACTACCTGCAGGCGGCGTTCGTCCTCCACGAGGACGGCCGGATCGCGGCGCACGCCGTGCTCCGCGTCGCGCAGTCGCTGGTCGTCGCCCACAACTTCGATAGCGTCGCGCTCGCGCGGAGCTACGTCGATCTGTCGCGCCGCGGGCACGTCTCCGGCAAGGGCATCGCGTCCCTCGCGGCCGCTTACGGCGAGCTCGCGCAGCGCAGGGCCGCGGGCGCGAGCGATCTCGGCGCGATGGTCGCGGAGCTCACGCGGCTCTGCAGCGATCTGCGCCCCGCCGTGAGCCGGCCGCACGCGGACATCGACTATCGCGCGCTCGCCGCCGGCCACAACCGCCGCTCGAAGCGCGGCCGCTGACAGCGGGCGGGGCGCCGCCGCGGCGACGCCCTCGCGCTCACAGCCAGGCGTTGTTGAGGATCTCGCCGACGCCGCCGGCGCCCGGGACGATGTACTGGATGCTGTTCAGGCCGCGCTCCTCGTCCCAGTGCGTGCCCGGCTCGGTCTTGAGGACGCGCGCCGGCGAGAGGCCGCGATCGAGCCGGAGCGCGTAGATGATGGCGTCCGGGTGAGCCTCGGTGACGCGGCGGATGTACTCGGGCGTGACGATGAGGTGCATGGCGATGCACTTGGCCGGCCGCCCCTCGAGCGCGGTCTTGTAGTACGTCATGGCGCTGACCATGGACGAGCCGGTGGCGCCCATCGGGTCGGGGAAGAGCACGTGGCGCCCCTCGACGTCGCGGCCGATCTTGGCGTCGTGCCAGGTCGCGCCGACGACCTCGCCCTGCTCGTTCGTCTGCCGGCTCATGAACAGGTGATCCTGCCGGACCAGCGCGGGGTCGAGGACCTCGTTCAAGAGCTCGTAGACGACCTGGGAGGGCATCGTCCCGGCGCGCGCGATGCCCACGGTGACGGCCTTGGTCGCGCGCGACAGCGCGGCGCCGCGATACACGGCCTCCGGGTGAGAGGAGATCATCCGGGTCGGGATGTCGACGCGCGCGCGCCCCAGCTCGGCGGCGAGGACGGCGCGCGCCAGGTTCTGGTAGAGAACCCCGACGAGACGCCCGACGTCGGGCTGGACCGTCTCCGGGGAGCAGGCTCGAGCCAGCAGAGTCCATGCGAGCGGGTCATCGAGCAGGTGCACGCACGGACCGTACCGGTGAGCGATTTCGGGGGGCCGGAATCGACTCTCAGCGTACGCAACGTCGACCATCGTTTTTCTGTTACACTACCTGGCCCGGCGCGGGGTATTCCTCCGGGTGCGCGCCGGTGCTCTCCCCGGGAGCGGAGTGGTTTCGAAGCGATGAGGGCGCCCGCCCAGCGGGCTGTCCGGGTGGACTTGCAAAGGAAGGGATGTTCGGTGGATAGCGACCTTGCCGAGTCGGTTACGGCGCTCAAGGATGCCTTTGTCCGAAGAGGCATCCCTGCGAGGTTCGGAAAGGCGGCTCCAGCGGCGGTGGAAGAGCTGCGCAAGACGCTGCGGGTGCCCGCGAGGTACCGCGCTTTCCTGCAGGAGGCCGACCCGCTCGACGTCGAGACGGTGACCCCGGTTGAGCGTGTACGCCTCATCCCCTCCGAGAAGCTCGCGGCCGAGCAGCAGGCGAACGGCGGCGACAGCTCCCTCGCAGGCTGGCGCAAGAGCTGGATCCTCATCGCTCGCAGCGCCCTGCTGGGAGATCCCTATTTCCTCGACATCTCGAAGCTCGACGCCGAGGGGGACTGCCCTGTGTTCACCTGTATGACAGGGATCGAGTCGCTCAAGCCAGAGCTCTGCGCGTCGAGCTTCCAGCAGTTCCTGCGCATCCTCGCTACCTCGATGGAGGTCGCGTCCGGCTTCGGAGAGAGCGGCCTCGACGACGACGACGAGGCCATCTTCCGCGAGGCGCTCGCGCCGAAGATCAAGACCATCGACGCCGCGGCGCTCCGCGCGGGCCACTGGACCTGACGTAACCTCCACGGCGCGCTGCTCGCCGGGCGCGCCGCGGATCGAGCTGACCGCGCCATGGCCAGGTGCCTCGTATGCAACGCCGAGAACCCCGGCTCCGCCCGGTTCTGTGTGGCGTGCGGCGCGTCGCTGACCGCGAAGGAGGCGGGCGTCGGCGCGGCGACCTCGGCGCCTCCTGCGCCCGGCCCGCGGACGACCGTCCCTGGGCAGCCGCTGCTGGGCGCGCTGGTGCCCGAGGATCCGGCGCACAGGGCCCGCCTCTCGGCCCTCGCGGCCGGCGGCGCGAACGGGCCCGCAGCCAACGTCCACGCGCCTCACATCGTCCCCGCGCCGCTGGCGGGCTCGCTGCCGCGGCGCGCGCCGGGCGGCCACCTGCCGGCGGGGACGCTCGTCGATCAGAAGTACGTGGTCGAGCGGGTGCTCGGCGAGGGCGGCATGGGCGTCGTCTACCTCGCTCGGGACGTCCACACCGGCCTGCACGTGGTGCTGAAGGCGGTGCGCCAGGAGCTCGGGCACCGGCCGGATGTGCGCGCGCGGACGCTCGCCGAGGGCCGCGCGCTCGCGCAGATCGATCATCCGAACGTCGTCCACCTGAAGGCGGTGGTGGCGGAGCGAGACGACCTCTGGCTCGTCATGCAGTACATCGACGGCGAGAGCCTCGAGCAGACGCTCGCCAGGTACGCCGAGGAGCGCCGGCGGATGCCCCTGCCCGAGGCGCTCTCGATCTTCCGCCAGATCGCCTCCGGCATCGCGGCCGCGCACCGCGAGGGCGTGATCCACCGCGATCTCAAGCCGGCGAACGTACTCATCCGCGGCAAGGACGGCGTCGCGAAGGTCACCGACTTCGGCATCGCCAAGGCCGAGGCGGACGCGCTCGCGGGGCGCGGGCTGACCAAGGGGATCATCGGCTCGCTCTATTACATGTCGCCGGAGCAGGTCCTCGGGCGCCGCGACCTCGACAAGCGGGTGGACATCTACGCGCTGGGCGTCGTGCTCTACGAGATGCTGGTAGGGCAGGTGCCGTTCGACGCCGAGAGCGACATCGAGATCATGCGGCAGCACGCGGAGGTGCCGCTCCCCCTGGTCAGCGCCGTGCGTCACGACGTCCCTCCGGCGCTCGACGCCTTCCTCCAGAAGGCGTGCGCCAAGGAACGGGCGGATCGCTTTGCCAGCTGCGAGGAGCTGCTCGCCGCGGTCGACGCGATCGCCCACCCTGCGCCTGCCGCGGCCGCCGCGCCGCTCGGCGCGTCGAGCCGCCCGCCGCCGCCCGCGGCCACGACGGTCGACGAGGTCCGCGAGGGGCTGCGGTCGCCGTCGGGCGCTGCGCTGGCCAGCGGGCCTGCGGGGTCGCAGCGCGCGCGTGGCTCGTGGCTCGCGATCGGCGCCGGGGCCCTCGTGATGTTCGGCGGGGCCGCCGCGCTGCTCGGGCTGGGCGTGCTCGACAGGCCGCGCGATGGTCGCCGCCGGGCCGTCTCGTCGAGGGAGCAGCGCCCGGCGGCCAGCGCGAGCAGCACCACCCCGGCGGCGAGCGCGGAGCAGCCGCAGCCGCAGCCGTCGCCGCTCGCCAGCCTGATCGGGCTGTGGGTCGGCAACGGGCGCGAGCTCGAGGCCGTCCTTGCCGGCGAGTCGCTCGAGTTCCGGGTCCGCCGCCCGGAGCAGTTCGCGCCGCAGGACTATGCCGAGGGCGAGGCCCGCTTCTCGCTGCGCGAGATCCCCGGCGAGACCGGGGTGTTCGCCGTCGAGGACCGGCTCCGCTTCATCGCCCCCGAGTCGCGCAAGTTCGATCCGGCCCGCTCCAGGGGCACCTGCCAGGACGTCCGCAGCGCGGTGGAGGGCCACCCCCTGCGCGCGAGCTTCGACGGGGCCCGCCTGAGCGTCGAGTTCGCGAAGATCGAGCCCTCGACGAGCAACTTCGTGGTGGAGCGCGGCAAGGTCGTCAGCTGCGTCGGCCTCAGCGCCCTCCCCGCCACGCGCGTCGTGAGCACGCTGTCGCGGCTGTAGCGCGGCACGCCGCGCTACAATCCGCCGACCGCGGGCACCGGCTGCGGCTTTCCGGCGTGGATGACCGCGCAGCGGACGGTCGTCGACGAGGTCGGCGCGCTCGCCCGCCCGCCACCCAGGACGAGCGTGCCGAAGATGTTGCGCGCCGCCGCATCGACCTCCGCGGCGCCGCGCGGCGGCACCGGGTTCCCGCTCGCGTCGAACACCGTCACCGCCTGCACGACGCCGCGGGCGATCTCGCCCTCCGGGAAGGACATCATCACCGTGGCGCGGACGTAGGCCGAGGCCCCCTCGACGATCCCGAAGCTGTACGGCTTCTTCGCGAAAGCGCCGCAGAAGCCGCTCGTGCCCATGCCACCGTCGGGCCCGTAGTTCGCCGACGCCCACTGCCCGACGTTGACCGTGAGCCCGCTCTCACCCGAGCCCTGCGCGTACTGCACGCACTGGGCGAGCGCGGGATCCCACATCGCGCCCGTTGGGCAGCGCCCTACCTTCGCGCACGCCTGGCCGGTCCAGACCTCGTCGCGCGCGCAGGTCTGCGAGAGCGGTACGCACGCGGCGGTCGGACCGTCGACGATGAGCTCCTGGCCAGGTGGGCACCCGAGCTTCTGCCCGGCGCCGACCGCGACGCCGATGTTGGTCGCCACCTGCTCGCGCGACACACAGTAGCCCGTGCTCTGGTCGATCTCGTCGCCGGGCCGGCAGCGATCAGGAGCGCACCCGCCGGCCTCGTAGTGGCGACCCACGCCGCAGTAGGCGTTCGCCGCCTGGGGCGTGAGGCACTGGCCCGCGACCGAGAGGTAGCCCTTCAGGCATCGGCAGCGGTTCTGCTTCGTGTCGAAGCCGGCGCCGTCGCTGCACGACGAGATCGAGCAGCGGCAGCTGCTGCCCTGGCAGATCTTGAGGAAGCAGGAGTTCTCCGGGCAACCGACGAGCACGGCAGGCGCCAGCGCGAGGAGCACGACCGAGAGCGCGGTGGAGGCGAGACCAAACGAGCCGGACCGCATCGGGCGACCCTACTCGATCCGCTCAGGCCGGGGAACTCGGGGAGCGACGCGCGGCAGCCGCCGCGATGCGCTGCCGCGACCGCGGCGCGCGCCGCGGTCGCAGCCGCGCGGCCGACATACCGGCGGCCGGGGTGGTGTGGTACGGGGTGTCGCCACCCACGCGGAGATTCCACCGCGCCGGTCCATATCAAGCCATGCTGCCCATCTACATCGAAGGTTCGCCTCAGTTCGAGTCCACCCTGTCAGCCCTGCGCACCCGCGGCACGGGCGACCTCGCGAACGTCACGCCGGCCGTGACCGAGATCATCGACAACGTGCGGCGCGGGGGGACGTCCGCCGTGCTCGGGTACATCGAGAAGTTCGAGCGGAGGACGTCGAAGGCGCTCGTCCGCCACGCAGGCCCCGAGGCGGAGGGCGGATTCGGCGGAGCCGAGGCGCTCGCGAGGCTCTCGCCGGAGGTCCGCGCCGCGCTCGAGACCGCGGCAGCGAGGATCGCGCGTTACCATGAGCGGCAGCGCGACGCGGGCGATCTCGGCCCCGCGAACGTGGCGGCGAACGGCCCCGCGCTGCAGGCCGGCTTCAGCTACGAGGAGGAGGGCGTCCTGCTGGGCATGCGCGTGCGCCCGCTGCGCCGGGTCGGCGTCTACGCGCCGGGCGGCAAGGCCCGCTACCCCTCCAGCGTGCTCATGTCGGCCATCCCCGCGCGCATCGCCGGCGTGCGGGAGATCGTCCTCGCGAGCCCGTCGGCCGACGACGCCACGCTCGCCGCCGCGCACCTCTCCGGCGTGACGACCCTGCTCGACTCGGGCGGCGCGCAGGCGATCGCGGCCATGGCCTACGGGCTCCCGGAGCTCGCGCCGGTCGACAAGATCGTGGGGCCCGGCAACGCGTACGTCGCCTGCGCGAAGAAGCTCGTCTTCGGGGATGTGTCGATCGACGGCATCACCGGGCCGAGCGAGATCCTCGCGCTCGCCGACGAATCCGCGGATCCCCGGCTCGTCGCCGCCGATCTCCTCTCGCAGGCCGAGCATGACGAGGCGTCCTACGCCCTGCTCGCGACCACCTCCGCGAAGCTGGCGGAGGCGGTCGCGCGCGAGCTCGACGCGGCGCTCCCCGAGCTCACGCGTCGCACGATCGTGCAGGCGTCGCTCTCGACGCACGCGGCGGCGCTGGTCGTCGGCTCGCGCGCCCGCCTCGCCGAGATCGCCGACCAGCTCGCGGTCGAGCACGTGGCCTTCCACGTCACCGACGCCGAGGGGTTGTTCTCGGAGATCGGCACGCTCGGCGCCGCGTTGCTCGGCGACCTCACCCCGGTCGCCGCGGGCGACTACCTCGCGGGGCCGTCCCACGTCCTCCCGACCGGCGGCTCAGCGCGCTTCGGTGCGCCGCTCGGGGTCTACGACTTCGTGACGCGCGCGAGCCTCATCCGGTACTCGAGCGCGGCGCTCCGGACGCAAGGCCCGATCATCGAGAAGCTGGCCTTGGCCGAGGGCCTGCAGGCGCACGCCCGCGCCGTGTCGCTCCGCCTCGCGAGCAAGGCGACCGACCCCGCGAAGCGCGGCACGTCGCAGTCCTGACACCGCGCTGCCGCCCGGCGCGCCGCGCCCTCGGGAGCGCGGCGCGCGAGGACGCGCTGTCGACCGCGCTCCCCTGACCTATCGAGCTCGGTTCAGCCGAGCGCTGCGCGCGCCGCCGCGATCGGCCGCCTTGCGCGGCCTCGCGACGCCGTGCGCTCCCGCCAGGCTCACTCAGCGCGGAGGTAGCCCGCGTTGATCATCTTCAACACGGACTGCGCGGTCTCCAGATCCGTCGCGGGGCTCTTGTTGAGGACCATCGCGAGGTGCCCGTGGTTGTAGACGACCTGGAGGACGTCGAGATCGACGGGCGAGAGATCGCGGAGCTGCGGCTTGAGCGGCTGGGGGATGACCAGGCGCGCCGACAGGTCCGGGAGCTGGTGGCGGATGTTGTTCAGCTCGTCGATCTGCCGGAGCCCCTCCATGAGGAGCTCCTGCACCGTCGCGCTGATCTCGCCGGTCATGACCCGCTCCTCGGCCGCCTCGAGGTCGAACGTCCCGCCGGCCCAGGTGAGGATCCGGTAGACGCTCTTCAGCGGCGGGACGTCGGTCAGATCGTTGATGGTCGCAAAGGTCACGATGCCCTTGCGCAGGTAGATCTTGCCGACGTCGTCGTCGGAGCGGACCACGAGGACGCCGCTCTTCTTCGATGTGCCGAAGAGCTGCAGCAGATCCGGGAGCGGGATCTCGTCGATCGACCCGGACATCGACCGGGTCTGACCGCTCCTCAGCGATGGCTCGTCCATCCGTTTCCGCGCCGGCGGCGCGCCCGGGTCGGTGGAGACGACCTTGAGGATGCTGGTGCCGATGAGCACCCGATCGCCCTCCTTCAGGGTCGTCTTCTTGATCTTCTCGCCGTTGACGAACGTTCCGTTCGTCGAGCCGAGATCCTCGATCACAATCGACTGTTCGGTGCAGGCAATCCGGGCATGGCGCCGGGAGACCATGTCCTCGACGAGGACCATGTCGAGGTCGCTGGAGCGACCCACGACGATCTCCTGCTGCTCCCCGAGGGGGAATTCGCCGCCTTGGTACTTCCCGGAGATGAAGCGCAACGCTAGTTGCCGCGTTGCCGACACCTTGGGAGCGTGGTTATCCATCGCAGGGAGTAAAAACCTTCGTGCGCTTACGAGAGCGCCAGCAGGGGGCAAAGCTTAGTTTCACCGAGCAAAGGTGGTCAAGAGATCCGGTCTGTTCTTTCAAATGAGTCGGCTCGTCCGATCCTGACGCAACGCGCCGGCCCCCCTCCCTCGGCCGCCACAGTGGCGAGCCGCGGGGGTAGGGGCCAACGTACTCGGCGCACGCGAGTGTATCCAATTTGAGGGAAAGAGGGCGATTGGCTCCGTCGAAACGGCCGGCATCGCCGGTTTCCGGGGCCCCCGGGCCCCGGGCGGTGCGCCGGGCCGCCTCAGCGAGGAATCCTGCGGTCGCTCGGCTCATTGCCCTTGCTTTCGAGCCCGGCATGTTGAACGGCCTCGACGTGAGCTCCGAAGCGACGCGACCCACCCTCTCCGCAGGCGATCCGCTGGGCACGCACCGCGTGCTCGACCCACCGGGGGCCATGCCGCAGCCGGCAGAGCGGCTGGACGCCGACGCCTCGCGCCGCTTCGAGACCGAGATCGTCGTCGATGTGCAGACGCTGAACATCGACGCCGCGAGCTTCCGCCAGATGGAGGAGGCCTCCGGCGGCAGCCCGGAGGGCGTGGCCCAGCTCGTCCTCGAGACGGTGGCGCGCCGGGGCAAGCAGCACAACCCGGTCACCGGCTCGGGCGGCATGCTGCTCGGCGTCGTGCGTCGGGTCGGCTCGCTCGCCGAGCACCGCGGCGTCGCCGTCGGCGATCGCATCGCGACGCTCGCGTCGCTCTCGCTCACGCCGCTCTCGCTTCGCCGGGTCATCGCCGTGAGGCCCGCGTCCGCGCAGATCGACGTCGAGGGCACCGCGATCCTCTTCGGGTCGGCGCCGCTCGCCCGGATGCCGACCGACATGCCCGAGCGGCTCGCCCTCGCGCTGCTCGACGTCGCCGGCGCGGCGCCTCAGGTGGCGCGCCTCGCCGGCCCGCGCGACAGCGTCGTGGTGCTCGGCGCGGGCGGGAAATCGGGCCTCCTGTGCGCGGCCGAGGCGCGGCGCTGCGTCGGCCGCGCCGGGCGCGTCATCGGGATCGAGGCGTCGCCGGGGCTCGCCGCTGATCTGCGCTCGCTCGCGATCTGCGACCACGTCGCGGTCCTCGACGCGCGCGACCCCCTCGCCGTGCGCGACGCCGTGCTGCCGTTCACCGGCGACGCGGGCGCCGACCTCACGCTCTCGTGCGTGAACGTCCCAGGCGTGGAGCTCAGCGCGATCGTCGCCACGCGCGATCGCGGCAAGACGTACTTCTTCGCGATGAGCACGAGCTTCACCGCCGCCGCCCTGGGGGCCGAGGGGATCGGCAAGGACGTGGACCTCTACATCGGCAACGGCTACGCCCACGGACACGCCGAGCACACGCTCGCGCTCGTGCGCGAGCATCCCGCGCTCGAGCGGCTCATGACCTCGCGCTACGGCTGAGCGCCCCGCTCGACGCAACGCGCGCAGCGCGCACGCGCCCGGACGCCGCGGGCGCTTCCGGGGTCACCCGCTTCAGCCGGGCCGCTCCTGAGGGGCCGGCTCGGCGGGCGCCAGCGCCGCGGGCGACGGCTGCGGCGCGCTCAGCTTGTCGACGGCGGCGGGGAGGATCACGGCGAAGGTGCTCCCCTTCCCCTCGTACGACCGGACCTCGATGCGGCCGCCGGCGCTCTGCGCGATGCGCTGGCTGATGGACAGGCCGAGCCCGGTCCCCTTGTCCTTCGTCGTGAAGAACGGCAGGAAGATGTTCGCGAGCACCTTCTGGGAGATCCCGGGGCCGTTGTCGGTGACGTTGAGCTCGACGAACGGCTCGTCCGAGCCCGAGCCGGGCCGCGTGCCGCGGCCGAAGCGGACGCGCGTCGAGATCACCACCTTGCCCCGGCTCTTCATGGCCTGAACGGCGTTGCGGAACAGGTTCATCAGCACCTGCCGCAGCTGCTCTGGATCGATGGCGACGCGGGGGAGATCGGGATCGAGCGTGACCTCGACCTCGAGCTGGTCGTTCCTGCGCTCGATCGAGAGCACCTGCAGGGTGCGGCGCACGATCGCGTTCACGTCGGTCGGGACGACCGAGCCCTGCGCCGGCCGCGCGAGATCGAGCACCGAGCCCACGACGCGATCGAGCCGATCGACCTCCTCGAGGATGATCCCGAGGAACTCGCGCGACGCCGCGTCGATCTGCGCTTCCGGCACGGGATCGGCGAGCAGCTGCGCCGCCCCCTTGATCGCGCCGAGCGGGTTCCTGATCTCGTGCGCGAGCCCGGCCGCCATCTGGCCGAGGAGCGCGAGCCGGTCGCGCTCCTTCATCTGCGCGTAGAGCCGCGAGTTCTCCAGGACGACGCCGATCTGCGCGGCGAGCGTCTCGAGCAGGGTCAGCTCCTCGGGAGAGAACGCGTCGCGCACGCGCGTGTCCGCCACGACCAGGAGCCCGATCGGCTCGCCCTGCTCGTCGCGCGCGCACAGCACCACGCCCGAGCAGAGGCTGCCGAGCACCTCGGCCGCCGCGAGCACCGCGTCCTCGGGGACCTGGGGCCGCACCTCCGTCCGCCGCGCGAAGTTGCCGTCGTCGTCCGCGTCGCTCTGGCTGCGGCGCGCCCGCCGCTCGCGCGCCTCCCGCTCCAGCTCCTCCATCGCGAGCGGCCCCCGGTCGAGGCGATCGAGCAGCGCCCTCGCGGTCGCCACCTCGATCCGCTCGGGGACCCGCGGCCCGAGCGAGGCGAGCCGGTCGAAGCCCGTCCCGTCCTGATCGCGGAGGTAGAGCGCCGCCGCCGTGACCCGGCGCGACTGCTCGAGCGCGCTCATCACGATCGAGCCCATCTCGTCCACCTCGAGCGTGTGCACGAGGCGCCGCCGGGCCTCCGCGAGCGAGCGGTCGAGATCGAACCGCTCCCGCAAGAAGACGCGCTGGAGCTGCTCCTCGACGCGCTCCCGCAGCGGGTCGAACAGCACCAGGATGACGATCGCGGCGAGCACCGCGTTCAGGTACATCGTGTTGAAGCCGCCGATGAACGTGAGCAGGAGATAGAAGATCAGCGCGATCAGGAACGCGACCGCCGTGGCGACGAGCAGGCGCGCGAGCATCTCGTAAGCGTCGAGCAGGCGCTCGTGACGGAGGGCCTGGGCGAGGACGAACAGGAACACGATCGAGAGCGCCGCGCCCACGGGCGGCGGCTCCGCGCCGAGGAACCAGGCGAAGTCGGCGACGCTGGCGAGCCCGGCGAGCGCGCCGATCACCACGAGGAACCGCACGCGGCGCTGCGTCGCGCGCGAGGAGCTCTGCTTGCCGCGCTGGCCGAGCGTGTACAGCCCCGCGGTGAGCAGCGCGAAGACGTAGAGGAAAATGCAGCCGCGCGTGAGCCAGTCGAGCCACGAGCCCGGCTCCCGGCTCACCAGCACGAGGATGAACAGCGGGATGACGAGCACCCCCGCGAACCGGAGCAGCCGCGAGCGCCGATCCGGGTCATGGGGGATCATCGCCTCGAAGAGCTGCAGCGCGAACTGCGGGAGCAGCACGGCGAGGATCGCCGTGAAGCGCTCCCAGATCGAGGCCTGGAAGAAGCCGAAGAGCGACTGCGAGAGGTACCAGAGCCCGACGTCGGCGGCGAACGCAGCGAAGAAGAGGTGGACGCGGCGGACGCGACCTCGCAGCAGCGTCGACGCCGCGATGGCGAGGGCAAGGGCCCCGCAGACCAGGGTCGTCCGTGTGCGGAGATCGATCCCGAGCGGCGCCACGCGCGAAGGCTACCGCGGCGAGCCGCGCGGCGACCGCAAAACGCGCCGGAGAGCGGGGCCGGGCGGCGCCGGGGCGCGGACGCGCTCAGGCCGCCCGGGCGCGCGGCTCAGCGCGTCCCGTCGCTCTCGGAGGGAGCGGTGTCGTGTCTGTCCGCGCTGCTGGGGCTCCACGGGAGCGGGTCCGGGTTGCAGCGCTCCTGCGATCGCACCTCGATCGTCGTGGGCGCGCCGTCACCGCTGGACGGCGGCGCGACGTCGCGCGGCGGGAGCGACGCAGGCGTGACGAAGTCGGTGACGGGTACGACGACATCGCCGTCGGTGCCATCGCTCGATCCGGACGCTTCCTCGGAGATCATCGGGTCGAGATCGCTCCACGCTTCGACGCTCTGCTCCTCGTGCTCCGGGGACGCGATCGCGCAGCCCGCCAGCAGCAGAGGCGCCGCGAAGCCCCCCGACAGCCAACTCCTCCAGCAACCTCGCATCACTTCAATCCTCCGAAGTCCCGCCAAAGCCATACTGTTTGACAAGCTGGGAAAGCCGCGGACGTTTCATGCCCAGGAGCACGGCGGCGCGTGTGATGTTCCCACGACTTTCGTCGAGCGCCCTAGCAACGCACTCGCGCTCGATCTCGCGCTTCATGTCGCTGAGGCTGACCCCTCCGCGGACATGAGCGTACGCGAGCTCCAGCGGCGTGCGATCCACAGGCATCGACGGGGGATGCGCCACCAGCGTCGCCTGATCGGGCGCCGACGCGCGTGGCCCGCTGGACGGCTCTCTGGGCGCGTCTCTGGACGACTCTCTCGACGATTCTCTCGACGATTCTCTCGACGATTCTAAGGCAGGGTGCATGCCAGCCCTCGGCGTCATCGGAGCGCTCACCAGCTCCGCGGCGTCGAGCTCCCGCAGCCCTTCGACGTTCGTCGTGAAATCCTCGAGATCGATCACATCGCTGTCCGCGAAGATCGCCGCGGCGCGCAGGGCGTTCTCGAGCTCGCGCACGTTCCCCGGCCAGGAGTGCCGCGAGAGCGCCTCGATGGCCCGGCTGGACAGGCGCTTCGGCGCCACGCCACGCTCGCCGCCGATCCTCTCCAGGATCGCGGCCGCGATCGCGGGCAGATCCCGCGGCCGATGGCGCAGCGCGGGGACCTCCAGGACGACCTGCCGGAGCCGGTAATAGAGATCTTCCCGGAACTCGCCCCGGGCAACCATCGCACGCAGGTCGCGGTGGGTCGCGCAGAGGATCCGTACGTTCGCGCGCAGCGGCGTGACACCCCCGACCCGCTCGAAGGTCTTGTCCTGCAGGACGCGGAGCAGCGCGACCTGCGTGCGCGGCGAGATGTCCCCGATCTCGTCGAGGAAGAGCGTTCCCCCCTCGGCGAGCTCGAAGCGCCCGCGACGGCGCGACGCCGCGCCGGTGAACGACCCCTTCTCGTGGCCGAACAGCTCCGAGAGCAGCAGCGTCTCGACCAGGGCGGCACAGTTGACCTTGATCAGCGGGCCCGCGCGCCGCGCGCTCACCTCGTGGATCGCCTCGGCGACGAGCTCCTTCCCGGTGCCGCTCTCGCCGTGGATCAACACGGTCGCGTCGCTCGCGCCGACCTTCTCGATCTGGTGGATGAGGCTGAGCAGCGCCGGCGTCGTCCCGACCATCCGCTTGATCGCGGGGCCCACGCTCGCCGGCCTCGGGGCGCGAGCCGCCCCCCTGGCGCACCCGGCGCACGCGCTGGAGCCGCAGAGCTCGCAGCCCCTCGGCTCCGCCTCGGCGGCGCTGCGCGCGCACGCCTCCAGCCGGGCAAGCTCGGCGAAGCTCCGGCGCGCGAGGAACTTGCGCGAGATCTCGGGCGGGAGCGACTCGGCGATGCGATCGCGGAGGTCGATCGCCGCCTCCAGGTGCGAGCGCGCCGCCGTGGGCTCGTCCTCGGGGGCGCGCGACGCGCGGTCCCCTGCGGACGACGCGTGGTGAAGCAGCACGTGCGCCTCCAGTGCGCACTCGTGGCTGTGGGCCTGGCGCGACAGCGCGAGCGCCTCCGCGGCGATCGGCCCGAACGGCGCGCCGGCGGCGCGCGAGCACATCGCCTCGAGGAGGGCGATCTCGGCGCGGTGCCGGTCGGAGGTCGCCTCGGCGCGCGCCCGCTGGATCATCTGACCGGCCTGCAGGAGGTCGCCGTCGTGCAGCGCGATGCGCGCGGCGATCGCGTAGCACTCGCCGAGCTTCGAGCCGGCGCCGTAGGCGAAGGCGGCCGTGAGCTCGGACCAGGCGTCCACCGTGCGGCGGCACTCGAGGTGGATCTGCGCCGCGACGTAGGCGACGTGCGTGATCCGAACGCCAGGGATGACGTGGCCGCAGGCCTTCCGCGCGAACGCGAGCGCCTGCTCGGCCTCCTCGATCAGCCCGAGCTGTAGCCGGATCTCGGCGAGGTTCGTGATGAGGTTCACGAGCGCGACCTTGTCGCCGATCCTCCGGAAGATCTCGATCGCGCGCTCGAAGAGGCGCAAGGCCTCCGGGTACTCGTGCTTCAGGTGGGCGATGACCGCGAGGTTCGTGAGCGCATAGCCGGTCGCCGCGCGCTCGCCGCGCCGCTCTCCCTCCTCGAGCACGCCGGCCAGCATCGTGCGCGCCTCGTCGAGGCGGCCGCTGGAGAGCAGCGCGATGGCGCGGTTCAGCCGGGCGCGCAGCTCGCTCACGTGCTCGCCCGCGCACGCCGCCTCCCACGCGTCGGCCGCGAAGTGCAGCTCCGCCTCGGCCCAGGCCTGCTGCGCGAGGAGGAGCTTGCCGAGGATGTTGCGCGCCTGGAGGCGCGTCGCGATCTCCCCCGCGCCGGCGAGCCCTTCCTCGGCGCGCGCCTTGGCCGCCGCGAGGTCGCCCGTCTTGCAGCAGAGCTCCGCCATCTCCACAGCGCCGCGCGCCCGCTCCTCGGGCGTGGCGGCGAGCGAGAGCGCCCGCGAGAGCACCATCGCGGCGGTCGTGAGGTCGCCGCGCGCGCTCGTCGCGCGGCCGCGCACGAGCAGCGCGGCGAACGTCTCCCGCTCGCGCTGGGCCGCGGAGGAGAAGTCGATGGCGAACTCGATGTCGCCGAGCCGGAGCGCGAGCGTCGCCGCGCGGAGCAGCCGCTCGCCCGACGCGGCGCTCCCGCCGGAGAGCGCCCGCATCGTCCGGGCCCAGCGCTGCCAGAAATCGGCGCGCGCCGACGGCTCGCCGACCGAGGAGATCGCGAGCATCGCCGCGGCCTCGGCGCGGTCGTCCTGACCCAGCGAGGCGAGGAGCTCGCTCGCGCGCGAGAGGCTCCACGGGTCGGACGACTGCTCCTCGAGCGCCTCCGCGATCGCGAACACATCCTCGCGGTCGACGTTGGCCGGGTCGACGATCGCGCGCCGCGCGGCGACCCACCCTCGATCGTCGACCTCGATCAGACCGAGGGCGGCGAGCTCCTGGGCGACCCCCTGGCACGCCGCGTCCCCCGGCCCGGGCTCCGCGCGCCGCGCCGCGAGCTGGCGGAGCTGCGCGGACGGCCAGGGCCGCTGGCTCAGCGCGAGCCGGTCGAGCAGGCGCGCGGCCTCGCGGCTCGGCGGCTGCCGCGCGGGGCGCTGCTCGGGCGGCGCGGCCAGCACGGCGGAGCACCAGCCCTCCAGCGCGTCGAGCCGCTCGATCTTCGCGACGACCCGGCGCTCCGCGTCCGCCGCGAACGCCTCCCAGAAGCGGTGCAGATCGTCCGGCGACGCGATGCCGTCGATCGTGAGCGCGCTCGTCCAGGGCCGCATCGCGCCGTCGCTGCACACGATGACCAGCGCGGAGCACGACCCCTCCGCGATGAGGCGCGTGACCTCATCCAGCACCAGGCTCCCCCAGCTGGTGGCCTCTCCCTCGGCGACCAGCAGGATCGCGCCTTGCGCGGCGGCGCTGATGCCCTGCGCGGCCGCGGCCGGATCGGCAGAGGTGACAGCGCAGCGAAGCGCGAGATCGCGCCAGGGATCCCGATCCGCGGCGTGCGCGGCCGAGATCAGCGAGCGTCCCACACCTCGAGCGCGGCGCGCGAGGTGGGAACAAACGGCGTCCAGGACCGACCGCTGTCCATGGACGTGGAGCACCCCACGCGACGCGGCATCACGGACGCGCTCATCGAGCGCCCGGAACCCCCCGGAGTCGCTCGTGATGACAGAAGAAACGCAGGCTGCGGCAACGGATCCCAAGGCAACAAAAGCGTACCTCTCCGCCGGACCTCGCATCAATGGATCCCGCCGTTGAATATAATGAGGCGCCTACCTCACCATAATAAAATTACAGTCTTATTGCTCTGTTCCGTCCAGGACCCGCTGGATGGCGTCGAACGCATCCGCAGGTGCTTCGCCCAGGACGCGGGCCAGCGGGAGCTGCGTCGCCGCGGCGGCGACGTAGAACGGTACGAGGTGCGGCGCGAGCCGACAGAGCGCTTCGAGGTGCCGCGCGACGCCGGCCGCGTCGCCGCGGCGCACCGGCCCCGTCAGCGCGTCGGGCACGCCGAGGACCTCGACGTTGTCTGCGACCGTGCGGAGCAGCGGGCCGAGCATCTCGGCCGCCGTCCTCCGATCGATGCCCGCGCGCTCGAGCAGGTCGACGCCGGCGGCGGCGAGCGCGGCAGCGCCGTTGGCGACCAGGCCCGCAGCCGCGTGGTAGGCGACGCGGTCGAGGCCGGAGAACGTGCGCGGCGTCATGCCGAGGCACACCCCGAGCGAGCGAGCGGCGCGCACGGCGGTCGGATCGCCGTCGATGTGGAGCTGGCCACGCTCGAGGAAGGGCGCGAACGAGGGCGAGGCGAACGAGATCATCGGGTGCATCTGCGCGACCGAGACGCGGCCGCCTCGCGCCGCCGCGAGCGCCTCCGGGCCGAGCGCGCCGGCGCAGTGCACCACGGCGACGTCCCTGTGGCCGACGAGCCCGCGGTCGCGCAGCGCCTCGGCGCACGGCGCGATATCCCGATCGCGCACGGCGAGGATCACGAAGTTCGCCTCGATGCGCTCCGACGGCAGGCCGTCCCGGGCCGGCCGGAGGGTCACTCGTAGCCCCGCGTCGCGGATCGCGCGCGCGAGCCCGCGACCCACCTTGCCGCCGCCATAGATGAACACCTCCAGGAGGGCGTTGTCCTCCGGGTGCACCGGCGACGGGCGCGTGCTGTCCATCTCGCTCACGGGCCGCTCCCGTAAAGGCGGTGCGCGAGCACGTAGTCCAGCACGGCGCGCGGCACGCGCTGGTGGACGGCATCGAGATCGCCCGCCGCGAGCGCCCGGCGGATGTCGCTGCTCGAGATCCGAGGGAGCTCCACGTCCGCGGGGCGCAGGTGAGGACGCTCATCGGCCGGCTCCGCATCGAGGCGCTCCGCGGCGGGCGCGACGACGCCGGAGCGGCCGAGGACGATCGGCGGGGCGAGCTGCTCGATGCGGTCGAAGCGGTGCCACCTCGGTAGATCGGGGAGCACGTCGGCGCCCACGAGCAGGCGCATCGCCCAGTCCGAGTGCGCCGCGGCGAGGTGCTCCAGCGTGCGCAGCGTGAGGCTCTCGCCGCCGAGATCGCGCTCGACGGGCGACACCGACACGCCCGGGAGCCACCCGAGCGCGAGGTGGCACATCGCCAGACGATGCTCGAACGGCACGAGCTCCTTCGAGAAGGGGTGGCGGTAGACAGGGACGACGAGCACCTCGTCGATCGGCGCGATGGAGATCGCGTAGGTGGCCGCGAGGACGTGCGCGACGTGGGGCGGGTTGAAGCTGCCCCCGAAGATGGCGACGCGGCGCGCCTCGGGCGCGCGCGCGGCCGGGGCGCGGGCGGGCGCATCAACCGTGCGAGCCACCTTGAACCCTCAGCCTGGGGCCGGCGGCGGACGGGCCCACGATCTCGCGCGCCGTCACCGCGCCGCTCGCGTTCATCACCTCGATCCGCACGCCGCCCTGCCCGTCGTCGAGGAGCGCCGTGCCGCCGTCGGAGCCGATCGGCCCCGGAGAGAAGAACGTCCGCGAGCCGACCTTCTTGATGAGCGGCTCCGGGCTCTTGCCGAAGACGAGGAGCGACGCCGCCACGATGTCCTCCTCGTCGAGCGCCGCCTTGTCGAACACGAAGAGCGCGACGCGCCCGTCCAGGATCTCGATGGTGCGCCGCCCCGACGGCAGGCTCATCAGCACCCGGAGGCGCAGCCGAGCGCGCTCGGACGCCACGAAGGCGTCGATCTGGTCCGGCGTCGCGGCGGCGCACCGAGCGGCCCGATCGAACAGCGCGCCCTCGGTGGGGTCCGCGCCGACCAGGCGCTGCGCCCAGCCCACGACGACCCGGTCGAGCGCGTCGTCCTCGGCAACGTAGATGACCCGCTCGGCGTGGCCTTCGTCGAGCAGGTGCTGCGCGCCGCGAGCGAGCGCGGGCAGATCACCCTGAGCAGGGCCGAGGACGCCGAGGCGCATCGGACACAGCATAGATCACCGCGCGAAGGTGAGGGCACCTTCTCCACTCCGCCCGCTCTGCGCGCTATCCGCGCCTCGGCTGCCTCCCATTGCCTCCCTTTGCCTCCCATGATTCCCGCGCCGCCCGTGCCTCCCGCGCCTCCCGTGATTGCCCGCCTCCGCGCGTCGGGCTCCTGCCGCCGGCGATCGTCTGTCTTTCCCTGCTCCGGCCTCTCTCCGTCTCTCTCCTCCTGCTTGCTCCCGCGCCCTCCTCTGCCGGCGCGGCGCGCGTCTGCTAGCGTCCGCCCATGTTTCGGCGAGCTCGCGCGCTCCAGCATCCGGTCACCATCACCCTCGACGGGGCGGACGTCCCGGCGGAGCGGGGCGAGCCCCTGGCCGTGGCGCTGATCGCCTCCGGGCGCGTGACGCTCGCGCGGAGCCCGAAGCTGCACCGTCCCAGGGCGCCGACCTGCCTGCGCGGAGGCTGCGACGGCTGCCTCGCGCGGGTCGATGGCGTGCCCAACGTGATGACCTGCCTGCGGCCGGCGGCCGGTGGAGAGCGCATCGAGGTGCAGAACGTCGTGGGCTCGCGGCAGGCCGACCTGCTCCAGGTGACCGACTGGTTCTTCCCGCAGGGGATCGACCACCACCACCTGATGGCCGGCGTCCCCGGCCTGTCCGGGGTCATGCAGTCGATCGCGCGCAAGCTGGCGGGGCTCGGGCAGCTGCCGAGCGCGCCGCTCCCCCCCGAGCGCGCCGCGCGGCTCGACGTGGACGCGGCCGTGATCGGCGCCGGGCCCGCAGGCGTGGCGGCTGCGTCGGCGCTCTCGGCGCGCGGCCTCCGCGTGGCGCTGGTCGACGACGGGCTCGCCCCCGGCGGGTCGCTCGCCGGCGCGCCGCGCCGCGCGGCGGAGCTCCTCGCGCGATACCCGCTCGACGGCGTCCGCGTGCTCCGCCGTCACGTGGCCGCAGGCGTTTACCTCGGCGAGCTCCTGGTCGCCGGCGACGCGGGCGCGACCGTGATCAGGGCGCCCGCCAAGGTCTTCGCCACCGGGGCGCACGACGGCGTCGCGGCGTTCTCGAACAATGATCTGCCCGGGGTCTTCTCGGCGCGCGCGTTCTGCCGGCTCCTCGCGTGCGGCGTCGAGCCGACCGGCCCCGTCGCGCTCGCGGGCGAGGGCATCTGGGCCGACGAGCTCGCGAGCGCCCTCGGCGACCGCATCGCGATCCGGATCCCGCTCGCCGCGCTCGCCGCGGTGAACGGGATCTCGCAGGTGAAGAGCGTCACGGTGCGCGACGCGCCGTTCGCCCCCGACAGCCCGACGAGCGACGTCCGGGTCGTGGCCGTCGCGGTGGACGCGCCGGCCGCGCCCGCGTTCGAGGTCGCCGCGCAGGCGGGCGCGCGCGTCGAGATCCACCCGCGCGCGGGGTACGCGGTGCAGGTCGACGCGCGCGGTAAGGCCGGCGACGGCCTGTGGGCGATCGGCGAGTGCACCGGCGCCTCGCACGATCTCGCCGGCATCGAGCGGGCGGCGACGACCCTCGCCGACGACGTGCTCGCGGCGCGCGGCGCGCCCGCGTGAGCCTGCGGGCGCGCGCGTCGAGATCGACCCGCGCGGCGGCTCAGCCCTCGATGATCAGATCGAAGAGGCCGAGCCCGCCCGCGAGGAACACGACGTCGAACACGCCCATGAGCGCCACGTAGTCGGTGAGCTCGCCGATCGTCGCGCCGCCGAAGAGCTCCCTCGTCCCCGCGACCGCGGCGAGCAATGTGGGCGCGAGCAGCGGGAAGAGCACGCTCGCGAGCACGAGGTCGCGGGCGCGGGTGCGCACGGTCATGGCCCCGAAGAGGGTGCCGCTCGCGGCGATGCCCGGCGTCGCCGCGAGGCAGAAGAGCGCGAGCCCCGGGCCCGTCTTCACGAGATCCACCGCGAAGAGGAGCGCCGCGACCGGGATGATGATCACCTCGACCGCGATCACGAACGCGCAGAGCCCGAGCGCCTTGCCGGCGAAGAGCGCGCTCCTCGCGATGGGCAGCACGAGCAGGCCCGAGAGCGCGCCGTCCTCGCGCTCCCGCTGCCACGTGCGGCTCAGCGCGAGCACCGACGCGAACGCCACGCTCACCCAGATGACCCCGGGCGCGACCCGCTCGGCCGCGTCCTGGCCCGCGTAGAACGCGAGCGACGCGATCACGGCGACGAGCACCGCGAAGAACCCGCTCGTGGTGACGATCTCGCCCGTGGCGAGCTCGATCGCGAGGTCCTTCCGCGCGACGAGCGCCGCCTGGCGCGCCCAGCCGGGCCGGCGCCGGGGGAGCGACGCGCGGACCGTGGGCGCCGTGCTCTCCGAGATCACGGCGCGGAGGTGAGGCTCAGGTACGTCTGGTCCTTGAGCCCTCGCTCGTAGTCGGCGAGGAGGCGCATGCCCTCCGTCGGCTTGAGCAGGTCCTGCTTGATCGCGCCGTCCACCTGGGCCTTCACCTTCCCCACGAGATCGCGGTTGTCGTACTGGGTCAGCGCCAGCACCTCGTGGATCTTGTTCCCGGCGATCGTCTCCTCGATGTAGTACCCGCTCTCCTCGTCCTCATCGAGGAAGACGTGCACCTCGTTGACCCGGCCGAAGAGGTTGTGGATGTCGCCCATGATGTCCTGGTACGCGCCGGTCAGGAAGATGCCGACGTAGTACGGCTGGTCGCCCGAGATCGGGTGCAGCGGGAGCGTGTCCTTCACGTCGTTGAGATCGATGAACTTGCTCACCTTGCCGTCGGAGTCGCAGGTGATGTCGACGAGCGTGCTGTCGACCGCGGGGCGCTCGTTCAGCCGGTGGATCGGCACGATCGGGAAGAGCGCGCCGAGCGCCCAGTGATCGAGCAGCGACTGGAACACCGAGAAGTTGCAGATGTACTGGTCGGCGAGCTGCTTGCGGAGCTCGCCGAGATCGTCCGGCACCTCCTCCGGCTCGAGCGACGACGCGATCTTCTGCATGGCCTCGGCGATCTCCCAGAAGAGGATCTCGACCCGGGCCTTCACGTCGAGGTTGAGGAGGCCGAGCTCGAACATCTTCTGCGCCTCTTCCTTGATCTGGAGGAGGTCGTGCCACGACTCGCCGAGGTTCGGCCCGGAGATGTTGTCCTTGATGTAGAGGAGGTTCTGGATGAGCTTGTGCTCCTCGGTCTGGATGTCGATCGGCGACATCGGCGTCTTCTCGATCGAGCCGAACGCCTGGACGACCAGCACCGAGTGGTGCGCGACGATCGCTCGCCCGGACTCGGAGACGATGTTGGGGTGAGGCACCCGCTCCTCGTCGCAGATGTCGGCGATGTTGTGCACGATGTCGCGCGCGTACTCCTCGACCGAGTAGTTCATCGAGGAGTGGAAGGTCGAGCGCGAGCCGTCGTAGTCGATGGCGAGCCCGCCGCCGACGTCGATGTACTCGATGCGCTGCCCCATCTTGCGGAGCTTCGCGTAGTACCGCGTCGCCTCGCGCACGGCGCGCTTGATGATCAGGATGTCCGGCACCTGCGAGCCGATATGGAAGTGGAGGAGCTTGAACGAGGAGCTCATGCCCGCCTCGTCCATGATCCTGCTCGCCGCGAGGATCTCCGCCGTGGAGAGCCCGAACTTCGCGTTCTCTCCGCCCGAGGTCTTCCACTTGCCCGCCCCCTCGGTGAGCAACCGCACCCTGAGCCCGATCATCGGCTCGACGTTCATCTCCTTGGCGACGCGGGTGATCATGCGCACCTCGGAGAGCTTCTCCGCGATGAGGATCACCTTCTTGCCGAGCTTGCGCCCGATCAGCGCCGTCCGGATGAAGTTCTCGTCCTTGTAGCCGTTGCAGACGATCAGCGACTCGGGGTCGGTATGGACCGACAGGCCGGCGAACACCTCGGGCTTGGAGCCAACCTCGACGCCGTAGTGGTAGGTCTTTCCCGCGTCGAGGATCTCCTCCACGACCTCCCGGAGCTGGTTCACCTTGATCGGGAACACGCCGCGGTAGGTCCCGCGGAACTTGCTCTCGGCGATCGCCCTGTTGAAGGCCTCGTTGAGCGCCCGCACCCGGTGATGAAGGAGATCCTGAAAGCGGATGAGCAGCGGCGTGCGGAGCCCTTGCTCGAGCGCCGCGTCGACGACGTCGCGGATCGCGATCTTGCTGCCGCGCTCCTGGAGCGGCGCGACCGTGAGGTTGCCGTCCGGGCTCACGTCGAAGTAGCCACGACCCCAGCGGTCGATCATGTAGAGCGACTTGGCGTCTTCGGTCGTCCAGACGTCGGTCTCGGTCTCGTGCGCGCTGCTCACGGTCGTTCTCCTTGGCGGGGGCCGCGGCCGGCGGCACCCACACCTTCTCTGGGAGGGCCCCCACGAGGGGGCTTCTGGCTCATCAGGGGGACGTCAGATCGTCGGTCCGACGCAGGACGGCTGGATGCCGCGCGCTGGCGACGCGGCTCATTACGATAGGAACGCCTGACCTTCAAGGGCAGGCAGCCCGGTCACAACCGGCGGGAGGGGGCTCCGAGCAGCGCGCGCTCAGGCCTGGGCCTTCGAGGCCGCCTTCGCCCGCTTCGAGGCCGACTGGTAGAGATCATAGAGGCGCGGGACGGGGTACGCCTCGAGGCGCTTCCTGTACCCCTGGTCCTTCGACCGGTTCAGGACGGTCAACGTCTCGTCGATGAGCTTCGCCCGCGTCCCGAACTTCTCCTTTACAACGCTGAACGTCGCGTGGAGGCGGAGGAGCTTGGCGTTCGAGACGTGATCCAGGCCCTTCGTGCCGCCCCGATCGGAGCTGACGCGCCCGAGCCAGAGGTCCTCGGTCGCGAACCCTTTCACGGCCTCGACGAGCTTCGCCTTGTCGCCGAAGCGCTCCTTCACGATCGCAAGCGGATTTTTGCTGGCCATTGCTGAGACTCCCACGGGCAGGCGAGGCCTGCGCCGGACATGCGCGAGATGACTCGCGCGGCTTTGAAGAGGGGCGCGATCTAGCAGAGCAGGGCAGGGCGCCGCAAGGCCGCGCTGCGGAGGGGCGGCGCCGGCGGCGGTCGAGATCCCGCGTCGCCCGAGTGTCGCCGCTGTGCTGGGCCGCGGATCGTGGTACACGGCGCGCCGATGCTCAACCTGGGGAGCTGGCTCGTGGCGCACGTCGACCGGCTCCGGCCGCTGCAGCCGCCCCTCTCGGACGTCAGCTCCCGCCTCGCCGGGCCCTCGTCGGCCCTGGGGAGCACCGTCCTCAAGGCCCTGTTCCCGGTCGTCGCGTACATCGCGCTCGCGCCCGTCCTCTGGCTCTTCTTCCGGCGCACCTGGCGGGAGCTCGACGTCGAGGCCCACGAGCACCAGCGGCGCACCCTCGCCGCCGGCGGCTACGACCGCCGCCCCGCGGTCCTGTTCACCATCACCGCCGTCGTGCTCATGCTGCAGCAGTACTACGGCGGCCGCGCCGTCTACGACGAGCACATCCGGCCGTGGCTGCGCGAGCTCGAGCTCGCTCAGGCGCTCTCGCCGGGCGGGACGCTGCTGCCCATCTCGATCCGCCGCTACGACGAGCTCTACGGCTACGTCTGGTGGTCGTTCACCCGCGTCTTCGGGTACGTCGCCATCCCGATGGTCGCGTGGAAGGCCTGCTTCCCGAAGGACAGCCTGCTCGACATGGGGCTGCGCGTCCGGGGGCTCGCGAAGCACGCGTGGATCTACCTGCTCTGCCTCGCCGTCGTCGTCCCGGCGGTGTTCGTCGTCGCGAGCGCGCCCGACTTCGGGACCTATTACCCGTTCTACAAGCAGTCCTCCCGCTCCTGGTTCGACCTCATCGCCTGGGAGACGATGTATTTCGCCCAGTTCTTCGCGCTGGAGATCTTCTTCCGCGGCTTCTGGCTCGCCGGCCTGCGGCACACGCTGGGCTCCGGCGCGATCTTCGCGATGATCGTCCCCTACTGCATGATCCACTTCGGCAAGCCGTACCTGGAGGCGGCCGGCGCCGTGGTCGCCGGGATCGCGCTCGGCTCGCTCGCGATGCGCACGAAGAGCATCTACTCGGGCTTCCTGGTCCACGTCACGATCGCGCTGCTCATGGACCTCGTCGCGCTGTCGAACCGCGGCGCGCTGCCGCGATCGTTCTGGGGGACGTGACGTTTCCTGACGTCTCCTGACGTCTTCTGACGTCTTCTGACGTCTTCTGACGTCTTCGCCGGCCGGCCGGCGGCGCGCCCGATGACGCGCCCTCGCGCCCTGGCTCAGCCGAGCGTCCGGGTCAGCTTGCGCATGATCTCCGCCCGGCTTCGGTCACGGATCCCGCGCCGGTAGAGCGCCTCCAGCCCGCCCGCGGCCGCGCGCACCGCGTCGCGGTGCTCGCCGTCCCAGGGGAGCACCGCGAGCCTCCGCCAGAGGATCTTCTCGAGGAGCCGGGGTTTGCGCCTGGCCAGCGCGCCGCTCGCGAGCTCGATGACCCGAGCCGAGGTCGGGTCGGCGCGCATCGCGCGCACGAAGAACCCCACGGCCGCTGTCACGCGGCGGCCGCCGTGCATCGCCTGTACGCCAGCGTCGCACAGGGCCTCGGCCCGCTCGCGCGGGGTCGCCGCGCGCCGCGCGCGCTCCCGCGCGGCCTGCACCTCGGCGCTCAGCGCGTCCCGGCGCCGCCGGGCAGGGCGCATCTTGACGACGAGGAACAGGATGAAGAGGGCCGCAACCCCCGCGAGCACATGCCGCCAGCCGATCTCCATGGCGCCCGCCTTACTACAGCGCCCGGGACGTGCTCACCAGACCGAGCTTCCACGACGGGGGGGCGGCGCGCCGGATCGCCTCACGACGGCGTCCTCGGAATGACGGCGCGTGCCCGAAGCGTTGCTCTCCAATTCAGCTTCCTCCGATTCCACTGGCACGATTTCCGCCGATACGGTGCGGTTTGCGCGAGCGGACGATCGCAACCTATGCTGAACCGAGAGATGCCTGCCCCGTCGACCTCCGGGCCTTCCCTTCGCGTGCCCCTGCGCGCCCTCGCCGCCGCGCTCGGGCTCGCCGTCCTCGCGCTGCACCCGGGCAGCGCGCTCGCCGACATCTTCACGTACACCGACGCGGATGGAACGGTGCACTTCGCGAACCGCCCCACCGGCGACGCGCGGTTCAAGCTGTACATCAAGGGCGACGGGCGCCGCTCTTCGACGACGCGCGCGGGGGTGACGCCCGTCGCGCCGAGCGACAAATCGCTCGAGCGCTTCAGCCGCTACGACGCGTGGATCCGGCAGGCCGCCGCGCTCTATCAGATCCCCGAGGAGCTCGTCCGCGCGGTGATCAAGTGCGAGAGCGACTACGATCCACGGGCCGTCTCGCCCGTCGGCGCGCAGGGGCTGATGCAGCTGATGCCAGAGACCGCGCTCCGCATGCAGGTGCGCGACGCGTTCGACGCGCGAGAGAACATCTTCGGTGGAACGCGGTACCTGCGCATCCTGGCCAACCTCTTCAACGGAGATCTCGATCTCACCATCGCCGGCTACAACGCCGGTGAAGGGGCGGTCATGAGGCACGGCGGCATCCCGCCGTACGAAGAGACCCAGGCCTACGTGACGCGCGTCCGGACCTACTACGCGCGCTACCGCACCACCCGCGACACCACGGTCGCGTCGATCGAACCCTGACCGGCTCGCGCGCCCGCCAACCGCGAGCGCGCTCGCCAACCCCCCGCCCGCCCGCCAGAGGCGCCGCTCGGCGACAAGCGGCGCACATCGCCCCCGACCGGGGTACCGCGATGCTACGCTCCCAGGAACCGCTGCCGCAGCCTCTCCCGGGCAGGCCCCGAGACGCGTAGGCGCAGGCACGCGGCCATCCCTCGACGCTCTCTTTGCTCCGCGCGAGCAAGGGTCCACGACATGACGACCACCTCGAGCCTCATCGAACTCAGCAAGCGAAGCCACGACATCGCGCCCCTCAAGCCGCCGGTGGACCCGGCGTCCCTCCAGCACGCGAACCTGCTCGAGCTGCCCGATTTCCGGAGGATCCCGGCCTACGCCGACGTGACCGACGAGCAGTTCATGGACCACCGGTGGCAGGCGAAGAAGTCGATCACCCGCCCCGACAAGCTGCTCGACACGCTGCGCGGGATGGTGTCGGACGACTTCATCCGGGACGCGACGGAGGGCTTCGCGCACGCGCCGATGAGCGTCCGGGTCTCGCCGTACATGCTCTCTCTGATCGACTGGAACGATCCGTACGGCGATCCGCTCCGTACGCAGTTCATCCCGCTGGCCTCGCGCTTCCTGCCGGATCACCCGAAGCTCGGGCTCGATTCGCTGCACGAGCGCGCGGACGCGCCCGTCCCCGGGCTGACGCACCGGTACGCCGACAAGGCGCTCTTCCTGCCGCTCGACACGTGCCCCGTGTACTGCCGCTTCTGTACGCGCAGCTACGCGGTGGGCATCGACACGGAGGAGGTCGAGAAGACCCACTTCAAGGTCGACGAGGAGCGCTGGAAGCGAGCGTACGCGTACATCGCGTCGCGCCCCGAGCTGGAGGACATCGTCGTCTCCGGCGGAGACGCGTACAACCTGCGGCCGGAGCAGCTCGGCGCGATCGGAGAGACGCTCCTCAGGATGCCGAACATCCAGCGCATCCGCCTCGCCACGAAGGGCCCGGCCGTGATGCCGCAGAAGATCCTGACCGACGACGAGTGGATCGACGCGGTCACGCGCACGGTCGAGCTCGGCCGGAAGCTGCACAAGGAGGTCGTGATCCACACGCACTTCAACCACCCGAACGAGATCACGGGCGTCACCCGCGACGCGATGAACAAGCTCTTCGAGCGGGGGATCACGGTCAGGAACCAGTCCGTGCTGCAGCGCGGGGTGAACGACACGCCCGAGACGATGAAGCTGCTCGTGAAGCGCCTGGGGCACGTGCACGTGCACCCCTACTACGTCTACATCCACGACCTCGTCCGCGGCGTGGAGGACCTCCGGACCACGCTGGCGACCGGGCTCACGATCGAGAAGTACGTGCGCGGCTCGACCGCCGGGTTCAACACGCCGACGTTCGTCGTCGACGCGCCCGGCGGCGGAGGCAAGCGCGACGCGCACTCGTTCGAGCACTACGACCGCACGACCGGGATCTCGGTGTTCGAGGCGCCGAGCGTCAAGCCGGGGCAGCGGTACACGTACTTCGATCCGATCGATCAGCTGCCGGCCGAGGGGCGCGCCCGCTGGGCGGACCCGGCGGAGCACCAGAAGATGATCGACGAGGCGCTCCAGGCCTCGCGCTGAGGCGGGCCAGCTCCGCGGGTCAGGGATCCCACCCGGGATCGCTGGACTGCGGAGCTAGGCCTCGGCCGGCGACGGCGGCTCGTCGTAGCGAGCGAGCGCGCCGGCGAGCTCACGCTTCACGCGGTCCACGAGGTCGGGCGGCTCGACGACGCGCGCGGTCTCGCCGAAGCCGAGGACCCACGTCGCGAGCTCCGTCATGTCGCCGATGAGCATCGTGAGCCGCACGCCGCCGCCGGACAGCGGCGTGATCTCCTGAGACGGATGCACCTTGCGCGTCCGCACGAACTCGGTGACACGCTCGTCGAAGTCGATCACGACGCGCCGGGGCTCGCCCCCGCGCCAGATGCCGAACTGGCCCTGGAAGTAGTCGTCGATGGAGAAATCCGGGGGCAGCTCGAACCGCTCGGTGACCGCGCACTCCGTGTCGCGCATGCGATCGAGCAGGAACGTGCGCACCTCGCCGCGCCCCACGTGGAGGCCCACGCAGTAGATCGCGTCCTTGTAGAGGACGAGCGCGTACGGGTGGATGAGCACCCGCTCCTCGCGCCCGTCCCGCGAGCGGCGGTAGCGGCACCGCAGGGGGCGCAGGTCGGCGACGGACTGGAACAGGTCGTCGAGCTCCTCGGTGCGCGCGGCGTAGTCCTTCGGGGCGAACGGGAGATAGAGGAAGCGCTCCTCCAGCCGCGCGTCGGCGACGCCGGCGTTCGGCCCGCGCCCGGGCCTGCGCGCGACGCCGAGGAGGCGCTGCGCGGCGAGGTCGATCTCCTCGAACAGGGTCGAGCCGCGCATCGGCTCGAACAGCCGGCGGGCGGCGAGCAGGGCGTACGCCTGCGTCCGCCGCACCTCGACGCGCCGGGGCGCCTCGCTCGGAGACAGCCGCCAGAGGCGAGGGCCCCCGGGGCGCGTGGCGACCGACACGAGATCGAGCTCGCGCTTGACCTCGACAAGGTAGCGCCGGAGCGAGCGCGGCGTGACGTTGAGCTCGCGCGCGAGATCGTAGATCGTCAGGCCGGCAGGGTGCTTCTGCAGCAGGCTGCGCAGCGAGTCGAGCCGCCGGTGCTGCGTGAACGGGCCGCGCGGCCGGCCGCGCTGCGCGCCGCCCCGCTCGTCGTCCTCGTCGTCGTCGTCGTCCGGCGGAGGAGGCCTCTTCGAGGCGGCCGCAGGAGCACCCGCGTCCGCCCGCGGAGGGCCCGCTGGAGGGCGCACGCTCGGCGCGGGCGGGGCCGCTGGAGGGCGCACGCTCGGGGCCGCCGTGCTCGATCTGACGTCGAGGGCCGCGTCCCCGGTGAGCCGCGGCGCCGCGCCCGCGCGCGGCTTCGAGGGCGGCGTCGCGCCGCTCGAGAACGGGTCGGCGGTCTGGCCGGCGCGCGGGCGCGGAGCAGCCGCTGCCCCGCTCGATTTGCCGGCCCCTCGCGCGCGGGTGGACGACGAGGTGGCAGGCGCATGGGCACCCCCAGGGCCTGTGCGAACAGCGCGCGCCATCAGCTCAGCGCTGTATCGCATCACCCCCTCCCGTCCAAGATGTTTGTCCCGCGCCCTGCCGACCGAGCAGCGATCGCCGGCCGGGCGCGCGGCGGCGACGCTCGCCGCTCGCGGCGCTCCAGGAAGCGGCGCTCAGCGCTCGCCACGGCGCCGTGAGCTCGCGAAAATGTCGTTGGGTTACGGGAATTTCGCCGCGGTGAGCCGCGGGGACGCAGCGGCGAGCGGCGCGAACCGGAGCGGATCCGCCGCGCCGCCGGCGGGCGGCTCACCAGGGACGATCGCGCATCGTCTTCTTGTACTGCTCCTTGTAGAGGTCGTGGCACTGCTTGCAGCTCGCCTTCGCGCCGTCGACGTCGCCGGCCTTCGCCTTGGCGATGCCAGCTTTCGTGATCGCCACCCAGCTGCCCATGCCGGGCGGCGGCTTGCTGGCCACGTACTGCAGCGCCGTCGCGATCTTCGCGGCGTCGCCGCTCGAGGTCGCGGAGGCCATCGTGCTCTTCATCCAGGCCTGCATTGGGCACATCTTCTGGCCCTTCGCCCCGCACTCGAACTTCTTCTCGCCCGCCTGCGCGGCGCCGGTCGACGCTGGTCCCGCGGCCGCGGCGGCAGACGCAGCGGCCGTCGCCTTCGGCGCGGCCGTCTCCGCCGGCTCGGCGGTCGCCGCGGCCGTCTCCGCCGGAGCGGCCGACGCAGCGGCCGTCGGCTCGGCGGTCGCCGCTGCCGGCACGGCCGCCGTCGCCGCCGTCGCCGCCATCGTCGCCGCAGGGGCGGCGCTCTCGGTCGGCTTGCCCTCGGCCACCGCTCCGGGGGCCGTCGCGTCGCTCCCCTTGCTATCGCAGCCGAGCGTGGCGAAAGACAGGCTCGCGAGCAACAGCGCGAGCGGCGTGATCGTTCTCCTCATGCAGTCTCCTTGGGTGATGAACGGAAGCGCTCCTGACGAGCGCGAGGCCGAGGGATGCGTGCCGCGGTCCTCTGTGCGCCGCGCAGTGTAATCGGGTCGCCGTCCGTCCGCTGCGGTCGCGCGCCTCGGTCGGGGCGCCATTCCTCGAAGCGCCGCGTCCCCACAGCGCCCTCGCCAGGGGCGCCGCCGAGGCCCCCCATCGGGCGATCGGGCGCCGCGCCCCGACGTGCCCCGGAGCGGCGCCTGCCCTACCGCCCTGCGCGGCGCTTCACTCGCGCGTGCCGGGCGTCGAGGCAAACGTCGACCACTGGAAGTTGTCGAGGAGGGCCACGGAATCGTTCCAGGGATCGCCGGTGTCCCAAAGTACGAAGCGCAGCTCCATGATCTCACCTGAGGTGACATTGCCGTTCATGACCAGCCATCCGGTCCCGCCGCCCGCGAGCTCGCTCGATCCGCACCAGCCAGGGTCACCGCCGACCTGGGCGGGCGGCCTCGTGGCATCGAACCCCGTCCCGCGGAGCTGGGTGATGCTCGTGCAGGTGGTCGTCGTTCCGGGGGTGGCGCCGCCGCCGCACCCGGTCGGCCCGTTCACGCACTGGGTGAAGAGCCCGGTGTCGCCGAACGCGAGGTTCGTGCCCAGCGGGTAGACCGGCGCCCCGGCGGGCGGCGGGTCATAGAAGGCGAGGTTCCCGTCCGCAGGGTTCGCCGCCTCGCCTGGAAAGGGCTCGAACGTCGAGTCGAGGAGCGCCAGAAAGAAGTCGTTGAACCGGCTGCACACCCACTCCGGATACTCGGACGAGAGGAAGAACGTCGAGACGCTGAACGCGCTCGCGTTCGTCGGCACGCGGACGCGCAGCTTCAGCATCACGGGATCGAAGGCCGTCGCGCCGCCCTGCGGGTCAGGGCACCCGGGCGCGTTCGGGAGGTTGTCGCCGTTCGCGTCGAGCCAGTCCGCGGGCACCCTGCTCGACGTCCCCATGTCCTGACCGCCCTGGAACGGGGCGAAGCTCGGCCTCGTGTCGTTCGGCGCCGCCTCGGCCGCAGCGACGCCGGTCGAGAGCACCGCGAGCCGCGCGCCCTGGAGCGGCGTGATGCCGGAGCCGAAGCCCTGGCGGATCGATCGCTGGGCCGCGGCCGGCGCGCTTGCGCCGTCGGCGCGGTGGAAGCTCGCGGAGAGGACACCCCACGTGCGCTGCGAGCGCGACGGTGGGCTCGCCGTCGTGGTGACGCAGAGGTCGATCGCCTTCGCATAATCGAGCGCGGTCGGCGAGTCGCTCGTGAGCCCGGCGTCGCAAGGCGCGGTGTTGTCTGCCACGCCGTCGCAGTCGTCGTCGATCCCGTTGCCCGCCACCTCGAACGCGCCGCGGTTCACGAGGGCCGGGGTGCCGCACCCGTCCGACGGGGAGTCGCAGCAATCGCCATCGCAGATCGTCCACCCGTCGCCGTCCTGATCGGGTGGGTTGTCGACGGCGCCGTCGCAGTCGTTGTCGATGTCGTCGGCGCACACGTCGAGCGCCGGCAGCACCTGGTGGAGGCATGGCCCCCACGAGAGGCCGCTCGGCCTGCAGGTGGAGACCCCGGGGGCGCAGGGAGCGACCCCTTCGGTGCCCGGCGATCCCTCGTAACACACCCTCGTGTCGCCCGGCGTGCACGAGCAGGGCCCGCGCTCTGCTTCGTCGTGCTCGCACCCGTCCGCCGGGTCGTGGTTGCAGTCGAGGAACCCGTCCTCGCAGGCGGTGAGCGCGCACGCTCCCGACGCGCAGGCGATCCCGGCGTGCGAGAGCTCCGGACAGGCGCGACCGCAGGCGCCGCAGCTCAGCGCGTCCGTCAGGAGATCCCGACAGACACCATCGCAGCACGCCGCGCCGCTCTCACACGGATGCGCCGCCGAGCAGCCCTGAACGCACTCGCCCTCTCCGGTGCACAGCGCGCCCGGGGGACAGTCGCCGTCGACGATACAGGCAACACAGGCGTGCTTCGCGGGATCGCAGGTGAGCGGAGCTGCGCAGTCGGACTCGTCTTCACAGCCCGAAAGGCAGCGCTTCGCCTCGGGATCGCAAACCTGACCGGGCGGGCACGCCAGAGGGCCAGGCAGACAGGCCACGCAGTCGCCCGTCTCCCGGTCGCACAGCGGGGCGCTCGGGTCCGCGGCGCAGTCGGCCGGACAGCCGGAAGCGCCCTCGCCTCCGGCGCCTCGCGGGGTGTCGGGGCCTGCCGCGCCGGCGCAGGACGGCGCCACGCCGGACGCCAGCGCGAGCCCGACCACGGCGGCGAGCCCTCCGCTCCAGGCCAGCGGGCGGCGACGGACTGCGCGGGTTCTGGTCGACATCGGCAAGCGGCTCCCCTCCTCGGCGCGACGCACCCGAGGGGTGGCCGACCGCAAGGATCGTAGACTACCCGGTCGGTGCCTGGAACGACGGCAGATCGGCGGGGATGAGGCGCCTCGCCTGAACGTCACGTCACCGACGCGCCCCCTGCGACCACGGCGCGCTTCGCGACGCGCGACACACGACAGCGGCGCGCTCGGCTGCGCCGAGCGGAGGTGCGACCGGGGCGTCGCTCAACGCGTGTGCTCGTAGAGCGTGAAGGCGCCATCGCGCTCGATCCGGCGAAACGAGGGGTGCGCCGCGGTGAACACCGGCTTATCCGGCCGCTCGTTCCGGAGGATCACGTAATCGTACGCGACGCCATGGACATCCGGCTTGAACCACTCACCGCGGTTCGACGGCGGCGCGGGGAGGCGACGCTTCAGCGTGAAGGGGAAACCCACGTTGTGCCAGCCGTCCGCGCTGAAGCCCCCGTGCATGATCTGCACCCACGAGGAGAAGTGGTTCGTGCCCTCGATGATCAACGATTCATCGGTCCGTGGAGGCAGCGTCAAGAAGAGGACCTCGGCGCCCGGCGGGATGCGCGCCACCATCCGGGCGAACGGCTCGACGCGCTCGTCGAAGCGCGCGTATTTCTCCGAGAGGTGGAGCGGCAGCACGAGCGCGGCCGCCACGGCGGGGGCCATCAGGAGGCGCGAGCGGCCCTGGAGCGGCGCCGTGATGGCCAGGAAGCCGAAGAAGCAGATGAACGGCGAGAAGCGCCCGCTCACGAACCACCAGTCGAAGGGGCGAGCCAGGTGCAGCGGCACGAGAAAATAGCAGATCGCCATCGCAGCGCAGAGGGCGAGAGAGCGATGGCGGTGCAGCCGGTCGAGAAGCGAGCCGGCAGGCGCGGCTGGCTCGCGCGCGGGAAGGCCGCGGCCAAGGAGGAAGCGCCGGGCGACGCGCGCGACGCCAGAGAGGCCCAGCAGCGACGCCACCGCGAGGAGCACCCAGAAGAGCCGGGTGTCGAGATCGCCCGATACCGAGTCGAGCGTGTACTCGGGGAACGATCGGAGCATCTCGTGCCATGGCACCCAGACGCCCTGGAACCGCGGGCCGCTCCGCAGATCGACCATGGGGCTCTTGAAGGCGACGAGCTGCCACAGGACGAGCGCGACGGCGGGCGCGAAGAGCGGCAGCGCGACGGCGATCCGCGACCACCGGGGCAGGTGGCAGAGCATCAGCACGGCGACGCAGACGTAATAGCCGAAGAGGATCAGCGGATGGCTGAGGCCGCAGCCGACGCTGAGCAGCGCGACGGCGGCCCCGCGCAAGGGGCTCGGCCGATCGAGGTAGGCGTCGAGCGCGAGCACGCCGGCGAGCAGCAGCGCGACGCCGACGAGGAACGGCAGGAAGCCGCACGCCCAGGAGAGGGTGAAGGCCAGCGGGAAGGTGAGGACCGAGAGCCAGGGGCTGCGCCGCGTCCGGCGCGCCCAGCCGAGCGCCGCCGCGGGGATGGCGAGCACATAACCGGAGAGCACGACGCGATTCGCGTTCTCGAGGCCGACGCCATAGGCGATCACGTGCGTCAGGATGTGATAGGCGCCGTAGGGGGCCGGACGGAGGCTGAGCTCGTAGAAGTCCCTGAAGCGCGTCCACGGCTCATCGAAGCTGTGCCAGATATGGACGGCCGCGAGGTGGTTCGGCAGATCGAGCAGCGGCAGGAACCGCACCCGCCATATCGGCACGATGGCTGCGACGGCGAGGAGCACGAACGTCGCGATGAACGCCCTGTCGCAGGGCCAGCGATTCCCGCTCCCGACCGCGGGAGGCGCCTCCGCGCCGGGAGATGGAGGCGGCGGGGCGGCGGACGCGCTGGCCCGGGGCGTGGGATCGCTGTCGGACGGGCTCGAACCGGGCATTTCCATGAGAAGTGTGGCGCTCCCCTTCCCTCCGCTGCTGCGCGAGGAGCGGGTAGGCCGCGAGCGTTAGCACAGCGCGCCGCGCGGATTGCAGCGCCGCGTGTCTTCCTCTAGTTTCCCGGGCACCTCGCCGGGTGGACACGGCACGAGGTGACGACCACTGCCCAGCCGGAGCGGCACGGGGCGCTCCACGCAGCCCTCCAGGAGACCCGAATCCATGAGGCACCTCGCTCGCGTCGCAGGCGGCGCCGCAGTCCTGCTCGCCGCCGCCACGCCGCGCGCGCAGGAGCCCGGGCCCGCGGCAGAGGAGCCCGCCGCCGCGGT
The DNA here is from genome assembly GCF_051521635.1 of Sorangium sp. So ce1504. NCBI lineage: Bacteria > Pseudomonadati > Myxococcota > Polyangiales > Polyangiaceae > Sorangium > Sorangium sp. So ce1504. The sequence goes on along the minus strand of NZ_CP150365.1, from coordinate 3,497,450 downwards.
CGCGAGCCCTGGCGACGCGCAGGCAGAAGGGGTCGAGGCGGCCGCCGAGCCGGGAGGCGCAGCGGCGCCGGCCGCTCGGCCGAGCGCGCCTGCGCGGGAGCCGCGGCCGCGCGAGGCGCCAGCGCCCGCCTCTCCGGCCCCCGCGAGCGGCGACCGCGGCGACCTCTTGCCGCCGGGCTTCCGGGAGCGGGTGCGGGTCGCGCTCGGGCCGCTCGAGATCGCGCCGATCGCGCTGCTCGCGCTGCAGGCCGCGCCCTACGTGGGCGACGACGCGCTGGGCCAGGCCGGCGACAGCGCCGAGCAGCCCGGCTTCCGGCTGCGCCGGGTCCGCGCCGGGCTGCGCGGCGACGTCGCGGGGCTCGTGCGGTTCGCCATCTCGACGGAGCTCGCCGGGGACGACGAGGGGACGGCGCGCATCCACGAGGCGTGGGCCGGCGTCACGGCGGCGCGCGCGCTCGAGGTGATCGCGGGCGCGCGCACCGTGCCCTTCTCTCGCTCGGCGATGACCGGCGCCGGCGACGGCGCCCTCGCCGAGCGGCCGCTCGCCGTCCGCGCGATCGCCCCGTTCACGCAGGTCGGGATCCAGGCCGAAGGGCACTTCCAGGACCGCGCCTTCAGCTGTCACGCGGGCGTCTACAACGCCTTCCAGCGCTCGGATCAGTTCTACGCAGGTCCCTCCGAGAGCCTCGCTCCCCTCGGCAACCGCTTCGAGGGGATCGCCGTCGCCGGCCGGGTCGCCACCGAGCCGCGGGGCCCGCTCGGCCGTACGCTCCAGGACGTCGCCCGCTCGCCCTTCCGCCTCGGGGTCGGCGCCGACGGCTTCTTCAGCGACGGCGGCGCGCGCACGCTCTACGGCGCGAGCGCCGATGTCCTGGTGCACGCCGCGGGGCTTCACGCGCTCGGCGAGGTGCTCTGGACCGGGGCGAGCCCCAAGGCGGTGCCCACCCAGCCGATCGCGCAGATCACCTCGGTCTCGTCGCTCGCGCTCGTCTTCGAGGCAGGCTACATGCTCATCGCCCGGAAGCTCGGTGTCTCGGGTCGCGCGGAGTGGATCGACCCCAACCTGGATATCGACGATGAAGGGGACAACCTCGTGCTCACCGGCGGCGCGAGCTACCACGCGTACGACGATCTGGTGAAGGCGCAGCTCGAATACACGCACCGGGAGGAGCTCGGCGGGCTGTCGAGCTCGAACGACGTGCTCCTCCTGCAACTCCAGCTCTCGCTGTAGGAGAGAGCTCTGTGCGGCGAACCCACCGCTGGCTCACCCGGATAGCGCTCGTCCCGCTCGCCGCCGCCGCGCTCGCCGCCCCCGCGCTGCCGAGCTGCGGGGGCGATCGGCTGCTCCGCGCCAAGCGGATAGAGCAGCGCGCCGAGCTCGTCGGCGGCCCGGTGGCGATGGCGGACATAGGCGACTTCCTCCTCGAGAACGACCAGATCCGCGTGGCGATCCTGGGCGGGCGGGACTCGCCTGGGCCGGGGATCTTCGGCGGGGCCGTGGTCGACGTCGACCGGCGGCGCGGCCGGATCGGCGAGGAGGGCGGACAGGGGCGGGACCGGTTCGCGGAGATGTTCTCGCTCGCCAACCTCATCGTGCCCGACCCGACGGCGACCGACGTCTCCGTGCTCGCGGACGGCTCCGACGGCGCAGAGGCCGGGATCCGCGTCGAGGGAGACGGCGAGTTCCTGTTCGAGGCGATAGGCCTGCTCCGGGCGCAGGAGGATCTGCTCGGCCTCTTCTTCCCCGGCGTCCGCTCCAGGATCCGCTTCCGGACAGACTACCTCCTTCACCCGGGCGATCGGTTCGTGACGGTGCGCACGGTCCTCCTGCTCGACGACAGGCCGCCGCCCGGCTGCGAGCCCCAGAGGAGCTGCGAGCCGTGCCCGAACGGGTATCGGCAGGATCCGGGCGGCTGCCTGACCTGCGCGTGCAGCGACGTCCTGCCGCTGGACAACGCCACGGCCCCGGTCTCGGTGTTCGGCGGCGTCCTCGGCGATCCGCCGGAGGCCGCGCAGGAGGCGTCGTCGCGCCGCGCCGGCATCGTCGCCGGAGATTTCGTGTTCTTCGGCAACCAGAACGACGTCTTCGCGCCCGGCGCGGGCTTCGACGAGGACACGGCGGTCCAGGACGCGTGGAACGCGGGGCGGAACTCCTTCCAGGCGCCGCTCACCTTCGATTTCGTGGCCGCGGCGGGCGGCGACGTCAGCTACGGCTACTTCACGAAGGCAGCGGAGGGCGCGGCGCCGCCTTTGGTCAACGTGCCTCTCTTCGCGAGCGCGGCGACGGCGTTCGTGTCCGCCAGCCGATCGTGCCTGTTCAACGAGGAGGACGACGCGGCGTGCGACGCCCACCGCGCGTTCAGCTACGAGCGCTACCTGGCCGTGGGCGACGGCGACGTCTCGAGCGTGACCGGCGTGATGCACCGGCTCCGCGGGACCGCGACCGGCGCGGTCAGCGGCCACGTGCTGTGGGAGGACACCCTCGAGGCCGCGCCGAACGCCCGGGTGTTCGTCTTCGCCGATCCCGATCCCGCGCGGCCCTTCGCCTCGCTGGACGAGCTCGTGGCGGCCAACCGGGAGGCGCGCGGCGACGTGGGCCTCATCGACGAGATCGACGCGGATCTCGGCCTCGACCCGTCCGAGGACGGCGATTTCCGCGGCGCCCTGCCGCCCGGAAGCTACCTGCTCGTGGCGAGGAACGCGGCGGGGACGGCGATGTCGGCGCCCATCCGGGTGAGCCTGCGGGCGGGACTGGAGGCCGTGGTGTCGCCGCGCCTCCCCGCGCCGGCGAGGGTGCGCTACCGCGTCGCGGACGAGGCGGGCCAGCGGGTGCCGGCCAAGCTCGCCTTCGCCTCGCTCGACGAGGCGGGGCGGAGGCTCCCGGGCGACGGCCGGCGCAGGGTCTACCTCGGCGACGGCCGGCTCGGGAACGGCAACCGCGCCGTCGAGATCACGGCCACCGGCGAGGGAGAGGTCGAGATCGAGCCGGGGCGATACCAGATCACGGTGTCGCGCGGCATCGAGTACGGCATCTACGTGGAGCGCGACGTCACGCTCGCGCCGGGCCGCACGTTGCAGCTCGACGCCACGCTCGTGCGCGAGGTCGACACGAGCGGGTGGATGTCGGCCGACATGCACCTCCACTCCGAGCCGAGCTTCGACAGCGGCATGGCGCTGCCGCGGCGGGTGGCCACGGTGGCGGCGGAGGGCGTGGAGCTCGCGGTGTCGACCGACCACGACGTCGAGACGGACTACCAGCCGACAGCGCGCGCGCTCGGGCTCGCGCCTCACCTCGCCACGGCGATCGGGGCGGAGATCACCACGCTGGAGCAGGGGCATTTCATCGGGTTCCCGCTCGAATACGACGAGCTCGACGTCCCGGGCCACGGGGCGCACGACTGGACGTGCGAGCCCGGCGGGGCGATCCTCGACGCCCTCCGGGCCTCCGGCGACGGCACCGTGGCGCCGCTGACGATCGTCGCGCACCCGCGCGACGGCTTCTTCGGCTACATCGACCAGCTCGGCGTCGACACCTACACGATGGGCCGGACGCCGACGTTCCTCGAGGAGAACAACCCCGTCTTCCGGACCGCGAGCTGCGCGTTCGACGCGATGGAGGTCATCAACGGCAAGCGGTTCGATCTGGTGCGCACGCCGAGCGTGGCCGAGGTCGTCGACTGGAACCGCTGCCTCGCGCGGCTGAACGCCGCCGGGAGCGCCGCCGAGATCGAGGCCGCGTGCCCCGAGGCGGCGGGCTGGCTGCGCGCGTCGTGCACGGCGCCGTCCGCGCCGGGCGGCGCCCCCGGCGCAGGCGCGGCTGCCGCCGCTTTGGCCGTTTCCGATTGCAAGCGCCGCGCCCGCACCGAGCTCGCGTGGGCGCTGATGAAGCGCATCCTCGCCCGGACGCCCGACGAGCAGGCGAACAACTGGGGCTTCTCCGGAACGACCTCCGACAGCCAGGAGCTCTGCGGGCCCGCGGCGCTCGGCGGCGATCCGGTCCCCGAGGACGCGCGCGACGCGCCGTGCACGTACCGCGCGGGCCAGGTGGACGATTATTTCCGCTACCTCGAGCGGGGCTTCGCCCCGGCGCAGATCGCCAGCAGCGACAGCCACGACGGGTCGAAGGAGCCGGGCTTCCCGCGGACCTATTTCCGGAGCGCGACCGACTCCCCGGCCGCCCTCGAGACGCCGGCCGCGGTCGAGAGCTTGCGGGGCGCGCACGCCTTCGCGACGTACGGCCCCTTCATCCGCGCGACGATCCGCGGCAAGACGTATGGTGAGGTGGCGGCGGCGAGCGCCGGAGAGTCGCTCGAGCTCCTGTTCGATGTCCAGACGGCGAGCTGGTTCGGCGTCGATCGGGTGGAGATCTACCTGAACGGCGGGATGGTCCGCTTGCTGGAGCCGGCCATGCCGCCGAGCGCGATCGTGGACGTGCGCGGCAAGGTCACCTTCACGGCGCCGGATCGCGACTCCTGGGTGGTGATCATCGCCATGGGGCTCGAGGACAGGAACCTCATGAGCCCTGTCTCCCTGGACGTCCCCTTCGGTGAGATCCAGCTCTCGCGGCTGGCCGGCGACGCGTTCGGCAGGATCCCCGCGCTCAGCGCCCTGTTCGCGCCCACGCCGACGGTGCCCGACTGGTCGCCGGTCCCGCCCTATGCGATCACCAACCCGATCACCATCGATGTCGACGGCAACGGCCGCTACGACGCCCCGCTGGCGAGGCCCGATTTCTGCTCTCGTCCCTGCGATCCCGGCGCCCTCGATCCGGAGCAGTGTCCCGCGGAGCAGGTTTGCCTGACGGAAGAGGCGGTCTGCGGCTTTCCGATCCCCGGCAAGTGCGACCATCGTCGCCCGGCGCTCACGCACCGCGACGACTGAACGCCGATCCCCGGGAGCGCGCTTGCGTGGGACGCGCCCGCGTGGCCGGGCCGAACCCGGCCGGCGCTCAGGAGATGACGTTTGCGTGCACATGCCGCGGCACGTGCACGCAAACGTCGCTTGATCTCGGGGGGAGGATCGGCCAGCCGCTCCGGCTGGAGCTTACCGGCCCTCGATCGTCTGCGACTTGATATGGAACTCGACGCGCCGGTTGCGCTGCCGGCCTTCGGGCGTGTCGTTGGACAGGAGCGGCCGGCGGGAGCCATAGCCGACGGAGGTGAGCCTCTCCGACTGAACACCCTTGTTGATCAGGTAGACCCTGACCGCGATGGCGCGGTTGTGCGCGAGCCGGTCGTTGTAGTCGATGGTGCCCTGGTTGTCGGTGTGCCCCTCGATGCTGAGCAGCTTGATCTCGGGGTTCGCCTTGAGCAGGCGCACGACCTCGTCGAGGATCGGATAGCTCTGCGGGAGGATCCTGGAGCTGTCGAACTCGAACTCGACCTGCTTCATGATCTCGATCTCGGCGGAGCCCGTGATCCTGCGGATGTAGAAGGGGCAGCCGTTCTTCTCCGGGTCTTCGACGACGACCTGCCCCGGCTCCTTCGGGCATTTGTCCGTGGCGTCGGGGATGCCGTCCTGATCCGCGTCCTCCTCGGGGCAGCCGTCGCGATCGTCGATGCCGTCCTTGTCCTCGGGGTCGTCCGGGCACTTGTCGACGACGTCGGGGATGCCGTCGCCGTCGCGGTCGGGCATGTCCGGACATCCGTCGCTCGGCTTGGGCTGCTTGCCGTCCTCGGGGTCCTCCGGGCAGAGGTCGATGACGTCGGGGTAGCCGTCGCCGTCGGTGTCCTTCTCCGCCGTGATCACGTAGTTGAACCCGGGCGAGCGGGCTTCGGAGTCGGCGATGCCGAACGAGCCGCCGACGAGGGCGACCCCCCGGAAATCGGGCGCGTAGCCGCCGCTCATGCGGGTGCCGACGCCGGCGCCGACGTAGACCGCCTTGTCCTTGGTGAGGAACATCTTGCTGTTGAGCTGCCACTCGATGGGCGAGGCATCGAGCTCGCCCGCGGTCTCCTTGAGGAGGCCGAACGAGCCGAAGATCTCGGCCCCGAGGCGGAGCTTGCCGTCGAGGAGCGGGACGTAGCCGCCGACGCCGTACGTGAGCTCGCTGCCCACGACGAGCTCGCTGAGCGCCACGCGCGGCCGGATGGCGACGCCGGTGTTCAGGGTGACGAAGAAATCCTTGAAGTCGTACTCGGCGCCGAGGCCGAACGAGCTGCTCACGCCCCGGTCGCCGGCGAACGAGTACGTGTTGCCGATGGGCACGAAGACCGCGCCGGTGAGGCCCAGCCGGAAGCGGCGCTCGTCGAGCTCCAGGGCGACGAAGCGCGCGTCGACCCGGAGGTCCATCGGGGTGGCGGTCTTCAGGTCGACGCTCTGGTTGAGGCCGAGCTCGCGGTGGTAGGTCTGGTTGCCGTCCTGGAACAGGACGATGGGGAACGCGACCTGGAGGGCGCCGCGGCCGAGGATCTCGACGCCCGCGTTCAGGTAGGTGATGAGCTGCGAGGTGACGGGCCCGTCGCCCTCGATCCGCTCCTCGATGGCGAGGTTGTCAACGTAGTTGTCGTCGCGGAGCGGGTGGACCGACATCCCCAGCCCGAGCTGCCCGAAGAAGCGCGTCCGTTCCCCCATGTGCGGGCGCCAGACGCCGATTCCGTCGTCGGGGGCGCCGGCCATCCTGAGGCGATCGAGGTAGAAGGTCCGGTCCTGCGCGCGGGCGGCGGAGGGCGCCAGCGCGGCGAGGGCCGGTGCGGCCAGGGCCGCTGCGGTCAGCGCGCAGCGAAGGCGCGACGGGCGTCGCGGCGCACGGCCCGGCAGGTTTCGTCGATCCATCACGGTGAGCTGTCCTCCAAGCAACGCTCGAAAAACGAGGTTGACGCGGGCGTTCCGCCGCATGCGGGCCGGCGTCCGGGCGGGAGACTACTCGGCCCGGGGGAGGATGTCTCCTGGGTCGAACCAGGAGGTGCGAGGACCGCCGCGGAAGCGGGCGGCTGTGTCCGGGGCGCGCGGGCTTGAGGCGGCGGGCTGGCGCGCGGTGCTACCGCGTCCTCGGCACGGTATGTAGCGTGGGCCGCGTGGCGACGGTGAAAAAGCGGCGAACGGGCTACGGCGCGGGTGCGCGGATGGCTCCCTGGCAATTGCGGCCGGGATGACCAGCTGCGACCTGGTGCTCGGGCTTGACGACTTCAAGGACGCTCCGCGGGCGGGTGCTGGGGAGGCGGAGCTGGCGGCGACAGCGCCTCGAGCTCGGGCGCCGGGGGTTGCGCGCACGACGAGCGCGACTGCGTCGGCGATACGCCCCATTGGCGTCCGGTACGGCAGTCGCCCTGGGACCGCCCTTCACTCCTCGATTTGGGCTCGGACACGGCGTTCACAGGGCAGAGATGCAGGACGCCGGCGGGGGAGTCCACTGCCGCGTCAGCTAGTTGGCAATGGGTGGAATCTCGACCTCGTTGATGGGCAGGAACCCAGCACCGGCAGGGTAAGCGTAAGAAACACGATAGTTTTGCTGAATCGCGCCCCACCCCCATACCGTGACCCCGAAGGGAAGATCGCTCCGCATCTCGTGCCGGCCATTGGCACAAGCACCTATCGGTTCGAAGTTCCCTGTGGTAATATCGACGATGGTGTACTCGTAGTCTCCGTCTCCGATCGGCGTCCACCCAGTAAGCTTGCCTGCGCAGTCCAGCTCGACGTCGGCGAACTCGTTATTCACCCTAGAACGGGTACGGACGACGACGAGGCTCGTCTCGGGGTAGGTCGGATCTGTGAAGAACACATAGTAATCCAGGAATTGAGACGGCGGGACCACATTGACCCAATCCGGATCGCCGATGTTCGTGTATGCGCTACCGCCGGTCATGTACTGACCGACATAGAACGGATGATTCACGTCCTGGCTCTTGACGATAAAAGGCCCGCCACTGTCGAACTGATACACTTCACCGAGCTTGACGGTATCCGGCGCGCCCTCTGGCTTGGACGGCTCCCAGGTGAGCTTCGTATCGTCCACCATGCCTACGATCCGCCAGGGCGGCGACTCCTCGCGATCCGCGATGCGGTTCCGGTAGCGGACCGACACGTACTCGCTCCCGGTAGCCCGAACCGGCGCGATTTGCTGTTGACCTGAATCGCAGTCGGCGACACCGTTCGGCACGACCATGCAAGCATGGGCTCCGAAGAGGCCGATGGGCTTCGTCGACTCGATAGGGCTGCCAGTCAGCTCATCCGCCTGGGTGATCTGCAGGAATTCACCGGTGTTCAACCGGTAAGTCTTCGCCACACCTTGTTCGGCTCCCTCTACACCGGTGCTCTCCTGAATATTCACCTTCGGCAAGATGGTCACATCCGTCTCGTCCTGATGGGCAACGATGGCCAGCGAGGGAAACGCACCGCGGTAGGCGGCCGAGTCCGATGACGAGTAGCCGTTGATGGCAACGTAGTTGGTGTGCCAGGCGCTGGTCGGCAGGAGCAAGGTCGCGGAGGTGATGGCGGCCTGCCCTCCGCCGTAGGGCAGCATCTGATAGGCTACGACTGGATAGTCGGTCGTGATGTGAAACGCTGCTCCGCGACCGGTGCCATCGACACCAGTCTCCTCATCCAACGCGCCCGGTTCAGGGCAATCAACGACGCTCGATCCCGCAGAGAGCCTCGAGAGGAACAGGACAGCGACCTCTCCGACGCCGAGCCCAGCGACCGGATCGTAGGGCTTATACTGGATGTCTTCGATGGAACCTTGCCCCTCCGGAATGTAGGCGAAGTTCTCTACATCAAGCGGCTGCCCACCGCGCTCAACATTGATATGGACCGGCAGCTCCCACGTGTTGGCGACAATCGCGGAGAAACAGGCCCCCTGAGCGGTCGGCCGGAGGGCCGTCTTGAGCGCCCAATAGTCGCATCCGTACGAGCTCTTCGACCTCTCCGCCGCCTCGCACGGGTTGGGCACGCACTCCGCGTTGACGCAACCCTCATCAGGCTTGCACTCCTCGATCGTCGCGCCATTGCAGCTGATGACCTTCTTCAGATCGTTGGAGCACGTGTACTCGCACCGCCCCCCCTCCCCGAAGGTCCCCGTGCTCCCCCCCTCCCCGCCCGCGCCGCCGGTGCCGCCGCCGCCGCCGCCGGTCCCGGTGGGGCCCGAGCCGGAGCCGGTGAGCCCTTGGCGGTACGAGTCCGTGCACGCGGCGAACGAGCCCGTCACACCGGCTGTCGCTGCAAGTAACCCCACAATCGCGTGTCGACGGTATCTAGCCATGTTCGCCATCTCCACAGGGCTCCTTCCCCCACAAGCATCCTGAAAACTTCGCGCCTGCGAGCGTAACACGGTTCGTCCGCCGTGGGGAGGCCCGCGAAAGCGTTCGCATTTTTTCGGGGGTGCCGCGAGAGCGGGTTGCAGGTCCCAGGAATGCAATGCGCGACCGGCATCGCGCCATCGCCCCCTAGCGCCCGGACGGACACAGAGCCACTGTTCAGCCAGCCGTCCTCACGCCTCTCCTGCGGGTAGGTCGAGGTGGTGCATCAAATTTGGCCACCGCGACTTCCACATACGTCGGCCCCACTCCCGCTCAATGGTCGTCGTCGCCGTCCGACGCAGCCCCCGCCCGGCCGCTGCCGAAGACACGGAAGAGCACGTACAGCGATGGGAACAGCAGCACGGATCCGACGCCGAGCACCCAGACAAGCAATCGCAACGTCCTCGGGTTCGCCGCCGCCCCCTCGAGCGTCACGTCGGGCACCACCAGGAACGGGTACTGCGAGGCCGCCCAGCCGAGCAGTATCAGCGTGACCTGCGCCGCCGCCGCGAAGCGCGCCAGACGGAAACGGCGGGTCCACAACGCGAAGAACGCCGCGGTGGCCGCGAGGCCCGTCGTGACGTGGAGCGGCCACGTGATCGGATGATCCGTCAGCCCCTCTCGAATGAGCGGGGCGCCCCGGAACGACGCCGCGAACGACGCCAGCGCGAGCGCCGCCACCACGCAGCCCGAGGCGAGCGCGCGCCGCCGGAAATCGTCGACGAGCGCAGGCTCCTTCGCCTCGTTCGTCAGGTACACCGCCGCGAGAAACGCGAACAGCGCCAGCGCGAACAGCCCCACCACGAACGGAAACAGCGAGAGCCACGGCGCGAAGAAGCCGCTCGTCACCACCCCCGACGCCACCCGGATCCGCCCGGACGCCACCGCCCCGACGATCATGCCGAGCAGCACCGGCGCGATGACGCTCGCGAGCGAGAAGACGAACCCCCAGCGCTTCTGCCGCCGATCCCCCCGGGAGTCGTAGCTGCGGAAGCTGAACGCCGAGCCGCGAAACACGACGCCCACGAGGAACAGCGTGAGGGGGACGTGCAGCGCGATCGAGATCGCGGCGAACGCGGGAGGAAACGCGGTGAAGAGCAGCACCACGACCAGGATGAGCCACACGTGGTTGGCCTCCCAGATCGGGCCGATGACCCGCTCGATGAGGGCGCGCTGCTCCCGCTTCCGCGGGCCGGAGGCGAGCAGATCCCACACGCCGCCGCCGAAATCGGCGCCCCCGAGCAGCGCATACAGCACGAGCGCCGCCATCATCACCCCGCCGATGAACCACTCAGTGCGCATCGGGCTCGCCTCCCCCGGACGCACGCGGCGCGCCGCCGCCGCCCGTCACCCCGAGCGGCGCCGCGCGGAGCTGGCGCACGAGCAGGTAGACCACCACCACGCCGAGAAAGACATAGAGCGCCGTGAACGTCCAGAAAGGCGCCGCGAGGTGCGGGAACGGGGTCACCGCGTCGCGCGTGCGCATCGCGCCCCGCACGATCCACGGCTGGCGACCGAGCTCCGTCACCAGCCAGCCCGCCTCCATCGCCACGATGCCGAGCGGGCTCGCCAGGATCGCCGCCCAGAGGAACGGGCGCTGATCCGGGATCCCCCTGCGGCGCCACGCGAGCACCGCCCCGACCACCGCCAGCAGCGCCATCGCGGAGCCCGCGCCCACCATCACCTGAAACGAGAGGTGCGTCGCCGTGACCGGCGGCCACTCGTCCCGCGGGACCGCATCCAGCCCGGGCACCACCGCGTCAGGATCCGCGTGCAGGAACACCGAGAGCCCCGCCGGGATCTCGATCGCGTAGTCGACCTCGCCCCGCTCCACGTCGGGCAGGCCGCCGACGAGGAGCGGCGCGCGGGCCGAGGTCTCGAAGTGCGCCTCCATCGCCGCGAGCTTGGCGGGCTGCCCCGTCCCGACCTCCACCGCCGCGTAGTGACCGACGAGCGGCTGCGCCAGCGCCGTCACCCCGGCGATCGCGAACGTCACCGCGAACGCCTTGCGGAACAGCGGGCTCGACGGGTGCCGCAGGAGCACCAGCGCGTGGATCCCCGTCATCACGAACGCCGTCGCCTGATAACACGCGAGGATGCCGTGCAGCGTCTCGTGCTTCCACGGCGGGCTGAACATCGCCGCGACCGGGTCGATGTCCGCGGGGCGCCCGTCGACCATCGTGAACCCGGCAGGGTGGTTCATGCACGCGTTCACCAGGATCACGAAGAACGCCGAGAGCGCGCCGCTCAGCGCGACCAGCGCGCCCGAGAGCAGGTGCAGCCTCGGCGAGAGCTTGCCGCGCCCGTAGAGATAGATGCCGAGGAAGATCGCTTCCGTGAAGAACGCGAACCCCTCGAGCGAGAACGGGAGCCCTATCACCTCTCCGAACGTCCCCATGAAGCTCGGCCACAGGAGCCCGAGCTCGAACGAGAGCACCGTCCCCGACACGGCGCCCACCGCGAACAGGATCGCTGTCCCCTTCGCCATGCGCTTCGAGAACTCGAGGTAGTCTCGATCGCCCGTCCGGTGCCAGAGCGCGTCCGCGATGACCATGATCAGCGGCAGCGCCACCCCGGCGGCGGCGAAGATCATGTGAAATGCCAGCGACAGGCCCATCTGGGCCCGGGCATAGAGGAGGCTGTTCATGAGGCCCAGGTCGGCTCCCTTCTCCCGCGCGACCGCGACCGACGCCGTGTCCGCTCTCCTGCGGGGACGGTCCGCGCGCTCCCGCCGACCATAGGGGGGCCCGCGCCAGGGACAAATAGGGGCGAACCCGGGTAAGCTCGACGCCGATGCAGACCCTTGTCGAGCTCGTCGCGAAGAAGCGCGACGGCGGGCGGCTGTCCGAGGACGAGATCGCGCGGATCGTCCGCGCCCACAGCGACGGCGAGCTCGCCGATTACCAGATGGCCGCGCTGCTCATGGCGATCTTCTTCCGCGGCATGGACGACGCCGAGACGGTCGCGCTCACGCGCGCGATGCTCCACTCGGGCGACGTCCTCGATCTGTCCGGCGTGCCCGGACGGAAGGTCGACAAGCACTCGACCGGCGGCGTCGGCGACAAGGTCTCGATCTGCCTCGCCCCCCTCGTCGCCGCCTGCGGCGTCCCCGTCCCGATGGTGTCCGGCCGCGGCCTCGGCCACACCGGAGGCACCCTCGACAAACTCGAGGCGATCCCGGGGTTCGACGTCGCGCTCGACGTCGACGCGTTCGCGCGCGTCGTCCGCGAGGTGGGGACGTGCATGATCGGGCAGACCGAGCGGATCGCGCCCGCGGACAAGCGCATCTACGCGCTGCGCGACGTGACCGCCACGGTCGAGTCGATCCCGCTCATCGTCGCCAGCATCCTCTCGAAGAAGCTCGCGGAGGGCATCGACGCGCTCGTGCTCGACGTCAAGGTCGGGCGCGGCGCGTTCATGAAGACCCTCGGCGACGCCCGCGCCCTCGCGACCGCGCTCGTGCGCGTCGGGACCGCGGCCGGCAAGCGCGTCTCCGCGCTGCTCACCGACATGAGCGCCCCGCTCGGGCGCACCGTCGGCAACGCCATCGAGACCCGCGAGGCGATCGAGGTGCTGCACGGCCGCGGGCCGGGCGACCTCGTCGCGTGCACGCTCGCCCTCGGCGAGGAGATGCTGATCGCCGGCGGCGCGGCGGCGAGCGCGGCCGAGGCGCGGGTGAAGCTCGAGGCCGCCATCGCGAGCGGCGCGGCGGCCGAGGTCCTCGCGCGGATGATCGCCGCGCAGAAGGGCGATCCGGCCGTGGTGCAGGACGCCGGCCGGCTGCCCAGCGCCCCCGTCGTGGTCGAGGTCGCCGCGCAGGACGAGGGGTACGTCGCCGCCGTCGATCCGCTGGAGATCGGCCTGTCGGCGGTCGCGCTCGGCGCCGGGCGGACGCGCGCCGACCAGCGCGTGGACCCCGCCGTGGGGATCGAGCTCGCCGCGGTGCGCGGCGATCGCGTGGACCGCGGCGCGCCCCTCGCCCGCATCCACGCGCGCCGGGCGGACGACGCGCGGGCCGCGGCCGATCGCGTCCGCGCCGCCTTCCGGCTCGGCCCGGCGCCCGCCGAGGCGCCCGCGCTCGTGCTGGAGCGGGTCGAGGCATAGCCGCGCGCGGGCGCTCGCGGGCGCTCGCCGGCGGCGCGGGGCCCCACTAAGCTGCCGGCATGCGGACCCCGAGGCGCGACCTCACCACGCTCGGCTACCGGCGGATCATCCAGCTCCTCGTTTACCTGGTCATCATCCCGGGCGTGCTCCTGTCGGGCGTCGGCTTCCTCCTGCTCGTCCTCGGCGAGGCCCAGTACAACCTCATCATGGGGATCATCGTCCTCACGTTCTGCGGGACGCTCGCGACCGGGGTCATCCTCGTGTGGGTCTTCCTCCGGCGCGAGCGCAACCTGTCCGAGCTCCAGGCCGATTTCGTGTCCAAGGTCTCGCACGAGCTGCGCACCCCGCTCACGTCGATCCGGATGTTCACCGAGACCCTCACGCTCCGGCGCGGCGACGCGATCAGCGAGGATCGCTGCATCGAGGCGCTCACCAAGGAGAGCGCCCGCCTCCAGCAGCTCATCGATCGGCTGCTCGACTGGGGGCGGATGGAGAGCGGCCGGCGCGTCTACGAGCTCTCGGAGCACCACCTCGGGGAGATCGCCGACGAGGCGATCCACGCCTTCGAGCCGACCCGCGAGAAGCGCAGCGTCGACCTCGACGTCTCCATCGACGCGAACCTCCCGCCCGTGCTCTGCGATCGCAGCGCGCTCGTCGACGCGATCGTGAACCTCCTGTCGAACGCCTACAAGTACGGCGGCCAGCCGAGGAAGATCAGCGTCTCCGCCCACATCCTCAAGCGGTCGGCGCTGCTCACGGTCCGCGACAACGGCAAGGGCATCGCCCGCGCGGAGCACAAGCGGATCTTCGAGAAGTTCTACCGGGTCGACGATCTCCTGGCCCGGCAGCAGGAGGGCTCCGGGCTCGGGCTGTCGATCGTCAAGCATGTCATCCGGGCGCACGGCGGCAAGATCCTCGTCGACAGCGAGCCCGGGAAGGGCAGCACGTTCACCCTCGTGCTCCCGCTCCGGAGCATGCCCAAGGCGAGCGCCGAGCGACGCCCGCGGGTTGCGGCGCCCGCGGTCGCCGCGGCGCACAACGACGCGTCGGATCACGGCGCCGACGCGAGCGCGCCGCCGTAGCGCGGCCGCCGCCGGTCAGGACATGAACATGCTAGAGGACCTCCTCAGCATGACCCGAACCCCTCAGACACCCGCGCGGACCGTCCTGCTCGTGGAGGACGACCCCAGCATCGCGATGGGTCTCGAGATGAACCTGACCGCCGAGGGCTACCGCGTCCTCGTGGCCGAGGACGGGGAGCGCGGGCTCGCGCTGGCCCGCGGCGGCGGGATCGATCTCATCATCATCGACGTCATGCTCCCCCGGCTGAACGGCTTCGAGCTGCTCCGCATCCTCCGGAACGAGCGGCGCACCCTGCCGGTGATCATGCTGTCCGCGCGCGGCGCCGAGATGGACAAGGTGATGGGCCTCGAGCTCGGCGCCGAGGACTACATCACGAAGCCGTTCAGCCTGGCCGAGCTGCTCGCGCGCGTGAAGGCCGTGCTCCGGCGCGACGCGATCGCGCGCGCCGACGGGGCGCAGCTGCGCGCCGGCGACATCGTGATCAACGCGGCGACGCGCGAGGTCCGCCGCGGCGACGCGCTGCTCGAGCTCACGGCGACCGAGTTCGACGTGCTGCTCTGCCTCGCCGAGGCAGGCGGCAGGGTCCTGTCGAGGGAGCAGATCCAGGCCAAGGTCTGGGGCCCGACGCACCACGGGACCCCGCGCACCATCGACAATTTCATCCTCCAGCTCCGCAACAAGCTGGAAGAGAACGCGACGACGCCGCGCCACCTGCTGACGGTGCGCGGCGTCGGCTATCGCTTCGTCCCCTGATCACAGCCGCGAGGGCCGCGCTGCGGGCGGGGCGGCCCCAGTCCGCGGCGATCGGAGGGCGAGCGCTTCGGGGGCGCGCCCCGTCAGGGCGCCTGACAGAACTTGTTGATGTTGTCGACGAGGGGATCTTCCTGCTTGATCGCCTTCTCGATCGACGCCTGGGCGGCGTTGCTCTTCTCCGCGTCGTTGGCGTCCGCCGCCGTCGCGAGATCGCGCGCCGCCTTGGCCACGTCCTTCGCCATGGCCTGGTACTCGCCCGAGAACTTCTGCAGCTCCGGGGTGGTCAGCTTCACCTGCGCCGCGTCGGCCGCCACCTTGTCCATCGCGTCGGCCATCGCCTTCAGCTCGCTCGACCCGCCCTGGTCGGTGCCGGCCTTGGTGCCTTTCTCGATGCTCTGAACGCCCTTGTTGATGACCTCGATGAGCGCGTTGCACTCCGAGACCTTGTTCTGGCCGCAGCCGCCAGCGCCGGCGACGAGCCCGAGCGCAGCGACGAGCGCTGCGAGGGTGACCTGGGTGCGCATTCTGCTGTGTCTCCTCATGTGGTGAGCGAGGCCGGTCCGCCCATCCCTAAACGCCAAGGCATGAACCCACATTTTGCGGGTACGTTTCAACATGGAATCGGCGATCCGCGTCCATGGCCGCCGCGTGGGTCAGGACCGCACCCGCCAGTTCCCCTGGAAAGTTCGGCCGATGTCGTCGGCTGTCGGATCGGTGATGATGAGCTCCGGCCGACCGCCTTGCGCGAACACGATCGTGTTCTGCCGGAAGACGCGGCCGAAGGCGATCGCCTCGTCCCGGTCCATGCCGTGGACGAGCCACGCCGGCTCGCGCCAGATGCCCTCCGGCTCCGCCTCGGAGCCGACGCACGGCTCCACCCGGTAACAGCCGAGGATCAGGAGATCGCGGAGGACGTGGTGGCGCTGATCGTTGACCCGGCGCGGGATGAGCATCGAGCGCGGGTTGTAGGCGGTGAGCACCGCGAACTTGCGGGTCAGGAGCTCGGGGAGCCCGGCCTGATCCTGGACGATCTCGCCGTCCAGCGAGACGCGCAGCGTCCCCGCCGGGGTGGGGAACTCGTAGATGGTCGAGAAATACGACCGGAGGAGCGTCTGATCCATCGTGCAGCGGTGGGTGTGAGGGGGCCGCGGCGCTCGGCGCACCGGGTGCGTCGCCTTGCAAAGGGGCCCATGGCGTGAGCGCCCGGGCCGCCGGGCGCGACGGCGCAGGGTTACCAGAGACGCGCGGCTCTGGCTACTCGCCGGCGCGCTCGTCGTCAGACCGCCGCCAGACCACCGCCAGAGCCCGGCGCGCGCTTCCCCTGCCCCGCCCGGTGCGCTAAGCGTTCCGCGCGATCGACCGCCTGCCCGCGCGCACCGCGCCGGCGGCCCTGACCCCCTGCGCCCGATGCCACGATGATCGAGGTCGAGCACCTCTCCAAGTCCTACGGCCCCCACCAGGCGGTGAGCGACCTCTCGTTCCAGGTGAGCCAGGGGGAGATCGTCGGGTTCCTCGGGCCGAACGGCGCAGGCAAGAGCACGACCCTCCGCATCCTCGCGGGGTTCCTCGGCGCGACGTCCGGCCGGGTGCGGATCGCGGGCCACGACATCACCGAGGAGCCGATGCGCGCGCGGGCCTCGCTCGGGTACATGCCCGAGACCTCGCCGCTCTACCCGGAGATGCGCGTCTCGGAGTACCTCGCGTTCCGCGCCGAGCTGAAGCTCGTGCCGCGGAGGGCGCGCGGCGAGGCCGTCGCGCGCGCCCTCCGCGACGCGCGCGTCGAGGACGTCGCGAGCGTCCTGATCGGCCACCTCTCGAAGGGCTACCGCCAGCGGGTCGGCCTCGCGGACGCGCTCGTCGGCGACCCGCCGCTGCTCATCCTGGACGAGCCGACGGCGGGCCTCGATCCGAACCAGATCCGCGAGGTGCGCGCGCTCGTGCGCCGGCTCGGCCCGGGCCGTACCGTGCTCCTCTCGACGCACATCCTCTCCGAGGTCGAGGCGACGTGCACGCGGGCGCTCGTGATCGCCCGCGGCAGGCTCGTGGCGGAGGGCTCGATCGACGAGCTCCGCGCGATGCGCCGGTCGTCCGGCGCGCGCGTCGTCGTGCGCGGGGCGGCGGACGCAGCGCTCGCGGTGGCGCGCGGCGCGGCGCAGGTCCGCTCCGCCGAGGCGGAGGACGCCGGCGAAGCGGCGCGGCTCACGGTCGAGTTCGACGCCGGCGCCGACGCGGGCGAGGCCGCCGAGCGCCTCGTCGCCGCGCTGGTCGCCGCGGGTTTCGGGGTGCGCGAGCTCGTCCCCTGGGCTCCTTCGCTGGAGCAGGTCTTCTCCGAGCTGACCGCGGCCGACGACGCCGGCGCGCGGGGCGGCGCCGGAGAGGCGGCCGAGCCCGGGGCGGAGGGCGGCGAGGCGCCTCGGCCGGCGGCCGGGAACCGGAAGAAGAAGGGCAGCGCGGCCCGGCGCGGCGAGGGCGGCGCGGGGAAGGAGCGGCGGTGAGGGGCTTCTGGCCGATCTTCAAGCGGGAGCTCTTCTCGCTCTTCGTGACGCCGCTCGCGTGGGTGCTGATCACCACGTTCCTGCTGGTGCAGGGCGTGCACTTTTTCCTGATCGCGACGCAGTTCGCCGGCGAGGTGGAGCTCTCCGCCGACACGGGCCCGGTGCAGGTCTTCTTCGGCCAGACGATCCTGATCTACCTGCCGCTGCTCTTCGTCTGCCCGCTGCTCACGATGCGCCTCTTCGCGGAGGAGCGCAGGAGCGGCACCATCGAGGCGCTCCTGACGGCGCCGGTCGGCTCCGCCGGCGTGGTGCTGGCGAAGTACGCAGCGGCCCTCGTGACGTACGTCGCGATGTGGGCGCCGACGCTGCTCTACGTCGTGCTCATCGGCAGGACCGGCGAGCTCGACTGGCGGGTCGTGGGGTCGAGCTACCTCGCCGTCTTCGCGGTCGGCGCCGGCTACCTCGCGATCGGGACGATGACCAGCGCGCTCACGAAGAGCCAGCTCATGGCCGCGGTGCTCAGCACGATGGCGGTGATGGGCATGTTCATCCTCGGCATCGGCGAGTTCATCTTCCCGGACGGCCCGGCGCACGACCTCTGCGCCTACGTCTCGGTGTGGACGCAGATGAACGACTTCTCCCGGGGGATCGTCGATCTGCGCCGCCTCGTGTTCGACGGGACGGTGGTCGCGCTGCCGCTGTTCGTGACCGTGCGCGCGGTGGACGCGTGGAGGTGGGGCTGATGTCCGGCGAGCGGCCCGCGCAAGCCGGGGCTCCGCCGCCGGGCACCTCGCTCGGCGAGAAGCTCTCGGCGAGCGTCGGGATCATCGCGGCGATGGTGCTCGCGGTGCTGGTCAACTTGCTCGTCGCCCGCCACTACAGGCGCTGGGACTGGACGCAGGGCGGCCTGTACACGCTGAGCGACGCGACCGTCTCGACGCTGCGCTCGATCGAGGAGCCGATCCGCGTCTACGTCCTGCTCTCGGAGGGCGACCCCCTGACGCTCTCGGTGCGGCACCTGCTCGACGCGTACCGGGCCGAGAACCCGCGGATCGAGGTCGAGGTGACCGATCCCGACCGGCGCCCGGCGGAGTTCCTGGCGGTGCAGCAGCGCTACGGCGTCGTCGCGGGCAAGACGGACGACGGGCGCATCGTCACGGACGCGGCGATCATCGTCGCGCGCGGCGATCGGCCCCATTTCCTGACGGCGAGCGACCTGGTCGAGGTCGAGGACGAGGACGACCTGCGGTCGCGCCCGCGGCTCGAGCAGGCGCTCACCGGCGCGCTCCGGAGCGTCCTGCGCAGCGAGCGGCCGCTGATCTGCTTCGCGGCCGGGCACGGCGAGAAGTCGATCGAGGCCGGCGGCGCCGGCGGGCTCGCGGCGCTGAAGGACCGGCTCAACAAGAACAACTACGAGGTCGTGGCGCTCGGCGGCGGCCGCGGCGCGGACGGCCACGGCGACGAGGAGGAGGCTTTCGCCGCGCCGCCGGAGCCTGCGCCGGAGGTCGATCTCGACCGCTGCCGGGTGCTCGTCCTCGCCGGGCCGAGCCGGCCGGTGCCGGCCAGCGACGTGGCCCGCTACCGCGCGTTCATCGAGAAGGGCGGCAGCGCGCTGATCGCGCTCGGGCCCGTGCCGGACGAGAGCGATCAGCGGTACGTGGACCTCGGGCTCTCGGGCCTGCTCGCCGTGGCGGGGGTCGAGCTCCGGTCGGACTTCGTGTTCGAGCTCGACCCGAAGCTCCGGTCGACGCAGGGCTTCGGCGAGACCTTCGCGCCGATCGTCAGGCCGCACCCGATCACCGAGGGACTCATCAAGGCGGCCGATCTCGGGCTCGGCCCGGTGCTCACGGTGGCGAGCTCGCTCGCGCCCACGGCGAGCGGGCCGGTGGTCCCGGCGCCCCTGCTCGTGACGAGCGACCAGGCCTTCGGCATGGTCGATTTCTTCGGCTGGGCCCGGGATCCGTCCGAGCCGAAGCCGCGCGACGGCGATCACCCGGGTCCGCTCACGGTCGCCTGCGCCTCGGAGCTGCCGAAGCCCGCGGGGTCCAGCGCCGCACACGGGCCGCGCGTCGTGGTGGTCGGCTCGCCCGGCGTGCTCCACGGCGCGAACTGGCAGAGCCCGGAGCTCCGCGGGACAGCCGTGCTCGTCGAGAGCGCGCTGTCCTGGCTCGCGGCGAGCCCGCCCATGCTCGACATCCCGGACAAGCCGGCGTTCACGGCGGGCCTGCGGATCAGCGAGGACTCGCTCGCCGGGATCTTCCGCTACGTCATCGTGTATATGCCGCTCGCCGCGGCCCTCCTCGGCCTCGCCGTGTACCTGGCGCGGCGCGGCTCCGAGCGCCGCCCCGGCGACAAGGGGGGCCCCGGCGCGCCGGCCGAACGCGGCGCGCGCGGCGCGTCGGCCGGGGCCGAGCGCGAAGGATCGCCGTGATGCGGCCGCTGCGCCGGCACGCGACGACGCTGCTCCTGGTCGCGCTCACCGCCGCGGCGGCCGTCGCGCTGCTCGTCCTCGACCGGGGCTCGGTGTCCACCGACGAGGCCGAGCGCCGCAAGAAGCACCTGATCGAGGCGTGGCGGCCCGACGAGATCACCGAGCTCACCGTGACGATGGCCGCGCCCGGCGCGCCGCAGACCGCGCGGCTCACCCGCGGCGAGGTCGACGACGCCGGCCAGCGCCCCTGGAACGTCGAGATCGACGGGCAGCGCTACCCGGCCGACGAGCCCACGGTCGACCAGCTCCTCGGCACGCTGGAGTTCGCGACCGCGGAGCGGCGCGTCTCCGCGGAGGCGAGCGATCCGGCCGCTCTCGGCCTGGCCTCGCCCAGGCTCTCGATCGCGCTCGCGATGGGCCCGCGCCGCGAGCGCCTGCTGCTCGGCGGCGGCGCCCCGACGCCGCCCGGCGCGGTCTACGCCGAGGTCGCGGGCCGAGGCGTCTTCGTCATCACGAAGCAGCTCGCCTCGGCCCTCGACGTGGCGCCGGATCGCTTCCGCTCGCGGAGCTTCGTCCCCTACGTCGCCGCGGAGCTCTCGGGCCTCACGCTCGACGGCGACGGCGGATCGCGGCGGTTCTCGCGCGCCCCCTGGGGCGGCGGCCGCGGGGCCGGCTTCCGCTTCGCGGAGGGCTCGCCCGAGGGCAGCGGCGTCCGGGTCAGCGCGCCGGCGCTCGACCTCGTGCTCTCGGCGCTCGGCCGCATGCAGGCCGAGGCGTTCCTCTCCGAGGAGGAAGCGCAGCAGGCCGCGTCCTCCGGCGGCCCCCGGGTCACGCTGACGCTGGAGCCGAGCGATCCCGCGGCGAAGCGCGGCGTCATCGACGTGGGGGGCGCCTGCCCGGGCCGGCCCGACCACGTCGTCGCGGCGCGGCGCGAGCCCGCGCGCGCGGCCGCCTGCGTGCCCGCGAGCGTGCTCGATCCGCTCACCGAGGAGGCGTCGCGCTTCGTCGATCTAGCGCTCGTCGCCGCGCCGCTCGACGAGGTCGCCGAGGTGAAGCTCGCCGCCGGCGAGCGTTCGCTGGAGCTCGCGCGCGCCGGCAGCGAGTGGCACCTGCGGGCCCCGCAGGACCGTCCTGTCCCGACGGAGACGGGCCGCGCCCTGGTCCAGGCGATCCTCGACGTCCGCGCCACGCGCCTCCTGCCCGGGGAGCGCGATCTCGCGGCGCTCGGCCTCGCCTCGCCTCGGGCCACCCTGCGCGTCGTCTCGACGCCGCCGGGCGCGATCGCCGAGGGCGAGCCGCAGGAGCGGATCGAGACGCTCGAGATCGGCGCCGAGCAGGCCGGCGTGGTGCACGTCCGGCGGCTCGAGGACGGCGCGATCGCCGAGATCCCTGCCCAGGCCGCCGGCGCGCTCCTCCCTTCCGAGGTGTCGCTGCGCTCCATGAAGGTCTTCGATTTCACCCCCGATCGGGTCAGCGCGCTGCGGATCGAGCGCCCCGGCCTGGTCCAGCGGCTCCGCCGGACGGGCGAGGGCGCCTGGCGGCTCGTCGAGCCGAGCGGCGAGGGCCTCGCGGCCGACAGCGGGCTGGCGGACGAGCTCGCCGAGCTGCTCGCCAGCCTCCAGGCCGAGCGCTGGATCGCCGAGGATGCTGGCCCGAGCTACGGGCTCGGCGCGCCCCGGCTCGTGGTCGAGGCCGAGCTCGACCCCGCGCCGGAGCCCGGCGGTGGAAGCGCCGGCGCGGCGACGCGCGCGGCCCGGGTGGCGCTCGGCGCGCGCAGCGGCGCGGGCTCCTTCGCGCGCGCCGGGGACGGCGCTGCGGTGTTCGTCGCGCCGCCGGCGCTGGAGGCCGCGGCCGGTCGCCTGCTGCTCCGCCGCGACATCTTCCTCGTCCCGCCTCACGAGATCGCCCGGGTGACGCTGGCCCCTCGGGGCGCGAAGCCGGTCGTGATCGAGCGCTCGCCGGAGGGCTTCACGATCGCGGGAGCGGCCGATCAGGCGAGCGCCGCCGCACTGGCTGCGAGCGTCCGGGACGCGCTGGCCGATCTTCGGGCCGAGGGCGCCGTCGCGCTGGGCGAGCCGGAGCGGCACCATGGCCTCAGCCCGCCGCGCCTCCGGGTCACCGTCGAGCTTTCCCGGCCGCAGGCCGCCCCGGCGGAGGAAAGCGTCGCGGTCCCGCCGCGGGCGCCGGTGGGGTCGTTCACGATCGCGATCGGCGCGGGCGACGCCTTCCGCGGCACGAACGTCGTCTACGCCCGGCGCGACGGCGTGCGCGCGGTCTACGCCATCGCGCAGTCCCGGGTGCGACCGCTCCTCGAGGCGGCGGGCATCGCGGGCGACTGAGCGGTCCGCGGCCCGATCGAACGGACTATTTCGTTCTGATGGCTCACCTGTGCTAGGCGACGTGCTGGACATGGCGAAGGCGGACATGGCGAAGAGGCAGCGCCCGCTGACGGTCGACATCCCCCGTCCCGGCGATGAGCAGCCGGTCTGGTCGCGGGTCGGGGTGATCGCGCTGGTGGGGTTTGTCGTCGGCGTCGCGTGGCCCAAGCTCGCCGGCGTCCGCATCGGCCCGACCGTACCTTCCGACGTCAAGGCGACGGCCGAGGCCACGGCGGCGCCGGCGTCCCCTCCCCCCGCGGCAGCGGCGCCCGGGACCGCGGAGCCCGAGGCCAAGCCTCCCGAGGCCGCCGCGAAGAACCAGCAGCAGGTCGTGGTCGGCGCTGGCAGGATCACGCGCTGCTCCGACAAGAAGAACAAGAAGGTCGAGGACTGCGGAGAGCTCCAGTTCGATCCGATCGCGCTGCCCCGGCTGAAGGAGCTCGCCCAGTGTCCGGCGGCGCTCGGCGTGGACGGCAAGCTCCCGATCGGCTTCGAGCTCAACTTCGAGAAGAAGGAGGTCCAGGTCGTCAAGGGGAAGAAGACGAGCCTGCCGGCCTCGACGGTCAGCGGCATTCTCCAGTGCGCAGCGCGGGAGTTCTCGAACGTGTCCCTCGAGGAAGTCCCGCACAAGTACCGCCGGTACTCCCTCGTTTACACTGCCACCTTCTATCCCCCGGGCGCGCAGTCCGACGCCGCCAAGGCGGAGGCCGGCGGCGACGACCAGGAGCAGGCGGCCGGCACGACCACGAGCGAGACCGCCGTGAGCGGCCTGGCCACGGTGAGCTGGGATACTGCGCTCGTCCGCGGCGCGCCCAAGGAGGGTGATGTGGTGATGCGGCTGGTGCGTGGCACTCGGGTCAAGCTCGTTGGCCGGCAGAACGATTGGTACAAGATCGAGCACCGCGGCAAGACGGGGTGGATGTACCGCGGCGCCATCGGCCTGTAACCGGGGGCCGCGAGCGTCGGCCTGATTGGAGACACGCAGGCGGCTTCAGGCGCGGATTCCAGGGCCGCGCCCGAGCGAGGGCGCGTCGGTTCGCGTAGAATGGTTGGGGCCGATGACGCGCAAGTTTTCGCTCCCCCTGCTCCACCGGGCCCGCGCCGACCGCGCGACGGCGCCTGCGTCGGCCACGCCCACGGTGGACGCGGTGCGTGAGCGCCTCGGCGGGCGCGCGTCGACCGAGCCCGGCGTGGGCGAGCTGGTCCTGCTGACCACCGCCACGGGCAAGGCGCTCCCTGGCGTGGTCCTGTACAGGGGTGGCACCACCGTCGATGTGTGGATTGACACCACCACAACGGCATCATCCACCCCGGACGAAGCGCGAAGCCTGGGCCTCGCAAGCGCCGTGACCCGCCGGGGCGTGGTTCACCGAGCGCGCCCTGCCGACCTCGCGCCGTTGCGCGTCGCTGCGCCGGAGTCGCTCATCGCCATCGCGGCCGACGCGCGCGTCTTCGCGGCACTGAGCGAGGGCCAGCGCATCCGGTTTCAAGACGGCGGCGATCTCGCCGAAGGCACGCTGGTGGAGAAGTGCCGCTTCGGCGGCCTGGTGCGGCGCGACGACGGCACCCTCCTCGGCGTCGGCTTCCGCCGGCTCTGGCCGGCGCAGTCCGAAGGGGCCAAACGGGGCCAGCGGAACTGAGAGGGAGGCGGTATCGCACACTGGCCAGCTCCCTGGCGCACGGCTGGCGGCGCACGTGCGGCTTGTGCCTCCTCCGCGGACGCGATAAGAGGGCCACCGTCATCGAAGCTCGCGCGCTGCGCGTCCAAGTCGGAGGATACCCCTTGAAGCTCGCCCCCTCGTTCACGATCGCCCTCGCGCTCGCCATGCTTCCGGGCTGTGGTGCTTCGCTGTCCGGCCTGTGCGAGGACAAGTGCGATTGCACTGGCTCGTGCAGCGAAAGAGACGAGGTCGAGTGCGTGGACGCCCTCGAGGACGCCGAGAGATCCGCGGAGTACGACGGCTGCGAGGACCAGTTCGACGAGGCCATCTCCTGCATCGACGATGAGTTCGTGTGCGACGGCAGAGACGTCGCCATCGCCGGGTGCAACACGGTGATAGAGAACCTGCGCGAATGCGCCGGACTGCCCGTATCCGGCGCCGTCGTGGCCCAGTTCTTCTGATCGACGGCGCCGAGCCTGTCGCGCGCGCCGCGTGGCTGCTCTGCGCCCCTCGTGACAGGGCACCTCGCGCGAGGCGCGTATGCGTATGCGTTGCGGCAGGCCTGGCGCCGCGCGTGCCGTCCCATCTTCCTGCAAGCTGCTCCTGCGCGCGGAGGGCCTTTCCGGTCGCCAGGGTTCGGTCGAAGCAGCGCCTGGCGCGCGCCGAGAGGGCGAGATCGCTTATTCGCCGAGGTGGGTGCGGACCTTCGTGAGCAGCGTATTGCTGTCGAAAGGCTTGATGAGGTAGTCGGTGCACCCGTTCGCGAAGCCGATCTTGATGCTCGTCTGATCGCTCCTCGTCGTCATCATGATGATCGGCACGGTCTTCGTCGCATCGAACGCGCGGAGCCACCTGCAGGCCTGGAAGCCGTCCATCGCCGGCATGACGACGTCCATCAGGATGAGATCGGGGCGCTCCGCAATCGCCTTCGCGATGGCCTCCTTGCCGTTGCGCGCGATGACGATGTCGTAGTCGTCCACGCCGAGCGTCAGCTGCTGTGACAGCAGCGAAGTCAGCGAGTCGTCGACGACGAGGATCTTCTTCTTTCGAGCGGTCTCGCTGGCCTGGCTACTTGGCGCAGACGGCCGGCTCCGCGGCGCCGAGTCGGAAGCGGAGGCCGTTTCCGGAGAGCTCTTTCGCGAGGAGTCGACACGACGATCGGCCATGAGGGAGCCTCCATGAGGAGGCGCCGTTCCCTGGAGCGCCTCCGGAGTGTTCAGGTTGCAACGAGTGATCCCCCCGTCACCTTATCAGGATCGCTACCGCACCGGAACCAAGTTCCACTGTCACCCGATGTGGCCAAACCCGCGAAAGTATTCCTGAACAGACCGCTGCGCTCACCCGCAGCGAGCCGCCGAGGCCAGCTGGCGAGAGGAGGAGTTACCCGCAAACCTGCGAACCCACGACAAGCGGCTGCGCCGTGCGGAACGGCTGCTCACGCTAGCGTGTGAGGACGGTACGGCGGCGTTTGCTCGCCGGTCGAAGCAAGAGAACGGTAGTGCCCAGGGACGGAATCGAACCGCCCACACGAGGATTTTCAATCCTCTGCTCTACCAACTGAGCTACCTGGGCTTGCTGCGGGCCCCGCGCTTACGCTGGAAGCGTCGGTCACGGGCGGGCTACGTTACGCGGATGTAGCCGAATGTCAAGGAATTCTTCGGCGCGCTCCGCGGAGCGATCGAGCAGCCGGAAGGCGGCCGCGAGCCACGAGGCGCGCAGGTAGGCCGCGGCGGCGAACGCCGCGAGCTGCGCGGCGAGCGCGGCCGCGACGCGCGGGCCAGTGCTGACCCCGGCGAGGTGCATGCCCAACGCCCCGCCGGCGAGCGCGACGACCGCGAGGGCGCCCCGGGACGCACAGGCCCAGACGGCCGCGAGCGGAGCACCACGCAGCGCGTCGAGCCCTCTGGAGACGGCGGTGTAGAAGCCCCGCTGCTCGCCGAGCACGGCGACCCGCGCGAGATCGTGGAGAAGGGCGATGGCCGCGACCGGTACCAGCGCGACCACGGCGACGGCGATCGCCGCAAGGTCGCGGCCGCGCGGCAGGATCGGGAGCTCCGCGCAGAGCTTCGTCCCGGGGACCAGGACGAGCGCCGCTGCGGCGACCTGCGCCGCGAGCGCGACGCCCCAGAGCAGCGCGAGCGGGCCCAGGGCGCGCGCCGCCCGGCCTCCCAGGTCCTGCGCGGAGAGCGGTCCCTTCTGGCTCAGCGCGGCGAGGAGCACCGCGAGCGGGAGCAGCCCGAGCGCGGCGGCCAGCAGGGTGCCCAGGCTGAGCTGCGTGGCGAGGGCAGCGGCGGCGTGCACCGAGAGACGCGCGAGCTCGCTGAGCATCAGGCCGCCGGGGTCGAAGAGGATCGCGTCGCCACGCGGGTATTCGCCGACGATCTGGGCCACGAAGACGGACAGCGGCGCCGCGACCACGAGCGAGGCGAGCGCCCGGTAGCCGAAGTACAGCGCGACCGCGGCTGGCCGCTCGTGCGCGGCGGGGCGCCCCGCGGCGCGCCGCGCGCACCCTGGCTCGGCCACCGCGGCCCCCTGCGAGCCCGGATCGCTCGCGCCCCGCTCCGCCGGCGCGCTCATGGCCCGAGGAGCGTGAGCGCGAGCCCCACGGCGAAGCTCGCGCGCGAGAGCACGCCGGGCGCGAGGAAGTCGGGGCGCGATCGGCGCGCGTTGTTCGCGAGGTCCTCGTCGAGCAGCACCCGGTGGTCGGGGTCGATCACCACCGCGGCGAGCGGAGAGGCGCCGGCGTAAGGGATCGCGGCGGTGCTCTCACGCGCATCCCACCGCGCCCGCTGCACGCTCCCGTCCTCGCCGTGCAGCGCGACGTCGACGGGGAGCACGAGCGAGCCGCGGCGCCGCACGACGGCGCGGCCGCGGTAGCCCGCCGCCTCGATCCCGGCCTCGCCCGGCGCGGGCGCCGCGCCGTCCGCGGGCCATGCGTCGAACGCCTCGACGGTGTAGTCGACCCACGCGCGCTCGAAGAGCCCGGCTCGGAGAGCCTCGGCCGCCTCGTCGCCCACCTCCCGCCGCACCGCGTCGAGCAGCGCCTCTGGGCCGGGGTGCCGGAACCGGTTCTCGCGCGCGTAGCGGCCGACGGCTTGCCGCACGAGGTCCTCGCCGTACACGCCGGCGAGGGTCGCGAGGAGCACAGCGGGCCTCCCGTACACGAGCCCGAGGTAGTCCTTTCCGTCGACGAAGCCCGCGGCCGGCTGGGCGACGGCGCCGTTGTGGCCCGACGTGAGCGCGTCGGCGCGGTACTGCGCGCGGAGGTCGATCTCGAGCCCGAGCAGGCGCGCCCACGAGCCGTCGCCGTAGCGCGCGCGCAGCGCGTCCGCTTCCGCGTAGGTGGTGAGGCCCTCGTCGAGGAACGGGTAACGGTGCTCGTTCGTCGCGACGAGGCCGTAGAACCACTGGTGCGCGAGCTCGTGCACCGTGACCGCCTCGACGAGACGCACGCCCACGGCGGGCCAGAGCCAGCTGCCGCCGGTCGTGATGAGCGTCGGATACTCCATGCCGCCCGCCTCCTCGGCGCCCTCCGGCGGGTGCACGATCGTGAGCGTGCCGTACGGGTAGCGGCCGAACGCCGCGCCGAAGCGCTCGAGGCCGAACCGGACCAGGTCGATCTCCAGCGCCGCCTCGCGCTCGCTCCCTTCGGGGAAGAGGCACCGGATCGCGACGCCGTCGCCGGTCGTGGCGCGCAGCTCGCGGAAGCGGTCCCACGCGGCGAAGGCGAAGTCGTGCACGTCCTCCTGCACGAACCGGCGGATCGCTCGCCCGTCGGCCCGCCGCTCCTCCACGAGCCGGCCGGTCGCCCCGACCACGAAGCGCTCCGGGACGTCGACCGTCACGTCGTACGCCCCGAAGTCGGCGTAGAACTCCGAGAGCCGGTGGTAAGGGAAGTGCGCCCAGCGCCCGTCGGGCTCGAGGCGCGCGATCTTCGGGAACCACTGCCCCACCATGTGGAAGCTCCCGTGGTGACCCGTCCTGAGCGCGAGCGACGGGAGGTCCGCGTCCCACGCGAGATCGATCGTGATCGCCTCGCCCGGCGCCACGGCCCGCGGCAGCTCCACCCGGATGTCGGTCGCGTCGTCGGGATCGCCGGGCGTCGTGGGCTTCCCGCGGGGCCAGACGTCCGCGCCCTCCATCTCGCGAACCGCGAAGCGGGCCACCTGGATATGACCGTAATCATACAGTATTTCGCTACCGCGAAAGCCGTTGATGGACGAGCGGAGGAACACGGTGCGCGGGTCCTTGAAGGCGTTCAGGTAGAGGTGGACGAACAGCTCGCGCTGCGGCTCGCGCGACGCGTTCCGCCAGACCAGCGTGCCCTCGCCGTGCATCGTGTGCTGCGCCGGATCGAGGCTCGCGCGCAGCGTGTAGCTCGCGATCGGATCGGCGTGGGCCGCGAGCTCGGCGCCCGGCGGAGGCGCGGGCGCCGGAGCTGCCAGCGCTGGCGCGGCGCTCGCGTCGGAGGGGGCGGCCGGCGACCGCTGCGCCGGAGCGTCGGGCTCGATCGGCTGGACCGTCGAGAGCAGCGACGCGCCCATGCGGCCGGCGAGCAGCGCGAGGAGGAGACCGAGAGCGGCCTGGAGAGCCGTGCGCACCGGTGCAACCTAGCGAGCTTGCGGCATCGCGGAAAGGCGGGTCTGGGGACGCGGCGGTCCGCTCGGAACGATGAGGCGGCGCCGCGACGTCAGGCGAGGCCGGCGCCTAGACGCTGCAGACGATCCCCTCCTGCACGAGCTCGTACAGGAGCCGCAAGGCCTCGAGCGACTGCATGCCCGACACGTCGAGGATCTCGTCGATCGAGCTGTAGCCGTCGATGCACGAGAGCAGGAAGCCCGCGCGGTGATCGAGGTTCAGCGAGCGGAGCTGATCCGGCGACACCGCGAGCCGCAGCACCCGCGAGCCGTCTCCGAGGCGCGACTGGTACATCTGCCGGAGCATCTCGACGCAGCTGTCCGCGTACTGCCGCGCCATCCAGTCCTTCGGGTTCTCCTCGAGCAGGCCCTCCGCGAGGATGAGCGCGCCGCCGAAATCGCCCTGATCGAACCGGTGCTGCATCTGCTCCCGCGGCCCCTGGGCGCTCAGGTGGGGCTCGGTTGCGCGTGAATGAACCCCCTTGTCGACCGTCGCGACGGCCGCAGGCGCGCGCTCGGTCTCGGATCGGCGCGGAGCGCGCGCCGCGCCCTGCGCCTCGCCCGATACCCTGTACGAGGTCGAACCGGCGAGCGCCCCCGTCCCGCCGCGGAACGCGGGCTCGTCGTCCTCCACGAGCAGGCCGTAACGGAGCGTGCCGGGCGGCGGCGTGATCGGCGGCTCGTCCATCGGAGGGCCCGGCTCCTCGAACCCGAGATCGAGGCGAAAATCGATGCCCAGCGGCCCGCCGTCGTCCGGACGAGGGACGCGCCCCTTCGCCGCCGGGGGGACGTGGACGTCCCGCGCATCGACCGGCGGACCACCGAAGACGTCGATCTCGCCAAAGCTGCGCGGGTACGACGGGCTCGGCTCGCGCAGGAGCTCGTCGTCGAGCTCCGACCCGAAGTCGCGCTCGGCGTCGAGCGATCCGAACCCAATCCGCCCGCCGGGCCGCGACGGGACCCCGGGCTCGTCGCACTCCAGGCCGAGCCTCGCGGTCTCTCGGCCGGGAGCGCCGTGTTTGCCCGAGAACGAGGAGCCAGGCGGCGGCTCCCAGGGGATCGTCCGGCGCGGCGGCGGGACGGGCGGGTACCCCTCCGGCGGAAAGGCCTCCGGAGGGCGCTGCCGCTGGGCGGTGATCTCGGAGCTCGAGTGAGAGCGGCGGGTCATCATCTTTGCCACGTAGTCGCTGACCGGGATCGGCGGCGGGAGCGTGATCTTGCCCTCGCCGTCCGGCTGCAGAGGCGTGCCGGCGGGCGGGGTTTCCATGCGGGGTGAGCCCTTCTCCTCGCGGGCGAGCGCGGCGAGCGCGAGGAGCTCCTTCGAGGCGACCGGTTGGGTGTCCTCGAGCTCGTCCACCTCGTCGAGCCCCCAGGAGGAGTCCAGGGTCTTGGAGTCAGGCGGCACCGACCGCATCGTCTTCCCTCATCGCGGCCACCCCTCACCCCTGTGGCCTGGCTACGACACCCTTGAACATCCGGTGGGTGCGCGAGAGCGCCTCCATCTGCTCCTTGACCGCGGCCGCGTCGCGCCGGCCGATGGCCTGACGCGAGCGGTCCACGATCCCGCGCGCCTTGCCGATGGCGTCGCGGCCGAAGTCGCTGGACGCCACGATCTGCTCGACCTGCGGGAACATCCGCTCGATCTCGGCGATGAGCTTCTCGGCCTCCTGCCGGACGCCCTCGAACTGGTCGCTCGCGCGGCGATCGACGAGGTACTCCTTCGCCGCCTCCATCATCTCGCCGACCTCCTCCTTCGTGAGGCCGCTCGACGCGGTGACCTGGATCGACTGCTGCTGGCCCGTCTCCAGATCCTTCGCGCTCACCGAGACGATGCCGTCGCTGTTGATCTCGAACGTGACCTCGATCTCGACCTGCCCCTTCGGCGCGCGGCGCAGGCCGGTGAGGATGAACTCGCCGAGCAGCTCGTTGTCCGTCGCCTTCTGGTGCTCGCCTTGCATGACAAGGATCTTCACGGCGGTCTGGTTGTCGCGGCTCGTCGTGAAGATCTTCGACCGGCTCGTGGGCACCGTGGTGTTCTGCGGGATGAGCTCCTCGAAGTTCGACCCGAACGTCATGATGCCGAGCGCGTGCGGCGTGACGTCGAGCAGGATCATCTGCTTCGTCTCGTCCACGAGCGCGGCGCCCTGCACCGCCGCGCCGAGCGCGACCACCTCGTCGGGGTGCACCCCCTTGCACGGCTCACGCTCGAAGAAGTCGCGGACGGCCTCCTGCACCCTCGGCATGCGCGTCATGCCGCCGACGAGCACGACGTCCTCGATCTCGTCGCGGTCGAGCCGCGCATCCTCGAGCGTCTGGCTGCAGATCTCGATGCACCGCTCGACGAGGTCCTCGCACAGCTCCTGCAGCGTGGCCCGCGAGAGCGTCCGCTGGAGGTGCAGCGCCTCGTTCCGCGCGCTCGAGATGATGAACGGCAGGTTGATCTCGGTCTCCAGGACGCTGGACAGCTCGCACTTCGCCTTCTCGGCCGCGTCCTTGAGCCGCTGGAGCGCCATCCGGTCCTGCCGCAGATCGACGTCGTGCTGCTCCTTGAAGCCCTGCACAAGCCAGTCGATGACGCGCGCGTCGAAGTCCTCGCCGCCGAGGAACGTGTCCCCCGCCGTGGCGATGACCTTGAAGACCCCGCCCGCGCCGATCTCGAGCACGGAGATGTCGAACGTGCCGCCGCCGAGGTCGAAGACTGCGATCGTCTTCTCGACGTTCTTGCCGAACCCGTACGCGAGCGCTGCAGCCGTCGGCTCGTTGACGATGCGGATGACGTCGAGCCCCGCGATCTGGCCCGCGTCCTTCGTCGCCTGCCGCTGGTTGTCGTTGAAGTAGGCGGGGACCGTGATGACCGCCTTCGAGACCGGTTCGTTGAGGTAGTCCTCGGCGAACAGCTTCATCTCCTGGAGGACCATCGCGCTGATCTCGGGGACCGAGTACGTCTTGTCGCGCAGCTGGATGCGGACGTCGCCGTGCGGCCCCTCGACGATCTTGTACGAGGCGGTCAGGATCGCGTTCTTCACCTGCGGGGACGACCACTTCCGGCCGATCAGCCGCTTCGCGGCGTAGACCGTGTTCTCGGCGTTGGTGATCGCCTGCCGCTTCGCGATGTGCCCGCAGAGCCGCTTGCCGGCCTCGGTGATCGCGACCATGGACGGCGTCGTCTTGTACCCACCGCGATTCGGGATGACGGTCGGGACGCCCTCCTCGACGATGGCAACGCACGAGTTCGTGGTGCCAAGGTCAATGCCGATGACACGCTCCATCGATGCCGCTGCTCCTCTTGTGATCTTCGGCCCGAACGGCCGCTGAGGCCACGATGCTAGACCGTTTCGCGGAGCCGAGCGGGCCAATCGTGCGCCGGCCATGCGGAAGGCGCCGCCCCGGGCCTGCCCGAGGCCGACGCGCCTTCTGTAAGGGCCGGCGCTAGACTTGCTTCCCCTGCTGTTTGGCCTGCTCGCGCGCCTGCGCGACGAGACCGCGCAGCCTACCATCGTTCCCTGCGAGCTCGGCGGCGCGTTCGAGCTCGCCGGCCGCGCTCTTCGCGAGCCCCGCGGCGGCGTACGACAGCGCGAGCGTGATCCGGTACTCCACGGAGGCGGGCACGAGCTCCACCGCCCGCCGCGCAAACTCCACCGCCCGCCGCGAGCTCTCCCCGGCCTGGAGCGTCGCGTGCGCGACCCGCTCGTGCGCGCCGGCGTCGTCCGGGCGACCGTTGCACACCTTCACGTAGCTCAGCGCCGCCTCGACCCAGCGGCCGGTCTGTGCCTCGTACTCGGCCTGCTTGAGGTACCCGTCCGCCAGCGCCACCGCCGCGAGGCGCTCCACCTCGGCCGACGCCCTCTGGAGCTCTGCGTCCTCCGGAGCCAGCGACGCGGCGATCCGGTACGCGTTGGCCGCGCTCGCGAACTCGCTCCGCTCGAGCGCGGCCCGAGCCACGTCGGAGTACCGCGCGATCTGGCTCCGGAGCGCCTCGTTGCGGGCGTTCTCGTAACGCGCCTTGAGCGCCTCGACCGCCCGTATCGACTCCGGCGAACGCACGCCGGAAGGGATCTTCGGAGGCGCCGCAGGGGCGCCTGCCGCCGCAGCTGGCACGACGGACGTTCCAGGCGCAGCGGTCGCCACGGCCGGCGGGGTGGCCGCCCGAGGCGCAGCGGTCACCGCGGCCGGCGTTGCAGCTGCCCCGGACGCAGCGGCCGCCGACGCAGAGGGCGCCCCCGGCGGAGCGCGCCGCAAGCCTCCGGTGAGCTTGCGCGCGAACGTCTCACGCCGATCCTTGGCGGTGGGGGCAGGCGCGACAGGCGTGGCCGGCGCTGCGCTCCGCGCCGGCGCGCCTCCGTTGTCGGGCGAGCCTCCTCCTGCGCGCGGCTGCGCCGGCGACGGCTGAACCGGCGCGGCGGCACCGGAGGACACAGCGGACGCGCCCTGCTCCGCGGGCGCGCGCTCGGAGGAATAACGCCCGGGCGACGCGCCCATGTCGCGCGGATCGGCGAACGCGGCGCGCACCGTGGCGTCGACGGCGGTAGTTATCGTGGCGATGTCGCGCGGCGTCTGCTCGATCAGCGCCGCCATCGTCCGGTTCTTGTGGGTCTGCTCGAGGTACGCGTCGTACTCGGCGCGCCGCTGCTTCGACGTCAGCGTGTCGTGCGCCAGCGTGATGCGCGTGAAGATGGCCTCGATCTTCGGCTTGTAGGAGCCGAGCTGCTTCCGGAAGTAGGTGTCCGGATGGAACTCTGGCGCGAGCTGGTAGTAGGCGCTCTTGATCTGCTTCTTGTCCGCCTGATCCGGGACGCCGAGCAGCGCGTAATAACTGAGATCCTCGAGACGGTAGTAGAGGTCGAGGATCCGCCGCTTCCGGTCGGAGGCGAGCTCGACCGGCTCGTCGAGCTCGGCGGGATCGTAGAGCGGCAGGGACTCCATCTGCTGCAGCGCGTCCCGGCCGAGCGGGACGGCCTCGGACCCGGACGGCATCGTCTTCTCCGGATCCACCGCGGCCGCGCGCCGCGCGGCGTCCCGCGGCGGAGGCTGTCCGGAGGGCTCCCCATCCAGGAGGATCGCGCCGAGGTCGCGCAAGCGGCGCAGCGCCTCGACGGTATCGCCGTGCGACATTCCCGTGATCAAGGACAGATCCCGATCCGTCAGGACGCCGTCGATGCGGGACAGGAGGAACGCCTCCGCGGGTTTCAGCGGGAGCGATTTGAGATCGTACCCGGGCTTCGGCCTTGGAACACGGAACGTCATCGGGTCGAGCGGCGGCCCCCTCCCGCTCGAGTCTAACGACGAACGCGCGCCCGTCGCAATTGCAGACCACGGCGAGCGCGCCCTTCAGCGCGGCTTTTCCCCGGGGCCCGTCAGGGCCTCGGTGATCACCTGGTCCTGGATCGAGATCGCCCGCTCCAGCAGCCCGACCGCCCGCGCGCGGGCCTGCGTCGCCGCCTCGCGATCCCCCTTCGCTTCGAGCGCCTTCGCGCGGCGCTCCTCGACCACGCCCGCGACCTCGTAGAGGTGGCCTTGATAATGAGAAGGCGCCGGCGCCAACCGGAGGCCCGCGTCGATGTCGCGCGCCGCGGCGTCGAACTCGCCGGCCTCGCTCCGGAGCTCCGCCAGCCGGGCGTACGTGTCCGCCGTCACCTCGGCGACCTCCGGCGGCGCCCCCGGCGGCCTCGGCGCGGCGATGATCCCCTCCAGGGCGCGGAGCGCAGCGGCGCGATCGCCCGCGCCGAGCGCGACGTCGGCGGCATGGTGCGCCGCGCGCGCCCTCGAGAGGAAGGCGAGGAGCGTGGGATCGACGACCTGGGCCGGGGCGCACGCGCACCCCGGATCGCCCGGGCCCCCGGCAGCGCGCGCCCGCTCGTCGCCCGGGGCGCACCCGAGGTGCGCCGCCGCGAAGAGCCCCAGGCAGACGGCGACGAGGTGCGGGCCCCGCATCAGCGCACCCCCCACGCCGCGTAGCGGTTCTGGCGCAGATCGGACGCGCGCGCGGCGGCGATGCGATCGATCCGCTCCGTCTGACCGCCCTCCCGCGGAAAGGGCGCGGCCGGATCGAAGAGCGCGGCGGTCGAGCGCGCCTCGATCAGCAGGGGCCGCGCGGCGAGCGCCGCGGCCGGAGCACCGGCCGCGGGCGCGCGCGCGACGGAGGCGCGCTCCTCCCTGATCTGGCCGACGATCAGCGCCACGGCCGCCGCGGCCGCGGCGAGGGTCGAGAGCGCCGCCATCGTCACCGGCGCGATGCGCCGGGGGCCGCGCGCGGGCGAGGCGCGGAGGGCCTGGTCGATGAGCGCGCGCCCCGGGAGCTCCGGGAGCGCCGCCGGACGCCACGCAGCCCGGAGCGCGACAGCGAGCTCCGCGAGATCGTCGCGTGCATCAGGCGAGCCGAGCGCCCCCTCGCCGCCGGAGCCGCCGCCCCGCCCCGGACCACCGCCGGCGGCGGCGCGGGGCTCGAGCGCCTCCCGCAGGCGCTCGGCGGCGCGCAGCTCGGCCTTGGTCGGCGGCGCGCCCTCGTCGCCGAGCGCGCGCGCGAGCAGCGCCTCGTGGTCCGCCCTGTCGAGCCCGTCGGGGCGGGCCGCCGCCCTGAGCGCGTCCGCGAGCGGGACCTCGCCGCGATCGAGCGCCTCCGCGAGCGCGCGCGCCGCGCCCAGCTCGTCGTCGGACGCAGGCGCGACGGGCTCCGCGACGGGCACGACGAGCGCGAGCCGCCGGCCGCGATCCGCGCCGGCGCGGCGCTCCAGGGGCCCGTCGCCGGTCGGCGGCGAACGCGGATCCGAGGGCAGCCGCGGCTTCATCGCGCTCCTTCCTCGCGCTCCGCGCGCGGCGCGGCGATCGCCTTCTTCAGCGCGGTCATGGCGCGGTGCAGGACGACATCGAACGTCGCCACGCTGACCCCGAGCGCGAGGGCCACCTCGTCGCGGGGCCGCTCCTCGAGCACCCGTAGCCGGATCGCCTCGGCGTAACGGGGGTTGAGGCGCCCGAGCGCGTCCTCGACGCGCGCCCGCGCGTCCGCGAGATCGCGCTTCTCGCAGAGCTCGGCCTCTCCACGCGCGGTGAGGTCGGTCTCCGCCGCGTCGATCTCGCGCTGGAGATCCTCGGGCTCGAAGAGCGCCTCGCGGCGGCGCGCGCGGAGCATGTCGAGCGCGATGCGCAGCGCGATGACGCGGAGCCAGGGATAGATGCCGCAGCTCTGCCACTGGAACTGGTAGAACCGCTCGATCACGCGCGCGTACGTCTCGGCCAGAGCGTCCTGCGCGGCCGCGTCGGAGCCGAGGCGGGGCAACAGCACCGCGCGGTACAGCGCTGGCCCGTATTTGCGGAGCAGCTGCCCGAGCGCGAGGCGATCGCCCTGCGCCGCGCGCTCGCACAGCAGGCGCTCCGCCTCGAGATCGGGCCTCGCTGCTGCCACCGCCGTCACAGCGGCGACGATACCCGGACGCAGAACGGAGCGCACCGGTGTCCGCCTCGCGCCCCTCTCGGGTCGGCGCGCCCCGCGGTCCAGGAGCGCCTGCGCGCCGCCGGCGAGCCGCCGCGCGCCCCCCGCGAGGAGGGCGCGCGGCGGCTCGCCAGCGGCAGGCGGAACCGAGCGCGGGAGGGCCACGGCATTCACCCCTCGACAACGGCCCAAACCCGTGGACCTTACGGCCAGGAGCCGCCACATTGTGCCGGCCTCCACGCCGAGCGTCCGGCGTGAAAGGAGCCCAGGTGACCCTCGATACAGCGTTCAGGTCCCCCCCACACCCCGGCGCCGGGCAGCGCTTCGGGACCGCCCTGTGACGGCGGGGCCGTCCGGCGCAAGGAGGCGCTCGCTGCACTGCGCGCGCTGCGGCGCCCTCAACGGCGGCGACTTCAGCCGCTGCATCCGCTGCGGCGCGCCCCTCCTCGCGCCTCCTGCCCACGCCGCGCCCACCCGAGGACGCCTCGACGGGCGAAGCCTGCTCGCGACCAAGATCCTGGGCGGGCTCACGGCGTTTGTGTTCGTCGGCCAGCTGATGGCCGCGCACTCCCGCGATCTCGGCCTCCTCTCGGCGTGGGACACGTCGAGCTACCTCCGCTTCGGCGCCCTCCTCCTCGCGCCCGGCGTGCCCTTCGAGCCGTTCCGGCTGCTCTCCGCGGTCTTCGTCCACATGGGCGTCCTCCACTTCGGCATGAACATGGTGACGCTCGGCATGCTCGCCCGCGCCGCCGAGCCCGCCGTCGGCTCGGCGCGGTTCGCGATCGCGTACGTGCTCACGGGCCTGTTCGGCTTCGGCGCGAGCGCCGCATGGAACCTCTTCGTGCAGCCCGAGGTCGTGTGCACCGCGGGCGCGAGCGGCGCCGTGTTCGGCGTGATGGGCCTCCTGCTCGGCTGGCTGCTCCGCCGCCGCGACCCGCGATGGAAGGACCTCGCGCTCCAGGCCGTGTTCTACATCGTCCTCTTCGGCTTCGTCGTGAACGCGTCGAGCACGGGAATCCGCATCAACAACGCCGCGCACATCGGGGGCCTCGTGAGCGGCGCGCTGCTCGGGCTGAGCTACGCGGGCCCCGCGCGGGGCCGGTACGAGGGCGTGATGAACGCCGGCGCGCTCGCCAGCGTGCTCGCCTGCCTCGCCGCGCTCGCGCTCGCCCAGCGCTCGTCGGTCTGGCGCGCCGCGGAATCGCTCGACGGGAACGCGCGGCAGGAGGCGCCCGGGCCCGTGCTGCACGGCCAAGCCACAGGGTTTCCCGAGGACGCGCTCGAGGCGCTCGGGGCTCGACCGGCGGGCTCGCTCGTGCCGGGGGCCCCTGACGCGACGTGACGCTGATTGCGGCGCACGGCTCGAACGTCTAAGCGCCATCCTCGCATTCACGTGGGGACGGGCCAATCCGTCCGTTCCCTCTCAGGAGACGTCATGGTCCGAACCTCGTCGCACATCGCCTCGTGCGTGCTTGCCGCGTCTCTCCTCAGCGGCTGCCATGTCACCATCCAGAGCGGCAATACGCCGGCAGAGGCCTCGCCGCCGCCCCCGCCGCCCGCCAAGAAGGCCCCCCGGTCGCGCAAGCCGGCCAAGCCCGACCCGGAGCCCGAGCGGCGCAGGACCCCGAAGTGGCGCCTGCCCACGAACAACGCGCCGCGCATCACCGCCCCGAACGCGTTCGGCAACGGGGAGGGCGGCGCCTTCCGGGGGCTCGCGTACGTGATCCCCGAGAACACCCAGAAGCTCCCGACCTTCGACGGGCTCGTGCCGTTCGCGGTGCTGTACACGGACAAGTTCGAGGTGAAGTCGCAGGACTTCTCCGGCGGCTTCCCAGGCGCGCTCGCGCAGAACGAGTGGTTCGCGATCCGGTTCGAGGGCGAGTTCAAGGCGCCCCAGGAAGGCGTGTTCCAGCTCAGGCTCACCTCGGACGACGGCGCGGTCCTCTACATCGACGACAAGCGCGTGGTCGCGAACGACGGAGTCCACAGCGCGAAGACCGTGGACGGCGAGGCCCGCCTCACGGAGGGGACGCACCGGCTGCGGCTCGATTACTTCCAGGCGCAGCGGGGCCAGGTCGCGCTCATGCTCCAGATCGGCCAGAAGGACAAGTTCGAGCCGCTCGTCGGCCTTCGCTGACGGCGCGCCGCGCCGGCCGCACCTCCGGTGCCCCGCCCTGGCGGGCACGCGGGTGCGCGCCTGGTTTTCATGCGCCCGCGCACACCCCGGCGCTCTCGTTCGCCTTTTCGTGTATCGTCGCCGCCGCCCATGGCGTCGGTGAACCCACTGTCGCGCGAGCTCGTCTTCAAGATCGTCTATTACGGGCCCGGCCTCGGCGGCAAGACGACCACGCTGGAGTACTTGCACGCCACGGCAAAGCCCGAGTACCGCGGCAAGCTCGTCTCCCTCGCGACGCCGGTCGATCGAACGCTCTACTTCGACTTCTTGCCGGTCCGGCTCCCGCAGCTGCGCGGGATGAACGTGAGGCTCCAGCTCTTCACGGTGCCAGGGCAGGTCTACTTCAACGCGACCCGAAAGCTGGTGCTCACGGGCGCCGACGGCATCGTGTTCGTCAGCGATTCGCAGGCCGTTCGCGCCGACGCCAACATGGAGAGCATGGAGAACCTGCGCGAGAACCTCGCCGAGCAGGGGCGGGCGCTGGAGCACGTCCCGCACATTTTCCAGCACAACAAGCGCGATTTGCCCGGTTTGCTGCCGCTCTCGGAGCTCGACGCGATGTTGAACCCGTCCCGCGTCTCCTCGCTGGCCACGTCGGCGAAGACGGGGCTCGGGCTCTACGAGGGGCTCGAGGAGATCAGCGCCGCGGTCCTGCGCGCCTTCGAGAGCCGCCTGCCCGACGCGATGGGGAGCGGGCTGGGCGGGTTCGACGCGATCGAGGGCGGGCTCGCCACCGCCCTGCGCGACGCGTCGCCGCCGCCATCGGCGCCGCTCGACGCGGTGATCTCGCGGCTCGCGCCGCCCAGCAAGCCGTGGTCGACGATGCCACCGGACTCGACGATCGGCGACCCGAGCGAGGGCGCGGCGGCGCCCGGCGTGACCGCGTCACGTGGCGGCGAGCTCGATCCGCGCAGCGCCGGCGTCAGGGATCCGGTGAGCCGCGGGCTCCCGTCGTCGCTGCGGCTCGCCGCCCGGAGGCTGGTCGCGCAGGCGGACGCCCCGGCGACCGCGCGCGCGGACGGCCCGTCCGCGGCGACGAGGCACCTCGCCCAGCCGGGCCTCTCGTTCGTCGCGCTCTGGCCGGCCGCCGAGCGGGAGGCGATCGCGGAGATCGAGGCGACGATCGCCGCGGAGCGGTATGCCGTCGCGCTCGAGCGCTGCGACGCGCTCGTCGCGGGGATCTTCGACAAAGCGGCGGAACTCGCGGGCTCGAGCGGCACGGCACGCGATCCAGCGACGGTGCCGGCGCTGCTCGGTCTGGACGGGCGCCGCTACCTCGGCTTTCGCGCCGTGGTCCGCAGAGCGCGCGCTGGCGGCGAGATCACCGAGCGCGACGCGCTCAAGGCCTTCGCGTTCGTCATCGAGGCGCGGCTCGCAGAAGGCGCGATTTGAGTCCACGCGGCGGGAGCACGCCCGCCGCGCCGTCACAGCCGATCGAGCGAGGCGACGCCGGAGTAGCGGCGCATCGACACGCTCATGAGCAGCGAGATCGCCACCATCACCGTGGTCACGCTCGATCCGCCGTACGAGAACAGAGGCAGCCCGACGCCGACGACCGGCAGAACGCCCGAGGTCATGCCGAGGTTGATGACCGCGTGCCAGAAGATGATCGCCGCGCAGCCGACGCCGAGCACCGCGCCGAAGCGGTCCTTCGCCATCGACGCGATGCGGATCCCCCACACGACCAGGAACGCATAGAGGCACACGAGCACCACGCCCCCGACGAACCCCCACTCCTCGGCGAAGACAGGGAACGGGAAATCGGAGAACTGATCCGGCAGGAAGAGGAACTGGTTCTGCGTGCCCCGGAGGTACCCGTTGCCGAACAGCCCGCCGTTGCCGATCGCCACGCGCGAATGGTGGGCGTGCCAGCCGCGGTGCAGGAGGTCCTCCTCGGGGTGGAGGAACACGAGCACGCGCGCGCGCTGGTAGTCGAGCAGCACGTACTCCCAGATGATCGGGATCGCCACCGCGATGGACACGACGAACAGCGCGGCGCTCCTCCACCGCACGCGCGTGACCGCCGCGATCGTCAGGAACACGAACACGAGGATGGTCGCCGTCCCGAGATCGGGCTGCTTGAGCACGAGGAGCGCAGGGACCGCCGTCAGCGCCGCCGGGATCGCCAGATCGCGGAGGGTGCGGCCCTCGTTGCGCGGATCGTCGTGCAGGAACTTCGCCAGCGCGATGACCAGGAACACCTTCATGAACTCGCTGGGCTGGAACCGGAACGCGCCGAACTCGATCCACCGGGCGGAGCCGCGCACGTCGCGCGCGAGCACGAAGACGAGCGCCAGCGAGAAGACGCCGAACGTGTAGAGCACGTAGCCGAGGCGCTCGAGGTGCCGGTAGTCGAGCGCGATCAGCACGCCGCCGATGATGCCGCCCATGAACAGCCAGTACACCTGGCTGATGTAGAGCTCCGCGCGCGCGCCGGAGTAGACGCTCGTCGCGCTGTAGAGGTTGACGACGCCGAGCACCGCGATGGCCACCGCGGCGATGAAGAGCGGCCAGTCGAAATGATCGCGATCGCGCGAAGAGAGAGAGTCACCCCGGATCATGGCGCGCGCCCCGACGCGGCGGGCGCGCGGCCCGCGCTGCTCTTGCCCGCGCGCGGCCCCTCGTTCGCGCCGCCGCGGCGCTCCTTCGCGAGCTCCTGGTACGCGCGGACGACCTCGAAGGCGACCGGCGCCGCGTGCTTGCCGCCCGTGCCGCCGTGCTCGACGAGCACGACCACGGCGACCTCGGGCGAGCGCGCCGGCGCGTAGCCGGCGAACCAGGCGTGCTCGCGGTTGAAGTACCAGACCCGCTCGGCCTCGACGCCGCGGGTGAGCCGGTGCGAGACCTGCGCGGTCCCCGTCTTGCCCGCCATCTCCACGCCCGCGACGCGCGCCTTGAAGGCCGTGCCGCCCTCCTCGTTCACGCCGGCGACCATCGCCCGGTGCACGAGGGAGAGGTTCTCCGGCCGAATGTCGATCTGGCGGCGCACGCGCGGCGTGAACTCCTGGACGACCGTGCCGGCGCTCGTCTCGACGGCCCGCACGATCTGCGGCTGGTACAGCGTGCCGCCGTTCGCGAGCGCCGCGTACGCGAGCGCGAGCTGGAGCACCGTGACCGTCGTCGCGCCCTGGCCGATCGCCGCGTTCAGGCCGAACCCGAGCCGGAACTGGCCCTTGTTCCGGAGCGTCATCCACGCCCGGGTGGGCATCCTGCCCCCCGCCTCGGCGTTGATACCGAGCCCCGTCCGCGCGCCGAGCCCGTAGCGCTGGCCCATCTCCGCGATGACGTCCATGCCGACGCCGTACTCCGCCGCGAGCCGGTAGAAGTAGACGTTGCACGACTCGGCGATCGCCTGCTGCATCGCGACCGGCCCGTGCACGTGCGTGCACCGGAAGGTGCGCTTGCCGAACGTCAGCGCGCCCCGGCACCGCGAGGACTGGCGGGGATCGATGAGCCCCTTCTCGAGCGCCGCAAGCGCGGTGAACGGCTTGAACGTCGAGCCGGGCGGGTACGCCCCGGACAGCGTCTTGTCGAGCGCGGGCTTCAGCGGATCCGAGTAGAGCCTCCGGAACGCGTCGCGGATGACCTGCTTCCCCGAGCCGCCGGAGAGCGCGTTCGGGTTGTAGCCGGGCTTCGAGTACAGCCCGAGGATCCGCCCGGTGCGCACGTCGATGACCGCGACGCCGCCGGCGAGCTCGCCGCGCATCGCCTTGTCGATCGCCTTCTGGATGTCGGCGTCGAGCGTCAGCCGGAGATCGCGGCCGGGGATCGGGTCCACCCGCCGCGGCTCCTCGATGATCCCGTCGCCGCCCGTCCTGCGCCGCCCCTTGGCGTCGACGAGCACCTTCTCCCAGCCGCGCGTGCCGCGCAGGTAGCTCTCCCAGGCGCGCTCGATGCCGGTGACGCCGATGCGATCGCCCTCGATGTACCCGACGCTGCGGAGCGACGCGAGCCGCTCGGCGTCCACCTCGGCCATGTAGCCGAGGACGTGCGAGCCGACCTCCTCGTACGGGTAGTAGCGCACCGGGACGGGCACCACGTCGACCCCCGGCAGCTCGGCGTCGTGCGTCGCCAAGGTCGCCACGGCGTCGCGCGAGATGTCCTCTTTGAGCAGGATCTGCTGGTTCTTTCGCGGGCCCTCGTCGGCGCGGATCGAGGTGATCAGCGCCTCCAGCCGGGCGCGCTCCTCGATCCCGATGCCGAGGTACTCGACGAGCTTCGGCCAGATCGTCTCCATGTCGAGGCGCCGCGGGACGACGTAGACGTTGTAGGACGGCCGGCTCGCCGCGAGCACCTTGCCGTTCTTGTCCCGGATGATCCCGCGCGTGGTCGCGAGCGTCACGCGCCGAACGATGTTCTCGCGAGCGATGGCCTTGTTCTCGTCGACCTCGAGGATCTGCAGGTAGAACAGGCGCCCGAGCAGCACCATGAATCCGACGACCATGCCGAGCGCGATCCACCGGAAGCGCCGGCGGAACTCGCTCACGTCGGAGCGCTGGACGAGCAGGCTCACCGCGGGCTCTCCCCTGGCCGCGGGACGTTGATCGTCGCCTGGTGCACGCGCTCGGCCAGCCGGAAGACGAACGGCGCGAACAGCGCCGTCGAGACCGCGTGCGGCGCGACGAGCCGGGCGAGCGCGCGGGTGCGCGCCGCGTCGCCCCCGAAGATGGCGGTGAGGATCACGATGAGCACCCCCTCGACGAGGCCGAAGACGAAGGCCAGCGCGATCTTCGTGAGGAGCGTCTGCGCGGCGAGCCGCACGCCGGCCACCCGCGAGACGACGAAGGTCGCGACGGTGATGAAGGTGAACAGGCCGACCGGCGCGCCGGTGAAGAGATCGAGCAGGTACCCGAGCAGGAACGCGAGCGCGGCGCCCCGCGCGATCGAGTACTCGTGCACCCCCATGAACACGACGAGCGGCAGGAGCAGGCTCGGCGTGGAGCCCGGGATGTTCAGCTTGCCGATGAGCCGGAACAGGTTCGACTGAAGGATCAGCAGGGCGGCCCCCATCGCCAGGAACGCGGAGTTTCTCATCGCGTCACCTCCGCTGCGCCTGGGGGGGCGTCTCCTCCGGAGGCGTCGTCGTCACGATGAGCACCTCCTCCAGCCGGGAGAAATCGACCGCCGGCGCGACGTACACCTGCTGGTAGATGCCGAAGTCGCGACGGACGACCTGCGTCACGGTCCCGACCGGGATCCCCTTCGGGAAGCGCCGGCCGACGCCGCTCGTCACGAGCAGATCGCCGACCTCGATCTCGTCGGTGCGCTGCACGTACTCGACGCTGCAGGAGTACTTGCTCTCGTCGCCCGTGCCGCGGACGAAGCCGCGCGCGCCGGTGCGCTCGACCACCACGTCGACGCCGCTGCCCCCATCGACGACGAGCCGCACGTCGACCGTTTCGCCGGCGCTCTTCAGCGTGGTGCCGACGACGCCGTCCGCGGAGAGGACCGGCAAGTTGGAGCCGATGTCCCGCGCCTCGCGATCGAGCGTGACGCGAACCACCCGGAAGAAATCGTTGGTGCTCTTACCGACGACCTGGGCGCTCACCACGTCGGTCCGGAGGCTCTGGCGCAGGTCGAGCAGCCTGCGCAGGCGGCGGTTCTCTTCCTCGAGCGCCTCGAGCTTCCGCACCCGCTCTCGGAGGCGGGCGATCTGCGAGGCCTGCCTGGCGTTGTCTTCCTTGACGTCGACCAGGTAGATGTAGTCGCCCCAGAGGTTCGAGATCCCGCGCGCCAGCGTCGCGGCCGCGTACTGGATCGGCGCCGCGATGCTGATGATGATCCGGTCGGCCCCCGTGTTCTGCTTGGGGTCGCGCATGCTGGCGCGCAGGAACCAGAACGGCACCGCGAGCGCCAACAG
The DNA here is from genome assembly GCF_051521635.1 of Sorangium sp. So ce1504. Taxonomy (NCBI): domain Bacteria; kingdom Pseudomonadati; phylum Myxococcota; order Polyangiales; family Polyangiaceae; genus Sorangium; species Sorangium sp. So ce1504. The sequence continues at coordinate 3,453,213 of NZ_CP150365.1, read as the reverse complement.
CACGATCACGAAGTCGCGGTAGCGTTTGAGGTTCACCGTGGCTCCCGGACCCAGGTAGTACGAGGCGCCCCGCGAGGCCACCCCTCTCGACGCCGCGCGCGGCGCCACCCCGGCGCGGGGCGGCTCGCCGCGCGCCGCAAACACCCCGCCGGCGTGCTCACGGGCGGGACACGAAGACGACCCTCAGCTGATCGTGACCTCTTTCAAGAGCTCGAGGTGATCCAGCGCCTTGCCGCTGCCGAGCACCACGGCGCTGATCGGGTCATCGCACACCATCACGGGCAACCCCGTCTCCTCGCGGAGGAGCACGTCGAGGTTCTTGAGGAGCGAGCCGCCGCCGGTGAGCACGATGCCCTTGTCGACGATGTCGGCCGCCAGCTCGGGCGGCGTGCGCTCCAGCGCGATGAGCACGGCGTCCACGATGGCGTTCGTCGGCTCGCTCAGCGAGTCGCGGATCTCGTCGGAGTTGACGACGACCGTCTTGGGGATGCCCGCGACCATGTCGCGCCCCTTGACCTCCATCGTGAGCTGCTGCTCGAGCGGGTACGCGTTGCCGATCGTGATCTTGATGCGCTCCGCGGTCTGCTCGCCGATGGCCATGTTGTACTTGCGCTTCATGTAGGCCATGATCGACTCGTCCATCTTGTCGCCGCCGACGCGGACGCTCTGCGAGTAGACGATGCCGGCGAGGGAGATCACGGCGACCTCGGTCGTGCCGCCGCCGATGTCGACGACCATGTTGCCGCTCGGCTCGGTGATCGGCAGCCCGGCGCCGATCGCGGCCGCCATGGGCTCTTCGATGAGGTAGACCTCGCGCGCGCCAGCGCCCTCGGCGCTCTCCTTCACCGCCCGCTTCTCGACCTCGGTGATGCCGAACGGGACGCAGATGATGATGCGCGGCTTGACGAGCGTGCGGCGGTTGTGTGCGCGCGCGATGAAGTACCGGAGCATCGCCTCGGTGATCTCGAAGTCGGCGATGACGCCGTCGCGCAGCGGTCGCACCGCCTGGATGTTGCCGGGGGTGCGACCGAGCATCTCCTTCGCCTCGCGGCCGACGGCGAGCACCTTCTTACCGCCGCGAGCATCGCGCTGGACGGCGACCACCGAGGGCTCGCATGACACGATCCCCTTGCCCTTCACGTAGATGAGGGTGGTTGCGGTGCCGAGATCGATCGCGAGATCGTTCGAGAACAGGCCGTAGAGCCAGTCGAAGATCATCGCTTCGCCCTAGAAAGGAAAAAGGTTAAGCCGAGCACCGCGGAGGACGCAGCAGCCCGACCAGACGCCCGCTTGCGCGGGTCCGGCGGCAGCGGCCAGCGGTGCAGCGTGGCCTAGCCCTTCGAGATCTTGCCTTCTTTGTGCTCGGTGTGCTTGCGCTCGGTCGGGCAGAACTTCTTGATGACGAACTTGTCCGTCATCGTCCGCTTGTTCTTCGTCGTGTGGTAGTTCGCGCGGCCACAGTTGCCGCACGTCAGCTTGATGATGTCGCGCATCGGAGGTCTCCGAAGACAGGGCCGACCTGTTTCCACAGGCGGCCCTGGTTGAACCTAGGCACGGGCAGCACGGGAAGCGCTAGCACCGCAACCGGCGGGGGGCACCAGAGGACGTGTGCCGGATCAGCGACGCCCGACCGCCCGTCTGGAGGGCGCTACCCTACGAGAAACAATGCAGTTGTCAACCGGGAGCGCTCATTCGTCGTCCCAGTCGTCACCGGTGCGGCCGCGATCCCAGTTCTTGTTGTTGCTGCGCCGGCCGCCACCACCAGCGCCGCCACCGGCCCCGGGAGGCCCGTCCCCGTCGTGAGCGCCGCGCCGCCGGCGATCATCGAACGTCTTGCGCGCAGGCGGCGGAGGAGCACCACCACCACCACCACCACCGCCGGCGAAGCCGCCGCCGGCGAAGCCGCCGCCGCCGCCGCCACCCGCGAAGCCGCCGCCACCCGCGAAGCCGCCGCCACCGCCGCCGAAGCCGCCCGGACGGTCCTCGCGCGCCGGCCGCTCCCCCTTCGGGTGAGCGAGGTTGACGACGAGCCGTCGACCGCGCACGTCCACGCCGCGCAGGGCATCGATCGCGGCGCGCGCCGCCTCGGCGCTCGCCATCGTCACGAAGCCGAACCCGCGCTTGCGACCGTCAGGATCCATGGGGAGGTGGACCCGCACCACCGGACCGGCGCCGGTCGAGCCGATGAGCCCCTCGACTTCCTCGACGCTCGCGTCGTAGGGGAGATTGCCAACGTAGAGGGTGCGATCGGGCGCTGCAGCCAGGCCACCGCCGCCCATACCGCCACCGCCGCCAGGGCCACCTGGACCGCCGCCGGGGCCACCGCCGGGGCCCATCGGGCGCCCCTCGCGCCGCGGCGGCTCGGCCTGGAAGGGGCGGACCGAGATGGACTTGCCGCCCTGAAATGAACCGTCGAGCGACTCGCGCGCGGCGTTGGCTTCGCCGGTCGTCGAGAGTGTGACGAAGCCGAACCCGCGCGGACGACCCGTCGCGCGATCTTTCGGAAGACTGACCTCGACGACGTTGCCGCCGGTGGCCTCGAAGAGCTGCCGCAAAACGTCTTCGGTGATGGAGTCGGGCAAGCCCGCCACGAACAACTTACGCGAATCTTCAGCCATTGTAGAAAAACCTGGGGTTGGCCCCTGCGTTCCCTCTTATTTGGTCCACTCGCTCCGTGATCGATGTCGATGACGCGGAGCCTTTTGCGAGCGCGCCTCGGTCGCTCCTCCGTCGGCGGAAGGAGCGACCGAGCTCAATCGAGCGAAGGTCGGCGGGCCGACCCTCTGGTGCAAACTCCACCCCACGATATCTGGCGCCCCTGGCGCGTCAAGGGACCCGCCACGGGCGGGCGAGCCAAATGAAGGCCCGGAAGGAGCCGTCCGTGGCCCCTCCGCGCCCCTCCGCGCCTTCGCCCCTCACGCGAGCGCCGGTCCGGAGGACCGGGGCGCCGGTCCAGGCGACCAGGGACCCCGCAGAGCGCGCTCCGTCACAGGCGGGCGTCGCCAGACCGGCGCTCGGGAAACCCGGCGCTCGGGAGGGCCGAGCGGTCCAGCGCCGCCCAGCGGATGAGCGCATCGCGCGGCGTGGATCTGCCCGAAACCCGAAACGACCGGTCCAAGGTGCCCAGGTGCGGGATCACCTCTCGGCCCGGGCGCGGGAGGCCCGAGGCGCCTCGGCCTCATCGTCCTCGTCGGACGGATCGTCGTCCGCGACGCGCGAAGCGCCGTCCAGCGGGCTCGCCCCGGCGCTCGACGGTTCGCCGCGCGCCGCCATGCGCAGGAAATAGAGCCCCACCGCGAACAGACCGAAGCATGCCCACTGCGCGGGAGTGAGACCGGCATAACGCGGATCGCCGCCGACGACCGTGCCCTCCCGCTCGCGCAGGAAATCGAGCGCGAACCGCACCGGAGCGTACGCGGTGCACATGATCCCGGTGTAGAAGCCGAGCGGACGATGGGGGTTCCGGCGCCAGAGCACCGCGAACGCGATCGCGAGCGGGATCGCGAGCACACACTCATATAGGCCGAGATCGAACCGGCCGACGTGTCCCGTCCCGAGCGGGTATTGGACCGCGAACCATGCGTCGGAAATACGGCCCGGATGATCGTGGACCGACGCGCAGCCCGCGCGCCCGAACACCCACGCGAGCGGAAACGCGCTGTTGACGACCTCGCAGTAGGGCATGATCCGCTCGCGGCGATAGAAGCGCCACGCGAAGGCGCCGATCAGCGCGCCGGTGAAGCCGCCGAAGCTCGACAGGCCGTCCCAGAGCGCGAAGAGGTAGAGAGGATCTCGAGCGACCCGCTGCGGGTGATAGAAGATCGCGTCGAGGACGTGCCCACCGATGAACCCGGCCGCCACGACCCAGAAGATGAACTCGCTCATCTTCTTCTCGTCGAGGCGCCGCTCGCGCGCGTGCCGCGTGGCGACGACGGCGCCGATGTAGACGCCGAGCGCCACCAGCGTGCCGAACGGCTTGATCGAGGGCGGCTTCGCCGGATCGATGAGCTGCCCCACGAGCGGGATGTGCTCCAGGAAAGCGAGCGGGATCTCGGGGAGCTCGATGTAAGGGATCAGAGGGCCTGACACGTCGCTCCCCTAGCGCAGCGACGAGGCGAAAGCCATCCGCCGTCGATGACGTCGGAGCGACAAGGCCGCGCCACGCGCGGCGGGGGCGCGCCGAGCGCGGCGGGGGCGCCAGGGACGCAGCGAGGCCGCCTTCGCCCGGTCGAGCCACCGCGCCGCCGCGCCACGAGGCCACCGCGCCCGCGCGAAGTCCGCCGCGACGCCGCGCCGGTGTCGTCAAGAGTTCGCCAACCGCGGGGGACAGGCGTAAACCTGCCGCATGAGCCGCTCCCCCGTGCGCGTCGCCACGCTGACGCTCAGTGACACCCGCACCCTCGACGATGACGAGGGCGGACAGCTCCTCGGCGAGCTCCTGAAGCGCGCCGGCTTCTCCGTGACCTCCCACGCCGTCATCCGCGAGGAGCCCGAGCTGCTGCGAGCGGCGATCGTTCAGATCGCGGACGCAGGCTCGGCCGACGCGGTCGTCACCACAGGCGGGACCGGGATCGCCCCGCGCGACCGGACCCTCGAGGCGCTCGCGCCGCTCTTCGAGAAGACGCTCGACGGCTTCGGCGAGGCATTCCGGCGCCTGAGCTGGGACGCGATCGGGCCGAACGCCATCCTGTCGCGCGCCGCGGCGGGCGTCGCGCGAGGGCTCGTGGTGATCGCGCTGCCCGGCAGCCCGAAGGCGGTGGAGCTCGCCGTCACGCAGATCATCGGCCCCGTCCTTGCCCACGCGGTCACGCTGGCGTCCGGCAAGGGCGGACACCACCACCGGCACCCACAGCCCGTGCAGGGCGAGGAGCAGCGCGGATGATCCCCTTCGAAGAGGCGCTCGATCGGCTGCTCGCGACCGCTGCCCCGGTCGGCCCCGAGCGGGTGCCGCTCGACGACGCGGCAGGGCGCGTGCTTGCCGAGGACATCGCGGCCGCCGACGCGATGCCCGCCTTCGACTACAGCGCGATGGACGGCTACGCCATCACCTCGGCCGACCTCGCGGGCAGCGGGCCCTTCAGGCTGCCCGTCCGCGGCGAGAGCGCGGCCGGCCGCCCGCTGCCGGCGCTCCACCCGGGCACGGCGTGTCGGATCTTCACCGGCGCGCGGCTGCCGCCCGGCGCCGACACGATCGCGCCGCAGGAGGACGCCGTGCGCAGCGGCGACGAGATCACCCTGCAGGAAGCGCCGCGGGCGGGCGCCTGGGTGCGCCGCCGGGGCGCGGACCTCGCGGAGGGCGCCGTCCCGCTGCGCAGAGGAGCGCGGCTCACCCCGGGGAAGGTCGCGCTCGCGGCCGCGCTCGATCGCCCGAGCGTCCTCGTCGCGCGCCGCCCCGTGGTCACGGTGATGTGCTCCGGCGACGAGCTGCGCGCGCCCGGCTCGCCCGGCCCCGCGGGCACGATCCCGGAGTCGAACAGCTACTTCATCGCCGCGACCGCGCGCGCGGCGGGCGCTGCGGTCCGCATCGCGCCGTTCGTCCCCGACGACGCGGCGCGCGCCGCCGAGGCGGTGTCGACGGCGCTGCGCGGGTCCGATCTCGTGGTGACCGTCGGCGGCGTGAGCGTCGGCGATCACGACATCGTCCGCCCCGCGCTCGAGGCAGCCGGCGTGTCGCTCGATTTCTGGCGCGTCGCCATCAAGCCGGGCAAGCCGCTCGCGGTGGGGCGCGCCGAGCTCTCGCGGTGTGGCGTCGTCCACGTGCTCGGGCTGCCAGGCAATCCGGCCTCGGCCTCGCTCACGTTCGTCCTCTTCGGCGTGCCGCTGCTCCGCGCCCTCCAGGGCGACGCGGCGCCGCGGCCGCCCCGCGTGATCGTCCGCGCGGACAGCGCGCTCAGGCGCCAGACCGGTCGCGCCGAGTTCCTCCGCACCCGCCTCGACGCCTCGAGCGGCGAGCTCGTCGCCCGCATCGCCGCGAACCAGGCGTCGGGCGCCGTCACGAGCTTCGCCGAGGCCGACGCGCTCGTCCTCGTGCCGGCCGATCGGGAGCGCATCGACGAGGGCGATCGCCTCGAGGCCATCCGCCTCGCGGAGATCTGACCGCGCGGTGCGCATTGCCCACAGCGCGAGGCATTGCCTCCAGCGCGCAGCATTGCCACGCGGCCGGCGAATTTACGTCACGAACCCGCGCTCGATCCCACCGCGCTCGGGCGGAGGGCTCACCTTGACCCTCGCGCGGGGGCACCGGAAGATGGCGGAGCGATGCTCATCCTCGGGATCAACGCCTACCACGGCGATGCGTCGGCCGCCCTGCTCGTCGACGGCCAGCTCGTGGCGGCGGCGGAGGAGGAGCGGTTCAGCAGGATCAAGCACTGCGCGGGCTTCCCGCGGCTGGCGGTCGAGTACTGCCTCGGCGCCGCGGGCGCGCGGGTCGAGGACATCGATCACATCGCGATCAGCCGCGACACGAGGGCGCACCTCGGCGACAAGCTCCTCTACGCGCTGACGCGGCGCTCACCGGCGGGGCTCCTCAAGGGCTCGCTCGGCGCGAGCGACCCGAAGGTGCACCTCGGCGCCGCGCTCGGCGTCGACCCGAAGCGCATCCGCGCCGCGTCGCACAACGTCGAGCACCACCGCGCGCACCTCGCCTCCGCGTTCTTCCCCTCGGGCTTCGACGAGGCGGCGGTCCTGTCCATCGACGCCTTCGGCGACTTCGTCAGCACGACGTGGGCGCGCGGCCGCGGCAACAAGCTGGAGATCCTCCGGCATGTCGGCTTCCCCCACTCGCTCGGGCTGTTCTACTCGGGCCTGACGCAGTACCTCGGGTTCCCCAAGTTCGGCGACGAGTACAAAGTCATGGGGCTGTCGGCCTACGGCCAGCCGGATCTGCTCGACAAGCTCCGGCAGGTGGTGCGCGTCAAGGACGGGGCGTTCGAGCTCGGGCTAGAGTACTTCCAGCACCACACGAAGGGCATCGCGATGACCTGGGAGGGCGAGCCCCGCTACGGCCCCATCCACTCCGAGCGCCTGATCGACCTGCTCGGCCCCGCCCGCAGCCCGAAGAGCCGGATGGAAGATCGCTTCATGGCGGTCGCCGCCTCGACGCAGGCGGCGTTCGAGGAGGTCTACTTCGAGCTGCTCGCGACGGCGAAGCACCTCACCGGCTCGCCGCGCCTCGCCCTCGCGGGCGGCTGCGCCTACAACAGCGTGGCGGCGGGGAAGATCCGGCCGAAGGGGCTGTTCGACGACGTCTTCATCCAGCCAGCGGCCGGCGACGCGGGCACGTCGTTCGGGGCGGCGCTCTACGTCCACCACCACAAGCTCGACAACCCGCGCGGCTTCCACCAGACGCACAGCTACTTCGGCCCGGCCTTCTCGCAGGAGACCATCGACGAGCTGCTCCGGAAGGAGCAGGTCGCGTTCGAGACCCTCCCCGACGAGGACCTGATCCCCCGCGTCGCCAGGGCGATCAGCGAGGGCAAGGTGGTCGGCTGGTTCCAGGGGCGGATGGAGTACGGCCCGCGCGCGCTCGGCAACCGCAGCATCCTCTGCGACCCGCGGCGGCCGGACATCAAGGACGCGATGAACGAGCGGATCAAGCGCCGCGAGATGTTCCGCCCCTTCGCGCCGGCGCTGCCCCTCGAGCGCGTCGGCGACTACTTCGAGCAGACCTCGCCGGACCCGTTCATGGTCAAGGTCTACAAGATCAAGCCCGAGCGCCGCGCCGAGATCCCCGCCGTGACCCACGTCGACGGCACGGGGCGCCTCCAGACGGTGACCGCCCAGGAGAACCCGCGCTACCACGCGCTCCTCAGCGAGTTCGGCCGGCAGACGGGCACGCCCGTCCTCCTGAACACCTCCTTCAACGCGAGCGAGCCGATCGTTTGCACCCCAAAGGAAGCGCTCGACTGCTTCCTCCGGACCAAGATGGACGTGCTCGTGCTCGAGCGGGCCTACCTCGAGCGCGCGCCGGCCCTCTAGGCAGACCGCGCGCGCTCCTGGCAGGCCGCGAAAAGCCCGCCGGAAGCGGCCGTGGAGGCCCGGCCGAAAGTTCGTGGTTGACGTGGAGCGAGGGGACGGCAAATGGGCGTCCCCGGCATGTGGAAGAACGGGACGCCGGGCGCCCTGCCCCACCTCGACGGAGCGCCGGAGCAACCGGCTCCGACGACCGGGGGTGCTTGGACGCCTTGCCTCGAGCATGATGCCGGCCCGCCGCGCGGCGTGCGCGCGGACCTGGTACCCCATGGGCCCACGGCGCTGCATGCGCTCACGGCCCCTCCTGCGTAAGGGTCCGCGCCGCGGCGGCCCAGGCGGTCAAAGAGGATGGATGCGAATCGGATGAAGCTCGTACTCGAAGACGGCACGACCATGACGGGCCGGTGCTTCGGCGCCCCGCGCGCGGTGAGCGGCGAGGTCGTCTTCAACACCGGCATGACGGGGTACGTCGAGACGCTCACGGATCCCTCGTACAGAGGCCAGATCCTGACGATCACGTACCCGCTCGTGGGCAGCTACGGCGTGCCCGCGCCGCGCAAAGCAGGCAGCGTCGACGGGCCCTACGAGGCCGACCGCATCCAGCTGCAGGGGCTCGTGGTCCAGAGCTACGTGGAGCGCTACAGCCACCACGCCGCGGTCCGCTCGCTCGGCGCCTGGCTCGCCAGCGAGGGCATCCCGGCGATCACGGGGATCGACACGCGCACGCTGACGCGGCGGCTCCGGGAGGTCGGGACGATGAAGGGCTGGCTGTTCCCGGCCGAGATGGACCTGGAGCGGGTGAAGCGCTCGGCCGAGGCCGTGGACATGCGCGAGGAGGTGTTCCGCCTCGTTTCGCCCCGCGAGCCCATCACGTACGAGGGCGGCCCCCTGAAGGTGCTCCTCATCGACGCGGGCGCGAAGGACAACATCGTCCGCTCGCTCCTGCGGCGCGGGGTCACCGTCATCCGCGCCCCCTACCACGCGCCCATCGCCGAGCTCGCCGAGAGCGCCGACGGCGTCCTCATCGGCAACGGCCCTGGCGACCCCAAGGACCTCGGCCAGCTGGTCGCCGCGGTGCGCGGCCTGCTCGGGACCTACACGAAGCCGATCTTCGGCATCTGCCTCGGCAACCAGATCCTCGCGCTGGCCGCCGGCGGCGACACCTTCAAGCTGCCGTACGGCCATCGCGGCGTGAACCAGCCGGTGCAGGACCTCCTGAGCCGCCGTTGTTACGTCACGAGCCAGAACCACGGGTACGCGGTGAAGCACGAGTCGCTGCCCGCCGAGTGGGAGCCCTGGTTCGTCAACATCAACGACGGCACCAACGAGGGCATCCGCTCGCGGCTCCGCCCCTTCTTCAGCGTCCAGTTCCACCCCGAGGCGACGCCCGGGCCCGAGGACGCAGGCTACCTGTTCGACGACTTCCTCCGCCTCTGCGGCGCGATGAAGGGGTCCTCCGATTCGCGACTCAAGACCGCGGGGACCGCTGCCGCGGATCCCCGCGCCACCCCCACCGCAGGAAGGAGCTGAGCCATGTACGGCGCGTATCTCCCCAAGAAACCCCGGCGCGTCCTCGTGCTCGGCTCCGGCGCGCTCCAGATCGGTCAGGCCGGCGAGTTCGACTACTCGGGGTCGCAGGCGATCAAGGCCCTCAAGGAGGAGGGGATCGCCACCGTCCTCGTGAACCCCAACATCGCCACCATCCAGACGAGCGAGGGGCTCGCAGACCGCATCCACCTCTGCGCGGTCACCCCGGAGTTCGTCGAGCGGATCATCGTCAAGGAGGAGGTCGACGCGATCGCCCTCTCCTTCGGCGGGCAGACGGCGCTCAACTGCGGGCTCGAGCTCCACGACTCGGGCATCCTCGACAAGTACGGCGTGCGGGTGCTCGGCACGCCGATCAAGGCGATCCGCGACACCGAGGACCGGCGGCTCTTCATCGAGCGCCTCGACGAGATCGGCGTGAAGACCGCCCGCAGCCGCGCCTGCCGCTCGGCGGCCGAGGCCATGGCGGCGGCGCGCGAGATCGGGTTCCCCGTGATGCTCCGCGGCGGCTACGCGCTCGGCGGCAAGGGCAGCGGCATCGTCGAGAGCGAGCGCGACCTCGAGGACGCCGTGCGCCGCGGCTTCGCCGGCGGCGTGCCCCAGGTGCTCGTCGAGGAGTGCCTCCGCGGCTGGAAGGAGATCGAGTACGAGGTCGTCCGAGACGGGCGCGACAACTGCATCACCGTCTGCAACATGGAGAACCTCGACCCGATGGGGATCCATACCGGGGAGTCGATCGTCGTCGCCCCGTCGCAGACGCTGAACGACGAGGAGTACCAGCTCCTCCGCTCGGTCGCGCTGAAGACGATCCGCCACCTCGGCATCGTGGGCGAGTGCAACATCCAGTACGCGCTCGACCCGCACAGCGCCGATTACCGGGTCATCGAGGTGAATGCGCGCCTCTCCCGGTCGAGCGCCCTCGCCAGCAAGGCGACGGGCTACCCGCTCGCCTACGTCGCCGCGAAGATCGCCGTCGGCTACACCATGCCGGAGATCGCCAACGCGATCACCCGCAGGACGACCGCGTTCTTCGAGCCGGCGCTCGACTACCTCGTCTGCAAGGTCCCGCGCTGGGACCTCGGCAAGTTCCGCGGCGCCTCGATGCGGATCGGCAGCGAGATGAAGAGCGTCGGCGAGGTCATGGCCATCGGCAGGACGTTCCCCGAGGTCATCCAGAAGGCGCTCCGCATGCTCGACATCGGGGTGAAGGGGCTCGACCCCGACGCGTTCACCTTCAAGGACCTCCGCGACGAGCTGCAGAACGCGACGCCGCTCCGGATCTTCGCCGTGGCCCGCGCGCTCCAGGAGGGGATGTCGGTCGACGAGATCCACAACCTCACCAAGATCGACCGGTGGTTCTTGAACCAGATCGAGCCGATCGTCCGGATGCACCGGGACCTGAAGACGCTCAAGGTCGCCGTCCCCGCGCAGGCCGACAAGGCCGCGGCCGCGCAGGAGCCGGCGCTCGAGGAGGCGACCCTCCGGGAGGCGAAGCAGCTCGGCTTCAGCGACCGGATGATCGGCACGCTGACCGGCGCGCCGCGGGGCTCGATCCGGGAGGCCAGGAAGCGGCACGGCATCGTGCCGCACCTCGCGCAGATCGACACGCTCGCGGCCGAGTTCCCCGCCGAGACGAACTACCTTTATTCGAGCTATCACGCGTCGGCCACGGACGTCGCGCCGTCCTGGCGGAAGAAGATCATGGTGCTCGGCTCCGGCGCCTACCGCATCGGATCGAGCGTCGAGTTCGACTGGTGCTGCGTCAACGCGATCCGCGCGGCCTCGGAGCTCGGCTACGAGACCATGATGCTGAACTACAACCCGGAGACGGTCAGCACCGATTACGACACGTGCGACAAGCTGGTCTTCGACGAGATCAGCTTCGAGACGGTGCTCGACATCTACGAGCGGGAGCAGCCCTACGGCATCGTGGTCAGCATGGGCGGGCAGGTCCCGAACAACCTGGCGCTCCGGCTGCACGAGGCGGGGGCGCGCATCCTCGGCACGAGCCCGGGAAGCATCGACACCGCCGAGGACCGGAAGAAGTTCAGCGATCTGCTCGACCGGCTGGGGATCGACCAGCCGCGCTGGGCGCACGTCGTCGACGCGGGCCAGGCGGGCGAGATCGTGAACAAGCTCGGCGGCTTCCCCGTCCTCGTGCGGCCGAGCTACGTGCTGAGCGGCGCGGCCATGAGCGTGGCGCACGAGCCCAACGAGCTCGATCGCATCCTCGCCCGGGCCAAGGCCGTCTCCCCCACCTACCCCGTTGTCGTGTCCAAGTTCGAGACCCACGCCCGCGAGGTGGAGATCGACGCGGTCGCCGATCGCGGGGAGATCATCCTCTGGGCGATCAGCGAGCACATCGAGAACGCCGGCGTCCACAGCGGCGACGCGACGCTCGTCCTGCCCCCGCAGTCGCTCTACATCGCGACGATCCGCAGGATCAAGCAGATCGCCCAGCAGGTGGCGCGGTCGCTCTCGATCACCGGGCCGTTCAACATGCAGTTCTTGGCCAAGCACAACACGGTCAAGGTGATCGAGTGCAACCTGCGCGCGTCGCGGAGCTTCCCCTTCGTGTCGAAGGTCACGGGGAACAACTTCGTCCGGGAGGCGATGCGCAGGATGCTCGGCGTGTCGCAGCCGGTCGAGAACCGCGGGCTCGACCTCGATTACGTCGGGGTGAAGGCGCCGATGTTCTCGTTCTCGCGCCTCGTGGGGGCCGATCCGATGCTCGGCGTCGAGATGGCGAGCACCGGCGAGGTCGGCTGCTTCGGCGACGACATGCACGAGGCGCTCCTGCACTCGCTGCTCGCGACCGGCTTCAGGTTCCCCAAGAAGGGCGTGCTGCTCTCGCTCGGGCCGCTCGAGGACAAGTACTGGTTCGCCGACGAGGCCCGCGTCATCGCCGAGCACCTGAAGCTCCCCATCTTCGCGACGCCGGGCACGGCCGAGGCGCTCCGGGCGCTCGGGCTCGCGTGCACGAGCCTCGCGAAGCAGCCCGACGAGGGGGAGACGGCGATGAGCGCCATCGAGCAGGGGAAGGTGGATCTCGTGATCAACATCCCCCGCGAGTACGACCAGCTCGGCCGTCCGGACGGCTACCTGATCCGGCGGCGCGCGGTCGACGCGAACATCCCGCTCCTCACGGACCTCCAGCTCGCGCGGGCGGTCATCGGGGCGATGCGCGCGAAGAGGATCGAGGATCTGCGGACCCTGTCCTACGACGAGTACCTCGCGCGGAGCCCGGTGGCGCTCAGGTGATCTGAGACGCCGACGCGGCGAGGAGAGGCTCCGGGTGGCTCGGGAGGTCGTGCCGAGCCGCCCGGCCCCGCGACGGACACCCCCGCACGGGGCCGGCTGCCCTCCCGAGAGCAGAACCAACACCGGCCCTCTCCGCGCCCCGCGACGGATGCCCCCGCACGGGGCCTGCCGACTTCATGGGAGCGGAGGCGGGCTCACGAACCCGGACGGCGGGCTCGCCCTCAGTCGTTCGTGACGATGAACCAGCCGTTCACCATGCCGTTGCCGGTCGACGTGGTCGATCCCTGGATCGCGCTGGTCCCCTCATTGCGGACGCACATGCCGACATTCCATTCGCCCTCTGGCAGCACCGTCGTGGCAGAGACCGAGTAGGTCGTGCGGGTCGGCGTGAAGTAGTGGCTCGCGAAGGTGCCGCCGAAGAAGTTGACGAGCTCGCTGGTGCCGCGCCGCTGGTAACAGAGGCCGAGCGGGGCGACGAACGCAGCGCGGGACGGCTGCAGCCCGAGCGGCGCAGAGGCCGATCCGGTCACGCGCTGGCTGCCGGTGATGGTCACCGTCCCCGGGGGGCCGACGAAGACATACGCGGCGCTGCCACCATCAAAAAGCGGAGCAACGTTGCCCGCAATCGCGATCGTCGCGACCACACCCGTCGGCCCCTGAGGCCCTGTTGCACCCTCGGGCCCCATCGGCCCCTCGGGCCCCATCGGGCCCTCGGGTCCCATCGGGCCCTCGGGTCCCATCGGGCCCTCGGGTCCCATTGGCCCCTCGGGCCCCATCGGCCCCTGGGGCCCCATTGGCCCCTCGGGCCCCATCGGTCCCCTCTCGCCGGGCAGGCCAGCCGGCCCCGCCGGTCCCTCGGGCCCTGTCGCGCCCACGGGCCCCGTCGGCCCCTCAGGCCCCTTCGGCCCCTGGGGCCCTGTCGGTCCCTCCGGCCCCGTCGGTCCCTGGGGCCCCGTCGGTCCCATCGGCCCCGCGATTCCGCTCGAGTTGCCCACCCAGTTGCCGCTCTCGTCGATGACGACCCTGCCGCCGATCTTCACCAGCTTCGGCGTGATCTCACCAACAGCGTTGTTCGCGACCATCGCATACGGGACGCTCCCGATCGAAGCGCGAGGCTCCATCTCCTGATCGTCCCCGACCGTGATTCCGATGTAGCGAACCGAGCCGTCAAAGACCTTCGCGGATTGCTCCTCGGTGAAGTCGAGCACGGTGGAGAAAAAGCCTTCGTCGAACGAGAGCGCGATCACCTCGCTCCAGAGCGGCTCGTCGTCGTCCTCGGCGGCGTAGATGGCGAACGTCACCGAGAGGACGTCATTGACCGGCTCGCCGTTGGCCGTGAAGAGCCGCCCCTGATGCGAGATCTGCATCGGCACGGCGGCGGCCGCGCCGCGCACGAGGCCGACGGAGGCGGCGAGAAGAACACCCATCGCGAGGACACGCCGTCCCATCCCGTTCATGGCACGCTCCCGTTCGCCCCGACCAGACCGCCCTGCACGCGGTAACTCGGTGAGGTCGTCTTTCCCTGATTCTGCGTCGGCTGACCGAGCGTGAAGACCATGCGATAGCTCGGGCTCCTCACGACCTTCCCCGCGCTGACCATCTCGCCCGCGGCGATGCCCCGATCCCCCACCTCGGGACGCCCACCTGCGCCACCCCCGCCCGCCGAAGCCACAGGATCGCCTGCACCAGCCCCGCCGGCCCCCCCGAGACCCTCACCCCCCGACCCGGCCCCAGCCACGGACACGTCGGGACTGCCGCAGCTACAGCCCGGAGACACGGCGAGCGATGCAACAGTCAGGCCTAGCCACACCGGGAATTGCAGTCGCGCCATCAACGTGTTCCCCTCTGCTTCCGGGGCTTACGATCCGGACCAGGAAGGTACGCGCCCGGCCACCAAGGTTCAATCTATTCCCGAGCCATTGTGATACATCGCCGCTTTACGTCGGGGTCGACAGGCGGCGCCACGGGCTCGAAAGCGCGCCGAGACGCTCACGCAGCGATCGCAAGGCGATGCCCGAGGCGAGGTGAACGCCGAGAATCCTGGCCCCGCCGGCGGAATGCCCTCGTCCCACGCTCTCCTGCCCTCCGCGCGAGCGCGCGGTAGCAGCTCCGCCGAGCGCTGCCCCCGCGCGCCGCGCCGATGGGCCCGCCTTCAGCCGCGCCCGGAGCGCCCCGACCGGCGGTGCGTCCGCGGAGCGGAAATGCCTCTCTGCAGCGTTTTCCGCCCACCTCTGCCACGTGCAGAGCGGCGGTCACCCGCACAGGAGACGGGCCCAGATCGGCGTTTTCGGCGCGCAAGCGCACTCCGGTGCGCTGAGCACCGAAAACGCCGAGGTGGGCCCGTATCCGAAGCGGGTGACCGTCGCTCTAGAGATCGTCGCAGACCGGGCCCGCCTCGCCGGGCCCCTCGCCCGCGACGCCCGGCTGGCCCTGCGCCCCGCCGCCGCTGTTCAGCTCCTCCGAGATCGCCCCGGGGTTGAACGTCATGAACCACCGGAGCGACCACCAGAGCAGGTTGAACCAGGCCGGCACAGGCAGCCTGCGCGTCGCCCCGACCTCGGCGAGCCCCGCCGCCGCGAAGACGACCGGCAAGATGGTGCCAAGATCCGCGCGGTAATCCATCGCCTCGCGCACATCGGCGTTGATCCCGGCAAAGGCGTGCGCGACCGCGCGGGCGACGCGCGTCGGACCAGGATGCCCCTCGGGCCGCGGCGCGCCGAGCGGGTGGCCGTCGTCCTCGCGCGCCCCGTCGACCAGCCCGGCGAGCCGGGCGCGGAGCCGCTCCGGATCGAGCCCGCCCTCGGAGCGCTCGACGATCACCGAGCCCGTCATCGGACGGATCGAGACGACCTCGCAGGCGGGATCGGCCGCGAGCTGCTCCGCGATCCGCTCGCACACCCGACGATGGCCGGCCAGCGCCGGCGCGCGCAGGCGGACGCGCCGCTCCAGGGCGTGGACCACGAGGACCGCCGGCGACGTCATGACGACGGCTCGCCGTGGAGCTCCGAGGCGCCGTTGCTCTTGCGCGCAGCCCGCTCGCCGCGCGCCCCGCCCGCCGCCTTCTGGCGCACCCGCTCGGCGACCTCGGCGAAGAGATCCTCGACGTGCTCCCGCTGGCGCTCGAGCAAGCCGAGGCCCAGCCTGCCCAGGTGGAGCCCGAGCGCCGCGATCTCGACGACCACCGGCCGGAGGTGCTGCTTCTTGCCCATCAGGAGGACGGCCGTGCCGACCCCCAGGGCGAACGACGGTGGATGGAACTTCATGATGCCATGTCTCCCTTGCGCAGCCCGGCGACGCGCGCGGCGCGCACGCCTTGCTTGCGTCTCGCGGCCGCCCCCGCATCCTCGCCTGCGCCCTGGTCCGTTTCCGCTTCCGCTCTCGCGTCTGCTGCTTCCGCTTCTGCTGACGCGTCCGATTCCGCTCCTGACGCCGAGCCCGACTCCGACTCCGATTCCAATTCCGATTCCGATTCCGATTCCAATTCCGATTCCGATTCCAATTCCAATTCCCCTTCCGCGCGCTTGCCGTTGACGATCACGATCTCGCGGCCAGCGCTCCCGGAGCGCCCCAGAGGACCGCGGAGCAGCGCGGGCAGCGCGCCCACGGCCACGGCGAGCGCGAGCTCCCCGGCGCGGAGGCGCTGCGCCCCCAGCAGGCGGCCCAGGGACCTGGAGCCGAGCGCGAGCGCCTGGAGCGCGGACGTGGCGGCGAGCGCGCGGGCCACGTGCGGGCTGTCCCGGCGGAGCGCGTCCGCCGCGGCGCCCTCCCCGGCGCCGGCGCGGCAGGCCAGGATGTGGAGCAGCTGCGCGGTCACCAGCGCCGTGAACGCCCTCGTCCCCGCGGTGGCCCGGCCGCCGAGCGCGTACGCCGAGAGCGACGCGCCAGACATCGCGGCCGCGTCCACGCCCAGCGCGCGGAGATCGGCCGCGCCGAGCAGCCGCGCCGCAGGGTCGCGCGGGGGGCGCCGCATGACGCCGGCCTCGGCCGGCTCGAGCGCGAGCGCGAGCGCCGGCGCCACGTCGGTGAGCAGGTTGATCCAGAGCAGCTGCAGCGGCGTGAGCGGCGAGGCGCCGCAGAGGGCGCCCACCAGCATCGTGAGGACCTCGCTCGCGTTCGTCGCGACGAAGTAGGCGATCGCCCGGCGGACGTTGTCGTGCAGCCGCCGCCCCTCGCGGACCGCCTCGGTGAGGCTCGGCAGATCGTCCTCGGCGAGGACCACGTCGGCCACGGCCCGCGCGATGTCCGTGCCGCGCTTGCCCATGGCCACGCCGACGTCGGCCGCCTTGAGCGCGGGTCCGTCGTTCACGCCGTCGCCCGTCATCGCCACGATCGCGCCGCCCTGCTGGAGCGCCCGCACGATGTCGAGCTTGGCCTCCGGGGTGACCCGGCTGTGCACGGCGTCCGGCGGGATGCCGAGCTCGACGCCGATCGCGCGCGCGGTCCGCTCCTGGTCGCCCGTGAGCATCAGGGTGCGGATGCCGGCGCCGGAGAGGGCCTCGAGCGCCTCCCGCACGCCGGGGCGCGGCGGGTCGCGGAGGCCGACGAGGCCGGCGAACTCGAGCGGAGCGTCGTTGTCCGGCCGGCCGTTCTGCCGCCACGCGAGCGCGAGCACGCGCAGCCCCCGCGAGGCCATCGCGTCGTTGTGCCGGAGCACCTCGCCGCGCTCGTCGCCGGCCCCCTCGCGCCGAGGCGGCGCGTCGCAGCGCGCGACGACCTGCTCGGGGGCGCCCTTCACGAGCTCGATGTGCCCGAGCTCCGGGTGGTCGTGGACCGTCACCATGAACGCGCGCTCGGCCGAGCGCCGCGCCTCGCTCACGCGCGGCGCCGCGAGGCGCCGCGCCGACACGGGGTAGCCGGCGGCGAGCGCGAACTCCACGAGGGCGCGCTCGGTGCCGCTGCCCTGGACGACCTTGCCCGCCTCGCTCAGCTCGACGTCGGCGTTGAGGGCGGCGATGCGCGCGAGCGCGTGCACGCGCGGGGCGGCGGCGTCGACCTCGCGCCCGTCCTCGCCGATCAGCGCGATCCCGCGCCCGGGCCCCGCTCCGCCGCCGCGGCGGGCGGCGCGCTCCACCCGCAGCGCGCCCTCGCCGGGGAGGAAGATCTCGGCCACCTGCATCCGGTTCTCGGTGAGCGTGCCGGTCTTGTCGGCGCAGACGACGCTCACCGCGCCGAGCGTCTCGGCCGCGGCGAGGCGGCGGATCACGATGCCGGAGCCGCGCAGGCGGCGGCTCGCGAGCGCGAGCGCCGTGGTGCCCACGGTGGGGAACCCCTCGGGGATGGCGGCGACGCCGAGCGCGACGGCGCTCCGCAAGAGCGCGCGGAGCGGCCTCCGGCGCGCGAGGCCGACGACCATCACCGCCGACGAGCTCGCGAGCGCGAAGGTCGCGAGGCGCCGGCCGATCCAGGCGAGCTCCTGCTCGAGCGGCGGGGTGCGCTCGGACTCGCGGGAGAGCGCGCGCTGGATGTCCCCGAGCGCGGTCCACCGGCCTGTCGCGACGACCACCGCCGCCCCCTCGCCCGAGGCGATGGTGGTGCCCGCGTACACCATGCCGCGGCGCTCGGCGAGCGGCGCGCCGCCGTCGACCCTCGCGGCGCACTTCTCGGCGGGCTCGCTCTCGCCGGTCAGCGTGCTCTCGTCGGCGGCGAGAGCGCGCGAGGTCAGGACGCGCGCGTCCGCCGCGACCGGCTCGCCCGCGCGCAGCGCGAGCACGTCGCCCGGCACGATCTCCGACGCGGCGAGCCGCTGCTCGCGCCCGTCGCGCACGACGCGCGCCCACCCGACGCGGAGGTCGCCCCACGCGTGCAGGAGCTCCTCGGCGCGCGACTCCGTGTACGTGCCGATCGCGGCGTTCGCGCCGACGACGAGGAGGACGGCGCCGGCGTCGATCATGTCGCCGAGCGCGAGCGACACGCCCGCCGCGCCGAGGAGCATCGCCGTGGGCACCGTGAAGACCTGCCCGGCGAGGATCTCGATCGACGAGCGGGTCGCGACGCCGGCGAGCTCGTTCGGGCCGAGCTCGCGGAGGCGGCGGCGCGCCTCGGCGGCGGGGAGCCCCTCGCGCGGATCGACGCCGAGCGCGCGGGCGACCTCGCCCGCGTCCTCCGCGTAGGCGCAGAGCGCCACGTCGACGCGGCGGGCGCGCTCGCCTCCGCCCTGCCCGGCCGGCGCGCCTCCACCCTGCCCGGCCGGCGCGCCTCCACCCTGCCCGGCCGGCGCGCCTCCACCCTGCCCGGCCGGCGCGCCTCCACCCTGCCCGGCCGGCGCGACCTGGCTCCCCCAGGCCCGCGCATGCCACGCGCGGCGCTCGTCCTCGCCCGCCGCGCCCTCGCGGGGGCGCGCGCAGCGGCGCGCCGCGCGCACGAGCGCGCCCACGCCCTCGGCCATGGCCCGCACGGCGCGGCGCGCGGACGGCGGCGGCGGGGCGCCTGGCACGGCGTGGGCGCCGAGCACGAGCGCGGCCTCGTCGGCCGCGTCCTCCCCCACGCGCACGAGCACCCGCCCGGTGCGCGCGCTCGCCCGCGCGGACACGACGCCGGGGATCGCCGCGAGGTCGCGCTCGATGCGCGCAGCGCGCGCAGCGTCTCCGAAGAGGCCGGCCACCTCCGCGCGCACCCGCGCGATCCCGGCAGGCCCGTGCAGATCGCGCGCAGGCGTGCGATCTGCGCGAGCGCGCCGCCGCGCGCCGCCGCCCCTGCGCCCGCCACGAAGATCGATCCAGCCCGTGCCCCGACGCTCCATGATCCTCCGCGCTGAGGCGGAGGCCTTTTCAAAGGTCGAGCCAGCGCCTGTGTGCGAGCGAGCCACATCGAGCCGCCGGGCCGGCGCGGCGGCGCGCCAGCGCCCTCGTCGCCGTCACGCCCGCGCCCTCGTTGCCGTCAGGCCCGCGTCGCCACGGAGGCCAGTAGGCTCTGCAGCGAGCCCGGATCGATCGGCTTGACAAAGTGCATATCGAAGCCGGCCTCGCGGACCCGGCGCTGGTCCCGCTCCTGGCCATACCCCGTCAGCGCGATCATCAGCGACGGGGCGACGTCCGCGCTCTCCTCCAAGGCTTTCAAGGTCCGCGCCACGCCGCAGCCATCCATCCCGCCGGGGAGGCCGATGTCGCACAGGATGACCTCCGGCCGGAACGAGCGGGCCGCTTCGACGCCCGCGGCCCCCGACAGGGCCACCTCGACCTGATGGCCGTTCATCGCGAGGAGCGCCTGCAGCATCTCGGCGGCGTCCTCGTTGTCCTCGATGATCAGGACGCGCAGCGACCTCACGGCGCCCGCTGACCTCGAGTCGGGGCCCGGCGGCGGCCCGGCGCGCTCCGGGGACGCCTCGGGCCCGCGCGCGAGCGGCAGGCGGAGGACGATCTCCGTCCCGTGGCCGACGCCCGCGCTCTCGGCCGACGCCGTGCCGCCGTGGAGCTCGACAAGACCCTTTACGAGCGCCAGCCCCAGCCCGAGCCCACCCCGGTTGCGGTCCAGGCTGCGCTCGGCCTGGCTGAACGACTCGAACATGCACGCCAGCGTCGCCGGCTCCACGCCGATGCCGGTATCGCGGACGCGGATCACGGCGGAGCCGTCCGGCGTCGCCGACAGCGCGACCGTCACCCGACCGCCGGCGTCGGTGAACTTGTTGGCGTTGTGGAGCACGTTGCTGACCGCCTGCGACAGGCGCGTGGGATCGCCGGAGACCCAGAGCGGCTCGGTCGGCAGATCCAGCCGGAGCTCCAGGCCGCTCGCCTCCAGCGTGCTGCGGTAGTCCTCCGCGGTCTGCCGGAGCAGCCGGGGCAGGTCGCAGCGCTCCTTTCTCAGCTGGATCCTCCCGCGCGCCACGCGGGACACGTCGAGGAGGTCGTCCACCAGCCGGGCCATGTGCGCGACCTGCCGCTCGATCACGCCGCACGCCCGCAGGAGCGACGGCTCCTCGATCCCGGTGCTCCGCAGGATCTCCACCGCATTGCGGATGGGCCCGAGCGGATTGCGCAGCTCGTGCGCCAGCATCGCCAGGAAAGCATCTTTGCGCTGGTCCGCTTCCCTCAGCGTCGCCTCCCAGGCGTCGCCGGCCCGCTTCCGCTCGGTGATGTCGTAGGCGATGGTGACCAGGAGCCGCCGGCCCGCCGCGTCCCTCCCCAGCCGAGCGGAGCTGAAGACCCACGTGCGCTCGGCGCCGCTCGCCGTGGCGAGGGTGAGCTCGTTCTCGCCTGAGGCCTCATCCATATCGAACAGGGACGCCACACGGGCGTGGATGGCAGCGCTCCTCGCCCCGAACGCCCTGTCGAGCCAC
Source organism: Sorangium sp. So ce1504 (assembly GCF_051521635.1). Lineage (NCBI taxonomy): Bacteria > Pseudomonadati > Myxococcota > Polyangiales > Polyangiaceae > Sorangium > Sorangium sp. So ce1504. Next base: position 3,432,164 of record NZ_CP150365.1, on the reverse strand, counting down.
GCCGTGACCGTGGGGATCTGCTCGCGGGTATAGCCGCTGATGTCCGTCCACGCGCTGTTGACGCAGACGACGTGCCCGTCCTCGGCGTAGATCATGATGGGGAACGAGGTCGCCATGATGGCGCGGCGCAGCCCCTCCTCGCGCTCCCGCAGCTGGAGCTCGGCTTCCTTGCGCTCGGTGATGTCGATGATCGAGCCGATATAGCCGAGGAACTCGCCGCCCGGGCCGAGCCGCGGAGCGGCCGAGTCGATGCACCAGCGGTACACGCCGTCGCGGCGGCGCACGCGGAAGTCGACCCTGTAGTCCTCGCGCCGCTCGTTGGCCCGCAGGAACGCCTCCATGGCCCCCGAGCGGTCCTCGGGGTGCACCGCCTCGATCCAGCCAAAGCCCAGGGCGGCCGCCTCGGTCTGGCCCGAGAAGTCCAGCCAGCCCCGGCTCGCGTAGGTGCAGCCGCCGTCGGCGCCGGTGACCCAGATCATGACGGGCGCGTGATCGGCCATGTTGCGGAAGCGCGCCTCGCTGTCGCGCAGGGCCTCCTCGGCGCGCCGCTGGGCGGTGCTCTCGCGCCCGGTCTCCAGGACGAGTCGCCGGCGCTCCGCCCCTTCCACGAGCCGCAGGCGGCTCTCGACGAGGATCTCCCGGCCGTCGCGGGTCGTGCGCCGGATCTCGCCGTCCCAGAGGCCGTCGCGCAGGAGCGCCGCCTCGATCTGCGCGAGCGGCGCCGGCAGGGCGGTGCGCAGGAGATCGTGGCTCGACCGCCCGAGGGCGTCGCGCGCCGGGAAGCCGTAGAGCTGCTCGGCCCCGGCGCCGAAGTACACGATGGCGCTCGCGCCGCCGAGCTCCCACGCGAGGGCCGCCTCGCCGAGCCGATCCAGGAGGGCCGCCTTCAGCTGCAGCTCCCCCGCGGCCTGCCCCCTGCCGCCGCGGCCGTCTTCGGGCGGGGCCGCGTACGGGACGGGCGAGGGGGCGCAGAGGAGGGGGCGCACCGCCTGGTCAGCCAACCCGCAGCAATGCTCCGACCGCACCGTCAGCAGGCATCTCCGTCGAGCGCACCGGCTCGAAACCCAGGCCAGATGTCCCCGATGAACACACTCAGCATTTGTCCGCCTCGAGCGCATGCTGCAAGCGGCGCGAGCGTGAATCGTCACGCGAGATCCGAGGAATACCAGGCGATCTGCGCGTACCTGGCGAGCGCGAGCAGGCGGCGCGCTGGTCGCTCGCCGGCCGCTAGCCGCGGCCGAACCGCTCCACGAACCGCCGGTGCGCCTCGAGATCGGGGCCCTCGCCGCCGACGAGCTCCTTCTCGCGGTAGCCCGTCGCCACCGACAGCACGTCGATCCGCCGCCCCTCGGCCCTGAACCGCACCCGCCACGACGTCACGGCGAGGCGCATCGCGTCCCCGTCGGCGCGGATCCGGCGGTAGGGGTGCGGCTGCGGGCCGAGCGCGAGCACGCGGTCCACGCGCTCCCGCAGCGCGAAGCCGTGCGCCTCCTCGATCCACGCGGCCTGCTCGGCGGCGCGCGCGCCCCACGCGACCTCGAAGCCGGGCTCGGGGTCGACCGGCGCCCCCCCGCCCGGCTCCTCCGCGAGCGGCGTGAGCCAGCCGGTGCGCGCGTGCGGGTGGGCGTCCGCGTACGGCACGTAGGGCTTGAGATCGAGCACCGGCGTGCCGTCGATCATGTCCACGCCGCCGACGCGCAGGGTGAGCCCGTCCACCGCGAGGAGCCTCACCGCGCTGAGGCCGATGGGGTTCGGGCGGTGCGGCGAGCGCGTCGACAGCACGCCGCGCCGCTTGCCGGCGCTCCGCGGGGGCAGCACCTTCGGGCGCCATCCCTCGTTGAGGTGGAACCAGAAGACCACCCAGAGGTAGTCCCACCCCTCGATGTCCGAGAGCGCGTGCTCCAGCCCGAGGCCCGGCACGAGCTCGATGGTCCCCTCCGCGCTGCCCGCCGCGTGGGGCTGCCGCGGCGCGCTCACCTTGTCGGAGAACGGCGTGCGCACCACGCCGATGGGCGTGAACGTGACGGGCTTCAGCATCGCGCCCCGGAGGCGTCGGGCACCTCGACGATCAGGACCGCCGGCCCCTCGAGCTCCACCCAGCCGCGCTCGATCGGGGGCCGCCGCGCGGCGCCGCCGAACCGCGGCTCCTCGCTGAACGCGAGCGCCCGCGCCTCGGGGCGGCCGAGGTCCAGCGAGAGCGCGCCCCGGAGCGCGCAGAGCGCGATCACGGCGGCCCCGCCGCCGCGGCGCTCGATGCAGATCGCGTCCGGCGTCAGCGCGTCGGCCGAGAAGGCGCCGCGCGCGCGGCTGCGCAGCGCGGGGTGCGAGGCGCGGAGGCGGAGGAGCTCGCGGTACCACGCGAGCACGCCGGCGTGCTCGGGCCGCTGCCGCTCGGCGTGGTCGAGCTTCGAGCGCTGGAACGTCCGCGGATCCTGCGGATCAGGCACCTCCGCGCCCGCGAACGCCGCGAAGTACTGGAACTCGCGCCGGCGGCCCTCGGTCACGAGCCGGCCGAGCTCGGCCTCGTGATCGGTGAAGTACTGGAACGGCGTCCGCGCGTTCCACTCCTGGCCCATGAACAGCAGCGGCGTGTACGGCGTGAGCAGGAGCAGCGCCGACATCGTCCGGAAGGCCGCCGGGCTCACCTTGTCCCCGAGCCGATCGCCGACGGCGCGGTTGCCGATCTGATCGTGGTTCTGGATGCAGTGGACGAAGCGCGGCGGCGGCACCGGATCCGCGGGCGTGCCCCGCGGCTTGCCCGTGTGCTTCGAGATCTGCCCCTCGTAGAGCCACCCCTTGCGGATCGTCGCCGCGATGTCCTCCGCGGTGCCCGTGTGATCCTCGAAGTAGCCGTCGCGATCCCCGGCGAACAGGACGCGCAGCTCGTGGTGGAAGTCGTCGGACCACACCGCGTCGAGGCCGTACCCGCCCTGCTCGACGGGCGTCACGAGGCGCGCGTCGTTGTGGCTGTCCTCGGCGATCACGACGACGCGCCGCCCCTCGCCGGCCGCCCGCGCGCGCTCGCCGATCTCCCGGAGGATGTGGGGATCGGAGTCGTCGACGATCGCGTGGGTCGCGTCGAGGCGGAGGCCGTCGATGTGGAAGTCGCGGATCCACATCTCGACGTTCTCGAGGACGAGCGCGCGGACCTGCTCGGCGCCCGCGCCGTCGTAGTTCACCGCGTCGCCCCAGGGCGTCTCGTGCCGATCGGTGAAGTAGCGCCCCGCGTAGGCGCGGAGGTAGTTCCCGTCGGGGCCGAAGTGGTTGTAGACGCAGTCGAGGACGACGCCGATCCCCGCGGCGTGGGCCGCGTCGACCAGGCGGCGCAGGCCCGCCGGGCCGCCGTAGGCCGCGAGCGGCGCGAAGAGGTCGACCCCGTCGTACCCCCACCCGCGCTCGCCCGGGAAGCTCGCGACCGGCATGAGCTCGATCGCCGTGATGCCGAGCTCCCGGAGCTCGGCGAGCCGCCCGATGAGCGCGTCGAACGTGCCCTCCGGGGTCGCCGCGCCGACGTGGACCTCGTAGAGGACGAGATCCTCGAGCGCGACGCCCCGCCACCCCGCGTCGGTCCACGCGAACGAGGGATCGTCGACCGCCGACGGGCCGTGGACCCCGAGCGGCTGCGCGCGGGAGTACGGGTCCGGGAACGGCCCCTCGCCGTCGATCCGCACCTTGTAGAGCGCGCCGGCCCCGAGGCCCGGCGCCGTCGCCTCGAAATAGCCGCCGCCGGTCGGGGCCGCAGGCAGCGCGCCCGTGACCTCCTGGCCGTCGGCCCCGTAGGTGACGATCTCGATCCGATCGTGGTCGGGCGCCCAGACGCGGAAGCGGACCGCGCCGCCCTCGAGCCACGCGCCCATCGTGCGCATCGCCTTCATGTCACTGGCCTCGCTGCGCCGCCCGCAGGAGCAGGGCGACGGGGAAATCGGAGAGCACGCGGTCGAGCGGGAGCGACGCGCCGTCGCCCGGCTCGGCCGCGTCGCGCGGCGGAGCGGCGGACGGCGACGCCTCGAGCTCGGCGCCGGTGAAGAGATCCGTGTAGAGGCCGGGCTCCACGTCGACCGAGGTGCCGGCCCACGCCGCGCCGATCGGCGGGGAGCAGGCGCCGCCGAGCAGCCGCGCGCTGAACCGGGGCGCGACGACGACGATCGAGCGCCCGTCCGGCGCGCGGCGCGCGAAGGAGACGACGTGGGCCTCGCGCTCGCCGATCACGGCGCGCGGCGCGTAGTCCCCGTCGGCCCCGAAGAGCGCCGGGTGGCGCCGGCGCAGATCGAGCGCGACGTGCGTGACGAACAGCTTGACGCGGCCGTCGCGCGCCTGCGCGCAGAGCTCGCGCGCGAGCGCGCGGCCCCCGCCGCTCGACCGAAAGCGCGCGCGGATCTCCGCGAGCGCCCGCTCGCGCACGGCGTAGTCGACCGGGCGGCGGTTGTCCGGGTCGACGAGGCTGAAGTCCCACACCTCGTTGCCCTGGTAGATGTCGGGCACGCCCGGCGAGGTGAGCTTCAGGAGCGTCTGCGAGAGCGAGCCCCACATGCCGTGGTACGCGACCACGCGCGCGAGCGGCAGGAGCGCGCCCACGACCTCTGCGGACGAGAGCGCCTTTCGGACGAACGCCTCGACGGCGGCGTCGTACTCGGGCTGCGCGTCGATCCAGGACGTGTTGACCTTCGCCTCCTTCGTGGCCTTGCGCATGTAGTCCACGAGGCGGTCGGCGTACGCCGAGAGCGCGTCGCCCTCGGGCGCGCGCGGGTCGTCGGCAGCGCCGAGCAGCGGCTCGATCGGCAGGCTGCCGAGGAGGGTCTGGTAGAAGAGGTACTCCTCGTTGCTGTCCGGCGCGAGGCGGCCCTCGATCTCGGCCTTGAGCGGCGCGGCGGCGGCGGCGGCGCGGTGGAGCGCCTCCTCCCAGGCCGACGGCAGCTCCGAGAGCACGCTGATGCGCGCCCGCACGTCCTCGCTCCGCTTCGTGTCGTGCGTCGACGTCGCGAGCATCGAGTACGGCCACGCCCTGTGCCGCTGCACGTTGCCGCGGTGGAACGCGAGGACGCTCGATCCGTAGCGCTCGGGCTCGCCCCCGACCTCGTTCAGCGACACGAGCCGGTTGTAGATGTAGAACGACGTGTCCTCGAGCCCCTTGGCCATCACCGGCCCGGTGAGCTGCTGGAACTTCATCACGAAGTCGCAGAAGAGGTGCCGGTCCTCGTCAGGGAAGAGATCCGTGCCGTCGAGCATGAGGACCGAGCGCACGAACGTGAAGATGGAGCCCTCCATCGTCGGGTTCTGCCGGCGCGCGAGGGCGACGGCGCGGCCGATGGCGACGCGGTCGTGATCGGAGATCGCCGGCGTCCGATCGTTGATGTAGGTGCGGTACACCGGGAAGCACGCGATGACCTCGCGCAGCGCCTCGTTGAGCGAGCCCAGGGTGAAGTCGCGGAAGCGGCGGTCGCGCTCGGTGAGCCGGTTCAGGGCGTGGGTGAGCACGTTGAGCTCGCTCGCCAGGGCCGTCCGGAGGATCACCTTCTTCTTCTCGTAGACGAGCGCCTCGAACGCCAAGTGGTCGCCGATGAACCGCTCGTAGATCGCGGTCATCTGCCCCTCGCTCGAGGCGTCGACGAAGAGGTCGCCCACCGACCCGGTGAAGTCGTAGCCGCTCGTCCCGTGGACGGGCCAGGCCTCGGGCAGCGTCTCGCCGCGCGCGAGGATCTTCTCGACGACGACGTAGAGCGGCCGCGTGTTCAGCGAGCCGCGCGCGGCTCGCTCCGAGAGGGCCGCGCGGATGGCCGGCTCCAGCCGGGCGAAGCGGGCTTCGGGGCGGCGGCGCGGGTCGAGGAAGCTCCTCTGCTCGGGCTCGTCCGAGGCCTCGGCGAGGAAGCGGCGCCGGCAGCGCTCGATCAGGTAGCCCTGCTGCAGCTCGTCGAAGTAGCCGATCGGGTCCCAGAGGCCGTCGGGGTGGTCGATGCGCAGCCCCGTGACCTGACCCCGCTCGCAGAGCTCGAAGACGAGGCGGTGCGCCTCGGCGAACACCGGCCGGTGCTCCATCCGGATCGCGGCGAGGTCGTTGATGTCGAAGAACCGGCGGTAGTTGATCTCCTCGGCGGCGGTGCGCCAGAAGCTGAGGCGGTAGGCCTGCTCCTCGAGCAGCGCCTCGATCGGGTCGAAGCTCCGCGGATCGCCCACCTTGCCGTTGATGCGCAGGACGCCCTCGGCCACCGCCGCCGCGATGTCGGGCGAGTCCGCGACGAGCGACGCGAGCCGCCGCCTGAGGATCTCCTTCTCCCGACGCCGCTCGATCACCTTGGCCCGCTGCGTCTCGGTCCGCGGCGGCATGTTGCGGAGCCCGGTCAGGATGCTCTGCAGCTCGAGGAGCGCGTCGTGCTCCTCGCCGAGCGCGGCGACGAGCCCGGACACGAGCGGCCCGATGATCATGCTGTACGTCCGCGGGTTCACCGGGAAGACGTGATCGAAGTACCGCAGGACGAACGCGCCGTTGTCGAACTCGATCTTGAGCTCGCCGCGCTCGAGCACGCGCCCGAAGTGGTCGCCGAGCACGGGGAGCAGCACCTTGTGCCTGAGCTCCGTCTTGAGCGGCGCCCAGTCGATGTCGAAGAACGGCGCGTAGAGCGAGCTCGGGCCGTTCTGGAGGACGTCGTTCCACCAGGCGTTGTCGGAGGTGCCGATGCCCATGTGGTTGGGCACGAAGTCGAGCAGGAGGCCCATGCCGCGCGACGCGAGCTCGCCGGTGAGCCGGTCGAGGTCGGCGCGCTCGCCGATCTCGGGGTTGAGCGCGTTGTGGTCGACGAGGTCGTAGCCGTGCATGCTCTCTGGCCGCGCCTTGAAGAACGGCGACGAGTAGAGATCGCTGACGCCGAGGGCGTCGAGGTAGGCGACGACGCGCCGCGCCTGCTCGAAGGTAAAGTCCTTGTTGAGCTGCACGCGGTAGGTGGCGCGCGGCAGCCGCGGCGCCACGCCCTCGCACGCCGCGCCGGCGAGCCGCGCTGCCATCACCTGCAGGCCAGCGCCGTCCGCATGGCCGCCCGTCTGCTGTTCGTCCGACGTTCCGGTCATCCCTCGGTTGCCTCCGGCGGCAGAATCTACTGCGAACGAAGCGATGAGCATCCGCGGATCTGCGCAGCTCGCGCGGCTCCTGTCGTTTCGGCGTGCGGCACGAAGGAATGGCCTGATGCGCCTACGGGGAACGCAGCAGCGATGAGGCTGGCGCGATGGATCACGCCGGGGTCAGGCGCAGCTGCGGAGAAGGGGTGACGGGCTCAGCCGTTATCGAAGGCACACCGGGCTCAGCCGTCGTCGGAGCGGCGCGCCGCGAAGAGCCTGCAAAGCGCCGTTCAGGTTGCCCTGCTGCGAGTTTCGCACGTTCGACTCGAGAGAAGCTTTCCTGCGAAGAGCGCGCTCGCACATCAAAGGCATCTGCGAACAGGCGCGCCGACACGAGCAGAGAACGTAAATTTCAATGTACGCAGGAGGGAGGTCCCCGCCGCGCGCTCGTCTGCGTGGTTCCTGACCTCTGGAGCGTTCGACTTCCTGTTGCATTCCCGATCATCGCCGGTGCCAGCCAGGCATTCTGGCAGCGCGTCGTTCCACCCGAACCGGACGATGCGGATGCGCGGCGCACCCCGCATGACGTTCACATGACATTCATCGTGCGGCATGACGGGAGGCCAGGATCGAAGACGCGTGGGTCACGCTTGCTTTGTGAGGTTGCTCCGTAGTATACCCCACCGGCGTCCGTCGAAATTCAGGATGGACGGCTGAGTATGCGCAAGATCGGCGTTGGAATCATCGGCTTCGGCACGATCGGCGAGCGGATCGCTCGCCTCCTCGCGCAGCGCCCTGATTTCCAGGTCGTCGCTGCGTGGGACCCATCCGCCGAGGCGACTCAGCGCATCGAGGCGTTCGACCGGGCTTGCCGGCGGAGGACCGCCGAGGAGGTGGTCGCTGCTCCGGTTGAACTTATCTACATCGCCTCGCCGCCGGCGACCCACCTCGAGCACCTGCGCCTCGCCGCAGGGGCGGGCAAGGCCATCCTGTGCGAGAAGCCGCTCGCGGTCGACGTCGAAGCGGCGGCGGCGACCGTGGATCGGCTCGAGCGGGCCGGCGTGCGCGCCGCCGTCAACTTCGGCTTCGCCGTCTCGCCGCCGGTGCAGGCGCTCGGGGACGCGCTGCGCGCCGGGCGCATCGGCGAGGTGCGGCAGGCGCGCATCGACGCCTCGTTCCGCGCGTGGCCTCGACCGTGGCAGCCCGCCGGCGGCTGGCTCGTCGGCCGGCAGGAGGGCGGTTTTGTCCGCGAGGTGCTGTCGCATTTCGTGTTCCTGGCGCAGCGCCTGCTCGGGACGCTGCGCGTCGAGCGCTCGCGCGTCGATTTCCCGGCGGACGGCATCGGGTCGGAGACAGCGATTCAGGCCCGGCTGACCGCGGGGGCCATTCCCCTCGAGGTGAGCGCCTGCGTGGGCGGAGAAGAGGACGACTTCAACGCCTTCACCCTGATCGGCGAGCGTGGGGCGGGTCGCACCCACCACTGGTATAGCGCCGAGATCCAGGACGGCGCGAGCTGGGTCGATCTCTGCCCCGCGACGCCGGAGCAGGCCCTCGCGCGCAACCGGACAGCGCTGCTCGACCATCTCGCGGCGATGATGCAGGGCGGCTCGCACACCCTCGCCAGCTTGCGTGAAGCGCTCTCGGTCCAGAGCTGTATCGAGCGCCTCCTCGCTGGTGGGGCGACGGGCCTGTAATTCGAAGCCGTCCCTCGTCGTCGGTCGCGATCAGTTTTCATCGGTCACCGTCAGTCACCGTCAGTCTCCGTCAATCACCGTCAAATACAGTCATTCGCCGCCCGTTCAGCCAGCGGAACGGAGCTCGCTCAGGTCGCCCCGTGGAATGGACTTCACGTTAGCTCACGAGAGTGGTCTCCCATGGCTGAAAAACTCTTGACGAAGGTCACCTCGCTCCTGGGGACCCTTCGAGAAACGACCGTGCTCCCCCTCGAGTGCGATGGGGTCAAGCTCTTCGCCAAGCTCGAGGGGCACAACGCGGTAGGGAGCTTGAAGGATCGTCCCGCGCTCTGGATCCTGCACCAGGCCATCAAGCGGGGTGAGATCCACGACAAGACCGTCCTCATCGAGTCCTCCTCGGGGAACTTCGCCGTCGCGCTCGCGTTCTACGCGCGCCAGCTCGGCCTCGAGTTCATCCCGGTGATCGATCCGAACACCACGGAGGCCTACGAGTCCCTCTTGCGAAGGCTCTGCCCGAACGTCGTCAAGGTGACCGAGCCGGACGACATGGGCGGCTTCTTGAAGGCGCGGCTCCAGAAGCTCCGGGAGCTGCGGGAGAGCATCCCCGATTCGTACTGGACCAACCAGTACGGCAACATGGACGCTGTCGGGGCCCACTACCGCTTCACGGGCGAGGAGATCTGCCGGGCCTTCTCCGAGCTTCACTACGTCTTCGTGGGCGTGAGCACAGGAGCGACGATCGCCGGCATTTCCCGGCGGGTGAAGGATGCGTTCCCGAACGCACGTATCATCGCCGTCGACGCGCAGGGCTCGGTCATCTTCGGGGGCGCTCCAGGGCCGCGCCACATCGCCGGCATCGGCGCCAGCGTCCGATCCAAGCTGGTCGACGAGGCGAAGATCGACGACGTCGTCCTCGTCTCGGAGGTCGAGACCGTGCGCGCCTGCCGCGAGCTCCTCACGCGGCATGGGCTGCTCGTCGGGGGCTCGTCCGGCTCGTGCTACGCCGCGGTGAAGAAGCTCCTCCCGAGGATGCGCTCCACGAGCCCCCCATCGGTGCTGTTCGTCTGCGCTGACCGCGGCATCTCGTACGCGGACACCATCTTCAATGACGCCTGGGCGTCCAGGCTCGGCGCGTAGAGGACGCATCCCGGAGGATCTGGTCCAAGGGGCTCTCCTGGCGCGCCTCGTGACGAGCGAGGCAGAGCGGAGCCCGGGCGGCCGACCACCATCTTTCAACCCATGTCTCTGACCGGCGATCGCGCAGCCTCGGAGGAGCGACGCCAGGCTCGGGGCCAGCCTGAGACAACGGAGATCGCATCAGAATGGATTTCTCGATCATTACGGGCAAGGTGATCCACGAGATCATCCATGCCGACATCGCCGCCTGCGTGGAGCGCGTCAAGAGCGCCTACCTGATGCACGAGGACGGGCAGACAGTGAACCCGGACAGCTATTTCCTGCGGTTCCCGGAGCAGCCGAAGAATCGCATCATCGCGCTGCCCGCGTTCCTCGGGGGAGACGTCGGCGTCTCGGGCATCAAGTGGATCGCGAGCTACCCCGACAACATTCGCCGGGGGATCCCGCGGGCCTCGGCCGCGCTCCTCCTGAACAGCTACGAGACGGGCTACCCCTTCGCCTGCCTCGAGAGCTCGATCATCTCCGCCGCCCGCACGGCCGGCTCGGCGGCGCTGGCGGCCGAGTGGATGAACGGCGGCAAGCGCGCGGTGAGCAGGCTGAGCATCATCGGCAACGGGCTCATCGCGAGGTACATCTATACCTTCCTCCTCGCGCTCGGCTGGGAGATCGGGTCGGTGCTGCTGCACGATCTGGACAAGGCGGAGTCGCAGCGGTTCGCGACCCAGGTGTGCAAGCCGGGTCGCCACGGCGCGATCGACTGCGTTTCAAGCGCCGAGGCCGCGATCACGGGCAGCGATCTCATCGTCCTCGCCACGGTCGCGGGCGAGCCCTACATCCTGGATCCGGCGCTGTTCGCGCACAACCCGCTGGTGCTCAACATCTCTCTCCGCGATCTCGCGCCGGAGATCCTGCTCGGGTCCTACAACATCGTGGATGACGTCGAGCACGTGATGAAGGCGAACACGTCGCCGCACCTCGCGGAGAGGCTGAGCGGCGGCCGGAGCTTCGTGACCGGGACCCTCGCCCAGCTCATGCGCGGCGAGCGCCGGATCGGCCGCGACAAGCCGGCGATCTTCTCGCCCTTCGGGCTCGGGGTGCTCGACCTCGCGGTCGGCCGATGGGTCTACGACGTCGCGAGCGCGCGAGGCCAGCGCGTCGTGGTCGACGACTTTTTCTTCGAGATGGCGCGCTGAGGCAAGTGAACCGCGCGCCTCGCGTGGCGCGTCCGTCCGGTGGCGGCGGCGATCAGGAAGCTCGATGTCGCCGGCGTGACCATGCCGTCTGTAACAGAGGTAGCTTGTAGATGACGACGCTCGAACAGCAACCGCGGTACGCCACACTGATCGATCTGCTCGAGGCGCGGAGCGCCGAGACGTGCGGATACAGCTTCCGCGACGACAGCGGGAAGATCGTGGCTCGCATGAGCTACGCCGACCTCGCCCGCCGCGCCCGCCAGGTCGCCTCCGCGCTCCGCCAGGTCGCGGAGCCCGGAGAGCGGGCGATCCTGCTCTACGAGCCTGGGCTCGAGTACATCGTCGCCTTCTTCGGCTGCGTCTATGCGGGGCTCGTCGCCGTGCCGGCGTACCCGCCGGATCCGGCGCGCATCGAGCGGACGCTGCCGCGGCTGAGCGCCATCCTGAAGGACGCGCGGGCCGGGCTGGTGCTCTCCACGGGCGCGATCACGTCGATGGCCGTGCACCTGTTCGAGCGCGCGCCGGAGCTCGGCGCGGCGCGCTGGGTCGCGACCGACGAGCTGCCGGCGGAGGGCCAGGGCGCCTTTCGGCCGCCGGCGCTCGGCCCGGCGTCGCTCGCTTTCCTCCAGTACACGTCGGGATCCACGGGCACCCCGAAGGGGGTGATGCTGAGCCACCGCAACCTGCTGCACAACCTGGAGAGCATCTCACGGTGCTTCGGCGCGCACCGGGGCAGCACAGGGGTGATATGGCTGCCGCCCTACCACGATATGGGGCTCATCGGCGGCATCCTCGAGCCGCTGTATCACGGGTTCAACGTGGCGCTGATGTCCCCGCTGACGTTCCTGCGGCACCCCTTGCGGTGGCTGCAGGCCATCTCGGAGGAAGGAGCCACCATCAGCGGCGGCCCGAACTTCGCCTTCGAGCTGTGCGTTCGCAAGAGCTCGCCCGAGGAGCGGCGCTCGCTCGATCTGCGCTCGTGGGAGGTCGCCTTCTGCGGCGCGGAGCCGGTGCGGCCGGAGACCCTCGATCGGTTCGCGGCGGCCTTCGGGCCGTGCGGGTTCAGGAAGACGGCCTTCTATCCCTGCTACGGGCTCGCGGAGGGGACGCTCATCGTCTCCGGCGGGAAAGCGGGCAGCGGCCCCCTCGTGGGCGCCTCGAGCGCGGCGGCGCTGGAGCAGGGGCGCGCCGAGGAAGCGGCCGCCGGTGAGGCGGGGGCGCGGCTGCTCGTCGGCTGCGGCCGCTCGCTGCCGGACCAGGAGCTCGTCGTCGTGCACCCCGAGGCGCTCACCGCCTGCCCCGCTGGGCACGTGGGCGAGATCTGGCTCCGTGGTCCCAGCGTGGCCCAGGGCTACTGGGGTCGCGCCGAGGAGACGAAGGGCACCTTCCGCGCGCGGCTCGCGACCGGCGAGCCGGGCGAGTTCCTCCGCACGGGCGACCTGGGCTTCCTGAGGGACGGAGAGCTCTTCGTCACAGGGCGGCGCAAGGACCTGATCATCCTCCGCGGCCGCAACCACTACCCGCAGGACATCGAGCTCACCGTCGAGCAGAGCCACCCGGCGATCCGGTCGGGGTGCTCGGCGGCGTTCGCGGTGGAGGTCGACGGCGAGGAGCGGCTCGCCCTCGCGCTGGAGATCGACGTCCGGAAGGAGCGAGACCTGCGCGCGCGCCTCTCGGCCTGCGAGGCGGCGATCGGGGCGATCCGGGAGCGGCTGGCCATGGAGCACGACCTGCAGCCGCATGCGGTGGCGCTCCTCCCGCCGGGCAGCATTCCCAAGACCTCCAGCGGCAAGATCCAGCGACACGCGTGCCGCGCGGCGTTCCTCGGCGGAGAGCTCCAGACCGAGCTGCTCTGGCGCGCCGACGAGGTGAGGAGCGGCGCGCGCCTGGACGCGGACGCGGCCGCGGCGCCCGCGATCCAGCCGGCGCCGCCGCGCGCGGCGCCCCGGGGCGACGCGGCGACCGTGGAGGAGCTGCGCTCGTGGCTCTGCGGTTACCTCGCGAGGGCGCTCGGCGGGCCCGCGGGCGGGCTCGATCCGGAGGCGCCGATCACCCGCTACGGCCTGGATTCGCTGCGCGCTGTCGAGCTGTCCTCGAGCCTCGAGCAGGAGCTCGGCGCGCCGGTGCCGCTCGACGTGCTCCTGCGGGGTCCGAGCCCGGACGCGCTCGCGCGGCACGTGGCCGCGCAGCGCGCGGCGGCGGCGCGGCCGGCGGGAGGGCTGACGCCCGCGCTGACGGCCCGTAGAGCGCCGGGCCCGCTGCCGCTCGCGCCCGTGCAGCAGCGCCTGTGGTTCCTGGCGCAGCTCGATCCCGACAACCCCGTCTACAACATCCCTGTCGCCGTGGATCTCTCCGGCGAGCTCGACGTGGCGGCGCTGCAGCGCGCGCTCGACGCGATCGCGCGCCGCCACGAGCCGCTGCGCGCGAGCATCGAGGAGCGAAACGGGAAGCCGGTCCAGGTGATCGCGGCGGAGGGGGCGCTGCCGCTCGCGATCGTGGACCTGACGGGCCTGCCCCTGTCCGCCCGGGAGGTCGAGGCGCAGCGGCGGTCGCGCGAGGAGGCGCGGCGCCCGTTCCAGCTCGCGCGCGGCCCGCTCGCGCGCGCCACGCTCCTGCGCATCGAGCCGCGGCGGCACGTGCTCCTCGTCGTGGCCCACCACCTCGTGGCGGACGGCTGGTCCTTCGGGGTCCTCGCCCGGGAGCTGTCGGCGCTTTACGGGGCCTTCTCGCGAGGGCTTCCGCCCGGGCTCGCGGATCTGCCGCTGGGGTACGGTGACTACGTCCTCTGGAAACACGAGCGCCTCGACGGCGGCGTCGCCGCGGATCAGCTCACGCGCTGGGGCGCGAGGCTGGCCGGCGCGCCAGAGCTGCTCGAGCTGCCGACGGACCGCCCTCGACCCGCGGCGCAGACCTACCGGGGCGCGAGGTTGCCGGTGCGCTTCCCCCGCGCTCTCCGCGAGGCCCTGGAGGCGATCTGCCGGCAGGAGGGCGTCACCCCGTACATGGCGCTGCTCGCCGGCTTCGCGCTCTTGCTGGGGCGCTGCTCGGGCCAGGAGGACGTGTGCGTCGGCTCCGCCGTCGCCGGCCGCCCGCCGGAGCTGAGCGGGCTGTTCGGCATGTTCACGAACACCGTCGTCCTGCGGGTCGATCTGTCCCGCGCCCGGACCTTCCGGGAGCTGCTCTCGCAGGTGCGCGACGTCGCGGTCGAGGCCTACGCGGACCAGGACGTGCCCTTCGAGCGGGTCGTCGAGCACCTGCGGCCGGCGCGCAGCCAGAGCTTCTCGCCGCTGTTCCAGGCGATGTTGATCTTGCTCCCGGACCGGGAGGTCGATCTCCCGGCGCTGCCGGGGCTCGAGGCGCGCCCGGCCGAGATCGATCCGGGCACCTCGATGGTGGACCTCACCCTCTCCCTGAGGAGCGGCGAGGACGGGTTCGAGGGGTACTTCGAGTACAGCGCCGATCTCTTCGACGGCGCGTCGATCGCCCGGATGGCCTCGCGCCTCGGCGCGCTGCTGCTGTCGGCGGCGTCGAGCCCCGATCGCCGCCTGTCCGAGGCCACCGTGATGGACGAGGACGAGCTGCGGCTCGTCACGTCGGGCTGGAACGCGACGCGCGCGGCGTGGACCGACGCGTGCATTCATGAGCAATTCAGCGCCCAGGTCCGCCGGACACCGGACGCGACCGCGTGCGTCTTCGAGGGCGAAGAGATCACGTACCGCGAGCTCGACGCGCGGGCGGGCGCGCTCGCGGGCGAGCTGCGATCGCTCGGCGTCGGGCCCGAGGTGATCGTGGGCCTCTGCGCGGAGCGGTCGATCGACATGCTCGTGGGGCTGCTCGGCGTCCTGAAGGCGGGCGGCGCTTACCTGCCGCTCGATCCCTCGTACCCCTCGGACCGCATCGGCTACATGCTCGACGACGCCGGCGCGCCGGTGGTCGTGACCGAAGAGCACCTCACGACGCGGCTCGCGGGCTCGAAGGCGCGCGCGGTGATGCTCGGCAGGGGCCAGGGCCGGCCGGAGGCGGGCGCGCCGCCCGCGGCCGGCGCGCGCCCGGGCAACGCCGCGTATGTCATCTACACGTCGGGCTCGACGGGGAAGCCCAAGGGCGTCGTCGTGCCCCACCGGAGCGTCGCGAACTTCTTCAGCGCGATGGATCGAGCGCTCGGGCCTGTCGCTCCCGTCGCTCCGGGGGCGCGCTGGCTCGCGGTCACGAGCATCTCCTTCGATATCTCCGTGCTGGAGCTCCTGTGGACGCTCACACGCGGCCTGACGGTGATCCTCCAGGGCGAGCAGCGGCACCGGGCGCCGCGGCGGCAGGTGAAGGGCCGCCCCGGCGCGCGCCGGCCGCTCGGCTTCAGCCTCTTCTACTTCGCCGATGACGCCGACCAGGGCGGCGGCGACCGGTATCGGCTCCTCTGGGAAGGAGCCAAGTTCGCGGACCGCCACGGCTTCATGGCCGTGTGGACGCCCGAGCGCCACTTCCACGCGTTCGGCGGTCTGTACCCCAATCCATCGGTCGTCGGCGCGGCGATAGCGGCCATGACGGAGCGGATCGCGATCCGCGCCGGCAGCGTCGTCCTCCCGCTGCACCACCCGGTCAGGATCGCGGAAGAGTGGGCGCTCCTCGACAACATCTCGCGCGGCCGCGTCGGCGTCTCCTTCGCGTCAGGCTGGCACGCGCGCGACTTCGTCCTGGCCCCGGAGCGGTACGCGGACCGGAAGCGGATCATGCTGGAAGGCATCGACGCCGTCCGCAGGCTCTGGCGCGGCGAGCGGCTGACGTTCCCGGACGGCGCGGGGACACCGACGGAGATCCAGATCCGGCCGCAGCCGGTGCAGCGCGAGCTGCCCGTCTGGCTGACGGCGGCGGGCAACCCGGAGACCTTCGAGGCCGCGGGCCGGGGCGGGATGAACATCCTCACGCACCTGCTCGGCCAGAGCATCGATGATCTCGCGGAGCGGATCGCGATCTACCGCGAGGCGCGCCGCCGCGCGGGGCACGAGGGCGAGGGGCACGTCACGCTCATGCTCCACACCTTCGTCGAGCGGGACGCCGATCTGGTGCGCGCCCGGATCAGCGCGCCGTTCCGCAGCTACCTGCGCAGCTCGGCCGATCTGATGAGGGGGCTCGGCCGCAGCCTGGGCATCGATCTGGACAGCGCTGTCCGCGAGGAGGACCTGGACCTGCTCGTCTCCCACGCCTTCGAGCGGTACGTCGAGACGAGCGGCCTGTTCGGGACGCCGAGCGACTGCCTGGAGCGGGTCGCCCAGCTCAAGGAGATCGGGGTCGACGAGATCGGCTGCCTCATCGACTTCGGCGTCGAACCCGACGCCGTGCTCGCGAGCCTGCCGTACCTCGACGAGCTGAAGCGCCTGAGCGAGCGAGAGGACCGGCGGAGCCTGGAGGACACCTCGGCGCCGCGGCAGATCGAGCGTTATCAGGTGGATTACCTCCAGTGCACGCCGTCGCTGCTGCGCGGCATGATGCTGGAGCCCTCGGCGCCAGCTGCCCTGTCCAGCCTGCGCGCGCTGCTCCTCGGCGGTGAGCCGCTGCCTTTCGATCTCGTCGAGGAGATCCGCAAGACGTTCCCTGGCGCGCTGCTCAACATGTACGGCCCCACGGAGACGACGATCTGGTCCTCCACGCACCTCGTCGAGCGGGCGGCCGGGACGGGGTGGGCGTCCATCGGGCGGCCCATCGACAACACAGCGCTTTACGTCTGCGATCGCCACCTCCAGCTGGTGCCTGTCGGCGTGCAGGGGGAGCTGTACATCGGCGGCGAGGGCGTCACGCGAGGTTACCTGTCACGCCCGGCGCTGACCGCGGAGCGGTTCCTGCCGGATCCTTTCTCCGGCGACGCGGGGGCGCGCATGTACCGGACGGGGGACCGGGTGCGATGGCTGCCGGACGGCACCGTCGAGTTCCTCGGCCGCACGGACCACCAGGTCAAGCTGCGGGGCTTCCGCATCGAGCTCGGCGAGATCGAGGCGATGCTCGCGCAGCACGAGGCGGTCGCGCTCGCGGTGGTCTCGGTCCGCGAGGACACCCCTGGGGACCGGCGGCTCGTGGCCTACGTCGTTCCCGCGCCGGAGCGGTCCGTGGACGAGGCGGAGATCAAGCGCTTCGCGCGCGATCGGCTGCCGGACTACATGGTCCCGTCGGTCGTCGTGGCGCTGAGCTCGCTCCCGCTCACGGCGAACGGCAAGATCGATCGCAAGGCGCTCCCGCGGCCCTCGGGGGAGCACGCGATGGCCAGCTCGACCTTCGTCGCGCCGCGCACCGAGGTCGAGGGCCGCGTCGCGCAGATCTGGGCCGAGGCGCTCGGCGTACCCGGGGTGGGCGTCGAGGACGACTTCTTCGCGCTCGGCGGGCACTCGCTCCTCGCGACCCAGGTGGTGGCCCGGCTGAGGAGCGCCTTCGGCGTCGATCTGCCGCTCGGGCTCATCTTCCAGTCGCCCACCGTGGCGGCGATCGCCCGGCACATCGAGGAGAGCGCCGGCGCCGCCGAGCTCCTGCCGCTCCGGCGCGTCGCGCGAGCGGGGCCGCTCCCCCTCTCGCTCGCGCAGGAGCGCATGTGGTTCCTGCACCAGCTGAGCCCCGAGAGCGTCGCGCAGAACGTGGCGTGGAGCGTGCGCTTCTCGTCGGCCATCGACCCGGCCGCCCTCGAGCGGAGCGTGACCGAGCTGTCGAGGAGGCACGAGATCCTGCGCACGAGCTTCCCGAGCGTCGACGGGCGGCCGGTCCAGCGCATCGCCCCGCCGGCGAAGGTCCCGGTGCCGGTCACCGATCTGCGGGGCTTGCGGCCAGACGCGCGGATGGACGCGGCCCGCGAGCGGCACCTCCGGCTGGCGCTCGAGCCGTTCGATCTCGACGAGGGGCCGCTCCTGCGCGTCGAGCTGCTGCGCCTCCGCGACGCCGAGGACGTGCTGGTCGTGGCGCTCCACCACATCATCACGGACGGCTGGTCGCTCGGGGTGCTCGCCCGCGAGATCACGGCGCTCTACCAGGCGTTCTCCAGCGGCCGGCCCTCTCCCCTGCCCGAGCTGCCGATCCAGTACGCCGACTTCGCCGTGAGCCAGCGGCAGTGGCTGAGCGAGGAGTCGCTCGCGGCGCAGCTCTCCTACTGGAAAAAGGCGCTCGCCGGCGTCCCCGCCGTGCTCGAGCTGCCGTCCGACCGCCCGCGGCCGCCGGTGCTGAGCTACCGCGGCGGGCGGCACGCGATCCGCGTCTCCGCCGCGACGACCGAGGCGCTCAAGGCGCTCAGCCGGCGCGAGGCGGTGACGCTGTTCATGACGCTCCTTGCGGCCTTCCAGGTCCTGCTCCACCGCTATTCGGGGCAGCAGGACATCGTCGTGGGCTCCCCCGTGGCCGGTCGGAGCAGGCAGGAGCTCGACGGGCTCATCGGCTTCTTCCTCAACACCGTCGCGCTGCGCGTGGACCTCTCCGGCGATCCGAGCTTCCTCGATCTGCTCAAGCGGGTGCACCGGACAGCGCTGGAGGCGTACGCGCATCAAGATCTGCCGTTCGACAAGCTGGTGGAGGAGCTGAACCCGGCGCGGAGCCGCGCCCACGCCCCCCTCTTCCAGGTCATGTTCATCCTGCAGGATCCCACCGGCGCCTCGCGGGCCGAGGCGCTGGAGACCGAGGAGGTCTTCACCGGAACAGCGATGTTCGACCTGACCCTGGCGCTGACGGAGGCGGAGCAGCAGCTCGGGGGGCACATCGAGTACAACGCCGATCTCTTCGATCCGCCCACGATCGCCCGGATGGCGGCGCACCTCGAGCAGCTGCTCGAGGGGATCGTGCGCGACCCGACCCGCCCGATCTCGTCGCTGCCGCTCTTGCCCGCCGACGAGCGGCGGACCCTCCTCGACGACTGGACCCGCACCGAGATGCCGTTCCCCGAGGAGGAGTGCTTCACGACGCTCTTCGAGGCCCAGGTGGAGCGGACGCCGGGCGCGATCGCCGCGGTGGGCGAGGGCGGCGCCTCCTTGAGCTACCGGGCCCTCGACGAGCGCGCGGACGCCCTCGCCCGCGCGCTCGTGCGTCACGGCGCGGGGCCGGACGAGGTGATCGCGCTGCTCGCGGAGCGCGGCCTCGACTTCCTCGGCGGGATGCTCGGCGTGTGGAAGGCCGGGAGCGCCTACCTGCCGCTCGATCCGTTCCACCCGCCTCACAGGATCGCTCAGGTGCTGGAGAGCAGCGGCGCGCGGCGCGTGCTCGTCTCAGGGCCGCTCGAGGCCGCGCTGCGGCGCGCCCTTTCGGGGATGGCGGCCGCGCCGCAGATCATTCACCTCGAGGAGTCGCTCACGCCGGGCGCCGAGATAGCGCGAGCTCCCCTGCCCCACGCTCGCCCGTCGAACCTCGCCTATGTCATCTACACGTCGGGCTCGACGGGAGCTCCCAAGGGGGCGATGGTCGAGCACCGCGGCATGCTCAACCACCTCTTCGCGAAGGTGCAAGATCTCGAGCTCACCGCGGAGGACTGCGTCGCGGAGACCGCCTCTCAGTGCTTCGACATCTCGGTCTGGCAGTTCCTCGTCGCGCTCCTCCTCGGTGGTCGCGTTCACATCCTGGGAGAGGAGGTCGTCCGGGATCCCGCCCGGCTGCTCGCCGCGATCGAGGAGCATGGCATCTCGATCGTGGAGCTGGTCCCTTCCATGCTTCGCGCGGTGCTGGCGGAGGCGCGGTCGATGGATCGCGCGCCGCAGCTGGCGGGGCTCCGGTGGATGGTGGCCACCGGAGAGGCGCTGCCGCCGGAGCTGTGCGCGCAGTGGATCGACGCCTATTCAGGGGTCCCGCTCCTCAACGCGTACGGTCCCACCGAGTGCTCCGACGACGTGACGCATCACCGCGTGCGGGAGGTGCCCACCGCGGCGCACGTCCCCATCGGGCGCTCGGTCGCGAACATGCGCCTCTACCTCCTCGATCGGCGGGGTCAGCCCGCGCCGATCGGGGTTCCGGGCGAGCTGTTCGTTGGTGGTGTCGGCGTGGGGCGCGGCTACCTGCGGGATCCCCGGCGTACGGCCGACGTGTTCCTTCCCGATCCGTTCTCCCCCCTGCCCGGGGCCCGCATGTACAAGACCGGCGACCTCGCGCGGTACCTGCCGAGCGGTGAGCTCCAGTTCCTCGGCCGGCTGGACCACCAGGTCAAGGTGAGGGGTTTCAGGATCGAGCTTGCCGAGATCGAGTCGGCGCTCAAGCGGCATCCCGGCGTGGCCGAGGCGGTCGTCGTGGCCAGGGAGGACCGGCCAGGGGACAAGCAGCTCGTGGCGTACGTGGTGCCGGCCGCGGGCTCGCCGAGCTCCGCCGCCCTGCTGAAGGAGCACGCAAGGGAGCTCCTGCCCGAGTACATGGTGCCCGCGTTCGTCATGCTGCTCGACGCGCTGCCGCTCAACGCGAACGGCAAGGTCGATCGCAAGGCGCTCCCGCCGCCCGATCGGAGCGGCGCGGCGGAGAGCTTCGTCGCGCCGAGGGACGCGCTGGAGCGAGATCTCGCGGCGATCTGGGCCGCGGTGCTGGGCGCGGAGCGCGTGGGCGTCCGGGACGACTTCTTCGATCTCGGCGGCCACTCGCTCCTGGCCGTGCGGCTCATGGCGGAGATCCAGGCGCGCATCGGCCAGCGGCTGCCGCTCGCGGCGCTGTTCCAGGGGGGGACGGTGGAGCGCCTCGCCGCGCTCCTCCGCGATGAGCGGCGCCTCGATCCGAGCTCGCCGCTCGTGACGATCACGCCCGGCGCCGAGCGGCGGCCGTTCTTCTGCGTCCACCCCGTGGGGGGTAACGTCCTGTGCTACCGCGAGCTCGCGCGGCAGCTCGGCGCGGAGCAGCCGTTCTACGGGCTGCAGTCCCCGGGGCTGGACGGGGCCCAGGCGGCGCCGGCCAGCGTGGAGGAGATGGCGGCGCTCTACGTGAGCGCGGTGCGGTCGGTGCAGCCGTCGGGGCCTTACCTGCTCGGCGGCTGGTCGATGGGAGGCGTCGTCGCGTTCGAGATGGCGCGGCAGCTCGAGCGCAGCGAGCAGCGCGTGGAGGTGCTCGCGCTCATCGACGCGCAGGTCGAGGGCGTCCGGCCCGGGGCGCCGCCTGCGGACACGGATCACCTCCTTCACGCCCTGTTCGACCACGATCTGGCCCGGATCGCCGGCGGCAGCCCGCCCCCCGAGGAGGCGCTGCCGGCGCTGCGCCGTGTCTTCATGAGCAACATGAAGGCGCTCTATGGTTATGAGCCCGGACCGTACGGCGGGACTATCACGGTCTTCCAGGCCATCGACGGGCGGGCTTCGTCGCCTGATGCGGTGAAAACCTGGCGGCGGCTGGCGCCCTCGGGCGTCGAGGTCGAGCGCGTGCGGGGCGACCACTATTCGATCCTGCAGGCGCCCGGCGTCGAGCCTGTCGCCCGGAAGCTCCGCGCGCTCATCGAGCGGGCCCGGCGCGAGGCGCCCTGAGCGGGCCGGCGCCGGGCATGGACCGGCCCCATGCCGGCCCCGCGCGGGGCCGGCGCGCCTCTTCGCGGCGCTCGGGTGCAACGAAAGGAACGCCATCGGTGAGATTGACGACGACCATCTGCACATCCCTCGACTCCGTGGACGACGCGGAGCTCGACAACGTCACGGCGGACGCCGACGTGTTCCTCGATCGCCGTTGGCTGCGGATGCTCGACGCGCTGGATCTGGCGCCGCTCGTCCGGGGGGAGCTGTCCCTGCGTTATGTGCTGGTGCGCGAGGGGACCCGCCTCATCGCCGTTTGCCCGTTCCTCGTCACGCGCAGTCGCTCGATCTACTATCATTATTCGCTGGAGAAGTTCTTCTTCGTCTCCTGGCAGGACGAGCTCGTCAGGATGAACCCCGAGAGCGCGCGCTGGAGCCAGTGGGTCGTCCGGGCGGTCAACGCCTACCGGGCGTTCGCGCGGGCGGCCCGCTCGGGGATCGACGGGTGGGTGCTCGCCGCGAGCCCGCTCAGCTACCGTGGGGGCATCGCCGTGGCGCCTGTCGATCCGGCGGCGGTGCAGGAGGTGCACAGCGCGGTGCTCGACGCGCTCAAGGAGGAGGCGCGCAGAGAGCGGCTGCCGCTCTGCTTCTATGGCGTCGACGCCGAGCGCGCCGAGCTCAGGAGATCGCTTCGTGGGAGCGGGTTCGAGGAGGTCTTCCTCGTCTATGACAACCGGCTGGACACCGAGTTCAAGGCCTTCGACGACTACCTCGCGCGCTTCCAGAGCAAGGAGCGAAAGTCCTTCCGGCGCGACATGAGGAAGGTCGGCGAGGCCGGTGTCCAATTCACCGTGACGCCGAATTTTGGCTCCCTGGGCGGCGATCTCGAGCGCCTCTACGAGACGACGTACTCGAAATACGGAGAGGAGCACTTCCGTCACCCGGAATCGTTCTGGGCTCGGCTCGAGCGCCACCTCGGCCCGAGGGCGGAGGCGATCGTGGCACGCAACGGCTCCACCGTCGTCGGCTTCGCCTCGATCCTCCACAAGGGGGACGACCTCTGGGTCTACCGCGTGGGCCGCACCGAGGATCAGGGGCTGGACGACTCGCTGCTGTATTTCAGCCTCGTCTTCTACGAGCCGATCAAGCGCGCCGTGGCGCTCGGCGCCAAGCGGATATGGCTCAGCGGCGGCACGTGGAAGACGAAGCGACGCCGCGGCGCGGTGGGTCACCCCCTGTACAGCTACATGTGGTTCCCCTCCTCGTGGTCACGAGCGCTCCTCATGCCCTACCTGTCCCTGTTCTCGCAGATAAGTCATGCCGAGATGACCAAGGTCGTCGCCCCGCCGAGCACCCCGGAGACGGGATCCACGGAAGCTGCGGGCGACGCGTGAGACACGCGCGGCGCCGCTCGCACCAGGCTCCATGCCACGGATGAGAAATCATGTCTGTCACGATGAAACTCGCCGCCGAAGCGCCTGCTTTAGACATTGAGGGCCAGGCGCGCCGCCCGTCCGAGCAAGACGTTGAAGGCGGCGCGTCGAGCCACCTGGTGCCGCTGGGCGGGGGACCGTTCGGGTTGTGGCCTTTCGCGTGTGTTCGCGGCGCGGGGTTCGCGGCGCAAACCATCCTCTCGCTCGCGGCCCCCTTGACCGCCGCCCTGCTCGACAGGGCGCTCGACGCCGAAGGGGCCGCCCCGGCGAAGAGCGTGATCCACGCGGATCTGCAGCGCTCGTTCGAGGTGGAGACCGCGCGCGTCAGCGAGGCGCTGCGCGCGGCGGTGCAGGATGACCGGTTCCGCGAGGCGGTGGTCTGGCAGAACCGGCGCGCCCTGCACACGGGGCTCGACGGCCTCCTGCGCAAGCCGCCCGGCCACCGGGACAAGAAGACGCGGCAGAGAGAGGCGCTCGTCGCCTCCTACCTGCAACGCTACTGCGTCAAGAACGACTCCATCGGCTTCTTCGGGCCCATCGGCTGGTGCCGGATCGGCCTCGGCCCCGAGGCGATCGCCACCCGGCCCGGGCCAGGCCTGCTCGCCGCGCGGAAGGTCTACTTCGAGAGCTGGGCCATCGACGCGATCGCGTCGCTGTTGAGCTCGGACCCGGAGCTCAGGCCGTTCGCGGCGCCCCGGCTGCTCCCCTACATCCGCGTCGATGGGGGCGCTCTGCAGGTGCCGTCCGTCGGGGCCATGCCGCTCACGCCGGCGCAGGCTGCAGTCCTGGAGGGCTGCGACGGCGCGACGACCGCGAGGGCGCTCGCGCGGCGGCTCGCCAGCGATCCGTCGCTCGGGCTCAGCGGTGAAGCGGAGGTGTTCGAGATCCTGGACAGGGCGTGCGCGATGAGCGTCATCGCCTGGGACTTCGAGGTCGCGCTCCAGCTGTCGCCGGAAGAGGCGCTGCGGCGCGCGCTCGCGGGGATCGAGGATCAGGCGCTCCGCGAGCGCGCGCTCATGCCCCTCGACGAGATCGAGCGGGCGCGCGACGAGGTCGCCGCCGCGGCCGGCGACTCCCGGGCGCTCGACGCCGCCATGACGCGCCTGGAGGACACGTTCCACCGCCTGACCGGCGCGGCCACGACGCGCTCCGATGGAGAAATGTACGCGGCGCGCACGCTCGTCTACGAGGATTGCAGGCGCGACCTGGACCTGGAGATCGGCGCTCCGCTGCTCCAGAAGCTCGCTCGGCCGCTGTCGCTCCTGCTGCTCAGCGGCCGCTGGGTGACCTACGAGGTCGGGCGCCGTTACCTCGGGGTGCTGCGGGACCTGTTCGAGCGGCTCTCGGCGCAGCAGGGCGGCGGCCCGGTCGAGCTCACGGTGTTCCACAAGGCGCTCGCGGAGATCGAGCCGTGGATGCGAGACATGCGCGGCATGCCGGAGTGGGTCGGGCAGGTGCAGCACGAGCTGCAGCGCCGCTGGGCCGAGATCCTCCAGGTGCCGGCCGGCGCGCGCTCCGTCGAGCGGGATCCGGCCGCGCTGCTGCCGGACGTGCAGCGCGCGTTCGACGTGCCGCGCCCGGGCTGGTCGAGGGCTCGTTATATGTGCCCGGATCTGATGATCGCGGCCAAGGACGTGGAGGCCCTACGCCGGGGGGAGTGCGAGCTGGTCATGGGCGAGATGCACCTGACGCACACGCTGACGGCGTCCTGCTTCGCTTTCCAGCACCCGTCGATGCGCGAGCTCATCGATCTCTGGGAGCTCGACAACCCGGCCCCGAGCGTCATCCCCGTGCTGCCAAAGGCGCAATGGTGCCAGCGCATCAACGAGATCGCCCTGGGCTCCGGGGACTTCCGTTATGCGTTCTCGCGGGAGCCTTCTCCCGCGCCTCGGGCGCGGACGCTGCGCGTGGCGGACCTCGTCGTGGTGGACCAGGACGGGGCGCTCGAGGTCCACGCGCGGGGCGGCGGCTACCGCGGCGGCCTCCTCGATTTCATGGGCATGATGCTCTCGTCGATGGTCACCAACGCCCTGGACGTCCTGCCGGCCGAGGACCACACGCCGCGGCTCAAGATCGGCGATCTCGTGGTCGCGCGAGAGCGCTGGCGCTTCGTCGCGTCGCAGGTGACCTTCGCGCGCGAGGAGGAGCCGCTCGCTCGCTGGCTCGCGGCGCGGCGCTGGAAGCGCGCGCACGGGCTGCCGCGGTTCATCTTCCTCAAGTCGCCCTTCGAGGCCAAGCCGTACTACGCGGACCTCGACAGCCCGATCTTCGTGGACACCATCGCCAAGATCCTCCGGCGCGCCAGCGAGCTGGACGCGTCGGCGAAGGTGAGCGTCGCCGAGATGCTGCCGTGCATCGATGAGCTCTGGCTGACGGACGCGGACGGCGAGCGGTATACATGCGAGCTCCGGCTCGTCACCTTCGACGCCAAGGGGCTCTAGGACCTTCGCCATGCCCACCATCCCTCGAATCGACGCCCTCCACGCTGAAATGACCGCGTGGCGCCGTGACCTCCACGCCCACCCCGAGACCGCGTTCGAGGAGGCCCGCACCTCGGACTTCGTGGCGGAGAAGCTCTCGTCCTTCGGCGTGGAGGTCCACCGCGGCCTCGCGAAGACCGGCGTCGTGGGCACGCTGAGGGCCGGGTCGGGCCGCCGCGCCATCGGGCTCCGGGCGGACATGGACGCGCTGCATGTCCACGAGGCGAACACGTTCGCCCATCGCTCGCGGAACGAAGGGAGGATGCACGCCTGCGGCCACGACGGACACACGACGATGCTCCTCGGCGCCGCCAGGCACCTCGCCGAGACGAGGGCCTTTGACGGCACCGTCCACTTCATCTTCCAGCCCGCCGAGGAGAACGAGGGGGGCGGCCGCGTGATGGTCGAAGACGGCCTGTTCGAGAAGTTCCCGGTGGAGGCCGTCTTCGGCATGCACAACTGGCCTGGCATTCCCGCCGGCCAGTTCGCCGTGATGCCCGGGATCATGATGGCGAGCTTCGATATCTTCGAGATCAAGATCACGGGCCGCGGCGCCCACGCGGGGATGCCTCACCACGGCGTCGATGCGATCGTCGCGGGGAGCGCGCTCGTGCAGGCGCTGCAGGCGATCGTGAGCCGCAGCGTGAGCCCGGTCGACGCGGCGGTGGTCAGCGTCACGCAGTTCCACGCCGGCGACACGTGGAACGTGCTCCCGGATGAGGTCACGCTGCGCGGCTCGGCGCGGGCGCTCAAGCACGAGGTGCAGGCGCTCGTCGAGGGCGCCATACGCCGCATCTGCGACGGCATCGCCGCCGCTCATGGCTGCAAGGTCACGGTGCGGTACGAGCGCCGCTACCCGCCCATCATCAACACACCGAAGGAGGTCGCCATGGCGATCGCGGCGATGACGCAGGTGATCGGCGGCGACAAGGTGCTCACCGACATTCAACCCACGATGGGCGCCGAGGACTTCGCGTTCATGCTGCGCGAGAGGCCCGGCGCCTACGTCTGGCTCGGCAACGGCGTCGCCGGCGAGAGCCGCATGCTGCACAACCCTGGTTACGACTTCAACGACGAGATCCTGCCCATCGGCGCGAGCTACTGGGTGACGCTCGTCGAGCAGACGCTGTCGAAGGTGGCCCTCGCCTCGCCGTG
The DNA here is from genome assembly GCF_051521635.1 of Sorangium sp. So ce1504. Classification (NCBI taxonomy): domain Bacteria; kingdom Pseudomonadati; phylum Myxococcota; order Polyangiales; family Polyangiaceae; genus Sorangium; species Sorangium sp. So ce1504. The sequence goes on along the minus strand of NZ_CP150365.1, from coordinate 3,405,601 downwards.
AGCGTCGACTCGACTTTGGCGCCTTTGCGCGCGTGGTCCCCGAACGCCGCGCCGTCGTCCAGCACGAGCGCTCCGACATAACACATGCCGCCTTCGAGCGCCGGTCCGCCGCCACGCGCGATATCCAGGGCGCAACGAGCGGCGGCGACTCCACCCTCGACGGAGGCTGACGCCACAGCGGCCCTCCGTAGACTGGATTGCGGTCCATCCTGACAGGTGAGTTGATGTCGCGTCGCCTACCCTGGCGGGCATCGTGATGGCGCGATCGCCGCGAGTGCTCGCGACGATGCGCCGCCGCGAGGAGGCAACCCATGCCCGCGAACCGTTCTCCGCTCGCCGCGATCGCGCTCCTGTCGCTGCTCGCTCTCCCTGCATGCTCCGCCGACGATCCGCCTGTCCGCGCCGAGGATCCGCCCGCCGCTGCCCCGCTCTCGCACGGCGATGCCTCGGACGACGGTTGCCTGCGCTTCCCGCGAACGGTGGGCGGCCTGGATGCCGGCTTCGAGACGCCGGAGAGCGCCTATTGGGACGAGGGAACGGAGGCGTGGTACGTCGCCAACATGGCCGGCGTACCTGACGAGATGCTCGAGAGGCCCAGGTTCAAGGACGGTCGCGGCTGGATCAGCAAGCTCGACCGGTGCGGCAACATCGTCGAGGCGAAGTGGCTCTCGGGGATGAACGCGCCCAAGGGCATCCGCGTCGCGCAGGGCAAGCTTTACACCTCCGACATGGATGAGCTCTTGATCATCGATCTCGCCACCAAGGACGTGCGCAGGATCCCGGCGCTCGGCGCGATCTTCCTCAACGATCTCGCGCTCGCCGACGATGGCACCGTCTATATCAGCGACAGCTTCACCCGCACCGTGTGGCGCTGCAAGGACGAACAATGCGCCCCCTTCTTCTGGTCCCCGCTCCTCAACGTTCCCAACGGCCTGCTCGTGGACGGCGACAAGCTGGCCATCGTCACGCTCGGCACGTTCAGGGCTCCCTCCTCGCTGGGCAAGGTCTGGATGCTCGATCTCGAGAGCAAGGAGCTCACGCGGTTCGGGACGCTCGAGGCGAAGCTGGACGGCATCGAGCGATACAGGGATGGATACCTCGTCTCGGTGAACGCGCCTCCGGCCGTCTACTGGGTCACGTCGACGAGCTCGACCCTGGTGCGTGATTTCAGGGACGACGGGCTCACCGCGATCAACGACCTCGGGCTCGATCCGGCCCGGAGAGTGGTCGCGGCGCCGGCGTTCTTCCAGCATACGGTGACGTTGTTCCGGGTGCCGAGAAACCCTCGGTAGCGCCGAGGTCGGTCCGTCAGACAGATCCGAGCGACGACGCCCTCGCCGCGGCGCGGGTCCTGGAGACCGCAGCCAGCCTGCGGGCGCGGCGCGCCTCCGTCAGGCCCTGTCACGCCGTCGCATCGTACCAGAGCACGACATTCCCGTTGCTGAAGCTGCGCGTCTTCTTCAGCCGGAGGTTCGCCCGCTCCTTGACCCCCTCGAACAGCGTCCTTCCGCTGCCGAGGACGATCCCGTTCACCACGAGCTGGTACTCGTCGACAAGACGCGCGTCGGTCAGCTGGGCGACGATGCTGCCGCTCCCCATGACGACCATGTTCGGCCCGGGCTCCGCCTTCAGCTTGCGCACCTCCTCCGCGAGATCGCCCTTGATGAGCCTCGGTCCGCATCTTCGCTCGGCCGCGGTCGACCCCTCGCAGCCCGCCCGCTGGATGACGGGCCGGCCCGGCGATCACGGGTCCCCGCGGGGCTCCACCAGCGGGCGCCGACGCGCCCTTCGCGGCCGACGCTCAGAAGATCGCGCTCTTCTGTTTGCCTGCGTCTCGCTTCCGCGAGGGCGCTTTGCCGGTGCTCGCCGGCGCGCCGGGCGCACGAACGGTGCGCGCCGCGGCTGGCTGCGGCGCGGGCGCCGGAGACGTCGGGACGGCGCGCGCCGCGGCTGACCGCAGCGTGGACGCCGGAGGCGGCGGGACGGTACGCGCCGCGGCTGCCAGCGGCGCGGGCTCCGGAGGCGGCGGGACTTGGGACGGCGCTGTCGTCGGGGGCCCGGCCGCGGGAGCCGTCGCGGTCGCGCCCGCCTGGGGTGCCGCGGGCGCCTGCGCCACGAGCGCGCCGCGGGCGGCGGAGAGCACCTCGCCGCTGATCACCCGCAGCTCGGCGGCGGCCTCCAGGCGCTGCGAGGGCAGCGCGGTGGTGAGCAAAAGCCCCAGCCCGAGCGCCACGACGAGGCCAGCCGCCGCGAGGTGCAGCCTGGTCCGTCGAACCGGCGCGGCGGGCGCCGGCGCGATCGGCGCAGCCGACGGGCCGACCGCGGCCACGAAGGCGGAGATCATCGGCCCGATGGAGGGGAATCGCTCCGCCGGATCCAGCGCGAAGGCGCGCGCGAACCACGTCTCCAGCGCCGGCGGCGCGCCGGGGCACAGCGTCGACAGCGGGGGGCGCGCGCTCGCGAGGATGGAGGAGAGCACATCGGCGATGGTGCGGCCGGCGAACGGCTGCCGGCCGGTGAGCGCAACGTGCGCGACCACCGCGAGGGCCCACATGTCGAGCTGCGGGTCCGCGTGCCCGTCGCACGTGTGCTCCGGGCTCAGGTATCCCGGCGTGCCCAGCACCACGCCCTCCGCGGTCTGGCGGGGGAAATCGGCCGCCAGATCCTGGCGGATCCACTTGGCGATCCCGAAGTCGGCGACCTTGGCGCGCAGGCGCCCGTCGCGCCCCTCGCGGAGCAGGATGTTCGACGGCTTGATGTCGCGGTGCACGATCCCGAGGCCGTGCGCCACCGAGAGGGCCTCTCCGATCTGACGGAGGAGCGCGGCCAGCTCGGCCGCGGGCACCGGCCCTCGCTCGTGGATCAGCTGCCGGAGGGACCGGCCGCGCACGCACTCCATGACGAGGTACGGGCCCGCCTCGGGATCCTCACCGGCGTCGTGCACCGTGACGATGAAATCGGTCTTCCGCCCGAGCTGGGCCGCGACCTGCGCCTCGAAGCGGAAGCGCTCCATCGCGTCGATGGCCAGGTTCTGGCGCGGGAGCACGAGGAACTTGAGCGCGACCTCGAAGCGCCGGACGCTGTCGTGCGCGCACCACACCTCGCCCATCGCGCCCTGGCCGAGCGGATGCACGAGCCGGTACCGCCCGGCCACGACGCGGCCCGGAAGGAGCGCGGAGCGCGCCTCGTCCCGCCCTGCGCCGCTCGGAGGAGGAAGACCGAGCGGCGCGGGCTGCCCGCCCAGCGTGGTGGCGTCGCGCACGGCGTCTCTTACCGAGGAATCGGGCGGTCGCCCCAGAGAGGGCGGCTGCAGCACGCCGGTGATCTTCGTGCCGCCACCGTTTCCCGGACCGGTCGATGCGTCCATGGGACAACGACCTGAGGAGAGAGGCGACGACATTCCCTCAGCGTATCGCGAATGCGGATGCCTTTGAACGGCGAACCCCCCGCCCTCCTCGCGTACGTGCACCTGAAGGCGCACGCGGCAGCGTCGCGAGGCGCAGCGCTGCTGTACTTGTTGATGGCTGGCGCCGAGGGTACGGGCCACGGACGCCGCCCGCCGCACCGAAGCAGCAGCGCCCCCTCATGCCCCCCGGTCCGCCGCCGATGTACGCGTCCAGGCCGCGACACGACATCGGTTGCGCCGCACGACACCGGTCGCGCGACACGGGTTCGCGTGGCTTGAACGTGATCGAAAAGCACTTCACGGGTGACATCAACTCATCGCCGTCTGAGAGAGAGCGTCGGGACAGCTACGCCCGCTGCGCCTTCACCCGCTTGACCTTCTTCTTCTCCTTGCGCTCCAGGAGCCGCAGCACCGCCACGGACCGGTCGACGAGCAGGTAGCGCTCTCCCCCTGCCCTCGCGGGCACCGTGCGCGCCGGCTCCCCGGCGGTGCGGGTGTCGATGAGCACCTCCCACCGCTCGCCGAACTCGATCGCGGGCAGCACGAACTCCAGCGGCGAGTGGTTCGCGTTGATGAGCACGAGCAGCGTGTCGCCGGAGATCGGCTCGGCGCGCGGACCGAGCGCCGAGAGGGCGTCGCCCCCGAGCAGGTAGCCGACCGCCCGGGCGTTCGGGTGGGTCCAGTCCTCCGGCGTCATCTCGGCGCCGTCGGGGCGGAACCACACGATGTCCTTGAGCCCGCTCCCGTGCACGTAACCGCCCGAGAAGAACATCCGCCGGCGCAGCACGGGCTGGCTGCGGCGCAGGGCGATGAGGCGGCAGGTGAACTCGAAGAGCTGCTTCCGCCGCTCGTCGAGGTCCCAGTCGTGCCAGGAGAGCTCGTTGTCCTGGCAGTAGGCGTTGTTGTTGCCGAGCTGCGTCTTTCCGATCTCGTCGCCGGCGTTGATCATCGGCACCCCCTGCGAGAGGAGGAGCGTCGCGAGGAGGTTGCGCTTCTGGCGCTCGCGCAGCTCGACGACCGCGGGGTCGCTGGAGGGGCCCTCGACGCCGTGGTTGTAGCTGTGGTTGTTGTTCGTGCCGTCCCGGTTGCCCTCGCCGTTCGCCTCGTTGTGCTTCTCGTTGTACGAGACGAGATCGTTCAGCGTGAAGCCGTCGTGCGCCGTCACGAAATTGATGCTCGCGTAAGGGCGGCGCCCGCTGGACGCGTACAGATCGCTCGACCCGGTGAGCCGATAGCCGAGGTCGGCCGCCAGCAGATCCCCCTTCCAGAAGCGGCGCACCGAGTCGCGGTAACGGTCGTTCCACTCCGTCCAGAGGACCGGGAAGTTGCCGACCTGATAGCCGCCCTCGCCCACGTCCCACGGCTCCGAGATGAGCTTCGTGCGCGAGAGGACGGGATCCTGATGGATGATGTCGAAGAACGAGCTCAGGCGGTCGAAGTCATGGTGACCGCGGGCGAGGGCCGACGCGAGATCGAAGCGGAAGCCGTCGACGTGCATCTCGGTCACCCAGTACCGCAGGCTGTCCATCACCAGCTGGAGCGTCTGGTAATGACGCGTGTTCACCGTGTTCCCGCAGCCCGTGAAGTCCATGTAGTAGCGCGGGTTGTGCGGCACGAGCCGGTAGTAGGTCCAGTTGTCGATCCCCTTCAGGGAGAGCGTCGGGCCGAGGTGGTTCCCCTCCGCTGTGTGGTTGTACACGACGTCGAGGATCACCTCGATGCCGGCGGCGTGGAGCGCCTTCACCATCGCCTTGAACTCGGTCACCTGCTGGCCGAGCCGCCCGCTCGACGAGTAGCGGCCCGCGGGCGCGAGGTACGCGAGCGTGTTGTAGCCCCAGTAGTTGACGAGGCCGCGCTCCCAGATCTCGCGCTCGCTCGCCATCTCGTGCACGGGGAGCAGCTCGATCGCCGTCACGCCGAGCTTCTTGAAGTGGGCGATCGCCGCCTCGGAGGCGAGCCCGGCGTAGGTGCCGCGCAGCTCCTTCGGGATGCCCGGGTGCCGCTGGGTGAAGCCCTTGACGTGGACCTCGTAGATGATCGTGTCCTGCCAGCGCGTCGCCGGCGGCCGGTCGCCGTCCCACGCGAAGCGGTGGTCGACGACGACGGACTTCGGCGCGCCCCAGGCGCTGTCGCGGTGGCAGATCTCCAGGTCGTCGAGCGGGGCCGGCGGGGGCGGCGGCGTGGAGTCCTTCCCGCGCGCCTCGGCGGCGCGGCGATCGCTCGCCGTCTTGCCCGCGCGCCCGCCCTCGCCCTTCTCGGGCGCCGCGCCGTCCCGGCCCGCCTCCTTGGGCCGGCCAGCGCCGCCCTCGGGGTGCCCCCCGCGGTCGTAGGCGAAGAGCGGCGCCTTCCAGTTCGGCTCGCTGGAGAGCGCGTACGCGTAGGGATCGACGAGGAGCTTCGCCGGGTTGAAGCGCTGCCCGGAGCGCGGGTCGTAGGGCCCGTGCACCCGGTAGCCGTAAAGCTGGCCGGGCTTGAGCCCCGGCACGTAGCCATGGAAGATGTGGGCCGTCCGCTCGGGGAGCTCGATGCGCTCGCGCTCCACGACATCGTCGACGGCCTCGAAGAGGCAGAGCTCGACCTTGGTGGCGGACTGGGAGAACAGCGTGAAGTTGACCCCTTCGCCGTCAAAGACGGCGCCGAGTGGGGTGGGCGTGCCGGGCCATATGCGTCTTGTCATCTGAAAAACCTGTGAAGCCGCCCTATTCGCGAGATCGGCGCCGCTGTCGAGACACAAGCGCGCGCGGCCTGATTTTTCGGTCGCCGCCCCCGGGATCGCCCGCCGTTCGGCCGCTCGGCGGGCCCGCCCTCGCGCCGCGCGCGATGTCGCGGCCCTCGTCGCGAGCTCGGCAGCGGCCGCGGCCGCGGCCTCGACGGCGGCGCGGCGGTGCTACCGCACGGTCGCAGAAGGAGCATCCAGGGCGGCGCGACCCGGGATAGACTTCGTCCCCGAACGCCTGGAGCCAAGCGAAAAACGCCCATGTCTTCCCCCTCTGCTGAAAATCAGTCCCAGAGCTCATCGTCCCCTTCCGGTCCCGGTTCCGGCGCGCGCCGCCGCATCGCCGGCGTGACGGTGCCGCTCTTCTCCCTGCGCAGCGATCGCTCGTGGGGCATCGGCGAGATCGGCGATCTCCCCGAGTTCGCCGCGTGGATGCGCGCCGCGGGCCTGCGCCTCGTGCAGCTCTTGCCGCTCGGCGAGGTGTCGGGGGGCGAGACGTCGCCGTACATGGCGCTCTCCGCGTTCGGCATCGATCCGATGTTCATCTCGCTGTCCGCCGTGCCCGAGCTCCCGGCGGAGCGCCTCGGCGAGGCGCTCGGCGACGACCTCGGGGCGCTCGATCGCGCGCGGAACAGCGCGCGCGTCGACTACGATCTCGTGCGCCGCGTGAAGGGGCGGGCGCTGCGCTTCGCCTTCGACGTGTTCGAGCGCGAGCACCACGCGAAGCAGACGCCGCGCGCGGCCGAGCTCGGCGAGTTCGTGAAGCGGCAGTCGGACTGGCTGCCCGACTACGCGCAGTTCCGAGTGTTCAAGGACGCCTTCGAGGGCAGGGCGTGGTGGGACTGGCCCGAGGCGATCCGCGAGCGCAGGCCTGACGCGCTCGAGGCGCTGCGGCGCGAGCGCGCGCGGGACATCCTCTATTACGAGTACGTCCAGTGGCTCGCGCACGCGCAGTGGGAGGCGGCGCGCGCGGATCTCCGGGGCAAGGGCGTGGAGATCATGGGGGATCTCCCGTTCATGGTGTCGCGCGACAGCGCCGACGTGTGGGCGCACCAGGGCGAGTTCCGGCACGACATGACGGTCGGCGCGCCGCCCGACCAGTTCGACACGGAGGGGCAGCGGTGGGGGCTCCCGCCGTACTTCTGGGCCCGGATGCGCGAGAACGACTTCGCGTGGCTCAGGCGGCGCTGCCGCTACACGGGGCTGCTCTACGACCGGTTCCGCATCGATCACCTGGTCGGCTTCTACCGGACGTACATCTTCCCGGAGCAAGGGAGCCAGGGCCAGGGGGGCGAGCGGCCCAGGGCGACCTTCGATCCGGCGGAGGAGCCGGAGCAGCGCGAGCACGGCAATCGGGTCGTGGGGGCGATGCTGGCGGGGGCGGCGGAGACCGGGGCGCAGCTCGTGGCGGAGGATCTCGGCGCGGTGCCGGGGTGGGTCCGGGAGTCGCTCACGGAGCTCGGGGTGCCGGGCTACAAGGTGCTGATCTGGGAAAAGGATGACGTCGTGTTCAAGGATCCGTCGCAGTATCCGGCGCTCTCGGTGGCCTGCTTCGGGACGCACGACACCGACTCGGTGGTGGTGTGGTGGGAGTCGCGGGACGACCGGGAGCGCGCCGGGGTCCTCGATCTGCCGCAGCTGGCGCCGCGCCGGCAAGAGCTCGGCCCGCAGTTCACGAAGGAGACCCACCGCGCGTTGCTCGACCTGATCCTCGGCTCGACGAGCGAGCTCGTGCTGCTGCTCCTCCAGGACGTGCTCGCCACGCGCGATCGGATCAACGTCCCGGGGACCGTGGGGCCGCAGAACTGGTCGCTCCGGCTGCCGGCGCCGCCCGCTGCGCTCGATCGGGATCCCGAGGTGCGGGCCGCGCTCGATCGGGTGCGCGAGAGCATCGAGGCCAGCGGGCGCGGATAGTCTCACTGCAAATCCATCGACGCGCTGTAGGAGCGAGTCGGCCAGCGCGCTGACCGCGGAGGCGCCCGCGCGCTGACTCGCTGCGTCGTCGCGGTATGTTTCGTGCTGTCGCGAAGTATATGCCGACGAAACATTCCGGAAAACTGCCTTCTCTTAGTGTCGCCGTCGAGGAGGCCACCAGTGAACGAAATCAACGCCTCGGACACCACCTGGCTCCTGGTCTCGTCGGCAATGGTTCTGCTGATGACGCCAGCGCTGGCCCTGTTTTACGGGGGCATGGTCCGAACGAAGAACACGCTCAGCACATTCATGCACAGCTTTTTCGCCATGGGGATCGTGACCCTGGCGTGGGTGACGCTCGGGTACTCGATGGCGTTCGCTGAATCCAAGGGCGGGTTCATTGGCGGCTTCGACTACGCGTTCCTGAACGGCGTTGGCACCGAGCCGCGCGCCGGGACGACGGTGCCTCACCTCCTGTTCATGGCGTTCCAGATGATGTTCGCCATCATCACGCCGGCGCTGATCTCGGGCGCCTATGCGGAGCGCATCAAGTTCTCGTCGTATGTGGTGTTCACGCTGCTCTGGTCGCTCCTTGTCTACAGCCCGATCTGCCACTGGGTCTGGAACCCGGGCGGGTGGCTCCTCGCGCGCGGCGCGCTCGACTTCGCCGGCGGCACCGTCGTTCACCTGGCCTCGGGCGCGAGCGCGCTCGTGATCGCGATCGCGATCGGCAAGCGCAAGGGGTACCCGACGCGCAAGATCGTGCCGCACAACCTCACCATGACGCTGCTCGGCGCCGGCCTCCTGTGGTTCGGCTGGTTCGGCTTCAACGGCGGCTCCTCGCTCGCCGCGAACGGGCTCGCCTCCGTGGCGTTCGTGAACACGCACATCGCCGCGGCGATCGCGGCGCTCGCGTGGGCCCTGATCGAGGCCGTGCGCTTCGGCAAGCCGTCGCTCCTCGGCGTGGCGTCGGGGCTCGTCGCGGGCCTCGTCGCCATCACCCCGGCGGCGGGCTTCGTCGGCCCGATGGCGTCTGTCGCGATCGGGCTCGCGGCGGGCGCTGTGTGTTACGGCGCCGTGATGCTGAAGGGCAAGCTGGGTTATGACGACAGCCTGGACGCGTTCGGCATCCACGGCGTCGGCGGGCTGCTCGGCGCGCTGCTCACCGGCGTGTTCGCCTCCAAGGTGTGGAACTCGGCCGGCCAGGACGGCCTCATCAAGGGCAACTCGGCGCTGCTCACCGAGCAGGCGATCGCGGCCGCGGTCGCGGCGGCTTACGCGGCGGTGGTCACCTTCGTGCTCGTGAAGGGGATCAGCGCGGTGATGGGCTTCCGGGTCGACGAGGAGACGGAAGACGAGGGCCTCGACGGCGTCCTCCACGGCGAGGAGGCCTACTCGCTCGGCGAGGGCGGCGCCCACGCCGCCGAGAGCGTGCCCCCGAGCCCCAGGCCGGCGGCGGCACCCGTCCTCGTGCGCGAGAGCGCCTGATCCAGCGCAGCAGAGGCTCGCTCGCGGAGGCCGCCTGGCGGGTGCCAGGCGGCCTTCGTCGTTTTGTCCCCTTGGCCCCCTGCCCTTCCTGGCAGGGAGCGGTCACCTGCACGTGAAGGCGGGCTCTGCGGTCTCCTCGCAGCCGTGCTCGCACGTGACCTTGGCGCACCCGCAGCGGCGCAGCCCTCCGCGGTCGCCGTCAGCGCGCCGACCGCAGTCCTCGCTCAACGTGCGGCACTCGTCCTGGCAGCGCTCCTTCTGGGCGGGCGACGGCGCGCAATCGACGACCGCCGCCCCGCCGGAGGAGCCCGCGCTGCTGCACAGCTCGACGGACGCGACCTGCTCCAGCAGCGGGATGATCCCCCCGATCATGCATTGAGCGTGCGGCTCACAGACGTGGTCCCGCAGCACCGCCAGCACGCGGACGCGCTGCCCGGCCAGCACGCGCCACTCGGGGCCGAGCCAGCGCTCGGCGTCCTCGATCGACAGGATTCTCCCGGCGATGAGGGGCTGCGAGCCCTTCGTCAGCGTCAGCGTACCGACCCAGCGCTCGCGCACCGGCGCGTCGCCAGGTCGCTCCCCCTCTGCCGGCGGAGACGCCGGCGGCGTGCCGGCGGGCGCGGCGCTCGCGGCGGTCGCCGGCGCAGCCGCCCGCGCCGTCGAGGCGACCCGCGCCGCCGGAGCCGTCGAGGAGGGCGCGCTCTCCGCGCAGCCCATCGCCCAGGCGCAGCACGCGCCGGCCAGCGCCCGGGGAAGCCATCGTCGCAATCCCGCCGAGACGGAGTGGAGCCGAGGGGAACGCACCGGGTTCATGGAAGGCACAGGACATTTTTACCATACGCCGGCGTGCCTGCGCGCCAGGGCGCGGCGGTCCGGCAGAGGGGGCCGCCCGCCGGCCGCTGCTTGGCGCCCGCGGCGCGCGGGATCGAGGACAGCAGCGCCTTCGCCCACCTGCTCCAGAGTAGCGGAACTTTTAGTACACGCAGAGGAGGCCGAAATTCAGGCCAAAACCGGCGATTTGCTCAGCCGGACGGGCTGAACTACGATCATCCTTTCCGACAGGTGAAACAAATGAAAGACGCAACCCCCAACGCCGCGATCCGGCGGACGCTCGGCTACCCGCGCGTCAGCACGAGGGAGCAGGAGATCGCAGGCGTCTCCCTGGACGCCCAGGCCGAGAAGATCGGCAACTACTGCCGGCTCCATTCGCTGCCGGAGCCGATCCTGTTCCCGGAAGTAGAGAGCGGCGGCGAGGAGAACGAGGCGAACCGGAAGAAGGTCGCCGCGCTCCTGGCGGACGTCCGCCGGGGGGACATGGTCATCGTGACGGACATCGACCGCTTCGGGCGCGACGTGGTCTTCATTGTCAAGAACGTTCGTCAGATCATGCGCAAGGGCGCCGTGTTCGTCGCCGTTGACAAGGGGTTCGATTCGCGATCGCCGATGGCGGAGGACACGCTCGCCAATTGGGCGGTCGGGGCGGAGCAGGAGCGCCGTCGGATCAAGGAGCGAACCGAAGGAGGGCGGAAGCACCTGCGCGCCCAAGGGTACTTCGTCGAAGGGCATCCGCCGTTCGGCTACGAACGCCAACCGAAGCCCAAAGGCACGAAGACGCCGCTCCCCCTCCGCGTGGTTCCGGAGCACGCCGCGGTGGTGCGTCGCATGTTCGCGCTCTGCCTTGAAGGCTATAGCGTATTCGCGACCGCTAAGCGGCTCCGTCAAGAGTACGGCAGCATCAAGGCGTTCGGGCGCGCCTGGGTTGTTACCGCGCTGCGCAACCGAACCTACACGGGCCGTGTCGCAAAGACCAGCGTGCGGCCGAGCGCCACGCGCGGCGTCGTGCAACTTCCGGCCGAGTGGATTCCTGCACATGAGGCGATCATCGACGATGAGACATTCAACAATGCTCAGCTTGCGTTGAGAGGCCGTCGCCGTGGGAGGAAGCCCCAGGCCGCGTCTGCGACAGCTAACCACTTGCTCCGTGGCATCTGCCGTTGCGCGGAATGCGGCGGCGGCGTTGCTGCCGTTCCGGTGGACTGCAAGAGCCGGCATAAGGTGGGTTATTATGTCTGTCGTGGTCACGTGGAGCAAAAAGAGAAGGGCGTGCGGTGCAAGTCCTCGGCATGGCTCCGCCAGCCCGACGCGGACGCCGCTGCGGGAGAGCAGTTCTTGGCGTTCGCTCGCTCGCTCCTCACCTCGCTTACTCGACCGCCGCGCCGGATCGAGAAGCCGGATTTTGCCGCCCAGCGCCGGGAGATCAAGATCGCGCGACAGCGAGTTGTTGAATTTGTTGCAAAGGGACTCTTCACGGTCGAGGACGTGAAGATGGAGTTGAATCGCCTTGATGACGCGCTTGCAGCAATCGAGGCGAAGGAAGCCGAGTTCAACGAGACGGTCGGCAACGACACTGTCGAGACTCGGAAGCACGCACATGCATATGTCCAGCAGATAGTCAATGAGTGGAGCGTTCTGCCGGTCGATGTTCAGCGAGCGCTGCTCCGCGCGTTCTCCTCGAAAGTGGAGGCCACGAAGGACAAGCAGATCAGGATCACGTGGCGCGATCCGTCAGGGATATCAGCGGCGCATGGGGGGCAAGAACTGCCAGCGCTTCGCCCTGCGCCGATCGCCGTTGCGCTCCCTGCCCCGGCACCCGTCGCCTCCTTCCCGCCGATCGTCGCTGCGCTTCCTGCGCCGTCCATGTCCGCGTGTGACTACCTCGGGTCGCCGGAACGTGCTCCGGCGTCCATCGAGCGTTAGCAGCATTGACCGCTCCGCCAGGCCGCGCGTCGGCCACCAGGCTGAGCGAGAGGACGGCGCGCGTGGTAGCGCGGGCCGCTGCCCTCCCAGGCGAAGCAGCCGCGGACGGGGCGCACGCGAGACGACGGATAACGAGACGCTGCTTCACCGGCGGATGCGCGCTTTGTCCCTGACGATGGTGCGCATGTCGTTTGTGCCGCTCGGCCGGACGGACGCGCCCGCGGCTGCGGACGCCCTGGCTCGAATAGACCTAGTGAGCACGTCCGGCATCGTCGATGTTAGCGCGAACCGCGGCGGGCTGCAGACGTACGAGCCTACGACAAAAACTGAACTGTTCCCGTCCGGCTGCGTGAAGCGGCATGTCGGACGCGACACGCGCGACAGCGGAGCGCCGAGGACGAAGGATGCACCTCCGGTGCGCTGTCAGCATGGCGAGGGCCGAGCCGGACAGGGGAATAAGGCGTACGGGGCATCGAATCCATTCTTGCGGGTAGTATGCTCTCCCTCTGACTGGCGAGAGAGGAAGCATGAAGCGGCACAAGGTCATCAAAGTGAAGCGTTTGAAGACGAACAATCCCGCCGAGAGGTCGAACCTTGGCATACCCGGAAAGATCGAGATCGTTCATAAGATAGACCTCAACCCAAAGAAGATGCTGAAGCGGCTGTTCGACTTCTGGATCTAACGTAGAGCGCCGGAACGCCGGAAGACATCTTGGCCGAGCCGGAGATCCTGGCGCTTCTACTTCAGGTTTTCCGTGCGGATTTTCCGTCCCACACGCGACGCGGCGGGGCATGCACACAGGAGCACGCGCCCCAGGCGGCAAGGATGGTGCGCAGGAAGACCCGGGCCGTATTGCTGGTCCACACTCAAGTCTGCCCCGAGGCGCACGAGCGGAACGATAGGACTTGACTGACCGGATTGGGGTCAGGCGCTCTCATCTCCCAGGTCGAGCACACACGCACGCCCGTTGGTCCTCGTCCACCTATGACGGGTCGACCTCGTCAAGGCACGCCCGGAGTCGCTCCGCCAACGTCCGCACGTGGGGCTCGAATATCATCGAGAAGTGTGTCCCAGGGACGTCGTGACTGATGACCGGGTGAGGCGAGCAGGCGCTCCACTCGTCGCGGAAGTCCGGGAGCAGGCTCGAACCGGACGTATACCATCCGGCATCGAGCGCGCGGAAGAACGTCATCCGGCAGGGGATTCGCGGCGCGTACGCTCGACCGGCGCTCACGTGCGCGTCGATATGCGCCATCAGCCGTTCGGGGGAGAGCTCAGGAGGCAGGACCCCGACGGCGAGGATGCGGTCGTGCGCATAGGCGAGCCGCTGCTCCGGCGGCAGCGCGTTGAGCTCGTCGAGTGAGAAGTCCACGCCCAGGCCCTTGGCCATCTCGATCAGGGCTGCGGGACCGTCCTCGGGCGCGCTGCGCTTCATGAAATCGGGGGGCGCCGTATCGAGGACGGCGAGGAGCGCGATCTGTTGACCGGCTTCTCGGAGCTGCCTCGCCATCTCGATGGCCACGAGCCCGCCGAACGAGAACCCTCCCAGCTGGTACGGACCTTCGGGCTGCACGGCGCGGATCGCCTCGATGTACCGGGTCGCCATCGCCTCGATGTCGTCGCAGGGCGGCTGGTCGTCGAGGAGCCCCTGCGCCTGGAGCCCGTAGAACGGGCGATCCTTGCCCATGTAGCGTGCCAGGGGGACGAACACCATGACCGTGCCCACCAGACCGTGCACGCAGAAGAAGGGGCGCCCCCGCTGGGCAGGCTGGATCGCGACCAGCGGTGACCATGGCTCCGGCTCCGCCTTGTCGCGCAGGAGCGCCGCCATGCTCCCGGCGGTCGGCGCCCGGAAGAGGACGTCGATGGGGAGCTTCCGGCCGCATCGCTGCTCGACGCGCCTCATCAGCGATACGGCCAGGAGCGAGTGGCCGCCGAGCGAGAAGAAGTCGTCGTGAATCCCGACCGGGGAGACGGCCAAGACCTCCTCCCAGATCCGCACCAGATCGAGCTCCAGCGCGTCCCGCGGCTCCGCCAGCGCCCCGTCCCGCTCCCCGCGAGTCCGGGGCGGCGGAGGCAACGAGAGCCGGTCGATCTTGTCGCTCGACGTCAGTGGCATGGCGTCGAGCCACACGAACGTGGACGGAACCATGTAGTCTGGCAGCTCGAGCTGCAGCGCCTTCCGCAGGTCGCTCGCCGTGCAGCTCCCCGAGGGATCGCGCAAGACTACGTAGGCGACGAGGCGCTTGTCGCCGGGCCGGTCTTCTCGCGCGAGGACGGCGGCCTCGCGCACCGCCGGGTGTCGCTGCAGCACGCTCTCAATCTCGCCGAGCTCGATCCGGTGGCCCCGGATCTTCACCTGATGATCGAGCCGGCCCTGGAATTCGAGGTTCCCGTCGGCGCGCCACCGGACCTTGTCGCCGGTGCGGTACATGCGGGCTCCGGGGCTGTTCGAGAACGGATCCGGCAGGAACCGCTCTGCCGTCAGATCAGGGCGGTTCAGGTAGCCGCGGGTCACCCCCAGGCCGCCCACGTACAGCTCGCCGGGAACACCGGTGGGCACGGGCTGGAGGCCACGCCCGAGCACGTAACACTGCATGTTCTGAACGGGGCGCCCGATCGGAGCCCGCTGGTCCGGCGCAACCTCGGGATCGATGGGGTACAGCGCGGCGCAGACCGTGGTCTCGGTGGGACCATAGGCGTTGATGACGCGGAGCCCGGGGACGCTCGCGGCAATGCGCGCGAGGGTCCGCTCCGAGAGGGGCTCCACGCCCACCATGATCCGGCGAAGGGACGTCGGTCCGCCGCCCGCGGCGAGGGCGTCGTGCAGGTGATCCACCATGAACGGCGGGATGTAGGCGCCTCGGATCTTCCTCTCGCCCAGCCAGGCGATGAAGGCGTCGGCGCGGACGCGAACGTCGTCCGGAGGGATGTCGATCGCGCCGCCCGTGAGGAGCGCCGAGAAGATCTCGTAAACCGAGGCGTCAAAGCACTGGCTCGACCAGAAGCTCGACGTGTCGCCAGGCATCAGCGCTTGCAGCCGCTGGAAATGATCGATGAGGTTCAGCACGCCCGCGTGATGGCAGGCAACGCCCTTGGGTAACCCCGTCGAGCCGGAGGTGTAAATCACGTAGGCCAGGTGATCCGGCCGCGCGCTCGGCGCCGGATTGACGTCCTCCTGAGAGGAGGTGGCCTCCAGGGCTTCGTCGACCACGATCCTGCGCGCGGGGTGCGGCGGCAGGGCCTCGGCGCAGGCCGCGCGCGTGACGATCGCGCGGACGTCGGCGTCGGCCAGCATGAACCTGAGCCGCTCGGCGGGGTAGCCGGGATCCATCGGCAAATAGGCCCCCCCGGCCTTCAGGATCCCGACCATCCCCACGAGCATCTCGGGTGAACGATCCATGCACAGACCGACCACGGTGTCGGGCTTCACCCCCGCGGCGCGCAGGCGGCGCGCGAGCCGGTTCGCCCTCGCGTTCAGCGCGCGGTACGAGAGGCGCTCCTCCTGGAATACCACCGCCGTCGCATCCGGCGTCCTCTCCGCCCACGCCTCGACGATCTCGTGGACGCACGCGCCCTCGCGGTAGCTCGCCCGCGTGTCGTTCCACGACACGAGCAACCGCTCGCGCTCGTCGGCCCCGAGCAGCGGGAGCTCCGATACCCGCTGTTCCGGCGCCCGCGCGATGCTCTCCAGCAAGGTCAGAAAATGCCCCTCCATCCGCGCGAGGGTGTCATCGTCGAAGAGATCCGTATTGTAATGGAAGGATCCGGAGAAGCGTCCGGCCGCCTCGGCCATCATCAGGGAGAGATCGACCTGCGCGCCGCGATCCGGCAGCGTCATGGCCGTCCCTTGCAACGTTCCGAACGTCAGGTTCGCGCCCTCCTCGCCAACGACCAGCGCGGCCACGTCCTCGGAGCGGTGCGACCGCTCCAGGACGAACATCGCCTGGAACACGGGGGATCGCGACGGATCCCGGGGTACGCCGAGCCGCTCCACGAGCAGCGAGAAGGGGTAGTCCTGGTGCTCGATGGCCCCGAGCACTTTCCTGTGCGTCCGCGCGAGCGCGGTCCTGAAATCGGGATCGTCGCTGAAATCGGCTCGCAGGACCACCGGGTTGACGAAATAGCCGACGACCGACTGAAAGGCCTCCTGGCTGCGGCCCGCGGCGGGCGAGCCGACGAGGATGTCGTCCTGCCCGGACCACCGACGGAGCAAGACCTGAAACGCGGAGAGGAGGACAGTGAACACGGTGGTCCCCTCGACGCGGCAGAGCTCCTTGAGCCGGACGCCGAGCGCCGGAGGCACCACGAACGAACGTGACGTGCCACGGTACGTTTGCGACCTGGGCCGAGGTCGATCCGCCGGCAGCTCCAGCGGCGAGAGCTCCCCGCGGAGCTCCTCCTTCCAGTACGCGAAGAGCCGCTCTCCCTCCGCGCTCTCCAGCATCGCCTGCTGCCAGCGCACGAAGTCCGCATAGGAGTGCTGGACCGGCGGCAAGTCCACGCGAGCCCCGGCCTCGTGCGCGACATAGAGCGTCGACAGCTCCTCCAGGAGGATGCTGAGCGACCAGAGATCCATCGCGATGTGGTGCGTGGTGACGAGCAGCACGTGATCGGACGGCGCGCGGGAGAAGATCTGCACGCGCATCACGGGGCCGCGCTCGAGGTCGATGGTGCGGTTGGCGAACGCGCCGACGCGGCCGGTGAGCTCCTCGTCGCGCCACGCGGAGGCGTCCATCACCTCGAAGAGCGCCTCGCCCCGCTCATCGACGTGCTGGACTACCTCGCCGTCGCGCGCGGCGTACGTCGTCCGGAGCACCGGGTGCCGCCGGACGACGTGCGCGACCGCCCGCCGGAGCGCGTCCACGTCGATCCTGGACCGGACGCGCACGGCCGTGCCGACGATGTACGCGGCGCTCTCCGGCGCGATCCGGTACAGGAACCACAGGGCGCGCTGGCCATGGGAGAGGGGGATCCCGGCGCGCTCGTCGGGCTGCGCATCGGCGGGCGGCGCAGCGGCCAGTGGCGGCATGGGCCCGTCGCCCACCTCGAGCCCCAGCCTGGACGCGAGGTGCTCGGCCACAGAGGCGAGATCCGGGTGGGTGAGCAACACGGTCGCCCCGATCGGGATGCCCAGGCTCGACGTCAGGCGGTTGCGCAGCTCGAGGCTCATCAGCGAGTCGGCGCCCAGGTCCCGCAGGGGGGAGCGCGGGGCGATCCTGGCGGGGTCCATGCGGAGCACGCGCGAGAGCTGCTCGGTCAGATGCTCCACGAGGAGGCGCATCCGCTCTCCCGCGGCGGCGCCCGCGAGCTGCTGCCGGAGGAGCCCGGCGCCGCCTTCGCTCCGGTCGGGCGCTCCCTCGTCCAGCTCGCACAGGAACGGCGTGCCGGCGAGCCGGGGGAAGAGCTCGGTCCATTGCCGCACGTCGATCCTCGCGATGCCGACCTCCGCCCGGGGATGCTCGAAGAGACGCGCGAGCGCCGCGAGGCCCTCGGCCGGCGACAGGCTCCGGGCGCCCCGCTGTTCGAGGCGCGCTCCCCGGTTCTCTTGCGCAGCCGCGAGGCCCACCTCCGAGAACGCGCCCCACTGGACGCTCATCGCGGGCAGGCCCATGCGCGCTCTCCAGCGCGACAGCGCGTCGAGGAAAGCATTCGCCGCCGTGTAATTGCCCTGGGCCGGCGAGCCGAAGAGCGAGGCCGCCGAGGAGTAGAGCACGAAGAAATCGAGGTCCTTGCCTGCCGTCAGCGCGTGCAGGTGGAGCGCGCCGAGGGCCTTCGGCGCGAAGACCTTCCGGAAGCTCTCCTCCGAGAGCTCGAGCAGGGTGTGATCGTCCAGCACCGCCGCCGCGTGCACGACGCCGCGGAGCGGTGGCATCCGCGCTTCGATGATGGAGAGGATCCGCTCGACCTCCTCCCGCCGGGACACGTCCGCCTGCAGGCACTCGACGCGCGCGCCCGCAGCTTCCATGGCGCCGAGCGCCGCGCGCGCCTCCTCCCGCGGCGCGCCACGCCCCACGAGCGCGAGGTGCCTCGCTCCCCGGTCGATCAGCCATTGCGCCAGCGAGAGCCCGAGCCCCCCGAGCCCACCCGTGATCAGGTAGCTCCCGTCCGGGCGGACGCCGATCGCGCGCGAGCGCTTCTGCTCCGCGGGCCGGAGCTCCGCGCCGGCGGGCCCCTCCGGCACGACACGGGCGTCCGGGTCCGTCATGGCGAGCGCGATCTTTCCGACATGCTTGGCCTGCGCCATGAAGCGGAACGCGTCCTCGGCCTCGGACGCCGCGAACACCCGGACCGGCAGCGGCGCGAAGCGCCCCGCCTCCACGTGCTCCATCACCTCCACGAGCAGCGACGCGAACAGCTCCGGCCGCTCCGCCGACATCCCCGCGAGGTCGATCGCGCTGTAGGACAGGCTCTTCCGGAAAGGCACGAGCCCGATGCGCGTGTTGTCGTAGATGTCCCGCTTGCCGATCTCCAGGAAGCGGCCGTAGGGCGCGAGCACCTCCAGGCTCTTCACGAGCGCCTCGCCGGAGAGCGAGTTCAGCACAAGATCGACGCCCCGCCCGCCGGTAGCGGCCAGGATCTCGTCCGCGAACGCGAGCGAGCGCGAGTCCATCACGCCCTCGAGGCCGAGGTCGCGGAGGTATGCGCGCTTTTCCTCGCTGCCCGCCGTCGCGAAGATCCGGAGCCCGAGCATCCGCGCGATCTGGATCGCGGCGAGCCCCGTCCCGCCCGCGCCCGCATGGATCAGGATGCTCTCGCCGCGGCGGGCCCTGCCCACGTGGTGGAGCGCATACCAGGCGGTCATGAACACCACCGGGAGCGTCGCCGCCTGCGCGAAGCTCAGCCCCGCCGGCTTCGGGGCCACGTAGGGCGCGGGCGTCGTGGCGTGTGAGGCGAACGCCGCGGGGGCAACGGCGACCACCTCCTGCCCGACCTCGAGCCCGGCCACGCCGTCGCCGACGGCCGTCACGCGTCCGGCGCACTCGCCCCCGAGCGGCACGGGGCCAGGCGGAACGCCGGGGCACGTGCCCATGGCCTTGAGCACGTCGAGGAAATTGAGGCCCGCGGCCTCGATCTCGATCTCCACCTCACCGGGCCCCGGCGGCCTCCGCCGCATGACGTGGAGCGCGAGACGCTCGAGCACGCCGGGCGACGGCGCCTCGAGGCGGAACGCCCGCCCGTCCGCGGGCTCGAGGCGGGGCTCCGCTTCAAGACCCTCGTCGGGCTCGAAGCGCCCGCGGACGATCCTCGCCACGTGACGCGCCGAGGAGCGCAGGGCGATCTGATCCTCACGGCCGCCGGCGGCGAGCTCTCGAAGGAGCAGCAGCGCCTCGCCGTCGTCGCGGCGAGGATCCAGATCGACGCGCGTGCAGCCGAGCTCCGGGTGCTCGAGCGCGATCGTGCGCCCGAGCCCCCAGATCGGCGCCTGCGAGACGCTCGCCACGTCATCCGCGGCGACCACCTGCGCCCCGCGCGTCACCAGGAACAGCCGGGGCGCGCCCTCCGGGCCCGCTTGCACGAGCGCCTGCGCGAGGTAGGCGGCGCTGACGGCCCCGCGGGTGAGGTCGCGCTGCACGCTCTCCGGCGTGGCCTGCTCGAAGGGGGCGGCGTCCAGGCTGAAGAGGTGCACGGCGCCCAGGCAGCGCTCCGCCTCGCCGAACGCGTCGCGGAGCAGTCGGGAAAGATCGCCCCTGCTCGACGGGTCGATCTCGTAGAGGTCAGGCTCGATCTTGCGGTAGGAGGAGCCCGCGAAGGCCGTGATGCACCGACGCCCGCCAACCGTCAGCCGCGCCCGCAGGGAGTGGCCCACGCCGCTCCGATCCGCGAGCAGAAGCCAGGCGCCGGCGCCCGGGAGGTCCACCGCCGGCAGGGGGTCCACGCGGCGCCACGCGAGCTCGAGCACGCACCCCTCGAGCGCGTCGGCGCGCGTCGGCGCCGGGAGCCGCCGGACACGAAAGCCCGTGATCTCTGCGATCACACTCCCTGCCTCGTCGCGGATCCACAGGTCGAAGACACGCTCGTCGGGGCCGGCCTCCGGGGCGGCGCGGAGCGCGCCCGCGACCCACGCCTCGCGCCCCGGGCGCCTGATGAGCCGGCACCGCCCGATCCCCACCGGCACGTAGGCCTCGCTCGCCGACGTCTCCGCGCCGGAGAAGAGCCCCCCGAGGACCTGGAAGCATGCGTCGAGCAACGCCGGGTGCGCGCTGTAGCCCGCGTCGTCGAGGTCGTCGGGCAAGCGCACCCGCCCCAGCACCTCGCCGTCGCCTGCCCAGAGCTCCAGGACCCCCTGGAACGCGGGGCCGTACTGGATGCCTGCAGCCTCGGCGCGGCGGTAATACGATGCCCGGGGCAAGCCCGGCGAGAGGCGCCGCTTCAGCTCGTCGATCGCCTCGCCGGTGTGCTCCGGCGCCTCCCGATGGCTGGCGCGCCGCACGCGCCCGGTCGCGTGCGTCTGCCACGGCCGTCCCGCTCCGGCCTGGCTCGCGATCTGGAACGACGCCAGCCCGGCGCCCTCGTCGGTCAAGACGGTCTGCACGATCGGCTCGCCGCCCTCCGGCAGCACGAGCATGCGCTCGACGACCATGGCCTCGATCGAGACGGTCGCCCCGACCCACGAGGGCGGCTCTCCCCCCGTCTCCCCGCGGAACAGCGCTGCGCCTGCCGCGAGCGCCATCTCCAGATAGGCGGCCGCCGGGAGCACCACCTCGTCCAGCACGCGGTGTTCCTCCAGATAGCCAGGCGCCTCGCGGCGCAGCGCCTGTTCCCAGAGGTGCGCGCCGGGCAGCGCCGACAGGCTCGTCGACGCCCCGAGCAGCGGGTGCGTCCGGCCTCCTCGTGCCGCTGCCTGCCGCAAGCGCGTGGCCTGCGCGGCGGGAGCGTCGAGCCAGTACGGCTCGCGCTGCCAGGGGTAGGTCGGCAGGAGCACGGTGCGGTTGACCTGCGGGGCGAGCGTCTTCCAGGGTACGGCGTATCCGTGCGCGTAGAGCGCCGCCTGCGCCTCCAGCAAGCACCGCCGCGCATCGGACTCCCGCCGGAGCGACGCGATCGCCGCGCCCTGCCGCCCGCTGCCGTGCAGGTGCTCCTCGACCGACGGCGTCAGGATGGGGTGCGGGCTCATCTCCAGGAACAGCGCGTGGCCGGCGTCGACGAGATCGCGGATCACGCGCGCGAACAGCACCGGCCGGCGCAGGTTGTCGGCCCAGTACGAGGCGCCGAGCTCGTCGCCTCGCGCCGGCGCCCCGGTCACCGTCGACCGCATCGGGAGAGAGGCGGCCCTCGGCGCCACCTGACGCAGGGCGGCCACGAGCTCCTCGCGCAGCGGATCCATCTGCGGGCTGTGCGACGCGACGTCCACCTTCACCCGCCGGCAGAAGACCTTCTTCCGCTCCAGCCTGGCGAGGAGCTCGTCCATCGCCGCCGGCTCGCCTGCGATCACCGTCGAGCGAGGGCCGTTGCTCACGGCGATGCTCAGCCGATCCTCGTAGCCGCGGAGCTCGGCCTCGGCCTCCTCCATCGACAGCTCGCACATGGCCATGGCCCCCTGCCCGCTGACGCGGCGGAGCAGCCGGCTGCGCCGGCAGATGACGGCCGCGGCGTCCTCCAGCGACAGCGCGCCCGCCACGTGGGCCGCCGCCACCTCGCCCATGCTGTGGCCCACCACGGCGTCGGGCTCGACGCCCCACGCCCGCCACAGCGCCGCGAGCGCCACCTCGATCGCGAACAGCACCGGCTGCACCACGTCGATCGCCTCGAGCCGCCGCGCACTGTCCTCGGCCGCCAGCACCTCGATCACCGAGAAGCCGGCCTCGCGCCGGATCGCCTGGTCGCACGCCTCGAGCGCCAGACGGAACGCGGGCTCCTCCGCGAAGAGCTGGCGGCCCATGCCCGCCCATTGCGAGCCCTGACCGGGGAAGACGAACACCACCTTCGGCGGCAGGCCCGACGCGCGGCCCCGCGCGACGCCCGCCGGCGCCTCGCCCCGGAGGTACGACGCGAGCGCCGCCGCCATCTCCTCGCTGGAAGACCCCACCACGGCGAGCCGGTGCTCGAGGTGGCTCCGCCGCGTGCTCGCCGTGAACGCCACGCCGTGGAGCCGCGCGCCGTCCGAGAGCAGGAGGTCCCGGTACGCCCGCGCGAGCGCGTCGAGCGCCTCCGGGCTCCTCGCGGACATCGGCAGCAGCGCGCTCGACGCCTCCGCCGCCTCGATCGCCTCGACCGGCTCGCCCTCACCCCGCGGCGCCTCTTCCAGCACGACGTGCGCGTTCGTCCCGCTCAGCCCGAACGAGCTCACGCCCGCGACACGCGGCTTCGCGCCCGGCCACGCCTCGCGCCCGGTCGGGATGGAGAAGGGCGTCCCGTCGAGCGAGATGCGCGGGTTGAGCGCCTCGAAATGAAGGTTCGGTGGGATCGCGGCGCGCTGGAGGCACAGGACGGCCTTGATCAGGCCCGCCACGCCCGCCGCCGCCTCCAGGTGCCCGATGTTGGTCTTCAAGGCCCCGAGCATGCAGCGCGATCCGTCCGCCCGCGGCTTGCCCAGCACCGCCCGGAGCGCCTCGATCTCGATCGGATCCCCGAGCGGCGTGCCGGTCCCGTGCGTCTCGACGTACCCGACGTCCTCCGGCGCGACGCGGGCGTCCTCCAGCGCTTGCCGCAGCAGGGCCTGCTGCGAGAGCACGTTCGGCGTCGTCAGCCCGGTCGACCGGCCGTCCTGGTTCACCGCGGATCCGCGGATCACGGCCTGGATCGGATCGCCGTCGCGCACGGCGTCGGAGAGGCGCTTGAGCACGACGATCCCGCACCCCTCTCCCCGCACGTAGCCGCTCGCACCCGCGTCGAAGCTCCGGCACCGCCCGTCGGGCGAGAGCGCCCCGAGCTTGGCCGTGGCGCGCGCCGACGAGGGCGACAGCATGAGGCTCACCCCGCCAGCGAGCGCGAGCGAGCTCTCGCCGCTCCGCAGGCTCCGGCAGGCGAGGTGCACGGCGACCAGCGAGGACGAGCAGGCGGTGTCCACCACCAGGCTCGGTCCCATGAAACCGAGCGTGTACGAGAGCCGGCCGGCCGGGAAGCAATGGCCATTGCCGGTCGCCAGGTAGAGGTCCTGCCCTACCGGATCGGCCGTGAGGGAGAGCTCGGCGTAGTCGGTGCTCATGATCCCGAGGAACACGCCGGCGCGGCTCCCAGCGAGGCGGTCCGCCGCTTGCCCGGCGCGCTCGAGGGCCTCCCACGCCACCTCGAGGAGCAGGCGCTGCTGAGGATCCATGGCGCTCGCCTCCCTGGGCGAGATCCCGAAGAAGGCCGCGTCGAAGAGCCGGAGGTCCTCCTTCAGGAACGCGCCCCAGCGGGTGGCCCGCGCGGCGGGATCCGCCGGATCGCGGCCCGGAATGCCCGGCGCGAAGCGGTCGCCGGGCACCTCGGTGACGGCATCGACGCCGTCCTCGAGCAGGCGGAAGAACGCCTCCGGCGAGCTCGCCCCGCCCGGGAAGCGGCACGCCATCCCGACGATCGCGATGGGCTCCGCCTTCGCGCGCTCGAGGTCGTCGATCACGGCCCGCGCCTTCCGGAGCGCGAGGAGGGCGCGCTGGAGCGGCGAGAGCTCCGCCGCGGGCGCAGCGCCGTTGCCCTCTCCCCCTGGAGCGTACTCGGTGGATGTCGCAGGTCGCACGCCGATCATGTCAGGTAGTCCTCCAGTGCCGCGAGCTCCGCCTCGACGGCGACCGCCGCCTCGTGCTCCGTCATGTCTCCGATCACCTCTTCCGCGCGCCGCGCGCCGTTCTCTCGCGCTGGCTCCGCCGCGGGTCTCGCCTGCTGCCCCGGCTCCGCGGCGTCGATCTCCGCCAGGAGGTGGCGCGCGAGCGACGCCACGGTCGGGTAGGTGAACAGCGTCGCCGCCGGCAGCCGCAGGGAGAGGCTGTCCTCCAGCCGGTTGCGGACCTCGAGGCTGATCAGCGAGTCCACGCCGAAGCTCTGCAGGGGCGCTCCGGGATCGAGCCTCGAGGGATCGACGCGCAGCACGTCCGCCACCTGCTCGACGAGGTGCCGCACCAGGATCCGCTCCCTCGCCGCGGGGGCTGCCGCCTCCAGCAGCCGCCGCGCCTCGGCCCGGGTCGCGCGCGGGGCGCCCGCCTCCTCGCGGAGCGCCGCGAAGAACGGGAGCACCGCCGCCCGCGGGTAGAACTCGAGCCACTGCCGCGCGTCGAAGCGCGCGACGCCGATCTCCGGCCGGGGGTGCTCGAACAGCCGCGCGAGCACCTCGAGGCCCTCCGCCGGGGTGAAGCTCCTCCCGCCTCGGGCCTCGAGCCGCTGGCCCCGGACATCCGCTGCCGCGGCCATGCCCACCTCCGCGAACGGCCCCCACTGGATGCTCATCGACGGGTGCCCGGCCCGGTCGCGGAACCGCGCGAGAGCATCGAGGAAAGCGTTCGCTGCCGTGTAGTTGCCCTGACCCGGCGATCCGAAGAGCGCCGCGGCGGACGAGTACACGAGGAAGAAAGCGAGCGCCTCGCTCTGCGTCGCCCGGTGCAGGTGGAGCGCCCCGAGCGCCTTGGGGGCGAGCACCGTCCTGAAGCTCTCTGCGGAGAGCTCGAGCAGGGTGTGATCGTCCAGCACCCCCGCCGCGTGCACGACGCCGCGGAGCGGCGGTCCGTCCAGCCGCAGGTGCGCGATGAGCCGCTCGACGTCCTCTCGCCGGGACACGTCGGCCTGCGCCACGAGCACGCGCGCGCCGGCCGCCTCCATCGCCCCAATGGCCTCGCGGGCGCGCTCATCGGGGCCGCGGCGCCCCACGAGTACGAGGTGCCTCGCGCCGCGCTCGACCATCCAGCGCCCGAGCGCGAGGCCGAGCCCGCCGAGCCCGCCCGTGATCAGGTACCGGTCCTCTGCGTGCAGCGAATAGGGGCCCCGCGCCCCCGCCGCGATGTGCCCGCGCGCGATCCGCGCGACGAGCCGGTCGCCTCCCCGCAGCGCGATCTGGTCCTCGCGGTCCCGCGCGACGAACTCGCGGAGCAGGAGCTCGGCGTCGCCGGCCCCCGCGGCAGGATCCAGGTCGATCCGCGTGCATCGGAGCTCCGGATGCTCCAGCGCGATGGTCCGCCCGAGGCCCCAGAGCGGCGCCTGAGAGACCGCGGGGCCGTCGTCGCCCGCCGTGGACTGCGCGCCCCGGGTGACCAGGACGAGCCGCGGCGTGTCCCGCCATCCCTGCCGCAGCAGCGCCTGCGCGAGGTAGGCGGCGCTGAGGGCCCCGCGCGCGAGATCCTCCTCGACGCCCTCCGGCGTGGCCTGCTCGAACGGCACGGCGTCCAGGCTGAAGAGGTGCACCGCGCCGAGGCAGGGCCCGCGCTCGCCGAGCGCGTCGCGGACCAGCCGGCCGTAGTCCTCTCGGCTCCGGAGATCGATCCGGTAGAGATCCGGCGCGATCTGCGCGTAGTGCGTGTCCGCCACGACCTGGACGCAGCGCTGCCCACGGGCCGCGAGCAGCGCGCGCAGGGACTCCCCCACGCCGCCTCGATCCGAGAGGACGAGCCACACGCCCTCGCGCGCAAGGCCCGCACGATCGTCCTCGGGCGAGGGATCTGCTTGCTTCCACACCACCTCGAAGAGGTGCTCGCCGAGGCCGTCGCGTGCTCGCCGCGCTCCCTCGATCCGGCGCAGGCGCAGCCCATCGAGCTCGACCAAGAGCGCGCCGTCCTCATCCATCAACCGGAGATCGACGGCACGCTCGCGCTCGTCCGTGCCCTGATCGGCGGATATCGCCGCGAGCACCCACACCTCACGCCCCGGCCATCGATGCACGTGCAGCGCCGCGATCGCCACCGGCACGTAGGGAGCTTCCGCCGCGCCCTCGCCCGCGGCCGCGGAGAGGCCGGCCGACACCTGCAAACACGCGTCCAGGAGCGCCGGATGCAGCCTGTGGCCGCCAAACTCGATCGGCTCGGGAAGGCGCACGCGCCCGAGCGCCTGGCCTTCGCCCCACGCGAGCTCGACGACGCCCTGGAACGCAGGCCCGTAATCGAGCCCGAACGCCTGCAGGCGCTCGTAGTGCTCCGCCCCCGAGCGCGTGGCCCTGAGCCGCGCACGCAGCGCTGCTGGACGCTCCGCCACGGGCCGGGGCTGCGCGTCGCCCTGGATCGCTCGCACCTTCCCCGCCGCGTGCCGCTGCCAGCCTGCTTCGCCGCCGGCACGGCTCGCGATCTGAAAGGTCGCCGCCGAATCGCCGCCGTCGGTGACGATCGTCTGGATGATCCGCTCACCGTCCGCCGCGAGGGAGAGCATGCTCTCGAGGGTCATGCCCTCGATCGAGAGCATGGCCCCGGTGAAGAGCTCGGCTCCCGCCGCGAGCGCGATCTCCACGAATCCGGCCGCAGGGAGCACCACCTCTCCCCCCACGCGGTGATCCGCCAGGTACGCAGGCGTATCGCTCCGCAACGTCTGCTCCCAAAGGTGCACGCCGGGAAGCGCCGACAGGCGCATGGCCGTCCCGAGCAGAGGATGCGACGACCCGTCGCGCGCCGGCGCCGACTGCCGCGGAGGCCGGGCGGGCGCCTCGATCCAGTACCGCTCGCGCTGCCAGGGATAATTCGGCAGCGGGACGACCCGTCCGCCCTCCGGGTGAAGCTTCTGCCACGGGACGGCGTAGCCATGCGCGTACAGCGCGCCGACCGCCATCAGCGCGCACCGGCGCTCTTCCTTGCGACGCCGCAGCGTCGTCACGACGCGCCTCGCGCCCCCGTGGTCCTCGAGGCATTGCTCGACGTCGAGCGACAGGACGGGGTGCGGCCCCACCTCCACGAACAGCGGATGCGCTGGCGTCCATGCCGCGCCGACGGCCTGCGCGAAGCGCACCGTCTGGACGATGTTCCTTCCCCAGTAGCCGGCGTCGAGCTCCTCACCCGAGATCGGCGCCCCCGTGACGGTGCTGATCATCGGGAGCCTCGCGCGCCGCGGCGCGAGCGGGCCGATCCTCGCGACGAGCTCGTCGCCCAGCGAATCCATCTGGGGGCTATGGAAGGCATAGTTGACCGGCAGCTCCCGGCACGCGACCCCCTGCGCCGCGAGTCGCTCCACCACCTGATCGAGCGCGGCCGCGTCTCCCGAGAGCACCACGCGCCGGGGGGCGTTCACCGCCGCGACGCCCACCCGTTGCTCGTGCCCCTGAATGGCGGCCCTCGCCTCGTCCTCGGTCAGCGCGACCGAGACCATCTTCCCCTGCCCAGTCGCCCGCTGCATGATCCGGGCACGCAGCGCCACGAGGCGCGCGGCCTCGTCGAGCTCCAGGATCCCGGCGACATGGGCCGCCGCGATCTCGCCGACGCTGTGCCCGATCACAGCCTCCGGCGCGATGCCCCACGACCCGAGGAGCGCGGCCAGCGCCACCTCGATCGCGAACAGCGCCGGCTGCGCCACCTCCGTCTCGCCGAGCCGCGAGCGCTCCTCGGGCTCGGCCATGGCCTCGATCACTGAAAAGCCGGCGTGGGGCCGGAGCGCGGCGTCGCACGCCTCGAGCGCGCCGCGGAACGCGGGCTCCTCGGCGAAGAGCTGCCGGCCCATGCCCGCCCATTGCGAGCCCTGCCCGGGGAACACGAACACCACCCGCGGCGGCGCCTGCAGCGCCTTGCCTTCGAGCACGCCTGCAGGGCGCTCGCCGCGCGCGAAGGCGTCCAGCGCCGCCGCCAGCTCCTCGCGGCCCGCCCCCAGGACCGAGAGGCGGTGCTCGTGATGGCTCCGCCGCGCGCCCGCCGTGAAAACCAGGTCGCGCACGCGTGCGTCCGGCGCCGACAGGAGCGCCCCCCACGAGCTCGCCAGCGCCACCAGCGCCTCCGGGCTCCTCGCCGAGAGCGGCAGCAGGTAGCTCGACGGCCCGGTCGCGGGAGCCTCCGTCCGCTCTCGCCGCGGCGCCTCCTCGAGCACGACGTGCGCGTTGGTCCCGCTGAACCCGAACGAGCTGACCCCGGCGATCCGGGGCCTCCCGTTCGCCGCCCAGGGGACCGCCTCCGACACCACCTGGACCGGCAGCTCCGACCAGGGGATGTGCGGGCTCGGCTCGGTGAAATGCAGGCTCCGCGGGATCCACCCGCGCTGCATGGCGAGCACGGTCTTGATGACGCCGGCCACGCCGGCCGCTGCCTGCGTATGTCCGAAATTGGATTTCACCGAGCCGATCCGCACCGGTTCCTCGGGCTTCCGCCCCTCGCGGAGCGCGGCCCCGAGCGCCTGGACCTCGATCGGATCCCCGAGCGGCGTCCCTGTCCCGTGCGCCTCCACGTACTGGATCGACGCCGGGCTCACGCCGGCCTGGGTGAGGGCCTGACGGATCACCGCCTCCTGCGATGGACCGTTCGGCGCCGTCAGGCCCTGGCTCCGGCCATCCTGATTGACGGCCGAGCCACGGATCACGGCCAGGATCGGATCGCCGTCGCGCTCCGCGTCCGACAGGCGCTTCAGCACGACCATGCCGCAGCCCTCACTCCAGGCGACGCCGTCGGCCGAGGTGTCGAAGCTCTTGCACCGGCCGTCGCGGGCGAGGCCGCGCAGGCGGCTGAACTCCACGTGCGCCGCGGGCGTGAGCATCAGCGCCACGCCCCCGGCCAGCGCCATGGTGCACTCGCCCGAGCGCAGGCTCTGGCACGCCAGGTGAATCGTCGTGAGCGACGACGAGCACGCCGTGTCCACCGTGAGGCTCGGGCCCTTGAGGCCGAGCCAGTACGAGATGCGACCCGACGCGATGCTCCCCGAGCTCCCGGTCCCCACGTAGCCGTCGAGCGCCTCGGGCGCGCCGGCCGCCAGCGTCGCGTACTCGTGGTACATAAGCCCGACGAACACGCCGGTGTCGCTATCCATCAGCTGCTCGGGCACGAGCCCCGCGCTCTCGAGCGCCTCCCAGCTCGTCTCGAGGAGCAGTCGCTGCTGCGGATCCATCTTCCTGGCCTCCCTCGGCGAGATGCCGAAGAACGCCGGATCGAACAGGTCGATGTCGTCGAGAAAGCCGCCGTGGCGGGTGATCATCTTGCCGGGCGCGTCCGGATCCGGGTCGTACAGCGCGTCGATGTCCCAGCGCTGCTTCGGCACCTCGCGGATGGCGTCCACGCCGTCCGCGAGCAGCTTCCAGAAGCTCTCGGCGTCACGCACGCCGCCTGGATAGCGGCAGCCGAATCCGACGATCGCGATGGGCTCTGTGGCGGCCGCCGCGCGCGGCGCGGGAGCGCGGGCGTCGCTCGGCGCCTCCTCGACCCGCACCTTCTCGAGCAGGTGGCGGGAGAGAGCGCGCACGGTCGGGTGATCGAAGGCCAGCGTCGCGGACAGCGCCCCGCCGATCTGCCTGGACAGCGCGCCGCGGAGCTCCAGCGCCATCAACGAGTCCAGCCCGAGCTCCTGGAGCGGCCGGTCTTCCGGTACGTCGTCGCTCGACGGCAGCGACAGCACCTTCGCGATCTCCGCCCGCACCATGCCCTCGACCTCCGCGCGGCGTGCCGCGGCGTCGAGCCGGAGCAGCCGCGCCGCGAGCCCCGTCGCGCCGGCCTTAAGGCTCCCAGCCTTCGGCGCGAGGAGCTCCCGCCACAGCGGCGGGAGCTCGGCGCCGAACGACCGCTGCGCGGCGGCGAGGTCGATGGGCATCAGGAGGAGCTCGGCCTCGGGGCGCAGGAGCGCATGGCCGAGGAGCGAGCGCCCGCGCAGGGGCTCGATCAGGCTCACCCCCATGCGGGCGAGGCGCGCCCGCGCCGCGGGGGAGAGGCCCGCCGCCATCCCGTCGCCCTTCCAGGGACCCCAGTGCAGGCTGTGGGCCGGCAGCCCCTCGGCGCGGCGGAGGTGCGCGAGCGCGTCGAGGAACGCGTTCGCGGCGGCATAATTGGCCTGGCCCGCGTTGCCGAGCAACGACGTGGCCGACGAGAAGAGCACGAAATAGTCCAGCGCCGCGCCCCTGGTCGCCTCATGGAGGCCCCACGCGCCCCGGATCTTCGGCGCCATGACGCGCTCGAAGCGCGCCGCGGTCTGCTCGGCGAGCACCCCGTCGTCGAGCACCCCCGCCGCATGGACGACCCCGCGAAGCGGCCATTCCGCGGGCACGACGTCGAGGAGCGCCCGCAGCGCCGAGGGATCCGCGACGTCCGCCTGGGCGACCGTCACCCGCGCCCCCTCATCGCGCAGCCGCTCGATCGTCGCGAGGGCGTCTTCGGACGGCGCCCGTCGACCGACAAGCAAGAGGTGCTGCACGCGATGCTGCTCCCAGAGCCATCGCGCCACCTCGAGGCCCAGAGCCCCCAGCCCGCCCGTGACCAGCGCGGTGCCGTCCGGCCTCACCGGCGTCCGGTCGCGCTCGCCCTGGCCCGGCGGCGCCTCGATCAGCCGCGGGACGTACCGGCGGCCGCGCCGCCATGCCACCTGCGCTTCGCCGTCCGCGCGGGACAGCTCTGCCCAGACCGCGGCGACCGGGTCCTCGGCATCGGGATCGAGGTCGACCAGCGCGGCGTCGAGCTCCGGGTGCTCCTGCATGATCACGCGACCGACCCCCCAGAGCGGCGCCTGGGACAGCGCCGGCCGCTCGCCCGCGCCCGCCGCCTGCGCCCCCGCGGTCACCCAGACCAGCCGGAGCGGCGACGCGCGCCTCGCGAGCGTCTGCACGATGCGCAGCCCCGCGATCGATGCGCGCTCGGCGTGCGCCGCCGGAGGGGTGGCCCCCTCGTCCGCCCCCGGCTCGAGCGCCGCCTCGAACCATAGACAGACCACCCCCTGCAAGGGCTCGGCGCCCAGCGCGCCGAGCGCCTCCTCCAGACGGCCTGCGTCCTCGCCCAGCGCGACGGTCAGGCAACTCGCCCCCGCAGCGCCGAGCCCGGCCGCGAGCTCTTGCGCCGCCGGCGAGCCGCGGCTCACGAGGATCCAGCGCCCCGAGGGCGGGGCCTCCTCGCGCGCGAGCGGCTTGTCTTGCCAGCGAAGCGCGAGCAGGCCCGCGCGATCCGCCGCGTCCGCTCCGGCATCGCGCAGCGCTGCCGCGCCGGCGCGCTTCAGCTGCAGGTTCGATACCCGCGCCACGAGCTGCCCCGCGTCATCGACCAGAGTCAAGGTGGCGTTGATCGTCTCCGCGCCCGGCGCGGGCGCGCCCTCGATACGGGCGTGCACCCACGCCTCGGTCACGCCTGACGCGCCGGCCAGGACCTCGCCGAACTCGAACGGCAGGTAGGTGTCCGCCGCCGGCATGTCCACGATCGCCGCGAGCGCGTGCAGCGCCGCATCCAGCAGCGCGGGGTGCAGTCCGTACGCCTCCGCGCCGTCCCTCGCGGACTCCGGCAGCGCGACCCGCGCGAACGCCTCCCGATCGCCGCGGCGGAGCTCGGCCATCCCGCGGAACGCGGGGCCATAGGCGAGCCCGGTCGCCGAGAAGCGCTCGTAGATCCCGTCCACGTCCAGGCTCGTCCGGCAGCGCTCGCGCGCCGCGCCGATGTCCAGCGCCGTCGGCAGCTCGGCGGCCTCGATGGGCGACACGTGCCCGCGCGCGTGCGCCGTCCAGGGATCGTCGGGGTTCGCGTCGCCGGCGCGGCTGTAGACGATCACCTCGGCGCCCTCCGGGCTCCTCGCGGGCAGGACCACCTGCACGCGGCGCGTCCCCGCGTCGGGCAAGCGCAGGGGCGCCTGGATGACCAGGCTCGTCACCCGGACCCGCTCCCAGCCGAGGCGGGTGGCCGCCGCAGCGCGCACGATCTCGAGCAGCGCGGCGCCGGGAACGATCACCTCACCGAAGACCCGGTGGTCTGCCAGATACGGGAGCGTCGCGGCGCTCAAGGCCACCTCGAACACGGCTTCTGCGAACGCCGCAGGCGTGAGCGCGCCGAGGAGCGGGTGCCCGGTCGCGGCGCCGCCGCTACCCGCCGCGAGCGAGCGCGAGGTTTCGATCCAGTAGCGCCGCCGTTGCCATGGATAGGCCGGCAGCGCGACGACGCGCCCGCCCTCGGGATAGAGCCGTTCCCAGGACACGTGGGCGCCGTGCGCATACAGCGCCCCCAGCGCATGCAGGACACGCGTGCGCTCTTCCTTGCCTCGTTGCAGCGTCGCCACCGCGCGCCCCGCCTCCCCGCGCGCCGCGAGGCATTGCTCCACGTCGAGCGATAGAACCGGGTGCGGCCCCACCTCCACGAACACGCAATGCCCCTTGGCGAGCGACGCCGCCACGGCCTGCGCGAAGCGCACCGTCCCGCGGAGGTTCTGCCCCCAGTAGGAGACGTCGAGCTCCTGTCCCGAGATCTCCGCCCCTGTCACGGTGCTGAGCATCGGGATCGCCGCGCGCTTCGGCGCGAGCTCTCCGATGGCGTCCACGAACGCCGACCGCAGCGGATCCATCTGCGGGCTGTGAAATGCGTATTTGACGCGCAGCTCCCGGCACGCGACCCCCTGTGCCACGAGCCTCTGCGCCACGGCGTCGAGCGCGGCCGCGTCTCCGGAGAGGACCACCTGCCGGGGCGCATTGACCGCCGCGACGCCTACCCGCGGCTCGAGCCCCGCAATCGCCGCCTTCGCTTCGTCCTCGGCCAGGGAGACCGAGATCATTTTTCCCTGGCCTGTCGCGCGCTGCATGATCCGGGCACGCAGCGCCACGAGGCGCGCGGCCTCATCGAGGTCGAGGATCCCGGCGACATGGGCCGCGGCGATCTCGCCGACGCTGTGCCCGATCACCGCCTCCGGCACGAGCCCCCACGACCTGAGCAGCGCGGCCAGCGCCACCTCGATCGCGAACAGCGCCGGCTGCGCCACCTCCGTCTCGCCGAGCCGCGAGCGCTCCTCGGGCTCTCTCATCGCATCGATCACCGAGCCGCCCAGATGCGGCCGGAGCGCCTCGTCGCACGCCTCGAGCGCGCTCCGGAACACAGGCTCCTGCTCGAGGAGCTGGGTGCCCATGCCCGCCCATTGCGAGCCTTGCCCGGAGAAGACGAACACGACCTTCGGTGGCACCGGCGACGCCTTGCCCTCGACCACGCCCGAAGGACCGTCTCCGCGCGCGTATGCCGCGAGCGTCGCCGCCAGCTCGTCCTTGCTCCCGCCGGCCACGGCGAGCCGGTGCTCGTGATGGCTCCGCCGCGCGCTCGCCGTGTACGCGATGTCGCCGAGGCGCGCTTCCGACGCCGGCAGGAAGGTCGCATAGGTCGCCGCCAGCGCGCTCAGCGCCTCCGGGCTCTTGGCCGACAGCGGCAGCAGGTACGCCGTCGCCTCGTTCGCGGGCGCCTCTGCGGGCGCCTCGACCAGCGCTCGCCGCGGCGCTTCCTCGAGGAGGACGTGCGCGTTGGTCCCGCTGAAGCCGAACGAGCTGACCCCGGCGATCCTGGGTTTCCCGTTCGGCGGCCACGGGACCGGCTCCGAAGCCACCTGGAGCGGCAGCTCCGACCAGGCGATGTGCGGGTTCGGTGCGGTGAAGTGCAGGCTGCGCGGGATGCGCTCGTGCGAGAGCGCGAGCACCGCCTTGATCAGGCCCGCGACACCCGCGGCGCCCTCGGTGTGGCCGATATTCGTCTTGACCGAGCCGATCCACAGCGGCGCCCCGGCTGGGCGCCCCTCGCCAAGCACCGCGCCGAGCGCCTGCGCTTCGATCGGATCGCCCAGCGGCGTGCCCGTCCCATGCGTCTCCACGTACCCGACCGACGCCGGGCTCACCCCGGCCTGGGCGAGCGCCTGCCGGATCACCGCCTCCTGGGCGGGGCCGTTGGGCGCCGTCAGGCCCTGGCTGCGGCCGTCCTGGTTGACGGCCGAGCCCCGGATCACCGCCAGGATCGGATCGCCGTCCCGCTCCGCGTCCGACAGCCGCTTGAGCACCAGCACGCCGCAGCCCTCCCCGCGCACGTAGCCGTCCGCGTCCGCGGAGAACGCTCTGCAGCCCCCGGAGGGGGACATCGCGCGCATCCGGCTGAAGTAGACCGTCGGCTCCGGGGTCAGCACCAGGTTGACCCCACCGGCCAGGGCCGTCGTGCATTCGCCCGACCGCAGCGCCTGGCAGGCAAGGTGCACCGCCACCAGCGACGACGAGCACGCGGTGTCCACGGCCATGTTGGGCCCCTGCAGCCCGAGCCAGTACGACAGCCGCCCCACCGTCGCGCTGTGCGCCGAGCCCAGCAACGAGTACGGATCGAACCGCTCGGCGCCGCGGGCGAGCATCATGGCCTGATACTCGTTGCCGCAGATCCCGACATAGACGCCCGTACGGGTGCCCGCGAGCGCTTCGGCCGGGAGACCCGCGCGCTCGAGCGCTTCCCAGGTGGTCTCGAGCAGCAGCCGCTGCTGCGGGTCGATGCTCGCCGCCTCGCGCGGCGAGATGCCGAAGAAGGCGGGGTCGAAGCGGTCGACGTCCTCCAGGAACCCGCCCCAGCGGGTCACCATCTTGCCCGCCACCTCCGGATCCGGGTCGTAGTACGCGTCGATGTCCCAGCGCTCCCGCGGCACCTCGCGGACCGCGTCGACCTCCCCCTCGAGCAGCCGCCAGAAGCTCTCCAGGTCGTGCACCCCGCCCGGGAAACGGCAGCCGATGCCCACGATGGCGATCGGCTCCTCGCGTGGAGCAACGCGAGGCTGGACCGCGGCGAGCGGGGCTTTCTGCTCGCCGGGGAGCAGGGCCTCGTCGAGCAGGTAGCGCCGCAGCGCGGCGACGGTCGGCCGATCGAACAGCAGCGTGGCCGGCAGCGCCTTGCCGACCCGCGCCGAGAGCGCGTTGCGCAGCTCCAGCGCCATCAGCGAGTCGAGC
The DNA here is from genome assembly GCF_051521635.1 of Sorangium sp. So ce1504. Lineage (NCBI taxonomy): Bacteria > Pseudomonadati > Myxococcota > Polyangiales > Polyangiaceae > Sorangium > Sorangium sp. So ce1504. The sequence continues at coordinate 3,370,611 of NZ_CP150365.1, read as the reverse complement.
CCCAGCTCCTGCAGCGGCCGGTCCGCCTCCAGATCGCTGGAAGAGGAGAGGGAGAGGACCCTGGCTGCCTCGCCCCGCACCATCGCATCCACCTCGGCGGCGCGCGCCTCGGGAGAGAGCGCCGCGAGCCGACTCCTCCAGGTCTCCTGGGTCGGGGCGGACGCGCGGACGGCTGCTTGCGTCGATCGCGGCTGCACCAGCGTTCGCCACACCGGAGGGACGTCGGCCCCGAGCGCCCTGCCCAGCGCCCGCAGGTCGAGCTCCAGCGCGCCGAGGTGCGCCTCGGGCCGCGACAGCGCGCGTCCCAGCAGCGACAGCCCTTGCGCCGGGGCGAGCGCGCCCACGCCCATGCGTGCAAAGCGCGCCCGCTGCACGTCGCTCAGCGTCTCGACCATGCCGCCGTCTGCCCACGGGCCCCAGCTCACGCTGTGCGCCGGCAGCCCCTCGGCCCGACGCCTCTGCGCCAGGCCGTCGAGGTACGCGTTGGCCGCCGCGTAGTTCGCCTGTCCCGCTGCGCCCAGCAGCGACGCGCTCGACGAGAACAGCACGAACAGCTCCAGCGGCACCGTCCGCGTCGCCTCGTGCAGGTTCCACGCCCCGCGCGCCTTCGGCGCGAACACCTTCGTGTACTGCGCCTCCGTCTGCTCCGACAGCACCCCGTCCTCGAGCACCCCCGCCGCGTGGATCACCCCCCGCAGCGGCAGCTCCGCCGGCACCGAGGACACCAGCGCCTGCACCGCGGCAGCGTCCGCCACGTCCGCCTGCACCACCGTCACCCGCGCCCCCGCCTCGCGCAGCGCCTCCACCGCCGCGCGCTGCGCTCCCTCCGGCGCCCGCCGACCCGCCAGCACCAGGTGCTGCACCACGTGCTCCTGCCAAAGCCAGCGCGCCACGTGCAGCCCCAGCGCGCCGAGACCACCGGTGATCAGCACCGTGCTCTGCGCCGCTATCAGCGCCGCCTTCGGCGCGGGCAACAGCACGATCTTGCCAGTGTGCCGCGCCTGCGCCATGAACCGCAGCGCCGCCTCCGCCTCCGTGACCGCGAAGGCGCGCACCGGCAGCGGGCGCAGCCACCCCGCGGCGAACCCTTCGCTCACCCGGCGGAACATCTGCTGGATCCGGTCGGGCTCCACCTCCAGCAGGTCGAACGCCCGGTACATGACGCCCGGATGGGCCGCTCCCACCGCCTCGGCCGAGCGGATGTCGGTCTTGCCCATCTCCAGGAAGCGACCGCCCGCCGACAGCAACGACAGGCTCGCGTCCACGAACTCGCCCGCCAGCGCGTTCAGCACCACGTCCACGCCGGCCGTCCTGTACGCGTCGGCGAACGCGAGCGTCCGCGAGCTCTCCACCCGCTCGACCCCCATCGCCCGCACCACGCCCCACTTCGACGGGCTTGCCGTGGCCAGCACCTCCGCCCCGAGCCACTGCGCCACCTGCACCGCCGCCATCCCTACGCCGCCGGCCGCCGCGTGCAGCAGCAGCCGCTCGCCGCGCTTGAGCCCCGCAAGCTCGTGCAGCGCGTACCACGCGGTCAGGAACACGATCGGCAACGCCGCCGCCTCGGCCGCAGACAGCCCGACCGGCTGCGGGCTCGCCAGCCGCGCGTCCACCGTCACGAACCGGCGGAACGCCCCCGGCGCGATCGCCATCACCGCATCGCCCACGGCCAGGTGTTGCACGCCCTCGCCGAGTGCCGTGACGACGCCGGCGCACTCGCCGCCCATCTCCGTGCCCTCGCTCGGATCCATGCCCAGGGCCCGGATGACGTCGCGGAAGTTGAGCCCCGAGGCCTTCACCTCGATCTCGATCTCGCCTGGCCCCGGCGCTCGCCGCTCGGCGGGCAGCAGACGCAGCTGATCGAGCAGCCCCTTCTGCGCGATCTCCAGCCGGTACGACGGCGCATCCGGAACCGACAGCCCCGAGCGCGCTGCGACCCGGCACAGCCGCGCCACGTGTCGCTGGCCCGTCCGCCAGGCGATCTCGCGCTCGTCGTCCGACTTGCCGAGTTCGTGCCACAGCGCCTCCGCGGCGTCGCCAGCCCCGGGCTCCAGATCCACCAGCGTGCAGCCGAGCTCCGGGCGCTCCAGCATCACCGAGCGGCCCAGCCCCCACAGCGACGCCGCCGCCGCCGCCACCGGCTCGCCTGGGCGCACCGCCTGCGCTGCCTCCGTCACCCAGAACAATCGCGGCGGCGCCTTGTCTTCGCGCCGCGACAGCGCCTGGACCACCGCGAGGGCCTCTAGGCTCGCCGCCTCGGCGCGCTCCGCCGTAGAGGCGCCCGCGCCGCCGCCCCACAGGCACACCACGCCCTGGAGCCGCTCCGGGCCCGCTCCGTCCAGCATCGCGGCGATCGCGCCTGCCTCTCTCGCGACCTCCGCCGTCGTGCAGTGCGCTCCCGCGGACCGCAGGCGCGCCTCGAGCGCCCGCGCGAGCGCCACGTCCTCCTCCGGTCCGCGCAGCAGGACCCACGCGCCCGACGGCCCTGTCTCATCGCCCGCGGGGCGCCTCTCCTGCCAGGTGATCGCATACAGGTCCTCGAGCGGCGCCGCCGTCATCGCACGCCGCAGCGCCGCCGCGTCGGCACGCTTGAACCGTACCCCGCTCAGCTCCGCCACCGCCGCGCCGCCCTCATCCAAGACCAGGACGTCGCCGGAGAGCACCTCCGCAGGGCCTTCGGCTGCGCCCGTCGCTCGCGCGTGGACCCAGGCCGACGTCACGCCTGGCTGCCGCACCACGAAGCCGCCGATCTCCCACGGCAGGTATGTCTCGCTCCCGAGCTTCGCTCCGAAGGCCGCCCCGAGCGCCTGCAACGCCGCGTCCAGCAGCGCCGGGTGGGCTCCGTAGGGCCCGGCGCCCTCGCCGGTCTGGGCGGGCAGGGCGACGCGCGCGACGACCTCGCCATGGCCACGCCACAGCGCTTCGAGCCCGCGAAACGTAGGGCCGTACGACAGGCCCATGCCCTCGAACGACCCGTACAGCTCCGCCACATCCACGCCCGTGCCACAGCGAGCGCGCGCCGCACCCAGATCCGCCGCGGCCACCGGCGCCTCGCCGGAGCCCACGCGCAGCCGTCCCACCGCGTGCTCGGTCCAACCCCCTTCCGGTCGCGACGACAGCGGCTGGCTGTACACAGCGACCGCGTGGCCCGCGTCCGTCGCTTCGGACACCACCACCTGCACGCGCACCCATCCCTGCTCCGGCAGCGACAGCGGCGCTCCCACCACCAGCCCCTCGACCCGCGACGACGTCCCAAGGCCCAGCGCCTCGCCCGCCGCGCGCGCGAGCTCCAGCAGCCCCGTCCCGGGAATCACCGCCTGCCCGAACACCCGGTGCTCCCCCAGGTACGGCACGGCCTCCATCCCGAGCGTCGCCTCGAACACCGCCTTCGCGCCCGCCACCGCGATCCGCGCGCCCAGCAGCGGGTGCCTGGTCGCGACACCACCACTCCCCGCTGCGGGCGAGCGCGCGGTTTCGATCCAGTACCGCTCGCGTTGCCAGGGATACGCCGGAAGCGCGACCACGCGCCCGCCCTCGGGGTACAGCCGGCCGAAGTCCACGGCGTGGCCGTGCACGTACAGCTTCGCGAGCGCCGAGAGCATGTTGCCGCGCCCCCCCTGATCGCGCCGGAGCGTGGGGACCGCGCGCCCCTCCGCGCCTCGTGCCGAGAGACACCGCTCCACGCTGAGCGACAGCACCGGGTGCGGCCCCACCTCCACGAAGGTCTGGTACCCATCGCCGAGCGCCGCCTCCACGGCCCGCGCGAAGCGCACCGGCTCGCGGACGTTCCTCGGCCAGTAGGTCGTATCGAGCGCGCCGCCCTCGATGAGCCCGCCCTCCACCGTGCTGTACATCGCGAGCGCGCCCGGGCGCGCCGCCAGCCCTCCGAGCTCGCGCGCAAGCTCGCCGGCCAGCGGCTCCATCTGCGGGCTATGGAACGCGTAGTCCACGCGCAGCATCCGGCCCTCCACGCCCTGCCGCTCGAGCCGCGCCAGCACCTCCGCCAGCGCCGCCGCCTCGCCCGACAGCACCACAGAGCCCGGATCGTTGACCGCCCCGATCGCCAGCCGATCCTCGTAGCCGCGAAGCGCCCGCGCCGCCTCCTCCTCGCGCAGCGCCACCGAGGCCATCTTCCCGAGCCCCGTCGCGCGCTGCATCACCCGCCCGCGGGTGCACACCAGACGCACCGCCTCCTCCAGCTCCAGCGCCCCCGAGATGTGCGCCGCCGCCACCTCCCCAACGCTGTGGCCGATCACCGCGTCCGGCACCACCCCCCACGACGCCCACAGCGCCGACAAGGCCACCTGCATCGCGAAGATCGCCGGCTGCGCCACCTCCGTCTCGCCCAGGCGGGAAGCCTCTTCCTCGGCCGTGAGCTCCGCGAGCAGCGAGAAGCCGGCATACCGCTGCACCAGCGGCTCGCACCCCTCGACCGCGGCGCGGAACGCCGGCTCCTCGGCCAGGAGCGCACGGCCCATCCCCGCCCATTGCGACCCCTGCCCGGAGAGCACGAACACCACCCTCGGCGGCACGCCCCGCGACGCTCGCCCTCGCACGACGCCCGCCGGCGCCTCGCCGCGCCCGAAGGCCTCGAGCGCCGCGCCGATCTCCGCCCGGGAACTCCCCACGACGGCCAGGCGGTGCTCCCGGTGGCCGCGACGTACGCTCGCTGTATATGCGATATCCCTCAGCGGAGACGCGTCGCCGCCTCCCTCCGCCGAGAGGAACCGCCCGTACGCCGCCGCCGCTGCCACGAGCGCCTCGGGGCCATGCGCCGAGACGGGGAACAGGACCGGCGCGTCGTCCGCGCGCGGCACGCTCCGGGCCGCCGGGGGCGGCGCCTCCTCGAGGACCACGTTCGCGTTCGTCCCGCTCAGCCCGAACGAGCTCACCGCGGCGATCCGCGGCGAGTCGGGCCACGGGGTCTCCTCCGAAGCCACCTTCACGGGGAGCTCGGCCCACGGGATATGCGGGTTGGACGCCGTGAAATGCAGCGACCTCGGGATGCGCGCGCGCTGCAGGGCCAGCACCGCCTTGATGACGCCCGCGACGCCGGCGGCGGCCTCGGTATGGCCGATGTTCGTCTTCACGGATCCGACGATCACGGGCCGCTCCGGCGCGCGTCCTTCGCCGAGCACGGCCCCGAGCGCCTGCACCTCGATGGGATCGCCGAGCTGGGTCCCTGTCCCGTGCGCCTCGACGTACCCCACGCCGGAGGGCGGGACCCCCGCCTGCGCCAGGGCCCGCCGGATCACCACCTCCTGCGCCGGGCCGCTCGGCGCCGTCGGTCCGTTGCTCCGCCCGTCCTGGTTGATCGCCGAGCCGCGCACGACGGCCAGGATGGGATCGCCCCGCCGCACCGCGTCCGACAGGCGCTCGAGCACCAGCACGCCGCACCCCTCGCTCCGGACGAAGCCGTCGGCGTCCGCCGAGAACGCCCGGCACCGGCCCGTCGGCGACAGCGCGCGGGTCTTGGTGAGACCCACGGTGTGCTCCGGGCTCAGGATCAGATTGACCCCGCCCGCGAGCGCCAGGGAGCACTCGCCGTTCCGGAGGGCCTGACACGCCAGGTGAATGGCCACGAGCGAGGACGAGCACGCGGTGTCCACAGGCATGTTCGGGCCCCTGAGACCGAGCCAGTACGAGAGCCGGCCCACGCTCATGCTGTGCGCCGTACCCAGCATCGTGAACGGGTCGAGGCCCTCCCGGCCGCCCCGCGCCAGCGTCTGGTAATCGTGGGTGCAGATCCCGAGGAAGACCCCCGTGTCGCTGCCCATCAGCGCCTCCGGCGGGAGGCCGGCGCGCTCGATCGCCTCCCAGCTCACCTCGAGGAACAGGCGCTGCTGCGGATCCAGCCCCGCCGCCTCGCGGGGCGAGATCTCGAAGAAGCTCGGGTCGAAGAGGTCCACCCCTTCGAGGAACCCGCCCCAGCGGCTCATCATCTTGCCGGGCGCGTCCGGATCGGGATCGTAATAGGCGTCGATGTCCCAGCGCTCGCGGGGCACCTCGCCGACCGCGTCCTCGCCCCGCTCGAGCAGCCGCCAGAAGCTCTCGGGATCGCGCACGCCGCCGGGGAAGCGGCAGCCGATGGCCACGACAGCGATCGGCTCGTCCCGGGGACGGGGCGCGGGCTCGATCGCGGGGCGTTCACCGTGAATCCCGGCCACTTGATCGCACAGGAACCGGGAGAGCGCCGCGACCGTCGGGTGATCGAAGACGACCGTCGCCGACAGCGGCCGGCCGATGCGCGCCGAGAGCCGGTTGCGCAGCTCGAGCGCCATGAGCGAGTCGAGCCCGAGCTCCCGCAGCGGGCGGTCGACGGGCGTGTCGCTGGCCGAGCCGAGCGAGAGCACCTTGGCCACGTCCCCCCGCACCGCCGCTTCCAGCTCCCTGCGCCGCGCCGAGGGCGAGAGCTCCGCGAGCCGCAGCGCTCCACCGAGCGCCGGCCGGGGGGCGACGAGCGCCCGCCAGAGGGGCGCCGGCGCGCCCGCCGGGGAGGCGCGCCGCGCCGCCTCGACATCGAGGGACAGCGGGCAGAGGTGCGCTTCCGGCCGCGCGAGCGCTCGCCCGAGGAGCGCGATCGCCTGCGCGGGCGGGAGCATGCCGAGCCCCTGCCGCGCGACACGCGCCCGCTGGAGGTCGTCCAGCCCCATGGCGAGCCCCACCTCACCCCACGGACCCCAGCTCAGGCTGTGCGCCGGCAGCCCCTCCGCGCGGCGCGCGTGCGCAAGGCCGTCCAGGAACGCATTCCCCGCCGCGTAGCTGCTCTGCCCCGCAGCTCCGAGCACCGAGGCGCCGGAGGAGAACAGGACGAAGAAGTCGAGCGGGACGTCACGCGTCGCCTGGTGCAGGTTCCAGGCGCCCCGCGCCTTCGGCGCGAGGACCTGCGCGTAACGCTCCGCGGTCTGCCTCGAGAGGACCCCATCGTCGAGGATAGCGGCCGCGTGGATCACCCCGCTCAGCGGCAGATCTGCGGGAACGAGCTGCAGCGCGGCCTCGACCTGAGACGCATCCGCGACGTCGACCTGCGCCAGGGTGACGCGCGCCCCCGCCGCGCGCAGCGCCTCGATGGCGGCGAGCTGGTCCCCCGCCGGCGCGCGGCGCCCGGCGAGGAGCAGGTGCTGCACCCCGTGCTCCTCGCGGAGCCACCGGGCGACGCGCAGGCCCAGCGCCCCGAGCCCGCCGGTGATCAGCACCGTGCTCTGCGCCGCGATCCGTGGTCCACCCGCGAGCTCGAGCCGCGGCCGCGCCTCGACGAGCCTCGCCGCGTAGCGCTTCCCCCCGCGCCAGGCGATCTGGTCCTCGTCGTCCGGGCGCCCGAGCTCGCGCAAGAGCGCGTCCACGGCGTCGCTCGCGGAAGGCTCCAGATCGACGAGCGTGCAGCCGAGCTCTGGCCGCTCCGCGATCACCGCTCGACCCAGCCCCCAGAGCGACGCCTCCGCCACCGCGACGGGCTCGCCGGCGCGCACCGCCTGCGCGCCCTCCGTCACCCAGAGCAGCCGCGGCGGCGCCGCGTCCTCGCGCCGGAAGATCTCGTGCACGAGCTGCAGCGCCGCGACGCTCGCGGCCTCGGCGCGCTCCGCCCCGGAGGTGCCGTCGTCGCCGCCCCACACGCACACGACCCCCTGGAGCCCGCCCGGGCCCGCGGCCTCCAGCGCCGCCCGGTAGGCCGCCGCGGGCGCGTCGAGCGCTCCCGGGATGCACCGCGCACCCGCCGGCGCGGAGCGCGACAGGAGCGCCCGCGCGAGCGCGGTGCCCCGGTGGAGCACCAGCCAGGATCCCGCGACGGGCGCGGGCTCGACCGGGCAGGGTTCTTCCTGCCAGACGATCTCGTAGAGCCGGCCTGAAGGGGCCGGCGCGGCCGCCGGCGCCGGCACGGCGGCGCTGCTTTGCTCCTCGTCGGCCCCGCTGCCAGCGTCCACCCAGTACCGCGTCCGCTGCCAGGCGTAGCTCGGCAGCAGCACGACGCGCCCCCCCTCCGGGCGGAGCTTCTTCCACGCCATGGCGTACCCGCGCGCATACAGCGCCCCGGCCGCGCGCAGGAGACACCGGCGCTCGTCGGAGTCCCGCTGGAGCGACGCGATCGCCGCGCCGTCCCGGTTGCCATGGAGCAGGATCTCCTCGACCGACGGCACGAGGAGAGGGTGAGGGCTCATTTCCAGGAAGATCTGGTGCCCGCCCTCCAGCAGGTCGCCGATCGCGCGGCCGAACAGCACCGGCTTGCGCAGGTTGTCGGCCCAGTACGCCGCGGTGAGCTCTCCGCCGCGCAGCCATTCCCCCGTCACCGTCGAGCGCATCGGGGTACCGACCGGAGCCGGCGCCACGTCGCGCAGGGCGGCCACGAGCTCCTCACGGAGCGGATCCATCTGCGGGCTGTGCGACGCGACGTCCACCTTCACCCGCCGGCAGAAGACCTTCTTCCGCTCCAGCCTGGCGAGGAGCTCGTCCATCGCCGCCGGCTCGCCCGCGATCACCGTCGAGCGAGGGCCGTTGCTCACGGCGATGCTCAGCCGATCCTCGTAGCCGCGGAGCTCGGCCTCGGCCTCGGGCACGGGCAGCTCGCACAGCGCCATCACCCCTCGCCCGCTCACCCTCCGCAGGAGGCGGCTGCGGCGGCAGATGATCGCCGCCGCGTCGCGGAGCGACAGGGCGCCCGCCACGTGGGCCGCGGCCACCTCGCCCATGCTGTGGCCCACCACGGCGTCGGGCTCGACGCCCCACGCCCGCCACAGCGCCGCGAGCGCCACCTCGATCGCGAACAGCGCCGGCTGCACCACGTCGATCGCCCCGAGCCGCGCTGCGCTGTCCTCGGCATGGAGCGCCTCGATCACCGAGAAGCCGGCCTCGCGGCGGATCGCCTGGTCGCACGCCTCGAGCGCCCGCCGGAACGCCGGCTCCTCGGCGAAGAGCTGCCTGCCCATGCCCGCCCATTGCGAGCCCTGCCCGGGGAAGACGAACACCACCTTCGGCGGCGCCTGCGGCGCCTTTCCGACGGCCACGCCCGCGGTGTCCTCGCCCCGCGCGAACGCCTCGAGCGCCGCCGCCATCTCCTCGCGGCTCGCGCCGACCACCGCGAGCCGGTGCTCGTGATGGCGGCGCCGGAGGCTGGCCGTGAACACGATGTCTTCGAGGCTGCCCGCGTCGCTGTCTGACAGGAACGGCACGTACGCCCCGGCCAGCGCTGAGAGCGATTCGGGGCTCTTCGCGGACAGCGGCAAGAGCAGGAGCTTCGCCTCCGCGGACGGCGCCGGGGCGGCGACCGGGGGCGCCTCCTCCAGCACGACATGGGCGTTCGTCCCTCCGATCCCGAACGAGCTCACCCCGGCCCGCCGCGGCGTCTCGCCGGCGTCCCAGTCCTTGAGCGCCGTGTTGACGTAGAATGGGCTGCGCTCGAAATCGATCAGCGGGTTCGGCGACGCGACGTGCAGGCTGGGCGGCAGCTTCCGGTGCCGGAGCGCGAGGACGGCCTTGATCAGGCTGGCGATGCCCGCCGCCGACTCGAGGTGCCCCATGTTGCTCTTGATCGAGCCCACGGCACAGAACTGCCGCTCCTCGGTGTCGGCGCGGAACGCCCGGGTAAGCGCCGAGATCTCGATGGGATCCCCGATGGCCGTGCCCGTCCCGTGCGCCTCGACGTACCCGATGCTCCGCGCCTCGACCCCCGCGACGGCCAGCGCCTCGGTGATCACGTGGGCCTGGCCGATCTCGCTCGGCGCAGTGAAGCCCACCTTCGCCGCCCCGTCGTTGTTGACGGCCGATCCGCGGACGATCGCGTGGATGAAATCCCCGTCCTCGATCGCGTCCGCGAGGCGCTTCAAGAGGACGACACCGGAGCCGCTGCCGGGGTGGGTTCCCTGCGCCCCCGCGTCGAAGGCCCGGCAATGACCGTCGGGCGTGAAGATGAACCCCTCCTCGTACAGATACCCCACGCGGTGCGGGATCCGCACCGTCACCCCGCCCGCGAGCGCCATATCGCACTCGCGGGCGAGGAGGCTCGCGCAAGCCATGTGCACCGCCACAAGGGACGTCGAGCAGGCGGTCTGGATGCTGACGCTCGGCCCACGAAGGTCGAGCTTGTGCGCGACGCGGGTCGCCAGGTAATCCTTGTCGTTGCCGACGAGCGTCAGGAAGCCGGCGGCCCCTTTCGTCGTGATCGCGCGGCCCGACAGGAGCTCACGGAGCAGGTAGGTGCTCACGCTGGCCCCGGCGAAGACACCGATGGATCCCTCGTAGGCGTGAGGGTCGTATCCGGCGCTCTCGATCGCCTCCCACGCATTCTCCAGGAAGATGCGGTGCTGCGGATCCGTGAGCTCGGCCTCGCGCCTGCTGATGCCGAAGAACGAAGCGTCGAACTCGTCGACGCCCTTGAGGACGGCCCCTGCCCGGACATAGCCCGGGGTGGCGAGAAGCGCGGGATCGACCCCGGAGGCGAGCAGCTCCTCCTCGGAGAAGAACGTGACGGACTCGACGCCATCGCGCAGGTTCCGCCAGAGCTCGCCGACGTCGCGCGCGCCGGGGAATCTGCCCGCCATTCCGATGATCGCGATTGCTCCCTCGAGGGCATCGCTGTCCATTTTCTTCATTCCTCGATTACCTCAATCGTACGCCGCGACGCCGGTCCCGAGCCGCGGCGACAAGGGTTGGGCCGCTCGCATCAATGCCGCGCGCGGGATCTAAGCCGGGCCTCGGCGCGCGCGCGCGCTCTGTCCAGAGAGCCGATCTCGCCCCCCGGGTGGGACAGGAGGCTGGACAGCTCGCGGACGTTGGGGCGGCGGAACATCTCGACGATCGGGAGCTCCACCCGGAGCGCCTTTCGTATCCGGTTCGCGATCCGGACGAGCTGGATCGAGCTCGCGCCCAGATCGAAGAAGCTCCGCTGCACGCTGATCTCGTCGAGCCCCAGCACATCCGCGACGATCGCGGCGATCTGCGCCTCGTTGCCGTCTTGCGGCGCGGCGTGGGCCTCCGCGGGAAAGGGCGGCGCAGCGTCCTGCCGCCGGGTCAGCGCGCCGCGATCGACCTTGCCGTTTCCAGTCAGCGGCAAGGCGTCAATCGCAACAATCGCGGCCGGGACCATGTACTCCGGCAGCTTGGTCCGCAAGAAGCCGCGCAGCGCCTCCTCGATCCCCGCTCCGCCGTCAGGCGCCGGGACGACATAGGCCGCGAGGCGCCGCTGGCCGCGAGGATCTCCCTTCACGACGACGGCCGCGGCGGCGACGCGCGGGTGCTGGACCAGCGCCGCCTCGATCTCGCCGAGCTCGATCCGGTGGCCGCCGACCTTCACCTGGGTGTCGCGACGACCGAGGAACTCGATGTCCCCGCCGGGCAGGTAACGGCCCATGTCCCCGGTGCGATAGAGCCGCTCCCCCGTGCGCGGGTGGACGATGAAGCTCGTTCGCGTCTCGGCCTCGTCGCGATGATAACCCTGCGCGAGCCCGATCCCGCCGATATAGAGGTGACCAGGGACCCAGTCCGGACAGGGGTCGAGCGCGTCGTCCAGCACATCGAAGCGCTGGTTCACCATGGGGCGACCGTAGGGGATGCTCTTCCACCGCGGATCGACGCGCTCGATGGGGTAGAGGATCGACCAGATGGAGGCCTCGGTCGCGCCGCCCAGGCTGATCACCTCGACCGGCCTCGCTCCGGCCGGGCGCGCGGCTGCGAGCGATCGGATGCGATCCGGCAGGGTGACCGGGATCCAGTCGCCGCTCAGCATCGCGAGCCGGAACGACGCCGGCATCGCGCCCCTGCGATCCTCCGCGTGCTCCACCCAGATCTCCATCAACGCCGGGACGGAGTTCCAGAGCGTCACCCGCTCCTCGGCGAGGAGCTCGGTCCAGTGCGCCGGGTCCAGCCGCCGCTCGTGCTCGGGCAACACGATGGTCCCGCCAGCGGCGAGCACGCCAAACACGTCGTACACGGAAAGATCGAAGCTCAACGACGACAGCGCGAGCACCCTGTCCCCAGGGCCGACGCCGAACCGCTGGTTCACGTCGAGGATCGTGTTGACCGCGCCGCGGTGATCGATCCGGACTCCCTTCGGCGCGCCGGTCGATCCGGAAGTGTAGATGACGTAGGCGAGATCCTCCGGCGCCTGAAGCGGCTCGATGGGCTCTGCGGGAACGGAGGCCCAGGCGGCCTCGTCGTCGACGGAGAGGCGCTGGACGTCCGCGGGCCAGAGCGCGCACGCGTCGACCCACGTCTGCGTCAGGACCAGGCGGGCCTCCGCGTGCTCCAGCAGCGCATGCAGCCGCTCGGGGGGGACGGCCGCGTCGATCGGCAGGTACGCCGCGCCGGACATGAGCACGCCGAGCACCGCGACGACCTGCTCCCAGCCCTTGTCCATCACGACGGCGACCAGGCGCCCCCGCTCGGCCCCTAGCTCGCGCAAGCGGCGGCCGACCCACGCGGCGCGGTCGTGGAGCTCCCCGTACGAGATGCGCCGCCGCGGGCTCGCCACCGCCTCCTGCGCCGGGCTGCGCCGGGCCTGGTCGGCGAACAGGGTGTGGAGCAGCGCGCTCGAGATGGGCGCGGAGGTGGCGTTGGCGTGAGCGCGCTGCTCGAGCTGCGGCGCCGGAACCGGCAAGAGCTCGGCCGGCGACGCGCTCCAGGCGGCGTCGTCCGCGGCGAGCTGGCGCAGTAGCCGGCCATAGGCGTCGAACATCGCGTCCAGCACGCCCTCCGGGAAGGCCGCGTCGATCGCGTCCCAGTTGAAGAGCAGCCGCCCGTCCTCCTCGATGGTGCTGTGGTCCAGGCAGACCTGCGGGGTCTGGCTGATCCCGTGGACGGTCTCCCCCAGCCAACGCATCGGCCAGTCCCCGTCCTTCTGCAGCCCGAGCGCGCTCGTGAAGACGATGGGCACGAGGTTCTCGGCCACCTGCCCGCGCGCGCGGTTGAGCTCGCGCAGGACGCGCACGCCGCTCGTGTGCAGGTGGTCCAGGTCGCTCCGGAGCTGCGCCCAGAGCCGCGCCGCGCGCTGCTCGAACGTGCCGGGCGCGGCGTCCACCTCGAGGAGGATCGTCGACGTGAACTCGCCAACGAGGTCCTCGACCTCCGGGTGCAGCGGCAGGCGCCGCGACGCCGTGAGGACGATGCAGAAGCGAGGGCTCCGGCTCCATGCGGCCAGCACCTCGGAGAACGCGGCGCAGAGGACCTCGCTCGGCGTCGCGCCCTGCCGGCGCGCGAGCTCCTTCAGCCGCTGCCAGGGGCCTCGCTCGAGCGCGCCGGCCCGCCGCGTGAAGCGCGCGCGCTGCCCGGGCTGGATGGGGAGCCGCGGGAGCTCCGGCGCGTTCGGCAGCGTCGGGATCCGCTCGAGCCAGTAGGCATCGGACAGGCGCGCGCCGTCGGAGCCAGCCAGCGCCGCCTCGGCCAGCACGTAGTCGCGGAACGAGAGGGAGATGCGCCGGCGCGAAGCATGCGGGTCCTGGTAGTGGTCGCGCCACTCGGCGAAGAGCCTCAGCATGCTCGTGGCGTCGACGATCAGCAGGTCGATGCTGAAGTGGACGCGGACGCGCCCCCCCGGGAGCATCGCGGCCCGGATGTCGAAGAGCGGCCACTCGTGCGGCGCGTAGAGCCGGTGCGACATCGTCTCGCGCAGCTCGGCCAGCGTCGCGGCGATCACGTCAGCCGGGCGCCCCCGGAGATCGATCGTCGCGATCGCATACGGCGGCACCTCCTCCAGGATCTTCGCCTCGCCGTCCGGGAGGATGACGGCCCGCAGCATGTCGTGCCGCTCGATCAGCGCCGCCCAAGCCGAGGAGAGGCGCTCGACGTCGAGCCCCTCGGACTCGAGCTCGATGTAGTAGTGACATCCCACGCCGCCGAGCTCGGCGGTCACACCCCGGCCCAGCCAGTACGCCTGCTGGATGTCGGTGAGCGGGAACGGTCGATGCCGCTCCTCGGGCGCCGGCTCGATCACGGGGGGCGCGGGCACCGCGCCCACGTCGTTCGCGACGGGCCCCAGCGCCATGCGCTCGAGCAGGTGCGAGGCGATCGCGGCGATGCTGTCGTGCCGGAGCAGCGCCGCGCCCGTGACCTGGATCCCGAGGGCCGACTGCAGCCGGTTCTTGAGCTCCAGCGCCATCAGGGAGTCGAAGCCCAGGTAGCGCAGGCGGTCGGTCCGAGCGATCCGGGAGGGAGCCAGCCGTAGCACACGCCCCACCTCCTCCACGAGCAGGCGTTCGACGATCGCCGCCGCGTCCCCGGGTGTTCGCTGCTCGAGCTCCGCGCGGATCGATATCGCCGGCGATGCCCGACGCTCGGCCTCGAGCACCTCCGCCCAGAAGGGAGCGCCGGCCACGCCGTGCGCCTCGGCCCAGCGTCGCGCGTCGAGCCGGGCGACGGCCACCTCTGCCCGCGGGCGAGCGAGGAGCCGCGCGAGCGCATCAAGGCCCTCCTTCGGGGTGAGGCCCGCGAGGCCCCGCGCCGAAAGGCGCTCCCCTCGGTTCTCTTGCGCAGCCGCGAGGCCCACCTCCGAGAACGCGCCCCATCGGATGCTCATCGCGGGCAGGCCCAAGCGCTCCCGCCGGCGGGCGAGGGCGTCGAGGAACGCATTCGCGGCCGAGTAATTACCCTGCCCCGGCGAGCCCAGGAGCGAGGCGGCCGACGAGTACAGCACGAAGAAGTCGAGCCGGAGGCCCGCGCTCATCTCGTGGAGGTTCCACGCCCCGAGCGCCTTCGGCGCGAACACGCGCCGGAAGCTCTCCTCCGAGAGCTCGAGGACCGTGCGGTCGTCCAGCACCGCCGCCGCGTGCACGACGCCGCGGAGCTCCGGCAAGGTGGCCTCGATCGCCGCCGCTACCCGCGCCACGTCGTCGCGCCTCGAGACGTCGGCCTGGAAGACGGCGATCCGCGCGCCGGCCGCTTCCATCGCCTGGATGGCCCTCTGCGCGTCCTCGCCCGGACCGCGGCGCCCCACCAGCGCGAGATGCCGCGCGCCCCGGCCAACCAGCCAGCGCGCGAGCGCGAGGCCCAGCCCCCCGAGGCCGCCGGTGATCAGGTAGGTCGCATCCCCGCGGATGGACGCGACCGCGGCCACGTCGGCCTCGAGCCGGCCACGGACCAGCCTCGCCACGTACCGGTCGCCGCCCCGCAGGGCAACCTGATCCTCGCCCTCGTTCGCTGCGAGCTCCCGGAACAGGACGTCCGTGGAGACCACGCCCGCCGCGGGGTCCAGATCGATCCGCTTGCACCCGAGCTCGGGGTGCTCCAGCGCGAGCGCCCCGGCGAGCCCGAGGAGCGGCGCCTGCGACACCCACGCGGCGTCGCAGGGTAAGGGCCGCTGCGCCCCGCGCGTCACGAAGAACAGCCGCGGGGCGGCCAGCGTATCCAGCGCGATCCCCTGCACCATGGCTGCGGCGCTCACGCTGCCCCGCACGAGATCCGCTGCCAGGCTCTCGGCCGTGGTCGCCTCGAAGGGCACGGCGTCCAGGCTGAAGAGGTGCACCGCGCCGGTGCAGCGCCTCGCGTCGCCGAACGCCTCGCGCAGCAGCCGCCGGTAGTCGTCCGCCTTCGAGGGGTCGATCCCGTACCGATCCGGCTCCACCCGCTCGTACCCGGCGCTCGCCGAGACCAGCACGCACTGCTGCCCCTTCGAGCGCATGTGCCCGCAGAGCGCTGCCCCCACGCCGCCCTGGTCGGCGAAGATCAGCCACGCGCCCGCCGGGGCCAGCGTCGCCTCGGGCAGCGGCGCTGCGCGCCGCCACGCGACGTCGTAAACGCACCCGGCCAGCGCATCCGCCTCGCCTTCAAGGTGCGCCTCGGGGCGCACGACCACCTCCGAGAGCGGATACGCGGCCTCGTCCTGGTCCAGCACCCGGACCTCCTTCGGCCTGCTGGCCGGCCTCCCCACGCCCTCGAGCCAGCAGCGCTGGCGCTGCCACGGGTACGACGGCAGCCCGATGACGCGCCCGCCTCCCACAGGGAGCCGCTGCCATGAGACCGGATGGCCGTGCACGTACAGCCGCCCGATCGATTCAAGCAGGCTGAGGAGCTCCGGCTGCCCCCGGCGCAGGGACGCGATCGCCGCGCCCTCCGCCCTGACCTCGCGCAGGTTCTCCTCGACGGACGGCAACAGGATCGGGTGCGGGCTCATCTCCACGAAGAGCGCGTGCCCCTCGGCGATCAGGCGCTGCACCACCTGCGAGAACCGCACCGGCCGGCGCAGGTTGTCCGCCCAGTAGCCCGCCGAGAGCTCGTGGCCGCGCAGGAGCCGCGTTGTCACGGTGGAGCGCATCGGCACGCGCGCCGCCATGGGGGCAACTGCCTGCAACGCGACGAGCAACTCGCCGCACAGGGGATCCATGGATGGGCTGTGCGACGCCACGTCCACCTTCACCCGCTTGCAGAACACGCTCCGGGTTTCCAGCGCCGCCAGCACCTCGCCGAGAGCATCCGGATCGCCAGCGATCACGGTGGACTGCGGGCCATTGCTCACCGCCACGCTGAGGCGATCCTCGTACCCCGCGAGCGCACGCTCCGCGTCCGTCATGCTGAGCTCGACGAGCGCCATGGCGCCTCGGCCGCTCACCGCGCGGAGCAGGCGGCTGCGCCGGCAGATGACGGCTGCGGCGTCCTCCGGCGACAGCGCGCCCGCCACGTGGGCCGCGGCCACCTCGCCCATGCTGTGGCCCACCACGGCGTCGGGCTCGACGCCCCACGCCCGCCACAGCGCCGCGAGCGCCACCTCGATCGCGAACAGCACGGGCTGCACCACGTCGATCGACTCGAGCCGCCGCGCGCTGTCTTCGGCCGCCAGCACCTCGATCACCGAGAAGCCGGCCTCGCGTCGGATCGCCTCGTCGCACGCCGCGAGCGCCCGCCGGAACTCCGGCTCCTCCGCGAAGAGCTGCCGCCCCATGCCTGCCCATTGCGAGCCCTGCCCGGGGAACACGAACACCACCTTCGGCGGGGTCTCCGTCGCCTTGCCTTCGAGCACGCCCGCGGCGGCCCGCTCGCCCCGCGCGTATGCCGCGAGCGCGGCCGCCAGCTCGTCCTTGCTCCCGCCGGCCACGGCGAGCCGGTGCTCGTGATGGCTCCGCCGCGCGCTCGCCGTGTACGCGATGTCGCCGAGGCGCGCTTCCGACGCCGGCAGGAAGGTCGCATAGGTCGCCGCCAGCGCGCTCAGCGCCTCCGGGCTCTTGGCCGACAGCGGCAGCAGGTACGCCGTCGCCTCGTTCGCGGGCGCCTCTGCGGGCGCCTCGACCAGCGCTCGCCGCGGCGCTTCCTCGAGGAGGACGTGGGCGTTGGTCCCGCTGAAGCCGAACGAGCTCACCCCGGCGCGGCGAGGCGCGCAGTTCGCCGGCCACGGGACCGGCTCGGACACCACCTGGAGCGGCAGCTCCGACCAGGCGATGTGCGGGTTCGGCGCGGTGAAGTGCAGGCTGCGCGGGATGCGCTCGTGCGAGAGCGCCAGCACCGCCTTGATCAGGCCCGCGACACCCGCGGCGCCCTCGGTATGGCCGATATTCGTCTTGACCGAGCCAATCCACAGCGGCGCCCCGGCTGGGCGCCCCTCGCCAAGCACCGCGCCGAGCGCCTGCGCTTCGATCGGATCGCCCAGCGGCGTCCCCGTCCCGTGGGTCTCCACGTACCCGACCGACGCCGGGCTCACGCCGGCCTGGGCGAGCGCCTGCCGGATGACCGCCTCCTGGGCGGGGCCGTTGGGCGCCGTCAGGCCCTGGCTGCGGCCGTCCTGGTTGACGGCCGAGCCCCGGATCACCGCCAGGATCGGATCGCCGTCCCGCTCCGCGTCCGACAGCCGCTTGAGCACCAGCACGCCGCAGCCCTCCCCGCGCACGTAGCCGTCCGCGTCCGCGGAGAACGCGTGGCATCGCCCCGAGGGCGACATCGCGCGCATCCGGCTGAAGTAGACTGTCAGCTCCGGAGTCAACACCAGGTTGACCCCACCGGCCAGGGCCGTTGTGCATTCGCCCGAGCGCAGCGCCTGACAGGCAAGGTGCACCGCCACCAGCGACGACGAGCACGCGGTGTCCACGGCCATGTTGGGCCCCTGCAGCCCGAGCCAGTACGACAGCCGCCCCACGGTCGCGCTATGCGCCGATCCAAGGAACGAATAGGGATCCAGACGCTCGGCGCCGCGGGCGAACATCAAGCCCTGGTAATCGTTGCCGCAGATCCCGACATAGACGCCCGTACGGGTGCCCGCGAGCGCTTCGGCTGAGATGCCCGCGCGCTCGAGCGCCTCCCAGGTGGTCTCGAGCAGCAGCCGCTGTTGCGGGTCGATGCTCGCCGCCTCGCGCGGCGAGATGCCGAAGAAGGCGGGGTCGAAGCGGTCGACGTCCTCCAGGAACCCGCCCCAGCGGGTCACCATCTTGCCCGCCGCCTCCGGATCCGGGTCGTAGTACGCGTCGATGTCCCAGCGCTCCCGCGGCACCTCGCGGACCGCGTCGACCTCCCCCTCGAGCAGCCGCCAGAAACTCTCCAGGTCGTGCACCCCGCCCGGGAAACGGCAGCCGATGCCAACGATGGCGATCGGCTCCTCGCGTGGAGCAACGCGAGGCTGGACCGCGGCGAGCGCGGCCATCTGCTCGTCAGGGGGCAGAACCTCGTCGAGCAGGTAGCGCCGCAGCGCGGCGACGGTGGGCCGATCGAACAGCAGCGTGGCCGGCAGCGCCTTGCCAACCCGCGCGGAGAGCGCGTTGCGCAGCTCCAGCGCCATCAGCGAGTCGAGCCCCAGCTCCTGCAGCGGCCGCTCCGCCTCCAGATCGCTGGAAGAGGAGAGGGAGAGGACCCTGGCTGCCTCGCCCCGCACCATCGCGTCCACCTCGGCGGCGCGCGCCTCGGGAGAGAGCGCCGCGAGCCGACTCCTCCAGGTCTCCTGGGTCGCAGCGGACGCGCGGCGGGTTGCCTGGGTCGACCGCGGCTGCACCAGCGTTCGCCACACCGGAGGGACGTCGGCCCCGAGCGCCCTGCCCAGCGCCCGCAGGTCGAGCTCCAGCGCGCCGAGGTGCGCCTCGGGCCGCGACAGCGCACGCCCGAGCAGCGACAGCCCCTGCGCCGGGGCGAGCGCGCCCACGCCCATGCGACCAAACCGCGCCCGCTGCTGCTCGCTCAGCGTCTCGACCATGCCGCCTTCTGCCCACGGGCCCCAGCTCACGCTGTGCGCGGGCAGCCCCTCGGCCCGACGCATCTGGGCCAGGCCGTCGAGGTACGCGTTGGCTGCCGCGTAGTTCGCCTGTCCCGCTGCGCCCAGCAGCGACGCGCTCGACGAGAACAGCACGAACAACTCCAGCGGCACCGTCCGCGTCGCCTCGTGCAGGTTCCGCGCTCCGTGCGCCTTGGGCGCGAACACCTTCGCGTACTGCGCCTCCGTCTGCTCCGACAGCACCCCGTCCTCGAGCACGCCCGCCGCGTGGATCACGCCCCGCAGCGGCAGCTCCGCCGGCACCGACGACACCAGCGCCTGCACCGCGGCAGCGTCTGCCACGTCCGCCTGCACCACCGTCACCCGCGCCCCCGCCTCGCGCAGCGCCTCCACCGCCGCGCGCTGCGCTCCCTCCGGCGCCCGCCGACCCACCAGCACCAGGTGCTGCACCCCGTGCTCCTGCCGCAGCCAGCGCGCCACGTGCAGCCCCAGCGCCCCGAGACCACCGGTGATCAGCACCGTGCTCTGCGGTGCTATCAGCGCCGCCTTCGGCGCCGGCAACAGCACAATCTTGCCCGTGTGCCGCGCCTGCGCCATGAACCGCAGCGCCGCCTCCGCCTCCGTGACCGCGAAGGCGCGCACCGGCAGCGGGCGCAGCCACCCCGCGGCGAACCCTTCGCTCACCCGGCGGAACATCTGCTGGATGCGCTCGGGCTCCACCTCCAGCAGGTCGAATGCCCGGTACATGACGCCCGGATGGGCCGCTCCCACCGCCTCGGCCGAGCGGATGTCGGTCTTGCCCATCTCCAGGAAGCGGCCGCCCGCCGACAGCAACGACAGGCTCGCGTCCACAAACTCGCCCGCCAGCGCGTTCAGCACCACGTCCACGCCGGCCGTCCTGTACGCGTCGGCGAACGCGAGCGTCCGCGAGCTCTCCACCCGCTCGACCCCCATCGCCCGCACCACGCCCCACTTCGACGGGCTTGCCGTGGCCAGCACCTCCGCCCCGAGCCACTGCGCCACCTGCACCGCCGCCATCCCTACGCCGCCGGCCGCCGCGTGCAGCAGCAGCCGCTCGCCGCGCTTGAGCCCCGCAAGCTCATGCAGCGCGTACCACGCGGTCAGGAACACGATCGGCAACGCCGCCGCCTCGGCCGCAGACAGCCCGACCGGCTGCGGGCTCGCCAGCCGCGCGTCCACCGTCACGAACCGGCGGAACGCCCCCGGCGCGATCGCCATCACCGCATCGCCCACGGCCAGGTGTTGCACGCCCTCACCGAGTGCCGTGACGACGCCGGCGCACTCATGGCCCATCTCCGTGCCCTCGCTGGGATCCATGCCCAGGGCCCGGATGACATCGCGGAAGTTCAGCCCGGAGGCCTTCACCTCGATCTCGATCTCGCCCGCGCCCGGCGCTCGCCGCTCGGCCGGCAGCAGACGCAGCTGATCGAGCAGCCCCTTCTGCGCGATCTCCAGCCGGTACGACGGCGCATCCGGAACCGACAGCCCCGAGCGCGCTGCAACCCGGCACAGCCGCGCCACGAGCCGCTGGCCCGCGCGCCAAGCGATCTCGCGCTCGTCGTCCGGCCTGCCGAGCTCGTGCCACAACGCCTCCACGACGTCGCCAGCCCCGGGCTCCAGGTCCACCAGCGTGCAGCCGAGCTCCGGTCGCTCCAGCATCACCGAGCGGCCCAGCCCCCACAGCGACGCTGCGGCCGCCGCCACCGGCTCGCCTGGGCGCACCGCCTGCGCGCCTTCCGTCACCCACACCAGCCGCGGCGGCGCCTTGCCTTCGCGCCGCGACAGAGCCTGGACCACCGCGAGGGCCTCTAGGCTCGCCGCCTCGGCGCGCTCCGCCGTAGAGACGCCCGCGCTCCCGCCCCACAGGCACACCACGCCCTGGAGCCGCTCCGGGGCCGCCCCATCCAGCATCGCGGCGATCGCGCCTGCCTCTCCCGCGAGCTCCGCCGTCGTGCAATGCGCTCCCGCAGTCCGGAGACGCGCCTCGAGCGCCCGCGCGAACTCCCCGCCCTCGCTCGGCCCGTGGAGGAGCAGCCACGCGCCCGAAGGCGGCGTCCCATCGCCCGTGGGGCGCCCCTCCTGCCAGCTGATCGCATACAGGTCCTCGAGCGGCGCCGCCGCCATCGCTCGCCGCAGCGCCGCTGCGTCGGCACGCTTGAACCGTACCCCGCTCAGCTCCGCCACCGCCGCGCCGCCCTCGTCCAGCACCAGGACGTCGCCGGAGAGCACCTCCGCGTTGCCTTCCACCGCGCCCGTCGCCCGCGCGTGGACCCAGGCCGACGTGACCCCCGGCTGCCACATCACGAAGTCGCCGACCTCCCACGGCAGGTACGTCTCGCTCCCGAGCTTCGCGCCGAAGACCGCGACGAGAACCTGCAACGCCGCGTCCAGCAGCGCCGGGTGGGCCCCATGGGCCCCGGCGTCCTCGCCGGCCGCCGCGGGCAGGGCGACGCGCGCGACGACCTCGCCATGCCCACGCCACAGCGCTTCGAGCCCGCGGAACGCAGGGCCGTACGACAGGCCCATGCCCTCGAACGCCCCGTACAGCTCCACCACATCCACGCTGGCGCTGCAGCGCGCGCGCGCAGCAGCCAGATCCACCAGCGCGGCCGGCGCCTCGCGGGAGGCCGCCCGGAGCCGGCCCGTGGCGTGCTCGGTCCATGCGTCCTCGTGCCGTGAGGACAGCGGCTGGCTGTACACCGTGACCGCGTGGCCCGCGTCCGTCGCCTCCGACACCACCACCTGCACGCGCACCCATCCCTGCTCCGGCAGCGACAGCGGCGCGCTCACCACCATCCCCTCGACCCGCACCGACGTCCCGAGGCCCAGCGCCTCGCCCGCCGCCCGCGCGAGCTCCAGCAGCCCCGTCGCCGGCACCACCGCCTGCCCGAGCACCCGGTGGTCCATCAGGTATGGGATCGCGTCCATCCCGAGCATCGCCTCGAACACCGCCTTCGCCCCAGCCACCGCGATCCGCGCGCCCAGCAGCGGGTGCTCCGACGGGGTGCTGCGAGCGCCTCGCGGCGTGCCCGCGCCTTCGATCCAGTACCGCTTTCGCTGCCAGGGATACGCCGGCAGCGCGACCACGCGCCCGTCCTCGGGGTACAGCCGGCCGAAGTCCACGGCGTGGCCGTGCACGTACAGCTTCGCGAGGGCCGAGAGCATGCTGCCGCGCCCCCCTTGGTCGCGGCGGAGCGTGGGGATCGCGCGCCCCTCCGCCCCTCGTGCCGAGAGACACCGCTCCACGCTGAGCGACAGGACCGGGTGCGGCCCCACCTCCACGAAGGTCTGGTACCCGTCGCCGAGCGCCGCCTCCACGGCCCGCGCGAAGCGCACCGGCTCGCGGACGTTCCTCGGCCAGTAGGCCGCGTCGAGCGCGCCGCCCTCGATGAGCCCGCCCTCCACCGTGCTGTACATCGCGATCGCGCCCTGGCGCGCCTCCAGCGCTCCGAGCTCGCGCGCCAGCTCGCCGGCCAGCGGGTCCATCTGCGGGCTATGGAACGCGTAGTCCACGCGCAGCATCCGGCCCTCCACGCCCTGCCGCTCGAGCCGCTCCAGCACCTCCGCCAGCGCCGCCGCCTCGCCCGACAGCACCACAGAGCCCGGATCGTTGACCGCCCCGATCGCCAGCCGATCCTCGTAGCCGCGGAGCACCTGCGCCGCCTCCTCCTCGGGCAGCGCCACCGAGGCCATCTTCCCGAGCCCCGTCGCGCGCTGCATCACCCGCCCGCGGGTGCACACCAGACGCACCGCCTCCTCCAGCCCCAGCGCCCCCGAGATGTGCGCCGCCGCCACCTCACCGACGCTGTGGCCGATCACCGCGTCCGGCACCACCCCCCACGACGCCCACAGCGCCGACAAGGCCACCTGCACCGCGAAGATCGCCGGCTGCGCCACCTCCGTCTCGCCCAGGCGGGAGGCCTCTTCCTCGGCCGTGAGTTCCGCGAGCAGCGAGAAGCCGGCATACCGCTGCACCAGCGGCTCGCACCCCTCGACCGCGGCGCGGAACGCCGGCTCCTCGGCCAGGAGCGCGCGGCCCATCCCCGCCCATTGCGACCCCTGCCCTGAAAAGACGAAGACAACCTTTGGCGGCGTCCCAGGCGCTCTGCCGTAGCTCAGGCCGGAAGGCTGCTCCCCGCGCCTGAAGGCCTCGAGCGCCGCGGCGATCTCCTCGTTGCTCGTGCCCACCACCGCGAGCCGGTGCTCGTGGTGGCTCCGCCGCGCGCTCGCCGTGTAGGCGATATCGTCCAGGCAGGCGCTGCCCCCCGAGGGATCCGTGGACGCGGCGTCCCGACCCGCGTGGACGGAGAGGGTGCGACCGTAGGCCTCGGCCAGCGAGGCCAGCGCCTCGGGGCTCCTGGCCGACAGCGGCAGCAAATGGGCGCGAGCAGGCGAACGCTCACCCGCCTCCTCGGTGCGAAACGCAACCCCGTGACGAGCGAGCGCGCTCCGCGCCCCGAGGAGTGCCCGCGCGGCGCGCTCCACGCGATCGAGTGAGGCGACGACCGGCGCCTCCGGCGCCCAGGCTCGGCAGCACTCCTCGATCGAGGGCTTGACGATGGGGTGGGGTGCGAGCTCGAGGAAGACCGGCGGATGCTCACCCGCGTCGGCGAGGACGCGCGCGATCGCCTGCGCAAAGCGCACGGGCTCGCGGAGCTGCCGCGCCCAGTACGCCCCGTCGAGATCCTCGCCGCGCGCGGGCTCGCCGGTCATCGCCGAAACCAGGGGAACCGAGGCCGCGCGCGGGCGAAGATCGCCCAGCAGGGCCGGCAGTAGCCTCGCGATCTCGTCCATCGGCGGCGCGTGCACAGCGACGCTTGCGCCCACGGGACGGCAAAAGATACCTGCATCCGCCAGCTTCGCGAGGGTCTCCGCCATCGCCTCGGGCTCGCCGGACAGCACGGTCGCGGTGGGGCTCGCGGCGATGGCGCATGCCAGGCGGCCCTCGTAAGGCGCCACGAGCGCCTCGGCGTCTTGCCACCCGACGGCGACGAAGGCCATCGTGCCCTTCCCCGAGGCGCGCTGGACGAGCCGCGCCTGCTGGCAGAGGACACGCGCCGCGTCCTCGAGGGTCAGCGCGCCCGCCACATGCGCGGCGGCAACCTCGCCGATGCTATGGCCGACGACGACGGAGGGCTCGAGCCCGAGCGATCGCCAGAGAGCGGCCAGCGAGACCTGAAATGCAAAGAGCACCGGCCAGAGGACGTCGACGCGCTCGGGCAGCGCGCGGGGCGCTCCCGCGAGGATCTCATCGAGCAGCGAGAAATCGAGGTAGGGCCGCATGCTGCGATCGCAGCGCGCGAGGCTGGCCCGGAAGACAGGCTCGCCGAGCACCAGATCCCGACCCATGCCGGGCCACTGCGACCCCTGCCCGGAGAACACCCAGGCGACCCGCCGCGCGGAGTCGCCCTTCGCGACGTAGGAGGCCGCATCGAGCGCCAGAGGTCGCGGGAGCCCCTCCAGCACGACGTGCGCGCCCGTCCCGCCGTACCCGAAGGAGCTGACCCCTGCCCTCCGGGGTTCCTCCTCGGGCGCCGGCCACGGCGAAAGCTCCGTCACCACGCGCAGGCGGAGCGCGTCGAAGGCGATGTGGGGGTTCGGCCGCTGAAAGTGCAGGCTCGGTGGGATCACGCCGCGCTCGATCGCGAGCGCCGCCTTGATCAGACCCGCCATGCCGGCAGCCGCCTCCAGGTGACCGATGTTGGTCTTGACGGAGCCGATATGCAGCGGCCGCTCGGGCGGGCGCCCTGCTCCGTACACGGCACCGAGCGCGGAAGCCTCGATGGGGTCGCCGAGCGCCGTCCCCGTGCCGTGCGCCTCCACGTAGTGCACGCTCGCCGGCTCGATCCGCGCGCTCCGGTAGACGTCGGCGAGCAACGCGCGCTGCGCCGCCGGATTGGGAGCCGTGAGACCGTGGCTCGGGCCGTCGTTGTTGACGGCGCTGGCGCGGATCACGCAATAAACTCGATCTCCGTCCCGCAGCGCGTCCGAGAGTCGCTTCAGGGCCACGACGCCGGCCCCCTCGGAGCGCACGTAGCCGTCCGCAGACGCGTCGAACGCCTTGCAACGGCCGTCCGGCGAAAGCACCCCGAGCTTGCCGAGCCCCGCCGTCCTCTCGGCGAGGAGGAGGAGGTTGACCCCGCCAGCCAGCGCGATGTCGCTCTCGCCGCGCCGCAGGCTGTGGCAGGCCAGATCTACGGCGACGAGCGACGAGGAACAGGCCGTCTCGACCGTCATGCTCGGCCCCATGAGGCCGAGCGAATACGAGATCCGGTTCGAGATAATGCAGCTCGCACCTCCCGTGTTCGTGTGGGCCGTGATGGCGGCGAGCCCGGCGCGGTCCTGCAGCACCGCGTAGTCATCGAAGATGGCGCCGATGAAGACGCCGGTCCGGCTCCCCTTCAAGGAGAACGGCGGCACGCCCGCGTCCTCGAGGGCCTCCCACGATAGATCCAGGACGATCCGCTGCTGCGGATCCATCTGCGCAGCTTCACGGGGGGAGATGCCAAAGAACGGCGCGTCGAACGCGTCGACGCGCTCGAGGAAGCCGCCCCTGCGCGCCGTCAACCCGCCCGGCGCGCTTGGGTCCGCCTCGCCCAGCGTGTCTGCGCCCCACCTGTCCTCGGGCACCTCGCGGATCGCGTCCGCGCCGCCCGAGAGCAGCCTCCAGAACGCCTCGACGTTCGGCGATCCCGGGAACCGACACGCCATGCCGATGATGGCGATCGGCTCGTCTGCCGTGCGCTCCGAGCGGTCGGGCGCTGCCTCGGAGCCCTCGCGCGTCCCCTCTACGACGTGGCGCGCGAGCGCGCAGATCGTCGAATGCTCCCAGACCAGCGTGGGCGAGAGCGGTCGCCCCAGCACCTGCGAGAGCTCGGCCAGGAGCCTCGTCGCTCCCAGCGACCCCAGGCCATAACGGCTGAACCGCTCGCGAACATCGATGGATTGCGGAGCGACGTCGAGCCGCGCTGCCAGGTGCGCGACGAGCCAGTCCTGGATATGCTCGATGGTCGGCTCGCTCGCCGGCCCGTCTGCACGGTGCGTCATACTATGCTCCTCAATGAACAGGAGGGTGGTTCAGTCGAAAGCCAGTCTTAGTATTCCCGTTCCAACAACGAATCTCCCGGCGATGCATCTGCAGACCGCCGGAACGCGCAGCGACGCAGCCTCAGCCGGCGCTCGCTGGTGGCGGCGCGGCGGGCACCGCGACGCCGCTCTCGCGCAGGGCCGCGATGACCTCGCCGGCAACCCGCTCCCCGGAGCGCACGGCCCCTTCCATGAAACCGCTCCATACCGGCGAGGTGTCGGTGCCGGCCCAGTGGATCCGACCCACGGGCGCGCGCAACGCTCGACCGTAGGCGCTCAAGACCCCTGGCTTAAGCGGGGACGCGCAGCCGCTGGACCAGGCCTCGCTCATCCAGTCCATCTCGACGAAGCCTGTCGGCTCGAGCGCCTCTCTCCCGAAGAACTTCGCCAGCGCCGCGGTGACGGCGTCCTTGCGAGCGTTCGTGTCGCTCGGGACCTGCTCGCCCGCGCCGAACGCGAGCAGGACCCCCGGAGATCCGCCGGGGGGCGAGCTGTCGAAGACGAAGTCGATCACGGCGTCGTCTGCGATCACCGTCCCGCTGAGCTGGAGTCCACGCCAGAAGGCCGTCTTGTAGACGACATGAGCCTTGTAGTCCGGCATGCCTGTCCAGTTCTTCACCAGGCCGCTGCGGAGCTCCGGAAGCTCCGGCTCGAACTCGATCCGCCGCGTGTCCGCCGGCATCATGGCCACCACGACGCGCCTCGCCAGGATCACCAGGCGATCCGTCTCGACGCGCGCGGGCTCGCCTGGAGGATCGACGATCCGCCGCACGGGCGCGCCGAGGATCACGCGGTCGCCGAGCTCCCTGGCCATCGTCAGCGACAGGCTCTGGGACCCGCCGGCGAAGGACTTGTCCTGGGCGTCGGAGGTGGCCAGCAGGCTCTCGAGCCCGCCGCAGGCGCGGATGGCCACGAGGAAGCACAGGAGGGAGATGTCCTCCGGCTTGGCGCCGAACGTGAAATTGACGGCATAGCCGACGGTCCGGTGCACGCTCTCGTGCCTGGTGTTCTCCCGCAGCCAGTTGAACATCGAGAGCTGGTCGAACTCGGCGGCGCGCGGGGCGTCCCACGGGGCGTCGGGCGACAGCGCCGCGGCCATCTCCGTGAGCTTCTGGCGGACCTCCGCGAGCTCGATCCGCTCGTCATGGGTGAAGACCTGCCCGGTCCCGGGCATGCGCACGCCGTCGAACACCTGCCCGGTCCCGGCCATGCGCGCGCCGTTGAAGTAGAACACCGGCACCCCATCGCCGTATGTCTCCGTCGTCGGGACGCCGAGCTCCTCTGCGAGCGCGAGGATCCGGGTATGGCCTTCGCCGACCCACTGCCCCCCTCCGTCGACCACGATGCCCTCGCCGATGGATTGGCTGACCGTGAGCCCTCCGACCCGCTCGCGCGCCTCGAGGACCAGGACGTCGTCCACGCCAGCCTTGACGAGCTCGCGCGCGGCCATCAACCCGGAGAGGCCCGCGCCCACGACGACGACGTCGGCCTGCTTCACCTCCTGGACGGGCCGTGAAGAGGTGCAGCCACGTTCGCCGCACCCCAGAACGAGCGTCCCCGCCGTCGCGACGGAGGCCTCCATGAGGGCTCTTCGTGTGATGGTACGGTGAGGTGTGATCCCTTGCGTCATCGCTTCGTCTCTGCTCGCGTGCGCCCTCGTGCGGCGTGCCCTGTCCGTCCCGCTCATGCGCCTCATCGCGTCAGGCCCAGGGGTTCGACCTGATCTCCTTGAGCCCGAGCACCCTCACGAGCCTCTTCAGGTTCCAGAGCAGGTACACGGAGAGCACGATGACGACGAGCCACAACCCAGGAGAGAGCTGCGGCATTTCCGTGAAGACGTCCCTCACCGGCAGCGTCGAGATGACGTGGTTGCCGACGTGGTGCTGCTTGTTCAGGTAGCGCGCGACAACGAAGACGGTGCCGATCAGCCCGACGTTGAACAGGGTCGCGAACAGCGCCTTGCCCACCTCCGCGGCCTTGGAGAGGTTCGCCTGGAATGTCATCGCGCGCTTCTTGATGAGCTCGCCCTGGAAGAGGAGGTTCTCGCCCACGGTCGCGGGCAGTCGCATCAAGTCGTTCAGGGCCGAGACCAGATCCTGCCGGCTCCGCTTCGAGGCCATGTGCTTGAGCATCCTGTCGCGGCGCTGCTCGTAATGGCGGCCCGTCAGCTTGAAGAAGTTGACCTCCGGTATCAGGAACTTCAACGAAGCGTCGAGCGCCATGGAGCTCCGCATCACCCGCAGCATGTTCCAGAGCGGCGGGAACTTGTACTTCCCCATGACCGCGGAGAGCCTCACGTTCGCCCCGGTCAGCGCCCGCTGCTCATACGGGATCCCCTTGGCGTCCGTCAGGCTCTCCCACGCCTGGAGCTCACGGGTCACCTCCGTGCGCAGACCTTCGACATCGAGGTCGTTCGGGAGGCCCGGGACCATGGTCAGGAACACGTCCACGTACTTGGAGAAGTCGCGCCTCACCAGCACCTTGATGGCCAGGCTGTACTTCTCGATGAACCCTTTATCGAGCGAGTCGATCGAGCCGAAGTCGATCAGTGAATACCGGCTGTTCTTGAGCAACATGATGTTGCCCGGGTGGAGATCGCCGTGCATCAGGTTGTCTTCCAGGAACTGCTGAAGGAAACCGAGATAGAGGCGCCTGCCGACCTTCTTCGGGTCGACGTCGTTCTCCTTGCACCACTCCAGCGCCTTCTCGGGATCGGCATAGAGCGCTTTGAGGTAGTCGGACATGAGCACCCCGTCGACGAACTCCATCGTCAAGACGCGGGGGCTGCACCAGCGCACGAACGCCTTCGGCACGTAGACCTTCTGCCGGCGCAGGGACTTCCTCATGCGGCGCATCGACGCCACTTCCAGTCGATAATCGAGCTCGTCGGCGAGCGTCTGGCGGAGCTTCCAGAACATCTCGTCCCATTTGCCCCACGGCATCACCCGGAGGAGCTTGAGCACCGCCACGTAAACGCCGATGATCTTCAGGTCGCGTGCGAAGGACTCAGCGATGCTGGGCCGCTGCACCTTCACGGCCACCCTCACGCCGTTCGCCCGCAGACGGCCCACGTGGACCTGGCCGATCGACGCCGCCGAGAGGGGGATGAGGTCGAACTCCGAGAACATCTCGTGGATGGAGCGGCCGAGCTCCTTTTCGATGATCT
Source organism: Sorangium sp. So ce1504 (assembly GCF_051521635.1). Lineage (NCBI taxonomy): Bacteria > Pseudomonadati > Myxococcota > Polyangiales > Polyangiaceae > Sorangium > Sorangium sp. So ce1504. The sequence goes on along the minus strand of NZ_CP150365.1, from coordinate 3,341,233 downwards.
GGCAGGCGATCTCGCCTGGAAAGCCCACCGCGCTGTCGTGGAGCTTGGACATCTCGTCGCAGAGCTGCTTGGAGAAGATGTCCCGGCGCATGGCGATGATCTGACCGGTCTTGATCCACATCCCACCGAGCCGCTCCATGGTCTCCCGCGCGTGCTCGGCGAGTCGCTCGGCGGTGTACTTACCTCCCGGACCCGCCGGCGGCCGCACGCGCATGAGCAAGAGGTGCCAGAGGATCTGGAGAAAGAAGCTGAATACGAACAGGACGCGCCGCCGGGGGGGTGGCTTTAACGGCGCCCCGCTGGTCGCCTTCGGCGGCCTCTGGTACACCAAGGGTGTCGGGATCAGTCTCTTCTTCAGCATCTGACAAGCAGGTGGGGCGTACGCCGGCCGTGCAACGTGAGGTGGGCCCCGAGGGTTGTCCGGGTGAATGGAGCTTCGCTGCTCGGGCGCGCACGTCGCCGTCCGCGCTCCGATCCACGAACCATGTTGATGGTGGGAGAGCCCCGGAGGGCTTGGTCAGCCGAACCCCCACATCTTGGTGGCCCTGCCCCGCCGGCTGCGCTCGCGCACGATCACGACGACCGTATGCGCTGCCGCGGGAACCGAGCCCGCTTGCCTGAGCTGCTCGATCACCTCCTGCACTTTGCTCATGAGGCCGCCGGGCCTGCCCTTGCGCAGCTTCTTGACCCGCTTGCGGCTCTTCTTGCCCAGATCGATGATCGTCGGTCGCTGCAGGGCTTCAGCCGCGCCCGCGTCGTTGGTAACACCCTGAATATTCATCGTCGGAATCCTCCGTCACTCGTGAAAACGTCCCGGGGCCTCAGAACAGCTTGCTGATCTTGAAGCGCTTTCTCCCCTTCTGGGTGGCTCGGGAGAGGTTGTTCGACAGATCGCGCATCCACCCATCCCGTTTCTTGCGGTTGGAGCGGTTGTGGCGATCGATGTATGTGTCGATGGTCTTCTTGTTGGCGCGGGCGCCGTACCGCATCAATTTTTCCCAGAATCGGCCGCCCTTGGATATCTTCTTCCGCTTGCGCTTGCGCTTCAGCTCGTACACGCCAGCCGCCGGCCCCTCCAGGGTCGCCGGCTGCGAGATGATGATCCTCTTGACCGCTTTGGGTAGCTTGAACTCCAGCATTGTATTCCCGTCCGGGTAGGGCTTACTGCTACATGAACAAGATGGTCATTGCACGTTTCCGTGAATCAAACGCAGTACCAGATTATCACGTAAACGACAGGTAAGTGTCAACACAAATTTAGGACAGACACAGGGAGCGATCGTAGGGCACAAAAGGGCCTATCGAGCGCGCGTACGTGCCAGCATCATAGAGCCCGTGTCGGTTTTGCTGGACAGTCGGCGAGAGCTTGGCCGATGCTTCCCAGACTCGATCTATGAAACCTCACAATCCATCATCGAGTCCTATCAAGGGTCGCCGCGCCGTCGTGCTCGGCGGCGGCATCGCCGGCCTCGCCGCGGCCGGCGTGCTTGCCCGTCATTTCGAGCAGGTCACCGTGATCGAACGCGACCGCTACGACGAGCACTCCATGGCGCGACCCCACGCGCCGCAGGGCGCGCACATCCATGCTCTCCTGGCGCGGGGCCTGCACACGCTGTCGAGGCTCATACCCGAGCTGCCCGGGTGGTTCGACGAGATCGGGCTGCGCGAAGGCGACGTGACGTACCACATTCGCGGCGCCGCCGGGGGGCGGTGGCTGCCCCAGGTCCGGTCGGGCATCCTGTTCCGCCCCTGCACCCGCGCGGCGCTCGAGCAGCTGCTCGTGCGCGATGTCTCCCGGCGCGACAACATCACCGTGATCGAGGAGTGCAAGGTGGCAGGCTTGCTCGGCAGCGAGCGGCTGCGCGGGGTGCGCGTCTCCCGCGGCGGACTGACGGACGAGCTCTCCGCCGACCTCGTAATCGATGCGATGGGCCGCGCGTCGCCCGCGGGCCGCTGGCTCAAGGACGCGGGCTTCCCGCCGGTCGAGGAGCAGGTGGTGGACGCGGGGGTGGTGTACAGCACTTGCATCTTTGAGCCCCCGAGCGGCATCGGCGAGGACTGGATCGTCATGGGAACACTGACCGTGCTCCCTCACGAGCCGTGCGGGGTGGGCTTGGTGCGGCTCGCCCCCGACCGCATCCTCTGCTCGATGGCCTGCTACGGCAAGCCGAGCCCGCCGCGAAGCGCCGACGAGTTCATCGCCCACACGTCGAGACTCTGCGTGCCCGAGGTCCACCGGCTGCTCCGTGCGTCGAAGCCCGTGTCGGAGGTCAAGGCGTTCCAGGCCACGGCGAACCGCTGGCGGCGCTACGGGTGGCTGCCGAGGTTTCCGGAGGGATTCCTCATCATCGGCGACGCCGTATGCAACCTGAACCCACGGTATGGCCAGGGGATGACGGTGGCGACGCTCGGGGCCGAGCGCCTCGACAGCGATCTGTCGTCGTACTTCGGGCAGCGCGGGAATCTGGACGGCTTCGGCCGTCACTTCCAGAAGAGCCTGGAAGGGGTGCTGAAGGTGCCGTGGCAGATGGCGGTGATGGAAGATCGGCTGTGGATGTCGGTGTTCTCGGGCACCGAGCACACGCTGGCGGAGCGGTTGATGATCAAGAGCTCGGCGCGGGTGTTGAACGCGGTGTTCTCCGACGTCGAGACGAACCAGCGGTTCACGCGGGTGGCCCACATGCTCGACACGCCGATGTCGCTGCTGTCGCTGAAGACGCTGGCGGTGATCGCTCGGGGCGGGGGGCGAGACATGCCATCGGCACGACCACCCGACATCGGGGCATCGTGATGAACGGCGCGCGGAGCAGGCGTCAACGGCGGGCGGGCCTGCGCGCCCCGTGACGCGTTGCTGGCCGGAGGTCGCGTGACGAGCCCCTGGCCAGAGGTGCCCCACACGTCGCGTCCGCCCCGGAGCGGCACCGAGGTCGAGCGGCACCTCGTGGCGATCAATCCGGTCAAGCGCCACCTTACCCACACGCGCGCTCGCAGCCGCCGCCCCCATCGTCCACGGTTGCGTTAGCCGTTCACGATGCAACGCGCAATACACAACGCTCACTGCCTCGCAATTCCAGCATGGACAAAGCTGCTCCGTCGCCTGCATACGCCTGCGCACGGCGGTAGGCCTTCGGCTCGGCGCCGTCCATGAGACCTTGGTCCTATTGACCGCCCTGCCGTCTGAGGGGCCGGCCTACTGGCGACCGGGATCGCGAAGCGGATCAGCCTGCAGCCGGCCGACTGGATAGGTTTGTCAAGCGAATCGCTCGCTCGACCTTGCCCTTTTGCTGCGGTTTGCGCACGGCGCAGAGCCGCGGCGCGACGCGGAGCTGACCGGCGAGCGCGAGCAGGTCCGGGTGGAAGCGCACCGCGTCGCCGTGGCGCTCGAGGACGACGGTCTTGGGGTTGTCGAAGAGCCACTGTCTCGTCGCGCCGCCAAAGTAGCAGCACGCGCGCACGAGCGAGCGGCGGAGCGACCTCACGGAAAGGTCGAGCACGAGCTCGCCCCAGATCGCGCGCGAGTACGACAAGACCATGACGAAGGCCCAGAGCAGGCGCGTGCCGCCCGCGACGCACAGCTTGCCGAGGTAGGCCCAGTCGATCTGGGCCTGCTCGGCGATGAGCGGCTCGACGCGGAGAAAGGCCTCGCTCTTCGGCGCCGGGCGCACGAGCCGGACATGCCGTCGCACCGTGCGAATACTGCCCTCGTAGCCGCGCTCCACCAGCATGTCGTACAGGCGCGTGGCGCGGAGACGGGGATACTGTGTCAGCGTCTCGATGACGAAGGCCTCGTAGCCGCCCAGCGGCAAAGGCACCTCGCTCACGGCGGCGTCCGCGTCGCGAATGACGGGCCGCGAGCGCGCCCCCTTGCCGAGGCCGAGCACGCGCTCGACGGTGTCGTGGTGCAGGCCGAGCTGCGTCGCGATGGTGCCGACCTTCCAGTGCTCGGCGAAGTGCAGGCGGCGGATCTCCGCCTCCTTGGCCTGGTCGATCGTCATCGACCGAGGCTCCTGCGAAGGCGATGCTCGCCGCGGAAGTTACCGAGTCCCGGCAGCCGTTGCCCGCGGCTGGGCGGGGCGTCCATGAAGAGAGGCTCGACGACATAGTGCAGCGTCGCGCGCGCGACGCCGAGGCCGTCGCACAAACCCAGCGCGAACAAGATCTCCTCGGACTCCGCAGAAACGACAGCGCGGACCCTCTGGTCGTCCCAGAGCGCCATCGACTCGCACAGCATCGGCCCGGCGAACCGATGCGCCGGCGTGGCCACCGATCGCAGCCGGGCCTTCATCACCTCGTTGGGTCCCTGCGTCAGCAGCACCCGCGCCTCCCGCGGCGTCGCGGAGATCGTCATCACCAGCTCGTCCATCCATCGACTCCTGCGGGCCGGCGACGGCCACGTCGTCCCTAGACGTCGGCGCGCCGGCCCGCGGGCACACGCTGGCGGACGCGGGCAAGTTATCGGACCCCGTATCCATCACGCGCCGGCCCCGTCGAGCGCGGTAGGCACGCTGGTGATCGCGGTGATCGAGGCGTCCCTCGGGGAAGCGCTGGTGCCGCAGCTGGACGCCGCGGCAAGGAGGGCCCTGGGAAGCCCGCAGAACGCCCGCGCGTCTCGCCTCCTCTTCCTCGCGAGCGACGGCAGTACCCGCTTCTATCGCGACTGCGACGCGCTCCTCTCCCGCTACCCCCGGCGCCTCCTGGCCTGCCGGCTCGAGATCCCGGGCGAGGCGCTGGGCGAGAAGCTCACGGGGAGCGCAAGGATGATCCGGAACGTGCTTGTCCTCGACAAGAGGGTTGCTACCAGAGCGCTGCTCGCCGTGCTCCCGCCCGGCTGACGCCCGGCGACGGCGGGAAGGGGTCAGGTCGCTCCGTCATCAGTCAGCATGGATGCGGTTCTGGGTGAGCTTCTCCATCACGCGGTTGAGGTTGAACGCCGCCGGCTTCTGGCGGGGAGGAAACCGCTCGAACGAGTCGAGGAGCTTCGCGACATACGCCTGGCAGGGCACGACGAGGAACACATGGTCGAGGACCCAGTCCCAGTACGTGTTCGAGCCCTCGTCAGCCCGCTCGAACGGGTCGCGACGGAGGTTGAAGATCTTCGGAGTCCGCAGCTGGACGAACGGCTCGAACCAGATCTGCAAGCGCGTGGCGCGCTGCTCCATGAAGACGAGCTTCCAGTCGTCATAACGGATCGCCAAGAGATCGCCGTCGTCGCCGACGTAGAAGAACTCCTTTCGCGGGCTCTCCGCCACCTTCCCGGTGAAGTAAGGGAGCATGTCGTAGCCGTCGATGTGCACCTGGAACTTCTTGTCCCCGGCCTGGTGGCCGTGGAGGAGCTTCTCCTTGATATCGGGGACGCCCGCGGCGGCGAGCAGCGTCGGCAGCCAGTCCTGGTGGGAGACGATCCCGTTGAGCACCTTCCCGGCCGGGATCTTCCCGGGCCACCTCACGAACGCCGGCACACGGAACGCGCCCTCCCAGTTCGTGTTCTTCTCGCTGCGGAAGCAGGTGATGCTGGCGTCCGGCCAGGTGTTGAAGTGGGGCCCATTGTCGGTCGAGTACAGGACGATGGTGTCTTCGGCGATCCCGAGCTCGTCGAGCTTGGAGAGGATCTTGCCGATGTACTCGTCATGCTCGACCATCACGTCGTTGTAGAAACCCTGGCCGCTCTTCCCACGGACTCTCTGCTTCGGGTGCGTGCGGAAGTGCATGTGGGTCGTGTTGTACCAGACGAAGAACGGCTTTCCGTCGCGGTGGGCGCGCTCGAGGAACTCGAGGCACCGGTCCGTGATCTCGTCGTCGATGGTCTCCATCCGCTCGCGCGTCAGCGGGCCGGTATCCTCGATGCGGCCGTCGGCGAAGCAGTGGAGCACCCCTCGCGGCCCGAACCGCTTGCGGAACGCTGGATCCTTGGGGTAGTCGGGGAGCTCCGGCTCCTCTTCGGCGTTCAGGTGGTAGAGGTTGCCGTAGAACTCGTCGAAGCCGTGATTCGTGGGCAGGTGCTCGTCCCGGTCGCCGAGGTGGTTCTTGCCGAACTGCCCGGTCACGTAGCCGAGCGGCTTCAAGAGCTCGGCGATCGTGGGGTCCTCGGGCCGGAGGCCGATCTCGGCGCCGGGCATCCCCACCTTGGTCAGCCCGGTGCGGATCGGGTTCTGGCCGGTGATGAACGCGGCTCGGCCAGCGGTGCAGCTCTGCTGACCGTAGTAATCGGTGAAGGCGAGCCCCTCCTCAGCGATCCGATCGATGTTCGGGGTGCGATACCCCATCATCCCGCGGCTATGGAAGCTGACGTTCCAGACGCCGATGTCGTCTCCGCAGAGGATGAGGACGTTGGGCTTGCCGTTGCGCTTCTTTGTCGTCTTCGGAGTCGCCATACCAGGTGTCGACATGGCGATGGCATGGCACACGAACGGTGTCCGACAAGTCGGGAGAACCCGCATCGGGCGCACCGAACATGGGCTCCGCTCTCGGCAGTTCGTTGATCCCGTGGTGGACGGTGGCCTTCGCGCCGTCCTCACTGCAGCCGAGAGCGCGATGATCTCCTGGAAGGACAGCTCGTAGAAAACCTGATCTCCACGTCGCGCTGCCGCTGCCGTCGAAAGCCATCGTGACGATTACGTCCGACCGGCCGTCGATGGGCTCGAAGAGCGCATGGCGACTCGCTCGGACTCTTCGAATCGTTTCGTCTTACCTTCCCCTCGGCGGCCGCATCGCTCAATCGGTGCAGCACGGCGCCCCGCCGGGGACGTCGCAGATCGCCGGATCGTCGCTGCATGGCAGCCCTCACGCCACGGTGGCGCCGAGGACGACCTCCACCGGCGCTGCATGCTTCGTCGAGCCGTCGTCGTTGCGCGCCTCCGCCGCGAGGATCACGTGGGTCCCCTCCTTGAGCACGGCGGCCGGCTCCCACTGCCTTCCGGGGAGGAACGCAATGAGCCCGAACGCGTGCGGGAACTCCCCGGGGAGGAGCTCGATCATCCCCTCCTGCGGCACGCCCGGCGGAAACAGGTCCCCGGTCGCAGGGTCCTTGAGGCTGTACCGCACGCGGACCCTCGCCCCGCAATCGCTGCAGCCGACGGCGAACCAGAGGTGATATCCCCCCTGGGGCCCGGCCATCACCGGGAGCGTGGCGCCATCGTCGATGCTCTCGAAGCAGGTCTCGCCGGTGCCGATCTCGAACACCGCGGGGTCGTCCGGAGGTGGCACCCGCCGCCACCGCCTTCCCCTGCGGAGCTGCCGCCGCCTTCCCCTGTGGAACCGCCAGCGCCCGATCCTCCCGTGGAGACGGGCGGCGGGAGACATCACCCCGTTTCCCCTTCCCCTCGGGCGCGGCTGTGAGGCGCGTCCGACGGGGCCTGTCGGCTCGTCCGCGCGTTCGGGCTCGGCCGGCTGCCGTCCCGCGTGGGCTCGCGCGGCAACTCCACGATGAACGTGGCGCCCGTGCCGGGCTCGCTCTCGATCCGGATGCCCCCGCCCAGCGCGTCGACGAAGCGCCGCGCGAGCCACAGCCCGAGGCCTAGGCCTCCGAAATGGCGCTCTGACACGCCGCGCTCGAACCGCCTGAAGAGCCGCGCCTGCACCGCGCGGGGGATGCCGGCGCCGCGGTCGCGCACGACGAGCCGCGCCCGGTCGCCGTCGCCCTCGACCCGGACATCGATGGGCTTTCCCTCCCCGAACTTGACGGCGTTCGACAGCAGCTTGTCCACCGCCTGCCGGAGGCACGCGCGGTCCCAGACGCCCACGACCCCCGGCTTCGCGTCGAGGGACAGCGTCGAGCCCGCGTGCTCGAGCGCCACCGCGTGGCTCGCGGCAGCGTCGCGGACCACCTCCGCCAGATCCACCGGCTCCATCTGCATCTCCGGCTGGCCCGCGGAGAGGCGCGCGACGTCGAGGAGATCGTTCGCAAGCCGCTCGAGACGCCCGATCTGGTCCACCGCGCGCTCCAGCTTCCTGACCGCGCGCTCCGGCCCCCCGTCCCGCATCCCGCCGGCGCGCGCGTCTCGGAGCAGGACTTGGACTTCCATCAGGAGCGGCGTGAGCGGCGTCCTCAGCTCGTGCGCGGCGAGCGTGAGGAACGTGTCGCGCGCCCGCACCCCCTCCTCGGCTTGCGCGAGCAGGCGCGTCCGCTCCTCCAGCAGGCGCGCGAGGTCGTCGTAGAGGAACGCGTTCTCCAGCGCGACGGCGGCCTGGGCCGACAGGATCCCGACCACCTCCACGCGCTCGGCCGTGAACGCGCCCGTCGCGAGGTCGTTCTCGAGATACAGCACGCCGCGCAGCGCGCCCCCCGAGAGGACCGGCGCGCACAGCATGGAGCGGGTCTGTCGCGACTCCACGTAGGGATCGTCGCGCGTCGCCGGAGACGTGCGCGCGTCCTCGAGGACCATCGGCGCCTGGGTCCGCGCCACCGTGCGCACGGCGGATAGGCACGCGCGATCGCCGGCGCGCTCGACGGGTATGCCTCCCGTGCGGACGGCGCCGCGGGACGGGTCGCCGGCCGCCTCGAGGACGAGCGCGCCCTCCCGCACGACGAAGAGCGCCCCCCGCTGCGCGCCGGCGTTCTCCATGACGGTGGAGAGGAGGCGCGTCGGGAGCTCGTGGAGCGTCAGGCTGCTCGTGATGACGTGCAACGCCTTGAACAGCGACGCCGCGTCGAGCAGGACGGCCGGCGCCTGCGAGGTCGTGATCAGCGCGCCCATGGGGGCGTGCATCGGCAGGAGGCTCGCGTACCGCTGCTCGAGCTGCGCGACCTTGGCCACGGCGCCCCACCGGGCGTAGAGCCGCCGCGCTCGCTCCAGGTAGGCGCGCGCCAGGAAGGCCTTGCCGGCCGCCAGCCAGAAGCGGCCGGCGAGCTCGCACGCGAACGCGGCGTCGTGCACGTAGCCCTTCGCCTCCGCCCCGGTGACCGCCTCGTCGTAGCGCCTGGCCGTGACCCAGGGATCGTCGCCCAGGAGCCCGGACCGGGCGGCCTCGAGCAACGCGACGTGGTGCCCGACGTTCGCCGCGCCGGATCGCGTCGCCGCACGCACCTCGTCAAGGATGGCCTCCGCGCGCGGGATCAGCGCAGCGCGACCGTCCCCGACCTCGTCTGCGGCCAGCATGAGGCACGAGAGCGCCACCGCGATCTGCATCCGCATATAGTGGATAGGCATCGCGCGCCCGGCCAGAAGCCACGGCTCGGCTCTCTCGAGCTCCTCGAGCACGCCCCGGAAGTCGCCGAAGAGACAGAGTTGCAGGATCCGCACCCAGGCGACCATGAACAAGCCCAGGAACTGGCGGTCCGCCTCCATGACGGGGCGCATCGTCCGCTCGTCAAAGGCCTCGCCCTGGAGCACCGTCGGCTGTCCGTCCTTCCCGAGCAGGTTCCTCGTGGCCTGCTCGAGGGCCGCAGCTTGGCGCGCGGTCGGCTCCTGGTGGAGCGTGTAGCAGGCGCGGACCATCCCTCTAAGCTCGTGCGAGAGCTCGCGGAGCGGCGCGCCGGCCAGGTAGGCGTACACGCAATACCCAAAGCCGCAGTACGCCGCCCACTCGAAATCTCCGTGCGCGATGCCCTCCTGGTACCCCAGGCGCAGCGGCTCGAGCGTGTCGCGGTAGTGCGCCGTGCGCGGGTGGACCAGGCCCTCCACGAGGCTCGTGATCCTGGCCAGGAGCTCGCGGGACCCGAGCCGCGTCACCAGTTGCATGACGAGCCGGCCAAAGCGCGCCGCGCCCTCGATGTCGCCGTGAAGGCCGAGGAGCGCGGCGAAATACGCATACCACAGCGGGGTGGATGGAGCGGTGCCGCGATCGATGGAGAGCCGCACGAGCTGCGTGGCGAGGAACGGGTGGCGCTCCGGCGCGTACTGGAACACCAGGGCCGCGATCTGGCAGGCGATCTCCATGGCGAGCAGGATCCTGGGATCGCGCGTCGGGGGGAGCGCCGCGAGCTCCTCCACCTCCCTGCCCGCAAGCCGCTCGCGGATGGCCGTGATGGCGCGTTGCACGTCCTCGGCCGTGGGCTTCTCGGGGAACGCGAGCCCGAGCCGCCCGAGCGCGCGGAAGCCCAGGCGCAGGGCCTCCGCGCTCCGGTCCTGGGCTTGCGCGCTCCGGATGCGGAGCCTGTCGGCATGGACCTCGTCGAGGACCGACGCCGCGTGGGCGGAGAGCGCGGAGGCGAGCCGCTCGACGCCGTCGAAATCGCCGACAAGGCAGGCCGCGAGCCCCGCTGCCCGGTACAGCGGGACGGCGAGCTCGCGCGCCCGCGCGAAGCCCTGCTCGCCCAGCACCCGGGCGCCGGCGCCGAGCAGGCTCGCGGCCGCCTCGAACGACGCCGCGCCGAGCGCCCGCTGGCCGCCGCGCAGGAACAGCCGGGCCACCTCGATCCGCTCCGCCTCCTCCGCGAGCAGCGCCTGCCCGGCCTTGAGCTGGTCCAGGATCACGAACAGGCGCTCGTCCAGGCGCTCGGCCGGCGTCATCGCGAGGAGCCGCCGTCCGAGATCGAGGTGCACAGCGGGCCGATCCCGCTCCTCGATGAGCGCATAGGCCGCCTCCCGGATCCGATCGTGCGCGAACGCGAACGTCGCGGCCGAGGGGTGGCCGGCGGGCGCCCGGAGGCGGAGCGGGATCAGCATCCCGGCCTCCACCGGCTCCCGCAAATCCGAGAGCGTCTCCTCCGCGGCGGCGCGGCGGAGGGCCGCGAGCGTGTGGACGTCGAACGTATCGCCGAGGCACGCGCCCACACGCAGCGCCTCCCTCGCGGCCGGCGAGAGCTCGCCGAGCCGCGCGCGGAGCAGAGCGGCAGCGTTCTCCGCCATCGGCGCGGCCTCGGCGCGGGCTTCGTCCCACGTGAAGGAGCCGGAGGCCGGGTCGAACGTGATGACGCCGTCGAGGTGCAGCCGCTGCAAGAGCTGGCCGATGACGAACGGGTTGCCCCCCGTCTTCCGCTCCACGATCCGCGCGAGGCTCGCCGCGCGCGGGGCCGGGACCCGCAGCGCGTCGGCGATGAGCTCCACGACGGCGCGCTCGGGGAGCGGCGAGAGCGCGAGCGAGGTGCCCCGCGCGGCACCGTTGTGCATGCGCTCCATCGCTGCGCGCAGGGGGTGCCCCTCGGAGAGGTCGTTGTCGCGGTATGCGAGGATCATGCAACAGAAGCGCAGGTCCGGATCGGCGGCGAGCTCGCAGAGCAGGTCGAGCGTCGCGGCGTCCGCCCACTGGAGGTCGTCGAGGAACAGGACCAGCGGCTGGCTGTCCCGGCACAGCGCGCGCACGAACCCGCGGAGCACCAGCGTCGAGCGGTTGCGCGCCGCCACGGGATCGAGCTCCCGCACAGGCGGTTGCGGCCCGATCAGCAGCGAGAGCTCCGGCACGAGCGCGGCGACCAGGGCGCCGTTCTCGCCCAGCGCGGAGAGGAGCGCCTGCCGCCATGACGCGACGGCGTCGGGCTCGGCACCAAGAAGGTGCCGCACGACGTCCTGCAGGGCCCTGGCGAGGACGTCGTACGGCGTCGCGCGCTGGAGCCTGTCGCATTTGCCCGTGGCGAACATCCCGTGCTTGCCCGTCAGGGAGCGCAGCAGCTCATGGGCCAGCGCCGATTTGCCGATCCCTGGCGGTCCGCCGACGAGCACGAGCTCCGCGCACCCCTCGGCGGAGCGCTCCAGGGCGAGCGTGACGGCCTCGATCTCCTCGTCGCGACCGTACAGCCGGCGGGGGATCGCCAGCCGATCGGGGACGTCGCGCCGGCCGAGCGGGAAGGGCTCGATCCGGCGCGCACGGCGCCATGATTCGACGCACCAGCAGAGGTCCGCCTCGACGCCCCAGGCCGTCTGGTAGCGATCCTGCGGCTCCTTGGCCATCAGGCGGAGCACGATGTCGGACACGACCTCGGGAATACGGGGGTCGACCTCGCGCGGCGGGGCGGCCGCGCGCGCGAGGTGGCAATACACCAGATCAAGCGGGTCGCTCGTCTCAAAAGGCCGGCGGCCCGTGAGCATCTCGTACAGCGTCACGCCCAGCGCATAGAGGTCGGCGCGGGCGTCGAGCGGCCTGTTCATGCGGCCCGTCTGCTCGGGCGCCATGTATGCGAGCGTCCCCTCGATCTGGGACGGCGGCGCGAGCTCGGCTTGCTCCAGCGCCAGCTCGCTCGCGACACCGAAATCGATCAGCTGAACAGCGCCCGTGCGCTCGTTCCACACGACGTTCGAAGGATTGACATCCTTGTGGATGACGTGGGAGCGGTGCACCTTGGACAGCTCGCCCGCGACCCTGGCGCCGATCGCGAGCGCCTCGTCGATCGCGAGTCGCCGCCGGGCGCAGACACTGGCGACGGAGACGCCGCCGATGTCCGGCGTCTCCAGGCACCGTGTGCCGCCGAGGGTGAGGAGCTGAAAGGTGCGCCTCAGGCGGCGGAGCACCGCGGCCTCTCGGTCGGGACCCTCGCTCTCGTCGGTGTGGATCTTGAGAATCACGGAGCGCCCGTCCGGCGGCGCGACGGCCCGGAACACCGCACCCGACCTCGTGAGGGCGATCGCCTCGATCTGCCCATAGCCGGCGGACTTCAAGGCTTTGACGATCTGAGCCGCGACGTCCATGGGCCTCGTGTTGGCCGCCCGCTTCGCGCGCGAGCGGCGGGATGCGCGGTTTGCGCTCGGTGCGAGGGGGATAGCATAGCGACATCTCGGCGCCGGGGCACCGGCCGCGCGCGAGGAGATGCGCGAGCGCGCCGTGCGCCACCGCCTCGCGAGGAGCTGCGCGAGCGGGCCCGTGCGCAACCTTCCGCCCGAGCGTGGCCCGTCGCGGCGCCGCGGGGCAGGTCGCCGATGACGGCGCGCCGACGGCCACGCGCGAGGAACTGCGCGAGCGGGCCCGTGCGCCACTGTCGCGCCCGAGCGCGGCCCGTCGCCTCGCCGTGAGGCAGGCCGCCGCCGAAGACGGTGCGTTGTCGGCCGCGCTGGAGGAGCTGCGCGAGCGGGCCCGTGCGCTACCGTCGCGCCCGAGCGCGGCCCGTCGCGGCGCCGTGAGGCAGGCTGCCGCCGATGATGGCGCGCTGACGGTCGCATGCCAGGAGACGCACGACCGCGGCCTTGCTCCAGCGCACCCAGAGAGGTGTGCATGGGTCTACGGCGAGCCTGACGCGACCGCGCCAAGGGGGCGACGGCGGCTTTGGCGGCCCCGGGCGTGGCGGTGACTCGATCGGAATCGCGTACCTCGACGAGGATCAGCTCACGCAGGAAGGCATGTACGAGCTGGGACCGCCGGGCAAGGGCGGCACTCGCTGGGATTGGTCGGGCGAGATGGTAACGGGGCAGGACGGGATCCAGGTCGAGACGCTCCGTTTCTCTGAATAGGATCGGCGAGCGGGCGCGATAGGCACGCACGGGAGAGGTACGCGGCGAAAGTCCAACGCGACGCCGCTTCATGTGCTCGACCGGCGCGCTTCCCGCCGGGCAGCGCTTCGCCGCAGACGAGCATGCCGATCGCCCGGACGTGGGCTTGGCACCGCGCGCGTCCCGCGCTCCGCCGCCTCCCACGCGGCTCGCATGCTGCTTTCAAGTTTTCCTCCCCCCTCCATCGGCGGTCCCATTCGCTTCAGCGCCTCCAGGCGTGCAGCCTCCAGCCTCGACCGGCGCGGCGCTGTCGCCCGGCGCTTCTCCACGAGCTCACCGAGCACCTGCTCCGCGCGCTCCCACTGCGCCGCCGCCCCCGGCGCGTGCGCGATCCTTCGCACGGCGTTCCAGGGCGCTTCAAGCTGATCACACAGGTTGCCGATCTCGGGGTGCAGCCGTGCGATCGCGCGCAGGTGGCACCGGGTCTGCTTGTTCATCTGGAAACACTCTTCCAGGACGTGGCTCGGCGCGCGGACAACTCCGCACGCGAGCTCGTACCAGCGCCGCGAGCTCATGCGTCTACAAAAGCACCGAACCACAAACGTGCCAGAGCGAAGCCTTCATTTTCCGTTCAACTTTAAAGAGCGTTAAAGCACAGTACCAGAGTCGGCGCCAGGCGAGGGCGACGGCATTGAAGTCTGATGTAGCGTGCGACCAAGAGGACGCCGGTTCTCACGTGGCACCGTGACCTGACTGGCATTCGCTGGGGCCCGATCACGTGACCTCGGTGTGCGGGGTGACCCCCCCGGCGATCCCACGGCCCGGCCGTCGAGCGGGGCCAGCTCGCCTGGCGCCGCGGCCGCGAGCCGCGCTGGCGTCCACCTGGGCGAGCTCCGCCTTGCGCCTGCGCCAGCCTCCCGCCTGGACGAGCTCCGCGGTCCCCTGCGCCGAGTTCGCGCCCCGCGTCAGGCCGCCCCGCGGTCGTGCCGGTCGCGCGCCGCCCTGTGGCACACGTACGCAACAAAACGGAGGTGGGCGGCTCGCCGGAGCCCCTCAGCCGACCGCGCGCAAAATTACCAAATCGACCCCTTCGCGACCCCCCCAAATTGGCCCCTCGGGCGCTCCCTCGAAGCGGTCTAACTGCGCGTCACCAGAGCGGTTTCCACATCTGACGAGATCCCGGTAACTCGCGACGAGATACCGGATCGTCAGAATTACCATTTCGGGCCTCCTCACGGGCCCTCGTTCAGGCTCCGTTCCGAACCCGAAACACACAACAACCGAGGTTTGTATATGGCAGGAGCAGCTACCCTCGCGCTCTGGCGGCCCCCGACGCGCGGTCGTCGGGCCGCGCTGGCGGACGACGCTGCTGCACGGGCGGCATCCTGCGCAGCCCCAGGCGTTCGGCCGTCAGCGTGCGGTGACCGCGACCTGCCCCACGGCGCGCTCCGACGAGCCGCCCGCGCGCGGCACGGCCACGCATGGGCGACGTCGCGTAGCTCCAGCCGCGTGGTCGCCAACACTCCGCCAACGCCGTCGAGCGCCGTCCTGCCCACGGCGCCACGCCGGGCCGGGAGGCGGACAACGCCGGCGCACGGACGGCGTCATCGCCACGCCAGCGGGCCGGCGTCGCGGCGGTCGGCGCGCGCCTCCGTGACGCCGCCCACGCTCCCCGAGCCCGTGACAGGCGCGAGGCCAAGCGCCAGCGGCGGTCCTTCACGTCAGACCGGGCAGACAGGACGATGCCGCGCGCGATCGGCCAGCTTGGCGCCTCCGACTGTCTCCCGAGAAAATGTCTCCCAGGGCGGCTCGCGCGCGGACGTCCACGCGCGCCGATCCGGGCCGCGCATGGCGACGCTGAACGCGGGCGCCACGTTGGGGCCCTGCACCCCGTCGATCGCGTACGAGACCGTGGGGCTGCCGGCCGACGTCGCCGGCTCGCCGAGCTCCCTCGCGTCCGCTCGGCTTCAACTGCGCACGGTAAACACCATCTCTTGTGGGAATGGAATCCAGCGCGACCCCTGGCATGTGCGCGTAGAACCCACACGATGCCGATTCGCCGCGCTCGGCTCGCGCATCGTGATCAGAGGCGCACGCCTGGAGCGGCACGACGTCGGCCGGGCGCCAGCGTCGCCTGCGAGCGCGGCCCGATGGCGGCACCGCGGGCCTTTTGCGTCGACGCCACGATGACGCGGGTTCGTCGGCAGCTAGATCGGGACCTCGTCATCTCTCAGAAGCCCATCAATCTTGCTTAGCAGTTCTCGCTTGACCCGCTGCCGGTTCAGTTCGTCTTCGTAACCGGCCTTGACAGATGATACCTTGGCGACGCCCTTCAGCATCATCAGAGCGTCGATCATTCGCTCCGCCTCGTCGTCATCCAGGTCGCGCCGGAAGTGAACAACCAGGCCCTTGACGCTCATTGCAGTCCCACTCCCCGCGAAGAGATCTCGCCGGCTTCCCGAAGCATAAGGATATTACGCAACTCACCGATGGCCCGTGCGCGTCGCCTGTAAAGCGTCGAGAGGGGCAGCCCTGCATCTTGGGCGATCTGGGCCATCGAAACTCCGCCCAAATCGTGTGCCACGAGAACGAGTCGCAGCACCGGATCGAGCTCATTCACTGCATCCATGGTGCTGGCCCTGACGTTGTCGGACTCCATCACAGCAGCAGCATCTGGCGCTGGATCAAGCACCTCGATCGAACTGACCAATTCCTCCCTGCGCTTTCGCGCACGCTCGTGGTAGTGGGAGGCAACGTGTACGGTGATCGCGTTCAACCAGCGCTCCGGCCTGCCGCGTTTCGGATCGAACCTGGGCCAGCTCTCGCAGACGTTGAGCCAGACCTGGCCCGCGACGTCGCCACGCTGGCACTGAGGGACCCCCATCCTCTCCAACCAGAGCAACACCGCACGAACCAGCATCGGGCAAAACAAGCGCGCGTACGCCGCAGCGCGCTTTCCTTCATCCGGACAATCCATGACTTTACCCCCCCTTGCGAAATCGCACCCTATGATGAATGCGAGGCACGGCTGCGCTCACCCATGGCTCCCTACTCCCGGAAGTGTCGTGTTCAGCGGAGAGCGCTCTACGTCCTCCCAATCGGCGATGTTCGCGGAACCCGGCCCGCCTTCGTCACGCTGAAGCGGGAAGCTCGTCAGCGTGGCAGCGCGCCGGGCAGGCTCAGTCCCCGTGGCGGCGCGGACAGGGAGCGGCGACCTAAGGCGCGGCGGCGGCGGCGGCGGGAGCTTCGCGCGCGGGCTCATGGCCGCTAGCTCGGGCGACGGCACCACAGGCGGAGGAACGTCGAGCGCGCGGGGAGGTATCGGCGGCGCCGGCGACGACGCGGGACGCGCCGAGCTCTCGCGCTTGGTGACGGGCTCGCCGACCTGGATCACCACGGTCTCCTCTGCGTCTGTCCGGTGGTCGTCGTGCAGCTGCCACAGGCGCTCCCAGTACCGAGCAGGCGTGCCGGTGAAGGCCTCCAGCTGCCGGGCAAGGCCGGGCGTCATCGGGAAGTCGCTCCTCAGCAACCGCTCCACCTCCCTCGGCTCCAACCCCGTGCTCTCGGCCAGCTTCCTCCTCCACGAAGGCATCGTCGCGCAGAACGACTCGAGGACCCTTCCTGGCCAGGGGACGGGGCGCGCACGGGCGTCTGTCAGCTCCGCGAGCGCCGCGTCGACGTGACAGTCCAGAAGGCGCCGATATCGGTCCCGCTCCCCCACGGCCTGCACCTTCGCATCGGTGAGGGCTGCCTCCTCGTCGTCATGCGCGTGCTCGCGCGCCTCGCGAAGCCCGCGCTCGCGTCCCAGCGCCTCACGCGCGGTGACGGCGAAGCCGATCGCGACACAGGCTATCATCGCGAGCCCGAGCGGCGAGGCGAGCCACATCGCACCCAGCATGTCCTCCATAGCAATTCTCCTCCTGGACGTAAGCATTCCTACGCAAGACAGATCTCGGCCCTGTGCTGTCTGGTCTGAAGACACCATCAGCGTCACCGTCAGCTCGCCGTCGATCGACGGCCGACGATTCAGCGAATGTGCCTGAACAGCGCTTCGCGCTCCGCTGCGAGCCGACCGCGCGGAAACTCCCGCGCATGGGCTTCGAGCAGCAGGCGCGCCTCGTGATCGCCCTCTCCGTCGTTGTCCTCAATGGCCCTTCGGGCCTGGCTGATCAGGCGCATCTCGCGTGCGGTGACCGCTGGCCACACGGGGCTCCCCGGGGACGAGATACGAGGTGCTGTCGTCCCAGAGGGCGCGGGCGTGCTGCTCACCACAGCCTCAGCGCGCGCGCTGCCTGTTGCCGCCGGCGACGAGCTCTCGGGCGCGGCAGCGGAATGCGCGCTGTCACGTGAGCCTTGCGCTGTGACGTCGTCTGCTGCGGGCGCGCGCCCAGGTGCGCGGAATGCCGCCGGGTGCACCCACGAGTCCGCGCTGGGCAGCGGCGGCACCGCCGAGAGGAGCGCGCCGGTCAACACGACGAACGCAGCCTGGACGACGATCCTCACGCCCAGCCGGCGCAGCCAGCCCGTCCACGACGCACGGCGGTCCAGCCCGAGCACCAGCGGGACGCAGGCGCTCTCGTCCCTACCGTGCGCGGGTTGCCGGGCCCTCCACCGCTTTGAAGCCGCATCGAGTCGATCCCAAGCCCGGCGGTGCTGCGCCCTCACCGTATCCAACGGGACGTTCAGCTCGGCGGCGATCGTGGAGAGCGGTGTCCCCTCCAGCTCGTGCTTGACCAAGAGATCCCGGTACTTGGGGCCGACCCGGTCGAGCAAGTCCCGGGCCAGCTCTTCCCGCTCCCGCAAGCGCAGCAGTTCCTCCGGCGTGGGGCATTCGTCTCGGGGATCGCGCTCCTCGAACGACGTCAGCACCTCTCCGCGGCGGCGCTCGTTCCGCCTGTGCTTCCGTGCCTCGTTGAGGGCGATCGTGACGAAGTACCGCGCCGGATCGCCGCTCAGCTCGACCCGCCTCGCCACTTCCAATCCCCGCAGCAGCGCGTTCTGCGCGACGTCCTCGGCGTCGCGCGCCGGCACGCCGTGAAGCCTGGCCAGGCGCCGGAAGCGGTTGAAGCTGAGGAGATGGGTCGCTGGCTTGCCCACGGTAGGTAGCATCCCTGAGCCGCTCGAAACGGTGCAGGAAAGTGCAAGGAGCGGCCACTTTGGTAGCACCAGGTGGCACCGATACATGCGTTCAGGCGATCGAGCCCTCGCTGCCGCGAGGAGGCGATCGCATTGCCGCACCCGAACGCAATTTGCCACTGCCAGGGCCACTTTGCATCGATTCGCTCCCGTTGACGCCGCGCGGCTGGGGCGAGTACCGTCCAACCATGCGATTTTCCGCATGCGCTCTGCTCTTCTCTGCGCTCCTCGCCGCAACCGGCGCTACGAGCTCGGCCAGCGCGGACGACGCCTATCCGGAGCCAGGACCACGTGACGGCGCAACGGTGAAGGACCATGTTCGCCGCGGTCGCAGGGCACGCAACGCCGGGCAGTGGACCGAGGCCTACGCCGCCTTCAAGGCCGCCTTGGAGGCAGCAGACCCAGCGTCCAGCACGGAGCGAGAGCGCGCGGAGCTCGCCGGCGAGCTTGGTCTCTGCGAGCTCGCGCTGCGCAAGTACCGCGATGCCGCCGAGCACCTGGCCTTTAGCCTCGAGCAGCGCACGGCGCTGCCGCTCGCGCTTCAGCTACGATTCGAGAAAGGAGAACGCGAGGCAACATCGCACGTCGCGACACTCGTGCTCTCGGTCGATCCGCCGGATGCCGAGGTGCTCGTCGACGGCAAGTGGGTAGGCCGGGTCGCGCGGACGTACAAGCTGTTCTTGGAGCCCGGCCAACGCATGGTGCGGGCCCGCGCACCGGGCCGCCAGGATGCCTTCCATGAGTTCGGGGCTGTGGCCGCAACGGCGTACAACGTCAGAATGCCGTTGGCGCGTTTGGCGGTGAGCCAAGCTCCGGAGAGCGCGCCGGGTTCACCGAAGGAAACGCCGAAGACCAGGAGCTCGTCGCCTGCAGCGCGGGGCCGGCCGCCCAGCCCTTGGACATCCTGGCCAGGCGCCCTGCGCATCACCGGTATCGGGTTGACCTTGGCGACAGGCTCGCTCGGTGCGGTCTTCATGGTTCGTGCGAGGGCCGCCGACGGAGACCTGGACGAGCGGAACGCGAAGCTCGACGCCGTGGGCGTCTCTCAAGGGGTATGTCGGGGAACGCCGAAACCCGCCGCGTGCGGCGAGCTGACGAGTCTCCAACGAGAGCGGGATCTCTTCGCCGGGCTCGGCACGGCGATGGTGGTGACGAGCGGTGTGGTGGGCGCTGCGACTCTGGCTTCGTTCTTCACGGACTTCTCTTCACTGCAGGCTGAACCGACCAAAGCTCGGGTCGCGCTGGTGCCGACGGTCGCGCCGACACAGGCCGGCCTCGTGGCGTACGGCGCGTGGTGATCAGGGGGCCAAGGCCATGCTTCTTCTCGAACCGCGACGAATGCGGCTGCTGTTGGCTGTAGCCACCGTCTCCACGGTCGGCGCGGGCGGCCTCTCCGGGTGCGCTTACGACGATAGCTGCTACGACCGACGCCTCTGCCTCACACCGCCGACGTCTCTCTGTGACGGCGACCCCACCACGGCGCCGGCGCTCGACGAATGCGGGGTGTTCGTCAGCGCGTCGTCGGGTGACGACAGCAACCCCGGCACGAAGGGCGCGCCGGTGAAGACTCTGCAACACGCGATCGGGCTCGCCGCGAGCGGACGAGGCCACGGCGAGGCGCCGACCCGGCGCGTGGTTGCGTGCGGCGGCTTGTTCGAGGAGGAGATCTCGCTGCCTTCTGGGGTCGACCTCTGGGGCAGCCGCCTCTGTAATGACGGCGGCGATTGGTCGTATGAATGGTCGGGCATCGGGCCGAATGCGTCGACCGTCATCGCGCCGCCTGCGCGGATCCCGGTGCGGGTCCTCGGGGGCGACGATACGGGCATCGCGGGGGACGACGCGACGTCGGTGATCTTCGGCGTGCGCGCCGTGGCGGCCGACGCCTCCGCGAGTGATGGAAAGTCGTCGATCGCGATGATCTTGAGCTCGGGGGCCCGGGCGATCCTGCGGGACAGCCAGATCATCGCGGGCAACGGCAAGGATGGGGAGCCGGGAAAGGACGCGCCGAGCTTCCGCGCGAATGTCGGCATGCTGGGGAACGACGGCGTGGACGCCTGCACCGCGAACTCCCCGACGGGCGCGCTGGCAGTCGTGACCGTGTGCGACGATGGCATCGAGTCCACGGGAGGCTACGGGGGCGATGGCGGGCTCGAGTCGGGGGGCGATGGCGCCTCGGGGCAGCCGGTGCCCGCGGCGAATCCAGCAGGCAAGGGCCTTGGAGGCACTGGCGCGGCGAGCGTGGGTTGCCGCGATGGCGAAAACGGGATGGACGGCCTTGACGGCGGTCGCGCGGCCGGCGCGGTGGGCATAGGCCAGCTCAGCATCGATGGCTGGATCGGCGTCCGGGGTGAGGACGGGAAGAAGGGCGGCGTCGGCCAGGGGGGCGGCGGCGGCGGCGGCAGCAAATCGCGAGGCGAGATGACGGCGTGCCAGGCGGGCCGACCTCAGGCCGGGGCGGCCGGCGGCTCGGGAGGAAGCGGGGGCTGCGGCGGCCAGGGAGGCAAGGGCGGCAGCTATGGCGGGGCGACCATCGGCATCATTGCGCTGCAGGGGAGCGCGCTGACGCTAGAGCGGACGGAGGTGTTTGCGGGCAACGGCGGCGGCGGTGGGGTTGGCGGGACGGGCCAACCGGGCGGCGGGGGTTCACCAGGCGGCTACGGTGGACTGGGCGCTCCCGGCAGTCAGATGTGGCCCGCGTGCTCCGGCGGCTTTGGTGGCCACGGCGGTCGCGGGGGCGATGCCGGAGGTGGCCTCGGAGGTCCCTCCTATGGCGTCGCGTCCGTCGGCGCCTACGTGACCTTCGGTCCGGACGCGCCCGCAAATCCCGGGAAAGGGGGGGATGGTGGTCTCGCCGGCAATGCAGCGCCTGATGACCACGTCGGTAAGGGCCTGCAAGGCGAATCCATGCCTTACCGTCAATTCGACGTCCCCGATCCCCCACCGCCCCAGTGAATGCCCCTCTTCACGACACGACATCGAGGGAGAACGATGCGAACCGCAAGAGCAATCTATCTGTCCCCCGCGCTGCTCCTGGTCGCGGCCGGCTGCGGCACCGCACCGGGTCCCAACGAGCCGGGCGGAACGGGGTGCGACGGCACCTCGTCGTGTCAGGGTGACGCGCCGACAGAGTCGTTCTGTCTCGAGCGCCTCGCCGCGGACGTGTGGGAGGATGGCTGCGGGGTGTTCGTGGCCGGCGTCTGGGGCGACGGCGACGACGCGAACCCGGGTACGAAGGAGCGGCCCGTGCGCACGTTGCAGCGTGCCGTCGAGCTCGCGCGTGCCGCACGAGGGCGCGTGTTCGCGTGCGCCGACGGCTTCTTCGGGCCCCTCGCGCTGCCTTCCGGCGTGGATCTCATCGGCGGCTTCAGCTGCATCGACTGGAAGCGGATGCCCCGCTTCGCGCCCTCGATCCTTCAGATTACAGCTACCGACGGCATCGCTCTGACCGTCGTACCGGCGAGCGCCGGAGACACGGGAACCGCGGACGGGGTATCGACGATCGTCGACATGCGGTTTCAGTCGGGCGGCCCGATCGGAATGCTCGTGCAATCCGGCACGGCCGTGGAGCTCATCCGGAGCAAGGTTCGCACGTCGTACGGATGGGCAGGTCACGAGGGGGAGGAATGGGGCGGGCTCAATCGCGCAGCGGACGGACCGGATGGCCTGTACGGCGGCGATGCGTGCTCGGCAGACACCGTCCCCGGCGGCTCGGCGATGGTGAATCCGTGCGACGGTGGAATCCCAAGCGTTGGTGGCAAGGGAGGCGACGGGCTTCCCGACGGCGCGGAGGACGGGGATGACGGGGAGCCGACGCCAACTCCAGACGCCGCGCACGCTGGCCGGGGAGGAGGCGGGGACGTGCCAGGCATCCATTGCAACGGTGGAAACAACGGGATCTCCGGCATGTACGGCGCCGTCGGCGCCGCGGGTCAGGGCATCGGGCGTATCACCGAGACAGGCTGGGAGGCCGACTGGGCAGGCGACGGCGGCAGGGGGATGCCAGGGCAAGGCGGCGGAGGCGGCGGCGGCCGGCGAGGCGAACTTGCGGTGTGTGGCGTGGCGACCAAGGGAGGCGCCGGCGGCGGCTCGGGAGGCGCCGGCGGCTGCGGCGGCAGGGGCGGCCGAGCGGGCGAAAACGGGCACCCGACCATCGGCATCGTCGCGCTCCATGCCAAGCTGACGCTGCGCGATAGCGTCGTCACGACCATCGACGCAGGCCCAGGCGGCGACGGCGGGGAGCCCGAAGACGGCGGCAAAGGGGGGCGAGGCGCGTTAGGCGGCGCGGTGGGGGACGGCACGTGGTCCTGTGAGGGTGGCAACGGCGGCCGAGGGGGCGACGGCGGCTACGGCGGCCCCGGGCGCGGCGGCGACTCGATCGGCATCGCCTACCTCGACGAGGACCAGCTCACGCTCGACGGCGTCATCTACGAGCTGGGACCACCTGGCAAGGGGGGCACGAGTTGGGATTGGTCGGGCGACGTGATCACGGGGGAGGACGGCATCCAGGCCGAGACGCAGCGCTTCCCTGAATAGGATCACGACGACACATCAAGCGAGCCCTGGTTCTAACCTGGACCCGATGATCCCTTCCGAGGTGCGAGCCGCCTGAGCTATCCCCGGCGAGTATCGCCGCAGACGCGCCGTCGTCGAGGGGGCGCCGCCGAGCTTGCCTCGAGCGCCTCGACGGCGAAGCGCCCGAGTTCGGCCACGCGGGCGGCATCCACCCAGGGGAACAGCTACGGATCCACCCAAGTCCACACGACCGAGAAGAGGCACACGTAGATTGTCGCCTGGCCCATCGACACCCCGTCCATGTCCACATCCGGCACCACCTCGTTCCCGAGCTCCGGCGGGATCGGCTGGTAGCCGGGGTACGTGGCCTCGATCTCCCCAGCGATCTCGCGCGCCACCGGCTCCTCCTCGGGGATGCCGGGGAGGTGGATCCCGTAGTATGGCCCGAGCAGGGACACGTGGAAGCTGAGCGCCGCATCATCGGTGAGCCAGATGCGGGCCGAGTACGCCGGTTCGACCCACCCCGCCAACAGGCTGAGCGACTCGTTCTGAAGGCTGCATCGCTCCCCCAGCCTGTCGATCATGACCTTCCACCTTGGGTACTCCGCTTGCCCTCGGTTTGCGGCTTCCACCAGGCGGCAGCGCTCCTCCGTGTCCTCGTAGACGAGCTCGTCGGGGGGCACATGGATGCGCGTGATTTTATGCACACCGCGCGGGTAGAAGCGGTAAACAACGTCGAGGAGCTCGGAGCGAGTTATCATCATGGACTGGTCACCTTGGCGCCGAGTCGCTTGTACTTGGACTTGAACGCAGCGTCCGCCTTGTCAGCAAAACTTTTGCAGAAGATACCTTGCGGCAGGTGGTAGTCCATGCCGTTTGCGACCTCCTCCATGATCTCCTCGCTGAGGCTGGATGCACGATCTGGATCGATTAGTCCATAAATCTCAGTCCGGATCGGCATGCCGATGGTAAGAGGGCAGGACCACTGCTTGATCTCATGCGGGATAGTGAGTCTCCGAAAAGTCAGGTTAATCCTGGATTCTTGCCACCCTCCGCCTTTACCCGTGCCATCGTCCATGACGATGGTAACAAACGGGAAGTCCGATGGATCGAAATCTACGTATACCCATGGGGCCATTCCAGGCGGCGGACACTTCGAACTGCACGCATCGCTACAGCTCAAGAAGGTCGCTCCGTCTCCGGCTATGTCGCCGAATCCGGGGCACGGGTCTGGCGGGCTCGTCGGGCCAGCTGTCGGGCTCTCCGCGCTGTCGCTGTCGCTCGTCCTCTCCTCTTCGTCTTCAAGGTCCGACTCGTTGCACGCGATCTTGCGCTCGCCGCCCCCCTGCGGGTCGGCCCCGAAGTCACCGGATGCGGCGGAGGTGAAGACTGGGCGGGGCTCCGAGCCTGGACCGGCACCTGCACCCGAAGTTCTTTCCCCCACAGGATAGCAGTCGCCGAACGTCCAGTTGCACGCCGTCAGCGCCCAAACCGCGATGGCCAAGATCAATAAGAGAACTTTTCTCACGTTCATTTCTCACTCCATCGAAGCACAGGACCAGCAACAATGACGACGGACACATAGCCCGGGAGCACCAGGCTGCCCCGACCGACCCAATCCACATTGACGCTCGCCGACACCCCCAGCGGTCCAGCGACGTACGCGTTGGTCTGCGCGTGGCCGCCTACGGCCAAGCCACCGACGCGGCCGCACAAGGTGACACCGCACGCCGGCATGAGGTAGAATGCGACAGACGGCCCCGCGCTGACGTTGCCGTCCTTCCACGCGTACCCGATGTCCACCGAGGTCTGGTTGTAGATCCCGAGCCCGTCCTCCTGGATCGGGGGTAGGATCGTGCACAGGTCGTGCACCGTGAACAGGATGTCTCGCTGGATGGGCCAAGATATGCCCGCGTGCGGCCCCACCGCGAGGCGCGGAACGGTACCGGCCTGGAGCCACCCGAGGCTCACACCAGCGCTCAGCTCGGAGGCCTCTCCTTGCGTCGGTACGACGACGAGCAGCGGGATGACCAGGATCGCCCATGGGATCCGCCGCCTTCTTGTGCCCATCGTCCCCTTCCCGTCTTCCGCAACTCGTGAGCAACGTGCCGACGCGGGGCATTCTTCTGATCAGAGGATCGGCGTCAAACGGAATCTAGGCGAGCACACTACACTGGCCAGGGGTCGTACCCTCCAGAGCGTGCGCCATCGAGCAGCTACCCGTGCGGCGCCAGCGCGTGTCGACGTGCTGGCGCCAGCTGCCTGGCCGCGCCGCCGCGGGTGCGCGCGACCGGCCACGCGCCCCGCGCTGCACGATGTCGGCTGCAAGCCCGACCCAGCGCGGCACCGTGCCCAGGCAGCGGTGACCGCGCGCCGTGACGGCCACACGCGTGGCACCACGCGACGTCGCTCGCGCGGCCACGCTGCCCGCGAGCGCGGCGCCAGGCGATGGCCTGCGCGGTCAGGTACGCGTTCTGCGGACCACATCCTGTCTTCGAGCCTCTGCGCCGCTTAGAAACCCGCGCCGGAGGTACCGATGGACGAGAGCACACGCACCTGGCGCGACCGCGTGGCGCGCTGGCACAAGAGCGGGCACTCCGCCCGCGTGTTCGCGGAGCAGGAGGGGGTCAACGCCGGCACACTGTACTCCTGGAGCCGCCGACTGGGCATGAAGCGGAGCGAGTACCGGCAGCGCTCGGAGAAGGCGACGCTTCCGACGCTGCTGCCCGTGGTGGTCGCCCCGCCAGCATCCACGACGCCCTCGCCGGGCGCGGCGCTGGAGATCGTCTTGCCGGACGGGGCGGTCGTCCGCGTCCCGCCGTCGTTCGACGAGGTTACGCTGGCGCGCGTTGTTCGTGCGCTCGGGGGGGCGCGATGATCCCTGGCCGCGTCTCGATCTACGTTGCCACCGAGCCGCTCGATCTACGGCGCTCGTTCGATGGTCTCGCTGCCGTCGTGCGCGAGGTGCTGCGACAAGACCCGCTCTCCGGAGCGCTGTTTCTCTTTTTCAACCGGGCAGCCGATCGCTGCAAGGCCCTTTGGTGGGACCGCAGCGGGTACTGTCTACTTTACAAAAGGCTCGAGCGTGGGGCGTTTCGAGCCCCGCGTGCCGTCACTCCGGGAGCCACGAGCGTCCTCATTGACGCCGCCGAGCTCGCGAAGATCCTGGAAGGCATCGCCCTGTCGCCTTCGAAGTTGCGGCGAGCGGTCCCGTTCGCCGAGACCGCACCGCCTCCGGTCCCCTGATCTCGCCTGACAGCCTCGCACGCTCCTGGGTAGCCCCACGGTTGCATTGCCTCGAGCGACATAAATTTTCCTCCACAAGCCCCTTCAAAAAGCAAGAGCTCACGAGTACTTACCGCGCCGTGAGCAAGCCGGTCGAAGAGCAGATTCGCGAGCTCAAGGACAAGCTCGCGCGCGCTGCCCACGAGCGGGACGAGTACCGCAAGCTCTACGAGCTCGCCAGCATCGAGCTGGAGCGGCTTCGCCGGCACATCTTCGGCCAGAAGGCCGAGCACGTCGACCCCGGGCAGATGCAGCTCGCCTTCGATGCGATCGTGCAGATGCTCGCGGGCACCGGGGCGCAGCCGGATGCGGGCGCGACCGGCTCACCCGACGGTCGCGATGGCGCGGCGCCGAACGGCTCCTCCGGAGGCGGGGACAAGGGGCGCCAAGCTCGCCCGCACGGGCGGCAACGGCTGCCCGAGCATCTGCCGGTCGAGCGGATCGAGCTGTTGCCGCCGGAGGCGCAGGACGAGCGCGCGACCGCGCTTGTCCGCATCGGCGAGGAGGTGTCGGAGACGCTGGAGTGGCGGCCCGCGAGCTTCGTGCGACTGCAGATCGTGAGGCCGAAGTTCGCGGTCAAAGGTGAGCCCGAGCAAGGCATCACGATCGCCGACGTCCCCGACAGCCCTGTCCCGCGCAGCCTCGCCGGTCCGGGGTTGCTCGCGCACGTGCTGGTGAGCAAGTACGCCGACCACTTGCCGCTTCACCGGCAGGAGAAGATGTTCGAGCGCTGGGGCCTTCACCTCTCGCGCTCGACGCTGTGCGGCTGGGTCGAATCGTGCGCCGGCAAGCTCGCGATCGTCGTCGAGGCGATGGCCAAGGACGCCCTGAACGCGCACTGCATAGCCATCGACGCCACCGGCGTGCTCGTGCAAGCAAAGGAGAAGTGTCGGCGGGGCCACTTCTGGGTCCTGGTGGCGGACCGAGATCACGTCCTGTTCCGTTTCACGCCGCATCACAACCAGGATGGTCCGAAGGAGTTCCTTCGCGGCTACAAGGGCTATGTCCAGGCCGACGCCTCGAACGTCTACGAGCAGCTCTTCCGCACCGAGGGGGTGACCGAGGTCGGTTGCTGGGCCCATTGCCGGCGAAAGTTCTTCGAGGCGATGACCTCCGACCGGGACCGCGCGACGGTAGCCATCGGCTTCATTCGCAAGCTCTACGCGATCGACAAGGCGACCAAGGAGCTGGCTCCGAACCGTCGAACCGAGCAGCGCCGGACGGATGCCGAGCCCGTGCTCGTGGCCTTCCGCGCGTGGCTTGAGACAGAGGACCTGCTCGTCCTCCCGAGGAGCCCCATCGCAGGCGCCATCGGCTACGCGCTCAACCAATGGACCGCGCTCACTCGCTTCCTCGAGGATGGTCGGCTCCGCCTGGACAACAACCGGAGCGAGCTTGAGCTCCGCCGTGAAGCCGTGGGCCGTAAGAACTGGCTCTTCGTGGGCAGCAAGGACGGTGCCGAGTGGAACGCCACCATCGTGTCGCTCATCGCCTCCTGCGCGCTGCACGGCATCGAGCCCTGGGCCTACTTGCGCGACGTGCTGATCCTGCTGCCCACCTGGCCTCCCGAGCGGGTCATCGAGCTCGCTCCCAAGTCCTGGAAGCAGACCCTCGAGAACGCCGACGCTCGGCAACGGCTCGCGGCCAGTCCGTGGCCCCGGGCGCCGGACGCGACGCCCAGCTGATCGCTCCTCAGCGTCGCCGTCCGCTGCCGTGGGCAACGTCGCCGCCTTGCCGCCCGCCGGGCGCACCGGTCGCCGGCTTTGGCGCGCTGGTGCCGGCTCTTCGGCGCTTGCGCGGTCGACGCGTGGCTTCCGGCGCCTTGTCAACGATTCGGGCCCGGCAGAGGCATCGGCGGCGCGCGGCTTCGCCGCCGCACGCCTGCGGGCGACTTGCACGCGGGCGGCGACGTCGGCGTCGACTGCCGGTTCCCCGACTCGCTGGGCCAAGCCCCCCTTCGTCGCAGGCCGCTCTTGCTCTCGCATCGCGTCGCGAATCTACGGTGACGGCGCGCACCTCGCGACGATGTGGTCTACAGAACGGATACCGCGGTCAGCGAGGGCGACGCGCTAGCGCTCACGCGCCTGGAGCCGCACGACGTTGCTCGCGCGTCTGCGCCGCCCGCGAGCGCCACGCATCGCGGCGGCATTGGCGGGGAGCCACGAGACCGGCTACGGATGGCCCGATGGGGCTCCGCAGGCACCGCAGCCCGGATGGTCCCGCAGCCCTCGCCACTGCTCGAGGGCGTCGCCGCTGTTGCCCCGGCCGGCGGGTCTCTCGGCGTCGTCGAGTTGCCGAGCCGCGACTACGCCGATCACCTCGCGCAGGCAATGCAGATCGCCCAGGAGCGCCATCACCTCCATCACACCGCACGCGGTACACCGGCGAGCGGGGCCGGAGAACGGACGGATCAAGAGCTCGACCATACCGCTGCGCAGCCGCGGTCTTCGGTCGACGGCGCCCGCGCGACAAGGGCGGGCCGCGCCGCGCCTCACGATTCTGCAGTGCCGCGACCACGCGCTGCTTGGACGCCCGCGTTCAACGAGCGACGGCCCGGCCCGAAGCGCTTGACCACGCGGACATCGATGGCCCCGAACTCGCCGGCGTCCACCTCGATTCCCGCGCGCGGAGCGGTCGCGGACCTCGACCCTGCGGCCTGTCTGCTCGAGCGCCATGTAGCGCGCCGTCGGCGGCCCCGCGCACCTGCGGCCGCTCCGGAGCGAGAAACGCAGCCTTCCTGTCTGCTCCGGCGCCACATACGACGCCAGCGCGATCGCGCGCGCTCGCCGGCGTCCTCCTCGACGCCCGCGGCCGCTCCGCGGTCAACCAGGGGCCGCAGCGCCGAGCACGCACTCGAGGAGCTCGCCGGCGACGGCCACGAGCTCACGCGGCGCTTCTATCTGGAGAACAAGCGAGGGCGCTCAACAAGTCGCGAGAAGGGGAAAACCCGGGCGTTTCGCGCGGTGGTCGCGACCGCTCGCGACCACTACCACCGTTTCGGGGGCCCCTGCCGCCGTTTCGGTGACAAGAGAATCGCTGCGATGGAACCGGGATGGAAGGCGGTCGACCCATCCCTGGCGACGCAGGTGCGCAGGCGGTTACGCGGCGGGAGTGTTCGTCAACCAACTGGCCGAAGAACGGCCAGTCACCAGCGCCCGACGTGGCCCTCGCGACCTTCGCGGGCCGCTCTGCGTCGGCCAGGGGGGACCGACGGCCCCGAGCTCGCCGGCGTCCTCCTCGACGCCGCGGCCGCTCCGCGCTCGACCAGGCTGCGGCCACCGACCCGCGCTCGAGGACTCGCCGGCGAGGTGACCGAGCCCGACCAGTGGACGGTGACGACGGCGCCACGCTCGCCGGCACTGAGCGCCGGTGTCCAGTCACCAGCGCCCAGCGTGCGGGAGGGATCCGGACGAGCTACGCGTGAGCGTCAGCCAGCGTCAGCGGGAACCTCCTGCGCGCGCTCGCGTTGCTGGTGAAGCAGCCTGTGCTCGACGAAGCTCCGGAGCCGTACGCCTTCCATGTCCTGCAACTCGCGGCACGAGTAGACGCAGTGCGGCCTCGCGGCGAGCAACAGAATGTTGTGGTGCACAGCGAGGGTCTTCAGCAGGTCGTCGATCTCCGCCTCATCTTCAGACGGCCAGGGTGGCGCCATGGTGAACAGATGGCTCGGCGATAGTGCGATCGTCGCAACCTCCAGCGGCTGACGCGACGTGCCCACGTTCACGAGCAACGGTCGATCCGAAGTGATCAGCTCGAACCCTACCTGGAGAACGTTCCAGCGCATCCCGAGCATGTAGTCCACAACCTTGTCATTCCGGATCGACTTCACCATCTCCGTCCGGACGACCCCGCGCGCCATCTCATCACTGTCGATGTGGACCAGCGCGGACTCCAGACGTTGCCGATCCTCCTCGGTCTTGCGGAACTGCACTCGCATCTCACGGAGTACGTCCTCAGCCAGTCGGCTCGCAACCTGATCGTTTTCGGCGAGTTGATAAGGATCACGCTCGAGTATTCCGTTCAGGAACCGCGCCCACGCTCGCCGCTGCGCATCGGAGAGACCGCGAGGATCCTTGATGATCTGTTGGAGCGCCGCGGCGCCATCGCTGTCGACGTCCTGCATGACATGCTTCTCGATCAGATCGGGCGGTGTCTCGTCCCAGGAGGCTCCACTGGTCGCGCGGTAGAGGTCGTTCTCGTACGCCGTGGACCTCGGGTGCACGCGGCTGTGCACAACTCCTCGCGGCCCAACGCGACACGACCACAGCTTCCCGTCGGTGCCCGTGACCCAGTTACGGAGATAGAACTGGGGCACGTAGTGCTGGCCTCTAGTCGGGTTCGGGGGCGTGGCGGTCATGCGCTGCGTTCTGACCGAGACGCGGGCGTTGCGCAACGACCCGCGCTGCTCAAGCCACAAGCCGCAGCTTCGGCTTGGTCTCGAAGACTTCGAGGGCGGACGTCGCCCTGTTGGTCGACGAACGGCCAGTCACCAGCGCCCGACGTGGCCCTCGACCTTCGCGGGCCGCTCCGCGCCCGGCCAGGGGACCGACGGCCCCGAGCTCGCCGGCGCCCGCGGCCGCTCCGCGGTCGACCAGGGCATCGACGGCCCCGAGCTCGCCGGCGTCCTCCTCGACGCCACGGCCGCGCTGTCTGCTCCGGCGCCCTGTAGCGCGACGCCGGAGCGATCCCGAGCTCGCGGGCGTCCACCTCGACGCCACGGCCGCGCCGCAGCGTATTACGGCCGTTGACCGCTACAGCGATCTCTCCAGTCGGCAAATCCGTGTGGGTTGAATGCCCAGCCTCTGGAATGGCAAGCTGCTACAATGAATTCCCGACAGTTTTCTCTAACGTACGGACTGCCGAACATGTGCCCGTTACTGCATGCGCCAACACAGCATTGACCATGCCTATTATACTCTTGTGCAGTTTCGGCGACATCCTCCTCGTCAACCTGCTCTGCATTAACAATCGCATCCTCCAGCTCATCTTCGCCGCCTGCCGCTGCGCAGGCACCAGCTCCAAGAAGCATCGACAACGCAAGAAACATGGCACAAAAGATATAATTACGCTTCATCACACACCTCGCCCGAGTTTATGCGATGACTGCGTTTTGGCTTCAATCGAAAATTTTGGAAACGGTAGGCAACGATCGCTGGTGTGCTGCTGAGTTCGCAGACGACACACTGGCCCATCTGCTTCTCGTTGTTCAGTGCGACGCAGCGACCGGACGTCCGCTGTTCAGTGGTGCGTGGTGTTCGTCAACCAAATGGTTGGCGAACGGCCCTCGCCCGGCAATCCGCAGCGCCGCGACTATTCCGCTTGACTGTGGCAGCTGCACCGTGCTTCCAGGCATGCGCTTCGACCTCTACGACCGCAGCGGCGGAGAGGGCCGCGCCGAGCTCGCGCCCGCGCTCATCATCGCCGGCGCCGCTCCTGTGCTCGGCCAGATGGGCGACGGCACCACGCTCGCCCTCGAGCTGCTCGTAGCCAGCGTCGCCCCTGCGCTCGGCCGAGTGGAGAGCCGCTGCGCCGAGCTGGCCGACTCTCGCCTCGACATCTGCGACGGCCCCGAGCGTGCGCAGGTGGACGACTGCTGCCCCGAGTTCGTGCCCCGGGACCTCGACGCCGGCTAGGCGTGGAGCGGCACCCCGACCGACGCCCGCGACACGGCGAGGAACCGCGCCCGCCATGTGCTCGATAGCGGCCGCGCCGAGTTCCTCCTCATCGATGTGCTGGAGGGTGAACGACCACAGCCCGGAGCGAGTGCCCCAGGCGCAGCGATCCAAAGCCGCGCCCTTGATGATCCGCGACCGCCACCACCGGCACGGGTGCGCGCCCCTGGCCCCGCACAGCTCCCCGGCCTCCTTGCGCTTGCCGCGGCAGCTGCCAGGCACAGCATCCAACATATCGAAACCATTCATGATTGTTTTTGCGTGTGGAAATTGTTTCCCCCTTGCAGAATACGTCGCCGAACACGCTCGCCGCGCTCAGCACCTCGCGCGCCTCGCCGTCCAACCGTGGCAGACGACATGCACGTTCGAGACGTGCTCAGCGCCACACGAGACCAGCGCGGGCGGCGCGCAGCGGGTGGGGGGTCCACAGCGCTGCGCGCGCTCAGCGCGACGCGCGGAGCGTCACTCCGATCCTCCGCGACGCCTCATATCCGAGATCGCGTTGCGCGACGACCGCAGCGGCGCTTCCGCCGCGTCATTCCGTCTCGTGCGGAGCGAGGGGACCTCGGTCGATACGAGGTCCTCGAGCGCCGACGCCAGCGACTGGTGGCTGGACAGATCGCCCAGCTGGATATCGAGGGCGACGAGGCGCATCGCGAGCTCGGGGCGCACGCCGACGAGGCGGACGCGGGCGCCGAGCAGGGAGGCCGCGCGCTGCGTCTGCCCGAGCGCGTGGGCCACCTGGGCGTCGATGCTCGGGACGCCCGTGATATCGAGCAGCACGCAGCGCGCCCCGTGTCGGCTCACCCCCTCGACCACCCGCTCGAGCATCTGCCGGGCGCGATCTCCATCGAGCTCGCCGACGAGCGGGACGAGCAGCACACCAGGCATGAGCGGGAGGAGCGGGCAGCCGAGCTCGCGCACCGCGGCCGAGAGGGTGCGCTCGCGCTGATAGGCCTCCTGGAGGCTCGCGTGCTGCTCGGAGAGCGACTGCACGAGCGCGTCCCGCTCGAGGGCGGCGCCGAGGAGCGCCCCCCAGATGGAGATGGTGCCCTCGTCGCCAGCGACCTCGATCGAGCTCGGGCCGACGATCGCGAGGACCCCCCAGTCGTGGCGGAGCGTGCGGATCGGCAGGAGCGTCACCATGAACGGGCCGCCGGCGGTCGACGCTGGCAAGCGCTCGGCGGGCGGGAAGTCCTCCCGCGCGCAGACGGCGCCGAGCGAGGGAGTCGGGCTGCCATCGCGGCTGTAGGCGCCGGCGATGACGAGGCGCGCGCGGGTCGCCGGGTCTTCCCAGAGCGCGAGGCAGCCCCAGACGGCGGCGGTCGAGTCGAGCCAGGAGAGCGAGCGCGAGTCTTCCTGGGTGCCGCCGAGCAGCGCGAGGCTCACCTCGTGATCGGACCGCGTGAGCGCCCCGAGCTCGTCGACGAACTGCCGCTCGGTCTCGACGCGAGCCAGCATGAGCGAGAGGCGCAGCCGCTCCTGGAACTCCTCGGCTCGCTCCTCCGCGGACTCCGCTGCTTCCCTGTCCAGGCGCGCGCGGCGTCGCTTTCCGGACCGGCCGAGGAGGCGGGCGATCCCCATGAGGCTCTCCACGTCAGGCGTGAGGCGGACGGCCTGCTGACAGGCCTCGTCGATCTCGGCCGCGGGCGGGGGCGCGGCGCCCTCGAGCGCCGCGGTATATCCAGCGATCACGGCGGCGACGCCGGGCCACACGGCCGTCGGGGGCGTCTCGGGCGGGAGCGGCAGGCGGAGGAGCAGCTCGACCATCTGCCGTTCGATGGCGCCGAGGTCGTCGTCGGGCGCCGCGCCCTTCCGGTGGAGCAAGCCACGGAGCGGGTCGCAGCCGCACGTCCGCCGCCTGACGAACGTGGTCGGCGCGAGCACGGGCCCGGACGGCACGACCTGGCCTGCGAGCCGCGCCAGCACGAGCTCGTACGCGAGCGCCCCGATGGCGTCGAAGCGCTGGCGAACGGTCGTCAGCGGAGGGGTCGACCACTGCGCATCGGTGATGTCGTCGAAGCCGATGATCGCCAGATCGTCGGGGATGCGGTATCCGGCGGCCTGGAGGGCCGACATCATCCCGAGCGCGTTCTTGTCCGTGGCGACGACCGCGGCCGTGAGCTCTCCCCTGCGCGCGATGAGCGCCTCTGCGGCGCGCTGGCCGCCGGAGTGCCAGTTGTTGTCGGCGTCGAAGACGAGGCCCGGATCGAAAGGGATCCCGCTCTCGATGAGCGTCTCCATGTAACCGTCGAAGCGCGCGCGGATGTCGTCCTGATCCATGCAACCGACGAACGCGATGCGCTTGTGTCCATGCTCGATCAGGTGGCGCACCGCGCTCCGGACGCCCTCGCGGTTGTCCGGCATGACGGTCGGACAGCCCGCCTCGGGGGCGCAGGAGCTGACCGTGACGAGCGGGACACCCGCCTGCGCGAGGAGCTCGATGCCATCCGTGGCGAGCACGACGATCCACCCGTCCACCTGATCCCGGGCGAGCGAGGGCGCCTGGACGTACGCTGGCGTGCCGCGTACCACCAAGACACGATGGCCTCGCTCCTGCGCCGCCTGATGGATCCCCCTGAGGACCGAGGTGAAATAGAAACCGTCGAGGAAGGGCGTGAGGACGCCGATGGTGGTCGGGCGGGAGTGCATGGGCTGCGGGCTCGCGAATGGATGAATACCGGATCTCCGTCTCGCTCACCGACGGCGTTCACCGCCACCCGCCAGAAATTCCTGTGACTCGCGAATCGTCCGGGTGTACAGCATCGCCGATCCGTTTGGCCATCGATCGAACCCTTCTCGCCGTCATGGCGCGCCCGCCGTACGAGCCGGCCTCTTTCCCCGCAGAGGGATCGATCGGGCGAGAGGAAGGGAGCGGACGGTGAGCGCGCCGGCCTCACGTGCGCTCGTCTCGGCGCTGGGCGCCTGCGCGGCGCTCACGCTCATCGGCGTGCCGCGCGCGCGGGCGGAGTGCGATCGCGCGGCCGCGGACGTGTCGTGGGTGCGCCTCGCGGGCGCGGAGGGGCGGTGCCCGTCGGCGTCCCGGTTCCGCGCCGAGATCTCGCGGCGGCTCGGGCGGGAGCTCGTCACGACGGGCAAGGCCGCCTCGATCGAGGCCGTGGTGCAGGGGCAGCCCGGGGCCTGGTCGGCCACGATCCGGACGGAGCTGTGCGACGGCGCCCCGCCGACGGTCCGCGAGCTCTCCGACGACCGGCAGAGCTGCGACGGGATCGTGGCCGCTGCGGCGGTGCACATCCTGCTCGCGACCGATCCCGAGGCCGGCCTCGCCCCCCCGACCGCCGAGGCGCCGCGTCCCCCGCAGGCCCCCGAGGCGCCGCGTCCCCCGCCGCTGCCTGCGCGCCCTCCGGCAGCGGAGCGGGCGCCGGAGCCGCCGTTCCCCTGGCCGGCGCAGGCCAAGACCACGCCGCCCCCGGCCGAGGGCCCGCCGCCGCCCCGGCTCTCGATCTCCTGGCGCGGGTTCGCTTCCACGGGCATCGTCCCCTCGCCCGGGTTCGGCGTCGCCTTGTCGGGCGAGTGGTCGATCCTGCCGCGGTGGACGCTCGAGACGGGCGCGCTGTGGCTCCCGGAGCAGCACGCGACCCGGCGGACGTTCGCCTTCGGGCTCACGGCGGGCTGGCTCGGCGCGTGCTTCGAAATGGTCCGGAGCCGCTCGGTCGCCTTCGGGCTCTGCGGCCGGGCGGTGGCGGGCGCCATCTACGCCGTCATCCACGGGGACGACGACGTCCCCCCGACGATCCTGCCGACCGACGTCGGCTCCCGCGCGTGGCTCAGCCTCGGGGCCGGCACGCGGCTCGGCGTCCGTGTCATCGGGCCGCTGCGGCTCGAGACAGGCATCGATCTCTTCGTTCCAGTGACACGGTACGATTTCCAGCTCGAGGGCGGGCTGCCGACGGGTCTGGAGCAGGCCGCGCTCGCCGCCGCGGTGTTCGGGGGGGTCGGCCTCACATTTTGATGAAGGATCCCCGGGCTGCCGGCATTCAGTTTTCCGTGGAGCAGTGCTTACGAGCCGACGTCCTGCGCGACGCCAAGCAGCCGCCGCGGAGCCTCGTCGCCCTGCACGCCGAGCACGGCAACTTCGTCTGGGCGACCCTCCAGCGGTTCGGCATCCAGCACCCTGACCTGGAGGATGCCTTCCAGGACGTCTTCGTCGTCGTCCAGCAGCGGCTCCCGTCCTTCGACTGGGCTTGCCCGATCACGACCTGGCTCTTCGCCATCTGCCGCCGCGTCGCCTCGTCTCACCGCCGCCGCGCCCACACGCGCCGCGAGCGGCTCGGCGAGGTGATGGACGACGTGCCGGACTCCGCGCGCGGCCCGGAAGAGATCACCTCCAGCCGCGAGGCGCGGCTGCAGCTCGAGGGCATCCTCGAGGCCATGGATCTCGATCGCCGGGCCGTGTTCGTCATGTTCGAGATCGAAGAGATGCCGTGCGACGAGATCGCGCGCCTCGTCGGCGTCCCCGTGGGGACCGTCTACTCGCGGCTCCACGCGGCGCGGAAGGAGTTCGCGACGCTCCTGAAGAAGTCCGAGGCCGAGCGCGCGCGCAGGGGGGCCAGATGAGCGATCCGAAGCGATGGAACCAGGAAGGAGGAGGCGCCCCGCCCGGCGCACGCGAGCTGCTCCGCGCCGCCGCGCCGATCCGGCAGATGACCTCCGCCGAGCTCGCGCGCACCGCGGCCCGGGTGGCGCCGCTCGAGACGGCCGCGGGCGCGGCCGCCGGCGCGACGATGCCGGCGTGGATCAAGGGGATCTTCCTCGCGGCGGGCATCGGGGCCGGCGGGGCAGGGCTCCACGCCGTCCTGGGCGAGGCCCCGAGCGCCGCCGCGCCGATCGCGCCGCCTCCGGTGCTCACCGATCTGCCGCTGGAGCGGCTGCTCTCCCGCGCGGAAGGCCGCGTGGCGGCCGGGTCGCCGGCGGCCGAAGCGCCGTCGGCCGAGGCGCCGCGCCCGACCCCCTCCGCCCTCCGCCGCGAGGCGCCGCGGAGCCCCCGACCGGCCGCGCCAGCGCCGGAGGCGAGCGCCGCGGCGGACGGCGACGACCTGGTCCGGGAGTCCAACCTCGTCGACGCGTCCAGAGCGGCGCTCGCGCAGGATCCGGAGGCCGCCCTCGCCGCGCTGGAGAGGCACCAGGCCGAGTTCCCGAAGGGGCGGCTCGCGGAAGAGCGGGAGTTCATCGCGATCCGCGCGCTGGTGCGCCTGGGGCGCGCCGACGAGGCGCGGGCGCGCGCGGCGGCGTTCTTGGCGCGGTATCCATCGAGCTCCTTCGCCGAGCCGCTGCGCCGGATCGTCGGCGCGGCTCGGTGATTGCCTCCACGACCGCGGCTCCGCCAGCAAACAGCAAACTCCACACCACGTTCGAGCACACGAGCGGGATCTCCTCGCTTGCGCCAGCGGCGACGACATCGACGCTCGCCCGGACGACATGAAATGGACATGAAAACGACGCTCGCACGGACCGCGAAAAATTAACGCGACAACAAACACAAGCGCTCATATCGCTTGCCCGGTACCTAAACAGCATTAACATACGTCCCGCGTTCACGGGCGGCCGCGCCGAGAGGCGGCGGCGCCCTGACGTTTCATCGCAGAACGGTGGATTCAGCGGCTCGATGAGGCCAGGCTGCCGTGGCAGCGCTGGCCTCGGCGAGGCACGTCGCCCATGCGGCGCGCGCCGAGCGTCGTCTCTTTGCGGACCGACGCGCGCGCTCGCCGGCGGTCGTCCTCCTCGGGCCGCTCCTTCCCTCCGCGAGCGCACACTCGTGCGCTCGCGCGGCTCCGCCGTTCTTCGTGGTCATTTCAGGAGGTTTCATGTCGTCGAAGCTGTCGAGTTCGAGCAGTCCGGTGCGCTCTCGTTCTGATTCTTCCGCCCCCGGCGTGTGGCAGGGGGCGCGGCGCGCCGCGCTGGCCGCGCTCGCGATACTGCCGGTTTCTTGCGCGGATCTCGGGCCCACGGACGGCGCTCCGGCCGATCTCGCCGAGGGGGAGATCGCGGAGGCCGGCCAGGCGCTCTCGCTTCCTTTCCCCATCAACGAGCGGAGGTCGCTCGTCGTCACGAACACCGACATCCTCGGCGCCTTCAAGCTGAAGGACGTGTTCCAGCAGCTCATCGATCAGGCGGGCGTCAGCCTGACGCCCCTCCAGCTGTTCCGGCAGTTCATGGACACGAACCGGAAGGCCGCGGACGGGATCGGCCTCGGCCCGCACTGCGATGACGTGGTGATCCCCGGCTCGGCCGGGTCCATCAACGGGTGGCCGATCGACTGCCCCCGCGTCGTGGGCGAGGAGGCCGACAGGGATCCTTTCGCCGACGAGGAAGCCCCGAACGCCTACGTCGCCACGACCCTGTCGAACCGCTTCGACCTCGCCCCGCCGGACGGCGCCAACTGCGG
Source organism: Sorangium sp. So ce1504 (assembly GCF_051521635.1). Taxonomy (NCBI): domain Bacteria; kingdom Pseudomonadati; phylum Myxococcota; order Polyangiales; family Polyangiaceae; genus Sorangium; species Sorangium sp. So ce1504. The sequence goes on along the minus strand of NZ_CP150365.1, from coordinate 3,302,927 downwards.
TGAGTACCGCGTCGTCTTCGCCAGGCGCTCGGGCATCCCGGAGAGCGCGTTCCAGATGCGCAACTTCATCATCTTCGAGGGCCGGCTGCCCAACCCGACCCCGAGCCTTGGCCGGGAAGGGTGCCGCCCGGTCGTCGACTTCTGGTACCACCTGTCGGATCCGGCGAAGAGCCTGGAGACCCGAAGGGACGAGCTGCTCGCCTTCTATTTCGACGGCCTGCCCGGGGGGTTCGAGCCCGCGATCCACATCGATCACTACGGCCAGAACGCGGGGCCGTACGGCGGCCAGATCCGGACCAACGAGTTCCTCTTCGCCCCCGAGGTCGACGGCGATCCGCCCGAGCCCTTCACCACGTGGAACCTCCGGGAGTTCAGGCTCCTTCACAGCGGCTCGGGGAGCAGCGCCACGCTGGTCGTGACCCCGTCGTTCGTGAAGGACAACCCGGCCGCGCCGCTCTTCGATCCTGCCTCGACCGACGCACGCGCCGTCGCCTTCAGGAGCACGTCGTTCCCGGGCCTCGTGGAGCGGCTCGCCGCGGCCGACGACATCAACCGCTTCGCCCTGGAGCCGAGCTATCCGACGACGATGAACGCCGGAGAGAGCCAGATGATCGGCCTCCAGAACAACTACTTCGCGACGTTCGGCGCCGGGCCCTCGGCCCTCAGGACCAGCATCCAGAGCAAGCTCACCGCGATGGGCAGCGCGCTCACCCCGGATCAGGTCGTGGGGCGCGCGTTCTCCCTGTCGTGCAGCGGGTGCCATGAGCCGATCGGCGACGCCACGGGCTCCCCGACCGTCGAGCTCGATCTCGGCACGACCGCGACGCTGGCGAAGCTGAGGCCGTTCACGCAGACCTCGGAGCAGCTGGAGGCCGATCCGGACGAGCCGGGCGGGCAGCGCTTCAAGATCTCGGAGGCCCTCACGGGCGTGTTCATCCCGTTCCGGAAGAACGTGATGGCGGAGTTCCTCCTCAACAACCCGATCCTCGGGTTCGAGAAGCCGGGCGCCTGGACGTCGGCGCAGGCCCAGCTGTCGGTTCACACGGGCCGGGTGGTGGAGGGCATCTCGTCGCTCCAGGTGAAGACGCCCTCCTCGTTCAACGAGATCGTCAGCCCGACCTTCAGCTCGGCGAACCTCGCGCCGGTGGGCGACAAGATCACGCTCGATCTCTTCGTGTCTCCCGTCCAGCCGAACCCGAGCTGGGTCGGGAACATCGAAGTGCTGATCTCGATCCCTTCGGCCGGCATCCACAACCAGTGGGCCGGCAACGTCCCGCTCACCCCGCTCACCCGGGGCCAGTTCGTGAGGATCCAGTTCGCCCAGCTGCCGGCGGCCACCAAGAACGCGCTGAACGCAGGGGCCAGCGACGTGAAGCTGCAGTTCAACCTCAACGTGACCAGCAACGCCGGTCCGTACTACCTCGACAACGTGCGGTTCGAGAACTGACCGCGAGCGAGCGCTCGTGATCGCGAGAGCGAGCGCTCGTGATCGCGAGAGCGAGAGCGAGCGTTCGCTCATGAAGAGGGCGCCGGCCCCCCACCGGCGCCCTCTTCTTCTCTTGTTCTCTTGCGCTCGGATACCGATCCTCCCACGCGCGCCCACACGACCCCTCCCCCGGGCCGACCACCGGCAGCACGATCCGCTCAGATCATCGCGCGGGCCCACGCCGTGCGTGCTCACGTCGTCCGCGGTGGACCGCCTGCTCGCGCACACGTGGCCGGGCAACATCCGCGAGCTCGAGAACGTCATTCCCCAGGCGCTCCTCGTCTGCCGCGCAGGCCGCGTAACGGGGAAGGATCTGCGGTTCACGAGCCTCCGCCCGAAGGCGGCCGCGCTCGAGCCGCCGAGCCGCGTCGACGGGCTGATGGCCACGCTCGAGAACACCATCGCCAAGAAAGCCCGCGCCTCGCGCCAGACCCACGAAGGTGCGATATAGAGCGACAAGCCCCCCTACGCCCCCGGTGCGAGCGAGCCTCGAGCGGCACGGGCCGATTGCGTGTCCTGCACAACAGATGCACCGATTGCGTGTCCTGCACAACAGATGCGCACGCGATGCGGGCTCCAGACTCGCCGAGCACGTCAGGTCGCTCTTTTCACGTTGGCGCGCGACGTGCGAGCCTGGGGATCATGCAGGGCCGGACGGCAAGGCGAGGAGGGTGTTTGTATGAGCTCAATCCATCCCGGTGCGGCAACGAAGGCAGTCGCAGCGACCCTGGCGCGCCCCGCGGCGAGCGCCGGCGCGACCGTTAATCCCGGCGCAGGGGCGCCGGAGCTCTCAGGAGGGGAGCTCGAGCCGCCACCCAGCGTGACGCGCGCGCTGGCCGCCACGGCGGAGTCGGAGGGCACCGAGCGCGCCGCGTCCTGGGAGCTCTGTACCGCGATGCTCGCGATCGCCACCGGCTGGCTCGCGTGGACGCTGCCGGAGCCGAGCGCCCGCGACGTGCTGCTCGTCGCGCTCTGCCTGGCGCTCGTCGCGATCGAGCGCCGCAGGGCCGGCGCGCACTTCAGAAAGGCGATCGCCGCGGCCGCGGGCGCGCGCGGCGCGACGGCGGGCGAGGCGTCGCGCGCGGCGTTGCGGCTGGACGCGGCCTTCTGCGCGGCCCGCGCCACGGGGCGCGGCGCGATGGGCGAAAGGCGCCGCTGAGCGAGCTCGCCCGCCGGAGAAGGCCTCGCGCGGCCGGGATCACCGGCACATCACGAGCACGTCTCCCCTGGCGCTGACCCGCGCGCTCCTCCGGGCTCGGCGTCGAACGGCGAGCCGGCCTGTCCGCACCGCGGGCGCCATCCTCCGCCCACGTCGCGCTCGCGGAATTCGGCGCGCAGCTCGCTGCGCGCGTCGGACGCGAGCAGCTCGCACGGATCGAAGTAGTGCGACGTCCGCGCCTGCGCGGCGATGGGCGGCAGCTCGCCAGAGAACTCCGGCACCCCGGGGCAGCGATGGTGCCAGAGGGCATAACGCTCCGGGACGTCGCCGAAGCAGAGCACCTCCTTTACGCCGCCGTTGCAGTTCGTGCTCACGACGAGCACCGGCGCCGGCATCGGCGCGAAGCGGTGCACCCGGAGGACCACGTCGTGGTGGAACTCGCCCTGCTTCCAGTGGGCGAGGAGATCGAACTCGCCATGTCGATCCCGGATTTCCTGCAGCAACGATCCGAGATCCATCGCATCGGCGAGGGTTTGAACAGACGCATCGGTCATGGCGGGCGCTCCTTCGTCGGTGAGCTTCGCCGATGGTGTAGCACGGCGCCCGCGCGGCGCCGTGACGCGGGGCTCTCCGTCGGCGGCGGAGCACTCGTGTCCTTGCACCGTACCAGCGAGCACGCCCAATGCGTCGCTCTCTGGGAGATCTTCACAGCGACATGGTCGCGTGAGGAGACTCGACACGAGGGGTCGTCACCGCCGACTCCCGCGCTTGCGCCGGAGCGACGCGCCGCGTATCGTCCATTGCCTGAGAGCCCTCCGCGGCGGTGAAGGCGCGCGGGCCAGTCGAGCTCACGCCCGTGCAATCGTCCTGGCCTGTCTCCGTCGTCGCCCTGACTCCGGCCTCCTGCGGGGCCGTCCTGTGGCGCGCGCAGGGCGCGGAGCGGCTCACGGTCGTGGTGAAGGCCACGTTTGCCCTCGTCCACGACACGAGCGCCGAGCTCGCCGCCCCGTCGGGCCTGATCCGCACGGATCGGCTCCGAGACGGCTGGGGCAGCCTGGAGGAGGCGTGCGAGACAGCCCCTTACCTGCCGTGCGCGGGGGTCCTCGTGCGCGGGCACGCGGCCGCGCCGGCGGGGACGACCGCCACGGCGCTCTCGGTGCGGGTCGCGCTCTTCCGCGAGGATCGCTGGGTCCTCGACAAGGTGCTCCACGTCTACGGCGACCGCACGCGAGAGGCCCCGGATCCGCGTCCGTTCGGCCTCATGCCGCTCGCGTACGAGCGCGCTTACGGCGGCCCCCACATCGACGCGAACCCGGTGGGCGTCGGCGCCGGGACGGCGCTCCCGAACATCGTCGATCCGGCCGATCCCACGAGGCCCGCGGGCGTCGGGCCGGTCGCGGGGCACTGGGCCCCGAGGAGAGCCTTCCTCGCGCGGGATCAGGCGCCCGATCTCCCGGCTCCGGAGCTCGGGGGCAGCTTCGACTTCCGCTATTTCGTCGCCGCCCCCGCGGACCAGCAGCTCGAGTTCCTCCGCGGCGACGAGTGGATCCTCCTGGAGGGGCTGCACCCGCACTGCCCGCGGATCCAGTCCTGCCTGCCTTCGGCCCGCGGGCTCGCGCGGCTCCACCGGCTCGGGCCTGGAGGCGACGACCACGGGCAGCCGATCGAGCTCGTCGCCGACACGCTGACCATCGATGTGGACCGCCTGCTCTGCTGGCTTATCTTTCGCGGGAACGTCGCGCTGCTGCCGGGCGACGAGCCGGCGCGGATGCGGGTGGTCGCCGGCGTCGAGATGGCAGGGCGCCCCGTCCTGTGGCCCCCGGCGGCGGAGGGCTCTCTCGCGGTCGCGGCGCCGGAAGGCGCGCCCGCCGCCGGGGGGACGGCGCTCCCGGCGGGGCACTGGAGCGCCGTCACGCAGCGGGTCACGCCGCTGCTTTCGCCGCCTCCCCTGCCCTCCTCGCGGCCCCAGGAGGCGCACTGGAGCGTCGTCACGCAGCAGGTCGCACCGCTGCTCGCGCCGCCTCCCCTGCCCTTCTCGCGGCCCCAGGAGGCGCACTGGAGCGCCGTCACACAGCAGGTCGCGCCGCTGCTCGCGCCGCCTCCCCTGCCCTTCCTGCCGGCGCCGGAGCCGCCGCCGCGCCCGGCGCCTCTCCCGGGGTCGGTGCCGTTTGCGATGCCCTTCGCCCATGCCGGGCCCGAGGCCCCTCCGCCCGAGCCGCCGGCGCGCGTGCAGCCCCCGCTCGGCATCCTCGACGAGGCGACCCTCGTGGTCGACCCGCCCCCCGTGGTCGACCTGCCCCCCGTGGTCGACCTGCCCCCCGTGGTCGACCCGCCCCCCGTGGCCGATCTGCCCCCCGTGATCGACCTGCCCCCTCCGCGCACGCAGCCGCCGCCAGCCACCCCCGAAGAGGCCGCCGCCGTCGCGGAGCTGCCGCCTCCTCCGGAGCTGGCGCCTCCTCCGGCCGCCGCGTCGCCCGAGCCGGAGCCGGAGGCTCGCGGCCTGCGCGCGGCGGTGCTCGCCCGCCTGAGGAGCGGCCAGCCGCTCTACGACCTCGATCTCGCGGGCGCCGATCTCGAGGGGATCGACTGGAGCGGCGCCTCGCTCGAGCGCGTCAACCTCGCCGGCGCGGGGCTCGCCCGGTGCAACTTCGCGTCCGCGCGCCTCGCCCGGGCGAACCTGAGCGGCGCGGATCTCACCGACGCGAGCTTCCAGGCGGCCGACCTGACGCGCGCCGATCTCTCCCGCGCCACGCTCGACCGCGCGGCGCTCTCGTCGGCGATCCTCACGAGCGCGGACCTCACCTCGGCCAGAGGCTCGCACGCGCGCTTCGACGGCGCGGCGCTCGACGGCGCCGACCTGCGGCAGGCGCGCCTGCTCGAGGCGGTCTTCGACCGGGCGAGCCTCACCGACGTCAACGGGAGCAAGGCGGACATCTCGCGATCGAGCTTCGCGAACGCCAACCTCGCCGGCGCCATCCTCCGCGCGGCGAAGCTCAAGGAAGCGAGGCTCCCCTGCGCCAACGTCGATGGCGCCGATCTGCGCGAAGCGGATCTCGCGGGCGCCAACCTCTACGGCGTCAGGCTCGCAAACGCGAAGTCGAGCGGCGCGATCTTGCGCGACATCGTCGAGACCCCACCGCCGGAGCCCGAAGAGGACATCAACGTTTCTTCACAGGGTTGACGCCCAGGCTCTCTTTTGTCTAACTCCACAGGACGGGCCGCCTCGGGATGGTCAAGGCGGATTGATTCACCTCCTCGCGCCAGGAAGAGACACCACCATGAGCGACCTCATCACCTTCTCTTCGAGCATCCTGGAGGGCCCGGCGCGCGTCGTCGGATTTCGCGGCGTGGAGGCGATCTCGCGCCCGTACAGGTTCGAGATCTTCCTGTCCATCCCGAGCGAAGGCGACGATGACACGGACTTTGCGGAGATGGTCGGGGCCAAGGCGCGGCTCTCGATCGATCGCCAGTCCGACACGACCCCGCCCTACGTGTTCGCCGGCGTGCTCGCCGGCGTCGATCTCCTGCACGAGTTCGGCGGGCGCGCGCTGCTGCGCGCGGTGCTGGTGCCGCGGCTCTGGGGGCTCACCCTGTCGAAGCACAGCCGCATCTTCACGAAGAAGAGCGTGCCCGACGTGATCAGGCTCGTTCTCGAGGAGAACGGCATCGCGGGCGGCGATGTCGAGCTCAACCTCGGCAGCTACGAGGCCGAGGAGCACATCTGCCAGTACCGCGAGAGCGACTTCGATTTCATCTCGCGCTGGATGGAGCGGGAGGGGATCTTTTATTACTTCGAACACACCGAGGACGGAGAGAAGCTCGTCCTCTGCGACGACAAGAGCTACCCGGCCGAGGTGCTCGGCGCGCCGGTCCGCTACCACCCGCAGACCGGCGAGGACCGCAGCGCCTCCGCCTCGTTCCGCACCTTCTCCTGCCAGCACGGGGCGCTGCCGTCGCGGGTGAAGCTCAAGGACTACGACTATGTCCGGCCGCAGTTCCCCCTCGCCAGCGCGGCCCCGGTGTCCCAGTACGGCACCGGGGAGATCAGCCTCCACGGCGAGCGCTTCTTCAGCGCCGACGCCGGCAAGCGGCTGGCCCAGCTGCGCGCCGAGGAGTACCTCGCCCGGGAGGCGGTCTACCAGGCCGCCGGCGCGCGGCTCCACCTGCGCTCGGGGTACACGTTCGAGCTCGAGGACCACCCGCGCGCGCGGTTCAACGCGAAGTACCTCGCTGTCGAGCTGCGCCACCACGGCAACCAGTCCGCCGGGCACAGCGACTTCGCGGAGCTCGCCGGGCTCGCGCACGAGGAGGTCTATTTCGTCGAGGTCTCGGCCATCCCGGCGGCGACGCAGTTCCGCGCGGAGTCGCGGACGGCGTGGCCGCGCATCTACGGTTACGAGAACGGCTCGGTCGACGGCTCCGCGTCGAGCGAGTACGCGCAGATCGACGAGCACGGGCGCTACCTGGTGAAGCTCAAGTTCGACGAGGCGAGCCCGCGCGACGGCAGCGGGTCCACGTACGTGCGCATGATGCAGCCGCACGGCGGCGGCGTCGAAGGGTTCCATTTCCCGCTGCGGCGGGGGACCGAGGTCGTGCTGAGCTTCCTCGGCGGCGACCCGGATCGGCCCGTGATCTCCGGCGTCGTGCCCAACGTGCTCACGCCGAGCCCGGTGACGAGCGGCAACCACACGAAGAACGTCATCCAGACCGGCGGCAGGAACCGCCTCGAGCTCGAGGACCAGGCCGGAGCGCAGCGCATCACGCTCTCGACGCCGCACTCGAACACGTACCTGCGCATGGGGTCGCCCAACAAGGGGCACGAGTTCATCGGCAAGACCGATGGCAGGATCCTGCTCGACGCCGGGCAGAACATGGATTTCGAGGTGGGCGCGAGCTGGACGAGCCACGTGAAGGACGACATCACGACGACGGCCGACTCGGGCCACATCACGACGACCGCGACAGCGGGCAACATCATGACGACGGCCGTCGCAGGCACCCTCACCGAGACGGCCAAGGGGGATGTGTCGATCACCTCGACCACGGGCAAGGTCGTCGTCAAGGCCCTCGGGAACGACGTCGAGATCTCGGCGAAGGGCAAGCTGTGGCTCGAGGCCGAGGGCGACAAGAAGGAGATCCTCAAGGCCAATCACCACGTCGAGAGGACCGGCGACTACAGCGTCACCACGTTGGGGAGCGCGCGAGCCCACGTGTTCGGGGCCAGCTCGTCGACCGTGGTGGGCGGCTCGCTCGACGCCAAGCTGGGCGCGTTCCGCTCGATCGTGGTCGGCGCCACGAGCGATTTCAAGCTCACGAACGCCACGTCGGTGACCGCCGGCAAATCGCTCGACGTGAAGGTCGGCAACTTCACGTCGATCAACGTCTCCCGCTCGCTCGACATCAAGCTGGCGAACACGACGGAGCTCAAGGTGACGAACGCGCAGGAGCTCACGGTGGGGAGCAAGCAGTCGCTCTCGTGCAGCAGGACCCAGGAGCTCGTGATGGGCCAGAAGCTCTCGTTCAACCTCAGCAGCGCCGTGGAGTTCAAGCTCGGCGCGACGGTGTCCGTGAAGAACGGCCCGGAGCTGACCATCCAGGGACCGAAGTTCACGACGAAGACCGTCGAGCTCAAGAACGGGAGCTTCACCCTGGAGAGCGTCGCGGCCGAGATCAGGAAACACGGCATCTTCGTGGTCAGCTAGCGGCGAGGCGCGCCGCGCGCTCGCGGTCGCCGCTCCGGAGAGACATCGGCCTCGGCCACACCAGGGCGCGCGCGAGGCGCCCCCCCCGCCACAACCGGTCATTCGAACTCCATGCGTGTCATCAAGCCTCTCCGCCTCTCCGTCCTCCAGCGCGTGCTCACGGTCCGGCGCAATCATCACCTGAGCATCGGGCTCCTCGTGTTCTTCCCGCTCGACGCCCCCGAGATTCCGCTGCCCGAGGTCTCGATGTGGCAGCGGGTGATGCCCGCGCTCGGCAAGGACGGCCTCCTCGACGAGGGCATGCCCAAGCCGCGCGGCGAGGTCCTCGTCTTCGGCAAGGCGTTCTCGCCGGGAGGCGAGCCCCGGCCGGCGTTCGCGGCGGGCCTGCAGGTCGGCCCGGTCGACAAGCCCCTCGTCGACAAGTCCGTCGCCGTCGTCGGCAAGCGGCGATGGCACCTCGGCGCGCCGACGGAGCCAGAGCCGATCACCGAGATGCCGCTCACCTGGGAAAACGCCTTCGGAGGACCGGATTACGCGCTGAACCCGAAGGGGATGGGGCTCGGGCCCATCGAGGAAGAAGGGGTCAAGGCGCATTACCTGCCCCACCTCGAAGACCCGCGACAGCTCCTCATGTCGCCGGGCGACAGGCCGCCGCCCGCGGGCTTCGGGGCCCTCGACCCCACGCTCGCGTCGCGGGTGGCCAAGCTCGGCACGTACGGCGACGAGTGGCTCCAGAACGACTTTCCCGGCTTCGCCCGGGATCTCGACCCCGAGTACTTCCAGGTCGCCCCGGAGGATCAGCGGCTGCCCGAGGTTCTCGAGGGCGGCGAGGCCATCCGCCTGAAGAACCTGCACCCGGCGCGGCCGCTCATCGAGACCCACGCCCCGAGGCTCCGCGCCCGGTGCTTCGTGCGGCAGCGGGGCGAGGCGGGCGAGACGGTGACCGACGGCGACGAGCCCCTCCGGGAGGTCGCGACGCGCCTGGAGACGGTGCTCCTGTTTCCCAACATCGAGCGCGGCGTCGCCATCTTCCGCGGCGTCGTCCCCGTCGCCGAGGACGACGCCGCGGACGTGCGCCTGCTGCTCGCCGGCCTCGAGCGGGCCGACGCGCCGAGGCCGATCGAGCACTACCGCGGCGCGCTGGAGCGGCGGCTCGACAAGGAGAAGGGGCACCTCCACGCGCTGCGCGAGCAGGAGCTCCTCCCGGAGCCCGACCCCGACGCCCCGTCGTTCCCGGACGAGGCGATCAGCGACATGGACGAGCTCATCCGGCGCGAGCGGGCGATGGAGCGGCGGTCGATCTCGCGAGCGCAGCGCGAGCTCGACCAGGCGCGGCTCACCTTGCTCGTGCTCGGGATGAACCCGGACGAGAAGCTCCCGCGGGAGATCAAGCTCCCGGAGGAGCCGAGGCCGGACGAGCTCGCGGACTACGCCGAGCGGATGGAGCTCGAGGGCGCGGCGCTCCAGAAGGACGCCGAGGAGCAGCGCAAGGCCGCCGAGGAGGAGGCGCGCGAGCTCTGCGCCGAGCAGGGGCTCGACTTCGACGAGGCGGTCGCGAAGGGCAAGCGCGAGGGCGGCGGCCCGCCGAAATTCAGCGCCGACGAGGAGCTGGCCCGCCTGCGCGAGCTCGCGGAGGTGGGGCGCACGGCGGGCGCGCCGATGGAGGACCTCGAGGCGAAGCTCGCGGACCCGGCGTTCGCCGCGGGCCTCCGCAAGGCCGAGGAGAACGTCCTCTTCGCGTACCGCGCCTTCGCTCACTTCCACCCGCCGGCGGATCCGGCGCCCGAGGGGAAGCGGTCCGAGCTGCGCGCCGAGGTCGAGCGGGCGCTCGCCGCCGGCGAGTCGCTCGCGCGGCGCGATCTGACGGGCGCCGATCTGCGCGAGCTCCGCCTCGCGGGCGCCGATCTCCGCGAGGCGCTCCTCGAGGGCGCGGATCTCTCGGCGTGTGATCTGAGCGGGGCCGATCTGACCGGCGCGGTGCTCGCGCGCGCGAAGCTCGAGGGCGCGCGGCTCGGGAAGGCCACGCTGCGCGGGGCGAACCTCGGCGAGGCGCGCGCCTCGCGCGCGAGCTTCGACGGGGTCGACCTCCGCGAGGCGGTGCTCCACAAGGCGTGGCTCGAGGAGGCGCGGCTCTCGGGCGCCGACCTCGCCGGGGCCGACTTCCTGGAGGCCAGGGTCGCGGGCGCGGACTTCAGCGGCGCCGCGGCGGACGACGTCCTCTTCTTCCAGCTCGACCTGACGGGCGCGCGCTTCACCGGCGCGAGCCTGCGCAAGGCGACGTTCTTCCAGTGCACGGGGGCGGGCGCGGACTTCGGCGAGGCCGAGCTCGAGGACGCGGCCCTCGTCGACTTCAAGGGCGAGAAGGCCTCGTTCCGGAAGGCGAGGGCCGCGGCCCTGCGCGTCGTCTCCGCCTCCGCGCTGCCGGGCGCGGACTTCTCCGGCGCCGAGCTCGCGCGGGCGAACCTCCGCGGGGTCGATCTGGAGGGCGCGATCTTCGAGGGCGCCTCGGCGGACGGCGCGGACTTCAGCGAGGCGAACCTCCGGAGGGCGCGCCTCGCGCAGCTCTCGGGCAAGGGCGCGCGCTTCATGCGTTCGGACCTGGCCGAGGCGGATCTGACCGGAGCGAACCTCATGGACGCCATGCTCCAGAAGGCGAAGGTGCCGGGCGCCCGCCTCGACAACACGAACCTCTTCCGCGCCAACCTGCTCGACGCCAAGGGTGATGAGCGGACCACCTTCTCCGACGCGCACATCAAGAACGTCGTGTTCACGGGGCAGAGCAAGTGACGCGCGAAGAGCTGCTCGCGAAGGTCGACGAGGGCGAGGTCATCGCCGGGGAGGACCTGTCGGGGCTCGATCTATCGGGGCTCGACCTGTCGGGCGTCGTGTTCGAGAAGACGAGCTTCCGCGGCGCCAGGCTGAAGGACGCGAAGCTCAGCGAGTCCATGTTCAACGGGTGCGACCTCTCCAGCGCGGACCTGTCCGGGGCGCGGGCCCGCCACGCCGTGTGGAGCCGGTGCGCGCTCCTCCACGCGCGCCTCGACGGCGGCGATCTCGTGGCCGCGAGCTTCGCCGAGTGCGACGCCTCGCGGGCCAGCTTCGACCGCGTGAACCTCACGATCGGGAGCATGGTCAAGGGGCGCGCCGACGAGGCGAGCTTCCGCGAGGCCAACCTGGACCGGTTCTCGCTCGTGGAGACCGAGGCCGCGCGCCTCGCGCTCGACGGGGCGCAGCTCAAGCAGGCCTGCCTCATCAAGGCGGATCTGTCGACCGCGAGCCTGCGCGGCGCGACGCTCCACCTCGCGGTGCTGGTCGGCGCCCGCCTCCGCGGGCAGGACCTGTCGGGCATGGACCTGACCCTCTCGCAGCTCACCGACGCCGATCTCGCGGGGTGCGACCTGCGCGGGGCCCGGCTCGTCCAGGCGAATTTCAAGGGCGCGGACCTCACCGCGGCGAAGCTCGACGGCGCGGACGCCGAGCGCGGCCTGTTCCTCGGCGCGCGGCTCGCGGGCGTGTCGGCCGCGGGCCTCAAGGCGCGGCAGGCGATCTTCTCCGAGGCCGACCTCGAGGCCGCGGACCTCGCCGGCGCCGACCTCTACCAGGCCATCTTCCAGCGGGCGGCGTGCCCGACGGCGAGCTTCCGCGACGCGGACCTCACGTACGCCGATTTCTCGCACGCGAGCGTCGAGAAGGCGGATCTTTCCGGCGCGAAGCTCTTCCGCGCCCGCTTCCACCAGACGCGCGACGCGGGCGCGACCTTCACGAGCCGGTCCGCCGCGCTCGGCGACGACCCGGAGCTGCTCGAAGCCGAGCGCTGGACGCCCTGAGGGGATGCCCCTCCCGACAGCAGGAGAGACACGATGCGAGACAATCTGGCCAGACAGCGGGTGGAGACCTTCGCGATCCAGGAGGTCGGCGCGGTGATCGGAGCGACGGACGGGTCGTTCCAGGTGCGCGTCGGGTCGGGCGAGTACGCGGCGAAGCGCGCGGTGAGCTGCCTTGTCGAGCCGGCGCTCGGCGACCGGGTGCTCGTCGCGCTGCACGACGCGGGGTGCCACGTGCTCGCGGTGCTCGACCGCGAGGGCGGCGCGCCGACGCGCCTCGTGGCCGAGGGGGACCTCGAGGTGAGCGCCCCGCGCGGCCGCGTCACGGTGGCCGCGGCCGAGGGCGTGCGCCTCGTGACGCCGGCCGAGGCCGCGGTGGCCGCGGGCAAGGTGCGCGTCGCGGCGAGCGAGGGGTCGCTCGCGGTCGGGGCGATGACGTACGTGGGCGAGCGGCTCGTCGCGCAGGTGGACCGCGTGAAGACGGTCGCGCGGTCGGTCGAGTCGATCGCGGAGCGCTGGGTGCAGCGGCTCGACCGGGCGTACCGGTTCATCGCCGAGTCGGAGCAGGTGCGGGCGCAGTACTACGAGGTCACCGCGAAGGCCGCGGTGAACATCAAGGCGCAGGCGACGCTCGTCTCGAGCGGCGAGCTGACCAAGATCGACGGCGGGCAGATCCACCTCGGCTGACAGGAGGCACAGATGTTCGCGAACACGCAGATGGGAGGCATGGCCCTGGGCGGACCCGACGTGTGCCTCACGCCGCCGGCGCACCTGCCGGTGCCCTACCCCAACCTGGCGGCGCAGCCCATGGGGGTGCCGGCGGTCTACAACGTCCTGTTCATGTGCACGCCGGCGCACAACATGACGACCCAGGTGCCGCTGACGAACGGCGACAACGCCGGCCTGGAGACGGGCGTCGTCTCGCACACGGTGATGGGCCCCTCGCGGCACGTCACGGCGGCCTTCACCGTGCTCGTCGGCGGCGCGCCGGCCACGCGGATGACGAGCGTCACGATGCAGAACTCCGTCAACGCGCCCGGGGTCAGCATCGTCCCGAGCCAGCTCAAGGTGCTCCTTCTCGCGCCGTAGGCGACCCTTGAAAGAGCACAACCGGCTCCGCATCGAGCGCCTCGCGGCCCGCTATGCGCGGCGCCTCGAGGAGGCGCGCGCCCCCGCGGAGGCGGATTTCCTCCGCGAGTTCGACGACCTGCGCGAGCGCCTGCTCCGCCCTCAGATGGAGGAGTTCGCCGCCGAGCTCCGCAAGGCGGGGCACGCGCCGCGCATCGTGCTCGACGAGGGGCACGACACGCCGAGCGTCGAGCTCGCCCTCGGCCTGCGCGAGGCCAGGGCCAGCCGCAACGTGGTCGGCTTCTGCGTCATCCGCTGGGCCGGCCACCCGCTCCAGATCCTCGCTTACCTCGAGGTCAACCCCACGCCGTTCGATCTGGAGCGGTTCGCCCGCGCCGCCGACGTCGGGCCCGAGCGCGTCGAGCAGCTCCTCGTCGAGGCGATCGAGCACATCATGGTCTGCAACGCGCCCTGAGCGCCGGCGGCGCGTGGCCGCTCGCTCGGCGACAAGGGCGGGTCTCGGGGGTATGCTCCGCGGATGAGTACCATCGAGCTCAGCGCGGAGAATTTCGAGAAGACGGTCGAGTCGAACGGCATCGTCCTCGTCGACTGGTGGGCGCCCTGGTGCGGCCCCTGCCGTGTCTTCGGGCCCGTCTTCGAGAAGGCCTCCGAGAAGCACGCGGACATCGTGTTCGGGAAGATCAACACGGACGACCAGAAGGACCTGGCGCAGGCTTTCAACATCCGCTCCATCCCGACGCTCTTCATCTTCCGCGAGAAGGTCCTCCTGTTCGCGGAGGCGGGCTCGCTGCCCGCTTCAGCGCTCGATCAGGTGATCGAGAAGGTGCGCTCGCTCGACATGGACGAGGTGCGGGCGAAGATCGCCGAGGAGGAAGCGAAGGAGGCCGCCGGCGGAGACAGCGCCGGCGAAGGCCCCTGAGGAGAGCGCGGCCCCCGGGGCGGCCCTCCGGCGGGGCGCCCTGCCAGCGCGGGTGAGCCGCTGCTCGGCTGCTCATGACCGCCGACAGCCGTCCGCTCGGCGACGTCGGGTCAGCTCTGGCTGCCGGCCTTGTCCCCGCGATAGTCGGTGGCCCCCTGGATGGCGGGCAGCCAGGGCACGCGGTTCACGGTCCAGAGCTGGAAGGTAGGCGGAGGCACGTCGCCGGGTCGGTCCATCGTGCCGAGGAAGATGTCGAGTTCCCGCGCCCCGTCACGGCGCCAGAACAGCGACGATCCGCAGGTCGCGCAGAACTGGCGGACCGCGGAGCTCGATGAGCGATAGGTCGCGGGCGCGCCGGAGAGCAGCTCGAACTGCTCGTCAGAAAAGGACGCGAACGCCGGCATCGGCGCGCCGGTCTGGCGCCGGCACTGGCTGCAGTAGCAGACATTGACGCTCACCGGCGCGCCGCGCGCTCGGTAGCGGATCGCGCCGCACAAACAGCCGCCGTTGTGGTGAGCCTCGGACATGGCCGTCGCCTCCTGGTTCCTGGATCTCGCGATCGCCAGCCTGGCTCCTCGCGGCGTTTGCCGCAACCGGCGCGCGCGCTCGGCGCGGCGCGGGCCTCATGCGGAGGCCCGGAGCGGCCGGCAGAGCCCATAACCCAGGACGCATCCGAGGCCATACAGCGCGAAGTCCGCCGGATCGAAGCCGCCGTTCGCGCCGAGCAGGAGCCGCCCCGGGGTGGTGCTGCGCGCGGCCCACAGCCACGGGGCCTCGCTCAGCTGGAGCAGCTCGATCCCACACGTCGCGGCGAAGACCGCGAGCGCCAGCCGGTGCGTGCGCGCGGAGATCCACGCGATCTGCGCCGCGGCGATCCACACGACCTCATAGAGCACCGCGCCGGCGCCGTTGCGCAGCCAGGCTGGGCCGCCGTGGAACCGGGTGATCAAGCCGACCGGGATGACCGCGACGATCAGGAGGGCCAGCGCGAGGCGCTTGCGAGCGGCTTCCGCCATGCGGAGAGCCTACAGCGGTTTCCGCCCACCTCTGCACCATGCAGAGCAGAGCGGCGGTCACCCGCACAGGAGACGGGCCCAGATCGGCGTTTTCGGCGCGCAGGCGCACTCCGGTGCGCTGAGCACCGAAAACGCCGAGGTGGGCCCGTATCCGAAGCGGGTGACCGTCGCTCTAGCCGCGCGCAGGGCGGAGCGCTAGCGGCGCGGTGCCGGTGAGCAGCCCCGCCGCGAGGGCGACCACGCCGCCGAAGCCGACGCAGGCGCAGCCGAGCGCGCCCGTCAGGGCGGCGACGCCGCACGCCGAGGCCCAGGACGCCCCGAGCCGCTCCGACCGGCGCAGCACCCGCGAGAGCAGCACGCCGGCGGCGACCCCGCCCGCCAGGCAGGCAGGGACGCAGATGGATACGCACCCTTCCGGGGTGCACAGGTGACCGTAAATGCGCGCCGCGTGCGCCGCTGCGAAGGGCACGAGGCCCGCGGCGACGCCCGGGAGCACGCCTCGCCCGAGCTGCTGCCCGCGCCACGAGAGCAGCGCCGCCGCGACGTAGAGCGCCGCGCCGAGGATCGCGGTGGTGACCGGACGGTCGCTCATCAGCGCCGCCACGAGCGCCACGGCGATCGTCGGCGCCGCTGCCCAGGCGGCCCTCCTCGCCCTCCCCCGCTCGTACGCGCGATAGGCCCTCTCCTTCAGGCTCAGGCCCGCAAGCGCCTCACGTTCCATAGATCCTCCTCCACGCCTCCCGCAGGCGCGCAAACGCGCGCTCGCGGCGCTTGCGCAGCGCCGCGCTCGACACCGACGGATCGCGATCGACCTCCAGCAGGGTCGCCCTCAGCGTCTCGCGATCCGCCTCGGCCAGCGTGCCGAGCACCTCGCGCGCCGCGTCGTCCAGATCCCGGGCGATCGCCGCCTCCTCCGGCGTGGGCACGTCGGCCGCGATCGACGGGACATGCTCGTCCGGAGCCTCCCTCGACCGGGACCGCCGCCGCCGCGTCGTGCGGCACTCCCACGTCGCGATGGCGAGCGCCCAGGTCAGCGCGTCCCCGTCGGGATCGAACGAGCTGGCGCGGTCGAACACCTTGAGCAGCGCCTGCTGGGCCGCGTCCTCCGCGTCCGCGCCGCCCCCGAGCATGCGGCGGCAGAACGCGCCGATCGCCGGCCAGAGGGCGGCATAGACAGGCTCGAACGCCGCGCGATCGCCGTCGGCGAGGCGTCTCATCGACGCGTTGAGCAGCGATCGCGCGCGCGGTTCCAAGGGCGCTGGGTGCTCAGCCGCAGGGGCAGTCCGGACACGGGCAATCCGCGCACGGACAGCCGCCCGTGAGCTGCGTCCCAGCATAGGCCACCGCCGGGATTCCGAGGACGGCCGCGATCAGGGTCACCTTGAGCCAACGACGCATGGGATCTCTCCTTGTCTTCTCTGGCCGGCTGTCCTCGCCGGCCTTCCTCGGCTCTAGGCGCGAGCGGGCCGAGCGTGACACCCCCGGCGATCGAAATCCGGCGGCCAGGCGCCATCGCCGCAGATCGCCGCACGAGCGACGATCTCCGCTCCGCTCGCGGCGCAGGCGCCTTCGTCCAGCCTGGCGCGTCGTTCCGCCGGCCGGGCTCGACGTGCTAGGGTCCCGTGCCTATGTCTGGCCGCTCGTGGTTCGCTGCCCTCGGCGCCCTCTGGCTCGGGTGCACGCCGTCGCGGCAAGACGCCGGCTCGCGCGCTGACGCGGCCGGGAGCGCGGGCGTGGCGGTCGCGGAGCCCTCGCCCTCCAGCGCGCCCTCCGCGCGCTCCAGCGCGCCGGAGCCGCCGCCGGAGGCGCTGGCCGCCTCGGCTCCGGCCGCGCCGGTCCCGGAGGTGGAGGCGGCGCGGGCGCGATCCGCGCGCGTGTACTCCAAGGGCCGCGAGGTGTGGATCCGGTCCGCGCCGCGGCCCAAGGCCCAGTGGATCGGCATGCTCTCGATCGGCGGCTCGGTCCGCCTGAAGAGCGTCGAGCCCATCCGCGGCGCCGGCGGCTGCCCGGCGTTCTACGCGGTGGAGCCGCGCGGTTACGTGTGCGTCGACGGCGAGCGCGCCACCCTGGACACCGCCGATCCCGTGCGCCAGGCGCTGATCCCCCATGCCCCGCGCGCCGATCTGCCGCTCCCGTACCGCTACGGCGAGTCGCTCGGGCTCAAGCGCCTCCTCCGCGTGGACGGCATCGACGCGCCGGCGTGGCCCGAGGGGCTCCACGATCTGCGGCACATGCAGGTCCGCCCGCGCTCGTCGGTCGCCTGGACCGAGGAGGTCGAGGCCGGCGGGGCGACATGGCTCTGGGCATCGGATCTGACGTTCATACCGAAGGACAAGGTCAAGCCCTACGAGCCCGCCACCTTCGAGGGGGTGTACCTCGGCGCCGAGGCGCGCCTGCCGATGGCCTTCTTTCGCCGCAAGGCGCGCTCGAAGTACCGCCTCACGGAGGGAGGCCCGCCCGCGAAGACGGACGCCGTGTGGGAGCGCCTCGCCCGGGTCGGGCTGACGGGCCGATCGAAGCGGGTCGGCGAGCTGATGTATCTCGAGACCCGGGACGACGGGCACTGGGTGCTCGAGCGAGACGCGGTGGTCGTCCGGCCGCGGAAGGCGCGGAACCCGTGGGGCCGCCCGATCCAGCTCGGCGGCGAGCCGCCCTCGGCGCCGGCGGACGGGCGCAGGAACACGTGGGTCGAGATCGCCGCCCTCGACGGCTGGCTCATCGCCTACGAGGACGACCGCCCCGTGTTCGCGACGCTGATCTCGGCCGGGCGCAACGGGGCCGAGGAGCCGGAGAAGGCCGAGCCGTTCGTGCCGCCTTCGACGACCCCGCTCGGCCAGTACAGCATCGGCCGCAAATGGGTGACGAAGACGCTCATCACGCCCCACGTCGACGCGGACGACTGGATCGAGGCGGAGGTGCCGTGGAGCCAGCACTTCTTCAGCAAGTACCTCCTTCACGCCGCCTACTGGCACGACCGCTGGGGCGAGGGGCAGAGCGGCGGGTGCGTGAACCTCTCGCCGGTCGACGCGAAATGGCTCTTCCACTGGACCGAGCCCGCCGTGCCCGATGAGTGGTACGCGGTCCAGGCCACGCGCGACGACCCGTCCACGCGCGTCGTGATCCATCGCTGAGCCGCCGCCGCCCGGCGCGGGGGTGCGGGAGCGCGCCCGCGCCTCGCGCGCGCCTGCCGGAAGCCGCTATTTCGCCGGCGCGCCGGCCGCCTCGGCGCGCTCGCCCCCCTCGCCCGCCGCGGCCATGCGCCGCATGCAGAGCTTGAGTCCGGCGCGGAGGTTGCCGACGGTCGTGACGCCGGAGAGGTCGAGTCCGAGCGCGATCATCGTCTGCGCCACGTTCGCCCGGATCCCCGTGATGATCCCCTCCGCGCCGAGCAGGCGGATGGCCTTGATCATCTCGATGAGGTACCCGGCCGTCCGCGTGTCGACCGCGTCGACGCCGGTGAGATCGAGGATCGCGTACCGCGCGTCCTTGTTCACGATCGCCGAGAGCAGGTTGTCCATCGCCTCGGAGATCCTCAGGCTGTCCACAACGCCCACCATGGGGAGGGTCAGCACCTTGTCCCAGACCTCGATGATGGGCGTCGAGAGATCGCGGATGACCTCCTGCTGCGCCTCGATGAGCTCGATCTTCGCCCGGAGCTCCTGCTCGCGCCGCTTCGCCGCAGAGCCGTCCAGGCTGAGGGTGATCATGCCGTCGGGCTCCCCGCTGCTGTCGCGCACGGGGACGTGCCATGACTCCCACGCGGCGCCGTACGCCTCGTAGACGTTGTACGCGGCTTTGCCCGCGAGGGCCTGCCTGTTGGTCTCCAGGGTCTCCGGATCGTTCGCGAAGAGATCGAGCACGTTCGCTCCGAGGAACTGCCCCGGCTTCGCGCCGACGGCCTCGAGCCCCTTGCCGTCGTGAAACGTGAAGACGCCCGTGCGGTCATACCTGCACACGGTGATCGGAACATGGTCGAGGATGGCGCGGAGAAGCAGCTGCGCCTCACGGAGCTTCGCCTCGAGCTCCTCCCGCGTATCCGCCCCCGCCGTGCTCGACTCCGCATCTCCCTTCATGGGAGCCTTCTACGCGCACGCGCGCTGGCCGTCGAGTGGTCGTCAGCCCGTCGATGACGTTTCGCTTGGCCGGTCATGCGGACAACATCTCACCGCATTGTCGAGGCCGCGTCTCTCGTCGATCCGCCGGCACACGACGCTTCGGCTGTGGCTGTGGGAAGGGGGGGCACGGATGGGCGATGCGCGATGCGCGATGGGCGCGGGCCTCCGCTCCGCGCGCCCGCCCTCGCGCCGAGGAGCCGAGGAGCCGAGCTCCGCGGCGCTGGTTGACGTGGTGTCCGATCGACACCAAGATTCGTGTACAGATTACACGGAGGGTTGAATGTCCGTCTCCTACGAGCACCCGCGGCCGGCGTTGACGGTGGATTGTGTCGTGTTCGGCCTCGATGAGGAGGACCTCAAGGTCCTCCTCATCCGGCGGGAGCTCGAGCCGTTCCGCGGCAGGTGGGCGCTCCCGGGCGGCTTCGTGCGCGTCGACGAGGCGCTCGACGACGCCGCGCGGCGGGAGCTCGCGGAGGAGACGGGGCTCTCGGGGGTGTTCCTGGAGCAGCTCTACACGTTCGGCGCTCTCGGGCGGGACCCGCGCGAGCGCGTGGTCTCGGTGGCGTACTACGCGCTTGTGAAGCTCGGGGATCACCGGGTCAAGGCCGCGACCGACGCGCGCGAGGCGGCGTGGTTCGCGGTGGACGACACCCCGGCGCTCGCCTTCGATCACGACGAGATCCTCCCGGTCGCGCTGGAGCGGCTCAAGGGCAAGGTGCGATACCGGCCGATCGGGTTCGAGCTCCTGCCGCCGAAGTTCACGCTGTCGCAGCTCCAGCGCCTCTACGAGGCGATCCTCGAGCGCCCGCTCGACAAGCGCAATTTCCGGAAGAAGGCGCTCGGCACCGGGCTGCTCGTGGAGCTCGACGAGGTCGAGCAGGACGTCGCGCACCGCGCGGCGCGGCTCTACCGGTTCGATCGTCGGAAGTACGAGCGGCTCGAGAAGGACGGCTTCAGCTTCGAGATCTAGCCGCCTGCCGCAGCCCGGCGGCCCTCGTGCGTCCGATCCCTCCTCGCCCCTGCTCCGGGGCGGACCGAGCGCCTACCGGACGAGATCGCAGGCATGCGAGGCTCGGAGGAACCAGGGTCACGACCGCAACGAACGCCCACCGCCGCTTCATCGACTCGCCCCTCTCCCGTCGCGGGCCCACTGGACGTCGCGAATCTTACGCCCCCGGGCGCCAGCGCGCGGCGCCCGGGGGCGCTCGCGCGTCCGTCGCGGAGCGCGCTCCACCCGAGGAGGGCGGCCGGCTCGCCAGCGCCCGGGTTGACAATGTGTACCACGAACACTAAGCTTGGTGTGTAGTACACACGAACGATCGGGTGCTCGCCGGGTGCGGGCGCTGACGGTCGGCGTTGACCGCCGAGCGGACGGTGGAGCTCCGGCGCCGGGAGGACCGCGCGCCCCGGCCTCCGTCTGCCCGGGTCCGGCCGCAGCGCGCCCTCGCCGGGCGCAGAAGGGAACTCCATGCTTCGCGACGTCGCTTTCTTGGCTGACATGGGAGGGGGCTCGGCCTTCGAGGTCGCCGGAGGGACGGTGACCGGGACCGATCACCTCGTCGCGGGGCGGCCCAACCAGGACGCCTATGCCTTCCGGGCCGAGGGCGGCTCTCTCGCCGCGGTGGTCTGCGACGGCTGCGGCAGCGGCGCGCGCAGCGAGGTGGGCGCGGCGCTCGGGGCGCGGATCGTGACCGAGCAGGTACTCGGCGCGCTCCGGCGCGGCGGAGACATCGATTCGCCCGCGACGTGGGAAGAGGTGCGGCGCGGGGCGCTCGCGCCGCTCCGCGACGTGGCCGCCGGGATGGGCGGCAGCTTCACCGAGGTCGTGTCGACCTTCTTCCTCTTCACCGTGGTCGGCCTCGCGATCTCCGGCGACAGCGCGTGCGCGTTCTCCCTCGGCGACGGCCTCATCGCGCTCGGCGACGAGCTCCTGCGGCTCGGCCCCTTCCCGAGGGACGAGCCCCCGTACCTCGCGTATGGCCTGCTCGATCGGCCGCCCGGCGGCGAGGCGCCGCGCTTCACCGTGCACCGCGCCTTCCCGTCGAGCGCGCTCCGGACTGCCCTGCTCGGGACCGACGGCGCGATCGATCTGCTGGAGTCGTCGTCACGGCAGATCCCGGGGGGCGGCGAGGTCGGCCCGCTGTCGAGGTTCTGGGAAGATGACCGGTATTTCCGGAACCCCGACGCGGTGAGGCGGCGACTCGCGCTCATCAACCGATCGGTGGCGCGACCCGTGTGGAAGGAAGAGCGGATGGAGCGCGAAGGCGGGCTGCTCCGCGACGACACGACGGTGGTCGTCGTGCGGAGGGCGCAGGGCGCCCGCGATTGAGGCGCGGCCCTGCGCGGAGGCGCAGGAGTCGCGGAGGGAAACGACAAGGGCGTCTGCGCTTGATTGCGCTTGATTGGGTTCGATTGCGTCCGGAGGAGGCGACCGTGGACGTTTATCTTGGTTCAAAGCGGGTTCGGCTCGACCCTCGGGCCTCGATCGGCAAAGGCGGGGAGGCGGACGTGTTCGACCTCGGAGACGGCCGCGCGCTCAAGGTCTGGAAGACGCCCGATCACCCGGATTACGCCGGACAGGACGCCGAGCAGCGCGCCGCCGAGGTGCGCATCGAGCGCCACCAGGACAAGCTGCGCGCGTTCCCGCCGGCGCTGCCCGAACAGGTGATCGCGCCCCTCGATCTCGCGACCGACAGGACCAGGAAGCGCGTCGTGGGCTACGCCATGCGCCTCGTGCGCGGCGCGGAGCCGCTCCTGCGCTACGGCGAGCCGTCGATGCGCCACGGCGGGCTCTCGTCGGCCGCGGTCTCCGAGGTGCTCGCGCGGCTCCACCGGGCGGTCGCGGCGATCCACGACCGGGGCGTCGTGATCGGCGACTTCAACGATCTCAACGTGCTCGTCGCCGGCGGCGAGGTGTTCGTCATCGACGCCGACAGCTTCCAGTTCGGCCCGTACCTCTGCCAGGTGTTCACCGAGCGCTTCGTGGATCCGCTGCTCTGCGACCCTTCGCTCCCCCGGCCGCTCCTGTCGAGGCCGTATTCGCAGGACTCCGACTGGTACGCGTTCGCCGTGATGGTCATGCAGAGCCTGCTCTGCGTGGGGCCTTATGGCGGCGTCTTCCGGCCGCGGTCCGCGTCGGCGCGGGTGCCCGAGAGCGCGAGGCCGCTCCGCCGCATCACCGTGTTCGACCGCGAGGTGCGGTATCCGAAGCCGGCCATCCCGTACCGCGTCCTGCCGGACGATCTCCTGGACGCGCTCTATCGCGTCTTCGTCGAGGACCGGCGCGGCGTGTTCCCGCGCCGGCTGCTCGACGCGCTCGCCTGGACGAGGTGCCCTTCGTGCGGCGTCGAGCACGCGCGCCCTGCCTGCCCGGCCTGCGCGGGCGCCGCGCCGGCCGCCGTGAAGGAGTCGACGGTCGTCCACGGCGAGGTGCTGGCGACGCGGATCCTGAGCACGCGCGGGGTGATCCTGGCCGCGGCACTCGGCCCGGGCGGGCTCTCCTACCTCGTGAACGAGGGCGGCCGCTTCGTGCGGGAGGACCGGTCCGTCGTGATGTCCGGCGCGCCGCACCCCGCGACGCGCTTCGCGGTGCACGGGAGCGCCACGTTGATCGGCCGGGGCGGCGATCTCGTGGTGCTCTCGCCGGGGGCCGCGCCCGAGCGGATCCATGTGGACTGCGTCGGGACGAGGCCCATCTTCGACGTCAACGCGCGCGCCCGCTACTGGACGCGCGGCGGGCAGCTCCTGCGCAGCGGGAGGCCGGGCGCCGCCGCGCTCTCGGGCGAGGCGGACGCCGTGCCGATGGGCGAGGTGCTCGCCGGGCAAACGCTGTTCTGGGTGGGCCAAAGCTTCGGGCTCGGCTTCTACCGCGCCGGGAACGTCTCGATAGCCTTCGTCTTCGACGCCGATCGGCCCGGCCTCAAGGACACGGTCAAGCTGCCTTTCCCGGGCGGCAAGCTCACCGCGGCGACCTGCGTCTTCGACGCCGGCCCGAGCTCGCCGTCGAACGACGGCCGCGGGCGCCCCAACGACGGCCGCGGGCGCCCCCGCGCCGGGCGCGCATGGCTGTTCCTCGCCGCCGAGCAAGCCGGCCGGACCGTGCACCGGTGCGTCGTCGTGCGCGAGGACGGCGCGGTCGAGGCGGTCGCCGACGGCGACGGGGAAGGCGGCTCGTGGCTCGGCGCGCTGACCGGCAAGTGCGCGGCTTCCGGGTTCCTGCTCTCGGCGACCGACAGCGGCGTCGTCCGCGTCGAGGTCCGCGGGGGCGCGCTCGTCGAGACGCGGCAGTTCCCCGGCACCGAGCCGTTCGTCACCCAGGCTTCCCGGCTGCTCGTCGGCCCAGAGGGCCTGTTCGTCGTCGACGCACAGGCGATCACCTTGCTTCGTATCTCATGAATCCACGCTGAGCTGACGGCCCGCGCTCGCGGGCCGATCGAGAGGAGAGAGACCATGAAATCGACAGAGCTCCCCCTGCCCGCCTTCTATGACGCCAAGAACGCCGAGCGGTGGGGCTTTCACCCCAATGAAGAGGCGCTGCACGGCGCCGCCGCCGCGTGGCGGAAGGCGCATGGCGTGAAGCCGTCGGCCGCGGACGCGCAGAACGTCCACCTCCTGCTCATCGACGTGCAGAAGGACTTCTGCTTCCCGCAGGGCTCGCTCTACGTCGCCGGCAGGAGCGGCACGGGCGCGGTCGACGACAGCCGCCGCATCGCCGAGTTCATCTACAGGAACCTCGCGTCGATCACGAACGTCACGGTCACGATGGACACCCACTTCGCTTACCAGATCTTCTTCCCGGCCTTCTGGGTGGATCGCGAGGACCGCCCGCTGACCGCGCACCGCGAGATCACGACGGCGCAGATCGACGCGGGGGAGGTGCGGCCGAACCCCGCGGTGGCGAAGTGGCTCTGCGGCGGGAGCTACCCGTGGCTCATGAAGCAGGTCCGGTATTACTGCGAGGAGCTCGAGAAGGCAGGGAAGTACAAGCTTTACCTGTGGCCGCCGCACTGCATCCTCGGGAGCGACGGCCACGCGCTCGCGGGCGTCGTGCACGAGGCGCGGATGTTCCACGCGTTCGCGCGCGGGGTGCAGTCGTGGGTCGAGGTCAAGGGCGGCAACCCGCTCACCGAGAACTACTCGGTGATGCAGCCCGAGGTGCTGACGCGGCACGACGGCCAGCCGCTCGCGCAGCGGAGCACGGGCTTCCTGAGGACGCTGCTCCACGCCGACGCGGTGATCATCGCCGGCCAGGCCGCGAGCCACTGCGTCCGCAGCTCGATCGAGGACATCTTGACGGAGATCGCGCTCACCGACCGCGCGCTCGCCAAGAAGATCTACGTGATGACCGACTGCATGTCGCCGGTCACCGTGCCCGACGGCAAGGGGGGCTTCGCCGCCGATTTCACCGCCGAGGCGGACAAGGCGCTCGCCCGCTTCGCCGCCGCCGGGATGAACCTCGTGAAGAGCACCGACCCGATTCCGTGCCTGGGCGCATGACCGTGGAGGATCCGATGAGCAAGAACAAGGAGAACAACAGCGGAACCAGCCGCGATGGCTCGCTCGACATCGAGCAGCTCTTCGAGGCAGCGCGGGACGACGGCGCGCTCTCGCCCGAGGCGATGCAGGCGCTGCACATCACCGATCTGGGCGCGCAGATCCAGGCCGGCTTCGGCGTGCAGGTGGACGACGTGGCGTCGTCGGAGGTGGTGCTGGTCACGGTGATGCCCGACGACTCGGGATCCATCAAATTCGCCGGCAACGCCCCGTCGGTGAGGGACGGGCACAACCTCGTGGTGGGCGCCCTCTCCGACTCCAGGCAGCGCGACTCGATCCTGGCGCACAACCGTTACCTGAACGGGGCGGTGCTGTATCCGTACTGCCCTATCGCCCAGGCCGTGAAGATGGACACGAAGAACTACGATCCCATGCTCGGCACGCCCCTCTACGATCAGACGGTGGTCTTGCTCGGAACGGTGATCGCGAAGGCGCAGGAGTTCGCGCTGAGCGGCGTCCCGGCGCGCACCGTCACGCTGATCATCTCGGACGGCGCCGACGCGGGCTCGACGTGGGCCAAGGCCAGGGACGTGTGCGCCCTCGTCCGTGACATGCGGCGGGCCGAGGCCCACATCGTGGCGGCGATCGGCATCGACGACGGGAACACCGATTTCCGCGCCGTCTTCCGCGACATGGGGATCGAGGACCGCTGGATCCTGACGCCGAAGAGCGACGCGGCGGACATCCGCAAGGCGTTCGCGCTGTTCTCCCAGTCGGCGGTGCGCGCCAGCCAGGGCGGCGCGTCGTTCTCGAAGACGGTCGCGGGCGGCTTCGGCGGGTGAAGCGCGCGCCCCCGGCTCGCCGCGCGCCTCCCCGCGCGGCGGCGAGCCCTCCACACCTCTCGGCTGCTTCGGCGGAGGACCCGGATCAGGCCGCGGCCTCCCAGGGGACGACGCCGTAGCGGCGGCGCAGCTCGTCGAGATCCACCGCCATGTCGGACCAGAAGTCCCAGTCGTCCATCAGGTCGATGCTCATCTTCGTTCCGCGAACGAACGATCGCACGAGCTCGTCGGCGAGCCCGGGCGTCGCGAGCATCCCCTGCTGCGACGGCGCCAGCACGGTGAGCTGGACGCCCTGCTGGAGCTGCACCAGCAGGAACACGAGGATGCCGAACGGGTTCTCGCGGCGATACCCCGCCTGAAAGGCGATCGTCATCGCCTCTCCGCGCAGATCCGTGCCGTAACCGGCGAGGATGTGGCTCAGGTCGTGCGTGAGCACGCCCTCGGGCACGCCGCGCTTCTCGCCGGGGAACGAGAAGCCGTTCTCTCGATAGAAGGTGAAGAGCGCCTTGCCGAGGGTGCCCTCTCTGTACGCCTCGAGCGAGCGGTAGCGCGCGGCGACTGGCTCGTTCTCCAGGATGCCCGCGAAGCTCGCGACGTTCCTGGCGAGCCCATAAAGGCCGCCCTCATCGAGCATGCGCCGCACGTTCTTGCCGAGCAGCGAGCTCCGGCTGATGTCGATGCGCAGGAGGAGCAGCCGCTGCTCGTGGAGGTGGTGGAGCTGGCGGACCGCGTGCGGCCGCGCCCCGAGCGCCGCGGCGAAGCGCTCGACCTCGAGCAGCTCGCGCTCGTCGACGCGCTCGCCGCACAGGGTCATCGCGCAGAGACCGCTGATGAGCTGCTCGCGCAGCGCGGGATCCTCGACGGCGCGCGCGAGCTCCTCGGGCGCTATCGGGGCGAGCGCGTCGATGTCGAGGTCGGTGTGAAGGAGGTGCCGTTGCACCGCGGCGATCGCGTCGCGCCGCGACCCGTCGAGGGGGCCGGCCGAGGTAAGGACGACCTTGATGGCACGCAGACCCGCGTGCGCCTGTTCTTGGCTCGGGATGAGGTAGGTCATGCACGAGAGCATGAGACCGAGCGCGCGTCCCGTCCTTGACCGGCGGCGCCAATGTCTTGACCGGGCGCGCCGCCTGGGCGGACGATGTGGGTTGATCATGACGGTCGTACGGTGGAAGGCATTGGAGCGGCGCGTGGTCCAGCACTCGCCGTGGCGGAGGATCGAGGACGTCACCTTCGAGCTCCCGGACGGGCAGGTCCGCACGTTCTCGCTCAAGAAAGAGGGGCGAGTCGTCTGCGTCCTCGCCATCTCCCGCGAGAAGAGGGTGATCCTGGCGCGCCAGTACAGGCCGGGGCCCGATCGGATCCTCGACGAGCTCCCAGGCGGCGGCGTCGAGCCTGGCGAGGCCCCGGAGGCGGCGGCGGCGCGCGAGCTCCTCGAGGAGACGGGGTATGTCGCCGGGCGGCTCGTGCCGCTCGGCCGCCCGCTGGAGTGCGCTTACTCGACCATCGAACGACACGCGTTCCTGGCCGTGGACTGCGCGCGCGACAGGGCGCAAGCGCTGGATGAGACGGAGTTCATCGACGTGGTAGAGAAGCCGATCGAGGACTTCGTGCAGCAGCTGAGGGAGGGCGCATGCACCGACCCGGAGGTCGGGTGGATGGGGCTTTACGAGCTGGGCTGTCTGAGAGCGAGCGCCTGAGCCTCGCCACGCGGCAGCGCGGCGGAGGCGCGCGGACGTCGGCGCCGCGATGCCCTCCGGTCGCTGGCCGCGCTAGGATGGAGCTCATGCGCAGGCACGATCACGTCCTCCTCGCTCCCGGTGCCGGCGCCTCCGGTCGCACGGTCCACGCGCCTCCGGCCGGCAGGGCGCGCCCGCACGTGCCGCACGTGGACGACCGGCTGGCGCCGCCCGAGACGCGGGTGGAGTACCTCCACGGCGTCGAGGTCTACGCCGCCCCGGCCGATCCGCCGCACGCGACGCAGCATTTCGATCTGACCTACGTCCTCGGCGCCCACGTCGCCGAGGGCTACCGGGGCGCCGTGGACATGCTGACCCGGACCGATCTCGGCAGCGACTATGCGGCCGACGCCAGCGTCTTCGCGCAGAAGCCCGACCGCGCGGGCCGGCGGCGGCTGGAGGAGCTGGCGTTCGAGGTCAGCGACAAGCAGGCCCTCGCCGTTCCGACCACCAAGGCGCGCCTGCTGATCGCTCGCGGCGTGCGGCGGGTGTTCTGCATCCTGGTGAAGCAGCGCCGGGTGATGGAGTGGTCGCGCGAGACCGACGGCTGGCGCCCGCTGCCGAAGGATGCGGTCATCGAGGATCCCTGCCTCGTGCGCCCGCTGCCGATCCAGGCGCTCCTCGAGGCCGCGTCCTCGGACGACGCCGTGGCGCGCGCGCTGCTCGACAAGCGCGTGCCCGCGCTCGAGGCAGCGCTCGCGGAAGGCGAGGCGCGCGGCGAGGCCCGCGGTGAAGCGCGCGGCGAGGCCCGCGGTGAAGCGCGCGGTGAGGCCCGCGGTGAAGCGCGCGGCGAGGCCCGCGGCGAGATCAGGATGGCGCAGGAGGCCATCCTCACGGTGCTGGAGTCGCGCGGAGTTGCCACGCCGGCCGACGTGGCCCGCGCGATCGCCGGCTGCGAGGATCTGGGCAAGCTACGGCGATGGATCAAGCGCGCGGCGACCGCGACGACCGCCGCCCAGGTCGTCGCCGGCTCCCGGCGCAAGCGCTGAGCGAGGGCCGCCGCGGCGCGGGCGCGCGCTGGACGCCCTCCCCCCGCGCCCCGTTACTCGTGATCGCCCCCGCCGCGGCGCACGTGCTTCTTCTCGCCCGTGCGCCGCTTCTCGTCGAGCCGCCGCGCCTTCGACGCACGCGTCGGCCGCGTCGGCCTTCGCTTCACCGGCACCTCGAGCGCGCGCAGGATCAGCGCGCGCAGCTTCTCGCGCGCGTCGTCCAGGTTGCGCAGCTGGTCGCGCGTCAGCTGGCTCACGATGAACAGCCGCCCCTCGGCGTCGAGCCGGCCGCGCGCCAGCTCGCGCAGCCTCGCCTTGGCGTCGTCGGCGAGCTCCGGCCACGCGCCGAAGTCGAAGCGCAGCTCCACCTTGGAGGCGACCTTGTTGACGTTCTGACCGCCGGGCCCCGACGCGCGAACGGCGCTCCAGCTGAGGAGCGCGGCCGGGGCGGTCAGCGCATCGTTGACGACGAGGGGATCGGACACGGCGGCTCTCCTGCCCTGCGGGCGGCGCGAGCGCCGCGCGGAGCGGCTGACGCCTAGCACGCGCGCGCCGCGCCCGCCGCGCTGCGCGCAGGGCGCGGCCTGCCGGCGAGGAGCGCGTGTGCGATAGAGTCGCCATGCAGGGCCCCCCTGATCACGCCGCCGCGCCGCCGGGCGCCCCTCACCGAAGCCGCCCGCCGCCTGCGCGGCTCCGCCTGCTTCGCTGCCTCGGCGTCGCCTCCGGTCCGGCCGCCGCCCTCGCGATCGCGCTCGTCCCGAGCGGGCTCCACGCCGTCCCTGGTTATGGCCACCGCCCTGCGTACGCGGCCGCGGTCGCGGCGTGGATGGCGCTGTGGTGGCTCTTCGAGGTGCTCCCCGTCGCGCTCACCGCCTGCTTGCCGCTCGTGCTCTTCCCGCTGCTCGGCGTCTTCGGCCGCGGGCTCGCGGGCGACGCGGCCCGCGCCGCCGCGCCGTTCGTCGACGCATACATCTTCCTCTTCCTCGGCGGCATGGCGATCGGGGCCGCCATGGAGCAGTGGAGCCTTCACCGCCGGGTGGCGCTCCACATCATGCGGGCCGTCGGCACGGACCCGAAGCGCCTCCTGCTCGGCATGCTGGTCGCGACGAGCTCCATCTCGCTCTGGATCTCCAACACAGCGACCGCCGTGATGATGGTCCCTATCGGGCTCGCCCTGCTCGCGCAGCTGGAGTCGGCCGCCGGGGGGCGCAGGCTCACGCACTACGGGACGGCCATCATGCTGGCGGTGGCCTACGCCTCCAACGTCGGCGGGATCGGCACGAAGATCGGCACCGGGACGAACTCCATCTTCTGCGGCTTCCTCGCCGACAAGCTCGGCCACGATCTCGGTTTTCTGCGGTACATGGCGATCGCCCTGCCGTTCGTGGTCCTCTTCGTCCCGCTGCTCTGGCTCGCCCTGTGGCGCGTCGGCAAGCGGGACGGGCTCGGCCCCGGCCGTGCGCGCGACGCGATCGACCGCGAGCTCGCGGCCATGGGCCCGATGAGCCGCGGCGAGAAGACCGTCGCCGCCATCTTCGCGGCGGCCAGCGCGCTCTGGATCCTCGGCGATCCGCTGCGCGCCGCGCTCGCGCCCCCCCTCCAGGCCGCGCTCAGGGGCCTGGGCGCCGCGCTCGGCTCGGGCGCCGCGGCCGGCTTCAAGGTGCAGGGCAAGCACTACGAGGCGACCGTGGCCGTCCTGGCGGCGCTCGGCCTGCTCGCCCTGCGCGCCCTCTCGCTCGCCTCCGTGCGCAGGATGCCCTGGGGCACGCTCGCCTTGCTCGGCGGCAGCTTCGCGATGGCGGCCGGCATCGAGGGCGGCGGGCTCTCGGCGTGGATGGCCGCGAAGCTCACGGTCGTCGCCGAGGCGCCGCTGCTCGCGCAGCTCGGGCTCGCCAGCGCCGGCACGATCGCCCTGTCGGCGCTGGCCTCCAACACCGCCACGGTGAACGTGGCGCTCAACGTGCTCCCGCAGGACCTCGGCGTGCTGTTCGCGGCCACGATCGCCGCGTCCTGCGACTTCATGCTGCCGGCGGGCACGCCGCCCAACGCCATCGTGTTCGGCAGCGGGTACGTGCGGCTCCCGGTGATGATCCGGACAGGCTTCCTGCTCAACGTGGCTGCCGCCGCGATCATCACGGTCTACGTGTACGGCTACGCGCGGCACCTTATCGGCGGCTGAGCGCAGGGGCAGCGCGGTGCAGTTTTGTGTATAAGCGCCGGCGCAGGGGATCACCGGGCGCCTCGCAAGCGGAAAGAACGCCGATGAAGGAAAAGGTCATGAACGCGACAGACGGCCTGTGGAGCGCGCCGGCGCCGGCGGCACGGACCGCGGGCACGGGAGGGCCGCGGGGATGAAGATCGCCACGTCGTCGTCGACCGCTGCGGGGGCGAGCGCCGCGTTCGCCGAGGCCATGTCGGCGCTGCGCGCGGGCCTCGGCGCGGAGCCCGATCACGTCTTCCTGAGCTACACGGCCTCCTATGACGTCGACGAGCTCGCGCGCGCCACCGCGGCGCTGCCGCCGTCGGTCCGCGTCCACGGATCGAGCTCGTGCCAGTCGGTCATGACCGCCGCCGGCGTTCATGGCGCCCCCGGCCCCGGCCTCGCCCTGCTCGGGGTCGCCGACGCGCAGGGCGCCTATGGCGTCGCGGCCGAGCGGATCGACGGCGCCCCGCGGGCCGCCGGCGCGCGCGCCGCGGCGCGTGCGATCGAGGACGCCGGGCGCTCCGGCGAGCTCCCGGCCCTGCTCTGGCTCAGCGTGCAGACCGGCGCGGAGGAGGACGTCCTGCTCGGCATCGAGGACGTCGTGGGCCCCAACGTGCCCGTGTTCGGCGGCTCCACCGCGGCGGACTCCATCGTCGGCAGGCAATCGCAGATGGAGCGCGGGCTGGCCCACGAGGGCGCGGCGCTGCTGACCGCCCTCTACCCGTCCGGGGAGATCTCCTATGCGTTCAGCAGCGGCTATGCCCCCACCGAGCACCGCTGTCGCGTGACCCGCGCCGAGGGCAGGCGCCTGCCCGAGATCGACGGGCTCCCGGCCGCCGAGGTCTACAACCGCTGGACCGGAGGCCTGATCTCCGCGCAGCTCGGCGGCGGGACGATCCTGGAGCACACGGCGCTCCACCCCCTCGGGCGGCCCTCGGGCTGGATCGGCAAGGTCCCCCAGTTCTTGCTCATCCACCCGGACACCGTGCAGCAGGACAACTCCATGACGCTCGGCGCCAACATCAACGAGGGCGACGAGCTCGTGCTCATGCAGGGATCGCGCGAGAGCGTGATCGGCCGGGTCCGCTCCGTGGTCGACGCCGCGCTGGGGGCCGCGCCGCCCTCCTTCCGCGTGCGGGGCGCGCTCGTGATCTTCTGCGCGGGGTGCATGCTCGCCGTGCGCGGCGAGCTCGATCGCGTCGTGCAGGGGGTGGCCGCGTCGCTCGGGGAGACGCCGTTCCTCGGCAGGTTCACCTTCGGCGAGCAGGGGTGCTTCACCCGGGGCAAGAACCGGCACGCGAACCTCTCCATCAGCGTCGTCCTGCTCGGAGACTGAGCTGTGATGGACGAGGCTGCCCACGAGACGATCGCCGAGCTTCGGCGCGCGCAGGAGGAGGAGCGAGCGCTCCGGCTGGAGGCCGAAGGGCTGGCGGAGGTGCTCCTGCGCTTCACGGAGCCGGGCAGCTTCACGGAGACGCTGGCGCGCGTCGTCGAGGCGACCGCGCAGCGGCTCGGGGCCGCCGCCGGGCTCGTGATCGCGTTCGATGAGGGGGCGGACGGCCGCGCCCTCGTCGCGACCGATCCGGGCCTCTCGGCGACCGAATGGGAGGCCGGGCCCGCGTTCTCGCGCGCGCTCGAGGGCCGGCCGGTCGCCAGCTTCGACCTCCGCCAGCTCGCCGAGTGGCAGCGCCAGCCGGAGCCCGTGCTCGCGCGCTACGGCTCCGCGCTCCACGCGCCGCTCCACGCCGGCCCCCTGCGGTCGCTGCTCGTGCTGGTCCATCCGGACCGCGCCTTCTTCGACGCGCGCCACGTCAGCCTCGTGCGCCGCCTCCTGCCCGCGGCGTCGCAGGCGCTCGCGCGCGCCCGCGCCGAGGAGGAGCTCGCGCGGGCGCGCGACCTCGCGTACGAGCGGGAGATCACCGAGAAGCTGACGCTCATCGAGCACCAGCGCGCCGCGATCCGGGCGCTATCCATGCCCATCATCGAGGTCTGGAGCCGGATCCTCTGCGTCCCCGTGATCGGCTTCGTCGACGAGGAGCGGTGCGCGCTCCTCATGGAGCGGCTCCTCGCCGCCGTGACGGCCAGGAGGGCGCGCGCCGTGGTCATCGATGTCACCGGGCTCGACCGGATGGAGGCGAGCGCGCTCGCGCTCTTCCTGCGCGTGGCGACGGCGGTGCGGCTGCTCGGCAGCACCTGCGTGCTCGCCGGCATCGGCCCGGACGTCGCCCGGGATCTCGTGCGGGAGGGCGTGGCGCGGGGCGACGTCGTGACGTACCGCCGCCTGCACGACGCGCTGAGGGAGCTGCTCCCGCCGTCGAGGCGGTGATCCGGTCGAGGGCGCGGCTCAGGAGACCTTGCGCCGCGCCGAATCCCACCCGCGCCGCACGGCGCTCTTCGCCTCGTCCCAGGTGCGCCCGCTCTTGAGGTCGTTCCACTCCTCCCTGAGCTTGCTCTCGACCCGATCGTCCCAGTCGGTGTGATCGTTGTAATGGCTCGCCGCGCCCCAGCCGTAGCGCAGCCCCGGCTCGACCTGGTCCCAGTCGGTGTTCGGGGCGTAGCGCGGCGGGATCGGCTGCTTGCCGAGCGCCTGCTTCACCGTATCGCCGACGTCCTGGTTGAGCTCCTGCCCCTTGGTGCTGGTGAAGTCCGCCTTGGTCTGCTCCCAGTCGCGGCGCAGCGCCTCCTTCACGCGGTCCCAGCCGGACGTCTTGTGATCATCCCACCACCTCGGATTGACTGCATGGTTCATCGGTACCTCCATCGACTCCGTTGAACGAGCGCCGGCGCGAGGGCCGAGCGCTGCCATGAGCCTGGCGATACACGAACGGTGCCGCCCCGAGCCTTTGCCGGAAACCGATGGGAATCGGGCTGTTCGCAGCGATGTGCGCCGTCCCGGAGTGACGCTCTCCGCCGCCCCCGGCGGAGGCTCGCCTGCGTCAGGCCGTCACACGTGAGACAAGGTGCCTCGGAGGGTCAACCGGGCGCGCGCACAGGAAAGCGCTCGGCCATCCACGCCTGCCACGCGGGCTCGTCGCGCGCCGCCGCGGCGGGCGCCCGGTCGCCGTACAGGTACAGCCGGATCGGCAGGAAGATCTGCCCGGCCATGGGAAGGGCGAACAGGTGGGCGATGCCCGGCGCCGGCTCCTCGAGCCGGAGGAGCAGCTCCGGGTGCTCGCTCGGACCGACGCGCTCGACAACGCCGGCGAACGGCGGCGCGCCGGCGGCGGAGCTCACCCGCTGGCCCTCCGCGGCGGAAGCGAGCCCGAGCGGGCCGATGAGCGCGCCCCATGTCGCGGCCTTGGGCTCGGATCCGGCGCCCATCAGCTGGAACGCCGCGCAGGGCTGGCCACGGAAATGGGCCAGATAGAGCCGAAGGATGCGGAAGAAGGCCGCCCAGCCGTGCATGTGGCCCTCGAACTGGTTGTCCCAGTCGTCGGTGCTCGCGAACCAGCTGTGCACAACGCGCACGACGCACGTCCCGCCGGACCGCGCCTCCACGATCCACTCCGTGGCGACCTTGGGGCCGCCGGGTCCCATGTCCTCCGGGGCCTCGGCGGTGAACCGGCGAGGCGGCTCCCAGGCCGTGATGGTCGCGACCGAATCCATGCTCGTGCCCGGGCCGAAGTGAGAGACGGTCGTGCCGCCTTCGCGCTCCTCGAGCTCGCTCGGCACGAACCACGACGAGATCCCGGGCCCGGTCGCGATGGCGCGCCACACCTCTTCGGGGCTGCCGGGGACCTCGACTTCGGCCTCGACGCTGCGACGGCCGGACGCGTCTTTTCTCACGGGCATGATGACTCCTTTCGTGGTGCTTCGTTCGGTGTGGGTGTGGGGTGAGCGACGATCACCAGGCGGTGCGATCGCCCGCCTGGCGCCGCGTCGTCGTGGTAGCGCGCGACGAGCGCCGTCACCGCGCGGGTGAGCTCGCCGGTGAAGGCGGCGCGCTCCGCCGGAGATCGGAAGCGGACCTCGGCGTCGATCGACAGCGACGCGAGGCGCTTGTCGACCTCCCGCGAGCGCCGCAGGAGCTCGCTGACCTCGCGCACGACGCGCGCGCCCAGGGCGATGAGGTAGGTCGCGGAGAGGCGGTCCGAGGCGCGCTCCGGATCCGCGGCGACAGGCCCGAGCGCGCCGGGCGACACGACGTAGGAAGCCGCGCTCGCGACCAGCAGGCGCTCCGTCAGCCCACCCCATTTGCGCGTCCCGGCCATGCGCACGAGCCCGTGCGCCTCGAGGGCGCGCAGGTGGTAGTTGATCTTCTGGCGCGCGATCCCGAGGCGCGTGGCCAGCGTCGCGGCGGACGCGGGCGCCGAGAGCTCCGAGAGCAGCCGGCTCCTGACAGGCTCGAGCGCTGCCGCAGCCGCGGCCGGATCCTCGATGACGTCGACGTCGAGCACACCGCCGTGGGTATCATTGACAATTTTTTTTGTCAATGACCGCAGGCCATACTTTCCCCGCCACGGCGAGGGGCGCGATCCCTCGCCGTCGGGCCCCGAGCCCCCGCCTACGTCACCGACCGGCGGCGGCGTCCGGGGAGAGGGCGTTCAGGTCGACGCCGCTTGCCTCGATGGCCCGGTAGCTCACCGCGAGGCGCTGGGCCCAGGCCTCCACGCCCTCGTCGCTCAGCAGGCCGTCCTGGCGGATCTCGAGGAGCACGCAGGGCAGGCCGCGGGCCTCGCCGTGCGTGGGGATCCCGTAGTCGCCGCCCTCGGTCACGCGGTAGGGCTCGTTGTCGCCGACGCAGAGCCCAGGCTCGCGCCGCAGCGCCTCGAGGAACGGCGCGGCGAGCCTGCGGTCGCGCCCGTAGAGGACGGCCGCGTGCCACGGCCGGTCCTGGCCGGGCATCGCGGGCGTGAAGCTGTGCATGCTGAGGATCGCCGTGCGCCTCCGGCCGTCCCGCCGCGCGTCGAGGAGCGCGGTGATCGCGCGGTGGTAGGGCCAGAAGCACGCGTCAGCCCGCGCGCGGGCCTCCGCGGCGTCGATGGCGTTGCCGGGGATGGACACGCCGCAGCTGATCTCGGGGATGGACGTCGGCGAGCCCAGCGGCCGGTTGCAGTCGATGACGAGCCGCGAGTAGCCGGAGAGCACGAGCGGCGCGTCGAGGAGCGCGGACAGGCGGCGCGAGAGGCGGGCCGCGCCGATGTCCCAGCCGGTGTGCTCGCGGAGCGCCTCGTGCTGCCTGCCCAGCTCGGGGAGGCTCCTCGGAACCGCGTTGGACGCGTGGTCGCAGAGCAGGACCGCGCTGGAGCGGCCCTCGGGGTTCACCACCTCGAACGCGGGCGGCTCATCGGGCGCGAGGATGCGCAAGGCTGGAGAAGGAGGGCTCATGACGTCTCGCCCAAGACATAGCAGACACCGGCGCGCCCGCGCCGCGCGCGCGCTCGCGCCGCGCGCGCTCGCGAGGGCGCGCGGCAGCACGCGCGGCGCGCTGGCTCAGTGCGGCGACGTCATGCACGCGCGCAGCGCGAGCTTCGCCCGGTGCAGGAGCACCGCGACGTGGCCGGCCGAGATGCCCAGCGCGCGCGCCACGTCCTCTCCGGGTTGCTCCTCGAGCATGCGCAGCGTCACGACGGCCTTCTGGATCTCGCAGAGCTCCTCGACGCACGCGCGCAGGCGGACGTGCTCCTCGGCGCGCGCGATCGCCTCGTCGGTCGCCGGGACGTCCCCCGCGGCCTCCGGGTGCGCGTCCACGTCGTCGTGCGGCCGGGCGCGGAAGTGACGGCGGCGCCGGTTGCGCGCGGCGTTCCGCACCGTCCCGGCGAGCACGCCCCCCCACGCGCCGACGTCCTCCGGGAGGGCGCCCCGCTGCGCGAGCGTGAGCAGCGTGCAGAGGCCCTCCTGCACGCAGTCGACCGCATCTTCTGGTGTCACCCCCTCCGCGCGCGCCAGCGCCGCGAGCGCCGAACGCTCGGAGCGCACAAGGTGCGACACATGGTTGAGGAGATCGTCCGCGTCCTTGATGGCGCCCATGGTCCAGGAGGTCAGGTGTCGAGCCGCGCCCACATTACAACGGGCGAGGGCTGTAATGGATGCCGCCCTCGAGACCTGCCAGGGCATGGAGGTTCACGCCATGTCCACGAATCCTGTCCGCGAGATCGATGAGGCGAGCTTCGACGCCGAGGTGCTGGAGGCCGGGGTGCCCGTCCTCGTCGAGCTCACCGCGCAGTGGTGCCCGCCGTGCCGCGCGCTCGCGCCCATCCTGCACAAGCTGGCGGAGGAAGGCGCAGGGCGCCTGAAGGTGGTGGCGGTCGACGGCGATCGGTGCCCGGCGATCGCCCGCCGCCTCGGCATCCGCGCGTTCCCGACCGTCGTCGCGTTCGCCGGGGGCAAGGAGGTGGCTCGTCACGTGGGGCTGACCACGAAGGACAAGCTCCTCCGGCTGATCGAAGGAGGCGGGCTCCCCGGCGGTGCGGGGAGGGACCGAGCGCCCTCGCCGTGAGGGCGGCTCGATCGCGCGCCTCCGCGGGCAGGCGGCCGCGATCGGCCCGCGATCGGCGCGTGAAGGGGCTCGGGCGCGCCCGGCGCGATCCGCCTGGGGCTTACCGCCGTGGCCTTTCGGGCTGCCGGTGCGTACCGCGCTGCCTCTCGGCGGCGGGGAAGCTGACCTTGCGGGTCGTCGACTCGTCCCCGGAGACATCGAACGGCCCCACCGCCTGCGGGTCGCTGACCGGCCTGCCGTTGTCGTCGACGAGCGAGAGCGTCCCGACATAGTCGTCGGCGACGAGCTGCACGCTCGCGTCGAACCGCTCGCAAGGGACCACCTGCCGCGTGACCTCGTTGTTCTTCGTGTTGATGAGGACCAGCTCGACCGCGGTCGCGCCGCGCGCCTTGCACTGAGCGGCGTCGGTCTTGTCCTCGATGGACCACTGGACGGTCACGAACCCCATGTCTTCAGGCTGTGCGCCTCCTGGCTCCGTCTCGCCGGTCGTATTTTCCGTGCACGCGACCACCATCGCTGCACATAGCCCTGCCAGAGCGTAGACACTTCGCATACCTACCTCGCTGTGCTCGCTGCGGACTCCAGCGCCGCGCCCCGCATCCAGCAACGCGGATGCCACGCGGCCTCGCGGCGAGCCTGCGAGCCCGGCGCTCTCAGGCAGGGCTTGAAATGGCCGAGCTGGTTCGCCATGTTCGCCGTCCGATCGAACGCGAGCGGCGCCTCGCAGCAGCGGCGCCGGGCGGCGGGCGGCGTCGAGCGACGCCGCCGAGGAAGCACGACCCCGATGCGCACGCCCGAAGATGCTCGCGACAGCCGCCAGGAGGCCGCGTTGGGCGTCGCCTACGGGATCGCGGCCTACAGCTCCTGGGGCCTCGTCCCCGTCTTCTGGAAGCAGCTCCGGCACGTCGGCGCGGTCGAGCTCCTGGCCCATCGCACCGTGTGGAGCCTGCTCTCGTTCGTGGCGCTCACGCTGGCCACAGGGCAGGGCCGCGCGCTCGGCGCGGCCCTGCGCGACCGGCGCGTCGTCGCGGCGATGGCGGTGACCGGCGCGCTCGTGTCGGCGAACTGGGTCCTCTTCATCTACGCCGTCGCGGTGGGGCGCGTGCTCGACGCCAGCCTCGGCTACTTCATCAACCCGCTGCTCAGCGTGCTCCTCGGCATGCTCTTCCTGCGCGAGCGGCTGCGGCCCGCCCAGTGGCTCGCGCTCGGCCTCGCGGCCTCGGGCGTCGTGTACCTGGCGGTGCGCGCCGGCTCGATCCCCTGGATCGCCCTGGGCCTGGCGAGCACGTTCGGGGTGTACGGCCTGCTGCGGAAGGTCGCCGCCGTCGGCTCGCTCCCCGGCTCCACCCTGGAGACGTCGTTCATCGCCCCGCTCGGCGCGGCCTACCTGGCCGCCCTCCACGTCGAGGGCGCCGGGGCCGCGGGCCGCGCCGATCTGCGGACCCACTTCCTGCTCGCCGCGACGGGCATCATCACGGCCCTGCCGCTCGTCTGGTTCACGAACGCGGCGCGCCGGCTGTCGCTGACCACCGTCGGCTTCCTCCAGTACCTCGCGCCGAGCGGCCAGTTCCTGCTGGCCGTGCTGGTCTATGACGAGCCGTTCACCACGGCCCAGGCCGTGAGCTTCGCCTGCATCTGGACGGGGCTCGCGGTGTTCAGCGCCGACGCCGTGCTTCGCGCGCGCCGTTCGGGGAGGACGACCGCGTCCTGAGCGCGCCGGAGGCGAGGCGGGAGGAAATTGAACCGCCGAATGAGCTCCGAAGAGACCGCACCGGCATCTACCAGCGGCAGTATATCGAGTCGGCCCGCCGCTTTCCCGACGTCCCGCCGCTCAGCGCGCGGCAGATCGAGGCGCTCGACCTGTTCGATGCCCTCGCCAACGACCCCGCGCTCCACATGACCATGGAGCTCCGCCCGGGCGACATCCAGCTCGTGCACAACCCCACGCTGCTCCACGATCGCACGGCCTTCGAGGACTGGCCCGACCCGGATCGCAAGCGGCATCTGCTCCGCCTCTGGCTCGCTCCGCCCGGGGCGCGGCCGCTGCCGCCGGTGTTCCGCGAGCGCTACGGCGCGCTGACCCCCGGCGACCGCGGGGGCATCGTCGTACCCGGCACGCGGCTCCACGCCCCGCTCGATCCGGCGTGAGCGGCCGCGCCCGCGAGCACCGGGGCGCTCACCGCTGCTCGTCCGTAGGTGTCCCCACGTGAGCTCCTGCTCGCGGAGAAGCTCGAAGCCTCAGCCTCACCGCCGCGTGCGCGCGCTGCATGCCCATGGCGCGTGCGCTCCGCGAGGCAGCTCACCGCCGCGTGCGCACGCCGCACCCACACGGCGCCGGCACGCTCCTCGCAGCGCATCCCCTTCCCATGGCTCCCTTGCCTCCGGCCCGAGCGGCAGAGGAATGCGCCGGCAGCGATTCCAGTCCCGCGCCCGGCGGCGAGGCGCGCGTCCCGGCCGCTCCGCCCGCCGCCCCGGACGCGCCCGCCGCCCGCCGCGCGCGGCGAAAGGCCCTGCTCCACGCGGCGCTCGGCGGCCTCGGCCTGGCCGCGCTGGCCGCGCTCATCCGCCACGTCGGCGCGGCGGAGATGCTCGCCGCGGTGACCCGCGCCGCGCCGTTCGTGCCTTTCCTGATCGCGCTGGAGGCGGCGCGCATCGGCTGCGAGGCGCTCGCGACCGGCGTGCTCTGCGCGCCGCGGCGCGTCCCGGCCGCGGAGCTCCTTCGCATCCACGTCATCACCTACCCTGTCATCACGCTGATGCCGGCCGGCCGCCCCGCGGGCGAGGCGGTCAAGGCCGCGCTGCTCTCCCCCCACGTCGGCGCCGCGCGCGCGGCCGCGATCGCCACGGCGAACCAGTCGCTCGCGCTCCTGTCCTCGGCTCCACTGTCGCTCCTCGCGGCCATCGCCCTCTTCCACATCGGCGGCGCCTCTCCGCTCGCCCTCGGCGTGCTCGCGCACGCCGCCCTCCTGGTCGCGAGCGGCCTCGGCGTCGCCTTCGCCGCGCGGCAGCGCGCCGCCTCGGCGTGGATCACCCGGCGGTTCGCCCGCGCCGGCCAGCTCGCCACCGCCTTCCAGGAGGCCGTCCGCGAGCGCCCGCCCGTCCCGGCCTGGCCGTTCGCTGCCTGCCTCGCGGGCCGCGCGCTCCAGGCGGTGCAGTACGGCGTGCTGCTCGCCGTCGTCGGCGCCGAGAGCGGCCCCCTCCGCGCGCTCGCCGCGTACGGCGTGGGCGCCGCCGGCACGGCCGCCGGCGACCTCATCCCGGGCCAGATCGGCGCCACCGACGGGGCCTTCACGCTCGCCGCCTCGCTGCTCGGCCTCACCGCGAGCTCCGCCGTCGCGATCTCGCTGCTCGTCCACCTCCTCCAGGCGGCCTTCGCGCTCGCGGGGATCGCCGTCGCGCTCGTGTGGCGCCGCAGCCCTCCGGCGCCCTGAGCCGAGCTCGGCTGGGACCAGGGGAGTCGCGCGCCTCCGGCGTGCGCTCAGCCGCGCTCGCGCTTGATGCGCTCCAGCTCCGCCAGGGCCTCGGCCAGCCGCCGCTCGGCCTCGTCGGCGCGCAGCCGCTCCTCGTCGGCGCGCTGCTGCTCCTCGTCGGCGCGCTGCCGCTCCTCGTCGGCGCGCTGCCGCTCCTCGTCGAGCCGCAGTCTCTCCTCATCAAGGCGCAGCTCGGTCCGCTCGATGCGCGCCTCTAGGTCGCCCAGCATCGTGCCGAGCCTGGCGAGCAGCTCGTGCGTCTCCGGCAGCGCAGTCTGCCCGCGGAAGAAGCGCAGCCGATCCCCCTCCAGACCCAGATCCAGGTCGAGCACCGTGCTCGCGAGCCGGCCCTCCTGCGGGACGATCGGCTGGTAGCGCGCGCTGCCCTGGGCGAGCCGGAAGCCGCGAAGCCGGCGGCGCCGCCGGTCGAAGACGAAGTACTCGGAGATGCCCAACGACGCGTAGCGGGTGACGTTGTCCTCAAGATCCTTCTTGCTCTTCCCGCTCCAGAGGATCTCCAGCGCCAGGTCGACGCCCTTGCCCTCGGCGCTCACGGACCAGTGGGCCCGCTCCTTCACCTCCACGTCGAGCACGGCGATGAGATCGGGCGCGAACATCCGCTCTGCCGGGTAATAGACCGGCAGCTCGCACGCGAGGTACACGCGCCGCCCGATGCGCTGGAAATACCCGCCCAGCGCGTCGCGGGCCGCCACCTTCGGGTTGAAGTGGAAGTCGCCCTCGGGAGGACTCGCCTCCGAAACATCGAACTCCGACGGGAGCGTGTCGAGGACGCGCTGCCGCTCCTCCAGCGTCATGCGGTCCCAGAGGTCCTGCGGGGGGGCCCGAGGATCGTCGGGGTCGATCTCCCAGGACGTCGGCGCGCGCTGCATGGTCCGAGCATAGCGAGCCCGCGCGGACGCGACCAGCCAGGGCCTGACAGCCCCGCGCTCAAGCCACGCGCTGGAAGCAGGCCGCCGTTCGGAGAGATGCCGCTCGCCGGCTTCCGGCTCGCAGCGCCGCGCAGCCTCGCGTGCTCGAGGATCTGTAGAAGCCGCAGAACCGACACGTGCGCGTCCGAGGACGCCTCCGGTGCCGAGGCAACGGCGCGCAGGAGGGCTCGTCTGTTCTCCGCTGCTCGAGGCCCCACCGGGCGCGCGCGAATCCCGCGAGGATCCGATCCACGACGTCGTGCAGTGCTCGTCGATCCGGCGCGAGGTTCAGCATAGGATGCAACGGTCAGCTGTTGCCTGCGCACGGTGCCGCCGGCCCATGGCGGTGGCCGGGGGAAGAGGGCGCAGGCCGAGGAGAGGGCGACTGATGAGGAAGCGGGTGTAGGGCAGGATGGCGACGCTCTGCGTTCGGCATGTTGCGGCGAGCGATCCGCCGCAGTTCGAGGTCGCCCGGCCCGCTGGGCGCGCGGCGCAACCGGTCGCGGTGGTCCCGCCGGCCGAATTTCCGGTGGAGGGGCGGCCGAACAGCGACCTTCTCGGGGAGCTGCAATGGTACCTTGAGGGCTTCCTCGACTATCCGTTCTCGCCGGAGACGGAGCACGCGGAGCGCGTCCTCACGGCGCTGCGCACGTGGGGGCAGCGGGCGTTCCAGGTGCTGTTCGATCGCGCCGATGCGGGCGGGATGCTCGCCGCGGCGTCAGCGGGAGGGTATCACAAGCTGCTGCTCCAGATCTGGAGCGATGACCCGAAGGTGCTCGCCTGGCCCTGGGAGGCGCTCCGGGATCCACAGGGCCGCGCGCTGTCGCCGGCGTGTCAGATCGAGCGACGGCTCAACCGCGCTCAGGACCCGCCCCCGGTGCCGGCAGAGCTGCCACGGGACCGCGTGAACATCCTGCTGGTGATCGCCCGGCCATACGAGGGGGACGTCCAGTTTCGATCGATCGCCCGGCCGCTGGTGGAGCTGATCGAGAAGCAGCGCCTGCCGGCGCGGGTGCATGTGCTCCGGCCGCCGACGCTGGATCGGCTCCGGGAGCACCTGCGGGAGCGGCCCAACCACTATCACCTGGTGCACTTCGATGGACACGGGGCCTATGGCCCTCAGGAGGCGCCGACGGGCCCGCATGCCTACGGAGCGCCGGAAGGGCGGCTGGTCTTCGAGGACGATCACGGGAAGCAGGCGCCGGTCACGGCGGAGGTGCTCAGCAACCTGCTCCAGGAGCACCACGTCCCGGCGATGGTCCTGAATGCATGCCAGTCCGCGATGCTGGATGAGCAGGCGGGGGATCCGTTCGCGTCCGTGGCGACCGCGCTGATCAACGCGGGGACGCGCAGCGTGGTGGCGATGTCCTACGCGCTGTACGTGAGCGGGGCCGAGCAGTTCCTGCCGGCGTTCTACCGGCGGCTGTTCGAGACGGGCGCCTTCGTCGA
This sequence comes from Sorangium sp. So ce1504, assembly GCF_051521635.1. Lineage (NCBI taxonomy): Bacteria > Pseudomonadati > Myxococcota > Polyangiales > Polyangiaceae > Sorangium > Sorangium sp. So ce1504. The sequence continues at coordinate 3,260,067 of NZ_CP150365.1, read as the reverse complement.
GGCCGCCCGCGCCGGACGCCAGCAGATGTTCGCGGCGCGGGGGCGCGTCTGCGCGCGCGGCCGATTCGACCTCGAGGACTGGCTCGTGCCTGTCGTCTACCAGCAGGATACCGAAGCCCTGACCTTCGCTGCAGTGGCCCAGCCGCCGGCATCCGCGCCGGGGCGCCTCCCCGAGGAGGCGCTCGACGGTGAGAACCCGTACGGGTTCATCGGGCGCGACGGGGCGCTCCTCGAGATCGAACGCGCGCTCCGGCGTCCGGTGCCGGCGATCCTGATCCATGGCCTCGGCGGGGTCGGCAAGACGACGTTGGCGCGCGGTCTCGTCGCGTGGCTCGCTGCGACCGAGGGGCTCGGCGACGGGTGCCGCTGGCTCTCGTTCCATGACATCCGGAGCGCCGAGTATGTATTCAACCAGCTTGGCGGACCTGTTCTTGGCGACGCGTTCCTTGCCTTGCGCGACGTGGAGCAGAAGATCGAGGCGCTGGTCCGGTTTTACAAGAAGCACCGCTTCCTCCTCGTGTGGGATAACTTCGAGGTGGTCGCCGGCTCTCCGGAGTCCCCGACCACGTCCACGATGTCGGAGGGTGATCGGCAGCATCTGCGATCGTTCCTGCAGCGGCTCCGCGGGGCGCCAACCAAGGTGCTGATCACCAGCCGGAGCGAGGAGGCGTGGCTGGGCACGGATCAGCGGCGGAAGGTCTCGCTCGGCGGCCTGCACGGGGAGGAGCGGTGGGCTTACTGCGAGGCGCTCCTGGGGGATCTCGGGATCGCGGCCGACCGGACGGACGAGAAGCTGGTCGATCTGATGGACCTGCTTGGAGGGCATCCGCTCGCGATGCGGGCCATTCTTCCTAGGCTCGAATCGTGTAGCGCCGGGCAGATCGCCAAGGTGCTCCAATCGAATCTGGCGGCGCTCGGGGAGGAAGGGGACGAGGCGCTGAGGAAGCTCCATGCCACCCTGCAGTTCGTGGAGGCGGGGTTGCCGGAGGATCTGGGACCGCTGCTCGTCCCGCTCGGGCTGCATGAGCGGTACGTGGACGGCGGCTACCTGGCCGCCATGGCGGCGCGGGTCGATGTTGCCTGGACGAGGGAGCAGATCGATCGGTTCCTCGGGGCGCTGGTCCATGCGGGGCTGCTTCGCAACGTGGGCCGAGCGGTCTATGAGATGCATCCGGCGCTCTCGGGGTTCCTGCGTTCGGGAGCGGCGTCAACGACGCGCGATCCGGTGCGCGATGGCTGGCGCCGAGCCTTCGTGGACGTGATGGGAAGACTCGCCGATGCGCTGGCTACTCGGGAGCTGCATGAGCAGCGTGCGGCCTTCCATGTCCATTCCGTCAATTTCTATAGCGCTTTGGTAGAAGCAGAGCGGCTTGACATGGCCACACATCAGGTGGCACTGACGCTAAGCATTGCAGATCACGCGTACAACACGCGAAGCTTCGCAGAAGCGGAACAACTCTCCCAGCGGCTCTCAAAGAATTCTAGAGATGCCGGAGACAGTGTGTTCGAAGCGGCGGCGTATCACCAGCTCGGGCTCGTCGCGCAGGAACGCCGGGATTTTGCGACGGCCGAGCACTGGTATCTCAAGTCGCTCGAGATTAAGGAGAAGCACGGCAACGAGCGCGATGCGGCGAGCACCTATCACCAGCTCGGGAGCGTCGCGCTGGAGCGCCGGGACTTTCGGTCGGCCGAGCGCTGGTATTTCAAGGCGATCGAGTTCAAGGAGAAGCACGGCAACGAGCGCGACGCGGCGAGCACCTATCACCAACTCGGGATGGCCGCGCAGGAGCGCCGGGACTTTCGGTCGGCTGAGCGCTGGTATCTCAAGGCGCTCGATATCTTTGAGAAGTATGACAACGAGTACGATGCGGCAAGCACCTATCACCAGCTCGGGAGCGTCGCGCTGGAGCGCCGGGACTTTCGGTCGGCCGAGCGCTGGTATTTCAAGGCGATCGAGTTCAAGGAGAAGCACGGCAACGAGCACGGTGAGGCGAGCACCTATCACCAGCTCGGCATCATCGCGCAAAAATGCCGGGACTTTCGGTCGGCCGAGCGCTGGTATCTCAAGGCGCTCGAGATCTCTGAGAAGCACGGCAACGAGCACCTTGCGGCGAGCACCTATCACCAGCTCGGGATGGTCGCGCAGGGGCGCCAGGACTTTCGGTCGGCCGAGCGCTGGTATCTCAAGGCGCTCGAGTTCAAGGAGAAGCACGGCAGCGAGCACCGTGCGGCGAGCACCTATCACCAGCTCGGGACCGTCGCGCAGGGGCGCCTGGACTTTCGGTCGGCCGAGCGCTGGTGTCTCAAGTCGCTCGAGATCTCTGAGAAGCACGGCAACGAGCACGGCGTGGCGATCGCCTATCTGCAGCTCGGGATCGTCGCCGGTCTCCAGAGCAGCTTTCAGGATGCCGGTCGATGGCTGATAAAGTCTATCCAGGAGTTCGCCAAGTGCCACGACCCTGAGAATGCTCACAAATGCCTGTCGAATTTCCGAATCTTCTACGACCTTGCCCCCGCCCCCGATCAAGCCGTTCTGAAACAACTCTGGGAAGCTGCCGGCCTGGGCGAGCTTCCCCCTCCTCCTGACCCCTCCTCGTGATCCACCGGAGCCCATCCATGAACGACCGACTCGCCACCCTCGACGACGCCACCGCGGCGCGCCTCCTCACCACCATCGCCACCCCGCGCCTGCGCGACGGCACCCTCGCCACCGAGCTCACGCCGGACCTGCGTGCCGCCCTGGAGACGACCTACGGCGTCGCCGCGGCCCCTACCTCCGAGGGCGATCTTGCCCGCCTGGTGCTCCAGCTCCTTGCGACCGATCCCGCGATGCAGCCCGTCATCGCTGCCCTGCTCGACGGCCCCCAGCCAGAACACTTCGGCGCGCCCAGGGCTCCGGCGAAGACCGGTCGATCGATCGGCGTGCTGGTCGCGGCGCTCCTGCTGCTGCAAACCCACGTGCGCTTCGAGCGGGACCCGAGCGGGACCTGGAAGGTGCTGGTCGAAAAGCAGCCGACCAGCGAACAGCTCCTCGGGCCGATCGTCCAGAAGATCCTCGCGCTCCCTTCCGCCGGAAAGGCGCCCTGATCCCTGGTCGCAGGCGGCGCGCCCCGGTTGCAGGCGACGCGCCCCGCCGGCAGCGCCCGGCGCGCCGAACCGGCCCGGAGCCTCATCGAGCCGAGCGTGATGCCGCGCGGGCGCTCCGCGGCCCTCAGCCGCGCTCGCGCCTGAGGCGCTCCAGCTCGGCCAGGGCCTCGGCCAGCCTCCATTCGGCCTCCTCGGCGCGCTGCCGCGTTTCCTCGAGCCGCCGCTCCGCCTCATCGAGCCGCTGCTCCGCCTCTTCACGCAGCGCCATGTGGTCGTTCACCATCGCGCCGAGCCTGGCGAGCACCTCGCGCGGCTCCGGCAGCCGGGCCAGCGCGTGGTAGAAGCACAGCCCGTCGCCCTCCAGGCCCAGGTCCAGGTCGAGCACGGCGCTCGCGAGCAGGCCCCCCTTCCGGGTGATCGGCTCGTAGCGCGCGCTGCCCTGGGCGAGCCGGAAGCCGCGCAGCCGGCGGCGCCGGCGGTTGAAGACGAAGTACTCGGGGATCCCGAGCGACGCGTAGCGGGCGGCGAGGTTCTCGATCTCCTCCTTGCTCCGCTCGTTCCAGAGGATCTCCAGGGCCAGCTCGACCCCCTTGCCCTCGGCGCTCACGGACCAGCAGGCGCGTTCCTTCTCCTCGACGTCGCGCACGGCGATGAGATCCGGCGCGACCATGCGCCCTGCCGGGTAGTAGACAGGCAGCTCGCACGCGAGATACACGCGCTTGCCGATGCTCTGGAAGAACCCGCCCAGCGTGTCCCGGGCCGCCACCTTGGCGTTGAAGTGGAAGTCGCCCTCGGGCGGGCTCGCCTCGGAGATCTCGAACTCCGACGGGAGCGCGTCGACGACGCGTTGCCGCTCCTCCGGCGTCATCCGGTCCCAGATCTCCTGCGGCGGGGCCCGCGGATCGTCGGGGTCGATCACCCAGGATACCGGCGCGCGCTCCATGGTCCGAGCATAGCGAGCCCGCGCACGCGCCACCACGGCACGCGCCCGACCCGGCACGCGCCCGACCCGGCACGCGCTCGGGCTCGGCCCGTCGGGGGCGTTCCTGGGCCGCGCCGAGCAGCGCCGCCTCCCCCGCTCGCGCTGCTGGCGCCTCAGGCCGTGCCGAGCAGCGCCGCGCTCCCCGCGCGCGCGGCCTTGCGCCCGGCGGGGTCCGCACCCCCGCTTGCGCTCTGCACTGCGTCCCGGGAGGGGTCCGGCGCCCCGGCCAGCGCTCTGCATTGCGGTCTGGAGGGGTCCGGACCCCCCTTCTGGCACAAATAGGAGGGTGTGCGGAGGCTCTTTGGCACAGAATTTCGTCGAAGAATGCGTTTTCTGGCACAATCTTGCCCTGAAAATCGCTCCGCCGAGCGTTCTCGAGGGGTCCGGACCCCGGTGTGTCGCAATGCATTGCGTTTGTGCCGGTGCCGGACCCCCTTCCCTTGGCACAGAACAGCGCCGTTCTGGCACAGAACCAGGACGCGCCGCTCCCTCCGGGGGCCGCCCGCGGCGTCGGTCCCCCGGCGTCGGCCCCCCAACCTGGGTCGGCTCCCCAACCTGGGTCGGCTCCCCAACCTGGGTCGGCTCCCTGGGTCGGCTCCCTCGGCTCCCTCGTCCCGTCCCTCGACCGGCCGCCCGGCAACCGCCTCCCTCCCGCGCCTCGCGGCGGGGCGGCGCTCGCGACCGCGGCAGATCGCTGGCCACCCTCCGGCGGTTCGTCCTACGGTGTGCCGTCATGACGGAGACGACCGGCGGCCCTGGACGGGACGTGCTCACCCAGAAGGAGGCCGAGGAGCGCGCCGCGCGCATCGGCAGCGCGCGCTACGAGCTCTCCCTCGACCTCTCGCGCGGCGCCCGCGGCTACCGCGGCGAGGCGATCGCCTACTTCGACGTCCGCGGCCGCGGCGACACCTTCATCGACTTCCGCGGCCGGCGCATCGAGCGGCTCGAGATCAACGGCGTCGAGGTCGAGCCCGCGTGGTCCGACTGCCGCATCCTCCTCCCGGGGAAGCTGCTCGACCCGGAGACGCGCGTGCGCGTCGTCTACGAGAACGACTACGATCACACGGGCGACGGCTTCCATCACTTCCGCGACCCGGAGGACGGCGAGGACTACCTCTACTCGGACCTCGAGCCGTTCAGCGCGCACCGCGTGTTCCCCTGCTTCGATCAGCCGGACATCAAGGCGAGCTACCGGCTCTCCGTCACCGCGCCCGAGGACTGGGAGGTCATCGGCAACGCCCGCGTCACCCGCACGTTCGGCGCGGGCCTCGGGCGCACGACGCGGGTGTTCGAGGAGACGACCCGGTTCAGCACCTACATCTTCGCGCTGATCGCCGGCCCGTACAGCGGCGTCCGCGACGAGCACCGCGGCATCCCCCTCGGCCTCTACTGCCGCAGGTCGCTCGCGAGGCACCTCGACGCCGAGGAGCTCTTCGCGATCACGAAGCAGGGCTTCGACTTCTACCCGGAGTTCTTCGACTACCCCTACCCCTTCACCAAGTACGATCAGGTCTTTGTCCCGGAGTTCAACGCCGGCGCCATGGAAAACGTCGGCGCCGTGACCCACAGCGAGCGCATGATCTTCCGGGACCCGCCGACGGACCACCAGCGCCTCACGCGCGCGGAGGTGCTCCTCCACGAGATGGCCCACATGTGGTTCGGCAACCTCGTGACCATGCGGTGGTGGAACGATCTCTGGCTGAACGAGAGCTTCGCCACGTACATGGCCTTCCTCGCGATGGAACAGGCGACCCGGTTCCAGCCGGCCGTGTGGAAGGCGTTCAACGTCATGAAGAGCTGGGCCTACCGGCAGGACCAGCTCGTGACGACGCACCCCATCGCCGGGGAGCTCGCCGACACGGAGCACACGTTCCTGAACTTCGATGGCATCACGTACGGCAAGGGCGCCGCCGCGATGAAGCAGCTCGTCGCGGCGATCGGCCTCCCGGCCTTCCGCGAGGGGATGCGCCGGTACTTCAAGCGCTACCAGTACGGCAACGCGACGCTGCGCGAGTTCCTGTCCGCGCTGGAGGAGGGCTCCGGCCGCGACCTCGGCGCGTGGTCGCGCCTCTGGCTCGAGCAGGCGTCCCTCAACACGCTGACGGCCGAGTGGGAGCCCGAGGGCGACCGCATCGGCCGGCTCCGCGTCCTGCAGACGGCGCCCGCCGACTACCCGACCCTCCGGCCGCACCGCATCGACGTCGCGCTCGCGCGCGAGCGCGAGGAGGACGGCGCGCTCGTCATCGACTCGGTGCCCGCGGAGATCGACGGCGCGGCGACCGAGGTCGCCGCCGCGCGGGGGCAGCGGGCGCCGCTCCTCGTGTTCCCCAACCACAACGACCTCACGTTCGCGAAGATCGCGCTCGACCCGGCCTCGCTCGCGTTCGTGCGCGAGCACATGGGCCGCGTGGACGATCCGCTCCTGCGCCAGCTGCTCTGGTCGTCGCTCTGGAGCATGGTGCGCGACCAGAAGCTCGCCTCCCCCGCGTACCTCGCGCTGGTGAGGGACAAGCTGCCCGCCGAGCCGGACCTCTCGCTCGTCGACCCGGTGCTCACGAACGCGGTGACGGCGCTCGCGCGCTACGTGCCGGATCCCCTGCGCGAGGCCGAGGCGAGCGCGTTCACCGGCCTCGCCCTCGCGGCCCTGCGGTCGGCCCCCCGCGGCGACGCGCAGATCGTGTGGGCGCGGGCGCTCTTCAACGCGGCGTACTCCGCGCCGGATCTCGCGCTGGCCGCGCGCCTCGCGGACGGCGAGATCGAGGTGGACGGCCTCGCGATCGACCAGGAGATGCGCTGGACGGTCGCCGTGAAGTGGATCGCGCGCGGCATGAAGGGCGCGGAGGAGCGGCTCGCGGCCGAGCGCGAGCGCGACCCGTCGGACCGCGGCCAGCGCGCCGCGCTGCGCGCCGAGACGGCGCGCCCGGATCCGGCGGTGAAGGCCGCGGCGTGGGCGCGCTTCCACGAGGACGGGTACGGCTCGCTGCACCTCACCAGCGCGGCGATGTCGGGCTTCAACTGGTCGTTCCAGCGCGCGCTGCTCGATCCGTACGCGCAGGCGTTCTTCGAGCGGGTGCAGCAGATCTTCGAGACGCGGACGCACGAGCTCGCGTCCGCGTATTTCACGCATCTGTTCCCCTCGTACCGCGTCGATCGGGACCTCGTCGCCCGCGCGGAGGCGCGGACCGCGGCGCTCGGGCGGGCCCCGGACGGCGCGCCGGCGGCGCCGCGGCTGCCGATGCTGGTCCGGATGCTCCGCGAGGCGAGCGACGACCTCGTGCGGGCGCTCGCCTGCCGGGAGCTGGCGGCGGCGAGCGCCGAGGGGCACCGCCCGGGGGGCGGGGACGCCCCCGGCTGAGCGAGGAACCAGGGAGAGCGGCGCTCGAGGCGACGATGATCGTGCAGCTCGGGAAGACGTCCCACACGTGGACGCGCGCGGACCTCGAGGCGAAGCTCGCCGGCCACGCGCGCGTCCTCATCGACGTCGGCACAGGCGACGGCCGCTTCGTGTACCGCTCGGCCGGCGCCCACGCCGATACGTACTGCATCGGCATCGACCCCGCGGGGGAGCGGATGCGCGAGGTGTCATGGCGCGCCAGCCGCAAGGTCGCCCGGGGCGGCCGGCCGAACGCGCTCTTCGTCGTCGCGTCCGTGCAGGCGCTGCCCGAGGAGCTCACCGGGCTCGCCCACACCCTCACCCTCAATTTCCCCTGGGCCTCGCTGCTCTCGGCCCTCGTGCTGCCCGAGGCGCCGGTGCTCGAGGCGCTGCGCCGGCTCGTCCGACCGGGCGGGGAGCTCATCGCGCTGCTCAACCAGAGCGTCTTCGACGACCGGCCCTACGCGGCGCGGCTCGGGCTCCCCGAGCTCTCGGACGCGTGGGTCGATGACACGCTGCGCCCCGCCTACCGCGCGGCGGGCTTCGAGATCCGGGCGAGCGAGCTCGTCGAGGGGGACATGCCGCACCAGACCAGCTGGGGACAGCACCTCACGCTCGCCTCGGGCCGGAGGACGCGCCTGCTCACGGCCGAGGCGATCGGCTGAGCTCGTCGGTCGACCAGGCCAGTTCCGTGCGCCAGCGATCCCTGGCGGGACTGTTCCGCGGCGGCGAACCGTGGACGCCGGCGCCCGTGGTCACTGCGGTGCTGCGATCGTGATCGAGGGATCGAACCAGTAGTTACCGATATATTCTCCGCCGATCGCGCAATAGAACTCGAGGCCGTACTGGAGCGTGCCCGGAGTGGCGAGCGCCGGAACAAGGATGTACGGGTTGCGCTTCACCGGCGAAGTCAGGCTGGCGTCATGGCGGGTGACCAGGTAACTGGTGTTGTCATTCTCCGGCGCCCACGGAGAGTTCGAGCCGGCGACATAGTCGTAACCATACGAATTGACGCGAGTGTCCCGGAAGCTGATGTCTCCGATGACCGCATCCCCGCCGGTGAGGTCATCGAGGTTAATCGGGCTTTGATCCCAGCTCATCGCGACGAACCCCACCGGGGCGCAAGCCACACCGATGTTGGAGTTCGAGTCCTGGACGTAGATGAGAACCTCCTCGTTGAAGTACACAGTCACGGGAGTGTCCCCGCTCTGGTTGGTGTAGGTGCTGGGGTCGTCTCCTCTCCCGAACTTGAGAGGAGGGTGCGGGCCCGGATAATTGTTGGGATTACCAAACTGCCCTCCAGGATTCTGCTTGTTGATGGTCCCCCCGATCCGCAGATTTCTGCCCCTCACCTCGTGACGCCTGGGGCGAGCGCGGGCGGCCGGGAAGTTCGCCAGCGCGAGGCGCGGCGGTAGAGATCGAGCCCAAGCGGTGCGCTGGAAAGAAGAAGGCCCTGGGTAGCGACCAGGGCCTTCCGGGGATCGGCGACAGACCGATGTTCGGCCTGTCTCGCACGACCCAGCCGCCGAGGGCAACTTCCCGGCGCCCTGGTCCGGGGACTCGTGCAAGACAGCTTCCGGCTCGCCCGCTGCGGGCTCTGCGCCGTGATCTTCTTCGTCTGCGGCCGGTGTGATCGAGGGCAGCTCTACTGCGGCAGCGGCTGCCGCGACACGGCTCGCCAGCGGGCGCAGCGCGCGGCTCGGCTGCGGCACCAGAGCTCCCACGAGGGGCGCCTCGATCACCGTGATCGCCAGCGTGTCTACCGCGCCCGACGGGGCCGGCGCGTGATGGATATCGGTTCCGACAACTTGCCCGCATCCGCCAGCGTATGCCCGCGGATCGGCGCGCCGACGTCGAAGGACGACGTGGCCGTCGCCGGCCCGCAGGAGTCGAGGGATGGACGAGTTGGTGATGACGATCTCCGCGACGCCGCAGGAGACGCGGGTGCTGCTGACGCAGGGGCCCGACGAGGTGATGAAGGCCCGGCTGCGGTCAGTGGCCACGCCGGCGCATCGGTTCGCCGGGCCGATGCTGTGCGAGTCAATGGCGCTCTGGCACGACCAGAGGGTCCGTGCTGTCGTTTCTGCGGAGTCCGAGGACATCTTGTTCGCGCTGGGTTTGTGCGACGGCCTCGGCGTCGCGCGCGCGACGCTGCACTACGTCGTCGAGCCTCTGTTCATGGACGCCCCGCCCCGCCGCGGGCAACGCCTGCCGGGACTCGGTAACTTCCGCGGCGAGCATCGCCTTCGCAGGAGCCTCGGTCGATGACGATCGACGAGGCCAAGGAGGCGGAGATCCGCCGCCTGCACTTCGCCGAGCACTGGAAGATCGGCACCATCGCGACGCAGCTCGGCCTGCACCACGACGCCGTCGAGCGCGTGCTCGGCCTCGGCAAGGGGGCGCGCTCGCGGCCCGTCGTTCGCGACGCGGATGCCGCGGTGAGCGAGGTGCCTTTGCCGCTGCGCGGCTACGAGGCCTTCGTCATCGAGACGCTGACACAGTATCCTCGGCTCCGCGCCACGCGCCTGTACGACATGCTGGTGGAGCGCGGCTACGAGGGCAGTGTGCGCACGGTGCGACGGCATGTTCGGCTCGTGCGCCCGGCGCCGAAGAGCGAGGCCTTCCTCCGCGTCGAGCCGCTCATCGCCGAGCAGGCCCAGGTCGACTGGGCTTACGTCGGCAAGCTGCGCGTCGCGGGCGGCACGCGCCAACTCTGGGCCTTCGTCATGGTCCTGTCGTACTCGCGCGCGATCTGGGGTGAGCTCGTGCTCGACCTGTCCGCAAGCTCGCTTCGCCGCTCGCTCGTGCGCGCGTGCTGCTACTTCGGCGGCGCGACGAGACAATGGCTCTTCGACAATCCCAAGACCGTTGTCCTCGAGCGCCACGGCGACGCCGTGCGCTTCCACCCGGACCTGCTCGCGCTCGCCGGTCAGCTCTGCGTCGCGCCGCGGCTCTGCGCCGTGCGCAAACCGCAGCAAAAGGGCAAGGTCGAGCGAGCGATTCGCTTCCTGCGCGACCGCTTCTTCGCCGCGCGCACGATTCGTGACCTCGAGCGTGGCAACGCCGAGCTGCTCGTCTTCCTCGACGAGATCGCCAACGTGCGCCCGCACCCGCGATGGCCTGAGCGGCGCGTCGACCAGGTGCTCGCGGAGGAGAGGACGCGGCTGCTCGCGCTGCCCGATCCGCTGCCGGAGACGGACCTCGTCGAGCCCGTGCCCGTCGACAAAACCGCCTTCGTGCACTTCGACGGAAACCGCTACTCGGCGCCGTCGATCCACCACGGCAAGACGCTGATGCTCGTCGCCAATGACACGACCGTGCGGCTCTCGGACGGCGGCACGGAGGTCGCGCGGCACGTGCGCTGCTGGGGACGACACCAGAGCATCGAGGCGCCCGAGCACCGTGCCGAGCTGCTCGACCACAAGCGCGCCGCGCGCGAGGCCAAGGGGCGCGATCGGCTCGGCGCCGCGATCCCCGGCTTCGAGATCCTGCAAGAGCGCTGGGTGGAGGCCGGTCGCAACGTCGGCTTCATGACGGCCAAGGCCCTGCGCCTTCTCGACCTGTACGGCGTCGAGATCCTCGGCGCTGCGGCGCGCGAGGCCATCGCCCGCGGCACCCACGATCCCGGTGCCCTCGCCGTGCTCTGCGAGGAGCGCCGCCGCGCCGCCAACGGCCCTGTCCCCGTCGACATCGCTCTCGGAGCCCACGTCCCCGATCGCGACGTGATCCCCCACGACCTGGAGTCCTACGATGCCCAACGATGACGTCGCTGAGCTGGTTCGCTCCCTCGGCGTACGCGTGTCGCGCGAGGCGCTGCTCGCGCTCATCGCGCATGCCACCACGGCGCGCCTGTCGCCGGTGCAGACGTTCGAGGAGCTCGCCGCCATCGCCCACCGCGAGCGCGCCGAGCGCAATCTCGCCGCGCGCGCCAAGGCGGCGACCATCGGCACCTTCAAGCCCCTCGATCGCTTCGACTGGAACCACCCGCGCACGATCCAGCGTGAGCTCGTCGAGGAGCTCATGACGCTCGACTTCATCGCCAAGGGGCACAACATCCTGCTCCGGGGTCCGAGCGGCGTCGGCAAGACGATGCTCGCCCAGAACCTCGGCATGCTCGCGCTCCAGCGCGGCTATACCGTGCGCTTCACGACGCTGTCGGCCGCCCTCGCCGATCTGCTCAAGCAGGAGTCGCTGCCGGCCCTCGAACGACGGCTGCGGAAATACACGGCCCCGTCGCTGCTCATTCTGGACGAGATCGGCTATCTGCCGTGCAGCCGTCAGTCTGCCGACCTGCTCTACAACATCATCAGCCGCAGGCACGAGAGCCGCTCGCTCGTGCTGACGACGAATCTGCCGTTCAAGCAGTGGAGCACGGTCTTTCCGGGCGCAGCGTGCGTCTCGGCGCTGATCGACCGCTTCGTCCAGCACTGCCACATCCTCGACATCGACGCCGACTCGTGGCGGCAGAAGGAGTCGCTGGCCATGAGCGAGGCGCGACCCAAGCCGGGGCCGGAGGCCCCCGAGCCGCCCGCGGCAGCGAAGAAGCGCTGACCCGGCCGACGCCAGGTCAGATTTCCGCGGCGCCCGGGGTCAGATTTCCGCGGGCGCCGCGGTCATTTTTCTGCGGACGCGCGCGGCACGTTTCCGCGGATCTGCGTGGTTAGATTCCTGCGGATCTCCGAGGCCATCTACATCTGCTTGAGAGCATTGCTATCGATCAGAAAAATGATGTGCATTGTCATGTTGTTCTCTTCCATCCGTGGGCGTTTACCGCGCGGACCTGGGACGCAGGCGCGGCAGCGGCGCTCCCCTCGGTCAGCTAGCAGCGCTTGAGCGCCTCGCTTCTCTGGCGCAGCGTCACAGCAAGCGACGTGCCACCAGGACCGGCCTTTCGGTCCCCCAGCGCAAGGGCGCTTCCTCCGCAGGAACCCCCCACAGGCGCCTGGGCGTCCGACCTTCCGGCACGCCTCGCCGCCCCCGTCGCGCTGCAGGCCTTGTTTCCCGCCGGGAAGCGCCGCTTCATTTCGAGACGCAAGGCCTCGTCTCCCCCGCGCGGGTTTCGCCCGACGCGCCTGCCGCAGATCCGACTGGATCTCCGCCGGCGCTCCACCGGTCGGCTCGGTCCGAGATCGCCCTGAAGCCTCACCGAGAGCAGCGCCGAGCCGTCCAATGGCGGCTGGCATCGTCATTGCAACATTCGCATCACGGTGGTTGCCCTCGGCCACGACCCGACCTCGGCCAATCCGAACCCGGAACGTCAACTCCTCCAAATGCAGGAAGCGCAGCGATCATGACAAGATTCTCTCGAATGCTCAGGGCGGCAGCCGCCTTTCCATTCATCGCGGGTGGAGCGATGGCTACGATGGATTGCTCTTCGAGCGGCCTGACGAAAGACCCTCAGCGACCGCCGCAGACGGATGCGGCAGCACAGTCGGGCGCTCATGCAGATCAGGCGAAAAACGTCCTTGCGGCGGCTCAAAATGGCTTGCCTCAGTCGCTGCCGCGGCCAAGCAGCCTGGTGTACAGCGCCCAGTTCGCCTGGCAACAGTTCCTCGCATTGAACCGCGTCGCTGCCCAGCCGGACGGCCAGACCATCCGGCGAGGGACCCCCCAGGGCGAGGCTCTGGGTCAATCGAATGATCTCCTGGTCTGGCAGACCTATGCCCACAAGACCGAGCTCCGGCCCAATGGACCGCTCACGCTCCCCTGGGACAAGCTGGGCACGCCCACGTACACGAATGCTTACCAGGTGGCGCTCTCCAAGGGGACCAGCGACGCAGAGCTGGGTCTCTGGAACAACCTCGACGAGGATAGCGAGATCGCCTCCTGCCAGATCTTCGGCCAGTACGCGCGACAGCCGCGCGCTCGGAGGCAAGATTCGCTGATCTTGTTCGAGGCGAAGGTGAACCGGGACGAGTACGAGTACATCCGCAACAAATACCCTGATCAGAACACGGGCAACGTCGGCGATATCGCGAAGTGCGACGGGACCGGAGCCCACGGGAGCCTGTGCGCAGCCCAGCTCAGCGCGCGGAACGACATACGGAATGGGAAGTACGACCATGCGGCTCAATGCAGCTGCCCGCCGAGTCAAGCGATCTGCCTCCCCTGCGGCGACGGTACGAACGACGGGGCCATCGAGATCAAGGCCGCATGGCGAAAGCTGCTCCCGTCCGAGGACGCCACCCAATATTACACCTCCAAGGCCCTCTACTATCAAGACGAATACGATCCGGGGTCACAGACCTACAAGTACAAGTACTACAACGACACGTTCGCGCTGATAGGGCTTCATATCATCAGAAAGCTGCAGAATTACCCGGACTTCGTGTTCACCTCGTTCGAGCACGTCGGAGAGGCCAATGCAGGCGATGAGTACGTCACGCTCGACGGCGACGGAGCGGAGACGTCAGCGCCGGCGCCCGCGACGCGGCAGAGCCCTGACCCCAACACGGACCGCAAGAAGAACCACGCGATCCCAGCGGACATCCAGAAGGTGAACGATCTCATGCGCCAGCAGCTGCAAGGTTTCCGCTCGGTCTGGGCGAACTACCAGCTCATCGGCGTGCAGGCCGACGTGACCGACTGCGGCATCATCGGCGCCCCTCCCCCGAAAGCGAATCCCACCGATTCGGATTCCATCAAAATGGAGGCTGGGCTCGCCTGCATCAGCGCGCAGGACGGCAACGTGGGCAAGTGCCTGCAGGAGGATGCCAATTACTACATGGCCAACCTGTTCGTCGAGTCGGACAAGTTCCTCAACAACTTCAGCGGCCCAGGCTTCGGCGGCAACACGTTCGGGAGCTGCGACAACATCGTATACAACAAAGCGACGTACAACATGGGGGGCTGCAAGGGATGCCACGGCGTCGCGCAGACCGCGTTCGGGACTGACTTCAGCTTCCTGCTCGACTTTGACAACGGCAAGCCGGGCACGGCACCGGATACGCTCCAGCCCCCCTATGCCGACATCAAAGGGTTGAGGGTCTCCTCGAGCAAGGTCAGCGTCACGCCCGTACCAGGCTCCGGGCAGGTGTGCGCGTCCTTGACCGACTCCTTGACCGACCCCTCGACCGAGAGGTGCATCGACTATTGCAGACACCAGTGCGAGACGAAGGCTTGCATCGCTTACAACGCCAGCAAGGCGGGTTGCGAGCTCTTCACCCCGGACGTGCCGATGTCGTCGCTGTCGCTGGCTGACGCTCAGGGATACTATGCCCTCCTCGCGCCGGGGACGATCCGTCCTCCCACGATCAAGACTGGGCAACCGCAGAAGGCGGTCTTCCCTGGGGGGTATCTCCACCGCTCCAGTCGTAAACACTGAGTTCAATCTCGACAACGAGCCCAAGGAGCCAGCCATGGCAATCCAGCAGACCTGTCAGCAGATCCCGCTCACGCCCGCGATGCGTGAATTGATCGACGAGCTCAAGCGCCTCATGGCCAATCCTGTGGTCGAGGCGGCGTTCAACGAGGCCGTCGCGCACGTGCGGCCCTTCGTGGAGGACGGGTCGAAGAACCCGTGGGTCGGAGCGACCGCCGAGTACTTCGTGAGCTACTTCGAGCAGTGGTTCACGTTTCTGCCCGAGCCCACTGGAGGCCTGGGGAAGATCGTACCTTTCACCTACTTCTACCTCGACAACAAGTCCGCGTTCGCCTTCCTGAACACGTTCAAGAGCCGCACGATCAGCAAGGAGTACACGACCGAGATCTTCAACTGGACCGTCAAATTCATCAAGGAGCGGGGGCGGTTCATGGACTCTCCGGAGTCGCTCAAGTTCATCGAGGCCTGGCTGAAGGATCCCGGGACTCACATCGAGGACTTCATCGTCCCCGAGGGCGGCTTCAAGTCGTTCAACGACTTCTTCACGCGCAGGCTCAACCCAGCGAGAGATCCCCGGCCCGTCGCGGCGCCTGATGACGATTCGGTGCTCGTGGCGTCCGCCGACTCGGAGATCAACTTCATCCTCTCGGACCTCACGCTGACGAAGAAGCTCGACGTGAAGTCACGTCAGCTCAACATCACGCAGCTCCTGAACGGGTCGAAATACGCAGCGAAGTTCGAGGGCGGCACGGCCGTCTCCTGCGTCCTCATGCCCCCCAACTACCATCGCTACCACGCTCCTGCCTCCGGCCGGATCGTCGAGGGGGTGGAGGTGCCTGGAATTTACAATGGCATCATGGACGGGGATCACTGGTTCAACACCATCTTCAACGTCGGCGAGAGCACGACGGACTTCAGCATCTTCGAGGACTTTCATCGCTCCTACTTCGTCATCAGGACCGAAAAGCACGGGTACGTCGCCGTGATCCCGGTTGGCCTGAACACGATCAGCGCGATGTATCCGTCGCTCGTCAACAACCGGTCGACGCTGGTCCCGGTCGGAGGCGAGCCGGTCCCGGTCAAGAAGGGCGACGAGCTCGGGCACTTCGCGTACGGCGGCTCCCTGAACATCCTGCTCTTCCAGAGAGGCGTGTTCAACGCCGTTTCGGTCCTGATGGGGAGCCGCCTTGGTTCCCTTGGCATGCCATCCACCCCTGAGGCATTCCCGAGGACTTGAAGAGTCGAGCAGCGCCGCGCTCTCACGACGGCACGCGTGAGACAAACGAACTCCAGCGCGGCCCCGGGGCGGTTTCGGCGCTGTCGAGCAGGACATCGAAGTTCGAGGGCGTTTGAGCGCGTTCTTTGCGGGACGTGGCGCAACGCACGGCGAAGCCCTTGCGCTCGACTCGCGCCGGAAGGTCGCCTCGCGCCGCTGGACCATCCGCGAAGCACTACCGGGAGACCCACGATGGCGATCAATGAGAAGCCGATCCTCACGGACTCCTCGCCCCCGGGGTGCACCTGCGGGTGCGCTGCTCCTTCGCCGCGCTCGGCCGGCGTCTCCACGCTGGCCAAGCGCGCCGGCCGGCACCTCCCGCTCTTACCCGCCATCGGTATCCGTTCTGTAGACCACATCGTCGCGAGGTGCGCGCCGTCACCGTAGATTCGCGACGCGATGCGAGAGCAAGAGCGGCCTGCGACGAAGGGGGGCTTGGCCCAGCGAGTCGGGGAACCGGCAGTCGACGCCGACGTCGCCGCCCGCGTGCAAGTCGCCCGCAGGCGTGCGGCGGCGAAGCCGCGCGCCGCCGATGCCTCTGCCGGGCCCGAATCGTTGACAAGGCGCCGGAAGCCACGCGTCGACCGCGCAAGCGCCGAAGAGCCGGCACCAGCGCGCCAAAGCCGGCGACCGGTGCGCCCGGCGGGCGGCAAGGCGGCGACGTTGCCCACGGCAGCGGACGGCGACGCTGAGGAGCGATCAGCTGGGCGTCGCGTCCGGCGCCCGGGGCCACGGACTGGCCGCGAGCCGTTGCCGAGCGTCGGCGTTCTCGAGGGTCTGCTTCCAGGACTTGGGAGCGAGCTCGATGACCCGCTCGGGAGGCCAGGTGGGCAGCAGGATCAGCACGTCGCGCAAGTAGGCCCAGGGCTCGATGCCGTGCAGCGCGCAGGAGGCGATGAGCGACACGATGGTGGCGTTCCACTCGGCACCGTCCTTGCTGCCCACGAAGAGCCAGTTCTTACGGCCCACGGCTTCACGGCGGAGCTCAAGCTCGCTCCGGTTGTTGTCCAGGCGGAGCCGACCATCCTCGAGGAAGCGAGTGAGCGCGGTCCATTGGTTGAGCGCGTAGCCGATGGCGCCTGCGATGGGGCTCCTCGGGAGGACGAGCAGGTCCTCTGTCTCAAGCCACGCGCGGAAGGCCACGAGCACGGGCTCGGCATCCGTCCGGCGCTGCTCGGTTCGACGGTTCGGAGCCAGCTCCTTGGTCGCCTTGTCGATCGCGTAGAGCTTGCGAATGAAGCCGATGGCTACCGTCGCGCGGTCCCGGTCGGAGGTCATCGCCTCGAAGAACTTTCGCCGGCAATGGGCCCAGCAACCGACCTCGGTCACCCCCTCGGTGCGGAAGAGCTGCTCGTAGACGTTCGAGGCGTCGGCCTGGACATAGCCCTTGTAGCCGCGAAGGAACTCCTTCGGACCATCCTGGTTGTGATGCGGCGTGAAACGGAACAGGACGTGATCTCGGTCCGCCACCAGGACCCAGAAGTGGCCCCGCCGACACTTCTCCTTTGCTTGCACGAGCACGCCGGTGGCGTCGATGGCTATGCAGTGCGCGTTCAGGGCGTCCTTGGCCATCGCCTCGACGACGATCGCGAGCTTGCCGGCGCACGATTCGACCCAGCCGCACAGCGTCGAGCGCGAGAGGTGAAGGCCCCAGCGCTCGAACATCTTCTCCTGCCGGTGAAGCGGCAAGTGGTCGGCGTACTTGCTCACCAGCACGTGCGCGAGCAACCCCGGACCGGCGAGGCTGCGCGGGACAGGGCTGTCGGGGACGTCGGCGATCGTGATGCCTTGCTCGGGCTCACCTTTGACCGCGAACTTCGGCCTCACGATCTGCAGTCGCACGAAGCTCGCGGGCCGCCACTCCAGCGTCTCCGACACCTCCTCGCCGATGCGGACAAGCGCGGTCGCGCGCTCGTCCTGCGCCTCCGGCGGCAACAGCTCGATCCGCTCGACCGGCAGATGCTCGGGCAGCCGTTGCCGCCCGTGCGGGCGAGCTTGGCGCCCCTTGTCCCCGCCTCCGGAGGAGCCGTTCGGCGCCGCGCCATCGCGACCGTCGGGTGAGCCGGTCGCGCCCGCATCCGGCTGCGCCCCGGTGCCCGCGAGCATCTGCACGATCGCATCGAAGGCGAGCTGCATCTGCCCGGGGTCGACGTGCTCGGCCTTCTGGCCGAAGATGTGCCGGCGAAGCCGCTCCAGCTCGATGCTGGCGAGCTCGTAGAGCTTGCGGTACTCGTCCCGCTCGTGGGCAGCGCGCGCGAGCTTGTCCTTGAGCTCGCGAATCTGCTCTTCGACCGGCTTGCTCACGGCGCGGTAAGTACTCGTGAGCTCTTGCTTTTTGAAGGGGCTTGTGGAGGAAAATTTATGTCGCTCGAGGCAATGCAACCGTGGGGCTACCCAGGAGCGTGCGAGGCTGTCAGGCGAGATCAGGGGACCGGAGGCGGTGCGGTCTCGGCGAACGGGACCGCTCGCCGCAACTTCGAAGGCGACAGGGCGATGCCTTCCAGGATCTTCGCGAGCTCGGCGGCGTCAATGAGGACGCTCGTGGCTCCCGGAGTGACGGCACGCGGGGCTCGAAACGCCCCACGCTCGAGCCTTTTGTAAAGTAGACAGTACCCGCTGCGGTCCCACCAAAGGGCCTTGCAGCGATCGGCTGCCCGGTTGAAAAAGAGAAACAGCGCTCCGGAGAGCGGGTCTTGTCGCAGCACCTCGCGCACGACGGCAGCGAGACCATCGAACGAGCGCCGTAGATCGAGCGGCTCGGTGGCAACGTAGATCGAGACGCGGCCAGGGATCATCGCGCCCCCCCGAGCGCACGAACAACGCGCGCCAGCGTAACCTCGTCGAACGACGGCGGGACGCGGACGACCGCCCCGTCCGGCAAGACGATCTCCAGCGCCGCGCCCGGCGAGGGCGTCGTGGATGCTGGCGGGGCGACCACCACGGGCAGCAGCGTCGGAAGCGTCGCCTTCTCCGAGCGCTGCCGGTACTCGCTCCGCTTCATGCCCAGTCGGCGGCTCCAGGAGTACAGTGTGCCGGCGTTGACCCCCTCCTGCTCCGCGAACACGCGGGCGGAGTGCCCGCTCTTGTGCCAGCGCGCCACGCGGTCGCGCCAGGTGCGTGTGCTCTCGTCCATCGGTACCTCCGGCGCGGGTTTCTAAGCGGCGCAGAGGCTCGAAGACAGGATGTGGTCCGCAGAACGCGTACCGCCATCGCGCTGGTGCTGCTCCCGAAGTGCCCTTTGTGCGTGGCGGCGTATCTCGGGATCCTGGGCTCGCTGGGCGCCAGCGCCTGGCTGCGCGACGCATGGGGGCTGCCGCTCGGCGCCGGGCTGCTCGCCTTCGCGCTCGGCGCGCTCGTGCTGCGCGCGCTGTCGAGCCAGGACTACCGCCCCATGCTTGCAGGCCTCGCGGGCGCGTCGGCCCTGCTCGGGGGCAAGTTCGTGCTCGACGCGCCGCCTCTCCTCTGCGCGGGCGCTTTGCTCCTCATCGGCGCCTCGCTCTGGAGCGTACGCCTCGCCTCCCAGAGGACGGGGCCGTCCCCCTCGCAAGACAGTGCGGCGAAGGGAGCGCAGGGCTCGTCGCTGCCCTCGCCGCCGTGAAGCACGGAGCGCGCGGAGAGCCCCGCGCCGCCCTGAGACCGTACAGGTCAGGCTCGCTCTGACAGACGAAAAGGAAACGCGCTGACATGACCACAGGGATACGGCGGTCCATCTATGTCCTCCAGCAAGAATACGCGGAGGGCAACACGAAACCCCTTGAAGACGTGCTCTATGCCTGGAGGGGCATCCAGCGGCTCGACCCGCATGAATGGAACTCGTTCTTCGCCTTGGGGGGGCCTCCACGGAGAGCCTTTCTTGCTGCGACGCGCGGTCGATCGACTGCCGCCGGAGGATACATACGCATACTGGGGAGGGTACTGCAACCACGGCAACATCCTGTTCCCGACCTGGCACAGAGCATACCTTTACTGTCTCGAAAAGGCGCTGCAAAGCGTCGTACCGGGCGTGATGCTGCCTTTCTGGGACGAGACGGACGACCACTCTCGCCACAACGGCGTCCCGGCTGTCTTTACTCGGCCGACGGTCGACCTCCCGAGCTACGGCCTGATGGGTATCCCCAACCCGCTGCGGTCGTTCACCCTGCCCATCTCGGTCTCCGACAACTACTGGGGGGACCAGAACGCAAACGCCGACGAGGCGCACCCGTACTACAAGCGGGCCGGCTACACGACGGTGCGGTACCCGCTCTCGGGGCTGGTGGGCAACTTCGGGGACTCCGAACTGACGTACGCCCACAACCAGAAGTATCCCGACCAGAACACGAACGACACGCTGCTCAATAACAACATCATGGCTTGGCTGAACGGCCCCGAGCCCACGGACCCACCTCCTCCCGAGGGCGCCAGCCTCTACGCGTCGTACAGGGCGTGTCTATTCGCGCCGAACTACGCGGTCTTCTCCAACACGACCTCGGCGGCCGCCTGGAACGCGGATATCCCCCCCGATCAGCCCATGGTGGTGTCGGTGGAGGAGCCCCACAACGACCTCCACCTGGCCGTCGGCGGGTTCGACGCGCCGCAGATAGCTGCTGGTGGCATGGGGCTGGTCAGCGGCTCGAACGGGGACATGGGAGAGAACAACACGTCCTCCTTCGATCCGATCTTCTTTTTTCACCACTGCAACATCGACCGCATGTTCTGGCTCTGGCAGAAGCTGCATGGCCAAACCACGACGCTCGAAGTCTCCGACGACATGACAGACTACCCGGGCACCAGCTCGAATGACCTGCAAGGGCCGACCCCCGGCGTCCCGCCCGGCACTCAGCTGACCCTCGACGGAACCGCGCTCAAGCCGTTCAAGAACCCGCGCACGAGCAAGCCCTACGTCAGCACGGCCTGCGTGGACATCGAGAACCAGCTCGGCTACACGTATGGACCGGGCTCATTCGACGATTTATCCATCGATGACCAGCCCAGCGCGGCGGCGGTAGAGCCCGGGTTCAGCGCCAGGAAGCTCATGGTCAGGGGCATCGATCGCGCCCTGTTCCAGGGGTCGTTCCTGCTGACGGCGCACGCGACCGTCACGGACGACGGCGGCAAGACCAAGGAATACTACCTGGGCTATCACTCTGTCTTGAGCCGCTATAGCGTGAGCAGCTGCGCGAACTGCCGCGCTCACCTGGAGGTCATCGCCCACTTCTCCCTGAAAAACATGCCGGAGGACGAGGTCGATCGCGCCATCTTCACCGTGAAGGTTCACCATCGCGGGTCGGTGCTGCCTGCCGGCTTGAAGACCGTTCTCAAGGTCCGCGGCTGACGGCCGGCGCCGGCGCTCGTGGTGAGGATAGGCGCCTGGGCCTGCGTCAATCCGCGGTGCCCCCTGCGTCGGCGATAGCCCGCCCGCGGCGCGACGGTGAGGGCGCGCTCGAGGCTGGACGATGGCGCTGCTCTGGCCGCCCGCCGGAAGTCTTGGCCCGGGGCGGGCAGGCAGAGCGGGCTGAAGGCGCCGCGAGGCGCGCCGGCGACGCCGCGGCGCGAGCGGCCGCCGCGGCGGGCGATGGCGCGGAGCGCGGGCGAACGCCGCAGGTTCGTCGCCCGCGCCGCGCGCCGCCGCGGCGCTCAGGCGAGCGCCCGGCGAGCTATCGCCTGCTCTCGTGCTGCACCGCCTCCCGCTCGGTCACCCGGCGGATGGTCTGCGCGGTGTGCCTGTCGTCCTCGCTCTGCGCGATATCCGACAGGCTGATGATGCCGACCAGGCGGCCGTCCGCCTCGGTGCACAGGACGCGCGACTTGTGGTGCTGCCCCATCAGCTGCTCCGCTCGCTGCACGTCGTCGTCGGGCCGGCACGCGACCACCCCGCGCGTCATGACGTCGCCCGCCTTCGTGTTCAGCGGCCGGCTGTGAGCCAGCACCCGGATGGCGAGGTCGCGGTCCGTCAGCGCCCCGAGCACCCTCCCGGCGCTGTCGCAGACAGGAAGGAAGCCGATGTTCGCGTCGCGCATCTTGCACGCGGCCGTCTGGATGGTGTCGTCGGCCAGGACGCTCTGGATGTCTTGCTTCATGATCTCCTTGCACAGCATGGTTCCCTCCTTCGGTTCCGTTGCAGCGCTCGGCAGCGTCACCGCGCACAGAAGGACCTTAGGGGACCATCGCGGGCGGGGGATGGAGCATCATGATGAATGCGGCGTCGGGCACCGCTTGATCGCGCCTCCGGCCGGCGAGCGCGGCAGGCGGCGTCATGGCGGTGCGCCGCGGCGCCGGCCAACCTGGGGTGCGAGACACCATGTCAGAGCGGATCACAGGGGCGGTCATCCGCCGGGCGCAGCCGGCCGACGCGGCCGCCATCGCACGCATCGAGGTCGACTCCTGGCAGGCGGCCTACCTCGGCCTGGTGCCGGCGGCCGATCTCAACACCCTCTCCGTGCCGGCGCGCGAGGTGAGCTGGCGGCACATCCTGAGCCGCGACGCCGCGACCGGGACGCGGACCTGGGTACTCTGCGCCGAGGGCGCCGGGCTCGGCTTCGCGAGCGCCGGACCGACGCGCGACGACGACGACCCGGGTGACGTCGGCGAGCTCTACACGATCTACCTCCTGCCCGCCGCGTGGGGGCGCGGGCTCGGCGCCGCGCTGCTCGACACGGCGCAGGCCGACCTGGCCCGGCGCCGCCACAGGACCATGACGATCTGGGTCCTCGAGGGGAACACCCGCGCGCGCCGCTTCTACGAGCTCTCCGGCTTCAGCCGCGACGGCGCGCGGCGGTGGGCGCGGGTCGGCGCCGGCAGCCTCCCGGAGATCCGCTACCGGCGAGCGCTGTAGCGCCCCGCATCCCACGCCGAGGGCGGCGCCGGCCCGTGCACCCAGCGCCGGCATCGAGCCCCAGCGCCCCGGCACGCTAGCCGAAGCGCACGACGATGCTGCTGTAACCGCCCCGCGGGTCGTACTGGGAGGTGATCTTTCCCCAGGGATACTCGTACGGCGGCGCGCCGAGGATCGACACCAGCCAGGCGTCGTGGCTGGCCTTGCGCTCCGCCTCCTCCTTCTCGGACCAGTCGTTCCAGAACGCCTTCGACTCGGCGCCCACCTCGAACAGCTCGACCCACGCGATCTTGCCGCTGCAGAAGTGCAGCGTGATGCGGAAGGTCCGGAAGCCGATGCGCTGGCGCGACGTCCGGTATCCGCTCCACGGCTGCGACTGGCTCAGGGCGTTGGCCATCCGCGCGAGCGGCGACGACAAGAACTGCGCTTCCGAGTACGAGGGCCCGATGCGAAGCCCGGATGTGAGCTCGATCTCGCCCGTCTGTCGATGGATCATCCAGCCCTCCGACGCTCGGAACAGCATACACCACAGCTCGCGGACCGGCGCGGCTCAGCCGAGCCCCGCCGGCGTCCGTGCGCCACCGCCGCGCGAAGACCCCACCCCGCCTCTCCGAAGGTGGGTGTTCGACCGAGATTCACCCCTGTCGATCGCTCGCCCGGCTGCTCGGAGGACAACAGCCGCGGTCCCTCTCGCGCAGCGCGAGGGACGCCGCCGCTGTCCTCCGGTGTCGACACGACACCCACGATGTCGCGGGTGACCGAACAGACCGAACAGACCGAGCAGGCCGAGCAGACCGAGCACGCACTTTCGCCATGGGCATAAGGCAGTGTCGCGCAATGCGGTTTTCCTGCTCGTGACAACCCGCATAACCGGTAATATCGGTCACGGATCGCGCCGGGCCCCACCCGAGGTCATCCGAGGTCTTCTTGCCGCGTTGCCCTTCCTGCCATCGCCGACTCGCAGTGCTCACCTCCTGCCCGACGGACGGAGCCACGGCGCCGTCCCGCCCAGCGCCTGTCGATCTCGACGCCGAGACGCCGCCGTCCGTCGCGGGCTTCCTCGTCGGCCCGCCGCTCGCGGCGGGCGCCTTCTCGGTCCTCTGGGCCGCGACGCGGGCGGAGGACGGCGCTCCCGCCGTGCTCAAGATCAGCAGGGCCCACTCGCTGCTCGCGCGCGAGCGGTTCCGCAGCGAGGCGTGGGCGCTCGAGCAGCTCGGTCCCCCGGCCTCGCCTCGCCTGTTCCAGAACGGCGTGCTCGAGGACGGCCGCGCGTACATCGCGATGGAGCGGCTCCGCGGCGAGACGCTGGCGGCCCACCTCGAGGGAATGCCCGCCGCGCCCGACCTGCGCTCCGCCCTCGACGTCGCGCTCGGCGTGCTGAGCTGCCTCCAGGTGGTGCACGAGCGCGGCCTGGTCCACCTGGATCTCGCGCCCGAGAACGTCTTCCTCGAGCCCGACGGCGGCGTGCGGCTCCTCGACTTCGGCCTCACGCAGCGCGAGCGCGGCGTCGTCTGCCACCCGGCGGACAGCGCGCTCACCACGCTGGGCGCCATGCTCGGGACGCCCGAGGTCGCGTCCCCCGAGCGGCTCCGGGGCGAGCCGCTCGACGCGCGCGCGGACCTCTACGCCTTCGGCGCGCTCCTCTTCGAGCTGCTCACGCTGCGCCCTCCGTTCGCCGGCGATCCCGCGGACGTCGCGCAGGGGCACCTCGGCCGGCTCCCCCCCAGGCCGAGCGAGATCGCCCCGGTCCCGCGGTCCATCGAGGCCCTCGTCCTCGCCTGCCTCGCCAAGGAGCGCGCGCGCCGCCCGGCCGACGCCGCGGGCCTCCGGGCCGCGCTCGCGTCGGCGGGCGCCGAGGCGCTCGCCCTGATCGGCGGCGCCGTCGGCGCCGCGGCGACCACGGGAGACGACGCCGCCACCGGCTCCACGGACCGGCACGACACGGTGGTGCTCGCCCTGGAGGCCCGCGGCGCCGAGGCCGAGGTCCGCGCCGCCGTGGCCCGCCACGACGGGCACCTCGCGCGGCAGCGCGGCTACCGCTTCGTCGCGATCTTCCCCGGCCCGAAAGAGGCGGCCGCGGAGCGCGCGCTCCTCGCGGGGCGGGAGATCGTCGCTTCGGTCGGCGCGCCCCTCGCGATCCACATCGCGCCGTTGAAGCTCCGCCGCGACGCCGAGGGCGTCCACGCCGCCGGCATCGCCGTGGAGCGGCCCGAGTCGTGGCTCCCCTCGGATGCGTGGCGCGGCATCGCGCTCAGCGCCGAGCTCGTCACCGCCCATGCCGGGTTCGACGTCGCCGCGGCGAGCGAGGACGGCCGCTACTTCTTCGCCCCGGACGCGCCCCCGCCCTCGGGCCATCGCGGCGCCGCGCGCGCCGCGCCGCCGCTCGTCGGGCGCGGCGAGGCCCAGAGCGCCGCCGAGGAGAGCCGCGAGCGTGCGCTCGCGGGCCTCGGGCCCGGCCTCTGCGCGCTGATCGGCGAGCGCGGCGCCGGCAAGTCGCGCCTCGCCGAGGAGATCGCCGAGAGCAGCCGGCGCGCGCACCCCGGCGCGCTCGTGATCTCGCTGCGCGCCGAGCCGGAGCTCGCCGCGCGCCCCGGGGGCGGCCACGGCCGGACCGCGGCCGCCTTGCTCGCCGAGGTGCTCGGCGCGAGGGACGGCGCCCTCGCGGCGCCCGGCGACCCGCGCGCGTTCTGCGTCGAGCGTCTCGGAGAGCCGCTCGGCGGCGAGGTGTGGCCCGCCGTGGCCGCGATCCTCGGCTGGCCGGGCGGCTCCGCAGGCCGGCCGCCGCCGCGCCGCGGGAGCGTGATCCGGGCGCTCGCCGAGGGGCTCCGCCGGAGGGCGATGGAGCGGCCCGTCGTCGCGATCGTCGACGACGCGCACCTCGCCGACAGCGCCACGCTCGACGCGCTCGACCTCGCGACGCGGCGCGAGGCGTCGGTCTCGCTCTGGGTGCTGCTCGCCGGCGCCCCGGCGCGCTGCGCGCCGACGCCGCGGCGCCACGCGCTGAGCGCCCGCGGCCACGCGCGCGATCACGTCGCGCTCCCGCCGCTCGACGACGCCGCGGGGCTCCTGCTCTGCGCGGAGCTCCTCCGGCCCGCGGAGCCTCCGCCGAGCGCGACGCTCCGGCGCATCTGCGCGTGGGCCGGCTACAACCCCCGCGCCCTCGTGGAGCTCACCCGGGCGATCAAGCGCGCGGGCCTCGTGCGGCTGCGGGCGAGATCGAGCGGCCACCAGCTCGCGACCGCCGAGCTGGAGAGGCTCCCGCCGTCGCCCGCGTGGCAGTGGTTCGCCGCGAGGCAGCTGGAGGCGCTCCCGCCGGAGCTCGCCGCGTGCGCGAGGCTCTGCGCGGTGCTCGGCTTCGAGCTCTCGGAGGACGTGGCGGCGAGCGTGCAACGCGCGCTCGAACACGAGGACGCGGCGGCGGCGAGCGTCGACCGCGTCGACGTCCCGAGCGCGCGCGTCGACGTCCCGAGCGCGCTTCGCGCGCTCGTGGCGCGGGGGCTCCTCGTCCCCCGCGGCGCGCACGGCGCCGCGCACGGCGAGGGCGCCCTCTGCGGCGGCGCCAGCTACGCCTTCCGGAGCGCGCTCTTGCAGGAGGCCATCTACGCGCTGCTCGCGGAGGACCAGCGCGCGGCGATGCACCGGCACGCGCTCGCCGTCTGGGAGCTCATGGCCGAGGCCCGGCCGAGGGCGCCGGATCTGCTCGAGCCGATCGCGCGCCACGCCGCGGCCGCCGGGGCGCGCGCGCGCGCGGCGCACGCGTACCTGCTCCTCGGCGATCTCCAGCGCGACCGGCACAACAACGCGGTGGCGGAGGGCCACTACGCGTCCGCGCTCCTCTGGGCCGACGGCGACGATCAGCGCCAGCGGTACCTCGCGCTCCTCGGCCGCGCGCGCGTGCGCTACCGCGTCCTGCGCACCGGCGAGGCGCTCGACGATCTCCGCTCCGCGGGGGCGCTGGCCCGGACGATGAAGGACCCGCGGATGATCGCGGAGGCGCTGCTCGAGGAGGCGACCGCGCTCGACTGGGCGGGCGCCTGGGAGGAGTCGGCGGCGCGCGTCGAGGAGGTGATCCCGCTGCTCGACGCCCGCGAGGGCCGCGCCGACGCCGCGCTCGCCGCGCGCTTCGAGGTCGCGGCCGGCCGCTCGGCGTTCCGCAAGGGCAACCTGGACGACGCCCTCGAGCGGCTCACGCACGGCGTGGAGCGCGTCCGCGAGGCCGATCACGACACGCACGTGACCGGGCTCACGCTGCTGGCCTGCGTGCTCGCGCGGTCCGGCCAGCTCGAGGAGGCGGAGCGGCGCTTCGACGACGCCGTGCGCAGCTGCGAGGAGCGCGGCGACCGGGGCCACCTCTGCGCGGCGCTCGTCCGCCGCGCGGAGCTCTGGCCGGCGCTCGACGCCCCGGATCGCGCGATGGCGGACCTCCGGCGCGCGGTCCAGCTGGCCCGCGAGGAGGCGAGCGCCCTGGCGGAGCGCGACGCGACGATCAAGCTCGCGGAGCTGCTCTACCTCTGGGGGCACGAGGACGAGGCGCTGCCCCTGGTGCGGCAGGCGCGCTCGCTCGACGAGCAGCTCAAGGACAGGCCGGCCTACAGGAGCGCGCTCCTGCTCGCGCGGATCCACGCGATGCGCGACGAGCACGCGGACGCGAGCCGGCAGCTCCGGTGGCTCAGGGCGCAGGGGGCGGTCGCGGATCTGCCGCCGTACGCCCAGGCCCTCCTCGGCGTCATGCAGCTCGCCGTGAAGGACCCGAGGTCCGGCATGGAGAGCACGCGCACGCGGGCGACGGCGCGCGAGGAGGGGGAGCCGCCCGGCGAGCTGAGCGGCGGCCTCAGCGCCGATCAGCGGATCGAGCTCCTCTACTGGCGAGCGCGCGCCCTGCTCGACGCCGGCCGCCCCGAGGACCTGGCGCTGCTCCTCGCGCGCACCGCGCCGCTGCTCGCCCAGAGCCGGGCCTGGCGCCCGCGCTTCGCGAAGCTCCGGGCGGGCGACGGGCAGCTCGCGGGATAGCGCCGCCGGGGCGCTGGGCCTTCACCTCGGATCGACGCGGAGCACCTCGCCGGTCAGCATGACGACATAGAGCTCGCCCGCGGCGTCCTCGCCGAACGAGGCCGCGGGCAGGCGCGACTCGAGGTCCGCCGTGATCTCGACGTGATCCCGCACCCTCGAGCCGTCCCACCGCAGCGTCCAGAAGCGGTGCGTCCCGTAGTCGCCGTAAACGTACCTTCCCTGGAGGCACGGAATCGCCGAGCCGCGATAGACGTAGCCGCCGGTGATCGAGCCGCCCTCTCCGCTCGAGTGGCTGTGCTCCACGGCGGGCGCGACGCCGACGCGGGAGCACCCGGCGGCGACGCAGTGGTCGCCCTCCATCGCCGGCCACCCGTAATCGCGCCGCCCGGCGCGCGCCGGCTCGATGTCGAGCTCCTCCCAGGCGTTCTGTCCCACGTCGGCGATGTAGAGATCCCCCGTGCCCCGGTCGAAGCTGATGCGCCACGGATTGCGCAGGCCGTAGTCCCAGACGAGCGGGTTCACGCCCGGGCCGGAGAGGTTGCCTGGCGGGCCGAGCCCGCTGTCCACGTCGATCCGCAGGATCTTGCCGAGCGGAGACGAGAGATCCTTCGCTGGAGAGGCCGAATACGGCGTGACGGCCGCGTCGCCGACCGACGCGTAGAGGTAGCCGTCGGGGCCGAACGCGAGCGTGCCGCCCGCGTGGTTCCAGCCGCCGTGCCTCGCGTCGAGGAGCGTCCGGACAGGCACGCTCCCCGCCGACGTGTCGGCGACATCGGGGTTCGAGGCCGAGCGGCGGAACTCGGCGATCGTGACGTTGCCCCTGGGCGCGGCGGTGTAGAAGAGCCAGAACCTGCCGTTGTCCGCGTAGCCCGGGTGAAACGCCATCCCGAGCAGCCCGCCCTCCGCGGTCGGGCTGGGCGCGCACACGAGCGGGTTCGCGCTCGCCGGCGGCGAGGGCGGGCACGATGTCCCGCCGCGGAGCTCGAGGAACGGGGTGGACCGGAGGACACCGTCCTTGATCAGGCGGACGACGCCGTCCTTTTCGAGGACGAACATCCTCGATCGGTCGCCCGGCGGGCTCGCGAGGAAGACGGGCGTCGCCAGGCCGGCCGCGACCTGCGTGAGCTTCAGGCGCGGCACCCCGGCGCACGCGGCCCCGGAGCCGACGCTGCCGCTGCCGGCGCTAGAGCCGACGCTGCCGGCGCCGTCGCTGCCGCTGGTACCGCTGCCGGAGCTCGCGCTCGTGCTGCTGGCGCCAACGCTCGCGCCTGCGGCGCCGCCCCCGCTGCCGCCGCCGCTCCCTGCCTCGGGCGGCGGCCCGAGGCCCTCGATCCAGGAGCGGACAGCCGCGAGGCCCGCCGCGTCGGCGGCGTCCGACGCGATCGGGGGCATCTGCGCCCTGGAGCCGCGGTGATCCATCCGCCGCACGACGGCGCTCGACTCGGGATCTCCCGGCGTGATCCGGTAGAGCGCGCCGGGCTCCCAGAAGCTGGGTGTCACGCCCACGCCGGTCGTGTAGGTATCGGTGCTCTCCACCGTGGTGTTCGCCGCGAGGAGGCGTGTCCGCAGGGTCGCGACGCCGGTGCTGTTGTGGCAATTGCCGCAGTTCGCATGGAGATAGCCGAGCGCCGCGGCCGCCCGGGCGTCGCCCGGCGGGCGCACCCCTCCCCGCATCGGGACGGTGAGCCACCCGGCGTCGCTCAGGGACGCCATCGTCTCGCCCGGTCCATCGTGGCTCAGCTGCAGCGCGCTGAAGCCGAGGACGCGCTCCGGGAGCTTTCCGTGGCACTCCCAGCATTCCGCAGTCCGCGGGATGTCGTGCGCGGTCCCGCGCGCGTCCTCGACGCCCGCCTCGACGAGGAACGCGTCGTTCCTCGCCGGATCCCACGCGTACGCGGCGAACAGCCAGTCGTCGATGCCCGGCCCGAAACGGTGGATGAACCGCGTCTCCACGGCCACGCCCTCCGCGCGGAGCTCCTTCCAGAAGCGCGCGCCCACCGGCAGCGACCAGTGATCCATGTCGCTCGTGTCGACCGTGGAGCAGGGCGGCAGGTACACGAAGCGCCGCTTCGCCGCCCCGTCCGACCAGAGCTCGTAAGCAGGACGAAACTCGCGCGTGCCCGCTGCCCGCGATCGCGTCGTGATGTCGGCGTAGAGCCCGGTCTCGGAGAGCCGCGCGGGCGGCAGCGGATCGGGCGGCAGCGCGGCCGCGTCGGCGCAGGGATCACCCGACGCGCCGGTCGAGCTCGACGCGGCGGCGCTCGACGTGGCCGCCGCCGGGCTCGCGCAGGGAGCGCAGCGCGGCCCTCCGCAGTCGAGGCCCACCTCGAGGCCGTTCATCACCCCGTCCGAGCAGGTCACGTAACAGACGTCGAGCCTCGGGCGCTCCTGCGTGCTGCCGATCTCGCTGCTCCTCAGGTAGGTCGTGTGCGCGCGCTCCTCGTCGAGCAGCACGCCGTCGTTCCGCGCCGTCCCGAGCGCCCACGACTGCACGAGCGCCGACACGTCCGTCGCGCGGGCGCCGACGCCGGCCTCGGCCGCGAGGGTCGCCGCGCTCTCGCCTTCAAAGCCGCTGTCCCCGATGCTCCACCAGGTGACGGTGCGCTCGTCCCACGGGACCCTGACGCGGTGCACGCTCACAGCGCTGCTCTCCACCGCGTACGTCTGATGGAAGACCAGCGAGGCAGAGAGGACCGTCGCGCCGACGGGCACGGGAGAGAGCCCGAAGTGCACGACAGACCGGCGGCGGCCGGCGCCCGCGGCCCACCCCGTCGAGAGGCTCGGAGATGCGGAGTCGTTCCACCCCGGAGCGTTTTGCCACAGTGTCGCATCTCTCACCGTGCCGAGAGTTCCACGCTGGATGGTGACGCACACCGCACCATCGCTCGACAGCGCCGCCGAGGCCGCTCCGAGCGCCGCCGAATCGCCCTCTCCGACACCGTGACTCTCGCCGGCGGGACGCCCGAGCTCGCCCTCCGTCCCGGGCGCGGTGCTGCAGCCGATCGCCGCCGCCGCGGCGGCGCCGGCCAGGACGCCGCGCATCACGAGAAAAGGGACGCCCGTCATCGCCGCCAAGCGACGTGGGCGGCGGCGCGACGGCCCGAGTGGCCAGGGCGGCCCGAGCGAGAAGCATCGTTGTTCCATACAGCAATACCCTCCTTGCTGGGTCGCCCGGCCGGATGTTTCCCTCAGGTGAAGGCGTATGTGCGCGAGGCGCGCGGTGGCCGCACCGGATCCATGGACACACCTGGGCACCGATGGACGCCACGTTCGTCATCAACGAGCATGCCACTCCGCCGCGGGCGACGCGTCGCGTTATGCCCTGGAGCAAAGCGCGCCATCGCGCGAACTGCGAAGCGCATCACATTCCGAGGTGAGGACCGCATCACATCGGAAGCTCGATGGCGATGGCGGAGCTCGCTCCGGGTGCCCTCTCCGTTCAGCGCTCGCCCGCGCTCTCACGAGAGCGAAACGAGAAGCCGCGCGGCCCGCGGAACTAGTGGTTGGATCCTGCGCGAGGGCGGCGTAACATAACAGATTGTGTCATCCCCCGAACCGACGCAGAGCGCCTCGCTATTCCTCTGCATCACCTTCTTTCCGAGCGAGCGTCTGGCGACGGCGGTGCTGCGGCTGGTGTCCAGCTTCTGCGGCGCCGTGCTGGACGACGCGAATGTGAGCTCGCGGTTCTACATGGCCGCGCACGAGCTCGCCGAGAACATCACCAAATACTCCACCGGCCCTCGCGTCAGCCTCGAGCTCGCGCTGGAGGAGGACGAGACGTCGCACATCATGAAGATCCGCGCGCGCAACGAGGCGTCGCCGGAGCGGCTGCGAGAGGTCGAGAAGCGGCTGCTCGACCTGAAGACCGCGAGCGACCCGCTGAAGCACTACGACGACCTCATCACGGAGACAGCGATGGTCGAGGGCGTCTCCGGCCTCGGCCTCGCGCGCGTCCGCGCCGAGGGAGGGCTCGACGTCGACTACAAGATCGAGGGCAACGAGCTCACGATCATCGCGCACGCGCCGCTCGAGCGGTGGAGGATGAATGGACAGCCTAAGGGTTGATCGCATCACCACGGACAGCTTCGGCATCGAGCCGGCGCTGCTCGGCGATCGCCTGAGTATCAAGCTCACCGGGACGGGCGACATGGCGGCGGCCGCGCCGCTCGGCGCCTATTGCAAGGAGGTCCAGCACGAGGTCCGGCGCCTCTCGCTCGCAGCCGTCGAGTTCGACATACGCGCGCTGTACTTCCTGAACTCCAGCTGCCTGAAGGCGTTCATCGCCTTCATCTCGGGCGTCACCGGCCAGGGCCCCAGCTGCAAGATCCGGTTCGTCACGGACGCGAGGCTCGGGTGGCAGCGGCGGAGCCTGGCGGCCCTGGAGCGCATGTCCCCCGGCCTCGTCTCCATCCACGACAAGTGAACGGGGAGCGATAGATCATGGCGGCGAAGCGCCACACGATCGCCCTCCTTACCGACTACCTTTGCGGCGAGTACCAGTCCGAGGCGCGCTTCGGGGTCGAGCGCGCGGCCGAGGCGCACGACGTCAACCTCATCGTGGCCTTCGGCGAGACGCGCGCCCGCCAGGGCTACACGCTGGACGCCCGGGGCGGGATCTATTCGCTCATCGGCGCGACGACGGTCGATGGGGCGGTGATCATGTCGTCGGCGCTCACGAACCACGTCGGCCCCGAGGGAGCGCACGAGTTCTGCCGATCGCTCGCGCCCTTGCCCGTGTGCAGCGTGGGGCTCGCGCTGGACGGCGTCCCGAGCGTCATCGTCGACAACGCGGTCGGGGGGGAGGCGGCGGTCGCGCACGTGCTCGACGACCACGCGTGCAAGCGCGTCGCCTACATCAGCGGGCCGGCCAACAACGAGGAGGCGAAGCTGCGCGCCGTGGCGTACCGGAGGGCCCTCGCGGCGCGCGCGCTCCCCTATGACGAGCGCCTCTTCGTGTACGGCGATTTTCTGATCGACGGCGGCCGCCGCGCGATGCGCGAGCTCCTCGGGCGCAGGGTCGAGTTCGATGCCGTCGTCGCCGGCAACGACAACATGGCCCTCGGCGCGATGGACACGCTGAAGGCGCACGGCATCGACGTCCCTGGCGACGTCCTCGTGTGCGGGTTCGATGACGTCGCCGTCTCGCGCGTCACCAGGCCGTCGTTGACGACCGTCCGCCATCCGATCAAGGACCTCGGGGCGCTCGCCGTCGAGACGGTCGTGCGCCAGCTCCGCGGCGAGCGTGTGCCGGAGTGCAGCCTCCTTCCCGTCGAGCTCACGCGGCGCGAGTCGTGCGGCTGCGGCTACTACGCTGCCCTCCCGCGCGCGACCGGGGCGCCGCCGCGCCGCGAGCCGCTCTCCATCGCCGCGCAGCAGGAGCCGCTGGAGCGCGCGCTCGCGCGGTGCGTGACCGTCCCGGCGGCGTCGCGTGAGGCCTGGCCCCGAGAGCTGCTCTCCGCGCTCGAGGAGGAGCTGAGCGGGCGGGAGGGCCGCTTCCTGACGGCGCTCCAGGACCTCCTCGACGCGGCGGGGCGCGAGGGCGTCGCCCTCGACCAGTTCCAGGGCGCGATCACGCTGCTCCGCGCGAAGATCGGCCGGGCGCCCGGCGGCGCCTCCGAGGACCGCCTCGAGCGGCTCTGGCACACGTGCCGCATCCTGATCAGCCACGCCTCCGTCCGCGCCGAGGGCGAGAAGCGGCTGTACCTGGAGCGCGCGTCGGTCAACCTCAGCTGGACCGGCATGTTCTTCTCGACCTGCCTCGGCATGCCCACCCTCCGGCGCACGCTCGCGGCGGAGCTGCCGAAGCTGGATCTCACGCACGTCGCCATATCGCTCTTCGACGATCCCGAGCGCGCCACCCTGCAGTCGCTGTTTCTGATGGAGAACAGCCGCGAGGTGGAGCCGCCGCCCGCGAGCTTCGCGTCCTCGTGCCTCGCGCCGCCCGGATTCCTGAGCTCGTCGGAGCGCTGGAGCGTCGTCGCGATGCCGCTCACGTTCGGCGAGACGGAGCACTACGGCATCGCGCTCGTCAACAGCGGCGCGAACGAGATGGTCTACGACGCGGCGCGCCTCCAGATCGGCTCTGCGATGAAGGCGGTGTCGATGCACCGGGAGATCGTCCGGCACGTGGAGGTACGCGAGCGGCTGGAGCAGGAGAGGGTCCACCAGGAGACCCTCGTCGCGAAGCACATCCAGACCACGCTCGTCCCGGCGCACCTGCATGTGGAGGGGCTCGAGCTCTCCGCGATGATGCGGCCGGCCGCGGAGGTCGGCGGCGACTACTACGACGTGCTCCCCACGCGGGACGGCGGGTGGCTCGGGATCGGCGACGTGGCGGGGCACGGGCTCGTGGCGGGCCTCGTCATGTTGATGATCCAGAGCATGGTCGCCGCCATGACGCGCAGGGATCCGGGCGCCCGCCCGGGCGAGGTCGTCTCGGCGCTCAACCGCGCGATCTACGACAACATCCGCGACCGGTTGAAGCGCGACGAGCACGCGACCCTGCTGCTGCTGCGCTACGAGCGCGGCGGGCGGGTGACGTTCGCGGGCGCGCACGACGACATCATCGTGTGCCGCGCGAGGACGGGGAGGAGCGAGTGCATCCCGAGCTCCGGCGTGTGGGTCGGCGTCCTGCCGTCCATCGACGCGTTGACCACGGACGCCGAGCTCCTCCTCGAGGACGGCGACCTGCTCGTGCTCTACAGCGACGGGGTGACGGAGGCCCGCAACGCGCACCGGGAGCAGTTCGGGCTCTCGCGGCTCTGCGCCACCGTCGAAGCCGCCCAGGACGCGCCGGTCGACGACATCCGCGACCGGATCCTGCGGGAGGTCGACAGCTGGTGCCCGAGCCCGGACGACGACATCACGATCGTCGTGGGCAGGTACCGCGCGCCGCGGTGATGGCGGCTCACCGGGCTCGTCAGCCGGTGACGCGGCCCTCGACGATGCCCCCGTCCGCGGTGATGGCGACGACCACCTCGCCGTCGACGAACAGCGACACCACCGGGCCGACCCACGCGTCGTTCTCCCAGACGCACTCCCACACCCCGGCCATGGGCGGGATGCCGCCGCGCCGCACCCAGATGCGCCCCGCGCTGCCCGCCCAGGCGCGCCCCTCCGCGTCGATCGTCGCGGCCGACAGGGCGCGCCGCGGCTCGATGATCTCCGTGAAGACGCTCTGCCCGTACCGCCAGACGACGCTGCCCTCCGCGCCGACGGCGATGCCCACGCCGAGATCGGGCCGCCCGGCGCACGCGACGAACGCCCGCGCCGGCGGCGCCGGGATGCGCTCCAGGTGCCAGTCGAGCGGCGCGTAGAGCGCGACCAGCCCCTCGCCCTTGGTCGACCGGCCGACGACCAGCCACCGCTCGTCCTCGACGCGCGCGACCGCGGCGAGCAGCGCGACGCCGTCGGCCGGCATCGGCCGCAGCCAGCGCTTGGCGATGAACGCGTGGAGGAGCGGCCGCGGATCGTTCGGCGTCGTCGAGACGAGGATGCCCATGTCCTCGAGGTCGCCGCTCAGCGCGACGTGGCTCTGCGGCTCTCCCGGCAGCTGGAAGACGCCCGTCACGCCGCCCGTCGTGTACACCGCGAGCGTCGAGGCGTCGCCGCCGATGAGCCACCGGCCGGGGCCGATCCGGTGCACGAAGCGCACGCCCTGCGGGCTCGGGAGGCCGCCGGACGACGCCTCGCTCCAGCTCGTCCCGTTCCAGAAGAGCAGCCCCCCCGTGGCCGCCGCGAGGCACCGGCCATAGCCGTCCCAGGCCACGCTCCGGATGACCGAATCGAGGCTCGGGTGGTGGAGCACGCTCCACGTCCAGCGCTCGACGACCGCCGACAGGCGCGGCGCGGGCTCCCGCGAGGCGCGCGGGGGCGCGCTGATGATCTCGGCCTCGATCGGGCGGTCCTGGCTCGGGCGCTCGGCGGCCTTGGCGTTTCGCGGCGACAGCAGCGTCTGGCCGAGCTCCCCCTTGAGCAGGACCGGCGCCTTCAGGTGCGTGGACGGGACGGTCATCGGACCGACCTCCTCCGCGGCGCGCACGCGCTGCTCCCCCGCGCTCGCCACGATCCGCTGCTCCAGCGCGGAGATCGGCGACGCGGGGCGGAGGTACGGCGAGAGCATCGCGGCCACGGCCACCGCCTCCTGGAGGCGCTCCTGCGCCTCGCCGGTGGACGCCCAGCGGAGCGCGAAGTCGATCGACTTGCACGCCTGGTCGTTGCCGCGCAGCGCCGGGTGGAGCCACCGCGTCTCGACGATGCTCCGGCGCGTGCGCGCCATGGCGGCCATGAGCGCCTGCGCCTGCGACTCCGCGATGATGTACTCCTCGCCCGTCAGCAGGAAGAAGATGACGGACGCGAGGTTGAAGATGTCGGTCCACGGGCCGATCGTGCTCGGATCGGCGGACAGCATCTCCGGCGGCGCGACCCCGGCGTTGCCCACGACGCCGGCCATGATCGTCTCGCGGATGCCGCGCGGCCGCGCCATGCCGAAGTCGCTGATCTTGAACAGCTCGTCGTCGCCGGAGCCGCAGCAGAGGATGCTCTCCGGCGTGAGCTGCCGGTGGACGACGCCGACGTCGTGCACGGCCGACAGCCCGCTCGCGATGCACTCGATGGCGCGCGTCGCGCGCGCCGGATCGAACGCGTGGCCCGTGGCCTGGATGGTCCCCTGGACCCGCTGCCGGAGCGTCACGCCCTGGACGCCGCCGTGCACGTACTCGATGGTGATCCAGGGGAGATTGAGCGCCTTCGTGCCGCGGCGGACCTCGAACGTGCCGGTGTCGATGAGCCGGACCACGAAGGGGGTCGGAGGGACCTGCTCGTTGAGGCGGCCGAGGGACACCGCCTCTTTCTTCACGATGACGGCCGCTGACGGACCCATCTGCCTGAAGAGCGACGGCCGGAGGATCTTGACGACCACGGGCGTCTCGCCTTCGGGCGCGGTGCGGACCGCGTAGAACGAGACGAACATCGTCCCGGAGCCGGCGCGCGACACGATCCGGTAGCCGATGCTTGGCGAGAGGTCGCTGGCGATCGTGGCACCCTGCAGACCTCCGAGGGCCTCTTCATCGCTGGGTATTGTGAGCACGTGAACGACCATAGCGCACCCGGCGCGGCGTGGAACAACTTGCCGAGGGGGAGCAACGCCGCCGCCTCGGGCGTCGCCGGCGCGCCGCCGGAGCGGCTCGGGAAGCGGCCCGTCGGTCTGCTCGCGGCGGCGAGCGCCGAGGGGCGCGCCCCCCTGTAAGCCGGCCTGGGCGGCGCGCGTTGCACGGGCATGAAGAACCAGCGCTCCCTGTCCCGCGCGTACCTCGCCGGGCTCATGCTTTCCGTCACACCGCTGCTCGCCGCGTGCGCGGCGCAGGCGACGCCGCCCGTGGCCGCCGCTCCGGAGGTCAACACCATCACGGTCGTCGGCCGCGGCGACGTCAGCGCGAGGCCTGACATCGCCCGGGCCCAGATGGGCATCGAGGTGATGGCGCCGACGGTGCACGAGGCGACGAAGCTCGCCGCGGCGCGCATGACCGAGATCCTCGCCGCGCTCAAGAACGCCGGCCTGGCCGAGAAGGATATCCAGACCAGCAACTACTCCATCCAGCTCGTGCGGCAGCCCGACGTGCCGCCCTGGATGGCCATGGGCCACGCGCAGCCCGCCCCGGCGGTCGCGCCGGCGGCCCCGGCCGCGGCGCCCGCGGCTCCCGCGGGGCGCGGACCGAAGGCGCCTCAGCCGCCGGCGCCGAAGCCGCCGCCCGCCGACCTGGCGCCGGCAGCGCCGCCTCCGCCGTCGCACGTTTATCAGGTGAGCAACACGGTGATGGTCGTCATCCGCAACCTCGATCAGGTCGGGGCGGTGCTCGACGCCGCCGTGGCCGCCGGCGCGAACAACGTCTGGGGCGTCTCGTTCGGCCTCGACGAGACCGACCCGCTCGAGGCGCGCGCGCGGGAGAAGGCGATCGCGGACGCGCGGGCTCGCGCCGGGGCGCTCGCCAGGCTCCAGGGCGTCTCGCTCGGCCGCGTCGTCTCGATCAGCGAGGTCGTCGAGCACGGCCCCATCTACGCCCCCCGCCCCGCGCTCGCCTCCGGCGGGTACTCCGCGGACATGGGCACGCCCGTGTCGTCCGGCGAGGTCCCGTTCGGCACGCAGGTGAAGGTCGTCTACGCGCTGGAGAGCGCGCCGGCGAGCCCGCGCAAGTGACGCCGCGGCGCGGAGGGCGGGGCCGCGGGCGCGCCTGCCCGCGCGGCGGCGGTCGGATTCCAGCTAGATCCACCGCGCGTCGCCCCAGTGGGTAAAGTCCCAGCACCCAGCACGGACCCCACCCCCCATCGGCCCCTGCACAGCGCACCATGATCGCTCCGTCCCGCCCTTCCCTTCGCCGTGCCCCTGTCCTCGCGGCGCGCCCGCGCTGCTCCGCCGCGCTCGCTCGCTCGTTCGCAGCGGCAGCGCTCGCCGCCTCGACCACGGGCTGCCTCGTGATCGAGCCGCCGACGTACGAGCATCCCGAGCAGACCGCGCCGGTGCTCACGGCGGTCTTCCCTCCCCAGCACATACCCGTGTACATCGTCGAGCAGCAGGACAGCTTCAAGAATTTCGGCGCGACGGTGCTGTCCGAGGACAACGGCATCCCTCTGCAGGGCGTCCTGTACATCGATTATGGGCGGCGCAGCAGTGAAGATACCCCGTTCCCGCTCCCGTTCCGGAGGGTCACGTTCCCACGAGTGTTCCCGGCCGGGACCATGGCTGGCGGACAGCGCCCCTTCGAGCTCACCTGGGATCTCACGACGCCAATCCCGGCAGAGGGGGTGACGCCGGAGAAGGAGTGCCACACGATCACCATGATTGCATCGCACGCCTTCAACAAGTGCAGTTGCGCGGCCGACCCGGACGACATGAGTTCGCTCACCTGGCAGATCATCCACTGCAATCCGAACGAGCCGACCTGCCCCAAGTCATGCCCTCCGCTGGATTGCGAGACCACCCCGTGCCTCTTCTGCGATGATCCCTCGCTCGAGGATGGCTGCAAGAACCACTGACGCCGCGGGGCCGCGCGCTCGGGGGGATTGCGCGCGCCCCTGACGCCGCGGGGGCGTGGTACATGGGGGTCGATGATCGCTCCCCCTGATGTCCAGCCCTCTCTCGCGCCGCGCGGCGGGGTCGTGCGCCCTGCGCGCCGGCCGCCCGGGTGGATCGCCCCTGGGCCGCCGCCGGTGACGCCGGATCGCCCGGAGGTCTGGCCCGGCCCCGGCGAGGACCTCTGCTATCTCTCGGGCGATTTCCGGATCCTGCAGCGGCTCGACGGGCACCGCTGGTCGGCCGACGACCTCGTGACCGCCTGGTTCGCGGCCGAGCGGGTCGCGAGCACGCCCCCGCGCCGCACGGTCGACCTCGGCTGCGGCATCGGCACGGTGCTCCTGTTCACCGCGTGGCGCTTCCCGGACGCGCGCTGCGCGGGCGTGGAGGCGCAGGAGGTGAGCGCCTCGATGGCGGGGCGCTCGGTCGCGTGGAACGGCGTCGACGCGCGCGGCGAGGTCCGGTGGGGGGACCTGCGCGATCCGGCGGTGCTCGACGGGCTCGCGCCTGCGGAGCTCGTGACGGGGACGCCGCCGTACCTGCCGGTCGGCACCGGCATCGAGTCCTATCGGGTCCAGTGCGGGCCGTGCCGCTTCGAGCACCGCGGCGGCGTGGAGGACTACTGCCTCGCGGCCGCGCGGCTGCTCGCTCCCGGCGCGCCGTTCGTGGCCTGCGCGGCGGCGTGGCAGCGGCCTCGCGTCGAGGCGGCGGCGGCGGCGGCCGGGCTCGCGCTCGAGGCGTGGCGCGACGTCATGCCCAAGGAGGGCAAGGCGGCCTTGTTCTCGGTCTATGCCCTGCGCCACGCCGAGGCCGTGGCGTCGTGCCATGACGAGCCGCCGCTCGTGTTGCGGGGCGGAAACGGGCGCTTCACCGAGGAGTTCGACGCGCTCCGCCGGACGATGGGAATGCCGGTATGACCCGGGCTCCTGCGCGGGTGTGTCGGCGGGGGCTCACCGCCTTGTCGCGGAGCGCACGAACCTGCACTCCGCGATAGGACAGCCTCCTTGCCGGCGGATCCGCCTCGTTCGCCGGCCGTCAGCTCGGCTGTGACACGAGCGGAAGGGTCATGGTCTGCGCGCGGAGCAGCGGCCGTCCGTCGCGCGACAGGAGCGCATCCTTCGCTTGCTGGCCCTGTGCCGTGCGCGGTCGCGCCGGGCGCGCCGGCTTGTCTCCGGGCTCGGGTACAGGCGCAGGCGCAGGCTCGGCGGACACCGTCTCGACCGGGGCCTCCCATGCGTGTCGGGTCCCGCCGGCCTCGTTGGCCTGGAAGAACACGGCACGGAGCGCCCTCCCCTCGACGTCCGTCTCCACGGCCATCATCCAGAACCACGGGCCATCCGGCTCGGTTTCCTGCCCCATGAACGAGAAGGCCATCTGTCGCGACTCCGAGCGGCGACCGTGCTCGCTGCGCGCGGCCTCGAGGTGCCGCTGCGAGGGTTTGTCGGCCGGACCGCGGTACACGCGCACGGCGACGCCCTCGATGTGCGGCATGAAGTACAGCCCGTCTCGATGGACGGACAGCCAGGGGTGTTTTCCGCTCTCTGCCAGCTTGCAGAGGGAATGACCGAACCGCTCGTGCGCCTTGCAGCCGATGCCCCAGCTGGTGTCGCCCTCGTCGCGGTTCGCCTCGTTGAACGCCTTGTTGCGGACATCGACGGCCGTCTGCGCCAGGAGGACGAGCCGGCTCTGCTGGAGGACGGGGTTCAGCTCCCAGGGCAAGGACGCATCCATCGCGCCTGGCACGGTACGCGTGTTCACTGAAAAGTCAATCGGTACCGGCGCTTGCACGTGCGCGAGGTGGCTCCGTGCGCGAGGTGGCTCCGTGCGCGGCGCGGCTGGCGCAGCGGGCGCGGCGGGTCGACCCGACGCCTCCCGAGCGGCGCCGCTGCGCGCCGTGCTAGAGCGCGCTCCACGCACGACGGCGTCGCGTGCGGGGAGGTGTCCTTGGGAGAGGCGATCGTCGGGGGGAACGCCGCGGAGCGACCGCTGGTGGGCGTGGGCGTGATGCTGGTGCGCGACGGGCACGTGCTGCTCGCGCGGCGCCGCGGGAGCCACGGCGACGGCAGCTACTCGTGGTGCGGCGGCCACCTCGAGCTCGGCGAGTCGTTCGAGGACTGCGCCGTCCGCGAGGTGCGCGAGGAGAGCGGCCTTGTCGTCAGGAAGCTCTCCTTCCTGTGCCTCAGCAACATCCTCGCCTACGGCAAGCACTATGTGGACATCCAGCTCCTCGCGGAGGAGTTCGACGGCGAGCCCGAGGAGCGCGAGCCCCACAAGATCGCCGGCTGGGGCTGGTACCCGCTCGACGCGCTGCCCACCCCGCTGTTCCGCCCGGTGGAGCTGGCCATCGCGAGCTACCGCAGCGGCCGCCGCTACAATCCCTGATCCCGGCCTCATGCGCGCGCAGGACGGCGCCGCCCCGCGCCGGTGCGTGGCCTCGTCCTGGGGTCCTGGGTGAGCCAGTTGACACCCTTGATCCCACCGCCACTTCTTCCTTTGCGCAGCCAGATAGAATGAGAGGTCGGATAGTCCGCTTCCGACCCGGGAAACTTCTGGGCCCAATCATAGACGACGGGCTCGTACCGGCTGCTGATTGAGCTATCAGGCGACTCGACCGCGCCGATACCTCCATAACCGCTCACCGGCTTCAGCTTCCGGCACACCTCGAGCATCACCTCCGGGAACGACTCCGACGAGCCCGCAAACCAGAGCAACGGGAATGCGATCCGGAAGAATCCGAGCTCGACAAATGGCCGCTTCTCGTTGCCCAGCGCTTCCGCGTAGAAGGCGCTCGCGCACGGCTCCGGCGACACCGCCTGCGGCCTGTTCGCTACGTTGCTACTTCGTCGCGGCGCGGCGCCACGAAGCAGCGCACCGCTGCGTCGCGGCGCCGCTGCTTCGCTGCGTCAGCGCAGCCACGCGAGCGCGATCACCGCGCCGCACAGGACCGCCAGCGCCAAGACCACCGCGCCGATCCGCGCGCCCGACCAGCGCTTCTCGGCTCCGCCCTCCACCATCGCCGCGCTCATCCATACCCCGGCAACCTCTTGCTCAAGGGCATCCATCGCCCCCGCCTGGGCCTCGATCTGAGCGAGCTCCTTCCGCACGTCCTCGCCCCGCGCGATCCGAAACAGCA
This sequence comes from Sorangium sp. So ce1504, assembly GCF_051521635.1. NCBI lineage: Bacteria > Pseudomonadati > Myxococcota > Polyangiales > Polyangiaceae > Sorangium > Sorangium sp. So ce1504. The sequence continues at coordinate 3,218,003 of NZ_CP150365.1, read as the reverse complement.
GCGAGCCTCGCGCCCGTGCTCTCTTCAGGATCCGGAGCTGCTCCTCTCTCGCCTCCGGCGTGTCCGAGTACCAAACCGGATCGAGCCCCGGAGGCAGCCCCTCCGGCGGCTTCTTCGGCGATGCCATCGCGTCATCCTCCGCACGACGACTGACCTGCGAAGTCCCAGCAGCTCCCTTCACTCCCTGGCGCTCCGGCGTTTTCCGAGGCTCCGCCAGGACCGGCGTTGCCGCCGGCGCCAGGTGTGCCGGCGGTGAAGTCCACCGCCGGCGCTTCGCTTGGCGTCACCGCATACGCAACGCCTACGGCATAGCCGCCCCGGCCGCCACCTCCAGCACCACCTGGACCGCCTGCACCACCCTTTCCGCCGTCGCAGCCGGCTTTGCTGGGCGGCGTCGTCGATGCCGTCCCGCCAGCGGCGCCATTGCCTCCAGCGGCGCCATTTTGCCCCGCTACCCCGGCACCTCCGTTGCCGGCCTTACCCACCGCGATCGTCACCCCGGTCAGCGTCAGGCGGTTGCCCAGGCTCACGATCCCACGCTCGATCCGCCCGCCTGCCCGCCTCCGCCTCCCTTGCCTCCGCAGCCCCCGGCCCCGCCGCCTCCGCCGCTGGCCCCGACGCCGTCGACGGTGTCTGGTCCGACCTGGCAGAACAGCCCCGCCTTCGCTCCGCCGCCTCCACCTCCGCCTTGACCACGGCCGCCGGTTGAACCGGGAGCGCCGTCGCCGCCGCTCAGGCCCTTCAGCGCAAGCGTCGCGCCAGTCCCTCCGGCGCCGGCAGGACCGCCGGTGCCGTCCCGTCCATCATTTCCTGGTCTGCATCGCCCGTTGGGATCCGACAGGTCGCTCTGTCCTACGCCGCCCAGGCCATCGCCGAATGGATTCTCCTCCGGCACCGGCCCGCCATCCGTCCCAACCTGCCCGTTGCCCTTGTCCGTCGCCGTGATGCCTCCCGGCCCGCCGCTCCCCCCGGCCGTCTCGCCGTCCTCGCAGCTCGTCACCGCTCCGGCACCGCCCAGCACCGCGTTGTCCGCAACGCACGCGTTCGACGCGCTCCCCGCCTCCGCGCTCGCCCCGGCCACCGGCGCCTCGCTCGGCGTCGCCCCCTTGGCCCCATCCATCGCATCGCCCGCGGTCACCTCCACCTCTGCGAGCTCCGCCTCGACGTCCGCCACCACCACGCCGATCGACGACCCGCCCGCCTGCGTCGCGTTCGCCGCACGGATCGCGAACCCTTCCACCAGCGCCCCGTCCGCGCCCTCGCCGATCGTCAGCGCCACCGCGTCCGCCGGCCCCGCGATCCCGCTCTTCCTCCCCTCATCCAGCGTCCACCCCGCGCACGCGAAGCTCCCGATCACCTCGAGCCCCGCTTCGACCTTCACGCTCTCCTCGAACGCCTCCCCCTCGTCCGCGCATGCGTACACACGCTTGCCTTCCGCCGCCGCCTTCTCGATCGCCTCCTGCAGCGATCCGTAGGGGCTCTGCTTCGTGCCCTCTCCCTCTCCCGCTCCCGCGGCCCCCGCCTGCGCGAACACACCGCACGCCTCGCTCACCACGCTCGGGTCTTCCCGCGGATCCGCCTCGCACGGGGGTAGTGGTCAACTTTGCCCAGAGAGAGTCCACATGAAGGCGGGAAGGCGGGAAGATCATTCAGGTTTTCTTCCCGCCTTCCCGCCTTCATGTTCAAATTTGACCACTACCGCCTCGCGTACCTCGCGAGCCGGCCGCCGTTCGTCGCCTCGTCGTCCCAGGCCACGTCGAACCGATCGGAGGTCTCCGCGACGAACGAGCGCGCCGCCCAGCTCGCCGCGCGGTGCAGCCGGCGGTGCTGCCGCTCCCGGTGGAGACCGTCGCGGATCTCGCCGTCGATGAATGCATACGCATACGTGGTGAAGCGGACCCCGTGCGCCGGGTCGAATCGAGACGCCGCCATCACCGCCCCGGTGTACGCGTACGCGAGGAGCTCCTCCTGCTGCTCGGGCCGCACGTGCGGCGCATACACCGCCACCCTGGCCCGGACCAGGCCGATCGCCTCCGCCACCAGCGCCTGCTGCTCCGGGGTCAGCGGTCCCCCAGGAGGCGCCGTGCCGCTCCGGCTCATCGCTTGCTCGCGGCGCGGCGCCGCCCCTTGCCCCGAGGATCGCCGCGCTCGGCGCCATCCGCCGCGGCAGGCGCGCCGCCCCGCGCGAGCTCGTGGCTCTCGTCGGGCGGGGGCCGCTGCTGAAGGGCCCGGAGCAGCGCGACCGGATAGGGGTGCGCCGACATGAGGGTGGTGCTGTCATTTGCCCAGAGAGGTTCCACATGAAGGCGGGAAGGCGGGAAGATCATTCAGGTTTTCTTCCCGACTTCCCGCCTTCATGTTCAAATGACAGCACCACCCCATAGCCGATCGCGACGCCGGACTCGGATAGCTGGGCGTATGGGCGGGGTGTGGGCTCGCCGTCCGGGCAAGCATGGCCGGACCCGCCTTGCCTGGTTGGCTGCATTTCCTTTTTTGGAACGCAGACTCATGACGCCTGCGACGTGAGGCACAAGATCCACACTCATGTCGACAGCGCATGGCATCACGGTCCGTCACGCCTTCACAGGATCCTGCCGGCACGGGGCGCTGAGCCCGGCTGGTATGGATTCGAGCCCGCGTGATGCGCTCAATCACGTTCTCGGTCCGGCTCGGCGGCCCGGCCGACGATGCCCGAGCCCCGTGGAGCACCGCGCACGCGGCCTCATCGCCCTCGCCGAGCGTGTCGCGCATCAGGAACCCCCTCCATGCCCCTCGCCTCCCCGTACACGATCACCATGCCTCTCTCCCTCGATGGCAGAGCCGTCGTCTATCGTGCGGTCAGGAGCGCCGATCGCTGCCCGGTAATCCTCAAGGTGCTCGATCCGCGGCGCAGCCGCCCGAAGGACCGCGAGCGGCTGAAGCACGAGTATGAGCTCGGACAGCTGCTCGACGCCCGGGCCGTCATCAAGCCGCTCGCCCTCGAGACGTACCAGGGCATGCCGGCCCTCATCCTGGAGGACTTCGGCGGCCAGTCCCTCGATCACCTGCTCGGGACGCCCATGGGGATCGAGCGCTTCCTCCCCCTCGCGATCCGCATCGCGGCGGCGGTCGCGGACGTTCACCAGCAGGACATCATCCACAAGGACCTGAAACCCGGCAACATCCTCGTCAACCCCGCCTCCGGCGAGGTCAGGATCGCCGACTTCGGGTTCGCGTCCCGCCTCCCCCGCGAGCAGCAGCGCGCGCAGCCCCCCCGGCTCATCGAGGGCTCCTTGCCCTATCTATCGCCGGAGCAGACAGGTCGGACGAGCCGGGCCATCGACAACCGCACCGATCTCTACTCGCTCGGCGTGACGTTCAATCAAATGCTCACCGGCAGGCTCCCCTTCGAGGCGCGCGACCCGGTCGAGTGGGTCCATTGCCACGTGGCCCGCGTCCCCACGTCGCCGTCGGAGCTCGTCCCCGAGGTGCCCGAGACGATCTCGCGCATCACCCTGAAGCTCCTCTCCAAGATGCCCGAGGATCGCTACCAGAGCGCTCGCGGCCTCCAGCGCGACCTGGAGAGGTGCCTCGCAGAGTGGAGCGCGAGCGGGCGGGTGGAGCCGTTTGCGCTGGGCGAGCGAGACACGACAGGCCGGCTCCAGATCCCGCAGAAGCTCTATGGCAGAGAGGCGGAGGTCGCCACCTTGCTGCAGGCCTTCGGCCGCGTGGTCGCCACGGGGACGCCGGAGCTCCTGCTCATCTCCGGGTACCCCGGGATCGGCAAGAGCGCGCTCGTCCATGAGCTGCACAAGCCGATCATTCGGGAGCGGGCCTTCTTCCTTTCGGGCAAGTTCGATCAATACAAGCGCGACATCCCCTACGCCACGCTCGTCCAGGCCTTCCAGGAGCTCGCGATCGAGCTCCTTGCCGAGAGCGAGGAGCGGATCGCGGCGTGGAGACGGCAGCTGCTCGACGTCCTCGGGGTCAACGCCCAGCTCATCGTGGAGGTGATCCCGCAGGTCGAGCTGATCGTCGGACGGCAACCGCCCGTCCCCGAGCTGCCGCCGACCGAGGCGCAGAACCGCTTCCGCATGGTGCTCCGGCACTTCATCGGGGTGTTCGCCCAGAAGGAGCACCCCCTCGCGCTCTTTCTCGACGATCTCCAGTGGGTCGATGCGGCCAGCCTCGGGCTGCTCAAGGACCTCTTGGCCCACCCTGAGATGCGCTATCTCCTCATCATCGGCGCCTACCGCGACAACGAGGTGTCCCCCACCCACCCGCTCCTGGTGACGTTGGACGAGGTGCGGAGAGACGGCGCGCGCGTCTCGGACATCGTGCTCGGCCCGATACCGCGCGAGCACCTCGCCGCGTTCGTCGGCGAGGCGCTCCGCTGCCGCCTCGAAGACGGCGCACAGCTCTCCGATCTCGCCTACGAGAAGACGGCCGGCAACCCCTTCTTCGCCATTCAGTTCCTCCTCTCGCTCCATGAAGAGCGCCTGATCGAGTTCGACGAGCGCACGGAAGCCTTTCGGTGGGACGTCGCGAAGATCCGCGAAAAGGGCTACACCGACAACGTGGTCGACCTGATGGTCGGCAAGCTCAGGCGGCTGCCCGCGAAGACCCAGGAAACGCTGAAGCAGCTCGCCTGTCTGGGAAATACCGCCGAGGTCGCCCTCCTGGCGATGGTTCGCGGCAGTGTGGAGCACGACGTGCACGCGGACCTCTGGGAGGCCGTCCGCGCGGGCCTCGTCATCCGCGTGGACAGCACATACAAGTTCCTCCACGACCGCATCCAGGAAGCGGCCTATTCGCTCATCCCGGAGGAGCTGCGCGCCGAGATGCATCTTCAGCTCGGCCGGCTCCTCTTGTCTCGGTTGCCAGAGCAGGGGATCGCAGAGCGGGCCTTCGACGTCGCAAACCAGCTCAATCACGGCGCCCACCTCCTCACCGACCCGCGCGAGAAGGAGGCGCTCTGCCGGCTCAACTTCCTGGCGGGGACCAAGGCAAAAGCCTCGGTGGCCTACGCGTCGGCTCGCAGCTACCTGGCCCAGGCGACATCCCTGCTGCCACCGGACGCCTGGAGCGCACGGAACGAGGATGCATTCACGCTCCACCTGGAGCTCGCCGAATGCGAGTACCTCGTCGGCCGCTTCCAGCAGGCCGACGAGCTGTTCGACCTGATTCTCCAGAACGCCCGCTCCAGGCCCGACCGATCCAGGGCGTACCGATCGCGCCTGCGGCTCTACCAGATCGCCGGACGGCACCGCGACGCCGTGGCGGTCATGATCCAGGCCCTGCAGCTCTACGGGGTGATGCTCCCGGAGTCCGACGAGGAGATCCGGATGGCCGCGGAGGCCGAGATCCGGCAGGTCTCGATCAACCTGCAGGGGCGCCCCATCGCCGACCTCGTCGATGCGCCTGTAGCCACCGACGAGAGCGCGCGGGCGCTCATCGGCCTGATCGCCGAGTCGTTCCCCATCGTATACACCTCGCGACCAGCGCTCTGGGTCCTGCTCACCGCCAAGGGGGTGAGCGTCTCCCTGCAGCGCGGGCACGCCGAAGAGTCCTCCTTCATCTATAGTAACTACGGCATGGTGCTGGTCTCGTTCTACCGCGACATCCCGCGCGCGCTCCAGTTCTCCGAGATGGCGCTCAGGCTGAATGAAAAATTCAAGAGCGCCACGGCAAAACTGAAAGGGAAGCTGCTCTTCCAGAATGCAAGCGTCATCAAGGTCTGGTGCGGGCGCTTCGCGGCGAGCCTCCCGCTCATGGAGCAGGCCTTCCTCGCTTGCCTCGACATCGGAGATCTCGTCTTTGCCGGCTACTTGACCTACAACATGACATGGCTCGTTCTGGAGAGCGGAGAGCCGCTCGTTCATGTCATCGATGTCGCGCGGAAGCACATCGCGTTCGCCCGGCAGACCCACAATGACGTGGTGTACCATGTCCTCCGGCTCGAAGAGCAGTTTGCAGCGAGCCTGAGGGGAGCGACGCAGGCGCCCACGAGCTTCAGCGACGACACCTTCGACGAGGAGAGCTGTATCGCGGCCCTCAAGAAGGCGGGCTTCGGCCTTGGAGTTACATACTACCACGTCATGAAGCAGATCGCGACATTCACCCATGAACGCTATGCCGAAGCGCTGGAGTCCGCGACCAGCGCCACGTCGATGCTGCACCAGGTGGCATCCATGGCGATCGAGGCGATGCATCACTTCTACCACGCGCTCACGCTGACGGCGCTCTATGCGCAGGCCCCTGCCGAGCAGCAGCGGCAGTTCGCGCAGACGCTCGTGAAGCAATTGCAGAAGCTGGAGCTCTGGGCCGACAACTGCCCCGAGAACTTCCGGACCCGCTACGCCCTGGTATCAGCCGAGGTCGCCCGCACCGAGGGCCGGGACCTCGACGCCATGCGCTTCTATGAAGAGGCCGTCCACTCGGCGCGCGACAGCGGCTTCGTCCACGTTGAAGCGCTCGCCTACGAGCTCGCATCTCGGTTTTACCGGGCGCGAGGGTTCGCGCGCTTCGCCGACACCTACTTGCGCGAGGCCCGCTCCTGCTATGTCCGCTGGGGCGCCGACGGCAAAGTCCAGAGCCTCGACCGATGCTACCCCGAGCTCGTCGAGCGACCATCGGCCGCGCTCACCGCCACGTTCGTGGCCGCGCCCGAGCAGCTCGACCTGTTCTCGGTTGTCAAAGCCTTGCAGAGCATCTCGTCCGAGATCCTCTTGCCGAAGCTCAGCGAGACGCTGCTGCAGATCGTGCTCCAGCAGGCGGGCGGGCAGAGAGGGGCGCTGATCCTGGTCCGCGACGGCGAGCTCGCCGTCTACGCCGAGGCCACGACCGACGGGACGGAGATCCGCGTCGCGAGCCACAAGGGCGTCCCGGCGTCGGCGGCGGCGTTCCCGATGTCGATCCTCCACTACGTCGCGCGGACGCGTGAGCCCGTCATCCTGGACGAGGCCGCCGTGGCGACGCGGTTCGCTTCGGACGAGCACCTCACCCGGAGACGGCCGCACTCGCTGCTGTGCCTCCCCATCGTACGGCAGGCGCGCCTGAGCGGCCTTGTCTACCTGGAGAACAACGTCGCGACGGGGGCGTTCACGGCCGGCACGATCCGGGTGCTCGAGCTGCTCGGCGCGCAGACGGCCATCTCGCTCGACAATGCCATGCTCTACGCCGACCTCGAACGGAGCCAGATGGAGATCAAAGCAGTGCTCGACAACATGGTCGACAGCGTCTTCGTCGTCGACCGGAACGGGCGCGTCACCCTGGCCAACCATGCGGCGGCGCGCCTCGCAGGGCTCGCGAGCCCGGACGAGGCGCGCGGGCCCATCGCGGACCTGGTGCGGCGGCTCCGCTTCGACCGCCCGAACGGGACGCCCTACGAAGCGGAGCAAACGCCGCTCGTGCGCGCGCTCGGCGGCGAGACGGTGGCCCTGGATGAGGGGACGATCTCGCTCCCCGGCGCGGAGCGGACCCGCTACGTGCACACGAGCGCGTCGCCCATGCGCGATGCGGGGGGGCAGGTGGTGGGCGCGGTGGCGGTCGTGCGGGACGTCACCGAGCTCGTCGAGCTCGACCGGCTCAAGGACCAGTTTCTCCGCGTGGCCGCGCACGAGCTCAAGACGCCCGTGACGGTGATCATGGGCTATGCCGAGATGCTCTTGCGCACGGCGACGGAGCTGCCGCCGGGTCAGCGCCGGATCGTGGACGGGCTGCTGCGGGGCGCCGACCGGATCGAGCGGATCGTGGCCGATCTGCTGTTCCTTTCGCAAGTCCAGCTCGGCCGGCTGGATCTGGTGCTCGAGCGCGTGGATCTCGGGGAGCTGGTCGAACGCATGGCGACGCGCCTGGAGCAGGGGGCGCGGTCGCGCCGCATCCGGGTCACGTGCGCCGAGCCCGTGGTGCTCCAAGGGGACCGCGAGCTCTTGGAGCGGGTCGTGGCGCACCTGCTCGACAACGCGCTGCGGTACTCACCGGATGGCGGCGAGGTGGAGCTCTACGTGCGGATGGCGGACGCGCTCGACGCCCTGGTGTCCGTGCGCGATCAGGGGGTGGGGATCCCCGTGGAGAAGCGGGCGCGGATCTTCGAGCGCTTCCATCGCGCCCACACCGATACGCCCCACGATTACGGAGGGATGGGGACGGGGCTGTACCTGTCGCGCGCGATCGTGGTGCGCCACGGAGGCGAGATGTGGTTCGAGAGTGAGGAAGGCCGTGGCAGCACGTTCCACGTCCGCCTGCCCCTTACATGCGAAGGTGCGACCGCACCATCCTGACCAGCTGGTCGCAGTGAAAGGGCTTCGCGATCCACCCTGCGGCGCCGATCTCCTGGGCTCGAAGGGCGGCGTGCTCGGCCGCGGTCAGGACCATGATGGGCACCGACCGGCCGTATCGGTTCTGAAACTCCCGCGCGAAGGTCCGGCCGTCCATGACCGGCATCTTCATGTCGAGCAGGATGAGGTCGGGCATGTGTTCACCTATCCTCTCCAGAGCCTCTTGTCCGTGCCGCGCTGTCTGCACATGGAATCCCTCCACCGAGAGCGTCATTGCCACGAGCTCGCGCAGGTCGTCGTCATCTTCCGCAACGAGAATATTCATCGTCACCTCGATCTCCATGGCCCCCAGAGTGACCGATAAGGCTCAGGCCACCTTTCCGTTCACTCAGCGCGGGAGCCCGATGACCCCGTCGAGCTCTCTTCAATATCGATCCGTCAGCCGTTAGCCATCAACGCTCATTTCCTATACTGTACTGTACAGCCGTTCCTCGCTCCTGGCGCGCCGGCACAGACGGACTCGACCGAGAGCATCCTCATGGCCATTCGAGTATAGCCATTCCGATTCACGTCGGCCTTCAGAAAACCCCTCATCGCCGGATGGTTACTCCGTCGGCAACCGCCTTTCCGCCGACAGGCAGGTCCGACGGCAGGCATGCGGCCTGGCTCTGCCTGCAAGCCCACGACCGAGGTGATCGTGACGACCCTGCCGCCCTGCTGGCTCGCCCGTCGCTATGCTCGGCAGGGAAAAGGCGAAGCTCGCCATGGATGGATTGACGAGAGGGATCGCCGCTGGACGGCTGAAACAATCGAGGCCGGCGACACGCGTCAAGGCCATCGCTTCTTCGGCGTGCCCCGAGCAGCGTGAGCCAGCCGCCCGCCCGGCCCCCCCGCGCGGCGCCGCACCTCGCCGCGGGCCGGCCGGCGAGCGCGGCGCAAAGCCACGCTCGCCGCGCAGCGTGGCATCCTGCCACAGCTGCGACATCCCGCCCGACCGTGACGCGCCCGCGAGACGCCGTCAGACCGCCGCGTGCACCGCGCTTCGCAGCTGGAGCGCGTGTCGCTCTCCGTTGATAGGCATGCGCAGGACACGTATCATGCGCACCATGGCAGACGCGGCGGACGGCTCGCCCGGCTTCAGCTCTGGAAGCGCGAACGGCGGCGATCCCCCCGCGCCGCTCGCGCCCGACGTCGCGGATACGCTGCAGGGCGTCGACACCGTGGTGCGCGACCGTCCCCCCACGCGGGCGGAGCCGCCGGCCGAGCGGAACGGCGACGGCTCCACGCTGAGCGACGAGGACCTCTGGCGGGCCGCGGCGCGCTCGAGCCTGCACGAGGGAGGCAGCTCGGTTCAGGTGCCGCCCGAGGGCACGTTGCTCGGAGGGGTCTACCGCATCGTCGGTCGCCTCGGAGAGGGGGCGATGGGCGTCATCCTCCTGGCGCGCGACGAGCAGCTCCAGCGGGACGTCGCCATCAAGCTGCTCCGGCCGGAGCAGCTCGACAACGCGCAGATGCAGGCCCGCCTGCTGGCGGAGGCGCGGGCGATGGCGCGCGTCCACCACCCGAACGTCGTCGAGATCTATGCGTTCGGCGAGTACGAAAACGCGCCGTATTTCGTCATGCAGTACGTGCCTGGGGTCACGCTCGACACGCATGTCCACAGCAAGGGGGGCCGGCTCGGCCTCGACGAGGCGCTGAGCGTCCTCGACCAGGCCTGCCTCGGCGTCGCGGCGATCCACGCCTCGGGCATCGCCCACCGCGACGTGAAGCCGAGCAACATCCTCGTCGGCCAGGCCCTCCGCGTCGTGGTGGCCGATCTCGGGCTCGCGAAGCGGATCCCCCGCGGCGATCGGGTCGAGCTCGCCTTCTCCGGCACCCCGGCGTACCTGGCGCCGGAGGTGGCGCTGGGCCGGCAGCTCGATCCCGCGCTGCTGCCGCGCATCGACGTCTACGCCCTCGGGGTGGTCGCGTACTACCTGCTCGCCGGCCGCCTGCCGTTCCAGAGCACGAGCACGGTGGATCTGGTCATGCAGCACGCGTATCAGCCCCCGATCCCGCCGAGCGAGATCTGCCCTGATCTGCCGCCGTCGTTCGACGCGCCGGTGCTCGCGGCGCTGGCCAAGGAGCCCGACCAGCGCACGGCGAGCGCGGAGGCGCTGCGCGAGGCGCTGCTCGACGCGCGCGGCGCCATGCCGGCGTACGCGCGCACGACGCGCGTCGTGGTCGCCGACGACAGCCCGTCGTTCCGCAGCTTCCTCGCCAGCGTCCTCGCGGAGGCGCTGCCCGGCGCGGCCATCGAGACAGCGCCCGACGGCGCCGCGGCGCTGGCGGCCATCGAGGCGAACCGCCCGTCGCTCGGCGTGTTCGACCTCGACATGCCCGGGCTGGACGGCATCGCGCTCACGGCGGCGGTGCGCAGGCTCCCACAAGGGGATTTCCCGATCATCGTGGCGACCGGGACCGGGGGCGCGGCCGACTGGCAGTGCCTGTCGCGCCTCGGCGCGTCGGCGTTCCTCGTCAAGCCGTTCGACGCGGGGCAGCTCATCACCCTGGCGCGCGCGCTCGTGGGCGTCGCCGAAGAGCAGAAGCGCCGGCCATGAGGGGCGGGGCGAAGACCCTGGCCTCCGCCGCGGCGGGGGTGGAGCACGCGGCGTGGCGCGAAGCTTGCCGGCGGGAGAGCGCCGATGTCCGGCGTGGTCGAGGCTCCCGATGAACGACAGCGCGATGAAGGTCCTTCTTGTGGATGACGACGAGGTCGACCACCTCGTCACACGGCGGCTCCTCCGCGACGTTCCCCGCACCCGGTACGACGTGACGTGGCTGAGCAGCTCGGACGAGGCGATCCAGGCGCTGCGCGCCGGCGGCTACGACGTGTGCCTCCTCGACTTCCGGCTCGACGCCCGGACGGGCCTCGACGTCGTGCGTGAGGCCAACCACCTCGGCTGCGCGATCCCCATCATCATGCTGACGGGGGTCGGCGACGAGGAGATCGACATGGCCGCGATGAGCGCGGGCGTCGCGGATTACCTGGTGAAGGGGAGGTTCGACGCGCAAAACCTCGAGCGCACGATCCGCTATGCGATCGAGCACAAGAGGTGCCAGCTCAAGCTCAAGCAGTACGCCGACACGCTGGAGGAGAGCAACCGGCAGCTCGTCCAGATGCACGAGGAGCTCGCGGCGAAGAACGCGGAGCTGGTCCGGCTGAACGAGGAGAAGAACCGCTTCGTCGGCATGGCGGCCCACGACCTCAGGAACCCGCTCGGCGTCATCCTCGGCTACAGCGATTTCATGCTGATGAGCCACCGGCGCGGGGAGCCGACGTCGCTGCTCAAGGAGGGCGGCGTCGAGATCGTCAACATGATCAGGAGCTCGAGCAAATTCATGCTCTCGCTCATCAACGATCTGCTCGACGTGTCGATGATCGAGCTCGGCAAGCTGAGCCTCGACAGGAAGAGCACGGATCTCGTCCAGCTCGTCGAGTCGAACGTCGCGCTCAACATGGTGCTGGCGGGGCAGAAGAATATGAAGCTCGTCGTCGAGAGCGACGAGGGCGTCCCGCGGGTCGAGGTCGACGTCCACAAGCTGGAGCAGGTGCTCAACAACCTCATCAGCAACGCCATCCACTACGCGCCTCCGGGCACGACCATCCGCGTCCGGGTCCACGGCGGCCGGGGGGAGGACGCCGGCGGGGGGGCCGAGGTGCTCCTGTCGGTGAAGGACGAGGGGCCCGGGATCGCGGCGGAGGACCTCGGGAAGCTCTTCCGGCCGTTCGGGCGGGCGAGGACGGTCAGCACCGGGGGGGAGCGCTCGACGGGCCTCGGGCTGGCGATCGCGCAGCGGGTCGTCGAGGGCCATGGCGGGCGGATCTGGGTGGAGAGCGTGGTCTCGAAGGGGTCGACGTTCTTCGTGGCGCTGCCGGTGGCGCGGGCGGAGGAGAAGGAAGAGGCCGCGTGACGGGGGCGCGACGAGCGCGGGCCCCGCGCCGCTCGACGTCACGATAGAAGGCGTCGAGCGCCCCGCAGACCGGCAAGAGCCGACGGCAACCAGCGCTGTCCGAACCGTCGTGTGGGAAGACGCCGCCAACTGTGAGCTTTCGGCGCTCCGCTCCACCAAGAACCCATCCTGCGCCACGCAGAGCAATCCGCTCTGCCGCCGTTCCGTAACAGCATTCCACATTGAGGAGCCACTCCAGAAGGTGGATACTCCGCTGGATGCAAGCTCACGGTCCGCGGTAGCGCGAAGCCGCGAAGACCGGCTCGATCGCGGGCTGCGCCGTGCCGGACGCGCCCTCGACCGCTCGCCGGAGACTCGCCGCACCGCCGCCCTCGGGCCGCGACGTTCCGACCACGTTGAACCGTGTAGGACACATCGATGTGCGCAGTCTCCGCACCTCATGCGAGGTGCCAGGGAGGAGTAGCTGTGGCGAAGAGAAGAGCGTTATTCAGAGGCGTGCTGTCAGCGCAAGCCAGCGTGATGGCCGCGCTGCTCTTGCTGCTCGGACAGGGATGCGGGAGCGACGACAACAAGCCCGAGCCCCAGGAGCAGACCCCACCCGAAGAAGAGAACGAGAACCCTCCGCCCGAGGAGGAGGAGCCGGATCCTCCCAAGGAAGAGCCCGAGGAGCCCGAGGAGCCCGAGGAGCCCGAGACCCCGGAGGGGCCCACCGACTTCGTGTCGGCCGATGATCCGTTCACCGAGGGGTACCTCGGCGAGGAGGAAGAAGAAGAGGAAGAGGAGGAGGAAGAAGAGGAAGAGAGCCGCGAGCTCGAGGAAGGCGACATCTACCGCGTCCTCGGCGGCGGGCAGATCCTCAACCTCAACACCTTCCGCGGCCTGCAGGTCATCGACATCCAGGACCCGTCGGACCCGAAGTTCCTCGGCCAGATGCAGATCGCCGGCACCCCGGTCGAGATGTACGTCGTCGGCGACCGCGCGGTCGTGCTCCTGAACGACTGGGCCGGCTACCAGCTCAAGGCCGACGGCCTCACCGTGGAGCGGCGGACCGGCGGGACCGTGCTGTTCATCGACATCGCCGACCGCGCCGCGCCGAAGCTCTTGTCGCAATATCCGGTCACGGGCGCCATCATGACGAGCCGCCTCGCGCGCGGCGAGAGCGCGAGCTCGCTCTACATCGCCTCGAACGGCTCGGAGCTCGAGGAGATCAACCCCGGGCAGTTCCAGTGGGTCAACAAGACCCTCGTCCGGAGCTTCGACGTCGGCGCCGACGCGCTCGCCCCGCGCAGCGAGATCGAGCTCGGCGACACCGTGACCGCCATCCACGCGGAGGCGGACGTGCTCCTCGTGGCGCGCAACGGCGGCAGCTGGTCGCAGGATCCCAGCGAGATCTCGATCATCGACATCTCGAACCGCGACGGGTCGATGGTGCTGCGCGACAGCGTGAGCACGGCCAGCTACGTGCGCTCCCAGTTCCACATGGACTTCCGCGACAACATGCTTCGGGTCTTCTCCGGTCCGCAGTGGGCCGACGGGACGCCCAGCTACCTCGAGACGTGGAACGCGGCCGATCCCGACGACATCGTGCCGATCGACAGCGAGGAGTTCGGCGCCGAACAGTCGCTCTACGGCGCCATCTTCCTGGACGACAGGGCGTTCGCGGTCACCTACCGGCGCCAGGATCCCTTCCACGCCTTCTCCATCGATCCGAGCGGGAACGTCACCGAGGAGAGCGAGTTCATCGTGTCCGGGTGGAACAACTTCTTCCGCCCGGTCCTCGGCGCGACCCGCCTGATCGGGATCGGCGTGAACGACCAGAACGGCCGGCAGCTCGCGGCCAGCCTCTACGACATCACCGATCTGACGAGCCAGGATCCCCTGGTGGCGCGCGCCGAGATCGACGGCGGCGCCCAGGGCTGGAGCTGGTCCGAGGCCGACTGGGATCACCGCGCGTTCACCGTGCTCGACGACGCGGTGGACGCCGTGGCGGCGACCGGAGAGCCCGAGACGGGCCTCGTGCTGCTCCCGTTCTCCGCGAGCAGGATCGTGGACAACACCCGGCGGCCGTTCTCCGGCGTGCAGATCTTCACCTTCTCGGACACCACGCTGACCCGCCGCGGCGTGATGGAGCACGGGACCCCCGCGCGCCGCACGTTCCGCGCCGAGGACATCGCCACCGCGAACGTCTCCGATGAGGAGCTCACCCTCTACGCGCAGGACAAGCTCGACACGCCCGAGAAGCTCGGACACCTCGATCTCGCCCCGGATTATGTGAAGGTCTTCGCGTTCGGCGAGCACCGCGTCCGCGTGAAGATGCCTTACGATCTCTACTGGACCCCCGCCGAGAACCGGAAGGTCAAGGCGGAGGTCGTGCCGAGCGCCGGGCTCACCCAGCTCGCGCAGCCGATCGCCACCTTCGATCTGCCGGCCGACGCAGAGCTCCATCAGGTGGGCGATCTGCTCGTGTCGCTGACCACCACCTTCGAGAACTGGGTGGGCAAGGTGACCCACCTCGAGGTGATCGACCTGTCCGACCCGACCGCGCCGCGGCGGGCGGGCACGCTCGACACGAGCGATCTCCCCGCCACGGGCGGCTACTACGGCGGGGGGAGCTCGTTCTCGACCGTGCACCCCGCGCGCGATGCCCTCGCCTTCCTGCGCGTCATCGGCCACTCCGAGGACCTCGGGGTCGGCTGGGCGTGCCGGACCAACTCGGTCGAGAATCCGGGCTGCTTCGGGCAGGAAGGCTGCACGTACATGGCCGGAGAGCGGACGTGCCGCAACATCGGCGGCGAGGAGTACTGCAACGGCGGGTTCGCCGAGTGCACGGACCACCCCGGCGCGGACACGAGCTGCACGCCGGTCGAGGTCGACCGGAACGACATCGTGGGGATCACGTCGACGTATTGTTATGAGTACGTCCCGCGCCGCAGCTGGGCACAGATCGAGATCCACGTGGTCGACCTCTCCGACCCGGACCACCCGACCGTGGCGCCGGCCGTCGCGCTGCCGGACGACAACGAGACCGTGAACGTCCTCAACGACGACGGGGAGCTCTACTTCAACATCAAGCGCTCGATCAGCGGCCGCGCGCCGGACGATCCGCGCCCGCGCACGCAGTACTTCCTCACGCACCTCGACCTGACCAACCCGTCGCAGCCGGCGCTCGATCCGGGGATCAACGTGCCCGGCGAGGTGCTCGCGATCCAGGGCGCGTCGATCTACGCGAGCGACAGGGTGTGGGGCCAGCAGTTCATCGAGACGGCGATCGCGCGGCTCGAGGTGCACGAGGGGCTCGCGTACCTGCAGGAGTACCAGAAGTTCCCGGACCGCCAGGTCAACGCGATCTCCATCGATGGCCGCGGGCTGCCCGTCCTGTCCCACAGCCTGATCTGGCGTCCGAGCAGCGGGTGGTACGCTGGCTGGGATCCCAACCAGAAGCTGACCACGCTCTCGCCGGCGGGTGAGGCGCCGCCGCCCGAGCCGGAGAACGAGAACGAGGACCCCGCGATCCCCGAGTTCGACGTGCTCTCCACCGTCCGACTCGCCTCGTGGGCGTCGCTGCGCCACACGGCCGACATGCGGGCGCTCTTCGAGGTGCCCGGCGGCGCCCTGGCGATCTCCCTCGAGGAGCCCGAGGCGCCGAAGGCACAGGCGTTCTTCCCGCTCTGGGGCTGGCCCGAGAGGTTCGTGACCAGCGGCGAGGAGGTCCTGTTCGCCGCCGGCCGCTTCGGGATTCACCAGCTCGATCGCGAGACCGTCAACCTCGTCCCCTACCTGGGCGAGTAGCCGGGCCGCTGGGCAAGCCGGCCGGGGCCGAGCGCACCGGGCCGGCTTGCCGCAATGGCACGCGGCGCGCAGCTTCGCGCGGCGCGGCCGCCTCATCCCTCTTTTCCCTCTTCGAACGCTACGCACCGCGCAGGCCGCGCGTGCGAGGCGGTGAGATCCGGTTTCGCGGAGCGCCCGACAACGCTATGGAGGAGCCCCATGGTCGAGCAAAGCACAGCGGAAAACGGGGAGGGGCAACCGGAGAGCCCGGAGCCCATCGAGGATCGCGCGACGGAAGCCGCCGGAGAGCCGGCGGAGGCGGGCGCTGAGGCCTCTTCCGGCGGCACGACGACGACCACGACGGCGGGCGCAGCGAGCGCGGAAGACGCCGTGGCGGCGCCGGCCGCCGCTGCGCCCGCCGCCGCTGCGCCGGCTCGATCGCGGCCGCCGCGGGTCATCGACATGCGCCGGCCGCGCACGCCAGCGCCCGCGCAGGAGCCGCCGCCGCGGCGCTCGGCGCGGCCAGCGGAGCGCGGACCCGCCGACCGTGGAGCGCGCGAGCGCGGGCCGGCGGAGCGCGCAGGACGCGACAGCGGCCCGGCCGAGCGCGGGGCGCGCGACGGCATCGCGGCCGAGCGCCGCTCGCCGGACAAGCCCAGGGGGGCGCGGGATGGGGCGACGCCGCGCGGCCGGACAGGCGCCGGGGGCGCTACCCAGACCCGCGCGCCCGCGGCCCATCCAGCGCCGGGCAACGCCACGCGAGAGCAGCGCGCTGCCGCCGCCGCGGACCCCGCGCAGAGCGAGGCGGAGCGCAACGCCGCGCTCGCCGAGGCGAAGCGCGCGCCCGCCGCGGGAGAGGCCAACGCCTCCAGGGCGTCGCGGCAGCCGCAGCCCGCCGAGACGCGCGGCGTTGCGCCGGCGCCGGAGACGACGGCGACCCCCGAGCCGCGCCGGGACGCCGTGTGGGTGCCTCCGCCGAGCGCCGCATTCCCGCGGAAGAAGAAGCCCGCGCTCACCGCCAAGGAGGCAATGAAGGCCAGAGTCCAGGCGCGGGCCGAAAAGAAGGCAGCGAAGCAGGCACCGAGCCGCGCGGCCGAGCCCACCGCGGACCATGGCGTGGAGGCCGGCCGTGAGGAGCCCGGAGCGCCTCCCGCTGCAGCAAAGCCCCGTGACGCCGCCGTGGCGAAGCCCCGCGATGCGGCGCCGAGGTCAGCACGCCGCGACCAGGCGGCGCCGGCGCCGGCGGCGAGCGCGCCGACCGCGAAGCCGGGGCTGCTCAGGCGGTTGCTGAGCCTGTTCGGGCGCTCCGGCTAGTACCGGTTCACGAGGCGCTCGGTCGGCTGCTCGGGCTGCCGGTGGCACCGGAGAGGTGAGCAAGCTCAGGCCGAACGTCGAGCCCGCCGCTCGCGTCGGCTCGCTGCCGGGAAACAGCGAATCATCCCCAAAGCGATCGATTCAGCATCACCGCGGCCGGATCCCCCCGCGAGCAGACGGCCCGCAAAAGCATCCACCTGGTTTGTAGGCACAATGTGCCTCGCCTCACTCGTTATCCAGATCGGGTGGTCTCGCACACGCTCGCACCGTGCCGGAACCGACGAACCTGCGCGTCACCTCGGTGCTCGGCCCGGGTCGTTCACGCGAGGCGCGACATCGGCGAGGTGAGTCGCTAACATCGCTCCGGGGCATCACCGCTGTCGCGGAGCAGCGACGTCGTCTCGACGCACGCTTCGCGCGGACGAACCGAGGAGAGCTGCCGTGAAGCATCAGAAGGGTCTCTGGAAGCTCGCATGTGCGGCGTTCACCATGCTGTCGATGGCGTCGATCGCAGGCTGCGATCAGGGAGGTGGGGGCGAGGTCAGCAGCAAAGGCAACGGCAAAGAAGCCACGGCCAAGGTGATCAAGGTCGCGTTCGTGACGAACGGATCCAGCGACTTCTGGAAGATCGCGTTCGCCGGTGTGCACAAGTACGAGCAAGAGGCCAAGATCCAAGTCGACCTCAAGGTGCCGCAGGTCAGCACGCCCACGGAGCAGAACCAGATCCTCGAGAGCCTCGCCAGCCAGGGCTACGACGCCGTCGGCGTGAGCGTCCTGGCGCCGGACGATCAGGTGACCGTGCTCAACAAGGTCGCGGAGAAGGTCAAGCTGATCACGTTCGACTCCGACGCCCCGAAATCGAACCGGCTGCTCTACATCGGCACGAACAACTACGAGGCCGGCAAGGTGCTCGGCAACGAGATCGTGAAGCTCTTGCCGAACGGCGGGAAGATGGCCGCCTTCGTCGGCATGTTCGCTGTCGACAACGCGGCCCAGCGCCTCAAGGGCATTCAGGACGTGGTCACACCCCACAACATCCAGCTCGTCGACAAGCGCGAGGACAACACCGACCTCGCCAAGGCGCGCACGAACGTGGAGGACATCATCAACGCCCACCCGGACCTCGACGTCGCGACCGGCCTCTGGTCGTACAATGGGCCGGCCATCGTCGCCGCCGTCGAGGCGCTCGGGAAGAAGGGCAAGGTCAAGCCGGCCGTGTTCGACGAGGAGGACGCGACGCTCGCCGGCATCGAGAACGGCACTGTCGCCTGCACCGTCGTGCAGAAGCCGTTCCAGTTCGGTTACCTGGGGAGCAAGTGGCTCCACCGCCTCGCGACCGAGGGCGACGCGGCCATCGCCGCCATCCCCCCGAGCAAGGTGATCGACACCGGGGTCGACGTGATCAACAAGGAGAACGTCGCGCAGTTCAGGGCCACGCTCGCCGAGATGAAGAAGTAGCCCGGTCCCCCGGCGGTCCGACTCCTCGCCGCCCCGTATCGGCTCGGCTCAGAAGGGCTGAGGGTGCGGTGAGCGGCGATAGACGATCTGGCCGCCGGTCTTCGACAGCGCGTAAGCGAACCCGAGCTCCAGGGTCGAGCGGGTGATGACGCTCCCGAGGTCCACCCCCTGCTCCACCATCAGCCGCGCCGCCGCCGGCGTGACGCCGACGAGCACGACCTCGGCGCCGAGCAGCCGCGCCGCCCGCGCCGCCCGCAGGAGGTGCTCCACCGACGCGGCGTCGACGACCGCCATCCCCGTGACGTCGACCAGCACCACGCGCGCGTGGTGCTCGGTGATGTCCTGCAGCATCGACTCGATGAAGCGGCCCGACCGCTGCGCGTCCATCGTCCCGACGATCGGCATCACGAGGATGCTCCGCGCGATGGGCACGACCGGGCTCGAGAGCTCGCGGATCGTGTCGAGCAGCGACTCCTGGTGCCGGTTCGCGCGCTCGAGCTCATGGGTCCGCTCGGTGATCCGGTGGACGAGCCGCGCGTTCTCGATCGCCACGGCCATCGTGTCGACGATGCGCTCGATCATCGTGAGATCGTCGAGCGAGCACGCCGCCCGGCGCCCGCTCTCCAGGACCAGGGCGCCGAAGGCGGACCCGCCGGCGAGCAGCGGGACGCCGACCAGGGTATGCGCCCCCTTCCCGCGCGCCTCGACGACATCGGGCGCGTCGTGGAGCTCGCTCGAGTGCGTGTCGACGAGGATCGGCCGGGCGGTGCTCAGCACCCGCCCGACCATCGACCTCGCGTCGAGGGGGGCTCGCTCCTCGCGGTACCCCTCGTTCCCCGCGTCCACGGTGACGAGGAGGAGCTCCTTCGCGCGGCTCTCGTAGGGGAGCTGCTCCCTCCGCTTCGCCGCCTTGCGGTTCGCGTCGAGAGGCAGGTAGTCGGAGAGGGGGAGCGACCAGGGCGTGCGCTCGATGGTCACGACGTCGATGCCGGTGTCGATGAAGCGCAGCGCGGACCCTCCCCCGGAGCCGGCGCGCGTGGGCAGCCCGGCCAGGGCCGCCTCGACGCCCTTCGATACCATGTCGTGGAGCACCCGCACCGCGCGGTAGCCCATCTCGTGCTCGCGCTGGACCAGGACGGCGTGGATGGTCCCTTCCCGGAGCATCTCGAGCGTGTCCGTGAGCAGATCGAAGGCGACGATCTTGAGCTCCCCCGCGCGCCCCAGCGCCCTCGCGGCCGCGCCCCACGACAGGCCGTTCTCGGCGCAGACGCCGAAGGCGCCGGCGATTCCTCCGGTCTGCACGGCTTCCCGGGCGATCCGCATCCCGAGCTCGATGTCGAACCGGTCCTCTGCCGGCGGCTGCAGGTCGAAGGGCGCGCGCGTGCCCGAAACCGCCGCACGGAACGCCTCGATGCGCTCGCGGCTGTTCATGGCGCTGAGCCAGAACGTCAGCGCGCCGATCTTGCCTCCGCCCGGGAGCAGCCGGGCCATCATCTCCGCGGCGAGCCGCCCTGCCGCCACGTTGTCGGTGCCGATATAGGCCTGAGCGCAGCTGCCCTCGGCGGGCGGCGTGTCGATCGTGACCACCGGGACCCCGGCCTGCGCCGCCCGGCGGATCGCCGGCTCGAGGACCTCCGGGGTGATCGGCGCCACGGCGATACCGTGCACGCCCCGGTCGATGGCGTCCTCGAGGATGCCGCGCTGCTCGACGGCGCTGTGGGCGGGGGCGTTGCGGACGTCCACGTGGATGCCGACGCTGCGCCCCGCGATGAGGGCGCCGTCACGCACGTTGTTCCAGAACGCCAGCGGCGATCGGTGCGGGACGTGGTAGACGCGGATCTCGCGGGCCGCGGCGTCGCCGCGCGCGCCCCCGGAGGGAGCGTCGCTCAGCAGGACGAGGTGCACGGAGCGCCATTGCGGCCCGAGCTGCACGCTCTTGATGCCTTTCGAGATCATCTCGACGAGCTCGTGCGTGCTGGTCCGCGCGGCCACCGCGTTCAGCACCCCCTCGAGCACGCGCACCTCCTGGGCCGACCGCGCCTTGTCGTTGTAGAGCTCTCGCCGCTCCAGCGCCGCGCCGGCGCTCGCGGCCAGCGCGCGGAGCCGCGCCCAGCCCTCGCCGGAAGGCGCCTGCCCGCCCGGCTGCTCGACGGCGAGCACGCCGATCGTCTGTCCCTGCACGTGCACCGGGGTGAGGACGACGACCGCGCCCGCGGGCACGAGGTGCAGCGCCGACGCGCCCGGCAGGTGCTCGCGGTACCAGTCGGCGGCCGCCATGACCCGAGGGCTGTCCGCGGAATCCGGCGCCGAGAGCGTCGAGAGCGTCGAGAGCGTCGCGATCACGGTGGCCGGCACCGCGCCGCCGGCGACCTCCTGCGGGCTCGCCAGCACGCCAGCGAGGCCGACAGAGGCCTTGTAGACCAGCTGCTCCCCGTCCCGGGCCAGGAGGCTCGCTCGCTGCGCGGAGGGCACGGCGCCCACGGCGTCCGTCACGATGCGATGCAGCGTTGCATGAAGATCGAGACCGGTGACCATGCGCCTCACGTCCCCGCAACACCCCCACGACGGCGCGGACGTACACCAGTGGGCGTGATCGAACGGCACCTTGTCAAGGGATGACCGAGCCGCCTCGGACGCCGCTCGCCCGCGCGTGGGCTCGCTAACGGAGCGTTGCCGCCCGACTTACACCTCCACGCCCTCCAGTCGCCAGGCTTCTGCGAGGCCGTCGCGCCAACCTTCTTCGATGACCTCGGCATGCCCCACGATGAGACGCTGGGCCGGTCGCTCCAGCATGGCGCGGATGGAGCGCGCGGCCGCGGTCTTGTCCGGGATCTTCTTTCTGGCGTCGGGAGGAACGCGCACCCGCTCGTAGAAGCCAGTGAGGCGCGCGGCATAACGCAAAGTCCAGTGGTCCTTGGCGCAGGCGCAAAGGACGATGTCTGCGCCCAGCAGGGTTTGCGTCGGCCGATGGTAGAGCACTGTCTCGTCCCAGAACGGCACGCCCCGGAGCGGCAAGGCCTCGAGCTCGGGGACCTGCTCGCCGAACTTGGCGTCGTGGATATCCATGTGGAGTCTCAGCGCCTTGTTCCTGCTCCGCGCCGACGCCGGTCCCACCACGCGCGCCTCGGGGAAACGGGCCGCCGCCGCGGGTGTCCCGAGATGATGCCAGCAGTTGGGTACCAAGAGCCAGCGCACGGGACCCAGGGCGCGTAGCTGCTCTGCCAGCGCATCGGTGGGAGGGGCCGGGGTGTGCAGGAGCAAACTGCCGTCCTCGAGGCGTACGACCGTTGTGCGGGCGCGCATCCGTACCCCGCTGAACCACACGGGGCGGTCCAGGGTCCAGATCGTGTCATCGACTACGGCGGTGAGAGCGCTGTCAGGCATGCGGGCGACCTCCTCCAAGCGACCAAGGCGTTCGAGGGGCAAGGGCCATTCGTCCTCAACCCGCGGCGCCGGCTGGCCGGTTCTTCCTTCTCTTCTTCTTCTCGCCCTCGCGCGCCCGGTCCGCCGCCCGCAGCGCGCTGAGCTCGCGCCGGAAATCCGCGGCCGCCGCGTGGTGCTCGTCAGCCGACCGAACGACGCCGGCGATGGCGCCGCCGCAGCGCGGGCACTCGCTCCGATCGGACGTCAGCGCCGTGCGGCAGCCCGGCTCGGAGCAGAGATCGTACTGCCACCAGTGACCGACGGCCCAGCCGACGAAGGGCGCCCCGAGGAGCACGGCGAAGGCGAGCTCCCCACCGGCGCCGCGCGGCAGGGCGGCCGCGACCAGGATTGCCCCGCAGAAGCCCGCGAGCAGGCCGAGGAACAGGCCCATGCCCGAGTGCGCGCGCCGCAGGCGGAAGACCGGCCGCGGATCGCCCTCCTCGAGCTTCGTCATCGCGGCGGGCCCCGCCTTCGGATCGGCCCAGACATGGCCGCACTTGTGGCAGTGCCAGCGCCTCGGCAGGAACAGCATGAGCGGCGCGGCGAGGATCGAGAGCGCGGCGGCGGCGCTCGAGCCCTCGAGGCGCAGGCGCTCGTGGAAGCAGTAGGGGAGCTCGCAGCGCGGGCAGCGGACCCCGGCAGCCTCCTCGTCGTCGTTGCTGGCCGCCTCCCCGGGGTGGACCTCAAGGAGCCTCTCCACGCGCTGGAGATCGCCCTCGCGCACCTGCAGCTGCGTGCCGCCGGCGGCGCCGCTCAGCATCGGGTTGTAGCTCGCCGCCTCGAACACGTGGGACTCGATGCCGTTGGCCGAGAGCAGCGTGCGGTCCATCTGGGCCGCGACCGGATCGAGGTAGCGGCGGACCGTGATCAGCTTCCCCGTGCCCGAAGCAGCATCCAGCTTGTCGCGGTACGGCAAGACGTCGCCTCCCCCTGGGTCGGGACAGTGTCGCCCGGCTATGGGGCTAAGAAATCCAAACGCGCTCCGAAAGTCAATCTCCCCGACGAGGGCCCGGCGCAGCTGCGCGAGCGGCGGTGGCGGCAGGCCGTGCAGCCGTCGCCGCGGTTTCAGCTCGGAGGCGAGGGCGGCGTTCGCGTCGTGGAACGGGTCGCCCTTGCTGGTGAGCAGGTGCAGGTCGCGCGGGCCGGCGGCGGCGAGGGCCCTTGGCGAGCCGGTCGGCGTAGGCGGGGGCGCGGTGGGCGGTTCGTCTTATCCTGCCGGCCCGTGGCACCTCAACCTCAGAAAGTCTCCGCCCCGTCGAGCGATCCTCGTCGAGTGCACGCGCTGGGCCATGCCGTCCGCCAGGGCGCGATCGCGGTCGTGGCATGGCTCGCTCTGATACGAGCGGAGGCCGCCCACGCCGCGAACGTCGGGGTCGCGGTGGAGCTCGACGAGCAGCACTGCGTGACGCTCGACGCGGTGCGGGCGGCGGCCGCGCTGCGCGGAGGGCACGTGGACGCCGACTCCCCAGTACGGCTCCGGGTCCATGTGCGCGAAGCGGAGCCGCCGAGCGCGGTGACGCTCGTGATCACCGGAGAAGGCGCTCACGGCGCCATCGAAGCGCGCACGATCGTGGCAGACTCCTGCGCGGAAGCCGCCTCGGCGCTCGGGCTGGTCGTCACGATGGCCGGCGAGGACGAGCAGGCCCCGGTCGAAGCTTCCCGCGCCGAGCCTCCCTCCCTGACGCCGCCGGCGAGACCGTCGCAAGGCACAGCCCGCGAGAGCAGCCCAACCCACACCGCGCCGCCGGTGAGACCGTCGCGAGCCACGGCTCGCGAGACCACGCCCGCGACGAAGCTGTATGCGGCGCTCGGTCTCGTGGCCACACCGCTCTACGTAGGGCCGACAGGCGCGCGGCTCTCGGGCGGGCTCGCATCGGGTCGGGTGTTCTTTCCATGGGCGGAGCTCGGCGTGGGGGCGACGATGCCGCGCACCGTGGTCGGAGGGGGAGCGTCGGTGAGCCTCACCTGGCTCACCGCTCGTGCCGCGCTGGCGCCGCTCGGCGCATCCCTCGGCGATCACGTCTTCGTGAGTGCTTACATGATGTTCGATGCGGGCGCGTTGCTCGCCTCGGGGGAGGGAGCCCCGGCGGTCTACAGCCGATGGCGCCCGTGGCTCGAGGCGGGCGCCGGCGCACGGATGCGCGCGCTGCTCGGCGCATGGTCCTTCATGGATTGGCAGGTTGGGCCCGCGCTGCCCCTCCTTCGGGACGAGTTCTACTACGTGCACGGCGGGACGGCCTATAAAGCCCCCGCCGTCCGGCTGGACGCCGCGCTCTCCATCGGGGCGTATTTTCCGTGATCAAACCGGGGACCTCGTGGATCGCCTGGGACGAGCCCCTCGTGATCAGCACCGACGACGCCCCCGGTTCCACCGCCTTCCGCCTCGCTCGCCCTCTGGGCGGACTCGTCGACGCGCAGGCGCGTTCCCCCTGTGAGTCCACCACCGACGTCGCGCGCGAGGCGCGCCTCGAAGAGCTCGCGTCGCACCTCGAGTTCCTGTGGCGGTTCGCGTGCCGGATGGGCGTGGGCGAGGCGGCAGCCGAGGACATCGCGCAGGAAGCGTTCGTGGTGGCGGCGTCGCGCCTCGACGCGATCCTTCCCGGCAAAGAGCGCTCGTACCTCGTCTCGGTCGTGGTTCACATGGTCCGGCGCGAGCGAACCCGGCGAGCACGTCACGAAGAGCTCAAGGGAGAGCCCTCCGCGCCGGCGGGCGAGCAGCCGGACAGCCGCCTCGACGACGCGCGCGCGCGCAGGCTGCTGGACGCGTCGCTCGAGGCGCTGGACGACCAGCTTCGCGCGGTGTTCGTGCTCCATGAGATCGAAGAAGAGACGATGGAGGACATCGCTCATCTGCTGGACTTGCCGCCAGGGACCGTGGCGTCACGACTCCGCCGCGCCCGTGAGGCGTGGAAGCGAGCGACGGAGCGATTGAAGAGGGGTCTGCCGGTGAGCGGCGGGAGGCGGCCGTGAGCGACTCGTACGACGACTTCGACCGCGCGCTGCTGCGCGCCGGGAGGACGGCGAAGGCGCCTTCCTCGCTCCGCGCGAAGGCCCTCGCGGCCGCCGCGGCGGGGACCGCGACCGCGGTCGCAACGACGAAGCTCGGCGTCGGTGCGGCCAAGGCGAGCGGGGGGATCGCGGCGCAGGCCGCTCACGCGCTCGGCCTGAAGGCGGTGGTCGTCGCGTCTATCGGCGTCACGTCCGTCGCCCTCGTGCTCGGGGGCGCGTACGTGGCGGCGACCCATCACGCGGACGCCGTCGCGCCCGCAGCCCCCATGCGCTCGCCTCGCGCGGCGGAGATCGACGGGGTGGCGCCGGCAGCCGCTTCATCCACGCAGGAGGCCACGCAGGAGGCCACGCAGGAGGCCACGCAGGAGGCCACGCAGGAGGCCACGCAGGAGGCCACGCAGGAGGCCACGCAGGAGGAGCCCGCCCTGCCTGCGAAGGCAGAGCCCGCCGCCGCCCCTGCCGCCGAGCCCGCCCCGCGCGCAGCGGCGTCGACCAAGAACGTGGCGCCCGCGCCCCAGGCGATCGGGCTCGCGCGCCAGGTCCCCTCATCCGTTCCTGCGGCGACGGCCGCCCCCGCCATCGACCCCCTTCCACGAGAACCCCGCAGTGCGGAGGTAGCGCAGTCCCCTGCGACACCCACCTCCGTTCTATCGGACGAGCTCCGGCTCATCGACGCCGCGCGAGCGGCCCTCACGCGGGGGGACGCGCCGCTCGCCCTTCGCCTCACCGCCGAGCACGCGGCGCGCTTTCCAGGAGGTAGCCTCGCCATCGAGCGCGACGTCCTCCGCGTCGACGCCCTCGTGGCCGGAGGGCACGTCGCAGAAGCCGCGTCGCAGGCGTGCGCCTTCGTCGCGCGGAGCCCGCGCTCCGCTCAGGCGCCGCGCATGATCAAGGTGGGTCGCTGTTCAAATACGATTCCGTGATCAAAGGCGCGGGCAGAGAGATCGCCGCTCAGTGGAGGATTCTCGATCATGCGACTTTCGCGGCTAGCACTCTCCTTGTTGTGGTTCCCGGTCGCTCTCTCAGCCACCACGTTTGGGTGCGTCATCGATCGCGTGCCGATCGGTGATCTCGACCCCGGCCAGCAGCCGCTCGACCCCGATGGCTCGGGCGCGGGCGGCGCCGGCGGCGCGGGCGGCTCGTCGGGTTCCGGCGGCGCGGGCGGCTCGTCGGGCAGGTGCAGCGCGGCGGTGGCTTCCCGTCCCTTCAGCCTGGACGACTGGCCGGCGACGAGCGGCACCTTTCCGCTGGCGATCACGGACATCGCTTTTGATCCATCCGGCAACCTCGGCATGACAGGATACACGACGTCGGACGTCGACATGGGCGGCGGCGTGCTCCGGTCCGGGGGAACCGACGACGCCCTCTTGGCAACGTACGATGCCGCGGGCAACCACACCCTCAGCAAGCTCTTCGGCGATGATTCGAATCCGCAGGCCGGCGAGCACATCGTTTTCGACGCGGACTGCAACATGTTCCTCGTAGGCAGTTTCTCACAAACCATGGATCTCGAGGGTGCGACGATGACCTCGCCCCGGGCCGCCAAGTTCCTGGCCAAGCTCGACAGCGCCGGCAATCCCCTCTGGAGCGTGCACCTCAACGCCGCGTATGACACAGATTGGGATATCCGATCCATCGCGGTCGATCCGACGACGGGCGGCGTGGTGTTCACGGGAAATTTCGCCGAATTCCTCGATCTCGGGGGAGGTCCGCTCACGGCGCCAACCGATGCTGCCGAGGACCCGACGAAGGCCTACGTGGCGAAGTTCGATGCGACGGGACATTTTGTCTGGAGCAAGTACGCAGACGGCAGGTACATGCCAGGCGGCACCCTGGCCGTCGACGCTTCAGGGCAAATCGTGATTGCGACCGACGACTCGTACCTCGATGACGGACAAACTAGATACACGCGGCTCGGCCTCTCGCGGTTGGACGCCTCGGGAAACCGACTCTGGAGGAAGGAATTTGCCGCTCCTTTCGAGGGGGGAGCACCCTGGGGCTACCACCGCAGCCTTACTGGCGTCGCGGTGGATGGAGACGGAAGCGTGTTCCTCGCCGGGAACGCGCAATGCGACTTTGATTTCGGCGGCGGACCCCTGCATGGCACGGATTGTTCAAACGACAGTCCCTTCGTGGCGAAATTCGACGCTGATGGAGCCCACCTCTGGAGCCAAGTCATCAGGGGCGACTTTCCTTTCGCCGTGAGCTTCGGTGTCGACGCTCTCGGGAACACCTTCGTTTCGGGCAGCGTCGGCAGCGGGGGCCTGGAGGCCGACGGCATGCCGGGCGGCCCAGACGGAGATTCCCGGCCGTTCGTCATGCGGTTCGACAGCGAGGGGCATATTTCATGGGTCCAAATCCTCGGTTCCGAGGTCATCGACGTGCTGGGGCTCGCCGTGGATCCTGAAGGAAATGTCGCCGTTGTGGGGCAAGACGTCGATGCCGTGAATGCGCCCTTCGGGGCCGGAAATGTCGTCATGAAGCTCAACGTCGCGGCGCCGTGATTCTATTCGTCGGCCCGCGGGCGGGCGCTTGGCCCCCCTCCGCCGCTTGCTCACCCAGCCCCCCGCGGTCAGCCGGGCCGGCGGGCGTCGAGGAGCTGCCGGGTTCACTCGGCGACCAGGGCAGGCGGCCCTCAACGCCCAGGGTGCTTCGTGGCGATCGCGTACAGCGCGTTGGTCTCGGCGGTGAGGGCGTTGCGCTCGCGGAGCGGGGCGAGGGTGTCGCGCTTGACGGCCTCCTGCGCGCCGGGATCGAGCTTGTCGATCGTGCCGCGGTAGCCCGACCCGAGGGCGATGATCCACCAGTCGTCTGGCGAGTCGAGGGCCTGGCTGGAGCGCTCGGCGTCGACGGCGCAGGCCGCAACACCGGCCTCCGCGAGCATGGCGCGGAGGGCGCCCGGGGTGTCGATGCGCTCCCACGGCCGGAAGGTCTTGTAGACGTCGGGGCGGTGGGCCCGGATCGCGTCCCAGAACGCGGTATTGCCGGGCTCGAGCACGCGTTCGCCCCATGTGGTGATGGCGAGCGTGCCGCCGGGCTTCAGCCATCCCCAGAGCCGGCGTACGGCGGCAGGCATGTCAGGCATGAAGAAGATGCCAAAGACGCAGATGACGGCGTCGAAGCTTCCGGGCGGCGGGTCGAGCGCCTCCACGTCGGCGCAGCGGAAGTCGACGTTCGATAGCCCCAGCGCGCGGGCCTTGGCGCGCCCGCGGTCGAGCAATGGCTCGGCGAGATCCACGGCGAGCACGGAGCCCGTGGGCCCGACGGCCCGGGCCGCGGGGATGGCGGACGCGCCGGTGCCAGAGCAGACGTCGAGGACGCGGTGGCCGGGCTCCAGGCGGGCGCGCTCGACGGTGCGCTCCCCGATGCGGGCCCAGAAGGCGAGCGGCGGGTCGTCGAAGTGATCCGCCGCGGCGGAGTACGTGACAGCGGTGCGTGCTTTGTCGGGATCGAGCTGGGTCATGGCGTCCCCTGGGTCTGGAAGGGTCGGAGGGCGCGCGGCGTGCGCTCCTCGCGGCCGGTCCGCGTTCCTTGGAACCGGCTCGCAGCCGAGCAGACGCGCCCCCCGGTCCGCCATTACGGCCCGCCGGAGTTCGTGACCTGACGTTCGTAAGGCCACGAGCCCGGGGCGCTGCGGGCGCTCAGGCGGCGCGGGGACGCACGTCGCCGGTCCCGGCAGGCGAGCCGATCTCCCACGCTCGACTGTAATGCGACGGAGACCCGCGCGTCTTCCCGCGGCACCTGAAAGGAGCTTCTCATGAAGGTCACGCACGCAATCTTCTCGATCGCGCTCGGCATCACCTCGGTCACCTCCGCGCTCGGCTGCTCTCAGCCCGCGAGCGCCGAGCCACAGAAGGGCCCTCGCGTGGTCGAGATCATGGTCCACGGCGCCTTCGTGCCCGACAAGATCGCCGCGGTCGAGGGGGAGCGGCTGGAGCTCCGGCTCGTCCGCCACGACAGCGGCGGCTGCACCAAGGAGGTCGTCTTCCCGAGCCTCGGCATCCGCAAGGAGCTGCCGACCGGACAGCCTGTGACCATCGACCTTCCCGAGCTGAAGGCAGGGGAGCTCCAATTCGCGTGCGGCATGGGGATGATCAAGGGCACCATCGCCGTCGCGCCGAGGAAGTGAGCAGCAGAGGGAAGCGATCTCTGGCTCACCGCGAGCGAGCCCTCCGGCTGGCGGATCGGCCGACAGGTGGGACACGGTACCTCCACGTAGGCGGCGCTCCGGAGAGGGGCGCGCCGCACCTCGATCACGTCGTCACGGCGCGCAGCGTCGCCTGGCACACCACCGCCTGACATGCCATCGACTCCGGATGCAACTCCTACGATCGATTGTCTTATGCTCAGGTGACCGACGGCGCGCCGATTGCGATGTCCTTGGAATGTACCGGCGCTTGTCCCTCGGCCTGGGCTTGCTCACTTCTCTCATGCTCGCGGCGGCCTGCAGCGGCGCGGGGAACGACGGCGGATCGGGCGGCGAGGGCCCGGGCGGCGGGGGCCCGGTCGCGGGCAGCGGCGGCGGCTCCAGCAGCTCGGTCGCAGGCAGCGGCGGCGGCTCGGCCGCGAGCAGCGGCGCCGGCGGCGAATCGCCGGACCGTTGCACGCTGCCGCAGGAGACCGGGCCCTGCGACGCGGCGATCCCGAGCTACTGGCACGATCCCAGCACCGGCGAGTGTGTTCCGTTCACCTATGGTGGCTGCGAGGGCAACGCGAACCGCTTCGAGTCGCTCGCGGCGTGCCTGGAGACCTGTCAGGGCACCACCACGGACATGGATGCGTGCGCGGCGCCGGGCGATTGCGTCCTCGCGCCGCCGCGCTGCTGCGCCTCCTGCGACCCGGTCGACGCCAGCGCGTTCGTCGCCCTCCACCGCGACGCGGTGTCGGATTTCTGGAATGCCAGCGGGTGCGGGGACACGCAGTGCGAGCGATGCCCGGAGGTCGGCGAGGCCGAGAGCACCTCCCAGTACTTCGCCGCCACATGCGAGAGCGGGCGCTGCGTCGTCGTCGACGTGCGCGAATCCCCGCTGACGGAATGCACGAAAGACGCGGACTGCGCCCTGCGCGACGGCGTCGGGTGCTGCGAGTCGTGCGACGGGAAAGGCATCGTCGCCCTCAACCCGAGCGGGGATCTCGGCGCCCTCGTTTGCCCCGAAGAGATCGTCGCGTGCCCTCCCTGCGCGCCCGTGTATCCGGAGGGAATGACGGCGGTGTGCTCGGAGGGCAGGTGTACGCCGCGGCTCTCCGAGGCGCCCTGAGCCCGAAGGGCGAGGACGTGCTGGGAGAGCAGGCAAAGGCGCTCTTCGGGGGCTGATCGGAGCGCTGGCCAACGAGACCGAGCCGCGATGCCGACGGGCGCGCGCCACGCGCGCCCAGGGAAGCGGGGACGACCTGGAGAGCGTCGTGCGAAAACGGCAACTCCGCACAGCTCTTCAGGTCGTCGATCGGGGCGCCCCCACACCGGTCCGTCCGGCGAGCGCCCGCTACAGACCTCCCTGCACGACCTGTGACGTTCCACCTCTTTTGGTATACAGGTGAGGATAGAGCAAGGGGCACGGATGAACTGTGAATCGGATCACAAGGATGTCATTGCTGAGAACGAGCGCCTGAGGCAGCGCATCCGGGAGCTGGAGGAGGCGGACAAAGAGCGGGATCACCTCCGCGCTGCGCTGGGCCGGAGCGAGGAGCATGTGCGCCTCTTTGTCACCTACACACCGGCCGCGTTTGCCATGTTCGATCGGGATATGCGTTACATCCTGGTCAGTCACCGCCACCTGGCGGATTTCGGCTTGCGCGAAGAAGATGTCCTCGGTCGGAGCCATTACGAGATCTTCCCCGACATGCCCGAGCACTGGAAGGCCATCCACCAGCGCTGCCTCGCAGGGGCCTCGGAAGGGAATGATGAGGAGCCCTTCCCGCGGGCCGACGGGCACGTCGAATGGGGGAGCTGGAGGATCTTCCCGTGGCACACGACGACCGGCGAGATCGGCGGGATCGTGCTGTTCTCGGAGGTGATCACCAAGCGAAAGCAGCTCGAGGACAAGCTCCGGATGCAGGCGAAGACGCTCCTGGAGCTGTCGGCGCCCATCGTGCCCATCCGCCAGGGCGTCCTCGTGCTGCCGCTGGTGGGCGCGCTGGACGCGGCGCGGGCGCAGCAGATGATGGAGAACCTGCTGAGCAAGGTGGTCGAGCGGCAGGCGCGGGTGGCGATCATCGACGTCACGGGCGTGCCGGACATCGACACGGGCTCGGCGAGCGCGCTCCTGCAGGTGGCGCGGGCGGTCCGGCTGCTCGGGGCGCAGGTCGTCCTGACGGGCATCCGGCCCGAGGTGTCCCAGGCCATCGTCCGCCTCGACATCGATCTCGCAGGCATCGTGACCCGCCGCGATCTGCAGAGCGGGATCGCGTTCGCCACCGCGACGAGCCCGGGAGCCTCGTCGCCGTCCCCGCCATGACGCCCCCTGCTAGCCTCGACCCGATGTCGCACGGCTCCTCGACATGAACGGCAACG
Source organism: Sorangium sp. So ce1504 (assembly GCF_051521635.1). NCBI lineage: Bacteria > Pseudomonadati > Myxococcota > Polyangiales > Polyangiaceae > Sorangium > Sorangium sp. So ce1504. Next base: position 3,186,308 of record NZ_CP150365.1, on the reverse strand, counting down.
GCTGGGACGGCGCAGACCGCGCCCTCCAGTTCGGCCTCCGGCGACGTCCCCCTCACCGGCGTGTGGTGATCGCTGGGAGGGCGCGCGCGTAGCCGCGCCACGGCCCGGTAGTGGTCACATTGGCCCGGAGAGAGTTCACATGAAGGCGAGAAAGCAGGAAGATCATTGTTCTTTTCGTCCCGCCTTCTCGCCTTCTGCCTTCTCGCCTTCATGTTCAAATTTGACCACTCCCCTCGGCAACGTCGCCCCCGAGGCGAAAGTCGTCGGTGAACGCTCAGCGGGGAGCCGTGGCGCTCGGTGCCAGGGCGCTGGCGCGGCGCTCGGCGGCCGGTTCTGAACCTCGACATCGAGCTGCCCGAGCCGGGCGTGATCACCTCGCTTTGCGCGAACGAGGAAGCGAGCGACGCTGAGGTTGCGCTGTGGCATCGCCAACTTGCGACCAATGGTCCGCGTGGTTCCTCCCTGTCTTCCCGGCGGAGCCCTTTTGCCCTCTCGATCCGCGCTCGGACCCCCTCCGCGCTCGCGCGGTCACTTGCGGCCAGGGAGCCATCGCTCAATTTGCTAAGCGTCGATGAGGCGCACTCGTCGCTGAAATGCGGCATTTATCGACGTTTCCCATCGCGCGCACCGATGAGCGACAAACGCCGTGCGCAGGAGATTTGACCATGAACAATCGATGGATCATCTCAATTGTGGCGCTTCTCTCCTCGATAGGGATGGGCGCCGCGGGCCGCGCAGCACACATGGAGGAGCCGGCGGCGAACAACCTGGCATCCGCCCAAGCTCCGGCGAACGGCGCATCGGCGGACACCCCGAGCGTTGATTCGCCGTTCGAAGCGCCAGACCAGTCGTGCAAGCTGGACAACTGTCTCCGCCCTCATGACCCCTGCACGTGCAGCAATACCGGGTGGGCTGGATATTGCGGAACCGGTCCGCACCACCCTGGGTGCCTCTACTGCCGCTGCGATTGACAGGGGCCGGCGAAATGGGGGCGCTCCGGTGCGCGCAGCGCTGTTCGAGGCAGCCGCGCAGGGTGGCGTGCGCGGCTCCGTGATCGCCGGGGCGCGGGCGGTGTCGTGTTAAGATGCCCTCGTGCCGAAGGAAAAGGCCAGGCCTGGCGAGACCCTCATCGCGCGCAACAAGCGCGCAGGCTTCAATTACGACCTCGGCGACCGCTTCGAGGCGGGGATCGTCCTGAAAGGGAGCGAGGTGAAGATGCTTCGCGCCGGCAAGGCCGACCTGACCGACTCGTTCTGCACGGTCCTCCGGGGCGAGGTGTTCTTGCACGGCGTGAGCATCGCCGCGATGGCCAGCGCCGCCTTCGGCCACGTGCCGAAGGGCGCGCGCAAGCTCCTCCTCCACCGGCGCGAGATCGAGCGCATCGACCTCTCGATCGCCCGCGAGGGGATGACCGCCGTCGCGACCCGGCTCTACTTCAAGAGCGGTCTTGCCAAGGTCGAGATCGCGCTGGCGCGGGGGAAGAAGAGCCACGACAAGCGCGAGACCATCAAGGAGCAAGACGCCGAGCGCGAGATGCGCGCCGTGGTGGTGCACGGGCAACGAGGGTACGGACGCGCGTGACGCTCCGCGAGCTCGAGGAGGACCCGGCTCGGGCGTCGATCGCAGGCCGGCGCCCACCCCGGACGAGGCGGCTCGTCTCGCTGGACGTTCTCGCGACGTTTTCGCGACGCTCTCGCCCGGAACGCCGCCCGCCGTGGAGCGCGCGATGACGTAGGATGGCGCGCGTTGGCCCGCCCGAAACGCCCGCCGTCAGGCCCCCACCCGCTCGAGCTGCCGGGCGACGCCATGCGCGAGATGGTCGAGCTCGCGATGGACCGCATCGTCCAGCACATCGAGAGCCTGCCGGAGCAGCCGATGCACGCGACGCGGGGGGGCAAGCGGGTCGCGCGCTCGCTCCGCGAGCCGCTGCCGGAGCGCGGCGTGCCTTACGAAAAGCTCCTCCGGAAGCTCTTCGGCAAGCTCATCCCGATGAGCCTGAACACGGCGTCCCCCGGTTACATGGGGTACATCCCGGGCGGCGGCCTCTTTCACGCGGCCGTGGCCGATCTGATCGCGGACGCGGTGAACCGGTATGTGGGCGTCTTCCAGGCCGCCCCCCTGCTCGTGCAGATCGAGGCGAACGTGATCGCCTGGTTCTGCGCCATGCTCGGCCTGCCCGAGGGCTCCGGGGGGATCCTCACGACCGGCGGCTCGCTCGCGAACCTCGTCGCGGTGATCACCGCGCGCCGCGAGCGCCTCCCGCCGGACTTCCTGCGAGGGACCCTCTATGCCTCGGAGGAAGCGCACCACTCGGTGACGAAGGCCGCGCTCCTCGCCGGCTTTCCGCCGGAGGCCGTGCGCGAGATCCCGGTGGACGGGCGCTTTCGCATGCGGACCGACGCGGCGGCGGAGGCGGTTGCGCGCGACCGGGCGCGCGGCCTCTCGCCTTTCCTGCTCGTGGCCTCCGCGGGCACGACGGGCACCGGCGCGATCGACGATCTGCCCGCCCTCGCCGGCCTCGCCGAGGCCGAGCGCCTCTGGCTGCACGTCGACGCGGCGTACGGCGGCTTCTTCGCGCTCACCGAGCGAGGGCGCGCGGCGATGCGGGGGATCGAGCGCGCCGATTCGGTGACGCTGGACCCGCACAAGAGCCTCTTCTTGCCGTACGGGACGGGCTGCCTCGCGGTGCGCGATCGCGAGGCGCTGCGGCGCGCGCACGCGCTCTCGGCGTCGTACATGCCGCCGATGCAGTCAGAGGACGATCTCGTGGATTTCTGCGCGATCAGCCCCGAGCTGTCGCGCGACGCGCGCGGGCTGCGGGTGTGGCTGCCGCTGAAGATGCATGGGGCCTCCGTCTTCCGGGCCGAGCTCGACGAGAAGCTCACGCTCGCGCGCGGCGCCGCCGACGCGCTCCGGCAGATGGCGCAGCTCGAGGTCGTGGCGGAGCCCGAGCTGTCGCTCCTCGCCTTCAGGGCGCGCCCGCCCGGCGTCGACGACGGGCCGGCGCTCGACGCGCTGAACCGGCGCCTCCTCGCGCGGGTGAACGCGAAGCAGCGGGTGCTGCTCACGGGGGTGGTGGCCGGGGGGCGGTTCCTGCTGCGGATGTGTATCCTGAGCTTCAGGACGCACGCCGACCGGGTGAACGCGGGGCTCGCCGACGTTGCGTCGAGCCTCGCCGAGGTGCTGGAAGAGCTCCGCGACGGGCCGCTTTCGCCCGCGCGCGGCGGCGATCAGCGCGGAGGAGCGGACGACGACTGAAGGGGCGCAACAGACGCGCTCGCCCGGCGCTGGCTCAGCTCGGTCTCGTGTAACAGCCAACCATCTCGACACCCACCGGCGAGAAGATTCCGAAGCTTGTCATGGCACTCACGCTGGCTTGGCTCCGGCGATCCCTTTACGATCGGGCCAAGGAGGTTCTTCATGCGCACGCATCGATCTGTCTTGTCGGCGACGCTCCTATCGGCCGTCGCCGTCGCGATGTCCGCCGTGCCCGGATGCGGGGACGACGAGGCGCCGGCGCGGACAGGAAGCGATTTCCTCTCCAGCTATGCGAAGGCCCTCTGCGACCGCACGTTCGCGTGCTGCGACGCGGCGACCCGGGCCGCGCATGGCCTGGACGCGAGCTCCGCCGACGCGTGCGCCTCGCAGCTCGAGGCGATCCTCGTCGCCGTCAGCAGCGGAGGCGAGGTGAAGGGCACCTTCGTCCCGGAGAAGGCGGAGGCGTGCCTCGCCGAGGTGCACGCGGCCCCCTGTGCCGAAATTGAAGTACTGGGCGTGCTTCTGGGGGTGAACGCCGAGTTCACGCCGTCCTGCCGCGATGCGTGGGACGGCTCCGTGCCCGAGGGCGGGACGTGCGGCAACAACTGGGACTGCGCCCGGGACCGCTGCGTGCGCACCGTCGACGCGAGCGGGCAGTCGACGTCGGCGTGCAAAGCGAGGGCAGCGGCCGGAGAGCCATGCTCGTCGAGGTTCGACTGCGACGAGGCGCTCCGGTGCGACCAGCCCTCACCGCCCGACGCGGGGACGTGCGCGCCACGGCTCGCCATGGGGGAGTCGTGCAAAGGAAGCCTCGACTGCCAAGAAGAGCTTCGCTGTAGTCAAGAAGGGACGTGCCAGGCGCGCGAGCAGGCGGGCGGTCCATGCGCTTCGGACGAAGACTGCGCGGCCGGCACGGCGTGCGAGGGCGATTCGTGCGCGCCGCTCGGCGCCGCCGGCGCGCCCTGCTCCGCCGATTCGGACTGCGCGTCCTTCGCGTGCAGTGATGCGACGGGCACCTGTGCCGACGTCTGCAAGGGCGACTGATCTAGAGCGACGGTCACCCGCTTCGGATACGGGCCCACCTCGACGTTTTCGGTGCTCAGCGCACCGGAGTGCGCTTGCGCGCCGAAAACGCCGATCTGGGCCCGTCTCCTGTGCGGGAGACCGCCGCTCTGCATGGTGCAGAGGTGGGCGGAAACCGCTGTGGTTCTCACGGGGATAGAGATCCGGGCGACGCCGCCTGGTCGAGGAGCGTGAAGGCGCGGAGCACCTCGGCGACGCTCCACGCCTGAGCGATGCAGCCGCGCGGCGCGAAGGGGGCGTCACCATCGAAGATCTCGCTGATCGAGCCGAGGCCGGCGGTGTTGATGTGGTCGCCCATCGGCGCGAGCAGCCGGCGGGCTGCGTCGGGATCGCCATAAACACGGAGGTGCGCCTCGACGAACGGGCCGATGAGCCAGGCCCACACCATGCCCTGGTGGTAAGCGGCGTCGCGGCGCTCCTGATCGCCGCCGTAGAACCCCTGATACGCCGGATCCGACGGGGCGAGCGAGCGCAGCCCATACGAGGTCAGGAGCGCCCGCGCACACGCGTCGACAACGGCGCGCTGTCGCTCGGGGGAGAGCAGGCTCTCGGGGAGCGACACGGCGAAGATCTGGTTCGGCCGGAGCGCCGCCTCGGCGCCGGCGGGCCCGTCGAGGACATCGTAGCAGTAGCCCGCGGCGGCGTTCCAGAAGCGCTCGAAGGACGCGAGGGCCCTCGTCGCCATCCCCTGATACGGCTCGGCGGGCTCGCCGAGGCGGGCGGCAAAGGCGACCATCGCCCGCAGCGCGTTGTACCAGAGGGCGTTGATCTCGACCGGCTTGCCGATGCGCGGCGTGATCACGCGATCGCCGACCTTGGCATCCATCCAGGTGAGCTGGACGCCATCCTGCCCGCCGCGGAGCAGGCCATCGCCCGGGTCAACCTGGATCCCATAACGCGTGCCCTGGATATGCCAGTCGACGATGCCCCGCAGCACCGGGAACAGATCGCGCAGGAGCCCGTCGTCGCCGGTCGCCTCGTGACAGGCGCGGATGGCCTGGAAGTACCAGAGCGTGGCGTCCATCGTGTTGTATTCGGGGTGCGCGGCGCCGTCGGGGAACCGGTTGGGCAACATCCCCTGATCCACGAAGGCGGCGAACGTGCGGAGGATCGGCGCGGCGATGCTCGCCTGTCCTGTCGAGAGCGCGAGGCCGGGGAGGCTGATCATCGTGTCGCGGCCCCAGTCCTCGAACCAAGGATAACCGGCGATGACGCTCTTGCCGGGGCTGCCGCCGGGGGTCTGCGCGCGGTCCACGACGAACTGGTCGGCGGCGAGGACGAGCTGCGAGACCCAGCCGGGGGCGGCGGCCGCGCCCGACGGGCGCGCCCCGCTCCACGCCGAGAGGAGGGCCCGATCGCGCGCGCGGCGGCGCGGGAGGGCCTCCCGATCGACAGCGGTGGTGTCATCTCCGGCGGCGGCGAGGAACACCACCGTCTCGCCGGGCAGGAGGGTCGCCTCGAAGGTCGCGACGTGGAGGTGGTCGTCGCGGTCGAGGAGCCCGCGCGCCGTCTCGGCCGGGAGCGCGAAGCCGCGGTAGAGCTCCGTCGCGGGGGTGGCCGCGCCGCCTTCCAGCTTGAGGAACAGCGGCAGCGCGTCGCCGGCCGTGACGACGCGGACGCCGCCCGAAGCGGCGCTGACCTCGGCCGGCCACGCGACGGTGCCGGTGTTGTGGAAGACGCGGTTGTTGGCGATGGCGCGCGCGGTGAGGCGCAACGGCTCGCGCGCCTGGAGCGCGGTGTAAGCGACGTAGGTCGTGTTCTGGCCGTGCTCCATCCAGACGCGCTTTTCGAGCAGCGCGTCGGCGCAGGCGTAGCGCCAGCAAGGGATCGAGCCCTCGAGCGCGAAGTGCTCGATGTTGACGAAGCCGCTCGGCGCGACGGCGCCGCTCGCCCAGCGGTTGGTCGCGAGGTCCCAGGCCGCGCCGCGGTAGGTGACGGTCTCGTCGAGCTTGACCAGCATCAGCCGCCGATCGACGGGCGGCCGGAGGGCGGCGACGAGCAGCCCGTGGTAGCCGCGCGTGAGCGAGCCGGCCACCGTCCCGGAGCCATAGCCGCCGATGCCGTTGGTGACGAGCCACTCGCGCTCTTCGGCGATCCCCAGGTCGCCGCAGATCTCCCTCCCCATCCCGACCATGCGCTCCTCCTCCGGGACTTCTATCGCCTACCGAACCGGCTCGACGCAACCCTCGAATTCGCCGACGGGCCCTCGGTCGGCCTCGCTATCGGCCGATCCCTCCCGACACCACGTTGCCCCCCCGCGACGCGCTATCGCTCGCCGACGACAGGCAGCGACCGGCGCGCCGGCGTGTCCTCGGAGGACGGGATGCGCGGCGGATCGGCCCACGACCCGAACCCCTGCGGCTTGGCTCCGGCGGGGTGACCGCCGATCGCCGTCCACAGGAGCCCCTCCACGTACGAGGACGGCGAGACAACGAACGTCACGTCCTTCGGCGCGGGGCCGTAGGCCTCGGTCCAGGCCGTGGGCAGCTCGTACCAGACGCCGGAATACCACATCTTGATGATGTTGCGGGCGATCGGCCCGAGCTTCTCGTGGCCGAAGATCTCCCGGCGCAGGAAGGCGTCACGCGCCTGGCGGTCGCTCCCCTGCCCCGCCCCGCCGTGGATGGCGAGCAGCTCGTCCACCACGGCGGCGCCGACGACATCATCGGCGGCCTTCAGATACGCCTCGGCCTGCCCGGTCCCATGCAGGTCGAACACGGCAAAGGCGGTCACCTCCGCGGAGAAGGCGAGGAATCGATCGAGGCGGCTCGACGCCGCGCTCGCGCCGGCGACCGCGGCAGGGGCGTCCGCGGCAGGGTAGAGCTCGAAGGTAGGCGCCGCGGTGAACTCGCTGTTTGGAAGCGGGTTGCGGATCAGCTGGGTGATCAGGTTGCGGAACTCGAACATCTGCGGCACGGCGCTCATCAGCAGCGCCGGCTCGCCGTTGTAGGCCCGCGTCAGCGTCTCGAGGAACTTCGCGTAAGCGCGGTTGAAGGCGACCGCCATGTCATACAGCTCGGAGCCGGCCGGCAGCTCGGCCAGCTTGACATCCGTCTTGATGGGATACGCGCCCTTCCAGTCGACGGTGAACGCCGGCCCTGTCGGCTGGCCCGGCTGGTCACCCGGCTGGTAGTAGCGACCCTGGGTGAGCTGTTCGAAGCGGTAATAGTGCGACAGCTCCTTTTCCCGATCGTAGATGCTGGATTCGGTGCCCTCGCCCTGCTCCATGATCAGGGTGATGGCCCGGCGCGCGCTGGCCAGATCGATCACGGGCAGCAGCTCGCCGCCGCCGGAATAGTAGTACTCCGGGGTGATCTGCCGCCCGCGATCGCCGATGAAGATCGTCTCGCCCCGGGCCTGCGCCTCCGCCTCCAGGCGGACGAGGCCGTCCTCGATGGCGGCGTAGAACTCGCCGATGCTATAGAACTGCATCTCGCAGTCGTCGGGGTTCACGCCCAGCACCGTGGCGCCGGCCGGGGCGGCGCGGCGGACGAGCCGCCCGCCTCCCTTCTTCGGCCGCTCGATCTTCTTGAAGGTCTCGATGGCCTCGATGCCGAAGGGGGCGATGTGGACCTGGAAGTCGGTCTCGCCGTCCGGCAGGTAGGCGGGGTAGCTGGGCACGAAGCCCTTGGCCGTCAGATCGGGCGTGCCCTTGACGGCGTTCATCAGGTTCGCCGCGAGGGTCAGGTGGAGCATCTCCTCGACAGCCACCACGCGCAGGATATGGACGGCATCCGGGTTGCTCCCCGGCTTGATCGAGTAGAGCGCCGCGAGGTACGGCGGGATCGTGGCGTGCTCCAGCTGGAGCGCGTGCTGCAGGTAATGGTGCAGCTCGGTGAGGGTCTCGATCTTGTTCCGCGGCGCGGGAGGTTCGGAGCGTCTGGAGTTGATCATGGGCGTACCTCCCGTCAGTGGAGCTGCTTGAGCATCGCGCGCGTGCTCCGGTAGCAGAGCGCGGCGAGGGTGAGGGTCACGTTGGCGGTGCCGACCGAAGGCATGCTGCCGGCGCCGACCAGATAGAGGTTTTCATGATCCCAGGAGCGCTGGTCGGTGTCGACGACCGAAGTGCGCTTGTCCGATCCCATGATGTGCGTGCCGGCCAGGTGGTTGCCCCCCCGGATGGCGTACCCCTCGCCCTCGTAGGCGACATAGCCGTAGTCGCCGGGGTCGTACCGGGAGAAATCCACGACGCCCAGGCGCGCGAACATGGTCCTGGCGAACTGCCGCGCGTACGCGGCGCCGCGCATCGTGTACTCCGGCACCGTGAACGAGACCACCGGGCGCATGTTGCCGAGGCGGTCGGTGTAGCGCGGATCGACGGTGACGCGGTTGCTCTCGCTCGGCAGCACCTCGAGCATGAACGCGAACAGGAGCTGGCGCGAGATGCGGTCGACGAGCCCGCGGCGCAGCTCGTCCCCGAAGTGGTTGTGCTGGTCCACGAGCTCGGCCAGATCCGTGAAGGGCGAGCCCGTCGCCCACCCCCAGCCGTCGTTGTGGATGTCCACGCTGAAGGCCGCCTGACTCCGCCGGAATGGCCCCGTGCGCAGGTCGATGATGCCGCCGGTGCAGCTCGTGCCGCGCGTGGTCCCGCAGACCTCGGGCATCAGCCCCCAGCTCAGCAGGTAGGAGTGGTCCATCAGGTTGCGGCCCATCAGCCCGCTGCTGCTCCGGACGCCCGAAGCCAGCAGGAGCCGCGGGGTCTCGATGGCGCCGGCGGCGAGCACGAAGATCTTGCCCTTGACGGTCACCGTCTCGTGCTCTGACGACTGCGGGTCCTTGTAGACCTTGACCTCCAGCGCGGTGACGCGCCCGCTCTCGGGATCGATCACCACCTTCGAGGCGACCGCCTGGACCATCAGGTCGACCCGCCCTGTCTCGAGCGCCTTCGCCAGCGTCTTGCCGGAATGATACCGCGCCTGCACCGGGCAGAGCGGCACGCAGTTGGTGTTGCCCTGGCAGCGCTCCCCCTCCTCCACCTGATGGGTGTTGACGGCGCCCACCGGCACGTAGCCCTTGCCGCCGTCGTATGCGGGGTTGGGAACTCCGTTGCGGGCCTGCGGGTACGCGCGGATCCGGATGGAATATGCCTGGTCGTGCAGCTTGACCTCGGTGCCGTCGATGCCCTTGCCGACCCTCTGGTCCAGGTAGGACAGCGGCAGGCCCTTCATCGGGTACACGTAGCCTTCAGGGAAGCGGAGCCCCAGGTACGTCTGCTCCCGGACGTCGGCGGAGACGCCGACCTCGCGCTCGGCCACCTGGTAGTCGGGCTCGATGTCCTCGTAGCTCAGCGGCCAGTCGACCCCCTGTCCGAACAGCGTGCGAACCTTGAAGTCGTCCGGCAGCATGCGGGGGGTCTTCGCCTCCCAGTGCATGGTCGTCCCGCCGAACACGCGCGTGTAGTTGGTGTCGGTGACGTAGGGGCCTGATTGCACGACGTAGGGAGCCGGGTCGGTCTCGCCGGGCTGGAGCTTGCGGAGCTCCGGGCTGCGCGGCATCCGCGCGTTCGGGTTCTCCGGGAACGGCGACTGGTTGTCCTTCGACGACGCCGCGAAGAAGTTGGCAAGGTAAGATTCATAGCCGGAGATCGACCGGTTCGTCCCCGCCCCCGCCTCCAGCAGCAGCACCCGCTTGCCGGCTCGGCTTAGCTCGTTGGCCACGATCGCGCCGGCGATCCCGGAGCCCACGATCACGGCATCATAGCCGTCATCGGCGGCCACCGCGCCGGCGTCCGTCCGCAGCGCCGTGTCAATTTTCAACAGCACGTCCCGCCCTCCCCATGTGGATGATGCCCCCCGATGTCCTAAATCAGAAGAGTTCGGTCGCTGTCAACCGCTTCATTGTATCGGTCACGTGACACCGGGTTCGGCGCTCCTGTCGCTGTCATGAGAGCGGGTCGACGCACGACGCAGGCGCACCGCGGCGTTCCCGTCCGCGCCTGCGCGTGGATGCAGCGCGTTGAGGCCGCCTTTCCGCCAGGGGACAACAAGGCCCACTCGCAGATACAATAACGAGGAGTTTCCCCGGTGCGCCACAGCTCCCCGCCCAGGGGGGTTCAGCCGCCGGCCCGCAGCTCGACGAGCAGCTCGTCGCAAACGGCGATCCGCGGATCGGCCGGATTGCACACCCACCCGCCGATCACCGGCAGCGCGATCTTGGTGCCGCTCGGCCCGTGGGTGAACACCGACATCGTGCCGACCTCCAGCGCCCAATCGGTGGGCTCCGGCGCCGCGAAATCGGCGACCTTCTCCAGGCTGCCCTCGACACGCTCCTCCTCCCCGCTCGCGAGCGTCCAGATCCGCCAGTCCTTGGCGCCCACGCGTGCGGCGACTCGCCTGCCGTCGAGCGAGAACCGCGGCGCCGGCTCGGAGAACCGCGGCCGCCGGCCCGACATCGTCGCCTGGCCGCAGCGCCGCACCATCGCGCCGTCCTCGGTCCGGACCTCGATCTGCCCGCCCTGCTGCACCGCGAGCAGGCTCGCGTCCTCGGCCATCCCCAGCGCCCAGCCGGCGAGCTCGAACGTCACCGTGCGGATGCAACGCCCGTGCGGCAGCTCGTGCAGCGCCACCGTCGTCTCTTCCTGGCGCAGCGCCGCCAGGCGCGACCCCTCGCGGTCGTACGCCAGCGTGTACCAGTGCGGAAAGCCGAGCGGCTCCTCCATCACCAGCGGCTCCCCGCTGCGCGCGTCCCACAGCTGCAATCCGCCGTGCGTGCAGATCAGGTGACGTGTCCCGAAGTGCAGCCACGGCTGCGCCGGTCCGCCCTCCAGATACGGTTCCAGCTCTGGACTGAGCCGCGCGATCCGCCGCCCGGTGCGACCGTCGAGCAGCTCCCTGCCGCACAGCAACCGCTCGCCGCTCGGATCGAAGCGCGGCGGGAACCCTGGCAGCGGCGGCCGCGTCCTCTGGCGCACGAGCTCCGCCAGCGACCAGATCCGCAGCGCCGCCCCGACCGTGGCCACGTGGTTGCCGCTCGGCGAGAGGCAGATCGCATGGCCGCCGATCGGCAGCACGTGCGCGCGGCCGTCGATCCACCCGATCGTCCCGCTGCGGTACGTCGATACCACCATCTGCCCGCCGCCATCGGTGACATCGGACACCGGCGAATCGGTCGCGAGCTGCCGCTCGACGGCCAGCGTCTCGGGATCGACGACGTACACGAATCCTCCGGCGTATTCGTCGAGCGTCCCGTACACGATCAGGCGCGAGCCGTCGGCCGAGAGCTGCGCGTCCGCGCTGCCCTCCTCCGGGCACGGCAATGCCACCCGCAGCGCGCCTTCCGACCGGACCAGATACGCCGGCCCCCACCCGTCCGTCACGAACCGCGGATACGCCGGCGCGGCCGCGTCGTCGGGCGGCTCCGGCTCGATCACGGCGCGGCCCTCGGTCCAGCGCCAGCGCAGACGCTCCCGCCGGCGCTCCTCGGGCGGCTGCGCGCTCGGGTGCAGCCGCCTCGCCGTCAGCACCACCTCGTCCTCCGACGCGAAGCGCGGCACCTGCAGCCCGGCGAGCGACAGCTCCTCGTCGGAGTACAGCTCGGCGAGCAGACCGTCGGGCATCGGCAGTCCGCGCAGCGGGCGGATCCACGGGCGCCCGCGCGCTGCGAGCTCCTTCGTCCACGCTTGGTGGAGCGATGCCAGCGCCTTGACGCCGAACGTCCGCGTCAACAGGCAGCTCCCCAGCGAATCGGGGTACTGCGTCCACAGCCTGCGATCGGCGTCCAGCGCGCGACGGATCCGCAAGCGAACCGCCTCGTCGCGCAGCTCCGCCAACCACGCCTCGACGGAGCCGGCGGCGAGGGCGTACTCGAGCGCAGCGAGGGCGGCAGGCATGCCTCGTTTATCGCACGGACCCGCCCAGGTGAGCGGTCGTTCCCGGGCCTCCTCGGCACCTCCGCAGGCGCCTGCGAGAAGGAGCGCTTCGCTGACCGCCGCGCGACGGGCAGGACCGGCGCGATTGGAGCGGTCCGATCATCGACACGCGCAGTCGACCGAGAGGGTGTAGCTGCCTTCGGCCCCTGCGTAGCCGTCCACCACCAGGTAGGATGTCTGGCCTGGCGCGCTCGTCCAGCTCACGGTCTCGACGGTCTGTAGATCCAGCGGGGTCGAGGAAGCCATCTCGTTCGACTGGATCGGGTCGCAGGCGGACAGCAGCAGGAGATCCAGGTCCGTCGCGAGGTTCTCGAGCTTTGCGACCATCATGCACTCGGTCGTCGAGGAGAAGGCATAGACCGTCTCACGCCCCGACTCGGCACGAGCGGTCCGGTCGTAGGCCGTCCACACGTTCGCGCGCCCCTGGCTCGTCGTGCTGTGATTCAAACGATCGCCACACGAGATCGGTAACGCTCCCCCACACGGGTCGGCCGCACCGTCCACGCCCCCGCCCGCGACGCTGCCCCCGGCGCCACCCGGGTCGCCGCCGGTGCCGGCCGTTCCCGCCGAGCCGACGGCGCCGCCCTCGCCGCTGTTCGCGACGGATCCGCCGGCACCGCCGCCGCCACCGGTGGCGCCAGAGCCATTGCCGGCAACGCCACCCGTCGCGGCCGCCTCGTGCACATCGTTGCCGCACGCTGCAACCATGAAAACCGCGCAACCAAGAGCCAAGTGGAGTCGAAGCACGTTGCCTCCTTCCGTTCCGCCTGCGCCCCGCAGCATATCATGCCAATTCGGTGATCTGCCGAGGCGCTCCTCGCCGAGAGCGGCCTCCTGCGCGCTATGCTCGGTCATGCTCGCGTCCAGAGGTCGCCTCATGTCCCGCGCGGACATCGCAGCGCTCATGCTCGTTCTCCTCCTGCCAGCCGCGTGCGCTCACGGCCCGGCCGCGCCACGCGCGGCGCCGTCGCGGTCCGCCGACATCGCGGCGCTGCGGCTCGCGGACTGGCAGCCCATACCGCTTCTGGCGCTCGAGCGCACCGCGATCATCCACCTGGCCGTGCCCGCCGTCGATGTCCACACGCACCTGCACCGTGTCGTGGACGTGGCGGCCGAGGTCGCGCGCATGGACGCGTTCCACGTCGAGACCATGGTCAACCTCGATGGCTCCTCGGGCAAGCGCCTGGTGCGCGAGCTCGAACGCTTCGACCGCGCCTATCCAGGGCGCTTCCTGACCTATGTCAACCTCGACCTCACGCTCGTGGGCGCCCCGGGCTGGGGCGAGCGCGTGGCCGCGCAGCTCGCGACCGACTTCGAGGCCGGGGCCAAGGGGCTCAAGATCTTCAAGGAGCTCGGGCTCACGGTGCGCACGCCCGACGGCCGGCGCGTCGCGCTCGACAGCCCGGATCTCGAGCCGGTCTGGCGCACGTGCGCGCGCCACCGCCGGCCCGTGCTCTGGCACGTGGCCGACCCGGCGGCGTTCTTCGCCCCGCTGGACGCGAAGAACGAGCGCTGGCACGAGCTGCACGAGTTCCCGAGCTGGTCATTCGCGGACAGGACGCGCTTTCCAACCCGCGCGCGGCTCTTCGAGGAGCGCAACCGCGTGATCGAGCGCCACCCCGACGTCACCTTCGTGGGCGCGCACATGGCCAGCTCGTCCGAAGACCTGAAGCAGCTCGCGGGCTGGCTCGATCGCTTCCCCAATCTGCAGGTCGACATGTCGGCCAGCATCAGCGAGCTGGGCCGGCAGCCGCGCGCGGCGCACCGCTTCTTCGTGCGCTACCAGGACCGCGTGCTCTTCGGCACCGACCTCAAGAGCGCCAGGACCGCAGGCTATGAGGTCTATGCGCGCTTCCTCGAGACCGAGGACGACTACTTCGATACCGAGGCCGCGAACGGCCGCCAGGGGTCCTGGAGGATCTACGGTATGCACCTGCCCGCGCCCGTGCTGCAGAAGATCTACCGCGACAACGCGCGCCGCCTGCTCTGGCCTGCAGATCCCGATCGGCTCGCGGCGCCCCCGTGACGCTCGGCGCCCGGCGCGACACACGATGTTCCGTCCGGCGCGACGCGCGTTGTGCGCCGTTCTGCCCGTCACAAGCGTTGTTTTACTTGCCGTTCATTCCGTCGTCTGCTCGCTCATCTCCGCTCTCGCCCTGGCCGAGGCGAAGCGCTCGATCGCCATGCCGGCGGCCATCGCCGCGACGAACGCGAGCACGGCGCTCGATCCGGTCGCCAGCGAGACGAGCGCCGGCCCCGGGCAGTACCCGGCGAGACCCCAGCCGACGCCGAAGAGCCCGGCGCCAGCAACGAGGCGCGCGTCGATGTCGGCGCGGGTCGGGACGGCCGCGCGGTCGGCCAGGAGGGGAAACCGCGGCGCGCGGGCAAGGCCGGCCGAATCGACGCCGCCCTCGCGCCGCCGCCAGCGAAGGACGCGGTAGGCCAGGAAGTGCACGGATACCGCGCTGGCCATCACGAACGCGAGGCTCGGGTCCCAGCCGCCGGCCACGTCGAGGAAGCCGATGACCCTGGACGGCTGGGTCATGCCGGCGACGCCGAGCCCCACGGCGAACAGCAAGCCGGCGAGGAACGCGACCGCGCCCTGCCTCATCGCGCCCCCCCGAGCAGGTGCCGGCTGACGTACACCGTGATGGCCGCGGTCGCGATGAACGTCAGCGTGGCGACGAGCGACCGGACCGACAGACGGCTGAGGCCGCAGACTCCATGGCCGCTCGTGCACCCGTTGCCGAGCCGCGCGCCCCAGCCGACGAGCAACCCGGCGACGATCACGAGGCCGAGCGACCCGCCGCCCCCCGCTGAGGGGAAGGCGACCGGATGCGCGGCGACGAGCGCGAGGCCGCCGAGGAGGAGGCCCGCGACGAACGCCGCGCGCCAGGCGGTATCGCCAGGCTTCCGGAAGAGGAGCCCTCCGACGATGCCGCTGATGCCAGCGACCTTCCCGTTGAAGAGCAGCAGGAGAGACGCGCCCAGGCCGATGAGGGCGCCGCCGAGGAGGGGGCCTATCACGGTGAATTCATTCACGATGTGACCTCGCTGAGACACCGGTGGCCAGCATAGCAATGCGCGTCATCCACGGAAGACGAACCACCACGCGGTGCGCAATTCCGGAGCCCGCGCGGCGGTTGTCGGCCGGCCCGCCGGCTCGCGCGCCCCCTGCCCCGTCCGCCACCGCTCGCCGCGCAACCGCTGCTGCGAGCGCGCGGCGCCACACCCCGCCTGGATCGCCGCCCGACAGAGCGGGTGGGGCTGGGAGCGGGCGTATCACACACGGCGCCGGCGGACGGCCGAGATTGTGCCGGGTCCCAGAGGTGCTGGTGTATACTGACGGCCGATGGCCCACGCAGGCTCGGACGCGGCGGAACCGTCTTCATGGCGCAGGATTCCGCGCGTCGGGGATGTCGTCGGCGGCAAGTACCGCGTCGAGCGGGTGCTCGGCCGCGGCGGCATGGGGATCGTCGTCGCGGCGCACCACACCTCGCTGCGCCACCGCGTCGCGCTGAAGTTCCTGCTGCCCGAGGGGCGCACCACGCCCGGCGCCACGGAGCGCTTCTTCCGGGAGGCGCAGGCCGCGGCGGCGATCGCCAGCGAGCACATCGCCCGCGTCATCGATGTGGGGCAGACCGACGACGATCTGCCCTATTTCGTGATGGAGTACCTGAATGGCATCGATCTGGAGGCTCTGCTCGAATCGCGGGGTCCGCTGCCCGTGGAGCAGGCGGTCAGCTACGTGATCGAGGCCTGCGAGGCGCTCGCCGAGGCGCACTCGCTCGGGATCGTCCACCGCGACCTCAAGCCGGGCAACCTCTTCCTCGCGAGCCGCAAGGACGGCTCGAACCTGATCAAGGTGCTCGACTTCGGCATCTCGAAGGCGTCCGAGGAGGGCGTGCTCGGCTTGAACGCCCAGCTGACCGCGTCCGCCGTGGTGCTCGGCTCTCCCCGCTACATGTCGCCGGAGCACATCCGCAGCACCCGGACGGTGGACGCCCGCAGCGACATCTGGGCGCTCGGCATGACGCTCTATCAGCTCCTGACAGGGCGGCTGCCGTTCGAGACCGAGTCCGTCTCGGCGCTGTTCGTCAGCATCGTGACCGACGTGCCCGTGCCCCCGCGCAGCCACCGGCCAGAGCTCCCGCTCGCGCTCGAGTGGGTCATCCTGATGTGCCTCGAGAAGGATCCGGCGCGCCGTCCCCAGACGATCGCCGAGCTGGCCACGCTGCTCGAGCCGCTCGGGTCGGAGTCCGCGCGCCAGACGGTGGCGCGCATCCTGCGCAGGGCGATGGGGAACGAGGCCGTCGACGCGCCGCCGGCGCCGGACCGCCTGCGGGCCATCGACGAGGAAGCCGAGACCCTGACCGGGCCGATCGGCCCCACGCGTGGGTCCCGGCACAGCTTGAGCGAGCAGGCGAAGGAGCGCGCCTCCTCGATGCCACCCACGCAGGCGTCCGTCGCTCCACCCGCCCTCGCGACGGCGGCCTCACCCTCGATGCCGCCTGCGCGGGTGTCCGTCGCTCCTCTCACGCTCACCGCCACGGCCTCGCCGTCGGTGCCGCCCGCGCGGGTGTCGGTCGTTCCTCTCACGTTCACCGCGGCGGCCTCGCCGTCGGTGCCGCCCGCGCAGACGTCGGCTGCCGGACCTCCCTCCGTGCACGCGTTGCCCCCGGACGAGTCGCTGGCGCCGACAGCGGCGCCGTCCAGACGGGGCGAGCGCGTCGCCGCAGGGGATCCACAGGGGCGGCGCCGGCGAAGCATGGTCGCGCCCCTCGCGGCGGCGGCGCTCGTGGCGCTCCTCGGGGGCATGGCGGCGACCGCGTGGCTCGGGCGCGGCGCGGCGCCGGCCGCGGGCGCGCCGCCTGCCGGCGAGGCGGCCTCGCAGGCCACGCCGGCGCAGGGCGAGCCTTCTGCGCCCTCGCGCGAGGATCCCGGGCCTTCGTCCCTCCCGCCGTCGGAGGTCGCCTCGCCGCCCACAGCCGCGGCGGCCGCCGCGGCGAGCGGGTTCGCCACGGCCGGCGCCGCGCTCGCGCCGCTCGGCTCGGCGAGGGCGGGCCGCCCGCGCGCGGTGCTCGCGCCGTCGTCGCCGTACCCGGCCAGCAGCGAGCCGGCGCCGACGAAGGCGACGCGCCTGCGCGAGCACCGCTAGCTGCATGCGTCGAGCGCCCTCGAGCACGCGCGCTCGCCGGTGGAGGCTCGCCGCGGTGCCCCTCCTCGCAGGCGCCCTGCTCCAGGCCCCCGCCGCCCGCGCCGACGGCGAGGGCCAGGCCGACGAGGCCGACCTCCACTTCGACCTGGGCCGCGACCTCTACAAGCAGGGGCAGTTCCAGGCCGCCCTCGAGCACTTCCTCGCGTCGAACCGGCTCGTGCCGAACCGCAACGTCGTCTTCAACATCGCGCTCACCTACGAGGAGCTCGGCCGCTTCGCGGACGCGCACCGGTACTACGACGACGCGCTCGAGGGCGAGGCCGACCCGGAGGTCGTCGCCGAGGTCAGGGCCGCGCTCCAGCGGATCGCGCCGCGCGTGGCCGTGCTCCAGATCGTCACGTCGCCGCCCGGGGCCAGGATCTACGTCGATCGCAAGGACCTCGGCGCGCGCGGCACGGCGCCGCGCCGGCTCGCCATGTCCGAGGGGCGCTACCGGATCCTCGTCGAGCTCGCGGGCTACGAGCCCGTGGCCGTGGACGACGTCCCGGTGAAGCTGGGGCAGAGCAAGGAGGTCCTCATCGTGCTCCGCCGCATCGTCGGCACCGTGCGGGTGGACGTGCGCGGCGCGAGCGAGGCCACGGTGCACGTCGACCACGACGGCGCGCCGCCCGCCTGCACCGCCCCGTGCGATCTCGATCTGCCGCCGGGCCGCCACGTGCTCCATTTCTCGCGCCCGGGCTTCGAGGCGGCGCCGCAGCCGCTGACCGTCGCCGCGCACGAGACGGTGCCGATCACGGCGACGCTCAGCCCGCTCACCGGCTCGATCCTCGTGCGCGCCGACGAGCCCGACGCCCTCGTCGAGATCGACGGCCGCCCCATGGGCTTCACGCCGTCGGTGATCCAGGGCGTCGCCGTGGGCCGGCGCCGCGTCCGCGTCAGCCTGCGGGGCTTCGCGCCCGTCGAGCGGACGATCGAGGTGACGGCCGGCCAGCAGGCGGAGCTGCGCGACGTCACGCTGGCGCCGCTCCGGGAGGTGTCGTCGGCCTCGCGCGTCCTCGAGCGCCTGGAGGACGCGCCCGCATCCATCAGCGTCATCGAGCAGCACGAGCTGCGCGCCTTCGGGTACCCGACCATCGCCGAGGCGCTGCGCGGCACGCGCGGCATCTACCTCTCGAACGATCACGTCGTCTACTCGGCCGGGATCCGCGGGCTCGGCGAGCCGCTCGACTACGGCAACCGGCTCCTCGTCCTCTCCGACGGCCACTCGACGAACGACAACGTGCTGAACGCCTCGTTCGTGGGCTCCGACGCGCGCGACGACCTCCACGACGTGGATCACATCGAGGTCGTCCGCGGCCCTGGCTCGCTGCTCTACGGCACGGGCGCGCTCTCGGGCATCGTCAACCTCGTCCCGCGCGGGCGCGACGAGCCCACGAGCGCGCACGCGGCGGCCGGCACCTACTACGACGGCGTGGGCCACGCGCGCGCCGGGTTCCACTACAACGCCCGCAGGGACGCGGGCGTGCAGGCGAGCGTCTCCGGGGCGCGCTCCGACGGGTTCGACGTCCCGGTGGCGCTGCGGGACCCGGGCGAGGGGCCGCGCGTGCAGATCGCCGAGCGCGCCGAGACCTTCCGGGCCGGCGGCACGTCCGGGCGCGCCTGGTACGGGCCGTTCACGGCGCAGTGGATGTACCACGCGCGCGAGCAGCTCGTCCCGATCGGCTACGTGGGCACGCGGCTCAACGACCTCGGGACGAGCTACGAGGACGCGCACATGATGGCCGAGGTGCGCTTCGAGCCGCGGCTCACGCCCGACCTGCAGCTCATGGCGCGCGCCCACGTGAACCGCTTCGTCTGGCACGGCGCCTACGCGTTCGACGAGGCGACGATCTTCGAGCAGCAGCACGGCACCTGGCTGGGCGGCGAGCTCAGGGCGGCGTGGACGCCGCTCCCCTGGCTGAGGGTCACCGGGGGCGGCGAGGTGCAGGCGCACCCCGAGGCGACGCTGAGCAGCGTGTTCACGGACGGCCGCGCGCGCACGAAGCCCGTGCCGTACCGCTTCGGCGCCGGCTACCTCATCCTCGACAGCTCGCCCGCCCCGTGGGTCCGCCTCTCGTGGGGCGCGCGCCTCGACGTCTACAGCACGTTCGCGCCGATCGTCGTGCCGCGCGCCGCGGTCATCCTCCGGCCCGCGCCGGGAGGGGTCCTGAAGATCATGGGCGGGCGCGCCTTCCGCGCCCCGAGCATCTCCGAGCAGTTCTACACCGACGGCAAGACGCAGGTGCCCGCCGTCGACCCCGAGCGGGGCCTCGTGCTCAAGCCGGAGTCCATCGCTTCCGCCGAGATCGAGTACTCGCAGCGCCTCGGCGACGACTGGACCGCGCTCGGCGCCGTTCACGCGAGCAAGCTGTCGGACCGGATCACCTCCGCCGAGGACAGCCCCGGCGTGCCCGGCGTGGCGCGCTACGTGAACAGCCGTCGAGACGCGTTCGTGGCGGGGGGTGACGTCGAGCTCCGCCGCGAGTGGCGCCAAGGCTGGATGCTCGCGGCGACGTACGGCTACCAGCGCGGCGAGCTCAGGCGCGGCGAGCGGCTGATCAACGCGCCGGAGCACCTCGCGTCGTTTCGCGGCGTCGCCCCGGTGGTGGAGCGGCTCGCCTCCGCCGGGCTCCGGATCAACCTGGAGGCGCCCCGGCGCATCGGCCGCAGCTCGGCCGACGAGACCGCGGGCGCGATCGTCGCGGACCTCACGGTGTCCGGGGAGCTCCAGCGCTTCCACAGCCGCTATGTGATCGGCATCTACAACGCGATGGACACGCGGTACGACTACCCGGCCGCGGAGAGCTACCTCTCGGCCACGAGCCGGCAGAACGGCAGGACCTTCCTCGCCGAGATCACCGTCAGCTATCCCTAGTTCTGCGTGTCAGAGATCCGTGAGGGATGTTGGCGGCGGCGAGCGGGCTGCGGAGGTGGTGCCTTGTCTCGCCGCGTAGCCCACCGAAGCGGGCGGCCCGGAGAGGAGTGACATTGGGCGGCGGCGGCTCAGCGGCTGCGCCTCTGGCACGGCACGCGGCCGAGCCCGTCGCCGGAGGCGAAAGCGGGTGTGTTGGCCTGTAAGGCTCGCCATGCATGGTGGATGTCAGAAAGTGTTAGACTCCACCATGGGAGGGCTCATGCTGCCGAGGCTACCTCACCAAGCACCCGTATGACGAGCCCGCCCCCTCCCTTTCCCTATACGATCGGCGAAACCGTCGCCGAGGGCCGCGGGGCTGCCGTGTACCGCGCTGTTCGAAACGCCGATG
Source organism: Sorangium sp. So ce1504 (assembly GCF_051521635.1). Taxonomy (NCBI): domain Bacteria; kingdom Pseudomonadati; phylum Myxococcota; order Polyangiales; family Polyangiaceae; genus Sorangium; species Sorangium sp. So ce1504. The sequence goes on along the minus strand of NZ_CP150365.1, from coordinate 3,165,640 downwards.
GCCATCCGGTGGTCCTCAAGGTGCTCGACCCAAGAAGCTGCCGGCCGAAGGACCTCGATCGGCTCAAGAGGGAGTACGAGACGGGCAAGCTGCTGGATGTCGGGACCGTCGTCAGGCCCCTCGCCCTCGAGATGTACGAGGGGAGGCTCGCCCTCGTCATGGAAGACTCTGGCGCAGAGCCGCTCGATCGACTGCTCGGGGCGCCGATGGAGATCGGCAGGTTCCTCGAGATGGCTGTTCGCATCGCAGGGGCCGTCTCCGACATTCACCAGCGAGGCGTGGTCCACAGAGATCTCAAGCCCGCGAACATCCTCGTGAATTCCACCACCCGCGAGGTGAAGATTGCCGATCTCGGGCTCGCCTCACGGCTTCCCCGCGACCACCAGGCCGCGCAGCCAGCGCGCCTCATCGAGGGCTCCCTCCCTTACATGTCGCCCGAGCAGACAGGGCGGATGAACCGGGGGATTGATAGCCGCAGCGATCTGTATTCCCTGGGTGTCACGTTCTACCAGATGCTCACGGGAAAGCTCCCATTCCAGGCTCGCGACCCGCTGGAATGGATCCATAGTCACATCGCTCGCGCGTTCGCGGCGCCGTCCGACGTGGTCCCCGAAGTGCCCGAGGCGGTCGCGCGCATCGTGATCAAGCTCCTCGCGAAGATGCCCGACGAGCGCTACCAGACCGCGCGCGGCCTTCGCTGTGACCTGGAGAGGTGCTTCGAGCTATGGAGCTGCCGTGGCAGCATCGAGCCTTTCCCCTTGGGCGGGCAGGACGCGTCGGGCCGCCTCCAGATCCCGCAGAAGCTCTACGGGCGCGACGAGGAGATCGGGGTGCTGCTGCGCGCCTTCGAGCGCGTGTTGGACACCGGATCTCCTGAGCTTGTGCTGATATCCGGCTATTCGGGCATCGGCAAGTCGACGCTGGTCCACGAGCTGCACAAGCCGGTCGTCCGGGAGCGTGGATTGTTCGCCTCGGGGAAATTCGATCAGTACAAGCGCGGCATCCCTTACTCCACGCTCGCTCAGGCCCTGCAGGAGATCGTGCTCGAGATCCTCGCCGACACCGGGGGGATCGCGGCCTGGAAGCAGCGGTTGCTCGAGGCCCTCACGGTCAACGGACAGCTCATCGTGGAGTTGATCCCGCAGCTCGATCTCGTCATCGGCCGGCAGCCGCCGGCTCCCGAATTGCCGCCGGTCGAGGCGCAGAACCGGTTTCGCATCGTCTTCCGGAACTTCATCGGGGTGTTCGCCCGGAAGGAGCACCCTCTCGCGCTCTTCCTCGACGATCTCCAGTGGGCCGATTCGGCGAGCCTCGGACTCCTGGAGGATCTGATGACGCACCCCGAAACGGGCCATCTCCTCGTCATCGGTGCTTACCGCGACAATGAGGTGCCCCCCTCGCACCCGGTCATGAGGGCGCTGGACAAGGTGAGGAGGGAGGGCGGGCGCGTCCGTGACATCGCGCTCGGCCCGCTCTCCCGCGAGCACCTGGCCGTGCTCGTCAGCGGCATGCTCCACTGCCGGCAGGAAGACGCCGCGCCGCTGTCGGCCCTGGTCCACGAGAAGACGGCCGGCAACCCCTTCTTTGCGATCCAGTTCCTCACCGCTCTCTACGAAGAGCGGCTGATCGAATTCGATTCGCATGCGGGCGCCTTTCGGTGGGACATGCCGAAGATCCGCGCCAAAGGCTTCACCGACAACGTGGTCGACCTGATGGTCGACAAGCTCGCGCGGCTCCCTGCTGGTACCCAGGAAGCGCTGAAGCAGCTCGCCTGTCTTGGGCACGCCGCGGAGGTCGGCCTCTTGACGACGGCGTACGGCCGCTCGGAGGAGGAGCTGCACGCGGATGTCTGGGAAGCCGTCCGCGCGGGGCTCGTCCTCCACCAGGAAGGCACGTACAACCAGGAAGGCACGTACAGGTTCCTCCACGACCGCGTCCAGGAGGCGGCCTACTGGCTCATCCCGGAGGAGCTGCGGGCCGCAGTGCATCTCAAGATCGGCCGGCTCCTCGTGTCTCATCTGCCTAGAGAGGCCGTCGAGGAGCGGGCTTTTGACGTCGCGAACCAGCTCAATCACGGCGCCCACCTCCTCACCGACCCACGCGAAAGGGAGGCGCTGCGCCGGCTCAACCTCCTGGCAGGGCTCAAGGCAAAGGCTTCGGTCGCCTTCGCTTCGGCTCGCAGCTATCTGGCCCAGGCGATAACACTACTGCCCCCGGACGCCTGGCGCACACGGTACGAGGACACGCTCACGCTCTACCTGGAGCTCGCCGAATGCGAGTACCTCGCCGGCGACTTCCAGCGGGCCGACGAGCTGGTCGACCTGATCCTCCAGAACGCACACGCGAACCCCGACCGAGCCAGGGCCTACCGGCTGCGTATGCGGCTCTATCAGATGGCCGGACGACACCGCGACGCCGTGACGGTCATGCTCGAGGCGCTGCGGCTCTATGGGGTGACGCTCCCGGAGCCCGACGAGGAGATCCAGGTGGCCGTGGAGGCCGAGATCCAAGAGGTCCCGATCAACCTGCGCGGGCGTCGCATCGCCGATCTCGTCGATGCGCCCGTGGCCACCGACGAAAGCGTGCGGGCGCTCATCGGTCTGGTCGCCGAATCGAGCCCCCTCATCTACTCCGTGCGACCGGCGCTCTGGGCCCTGCTGACCGCCAAGGGAGTGAACGTCTCCCTACGATGCGGACACGCCGAAGAGTCCTCCTTCGTCTACAGTTGTTACTCCATGGTGGTAGTGTCAATCCTCGACGACATTCCATGCGCGTTCCAGTTCTCCGAGATGGCGCTCAGGCTGAATGAAAAGTTCAAGAGCGTCACAGCCAAGCTAAAGGGGAAGCTGCTCTTCCACCATGCGGGCGTCATCAATTTCTGGCGCAGGCACTATGCGACGAGCCTTCCGCTCATGGACCAGGCCTTCCTCGATTGCCTCAACGTTGGAGATCTCATCTGCGCCGGCTACTTGACGTACAACATGGTATGGCTTCTCCTGGAGAACGGCGACCCGCTCGATCGCGTCATTGACGTCGCGCGGAAGTACACCGCGTTCGCCCGGCAGACCCACAACGACGTGGTGTACCATGTAGTCCGGCTTGAAGAGCAGTTTGCAGTGAGCCTGAAGGGAGCGACGCAGGCGTCCACGAGCTTCAACGACGGCGCCTTCGACGAGGAGCACAGCATCGCGATCCTCGAGAAGGCGGGCTTCGGCCTTGGAATCGCCATTTATCATATCATGAAGCAGATCGCGGCATTCACCTATGGACGACATGCCGAAGCGCTGGAGTCCGCAGCCAGCGCCGCGCTGATGCAGCACCAAGTGGCGTCTCTGGCGATGGAGGCGACGCACCACTTCTACCACGCGCTCACGCTGACGGCGCTCCACGCCCAGGCGCCTGCCGAGCAGCGGCAGCAATTCGCGCAGACCCTCGAGGAGCAACTGCGGAGGCTGAAGCTCTGGGCCGACAACTGCCCCGAGAACTTCCAGAGCCGCTACGCCATGGTATCAGCCGAGGTCGCACGCGTCGAGGGCCGGGACCTCGACGGCATGCGCCTCTATGAAGAGGCCATCCACGCGGCGCGCGACAGCGGCTTCGTCCACAATGAAGCGCTTGCCTGCGAGCTCGCGTCTCGGTTCTACCGAGCACGAGGGTTCGAGCGCATCGCCGATACGTACCTGCGCGAGGCCCGCTCCTGCTACGTGCGCTGGGGGGCGGACGGCAAGGTGAGGCAACTCGAAACGCTGTATCCGCAGCTCCTCGAGCAACGGCTGCTCGCGCCCACCGCCACCTTCGCGGCGCGCGCGGAGCACCTCGACCTGCTCTCGGTCGTCAAGGCGTCGCAGACCATCTCGAGCGAGATCCTCCTGGAGAAGCTCTTGCGAACGCTGCTCGAGCTCGTCCTCGAGCAGGGAGGTGCCCAGAAGGGCTGCCTCATCCTTGTACGGGGTAGCGACCTGACGATCGAAGCGGAAGCCGCGATCGAGGAGCGACAAGGGACCGTGACGAAGGTTCTGCATTCCTTGTCGGTGTCCTCCTCCGCGCTCGTCCCGGCCTCGCTCCTCCACCACGTGCGGCTCACCAAGGAGCGGGTACTCCTCGACGACGCCGCCACGAAGGCCGCCAGGTTCTCGGACGACGAGCACATCGTCCGACAGAAGCCGAGGTCGGTCCTCTGCGCTCCAATCTTGCGGCAGGCCGAGGTGATCGGCCTGCTTTACCTCGAAAACAACCTCACCACGCACGCGTTCACGCCCGAGCGGCTTCTCGCCCTCGAGTTGCTCGCCACGCAAGCGGCCATCTCGCTCGAGCACGCGCTCTTGCTCGCCAAGGAGCGAGGGGCGCGGGCGGCGGCAGAGGCCGCGGAGAGGCGCACGGCGCTCCTCGCCCACGAGCTGAAGACACCGCTGACAGGCGTCCATCTCAAGCTCGACGCGCTCACGCGATCGATAAAGCATCAAGAGACGGTATCCTCGTCCTGGTTGTCGTCCTCGCTCACGTCCTTCAAGCGTCAGCTCGGTCGACTCAACATGTTGATCGACAGCCTGCTCGACCTCTCGCGCGTCCAGGTGGGGCGGCTCGTCCTGACGCGTGAGCCGGTGGACCTGACGGCGCTCGTGCAGGACGTCGTCGGGAGGCTGAGCGAGCAGGCGGCGCTGGCAGGATGTGCTCTCCACGTCCAGGCGATACGCGCTGTCTGGGGCCAGTGGGATCGGCTGCGGCTCGAGCAGGTTGCGACGAACCTGCTGACGAACGCCCTGAAGTACGGAGCTGGAAAGCCGGTTCGGATCGTCGCCGACGCGGATGGGGCCGTCGCTCGCCTCTCGGTCTTCGATCAGGGGATCGGGATATCTGAGCCCGACCACCGGCGCGTGTTCGAGGCGTTTGAGCGCGCGACGGGGATTCATCAAGCGCAGAGCCTCGGACTCGGCCTGTACCTTGTTCGGGAGATCGTACGAGCGCATGGCGGGCGCGTGCATCTTCACAGCCGGCCAGGTTCAGGAACAACGTTCACCATCGAGCTGCCCATCGAGCCGGGGGGCGAGATCAGCCTCGAGCAGCCATCGTGAGAAGGGAGGCGAGCGGGCACTGCGGACCGCGGGCGACGCTCCGCCAGGGGGATATGGTGTGACATGGCATGCCAGAGTGGGAGCCGCCGCGCCACGAATTCTCTCGACGGATGAAGAACGTTCAGGTTCAATTCCGTTGGTATGCAAGTTTCTGCCGGATTGCAGCAAGACACCGAAGCCGTGAAGCTTGCGAGCAAGCGAGTGCGCCTCGTTGAACGGGCGCCGCTCGCGATCGTCGAGTATGGCCGCGACCTCACGATCGAGGACTGGAACGAGGCGGCTGGACGGCTGCTCGGCTATGCGCGGGAAGAGGCACTCGGCCAGCGCATGGATCAGCTGCTACCCGTACACGGTGACCCGGACGCCTGGCGGCGGCTCCTCGGAGAGAACGACGCCGTGCCGCGGGTGTGGGCCCACGCCCGCAAGGGCGGCGACGAGGCACTCTTCGAGTGGAGCTACGAGCACCTCCTCGACGAGCGCGGCGAGGTGAGCAGCGTTGGGGTCTTCGGGCAACGTGTGACGGAGCAGATCGAAAGGCGCCTCCTCAACAAGGAGAAGGAGCGGATCCTACACACGATCACACAGGCTCTGCCGAGCGTCCTCTGGGCCGTCAATCGCGCCGGCATCTTCACGCTCCACGAGGGCAAAGCGCTCGATCGGGCTGGGCTTGCGCAGGGCCAGCACATCGGCAAGAACGCGTTCGAGCTCTACGCGGAAAGCGTCGAGGGGGTTGAAGTGCTGCGGCGGGCGCTCGCCGGCGAGCCGAACCACTCGCTCACCCAGGCGCACGGGCTGTTCTGGGAGAACTGGCAGCTACCGATCCGAGGCGAGCACGGCGAGGTGCACGGGGTCGTCGGCTTCTCGCTTGACGTCACCGACGCAAAGAACACGGAGCTGGAGTTACGGAACCAGCTGGACCTCGTCGAGCGGCAGCAGCAGGTCATCCGCGACCTGTCAACTCCTATCATCCAGGTCTGGGACGGCGTGCTCACCCTGCCAATGGTCGGGATGGTGGACAGCGCGAGGACCGCGGATGTGATGGACGTCCTGCTCGACGCGATCACGCGTACCCGCGCGCGTTACGCCATCCTCGACCTCACCGGCGTCGAGGTGGTGGACACGAAGACCGCGAGCTACCTGATCGAGCTCGTCCGTGCCATCCGGCTCCTGGGCGCGGAGGGCGTCGTCACGGGCATCCGGTCGAACGTCGCACAGACCATCGTGGCGCTCGGGCTCGATCTGGCCGACATTGCCACCTTCGGGAACCTCCGGGCGGCGCTCCAGCACTGCATCCGGGGGATGAACAAGGAGCATGCGGCGAGCACGCCGCAGCAGCGATGATGTCGCGCCAGGGCGCGCCAAGCGGGCGGGTCAGTGCCTTGCGTTCGAGGATGCAACTTCCGTGGCCATCGCCTGTCGAGGCCCACCACGCGCCGACGATGGCCAACGCCCTGCGGCAGGTCCCGCGCAGACTGGCGATGGTCATCGCGCTCCTCAACCTCGATTACGCTAGACGGTGATGGCCATTCGCCAGCCCGCGCGCGACGCCATGAGTGACGGCAAGGCTGGATGCTCGCGGCGACGTACGGCTACCAGCGCGGCGAGCTCAGGCGCGGCGAGCGGCTGATCAACGCGCCGGAGCACCTCGCGTCGTTTCGCGGCGTCGTCCCGGTGGTGGAGCGGCTCGCCTCCGCCGGGCTCCGGATCAACCTGGAGGCGCCCCGGCGCATCGGCCGCAGCTCGGCCGACGAGACAGCGGGCGCGATCGTCGCGGACCTCACGGTGTCCGGGGAGCTCCAGCGCTTCCACAGCCGCTATGTGATCGGCATCTACAACGCGATGGACACGCGGTGCGACTACCCGGCCGCGGAGAGCTACCTCTCGGCCACGAGCCGGCAGAACGGCAGGACCTTCCTCGCCGAGATCACCGTCAGCTATCCATAGTTCCGCCGCCAGAGGTCCAGCCAGGGATCCGGAGAGAGATTTCAACGCAAAGATGCAAAGACGCAAAGTCGCAAAAAAGAGCAGATTATTTGTATTTTTGCGTCTTTGCGCCCTTGGCGTCTTGGCGCCACGGACTCAATCGACAACCCGGGGACCCGGCCGATGAGCTGGACGGCGCGCTCGGATCCACGTGGCCGCCGCCCGGACGTCCGCCAGACGAGGGCAACCGGTACACGACCGTCGCCTGCTCCTCGTCGATCTCCACCCGTGCCACCAGGGTTCGGATCAACTGACGGCGCCCCTGCCAATCGAGGTGCTCCAGACCCCGCCCAACGCGCTCGGCGAAGTCTTGCAGCCGCGTGACCACGGCGCTCAGGACCGCGTTCTGGGAGAGCCTGTCCTCGGCTTCCTTGACGGCCTGCTCTGCCCTTCGGATCTGTTCGCGTAGGCGCTCGGCGCGCGGCAGCAGCTCCTCCAAGCAGATCGCGCCTGCCTCGTAGGCATCCAGCAGCCGTTTGAGGCTGCGCTGGTGGTGGACGACCCATCGCTCGGCTTGAGCGCGCTCGAGCTGCGCATCAGCCGCAGCGCCATCGGCGGCACTGCGGCGCAGCCACTCCTCTTCGAGTCGTTCGGGCTCTTGCAGCACCTGCCGCACCGAATCCCAGACCTGCGCGTCCAGCATCTCGGCGCGTACCGAGGGGTTGTTGCAAGCACGGGCAGTTCCGTGGCGCACCGCTTGCACACTGGTGCAGGTATAGTAGCGGTAGATGACGGAGCTCGACGGCTTCGAGGCCGACCGGCCGCAGAAGGCGTAACCACAGCGCGCGCAGACAACGAGGCCCTGCAGCAAGTAGCGTTGCCCTCGCGCGTGCCGCTGCGACAGCTGCTTGTTGCGCATCATCTGCTCGCCCGCGGCGGTAAAGACCTCGGCCGACACGATCGGCGGCACCGGGATCGAGATCCACTGGTCGGCCGGTCTTCGCCGATGTGTCCTTGCACCGCCGCGCGCTATCCGGGGCTTGCTCCGGCGAGGCCGGAGCGGCCGCGACTCAACCGACTCGCGCTTGCCGTAGGCCGCTTGCCCCATGTAGGCCGGATTGCGGAGCAGCTCGTGCAACCTTGACCCTCTCCAACAGCCACCCCTGGGCGTCGGGATCTGCTGCGTGTTGAGCCTGCGCGCGATCGTCCGCAGAGGCGTCTGCTGGTGCACGAAGGCGTCGAAGATGGCGCGCACGACGTTCGCCTCCGACCGCACGATCTCGTAGTGCGCCGGCTCGGCGTCCGAGCGACGCACGTAGCGGTAGCCGTACGGAGCGGTCGACAGCGGGTTGACCATCCCTTGTCTGGCCCGGTGCAGCTTCCCGCGACGGCATCGCTCCGCGAGCCGCGCTCGCTCGTACTCGGCGAGCATCCCCTGAACCTGAACCAGCAGCTGGTCCTCCGCGTTTACCCCGGACGCGCCTTGCAGAAACACGATCGAGACGCCGCGCGCGGAGAACTCTTCGAGCAGCAGCACCTGGTAGGCGTAGCGTCGCGCAAGTCGGTCGGGGCTGTGGACGTACAGCACATCGACCACCCCCTCGGCGATGCGGTCGCGAAGCCGCTCCAGCGCCGGCCTGATCAGCGTTGCGCCGCTGCACCCATCGTCGACGTGCACGTCTGCCGGCAAGACGTGATGGCCGTCGGCCAAGGCTCGCTCCTTCAGCGCCGCCACCTGGCTGTCGACGGTGGCCTGCCTGGTCTGCCGATCCGACGAAACACGCGCGTACAGCGCGACCTTCTTCATGCAGCCTTCCCTCCCTTGCCACGCGATCGAGGCACCTCGGTCGGCTGTCGCCGCGCCAGCGCGTCGACCTCCGAACGCACCTCGCGCCGGGTCGGCGGCACCACGATGGCGTAGGCCAGCTTCAGCTGCTCCGCCGACCGGTGCGTGGGCTCAAAGGTGACCTCGATGCGTCTGCTGCGCCGCATGCCGCGCGGCCTAGCAGGCGCGCCACGCGCAGAAGCCAGGCGACGTGATGCGTCCCGGCTCAGCCACCGCCCCCTGCCTCAGCCGCCAGGCTTCCGAGCTCGGCAAGCGCGTGGCGACCTACAGGACGAGCGGGCGACCGAAACCCGCCACTGGAATTTGTCGATTGAGTCCGTGCCGCCTTTGCGTCAAAATCTCTCTTCGTTCGCGCTACAGAGCTCTGGCTGGATTTCTGACAGGCGGAACCAGTTCCGCCGGTCGAACTGGCGACCAGCGAGCACGGAGCGATCAAGAGCGCAGAGGGCGCTGGCCCAGGTCGGTGAAGAATCGCAGGAGATAGCCGTCGGGGTCGGCGACGACGAACTGGCGGTTGCCGAGCTCCGTATCGCCCTCGCGGTACCATCTCTCCTCGAAGGGGATCACAATCTGGAAGCCGCCTGCGCGCACGCGCTCGTACAGCGGCGTGACATCGGCAACCTCGATCTGAAAATTGACGCCGCGTCCGTAAGGATGCTCCAGCGGCGCGGTGCGGAACCTGCGACCCGGCCCCGCCGCCTCCTGCAGCATGAGCTGCGCGCCCTCGAGGTCGATGAAGGCAAATCTCTCCTCGGGCCTCTCGAACCGCAGCGTGCAGCCGATGACGCCAACGTAGAAGCGGAGCGAGGCGCCGAGATCCGCCACGTCGAGCTCCGGTATGAGCTTCTGCCCGTTCATTGTCCTTCCCAAGCGAAATCGACCGGTGGCTCGAGCCGCGCCGCAGCTCGTCAGGCAGAGCCTAGTTCACCGGAGAGACATCCACGCTTGCGTTGATCACATAGGACGCGTCACCATGACCCGAAATCCTCAGGGGGAATTGGCCCGGGCCGACGAGCTGCACCGGCGGCGAACGCCCGGGAGCGATCTTGCCATGTCCGATCGCATCCGCGTAGAATCCCTCGGCCGTGCACTCGAGTGCTCCTCCCGGTGCATCGATGAGCTCGACCGTTCTGTTGAGGCTGTACGTCTGCCCGCCGTCTACGTCATCCCCCGCCAGCAGGGGGACCGGTTCACTGCCGTAGGCATTGCTCATGCGACACCTCGCCGACAGGTTCCACGGCGTTGAAAACCAGGTGCCGTCCTCGATGACGCGTACGTTCTCGAAGCGCACGGTGATACGCAGCGCGGCGTCGAACGGGATGGGCGATGTCGTCCGACGCCACCTGCCGGGAATCGCCCGATACTCCACGAAGATGGGGCTAGGCGCCGCCGCGGTATCGTAAGCGCTCAGGATAGCTTGCGCTCCACGCGCGAAAATCGCTGTCGGTTTCCTTGGACGGAGCCCTGTTCCGACGAAGTGTAGTCTCAGCCCACTCGATGCGGCAAACGCGTCCACGCCGCCCTCGAAGGTCGCCAGACGAGCGCTCACCGCTGTGTTGAACTGTCGCCGATCGCCCTCGAAGACCGCCTCATAGGAATAGCCCCAGTAGACCTTCGCGATGTAGAACGCTGCCTCGATCGGCGGGTCCTCCATCTCGGACGTATCGTCGATCGAGGAGACGCGAACGACCTGGAAAGCCCGGTAGGTGCCGTAGCGATTCTCGGAGGCGTACCCGAGCGACACGTCGACGATCGACCATGCGGCGAGGTTCGCCTCCAGCTGGGCCGTGTCCCGCATGGTGACGATGTCGTGCGATACGTAGCTCTGCGGCAGCCGCGCTATCGCAGCATCCTCGAAGAGGCTCCGCCCGATGGTGCCTTGCAGCGGGCGGAAATGTGCGTCGACGGGCGCGCCGAGGGCGCGATCATCGATCCCGCGAGGCGCCGTAGCGGTGATCGGCGCAACTGGCATCGTGCGTGGAGCGCGTGCGCCGCCCGCGCACGCGGTGAGGATCAAGGACGTAGCCACCAGCAGCAACGTGACGACATGTTGCAGAGCGAGGAGCCGCATGCTGAGAGCGTACCAAACGCTCAGGCGGGGCTGCCAGTACCATCTCAGGAGCGACGGCGCTCCACGCGCGTCGCAGCGGCGCGCTCGCCTCAGCTCTGCAGGGCGGGGACCCCCGAAAGGCCGTCCCCTGCCCGCCCGCGCCGCGGCAGCGGCGCGCCGGGGCCCCCCACCTGCGTCACAGGCTCGCCCGTCTCGAGGTCGATCTCCTTCTTCGGCCCGTCGGGCCAGGGCGCCCTCGAGTCGAGGAGCGTCACCCGGCGAACCCCGAGCGCCACGAGCTCGCGCGCAGCCACGGCGAGCTCGAGCCCCATGGTGACGTCGGCTCCCGCGGCGGTCGGCTCGGCCGGCGGGGGCACATAGACGACCGCGCCGGCGCCGGCAGCCTCGATGTCTCGCAGGGCGTCGAACAGATGGGCGTCGCCGAGGAGGTCCGAGACGAGCGCGGCGCGGTGGGTGTACACGATGGCCGTGTCACCGGCGTGCGCCGGCGCGCCGTGCGTCAGGAGGAGCAGCTGCCTCTCGCGACGTATCGTGTACGTGTGCGCCCGCCACTCGCCGCTCAGGCCTGCGGGCCGGAACGGGGCGCTCCGGACGCGCGCGGCGACGTCCTCGCTCCGCACCCGGTGGCGGAGGAGGTCGTCGATGGAGACGAGCGGCAGCCCCTGTCGCGCCGCGAAGCGCGCGAGGTCCCGGCGGCGCGCCATCGTCCCGTCGTCATTCAGGATCTCGCAGATGACGGCGGCCGGCAGCGCCCCGGCGAGCCGCGCCAGGTCGACCGCGCCCTCGGTGTGCCCCTCGCGCTCGAACACCCCGTCTCGGCGCGCCCGCAGCGGGAACACGTGCCCTGGCGACACAACGTCTCGCGGCGACGCGTCCGGCGCGATCGCGGCCGCAACCGTGCGCGCCCGGTCGCGGGCGCTGATGCCGGTCGTGACGCCCTCGCGCGCCTCGATGCTCACCGTGAACGCCGTCGACCGGCGCGCGCCGGGCCGGGTCGCCATGAGCGGCAGCCCGAGGCGGTCCACCTGGTCCTCGGTGAGGGCGAGGCAGATCAGCCCCCGGCCGTGGGTCGCCATGAAATTGATGGCGGCCGGCGTCGCATGTTCTGCCAGGACGACGAGATCTCCCTCGTCCTCGCGCGCCTCGTCGTCGACGAGGATCACCATGCCACCGGACCGGAGCTGCTCGACGGCAGCCTGAACACGCAACGTGGATGTCGAAACGGCCATGGATTCCTCTTCGCTCAGCGGGCCGGGAGCGGCGCCAGTCGATCGATCTCTTCCAGATCGGCCCCGGTTGGCGCGCTGGCGGGGCGGGCCGCACCACGCGGCCCGCGCCCCCAGGCCGTCAGCCCTTCGGCTTGCCGTTCGCGTCCCACTCGGCCCAGAAGCGCTCGAGTCCGACGTCCTTCAGCGCCCGGTTGAGGAAGCGCCGATCGGTCCAGGGCTCGACCTCGAACGTGCTCCTGATCAGGCCATATTTCTTCGAGTCGGCGACCGCCGACTTGTACCGGGCGATGGCGTACTCGTCGAGCAGCGGGCTGGCGTTCTGCTTCATGTCCTCGCCCTGCTGCGCTTCCTTGTAGTTCGCGAAGGGCGTGCCCGACTTCGACCAGAGCTGGAAGGCCTGCGTGCGGTTCTTCTCGTCCGCGACCCACGCCGCTGACTTCACCGCGAGCGTGATGATCTTCTGCACGACGTCGGGGTATTCGTTGATGAAGTCCTCCCGCGCGATGATGCCTGAATTGCTCGGGTAGGTCGGGGAATCCCCCTTCGTCGTGTAGACGATCTTCGCGATCCCCTGGTCGCGCAGCGAGAGGTAGTCCGTGCCGCCGAACACCGCGTCGATGTCCTTCGTGGCGATCGCCGCCTTCGCGGTGGAGGCATCCATGCTGATGGACCGGATGTCCTTCTCGCTCAGCCCGTGGCCCTCGAGGATCCGGTTCGCGGACAGCTGCGAGGCCGTGCCCTTCTGGAAGGCCACCTTCTTGCCGCGCAGATCCCGGACGCCGGTGATCGGCGAGTCGGCGGGCACCACGAGGTAGGCGTGTCCGCGCCGGCTGGCGCTGGCCAGGAGCCGCGTCTTGAGGCCGCTCGCCCGACCGACGACGGAAGGCAGGTGACCGTGGGTCCAGATGTCGAGCAGGTTGTTCGCGACCGCCTCGTTCACGGCGGGGCCGGCGCCGCGGAAGAAGTTCCACTTCACCTCGATGCCGTCCTTCTTGAACTCCTCGGCCAGGGTCCCCTGGAGGTGCAAGAGGGAGAAGAAGCTTCCTCCGGTGACGGGGCGATTGCCCACGCCGACACCGGGCACCCCGACGCGGATCACGCTGGGCCCGGCGGCCCGGGCCCTGCCTGCCAGAAGCGCTGCCGACACCGCTGCAGCGGCGCCTCCCAAGAACTGACGTCTTTGCATGGCGCCGTGATGTGCACCGTGCGTGCCATTCCATGAAACCCTTGGAATCAAGGGTCTGCCAAGCGGCGCTGTTGCCAGGGAAGCACCCGATCCGCAGGGCTGCTGGCGAGCGGCCCACCGCGGGGCCGCGTCAGCCGCCGAGCCCTCCCGGCCGGGCGCTCGCGAAAATCGCGACGTTCCTCGGCGTCACCTCGGGCTCGAACACGATGGCCGCCTCGACCTCGTGCCCTCGCTCGCCGAGGACCATCGCGCGATCCAGCGCGACCGCGACCTCCGTGAGCCGGGCCAGGAGCGCGCGCGGCAGCGTGAGCCGGCGCATCTGGCCGAACGCCGCGCGCGCCGCGACCTCGCGCTCGCGGAGCTCGGCCTCGGTCGCCGGGCCGAGGCCCCGCAGCGCGAGCGCCCTCGCCGCGAGCTCGCGCAGCCCGCCGTGCGCGCGCCGCCGGTTGATCCCGCGCATCTCCTCGCCCAGGGCGACGTCGAGCCCGCGGCCGCGGAGCAGCGACAGCAGCGCGTGCCGCCGCTCGCGGGCCAGAAGCTCCTCGTCCAGGCTGGCCTCGACCCCCGCCGGGCGCGCCGTCAGGTTGGTGAGCCCCAGCGCCTCGCGCTTCAGGACGAGCCCCGCCGCCCTGGCCGCGGCCGAGAGCGGGGCGCGGGCCGGCGCGCCGATCTTCTGCAGGCAGCACGAGACGAGCGCCAGGTCGCAGGGCGCCTCGACCGCCGCCGTCACCATGCGGTCCCCGAGCTCGCCGCAGGCGTGAAGGCCGACCGGCAGGTCGTCCGGAGCGAACGCCAGCGCCTGCTCGAAGGCGTCGAACGCCACGAAGCGCGCCCGCCCCCCGGCGGCCAGCGCGGAGGCCGTGGCCACGCGGTCGGGCTCGCGCTCCAGGCCGAGCGCATCGCGGTCGAAGCGCGCAGCGGCAAGGCGGGTGAAGTGGCCGTGCCCCGCCCCCACGTCGACGAGGCGGCGGGCGCGGGCGGCCATGGGCGCCACCGCGCCGAGCAGGGCCTCGAGCTGGAGCCGCTTGCGCGCGGGCACCGCCCGGAGCTCGTCCAGCGACGCCGGCGGGAGCGGCTGGACCGGTCGCCGCGGCAGCCTCGCGGCCTCGTCCGCGGCCCGCGCCAGGGCCACGAGACTCGGGGGCGGGCGATCGAGGCCGTCGATGCACGCGGCGAGCCCCTCGGCCTCGCAGCGGGCGAGCTCGGCATCGGAGAGCGCCAGCAGGAAGCCCGTCCAGCCCCGCGCCTCGCACCAGGCCGGCGGCGCGCCCTCGTCGACGCGGGCCTCGACGATGTCGAGCGCCGGCACGAGCACCTCGAGGGCGCGCGCGAGGCGCTGGGCGACGGAGGGAGGCCTGATCGACGGGGGCATGCGAGAGCCGGAGGCGTGGCGAGGACTACCGGATCCGCGCCGCGCCAGGAAGGCGCCTCGGACGCATGGCCTGGCGGCGAGCCCGACGGCCTGAGCTTGGCTCAGATCTCGAGCAGCACCTTGCCGGCCGTGGCGCGGCTCTCGAGGAGCTCGTGTGCTTCGGCCGCCCGCGCGAGCGGCAGGATGCGCTCGATCCGCGGCATGAGGGTGCCTTCGCGGTGGGCGTCGAAGACCGCGCTCGCCCGGCGCGAGAGCTCTTCGCGCGTTCTCACATACCCAGCGACGTTCTCGCCGCTCACGCTGACCGACTTCGCCATCAAGCGCCGGAGATCGAGCGCGTCCGGTGCTCCGCTCGCGAAACCGTAGAAGGCGATGTGGCCGCGCGGCGCGACCGCCTCCAGGTTTCTCTCGAACGTCGCCGAGCCCACGCCGTCGATGATGTAGTCAGCGCCCCTGCCCTGCGTGAGCCGCAAGGTCTCCTCGGCGAAGTCGCGCGCCCGGTAGTCGATCACGTGGTCCGCGCCCGCCGCGGCCGCGAGCCTCGCCTTCTCGGGCGTCGACACCGTGCCTATCACGGTAGCGCCGCGGCGCTTGAGCCATTGCGTGAGCAGCCGCCCCATGCCGCCCGCCGCGGCGTGGATCAAAGCCACCTGCCCCGCAGCGAACCTGGGATTCTCGAACGTCAAGACGTGGGCGGTCAGGCCCTGGAGCATCAAGGCCGTCGCGCTCTCGAAGCTGACGTCCGCGGGCAGCGGGATCACCTGCGACGCCGGGACCAGCTGATACTCCGCGTAGGCCCCCAGGCCGAAGTGCAGCGTGGCCACGCGCTCGCCGGGTCGCGTCTCTGTCACGCCCTCCCCCACGGCAGCGACGACGCCGGACGCTTCGAAGCCTGGGGTCAGCGGCGGCGGGTCTGGCCAGGGGTGCGCCGCGCGTCGTAACGTGACGTCCGCGAAATTCACCCCTGCGAAGCGAACTCGAACGAGCACCTCGCCAGAAGAAGGCGTCGGCACCGCGAGATCGTGGAGCTCGAGCACGTGGGGGGCGCCGAAGCGCACGAGTCGAATCGCTTTCATGATCGGATCTCCCGGTCGGCGACGATTTCGGTGTTTTGCGCCGGCGGCGCGGGCGGCTCGAGCAGCACGGCGGCGGCAGAGGCGAGGATCAAGAGCCCGCCCGCGAGCGCGGCGCCCGTCGGTCGTTCACCGAGCAGCGCGAGCGAGAGCGCGATCGCGACGAGCGGCTCGAGCAGGGTGAGCGTCGCGGCCTTGCCCGCGCTGACGCGCGACAGGCCCCACAGAAACAAGAGCCCCCCGAGCACGCCCGGTCCCGCGCCGGCGACGACCAGCCAGAGCGCCGACGCGACGTCCGGGCTCGTCCAGGTGCTTCGCGGAGAGAGCAGCGCCAGCAAGGGCAGCGCGAACAGCGAGCGGAAGAACAGGAGCTCGGCGCCCGAGAGATCGCGCGTCAGGCGCTTGCTGAGCAGCACGTTGGACGCGAGGAACACCGCGCTCGCGAGCCCGAAGAGCCCGCCGCTGAGCGACGGCGCGGAGGACCAGGGGCTCAGCATCAGCGCGAGCCCGAGCAAGCTCGCGCTCGAAGCCCAGAGGACCCGCCCCCGCAGGCGCTCGCCGAGCAGCGCCCCCGCCGCGAGGGCGACCAGGATCGGCGCCAGGTGGTGCGCGGTCATCGCGACCGCGACGCTCGTGCTCCGCAAGGCGAGCAACAGGCAGGCGACGTTCAGGGCCTCGCAGGCGCCGACCGCGAGGAGCGCCCGCACCGGCAAGCGTCCGCTTCGTCGCACGCCTAGCGCGAGCGGCGCCGACGCCAGCGTCATGCCCGCCATCAGCGCAAAGCTCTCGAAGAACGGCGACAGCGCCGCGGAGCGCTCCGCGTGCTTCACGAACAGCGGGACGGTGCCCCAGGCAGACGCCGCCGCGATGACGGCGACGAGGCCCTTGATGGTTTCATGCTCCCTCATCGAGCTCACGGAAGCGAGCTTGGCGATGGCCATCGGATTAGACCAGCGACTTGTTTTGACCTCATTGTTAAGCGATGCTTCACGCATGACCGAGCTCGCCGTCGAGAGCCGCCACCTCCTCTTGCTCGTCGCGCTGGACGCGGCGGGCAGCCTGCACGCCGCCTCGCGCAAGCTCCACGTCTCGCCGTCCGCGCTGAGCCAGCAGCTGCGCGAGCTCGAGGATCGCCTGGGTGGTCCGCTCTTTCTGCGGCAGTGGCGGCGCCTCGTCGCCACCGCCGCTGGACGGCGCCTGACCGACGCGGCGCGCGCGGCGCTCGCCGATCTGTCGCGCGCCGAGAGCGAAGCGCGACGGCTCATGAGCGGGACGACGGGCGTGCTGCGCCTGGCGACGTCGTGCCACCAGTCGTATGCGTGGCTGCCGGGAGTCCTCCGCGCGTTCACCGAGCGCTTTCCCGACGTGGAGGTCACCGTCGTCGCGGATTCGGCCGACGCTCCCAGCGAGGCGCTGCTCGCGCGCAAGCTCGACGTCGCGCTCGTGACCGGCGACACGCCGCGAGCGCGCGGGCTCGCTTACCGGCGCCTCTTCCGCGACGAGCTCGTGGCGCTCGTGGGCTCGGAGCACCCCCTCTTCGGTCGAGCCTGGGTTCCGCTCGAGGCGCTGGCGCACGAGCACCTGTGGTCGGATGCGCGAGCGCTCGATCCGCGGACGGTCCTCGGCCGTGCGCTGGCCCTCGCGGGGGTGGCCGGGCCGAGGAAGCTCACCCCGGTGCCGCCGGCCTCGGGCGTCGCCGTGGAGATGGCGCGCGCGAACCTCGGGCTGGCCCTCGTCCCCCGCTGGGCAGCGACGCCGCTCGCGGCGAGCGGCGCGCTCGGGGCGGTGCGGCTCGGCAAGCGCGGGCTCGCCCTCGAGTGGCAGATCGCGACCCGGGTCGGAGAAGCCGAACCGGCGCTCTCGGCCTTCGTCGAGACGCTGGTCGCCCACCACCCGCGCGCTCCGGGCCGGAAACCGGCGGGGCGTCCGCGGGCTCGCCCGGCGCGTGAGTGAAAGGCGACCGAAGAAGCCCTCCCCGCCGTCCCGATCGTACCGGCGCCTGTTTCCATGGGAACAGCTTTTGCGGCCGACCTATCAGGTCGATGCGCTCTTCTGCACCGCCTGTGACGGCGGGACGCGTCGTTCAGCTGCTGTAACTGAGCGCTCGGTGGCCAGGGTGATTTTCGGGCGGATTGGTCTCCTGCTGGAAGCTCCGGAATGCCGAGCGCGCGACCCCACGGAAGGGAGGGCTTGGTCCGAGGGGTCCCCCTTGACGTTTCTGAAATGTTTGGACTTCCTTCACCCTTGCGCTCCGATGAGCCCCTTTAGTGACCCGTCTACGCATCAGGCCCTCCGGCGTTCGCACCAAGCCCGGCCCGCACCCGCTCTAGAGAATCCGGCGGACTCGCATACGGTAACTCGCCTGCAGATGACACGGCGGTGGCATACAGGAGAGTACGCGCGATCCCCTGATGTGTCGACTGTTGACGTGCTCGACCTATGCCCCATGTTCCCCCGTGCAAACGCGCTGCGCACGGCCCCTGCCTCGACGTGCATGGTAGAGACCCAGCGAATCGTCGCCTGCGCGCAGACCTTGGGGAGGGACGCGATGATGACAGCTATCAAAGGCGCGCTTCTGATCACGCTCGCAGCGTCCATGGCCGCGTGCGACGCCGCCCGCCAAGCGGACGCCGAGGCGACCGAGGTAGCAGCGTTCGCGGCCACGACGCCTGAGTACGGGCAAGAGGAATGGGCGACAGCCTGCGACCACCTGAAGGTCACCGCTGTCTGGTCGGGGCTCTGCGAGCATAAAACGAAGGAGAACACGTGCACATACAACCCGCCGCCGGGCTGGGTCATCGTGGAAACCAAAACGGAGAAATTCAATGACAATCACGGCTCCTTCGTACCTAAGACGCTCGCCGGCGGCTCGCGACTGATCCTCGAATCCGAGCTCACGGAAGCCTATGACACGGCGATCGATCTGGCCGTGAAGTGGCGCAATTTCGACGCGGAGGCCAAGCTCCGCGAGCGCTACAACCAGCACTCGTCCGAACGGCAATTTTACGAGGCGAGCCACAACACGTTCGTAGGTACCGTCTCCGCCACGCCCTGGGGGAGCTGTGCGGACCGGAAAGGGGCATGGATAGACGTTTCCGTGTATGCGCGTCTGCGCTATATCGGCGAGCCCGGCAAGAAGCACCAGCTTCTTTACCAGCTCGAAGACAAGTTCGGTCTGGTCCCGGTCTGGATCGGCATCACGCGAAGCGACCGCAGCAACGCGATCTACGCGATGGATGGATCCGACAACCCTCGCTCGGAGGTCGTACCATGGAAGACCTGCCCAGAGGGCCAGGTGCAGATCGGACTCGGAGTGCATTCAACGGAGGAAGCTTTTTGGGTATGCACGGCGCCCGCTCAAGCGCACGACACCTTCTTCGTCTCCAGGTTCGTGAACGCCGCGGCGTTCGTGTACCGCGTACGGGACGGTTCAGTGCAAAGAATGGGAGGGATCGAGTACCAGAATTGCCCGATGCTGAGCACGCCGATCGGCAGAGCGCTGATCCCCGGTGGATTCTGGGCGTGCAGCGGTGGCGGCATCTCCCCGCCGCCCGTTGCGATGTCCGAACGCGCGCCCGCGCTGATGGTCGGGAGCAACCCGAGCTCGACGGCACAGCAATGGTTCTTCGACCCGATCGGCAGCTCTCCGTCGCGAGCGCCGACCAGCCTGGCCGCGAGCAAAGCGGGAACCATGATCGTCAGTCGGGCCACTGGCATGGCGCTCGATCACAGCGGGTCGGCCCACATCCGTTCCGCGTGGATAGCCATCGTCGACCCATACACGTGGTCCGCGAAGGGGCAGGTATGGCTCCTCGAGAAGCACCCGTCCCTCGATCGCTATGTGCTCCGGTGGCCGCCGACCGGACAGGTCCTCGACTACGCATTCGGCGAGGACGGTAAGACGTACGCGGTGCTCCAGGACGCGGTGGCCGGCGCGCCTGCCCAGCTCTGGGACATCCGCCACGTCGAGGGCGACTACTATGCCATCGTGAACCATCACTCCGGGCAAGCGCTGAGCCTCTGATGTGACGCATCGCAGGGGCCGCGCCAGTCCGGTAGCTGACGGTCGCACACGCGCTGTCGGATGGTCCTCCGCCTTCGGCTCCGGTGAGAAGGACGGTCCTTTCGGTTCCCCCCCTCCCCTCACCGCCGCGCCGCCCCTACAACAAACACCGCGCAGCGCGGCAGCACGCCATGGCGCTGCGCCGTCGCGCGCAGAGCAGCGCCCCGGCGCTTGCCCGCCGCCCACGAGGATCCATGGGACGAACCTTCTCCGAGCTGGACGACGACCTCATCGGCTTCCTGGCCGAGCAGCGCCTCTTCTTCGTGGCCTCCGCCCCCTCGGGCAGCGGCGGGCACGTCAACCTGTCGCCGAAGGGGCACGACACCTTCCGAGTGCTCGACCCGCGAACCGTGGCCTACCTCGACCTGACCGGCAGCGGCGTCGAGACCATCGCGCACCTGCGCGACAACGGCCGCATCACGCTGATGTTCTGCGCGTTCGACGGCCCACCCCGCATCCTGCGCCTCCAGGGCCGCGGCGAGCCCATCTTCCCCTGCGACCCGCGCTTCGGCGCGCTGGCGGACCTCTTCCCGCCGTTCCAGGGCGTCCGATCGGTGATCCGCGTCGCGCTCGAGCGCATCGCCACGTCGTGCGGTTACGCCGTGCCGCGCATGGCCTACGAGGGCGAGCGGGACACGCTGTCGAAATGGGCGAAGCGCAAGGGGCCAGAGGGCCTCTCGCGCTATCGGCTGGAGAAGAACACGACGAGCATCGACGGCCTGCCGGGCCTGCCCCCGCCGTCAGGAGGTGAGTGATCTCAGAGCCCGCGGGTCTCGCCGACGTCGAGGATCCAGAGGCGCTCCAGGTCGCCACGGCCCTTCAGGAAGGCCTCGCGCGCGCGGACCGGCGGCTCGCCGATCGGCTCGTCGGTGAGCTTGTACGTGCCCCAGTGCATCGCGACGAAGGTGCGCGCGCCGAGCAGCTCGGAGGCCTTCACGGCCTCTTCCGGTCCCATGTGCTGCGGCTCCATGAACCAGCGCGGGGCGTAGGCGCCGATGGGCAACATGGCCCAGTCGATGGAGCCGCCGCTGCGCTCGCCGATCTCGGCGAAGCCGTCGAAGAAGCCGGTGTCGCCCGAGTGGTACGCGGCGCCCTCGGGGCCGCGGATCACGAAGCCGCCCCAGAGCGCCTCGTTCCTGTCCCAGGGCATGCGCATCGACCAGTGCCGCGCGGGCACGAGCGTGATCTCGACCTGGCCGACGTGGACAGACTGCCACCACGCGAGCTCGTCGATCGCGCCCGCGCCCAGCTTCGCGAGGAGCGCGCCGTTGCCCTGCGGCACCACGAAGCGGGGCCGGAGCGGCGCGTTCTTCTTGCCGAGCTTGCCCGGGTGCACGGCGTGCGCCGCGAGGATGCGCGACAGCGTCCGCGTGTCGAGGTGATCGCGGTGGTTGTGCGTGATCAGCACCAGATCGATCTCGGTGAGGTCCTCGAGCGGGATGCCCGCCGGGGCGAGCCGCTTCGTGGTGCCGAGGCCTGTCGCGAGGATGGGATCGATCAGGATGCGCAGGCCGCCCAGCACGAGCAGGAACGACGCGTGGCCAATCCACGTGAGCGAGGCGCGGCCGCTCTCGACGAGCGAGCGGTCGTACGCGCGGTGCGGCGTGACGAAGCCGTCGGCGACGGCCTTCTCGCGGGCGCCGAGCTTCCACTTGAGGACGTCGGCCGCGCCGCGCGCGGGCGTGGTGGCAAGATGATCGAAGCGTCCCACACCCGGCGGTATACCACGAGGAGCGAGGCGGCGTAGCGGGTCAGCCCGCGTTCGCGAGAGACACAGGCGCCCGCCGCAACGCGAGCTTCCTCAGGAACGTCACCGGGTCGAGGTAGTACGGATTCTCGTGCACGTGGCCGCCGATGATCACGTGCGAGTGCGTGGCGAGCACATCGGCGATCACCCGGCCGCTGAAGCGATTGACGTCGTAGCAGCAAAGAAGCGTGCAGTCGTGCTTGGGCGCCAGCGTGTTCACCTTTGCTTCGTAGACCATCAGGTCCTCGGTGCCCGGCAGGTTCTTCAGCGCCCATTCCATGTCGCCGCAGGTGCGAACGGACTTGAACTCGCCTTTGGCCGCGCCCTCGAGCACGCCCTCGAGGGTCGAGTACATGCGGTCCGCGACGAACACGTTGTCCTGGATGTACGTCTGCTCGGAAGGCACGACCTTGAGCTGGCCACGCTGAATCGCATCCTGCACGGGCACGCCGCCCTTTTGCATCCGATCCACATGGTCGTCATGCGCGCTCGACTCGAAGATGGTCACCACCTCGTCGCCGATATCGATTCCTTCGCGGAAGTACGGATTGAGGACGTCGTACATCTCCTTGCGCGAATCGAAGAACGCGCAGATGTGCTGCAGGCCATGCAGCTCCTTGCCGCAGAGGCTCACTTTTCGCGTACGTGTCGGGGCCATGTTGCGCTCCTAGAGCTCGCACGTCTACCACCTCGTCCCGTCCGCGTCGACCCATCGTGGTACAGCGTCATTCCCGGAGTTCGTCCCTGGATTGACGCTGTGTCCGCCTGGCGACGATCCGGGCTGACCGGGTTCATGAAAGAAGCGAGTGAAAGAAGCGAGCTCGTCGGGGGACAACGCCTCGAAGCGAGTTACTCGATGGGCGCGAGCGTCCAGGGGAAGTCGGTCAAAACGGATTTTGCACGAGCTCGGGACACCTACGCGCGTGGGGCCTGCCCCGAGCTGATGGATTCAAAAGCGCAGGCGATCATGAACAGCGCGCCGGCGCTCGAGAGGAAAAAGCCCACGAACGCGCCCATGCTCCCGTGTGCGCCCCGCTCAACGCGTTCGCGCTCCTCGACGAGGAGCGGGCCCTCGAGGCCGCGCGGGCGTCCGAGGCGCGCTGGGATCGAGGCGAGCCGGTGGGGCGCCTGGACGGGGTGCCTGTCTCGGTGAAGGACCTCCTGCTCACGCGCGGCTGGCCGACCCGGCGGGGCTCGCGCACCGTGGACGCGGCCGGCCCCTGGACGGAGGACGCGCCCGCCGTCGCCCGGCTGCGGGAGCACGGCGCGGTGCTCTTCGGGAAGACGACGACGTCCGAGTTCGGCCTGAAGGGCCTCGGCGACAGCCCCTCGGTCCTCTCCGGTCCTGACGACCGCGATCCGTTCCGGGCCCCGCCGCCGCGCGAGGACGCGCTGCACCTGGGCGCGCTCGTCGCGGTCGACGCCCCCGACGCGCTCGACGCGTCCGGCACGCTCGACCCGTCCGGCGCGCTCGACCCGTCCGACGTACGCTTCCTGCGCCGCGTGCGGGTCGGCGTGAGCGCCACGCTGGGGTACGTCGCTCTGCCGGCGGAGACGCGGGTTTGCTTCGACGCGGCGGTCGCCCTCCTCCAGCGGCTCGGCGCCGAGGAGGAGGAGGTGGCGCCGCCGTTCGACGACCCGGGGGGCGTGCTGCGGACGCTGTTCGCGGCGCGCGCCGCGCACACGGTGCGGGAGCTCGGACCGGAGCAGCGGGCGCTGCTCGATCCGACGGTCCAGAGCGCGGCAGCCCAGGGAGAGGCGCTGAGCGCCGTGTCGTACCTCGAGGCGGAGCGGCAGCGCGCGGAGCTGGCCCTGGCGATGGCCGCGTTCCACCGCCTCTTCGATCTGCTGGTGACGCCGACGTCGGCCGGGGCCGCGCCCCTGATCGACGGCGGCGCGCTCCCCGCCTCCTTCGCCGCGCCCTTCAGCCTGACGCGCCAGCCGGCGATCAGCGTGCCGATGGGCCTGACCAGCGCCGGCCTGCCGCTCGGGCTGCAGATCGTGGGGCGCCACTTCGAGGAAGCGCTGGTGCAGCGCGCCGCGCTCGCGCTCGAGCGAGAGAGCGCCCCGCTGCGGGCGCCGCCGCTCCGCGTGAGCTGAGCGGTCGCGCGAGGCCGTGACTTGATGCGTGTGGCAGTCCGCCTTGTGGCGCAACGCACTCCCGCACCGGGTCGGCAGGGGCCGCGAGCGCGAAGCGCCCGTCGGCGTCATGCGAAGCTAGCCGGTACGCTTCAGCAATGCCTCCAGCCGGCTCTTCAACGCCGAAGGGTCGCGATGCAGGTGGTACGAATAAAGCCATTTCCTGCGCCGATGATATCCGCCTCGTCGAGGGCTCGAGCCACGCAAGAGTCGACGACCTCTCCTGGAAGAATCGAACGGAAGCTCCATGTCTCGACGAGCCTCGCCCGGCGCAGACCGGCCAGCTCAAGGAGACCCGCCGAGCGACGTGGAGGCGCGTACGGGCTCCCCACGGGACGACGGCGCGAACAGGGCGCTCCACGAGCGCCTGCGGTGGAGAACACCCGCTCCGTGAGCCGAGCTCCCACCGCGGCCCATCCTCACCCTGGTCCAACGCCTTCGCACACAACTTCTGGGGCCGCGCCTCCCGCTCTTCCTTCTTGCAACTGGCCAGCGAAGGTGGCCTCCTGAATCACGGGGACGAATAGCCTGGTTGATGCCGGTTGAACACCACGAGAGGAGCACTCCATGCAACCTCGAACGACAGCGAGCGAAGCACTCGACGCCCCGTATCGCCAGTCCGGCGCGCCGCCCATCGACATGGCGCTGAACCACGGCACCTACTGTTCCGAGCGGTGCGCCGACGTCCTGCGGCGCCACGCCGGCAACATCTCCCTGCGGATCTACCCCGCCGGGGACAACGGAGATCTCCGGCGCGCGCTCGCCGCCGACGCGGGCGTCAGGCCGGAGAACGTGCTGGTCGCCAACGGGAGCGGCCCGCTGCTCAAGACCTGCATCCCGTCCCTGATCGAGCGCGAGATCAAGCGTTCGGCGATGCGGACGCTGCGCTTCTTGCTGAAGCGCACGGCGTATCCCATCATCACCACCCGGCTCACCTACTCCAAGGTGCCTGCGTCCGGCGTCCGCGTGGGGCTGCGATGCGAGCTGCTCCCGCTCCATCCGGAGAACGGCTTCGCGCTCGACGTGGAGATGCTCGCGTCGCGCCTCTCGCGGCAGGACGGCCTGGTTTACCTCTGCAACCCCAACAACCCCACCGGCAACGTCCTCATCACGAGGCAGGAGCTCGGTCCGCTGCTCACCCGGTTCCCGGACTCCCTCTTCTTCATCGACGAAGCGTACGTGCACTACCTCGAGGAGAGCCCGAACACCCGGATGGCAGACCTGGTGCTGCGCCATCCCAACCTGATGGTGCTGCGCAGCTTCTCCTTCGCCTACGGGCTCGCCTCGGTGCGCGTGGGGTACGCCATGGGGGACGCGACGGTGGTGGCGCAGATGGAAGCCAAGATGACGCCGCACCGCGTCGGGCAGCTGGCCGCAGAGCTCGCGATGGCGTCGCTCCAGGACAGCGGACACCTCGGATTCGTCCGGCATCAGACAGCGAGGGAGCGAGCCAGGCTCATGGCGGCCATCGGAGCTCATCGCGCGCTCGAGGCCTGTCCGTCACAGACCAATTTCATCCTGTGCCGCGCGCGCGGGGCGTGGTCCGGGGCGAAGATCCACGACGCGCTGCTCGCCCGAGGCGTGAAGGTGAAGGCCTTCGAGCCGTTCGGCGACGAGCGGTACGACGAATACTTCCGCGTGACCGTCGGGTTGCCGGCAGAGAACACCTTTTTCATCGAGCAGCTCGACGCCCTGATGAGCCCGCGCCGCAGGGAGGCGCCCCCCATGACAGCGGCGCCGGCGGTGCACCAGGTCGAGCTCTCGGAGCTTGCTTAGCCGAGAAGTTGCGCAAGGTTCCGGGGCATGGAGCCTCGAGAATGGAAACCCTTCCCTGCCTGCCTGACCGGCGCACAGCGGAAGATCCTGGAACCCCTGGTACCGGCGCCTGAACCCGCTCTCCAGCCTGCGTGAAGCATGCGGAGCAGGTGACGTTGATACGGCGCGCGCTCGACGACTTCCTCGCGAGGTGAACGCGCGTCTCCACCGGCGCGCGACGGCTCCGGAGCTCGGTCGCCGGTGGATCAGGAGAAAAACGATGGCATCCGCGGTCACGCACAAGGAATGGTCAGTCGACAGCTTCGAAGCGCTGGATCCTACCTTCGTGGCGGATCCTTACCCGCTCTATGCACGCCTCCGGGAGGAAGCGCCGGTCCATTTCGTCGCCTCGGTAGGGGAATGGTGGATCACGAAATATTCCTATGCGAAGGTCGTCCTGGCCGACAGGCGCTTGACCACACAACGTGAAAAGGTCATGACCGTTCCCCCGCGCCACACCTCCGGATCATGCCCGTGGACCCAGAACATGGTAGAGCTGGATCCACCCGAGCATGACCGTGTGCGTTCCCTCGTCGGCAAGGTGCTCACGCGCGAGGTGGTCCAGCGCCTCCGGTCGAGGATCGAGCAGGTCGCGCATGAGCTCGTGGACCTCGTCGAGGGGGACGGGCACATGGACATCATGGCCGACTACGCGTATCCCCTGCCGACGGACGTGCTCTGTGAGCTGATGGGCTTGCCGACATCGGAGCGAGAGCAACTTCGCGCGTGGATGCCCGGAATCCATCTGCAGTTCGATCAGGCTCAACCGCCGGCGGTGCGACAGCAGGGCGAAGCCGCCGATGGCGCCGCGCGAGAGTACCTGAGCCGATGGATCGCCGAGCGGCAGGTGCGCCCGGGCGACGATCTGATCAGCGCCCTGATCTCCACAGAGGACCACGGCGATCGGCTCGCGTTTCCGGAGCTCTTGTCGAACCTCGGTTTGCTCCTCTACGCCGGCTTCGAGACGACGGCCCGGATGATCTCGGCTGGCGTGTACGCGTTGCTCTCGCATCCCGATCAGCTGACGCTGCTTCGAGGCCACCCGGAGCTGATGCAGGGCGCCGTCGAGGAGCTGCTGCGCTACGCGTCGCCTGTACAGCGAGGGGTGGAGCGCTGGGCGCTCACGGATCTCGAGCTCGGGGGCAAGCTGATCCAGAAGGGGGATCGGCTCTCCATCGTGCTGAGCGCCGTCAACCGCGACCCCGAGGTGTTTCAGGAGCCCGACCGGCTGGACATCACCCGGAAGCACAACCCGCACCTGGTGTTCGCCCGGGGCACGCACGCGTGCCTGGGCTCCCTCTTCGCCATCACCGAGCTCGAGATCGCCTTCTCGGTGCTGCTGCGCCGGCTGCCGCGGCTCGAGCTCGCGACCCCGGAGCCGACATGGGGGCCCAACACCAAGCTCCGCGGGATGACGGCGCTGCACGTCCGCTTCTAGAGCGACGGTCACCCGCTTCGGATACGGGCCCATCTCGACGTTTTCGGTGCTCAGCGCACCGGAGTGCGCTTGCGCGCCGAAAACGCCGATCTGGGCCCGTCTCCTGTGCGGGAGACCGCCGCTCTGCTCGGCATGGTGCAGAGGTGGGCGGAAGCCGCTGTAGAGCGGGCGCGGCTCCCGCTGCGCTCTCGCGCCGCGGCGCCGTGAGCCGACCTAGCCGCCGGCGACCGGCGGGATCAGCGCGACGTCGTCGCCGCAGCGGATCTTCTCGTCGGCATGGGCGTAGGTCCCATTGACAGCGAGGCGGATCGAGCGCCGGTGCGGCGTGAGCGCCGGATAGCGCCGGCACACCTCGCCCATGAACTCCTCCACCGTGCAGGGGCCGCTCAGCTCGAAGCGTACCTCCGAGGCCCCGACGATGTCGCGCGCGCCTCCGAAGGCGAGCAAGTTGACGGCGTTTTCCATGGCTGAAACGTACCATCCCACGCAGCTCGACGCCGCGATGCCCGACCGATCCTCCGCTCCCCGCCGAGGCATCGGACACGCTCGAGCGCGGAAGAGGCTGATCTCTGCGGACGTCCTCGCGAGCGACCGGCCGATGTGGGGTGCTGAGTCGATCGGGGTACCGTCGAGTCGAACGTGGCCAGGAGGAGATGGTTTTTCCATCGAGTCTCACCTTTCGTGAGCTGGAAGCTCGGCCGCCGTCCCTTGCGGGTCCGCGCCTGGAACACCTTCAGCGTTGCGTGCTCGGCGCCGCCGTTGCTGTGTAAAATCAGCCAGGTGGACGCAGGAGAAAGGTGGCATGCTCGCGACAATGCCGCTCCCAGGTGCCGCCGGTGCTCGGCGATCGGAGGGCCAGACGTCGACGGTCGACGTACACGGCCGGCCGATCGGCGATCTGCGAATCTCGGTCACGGACCGGTGCAACCTCCGCTGCTCCTACTGCATGCCGGAGGAACAGTACGCCTGGCTCCCCCGCGATGACATCCTCCGGTTCGAGGAGATCAGCTTCCTGGTCGACGTCTTCGCGGAGCTGGGCGCCGCCAAGGTGCGCCTGACGGGCGGCGAGCCGCTGCTGCGCCGCGATCTGAGGACGCTCGTGCGGTTCATCGCCGACAAGCCCAGGATCCACGACATCGCGATGACCACGAACGGCGTGCTCCTCGCCGAGCACGCCCACGCACTCCGGGCGGCCGGCCTGCGCCGGATCACCGTCAGCCTCGACACGCTCCACCCCGAGCGCTTCAAGGCGCTCACCCGCCGCACGACCCACGCCCAGGTCCTCGAGGGCCTGCGCTCCGTGCCGGCCGCCGGGTTCACCGACACCAAGATCGACACGGTGGTGATCCGCGGCGTGAACGACGACGAGCTCGCGGATCTCATCGAGCTCGGCAAGACCATCCCCGCCGAGGTCCGCTTCATCGAGTACATGGACGTCGGGGGCGCGACCCAGTGGTCGTACGACAAGGTCTTCTCGCGCGCCGAGATCATCAGGTCGCTCTCGCGCCGCTACGGCCGCGTGGAGCCGATCCCGAGCGAGGGCGCAGCGCCGGCCGCCCAGTTCGCGCTCCCCGATGGGACGACGTTCGGCGTCATCTCCTCGACGACACAGCCGTTCTGCAGCGCTTGCAATCGCAGCCGGCTGACGGCCGATGGGATGTGGTACCTGTGCCTCTACGCCGCGCGCGGCATCAACCTGCGCGAGCCGCTCCGGCAGGGCGCCTCGCTGGAGGAGATGAAGGCCATCGTCGCCCGCGTGTGGGGCGCTCGCTCCGACCGCGGCGCCGAGGCCCGCCTCGCCGACCGATCACGCGGCGCGCTGCTCCCGGCCATCCAGCTGAAGCGCGACGCGCACCTGGAGATGCACACCCGCGGCGGGTGAAGCGCTCCGCTCCTCGAGCCATCACGGAGGGTCGATCATGCGTCTCGAAGAAGTCGGTAGAGCCGCCCCGGACAAGAGCTGCCGCACCCACGGCGGGGTTGCGCTGCTCTCCCCGGAGAAGGTGGCCGAGCGCCTGAAGCAGCTCGGCGGCTGGGCGCTCGCGGAGAGCCGCCTCTCCAAGACGTATCGGTTCGCCGATCCCAGGGCCGCGCTCGCCTTCGTCCACCGCGTCTGCGCCTTGGCCGAGGCGGAGAACCACCACCCCGAGCTCACGCTGTGGAAGCGCGAGGTGCGCATCGAGCTCTGGACCCACAAGAGCGACGGGCTGACCGAGCTCGATTTCTACTTTGCCGGCAAGTGTGACCCGCTCGAGCGGGGCTGACCCACGGGGCCCCTGGGTAACGCGGCGCTCAGGCGACAGCCCCCTGGCGCTCCAGAGCCCACGCCTCGGCGAGCGCGAGCGCCCGGGCGTTCTCGGGGATGCTCTCCAGGAAGCTCTGCCGCAACGCCGGCCTGCCGATCTTCGCGGCGCGCTCGAGGAGCCGCGCGCGCGCCGCCTCGATGATCTGCGCGGCGCGCTCGCGCTCGCCGGCGGCGCGCAGGGCCTCGGCGTAGGTCAGGCGGATCAGCGACTCTCCCTCCTCGGCCATCCCCGCGTCCTCGATGAGGCGGAACGCCTCCTGCGCGTGGACAAGCGCCTCGGCCGCCCCCTCGGGCCCCCCTCCCATCCGGGCGCGCGCGAGGATGGCCAGCGCCACCGCGCGCAGGAGCGGCGCCACGTCGAGCAGCGCCGCCGCCGCGCCCGCCTCGCGCGCGGCGGCCTCGCCGTCGCCCGAGAGCAGCGCCGCCCGGGCGAGGTACGCGCGCGAGAGCCCCTCCATGCGCCGGTTGCCCTGCCGGCGCGACGCGTCGATGGCCTGCTCGAGCAGCGCGCGGGCCTCGTCGATCTGGCCCGCCTGGAGGAGGGCGTGCCCCAGGTTCTGCCACGCGGTCGCGAGCACCTCGCGCAGATCCATCCGTATCGCCTGGGCGACGGCCGCGCGCAGCAGCTGCTCGGCGCGCTCGAGCGCGCCGAGCTCGGTGAGGATGAAGCCCATGTTCAGCTGGACAGAGCAGGCCTGCCGGCGATCGCCGGCGCGCCCGAACGCCCCGACCGCCACCTCCAGGGCGTCCACCGCGGCGGCGTGATCACCCGCGAGCGCGGCGCGGAACGCGACGCTCTGGTGCAGCCCACCGACCGCCTCGTCGTCGACGGCCGGAGGATCCCCCGCGAGGCGCAGGCTCTGCTCGAGCAGCGCGTCGGCGGTCGCGTGCTGGTTGGCGAGCATGAGCTCCGCCGCGCACCAGGAGAGGCAGAGCACCACCGCGCTCAGCGCCCCCTCGGCGGGCGCCGTCGCCGCGAGCCGCGCGGCCCACGCCCCGGCGCGATCGACGGCGCCCTGCTTGCTGGCGCCGATCAGCGCCGCGGTGAGCGCGCGGTACCATGCGCCCGACCCCGGCTCGATCAGCGCGACCGCCTCCGTCGCGCGCGCCACGGTGGCCGACAGCTCGCCGCGCCACAGGTGCGCCTCGGCCTGGACCAGGCGCAGCGCGCCGAGATCCCGCCCGCTGGCCCCGGAGGCCACGCCCCGCTCCGCGCGCGCGAGCGCGGCCGCGAGGTCGTTGCCGCGGAGCGCCTCCTCCGCCGCGGCGCAGAGCCACCGCACGGCCCGCTCGGGTTCGCCGCCGCGCTCGCAGTGCCCGGCCAGGACGAGCGCGTCCCGCTCCCCGGCGTGCTCCAGCCACTCGGAGGTGAGCCTGTGCCCGAGCCGCTGATCCGCCTCGGTGAGCATCCTGTACGCCGCGTCGCGCACGAGCCCGTGCCGGAACGCGTACTCCACCTCGCCCGGGAACCGGGACGCGGGCCGCCGCGCGATCCACTCCTGCTGCTCCAGCGCGAGGAGGCAGCCCGCGAGCGCGGCGTCGTCCCGGTCCACCCCGAGCAACCGGGCGACCGCGCCCCACCAGAACACCTCGCCCAGCAAGCTCCCGGCGCGCAGCGCCCGGCGCGCCTCCAGATCGAGCCCCTCGAGGCGCGCCTGCACCATGGCGAGCGCGGTCTCGGGCGCCTCGCCCGCGTCGCGGCCCTCGGCGCCCCCGGCGCCCTCGGCCGCCACGCGCAGCATCTCCTCCAGCAGGAACGGGTGCCCCGCCGCGCGCCGGACGAGCCCCTCCACCTGCTCCGTGGGCGCCTGCTCCCCGAGCGCCGCGCGCACCAGCCGCTCGCAGGCGAGGGCCGGCAGCGCCCCGAGCCGCATCGCCGTCGCGCCCCGCTCGGCCCACAGCCCCGGGAACACCTCGTCCACGTCGGGCCGCCCGAGCCCCAGCACCAGGAGCGGGCTCGACCGGAGCTGCCCGAGCGCCGCGTCCACGAGCTGCACGGTCGGCAGGTCGCCCCAGTGCAGGTCCTCGAGCACCAGGAGCACCGGCCCGGCGCGGCACTCCGCCTCCAGGAAGGTAAGCCAGGCGCGCCGCACCTGGTCGGCCATGAGCATCGGGTTCTGCCGCGCGGCGCGCAGCTCGCGCCGATCCGCGTCCGGGAACGGCGCGCCGATCACCTCGCCCAGGAACTCCGTCACGCGCGCCTGCTCCGCGGCGTCCACGGATCGCGCGACGCGCGCAGCGAGCTTCTCCCGGCCGCGCTCCTGGGCCTCGCCCTCCGCGATCTGCGCCGCGCGCCGCACCACCTGGGCGAGCAGCCCGAGCGGCGCCCCGGCCCGCACCGCGTCGCCCTGCGCCGTCCAGATCTGGGGCGGCGCCTCGCGGCCGCGCATCCTGCGCGCGAGCTCGATGCGGAGCCGCGACTTGCCCACGCCGGCCGCCCCGATCACGAGCGCCGCCTGGGCGCACGGCTCCGAGGCGCACTGGTCGAAGAGGAGCTCGAGCCAGCGCAGCTCGCTGCTCCGCCCCACGAACGGCGTCGGCTTGCCGAGCAGCGCGCGCGCCTCCTCCAGCGGCTCCTGCTCGCCGAGCAGCGCCGCCCCGCGCTCGCCGTGCGCCACCTCGAAGCGCGGGCCGAGGAGGGACGCGGTCATCGCGTCGATCGCGATCGGCCGGAGCGCGTCCTCTGCGCCCCGCTCCGCGGCCGTGAGGTTCGCGACGGCGCGGTCGATCACGGGCCCGAGCGGCTGGGTCCCGTCCACGACCTCCCAGCCCGTCGCGAGCGCCACGTCGGAGGCCTGGAGCAGCGCCTTGAGCGAGAGGGCGCACCGGGCCGCGCTCGCCGCGAGATCCGTCGGCGCCTCGGCCCCCGTGAGCAGGGCCGCGATCGATCCGTCCCGGAGCAGCTCCACGCGCGCGCCGTGCAGGTCGGCGGTCCTCCGGATCGCCTGGAGGAGGGCGAGCGGCCAGCGGCGCTGATGGGTCAGGCCGCGCGCCGGCGCCGTGCTCGCCTCGCTGGACACGGGCTGCGGCGGCCGCGCCGGCTCGGCCCGGCGCGCCGCCAGCACCACGCTGACCAGCCGCCGCTCGGCCGTCGTGAGGCCGACCGACGGCGAGAGGGGCGCCGCGCTCGCCTCGCGGATCTCCGGTGAGCGCAGCTCCGCCCCGACCGCGCGCGCGTCCCCGGGCCGCAGCCGCCGATCCTTGCCCAGGAGGCGCGAGAGGAGCGCGTCGAGCGCCGGGGGCGCGCCGGGCCACAGCTCGCGGAGGCGGGGCGCCTGCTCGAAGAGCACCTTGGTGAGCAGCGCGACGACGTGCACCCCTGCGAACGGCGGCCGCCCGGTGAGGCACTCGAACAGCACGCACCCGAGCGCGTACAGGTCGGCGCGCGCGTCGATGTCGGGCTCGCCGCGGACCTGCTCCGGCGCCATGTAGGCGGGCGTCCCCACCGGGGCGTCGGGGTTGGTCAGCGTAAACGTGACGTCGGGGGCCCGCGCGATCCCGAAGTCGAGGATCTTCACCGCCGCGACGTCGCCGCC
This sequence comes from Sorangium sp. So ce1504, assembly GCF_051521635.1. Taxonomy (NCBI): domain Bacteria; kingdom Pseudomonadati; phylum Myxococcota; order Polyangiales; family Polyangiaceae; genus Sorangium; species Sorangium sp. So ce1504. Next base: position 3,132,825 of record NZ_CP150365.1, on the reverse strand, counting down.
CGGCAGGAAGAGGTTCGCCGGCTTGACGTCCCGGTGGACCACCCCGCGCAGGTGCACGGCGCCGAGCGCCTCGGCGGCGCGCGCGGCGAGCGCGAGGCTCTCGTCGAGGCCCAGCGGCCCCCGCCGGAGCCGCGCCGCGAGATCCTCGCCGTCGAGCCACTCCATCGCCAGGTACTGCCGGCCCTCGGCGGTGACGCCGTGGGCGACGTGCCGCGCGATGGCGGGGTGGTGGAGCCCCGCGAGGACCCGCGCCTCCCGGCGGAACCGCTCGGCCTGCTCGGTCTGCTCGGTCTGCGCGGTCTCCGCGTGCAGCCCCACCTTGAGGGCGACCGGCTCCCCGGTCTCGCGGTCGACGGCCCGATAGACCGCGCCCATTCCCCCGGATCCCGCGACACGATCGAGCTCGAAGCGACCTGCGAACAGGTCCCCGGGGCGCATGCGCGGAGTATCGGGCACGCACGCCGCGCGTGCCAGGGCGGAGCGCGCGGCCGGGACCGACGCAGCGTCCTCTGCGTCCTTGCCTGGAATCTTCCTGCCTTCGAGCACGCCGGCGCGGGCAGCCCCAGCGCCGCCGAGGCCGTCTTTCGCCGACGACTCCCACCTCGGCTACCTGGCTCCGTCCGGCTCGTGTTTCTCCTGGGGGGCCTTGCGGGATCCATGACAATGGCCAACTGCGCCGCGTCGAATGACGAGGCGCATCAACGGCGATGGGGGGGAGAGCGCACGTGAGCCACACGTTGTCGCGCATCACGGTCCTGCTCCGTGAGCGAAGCGAGGAGATCATACGCCGGTGGATAGCGCGCCTGCGGAGTGAACCGAAGATCCCACCGACCCGTGAGCTCACCGATGAGGACTTGAGAGATTACACGCCGAAGCTCCTCGACGACCTCCTCGACTCACTCGCGCAGCTCGCGCAGCCGGGCGCGCCGGACGGAGCCAGCGGCCCGGAGATCGGCAGCTCGGAGGCCGCCAAGGTGCACGCCTCGCATCGCATCGCCGAGGGCTACTCCCTCGCGGAGGAGCTGCGCGAGCTCGGCCTCCTTCGCGCCGTGATCGTGGACCTGTGCGCGCGGGAGGGGGTGGTGCTCGGCGGCGAGGAGGCCCAGCTCGTGCACTCGGCGATCGACGAGGTGATGATCACCGCGGCCGTCGAGTACGAGCGCGCGAGCTCGGCCGATCTCCGCCGTGACGTCGCGCTCCACGAGCTGTTCATCGCGGTCCTCGGGCATGACCTGCGCAACCCGCTCTCGGCCATCCGGTTCGCCACCGCCGCCCTGCTCAAGCGCGAGGACGTCACGACCGCCGTGGCGAGGCTCGCCCAGCGCATCGCCGCGAGCAACGAGAGGGCGGTGCGGATGGTCGAGGAGCTGCTCGACCTGACGCGCATCCGCTCCCACCGGGGTCTTCCGGTCGAACCGGAGCCCGTCGACCTCCGCGCGATTTGCCAGCGCGTGGTCGAGGAGCTCGAGCTCGCCCACCCGGAGCACACCATCCGCTTCACGGCCCACGGCGACGGGCGAGGCATGTGGGATCCGGGCCGGATGGGGCAGCTCATGTCGAACCTGATCGGCAACGCCGTCGACTACAGCCCGCCGAAGGAGCCGGTGCAGGTGGAGCTGCGCGGGTACGAGAATGTCGTCGTGATCGAGGTGATGAACCGCGGGACCCCGATCCCGCCCGAGCTGCTGCCGGTCCTCTTCGATCCGTTTCGCCGGGGCGAGCAGAGCCAGCGGGACCCACAACGCTCGAAAGGACTCGGGCTCGGGCTCTTCATCGTCAAATCGATCGTCGACGCGCACGGAGGCTCCATCCAGGTCACGAGCACGCTGGAGGAGGGCACCACGTTCCGCGTCAAGCTCCCCCGTTCGTCGTGACGCGGTCGTTTCGCCGACACGCCGCGGCGCGGCGCTGGCTCAGACCGGCCTCAGCGCCGGCCAGGCCAGCTCGATGCCCTCGCGGACCAGGAGCGCCTGGAGCTCTTCGCGGAGCGAGCTGCGGGCGCGCACCTGTCGCGGCAGCACGCGGCGCTCCAGGCAGAACGTCGCGAGCAGCCCCGCCGCCTCGCCGACGCTCCACTCCACAGGGTGGACCCGGTAGGCGCCGTTCGTGATGTGCGTGACGCCAAGGTTCTTCCCGCCCGGCAACAGGTTCTCCACCCGCATTGGAATAAGCGCACCCAGCGGTATCTGGAACGGCCAGCAGCCGAGATCGAGGTACCCGGCGCCCCCGATGCGCGGGTGCAGATCGATGCGATAACACCCGACCCCGACGCTCTCCTCGAACGTCGCGGGGCCGTCGGGCCGGAGCGGATACGCGATGTGCTGCTCGAGCACCGTGAGCTCGGCCCGGATCCGGCGGGACTCGCGGATGTAGGGCGCTGGCGCGAGGCCGTCGACCGTGCCGCCGACCACGTCCCCGCGGAGGCGCAAGCCTGGATAGCCGACCCCGCCGTCCGGGCGAGGCGCCTCGGTCTGCATCCAGTACAGAAGGCTCAGGCTGAGGTTCCGCGCTGCGTCCAGGTGCCGCGCGGCCTCCGCCTCGTCGACGCCGCAGACGGGCCCGAACCAATAGTCGTTCTGAGGCCAGTTCACGATGGTGATGTCGCTCGGCGCGAACCCCGCTTCGAAGACCGTCCTGTCGAGGATCCGCCGGAAGCTCCACCAGGGATGCCGGTCCTCCGCGACGAACAGACCTCGAGTCAGGGGCTCGTGTGTCTCGGGTCGAACCGCCGTCCAGTCCAGCAGCCGACCCGGCCAGCCGGGCGGCTCGAGCGAGCGCCAGCGCTCGTACTGACAGGGCCTGTCGATGACATGGTCCTCTCCAGGGTGGTGCTCGATCGCAAAGCAGACGGTGATCGCCTGCTGGGCCCCCGGATCCGCGCGCTCGGGGGCGTGCGGCTCGCAGGTCTCCGCGCGAGACTCTGCCCCGAGCACGTGCTCCACGCCCGCGAGCGAGAGGAGCTCGCCATGAGGCGTGGCATCGATGAAGAGGTCGGCCACGAGGAGGACATCGCGCCCCGATTCCAGCCCTCGGACCACGACGCCGGTCACCCGGTCGCCGTGCGTCCACGCCGAGATGGGCCGGTGAGCATGGATCGCGACGAGGCGCCCGTTGAGCCGATACGGCGCGATCATCTCGTGCAGGACCGCCACCGCGACCCGCGGATCGTGGCACAGGCGGCTGACCCAGCCGTTGCCGGGGTTGAGCTCGGGGAGCGCCCTGGCCGACGCGGTGAGCGGTAGATGCCTGCGGTAATACTCGCGGATCCCCTGGCGCAGCGCGCGGTAGCTCCGGGTCGCCCCGATGTCCTCGATCCACGGGTGCTCGTCCGGAGGGACCGCCTGGTTCGTCAGCTGGCCCCCGAGCCAGTGAGTCTCCTCCGTCAGGACGACGCGGCGGCCCGTCCTGGCCGCCGCGAGCGCAGCCGCGCAGCCGCCGAGCTCTCCGCCGATGACGGCGACGTCGGTCCGGATCACGTCCATCGCCAGCTCCCCGCGCTCACGCGCTCTTCCGCACGGGCTGCGCCGCCGGAGCTCGCCGCGCGAGGAGCTCGGTGACGAGCTGGTTATTCTCCCTCGCCCTGGCCTTCAGGCCAGGGAGCAGCCGGCGGATCTTCGCGCGGATCTCGTGACGCGTGTCCCACGAGCGATCGAGCCTGGCGATGAGCTGCCCGGAGCTGATGCTCCCGAGGGGCGGGGTCTCCATCTCGAGGTCCTCGATGAACCCCGCGATCTTGGACGCGTAGGGCAGCGCGACGAACGGGGTCTCGCGGAGCGCCGAGAAGATCAGGAAGTGGAGGCGCATGCCCACCACGAACTCGAGGTGCCCGACGAGGCCGAGGATCTGCTGCGGCGTGTACCGGCGCCTCAAGACCTCTGCCCGCTCGGCGTTCTTCATGTGGGCGACGACCGCGTGGCTGTGCTGCACGTCCGTCCGTTCCATGGACACGAACACGACGTCCGCGTCGAGGCGCTCGACGACGAAGTCGGCGGCGTTGGCGAGCAGGCCATAGTACTCGTCAGGGTCGATGTCGGGCGCCGCCGGGCCCGGCTCCCTGACGGAGAAGCCGACAAGGTGCCGCTCGAACTCGACCCCCTCGGCCCGGATGGCCTCGATGGGCAGCGCCTCTTCGCGCAGCAGCAGGGCCGGATCGGCCGTGAGACGAATCTCGCGATTCACCCCCACCTCCTCGAGGAGGCGACGTCCCTGCTTGTCTCGTACGGTGACGATGTCCGCGGCGTTCAGCGCCGCCCGTACAGCCTGCTTCGCGCTCGGGTCCGACAGCGGACCGGCGCTCACGGCGTAGATCACGACGGGGACGCCGCGCTCCTCCGCGATGAGCGCCTCTCTCAGATAGACCGGCGCGTCCCGATCGTACAGGATGCCTCCCCCGCCGAGGACGAAGAGATCGAGGCGCTCGATCTCGGCGGTCGATTCCATTCGGGTGAGGTCACGAACGGGGACGACGCGCTCCACCTTGTGGCGCGCCTTCGTGTCCTCCGGGCACAGCGAGAACACGGTGATCTCCGCTGGAGTCGTCTCCCGGAGCTGCGTGACGATGCCATCGAGGATGGCCTCATCGCCGAGGTTCATTCCGCCGTAGGACCCTGAAATCCCGATTCGGAACGGCTGGTTCGCCTTGTCCATCGTGGGCTCCTCCCGCGAGCGCCTCCGCTCGATCGCCGCGCCGTCACGTCGCGTCGAGCGCGGCCCTCCGCCAGCTGCGACCTGCTCGGTCGTCCGAGATCGTCAGCGCAGCGCAGGACCTTGCCACGGCGGCGGCGAGGCGCAATGTCCGCCGGCGGAGGACGCACCATGGGACACGTGCAGGCGCGGACGACCCGGAGTGGCTCGAGAGAGCCAGGCGGCGAGGCGCGCCCGGCCAGGGAGCAGCGCGCGGGGCGAGCCGCGGCGCGGGTCGCGCCGGCCGTGCCCGCGGGTGATGTCGTGGACGAGGCCTGTCAGCAATCCTTTCCTGCCAGCGACCCACCCGCCTGGACGCCTGTGATAGCCGGCCTGCCGCGCGACGACCGGTCAGAATGCCCCGACCTGGGATGACCGTCCCCGTCCGCACCACCGCGCGGCTCTCGCCGTCATCGTACAGATAGAGGCCGGTGTCGGGGACCGGCGCGCCCTCGTCGACGCGCGCCTCGAGAGAACGGTCATGATAGCGTGACCTGCCGATGCTTCCGCGCACCCTCGCCTTGCTCGCCCTGTGGACCTGTGGCTGCGCCCCGGCGCTCTCCACGCTCCAGCCGGCCCACGTGGCCGAGAAAGGCCATGTCCAGGCCGAGCTCGGGCTCGACGTCTCGATCCCGACCGGCACCCTCGCGTCGCTCGTGGACGCCGGCGTCGTGCTGGCGGACGCCGCGGAGTCACGAGAGCTGTCCGAGGCCGAGCGGCAGGCGCTCTTCGAGGCGGGCGGCGCGCTCGCGTTGAACCCGCCCTCGGTCACGCCGCACCTCGGCATCGGCTACACCGCGCTCGATCGCTGGGAGCTCAACCTCCGATATACCGGCAGCGCGTTCCGCCTGGGCACCCGCTACCAGCTCCTGAAGCGCGACAAGCACGGCATCGATCTGACGGCCGGCGCCGGCGTCGGGCGGTACGTGATGGAGTTCCCCGTCGGGAGCGTCCTTGGCCTCGTCGAGCTGGAGGACTTCACGCGATGGCAGATCGACCTGCCGATCCAGATCGGGACGGCGGGCACATGGTACCGGGTCTGGGGCGGCCCGCGCCTGATGTTCACGACGTTCGACACCGCGCTCGTCCTGGACCTGCCCGCCTTCACCGGCTATCCGGGCGAGCGGGAGCTCGCGTCGTTCTCCGGCACCGGCTTCTACGTGGGCGGCCAGGCCGGCGTCGCGCTCGGCTATAAACACGTATTCTTCGGCTTCGAGCTGACGATGGCGGAGATCTTCTCGAGCGGTGAGCTCACGGTGCTCGGTCAGCGGGCGGTCGAGCTCGATCTCGACAGCTTCATCGTCTACCCGTCGGTAGGTCTGATGGCTGAATTCTAGATCCAGAGCACCGGACGATCGACGCGCGCCGCCTCAGCGGAGCGCCGCCGCGTGGTCCTGCGCGAACCGCTCGAAGCCGATCGGCTCAGCCCCGGTGACGTCCTTCACCGGACAGGGTGGCGGCCTGGTTCACGAGGAACGGGAGCTGCGCGTAGCGCGCTGCGCCTCGCGTGTGAATGGAACCGCGCGGCGTTACGATAGCTTATCGCTCCTGAAAAGCGGCCGAAACAGGCGCCGTCCGATCATGGCAGGGTCCCCGCGGCGGTGCTCGCCGGAGGGGCGCTGTTCTCCCCACCTGGAGGCATTGCGCGTGGTGACCCCTGCCGACCTCGCCATCAAGGACCTCGGCCCCTGCCGGCACCCCTCGCCCGTCGCCGAGAAGCTCGGCGAGAAGGCCACGGTGTACGTCGGCGAGGCCGACAAGGTGCTGTTCAACGATCGCCTGTCCGCCGTCCTCGCGGACGCCTCCGGCGCGCGGCCTCCGGCGTTCGAGCTGGCCGGGCCGCGCAACCGCGTCTTCTGGGATCCGAAGGAGGTGCGCGCCGGCATCGTGACGTGCGGCGGGCTCTGCCCCGGCGTCAACAACGTCATCCGCGGCCTCGTGCTCACGATGGCGCAGAGCTATGGGGTGCCGGAGATCTTCGGCTTCCGCTACGGCTACGAGGGGCTCGTCGCCCGCTTCGGGCACGCCCCGATGCGCCTGGATCCCCGGAGCGTCGAGGAGATCCACCGCATGGGCGGCACCGTGCTCGGCACCTCCCGCGGCAACCAGGACCCGCACCAGATGGTGGACACGCTCGAGGCCCTCGGCATCAGCGTCCTCTTCGTCGTCGGCGGCGACGGCACCATCCGCGGCGCGATGTCGCTCGTCCGGGCCATCGAGGAGCGCCGCCTGTCGATCGGGGTCGTCGGCGTGCCCAAGACCATCGACAACGACATCAAGTTCATCGACCGCAGCTTCGGCTTCGAGAGCGCCTTCGCCGCCGCCGTCGACGTCATCCGCAGCGCGCACGTGGAGGCCTCCGGGGCGAAGAACGGCATCGGGCTCGTCAAGCTGATGGGCCGCCACTCGGGCTTCATCGCGTGCGCGGCGGCGCTCGCGTCGGCGGACGTGGACGTCGTCCTCATCCCCGAGGTCCACGCGGAGCTCGACGGCCCGTGCGGGCTGCTCGCGCACCTCGAGCGCCGGCTCGCCCGCCACGGCAACGCCGTGATCGTCGTCGCCGAGGGCGCCCTGCAAGAACACTGCACCTCCAGCGCGGAGCCCATGGCGACGGATCTCAGCGGCAACCTCAAGCTGAAGGACATCGGCCTCTTCCTGCGCGACCGCATCAACGCGCACTTCCGGGCGCGCGGCGTCGAGGCGACGCTGAAGTACCTGGACCCGAGCTATCATATCCGCAGCGTCCCCGCGTCCCCGTCGGACAGCGTGTATTGCTGGAACATGGCCCGGAACGCGGTCCACGCGGCCATGGCGGGCAACACCGAGATGCTGATCGGCCGGTGGCACGGCCGCTTCGTGCACGTGCCGATGCCCCTGGCCGTCCGCATGCGCAAGCAGGTGGACCCGACGGACGACCTGTGGATGGCCGTCGTGGAGGCCACGGGGCAGCCGCTCTCGTTCTACTAGCGCCACCCGCCAGGGGTCCGGAGCGAGAATTCAACGCAAGTCGCAAAGCCACAAAGTCGCAAAAAGAACAATTGGATCGGCCTTCGCCCCGCGCGCCGCGGGCTCGCCCCGTGCCATCATGGCCGGCATGAAGCTCTCGCTGCCCTCTCGCTCGCTCGTGCTCGCCGGCCTCGCCTGCCTCGCCGGCTGTACCAAGGAACCCGCGCCGCAGGCCCCGCCGGGGGTCGACGCTCCGCCCGCGTCGCAGGCCCCGCCGGCGGCCGAGACCTCGCCCGCGGCGCAGCCCCCGCCGGCGGGCGGCGAGCCGCGCGCTGCGGCGTCGGAACCTCGGTGCGAGGCCGACGCCGACTGCGTGGTGTCCTGCGCGCGGGCCGGGCAGTGCTGCGACCAGCTGTGCCCGCCGTGCGACCAGGCGTTCCACCGCGACGCGCTCGCGGAGCTCCAGAAGTGGCGCGCCGCGAGCTGCGCCGCCGAGAGCTGCCCGGTCGCCAAGTGCATGGCACCGAAGGAGGACTCGGTCGCTCGCTGCAAGGCGGGCGCGTGTGTCGTCGAGCGCGTCCCGCACGTCGACCGATGAGCCGGCGCCCGGGATGAAACCTCCCCGATACCTGCGCGAAACTCGGGGAACACCTTCGCACAGCGCCCACGGCGCGTTTTGCCACAGGCTGCATCCGCGCCACACCGATCGAGCTCGACGCCAGCGGGCGGCGGTCTCCGGCCTCCTTCATGTCGAGACCGCCGTCCGTGGCCCTGCGCTTGCATTGCGCGGCGCGTAGGGCGCGGGAACATCGCGATCCCGGCGGCGAGCTCTCCTGGAGCCCACGGCGCTCGCCGTGCTGGAGGACGGGCCCTCGCCGGGATCGCAGCGGGAGGTCCCTTGGGCATCGAGATCCAGCAAGACCACTTCAAGACCGTCGATTATCGGCTCTTCAAGACGCGGCTCCAGCAGAACCTCGCGGCGCTGGAGATGGTGCTCGCCCGGCCGGGGTTCGGCCACGGGGAAGCGACGATCGGCACCGAGCTCGAGATGTTCCTCGTCGATCGCGAGGCGCGCCCCGTGCCGATCGGGGCGGAGATCGCGCGCGCCGCGGCGAGCCCGATGATCACGCCGGAGATGGGCGCGTTCGACATCGAGCTCAGCACCCAGCCGGTGCCGCTCGCCGGCAGGCCGCTCTCGGCGCTGCGCGAGCAGATGCGCGCGACCGTCGAGGCGATCCGCGAGCGCGCGGCGGCGCGGGGCGCGCGCGTGGTCCCGGTCAGCATCCTGCCGACCTTCCAGCGGCGCGACTTCAGCCCTGCGACGATCACGAACCTGCCCCGGTATCGGGCGCTCGCCGCGGGGCTCTGCAGGCTGCGCAGGGCGCCCTTTCACATCCAGATCGACGGCGCCGAGCCGCTGGAGCTCACGTCGGACGACCCCGCGATGGAGGCGGCGAACACCGCCTTTCAGATCCACCTCCGGGCCACGCCCGACGCCTTCGCGCGGCTGTTCAACGCCGCCATGATGATGACCGCGCCCGCGCTCGCGGCCGCGTGCAACTCGCCCACCTTCCTCGGCCACCGGCTGTGGCACGAGACGCGGGTGGCGGTGTTCAAGCAGGCAGGCGACGATCGCCCGCCGGCGCCCGGCGCGGACTGGAAGATGCCGGCCCGCATCGGCTTCGGGACCGGCTGGGTGCGCGACGGCGCGGCGGAGCTCTTCATGGAGAGCGTCGCGCTGCACGAGCCCATCCTCCCCGTGTGCGGCGACGAGGACGTCGTCGGCTGCGCGCGGGCCGGCGGGATACCGCAGCTCCACGAGCTCCGCCTGCACCACGGCACCGTCTGGAACTGGAATCGACCGGTGTACGATCCGGCCGGCGACGGCCACTTGCGGATCGAGCTGCGCGCCTTGCCGTCCGGGCCCACGCTCGATGACATGCTCGCGAACGGGAGCTTCCTGCTCGGAGGCATCCTCGCCCTCGCGCCCTCCATCGGAGAGCTCCTGCCGTCGTTCCCGTTCGAGCTCGCCGTGAGGAACTTCTACCATGCAGCGCACTACGGCCTCGACGCCGAGCTCGTCTGGCCCGCCGTACCGGGGGCCGCGCCGAGGTGCGTCCGGGCGCGCGATCTCCTCCTCTCGCTCTTGCCGCGGGTCGAGGAGGGCCTCGTGACCGCGGGCGTCGACGGGGACGAGGCCCGCCATTATCTCCGGATCTTCGAGGCGCGGGTCGCCAGAGGCATCACCGGCGCCACATGGCAGCTCCGCGCGCTCTCGGCGCTGGAGATGGGCTCCGCGTCGCGCGAGGAGGCGCTGAGAAAGATGCTGGAGCGCTACATGGCCGAGGTCGACTCCGGCGCGCCCGTGCACGCCTGGGGGACCCCGCGCGCGGGCGCGACATGAGGTCGCCATGAGCCATGACGCCACGAGATCCCTCGCGGAGCAGCTCGACGCCCGGCTCGCCGCGCCGGGGGCGATGGATGCGGCGCGGTTCGAGGCGTTCCTCGAGGCCCAGCGGCGGCTCGGGCTGGTCCACGGCGCGCGCCCGCTGTGCCGCTATCTGCGGCCGTACCTCATCGCCGAGCAGGACCTCGCCGCGATCGCCCGCGCGGCCGAGCAGATCGCCTCCGCGCTGGAGAGGGTCGCGCAGCGCGCGATCCGGGACGACTTCCTGGCCGAGGAGGTCGGGCTCTCCGCGGACGAGCGCGCCCTCGCGGCCATCGTGCCGGGTCCGGGGCCGCTCCACACGGTCGGGCGCCTCGACATGCTGATCACCGACGGCGGCTTCTCCTTCATCGAGTACAACGCCGACTCCCCCGCCGGCCTCACCGACCAGATCCTCGTCGAGCGGACGCTGATGGCGCTCCCCCACCTCGCGCCGCTCCGGGACGGGCGTGGCCTGCGCACGCCGGCGCCGCACCGGGCGCTCCTCGGCGCCCTGCGCGAGGGCTACGCCGCGTGGGGCGGGCGCGAGGCGCGGCCCGCGATAGCCATCGTCGACTGGGCCACTGTCGACACCTCGGCCGAGCTCAGGGTGCTCGCCGACCTGTTCTCGGCCGAGGGGCACCGGACCAGGATCGTCGATCCGGACGAGCTCACGTACGACGGCCGCCGCCTCGGAGCGGGCGGGGAGCGCATCGATCTCGTCTACCGGCGCGTGATCACGCAGGAGCTCGTCGGGCGGCGCGGCCTCAATCACCCCCTGATCCGCGCCTACTGCGATCGCGCGGCGCACGTGGCGAACTCGTTCCGGATCAGGCCCCTCAACAAGAAGGCGGCGTTCGCCGTGCTGAGCAACCCCATGTTCTCGGGCCTGTTCACGCCCGAGCAGCGCGCGGCCATCGCGGAGCACGTCCCCTGGACGCGCCGGGTGACCGCCGGCCGCGCCGCCTGGCGGGGCCGCGAGGTGGATCTCGTCGAGCTCCTCCTCGGAGAGCAGGAGAGCTTCGTGCTGAAGCCGAACGACGAGTACGGCGGCAAAGGCGTGCTGCTCGGGTGGACGGCGACGCCGGCGGCCTGGAGAGAGGCAGTCCGGGCCGCCGCGGACCAGCCCTGCATCGCGCAGGAGCGGCGCCGCCCGCGCACCGCGCGCATGCCGACGTTCCGCGGCGGCGCCGTGGAGGAAGAGCAGGTCTATTTCGACCTTTGCCCCTTCGTCTTCGCCCGCGGCGTGGAGGGCCCGCTCTCCACCTTCACCACGCGCATGGAGGGCGCCATGGTCCGGCTCTCCGCCTCGGAGGTCAGCAACGTCTCCGCGGGAGGCGGGGTCACGGGCCTCGTGATCGTCGGCGGCGCGCGCGCGCCGCGGGAGGGTGCCCGTCATGTGTGAGCTGCTTGGCATGGTGTCGAACGTGCCCACGGACATCGTGTTCTCGTTCACGGGGCTCGCGCTCCGCGGCGGGCAGACCGGGCCGCACGCGGACGGCTGGGGCGTCTCGCTGTACGATGGGCTGTTCGCGCGCACGTTCCTCGAGCCTCACCCGGCCTTCTCGAGCCCGCTCGCGCGGTTCATCCGCGAGAACCCGATCCACACGGCCCTCGCCATCGCGCACGTGCGCAAGATGACGCGCGGGGGAGCGGCCCTGAAGAACACGCACCCGTTCATGCGGGTCCTCCACCGCCGGCACATCGTGTTCGCGCACAACGGCACCTTGCCCACGGTCAGGGATCGGAAGCTCCACGTCGAGACGCCGGTCGGCGACACCGACAGCGAGCACGCCTTCTGCGTCCTCCTCGAGGCGATCCGGAGCGCGTACGGCGAGAGGTACCCGGGCGACGCGCGGGAGCTGGGGCGCACGCTGTACGAGCTGGGGAACGAGCTCGGCGCCGACGGCGTCTTCAACTTCCTGTTCGCGGACGGCGAGCACCTCTTCGCCCGCTGCGGCGATAACCTGTCCTGCATCCTGCGCCAGGCCCCGTTCGGCGAGGCCACGCTCGTGGACGCGGATCTCAAGGTGAATTTCAACGACCTCCACGGCGTCGGCCCCGACGCGCGGATGGCGGTCGTCGCCACAGAGCCGCTCACGCGCGACGAGCTCTGGCGCAAGGCGACGCCCGGCACGCTGTGGGTCTTCCGCGCCGGCGAGCTCCTGGCGACGTTCCCCGAGGCCCGCGAGGGCTCAGGCGCCGAGGAGTCCGGCCGCGAGGCCCCCTGATCGAGCGCGCCCCCGGGGGGCAGCCGGGCGGGCTCCTTGAGGCTGAGCTGCACGGCCGAGGAGAGCCCGTGTCCGCGGCTCCGGGCGCCGGCACGCCGTCAGCTGCGCGGGCGCGCGACCAGGTCCCGGAAGAAGTCGCTCAGCGTGTGCTCCTTGTAATCGCGGAACTCGCCCGCATCGAAGTAGACGCCGCCGCAGACGCTGCAGTTCTCGTACCAGATGTGCGACTGCTCCGGGTCGACCATGCGCACCATCGGCGTCGAGCAGCGGGGGCACGGCACCCGCCGGATCTGGTTGTTCTTCCGCCCTACCGAGGGGTCGCCGGTGTCGATCTGCTGGGAGCCCGCCATGGCCTTGAGGGACTCCTTCTCGCGGCTGTCGAACCAGATCCCGCCGCACGCCGTACACCGGTCGACATCGATCCCGCCGAAGGTGACGATATCCATCGAGGCCGTGCATTTCGGACAGTTCACGTCATGCTCCAGTGCGGCAGGCGCCGCCGTCGGGAGCGATGGTATCAGACGCCCCGGATCGCGGGAAGAGCGTCGATCGCCTCGCTGGAGACGGTCGGCGGCATGCACGGTCGCCAGCCAGCGGGCGGGCTGTCCCCCACCGCGCGCACCGCGCGGCGCGCGACGTTATTTCGAGCCCATCTTCTCCTTCACGATCTGCTGCAATTGATCGAAGTAGCGGCTGTCGCGCCGGACGGCGATGCCGAACTGGGATGTCCCGAGCTTCGACTTCGAGTAGACGACATAACGGGACATCTCGCGGTGGGCCGTCAGATCCTCGGTCATCTGCACGTAATGAGGGTGTGGCATGTAGATGAGATCGGGCTTATAGGCCTCGAAGAACCTGTCCGCGGAGAACGGCTCGAGCGCGAAGCGCCGGTCGTTGAGGCCGGCCATGTCGATGATCGTCTTCTTGAGGTTCATCGCGCCGAGCATCCCGACCTCGGTCGTGGCGATGACGAGGTCGTCGGGGAGCTTCGAGACGCGATCGATCGCGAACCAGTATTTCTGCGGTCCCGAGGTGTTGCCGTGCTTGACGATGTTGAAATGCCCGAGCCGATTCGCCGCGACGGCGCCGGCGAGGTCCCTGCCTGCCGCGGCGAGGGGAGTCGACAGCTGGAGCCAGAGGATCGCCAGCGCGGCCACGCCGGCCAGGGGCAGGGCGGCCGGCGCGGGCTGGCCGACCGAGTCGGAGAGCGTCCGCGCGAGCCGGGCGGCGCTCCGGCAAGCGAGGTAGATGAGGCCTGGCAGCGGCGCGTAATAGAACCTCTGCGCGAACCCCATGATCGGCACGACGAACACCCACGAGTAGGCGAGGCACAGGAGCGTCGCGGCGAGGACCCCTTTGTCGAACGCCGAGGACTCCGCCCAGAAGGCCCGGGGGCCGCTCCTCCGCCCCTCGCCTGCCGGCGCGCCGGGGCTCGCCTGCCGCGCACCGAGGCCCACGAGCACGTCGAGCGCGATGACGGTGAAGAGCGGCCAGAAGAGCTCGAGCCAGTCGACGAGATCGATGGTCGGCCGGCCGCGGTAGGCGCGGAGGATCCCTGATCCGTAGAGGTTCGTCGATTTGGCATAGAACGGCAGCGGTAGGGGCGAGCCGAAGTACAGCTTGGCGGCCGCGAGGTGGAGGGCGAGGACGCCCGCCGTCGCGGCGAGGGCGGCGAGCCCGAAGCGCCGGCGGTCGCGGTCGCGCTCGAGCGCGACGAGCGCGAGCGGGACGAGGACGGCGTAGGCCGTGAGCTCTGGCCGCACCGAGAAGGCGAGCCCGCCGAACGCGCCGAGCGCCACGCCGCCGGCGACCCGGGCCGCGCCGAGCAGCCGCAGCGTGAGGAGCAGGTACGCGGTGAGGAAGCAGAGGCCGAACGACGTGTCCATGCCGCTCACGAAGTGGTCGGTCAGCGTGGACCGGGCGGCGCAGAACGCGACGAGGGTGAAGCAGGACAGGCGCGCGACCTTGCCGTCGCCGGCCGCCCGCAGGACGAGCAGGGCGAGCAGGACGAGCAGCACGGGACCCCAGACGAGGCTCTGAAGCATCGCGGCGAGGCTCGTGTTGCCGCCGGCGATGAGGTGGAACGGCACGGCGGCGACGATGAAGGCGAGCGAGGTGAGCCCGTAGGACGGCGGCCCCTTGGGGTTCCACGAGACGCTGTGGTCGGCGAGGATGTTGTGCGCGTACCGCTGGAACATGTACGCGTCGTCCCAGAGCGTCGTCAGGTCGAAGCGCACCACCGTCTTGCACGCCAGCAGCGCGAGGCAGAGCGCCATCGTGATCCAGAAGCAGACCGAGGCGAGCCTGCGCACCGCCTCCCGTGGCAGCGACGGAGAGCGCTCCAGGGCCTCTTCCGCCGCCGCGCCCTGCCCTGCCGATGCATCAGCGGACGGTTCGGCTCGCTGCTCCTCCGGCAGCGAGGTTTCTACGTGCGTCGTCATCGTGCTTCGCGCCTCGACTACATGGTTCCGGCCGGAAGCCCTGCTTCCGCCGACGGGTTCGCGTCACCGAGGCGAGCGCCGTTGGGAGGCTCGCGGCGCTCGGATTCCCTTTGCGGATCGACGCGTTGCGCCGTCTCCGTTGGCCACTGCCTCAGAGGTCGCATGCGGCGACCATAGTCGCACCTGCAGCGCGCCGTACATCCGGAACCGGCGTGGAAAACTTGCCCCGCGCAGCACGAGGCGGCGCGCGGCCGCGTTCGGCGCCGTGGAGCGCCTCGGACCCGGGCCCCAGTCCTTCGCGCGGGGCCGGTCAGCTCACCGAGGCCCCCCACGCCGCGCGAAGAACGAGGCCCCCGGGCGGCCCGGCCGGTGAGCCCAGCGAGGCCCAGCTCCGCGAGGCGAAGACAAAAGCAGAAAAGCCCGCATGACGTCCGCCATGCAGGCTCTCTTCTGAAGCGTCTCTCGCACGCTGCGACGCGCCGCTCACACCCGAGCACCGGGCGCGAGGCTCGTCACGTTCCATGGAGCAAGGTCAAGCCGCACGACCTATTAGTACCGGTTAGCTCCGCCGATTGCTCGGCTTCCACACCCGGCCTATC
>NZ_CP150365.1:0-3112500 GCF_051521635.1 Sorangium sp. So ce1504 | reverse complement strand
CACGGCCGTCGACTCGATCGAGGAGCGCCCGTCGAGCGGCTAGGAGATGCGCGAGCTTCGCTCGCCGACTCTCCGCCTCCGCCGACGCGGGGGGCCCTATCTAGAGCCCCTTCGCGAACCTGTCAACCTTCTCTTTCGACTCTTTTTGGGAGTGTTCGGCGCGTGTTCTTCGCCGAGCTGATCGAGGAGGTCACGGTGCCAGAGGGCTGTCGGCCGAGGTGGCCGACTGTTCCGCCGGTTCGCGAGGGGCGGACCCTATACGGGCACCTCATGGCTGTCAACGC
Organism: Sorangium sp. So ce1504; assembly: GCF_051521635.1. NCBI lineage: Bacteria > Pseudomonadati > Myxococcota > Polyangiales > Polyangiaceae > Sorangium > Sorangium sp. So ce1504. Next base: position 3,112,216 of record NZ_CP150365.1, on the reverse strand, counting down.
TAATGGTCGAGCGCAATTGCGGTCGGGGAATGGCTGGGACGAGGCGGGCGAACTGAAGAGGAGTTCCTCGTCGCGCAGGGCGCGCTCGGTTCGGCGGGTCGGCGCGGGGGAGGTGGTTCCGGGCTGCCCTCCCCTCGGGCCTACCGTGGGAGCCGGCCGCGCGGACCGTGAAGAGGCCCAGCGACGCCCCGTGGTCGCGGGTCCACCTGGAGCGCGCGGACGTCGCGCGATCGCGATCGCGATCGGGAGCGCCGGGCGCGATCGCGATCGCCCGCTCGGGCCGAATCGTGGGCCTAAGTTGCCGAATTTACATTGGATATCGTCGGCACGCGGGCTGCTACGGGGGCGCTCGGAGAGGAGCCCCGATGCCGATGATGAGCCGAGATACCTCCGATACGTCCGTCACGTTCTCCCTCGCGGAGCTCGCGAAGCTCGAGGAGGCGCGCGTGCGGGAGGAGCACGTCCAGCGCGCGAGAACACGCGAGAAGGAAGCCCGCGAGCAGCGCGAGGAGGAAGCGCGCCGGCGCGCCGCGGATGCGGCTCGGGCCGCGGCCGAGGCAGAGACGCAGGCGCGGCGCGAGCGGGAGCAGGCCGAGGCGGAGGCGCGCGCGGAAGCGCGGGCGCGGGCGGCGCTCGAGGTGGCACGCATCGAGGCCGAGGCGAAGGCGCGCCTCGAGGCGGATAACGCGGCGCGCGCGCACGAGCTGGCCGTCACCCGCGCGCGCGCCGAGGGACGACGCCGCAGCCTGACGCACGCGCTCGCCGCCGCGCTCGGCCTGGCGCTGTGCGGCGGCGCAGCGGCCGCCTACGGGGTCGCGCAGCACGTGGCAGGCCTGGAGCAAGAGGCCCAGCGGCTCCGTGATGCACAGGCGGCGCTGGCAGACGAACGCGAGAGCGCGAGGGCGGCCGAGCTCGCGGCCCTCGACAGGCGCCACGCGGCGCTGCGCGGCAGGCCCCTCGCCCGCGACGCCGAGGAGGCAACCGCGACCGCGGAGGCGGCGCGGAGCGCCCTCGATCCGCGGGCGCTGGACCACAACCGGCTGCGGGCGTTCGGGGACGCGCTCGACGCGCTGGAGACACGGCTCGACGCGCTCGAGAGGATCGCGGCGCTCGATCGGCGCCACGCCGACCTCGCCGCATGGGCCGCGGAGCGGCGGCGGCCCGAGGCCACGGCGGCGGCCCAGGTCGCCGCGGCGCGCGCGAGGACGCCCGGCGCCGACGAGGGCGCGCTCCGCGCTTACGAGGGCGCGCTCACCCACCTGCGGGAGGCGCTCGCCCGACCTGCGGCGTCGGGACCGCGACCGCAGGTGGGGGTGGGGCCCCAGCAGCCCAGGTGCACGAACCCGGGCGACCCGATGTGCGGGTTCGACGGGCGGTCTCTCTGAAGCGCTGAAGCCGCGCTTCTCTGCGGGAAGCTCGGCGGAGCTCCGGGCGAACGACACAACCGTCGCCCCCCAGCGCCGCGCTTCCACGCTCCGGAGGTGCATGGCACCCTGCGAGGAGAATGGCCAAGGACGTGTCGAGCACCGTCGAGCACCGGAGCCCGGTGCGGCCCGAGGCCGGGAGGCGGCGGCCAGCGCTTGTGTGCGCGTTCCCGCGGCCCATGGCGTTCGCGCTGCCCGACTCCGGGACCGTCATCGGCCGCGCCTGGCTCGCCGAACGCGGCCTCGCCGACGCGGAGGTGTCAGGCAAGCACCTGCGGATCGATCGCGCCGGCGGCGCGCTGCGCGTCGCGGACGTCGGGTCGCGCAACGGCACGTGGGTGAACGGGTCGAGGCTCGCGCCACGCGACCTCACGCCGCTCGACGACGGGGCGGTGCTGAGGCTCGGGCGCGTCCTGTTCGTCTTCCGCGAGGAGCTCCTCGGCCCGCTCGATCCGGCGCCGCCCGTGGGCGGGCTCGTCGGGCCGTACGGCCTGCGCACCGTGGCGCAGCCCCTCGAGGGCCTGCCGCGGAGCCGCCCCGGCAACGTGCTCATCGAAGGGGAGACGGGCGTGGGCAAGGAGCTCGTCGCGCGCGCCACGGCGGCGGCCCTGGGGCGCGCAGCGCCCTTCGCGGCGGTGAACGTGGCCGGCGTCGCCCGCGGCGTGTTCGAGTCCCAGATGTTCGGCCACGTGGCGGGGGCGTTCTCGGACGCGCGCAGCGCCGCGCCCGGGATCGTCGTGGCCCACGACGGCGGGACGCTGTTCCTCGACGAGATCGGCGAGCTGGATCCCGATCTCCAGGCGAAGCTGCTGCGGCTCCTGGAGAACCGCGAGGTGCTGCCGGTCGGGGCGCAGCGGCCGGTCCACGTGAACGTGCTGGTCGTCGCCGCGACCCACAGGGACCTCGAGGAGATGGTGGAGCGCGGGGCGTTCCGGCGCGACCTGTTCGCGCGGCTCGCGATGGCGCGCATCCACGTGCCGGCGCTCCGCGAGCGGCGCGAGGACCTCTTCAGCGTGGCGGGCGAGCTCGCGCGGCGCGCGGGCGTCGCGCTCCCGGCCGAAGCGGTCGAGGTCGAGGCCATGGAGCGGCTGCTGCTCGATCCCTGGCCGAGCAACGTGCGCGGGCTCGACGCGGCCCTCGCGGAGGTGCGCCGCCTCGATCACGAGCCCGGGCTGCGGCTGTGGCCGGTCGAGGAGGTGCTCGGGAAGGCGCCGGACGACCAGAAGACCGCGCTCACGCAGGAGCGCGTCGAGTCCGCCCTCGCGGCCGCCGGGGGCAACGTGACGTCGGCCGCGGAGCGGCTCGGCGTCTCGCGCGGGAAGCTGCTGCGCTTCCGAAAGCGCACACAGCAAGGGGAGTGATCAAGCCTGGTTCGGTGCGTCGGAAATCCCGCCAGGCGGTTCGACGCGAGCGGCGAGGGAGGTCGCCATCACTCCCAGCCGGACACGCCGTTCGTGTCGCGCAGGATGGCGTGGACGGCGTGCACCTGACCGCCGGACATCTTGATCATATGCATGTCCAGATGCCCGTCCGTCATGAAGTCGAAGATGGTGAGACCGATGGCGATGCCACGCACCTCGTCGGCCAGGATGACGCGCGGGACGAAGGTGCCGCCGGACCCAGGATCGCTGGCGCTGCAGGATGCTCCGGTGCGGCAAGAGAAGTTGCCGCCCCCGTTCTCCAGGCGCTTGCAGGCTCCCGTGACGTCGCAGACGCCGGAGGGGAACGAGCGGAAGTACTTGTCGATCCAGCTCGTCAGCTCTTCCCGGGTGGCCCGCTCGGCCTCCGGGACCTCGTCGTGCCAGCCGATGTCGTCCGAGATGGCGATGATCGCGGCGGGATCCGAGGCGACCGCGAAGGATGCCGTGTAGTCGCCCGGGCGGACGACGATCGTCTCGATCTCCGTGATCTCCGAACCTTCCACCTTGATGCGGAGGGCGACGGGAAGATCCCTCCCGCCTTCCGGAATCACCGCCTGAGCGCCGGCGCTGCACGCCTCGGTATCCAGGGCACGCTGCGAATGCTTCACCTCGCCAGCGTCCCTCCAGAAGGCCGTCGTGCCGATCTCGGCCTGCATGCCGTTTTCGGTGAACTTCACGCCTTCTGCCAGGGGTAGGCTGGAAGGATCCCCGGCGGCGAGGGCGGCGAAGTAGTCGTCCAGGAGGCCATCCAAGAGCTCGCGCGTGCAGTCGCCACCCGGAGCGCCGCCCGCCCCCGTCGCTCCGCCGGTGGCCGCTCCGGGCCCACCGCCGGTGGAGGTGCCGCCGCTCGGCCCCGCGCCGCTGCTCGGCCCCGCGCCGCCGCTGGCGCCGCCCGATGAGGCGCTGCTGGTCTCTTGCGGCGTGCCGCCGGCGCCTCCCGCGGGGCTCTGGCCGCCAGAGCCCGCCGCGCTGCCCGAGGCTCCACCACCTCCGGTGCCGCCCGTGGCGTCATCGTTTTGGCCAGGGTCGCAAGCGCCCAGCGTCAGCGCCAGGGCGACCCCGAGAGAGAGGAACGAGCTAGGATTCATACGTTACCTCTGCGCTGGATCAAAGCTCGCCGGTGAGCGTCGGCGGTGTCCAGTCGATGTGGTCCAGGTGGTTGGGCTTGTTGGGCAGGTCCGTAGCGAAATTGCCCGTCGCCGTGGCGGCGTTGCCCTTCAGGAACTTGTCGACCATGGCGTTGAGGGATGCAGTGTACTGCGAGCGCCAGCTGCAGTGGCTCCCACCTGCGCCCGTGTAGGCGATGTGGTCTCCGACGCCGAGCGCCTCGAAGATCATCTTGCCGACGTTGGCGGTGACCCACGCCGAGTTCCGATCGAGCCCGTTGTACATGGTGCTCGGGTTGTCCACGATGTAGAGGCCGCGCGGAGCGATGAGGCCCATCATCTCGTGCATGTCGACGGGCAGCTTGTTCGTGTTGTCGGCCCCAGCGTTGTTGCCCGTGGTGAACTGACCGAGCGCCACCTCCGAAAGCCAGCGGACGTAGCTGATGCCATGATAGGGCCATTCGGAGCCGCTGTAGCTATCGAGCACCTCGACGAGGCGCAGGCCGATCGTGCCCCCGAGACCCGACTCCACCGGGATGGTCAAGGCGATGCGGTTGTCGAGCACGCCGGCGACGAAGGCACCCTTGCCCCAGCGTGAGCAACCCGTCACACCCACCCGGCGCGGATCGATGACGCCGGGGTTCTGCTCCAGGACGTCGAGGACGCGACTGATCTGCCAGGCCTGTGCCGTGAGGTAACCCGCAGGATGGTCCGAACCGTACGCGCTGTAGAACGGCCCGTTCTTCGCGCCGCTGGTGCCTTGCGACTCGACCGCGGTGAAGGTGATCGTCGCGACGCCGCTCGGAACTGGCATGCCGCTCAGGCCGCCGTAGCCGATGATGGCCGGGGCGGGCGCCGTCGCCCCGTTCATGTTCACGGTGAGGTTGAACGAGGCGGTGCCGCCGCCATCCTTGACCTCGACGGTGATCCTGCTGTTGCTCACGGTGCCGGACACGGCGCCCTTTGCCGGGACGGGCTTGTCGCCGTAGATGAACTTGTAGGCTTGCTGGAGGATCTCTTCGCGCCGGCAGGCCCACTCGCTCTTGCTGGCGATGCGGCTGCCGTCCATCTTCTTGAAGGGGTCCGGCAGCTTCGAGTTCGCCGTGAGCGAAGCGACGCTCGGCATCGCTCCGACGGTGCACCCGGCACCAGGGTTCTCCACCTCACCCCACTCGGCGCTCACGGCGTTGCCGCCGTCGCCGTTGCCTCCGGCACCACCGGTTCCCGGCGCTCCGCCCGTTCCGGCCGGGCCCCCGCCACCGGCGCTGGCTTCGCCCGTCGTCACGTCGCCGCCCGTCCCGGTCGGGGTACCGCTCGAAGAGGACGGTCCACCAGTGCCCGTCGGCGTCCCTCCGGTGCCGCTGCCGCCGACGCCCCCCGTGCTGGCTGCAGGGCTTCCTCCTGAACCGCTGGGATCCTCCGATCCGCCTTCGCTGCCGCAGGCGGCGAGCACCCAAGGCAGCACTGCGAACAAAGCCAAAGAGATCGTGGGACGTGCAGTGCGTAGACGCATGTTGAGCGCTCCTCGTGAGGGGTCGTGAAACAGGATCCCGCTGGGGTCGGGCGATGGGATGGCGGACGAGGGCCCGACCCGCGAGTGCCGCAGAAGTTATTCCCCACTTTGCCGGTCGTCTTCAAGCTGATTTTGTGCTACTTTTCGTAACGTTCGTGCGCCGCGCGTACCGCTCAGGTGGACTGTTCTCGGCTCTTGCAAAATGTCGATTCTTGCGAGATGCGCACGGGCGTGCAGCCGGTGCGCTGCTTTGACGGCCTGCCGCCGAACGAGCTCTTGCGTGCTTTTCGATGGCCTCGATCCGTCCGGCCGCAGCTGGTAATCGTCCCCTTCGCCCACGCCAGGGCCAGGAGCAGGCCGAAGCCGATTTCCTGTTTGCCCCTCGACGGCACGTCCTCCCCCGCTGAGCGCCTACGCGGAGGCAGTGTGCCGGGAGAGCAGGTGTGCCGCGGCGCTCCGCTGGGTGGGCGGTCCGAACCAGGTGGTGAGGGCGTCGCGAAGGCCGTGGTCCGTCCCTTCTCCGACCCACGCGACGTGTCCGTCGGGTCGAATCAAGACGGCAGTCGGCGCAGGTACCGCGCCGAGCACCGGGAGCTCCCACACACCAGCGGGGCGAGCTTCGAGCAGCCGAACACGAGCGGCCCAGGGAGCGATGTCGAAGGCACCCGGCTCGCCGAGGTTGAGCAAGACCGGTCTTGCCTCGTGCAGCAGCGTGAATACGCGCAGCGGTCCGCTCTCGGTGACCAGGTCGAGATCGGGCATCCGGCGTCCGAGCAGCGGGTGTCCTTCACCGAGGTCATAGCGAATGTCAAGACCAGACATCATCGCGGCGTAGCGCTTGCGGGGCTCGTCGATCTTGAGCAGCTCGGTCACGGTCTCGCGCAGGGCCTCCGTTCGATCGTCGCCGCGACCGAGCGCGGTTTGTGCCATGGTCAGGCGCAGCACGCGGGCAGCGATGGGGTGCCGCTCGGCGTGATAGGTATCGAGCAGGCTGTCGGGCGATGTGCCGCTCACCACCTGGGCGAGCTTCCATCCCAGGTTCACGGCGTCCTGGACGCCGATGTTGAGCCCCTGTCCACCTGCCGGCGCGTGCACGTGCGCCGCGTCGCCCGCCAGGAGGACACGCCGGTCTCGGTAGGACGCCGCTTGCCGAGCCATGTCGCTGAATCGGGATAGCCAGGTCGGGTTGTGAACACCGAAGTCGGTGCCGTAGACCGCGACGAGCGCATCGCGCAGGTCCTGGAGCGTCGGCTTGTCGGCTTTGCCGACGTGCGGCTCCACGAGCACGACGCCAACACGCTTTCCGTCTTCCAGCTTACCCAGCGCGTTGACGCCCTTTTCGCCGCGGCGGACGCCCCACGCGGGCTCGTCCACCATGTCCACCTCCGCGATCAGGTAGCTCGTCGACGCGTCCCATCCGGCGAAGTCGATGCCCGCCTCCTTGCGGACCAGGCTGCGACCGCCGTCGCACCCGACGAGGTACTTCGCTCGTAGCGTCGCGCCGTCAGACAGCTCGACGTCGACGCCCGTGTCGTCCTGCGCAAACCCCGTCACGTCACGCCCGCGATAGAACTTCACCGGCAGCTCGGAGACCCAGTCGGCCAGGATGCGCTCGATCCGGTTCTGGCGGAGCGCGAGCCCGTGGTTGTGGCGAACCGGGAAGTCGCTGATGTCGAGAGGGATGAACGAGAAGCCCGCGACCTGCATCACCTGCCCTTGTGAGAGAAAGCGCTCCGCGACGCCACGCTGATCGAAGACCTCGATCGTGCGTGCGTGCAGACCGCCCGCGCGCGAGCCGGCGAGGTCCTGGTTTTCGCGCCGCTCGACGACGGCGACGTCGATCCGCGCCAGCGCTAGCTCGGCCGCCAACATGAGCCCCGTCGGACCTCCACCCGCGATCACCACGGCGTGCTTCGGCATCTTCATGGTGCAGCATGGTGCGGCACGCCTGGGGGCTTCCGGCAAGCCCCCATGTCTGGTATACGCTGGGGCTGGAGATGAGCGGGAGGCTCGCTCGTTTCCTCGCTGCACGCGCGCCTCGCGGCGCACGGCGGCGCGCCGAATTTTTTCGCTCGTCCGACGTTCGTTGGTGATCCTCTGAGACCCCTCGATGGAGGCCGGCCTGCCATGACCCGCAGCGAGGACGAGCGCGCCATCGACGCCGTCGTGCGTGCGTTCTTTCAGGCCTTTGGACCGGAGCCATGCCCTTGCGCCAGCAGACACCGCCCGGCGGAGACCGGCGCGCCGCCGTCCCCGGCGCGCCCGGTCGGCTCGCCTGCCCGAGGTCCCCGTGATCCGGGCCGCTCGCCCCGAGGAGGCTGAGCTCCTCGGCGCGCTCGCCCTTCGTTCCAAGGCGCACTGGGGCTACACGCGCGAGTTCATGGAGGCGTGCCGCGCGGAGCTCTCGATCTCGCCGGCGTACGTGGCGCGGCATCCGACCTTCGTCCTGGTGCGCGGAGACGAGGCGCTCGGGTTCTACACGCTCGAGGCCCTGAGCCCGACCCGGGTGGAGCTCGGCCACCTCTTCGTCGAGCCGGAGGAGATCGGGCGCGGTCATGGCCGCGCGCTCCTGGCGCACGCGCGCAACGAAGCGCGGCGACGCGGGTACCGCGTCCTCGTGATCCAGGGCGATCCGAACGCCGCGCGGTTCTACGAGGCCTGCGGCGCGCGACGCGTGGGCAAGAAGGGCTCTGCCAGCATCCCTGGCCGGCTGCTCCCGCTCTTCGAGCTCGACCTGTCTCGTTGACGCGCCGCCGCTCGCGCTGGCCGAGCGTCCACGATATCGGCCCGCCTGTTTCGCCGCCGAGGGTGGCTCCGGTGTGGCCCAACGGGGCGCCCTCCGCCGCCGCGTCCAGGTCCGCCTGTGCCTTGCCGGGAAGAATGGAAATACAGAGGAGGAAAAGTAAAACAATCCCTCGCCCTGAGCGGGAGTGCTAGGGCAGGGTGTCCACGAGGGCGAGCGAGGACGCCCGGAAACCGGCCACCTGCGCGTCCACCTCGGCCTGCGACAAGAGCACGTCCTTCGCGAAGTAAACCCAGTCGACGTCCTCGGCGTACGTCCGCGAGCCGGTCTGTCCAGCGGCGAGCTCGTCGAACCATAGGTTGAAGTCGAGGTGCTGGTCCGTCTCGGGGACGTACGTGGCGTCGTGCGTGCAGAGCCGCGCGCCGTCGACGTAGTAATGGATACCGGACGCGTCGATCTGGAGGAGGAGCCTCTTCCAGCCCGACTGGTCCCCCGCGACCTGGTTCGACTGCGTATTCTCGAGCGTGGCCGTCTCCCACGAGGTCAGCCACAGCGTGCTGTTATCGCCCTGCCCCCACCCGCCGTTGGGCATGTACTCGAAATCCTGCTCCGAGTAGTTGGGATCGGCCTCGGGGTCGTTGATCCATGGGCTGATCGTGAAGAACGTCTCGACCAGCTTGTCGCCGAGGTGCCGGGTCCCGGTCAGGGGCGTGTTGCGGAATCTCACCCTGGCGGAGTAGGTCCCGAGGCGGAACCTGTCGTCGTTGGACTGGATCTCCGCGTGCGAGGTGCTCGCTCCCGATCCGCGCGAGGTCGCTTCGAGCCGCAGCAGCCTGTTCGAGGCGAGATCGGGATCTTCGATGAACGACACATTGGACGAGAGCCATTGTGCGCCGGCGACTCCGGGCGCTCCGTCGGTCGTCCGTACCCACCACCGGCTCTTGAGACCGTCGTCGGCGATGCCGCTGTAGCTGAAGTCGTCGAAGAACTCGGCCGACACCGCGACCCCGCCGCCGCCCTCGCCGCCAGCGCCGCCGCTCTCGCCGCCAGCGCCGCCGCCCTCGCCGCTGCCGCCCTCACCGCCGCTCCCTCCGCCAGCGCCGCTGCCGCCATGGCCGGCAGGGACGTCGAGCTCGTTCGAGCAACCCACCAGCGCATGCACCGCAAGCAGCGCCGCCCCCGCGGCGTGGATGAAGCGCGCGCCGCGGGGCGCCTCGTTCGAAGCAGCGATCCTCTGGCCTTCGCGATCCGTTTTCATCGAGACTGTTCCTTTCGGGATGAGCGTCCCATCGCGGGCAGCTCCGAGGAGACCATGATGATGCTCCGCCCCCGGTTCGCGAGGTCGGCTCGAGGATCACGGCCTCCAAGGCGTAGCCCTACCCGACCACGAAGTACGGGAAGGCGTGCCGCATGGTCCAGAGCCTCGCGAGCCCGGGTCGAGCCCTCCGCAGGCTGTGGAGTGAAAGCGGCCCGTGACGAACACACGGAGGAGCGCACCTCCTGCATTTCCGCCGCTGCCACCCTTCAGCGAGGCAGCAGTAGAAGCGTTCGTGCTGGTCGGGAGCCTGAAGGACGCTGACAGCTTGAGCAGCGCCAAGAAGATGGAGGCCCTGCGCGCCACCCTGATTCAACCCGTTTTTCGCTCCAGTCGCGCGGCGAGCCCTGCGGCGAGGTGCTCGGTCAGCGCGCGGACCGTCGTCGATGAAAACCGTCCAGGTGGGCTCAGCGCAAAGACGGGAGCCGGCGGCGTCACGAAGTCCTCGAGCAGCGGGACGAGTCGGCCGCGCTTGATATCGTCGCGCACGAGCCAGTCGGCGAGCAGCGCCACCCCGAGGCCCTGTCGCGCCATGAGCGCCACTGCCTCGCTGTTGTTGGCGGCGAAGCGACCACGGACCGGCACCGGGACGCCTTTGCCAGGCTCCCTCCCAAAGCGCCAAACGGTCGGCGCGTTCGCCTCGCCGTGAACGAGGCACTCGTGGGTCCGTAGGTCGCTCGGGGCGTTCGGGCGGCCGCGCGCTCCGAGGTACGACGGCGCGGCGACGAGCACGCGACCGCTGTCGGCGAGCTTCCGCCCGCGGGCGCTGGTGTCAGCGGGGAAGCCGACGCGAATCGCCAGGTCGAACCCCTCGTCGACGAGGCTCACGTACCTGTCGGTCATCACGAGCTCTGCGCTCACCGCGGGGTGGCGTCTCAGGAAGTCGCCGACCGAAGGGACGATGAAGAGCCGACCAAAGACGACGGGGATGCTCACGCGGACACGGCCGCGCGGCTCCCGGTCGCTCTCGTTGAACTCGCCGCTCAGCTCGTCGAACGCCGCGAGCAGCTCCCGTGCGCGGGCCATCAGACGCTGACCGGCCTCCGTGACGCGAACCGATCGCGTCGTGCGCTCGACGAGGCTCGCGCCGAACTGCGCCTCGAGCTCGGCGACCCACTTGCTCGCGGTCGACTGCTTGATCTTGAGGTCCCGGGCGGCGGCCGAAAAGCTGCCTCGCTCGGCGAGTCGCGAGAACAACCGCAGCGCTTCAAGTCGATCCATCATGCCCCTTTCGGAATAATTCCTAGCACGAATGCGACATTTCGTCCCCTCCTGGAATGAGTCATTCCTGCCCCTCGATGACGGCGACCCACCAGGAGGCAATCCGTGACGACCACTGTTGACGAGCTCGACCCCACGCACACCTACGTCGACCTCAGCGTCCGGCGCATGACGGTCACCGGCCTCGCGCGGAGCACGACGCTCGAGACCGGTGTCGTCGCCGTCGGCGACGAGGTGAAAATCACGACCTGCGGTTCCAGCGAAAGGGGCGAGCGGCGGAGGACCCTATGTGCAAGCGCATGAGGGTGGCGTTCCTCGGCCTCGGTGCGATGGGCGGGCGGATGGCCTCTTGCCTCGTGAACGACGACATCGAGCTGAAGGTCTGGAGCCGTTCGGGAGTACCGTCGTGGGCGCCGTCGCTGGGCGCGTTCGCCGCGCGAACGCCGGCCGATGCCTCCAGAGACGCCGATGCCGTCTTCGCGATGGTCACGGACGACGAAGCGTCGCGCTCCGTGTGGCTCGACGACGACGTCGGCGCTCTGCGCGGGATGCGCAGCGGAGCGGTCATCGTCGAGTGCAGCACGCTGAGTCCAGGTTGGGTGTCGACGCTCGCCGGGCGCGCGAAGGACGCTGGGCTCGAGTTCATCGACGCGCCCGTCGTCGGCTCTCGCCCACATGCCGAGAGGGGTCACCTGATCTTCCTCGTCGGCGGAGACGCCGCGGTGCTGGAGCCGCTCCGTCCGATCCTCGGTCGCATGGGCGGCGCGGTAAAGCACGTCGGCGCCTCGCCCGCGGGAGCGTACGCGAAGCTCATCGTGAACACCTTGTTCGGCGTCCAGGTCGCGGCGCTCGCCGAGATCCTCGGGTTCGCGGCGCGAGCGCGGCTCGACACGGCGGCGCTGATGCACGCGCTGGAGGGGCTCCCGGTCCTGAGCCCCGCCGCCAGCAGCGCCGCGACGGGGATGCTGGGTCGTCGATTCGAGCCGATGTTCCCGGTGTCGCTCGCCGCCAAGGACCTGCGATACGCGCTCGAGGCAGCGGAGCGCGCCGGCGGCGAGCTGCCGGTGAGCCGGGGCGCGAGCGAGGTGTTCGAACGCGGCCTCGCGGGCGGACTCCGCGACGAGAACCTGACGGCCGTCGCCAAGCTCTACGACGAGGAGTGAACCTCGCGCCGAGCTCTCCGTGTCCGACAAGGTCCATCGCTGCTCCTCACCTGCAGGTGGAGCCCCCGCGACAGCACGAGCTCCAGCATCATCGGCGCGTGGTCGAGAGGGTCGCCGCGTCGCGCGTGATCACCGGGCGCGGCGCGACCGGGGAGCGGCGCGCCCCGCCGCGTCGTCGAGCCCGAGGCGACGACGCATCGCCGCGGCGACCCGCTCGCGTGCCCAGCGGTGCGCGGGATCGGCCTGGAACCGCTCGTGCCACAGCAGCGCGAAGGGGACCGGCGGCAGGGCGATCGGCGCCTCGCGGACGACAAGCCCCAGGACCCCGGCCACCGCGTGCACGAGGGGCATCGGCGCGTTCATCAGGAGATCCGAGCTGGCGACGATCATCAGGCCGGCGAGGAACGACGGCACCTCGACGCTCACCCGGCGGACCAGCCCACGCCGCGCGAGCTCGTCGCTGATGACGTTCGGGCGCTCGTTGCCGATCCGCACGACCACGTGGGCGTGCGCCAGCCAGCGCGCGACCGTGAGCGGGCGGTCGAGCGCCGGGTGTCCGCGCCGGGCCGCCACGCCGAAGCGCAGATCGCCGAGCGGGCGGGCGATGGCGCTGTCGTCGACGAATCCCGCCGGGGCGAGCGCGAGCGGCGGATCACCCGCCGCGAGCGCCCGCCCGAGATCGGGCGTGACGCTGGAGACCCGTAGGTCGACGCCGGGTGCGTCGGCGGCGAGGTCGGCGAGCAGCCCCGGCACGAGCGGGATGAGCAGGTCCGGCATCGCCAGCGCCAACGTGTGGCGGCTCGTGGCCGGGTCGAAGCACGACGGCGGCGCGACGGCGGCGTCCAGCGCCCGCAGGGCCGCCGCGAGCGGCCCGGCGATCGCCTCGGCGCGCGGCGTGGGCACCAGCCCTTCGTCGCCGCGCACCAGCAGCGGGTCGGAGAGCGCCTCGCGCAGCCGCCGGAGCCGATGGCTCATCGACGACTGCGTGAGGCCCATGCGCTGGGCGGCCCGGGTCACGTGGCGCTCCTCCAGGAGAACGTGCAGCGCGTGCAGATGGCTGGGGTCGAGCCCGTCGAACATCTCATCGAGTACTACCATGATTGAGATGAAAATCATCGATGAGCACCATGACGCCGGCCCGCTAGAGTCGAGTCCATGGCCGAAAACGTTCGCTCTCATCGCCTGCGCCCCGGAGACCACCTCGCCCCGTCGACCCTCGAGACGCTGTGCCACGGGCCGCTCCGGATCCCGTCGGGGGGCCTCCTCCACCTCCAGTTTCGCCGCTTCGCCGGCTGCCCGGTGTGCAACCTCCACCTCCGCTCGTTCGCCCGGGGGCGCGAGCAGCTCGCGGCGGCGGCGGTGCAGACCGTCGCCTTCTTTCACTCCTCCGCGGAGACGATGCGGCCCTACCACGCCGATCTGCCGTTCCCCGTCGTCCCCGATCCGGAGCGCCGCTGGTACCGGCAATTTGGCGTCGAGCGCTCCGCGCTGGCGGCCGCGCATCCGAAGGTCGCGTGGTCGGCGATCCGGGGCATGGTGAGCGCGCGGTCCAACCCGTTCCACGGAGAAGGGGGCAAGGATGGGCTGCCCGCCGACTTCCTCGTCGGCCCCGACGGCGCGCTCCTCGATGTGCACTACGGAGCTCACGCCGCCGATCACTGGGAGCTCGAGCAGGTGATCGCCCTCGCGCGCTGAAGCGGCGGAACCGCCCGATCAGCGCGCCGAGCGAGGGTGAGCTCACAGGAGCTCTTTGGGGAGCTCGCTCCCGCTCATCACCTGCCGCACCTCGATGGCCATGTTGAGCGGCTCGCCGCCGAGCCCGGGCGCGGCGGACGCCTGCGCGGCGAGCTCGTAGGCGCGCTCGGGGCTCCCGACGTCGACTACCCAGAAGCCGGCGAGGAACTCCTTGGCCTCGGGGAACACGCCGTCGGTGATGGGCCTGCCGTCCTTGCCGGCGCGCACGAGCCTGGCCTGGTCGGGCGCGGTCAGCGCCTCGATCCCCACGAGCTCGCCCGACTCGCGGAGCTTCTGGTTGAAGCTGTTCAGGAACGCGAGGTGCGCCTGCAGGTCCTTCGACGGCCAGCTCATCAACTCGTAGGGCTCTCGGGTCGGCACGTGCATCATCAGGAGGTATTTCATCGTCAGCTCCCTTTCAGCGTGCGCGCCCCGCGTCGGGCGCGCGTTCACAGAGGAGTCGAAGCCCAGGCGGCGTTCTCGACATCGCGGAGGACGATATTCGAAACAATCTCTTGGCGGCCGGCAGACGACGCGGGCGAGAGGAAGGCGTGCCCCCCCACATCGGAACAGCCCTCCACGCCGCTCGGGAACCGCGGCCGTTCGCCATGTCCTGGGCTCGCGCTCCGCCCAGGCGGAGCGCTCACGCCGCCGCGCGGACCGGCGGCAGGCGGAACGCGGCCCCCTCGGAGCGGCTGCGCCGGCGGAACGCGCCCGGCGCCTCGCCCGTGTGCCGCTTGAACGCGCGGCTGAACGCGAACTCCGAGTCGTACCCGACCTCGGCCGCCACGGCGGCCAGCGAGCCGTCGCCCTCGGCGAGCAGCTCGGCCGCCCGCTGCATGCGGAGCTCGGCGAGGTAGCGGAGCGGCGGGACCCCCAGCTCGGCGAGGAACCGCCGCGCCAGCGCGGCGCGGGAGAGGCCCGCCGCCTTCGCGAGCGCCTCGACGCTCCAGCGCTCGGCCGGCTTCTCCTGCATGAGCCGCAGCACGCGCGCGACGCGACGGTCGAAGGCGCGCGCGCCGCGCCGGTCGAGCGCGCGCGACGCGCGCCCTTCGCGCGCATGCTCGTGGCAGTGCAGCGCATAGGCGAGCAGCGGCTCGAGGAGCGAGCGCGCCAGCTGGGCCTGCCCCGGGGAAGCCTCCGCGAGCGCGGCGCGCAGCAGGCCCACGACCGCAGAGAGCCCCGGCGCGCGCCGCACCTCGCCGGCAGGCAGGTGGACCACGGGCGCGAGCGACGCGAGCGCCCCGCCGGGCGCGGCGGCGTAGGTCGCCGAGATCAGCTCCGCCTCGGCGGGAGCGCGCCCGGGCGGCGGCGCGACGCAGCGGAGGCTCTGCTCGCGGGGCCCCGCGCCGCGCGGGCCGAACCCGAGGAGCACGACGTCGCCGGCGTCGAGCTCCAGCGCGCATACGCCGTCCTGCGAGAGGCGAAAGGCGCCCTGCACGACGACGTGGAGGCTCGGCGGATCACCCGCGCCCGCGCGCCAGGGCGCGCCAGGATGGCCGTGATGCCGGGAGACCACCACGCCGCGGGGAAGCAGCCGCTCCAACTCGTCCGCCATGCCCCATGGTTGCCCGCGCCGAGGCCGCTCGTCCAGCGCTCGCTCGCGGATCGAGACGCGCGAGCATGACTCCGCGCCTCGCGGTCATGGCGCGCGGGCGAGGGCCGCCGGAAGCTCGGGGCCATGACACGCCTCGATTCCACGCCGGATTCCACGCCGAACGAAGAGCCGCACCCGCGCGCGCTGTCCGAGAAGGTCCAGAGCAGCCTGCTGAGGAGCCGGACCGTCCTGATCTTCGGGGAGATCACCAGCGAGCTGGCGCAGGCGACCACCGCGCAGCTCCTCGCCCTCGCGAGCGATGATGGCGAAAAGCCGATCCGGATCCTGATCCACTCGCCGGGCGGGCACGTGGAGTCGGGGGACACGATCCACGACGTGATTCGCTTCATCCGGCCCGAGGTCAAGGTGATCGGCACCGGCTGGGTCGCCAGCGCGGGCGCGCTGATCTTCGTCGCCGCGCGGCGGGAGAACCGGTTCGCGCTCCCGAACACGCGCTTCCTCCTGCACCAGCCGCTCGGCGGCGTGCGCGGCCCCGCGTCGGACATCGAGATCGAGGCGGCCCAGATCATGGCCGCGCGCGAGCGGCTCAACCGCATCTTCGCGGAGGCGACGGGGCAGCCGGCCGCGAAGATCGCGCGAGAGACCGAGCGCAACCTGTGGATGACGGCGCCCGAGGCCCAGGAGTACGGCCTCGTGCATCGCATCGTCGAGAGCGCGCTGGAGGTCTGAGCGCGCCGACGTGCTGGTCGCGGAGGATGGGTATGCTGCGCCTCGCGCCGCGAGGGCGCGCGGCGCGGTCAGGGGCGGTATCCCTCAGAGGCTGCCGGGGCCGGGGAAGTCCACGCCCCACCAGTAATGGTCACGGAACTCGTTCCAGAGCGCCGCGCGCGTCTGCCCGGTCTCCGTGACGAAGACGCTCTCGTCGTACGGGAGCGCGTCGTAGGGCGCGAGGCTCCTGTTGAAGGCCGGGATGAACCCGGGCTTCTTGAACTGCTCGATCCAGAGGAGGAACGTCGCCATCTCGCCGTCGTTCTGCATGAAGTTCCCGGCGGTCCGGACGGTGAGGTCGTGATGCCCGGCGCGCAGGCGCAGCGAGTCTGCGAGGCCCTCGATGATGTATCCGTTGCCGGTCCCCACGTCGTCGAGCTGATAAACGTGCGCGAGCTCGTGGTAGAGCGTGCCGATGATGACGCGCCGCACGTCGTCGCCGCTGTTGTACACATCGTTGATCCAGAACGCGCTGAACGACACCGTGGCCACATCGCCGCTGTACTCCGCCCAGGCGTACCCCGACTGGTCGACCACCCTGATGTTCAGGGTGTTCCTCCGCTTCCAGAAGGCGCCGGGCTGTGTATAGAGCCCCTCGACCACCTCGCGCGAGATCTCGCGCACGTCCCGCACGAGGGTGCTGCCGATCGCGTCGTTGAAGCGCTGTCCGCCCGTGGTCGTGGACTGGTTCTGGTACTGGACCGTCTGCGGGAGGACGGCGCGGTACGGATCGTCGGTCCGGAGGAGCTCGATCTCGCTGAGTTGCAGGACGGAGGTGTCGCTGGTGAAGTTGAACCGGTAGTTCTTGTACGCCGTGGCGTTGTTGATGAAGTAATGGTTGCGCTGGAACCTGTTCGTGAAGCTCTGGCCCGCGCGGGTGTCGAGCGTTGTCCAGGTGACGCCGTCGTTGGAGCCCTGGAGCGTCCAGGACCTCGGGTCGCGCGCCGGGGAGTCGTTCGCAGAGGAGATGGCGTACCCGTCGATCGTGAACGCGGTGGGCAGCTCGTAGCGGATCCAGCCGGTGCTGCTGAACGTGAGCCACTTGCTGATGGGGCGGCCGTCGAAGGCCCTCGCCGCGGTCTCCTGCGGGCCGTTCTCCCCGCTCGCGGTGATCACGGGCGGCATCGGCAGGATCGGCGTGCCCGGCGACCCGAAGAGCGCGAACTCGGAGAGCTGGATCTGGGCCCAGCCCCCGAGATTCTGCTGGATCTCGAGGCGGAACTTCCTGTACGCCTGCGCGCCGGCGACCGTGTACGATTTCGTCTGGAAACGCGCCGAGAAGCTCTCGTTCGAGCGCGTGTCGAGCACCGTCCACGTCATGCCGTCGTTCGAGCCGAGGAGCCGCCAGGCGCGCGGATCGCGCTCCGGGAAATCGTTCGCCGAGGAGATGCTGTACGAGCCGAGCACGTACGCCTCATTGTTCGGCGAGTCGTACTGGAGGAAGCCCTGGCCCGCGAAGATGAGCCATTTCGTCCCGACATCCTCGTCGAAGGCGTTGTCGAGCCGCTCGCCCGCGGGAGAGTCGTAGGTGCTTGCATAGAAGGTGCCGCCCTCGAGCCGCGCATCCACGAGCGCCTGCTCGGCGGCCTCGATATCGCCGTCGCCGAGCTCCTCGCCGAGGGCGCACGCCGAGAGCGCCGCCATGGCTACCAGGGCCGCGGTGTGTTGAAGAATCTTCGTCATCGCGTTTGCCTTCCTTTCCTGTTCGGATCGCTCGGGGCCAGGACGAGCGACGTCGTCGCACGCCAGGCCAAGAGCGCCGGGCTGCCTCAGGTCAGCCAGACACGCCCCGCGGGCCGCGCCGCCTCGACGAGGCTCGCAGATCCCTGGGATTGTCCCGTGGATGCATGCCCACCGGGCGCGACGAGCTTCAGCCGTCCCGTGTTCTCCCGGAGACGCCTCTCGAGCTAACGAGATGATCGCCGCGCTGCGCGAAGCGCGCTGTCCAACCTGGCAGGGCGGCAATATGGCACCTCTTGTCGGGGGCGCAAGGCGGCACCGGCGCGAGGCCCGTTGAGCTACACGATCTCGGCGTGAACGCGCGCCGATCCCCACGTCTCATACAGCTCTCAACAAACCCGCTTCACACTTCTTAACGCGAGCGCCAGATATAGAGAGTAGAAGTCCCCCGCCAATCGGCAATACCCGGCGCCCTCATGACGCCGCTTCCTGGAAGGGAGTACCGCGCTCGACGAGATGTACGGAATCCGGGATCGGGGGAGGGCTGGACTCCGGCGCTCGCGGCGAGGCGTCGTGGAGGAGCAGCTCGCAGGGGCGAGACCCCTCCCGCCATGGCGGAGAGCCCTGGCGGGAGCGTCCGGCTCACCAGCCCGTGGTACTCGTGGATCGCTGCATATCCCCGCTGTGGCCGCCGGCGCCTTGGCGACGCTCGATCTCGAGGCGTGCCACGTGTGGATTCACGTGGACCGGCCACCGGCTCAGCCCTTGTCGTACTCGTCGTGGCGGCGAGACCAGGCACCCGTCTCGTTGCGTCCCTTGGGGGCGCGGTCGAGCCCCTGCGCGGGAGCCTCAGGGCCGTTTGGACGCGGCCCTCACCGAGGCCAGGCTCAGGCGGCGAACGGCGGGGCCCAGCGGAACCCCGTGACGGTGATCCTATCCATTCGAGGCCTCCGCCGGCGCGGCGCCGTTCTCGCCGGTGATGGCGTCGATCTTCTGGAGGACCTTCGGCCATCCCTCGCTCATGTTGCGGAACGCATGGTCGTTCTTCGGGGTCTGGAAGCCGGAGTGCACGAGGCGCAGCCGGGTGCCGCCGCTGACCTTGGTGAGCGTCCAGGTAACGACCGTCTCCAGACGCGAGCCATAGCCGGCGTTGGCGACGTGTCCGCCCTTCCAGGAGTAGACCAGGCGCTCGTTCGGCGTGACCTCCAGCACTTCGCACTGGATGACGCCATCCCACTCGCCGGCCGGCGTGGTCTGGTAGGTGAAGCGGGCGCCCTTGGTCGGCTCGAAGCCGATCGGCTTCATCAGCCAGCGGCCCATCAACGCGGGCGTGGTCAGCGACTTCCACACCATTTCGGGCGTGTGGGGAAACACCTCGTCAACGACTATCTCTCGGCTGTCGGCCACGATGGCGGCACTGTTCATGGATCAATCTCCTTCAGGAGGGTTCTGAGGTCGGCGAACCGGTCGCGCCAAAAGACGCCGTAGTGGCTCATCCAGTCGACCAGCGGCGCCAGCCCCTCCGGCTGGGCGCGGTAGTAGACCTTGCGCCCCTCGGGGCGCTCGGCGACCAGGCCGGCCTGCTTCAGCGACTTCAGGTGCTGGGAAATGGCGCCCTGGGTCACGCCGCTGCCCCGCGTCAGCTCCACCACGGTGATCTCGTCGGAGCTGACGATCCGCTCGAACACGGCCCGCCGAGTGGGATCGGCAAGCGCGCGCATGACGGCGTCGATCGCAGCGGCTTCAGCCATGCCCCATACATTAGTCACTACTAATCAATTAGCAAGTGCTAATTGATTCTGTCACACCTCAGGCGCGGCCTGAGCCGGCACCTCTGCGCCCCGGCCCCCGGCGCGGAGCCTCCGTCGCCGCGTCCTCAGGCAGCGCAGCGCAGCAGGATCTTCCCCTGAACAACGCGCGCCCGCAGCGCATCGAGCGCGTCGCCGACGCGCTCGAGCGGCCATGTCGCGTGAACGACCGGCTCGAGCGCTCCGCTCTCGACGAGCGAGAGCACCTCTTCCATCGTGCGCGAGAACCGCTCCGGCGCCTCATTGACCACCGTGAACAGGTCGCTCATCGCGAGCGATACGCTGCGTCCGAAGCCGTCCGCGAGCGCGGCGCCGAGCTCGGCGCCTGGCGGCCCTTCGAGGAAGCCAAAGGACACGAGGCGGCCGAAGGGCGCGAGCAAGCCGAGATCGCGCGCAAGCGTCACGCCGCCGGTCGCGTTGAGCGCCGCATCGACGCCGCGCCCATCGGTCTGCGCGCGCACCCGCGCCGCGACGTCCTCGCGGCCGTGGACGATCGCAGCGACGGCGCCGTTGCGCGCCGCATGATCCACCTTGGAGGCGTCGCCGACGAGCGCCACCGCGCGCACGCCGAGGTGCCGCGCGAGCTGCAGAGCGGCGGTCCCAACGCCGCCGGCCCCGCCGTGCACGAGCACCGTCTCGCCGGGGGCGATCCGGGCGCGCTCGCGCAGGAGCACCCACGCCGTCGCGTAATTGACGATCGACGCGGCGGCGCGGTCGAGCGGCACACCGTCGGGCACGATCGCGGCGCGGCGCGCCTCGACGTCGGCGAGCTCGGCGAACGCGCCGGTGTGCGGCGTGCCCATCGCGACGACGCGCGCGCCCACCGCCGGCCCGCGCGCGCCCTCGCCGAGCGCCTCGACCGTGCCCGCGAGCTCGAGGCCGAGCCCCACGGGCCTCGGCGTGAGGGGGAGCTTCCCGTCGGCGAGGAGCAGATCGATGTGGTTCACCCCGGCGAACGCGACGCGCACGCGCACGTGCCCGCGTGGAACGGGGCCGAGCTCCCGCTCGCCGATCACAGCGCCGCCCGCGCCCGGGCCCGGCCCCAACAATGCAGCTCTCATCCGTGCTGTCCCTCCGCGTTGAACAGGCCCGAGCGTGCGGGTGCGCGGTCCGCCAGTCCAATGGATGCACCGGATGCTATGCATTCACGCAGTGAATCTCTCTGCGCTCGACCTCAATCTTCTCGTCGTCCTGGAGGCGCTGCTCGAGGAGCGCAGCGTGACCGCCGCCGGCAAGCGCGTGGGCCTGAGCCAGCCCGCGACGAGCAACGCCCTCGGCCGGCTCCGCGCACTGCTCGGCGATCGCCTGCTCGTCCGGCGCGGCCGCGCGCTCTTCCTGACGCCCCGCGGGGAGCAGCTCCGGCGCGACGTGCGCCCGGCCCTGGACCGCCTGCGGGCGGCGCTCGCCCGCCGCCCGGCGTTCGACCCCGCGGCGCTCTGCGACGAGCTGCGGGTGGGCATGAACGACTACGCCGCGTACGTGCTGCTGCCGCGGCTCGTCCGGCGGCTCCGGGCGCGCGCGCCGAGGGCCAGGCTCGCGGTGCTGCCGTTCGAGACGCGCGACGCCGCCCGGGCGCTCGACGCGGGCGAGGTCCACGTCGGCCTCGCGGTGGAGGGGCCCGGGCTGACCGGGCTCGAGTCCCGGCCGCTCCTGCGCGACGACTTCGCCCTCGTCTGCCAGCCTCCCGCGCCGCGCACGCTGCGCTCGTTCCTCGCGCGGCCGCACCTGCTCGTCTCACCGCACGGCGGGCGCGTCGGGGTGGTCGATCGCGCGCTCGCCGCCCAGCAGCTCGAGCGCGACGTCCACGTCACGCTGCCGCACTTCCTGATGGCGCCGCACCTGCTTTCGGGCACCGACCTCATCGGCGTCCTGGCTGGCGAGGTCGCGCGGGACATCGCCCCCGCGCTGAAGCTCGTCGTCGCGCCGCCGCCGCTCGCGCTCCCGGGTTTCACGCTCTCGGCCGTCTGGCACCCCAGGCTCACGGACGATCCGGCGCACGCTTGGCTGCGCGAGCAGCTCGCGGAGGCCGCGGCGGAGCAGCAGGCGTCGCGGCCGGCCTCCGCGCCCGCCCGGCGGTCGCGCGACGCCTGACGTGGCCCTCCATGGATCGACGATGAGGCAGCCTTCGCTCCACGGCCTGCGGGTACATCTTCTCGGCGCGCCGGGGCGGCCCGCCTCGGCGCGGTGACGCCGGGTCGCGCGACGTCGCCTACAGAGGGGCGAACGTGCACGCACCGCCGGCGCAGACGGGCCTGGACGCGAGGCACGCAGGCGTGCCGTAGGGGCAGCCCATCCTCCGATGCTCGCGACATACGGTCGCGTCGAGGTGGGAGATGACGCGCCTCATCTGCTGGACGCCCGCCCGGTTGACCACCTCACCACAGGTGCCGCCGCAGTCGGTGCTCGTATCGACGATGGCGCAATCGTTGTCGGTACCGCATGCCCGGTAAGCGGCCCGGACACGCTCCACCTGGCCGGAGGCGCGGGCATGCAGCTGCTGACAGGCCCTCCAGTCCACCTCTCTCTCGTCCTCCGTGCGTTCCATCGTGTCGGTGAAGCCCGCGATCGCGAGCCCGAATGAAGCCATGGCAAAGAGCGCAGAGATCCCCAGACGAGTCCGGTTCGTTTTCATGCTGCCTCCATCGCGCGCGTGCTCGTGTTCGCCGGCGACGCGGGCGCGTCGCGCGGCGACTCGCCTGTCATGAGGCTCCACCCGCGGGAACGGAAGGCGCTCGACGGCGTGTGCCCCGGCGCAACCTGGGCGGGCAGGAAGTCCAAGCGCTTTTGTGGATGTCAGGAAACGTCAGTCTTTCCAGCCCACGAGCTCGTACTCGTCGATCCATCCCGGCTCCGCCGAGGCGAGCCAGCAGCGGTGCTCGGCCTGCCTCGGCGTCCGGCGCATCACACGAGGCCGGAGAGCGGGCCGGAATCGCGCTTGCGGTTCCCGATGCTGCTGGTCTCGAGGCCCATGAGCTGGGTGTGGTGATCGCTGGTGTGTCCGAGCCACGAGTGCAGGATATGGCTGAAGGCGTAGCTGAGCTGGAGGCTCATGACGCGCGTGACGTCGCAGGAGAACGCGGCCACCGCGATGTCCATCATGCTCCTGATCTCCGCCGGATAGTCCGAGCCGCGGCCGCTGGTCTCCACCGGTGCCTCCGGGACCGTGCAGCTCAGCGCCGGGTCGGCAGGCCCCGCCGGCT
The DNA here is from genome assembly GCF_051521635.1 of Sorangium sp. So ce1504. Taxonomy (NCBI): domain Bacteria; kingdom Pseudomonadati; phylum Myxococcota; order Polyangiales; family Polyangiaceae; genus Sorangium; species Sorangium sp. So ce1504. The sequence continues at coordinate 3,089,562 of NZ_CP150365.1, read as the reverse complement.
GGTTCAGCCTGCGCTCCATGGCCAGCAGCCCCTCGAGGTGCGCGTCGAGCTTGTGGTAGTCCTCCTTGCCCACCCGCCTGCGGATCCTGGTGAGATCGCTCTTGAGCAGATCGACGATCGCCTTGCGCTCCGTCCGCTCCTGCTCCGCCCCCTGATCGATCGCGGGCGCCTCGCCGGTCGGCGTCACCCCGGCGAACAGCCGATTGAACGCGGCCCTCGGGTTCGTCTCGGGGTGAATCGGAGAGTTCTCGCCGGCGTAGATCATCCGGTTCAGGCTGTTCGGATTCAGGCACTGGACACCGAGCTCGACGGTGCGGTACGGCGTCTCCTGCATGGGGTCGTCCGGAGCGCGCTCGTACGGCATGCCGCTGCCGTGGGCGCCGGCGATGATCTGGTCGATGGACGCGCCGCTCCCCCAGCCCGTGCGGCTTCCGTTGCCGCCGTCGAAGTTCGCTCCGGAGGACGGACCGTTCAGCGTCGATGCCGTCCAGAGCCCCGCCATGCCGTAGGCGTGCGCCTCGCCGGCCCCGCCGGCCGTCATCGTGAGCCCCCACGGGATCACCAGCTTCGACTTCCAGGGTTCGAGCGGCGCGTGAATGGCGTGCAGCGAGAAGCTGCTCTCCGAGCCCTGCGGCCTCCAGTCGATCACGTTGTTCCAGTCCCGCGCCGGCGCGCCGTCGGGCTGGAAGATGAGCAGGAGGCGCCTCGGGCGCACCTTCTCCTGCCCGGAGGCGTTCATCAGCGGAAGCAGCGATCCCATCGCCGCCGCCCCGGCGCCGAGGCCGAGGGCCTGAAGCATGCTGCGGCGTGAAGCTCCGAGTTGCGTTCGACGATTCATCACGGTCACTCCTCGCTGGCGGTGAGCCGCACGTGGCGGAAGGCGTCGCTCAGCGCCACCTGAGACAACAGGGTCCGAATGCTCCCACCCGACGCCTTGAATTCGTCGTGGAGGGTCTGGATCGAGCAAGCGTCGTCCAGGCTCTCGATCCGGCCGAGGGCGAAGCGGAACCACTGGTTCGCGACGCATTCGGCCACCTCCGAGCTCCCCGCGAGCTTCTTCGCGAGCTCCACGCCGCCGTAGTACGGACCCGCGAGGTCCTCGCGTGCGCCCGTGATCTCGCCCGCCGCGTTCACCTCGCCGAGGCCGTCCATGGCGCGGTACTTGCCGATGGCGTCGTAATGCTCGAAGCCGAGGCCGATCGGATCGATGAACCGGTGGCAGCTAGAAACACAGCAGCAGTACACTCGAGTTCCCGAGGCGCGCCAGGCCACAAAGTTGCACTCCTGTGGTTCTTCCGGGATGCGCCATCGAAAAAAAACGGGTGGACGCCTCAGAGTGGTGACCGAAAGCCAGCACCTCGTCCCACATACCCGTCGAGCTCTGGAAACGGTGATCTCGGACGTTCCGTAGCGGCGGCTCCGCGGCCGCTCGGTTGCGGGGTGATCCGCGACCCGCTCACGCACGCCACGTCCGGCAGTGCCGGCGTCGGCGTTCGGCTTATTCTCGATTGGCTTGAAAGGCGAACACTATAATGAGAGACATTGCGTATGGGACCATGGCTCTGGTCGTGGCGGGAGCCCTGAGTGCGTGCAGCGGGTCCGAGTCGGGCGATGACGGCTCCGGTGGCGCTCCGAATGCAAGCGGCGCGGCGGGGCAGACTTCCAGCGGCGCTTCGGGGCAGACTTCCAGCGGCGCTTCGGGGCAGACTTCCAGCGGCGCGGCGGGGCAGACTTCCAGCGGCGCTTCGGGGCAGACTTCCAGCGGCGCTTCGGGCGGTGGAGCCTCCGGCACGGGCGGCACCGACAATCCAGGCGAGTCGATCTGCGGAGTGACGCCGGCCGCCGCGGCTGGCCACGTCACGCTGGAGAACCTGTGCCGCGGCGTGGTGGCCGTGCGCTCGGGCGAAGGCAACTTCATCAGCTGGCGGTTGATGGGCTACGAGGATCCCGAGATCGGGTTCAACGTCTACCGCGACGGCGCCAAGGTGAACGAAACGCCCATCACCGACTCGACCAACTACTTCGACCCGGGGGCCCCCGGAGACGCGAAGTACACCGTCCGCGCCGTGATCGATGGCGCCGAGCAGGGCGACTCGGCCAACACGCGCGACGGGGACATGGGCACACCCACGTGGGAGCGAAACTACCTGACCATCCCGCTCAAGACGCCCGACAACTACGAAGCCGGTGATGCCTCTCCCGGCGATCTCGACGGCGACGGCGATTACGAGCTCGTGGTCAAGGAGCAGGACACCCCGCGCGATCCGTCGCAAGACGGCCGCACCGGCCAGCCCAAATTCGCGGCCTACGACACCGACGGCACCTTCTTGTGGCGCATCGACCTGGGCATCAACATCCGCGAGAGCGAGCACACCACGCCCTTCGTCGTGTACGATCTGGACGGCGATGGTCGCGCCGAGATCGCCATCAAGACCGCTCCTGGCACCCGCGACGGGAAGGGAGCGTTCCTGCACACCGGTCCCGCCGCCGACGATGACGACTCCCGAGACTATCGCAACGGCGCGGGCAAGATCTTGAGTGGGCCGGAATATCTCACGATCTTCAGCGGCGTCGACGGCTCGGAGCTCGCGACCATCGCGTACCACGCCCCCATCACGAGCGGCAGCTTCGGCGACAACAACGGCAACCGCTCGGATCGCTACAACGCCACGCTGGCGTTCCTCGACGACTCCGGCCAGCCGAGCGTCGTCATGCAGCGGGGCTACTACGCCCGAACGACGTTCGGAGCGTACAACTACCGCGACGGCAAGCTGAGCCTGATGTGGAGCTTCGATTCGTCCGCGAACGGCAACGGTGCCTACGCCAGCAAGGGCACTCACAGCGTCATGGCAGCGGATACGGACGGCGACTTGAGACAGGAGATCATTCCTGGTGGCGCGACGATCGGCCCCGACGGCAAGGGCAAGTGCGCCGTCAACTTCGGCGCGCACGGCGACGCGCTTCACATCACCGACCTGGTCCCCTCACGCCCAGGGCTCGAGGTGTTCCAGCCGACCGAATCGAACGGCGTGCCCTCCTACTTCCTCCGAGACGCGGAGACCTGCGAGATCCTGTGGCGCGGCCCCAACAGCGACGGCGAGGGACCGGGCCGCGGCGCCGCCGACGACATCTCTCCCGACAACCCCGGAGGTGAGGCCTGGACCAACACCGCCGGCCTGTTCAACGCGGCCGACGGTCGCAACATCGGCTCCCGTCCCCGCCAGGTGAATTTCCTGATCTGGTGGGACGGCGACGAGAGCCGCGAGCTGCTCGACGGCAACACCGTCACGAACTTCGACGGCGAAGGTCGGGGCTTCACCGCGAACGGTTGCACCTCCATCAACGGCACCAAATCGGTGCCGACGCTCAGCGCGGATCTGTTCGGCGACTGGCGCGAGGAGGTCGTGTTCCTGTGTGGCGACAGCCTGCGCATCTACACCACCGATCAGATCACCGAACGCCGCATCTACACGCTGATGCACGATCCGCAGTACCGCGCGAACGTGTCGGCGCAAAACGCGACTTACAACCAGCCGCCGCACACGAGCTTCCACATCGGCGACGGCATGAGGGAGCCCCCCAGACCCGACATCACGGTGCGGTGATGCCCGAGCGCCGTCGTGCGGCCGGACCAGCCTGAGGCGTTCGCCGCCCTCAGTGGCGACGAGAAACACGGCATCACTGGCCAGGGGAGCAAGGACTCCACGATCATGCAGAAGCTCCTGGTACGCCCGCGGGCGACCGTCGAGGTCACGCCGGCTGCGAGCGCTGGGCGCATCGAGATCGATGACGTGAGGTCGAGCGGCGGCTCCGCCAGGTCGCGCTCGGCAGGAGCTCTGACCCGCGGACCTACGGTGCCTTGGCGCAGCGGAAGCCGATGCTCCAGCCGCGCGCCGTGGAAGCGCTCGGGCGGCGGTGCGCGGAGCGCACATACTGGCTCTCGACCGTATCCCACCCGCCGCCGCGGAGCACACGGCGGGAGTCGTCGCAATCGTCCCTGTCGTAAGGGCAATAATGGCTCTCGGTCCACTCCCAGACGTTGCCGGCCAGGTCCAGGGCGCCGGCGGGCGATTTCCCGGCCGGCGATCGTCCGACGGGGGCGGTCGCCGGGGCCGCGTCGCCGTCGTTGTACATGCGAGGCCACGGCCCCTTCCCCACCTTCTCCAGCCGCTCCGTCAGCATCCGGCTGCACTCGGGCCCGCAGGCGTTCAGGCGCTCGCCCGAGGGAGGCGCGTGGCCCCAGGGGTAGGTCCGAGCGTCCTTGCCGCGCGCCGCGAGCTCCCACTCCGCCTCGGTGGGCAACCGCTTGCCGGAGGCGGCGCAATACGCCTTTGCCTGGTACCAATCGACGCAGTTGATGGGGTGGTCCGGCGCCTCGGGGCCGTTGCAGAACTGGCTCCAGAAGGAGCGGCCGCTGGGCGTGAGCCCCTCCGACTCGACGGTTTGCCGCGGCCGCTCGCAGGCCTTGCAGTCCGAGTAGGCCTTCACCGTCACCTCGGTGACGTCGAGGCAAAACCGACCCACGGTCACGCCATGTCGCGGCGTCTCGTCGCTGGGCGTCTCCGCGTCCGCGTCGGAGCCCATCTGGAACTCGGTGTCTTCGATGAGCACCATGCCGGCCGGGCAGCCGCCCGATCCGGCCGACGGCTCGCGCAGGAAGAGGTACACCCCCGCGCCCGCGGCGCACGCGGCGGCGGCGAGCGGCACGGCGCGGCGGAGGCGCCTTTCGCGCGCGCGCGAGCCGCCCCCGCGGCCCCGCGCCGCGGGCCGCTCCGCGGCGCGCTGGTGGAGCACGGTGTGGCCGGCCGCGGTGTCAGGGACAGGGGCCGCCGTCACAGGGTCACCCGCGAGCGCGCCTGAGCTCGCGAGCGCGCCTGAGGTGACAGGCTCTCTCGCGAGCTCGCCGGCGCCGTGGGCCGCGCCCAGAAGAGCGACAGGCGCGGCCACGGTCGTGGCGAACGCGGTCGGGTGATGGCGGCCCGCGGGGGCGTCGACATCCGCCGTCCGGACCTCCAGGCTCAGAAACGCATCGACCATCTCGCGCGCCGACTGGAATCGGCAGGTCGGATCGACGGAGAGCGCCTTGGAGAACCAGTCGTCGATCGACGCTGGCAGGCCTTTCCTCTGCTCGCTGGCGGGGCGGAACCTCCCCCTCAGGACCGCCGCGCCGACGGCGACGAACGAGCTGCCCTGGAACGGCTGCGCGCCGGTCAACGCCTCGTAGAGGATGACGCCGAGCGACCAGAGATCGGAGCGGAGATCGACGTCCTTGCTCCCCTCGAGCTGCTCGGGGCTCATGTACGGAGCCGATCCGATCACCATCCCGGTCTCGGTGAGCGCGGGGTTCGCCGCCGGCGCCGCCGCGTCGCCCGCCACCTTCGCGACGCCGAAGTCGAGCACCTTGACGAAGAGCGGGTATCCCTGGCCCCCCTCCGTGATGAAGACGTTGTGGGGCTTGATGTCGCGGTGCACGATGCCGAGCTCGTGGGCGCTCTCGAGCGCGCTCCCCACCTGCCGCGCGAGCGACCTCGCTGTGGCGAAGCTGAGGCGGCCGCCGCGCTCGAGGAGCTCGGCCAGCGAGAAGCCGCGCAGGAGCTCCATCACGAGGTACGGCACGGCGCCGTCGACGACGCCGTAGTCCATGACCTGCACCACGTGCGGGTGCGCGATCCGCGCCGTGGCCCTCGCCTCGCGCTGGAAGCGCGCGACGAGGGCAGGACGCTCCGCCGCCCGCTCGGGGCGGATGAACTTCACCGCGACGTCGGTGTCGAGGGCGAGGTGCCGCGCCGCCCACACGACGCCCATCCCGCCCTGCCCGAGAGGCCTCAGCAGGTGCAGCTTGTCCGCGATGACGGCGTCGGGTCGGAGCTCCACGAGGTGACCGGGCGATGGTACCACCGGCGCGCCAGCGGCCGCATCGTGGCCGGCGGGAGCCTGCCCTCAGGCGGTGGGGGAACTCCCCCACCCTGCCGGAAGGTTGGAACCGCCAGGGCGCCATGAGACGCCACTATTCTTGTGGTTTACCTGGCGTCCTTGGCGCGCTTGGCGGTTCAAACGACCCCGCCTTCGGCCAACGCGGCTACGGCTTCGCCTTCTCGTCGAGGAAGCCGGTCACCCACGCGAACGGCGCGTTCCAGTTGATCGTGATCTCGTTCACGCTCCAGGCCTCGATGTTGTCCACGAAGCACCGCTGCGCGACGCACCCCTTGAGGCCGGCGCTCTGGACGTGAGGATCCTGGAGCGAGGAGTTCGGGCCGCCGGAGACGGCGCCGGGCGGCGCCTTCGGGTACTTGCTGTTCGCCTGGTGCGACCAGAACCGATGGTGCGGGTTCTCGAGCGGCTTGTCGCCGTAGCCGGTCACGTACGACTGCCCTAGCGGGTTGCGCCCGAGGAGGTAGTCCATGCCCAGCACCACGCCGTCGAGGTACTTCGGCTGCTTGGTGAAGTCGTGGGCGAGCGCCACCACGAGCATGTTGTTCAGCACGCCCGAGTTCGAGCCCCAGTCGTACTTGCCTTCACGCGTCCGAGCGATGAGCGTCCGGTACCCCTCCTTGTCGGCGATGGCGAGGTACTGGTCGGCCGCCTTCGCGATGCGGCCGCGGATCTCCTTCTGCCACGCCGCGTCCACGTGGCCGGGCACGATCGCCATCGAGATCTGGCCGAGCCCGTCCGTGACCCGCCAGTTCATCGACGCCGCGCCCCCTTCGATCTCCGTCGGGAACCGGGCGTTGAGCGGCGAGGCCTGCAGGAACTGCTTGTACTCCGGCTTCCCCGTCGTGACGAACAGCTCCGCCGCGGCCCAGTAGAACTCGTCCTTGGCGTCGGTGTCGTCGTAGGGCCCGCCGCCCTTGTCGCCGCCGGGCGGCGCGTAGAGGGCCGGGTTCTGCTTCGCCGCCGCCCAGGCGCGCTCGGCGGCCTTCAGGCACTTGGCCGAGAACGCCGCGTCCACCGTCTTCCAGATGCGCGCGCACTGCGCCCCCGTGGCCGCGACGTTGAGCGTCGCCGCGGTGCTCGGCTTGTGGAGGAAGCGCGCGAGCTTGTCCTCGTGCGGCGCGAGGCCGAGGCCCGTCCACGACTCGTCGTGCATCTTGTGGTGGACCATGCCGGCGAGCGGCTTGCCTTCCGGCACCTGCATGCCCATCAGGAACTCGAGCTCCCAGCGCGCCTCGTCGAGGATGTCGGGCACGCCGTTCTTGCCCTCGGGGATGTTGAGCTTGCCGTCCGCGAAGTCGGCGCTCGAGGCGCCGACGTGCTTCGTGCGCTCGTACCAGTTGAGCAGCGTCCACACCGAGATGCCGCCGTTGACCACGTACTTGCCGTGGTCGCCGGCGTCGTACCAGCCGCGGGACGCGTCGAGCGCATAGTCGCAGCCGCTGTCCTTCAGGCAGCGCGTGCTCTTGTCGTGGAGGTGCCCCGCCGGGCGCGCCAGCTCGGGTTTGCCGGCGAACGGCATCTTGATCTCGATGCCGCTCCGGTTGTGGTAGAAATACGCGAGCGCGTCGTACTTGAGCTTCTGGTAAAGGCCCGTTCCAATGTCGAACGGGAAGCTCTTCTCCTCCCCCACCTTGAGCACGTAGCCCTGGCCAGGCGCCTTGAAGGCCGTGAAGTCGACGAGGTGGACGTGATCGCCGGAGGCGCCGTCCTTCCCGAAGACCTTGGTCTGGCCGCGGGCGACCGACTTGCCGGAGGCGTCGAGCAGCTCCCAGGCGACCGGCGCGGTCGCGGCGCTGTTCACGCTGGCGATCTTGATGGCGCCGGGCAGATACCCGACCTGGTTCACGGCGACCTTCGGCGCCGCCGCCTCGGTCACGGGCGCGGCGGCCTCGAACTGCGGGTCGTCCAGGCGGATGTCGTCGATGCAGACCTCGAACGGCTCCTTGGCCGACGCCATGGCGCCGCCGATGTGGAACGCGAGCTCCGCCGTGGCGTCATCGGCCTTCCCCATCGTGAACTTGCCGGAGAAGGTCTTGGGCTCGGTCCCGAGGATCACGGTGTCCGACCAGTACTCCTCGTAAGGCGGCCCCGACATGCCGACCTTCGGGCGCGCCTTCGTGGGCGAGGAAGCCCAGGCCTTGTACTGAAGGGTGTAGCTGTGCCCCTTCTGGATCACCATCTCCCGGTGGCGGAACTGGGCGTCCCAGTTGTTTGACCCCTTGTTCGTCACCGTGACGCAATAGGCCCCCTTCTTCACCTCGGCGCTGCCAGCGCCAGGCGCGGTGAACGAGGTGGTCCAGGGCAGGCTCTTGTTGTCGTCGAAGTTGGATGCCTTGAGCAGGTTGGTCTGCGCGGGCCCTTCGCCCCCCGCCGCGCTCGCGTCAGCGCCCGCGCCGGGGCTCGCGCCGGCAGGAGCGGCCCCCGCTCCGGGGCCCTGCGTGACCACGCATCCAGCGCTCAGCCCGAGCGCGAGCGCGAGCACGGAAACCCGCCCCGCTCGGCGGAGGATCGACTGCTTGAGAAAAAGGTCGTTCATAAGTCCTCGGTTCACGGCTGGGAGCAATCGGCGCATAGAAAGCGGCGATTCCGTCCGTCTTGTCAAGCGCAATCCTTACGGACGCGCGGGTTCGAGCCGTCGCGGCGGCCGTCCCGTCGACCTTCGCCAGCCAGCGACGCGCGACCAGCCATCACCCGCCATCCCGCGCGCCGCTGCGGCGCGACCCTGCGTCGCGCAGCGATCCCGCGTGATCTGCGGCGCGCGGAAGGCCCAGCAAGTTCGCGCTGGTACCCGTCGCGAGGCCGCACTAACCTCCGCCGCACCTCGCGCCGTACCAGGATGGCGATCGAGCACCCCACCAGGAGACGACATGGCAAAGCACAGCTTCTCAGTCCCCTTCAACGGTCCCTCTCAAGACATCGTCGCGAAGGCCAAGGCGGCGATCGAGAAGGCCGGCGGCAAGTTCACGGGCAACGAGGGCAAGGGCGACTTCTCGGTGCCGACGCCGGCGGGGACCGTGAAGGGGACGTATGCCGTCTCGGCTCAGAGCTTCTCCGTGGACATCACGGACAAGCCCTTCATCGTGCCCGGCAGCGCGATCGAGTCCCAGGTGCGCAAGTTCCTCGAGACGGCCTGAGCCCTCTCGGAGCGCACGCCGGCGAGCGCGCCCGCCCCGGATTTTGCGTCTTTGCGTTTTCGCGTCTTTGCGTTGAAATCCGCCCCGTGACCGCCGCGTTCAAGGCGGCGGCGCCTGGCCCGTCAGACGCCGTCGCCGGCGAGGTGGACCTTGAGAACGCTCTCTTCCGCCGGCACGCCGAGCCGAAGGGGGAACCCGTAGTGTCCTGTCCCGCGGTGCACGTAGAGCCGATCGGGGCCGCGGGCCCACAGGCCATGATCGGGCATCTTCACGAAGAGCTGGAGGGCGGTCCAGGAGCCTCCGAGGCTGACCAGGCCGAGCTGCCCGCCGTGGGTGTGGCCCGAGAGCACGAGATCACCCTCCCCCTCGCCGAGGTGGCGGAACGCGCCCGGATCGTGGAGCAGGACGAGCCGTAGCGCGCCCTTGATGCGCGGGTGACGGGCGCAGACGGCCGCCATGCGCTCGGCGCGATCGCGGTAATGGAAGTCCATCCCGAGGACCTGGACCGGCCCGGCGGCGGTCTCGACGAGCGCCGCGTCGTCCACGAGCAGGCGCGCCCCTGCGCGCTCCAGCGCGGTCGCTACGTGGCGGGGCGACTCGTGATCATGGTTGCCGTGGCACGCGAACACACGCCCCTCCAGGGCGCGGAGCGGGGACAGGGCCTCGGCGAGGTGATCCGCGGTGTCCTGCGATTCCATCGTCAGGTAATCGCCGGTGAGCACGACGAGATCGGGATCGCGCTCCACCGCGCGCTCGCAGATGCCGCGGAGCCGAGCGACCGACATGAACGGACCGAGGTGCGGATCGGTGATCTGGACGATGCGGAGGGCCCGGCGCGCGCCGGGCGCCCCCTCGCGCGGGAGCGGGTGGCGGCGCAGCCCGTCGACGGGGGCGCGGTCGACGACGAGCTCGATCTCCTCGCGGCGGGCGGTGAGCGACTGGAGGATACCGACGACGGCGAGCGCGAAGGGCACCCAGAGGCCGTACGGCGTGGCCCCGAGCCCGCTCGCGATGGCCCACGGGAACGACAGGAAGATCGCCGCCACGAAGTAGGACGCGGGGATGCTCACGAGCGCGCGGTAGGCGAGCGGCCGCATCCGGGGGCGCGAGAGCAGGAGGAAATGCAGGTACACCGCGCCCTGGAGGTAGGCGAACCCCGGCGCGAGCGGGCCGACATGGCGGAAGAGCGCGCACGAGATCAGGGTGTGGATGCCGAGCAGCACGCCGACGAAACGCGCGTAGAGCCCGCCCCGGCGGCGCCTCGCCGCTGCCACGACGACGAGCCAGGCCAGGGCGGAGGCCGCCCAGAACAGGACGATGGGGGACACGAACTTCAATCGACGGCTCCAGGCGATCCAGGCGCACAGGACCACCGTGGTCTGCTCTGCCTGGACGGACGCGGAGTGTCCCGCGTCCAGCGCGTCCGCGCCAGGCGCCACCGGAGGCCGACCGCCTGGCGTGTGACGCGCGTGCGCCCGCGCCGCCCGGCGGCGTTGCGGCACAGGCACCTCGCTGGTAGGGAGGCGCGATGCTCCTCTTCGTGAGCCACGCGCTGCGCGCGCTGGATCCCGGCGATCAGGGCGGCGATCCTGACAGGGCCACACGAGGATTGGCACGTTCGATGACAGGCTGAAGCCTCTTCACGTCCATGGCTCCTTCCGGTGCTCCGGGAGGGCATCGCCACGAGGGTCGCCCCGATGATCCCCTACACCAGGCGCACTTGGCTTCAGATGCTCGTCTCGCCGCGGGGCTCCCTGTCGCCGGGCGTGATGCGTCGCGTGCTGGCCTTCGGGGTCATCGCCGCCGCGCTCTGGCTCGCGCACAGGCACATCCCCCGCGTGTCGCTCTCGATCGGCATTCACGAGGTCGCCGGCGCGGTGATCGCGCTCATCCTCGCGTTCCGGACGAACACCGCCTATAACCGCTTCTGGGAGGGTCGCACCCTCTGGGGCTCGATCGTGAACGCGAGCCGCAACATCACGCGCATCGTGAACGCGCACGCCGCGGTGGACCCGGGCGCGGCGCGCGAGGTCGCCGTCTGGGTGGTGGTGTTCGTCCACGCCGCGCGGCGCTCGCTGCGCGGGCAGGCCGAGCGCCCGGAGATCGAACGGCTGCTCCCGGCGGAGCAGATCGAGGCCCTCGCGGCGCACCCTCACCCGCCGCTCCGCGCGGCGCAGCAGGTCTCCGAGCGCCTCGCGGCCTTCGTCCGGGCGGGGAGCCTCGAGCGCAACATGGCGGTGTGCGCCGAGGAGCAGCTGAGCGTCCTGGTCAACTGCCTGGGGGGCTGCGAGCGCATCCTCAAGACCCCCACGCCGCTCGGCTACATCCTGCTCCTCCAGCGGGGCGTGGCGCTCTACCTGGCCACGCTGCCCCTCGCCCTCGTCGAGGCGCTCGGGGTGCTGACGCCCGTCGTGACGATGATGGTGGCGTATCCCGTCCTGATGATCGAGGCGCTCGGCGGGGAGCTCGACGACCCGTTCGGCCACGAGCCGAACGACCTGCCCCTCACGCGCATCTGCGACACCATCGAGCGCGACCTCCTGGGGTCGTCGCCGCTCAATCTGGTGATGGCGTCGAAGGCCGAGAGCTACCAGGACTGAGCGCGGCGCGCCGATGGCGGCGCCTTGCTCGCCTCTTCCCGGGGAGGGCGGTGGAAGGCGCTCTGCACCTCGGCCGCCATGGCGCCGCCGCGCGCTCCTGGCAATTGGCTGGACACCATCGTAGATCTGCGGCGCTCGCGGGCGTGGCCCCGCGTCGCTGAGGCCTGGACGCACCCATGACCGATCGCTACGCCATCATCGGCAATCCCATCTCCCAGACCAAGTCGCCGGCGCTGCAGACCGCCTTTGCCAGGCAGTGCGGGCAGGACATGGTGTACGGCGCGATCCTCGGCGAGCTGGATGGCTTCGCCGCCGCCGTGCGCGAGTTCCAGAAGAGCGGCGGCAAGGGCATGAACATCACCATGCCCTTCAAGCTCGAGGCCTTTGCGCTGGCCGACGAGCTGACGCCGCGCGGCCGAGCCGCCGGGGCGATCAACATGTTCACCTTGCGCGCCGACGGCACCGTCCTCGGCGACAACACCGACGGCTTCGGCATCGTGCGCGACATCACCCATAACCTCGGCCGCCGCCTCGAGGGCGCGCGCGTGCTGCTCCTCGGCGCGGGCGGCGCGGTGCGCGGCACGTTGTTGCCGCTCTTCGATGAGCAGCCGGCCGAGATCTTCGTCGCCAACCGCACCGCCAGCAAGGCCGTGGAGCTCGCCGCCGAGTTCGGCCCGCATGCCGGCGCCGTCCGGCTCGCCGGCGGCGGCTTCGCCGACATCGCCGGGCGCTTCGACGTGATCATCAACGGCTCCGCCTCCTCCATGACCAACGAGGTGCCGCCCCTGCCCGCCGGCGTGTGGAGCGAGGGCTCGCTGGCCTACGACATGGCCTACAAGAAGGAACCGACCGCCTTCGTGCAGGCCGCGCGCGCGGCCGGCGTGGGTCAGACAGCCGACGGCCTCGGCATGGTGGTCGAGCAGGGCGCCGAGTGCTTCACCCTGTGGCGCGGCCTGCGGCCCGACACCGCGCCCGTCATCGCTGCGCTGCGGGCAGCCTGAGCGACGCGCCCGGCATGGATGAGCGATGAGCGAGCCCCTCGAGCTCAACCAAGGACGGCGATCTCCCGCAGTTGTGGCTTGACGTCTCCGAACCATTTGGGTTCCCTGTGCCCCGTGAACATGGGTGCGCCGCGATGACGGTGAAGGAGAATGGCTTCGAGGTCGTCTTCGGCCGTCCGGCGAAGGTCCTGGCCGAGGCGCCGGGGCGCGTGAACCTGATCGGCGAACACACCGATTACAGCGGCGGCTACGTGCTGCCGACGGCGATCCCGCAGAAGACGCGCGTCGAGCTCGCGCCCCGGGAAGACAGGCTCATCCAGGTCGCGACGGCGAACGTGGACGGCGGCGCCCGGCTCTCGTTCCGCGCCGGCGAGGAGGCGCGCCGCGGACTGTGGCTCGACTACGTGCAGGGCATCACCGCGGTCCTCCGCAGCCGTGGCGCATCGATCCCCGGCTTCGACGCGAGGATCAAGTCGACAGTACCGCTCGGAAGCGGCCTGTCATCGAGCGCCTCGCTGCTCGTGGCGCTCGCCCGCGCCCTGCGGTCGATGCTCGGCCTGTCCATCGACGACGTGGAGATCGCCCGCATCGCGCACGCCGCGGAGCACGACTTCGTGGGCGCGCCGGTCGGGACGATGGATCAGATGGCCGCGAGCCTCGCCGACGAGAGCACGGCGCTCTTCATCGACACGAGGACGCTCGCGTTCGAGCGCATCCCGCTGCCCGCGGAGGCCGAGCTGCTCGTCGTCGACTCCGGGGTGGCTCACCAGCACGCGAGCGGCGACTACAAGACGCGGCGCGCGGAGTGCGAGCGGGCGGCCGCGGCGCTCGGCGTCCCGGAGCTCCGGGACGTCGACGCGACCGTGGAGCCGCGCATCGCGTCGCTGCCGGCGCCGCTCGACCGGCGCGCGCGCCACGTCGTGACCGAGAACGCCCGGGTGCTCGCCGCCGTGGCCGCGCTCCGCGCCGGGGATCTGGGCCGCCTGGGCGAGCTCTTCGACGCGTCCCACCGGTCGATGCGCGACGATTTCGAGGTGTCCGTGCCGGCGGTCGACGATCTGGTGGAGAGCGCTCGGGCGCAGCCGGACGTCTTCGGCGCCCGGCTGACCGGCGGCGGCTTCGGCGGCGCGATCGTGGCCCTGGTGAAGCGCGGGCGCGCGGCGAGCGTGGGGCGGGCCGTCGTGGAGGCCTACGCGCGCACGCCGGGCCGCCGGGCGACGGTGCTTGTAGGCGGGCCCGTCCCCTAGCAGCGAAGCTCGGCGTCGGCGTGATCGCCAGGCTCGCCCGCCACGGGAACGGGCCGCCGCGGGGAGGCAGGGCCCATCAACCAGGGTACCAGGTGACGCGCGGGTCATCGGGCGCGCGCACGTGGTCGAAGGCGGCGTCCGTGAGCCGCGCCAAATCGTACTGCGGCCGCCAGCCGAGCAGAAACTTCGCCTTCGAGTTGTCCAGCCAAGTCGAATGGAACGGCGTCTTCACCCTCACGCTCGGCAGGCCCCGCGTCGCCTCCAGGTAACGCGCCAGCTCCCCGTAGTCCACCGGCTCGTCCATGCAGATGTTGAAGGTCTGCTGGCGAGCCTTCTCATGATTGATGGCCTTCTGGATCGCGGTGACCAGATCGTCCACATGCACGAAGTTACGCTTCACCGGCTCGCCGCGGCGGTCGAGCATCACCGGCACGGCGCCCGAGCGGACGTACCCCTCTGCCGCCTCGGCGCCGACCAGATCGCGCCACCTCGGCCCTCCGAACACGTCGTCACCGAAGGATAGCTGCGCCTTGAAGTCGTCTTTCTCCATGATCCACGGCGCGCGCAGGCAGCATCCGTTGAGCTCATATTGAATATAGTACTGCTCGAGCATGACCTCCTCGAGCACCTTGGACAGCGCGTAACAGCCCGGGTAGGCGCTGTGCCGCTGCGCCTCCGTGACGGGGACGGGGTGCGGATAAAAGAAGTGGCCCATCCCGGCGTCGCCCCCGACCAGGATGAATTGCTCGAACGCAGGGCTGGCGCGGCAGGCCTCCAGCAGCCAGAACATGCCTTTGACGGCCACGTCCATGATGCTCTCGGGGGTCTCCTTGCTGGTCGCCAGGTGCAGCACGTGGCTCACCCCCTCCATCGCCTCGTTGACGACGGTCCTGTCCTCGATGGCCCCACGCAGCACCTCGACGCGCGCCGACCGCTCCAGCATGCGGTTGTGGCACAGCGCACGGACCTTCCACCCCTCGAACGCGGGGTTCGACAGGAACCTGCGGATGAATGCCTGGCCGACCTTGCCCGCCGCCCCGGTGACCAGAATTCGCTTGGTCTCGTTCATTCTATCGCTCCTCGCTCTCCACATTCATCAATGACGACCGTACTCCCCCCCCCTGGCTGCGGGGGCCGAGCGGATCAGTACCTGCTGCATGACGATGAAGACGAGCAGCAGCAGCCCGATGCTGATGTGGTGCCAGGGCGACGGCAGCCGTCCATCCAGGTTGATCACCGCCCGCACGATGCCCGTGATCATCACGCCCATCACGGTGCCGACGACGCTGCCAGCCCCCCCGGTCAGCAGCGTTCCGCCGATCACCACCGAGGCGATGGCCTCGAGCTCCAGGCCGGCGCCGATGTTCGGCTTTCCGGCGCTGTCGATCAGCGCCGTCGTGACCCCGCCGAGGCCCGCGCACAAGCCGCACAACGCGTACAGACCCACCGTCGTGGCGCCCAGCGGCACCCCCATGAGCAGCGCCGCCTGCCTGTCCCCGCCGATGGCCAGGACGTTCCGGCCGAAGCTCGTGCTACGGCCGAGGATCACGCCGAGCACGAGGACGACCAGGAACAAGAGCGCCGTCGCCGGGACCCAGGTTCGGTCCAGGCCCGGGATCGTCAGCGCGAAGCCGAGCTCATCGACGATCCAGTCCAGCACAGGGTGATCGATGCCGATCGGCTGCATGCTGACGAGGAACGCCGCGCCGCGGGCGAAGAACATGCCCGCGAGCGTCACCAGGAACGGGGGCAGAGAGAAACGATGGATCAGGTGCCCCGTCATGGCGCCGAACGCGACCGACACCGCGAGGCCGATACAGAACGCCAGCAGCGGGTGGCAACCACCGGCCACCAGCGTACCGACGAGCACGGTCGTGAGCGCGACGACGGAGCCGACCGAGAGGTCGATCCCCCCCGACAGGATGACGAAGGTCATGCCCACCGCGCAGAGGCCCATCGCCGCGTTCCCCTTGATCAGGTCGACAAGGAAACGCAGGCTACGCGCCGTGTCGTAACAGACCAGCACCCCCGAGTAGAGCGCGATCAGGAGGACCGCGGTCACCATGAGCGGCAGATCCCGCCGATCCCAGCTGAGCATCGCTACTGCCACCGCTTGAGCCCGAGCAGCTCGACGAGCCGCCGGCGCGACTCCTCCGAAACCAGCAGACAGCTGAGCAGCATCACGCCGGCCTTGGGCATCGGCTCGATCTCCGAGGGGACATGCTGGATGTACATCGTGGTGGAGAGCGTTTGGATCAACAACGCTCCTATCAGGGTGCCCCCCAGATAGAAGCGCCCGCCGGTGAGCGCCGTACCGCCGATCACCGCGGCGAAAATGGCGTCCAGCTCCCGCAGGCGCCCCACGCGATCGGGGTCGGCCGTGGAGATGTACGAGGCGGCCACGAGCCCGGCGATGCCGGCGCACAGGCCCGAAAAGCCGTACAACCAGAGCTTGATGCGGCGGTCGCCGACGCCTGCGAGCCGGCTCGCCCGCTCGTTGTCGCCGATCGCTTCCATGAACAGACCGAGCGCCGTCCTCCGGCAGAGCAGCGCGGCGACGACGAACACGGCGGCCACAAGCACCATGGAGAAGGGCAAGCCACCGACGTGACCGTTGCCGATGAACGCAAACGTCGCATCCGTGTGCGTCACGGGCTCGGCGCGGGTGATGAGCATGGCGACGCCGCGGACACCGACCATGCTGATCAAGGTCACGATGATGGGCTGGATGTTCAGCGCCGTCACCAGCGCGCCGTTGAACAGACCGACGCCGCCGGCGACGGCGAGGGACAAGAACGCAGCCAGGAGCGGCCCGCAGTGAGCCTCCTTCATCAGGATCACGCAGGTGGCCCCGGACAGCGCCATGACCGAGCCGACCGACAGGTCGATGCCCCTGACGGCGATCACCAGGGTCAGGCCGATCGCGAGGAGCATCACCTCCGAGCCCTGGTTGAGCAGGTTGATGGGCGTCCCGTAATAAGCCCCGTCGCGCTCGACGATGGAGAAGAAATTCTTGGACAGGACGGAATTGAACAGAAGGAGCGCCAGGAGGCCGAGCAAAGGCCAGGCCTCGCGGCGCCCGCGCATGAGCAGCAGAGCGCCCGCGCACCCGATGAAGAGGAGGATCCCGATGCCCGTGGGGGTGGCGTTCGTGCGCGCCGCTTCCGTGATCTTCTCAAGCATCGGGCGGCGTCTCCTTCTGATGGGCGATAGCCTGGATGATGGACGAAGGCGTCACGGAGTCTCCCGCGAGCTCGCCCTGCTGCTTGCGGTCTCTCAAGACCACCACCCTGGAGCAGTTGCGCGCGATCTCCTCGAGCTCCGACGAGATCAAGACCGTGGCGACCCCCTTCTCGCTGAGCGACCTCACCAGCGCCTCGATCTCCAGCTTGGCGCCGATGTCCACGCCGCGCGTGGGCTCGTCGAGCAGCATGATCCGTGGCTGCATGGCCATCCAGCGCGCGAGCAGCACCTTCTGCTGATTGCCGCCCGACAGCAGCTTGACGGGCGTCTCGGGGGACGGCGTCTTGATGCTCAGGGCCTTGATGTAGTGCTGGACCAGACGATCCCGCTCGTGGCGCGGGAGCACCCGCAGCGCCCCCTGGGAGGCCTGCAAGGCGAGCACGAGGTTCTCTCGCACGGAGAGGTTCGGGATGATGCCATCCACCTTGCGGTCTTCCGGGCAGTACGCGAGGCCGGCCCGGATCGCGTGCCGTGGCGTCTTGATCTCGGTCGCACGTCCGTTCACCGCGAGCTCACCGCGATCGGCGGGCTCGATCCCGAAGAGCATCCTGGCGGTCTCGCTCCGGCCAGAGCCGAGCAGCCCCGCCAGCCCCACCACCTCGCCGGGCCGCAGCGCGAGCTCGATCGGCCCGATGACCCCCGTTCTCTCGAGGCCGCGCGCGGCGAGCGCCGGCTCCGCGGCGCTCGCCGCCCCTCCCGGACCGGCGGAGCCGCCTGGCGCGGCGCTGCCTTTCGCGCCGAGCTCGACGCCCAGCATCGCCTGAACGAGCTCCAGGCGAGGCAGCGCGCTGCTCGCGTACTGCCCGACCAAGCAGCCATTCCTGAGCACCGTGATCGTATCGCTGACCGCGTAGACTTGATCCAGGAAGTGAGTCACGAAGAGGATCGCCAACCCCTGGGCCTTCAGCCTCTGCATCACGTCGAAGAGCCGCAGCGTCTCCGCTTCATCCAGGCTGGAGGTGGGTTCATCCAGGATCAGGATCCGCGCGTCCACGGCGAGCGCGCGGGCGATCGCGACCATCTGCTGCAGCGCGGTGGGCAGCGCCGCCACCGATCGCGACACGTCGAGGTCCAGCGAGAGGCGCGCGAGGGCCTGACGAGCCTTCGCGCGGACAGCGCGCCCGTCGATCAGGCCGAAGCGCCGAGGCTGCCGGCCCAGCATGATGTTGTCCGCGATCGAAAGGTGCGGGATCAGGCTGATTTCCTGGTGCACCGCGCTGATCCCCAGCGATTCCGCGTGGCGGGGAGAGGTCGGCCGGATCACCGCACCGCCGAGGCGCAAGGTCCCGGCGTCGGGAGGATAGACGCCGGTGAGCAGCTTGATCAGCGTCGACTTGCCGGCTCCGTTCTCCCCCATCAACGCCTGGATCTCGCCGGCGCGCGCTTCGACGTGCACGTCGTGCAGCGCGCGAACGCCGGGGAAGGACTTGCTGAGGCCCTCGACAGAGAGCAAGGCCTTCCCTCAGTAGGGCCGCGAGCCGATGGCCGTCGCTGCCTGCTCGCGTTCGAAGATCTGGCCAGGGACGATCGTGCGCTTCGGCACCTTCTCACCACGCACGATCTTGTCGATCGTGTCGAAGAGCAGGGGGCCGTGCATGGGGTTGCACTCGACCGTCGCGTTCAGCTTCCCCTCCATCATGGCCTCGAACGCCGGCTTCACGGCGTCGATCGATATCACCAGGATGTCCTGCCCGGGCTTCAACCCTGCCGCCTGGATCGCCTGAATCGCCCCGAGCGCCATGTCGTCGTTGTGAGCGTAGACGGCGTTGATCTCGCCCTTGTGGGCCGAGAGCAGCGTCTCCATCACCGTTTTTCCCTTGGTGCGCGTGAAGTCACCGCTCTGGCTCGCGATGATCTTCATGTCCGGATGCTTCGCGATGGCCTCGGCGAAGCCGGTCTTGCGCATCACCGCCACGTCCGCCGCCGGCGTGCCCACGAGCTCGATGATCCGCGCCTTGCCGTTCGTCTGCTTTGCGAGCCACTCCCCTGCCCGGCGCCCCTCCCAGACGAAATCCGCGACCATCACCGTCTCGTACAGATCTTCCTCCGCGTCCACGCCCCGGCTCGTGAGCACCACCGGGATCCCGGCGCGCTTGGCCTCCTTCAATGTGGGCTTCCAGCCCACGGATTCTTGCGGCGCAATGACGATGACGTCGACGCCCTTGGTGATGAACCCGTTGACGGCGTTGACCTGGTTGTTGTGCACGTTCTGACCGTCTGCGAAGAGGAGCTGCACGTGGCGCTTCTCCGCCTCCGCCTGGATCGACTTGCTGTGCGCGATCCTCCAGGAGCTCTCGGCGCCCGTCTGCGAGAAGCCGACAACGATCTCGGTCAGCTTCTTCGGCTTCCGCCCCGCGGTATCGGCGCCAGGCGCCGGCGTCTGGGCGGCGCGCGCGGCGTCGCTCTCCTCGCGGGAGCAGCCGGCGACGACGGACGCCGAGCCCAGGATGGCCAGGAACATCCTCCGTGACACGTGGTTTTGTGGGTTCATGCTCTTCAACATAGATCACGCCGCCCCCGGTTGTCATCCGGCAGCGTCGCCAGCACCGCCGGATCTTTGAAGGAATCATCTCCGGTGAACAGCACTCGAGATTTCACGACAGCCGCCGAACAAGCGCGGGATGCGGTGTTCTCTGGTGGAGCCCCCTCGGCCAGATGCCAATCCCCATCGTTCGGCGATCGCTTCCGCGACGACCGAGCGAACGGAGCTGGTGCAAAAATCGATCAGACGAAGAATGCCTCGGTACGCGTGGTGACCCGAGCAAGGCGTAGCAACAAGGATACCCCTGGGCGGTAATGTGAACGATCACATGGGCAGCGTCAATTCCAATCGACCGGTCCGCAAGGTTCCCGAGCCCGAGGGAGCACGAGGCTGGCGGGGCTCCTCCGGAGCGCCGCGGCAAGAGGCGCGGGCGCCTTGCCGCGATCATCGCCGACGGCGGCCCGATGCCCGCCCCCGTTGACGCGGCGCTCCGGAGGAGACCTGTCTGCCATGGGGGCACAAGGACGGTCGCTGGCGGTCGTTTCGAGTTGACATCGGTTATGTGAACGTTCACACGTCGTCTTCGGGGCCCCGCCTCGACCCGTTCTGCCAGGAGCCGGATGGCCGACCGCCACGCCATCATCGGCAATCCCATCTCCCAGACCAAGTCGCCGACGCTGCACGCCGCTGCTGCCTGGGAAGCAGCAGATCAGCAACTCCGCTGCTCAAGGCGCAAGACGGTCATGGAGTGATCGGTCATCTGGACCGAGAAGGGTTCAGCCGAGATCCGGAGTTCCGCAAGCCGTGGCAGCAGAAGTAGTTTCTGCGGGGTCTACAGCGGGGAGCAGGTCCCCGGCGTGGCGACATCACCCACAACCTCGGCGGCGATCCCGAGGGCGCGCGCCTGCTGCTCCTCGGCGCGCTCCGGCGCGCCTTGGCACAGAACGCACCACGTGTAGCCACGTAAGTACATGAAATCACGTGGTTCTGACCCGGTACGCGCCGTGCATCGCAGCCTCCCCGGCCGCGTCCGACGTCGGCGCGTGACGACCCTGGCGGCCGAGGAGATCCCGATGCACACCCGTTTTCGCTTCGCTTTCATGGTGGGAGGCCTTCTCGCGCTGGGAGCGTGCTCGGGCGGATCGAGCTCAGCAGAGGGCGGTGACGGGGAGATCCCGGGGAGGGGCGCCGGCGCTGACCCCGATACGAGCTTCGGCTCAGGCCCTGCGGTCGGCTCAGCCGCTTCGGGAGGTGTGTCGGATGGAAGCGGGCCTCCGAGCGAAGGCTCCCCCGGTGGAAGCCTGGGCACAGGAGGCGGCGGAGGCGCAGGCGGCGGAGGCGGCGCAGGCGGCGGAGCCAGCATCGATCCTGGCACGCTCACCGCGGGCGTCTGGGACGACAATCGCAACTTCGACTTCTTCCTCTCTTACCGGAGCACGCTCTATTCGCAGCAGCTCCCGGGCGTCTTGCCCTTCACCGAGGCCGACCACCAGGCCGCGCACAGCCTCTTCGCGGCGCCTCCAGGAAAAAAGGAGACGCTCGACGTCTCGCTCATCATCGACACCACCGGCAGCATGGGCGACGAGATCACGTATCTACAGACGGAGTTCATCGCGCTTTCCGACTCCATCTTCGCCAGGTACCCGAACGCCCAGCAGCGCTGGTCGCTCGTCCTGTACAGAGACACCGAGGACGACTACATCGTCCGTTGGTTCGACTTCCGCACCGATCCCGACGAGTTCCAGGAGAAGCTCGCCGAGCAGGCAGCCGACGGCGGCGGCGACTTCCCGGAGGCGCCGGACATGGCGCTCTCCAAGACGGCCGACCTCTCCTGGCGCACGGGCGACGACACCGCGCGCCTCGCCTTCTGGGTCGCGGACGCGCCCCATCACGGGGACAACGCCGCGGCGATGGCAGGCGGGATACGAGCCCTGAAGGACCTTGGGGTGGCTGTCTATCCCGTCGCGTCGAGCGGCGTGGATGAGCTCACCGAGCTCAGCATGCGCTCTGCCGCACAGCTGACGGGCGGCCGATACCTCTTCCTGACGGACGACTCCGGGGTTGGCGGGGCGCACAAGGAGCCGACGATCCCCTGCTATTTCGTCACCAAGCTCGATCGCGCGATCCTGCGCATGGTCGACATCGCGCTCTCCGGCGTCTACCGCGAGCCGGAGCCGTCCGAGATCCTCCGCACCGGCGGTGATCCCCAGGACGGCGCGTGCCAGCTCGCGTCAGGCGGCGAGGTGCTCGTGTTCTGATCGGACCGCCGCTCGTCGCCCGCGCTGGTAGAGCGCAGGGCGGGCGACGAGCGGCGCGCCCCGGGTGTCGATCGTCGCGCTGCTCGCCGCGCTCACTCCGCGCAGCGCGTCACGTCGCTCGTGTCGGCCTGGAAGCAGGTGACTTCCTCGCCGCCCCCTTCTTCACCGCAGTCCCGATAATAGTCCGCCACATAGCCGTAGCGATCATCGAAGAGAACGCTGTCGAGCTCGCAGTCATCGCTCTCGCGCGCGGCTCGGTCGAACAGGGCTTCTACCGGATCCGCTTGTTCGGGCGCCTCAGCGAACGTCCAATCGCCGCGCGGAGTGTCGATCCCGCTGTGGGCGGTGGCGACGACGGTATCGCCGGAGACCGCGGCGAGCGTACACCCACCGTCGAAGCCCGTGCCGCAGATCGAGATGACATACTCCGCCGGGCGGTCGGAACGCCACTTCTCGCGGTTTGCGTCGAAATCAGGGCCGCTGCAGCCAGCGAGCAGCCAACACCCCACCGCCATCAAACCCCATGTTTTCATGCCGACGAAGCTCAGCAACTCACATGCCAGCTCACATGCCAGCGCGAAATGCGAGTGGGAGTGGCCGGCGACGAGGGCGCCATGCATGACACTCCGGTCATGGCCGCTGGCCACCGTGCAGGGCCTGCCGTCCCGGAGGTTGGGTGTCCTTCCCCCCTCAAGCGATGATCAGATCGACGGCCCATGGCCGTTCCGCTCACGCCTGCAGCACGCGCAGCGACCCCCGCACCACCCCGTAGCTCCCCTCGGCCCGCAGCCCGCGCGCGACCTCGGCCGGCGCCACCTCCCCGGCGAGCAGCCGCCGGTATGCCTCCACCACCCGCCGCGCCCCCTCGGCGTCCTCCCGCACCAGCTCGATCCGGAACCGCCGCACGCCGCAGCTCGCGAGCCTCGGCACGAGGTGCGCCGCGCTCTGCGGCGCCGCGTGGAACACCGTGTTCCGACACCCCACGTCCGCCTCGAGCGGGTGATCCATGCCCGCCCGGTCCCGCAGCGACAGCGCGTGCTGCTCGCACGGGCGGCCGCAGGTGAGGTGATCCTTGCCCTCGGACAGCGTCGCCGCGATCACGCAGTGCTCCATGTGGAAGAGCGGCATCGGGTGGTGCACCACCACCTCGGCGAACGGCCCGAACGGCGAGTCCAGCAGCGACTCGAGCTGGGCGGCGTCGAGGTCGAACGACGGCGTGAACGCGGCGAGCCCCCGCGAGAGCACCTCGCGCGCGGCCAGCTTGTTCGTGACGTTCAGCGAGAAATCGCCGATCCGGGGCACGCCCGGCGTGGCGTCGAGCAGCGCGCCGAGGCTGCGGACCAGGATCGCCGCCGGCCCGAGCGAGAGCAGGTACCGGTCGATCTTCTCCTCGCCCGGCTTGCGGATCCGCGGCGGCGCCACCCCGACGGAGGCCCCGGCCGCCATCAGCTCGCGCGCTGCGGCGCCGAGGCCGACCATCTCCAGGAAATCGAGGTAGACGCCGCTCGCGCCGGCGTCGAGCGCCGCCCGCGCCTGCGCCACGTTGCGGCACAGCACGAAGAGGCCCGGCGCCGGCGGCGGCGCGTCCGGCGGAGCGACCCCGGCGACGAGCCCCTCGGCCGAGAGCGGCGCCGACGGATGGGGGCGGTGCGACGCCTCGATCAGCGCCGCGACGAGCGCCCGGCGCGCGCGGTTGAGCGCCGACGGCGGCACGAGCGCAGGCCCGTCGAGCGACAGTTCGACGCCGCGCAGGGCGAACGGCGTGTCGCCCAGCCGATCCAGCTGCTTCCGCAGCGTGGCCTCGTCGAGCGGCGATCGATCGGCGCGGCCGAGCGGGGCGTCGACCTCGACCGAGGCCGACGCCCCGCCCTCCGTCGCCGCCGAGAGCCGCGGGCGCTCGCCGAGGCGGCCCTCGAGGCGGACGTCGATCGCCACCCGGCGCGGGGCGCGGTCGAGCGCCTCGCGGACCGCGCGCGTGGCGACGGGGTCGCTCGTGCGAAAGACCCGGCGCCCGCGCAGCCCCCGCGCGCCGCTCAGCACGTCCTCCGGCAGCCGCCGGTCCGGGCCGAGCCACACCTCGACGTCGCCCCCCGCCGGCGCGCGCTCGACCTCGCGGCCAGCGACCCACAGGCCCCAGATGCGGCCGCCGATCTCGCCCTCGCCGGCGAACCCGCCCTCCACGAGGATCCCCTCGCCGCGCGCGAGCGGCCGGGCGGCGCGGACGACCACGACCTCGTGGCCGCGCCGGCGCGCGGCGCCGCGCGCCTCGCCGACCTCGATGCCGCGGTGATCGCAGGTGCGGCCGTCGACCAGGCGCTGGTGGTCGACGCCGCGCAGGAAGCCGGGGCCCGAGCCCCGCGAGAACGCCTGGAGCGCCGCCTCCCGGTCCGTGGCCCCGGGGCCCGCCCCCTCGCCCAGCGCCGCGTCGATCGCGGCGCGGTAGAGCCGCGCGGTCGCGCCGACGTACTCCGGGCCCTTGAGGCGCCCCTCGATCTTCACCGAGGCGACGCCCAGCGAGATGAGGTCGGGGATGACGTCGGTGGCGTCGAGGTCCTCCGGCGACAGGAGGTAGGCCGCGTCGCCGAGGTCGCGCAGCGCGCCGTCGACGACGAGGCGGTACGGCAGGCGGCAGGCCTGGGCGCAGGCGCCGCGGTTGGCGCTGCGGCCGCCGATGGCCTCGCTCGTCAGGCACTGCCCCGAGTAGGCGATGCAGAGCGCGCCGTGGACGAACACCTCGAGCTCGACGTCGGTCGCCCGGCGGATGGCGGCGATGTCGTCGAGCGAGAGCTCCCGGGCGAGGATGACGCGCGCGGCGCCGAGCGATCGCGCGAGCTCGACGCCGGCCGCGTCGGTGCAGGTCATCTGCGTGGAGGCGTGGATCGGGAGCCCGGGCGCGAGCGCCCGCGCGAGGCGCATCACCCCGAGGTCCTGGACGATGACCGCGTCGACGCCGGCCGCGGCGCACGCCTCGATCGCGCCGCGGACCGCCGGGAGCTCGTCGTCGAACACCAGCGTGTTCAGGGTGACGTAGCCCTTCACGCCGTGGGCGTGGAGGAAGCGCACCGCCTCCTCGAGCTCCGCCGCGTCGAAGTTCGCGGCCCGCGCGCGGGCGTTGAAGGGCGACGCCGCGCCGCCGCCCGCGGCTCCCCCCCGGAGGCCGAAGTAGACGGCATCGGCCCCGCCGCGCACGGCGGCTTCCATGGCGGCGCGATCACCGGCGGGAGCGAGGACCTCAGGGCGCGCGGGCCGCGACATGCGGGCGGTTCTAGCAAGGGGTGGCGCGGTTGTCGCTCTCTACCTGGCGCGGGCTCGCCCTCCCGAAGAGCCTGCCGGACGGCGCGCCTTGACCTCGCTTCGCGACGTGAGGCACGATCGTGCAGCGGCCCACCCGGCCGAGGTGCCGTCGGGTCGCCGGCCGGCGCAGCGAGGCCTCGATGGCAGGGTCGGATGAGCGGAGCGGCCACGTCAGCCATTAACGACCAGCGCGGAGCCCGGGAGCCGAACGTCGGAGAGGCGCTCGCATTCTCCGCCGGCTCGCGCGCGTCGACGGCGCGTGCCGCAGGGGGATGTCGATGAACAGACACGGATTTCGCTTCGGGCGCGCGCTCTCGAGGGGCGCGCTCTGGCTGCCTGCCGCGCTCCTCTCGGCGGCGTCTGCGTGCGGCGGCGACGACGACGCCCCGGCGCCGCGCTGCGAGGCTCCCTACTCGGTCTGCGGCGGGGCCTGCGTGGCGCTGCACGCCGATCCGGAGCACTGCGGCGCGTGCGGCCAGCAATGTCCGGCCGGGGAGGCGTGCTTGCAGGGCGCCTGCGAGCCGCTGGGGACCGGCGGTGAGGGTGGCGGCGGCGGTGGCGGCGGGGGTGACGGCGGTGGCGGTGACGGAGGCGGGCCATCGGAGTGCCGCGAGGGCCGCTACGTGAAGCGCTGCGGCGACGAGTGCGTCGACACGCGCACCGACCCGGACCATTGCGGCAAGTGCGGCGCGCCGTGCCCGCCTGGCCGCGCGTGCTCCGGATCCGTCTGCCGGCAGACCTGCCTCCCGGGCCTCACCGACTGCGCCGGCAGCTGCGTGGACCTCGCCGCAGATCCGCAGCACTGCGGCCGGTGCGATCGCGCCTGCGACCCCGGGCGCCCCTGCGAGGGCGGCACCTGCGCGTGCAGCGCGGAGCCCTCCCAGGACATCGGCTCCGCCGTCCCGCAGCGGGTGAGCGGCACGACGATCGGCGCCGACGACGGCCGCTGGCTGACCTGCTCGGAGCCTGGCGCGGTCGATCAGGCGTTCCTGTTCACGGCGCCTCACGCGGGGACATACCTGTTCGACACCTTCGAGGCCTCGTACGACACGGCGCTCGGCGCGCTGCGGGCGGACACGTGCGAGGAGCTGGCCTGCAACGACAACGCGGGGAGCGTCCAGTCGCAGATCTCCGTCGATCTCGCCGAGGGCGAGCGCATCCTCGTGGTGGTGAGCGGCGCGCGCGGCGCGCAGGGCGACTTCACGCTCCGCGTGGCCGAGCCCGGGCCGGTCCAGTGCGCGCCGACCGCCCTCGATCCCGTCGTCCCGCAGACGGTGACGGGCACGACTGTCTTGCGCGAGGACACGGTGTCCGCCGACTGCGACATCAGCGCGACCCCGGACGCCACGTACACGTTCACGGCCCCGTCGGACGGCACGTACGTGTTCAGCGGGCGCGCCCCGTCGGACCTGATCGTCGAGGTCCGCGACGGCGGCACGTGCACGGGCCGCTCGCTCTACTGCCGCTACGGCGCCGGCGAGTCGAACGCGTTCGCGACGCTCGAGGCCGGTCAGACGGTGCTCGTCGCGGTGGCGGATCCGGCCGGCCCGCTGGCGAGCTTCACGCTGGAGATCGTCGAGGCCCCTCCGTGCCCGGGCGTCCAGATCGGCGCGACCCTGCCGCAGACGGTGACCGGGAACAACGAGCACCTCCGCAACCTGATCTCGGCCTGCGCGACCTTCTCGACCGGGGGCGAGGCGACCTACGGCTTCACCGCGCCGCGCGAGGGCATCTACACGTTCGACGCGACCGGCTCGAGCTTCCCCGTCCTCATGGAGGCGCGCCACGCCTCGTGCGCCGGCGATCTCATCGCGTGCGTCGACGGCCTGTTCGAGCCGGCGCTCATCACGCTCTCGCTCGCGGCCGGCGAGACGGTCATCCTCGTGGTGGACACCGCTGGCCCGACGGGCGACTACCGGCTCGAGGTCGACGAGGTGCGGTGCCCGCTCATCGATCTCGGCTCGACGGTGCCGCAGACGGTCACGGGCACGACCGCGGATCTCGCCGATCACCTCGCGCCGGACTGCGCCTCTCGCGGGGCCCCCGAGGCGACCTATCGCTTCACCGCCCCGGCCGACGCGCTCTACATCTTCGACACGGACGGCTCGGCGCTCGATACGGTCCTGGAGGTGCTGGACGGCTCGTGCTCTGGCCCCTCGCTCAGGTGCAATGACAACGTGGACCCGGCGGGGGTCGTCACCCACTCGCGGGCGAGCCTGTTCCTCTCCGCCGGCCAGACGGTGATCGTCTCCGTGGACAGCGCGTCGACGAGCGGCGATTACACGCTCAACATCACCCAGCGGGAGGCGCCGCAGTGCCCTCTCTTCGCGCTCGACGCCGTGGTCCCGCAGTCGGTCACGGGCAGCACCGAGGGGTATCCCGATCTCCTGGCGCCCTCCTGCGCCTCGGTGCCCGGCGGCGAGGCGACGTACAGCTTCACCGCGCCTGCAGATGGCTTCTACCGCATGAACACCGTGGGTTCCACGATCGATACGATCCTGTCCGTGCGCGACGGCGGGTGCGAAGGCGACGAGATGGCCTGCGTCAACGATAGCAGGGACTCGAGCAAGCTCGTGTGGCTCGACGCCGGCCAGACCGCCCTGATCAGCGTCGACAGCCACGGCGCGGAGGGCGACTACATGCTCAACGTGGACCTGTTCGACGGCACCGGCACGTGCGATAAGCCCATCGAGCTCGCGCCCCTCGCCTCCCAGACCGCGACGGGGACGACCAAGGGGAGCCTCGCCAAGGTGGACGCGAGCTGCGGCGGCATCGACGCGCCTGAGGTGGCCTACCTGTTCACCGCGCCGGAGGCGGGGACGTACACGATCGATACGGTCGGCTCCGACTACGACACCGTGCTCGCCGTCTTCGACGGGGACTGTTATGGCGAGGAGATCGCGTGCAGCGACGACGTGCTCGGGGAGGACCTGCACCTGTTCACGTCGGAGGTCACGGTGTCGCTCGACGCAGGGCAGAGCATCGTCATCGTGGTCGACGGCGCGATCGATGAATCCGGCGTTTACGAGCTCAACATCCACCCCTGACCGCGCACCGTCGAGCAGCGTCGCGAGTCTCCTCGTGAGAGGGAGGCTCCGCCGGACGAGCTGCTGTTCAGGAGCAACGTTCCGCAGGAGCGCTGCTGGTTCCGGCGTCCCTTGAGCCCCGCCGGGGGCTGGAGCCGATAAACGGATGGGGCGACGCATCGCACGCGGGTATCCGTCCTCGATCTCGGCGCCTTCCCGACACGCGTGGAGCGCCTGGCATCCTCGGTGCAGGTCAACTACCTTGGGGCCATGATCAGCGGCGTGGTGGAGCCGGTCCGGCTCGGGGAGACGGCGCTTCCAGACGGCCGGCGGCTGGGCTGGGCGGAGTGGGGACCGGAGGGCGGCATCCCCGTGCTGCTCTGCCCTGGCGGCGCCACGAGCCGGTCGATGGGGTTCGGGGGCGATGTCGTCGACGGGCTCGGCGTGCGGCTGATCTCCGTGGATCGCCCGGGGCTCGGGGCGTCGGACCAGGCCCCGGGCCGCACGCTCGGCGACTGGGCGCAGGACATACGGCGCTTCCTCGAGGCGCGGCAGCTGTCCGGCGTGGCGGCCGTCGGGTTCTCGGCGGGCGCGCCGTTCGCCCTGGCCTGCGCGGCGGCCAGCGTCGTGGCTGGCGTGGCCGTTGTCGCGGGGACCGATGAGCTGGCGAATCCGGTGTTCGCCGATGCGCTGGCGCCCGACGTGCGGCGGCTCGTGGAGCTGGTGGCGACCGACCCTGCGCGCGCGGAGGCGTTCTTCGGCGGGTTCAGCGCCGAGGCGATGTGGAGCTTCGTCCTCTCGACGCTCGCGGACGTCGACCGCGCGGTGTACACCGCCCCGGTGTTCGAGCGCGCTTACCGGCGCGCGATGGATGAGGCGTTCTCTCAGGGGCCGGCCGGCTACGCGCGCGACACGGTGCTGACGATGAGCCCGTGGCCGTTCGATCCGGGGAGCATCCGCGCGCCGGTCGACCTGTGGTACGGCGCGCGGGACACGAGCACGGTGCACTCACCGGACTTCGGGGCGTCGCTCGCCGGGCGGCTGCGCGCGGCAGAGAGGCGCGTGCTCCCGGAGGCGGGAGGCTCGCTGCTGTGGACGCATACAGAGGAGATCCTGCGCTCGCTGCTCGGGCGCACGCGCGGGCGGTGAGCCCCACGCGGGATGCCCTTGGGGAGGAGGGCTACTTTGGCCGAAGGTGGGGTCTTTTGAACCGCCAAGCCGCCACGGACGCCAATAGAGTCACGAAATCTTGGCGCTATATGGCGACTTCGCGGTTCCATCATTTGACCCGGCTGGTTCGCCCGATGGGTGAAGCGGGGACGACCCCGCGCTGCCCGGCCGCGGCCACGGGGAACATCCTGCGCGCGCCGCTGTCCCGCCGGTCCATGCCTCGTCCGGTGGCCCGGTTCTTCCTCCTCGCGTACGCCATCAAGATCTCCTCGAGGGGCGTCCGCCTTCATGAGATCCAGGAGCGCGGGCCAGAACGCAGCCTCCGCGTCGATGCCGGCGTCTCCTATCGCCGCGCTCCCCGAAACAGCGCCATCATTCCAGCGCTGGGGCTTGCCAGTCCACCCAGTCCGCCATGCTGAGGGAGCCGCCCGAGCCCACGACGAATTCTCCGGGCGCCTCGCCCTCGTGCTTCAGAAACCTGGCGATATTCTTGGCGAGGAGATCGGTGTATTCGTTCTTGTAAGAGCAATGCGCCGTCTCGGCGACCTTCGAGTGGTAGCTGACATTCTTCTCGACGCCCAGCGCCTTGTAGACCTCTGCTCCGGCCGCTGTCGCCGTATGACCGGCGGGGGCGCCCATCTGAGCCTGGTGCGGGTTCTCGAGGACGAGCAGGCCGCGCGGCGCCATCATCGCGATCAGGGCGTGGGTGTCGATCGGGAGCTTGACGGCGTTCGAGGCATTGTTCTTGAAGACGAACGGCTCGAAATTGTTGCTGAGCCAGTTCAGCCCGAAGTAGTTGTGGTCCGTCCGCTCCTTGCCCAGCACGTCGGCGATGCGGTAGGCCGGGACACCGGCGGTGCTCGTCTCGTGGGGGATCGTCAAGGCGATCCGATCATCGAAGACGCCGATGGCAAATGCTCCCTTGCCGTTGCGCGAGCACCCCGTGACGCCGATCCCGGTCGGATCGATGATGTCGCCTCCCGACGCCTGGATGACGTCGAGGATCCGACTGGCGCCCCAGGCCCATGCCATCAAGAGGCCTGCGGAGTGATTTCCGCCGTAGATATCATAGAACTTTCCTGGGTTGGGCTTTCCTCTGGATTGCTCCGCGGTGCCCTCCCTGCCGATCTCGTTGTGGTTGTAGTAGATGACGGCGACACCTTGATCCAGGATGCGGCTTTCACCTAGCGTGATGCCGCCGAACCCGCCTTTCCCGCCCACGTTGATGATCGCGGGAAAGGGCGCTTCCCCCTTCGAGGGCAGCACGATGTCGGCGCTGAAGTCGATTTTCTTGCCCTGGGCCTCGACGTGGACAGAGACCTTGTTCTCGGTGACGGTGCCGGTCACCACGTCGGGCGTCGGCTTCTCGCCGTAGATGTACTTCTCAGCCTGCTTGCGTATCTCCTGCCTTCGGCAGTGCCATTCTGCTTTCGTGAAAACGCTGGTTCCGTCGAGCTTCGTGAACGGGTTGGGCAACTTGGAGACCTTGGGTAGAGCGCTCGCTTCCGGCAGGGCGGCGACCTCGCAATCGGCGCTCGCGTTCTCGACAGGGGTGTCGTCCGGACCCGTGCCCGAGCTGGAGCTCGACGTCGTATCGACGCCCGAGCTGGAGCTCGATGTCGTGCCGCCGATCGAGCTGGAGCTCGACGCCGTGCCGCTGCCCGAGCTGGAGCTCGACGTCGTGTCGCCGCTGCTGGTCGCGCTCTCGCCGCCCGCACCTCCTTGCCCGGAGTTGTTCGGCTCAGACTGCCCGCAGGCAGCGGCTGTGAGGCAAAGACCGAGGGCAGCGCGGGCGGCTCGAGTGGCAAGCGTTCGCATGGATGGACCTCCTGGAGCGAGCATAATCAACGTTCATCGGTTGGATTTGCACTCACCGGAACGGCAGCTGGGATCGCGGCGCAATGAGACGTCCAAAGGCGCTTTCATGTCAAGCACAGGGTGGTGCAACTATTCAGCTCACCGCGCAACGGACGGCGGTCGATCCTGTCCGATGAGTCCCGGTCGAATGACGGCTCTGGAAGGTTCAGTGATAATGGCCAACTTCAGCCCGGATGACGTGCCGCGTTCACACAACGGCCAGCGGGGCGGCCGCGTTACGTCGCGGCGGCGAGCGCACGCGCCTGCGCGAACAGGTCGGGGCGCGCCCGGTCGTGGGACCAGCCCTCGGGGTACGAGGCAACCGCCGCGGGGCGACCGCGCACGCGGCGCTCGTAGGCGTCGAGCGCCGGATAACCGGCGAGCGACAGCCCGCGCCGCTGCATGTAGGCGAGCACCGGGTAGAGCGCGCAGTCCGCAAGCGTGAAGGCGTCCGACGCGATGAACCGCGTCTTCTGGGCCCGCGCATCCCACAGCGCGAGCTCTCGCTCCACGCCAGAGAGCGCGCCCAGGATGGCTGCTCGCCGGTCCGGCGACACGGCCTCCGGGCCGGCCTCGAAGAGGCCCTCCAGCGGGTCGTAGACACACGCCGTGGCCTCGGACTCCTGCGCGAAGGCGAGCGCGCGGGCGAGCGCGCCGGGCTCGGCGAGCGGCGGGAGGAGCGGCGGGTCGGGATACCGCAGCTCGAGGTACGTCAGGATGGCCAGCGACTCGTTCATGACGGTGCCGTCGGGCTCCACGAGCACCGGGGCCTGGCCGCGCGGGTTGAGGGCCAGGAACTCCGGGGTGCGCGTCTCGCGGGGCTCCCGCATCACGCGCAGGCGGCGCGGCTCGAAGGCGAGTCCCTTCTCGTGAGCCGCCATCAGGACGCGCCAGCTCGAGATCGAGCCGTTCACGAAATACACCGCGCGCCGCGCGCTCATCGGTCGCCCCCGGGCTCCTGCGACGCGCGGAGCGTGCGAAAATTGAGCGCCTCGAAGCCGGGGCGGTACGCGGCGACATCGAAGGTGGGGTCGATGTTCTCGGCGCGGAAGAGCTGCAACATCCGCTCTGCCTCGCCGCGCTCCTCCGCCTCGCGCTCCGGCTCGGGGACCGCGGATCGGGCTCGGGCGCGCGCCTCGGCGTCGGCGCGCTCGGACGCGGGCGCGCCGACGCCCCAGACAGCCCCGGTCGCCGGATCGTGAAACGTGCCGATGTGCCGGAACGTCAGCGAGATGCGCGATGGCGGCGTCGGGCCGCCGCCCTCACCCTCCGTGTCCCCCTCCTGGCGAATGGCGTGATAGAATCGGCGGTTCGTCTCCAGGTCCATGACGAGCAGCGAGCCGTGCGGCAGAGGGACCTTCTGGATGGCATCCCCGTCCTCGGCGCGCTTGGGCCGGAGCACCATGGTGCGCTGTCGTCCGAGCGAGACATTGACGATGAACGACGGGCGCACGAGGTCGAGCGTCTTGTCGGAGTGCTCGCTGATCCAGTCGCGCCCCGTGCGGTAGAGCTGGAGCAGGCAATGGTTGAGCGGATGTCCGACGCGGCGCTCGACCTCCCTGCGAATGCGGTCGACGGCGGGGGTGAAGGGGCAGAGCTCGGGCTGCTCGTCGACCGGGTGTCGATAGAGCGGCATCGCGCCGTCGGGCGAGCGCTCGCCCTGGATGGCGACCAGGCGGGGCACCTCCCCTCCGCGGTGGCGCATCGTCGTCCAGGCGACCTCGCGCTCGACGGCGGCGAAGGCGCCGGCGTCCCCGGCGAGGCGCTCGTCGAGGGCGCCGCACCACAGCGCCGTCTCGCCCGCGCCGATGCCGGCGATGTGCACGGGCCCGGGTCCGTCGGAGAGCAGGTCGGCCCAGCTGCGGCGCCGGCCGCCGAGACCCTCGATCTCGCGCAGCGCCACGGCGTGTTTGCCCGCGGTCCCCGCCGCTGTCGCGTCCCCGAGGATGTCGACGTCATAGCCGAGCCGGCGCGCGTCGCGGGCCGCGGCGAGGACACACACGTTGGTCGCGACGCCGCACAGGACCACGGCGGTCACGCCCGCCTGCGCCAGCCGGGCGTGCAGCTCGGTGTCGCGAAACGCCGAATACCAGCGCTTCTCGACGTGCCATTCCGCGGTCCCCGCGGGGCGCTCGGCGCGCACCGGGACGAGCGCGGGGAACAGCTCGGCGCCCCACGTGCCGCGGGCGCAGCACGCGCTGCCGGTGTGCGTCTGCCCGCGGAGCGCGTCCGGCGCCGCGTCGATCTCGCCGTAGGCCGAGGTCACCCACACCACGACCCGCCCCTGCGCTCGCGCCGCGCGCGCGAGCCAGGCCACGGTCTGCGCGAGCTGGTGCGGATCGCAGTGGCGCTTCGAGAACGCGCCGCCCTCCGCGAGGAAGTCGTTCTGCATGTCGATGATCAGCAGCGCCGTGCGCGCAGGATCCCGGGAGGGCGCCCCAGCTCTCACGTCCATCGTGCCCTGGTACCACCGGCCGGTCGCTCGGCCAAGCTCCGGGGCCGCGACGCGGGGCGCGGAACAGAGCGCGCCAGGCCGAGCTCACCCGGGATCACCGAGGTTCCAACGTCGAACAGGGTAGCGTGGGCCTCCATGACGATCGAAGAGGTCGACGCTGCGACGATCGAAGAGGTCGACGCTGCGACTCGACAGCTCGTCGAGAGAGCCAACGCTGCCAGGCCACTGCCCTGAGGCGACGCAAAGCGCGCCTGCTCTATCGCCTCCGCCCCTGACGGCTCGCCGCGCTTCGATCTGGCCACGGCGCACGTGCGCCGCGCGGGCACGTCCACGTCGAACACCACAACTGACCGCCTGCGCTCACCAGAGAACACCGTCTCCCGACCCATGGGAGCCCGGAGCTCTGGCGTGTCCGCCCACGTCGTAAGCGGCCGTACAACACGATGGCTTTGTTGCGTCCCCTTCCAAAGGGTCTCTGCACCTCCGCCAGACACAGACGCTCGCGCCGTGGCGTCCGGCCCTCGCACCCGCGCTGTCGAGAAGGTCGAGGCCGGCGGGCCGATCTGCCGGCCCGTTGGCCCGCCGGCCCGCCAGCCCAATAGAAAGATGCTGTATGTCCGAGTGTTCTTGCCTCGATTGATGTTTACTTGGGGCGTGACCCGAGCGTACCTTGGGCAAAGGCGACGCCCCTTGGGGAGAGCGGGCGTTCGAGCCGCGCGGGCGAGCGCTCGAGTGGCCTTCGTTGCCTGCGAGGGGAGGCGGTGGTGTCTCGAAAGAAGATCCTGCTGGTGGACGACTCGGAGACCGTCCTGATGATGGAGCAGATGATCCTCCGGAAGAGCTATGACGTGGTCACTGCCAAGGACGGCAGCGCGGCGGTGGCCAGGGCGCTCGCCGAGCGACCTGATCTGATCCTGCTCGACGTGATCATGCCGGCCATGGATGGATTCGAGGCCTGCCGGAGGCTGCGATCGGAGGAGGCGACGCGGGAGACGCCCATTGTCCTCGTCACGAGCCGAGGCGAGGTCTCGCACAGGGAAGAGGGGTTTCGCTGTGGCTGCTCCGACTACATCACGAAGCCCATCGACTCCCTGGAGCTCCTCGAGAAGGTCAAGAGCTGTCTCGGCGAATGAGGTGAAGACCGACATGTCGCGTGATGGACAAGCGGAACGCGGGGTGGAGCGCGCGGTGCGCCGCGAGCGATCGTCACGAGCGCACGTGAGCGCGCTCGAAGGGCAGAAGAAGCGGCTCGCGCGGCGCGCCCGCGCGCTCGGCCGGCTGCTCGTCCGGGTTCGGAGGGCCCGCGGGCGCCTCGAGGCCCGCGCCGTCTGCGCCGAGGCGGCGCTCGCGCTCGCCGCCGCTCGATGCGCCGAGGAGGAACAGCAGCGCTCGCAGCTCGCGAGCCTCTATGTCGCGAGCCGCCGGCTCCTGCCGCTCCGGACCCGTGAGGAGGCGTGCCGCGCCCTCCAGGACATCATCGCGAACCTCGTCGGCTCCGAGGAGATCGCCGTCTTCGAGATCGACGGCAGCGGGGCGGTGAGGGTCGTCGCGGCCTACGGCGTCGCGCCGTCGTCCGCCGTCCTCTTGGCGCCGGAAGAGGGCATCGTGGGGCGCGTGGCGCGGCGGATCGAGCCGTATTTCCGGCAGGGCGCCGCGCTCGGCAGCGACCCGGCCACCCCCCAGGCCCCCTGCGCGCGCGGCGAGGGCGACGTCATGGCCTGTGTCCCGCTCACGATGGACGAGCGCGTGGTCGGCGTCATCGCCGTCTTCCACCTGCTCTCGCAGAAACCCGAGCTCGGGCCGATCGACAAGGCTCTTCTCGAAGCGCTCGGCACGCTGGCGGCCGGGCCGTTCTGCGCGGGGCGGGAGCGCTGCGGCGCCCTGGAGATGCGATGACGATGCTCAAGCCCCCGTCGCAGCGGTACGGCGCTGGAGGAGCGCGGCTGAGCGCGCCCCCCCCGCGCAGCCCGCAGCCCCACTACCTCACGCCGGGCAACGTCTTCGCGTCGGGCGAGCCGACGATCATCACCACGATCGTCGGCTCGTGCGTCGCGATCTGCCTCTGGGAGCCGGCGCTCGGCGTGGGCGGCATGAACCACTACGTGCTCCCCAGCTGCCCCAACCTCAAGCTGCCGCTCGGGCGCTTCGGAGACACCGCCTTTCAGCAGCTCCTCGATCGTCTGGCGGCCCTCGGCGCCACGCCCCGCTCGCTCCAGGCCCGGATCGTCGGCGGCGCCTGCATGATCTCCGCCTTCCGGGAGCGGGACTCGCACCTCGGACACCAGAACGTGACGGTCGGGGTCATGGTGCTGCGCGCCGCCGGGATCCGGGTCGTCCAGCAGGACACGGGCGGCAGCCAGGGCCGGAAGCTCATCTTCCGCACCGACGACGGCAGCGCCGCCATCCAGCCCTTGTGACCGCGATGGATGCCGAGCGGGCCGCGCTCATGCAGATGTTCGCCGCCGAGACGGCCGAGCACCTCGACGAGCTCGAGAGCGCGCTCCTCGAGCTCGAGCGGCGTCCCGACGCCGGCCACCTCCTGGAGCGCATCTTCCGCGTCGCCCACACGATGAAGGGCAACGCCAGCTCCGTCGGCGCCCACGGGCTGAGCGAGCTCACCCACGCCGCCGAGGACGTGATCGAGGATCTGCACCGGGGCACGCTGCCGGTGACCGGCATGGTGGTCTCGCTGCTCCTCGAGACGGTCGACTCGGCGCGCCGCCAGCTCGCGGAGATGGACGCCGGAGAGGAGCCGCCGGGGTCGACCTCGCTGCCCGCGAGCGTGCTCGAGCGGCTCAAGAGCGCCCGGCGCACCGAGCGCGAGGGCACCCCCTCGACGCCGAAGGGGGCCACCGCGAGCGCCGCGGACGAGGGCGACCGGAGCTCGGGCGCGAAGACCGTCCGCATCACCGTCGAGAAGCTCGATTGCATGGTCGATCTCATCGGCGAGGTCGCGATCACCCGGAACCGGATCGCGCGCGAGGTCCAGCTGGCGGGCGGCGCCGTCGGCGCGGCGCTGCGGGACGGCCTCGAGGAGCTCGACCGGCTGAACACCAAGCTCGAGGAGGCGATCCGCCGCGCGCGGATGGTGCCTGTCGGCCCCTGGTTCCGGCAGTACGAGCGCGCCGTGCGCGATCTCGCCCGGTCGCACGGCAAGCTCGCGCGCCTCGTGGTCGTGCACGGCGACGTCGAGGTGGACACCGCGGTGATCGAGCGCCTCCGCGACGTGCTGACGCACCTCATCCGCAACGGCATCGATCACGGCCTCGAGCCGCCCGAGGTGCGGAAGGCGTGCGGCAAGGACGCGCGCGGGACGATCACCCTGCGCGCGACGCACGAGGGCGGCGGCATCGCGCTCCGCGTCTCCGACGACGGCGCCGGGATGAACCGCGCCCAGATCGCGGCGCGGGCCAGCGCGCAGGGC
The DNA here is from genome assembly GCF_051521635.1 of Sorangium sp. So ce1504. Lineage (NCBI taxonomy): Bacteria > Pseudomonadati > Myxococcota > Polyangiales > Polyangiaceae > Sorangium > Sorangium sp. So ce1504. The sequence goes on along the minus strand of NZ_CP150365.1, from coordinate 3,052,437 downwards.
AGGTGCACGGACGCCGACGCGCTCTCCGACAGCGAGCTCTATGACCTGGTGTTCGAGCCGGGCTTCTCCACCGCCACGACCGTCTCCGATCTGTCCGGCCGGGGGATGGGCATGGACGTGGTGCGGCGCCGCGTCGAGTCGCTGGAGGGCTCGATCGGGATCGAGAGCGCCGCGGGGGTCGGCACCACGCTGATCCTCCGGCTCCCGCTCACCCTCGCGACGATCGAGGGCTTCTCGGTGAGCGCCGCCGGCGAGCGTTATGTCATCCCGCTCGGCGCGGTCGTCGCCTGCGTCGGGCTCCCGCGCGGCGCCCTCGCCGCGGGCCCGGGCGGCGTCCTTCACGTGCACGGGCGCGCGCTGCCGTGCGTGCGGCTCCGCGACCTCTTCGGGCTCTCCGGGCCTGCGCCGGCCCGCGAGAGCGTGGTCGTGGTGGCCCACGAGGGGGGCCAGGCCGGCCTCGTCGTCGACTCGCTCGACGGCGAGGGCAGGACGGTCATCAAGCCGCTCGGCCGGCTCTTCCGCCGCACCCGGGGCATCACCGGATCCACGGTCCTCGCCGACGGCAGGCTCGCGCTGATCCTCGATGTGGACGCGCTGATGCACGACCTCACCCGCGGCCGCGCCAGCGGCGGCGAGCTCGCGCCCAGGGCTCGATGGCGGGCTCCCCCCTCGGAGGCGCGGGGAGGGGCGATGGATTCGGAGGGGAGGACACGATGAACCGGCTCAGGATTGCGCTGCGTCTCTCGCTCTCGCTCGCGTTCATGGCGATGCTCATGGTCGCCATCGCGATCTCGGGGCACCTCGGCCTGACCTCCGTCGCGGAGAAGACGCACGAGATCCTGGTGTCGGACGTCCGGGAGCTCGCGATCGCGATGCAGCTCGAGCGGGACCTCCTGGAGCTCCGCCGCTACGAGAAAGACTGCTTCCTCAGCATGGGCGATCGCCCGATCCAGCAGGGGTATCAGGAGAAATGGAACGAGGCCGAGGCGCAGATCCAGCGCCGGCTGAACGAGCTCGACCGCCTCGTGACGCTGCCCCACGAGCGGGAGTCGGTCGCCGCGATGCGGCGCGATCTGGCGAGCTACATCGTCGGCTTTCGCCGCGTGATGCAGGACGTGCTTTCCGGGCAGCTGCCCACGTCCCAGGCGGCGAACAACGTGATGACCGGCTTCAAGGACGAGATCCATCGGTTCGAGGAATCGGCCGAGGGCTTCGCCCAGGCGAGCACGAGGCACATGAAGGCGATGCAGGCGTCCCTGAGCGGCGACGCGCAGCGCGCCTCGCGGGACATGGGCCTCATCGCCTTCGTGGCGCTGGCGGTCGGCGTGCTCGTCAGCGTCCTCCTCTCGCGCAGCATCACGGGTCCGCTGAGCTCGGCCGTGGGGCTCGCCAGGCGGATCGCCGACGGCGATCTGCGGCACCGGGGCGTGGCCGCGGGCCGCGACGAGCTCGGGCAGCTGGAGGAGGCGATGGGGGAGATGGCGGACAAGCTCTCGACCGTCCTCCTGGAGATCCGCACGGGCGCCGAGTCGCTCGCCGCGGCCTCGACGCAGATCTCGGCCACCTCGCAGAACCTGTCGCAGGGCACGAGCGAGCAGGCGGCCGCGGTGGAGGAGACGTCGGCGAGCCTCTCGGAGGTGAGCGGCTCGATCCAGAAGAACGCCGAGAGCAGCCAGCAGACCGGCGAGCTCGCCACCGGCGCCGCGGCCGCCGCGGAGCAGAGCCTCACGGCGGTCCAGCGCACCGTGGCCGCGATGCGCGACATCGCCGAGAAGGTCTCGATCGTGCAGGAGATCGCGTACCAGACCAACCTGCTCGCGCTGAACGCGTCGATCGAGGCGGCCCGGGCCGGCGAGCACGGCCGCGGCTTCGCCGTGGTCGCGAGCGAGGTCCGCCGCCTTGCGGAGCGGAGCCAGGCCGCCGCCAAGGAGATCGGCGCGCTCGCGTCGACGAGCGTGCAGGTCGCCGATCGCTCGGGGCGGCTGCTCGAGGAGATGGCGCCCTCGATCCGGCGGACCTCGGCGCTCACGCAGGAGGTGGCGACCGCTTCGCTCAGCCAGGCCGACGCGGTCGGCCAGGTGAACAGCGCCATGCGCCGCGTCGACGAGGTGACGCAGCGCAACGCCGCGATCAGCGAGGAGCTCGCCAGCACGGCCGAGGAGCTCGCGGCCCAAGCGGACGCGCTCTCGGGCATGCTGCGCTTCTTCCAGGTGGGCGACGAGCACGCGTTCCCCGAGCGCACCCGCGTGCCGCGCGCCCCCGGCGCGGGCGACGCGCGGCGCCTCCCGCCGCCGTCCCGGGAGGGCTCTCCGGCCTCGCCGGGCGCCTCGAACGGCGCCGCCATGCTCGCGACGCTCGCCCGGGCCAGGACGAACGGGGCCCTGCGCTCCCCCGCGGCGCTGCACGAGGACGCCGAGTTCGAGCGCTTTCCGCCGCGGGGCGCGGATCGGGCCGCCTCTGCGCGCGCAGAGGTCCCGTGAGCGCCGCGCCGGAGCCTCGATCGTCGCAGTACATCTCGTTCTTCGTGGGCGGCGACGAGCTCGCGGTGGACATCCTCCGCGCGCGGGAGATCGTCGAGATCACCGCGATCACGCGGGTGCCGAGGATGCCGCAGGCCGTGCTCGGCGTGCTCAACCTGAGGGGGCGCGTGATCCCGGTCATCGACCTCGCCGTCCGGCTCGGGCTCCCGGCGTCGGTGATCACGCGGCGGAGCTGCATCCTCATCGTCGAGACGGAGTTCGACGGCGAGCTCACCCGGATGGGCCTCTTCATCGACGCGGTGGGCGACGTCGTGGACCTCGACGCGGCGGCGATCGAGCCGCCGCCCCCGTTCGGCACGCGGGCCCGCCAGGGCCACCTCGTCGGCCTCGGCAAGGTGGGCGACAGGCTCCTCTTGCTGCTCGACATCGACCGGATCCTCTCGCCGGAGGAGCTCTTCGCGGCCGCGTCGCTCGAGGCCGAAGGCGGCGCCCGCGCGGCGCTGCCGGGCGCGCCGCCGCGGGGCGAGCCCGCGGGGGCCGGCGCGCTCGGCGCCGGCGAGGGCAGGCCGCGGCCTTCCCCGTAGGCGTCCGCTGCCAGAGGGGGAGAGCAGCCGTGGCTGCTCAGTTGCCGAAGCCGTGGCATGCGCGCCGCTCATCGCGAGCGACAACGTTCGCGCTCAGCGGCGAGGGCGGTGCAGAGCCCCGGCCTCGTCCGCCGCAGCAGGTTGTCCGGCCACGCCGGCCGCCGCGGCGCGCAGCTCGGACATCGCTTCGTTGTATGCCGGACTGCCGGGGGCGAAGGGCGCTACATTCCGCGGCCCCGACAACGGATTGCTCTCCAGCGCGCGGATGGCGCTGTCGATCGTGTCGAAGTGAGAGAACCACCGCTTTGCGGCCGCCACGACCCGAGGGGCGAGTAGCCGAAGGACCTCGACCTGCTCCGATTCCGACAGGCGAAACGACCAGGGTAGTTCCTCCCAGTTGAACGAATGCGCCGGCTGCGTGCGGAGCTGGCAATGCCAGGGAGCCGGATTGTTTCGGACGGCTTTGCGCAGCCCACAGCCAAACTCGACCTGGAAGATGCCGGCGCGAGGGCAGTGAAACCAGACGACGTCGACGAAGTACGGGCGAAGCCGCCACATGGCACGGCCTGGGTTGTGGAACCCGAGATCGGCAAGTCGCGGGCCGACGATCTGCGAGATCAGAGGCTTCACTTCAGCCCATGAAAGCATCGCCTCCCCTTTGCTGCCGAACGGGGCCTCTGCCGCGAGCGGGGACGCGTGCTCACCCTCTCATCGGCAGCAGACCCAGGTCGGCCAGCGTCGGCGACACCGAGAGCCACCGCGATCACGGGTCGTCTCCGGGCTGGAGCGGAAACTCAAGCCAATCGAAGCGAGCGAGCAGCGCTGCCTCCGTATCGTCATACTCGGGATTGAAGCAGTGATGGTGCGGGACAGGGATCTCGATCGCGCGCCGTGCCAGGCCGCGCGCCTCAGCATGGCCGACAAACTGCTCGAGCGGGCCGTAGGCGTAGACAATGTTGTGGTTGTCGTAGACGATCGTGCTCTGCGAGGGCAACGATGTGACCCAGACGTGATGGCGGCCATCGCGCTCGAAGAACTCTTCGAATTCGCGAAGAAAGCCGGCCACATCTCGCAACTGCATCGGGGCTGGTTCCTGCCGCCGAGCAGCCGCGTTGCCGCAGCGGGACACCACGAGCACGTGGAGAACACCGAACGGCGCCGGCAACGGTCGCAGGAGATCGAGGATGAGGTCGATCTGGCGTTCGGCCGGCGCGAGCACCAGGCGATCGGGGCCCGTGGTGCGCTGGAGATCCCACGCGTCCGGGTATCGATGCTCGACCCAGCGGCTATCGGGTGCCAGCGAACCGAGCTTGTAGGGTTGTACCTTCATGGCGAACGGCCTCAATCGAGCACCGCCGGGGCGCTCACGTAGACGTGCTCGACCGGGATGCCGCGCGCCTCCAGCTCGACCAGCAGCCCACCGAGGTCGGCTGCCGACCCGGGCAGGCGCTCGATCTCGCGTCCATCCAGCGCGAAGAGCCCCAGCGCATCCTCCAGCATCTTCGACTCCGTCCAGTTGTCGTTCCGCGCGAAGCGCGCGCGCACGATGATCCCCAGCGCATGGATCGAGCACGTGTCGCCTCGCCTGACATGGAGGGCCCCGTCCGAGAGCGACACCCCGCACGGGACACGACTCCGGGGAATGAGACCACGACGCCTGGCGATGAAATGCCATGGGATGAGGGCCAGCAGAGGCAGGAACGGTCCTACAACCGCAAGGACGTAGACGCCCGCGCGGAGCCAGCCCGGTGAGCGATCATGCAGGACGATGGCGAGCGCAGCCACGCTGATCGTCAAAGCGGCAAGCACCTCCTTCCAGCGCCACCAGGACCCTCTGGCCATTCGCACGTCTCCCCGGGCACCTCTACGTTCCCCGTCCTCCTACCGTGGGTCCTCTCGCTCGCGCCACGTCGCGTTCGAGCGCACGTCACGTTGGTCCGCCCGGCGCTCGGCTTCAGCGGCGGCGCGAAGCGCCGTCCGCCGCAGACCGTCGTCAGGCGCTCCACCCGTCAAGTCTGTGGCTTCTGGCATCGCGGATCCCATCTTCGATCCTCTGTTCCGTCGAGGTCGGCTCTGACCTCCCCGGACTCGTCGAATTGCCAGGCTGAATATCCATAGAAGAACCACTTCTTGATCGGGATCGGTCGCATCTCGCGAAGCTCCTCCGGCGTGTGATGCCAGTGAGGTGGAATCACCGAGAAGAAGAGGTCGTTCGCGATTCGCCTTGTTCGAAGGGACATCGACAAGAAACAGTGCTTGACCGTCCCTCGCGGCGCGACATCATCACAGTCCGGATGGGAGTAGAAGTACCGGACGCCCTGCATCACTTGCCCGACGTTGAGCGCCGTGTGCTTCGCGTACTCCTCCAGAAAGACTGTCAGCCTCATTTCTCTATCCTCGGACAAGCGGCGCAAAGGTCAGCAGATTCGACCGAAGCCGCGGGACCAGCGCTGTCCAGTTCGTCACCTTCTGGGACCTCCCCCACACAAAATCTCACGGACCGGCTCTGCGCCGCAAGGCCCAAAGGGTGTCCAGCGCGGTGGCGTAGATGCGCCTGACACTGGCCGCGATCGCCGCCTTTCCGGGGGCCTCGAGCGCCGGCTGGGCCGCCGGGCCGGAGGAGCCGCCGCACGCGCCGAACGCCGGCGCTGCGGCGCGCAGCGGGGGCGAACAGGAGAGCGCGCGCCGTGTCACGGCTCCCGGTAGTTCTCGTACTCCCAGGCGAAGTAGCGCCGGAGGTTCTCGACGCAGGCGGGCCAGGTCTCGGCCTCGCAGGACGCGACGGTCTGCTCGAGCCAGCGCCAGAGATCGTCGACGTCGTACCGGCGCATCACGAGCAGGGGGCGGGTGGCCAGGATGCCATCGCGAGCCTCCAGCCGGTCCAGCCCGGCGGGCGTGGCCACCCTGAGGGTGAAGGAATCCGCGCCCGCCCCCTTTCTGGGCCCGATGTCCAGCATCACGAGCTCGGCGAACGCGTCGGGATCGTCGGGCGCCCACGTCCGGAGATTGGGATGCCCCCAGACGCCAGCGGAGCGGATGACGAGCTTCATGGTCGGGGAAAACGAAGAGCAAACCGGCCCTCTGGTCAAGGGCGTCCACGGCGTCACGCGTGTTTCGCCGCTGAGGCGCTCGACTCGACCTGCGCGCGAGGCGTGGAGCGCGGAGCCACGACGGGTTCATCCGGGAGTCAGCCCGCATCGATCCAGCCGCGCGCGTCGCACTCGTTGCAGGGGAGCTCGACTCCGAATCCGGGGGCCGGTTCAGCTACGCGTTTGCCGTTGCACTTCGAGCAGACCGACGACCCCGGAGGTGGCCGCGGGATCAGCTCGAGGAGCTCGACGATGCCCGTCTTCCGGGCGCCGACGATCAGCGCCGAATGTGCGTGCAAACCGCCGACCTCGACGATCTCATCGCCGTCCCAGCCACGGAGGTCCTCGAGAACGCGGCCGTCGGAGGTCAGGTAGGTCATCGGTCCCATGCCGGGGTCGAGCAGGAACGCGTCGTACTTCTCTTCAACCTCGTCCTGCCAGGAGCTCATGGCCGCGACGTACCGCCCGGCCGCCTGATCGACGGAAGAAGCGCCGGAGAAGAGGTGTCGAATGGAATCGATGAAGTTGCCGCCCGCCTGCTCGCGCGGCGCGCCGGCAGCACTGCGGGTCGCCCGCAGCTGACGTTGTTCAAGACGTCGAGCGCGCAGGCGTTCGAGCAGGGGCGGTGGGATTTCGAAGGGCATTCGAGAACCTCCTGCGGGGTTGCCGTGTCTGCCTGACGACTGGCGTTCTGCTGCGCGGTCCCGAGCGGAGCGAGGGCCACATCAGCAGCGACGACCTGGTTAGCCAGCTTCTCGCCTTCCGATCGTGCGTGTTCAAAGCTCACCGCGCTGACGCCGAGCAGCGGCTCCGTCGAATCGATTGACTGCGCAACTGCGCGACACCGTGCTTCGGCGCCATTGCAATCTCCTCCTCGATCGCCCGCGCGGCGACAACGAGGACCATCCCGTCGAGGCGTCGATGCCCGGAACCTCATGCGCGCCGTGCGCGATCAGATGGCGCCCGAGATACCCCTCGCCGCAGCATAGATCACAGACGCGCGCGCCGTTCAGATCGGTCATGAGCGTGAGCAGCGGCAGATAACGATTCGACTTCAGCCCGCGATCGACGAAGTCGATGTAGAAATCGACGTTTCGGTCATAGACGGTCGCGCTCATGTGCTCGCCTGACACTCCTTTTCGTTGATCGACCGAAGACGCGGGGCCAGGTCTGTCTGGTTCGTTGCCTTTGGGGCCTCCTTCACAAAAAAAAATCTCACAGACCGGCTCTGCGCCGCAAGGGCCAAATGCTGCCCAGCGACGTAGGCTAGATCCGTCTAGCCGGGCGCAATCGCTGCCTTTCCGGGGACCTGGGTCGCCTGGAGGGGGCGCGGCGGACGTGCGGCCGGAGGCGCCGCTCCGCGTCGCGCCTGGCTGACACGGCGCGGCCGCCTGATCGGGAGGTTGCCGACACCTACCGGTCCGTTCACAACCTCGGACCGAAGGGGCATCGAGGGGCTGCGGGCGCCCAGGCCGCCGCGGTCGGAAAGACCCTTCTCGGGTGGGTTCGCTCGGGTGTAATCGATGTGCTGCGCGATGGGGAGCGCGAGGACATCGGCGTCGACGAAGAAGTGGGCGCATCCCACGTGACATGCGGGCGTATGTCCCGAGTTTATCCAGACGTCGACACTACGTGGCGCTCGGCCGTGCCGTTCAGCCCTCGCTTGACCTTCGCGGGTCACCCGGGGAGCATCCCCCTGCAGATACCGGGACAGGTGCCGGGGGCACCGCGGATGGGAGGGAGCACCAGATGATCGACCTGTACACGTGGACCACGCCGAACGGCTACAAGCCCGTGATTCTCCTCGAGGAGTTCGGGCTCGCCTACCAGATCAAGCCCATCGACATCGGGTCCGGCGCGCAGAAAAAGCCGGAGTACCTGCGCATCAACCCCAACGGGAAGATCCCCGCGTTGCAGGATCACGACCACCCGAACGGGCCGGTCACCGTCTTCGAGTCGGGCGCGATCCTCATCTACCTCGCCGAGAAGACGGGCAAGCTCTTGCCCGCGAGCGAGCCGGGCCGGTCGCGCGTCATCGAGTGGCTGATGTTCCAGATGGGCGCGGTGGGGCCGATGCTCGGCCAGCTCGGCCATTTTCGCAGCGCCGCGCCCGAGAAGATCCCTTACGCGATCGAGCGCTATCAGCAGGAGCAGGACCGCATCTACAAGGTGCTCGACGGCCGCCTCGCCGAGTCCGAGTACCTCGCCGACGAGTACTCGATCGCGGACATCGCCACGTTTCCGTGGATCTCCGGGGCCGCGCGCATGGGGGTAGCGATCGAGCCCTATCCGAACCTCGCGCGCTGGGAGAAGGCGATCAAGGCGAGGCCGGCGGTCACGCGAGCGTTCGCGGCGAAGATCAAGCCCTGAACGCCGCGCGCAGGTAGAACCTGCAGCAAAGCACGCCGCGTTCGCGTACACTCCGGGCGCTCGGCATGGATCAGCCCGTCCCCTGGGACAGCAGGGCGCAGCAGGCAGACGTCGCGGGCGCGCTCGCGGAGCGGGCCTTCGACGCGCTCGGCGTCCTGCTCCGCGGCTTCGAGGACGCGGCCGAGCGCGACGGGGCGGGCGCGCTCGAGGACGCGCTGCGCTGGCTGCCCCTGGGCGGGGCTGGCAGCGATTCCCGGCGACCGTTGGAGTTGCACAGAGGTGCGGCGGTCTCTTTTTTATGGCGATCCATGAGAATTTTTTGCGCACGCAGGCAATGCGACGACTGGGGTCGTGCGCGGAGGCAGGCAACATCCGCGTTCGCTCGTGTTGCAACATGGTGTAGAAGAGCCCCCCGCGCTGGTGCTGTAAGCGCCGCGTCGTGGTCCCTTCATGCCGGCACGGTGAACGGTGGGTGATCGTCTCCTCTTCGTCCATGCAGCGCGAGCCGCCACCCTGTCCGTGGTCCTTGCCGGCGCCGTCCCTCTCGCGGCAGCGGAGCCTCCCCCGCGGTCCCGCGAGGTCCAGGAGCTCATCGATGAGGCGGAGAGGGCCGCCAAGCGGCTCGAGCTCGCTCGCGCTCGCGAGCTCTGGGCGCGGGTCAACGCCATCGCTCCATCGACGATGGCCGTGTGTCAGCTCGGGCAATTCGATCTGCGCCTCGATCGCCTTGAGGAGGCCGCGGCCGAGCTCGAGGAGTGCGTCGAGAAGATGCCAGCGCCGACCGATGACGTCGAGCGCCGCCGCTACGAGGTGAGGCACGCCGATCTCGCAGCGGTGCGGCAGCGCGTGGCGGAGCTCCATGTGAGCCCCCCGCCGGGCACGGCACGGCTGCTCGTGGACGGTCGCGAGGTGAGCGCGGGCGGCCCTGTCTTCGTCGCGCCTGGACTGCACGAGGTCACGGCGATGGACGAGCAGGGGCAGGTCGTCCGTGCGCTCGTGAAGGTCGCGGCGGGGCAGTCGCGCCGCGTCCCCCTGCCCCTCTTCGAGGCGCCCAAGGCTCCCGTCACAAGCGCCCGCGCCCCCTGGATCATCACCGCCGGCGCCGCCGCCACGATGACCCTGCTCCTCACCGCCGTCGAGCTTCGCGAGGCCGGCGACTTCGCCGAGCACGAGACGTCCGCCAAGGTGGCCCGCCTGTCGGACGGCTCGATGGCCCCGAGCAGCGCGCAGTTCCGCGAGGTCTACGGCGAAGCCAGCGCCGCCGACTCACGAGCAAGCCTGTTCCATGGCTTCGGCACGGCAGCGCTCGTCGCCGGCGCAGCGCTCGGCGCCGCGACGGTCGCGTACGTCGTCTGGCCGCGGAAAGCCGAGATCCGCCCTCGATGCGCCGGCGCGGAAGTCAGGCTCGTATGGTAGCCGCCGGCGAGATCTGGGAAGGCCACGAGCTGCTCAGAGAGGAGCGCGGCATGGTCCGTCACTTCCTCGCTCGGCAGCTCGGCGACACGGGAGCCCTCGTCTGGTTGCACGTCCGCGAGGGATCGAGCCTCGATGAAGGCGCGTTCACCGAAGAAATGGCGCGCCTTCAACGCCTCTCCGACGACGTCCCGGAGGTCGTCCGCGTGCTCTACGGCGGGGTGAACGGCTCGGTGGCGTGGGCAGCGACCCCGGTGCTCGGCGGCGCGGTCCCGCTCATCGACGCCGTGCGCGGGAACGACCTCGGGCCCGCTGCGCTCAAGGTGCTGATCGACATCGGCCGTTGCCTCGTGCGCGCGCATGAGCGCTCTGTCATCCACGGCGCCATGAGCCCGGACCGGGTCTTCGTCGTGGACGGTGACCGGTACGCGATAACGCACTTCGGCTTCGTTCGTCTCTTTCAGCTCGGCGCGGAGGAAGCCAATCAAGATCCGTACGGGTATGCGCCGCCGGAGCTCATCGGCGGTGGACGCGTGGGACGCCGGACCGACGTCTACGGCTTCGGCACCATCCTGTACGAGCTCTTGTGCCAGCGCCCCCTCTCGACGTGGACCTGGCCCCCGAGCCTTCCCGCCGGGATGCCTCCGCTGCTTCAGTGGATGATCAAGTTCTCCCTCGCGGAGAACCCCGAGCGACGGCACCCGAGCATCGACGAGATGCTCGCTGCGCTGACTCCCTTCGCCCGAGCGTGGGAAGAGCTCGGCGAGCCTCCGCGGCCTGCCCGTGACGTCCCCGCGGAGCCGTCCGGCGCCCGGTGCGAGCCGGACGAGGGCGCGCCGATCCCCGTGGAGGACGAGGCGGAGGCGTTCGCCTCGGGTGAGGAGGGGGGACGAGCCGTCACGCCACCCACACCGCGCCCTTCCGACGCGCCCGATACGGTCAAGAGCGCGATACCGCGGGACGCGCGGGCCGGCGTCACCCACGCGCCTCCGGTCGCCACGCCGCGCTCTTCGGAGGCGCCCGACACGCTCCAGAGCGCGGTGCCACCACGGCACGCGCGGGGTGACGTCGCCCACGCGCCTCCGGTCGCACCGCCGTCGCCCCCGGCGCCCGACCTGCCGGACCTCGATCCGATGCTGCCGGTACCGCCGCCGCCCTCGATCCCTACGCGTCCGAGCGGCACGCCAGCGCGGCGCTCCAGCCCACGCTCGATCGGCCCGGTGCTCGCGCTCTTGCTGGGCAGCGCGGCGGCGGTCCTCCTCTGGTGGAGGCAGCCCCCCCGCGCAGCCGCGCTGCACCTGGCACGGGGCGTCCTGGTAGCCACCCTCCGAGCCAGCCAACTGCCGTCTCCTCCGCCTCCCGAGCGGCGCCCCGAGCCGCCACCACCGGCTGCCGCGCCGCCCGTCGCGCCGCGGCCCCGCACAACCCGCCCCGCCGCTCCCCCACCGCAGGCCATGACGCCGCCGGAGCGGGAGTTCGATCCCTGCGACGGCATCATCCCTTGTCAGAAGGTCGATTACTGAGCAGCGGAAGGGCTTCACGATGCGATCAACCTCTTGTCTCGTTCTCAGCGCGGCGGCGCTGCTCGGCTGCGGGGATGGCATCGAGATCCCCAGGCCCCGGGCCAATGCTAACCCGGTGATGTTGTGGGTAGGTGACACGCCGGATTTCCCCATCTGTCCCGATGGCCGACTCGACTATTGGGATGGCTGGGCCGATGTGTCCATGAATCCTCAGTACCAGAACGTATGCGGGCCGTGCGCCTGCGGCCCTGCCGCGTGCGCGCTGCCGGACAGGATGCTGGTGCACGAGGCGCCTCTCTGCGCAGGCGAAGGGATGAAGATCGACCTCGCCGGTGCAGCCGACCCGCCAGGGCACTGCGCCGAGATCTCGTCACCTGTCCCGGGCGACGCGTTCACCGCGGTCACCCTCAAGCCACCTACGATGGCTGACAAGTGCCACCCCTCGAAGGACCTTAATCCGCCGCCCCTCAGCGGGAAGTTTGCACGAGCTTGCCCGTGGACCGATGAGTATGTGACAGACTTCAAAGGGCTCGCGTGTATTACCCCTGAAGACGATGGCTCGTGCCGCTTGGGCTTCGACACGCGCTTCGAGTTTCAGGAGAAGCTCCGAGACGCGCGCACCTGCACGCCCTGCGAGTGCGGTAAACCCGTTGGCGGAAGCTGCATAGCGGACGTGCTGCTCTTCAGCGACGCGAGCTGCTCGAACATGCTGGCCTCGATCAACGAAGTCCGTACAGAAGAGGAAATCTGCCGTGAAGCACACGAAGCTTTGCCTCTGGCAGCGGTGCGTGTGGTGTTCGCACAGGACGAGCCGGGGACGTGCTCGCCAACAACCGCTGTCTCCCTGGTGGACGGCACGATCGAGAGCGGCGAGACCCGAATTTTCTGCTGCTCCAGCGTGGAGCTTGTGGAGGTGATTCATGCCAGTGCTGATAATTGACCAAGGCCGTGAGGTAGCCGCCGCGATGCGCTCGGTTGCGCTCTCCATGCTGGCCACGTGGGTGCTCATCGGCTGCTCCTCGCCGGTCCCCGCCGACAACCTGCCAGAGCCAGATCCGAGCCAGCTCATCCTGCTCTATAGCGGTCACCCCGAGTATGCTCCGCGATGCGACCCGCACGGCGACGGCAACCTCTTGTGGGAAGGGTGGATGGGGACGCCCGGGCAGGAAGAATGCGAGCCCTGCACGTGTGGACCGTCGCGGTGCGTGCTCCCTCACACAGTGCGCGTACACTCCTCGTCCGTTTGCGCCCTCAGCGACGCCGTAGCCACGATCGATCCGGGCAGCGCCTGGAATGGGACCTGTTTTCCTCTTCCCGAGTCCATTCCCAGCGATTCCTATGCCTTTGTGAGCTTCGACTATCCTATTGCGACGGACTGCCAACCTATCCCCGAGGTTCCTGCGTTGCGGCACACAAACATGCACTTCGTCCGGGCTTGTGGTCCAGACATGGAAGTCGTGTTCACGTCGTTCAGCCGTTGTTATCCGCCGCAGCCGAACGGAGAGTGCTGGGCCGGCCACGAGATACAGTGGGAGTTCCCCATCTACAACGACACGCGCAAGTGCAGCCCGTGCTCCTGTGGCGAGCCGAGCCTCGGCGATTGCCGCGTGCAGACCACGTTGCACCGGCAGGTAGACTGCTCCGAAGATCTCGGATCCGTTCTCATCTCCGGGCTGGATAAGCCGCTCTGCACGAACACCATTCAGGGGCGAATCGGCGCGGTACGGTCGATCTTCACAAAGGACGAGCCTACCTGCGCCCCCTCGACCGATTCCACGGTGGTGAGCGGGGAAATCGTACCCGGTGACACGCACGTGCTCTGCTGCAACCGTTGAGGCGAGCGTCGTTCCATCCTTACGTCGCGCGCCGCCGGCGGCTCACGCCCTCCTGTTAGCGCCCAGCCTCAATAGGGCTTCAGGCCGACATCTCGCTCAAGCTCCTTGATGGAGGAGGGTACGCATCCCCGCACGAGGCATCGTCCACCGTGAGTGCAGGGGCGCCTCCTCGTGCCCGCCGGATGCATTCCCGTGACCTATCTCAAATTCTCACGCCGTCTGCTCCTCCCTGCGCTTTTTCTCAGATCATGGGTAACGCGGACGTTCGCGTCGCCGCCCCGGCTTGCCACGCCGAGATGCATTGCTTCGTGCCGACCGAAATTGTCATGCTCATCGTCGCTTTTCCCGCCGCCCACGGGTGTAGGAGCGGCCGCGGAGTGGGAGCGGAGCATCGGCGCGGTGCCAGCCACAAAAGGCGACGAGGAGGCCCAGTCTTGGCGGACAACCTCCTCGTCGTGCTCCGGTTCGCGTGTCGAGGAATCGAAGCGGTCACAGTCTCGTCCACAGCGCGCTCGATATCAAGAGCTGGCAGCAGCAGGTGCCCACGGTCGAGGCGGTGCGCCCCGCTCGCTGCCCTGCGTGCGGAGCGGCGAGCCAGCCCGTCGGGGGACCTCTTGGCCTCCACGGCCATGGCCTTCGCGAGCGGCAGGTGCGTGGCCCGGCCGGCCCGAACGCGCCCGCCGTTCTTCTCGTGCTCCAGCTGCGCCGCTACCGCTGCCTGCCCTGCGGGGCGGTGATCCTCGTCGGTCCACGCGAGCTGCTGCCGCGGCGGCACTACAGCGCCGCGGCGATCGGCTTCGCTCTTGCGCTCTACGGGCTCGTGCTGGCGACCGCCCGCGAGGTGCGCCGGCGGATCAGCCCGCAGACGATCCTGGGCGCCACGGCCTTCACCGGCTGGGCCACGCTCCGCCGCTGGACGCGCGACGTCGCGCATCGACGCCTCTTTCCCGCACTGCCGTCGTCTGATCCCGGCGCGATGCTGCGCCGCGTGGCAGCGAGCGCGGCGGCCTCGCTCGCCGCCTACGCGGATCCGACCTCCCGGGGCGAAGCGCTGGAGCACCGAGCGTTCCTCGGCGCCGCGCACGCAGCGTGAGAGCGGCTGTCAGCGACGAGCCCAGAGAACAAGGCCCACCCGAGAGGATCCCTCCCTCGACGAGCCTCGGTGGCGCACAAGGGCCCCGCGCCGCAGGGCGCAGAAAGGACCCTTCGATATGGATCTCGGACCTGCCGATCACGCCGAGGCCGTCGCGATCTTTCGCGCTTCGGTCATCGGCCCCGTCATGCACCGCGAGCTCGGCCGCGGACGGCTCGCCGCCGAGCTGCGCGCCTTGAGCGCCCAGCGCTTCCGGCCGCCGGGCGCCGACAGCACGCGCACCTATTCGGTCCCCACGCTCGAGCGCTGGCTGTACGCGTACCGCGCCGCAGGCCTCGCCGGCCTTCGTCCCGAGCCGCGCTCCGATCGCGGCTTCGCGCAGGAGCTGCGCGCCGAGCTGCGCGAGCTCTTGCTCGACATCCGGCGCGAGCATCCCGCCGCCTCGGTGTCGCTCATCCTGAGCACGCTCGTCGACGAGGGGCGCATCGATCCGGCCCAGGTCTCGGCGCCGACAGTGCGACGGTTGTATGCGGCGGCGGGTCTGTCGCGTCGGGCGGAGCGCTCGGAGCAACAGCCGAGGACACGGCTGCGCTGGCAGGCCGAGCGGCCCGGAGCGCTCTGGCACGGTGACGTCTGCCACCTGCCGCAGTGCAACATGGGCGGTCGGACGGTGCCTGTCCGCATCCATGGCTTGCTCGACGATGCCTCTCGCTACGTCGTCGCGCTCGAGGCGCACTCGACCGAGAGGGAGGTCGACATGCTCGGGCTGCTCGTGGACGCGCTTCGCCGTCACGGCAAACCGGATGCCCTTTACCTGGACAATGGCTCCACCTACCGGGGCGAAGTCCTCCGGACGGCGTGCTCGCGACTCGGTATCACCCTGCTGCATGCGAAGCCCTATGACCCGCAGGCGCGCGGCAAGATGGAGCGCTTCTGGCGGACGTTGCGCGAGGGGTGCCTGAGCTTCCTCGGCGAGGTCGCGTCGCTCAAGGACATCGACGCACGGCTCAAGGCCTTCCTCGAACGGCGTTATCACGCGGCGCCGCACGCCGGGCTCATGGGCAAGAGCCCCGCGAAGCTGTACGCGCAAAAGCCCGCCGGCGAGGGCGCGGTCGAGGAGCGGGCGCTGCGCGCCGCGCTGACCGAGCGCAGCCGGCGGCGCGTGTCCAGCGACAATGTGATCTCCATCGACGGCGAAGCGTGGGAGCTCGACCAGGGCTACCTGGCTGGCCAGCTCGTCACAGTGGCTCATTGTCACGTCGCCCCGGACGCGACCCCGTGGGTCGAGCACGAGGGCAAGCGCCTGCCGCTCCGCCGCCTCGATCCGGCGAAGAACGCGCGGCGCCGGCGGCCGCCACGCAGCGGTCCGCTCTCACAAGGGCCGAGCCGCCCCACCGACTTCGCTCCGACGAGGGCGCTGCTGCGGGCTGGAAGCGAAAGGCCGGAGGCCTCGGATCCCGACGACAGCTCCGAGGGAGGTGCTCGATGAGCGAGTCTTTCATCCGATTCTTCGGGCTCTCCGAGTCGCCCTTCTCCAAGGAGATCCCGGACAGCGACCTCTGGCTGCCGCCCTCGAAACATGAGCTCGTCGAGGAGCTGTGCGACGCGGTCCACGAGCGCTCCCAGGTGCTGCTCGTCGGCGAGCCGGGCGCCGGCAAGACGTGCGTGCTGCGCGCGCTGCGCCATCGCTTGCCGCAGGCCGGATTCCGCCTGACCTACTGCCACAACGCCACGCTCGGACGCCGCGACTTCTACCGGCAGCTCTGCCAGGCCCTCGGCCTGACCCCTGCTGCGACCGCGGCCGCCGTCTTCTACGCGATCAGCGCGCACGTCGAGAACCTCGGACGAGAACGGATTCACCCGGTCTTTCTGCTCGACGAGGCGCACCTACTTCATCAGGACACGTTGGACCATCTTCACATCTTGGCAAATTACGAATGGGACAGCCGGGCGCTGCTGAGTCTGATTCTGGTGGGGCTGCCCGACCTCAAGGACCGGCTTGAGCTGCGCAAGAACCGCTCCCTGTACTCGCGGATCGACCGGCGCCTGTCGATCGGACCGATGACGGCGGATGATACGAGCGAGTATGTCCGCCTGCGGCTCGGCCGTGCCGGCTGCGATCGCGATCTCTTTACCTCCGAGGCGCTGACCTCGCTGCACGAGGCCGCCGGCTCGAGCCTGCGCGAGATCGACCGCGTGGCCACCGCCGCGCTGCGCGAGTCGGCTCGGCGGAAAAAGAAGCTCGTCGAGCGGGACGTCATGGCCCGGGTGATCGGCGACGTGAAAAGTGACGCCGACTGAACGGCGTCTACGCTCACGCGTGGCAGGCGCCGGCAGCCATCGCGCCGTCGGCGCCTACGGGTCATCCGACGCGATGGCCATCGCGCGTTGCGGGCCCCCGTGCGCCGGAGATGGCCATCGCCCAGCGGCGCGGCCCGTGCAGGCGGGTGATGGCCATCGCCCTCCTCAACCTCGCCCGCGCAGGCTCGTGATGGCCATCAACCAGGCGGCGCGCAACGCCATCAATCAGCCTGAGCGTCAACACCGTGGATCTCCGGGGCCGCGCGCATGGGGGTAGCGATCGAGCCCTATCCGAACCTCGCGCGCTGGGAGCAGGCGATCAAGGCGAGGCCGGCGGTCACACGAGCGTTCGCGGCGAAGATCAAGCCCTGAACGCCGCGCGCAGGTAAAACCTGCAGCGGACCGCGCGGCGCTCGCGTACACTCCGGGCGCTCGGCATGGATCAGCCCGTCCCCGGGGACAGCAGGGCGCAGCAGGCAGACGTCGCGGGCGCGCTCGCGGAGCGGGCCTTCGACGCGCTCGGCGTCCTGCTCCGCGGCTTCGAGGACGCGGCCGAGCGCGACGGGGCGGGCGCGCTCGAGGACGCGCTCGCCCGCGGCCCGGAGCACCTCCACGGCGGCCTGCTCACCGCGATCCTCCGGCTCGTGTTCCTGCTGCACGCCGAGGACCGCGGGCTCCTGCCGGCCTCGGACCCGTACTACGCGGCGCACCTCGGCGTGCGCCCGCTCTTCCAGGAGCTCGCGGCGGAGCGCGGCGCGCGCCCGGGCGCGTTGCGGCGGCGCTTCGGGGCGTGGCCACGGCTCGTCGCGCTCTTCCGCGCCGTGTTCCACGGGCTCCGCCGCCCCGAGCTGACCCTGCCAGCGCGAGGAGGGCAGCTCTTCGACCCCGAGCGATACCCGTTCCTGGAGCACGCGGGGCCGGCGGCACACGCGGGGCCGGGGGAGCGCGCGAGGCCGCCGGAGGACCGCGCGAGGCCGCGGATACACGCGGCCCCGGACGACCCCGCGGCGCCGCGCGCGCCGTCGGTGGACGACGGCACGGTGCACGCGGTGCTCGAGCGGCTCCTCGTGCTCGATGGGCGCCCGCTGTCGTACCGGGCGATCGACGTCGAGCAGCTCGGCGGCCTCTACGAGGCGCTCATGGGCTACCGGGTCGAGCGCGCCGCCGGACCGACGGTGTGCCTCCGGCCCGACAGGGTCTGGGTGGGCGCGGCCGAGGCGCTCGCGCAGCCGACGGCGCGACGGGCGGCGTGGCTCGCCGAGCGGGCGGGCATCTCGCGGCGGGAGGCGGGAAAGCTCGGGGAGGCGCTCGTCGCCGCGGAGACCGCGGCCGGCGTCCTCGAGGCGCTCGGACCGCTGCGCGCGAGGGACACCGACGTGCTCGGGGCGGGGCGGCTGTTCCTCCAGCCGATCGCCGAGCGGCGGCGGACGAGCTCGCATTACACCCCGAGGAGCCTGTCCGCGCCGATCGTCGCGCGGACGCTCGAGCCGCTGCTCCGGCAGCTGGGCGAGGAGCCCGCGTCCGAGGCGCTCCTCCGGCTCGCGATCTGCGATCCGGCGATGGGCTCCGGCGCGTTCCTCATGGAGGCGTGCCGGTACCTGGCCGACCAGGTGGTGGCCGCCTGGACGCGCGAGGCCGCGCGCGGCGACGCGGCGGCGGCGGCGCGGCTCGCCCTGCAGGGCGAGGGCGCCGTGAGCCACGCGCGGCGGCTCGTCGCGCGGCGCTGCCTCTACGGCGCCGACAAGAACCCCTTCGCGGTGAGCCTGGCGAGGCTGTCGCTCTGGCTCGTGACGCGCGCGCAGGACGAGCCGTTCACGTTCGTCGATCACGCCCTCCGGCACGGCGACTCGCTCGTCGGCCTCGACCTTGCCCAGCTGCGCGGCTTCCACTGGAAGCCCGCGGCGCCGGCGCCGCCGTTCTGCGAGGCGATAGACGCCGCGCTGGCGCGGGCGCTCGAGCTGCGGCGGCGGCTCGCCGAGGAGGCGGAGCATCCGGCGAGGCTGCGAGACCCGGGAGGGTCGGACGTCCCGGAAGGCGACGAAGCGCAGCTCCCGGCGAGCCTGCGAAACCCGGGAGGGCCGGGCGTCCCGGAAGGCGACGACGCCGACGCCGCGCGCCGGCGAGCGCGGCTCGCCGAGGAGGCGGACGAGGCGATCGCCCGGGCGCGGCTGCTCGGCGACCTCGTCGTGGGGGCGTTCTTCGCGCACGAGAAGGACCGTGACCGGCTGAAGGAGCGCGATCGGCGGGCCGAGCTCGCGATCGCATGGCTCCGCGGCGGCGGGCCGCCTTCGGAAGAGCTCCTGTCGATGCAGCGGGCGCTCCGCGAGGGGACGCCCGGGGGGCCGCCGCCGCTGCCCGCGTTCCACTGGCCGCTGGAGCTCCCGGAGGTGTTCGAGGAGCCGCGCCCGGACGGGCCGCGCGGCGCCCGCGAGCCGCGGCCGGCGCGGCTCGGCGCGTTCGTCGGGAACCCGCCGTTCCTGGGCGGGAAGCGGATCTCGACGGATCACGGCGAGCTCTACGCCGCGTGGCTCGAGCAGCTGCACGGCGCCACGAAGAACACCGATCTGGCGGCCCACTTCTTCCGCCGCGCGGCCGCGCTGCTCGGGCGCCGCGGGACGGTGGGGCTCATCGCCACGAACACGATAGCTCAGGGCGACACCCGGCGTTCGGGCCTCAGGCCGCTCGTCGAGGCGGGGGGCGCGATCATCTACCACGCCGTGCGCAGCGTCCCGTGGCCTGGAGACGCCGCGGTCCACGTCGCCGTCGTCCACCTCGCGCTGGGCATGTCGCCGGGCGACGGCGTGCCGCCGCCGCGGCTCGACGGCGTGCCCGTGGGCCACATCAACTCGCACCTGCGCGCGATGCCCGAGCGCCCCGACCCGCGCCCGCTCGGGGCCAGCCGGGATCTGTGCTTCATCGGCTGCTTCCTCCGGGGCGACGGCTTCGTCCTGACCGAGGGCGAGGCGCGGGCGCTCTCCGCGGGTGATCCTGCGGCCGGCGAGGTGCTCCGCCCGTTCCTCGGCGGCGAGGAGGTCAACTCGTCCCCTTCGCACAGCCCGCACCGTCACGTGATCGACTTCGGCGAGCGCGGGCTCGAGGAGGCCGGCCGGTGGCCCGCGCTGCTCTCGATCGTGCGGAGCCGGGTGAAGCCGGCGCGGGATCGCCTGAAGGGCACCGGGATCGACGCCGGCCACCGGGCGCGCTGGTGGCAGTTCGCCAACACGCGGCCTGAGCTCCGGCGCAGGATCGCGCCGCTCGAGCGGTGCCTCGTCGCGGCGCGGGTGACGAAGCACCTGTGCTTCGCCTTCCAGCCCGCGGGCCGGACGTTCTCGGACCAGCTGTGTGTGTTCGCGATCGACGACCATGCGCGCTTCGCCGTCCTCCAGTCGCGCGCGCACGAGACGTGGGCACGGCTGCTCTCCTCGACGATGGGAGAGGGCCTCCGGTACGCGCCGTCGGACTGCGTGGAGACGTTCCCCTTCCCTCGCCCGGACCACCTCGCCGAGGGCGGCCGCGTCGAGGCCGCCGGCGAGCGCCTCTACGCGGCCCGCGCGCGGTGGATGCTGGCGTCGCGGCTGGGGCTGACGGAGACGTACAACCTCATCAAGGACCCAAGGTGCAACGAGCCGAGCATCGTCGAGCTGCGCGGCCTCCACGAGGAGATGGACCGGGCCGTCCTGGCGGCCTACGGGTTCGACGGCGTGGAGGTCCCCCCGTACGCGGCGCCCGCGAGCCCGGGAGAGCGGCAGGCGCGGAGCGCGTTCGAGGACGCGCTGATCGACCGGCTGTTCGCGCTGAACGAGGCGCGCGCCGCGGAGGAAAAGCAGGCTGGAGCAGAGGGCGGGTCGTGACGGAGAACGCCAAGAAAACGGGTCACGTCATTCGTGTTCTCGCAGCGACGCTTTTGCTCGTCCCTGCCTTCGGCTCTGGCGTACTGGTCGGCAGATCCCTCCTGGACCGGAGGCCGCCAGCGAAGGAGAAGAGAGCGGAGCCTCCTTCGGATCCCTGGGTGCGGAGAGACCGGAGAGCGCTCGCTGCATGTCGAGAAGAGCTGGCAGCGCGTTCGGAGCCGCGAGCGACCGCCTCGGCGGCCGAGGCTCCTCCGGGGGAAGAGAGACAAGGTACTCCCGAACGAGCGGCCACCGTGGATGAGCTCGAGGTGGAGCTGAAACGGTGCAGGAAAAGCGAGTTCCTGGTCGACGCTGAGCTTTGCAGCGCCGCGGCTCGCCAGTTCAAAGCGCTGATGGCTTTGCCCAAGGATGGATTGATGTGCGGGCCGAAGTCCAGGTCTGCCGATCTCATCGAGAAGAACTTCGAGAGCTGCGCGGCGCTTTCGGATGTTCCCGCGTATTTTCGCGCGAACGAGCTCACGAAGAAAGAATCGAGCCTCGTCGCCGAGGCGATCCGGGTTCGTGAGACGCTCACCGAAGACGATCTGCTCCGCAGCCTGAAAGAGTTCGTCTGGACGTGCACGGAGACGCCCCCGAAGCTCCCTCCGATGCCGAAGCAGGCCCCGAAGCCTCAGGGAGATTGACGCATGAGCGAACGCCCCAAGAGCGCTGGCCTCATGGTTCGTCTCCTCATCGCGGTGGCCGTGCTCGGCCTCGTCTTTGGTGGTGGCGTGCTGGTCGGCTGGGCGACGAGGGAGCGCAGACCTCCAGCCATGGACAAGAGCGCGGCGTCCATCCCTGATGCGGAGGTGAAGCGAGCGCTCGCTGCGTGCCGACGAGAATTGAGAGCGCGCGCGAAACCGACAGCCATCCCGCCGGCCACGGCGGCGTCTCCTCCGGGAGAATCGGACGACGCCGGATCGGAGAAGACCGCCAAGGTCGAGGCGCTGCAAAAGGAGGTAAAGGAATGCATAACACGAGAGACCTTGGCCAATGCCCATGTTTGCGGCACCATCACAGATCACAGCAACTTGCTGTTCGTCTTGACATACAGCGCGTCATGCGTGGACGAGGCGGGGGTTGGAGAGTTTCTCGTCAATAGCCTCGAAAAGTGCTCAAAATTCGAGGGCTTTCCAGAACATCTGAACGAAGACGAGCTAACGCAAGAAGAAAAATTCAGAATCTCACAGTCACAACAAAACCGCGCAATTAAGACAAAGAACAACTTGACCAACGAGGTGCAAGAGACATTCCGCAGATGCCGCAAAAGATTCGGACTGTCTGCCGAATGAACGGAGGTGATCACAATGTCATCTCCCAGGCCGTCTGGGTGGGTGGGGCGGCTTCGACGGGTGAACGGACCAGGTCGAAGGAAGGCCGGTGCGTTTGCGTGTCGCGCGCGTGGTCTTCCAGCTTGTCGAGCGCGAAGGTCAAGGCGCCCCAGAGCCGCCACCGAACGGGTATCGGGCCACCAGAGAACTCGATGGGTGAGCGGAGCTCTAATCCGATCGCAACCTTATGACTCCATATCGCCAGCTCGCTGCCCCGGACCGCGAGCGAGGGGACAGCGTTGACAACAGCATTCTTGCCGCCGACCATGATCCCCAAGTTCGCTTGCGCGTGCTTGTTATGAAGAGCGTAGAACCGCACACCGCCCAAATACGCAATCGACAGGGGAACGTCTGAGGACTGCGGCATGATGGCCGCCGACACAGCCCCCGTGAGCTGGATCAACGGCAGCGAGGTCTCCCAAAGGTTGATGTGGCCCGCGGTGGCGGGTGCGCCCGTGATGACACCGCTCACGGGTTCGTTCGACCTCTGCGAGCCCTGCCCCCGGGCGGCCATTTGCAGAAGCAACCCGCCGCGCCGGTTGTCGAAGAGAGGGACCCCCACGCTGATGCTCGCTTCGCCGACCCCAGGAGGGAACACGGGAATCCCGCTGGCGCAGGGAGAGTATCGTATCTGCCTGTACCATAAGCGTGTCGTGGCGAGGAGCGGAATTCCCGCCACGCGCTCTCTCACTTGAACCTGCCCACCGCCCCAGAACCCGTTGAAGGGCTCGGGGGCCGTGCAGGGGCCCTCGTGGGCAAAGACCTTCGAGGGTCGGACGAAGGCGGAGGCGACGATGATGGCGGTCGCGAGGATGCGCGCAGGCATGACCATCACTACCCCCTCACTCCTCGGGGATGATCTCCACATCCTCCATCGGGTGCGCCGCTGGCTGTCCCCTCGGCGGGCAGACCAAGAAGCTCAACCCCGCATACACGGGCTGTCCATCGGGGCCGAACTCTTTGACGACGTCGGGGGGCTCAACGACTGCACAGTATCCCGACTCGAAGTAGGTAAAGTCCTCAGTGCACCAATTCTGGACGTCCAACATCAGAGAAACGTACTCCGAATAGGCAGCATTTTTACTCCGAACGTTCTCGCACTGAGTGCCATACCACTGTCCTCCGTGGAGGAGCGGCTTTCTAGAATAACTCCACCCCTGGCAACATTCGAGCAAGCACTCCGCGGGGATGCAGTGCTGATCGAACCAGTTCCCGACGATGGGCTGCGCCCTCTGCGGGTCATCGCCGAACGTACAGCCCGCAGCGGCGAACGCCGCGGCAGCAGCGGCGATGACCATCGATGCCGGCCGAACCGCCGTCCGGGTGATCCAGGCAGCCACCCAGTTCCTCAATTCATGGCGCCACATGAGAAAATCTCCTCGAGGGGACGACACTCTGGACCTTGGCGTGCGTCGCGAAGGGCCTCTCAACGCATCCGGCAAGCGCCGGCCCTCCCAGAGAGGCCCCTCCCAGACATAAACGACTGGCTCGGTCGCGGCAACGTTTGCGGCAGTCTCGTCGAGCTCCGCAGCGACATTGCTGTCGAATCCGAGGCACATTTCGGGACGAGCTCGCGTCGTCGCGCGCTGCCGCGTCGACCGCCGCGCTCTCGGCAGCGCCGCCCTACCTCGCAGCCTGTGAAACACAGACGGGGGTCAGGCATCACAGCCGCTCGTCTCAAGGATTTCGCCCAAATGGAATCCTTCATTGCGTATTCCGGCGTATCCGTCCGCCCGTACCGACCTGACCCGGCCACCGCCTTGTCGACACCCTCCAGATCGAATTTCAACTCTCCGGCAAGGTATCGACCCCCTCCGGGAGAGCTTCAATTCTCCCGGCCGACCCGGGGCGTCGACGTCTGACGCTGTGTGCCAAACGCAAGCCCTGCGAGAGCTCACGAAACCGCGTAGCACGCTTCCGGCGCCCGCACTCCCGACCGTTCCTCTAACACCGCCTTCTTTCGCCCACACCACACGCACCCTCAGCCACACGTGCGCATGGCTGCCCCCAAGACACCGCGAGGGTCGATCGCCACGCTCGTGTCGTTGCTCGCGCCTGTCCGGCCGGTCGAGCATGGGCGACTCTCACGCCGGAGCTATCGCGCAGGGAGCTCGCGCGGCTGGAGCTGGAAATCAAGCAGCCTGCAGCGCTTCGGGTGGAGAGCCTCCGCATGATTTTGGATCTCCAGCCAGGCGCGGGGAGTGGTAGTCTCATGGATCATGACAAGACTTCATTTCGCGACGCGTTGCTGCGCTGTGCTCGCAGCGCTCTGGCTGCCCGTCATCGCCTGTTCATCAAGCGGCAACGGCAACACCACGGGGAATGGCGCGGTCGGCCAGGGCGCCGGCGGCGCCGGCGGCAGCAGCACCAGCAGCGTCAGCAGCACCAGCACCGGCGACGATATCGGCGGCGAGATCGGGCTGACGAGCACGGGGCCGGGCGGCGACCCGCCGCCCGACGCCGGTCACCAGACGACCTGCGACGACGCGGGCAACTGCACCTGCATCAACATCGCGTCGATCGGCCGCGAAGGCGTCTGGGGCCCGTGCAGCAGCGACAGCACCACGGCGCTCCAGGATTGGCTCAACACGCAGAGCACGGCCCAGGTCGACAACTACAACCGAGAGAAGCCCACGCTCACGGCGGAGTTTCTCGCCAAGTACGACGTGATCCTCCTCCAGTGGATGGTGACGAAGGGCGCCCAGAACGACGACGGGGCGCCGTGGCAGTTCTCGCCGGACGAGGTGAACGCGCTCAAGGACTGGGTCAACAACGGCGGCGGCCTCATCGCGCTGAGCGGTTATCAGTGCAATGGGCAGGGATGCACCATCCACGACATCACGGCGACCAACCAGCTCCTCTCGTTCACCGACATCCAGTTCAATGCCGACGGCCTCCTGGATCCTGCGCGGAGCGGCTGCGCGAACTGCAACTGCTGGGGCGGCTCGCTGCCGCTCGGCGGCGACCTCCCCACGAGCGTGGGCACCTGGAACCAGGACACGCCGCTCGGCAGGAACATCCAGAGCGTGGGCGCCTACATCGCGCGCTCGATCAAATCGACGACCGCGACCGTCGACAGCACCGACGGCAGGAACAATTTCGCGGTGCACGAGGAGATCGGCAAGGGCCATGTCGTCGCGTTCGGCGACGAGTGGGTGACTTACTCGGGCCAGTGGCGCGGGACGGCCGCGTGCCTCAATCCGCAGATGTACACGGACCCGAACAGCCCATGCTACGAGAGATCAGCGGGGCAGGTCTTCCAGATCTCGCAGTTCTGGTACAACGCGATCAAATACGCGGCGTCGTCGGTCGAGTGCTTCACGATCGAGGACCCGGCGATCATCAATTGACGCCGCGCCGCGCCGCGAGCGCGACGACGGCGGCGGCTCATCGGCTCCCCAGCACATAGATGCGAAAGCTCATGCCCTCCAGAGATCCGGCGCGCCGTGCGGCGGGCCCTCGCCGTCACGGCGCCTTCGGGCGCGCGGCGAGGACCCGCGCCTTCAGCCAACCGTCGATCGCCAGGTCGATCTCCTCGAGCACGCTCTCCCTGGTCCGCCCCGCGGACTTGAGGAGATCGAGCGAGTGGTCACCCCCCTCGATCACGTGCAGGCTGGCCCGCTGCCCGAGGCGCTTCAGGACGGGCCGGAGGAGCGCGAGATCACACAGCGGGTCGCGCGTGCCCTGAAGGAACAGGAGCGGCGCGGGGATCGCGGGCAGGTGCGCGTCCCGGAGCGGGGAGCGCTTGCCCGCGGGGTGGAGCGGATAGCCGAGGAACAGCAGCCCGTCCGCGCGGACGCCGCGGGCCGCGAGGAGCGACGCGATCCGCCCGCCCATCGATTTGCCGCCGATCACGAGGCGCTCCGGCGCGTCCTCGCGCGCCCTCTCGATCGCCGCCTCGAACGCCTTCTCGAGGAGCGGCTGCCGATCGGGCGCCTTCCGGCCGAGCTCCTTGTAGACGAAATTGAAGCGGAGCACGGTGTGCCCGCGCGCCAAAAGCCGCCCGGCGACGTCGACAACGAGGGGCGCGTTCATGTCGTTGCCGGCGCCATGGCCGAGGACGACCGCCACGCCGGAGCGCTTCGCCCGCGTCCTCGGGACGTGGATCACGCCCGAGACAGGGCTGCTATCGACGATCGGGATCGAGATGGAGCGCTCGGCCATGAGGCCCATCCATGCCATGGACCGGCGCCGCTCGTCGAGACGCACGCCGGTCGAACGCCCGGAGAGGGCGCGGCCGCGTCGTGCTCGGCAAGATCCCGACCTTCAACCCCCCGGATTCCTGGAGGTGCGCTCGCCTCGATCTGGTAGGCTGCCGCGCAGGCGTGCTGGCGCGAGGGTGTTGCATCATCCACGGGCTCCGCGGTCGCGCTGAGGATCGAGAGCACATGCAATCTTCACAGCCACTCCGCGCTTCACACGCGGCGGCAGGCGCAGGCCGTCGAGCGCGCACAAAGGCACTCTTCCTGCTTCCGGCGCTCGCCGCCGCCGTGTCCATGTGCGGCGGTCGGAGCGACATCCTCGAGGAGCCAGGCCTCGAGGAGCCAGGCCCGGAAGCGCCAGGCCCGGAAGCGCCAGGCCCCGACGAGCCGGGCCCCGGGTGTGTCCCGGCGCCGGAAGTGTGCGACCTCGCCGACAACGATTGTGATGGGCAGCGCGACGAGGGCACGTGCCCCGCTGGAACCGCCTGCGGCGTGAGCCTCGCCGCGGACATGGCCTCACCGCCGGACAGGTGGTCCTTCAATGGGGACGCCTTCTGGGATGCCGACACGCTAACTGGCGTGCTCACCGAGGCCAGACACGGCCAGGCTGGCACCATCATTTACCGGAATGCCCTCGTCGCCGACGTCTTCACCGCGACGTTCGAGTTCCGCCTCGGCAGCGGCGACGGGATGGGCTTCATGCTCCAGACGACAGGAGAGACGGCCGTCGGCGAGCCCGGCGGCGGCCTCGGTATGGCCGGGCTCGCCGGCTACGGCGTCGAGATCGACACCTACCACAACCTCGGTTGCACGGATTCCAACAAGAACCACGTGGGCGTGGACGATCTCACGCAGCCTTGCGACGGAGGCGTCCTCGGCTCGCTGGGCCAGGGGACGAGCGGCGTCGCGCTCGGCGACGGCGCGTTCCATACGGCGCAGGTCGAGCTCAACCAAGGCAAGGTGAGCCTGATCATCGACGGCAAAAGCCAGTTCCAGGGGTTCTCCATCCCCGGCTTCCCCGTCGGGTCGAAGTTCTTTTATGGCTTCGCCGCCGGCACGGGAGACGCCACCGCGCGCCAGGAGATCCGGAATGTGAAGATCACTTTCCCCTCTCCCCGCTGCCTCTGAACGCCGGCGCCAAAGGACGTTTCGTCGCGCGATCGTCGAGGTCTGCGGCGACCTCCTGCTCGTTCCGGGGAGCAGGTGCGCCCCAGCAGCAGGTGCACCCCAGGAGCACGGCGAGCCGCGTGTGGGGCGCCCTACCGACTCGGTCTCGGGCGCACATTATCCCCATGTCAAAATTCTCGAACGGCCCTGGAATTCCCTTCCGGAGCCCCTTATCCTTCGGGTCCACCTCGTGAAGCTGTATGCTTGGGAGACAGCGGCCGATATACTGCCGGTTCGGCACCACCTCGGGTGCCGCCCGCGCGCGACGTGGACCCGCGGATGATCAAGGCACCAGGTCGCGTGAGTTTGTAAATACATTTTACTTTGGAGCATGCGAGCATGAGATCAGCACCCTTTACGCTTCTCCTCTCGGCATTCCTGTGTGCAGCCGGCTGCTCGGACAGCGGTGACGGCGATGGAGGGGAGACGACCGGCACCGGCGGCGCGACGGGCGGCACCACCAGCGGCGGCACGACGAGCGGCACCCCCAGCGGCGCGACGACCGGCAGCGGCGAGACGAGCGCCAGCAGCGGCGCGACGACCGGCAGCGGCGACACGACGAGCGCCAGCAACGGCGCGACGAGCGGCAGCGGCGGCGGCGCGACGACCGGCAGCGGCGCCGGCGGCGAGGGCACGGGCGGCAGCGATGGTACAGGCGGCGGCGCCAGCGCCAGAGTCCCCGCGGCGAGCGCCAGCACGTTGAGGGAGGCCGGTGAGAAGGCGAACCCCCCGCTGCTGATCGGAGCGGCCATCTCCGGCGGTGGTCTCGGTAACAACGACTACAAGCGCGTCGCCGCCGCTGAGCACAACTACGTGACGGCGGAGAACGAGATGAAGTGGGACGCGCTCGAGCCCAGCGCGGGGAATTTCAGCTGGGGCTCCGCGGACAACATCGTGAACTGGGCGCGCCAGAACAACATGAAGGTCAAGGGCCACACCCTGGTGTGGCACAGCCAGCTGCCCGGCTGGATGAGCTCCATGACCGGGAAGGCCAACGTCGAGGCGGCCATGCGCAGGCACATCACCCAGGTCATGGGGCACTTCAAGGACCGGCTCGACCACTGGGACGTCGTCAACGAGGCCGTCCAGACCGACAGCGACACCGGGGTCGGCAATCCCCGCATGAGGCCCACGGTGTTCTACAACCAGATCGGGGAATCGTACATCGACCTCGCCTTCCAGATCGCGAGAGAGCAGGATCCGAAGGCCAAGCTCTATTACAACGATTACAGCATCGACGCGCGCAACGACAAGGTCGAGTTCGTCTACAACATGGTCAAGGGGATGGTCGATCGGGGGGTCCCGATCGACGGCGTCGGGTTCCAGATGCACATCGGGCCGCCGAACAACGAGGCCGGTGGAGCGGACGTGGCGGCGAACATGAAGCGCTTCACCGACCTGGGCCTGGAGGTGCTGATCTCCGAGATGGACATCAACCGCTGCGGCGGCGTGGTCACGGCGGAGGAGCAGCTCACGTACTACCACGACATTGTCGCGGCCTGCTTCAAGGAGCCCAAGTGCACCGCCGTCACCTTCTGGGGGATCAACGACGGCAGGTCGTGGCTCAACGGCTGGAGCGGGGCGCTGTGCAACGGGCAAAGCTCTCAGTCGCTGCTCTTCAACGACCAGTACGGGAAGAAGGAGACCTACAACAGGGTGATGAACGCCCTGCTGGGCAAGTAGCATCCTCCGCGCGCCGCGGCGGCCACGGCGCCGGGGGCCACCAGGTCACATTCTTAGATAATAATTGAACAGGGAGGCGGGGAGACGGGGAGATTGATGGGATTTTGCTCCCCGTCTCCCCGCCTCCCTGTGAATCTTCCCGAATGACTCGGGGGAGATCGCGAGCCCGATCGCCGCCCTGTACCAGGTGCTCGATACCGAGCTGACCGAGCGGCAGCGCCGGGCGTTGATCGCCGAGCTCAAGGGCATGCCTCAGGCCGAGGCGCTCGTCAGCACCTCCCCGGCGCTGGCGCGCCGGCGCCGGGGAGTTCACCGGCTCACTGCGGGATCACGATCGGCTCGCACACCCCGCTCACGCACACGTCGCTGTCCGAGCAGCAGTCCGCGTTGGCCGTGCACTCCCCACCCGACTCCTTGCATTCCCCGCCTCCACCCGGATCCTCACCTGCATCGCTGCCCCCGCCGCCGCCGGCGGGCGGGTCGTCGCCCTCACACGTCGGCGTGGGGCACGGCCCCGGCGTCACGGTGACCGTGTCCGACGGGTACTTGCTCGGAGAGGCGTGCACATAGCTGATGGTCGCGTCGCCGAAGCCCGCCGAGCCGAACGCCGAGGCGCTCACCCACACGTCGTAAACAACGCGGTAATCCCAGTCCGGCGTCTCCGAATTGGGGGTGTAGTTCTCGTCCGTCTCCGGGGAGTCGACGAGGTACGCGCCGTACCCGCACGCGTTGAGATCGCGGTCGAGCGAGGTGGTCGCCGCGACGACGGCGCCGGCGTCTCCGAGGAGCATCTTGCCCTCTCCGCCGAGCACGCCGAGCGACGCATAACCCGAGGGGCTCGCCTCGTCGGCCGAGATATAGTCGACGTAGAAGTCGAGCACGAGCTCTCCCTTCCCGTTCGTCAGCTGGAACTGGGCCTTGTCGCTGCCCACGAGATCCTTGAACGTGTGGCCCCCGTGCCCCTTCGGCTTCGGCCCGTCGCCGGGCTTCGGGCCGCCGGGCTGCGGGCCGCCGGGCTCCTCGCCGCCGCCCCACCCGATGGCCGTCTCGCCATACGTGTTGTCGACGAACGCGGGGTTGAGCGTCAGCCGCACGTGCACGAGCTCCTCGCTCTCGGCGATCTCGACGACCCGCTCGACGAAGGCCATCGGGGTCGTCGGGTCGCTGTTCGTGTAATAACAGTCGACCTGGGCGGTCCCGTCCACGGGGACCCCCCGGGCGCTCGCGCCGCACGACAGCGGATCGAGATCCGCGGTGATGGGATCGCCGGCGCCCGACATGCCGGATCCCGGGAAGCTCGGCGCCGGCGCGCTGCCCTCGTCGTCCGAAGGGACGCAGTCTTCCCCGGAGACGATGCGGCCGTCTGCGCCTCCTGTGCCCGATAGGGAACAGCCCGAGCCGAAGGCCGCGAGCGACAACAGCCCACCACAGAACCACCCTGTCAACGCGAATGAACGCATCGGGATCCTCCCAATTCGAAAGCAAGCACGACATGGAGCGCGGCCGGCGAACCCGATCGCCGGCGCGATGATCTCCTCGATGAAGTGAAGGTCGCCGGAGGCGCCGGGAGCAGGCAGGGTTTCGTCAAAAATCGAGACGGGCTCGCGCGCGGGCGCTCAGGGGCGAGCGCCGCCGGGGCGGGAGGCGGACGTGGCCTCCTCGCGCCCGAAGCCCTGCGGGTAGTCCTTGAGGTACCGGCGCGCCTCGGCCGCCGTCCGGTCCTTGTCGCCGAGCATCTCGATCGCGCGCAGGCGCTCCACGCGGGCGATCTCGGCGAGCGGCGAGTCCGGGTAGCGGCCGAGGAGGAGGTCGAGCCGCTCGATCGCCCGCCTCGGCTGCCCGCGCCTCCGCGCCGCCATCGCGCCCTGGAGCAGCTCGTTCTCGGCCGTGAGCGAGGCGCGCGACGAGGCCTGGCGCGCGTCGCGCGGCGCGCGCGGCTCCCCCGCGCCGCCCTCGCCGGCCCCGTCGCCCCTGCCGCCCTCGCCGGCGGCGCTGTCCTGACCGAGGTCGCGAGGCGGCGCCGGCGCGTCGCCCGGGCGTCCCTCGGCGGGCCGGTCCGACCGGCGCTCCTCGTCGCGGGAGGACCACGTCTCGCCTGGGCTCAGGAAGCGCTCGACCTCGCCGCGGTGCACGGCGACCCGCCCTTCCACGACCGACACGCGCGTCTCGGCGGGCTCTCCCGCTGTATCGGGCCGCCGCTCGACGGAGAAGCGCGTCCCGTGCACCGTGACCACGGCGTCCGACGTGCGCACCGACAGGCTCGTGCCTGCCGGCAGCGGCGGCACGTCGACGGCGATCCTGCCCTGCTCGAGGGCGACGACGTCACCCGCGCGGTCGCGCCCGGCGCCCGCCGGCGCGAACCTCACGCGCGTCGAGGGCCCGACCTCGACGGTGGCGCCCGTCGCGAGCGACGCCTTCGCCCGCGCGCCCTCGCCGGTCCGGAGCTCCTCGTCGCTCGCGAGCGGCACGAGGGCGAGCGACGGCGGCGAGCGGGTCGCGCCCCCGGCCGCGATCTCGACCGAGCCCTGGAGCGCCGTCACCTGCGCCGCGGCGGGCGGGGCGTCGCGCGCCCGGACCACGATGAAGACGCCGGCGGCCGCCGCGGCCAGGACGGCCGCCAGCGCCGCCGCGGCCACGGCGGCCCGCTTCCGCCGGGCGGCGCGGGCGCGCCGCTCCGCCGCGTCGGCGACGAGCTGGTCGATGCGGCCGGCGATCCGCTGCTGGAGGTACCTCGCCTGGATCCTGGGCAGCGGCGGCACCGGCTGCTCGACCAGCGCCCGCAGCGAGGCCTCCACGCCGTCCACGCCGGCCGCCGCGGCGCGATCCTCCGGGGTGGTGTCAACGTCGTCCTGCTTCATCGTGGCTCCTCGGGTCGAGCGGGGTCGCGTCGCGCCGCCGCCTCGGGTTCACAGCGCGCCTGGAGCTCCCGCCGCCCCCGCGACAGCCGCGACTGGGCCGCGGCCACGGAAACACCGGTCAAGTCAGCGATTTCCTTGAGAGAATAGCCCATGGCGTGGAGCAGCAGCGCGGTCGCGCGGTCGCCGTCCATCGCCGCGATGTGCTGGCGCAGGGCCTCGAGATCGCGCTGCGCGCTCACCTCGCGCTCGGGGTCGGCGCCCTGCGAGGGCGGCTCGGGCCCGGCGCCAGGCTCCGGCGACCCCGGCGTGCGATCGATGACCTTCCGCTCGCGCCGGCGGGCGCGCAGCGCGCTCAGCCCGACATGGCAGGCGATGACGGACGCCCAGCCCGCCAGGCTGCACTCCCCCGCGTACCGGTGTTTGGTAAGTGTGCTCACGATCTGCTCGAACGCGCCCTGCACGAGGTCGGCGTGGTCCTGCTCGCGGCAACCCAGGATCCGGTACAGGGTCCGGTCGACGACCGGCAGCAGGTGCTCGTAGAGCCGCAGGCCGATCCCTCGTTCGCCGCGCTGGAAGGCGAGCAGGATCTCCTCGTCGCTGGCGGGCGCGGGCGCGGGCGACGGCTGGCCCCCGGCGCCCTGGGCGGAGACGAGCCTGAGCCGGCGGCTGGCGGGGTGTGGCTCGGCGGTTCCCATGCTCATGCACAGTAGCCGGTCCGCCCGAAAGCAGGCTGAACGGCGGAGGATCTTCCTCGATCCCGCCGCGCCGCCTCCCTGGTTTCGCCAGCGAGGAGTCCGGCCGGGATCCTTGTCGCTCTAGCGTGTCGCGCAGAGCGGCCCGAGCCCGCCCTCCAACGCGGCGACCGGCAGCCCTCCGCGCACGAGCGCCGCCTCGGACACGCGCGTGCGCCCGGCCACGGCCGCCATGAGGCCCGGGCAAAGGCGCGCCGCCGCGCCGAGCGCCGCCTGGCCGGGCCGCCGCACGAGGCCGTGAGAGAGGCCGGTCGCGAGCAGCACCTGCCCGAGCACGTCGCGCGAGAGCCGGCGCTGGAACGCCTCCGCGCTCGCCCCTTCGAGGTACGCCGTGGTCGCGAGCCGCGCGCTGTGCAGCGCGATCGACATGCCGTCTCCAGAGAAGGAGGGGATGACCGCCGCCTGATCGCCGAGGCGCCATATCCCGTCCGCGCGGCGCTGGACATGGCCGTACGGGATCGCCGAGAGCGCGAGCGGCCGCGCCCGGCACGGCTCCGCGCCCGCGAGCCGCGCGTCGAGGTGCGGCGACCCCTCGCGCATCGCGCAAAGGAGGCGGTCCCAGCGCTGCCCGAGCGCGGCGAAGCGGCTCTTGCGGACGAGGAGGCAGAGGTTCGCCCGGCCGCCCTCGACCGGCTGCAGACCGGCATAACCGCCCTCGAACAGCACGAGCTCCACGTGCCTGTCGAGCTCCGCCGCCTGCCGAGGCGACAGCCGCCAGTGCAGCTTGAAGGCGACGAGATCGTCCTGCAGCCCGGAAGGCCGCCTCAGGCCCCGGACGTCGTGCTTGCCGGTCGCGAGGAACGCGGCGCGCGCCTCGATCGCGCTGCCGTCCTCGAGCCGCGCCCCCCAGCCCGCGCCCGCCCGCGTGAGCGCCTGGACCCGGACGCCCCGCCGGATCGACGCGCCCGCCGCTGCGGCGCGCGCGAGCAGCGCCTCGTCGAGCACGCGGCGCGACAGGCTGAGCGCGGAGAACGGCAGCGCGGCGGCCGCGACCCGATCGCGCTCGACCAGGCGCACGGCCTCGATAGGCACCGCGCCGAGCGCCGGCAGATCGAGCCCGAACGACGCAAGGTAGAGCGCGGCCTCGCGCGACAGGAACTCGCCGCAGACCTTGTCCGCCGGGCAGGCCTCGCGCTCGATCAGCGCGACCTCGCGCCCCGCCTGCGAAAGGAGCAGCGCGACCGCCGCCCCGGCCAGGCCTCCTCCGACGACCACAGCGTCGTTCACGGGACCTTGAGCCTCCCGGCGGTGAGCCGGAACGGCATCCACCATCGAACCTCGACGGCGCGCGGATCGAGCCCGGCCTCGGCGATGAGACGCCGCCAGTCGCTCGCCGAGAAGGCGCGGGCGATCGACACCGGGCCATCGTGCTGCACGAAGCGGTGCCAGCCTGCGAGGCGCGAGAGGTGGCGGAAGAAGTGATAGGGCAGCGGGTGGCGGTGCAGATCGTTGATGAACCAGCCGAGCCGCGCCTTCGCCTCCATCCAGGCCAGGAAACGGACGACCACCGGATCGGGGAGATGGTGCGTGAAGAGCGAGCTCAACACGACGTCGATGCCGCCGGGCGGCTCGTAGGCGAAGGCGTCGGCGGTGACCCAGGTGATCGGCCGGCCCGGCGGAGTCGCCTCGACGGCCGACCGGCGCGACCACGGGTTGAGGTCGACGCCGGTGAGCGAGACGGCGATGCCGCGCTCTCTGGCCCACGCGTCGATCCCCCGCAGCATGTCGCCGTAGCCGCTGCCGACGTCGATCACCTCCAGCGGCCGGTTCTCGGGCAGGCCGCGCAGGCCGCGCGCGACGAGGCGATCGAGGAACGCGAACGTCGGCCGGTGAGCGAGGGTCAGCCGGTTGACCTGCGCCAGATCGACGAGGCAAGCGCGGAAGTCCTCGAAGTCCACGGGCTGGGTATCCATCAGCTCGTCGAGCGTGGATCGACGCGAGAAGTCGAGGGCGCCCATCGGTCTAGTCCGTATGAAACAGCATCGTCTCGGCGGTCAAGCCTGGACCGAACGACATGGCGCATCCGCGCATGCCCGGCCGCGCGTCAGCGACGATCGACTGCAGCACGAACATGAGGGTCGCCGAGGACATGTTGCCGAAGCGCGCGAGCACGTCGCGCGACGCCGCGAGCGCCGCCGGCCCGAGCTCGAGCGCGCGCTCGACCGCGTCGAGCACCGACCGCCCGCCGGGGTGCACCGCCCAGAGGTCGATCTCGCCTGGCGCGGCGCCGTCCAGGATCGCGCCCGCGGCGGCCTTGAGCCCCCGGTCGATCGCGCCCGGCACGCGGCCGGACAGGAACATCTCGAAGCCGAGGTCGCGGATGCTCCACGTGATGAGCTCGCGCGTCCCGGGCACCACGACGGCGTGGAGCCGGTCGAGCGCGAGCCCGATCGGCTCGGCGCTGACCACGGCCGCGGCGCAGCCGTCGCCGAACAGGAGGAACGACAGCATCTGATCCATGGCGATGGCCTCCTGCAGGTGCAGCGTGCACAGCTCGACGTTCACCACGAGCACGCGCGCCTCGGGCGCTGACCGCACGATATGCCGCGCGAGCTTCAGCGCGTTGATCGCCGCATAACACCCCATGAAGCCGATCGTCGTGCGCTCGACCGATGGATCGAGGCCGAAGCGCTCGACGAGCTCGAGGTCGATGCCCGGCGCGGAAAAGCCCGTACACGACGTCACGATGACATGGGTGATCCGGCGCGCCGCGCTCCCGAGGTCGAGGCCGGAGACGGCCTGCGCGGCCAGCTCCGGCGCGTGCTTCTCGTACAAACGCATGCGGTCCGCGGTCGTCGGGAAGCTGCCGCGCAGGTAGAACCGCCCCGCGTCGACCGAGGCGCCGCCCACCTCGACGCTCGGGGCCAGCACGGAGAACCGGTGTGAAATCTGCGCCTTGTCCGCCATCCGCCCGAACAGCACGCGGCTGCGCTCGTCGCTGAACAGCGTGCTCGCGAAGCGGACAAAAGAGGAGTGCACGTCGTGCGGCGGCACGGCCGTGGCAATGCGGTTGATGTAGGCGGTTGCCGGCGGCCGTCCCTTCGCGTCCGGGCCTCGGCAGGCATCATCGCCGTGCACTAGGCCTCTTCGTGAGTCGTTAAAATTGGTCACGCTCGCAAGAAGCAGGCACGGAGCATGCCACCTGCGGCGTTGCGCCGCCGACCGACGGAGGGAGAACGTGGCGTCCGCGACGTCGACCCAGCTGGTTCCCGCAGCTGCCGACTGCGGTTTCGCCCGCTTTCCGGGAGGCGGCCGCCAAACGGCCGCCTCCCGGCAGGTCAGCAGGCGTGGAACAGGTTCGCGAAGTAGGTCTGCGTGAACTGCGTGTCCACGAGAGACCCGCTCGCGTTGAAGCACCGGACACCGACGTCGAGCAGGTCCGGATCCGAGGCGGGAGTGCTCCAGCCGGTCACGTTGCAGTATTCGGGACCCGTCCCGTACGCGGTGGCCAGGGCCGCCCCGCTCGGGACCGCTGTGCCGCTGCCCATCTCCGGATATTTGATCAGATAACGCCCGGTCGAGAGCCGCTGCGCGGTGAGGATCTCCGTGATGTCGTTGCACTCGGACGTGATGCGGTGGTGCTGGAACGTGAGCGAGGGCGTGTAGCTCGCCGCGGTCGGCTCGTGCGCCCACACGAAGCCGCCGCTCTCGGTCGCCGCGTCACGCACGTCGCGGATGTACCTGAGCGAGAAGCGCGAGTCCGCCGGCGCGCCGCCCGGACCGAAGCAGCGCACCTCGACGTCCGTGTCCGTCCCCACCCGCTGCCATTCCGCCGTCTTGCAGTACTCGGCCCCGGTCCCATACGCCGTCACGAGCATGGAGCCGCCGTCCGACGCCTGCCCGGCGAGCGTGACGATGTAGCGGCCCGTGCGGGTCCGGTTGACGGTCGACGGCGCGCCCCACTGATACGTCGGCGAGGGGGTGAACACATCGGTGCTGGGCCGATCCACCCACACATAGGCTCCGTCGCTCGAGACCGCCGTGCCGCCCGCGAAGCGGGCATACGAGACGACGAAGGGGGAGTTCGCCGCCTGGCCAGCCGCCGTGTGGCAACGGATGTTGACCTGGAGCGCCGCCCCGGCGGTCCCCCACGAGGCCACCTTGCACCGCTGGCCGTCTCCACCCGCCGCGTTCACCTGGACGTTGCCGCCGCTTCCGCTCAGGCCATCGAACGTGGCCGTGTACACCCCGACGCCGGAGCTCGCAACACGCGTCGCGCCCCCGGACGAGTTGAACGATCGCACCGGGACGAGCCCGGATCCGTTGTAGAAAGCCCAGCCGGCGGCGTCGCCCGAGCGCAACGCTTCTTCGCTCGCGTCAACGCTCTCGCCCGCGGGATCTTCCACCATGGGCTCCTCCGCCGGCACGGCGGCGCACGCCGGCGCGGCCGCCACGACGAGCAGCGCGAGAACGGACCGGGGACCACGGCGGAGCGATTCGATCTTCAGATTCGTCTTCATGTGTTTCTCCATGGCTGCCATCGCGGCCTTCTCTGGCCGCACGACCCGAGGGCGGAGCTCCGCTGTCGAGGCGACAGCGGCTCTCCCCTCCCCTGCGTCGGGCGCCGTCCAGACCATTGGCAACGGGTGTGCCAGCGCGATCGGGCCGAAAAGCCTGGGCATCGCGCCGGCCGTGGAGCGCCGTTGCGCGCGCGGCTGCGCAACTGCGCGGGCGCTCGCTCAACGCGCTCGATGTCGTTGCTCTCCCCGCCGCCCTGGCTGCCTGCAGCCACGTCGAGATCCCCCGCACGACCCTCCGGACGTCACGTTCGTAGGATGCTTTCCCCCCTATTTCGTGCTGAGCCATGGGCGCCTTCCTTTCGCCGAGCCTCGGGCTCGCCGGGAACGTAGGCGTCGCCGCAGCGCCGCGGGAGTAACAAAGCTGTCGCGATTCGCGATGTAAAGTAATGTAAAGGGTGCTTGAATCGATGGACCTCGGAAGCATTGATGGGCTGGCGGGAGCCTATCGCGATGGCTCCCGTCCTGGCGTGCTCGCGGCGAGCGCATGAATCCGACGATTCGCTCGCGCGGGTACGCCCTCCAGACGCGCACAACGAGGAACATGACACGATCGATTCATCACAGTACACGCAAGCTGCTGAGCCGAGCGAGTCTGCTGCTGACGTGCTGGGCGCTGAGCGCCTGCGCCGTCGCCGGGGAGCCCCATGAAGAGGCCCCGGTCGAGACAGCCGAGCTCGCGCTGACGCAGCAGGACTCGGTCTTCGGGTTCGAGAACGTGGCCGACTGGACGGCCTCGGACGGGATCCTCGAATCCTCGACGCACCACACGGAGGGCGCGGCCGCGCTCGGGCTGCGCGACTTCTCGTACGCGGAGCTGACCTCTTCGGCGCTCTCCACCCTGTCGGGCGTCACGGACGAGCTCGCGCTCGACATCCGGGTCCCCGTGAGCTCGGTCTGGGGTCAGGTGCACATGTACGTGAGCAGCCCGACGCTCGGCTTGAACAGGGCCTGGGTGGGCCTGGCCTCGCTGGAGAACGTGCCGGAAAACACGTGGAGCACGCTCTCGTTTTCGGTGCCGGCTCACCTCGAGAGCGCGTTTCAGCAGCAAGTCTCGGATCTCCGGATCACGCTGGCGCTGAACGTGCCCGAGTCCAGCACGGCCACCGTGCTCGACAACCTCCGCTTCGAGGGGGGCACGCCAACTCCGGCTTGCGGCGACGGCAGCCCCTATACCCTCGACGTCACCACCGTCCCAAACTTCAATGACGTCATCCTCGAGGACATGATTTGCACGTTCTACACCGTGTACCCGCAGCTCGTGCAGCGCTTCAACCCGGCCGCGGCCACCACGGTGGGGCTGCACATCACCGACCAGCCCGGCATCGCCTGGGCGAGCGGCACCAACACCTTCTACAACAGGCAGTTCATGCTCGACAACCCGCTGGGCGCGGACGTGGTCGTGCACGAGACGATGCATGTCGTCCAGCTCGGGTACTGGGGCGAGGTCCCCGGCTGGATCATCGAGGGGGGCGCCGACTATGTGCGTGACGCCTACGGCCTCAAGAACGAGGAGGCCGGCTGGTCCATCCCGAGCGGGTGGACGTACGGGTCGCATTACCTCTTCGGCTACGGTGATGCGGCCGCCTTCTTCAAATGGATGGACGCGACGTACCGCGTGGGCCTGCCGCCAGTGGTCGACGCGCTCGACGACATCCTGCGTCAAGGGGAGTACTCGAGCGAGACGTGGGTCGGCTTGACGGGCTACGATCTGGAGACCCTGTGGCAACAGTACTCGAACTACAACGCCCCGCCGCCTGCCACCTCGGGCATCACCGTGTACGAGCACGACGCCTTCGGCGGCAGGGCGGTCGTGCTCGACCGCGGGCAGTACGACGTTCTCGACATCCGCGCTCGCGCGATCGCAAACGACTGGATCTCCTCGATCCAGGTGCCCCCCGGCTACACGGTCACGGCGTACTACGACGCGGGGTACACCGGCACCTCGGTGCAGTACACCTCCGATGCGCCAACCCTGGGAGCCATGAACGACAAGATCTCCTCCATCGTCGTCGAGTGATGGCTTAGGGCGTTATCGCCGAAGCGCTCGCCTGAGGCTCCGCCCCGGAGCTCATCAGCGTTAACCGCGCTCGCTCGGTCACGCGCGAGCGCGGGGAACGCCGTGAGCGACTGGTCCACGAGGACGTCGCCGCCGAGCTCCACCCAGTTCGTGTGTGCGTAGAAGTCCTGCACCGCGTGAAGCGAACGGGAGAACGCCAGCAATGCCAGCGCATCACCATCCAGCTGCGCGATGCCCGGGCCCAGCGCCGCCACCGCCTCGGCTTGCTTCTCGGCGATGAAGGCGGCTCCTCCGCTGAAGTTGCAGTCATCGAAGTGAGCAGCATTGCTGAAGTAGAACTCGGCGTCCGTCGACACGTTGCCGATCTTCAGAGCGCTGATCACTGCAGGCTTCAGGAACGCCAGCGCGGTGCTGGTGATCTCTTCGTGGTTCGGCTCACCCGGCGCCGTTGAAAACGCATCGGCGCTCTCTCCGAGCGCCTCGGCTGTTCCAGGCTCGCCGGCGCAGCCGAGCGTCAGCGAGACACCCAGGACTCCCACGATGAACGCAGCGTGCTGATGCATGTCTTGCAGCATGTCTTGTGTAACTGCAAAGCCCGGTCCAGGCGTGCGGGCTGAGCGTTCGTTGAGAGAGACGCGCGGAAGGAGCTTGCGTGAACGCGCTCGCGCCCGATGAGCGCACCTCATCGCCTGTCATTCCCTTCCACGCGCGAACCGCACGCGTGCCTCACTGCGGCATTCCGCCACGCGCTTCCCCTTCTCCCTTACCGCAGCGTCGAGCCCTGCCAGGTTGACCAGGAGCGACATCGGGCGGAGCCGCGGCCCCGCGTGTCGCCGCGTCACGCGCCGAGCGTGGACGGGTCGTGGCGCGTCACCCAGGTCTTGATTTGCAGCTCGCAGAAGATGAGGCGAGGCGCAATGAAGCCTGCCTGGGCCAGGAGCGCGAAGACCTCGGCGTCCGAGGCCGGCATCTTCAACGACGCCATGGCCTTCCGTCGTTGCTCCGCCGCTTCGGGCGGCCGCCCCTCCGCGAGGGCCCGCCGGTCCTCGACGGCGCTCAGCAGCGGATCGTCTCCAGTCCGACAGCCGATCACGAAGGGCGCCCCCGCCTTCAGGCGCCCGGCGACCTCCCGCAAGAGCTCGACGCGCGCCTCATCGCCCGGGACGTGGTGCAGGACGCCGATCATCTGGGCGCCGTCGAACAAGGGCCCGCGCGCGAGATCGCGCAGCTCGCAGGCATGCAGGCTCGTCCGCTCGAGGAGGCCTTCCGCCGCGAGCTTCTCTCTCGCGACGGCGACCATCTCCGGCGAGGGGTCGACGCCCGTGAAACGAACGCCGGCCCCCGCGTAGCGCGCGAGCGGCTTCACCTCGCTCCCGGTCCCGACGCCGACGATCAGCAGCGACGCCGCCTCCTCGTCGGGGAGCGCAGCGGCGATCACCTCGGCGATGACCTGCTGCATGACGCCATAACCCGCCCAGAAGCGGCGCACCTGGTCGTCGTAGCTCAAGGCTCGCTCGCGCCCGAAGTTCACTGCGTGTTTCCCGTGCTCGTCCGTCTTCATCACGCCTTCTCCTCGGCGGACGGTCGCCCGGACCGCCTCCAGCAGGGGAGTATCACCCTTGGTGCAGCCTCGACAGGGCGGGGGTTTCGATCCGATTGGCGGGGCTTTCTGTCGCGACCCCCGCCGAACCACGTCGGGCGGACAGGGCCGAGGTCGCAGCGCCGACCACATAGACCGTTCGCCCGAACCCTGCGTCGGCCGATCCGCCCGGGCGAAGGACGGCCCCGATCCCACGCGTCGGCTTCGCGCTCTTCTGCGCGCCGCCGCTGTGGAGTAGATTCTTCGGGAGCCGGTAGAAATCCGTGAGGCTCGCCCGTCATTGTCACAGCGGGACATGCGGTTCCGCTGGAGGAGCCAACGACATGCGATTCATGATGCTGATCCACCACGACGAACCCGCCCTCGCCGCGGCCCCGCAGAAGGAGCTCTGGGCCGAATACGCGGCCTTCAACGAGGCGCTGGCCAAGGCCGCCGGCTCTGCTCCGGGTGAACGTCTGCAGCCGAGCTCGGCGGCGACCACCGTGCGCCAGCACGACGGCAAGACCGATGTGCTCGATGGCCCCTATGCGGACACGAAGGAGCAATTCGCCGGCTACTTCTTCGTCGAAGCCCCGAGCCTCGACGAGGCGATCGCCTGGGCCAAGCGCTGCCCGTCGAGCAAATACGGGTCGATCGAGATCCGTCCCGTCATGGATCCCCAGGCGGGTGGGAAGCGCTGATGGTGTCGGGCGAGGCCATCCGTGCTGCCGAAGCGCGCGGTGTCCCCGACAGCGGCAGCAGCCCACACGAGAGGCAAACCATGAAGCTGACCGCGAGGTCGGTCGGGTACTGGATGACGACGGGGATCGTCGTGTTCGCGATGACCAGCGGAGGTATCGCTGAGCTCGCGCAGCGACCGGAGACGATCGACGGCATGAAGCATCTGGGTTATCCCGTGTACTTCGTGATGATCATCGGCGTGTGGAAGCTGCTCGGCTCGCTGGCGCTCCTGGCCCCAGGATTCCCGAGGGTCAAGGAGTGGGCCTACGCCGGCATCTTCTTCAACATGACGGGCGCAGCAGTGTCCCACCTGGTTTGCCACAGTCCCGCGTGGCACGTCCCCGTGACGCTGGGCTTCGCCGCGCTCGCCGTCGCTTCGTGGGCGCTTCGGCCGGCAAGCCGGACTCTCGGCCGCCGGTCGATCGTGGCCCCCCCAGGTAGGCCAGCGGGAGTGATGTGATGGACGAGGCCGGTCGTGCTGCCGAGCGCGTGGCGCGCGAGAGCTACGGCCGCCTCGTCGCCTTCCTGAGCGCGCGCACCCGCGACGTGGCGGGCGCGGAGGACGCGCTCGGCGAAGCCTTCACGTCCGCCCTGCGCGTGTGGCCGGCGGAGGGCGTACCGGACAATCCGGACGCTTGGCTGCTGACCGCGGCGCGCCGACGGCAGACCGACACGGTTCGCCGAACGCAGACCCGCAAGGCCGGGGAGGAGCACCTGCAGCTGATCGGCGACGAGATCGAAGCGGTGGCAGACGAGCAGGACGTGATCCCGGACCGCCGACTCGCCCTGATGTTCGCCTGCGCCCATCCGGCGATCGAGCGCGCCGTTCGTGCGCCGCTGGTCCTCCAGACCATCCTCGGCCTGAGCGCCGAGGATATCGCCGCTGCCTTCATGATTCCGCCCAAGACCATGGGGCAGCGGTTGGTCCGGGCCAAGACCCGCATTCGCGACGCAGGCATTCCCTTTCGCGTGCCCGACCCGGAAGAGCTGCCCGAACGCCTCGACGCCGTTCTTGACGCGATCTATGCCGCTTACTCCAAAGGCTGGAACGAGGTGGGCGACGACGCCGTCCCCGAGCTCGCCGACGAGGCGATCTGGCTCGGCCGCATGGTCGTCTCCCTGCTCCCCGACGAACCCGAGGCGAAGGGCATGCTGGCGCTGATGTTCTACACCGCCGCCCGCCGCGCGGCCCGGCGCGACGCGGCCGGCGCCTATGTGCCGCTCGAACAACAGGACACAGGTCTCTGGAACAACTCACTGATCGCGCTCGCCGAAGACCTGCTACATCAGGCGAACGCTGCGGGGCCGAGCGGTCGCTACCAGATCGAGGCGGCGATCCAGTCCGCGCATGTCGCCCGCCGCCTGGCCGGCGTCTCCAGCTGGCCGGCGGTGGTTGCGCTCTACGACCATCTGCTGGCGCTCAC
This sequence comes from Sorangium sp. So ce1504, assembly GCF_051521635.1. Classification (NCBI taxonomy): domain Bacteria; kingdom Pseudomonadati; phylum Myxococcota; order Polyangiales; family Polyangiaceae; genus Sorangium; species Sorangium sp. So ce1504. The sequence continues at coordinate 3,009,585 of NZ_CP150365.1, read as the reverse complement.
CGGCTCGCCGGTGGTCATCCTCAACCGGGCAGTCGCGCGCGCCGAGGTGGACGGCCCGCGCGCCGCACTTGCCGATCTGACGCCGCTTGAGGCCGACAAACGCATGCTCTCCTACCAGCCCTACTGGGCCGCGAAGGGTCACCTGCTCGCCCGCGCCGGCGACACGGCCCCGGCCGTCGAGGCGCTGACCATCGCCGTCGGACTCACGACCGACGAGGCCCTGAAGGCATACCTCCTGAAACGGTTGGCGTCGCTGCGAGCGACCTGAGGCTCCTCGGCATCAGGTAGGCGACGATTGTCGGGCGTGTGGCGCCCGCCGCCGTCGCTTGAGCTTCGGCGCTGCGGCGAACATGGCACGCATCGCCTGCATGGCCTGCGTCCGACGAGCTGATTTCGTGCTTCATCACGGACGACGACAGGTCTGATCGCGCTGAGTTGCTTTCACCAGGTGATCAACGGGGAACGACGCACCCAGGCGTCGTCGCGCACCTGGTCCAAGACAAAGCTCGCAACATCTGCTCGCGATATGGTTCCGCCGTGGAAGCTGGAGAGATCCGTGAGAGCCCGGATCGTGTCGCGGCTGGGCTTGTCGTTGAGGACGGAGGGGCGGACGAGGATCCAGTCGAGCCCGCTATCTCTGACGATGGTCTCCTGCCGGTTCTTGTCGGCGTACTACCTCGGAAAGCGGGGCGCCTCCCAGGAGGCAGTCCCGTCGTTCATGTCCCTCGTGGTGCTCAGAGCCGGCCCTCCGCGAGCAGTTCGCGGGTGCGCTTCAGCGTTGACAGCAAGGCGCTCTTGTAGCCCTTATCGCTGTTCATCCACTCCTGCTCGGCCTGCTCCTCGGGGCCGTTCGGCTCTTTGCCGCGCAGGCCGAGGTAGCAGTAGAAGCGGAGCTGGAGCGTGCCGTCGGCGTCCTCGAACAGCTCGTTGATGATCGCGCCCTCGCGGGGACCGGTGGCCTGGAAGAAAGTGACCTTGCTCTGCGGCTCGAACGTGATGATCTCGCGCAGGTCGCCGCCTGCGATCGTGGCTTCACGCACGATGTGAGAACCGCTCTCCTCGACGACGTCGCAACGGGTGCAGAGGCCGGGCGGGAGGAACAGGCGGGCGTCGCGGGCCTTGAGGACCAGGCCCTCCCATGCCTGCGCGCGGGTCAGCTCGGTCTCGCCTTCCGGGTTCACAGGGACGGTGGCGGTCGAATAGATCATGATGATATTCCTTGTCGTGAGTGTCGAGCATCGCTCGGCCGTCAGTGCGGCACGTTCACGTACCGGTCGCTGTGGATCACCGACAGGTAGACGATCCGCTCGATGCTGGCCTCGCGGGCGAGGTTGAGCGCGATCAGGGCCTGGGTGAATTCGTCAGGCACCACGGCGTTGAGCAGGAAGAGTGTGGCCGACCGTGCCGCTCGCGCCGGTAACGAGGATGGACATGGGGATCACTCTGGTTGGGGTCTAAAGACACCCTGTAAATTAGTGGTTTACATTCGCGCCGATAGACGTTATTCTGGGACAGACCGTCTCACCGGTGGAACGCATGGATCTGCTTGCTCTCGCTGATTTCAGCCTCGTCGCCCGACACGGAGGCTTCGGACGAGCCGCACGCGCCGCGGGGCGCCCGAAAGCGACCCTGTCCCGCCGGGTCGCGGAGCTGGAGGCCGCCCTCGACCTGCGTCTCTTCGAGCGCGGGGGGCGCACGCTGAAGCTCACCGAGGAAGGACGGGCGCTCTTTGAGCGAACGGGGGCATTGCTTACCGAGCTCGACGAGACTGCGGCAGCGATCGCCTCGGGTGGGGATCGGCCGCGAGGCAAGTTACGAATCAGCGCGCCTTTGCTCTTCTCGCAGGCCGCGATGGGCAAGCTTGCGGCCGGGTTCGCGCTGAAATATCCGGAGGTCCGGCTTGAGGTCACGACGGAAGATCGGACCGTCGACATGGTGGAGGAAGGTTACGACCTGGTGATCCGGGTCAATCCGGATCCGGATGAGAGCCTTGTCGGACGAATCTTGCTGCGCGATCGGCTGGTGGTCGTCGCGAGCCCGGGCCTCGCTCGACCGGCGGACAACCTCGCTGTTCCGGCTGTAGTGCGGGGGGCAGGCGACCGGACTGCAGCCTGGGATGTCGTGGCGCCAGCCGGAAGATCGCGCATCGTGGTTGATCCAGTCATGCGCCTATCGTCGCTCTTCATGGTCCGCGATGCTGTCCGAGCGGGCGTCGGCGCCGGACGCCTCCCCATTTCACTTGTAAGTCGCGATCTGGCCGCTGGAACTCTGGTGCACTGGGGCGATGTGGACGGCCCAGACATCGCCGTGTGGACGCTCTATCCGTCCCGGCGGCTGCTGAGCGCTCGTGTGTCCGCCTTCCTCGACTATTTGAAGGAAGCCTTTCCCATGGGAAAGCCTGACGAGCTGGCGGCCTATATCGGGGCATAAGGCGGCTAACCCCGCCGCCTTCTACGCTACGGCACGTACTTCCACTGCGATCCACGGCAGCCTCTTTTCCAGAGCGAGGCGCCCGCGCCAGATCGACTTGCCGGAGGGTGAGCATGGCGCGGGCGAGAAGCGCTGGAGCAGCCGCCGGAGGCCGGTCTCGTCGAGCTGCCCGAGGGCGCCCTCGATCGGCATGCGCGCTCGTACGAGCGCGTCCTCCCGCCGGGCGATGCGCTCCGGGTGCAGCCGGGCCCGCGTCTGGCGCCACACCTGCTGGCGATCGAGCATGGGCGGCGACGATACCCCGGCGCGGCTCCTGTCGACCGCCTCACGCGAACGGGCGTCACCCTGGCCGGGCGAGGCCCTCTGAGCGATCATGCCCTCGTGGAAGCCCTGCTCCTCTCCGCGCTGGGGGTCGCGCTGACGCTCGGCCTCGGCGGGGCCGGGCTTCGATGGGCGCTGCGGCGCGCCGGGCGAGAGCGCCTGCGCCGGGCGTGCGTCGAATCGATCGCGCAGCTGCGGCCAGCCCGCTTTGCCGCCGTGAGGGGCCGAGCGATGCCCGTCGGCGAGCCGCTCGTTTCGCCCTTCAGCGGGCGCCCGTGCGTCGCCTTCCGGGTCGTACGCTGGCGGCAGGAGCGCAAGGGCGGCTTAGGCCTCAACAACCTGGGCTTCATCTGGGTCCGTCTCGATCGGGCTCGACGCGAACGACGAGCGGGACGGCCATCGCGCGTCGCCGCCGCCGATCGAGCTTCGGCCCGACGACGAGCCGCTCTACATCGGCGACGGCCGACGACCGGACGCGTGATCCCCGATGTCCACCGCGGTGGACGACCTCGCGCAGGGGAGCGCCCGCGTCACGCGCGCAGGTCGACGGCTTCCCCGTCCGCCTCCACCTCGGCGCGGCGACCGTTGACGACGGGCAGGACCGATACAGATAGCCCGCGCAAAGGCACGCCGATCTGTCAAGAGTTTCCCGCCAACGACCGGCAGTTGACATAACGTACAACAGCGGCTCCAACGCCGTGGCGCTCGCGACCGGCGACGTGAACGATGATCGACGACACCCGAGGCATCGCTTCGATCGCGTGCTCGGATCGTCACGTGACAGATACCGGCCCGGGGTGGACCTCGGAGGACGCGCCGGCTACGGCGCCTCGACCACCGTGCGCGACTCCTTCGCCTGGATCACGTCGGGGAGCAGGAACGGCACCGGGCGCGTCTGGTTCTTTCGCCAGAGCTCCGCCTGATCGCGGAAATGTGGGCTCTCGGCGTCCCAGACATTGCCTCCGGGAATGGCGTTCCACGCCTTCGGCCCCGCCGGGTCGAGCTCCACGACGAGCCGTTGCGACGGGCCGTGGACGTACCGGAAATCCGGTGATTCGTCGAGCGCCCACGAGAGGCGATAATCCGAGGAGTCCACCGCGAACTCGTCGCCGCCGCGCGGAAAGCCGCCGCTCCAGAGGGGATCGCTCGACGGAGGGATGCTGAGGCTGCTGAAGAGGGGGACGAGCGCGTCGAAGGTGACCGTGTGAAAGGCGCCCCAGCGGGGCGCCGCAGCCCCGGAGCCGCCCTGTCGATCGAGCCAGGCGAGGACGTCGAGCAGGGCGCGCAGCACGCGCTCGTCCCTGGACTCGACCGCTGGCGTGCCCATTTCGTCCCACAGCGTGCTGTCCTGCACGGCCGGATCGAAGGTGGCGAGCTGCTCCCGATCGGCGGAGAACAGGTGGAGGAGCGCCTTCGCCGACAGCTCCCGGGAGAACGACGAGAAGCCCATCTGGCCGAGCTCGTCGCCCAGCACCCGGCGCACCACCCGGACGAGCCAGAGGTTGAAGACCAAGGTCGCCTCCGAGGCGCGGGCGTCGATCGCGCCGGGGCCATCGCCCTCGTCCGCGAGCGGCATGGCGGTATCGAGATCGATGCCGGCGGCCGCCTTGTAGTCCGCCTCCCTGCCCCAGCCGTCGAGGAGCGCCCGCAGGGCGGCGAGGCGCTGCAGGTCGTCGGCTGTGGCGTCCGCGACGAGCGCGCTCAGATCGGCGTGAGTACCGGGCGTCGCGCGCTCCTCGTCGGCGCGGTCCACGGCGCGGAGGAGGTGAGGCACGAGCCTCGCGCCGAGCGCAGACTTGATGTCGCCCTGGATCGCCGCGCAATCCTCCGGCGACAGAGGTCCCTCGTGGGCATCGATCCGCTCCTGGATGCGGCCCTCGCGAAACCCGATGTCGAAGCTGCACCCCAGGTACATGGGGGTGCCGTCGGGGAGCGCGCCGTTCGATGGATCGTTGTCCAGGGAGTCCCCGATGGGGTCGTTGTTCGCCGTGGCGATGTATCCCGCCGGCGGGTTCTTCGCCCGGGGGATGAGGTGCTCGGGGAGCGTCCCGGTCCACTCCGCCGTCCCGTCGCCGGGGAGCACCATGCAGGGGAGGACGCCCGTATAGGTGGCCGCGTCCCAGGCGAACGCCTCGCGAGACCGCGTCGGGATCGCCGCGTGCGTCGTCCAGAGGATGTCGCCCGCGGCGTCGCCCATCACCCAGTTCTGCGCGCCGACGCTGAATTTCGAGAGCGACTCCTGCGCATCATCGACCGAGCGAGCGCGCAGCAGGCCGAAGATGGCCTCCAGCTCCTTCGTCGGCTCCAGCCCCGTCCAGCGGACGCTGAGCGCCCCCACGGCCGGGTCCGGATCCACCACCGCGTGGTCGACGATGGTCGGCAGGAGCGGGCCGTGATGGGGCACGATCGGGACACGGTAGGTATAGGGCTCGCTGCCAGCGATCGCGATGACCTCCTCGACCGTCTGGAGGGGCACTGGATTGCCCTTGAAGAGCACGGCCTTGCCGTCGGGCGTGAGCTTCTCGGCATAGACATCGGTGACATCGTACATCGCGACCGTCGCTCCCCACCCGACGTGCTCGTTGTGGCCCAGGATGATCCCCGGAATCCCGGGGAAGGTGACGCCCCCGACGTGAACATCGCGGCTCGCGTCCTTGCCCTCGGGCGCGGTGACATGGATCGAGACGGCATACCAGACGGCCGGCGCGCTCAGCGACAGGTGGGGATCGCTGGCCACGAGCGCGTGCCCCGTCGCGCTCCGGCTCGCGTGGATGGCCCAGTTGTTCGAGCCGAAGCCCTCCGGGGCGACCTTGCTCCTGGCGCGCTGGACCGCGCTCAGGTAGCCGGTCAGCGACGAAATGAGCTTCGCGCGGCCCGGCGCGGCGCGGCCCGGTCGTCGCGCGCGAGACGCTCTCTTCGCCGCCTTGCCCTCCGCCGTTTGTGCCTTCTCCCGCGCCGGGGAGGCGGGATAGCCGCTGCTGGTCACCGCGGGCTCGGAGGGGGCGAACCTCAGGAAGTCCCGCTCGAAGCCGGCGCGCTTCTGCGCGAGCGGATCGGCGCTGCTCGACGCGAACGTCGTCCGGGCGGCGTCGAAGAACTGCTGCATGGTGATGTCCAGCTCGGCGTCGAACGACAGGAGGTAGCTCTGGAAGCGGCTGATCACGAGCGAGTCGACGCCGCTCCAGTCGGTGAACGCCTTGACGGGTATCCCCGTCGCGCCTCCGGGGAGGAGGATGTCCCCGGAGCGGATCTTCCTGAACACCTGGGTCACCCCGTCCGCGTACGCGTCGAGCATCTGGCGGAGCTCCCCCTCGGGGAGCGCGTCGTACTGGGCCCTGGCGATCCGACCGAGCCCTACATGGCGAAGAGCGATGTCCTGATCGATGGTGGTGGGATCGAGGTCGCCGAAGAGCTCTGCGAGCCTCCCCTGGGCGGTGCGCCGCAAGATCTCGAGCTGAAGCGCGCGGTCGCGCGCCGTCAGATACCCTTCGACGCGCATCGCGTCCACGAGGTCCTCGGCATAGATATGGGGCCTACCGTCCCTGTCCTGGACGACATCGACGGCAGAGAGCAGGCCGTCGATGGTGAGCCGCCCGTCGACGGGCAGATCCGGCCGATCGCCGAGTGGACCGAACGTCGCGGAGGAGGGCGGGCTGCCGTCGGGCGCGCCGGCGTCGGGATCGCTGGGCGCGCCCGCGTCGGGCGCGCTGCTGCCGGGACCACGGTCGTCCGAGCACCCGAGCATGCCCGTGAGCCCGGTGACCAAGGCGAGGACGCAATGTGCCGAAGACAATGACAGTCGCATGAACGCTCCTTGGTGGGATGGAAGCGAGCCACCGCGGCGGTGTCGCCGCGCGACGCGGTGGCTGGAACAGCACGTCGTCAAGCGAGGTAGGGTTCGGAGCTCCTTTCGCGGCAACATGGGCCTGGGCACGACCGGCAAGAGGGAGCGTACCTTGGCGCGGTGTCTGGGCCAGCATGACACGCAGACGCCGCCGCGGCCCGTACCGGACCGCCGCCGCGCCAAGCCGTCTGAATCTTACCTTGGTCCCCCGGGTCGCTGGAGCCGTCCGATCTCGATCTCGAGCGCGGCGCCGTGGTGCTCGACGAAAACAAGACGGATGACCGACGCGCATGGGCACTTTCACCCGACGTCGTGCGCGCGCTTCACGGGCGCTCCGCTCCGGGCCGGCGGCGGCCCCGATCGCAGATCAGGCGACGGAGGACGCCGGCCGGCGGCCGGGCGCATTCCCGGGTGTGGCGCCGAAGCGCGTCGTCACCAGGTAGTCGCACCAGCGCTCCACGCTGGTGTGGATCGGCGGCATCACCAGGCCGACCGCGCGGGCGTGGGCGTCGGCCGCGCTGCGCGGCTCGTCCTCGGCACGATCCCGAGCAGCGTCGCCCAGCGCGCCCGCGAGCTCTTCGGGCTTCGGGTGTTCGCGCCCCCTTCGAGCTGCCCGCCGCCCAGGTCGTCGCCGTGTGGTCGCAGCGCCACGACGACGACCCGGCGCAGCGCTGGTTCCGCGACCACTTCTTCTCGGGCCGCGCCCTCTCGCCGCGCCTGCGGGCCCTGGTCCGAAGGGGCGCGGCTTGATCCGGGGATGTGCCGGCCTCCGTCTGCTTTCCGGAGCGGGAGTTCATGCCGCCGCAGCTCCGCGCCTTCATCGACGCGGTGATGGCGTGGGGAGGGGAAAATCTCCTCCCGCGAGCGGACGCGCCGAAGCCGAAGCGGGCGGCGAAGAGCGGCCTGCGCTCGCGCTCGAGCTCGCCCGGCGGCGCCCGGCGCGCCTCCGGATAGCCTCGCCCCGCAGGCTGTGGAGGGAACGCGGTCCTTCGATATAGCCGCTCACGACATCCGGGGGTGAGTGAAGTTCCATGGTGTCCTCGCTTTGCGCTCTCGTCAGTTGTGGTGCAGCTTCAGCATCGCTCGCCCCACGTCGGTGTCGGCGAAGTCGGGTATGCCGTCGGCGTCGGTGCTCGCGCTGAGGGCCCGGTGGGCATCATCGCTGGCACCGAGCTCTTGCAGCGTCAGCTTGGCGAGCACGTACGCGTCGCTCCCCAGCAGCAGGCGCCGCGGCTGCCTGTCCAGCGACGCGAGCTCGAGCAGCGCCTTCGCGGCCTTCTCGGGCACCCCGCGCGCCGCGCCGGGGTTGCCCCGGAGCCGCTTGTTGGTCGCGCCCACGGTGGCTTCGTAGTCGAGCTGCGACGGGTAGATCGTCATCGAGCTGCCAGCCCAGTCGGTGCCAAAGCCGCCCGGTTCGACGATGGTGACCTGGATGCCGAGCGGCGCGACCTCGTTGAGGACGACCTCGCTGAAGCCCGCGACGGCGAACTTCGCCGCCTGGTACGCGCTCAGACCCGGCGTGCCGCCACGCCGTCCGCCGATGGAGCTGATCTGCAGGATACGCCCGCTGCGCTGCTCGCGCATCACGGGCAGCACCGCGCGCGTGACATGTACGACGCCGTAGAAATTGGTGTCGATCTGCGCGCGGAAATCGTCGAGCGGGATATCTTCAGCCGAGTCGACGTTCGCGTAGCCCGCATTGTTGACGAGCACGTCGATGCGACCGAAGGCGTCGACCGCTTCCTTGACCGCGCTCACGGCCTGCTCGGGCTGCGTGACGTCGAGCGCCACTGTCTTCACGCGGTCGCCGTGCTGTTTCACGAGGTCATCGAGATCGGCGGGCTTGCGCGCCGAGGCGACGACGCGGTGCCCGGCGGCGAGCGCGGCGAGGGCGATGGCGCGGCCGAGCCCCCGCGAGCTTCCGGTGATGAACCATACTTGCGAGTTGTTCTCCGTCATGCACGAAACATCGTGCGCAGGGCGTCAGCGATCAAATCCGATCGCGCCACAGATGAATCGAATCGCGCCAGCGGTTCGGGGTCGTCCCCTCCCAGGCTCGGAACGCCCGCGTGAAGGAGTTGACCTCGTCGAAGCCGAGCAGGAAGGCGATCTCGTTGACGTCGACGTCGTCGGTGCGCAGGAGGCGCAGCGCGGCGCGGTGCCGGACCTCGTCGAGCACGCGCTGATAGCTGACCCCCAGCTCGCCCAGGCGCCGCTGTAACGTGCGCGTGCTGAGCGACAGCTCGCGCGCCACCTTCGCGATGCTCGGCCGCTCGCCCGCCATGCGGCGAGCGACCACCGCGCGGACCTGCTCGACGAACGAACCATGCTCGAGAGGCGCGAGCTTCTGGTCGAGGCTGGGGACGAGCACCTGCAACAGGTCGGCGTTGTGCGTGATGAACGGCGTCGTCAGGAGGCGCTCCTCGAGGACGAGCGCGTCGCGCTTCGCGCGGAACCGCAGCGGACAGCCGAAGAAACGCAGCAGCATCGGCTCGTCGCTGCGCGCGCGAGAGAGCTCGACGCGCTTCGGCGCGAGCGCGAGCCCGCTGCCTCGCTGCAAGAGCACGAGGAGCGAGGCGAGCGATGCGTCGACCAGACGCGGGGGCATGGGGCCTGGCGCGTGCAGGTAGGTCGTGTGGATCACCACCCCTTTCCCCGCCGTGTCGATGGCCATGTCCTTCGGCCCGCAAAGCCGCTTGTAGCGGGCGAGCTTGGTCAAGGCGGTGCCGAGGTCGGGAGAGTGCAGCGCCGCGAGCGACGAGATGTCGTACTCGTGCACCTGCGTCTCCATCGCCAGACGAAGCCCGACGTCGTGCGGCGACGACGCGCCGAGCGCTTCCCAGAAGGTGAAAAACTGCGCGGTGCTCAGCTCGCCGCTGGACGGCGCCCGCGCGGCGGCGGTCGCGTGGGGCACGTTCGCGCCGAGGCGCGCGAGCCGAGCGCGCACCGCTGACGAGAGGCGGACGACGTCACCGTTCATCGCGAAGAACCTACCGAGATCGAGCCGTCACGACCAGTCCGATCGCGCCAACCCGAGGGCGACGGCGCGGCTCAAGGTGCCAGCAAGCCCGCCGTCAGGGGTCGCGCGTCCGTCGGACGTTGTAGAGTTTGCCCCCGAACATGATGCTGCCGTTCGCCTCCTGCTCGTCGACGGCGACATCGAAGCTGAACCCATTTTTCTCAGATTGACGGTGCCCCCGGACGCATCGCAATCGCAAATGCGGTGTCGACACAGCTCGATGAATCCACAGTCGGTGGGCTGGTCGCCCAGCATGCACTCCCCTCGGGCCCAATTTGTAGTTCTCGACGTATCCCTCCCAGCGCGCGAGGAGCAGCGCGGCCGCGCTGGATTCCTCGTTTTCGGGGCCGGGTTCACCGCTGCCGATGGGCCGGTCCTGCGACTGACAGCCGGTGTTCCCGAGCGAGGCAGCCGTGACGAGCCCCGCAGGCTGTGGAGTGAAGGCGGCGCCTTCGATGCATAGATAAACTATTGATATGGCGTCGGTTTTTCAGGAGGGCCGCATCGCATGGAAGTTGTTAATACAGCGTCACTTTTCCAGGAGGGGAGCGGATGGCGGAAGGTGTTTTATGTGAACCAGCGCGTGCAGCGTGGCCGTACGGTGGGACCGGTGATGCCGCGAGCCCTTGACCGCGGGCGACGCGGCGGCGGAGGGCGCCCCGTTGGGCCACACCGGAGCCACCCTCGGCGGCGAAACAGGCGGGAATTATGGAAGTCGCTTCTGTTTCCGGCGACCGCTCGTCATCGACCGGTATTTCTGGCGGGACCGTTCCGCGGTGGCGAACCGTCGCGATCCGTCGCTTTCCCCGGAGTTTCAGGGGAGCGTGACGACGGATCACACCTCCTCGAAAGGCATGGGCCCAACCCCGGTCCAACCGGCGAGCGTGGGGCTCGGCGAGCTCGCCGTGACCGATCCGTCGCCTCAGGCGGCCGTGGTCACCTCGCTCGCGGGCCGCCTGAGCCGTGCCGTCGCCCTCGGGGATGAGGAGGCGGCCCGCGTCGTTCACGAGGCGATCGGACAGCTGCTCGGTCTGGCGCCAGCACCGCAGGGGCGAGCAAGCTCGCGCCGATAGCGTCATGCCCACCGCCGCCGGGAGGTGGCCTTCGAGGACCCGCACCGCATCGCGGAGCAGCACGCGCCGTCCCCCCACGGGCCTGTCGAGGCAACGCGATGGCACCTTCCAGTCCGCCGTCCTCTTCTCTATCGGCGCGAACCCCCTCAGCTTCGCCGGTGCGGACTCAACGGCGACGACAAGCGCGACCTGGTGGTCGCCAACCTTCGCTCCAGCAACCTGAGCGTGCTCATCGACATGACGCGCTGGCCGCCGCGGAGATGTGGCGCGTCATGGGGCTGGTCGATGAGGCCATCCACGCTGCGCTGCTCCCCATCTCGCCACCTGACCTGCCCGGTGGGCCCGACGTCTTCCTCGAGCACGAAGATCAGTGCGACGTACACACGCCGGCGGGCACCGCCGGAGCGATGGTGTGGATCTCACGACCCCGCGGAGGTCCCTCACCCCCCGAGTCGCTCGCGCCCGCCCGCACGATAGGCGTCGACCCAGGTCCACAACGTCTCCAGCGACACCATGACGCGCGCCGCGATCGCGCGCGGTGCCTCGTCTCCGCGGATCATCGCCAGCACGGCCGCCTCCCGCGCCGGCGCCGAGGCCGCGGACGCAGCGCCTTTGGCCGGCTCTTCCGCCTGTGTCGAGCGCACTTCGACGGGCGCGGGCGCAGGCGCCTCGGCTCGCAGCGCGAGCTGCTGGAGCGGCAGCCGCACCGCCGGATCGCCGAGCAGCACGTAGCCGCGGAGATCGTTGCGCAGCATCCACAGGTGGGCGCGTTCGGCGCGATCGGTGGGGTCGGCCCGGCCCGCCGCGCGCGCGTCGGCCTCGATCTGGTAGCTCTGCGCGAGCTCGTCGTTCGCGCCGCGGTAGAGCTCCATCAGCGCCTCCAGCGCGATCCCCGCGCGACTGCCGCGGACCAGCACCTCGAGGGGGCGATAGATACGGGACTTCTTGCCCTCCGACAGGCTCGTCGTGCCCGAGAAGCTGTAGGTCCACGCAAGGTCGACGTGACCGATGATCGCGAGCGGCCCCGCCGGGTTGGCGAGCGCGGTCTGCGGCAGGGCCGCGACGAAGGGGCGCTGGCCGGACGCGGGGAGACTGCGCAACACGGCCTTCAGGCTGCCACCATAACGATCCTCCTGCGCGAGCTGCGAGAGCCACGTGTGATAGACGCTCGCCGCCGGCGTGCCCGCGCCCAGGCAGGCCAGGTAGAACCACATCCCTCCCGGCAAGAACGTCTGGCCCCGCAGCCGCTCGGCGTCGAGGATCTCGTCGTGGCCGATCACGAGCGCACCCTGGCGTCGCCAGGAGTCCTCCTCCCTGCGCCAGCCACGCCGGGGCGCGCCCAGCCCGTGGCTCACCGAGAGCAGCACCGAGGGCCGCGCGCCGCCGCCCCCGGCGAGCAGGTCGTCCACGCTGCCGGCGGAGACCTCGCGCACCGAGGCTGCGGGGAGCTTGCCTCTCTCGCTCGCTTCGGTCGATGTGGCCAGGCTCGGGCCGACGAGCCTGGCCTTGCCCGTGACCGTGGCCGCCGAGCCGTCGGGCGTGACATAGAAGAGCAGATCCGGCGAGGCCTCGGGCGTGCCGCGCCGCGCATAGCGAACGACCTTCTCGGCATAGGCGGCATAGCCGGCAAGATCGGTGTCTCCCGCGCTGTCCGCGAAATGGATGCGCCCCGCGAGCGCGTCGTTGGCGAGCGCGTGCTGGAGCTCCAGCGAGGTGTGATGGAGGTCGCCGAGCATCATCAGGTAAAGGGGCCTGTCCTCCTCCGCCACCTCCTCGGACCAGTAGATCTCTCTCCGGAAGTCCGCCGATCGCTTCGCGTCCATCCCTTGCGGCACGCGATATACGCGCGCGGGCGCGCCCTGCTCGCCTTCGCGCAGCGCGACGAGCGGCTGGACGGCCTCCATCATCCGGTCGCCCTCCCGGCCCTCGGGCGCGATCACGGCCCATCTCTGGAGGGTCAGGTCGTTGCGATCGGCGTCGGTGCGCCGCCAGTGGTTGGCGTCGCGGCCCTTCCTGGGCCTCGGCGCGCTCTGGGCGGTGTCGCCAGGCAGCCCCTCGTCGAGCACGGGGCGGCGCTCGTCGGCGTCGGCGAGCAGGAGGTCGAGCCGGTTTTCGTGGGCGTTCATGGTCGCTGGCTGCTGGATGGCGACGGCTCGGCGCTCGGGTCGACAGGATCCGTGTCCGCCGCGGCGCCCGCTCTGCCCCGGCGCAGGCCGGGGCGGCCGGCGCGAGCGGCGGGCTGGTTCCGGCTGGAGCGCGGCTCCTGCTCTCGCTGGAGGAGGACCGAACGCCGCACGCTCTGCCGGGCGAGCTGGACGCGCTTGCGCAGGTTCTCCTCCGATTCGAGCAGGAGCGCAGCCATCTCCGCGTACGACAGCTCTTCCTCGACGCGCAGCAAGAGAGGATCCCGCAGCGTCGGAGCCAGGGCGCGAACGGCCCTCTCCAGCCGGGCGAGCGTCTCCCGTTCAAGGAGGGTCCGCTCGGGATCGCCCGCAGCGGCGTGGGGGGCCGCCGCGAGCTCGCCGAGATCCTTGTCCACGAGCAGCAGGAGTCTTCCGCGCCGCGTCCGCTCGCGATGGAGGTCGACGCAGGCATGGCGCACGATCGCCTGAAGCCACGCCGCCGGCCTTCGGACGCCCTCTGCGGGGGCGGTGGCCCGAAGCATCGACACCGTCGCTCGGCTGAACGCTTCCTCACCGTCCTCTCGGCCGAGAGAGCGCCGGCAGGCGCGGAGGAGCTCCTCCCGCTGCTCGACCCAGCAGCGCAGGAGCGCGCCGACGGAGGGATCGCGGAGGGGTTTCGCCTGGAATGCCCGGTCGAGCGCGGGCCGTCGCTCGGCCGCGCCGTGAGAGAGGCCGGAGGGCGACGGCGCTACCACCTCGTCACCGCCGGAACCACCCAGAAGCGGAGATTCGATATCACGCCGGTACTCGCTATCGCGGTGCCGCTGGTGTCCGGGGAAGGGGGCGTGTGTCACGAGGCATCCTCCACCGCGAAGGCGTCGAGCTGAGCCGCGAGCTCCTCCAGATCTCCGGTGGTGGCCGCGATGTGGCCCGTGCCGGGCAGCCCGCCGCCGTTGCCCCAGATCTCGATCTCGCTACTCTCGACCCCGGCCGCGAGGACTGCCAGGCTGTCCGGGGGCGCCGGGCGTTGATCGTAGAGCCAGCGCAGCAGCATGCGGTGGCGGAAGTCGAGGCTCGAGAGGGCGACGAAGAGGCCGGGCTGGACGCGCGGCCGCGCCAGGAGCTCCTCCATCCAGAGCGGCGGCCGGGCGCCGTCAGCGCCGAGGGGGCCGTGGATGTGATCGTCCTCGGTGAGCAGCGGCGGCGAGAAGATGGGGCGCGGCTCCGCCGAGTAGCCGCCATAGAGTCGGAGCACGACGATCTCGCTCTCGAGATCGAAGCGCCTCGGCATGACGGGCTCCATCTTCCACGCGGTCGCCCCCGCGGCGCGCTTGACGATGCGCGGCTTGCCGCCGGCGCCGAGGAGCGACGGCTGGATGGCGTAGACGGTCCGCTGCGGCAGCTTCTGCGCGATCGCGTGCTCGAGGCAGGGCCGCCAGAGGAGCGTGATGTGGACCCCCGGCCGGACGAAGCGCGCGAGCGCGTCGACGAGCGGCGGGGCCGTCGCCCCGGGCGAAGCGGTCAGCGCCTGCTGGAAGAGCGAATGCAGCACATCCTGCCCGAACCGGAGCACGCAGCGCTGCGTGAGCGCGCTCAGCGACATACCCCGCGTCGCCGGCTCACCGCTCTCCTGCATGAACTGCTCGAGCTCCCTCTGGAGCGCCGCGCGATCGTCCTCGAGATCGCCGAGCACCATCGTGAACGGCCGCTCGAGCAGGCTCTGGAGCGCGGGCGCGAGGGCCTTCGACCTGCTCTTCTTCCCCGGCCTCGCCACGCGGCGGCCCTGGAAGTTGAAGACCACCGAGTCCGAGCCGCGGAGGTACAGGACCGGCGAGAACGCCTCTGCGCTCTGGGAGAGCAGCGTCCGCCGCGCCGCCGCCACGCTCGCGCCTATGTCGCCCTGGTTCAGCGAAGCGCCTGTCAGCGCGCGGTAGAGCTCGGTCGAGCAAGCGCGCGCCACGTCGGCCCTCACCGGCCAGAGGTGCGCCACGACGGCATCCGCGCCCGCCCTGGCCAGGATCTCCGCCGCGCTGCCGAGCGCCCCGGCCCTGGCGCCCTCGCAGGCCTCGAGGATCACGAGGCGCAGCTCCTCGCAGAACGCCGCGGAGAGCTCGCGCCCCAGCGCCTCGGCGGTGATCCATGTCTCCTCACCGTCCTCGTCGTCTGCCAGGCGCAGGACGGGCTTGCCCGACAGATCCACGCCGCCGTGACCGAGCCAGTGCACGACGTGCGGGCTCTTGCCGCGCCGGAGCCTGTCGAAGAGCACCCGCGCGCTGATCTCCTGCCCGGCGATCGGATCGAGCCACTCCACCTCGCCGGTGTCGATCGCCGGGGCGAGCGCCTCGCGCAGCACGTCGAGGGCCCGCTCGCCGGTCCCCGGCGCGATCCCGAGCACCCGGACGGCGCCCTTGACCTCACGCGGCTCCCAGGGCTCCGACGAGGTGACGCCGCGCGCGAAGAGCACCCTGGGGTCGGTCCCCAGAAACCCTTCGGACGTCCCCGGCCTGCAGAGCGCCTCCCAGGGGATGGTCTGGAGCGCTTGATCGCGGACGAAGAGCCGCACCAGGAGCGGCCCACCCTTCGACGCCTCGCCGAGCCGCACGAGGACGTCGCGCAGCTCCCCCTTGAAGACCTCCTCGTGGAGCACCTGGGAGTCGCTCACCGCCGCTGGATCGAGCGATTTACCGCCGCGGACCGCCCTCCCCACCTTGCTCGCGAACGTCTGCAGGGCATCGAAGCCCTGCTCGGGAGATATCGCGTGCGCCGGGGGGCGCTCTCCCCGGCTGCCACGCGCGCTGACGCGCACCTCAGTACCGCTGATGTCGAGCTCGATCTCCAGCCACATCGAAGGACAAGCCTCGCTACGTTGCGCTCCCTGCCGTGTCTGACTCCTTGGTCTTTTAGAACGTAGCGGACGAGATTCTCATCTGAAAAATAATTAAGGACGCATCAGCGGGCTCGGCCATGGGACGTGATTAAGGATGTCCACCGGCAGGCGTGCGCGCGTGGAGAACGGATACGATCATGGGATTCATCAGCGATTCTCGTTCACGATGGCTCGGCAGATACATGAACCCGCGTCCCATCCGTTGTCGTGACGGCTTCCACGTCGTCTCGGCGACGCGCGCCGGAGACGCGAGAGCCTGCGTTGTCATCGTGCCCGGCCCGGCCGCCAGCGCGGCGTGGGCGGACGCTGCGTTTGCCGAGATCGAGCGGGTCCACGCGCTCCTCGACCATCCGCTCATCCCGAAGGTCGCGGCGCGCGGGGTCGCCGACGGGACGCCGTACATCGAGCTCGCCTGTGACGCCGTGATCGATGGCGTCGACCTCACCAGCCTCCTGAACGACGCCGGATGGAAGGTGCCGCCCGGGAGCGCGGCTGGCCTGATCGCGAGCCTCCATAAGGCGATGCAGGCGGCCCACGCTGTGACCGACCCGGAGCGCGGGCGGCCCGTCTGCATCGGTCGTGTCTCATGCGCTGACGTCCTCTTCTCGCGCGAAGGGCACTGGTACCTTATCGGCTATGGGAGGGATGCTCCGCTCGAAGGAGCCGGACAGGAGCAGGTCGACAGGGTCCTTGAGTTCCAGGCGCCCGAGGTGGCCGCAGGCGGCGCGCCGACCCCGGCGGGCGACGACACCGCGCTGTCGCTCCTCGCGCTGTCGCTCCGCCACGCGGTCCAGGGCAGCGCGGCGAGCGCGCGCGATGTCGCCCGGGACACCCGCGCCATGGACCTCGATCCCGCCGAGCGTCTGGAGGGGCGCGAGCGGCGCGTCCGCCGCGCGCCGGCGCAGGCGCGAGGGAGCGCCGAGGGCGCGGACGCCGCGTCGGACTTTCTCCGTCTCGTCGTGCCCTGCGGCGAGGCGCCTGATCCTGAGGGGTTCGCGTCGCTCGTCGCCAGCCTGCTCACCGGTCGGGCGCTGCCGCTCCTCTCGAGCGACGCCGCGCCGGCGCGCCCCCCCACGCTGTTCCTCGGCTTCGAGGTGCGCTGGATCGCGACGGAGGACGGCGTGAAACACACGCTCGGGCACGCGCTCAGCCGCATCGTGACGGCCCTCGTCGACCGGCACGACGAGGCGCCGGACGCCTCGCTCTCACTCCAGGAGCTGCTCGACGCCGGCTGGCCCGGCGAGCGGCCGGTGGCGGACGCGGGGGCCAACCGCGTCTACGTGGCGCTGACCCAGCTCCGCCGCATGGGGCTCAGGGACGTCATCCAGCGCAGCGAGCACGGGTATCGCCTCGCGCCGCGCGCCGTCATCCGGTTCGTCTCGCCGAGGACCGAGCGCGCGCGATCTCAGGTCACGCGCTCTGCCCCGTGATGGAGGCGGCGCGTCGCTGGCGCCGCTACTTCGCCTTCGGCCCGGCGAACGTCTCCGCCACCTTGAGCACGAGCCGCTCGCTGAAGCCGGCGATGAACGCGATCGCGAAGGCCTTGCTGTTGTCGGCATCGCCGAGGTTCAGCACCTTCGACTGGAGGAACGCATAGGCGGCGAGCCCGGGCAGCGCCCCGAGGACGGCGCGAGAGAGGGTGACCCGCTCGTCCGAAACCTGAGCGTGGATCCTGGCCCGGAGGGAGGAGCTCTTGAGCGATCGAGCAGCGCTGAAGATCGCTCCCAGGGCGCCAAAGGAGAAGACACCGAGGAGGGTCCGGTACCCCCAGGCAGGCCATTCTTGGACGGGAGCGCGCGTCGTGGCCGTGAGCGCCACGAGCAGCAGCAGGATGAGCAGGGCGAGCAGCGCGAGCGTCCAGAGCTGGTCCCTGAGGAGCCGGCTCCTGAGGTCGACGCGACCGTGGCGGCGTGGCCGCAGGCCGAGGAGCCGCCGGGCCGTGCGTGGCGGCTCGGCGGAGCGTCGGGCCGGCGGGGCGTCGAGCTCCTCTTCGGCCATGCGTACCGCTACGGCAGCTCGCCGAGCGCCTCGAGCCCTGCCTTGCAGTAGGCCTCGTACAAGCGCTGGAGCTCTTCGCGCGTGATACCGTATCTCTCGGCGATCTTCTTGTCGCCCTCCTCCCCGACGATCTTCTCGTGGACGGCGCGCTGCATGCGCGCCGCGTCCCGCGCGCGGGACGGCGCGGGCGGAGCGGCGGGCACCGGCGGGAGGCCCGCGTGCACCTCCGCCGGCGCGGGCGCGGCCCTGACGGCTCCCCTGTCGCGGTGGATCGCGAGCCGCGCCGCCGGATCGCCCAGGAGGACGTACCCCGCGAGATCCTCGCGCAGCATCCACAGGTTCGCCCGCCGCTTCGCGCGGCCCTGGTCGGGGGCGAGGGGCTTACCCGCCATCTCGGCCCTGGCCTCCTGGTTGTACATCGCGGCGAGCTCGTGGTTGGCGTTCCCCAGGTAACGGAGGAGCTCGTTGGTCGAGTTGCCCGCGCGCGCGCCCTTCACCAGCGAGCTGAAGACGCCCTCGAAGCGCGACGCCCGGTCCTTGCCGTCGGGCCCCATGTCCTGGAAGCTGTAGGTCCAGGCCAGATCGATGTGGGCCATGACGGCGAGCGGGCCCCGCGGGTTCGCGAGCGCGGCCTGCGGCAGCGCGGCGATGAAGGGCCGATCGCCCGGCCTGGGCAGGCCGGCGAGCACGCCGTCGACGCGCCCGCCGAAGCCGCCCGCGTCGCGCAGGCTGGCGAGCCAGTGGTGGTAGGCGCTCGCCGCCGGCGTCCCGCCGCCGTAGCACGCGAGGAAGAACCAGATGCCGCCGGGCAGAAAGGGCCTGTCGCCGAGGTCCTCGGCCGCGATCCGCACGCCGCAGCCCAGGCTCATCGCCCCTTGCACGGCGCGCTGCTCGTCCCCCGACGACCATCCCCTGCGGGGCGCGCCCAGGCCGTGGCTCATGGTGAACAGCACCGACGGCTCCGGCCTCTCGATCTGCTCGAGGAGCGCGCTCCTCGCCGCGTCGGCGCCTTCATAGCCGATCTCCTCGATGTCCCTCGCCTTGAAGCCGCCCCTCCGCTGGGTGTCGCGGCACCGCTGAACGCTGGGCGCGACGAGCGCTCTGTGGCCGATGGAGGTCGCCGCGGTGCCGTCCTGCGCGGTGAAGAACAGCGCCCGCGCCTGCGCCTCCACCGAGGGGGCCCGCTCCGAGGAGAGGAGCTTGTCCACGTACGCCGCGTAGCCCGCGGCGGACCGGGACACCAGGCGACCGACCAGCGCCTCGCTCGCCATGGCCTGCTGGAGCTCGAGCGAGACCTCATCGAGGTCGCCGAGCACGAGGAGATACCGCGGCAGATCCTCGAGCGCGACCGACTCGTCATGATAGACGCTCTTGCTCCACCGGATCGCCGCGTCCGCGTCCATGCCGGCGGGGACGCGATAGGGCACGACGGGCGCGCCCTGGTCCTGTTCCCGCTTCCGGATCAGGGGCTCGACGAGCGCGAGCAGGGCGTCGCCCGCGGGCCCCTCGGGCGCGATGACGGACCAGCGCTGGAGCGAGAGATCGTTGGGATCGTCCGAGAAGTCGGCGAAATCGTGGACCAGGTCCTCACCCCCGGGCTGCGCCTCGTCCGCGGCGGACTCGAGCGGCAGCCCCTCTTCGAGGACGGGGCGTTGATCGTCGGCATGGCAGAGGAGCAGCTCGATGTCGGACATGGCTTCTCCTCTCAGCGCGCCGCGCTCTCGGGGGGCACGCGCGCGGATCCCAGCGAGCGGAGCTCTCCATGGTCCCAGTGCACGAGCCACATCGCCGCGCCGCCGTCCTCGTGCGCGTCGAGGAGCACGGCGGTGAAGCGCTGGAGGGTCCTCGCCGCCCTCTGCTTCTCGGGCAGGAGCCTGGGGTTCTGGCGCAGCTCGTCGATGAACTCGGCCCAGGCCTCGTCGCCGGCGTCGGAGCGCGGGAGCTGCATCAACCAGATCCACGTGCCCGTGTTGGCGAAGACGAGCCCGTCGGCCGCCTTCCAGCGGGCCGCGTGGGTGTGGCCGATCACCACCGCGCCGGCGTCGAACTTCCTCGCCAGGCGCTGGGCGTCGGCCCACTCGGCCTCGTCGGGCTCGAGGTGGAAGTACTCGTCGCCGAGGGTGCCGGCGAGCCTCCTCTGCACGCCCGCGTAGAGCTTCAGGCCGGCGCGCGCGAGCTTGAGGCTCGCTGTCGACATCGCCTCTTCGTCGGCGAACGCGGCGGGCCCGTCGCCGAGCGTGGCCTCGACCGCCGCCGCCTCCTCGGCCCCGAGGCCGGCCTCCGCGAACCTCTCGGCGAGCCCGAGATCCTCCTCCTCCTCGGCGAAGGAGGCCGCCGACCCCGCCTTCTTGAAGAGCTGCCAGGCGATGTCGAGCGAGGCCGCGCTGAAGAGCTGCTTCACGATCCCGGGCGCGACCGCGAGCGCGGCGAGCGCCGCGCCCTGGAAATCGGGCTTGAGCAGGCTCACGAAGCGGAGACCGTGGCGGCGCGCTATCGGGTTCATGAGCTGCTTCACGAGGACCGAGCCGGCCGCGTACCTGAACCGGTCGAGCCGGGCCAGGCGCCCGTAGTCGACCTTGTTCCAGTTGTCGCTGTGCTCGCCGTGGGTGACGAGGATCCGGGCGCCGCCCACGTCGAGGATCGCAGGGGCGTCGCCCAGCTGGAAGGCGAGGCGCGCGGCGACCGCGGGCGGCTGCTCCATCGCCGCGCGCAGGATCTCCTGCACCTCCGGGACGGCGAGCTCCACGTCGTGGTTGCCGAGGCGGATGATGACCTCGCCGCCTCGCGCGAGGACGCGCCCGAGCGCCCTGAGCACGGCGGCGCTCTCGGGCGCGGCGACGATCGCGCGGGCCTGCGCGGCGGCGCGCGCCCGATCGAGCTCCAGCGGGTCTTCGTTCATGAGGAAGTCGATGCCGTCGCCGTTGACCACGACCCGCGCGGGCTCGCGCGCGATCACGTCGAGGAGCGCGGGCAGCGCCTCGCCCCCGGCGAAGACGTCGTAGTCACCCCCGTTGCCGAGGTGCAGATCACTGAGGATGAGGGTACGCATGGCGTTGTCTCCCGGGTTCATCGAGCGCCCTTGAGCGCGGCCAGGCGGATCGCCGCGGGCGGCGCCCAGTCCGCCGGGTGCGGGCGGTTGTGCAGGCCCTGGGCCGGGCTCCACGACATCCTCGCGTTGCCCTTCGGGTCGCAGAAGACGTCGAGCAGCGGCCGGTTGTCCGGGGCGTTCGGGGTCGGCGCGTCGGACTTCGAGTTGATGCACCACGTGGGCTCGATCCGATCGTGGAAGGGCGCCCCGCGCAGGGAGCGGAGCAACCAGGAGATGGGGAGTCCCTCGTCCTCCATCGACATCCACGCCGAGCGGTGGAGGAGCTTGCCGTCGCCGCGGCTCCGGAGGAGCAGCCGGGCGCGCCCGCGCGGCTTCACGTCGCTCTTGACCGTCCCGAGGCCGTCGATCCTGGCGATGCCGCGGAACAACCATTGACCTTTGGAGAGCGCCGGCGGGATGAAGGGCCACCAGTGCGACTCCCAGAGCATGCGCGCGCCCCTGGCGGAGGTGGGGTGCACGACGGGATCGTTGAACGAGGTGGTGGTGTCCCAGAGCTGCCATTTGCGCTCGATCGGGTGCTTGCGGAGCACCATCGCCACGTGCCCGCTCCCGGCCCCGGCGGCTCCGGACGCCGACCAGAAGAGGCACGAGCCGACAGTGACCTTCTCCCAGAGATCGTCGGGCCAGTCGGCGAGCACCCTGGGGACGTCGGTCCAGCCGTCGCCGAGCCTGGCCGCGGCCGGCTGCGCGTCGGTCCCGCAGCCGATGTCGCCGTACGGGCCGCCGTCCCAGCCGCCGAGGCAGAGCGCGGTGGTCACCGACTGCTGGCACTGCCCCACGATCGGGTAGCGGCCGCCGTCCTTGATGGCCCCGGCGACCCTCTTCTGCGCACCGTAGAAGTACGCTGGCATCGTGTAGGGGATGCCGGTCTGGTGCTCGGCGATGGCCCGCGCCCAGTCCTCGCCGTCGCCCGCGGCGGTGTCGTAATCCTCGTGCGAGAAGATGTCGTCGATACCCTCCCTCGCGCGGTAGACGAGGAATTCGGCGAGGCCCTCCGCGTCCTCCGGTCCGCGGAGATCGTGCTCGGGGGCCTCCAGCAGGTTCACGGTGCGGACGAGCTGCGGTGGCGGCTCGTCGTCGGCGAACGCGACCGGGCGAGCCAGCCACTCCTCGGGCGGCTCGGCGGGCGCCGGGTCCATGTCCACCCACGCGGGGACGCCCGCCTGCGGCGGGACGCCTTCATCGCTCTTCTCTGCGGTCATCGGTGCTCCTCCTCTTCTGTTCGATTCGATGTCTCCGCGCCTGCCGCCCGGGTCGCCGCGCCCGCGACGAAGGCCGCGTCGAGGGCCGCGAGCGTCGCCGCGCCGATCACGCCGTCGGCGGCGAGGCCGCGCTCGGCCTGGAACTGCTTGACGGCCGCCTCGAGGCCCGGACCGAACGCGCCGTCAGCGCCGCCAGGCACGCTCTCGCCCAGCGCGATCAACGCCTCCTGCAGCGCCTTCACCCCTGGTCCCCTCGCCCCTCTCCGGAGCGCGCCCCGGCCCGAGGCGACGCTCTCCAGATCGGGTTGCCCGGCGAGGGGGGCGCGCGTGAGGCGCGGATCCTTCGGCGGGCTCGGCGCCTCTGGCGGGGGCGCCGCCGCGGGCGCGTCCGCCGCGGCGGCGAACGGGTCATCCGCCGGAGGCCCCGCGGCCTGGAGGAAGGGCTCGTGCAGGCAATCGAGCCCGTCGTCCTTCAGGTGCTGGAAGTAGAGCCGGAACTGCCTGAAGTCCGGGATCCACCTGTGCTTGCGCGCCTTGCCGTAGAAGTAGCGGCCCACGAGCGCGGCGAGGCGCCGGTCGCGCTCCTCGGACGGCGACCCGGGGCCGAGCTGCGGTACGGCCCACTCGAGACACCCGATCACGTACCCGGGCGCCCAGTGCTTGAGGTGCGCGATCAGGTTGAACAGCGCCTGCGTCGCGATCGCGTCGGCGCCGCAGATGTTGCCCGAGCCATCCATGAACGTGCGGAGCTGGGCCTCGGTCACCGCGTCGCGCGTGGCTGGGTTCCTGGCCAGGTCGATCAGCCGGTGGAGGAGCGGGACGGAGCGGCGCAGGATCTCGAGCGCTTCCTTGCCTCCGGTGACGACCATGCCGGAGTCGAGATCGACGACGTCGTACACGTTGCTGCCGCGGTAGCGGACGCCGGCGGCGCCCAGCGCCTCGCGCACGGCGTCGTTCGCGGTCGCCCGCTCCATCACCTTGCCCAGCCAGCCGCGGCCGCCCCAGCCCGTCCCCCAGGTGACGATCTGGTTATCGTAGGTGTTGATGGCGGCCGTGCTGCCCTCGCGCGCCTGGAACGCGCGAAAGGCGAGGATCTTCCGCCGATCGGCGGGGCTCGCCTTCGCCGCCCGGGCGTCGAGATACCTGTGCAGGTAGGCGAGGTGATCCTTGTCCGCGCTGCCCGTGTACACGTGCCCTGCGCCCCAGGGCTTGAGCCCCGGCTCGACCGGCACGGCGGCGCGGCTCTGCGCGATCTCGGCGGTGAGATCCTCGGGCAGCGCGCTCCCTGCCTCCACCGCGCCCGAGCCGCGCGCGTGATCCTCCCAGACCGGGAGATCGCCGTCCGCGAACGAGAGGGCCCCGCCCCGGCCCCCCCTGGCGCGGGCGGGATCGAGGCCGGGCGCGGGGAGCGACAGGTCGGCGTACGCGGCGGACGATCGGAGCTCGGCCACGCCCGCGAGCGAGGTCTGGATCTGCTCCAGCAGCGCGGCGTGGAGCTCTCCGCGCCGGGCCTCCTCGATCTCGTCGAGCCCGATCTCCCAGGTGTACGACGCGCCCTTCCCGCGCAGGATCCGGTGCGCGAAGAGCGCCGGATCGAGCGTGGGAAAGTCTCCGAGCGCGAAGGCCGAGGTGCGTGAGAGCAGGGCTCGCTCGACCTCCTCCGCGTCGCCCCGCGCGGCGGCGATTTCGAACAGGAAGACGTTCCGTGACATAACAGGTCCCTTTCGGCGGTGACGTCTCCCTATGAAACCGACGAGACCGAGCGTCGTCATCTTAAGAGAAATTAAACTTGTGTTCCTTCAAGCTATCCTGCGATCAACGAAGCCGCGGGCGCGCCTCTGCGAAGATGGCATCGTGAGCAACTCGGACCCACCAGCCTCGACCGTACGCGCGCGAAGAATCACATCTGGTAATCAGGACCATAGAGCCAGCGCTTGGTTTCATGCTGGGTTTCCCAGGCTGCCGCCGCGCTCCTCTTCATCCCCGTGGCCGGACGCGGCAGCCCTCTGATGCCCTTCGCGCCGCTGCCTTTCTCCGTGTTATTGCGCCAAAACCAGTTGTGATCGTGTGTGTCCACGTCGGAGAACTGCCATCCATGCGGCGCCTGATTTGGTATTGGCGTTGGCCTCGAGTAGATCGTCTTGTACACCACCAGAGGAGAGCCTCCGTCCGTCGTTTCGGCATAGCACTCGAGTCTTCCGCCCGCATTTCTCAGGGGGCCTACATTGCCCCTATCCTGGTATGCCTTCACACTGTAGCGGCAAGGCCTCTTTGCCGACACCCATGCTTTTACATGACTCTCTACCTCGCGCTCGTGCTCGCCATTGGCATGACCGGTGATCGGGAAGAGGTTGGTATCGACGTCAGGGCCGCCGAGGTTGTCGTTCAGCAGGTGGCCGCGCACCCAGCGCTTTGATCCCGGGTCCCAGTGGGCCTTCAGGCCATCGAACAGGTCCTCCATCTCCCGGCTGGTCGTGTGGTTTCCTGTCCTCAGATCGGCCGGGTCGAGGTCCGCTTCCATTTTTTTGCCGACGACCTGGCTGGCCAGGTTCCCGCTGGCGTCGTTGTATTCAAAATCCTGCGTCGTCCACTTCACGACCGTCTTCCGCTGGATGACGTGGACTCCGCTATTGTCGAGACCTACCGGACTGCCGTCATGAATCGCGACCGCCCCTGCGGCCGCCCTGGCTCCCAGCGTGTCCGCCTCCGCCTCCAGCGCCGGCGCGTCGTTGAGCCCTATCCCCTTGTACTGCGCCGTCGCCTGCACGCGCCCCGCCCGCTGCTGCACCACGTGCGCGAGCTCGTGCCCGAGCAGCTCCTGCCCCTGCCTCGTCTCCGGCGCCCACCGCCCCGGCGCCACGTGGATCTCGCTCCCCTGCGTGTACGCGAGCGCTCCCAGCGCCGCCGCGCGCGACGATCTCGGGTGCACCCGCACGCCGGAGAAGTCGGTCCCGAACGCCGCCTCCATCTTGGCCTTCACCGGCGACGGGATCCCCGTGGAATTGACGGCGCGGTCCGGTCCGCTCCCGCCCCCCACGCTGGGCCCAGTGGCCGCGCCCGCAAAGAACTCAGCCCCGAACGCGCGCTCCAGCGCCGCGCGCGCCGGCTCGGTCGGCGGTCGCGCCGACGTCATCGTCCTCCTCTGCATGGGCAGCGGCGCCGGAGCGCGGGCCCGCGACGTGCGAGCGGCGCTCTGCGAGATCTTCGGAGTGGACCGGTCAACAGCGATTTGCATGAGACTCTCCTCGGCGCGGGCTGAGAGACGAGGCGGCCCCGCGCGTCACCGCCAATCGTGCGATCAACGAAGCCGCGGTCACCACTCCACGCAGAGCGGCGCCTCCATCCAGGGCAGCTTCACCCAGCTCATCCCCCAGGGAAACCGATCCAGCACCACGTCGTGAGAGGCCCGCTCCACGCGCAGGAACCACGCGCCGTCGCGGACGCCGAGCGCGCCCTTGCGAATCAAGAACGAGCCACGGAATCCGGCGATCGACATGTCCCTCAGGATCGGGGCGCGCTCGATCGCCGCCGTGAGCAGGTGGATGCACTCCTCGGTCTCCGCCTCGGTGACCGGAGGACCGAAGTCGAAGACCTCGGTCCTTCGCATGCCGCAGAGCACCCGCGCGAGGGGAAGCTGGTGCTCGGTCGGCTCGAGATCCCCCGTGCAGAGGTGCTGGAGCAGGCCGGCCGCGCGGTGGAGAGCGCGCTGATCGGCTATCTGCCCGTCTGCCATCAACCCCAGGCGCTCGAACAGGTGCCCGAGGAAGGGCCAGAGCACCACCAGCCCGGCGTTGTCCACGTAGGCCTCATCGGAGTCGCCGTACGCCGGATCGACGGACAGCTCCTCGTCCGCGGCCCTGGCCCCCGGATCGCGCGACGGAGCCTCTCCCTGCGTCTGCCGGACCGGCCTCTCTACGACCGCGCCGGGGCTCTGCCCGACCGCCCCCAGCGCGCCTACGCCGGGGCTCTGCCCGACCGCCCCCAGCGCGCCTACGCCGAGGCTCTGCCCGACCGCCCCCAGCGCGCCCGGCCAGACCGATGGGCTCGGCCCCAGGGGCGCGTGGAGCCCCGCGAGGAGAGACTTGAGGGTCACGCCGGCCTCCAGCGCGATCCGGGCCAGCGCGTCGCGCCAGAAGCCCACGCGCCCGTCGCTCGGGCTCTCCTCGACGCACGCCGTCCGCAGCGCGCCCGTCCAGACGCACGTCCGGAAGCCGACCGGCGTGGCCCCAGCGACCGCCCGGTGCGCGCGCAGCAGGGCTCCGAGCTCCACCGGCATCGAAGAGAGGTCGGCCTGCGAGGACGCCACGAGAGCGTCGAAGAGCGCCCAGAGCCGCGCGTCGTGGCCGTGGCGGACGATCCTCGTCAGCGCGCCGGGCTCGCGCTCGAGCGCCCGTATCAGCGCCGCGAACGGGCGCGCCGCGCGCTGGAGGAGCAGCCCCAGAGTCTCGTCCAGCAGCCGCGGTCGCGTGGTGTCCGCCCACCAGGGGAGGGCGCCGGTGCGGGCGAAGAACGCCACGAGCTCCAGCCGGGAGATCACCTCGGGATCGCTGCCCCGGAGGGCGCTCTTCTCGTCTTCCTCGCGGATCCGCGCGGCCAGCGCCTCCTGCAGCAGCGGACCGAGCTTGTCGACCAGATCGCGCTCCAGGTGGTCGGGATCGAGCCGCCCGAGATCCACCTCGACCAGCGCGATCCGCTGGAGGCGGTCCGGCGCGCCGAGTTCGGTGCAACACCGATCGATGAGCGCCTCGAGGCGCTCAGCGTGGATGCGGCCGAGCTCGGTTTGCAGCCGCCACGCTGCCTCGTGATCCTGGACGGTCACCTCCAGGATCTGCCGGCGGATCTGGTGGCGCGGCGCGGTCACGGCGCCGTGGCCGGGGGTTCGGGGGCAGAGCCCAGCTCGCTGGACGAGCCCCCATCGGTGACCGATGTGATCGCGACCGATCGCTTGACGGGCCACCCGATCCCGGTGCGAGCCTTGATGGCCATCACGTCCACCGCGCCGCCGACGGGCAGCGGCGCGATGTCCACCAGGGGATCGAGCGGGCGCTTGTGCGCCGGGTCCCCGCCCGCGGGCGCAGCCGGATCGCGCGTGATCACGAGATCCATCTCGACCCGGAGCCCCCGGCGAGGAACCTGCTCCGACCCTTCCGGCTCGGTGGCCGCAATACCCTTGTTCAACGACGGGTTGTGCTCGTCGAGCCGGTGGAAGTACGCCGGTAGGCCCAGCTCGCTGGCCTCGTTGCTCGGGTAGAAGTGGTAGAAGACCCCGGGCTGGCCGCCCGAGACGAGCAGCGTGCCGCGGGTGCCGTCGGCGCTCGCTGACAGCGCGAGCTCGAGCGCGGGCACCGACTCCGGCCTCACCAGGACGACCACCGCCTGCTCGAGCTGCACCGCGGACTCGAGCGGCGCGCCGGCCTCCGTGTGGATCTTGCGCGCCTGCACCACGACGATGCTGTCGTCCTCCAGCGGCCCCACGCCGAGCTCGAGGACGCCGCCGTTGCCCGGCATCGCGTCCCCGTGCTGCACGGAGCCGGCCGGCGCCTGCCAGAGCGCGGGAGGACGCGGGGTGTACACCTCGACGCCAGACGTGCCGGGGACGGCGATCGCCCTCTGGGTGGGCCCCGCGCCGGGCACGAAGTCCACGGTGGAGAGCGCGCGGACGTGGGCGCTGTAAAGCACGCTCGGCTGGCTCGCGGCGATGGTGATGGTGGCGCTGCCCTGCGGCAGGACCGGTGCTCCGACCGCCGACACCACGAGATCCCGATCGGCGCGGACCGCGATCGGCAGCTCCGTGGTGAGCACCGCGTTCAGCGGCTCGCGCCCTTCGCTCGCGTCGAACGTCCTCTGGACGTCGACCCGGATCACCGTGTCTTCGGTCACCCGACTGGCCGTCAGCGTGATGGCGCCGTCCTTGTTCCCGCTCACCCGCTCGGGGGGCGTCATGGGGATCGGGCGCCCCGCGCCGTCGATCAGCCCGTACGTCGCGCCCGCCTGGCTGTCCGAGATGCTCACCACCACGCGGCTCCCGTGGTCGACGAGGCGAGGCACCGGGGCGATCTCGGGCGTCGAGACGGGGAGCCCCGTGGCCAGCCCGACCTTCACCGTCGCGGTCTGGAGCAGGAAGGTCGCGCGCGTCAGGGGATCGAGCTTCCTCGCGTGGACCCTGAAGGTCTTGTCCTCCTTGTCGATGATCGGCCCCTTGAGGACCGCCGTCTCCCCGGTCCCGTCGACGGAGCAGGCGGGCGCCACCGCCGCGTCGCCGTCGAACAGCTCGTACCTGACGCCTGCCTGGGCGGGATCGATGTCGATCTCGCAGGGAGCGCCCACGTCCACGGTGAGCTGCGCTTCTTGAACGTTCACGTCCCGGATCGGCGTGGTCTCCCCGATCTCCAGGAGGTCAATGAGCCGGTCCCGGGCGCAGCGCACATCGATAGGTCTCGCGATGGTCATGGTTTTACGAGCTCTGCCCCTCCAGGTTCACGCCCAACGTCGCGGCGAGGACCTCCCGCCGCTTCTGCAACCACTGCCCGTGAGCCGTCCGGAACGCCGCCCAGGCGTCGGCCGCCATCCAGAGCACATACGGTGTCAGGTGCGCCGGCGTCTCCGCGCGGAGGGCCTGCTCGACGAGCTGCTTGAACGCTGGATCGCTGAAGCGCCCCACCCCGTCGGGGAGGACGAACGTCAATCGCAGCGAGTAGGGATCCTTCTCCCGCGCGGCCGAGAGCAGCGCGGGCGGCACCTCCGTGGGCGCGTCCGTCGGCGCCGGGCGCTCCTGCGTCTCGTCGCCCGACATCGGACGGAGCAGGATGTGCTCGACGACGGTGATCTCCTCGTCTCCGGCAAGACCGAGCGAGATGCGGAGCCGCTCCTCTAGCCCCGACATGTTGGCGAGGCCGCCGGGCGCGAGGCAATCGAACCCCGTCCCCCGCGCGCTGCTGATCCGGGGATATCGCTGCAAGAGGCGCTGCTTGCGCCGCGCGCGCTCCGCCTGAGAGCTCGGCGTGGAGGCCGCCTCGTGATCGCCGATCGGCTCGGCGAAGCGGGCCAGGAGGTGATTCAAGAAGCGGTTCTTCCGCTCCAGGGAGGCGACCTCGGCCGGGCTCTCCACGAGGTCTCTGAGCCGGGCCCGGTGCCCGTCGTCGAGCGCGCAGATCTCCTCGAGCCGGAGGCCGGGCTGGTCCAGCGCCTGCGTGAAATACGTCCGCGTGTCGCCGCCGTGGGAGAACAGATCCTTGACGTGGGCGAGCTGCGCGAACGAGCTGGCGAGGAGCTGATCGAAGAACATCAGGTACGCCGCGAGCTGCCTCGCCTGCGCCTTGCGCGCGGGCGTCGCCGAGTCCGGGAGCCCCATCTCGCCGATCCCGTAGAGCATCGGGAGGTGCTGCTGCACCGAGGTGTACGCGCCGGCGTTCCGGTCGCGCCCCGCGGGCACCGCGAGCGCGCTGTCGCCCGCGCCCCGGGGGGCGTCCGGCGCGCCCTCCGGCTTCGATTGGGCGATCACCCTCCCGGCGCTCATCAGGGTGATCATCGATGCATCGAAGTTCATCCTCGGGACACGAGCCGGGTCGACCGGCAGGGACCAATCCTCCTTGGCGCCGCCCGTGGAGACGCGGATCCGGCTCACCGCCCGCACCGCCGCGACGCTGGTGACCGCGCGCATCAGATCGGAGGTGTGGATCACGGTCCGCAGCGTCGCGCTCGCCAGTGCCTCGTCGGAGATGAACCCGCGCTCGAGCCGGGGCCCCTCGAACGTCGCGTCGACGCTGATGCCCGCGTCCAGCGTCTGCGAGAGCGTCGCGAAGGGGACGGGCGGCGAGATCTCGTCGGCGATCGCGCGGCCGATCTCGTTCAGCAGCGCCGCGGGGTTGTCCACCGGCGTGATCTCCACGATGGCCTCGACCTGGATGAGCTGCGGCTCCAGGACCGAGATCTCCGCGAAGTCCTCGCACAGAGGGCGGCTCTGATAGAGCCTTCGAGCGACCCTGGCCCTGACCTGGGTGCTCTGGCTGCGCTCCGACGCCTCGATGAGGACGCGGTAGAGGCCGCGCAGGCGGACCGGCTCGGAGGCGCCGTCCTTGGGCGCGAGGCGGAGCTCCTGCTCCACGGGAAGATAGTAGAGCTGGAGCGCTTCCGCCGTGGCCGGCTCGACCCACGCGTTCTTGACGCCGTCCACGTCGAGGACGAGCCGGCGGAGATCGGCCGGCGTCACCGGGTGAGAGGTGAGGATCTCCGCCGGCAGGTGGAGGCTCCGGTACGGATCGCCTCCGCCGTCGGCGAGCAGATCCGGGATCTCGTACCCGGTGCGGTAGCCGAGATCCGAGAGAGCATAACAGAGCTGCTCCAGGATAGTGATCCCCGGATCGTGGGCGTTGAAGTCCGTCCATTGCCCGCCTGTCATCCGCTCGAGCTGGCGGATCCCTTCCCTGCGCAGAAATTCGTAGTCCATCGTCCCGGCTCCAGTCCTCTCCCCCGTTCACCACGTCGTCGGCTGGCGAGCGCCTCCTCGCCCGGTCAGAACGGGAGCTCCAGCACCGTCACGGAGTAGAAATCATTGCCGTCCGTAGCGGTGTCCCCCGTTCCGGCAGCGAGCCTGATCGTGTGGATGCCCGCCGCGATGTTTTTGACCACCCGCGGCTCGGCGATGAACCCGTAGTGGGTCCACGTGTTGGACGCCCACCCTAACGCGGTGCCGACCAGGTTGCCGTCGATGCTGAAGTCCATCTGGATCCTCCCCCCCCCATTCGTCCGGAACGCCGATCCGGACACGAGCAGGAGCAGCGTGCCGCCGCTCGACTGGAACTTGTCCGAGACGGGCAGCGCTCCAGGCCTCTGTGTGATGATTTGGGAGACGTTCCACATCGTGCTCCGGAGAGTCCCATTCACCTCCACCTTGCCCGTGAACTTCGAACCTCCCTCCGCGAAGAAGGTGATCTGCCGCTTGGCCACGTCGGTACCGTCCCCGGCCCCCACGATGTCGAGCCCGCGGGACCAGCGCTTATAGGCAATCGTGCCACTACTGGTCTCCCTGTTGGTATCATCCGCGCCGAACACCAGCGCCAACCCGCTCGCCAGCGAGAGGCCGTCCAGTGGGGTCGTCATCCCGATCCCCACTTTGCCGTCCTTGATCACGAGCATCGCGGTGCCGCCGGTGCCGGGATCGAGCAAATTTCCGCTGTGCGTGCCGCCCTTATAAAAGGCAAAATTCGAGTAGCTGCGGAAGTACACGGTGTTGGACTGGACGCCGATTCCGTACGTTTCATCATAGAGGTTGAGCACCTGGCCAGTGCTGGAGCCGAAGCTCAGGCGCGCCTTGCCGTCGGCGCCGTCGACGAGGACGCTTCCCGCTACCCGGAGCTTGTAGCCGGCCGGATCGGCCGTGCCGATACCCACGCCGCCGGTCGCGCCATCGATGAAGAGGCGGTTCTTGCCGTCGCCGTCGCCGATGCCAAGGCCCTTCTTGCCGCCGGCTTGCAGGCCCAGCACCCAGGCGGGCTTGGTGTCCGTCGCGAAGCTCTCGTAGAGGTGGATCGCCGGCTTGTCGCCGACCGTCGACGCCGCGATCTGCACCGGCTGATCGGCCGACTTGACGAGCCCGTCGTCCTTCTGGTTCAGCGCGGCGTCGATGAGATCACTGAAGTTGCCCGCCGTCGGCAGGGCGTTCTTGACGAAGTACGCCTTCAGCTCCGTACGGCTCTTCTTGTTGATTTCCATGGTGTGCGATTGCCTCTCTCAACGATCGGTCAACACGTCGTGTCAAGTGCCTGAGCGTGATCCCAGGCTTCTAGTGGATGAAGAAATCGAGCTCCAGCTTCATGAAGTTGATGCCCGTGAACAGCGCCTCTTCGAACAAACCCTCGCGGAGGATGTCGATCAGGTGCTCCCGCGCTGTGGTGAGGACCGCGTCGGGCCTCGTCGTTCCAACGAAGGCTCCGCTCCCGTCGGCCGGGGGCGGCACCCTCTGGAAGCTCTCTCCGTCGTCGCTACGAAAGAGCTTGATGCCCGCGACGAAGTCCACATAAGGGCGGCGCTCGACGAAATCGACGATGCTGTTGGCGTAGATCCTCCCGCCGATGGCGAGATCGGCGCCCTCGGCGTAGGCCCAGGGGGCGAGGAACCGGTTGAGATCGTCGTTGAGCCGCTGGGTGTAGTAGGCGTCGTTGCCGTCGGCCCGGAAGCGCACGCCGAGGCGGACGCGGACGGCCACGTAGTGGGCGTTCACGACCGCGATCGAGGCGGAGGCGGGGGCCCGCGCCGAGAGGTGCTCCCGCACGTCCGCGAGCAGGTTCGCCGGCGCCTTGGGCTCGAAGGGATCGGCCGGCAGCTTGTTCCGGACATCAGGGATGACGACGACCTGGACCCTCCCGGGCTCGCCGAGCGTCGCAGGGACGCACTTGGCGCGGTAGATCTCCGGAAACCGATCGAGGACCAGCCGCTCGTAGTCCCACACCGTGAGCGCGCGCTGCTTGTGGCGGAGGCGCTCGCTGACGCGCGTGGCCCAGGTGTCAGCGCCCTCCGCCGTCCGGCCCCCGTAGGAGGTGTCGGGCTGGCGCACGCCCGCGATCTGCGGGATCGCCGAGCTGAGCTTGGTGATGGTCCCGGCGGGGAGGGGCTCGCCGAAGTGATCCGGCGCATTGTCGTGGTCGACGAAGGTGGCGGACACCGCCTGGGTGTGGACCGCGATGGTGTCACAGAGGCTCCGTGTGTCCCGCTCCACGGCGGCGCGGATCCAGTAGAGATCGCCGCGCAGGCGGGTGCTGGGCTCCACCGGAGCGAGGGCGAGCTCGACGATCCCGGAGTTGATCAGGCCGCGCGTCGTATCCGAGATGAGCTGGTGCTCCAGCGCAATCCAGCGGTCGCCGCTCAGGTAGCTGAAGCGGACGGGCTGCGGCGGCAGATCCAGATTGGCGCTGCCCTCCGCCATCTGGAAGAGGATGGAGACGGTCTGGGGCGGGGAGAGGTCGCGCAGGCCGAGGTAGAGCTCGCCGTCGTTCTCGTACTCGGGCAGGAAGGGAAGGCCGGCGCTCGATCGCTCTCTCTCCCCGTCACAGGTGCCGAAGGGATGAACGTGGAACACCCGATCGACGGGTGTTCCGCCCGCGGCGCGCGGCGCGCCGTCGAAGCGGAGCTCCAGCGAAGACGCGTAGTCGAGCGTCAGGCTCTTCAGCTTCGGCGTGTAAGGCGGGTTCACCTGGTACGCCGCAGCGTCGACCTTCGCCGGGTCCTTGGCGACGGCGACCGACAGGGCGAGCGCCTTGCTCGAAGCCACGCCAGGGTAGCTCCCGTGCTGGAAATCCGGGGTGTTCAGCTCCCATTGCAGGTAGCGCCGAGAGGTCGACAGGTCCTGATCGAGCGAGCCCTCGACGAGCGCCTGGGGGTCGGCCGCGCCGGCCGCGGCGAGGGCGGTGGTGACGGCGATCGAGGTCGGATCGGAGCTCTTGGCGCCGAAGAGCGGCGCTGCCTTGGCGAGCTCCGTCGCCCCGCGCCCGTCGATCAAGCTGACCCTGGTGGTGAAGGTGAAGGGGGCAGACGGATAGTTGGCGTAATGGGCTGCGAGGTCCGCCGGCACCCCCATCCACTGGAAGTTGAAGGCCAGGCTGTCGAGCTTCTTGCCGGCGACCTCGGGGTGTCCGAGCAGGAGGCGTGAGCCGACGTCCGGCGCGCTGCCGAACGGCTCGAAGGGCTTCTTCGCGTCCAGCGTCGTCTCGTCGTTCTGGAGCTGGATGGACTTCAGCCCTTGGACCTCCACCTTGACGTGCGCGGACACCATCAGGAGCTCGCCGAGCTCCCGGTAGCGGATCACGTATTTTTTGTCCGCCTCGCTCCAGATCGGCCGGAGCATCAGCCGCAAGACGGGCCACGGGCTGTCCATCCCCGCGAGTCCCGAAGGCGGCGCCGCGATCGGGTCGACGCTGGCCCCCAGGGTCAGCGTGAATCGAACCCCGAGGGGATTGTCCTTGGGAGTCGTGCCGGTCAGATCCTTGTACGAACCGGTCTGCACCCCGACCGAAGAGCACTCGACCCAGCCCTTTTCGGTGCTGAGCTGGAAGAGCAGCGGGAGCTCTCCGCTCTGCGGAAAGAGGCCCTCCAGCGGAGAATGTGCGGGGCTGAATCCCAGGGTGAGCGTGATGACGCGCTGGCCTTCGCCGAGCACCAGCAGCGGAGAGCAGAGGGCCCAGCCGAGGACGGGCGCGGGAGCGGGGCCCGCGCTCGAGGAGGGCTGCGCCACCCCGAAGGTGACCCATGCGGGAGCGCCTCCCGCGGTGCCCTTCGGGCGGCTTGACACCGTGGTGGCGTCCTCCGCCGGAAACAGGTTGAACCACTCCTCCTTCTCTGCAGGCGGCTCGCCAAGCCGATTGCGCTGGGCGATCTCCAGGAGGACATAGATCTCCTCCCAGTCGTTCGACGTCGCGGACGACTGGAGCTTGGCGAGCTCCGTCTTGCCGAGATAGGGCTCGAGGCGGTCCATCGCGGCGGGGTCGTCCTCCGGGCTCGGGGCCTCGCCCAGCACGTACCGGATCAGGTCCACGAGCCGCGCCGGCGGAGCGCCCTCGAGGAGCCGCCGGAGCTCATCCCTGCGGTCCTTGCGGAGCTTCTCCCGGTGGGCCTCTTCGAGGATCGAAAATACCTGGTTCCACTCATTCTCCGGCGTGTCGAGGATCTCGCCCATGGCGATGGCGAAGCGCTCCGCCGGCACGTGGACGTACGCCTCGAGCACCAGCACGCCGCTCCAGTACTGCTCGATACCGTCCGTGCCGACGGCGGCCTTGGCGTTGTCGGCAAAGGCCGTGACGTCCGTGGGCGTGAGCCGGTAGGTCGGATCGTTTCTCTTCTTCTGCCCGGCGCTCTCGAGGATGCGGTTGATCTCGCCCCACGCGGCGTCGAACTGCCTCTTCCGCTGCATCATCTGCTCGAAGTCGGCGGGCACGAAGCCCAGCGTCTCCTGGATGAACGCCTGGACGTCGTCGCGCGTCCGGTGCTCGTAGAGATCGTCGACGGTGCTCACCTGGGGGAGCGTGCCGTACGTGAAGGGCCCCACGGCCTCCTGGAGGTTCGCCTCCAGGTCCCGCGAGTTCCGGGCGAGCGTGAACGGAGCGCCCCTCTTCTTCGTGCCGGCGAGCTCCAGCGCGGCGTAGATCTCGATCCACTCGGAGGGCGTCTCGGCGCGCAGCTTCTTCCGGTTCATCAGGTCGCGCAGCGTGGGGGGCGACATGAAGAAGTCGCTGTCCGAGCGCTTCACGAGGGCGAGAAGGCTCGTCAGCTTGGCGTAGTCGACCAGCGCCCCGTCGCCGGGATAGGGCGGCAGCGGATCTCCGATCGCGAGAGCGAACATCGCCTCGCACGCCCGCGGCTTGTCGTTCGCGTAGCGGCTCGTGACCTGGCGGAGCCCCATGCGCCGTCGATCGATGAAGAGAGAGCTGATCTTTTCGACCTGCGCCCGGTTGACGATGAGATCCCGATCGGTCGTGTAGATCCGGGCTCGTCCCAGGCTGTCCGGGCCGGCGTCGAGGAGCGCTCCGCCGGGCAAGAGGACCTCCCGGCCGCCAGGGGCGAGATCGACGATCAGGTTCACCCGATCCGGGATGGGCGGCCTCCGGGCCATCCGCAGGACCTGGCGATAGTAGAAGTCGAGGTGCCGTCCGGTCAGCGTGTTGAGCTCGGCCCGGGATTTCTCGAGCAACTGCAGGAACGCGAGGAAGAGGACGAAATGCGGCCGATAGAGCTCGGGGGCGGCCTCGGGGGTGAACTTCTCGGGGTTCTGGAGGAACGCCGCGACGTCCTCGGGCCGGAGCTTCGAGCCGACGAATCCGCTCCAGTCGCCATCCGGCTCGCCGCTGGCATTGTAGTACGTGAGCTCTTTGCCGTAGGCGCGCGCGAACGCCAGGAGATCTTCGGACGTGCGCTCGTCCACCGAGACGTAGCTGGGATCGAGCGCGGCGAGCGCGCGCCCCGCCTGGCTCGTACCGTCGCGCTCTGCGCCCTCAGGCTCTTTCGACGTGCTCGACATGACTGGCTCTGCCCTTCAACGTGAGTCGGGGATCCGCGTTCGCGGTCCCCTTTAACGTGGGTCGGGGATCCGCGTTCGCGGTCCCCTTCAGGTTCCCTTGAAGATCTTGTTGGTCGTGGTGAACATGCCTTTGCCCTGGTACTTCAGGGTCGCATCCGGGATCGGCGGCCCCGGCCCCTTCGGCGGCTGCTTCGCCGGGTTCTGGACCTCGAACGTCGCGTCAAATTGGGTCCCTTTCAGGAGGACAGCCTTGTTACCGGTCTTGGTCTTCTTCGCCTTCTGGTCGCTCCCGAGGGCGGCGATCTTCAGCGTCCCTTTGCCCGGGATGGAGTACCCCGGAATCACGTAGGAGCAGTTGGCGACCGAGACCTTGCCCTCGTCGCCCTCGACGCAGAGCTTCTTCCCGTTCAGCGTCGCCGGGCCGCTCCCCTCGAGCTTTCCGGGCCTGGGCAGGACGAGCGCGGCCCCGAAGGTGAACTCGAAGATCGCCTTGTCACCGTCGACGAGGATGAGCTTTTTTGTCATGGCGCTCTCACCCCCCGGGGAGGGTCGCCTCCGTGAGATAGAACGGGAAGACCATGTTGAAGCGTGAGTTCGTATCCCTGACGGTGTAGTTGACCCCGATGAGCACGCAGCCCGGCTGGGTGTCGCTCTCCGCGACGTCGATCCGATCGACCTGGATCCGGGGCTCGTGCTCGAGGATCGCGTCCGTGAGGAGCCGCTCGATGGTGTTGATGAGCCCCTGATCCAGCTCCTCGAATACCAGGCTCGCGAGGTCGCAGCCGAACGTCTCCTGCAGGACCCGCTCGCCCGGCGAGGTCCCGATCAGGATCTGCAGGCTCTGCTGGACGTCGGGGGCGCCGGAGACCATCTCCACGTCTGCGCCGCCGCGGCTCCACGAGGGCGGGAACGCCCAGCCTCGACCGAGGAAAGAGCTCTCAGGTAGCATCCGGCTCCTCCGGGGCGGGCTTGCCGCCGAGCTGCTCTCTTGCCTGCTGCTGGAGCTTGCCGACCAGCGCGTAGACCCTGGCGAACGGGAGCAGACCCACCCCTTCCAGGATCAGGTTCACCTCGTCCACCGTCACCGAGAGGTGGAGCTCTCTCGCCTCTTCTCCTGACCTCGTCATTTGACGTCGACCTCCTTGCCCGTGATCGTGACCTTCTTCTTGCCCTCGATCGTGAGGCTCAGATCCTTGCCGCTCGTGATCTCGATGCCGTCCTTGCCCATGGTGATGGAATTGCCGTGCTGGTCGGCGAGGAGGATGCTCTTGGCGTCGTCGTCGATGACCAGCTTGTTCTTGTTGGCCGTCTCGATGGACACCGACGCCTTGTTCTCGTCGGGGTCGAGGAGCGTTATCTTCGTCCCGAACTTGGTGACGATCCCGCTCTTGTCGTTCTTTTCGCTGGGATCTCCCATCACGTCCGGGGGCGCGTTCTTCGACCCGAAGAGGGCCCCCAGGATCACCGGGCGGCGCGGATCGTCGTTGAAGAAGCCCACCACCACCTCGTCCTTGGGCTCCGGCCGGAAGAAGTACCCGCGCGCCTTGCCTGCGTCGGGCGAGGCGAGCCGGGCCCAGACAGCCTTGTCCTGCTTGGCGTCGACGCCCGGGAGGATGACCTTGACCCGGAGCTCCTTGTCGGGATCGTCCTCGAAACCGGCGACGACGCCGATCTGCAGGCCGCTCACCGCGGGCAGGAGCCCGGCCGCCGGCGTGTCGCGGATTTCCTCCTTGCGGGAGAACCCCTCGGGCGAGACCCCGAACTGCACGTCGGTCCGCCAGCCCGACGCGTCGACCCGGTGGCGGAGCCCCGTCACCAGCGTCTCGCCGTTGAATCGCTTGCCGATCCCCGCGACCGCCATCACGTCGAGCGGCTTGATATCGGCGAAGCCCGGCACCGCGATCCGCCCGCGGAGCAGCGCCATCCGGCTCCTCGCCATGTGGGCGTCAGCCCAGGCCTGGAGCTCCTCTGCGGCGACGGGGACCGGGTGGGAGAGCGAGCAGGTGCCGTTGCCGACCGCGTCGCCGAGCTTGCCCCCGTCGAGGTTCCCCTGGGTGGCGCGGACGCTCTTCGCCTTGCTGACCGCGGTGGGCTTCTGCTCCTTGGGATCCCAGGCGACGCTCTCCACGGCTCGGTACTGGTGCTCGGCGTCGGCCTCGATCTCGACGTCGAAGATCTCGGTGATGCCATAAGCGAAGCGGTGCTTGGGCGCGCCTTCGATCGCCGTCTTCCGGAGCGAGACCTTGCCGTCCTCGACGACCACGAGGAGGCCGAGCGCGCCGGCCCGCAAGAGGATGAAGTCCCAGGGCGTGGAGTTGTATTGCACCATCTCCGCGTGCTCCGGCTTGGTCTCGGCGATGGTGCCGACCTCGACGCTGGCCGCCGCGAGGAGCTCCTTGACGATCGCGCCGTCGGTCATCTTCCGGAAGACGGCGCTCCGCCGCGCGGTGGTCAGCTTGACGGCGGCGTCCTTGATCCCGATCACCAGGACGGAGCCGTCGTCGCCCGCCTCCACCCCGTGCCGCACCACCATGCCCTTGAAGACGCACTGGTCTGCTTCGCCCTCGTACCGGAGCTTGATCTCGATCTTCGCCCCCGGCTCGAAGAAGCCCGTATCGCTGATGTCGAACGCCTGCTTCGCGGCGTCGCCGTCGCGCACGCGCAGCTCCGCCTGGGGGATCCGGTCGACCTCTCTCCGGATGTCGAGGGAGAGCAGCTCGTAGGCCGGGTCCATCGGCTTACCGTTGCTGAGGATGGTGGGAGTCACCGCGGGCATGGCGTCATCTATCCTTGCTGGAGGCGTCGGCGACCAGGTTGGCGAGCGGTGGAAAGAGGATCTGCTGGCCGGGGGTAAGGCTCCTGAAGTCGTCCAGGCGGTTCCACCGCGCGACGTCCAGGTAGGCGGCGGACGAGCCGTAGATGTCCCTGGTCAGGAGCGGCAGCGTGTCCCCGCTGCGCACGATCCGGCTGTGGGTCAGATCCGGCGACGTCTTGCCCTCCTCCCTGGCGCGTGCCTTGGCGGCCTTGTCGGAGATCAGCGTCACCTGGAGCTCGGCCCGGAGCGGGGTGCCGTCCCGCTCGAACGCGGTGTACTTGATCTCGGCCGCGGAGAGGCGACAGGAGAAGATCAGCGATCCCCACTCCACGAGAAGATAATTGGGCTCGTGGATGACCCCGTTGTACCGGAAGGCGACGTCGAGGAACGTCTTGACGCGATCCTTCACGCTCTTCCGCATCGGCGCGAGGAGCCCTATCGACTCCACGCCGGTGCCGTCGACCACCAGGGTGAGCGTGAGCGTGCGCGGCTTGCTCCCGCTATACGAGAGCTGCGGCCCGCTGGTGCCCACCCCCTGCCTGGCCCCCCAGGTGATCGCGTAGCTGTCCGAGAAAGACGCCGGGTTGAACATCGCCTCGAACGGCGCCGCGCTCGGCTGCCGGCGCGCGGCGTCCTTGAAGGCCTTGATCTTGAGCTTCTCGAGCTTGAAGAGGTTCAGTCCCACGATCATCTCTCCTTTGACGCCCTGAGGACCCGGAGGACCTCCTTGACCGCCGCCTCGATCACGGCCTCCTGCCCGGCGGCCGTGATGTCGGGCGCGGCGGCGCGCGCGCGCGGCGCCCCCTCCGGGGGCGCGACGACGGCGCGGATCACCAGCTCTTTGATCTCCACAGGCATGTTCATACCCTCATGATCTGCATCCGGGCGTAGGCGAGCTCGAGCGACTCGATGAGCAGGTCCTTCGGCTCGGCGTCGAGGTCGGAGGTCGACCACTTGACCGGATAGGCTCTGAAGAAGAACCACGCCGACACCGGGATGTATGCCTCGTTGAAGAGGGTCACGAGGACGTTCGAGGTGGCGAATTTGAAGAGGGACATCGCGGCGTCGAACTCGAGGCGCAGCGGCGAACCCACCACCATGCCGCGCTCGAGGACGAGGTTGCCGAACTCGACCCCAGAGGGCAGCGGCTGGGTGTAGAGGTTCTGTCCGCCCTCCGCGAGCGGCGTCGTCTTCACCGTCGCCGAGAGCCCTTTCACCTTCTTGAAGCGGATGTCGAGCGGGTTTGGCACCACGCCGCCGGCGAAGAAGGAGACGCCGAAACGGAAGCTGGCGAACATCTCGCTCTGCGGAGCGAGCTTCGGTATAGCAGCGCTCATGATCCTGACCTCCACCCCTTCGGCCCGGGGCCCGGGGCGCCGCGCGGCGGATCCGCGCAGCGCCCCGGATCTCGGCCGGGGGAACCGCCGTTGTCGCGAACGTCAGAGCCTGACAACGGAGATCTCCCTGACCTGCAGCTCGAGCGTGTCCACGACGACGTCGTTCGTGGCGGCGCTGAATGTCGGCGCCTTGAGGCTGACGGGGACCGCGACGGCGACCTTCCAGGCGAGCACCGCCGCGCCCGTCGCGTCACAGAGGCTTACCTCCATGCTCCGGCTGTCGTGCTTCTCCAGCCACCTGTAGAGGAACAGCGGATCTGCCCCGAGGACGGTGC
Organism: Sorangium sp. So ce1504; assembly: GCF_051521635.1. Classification (NCBI taxonomy): domain Bacteria; kingdom Pseudomonadati; phylum Myxococcota; order Polyangiales; family Polyangiaceae; genus Sorangium; species Sorangium sp. So ce1504. Next base: position 2,969,087 of record NZ_CP150365.1, on the reverse strand, counting down.
CGCGCTTGCAGGTGACTGGCGTGAACCGCTTGGAGTTGAACGTCTGGATCACGTGGCCCTCCTGGAAGCTCAGGCCGTGCGCGTACGTCACGTGCTGGCGCTCGACCGCGAGACCCGAGACCTCGGTGAAGCTCATCGAGGTCTCGTCCACCTTCACGCGGAAGTTGTACGCGGCGAGCGGGTAGCTCGTCCGCTGCGTGTCCGTCGACTGGGCCATCGCGCCGCTCTACGCCTCTTCGATCAGGATCGAGTCCGCCATCAGCTCCATGCTCTCGATGGCAGCGTCGTTGGACGTGGCCGTGAAGGTGGGCGCGTCGAGCTTGGTGGGGAAGGCGTTCTGCACCTTCCAGCTGATCACCGCCTCGCCCTTCTCGTCGCAGAGGCGGACGTAGATGTCCTTCTTCTCGACCTGGTTCACCTGGATCGCGCTGATCCAGGCGTAGAGCGTGGCGACGCTGGTCTTCTTGACGATGCCCTTCTTCAGGGTGAGCGTCGGCGCGGTGCGCTGCGCCGGCATGTTCATCACCACCGGGCCGGGCGCCGCCCCGGCGATGGGGCTCTCCTTGTAGGTCGTCGTCTCGCGCTTGATGCTGAGCCCGGAGATCTCCGAGAAGCCAACCGCGGTGCCCGCGATCTCGACCCTGTAGTTGTATGACGGGAGAGGATACGCGGTGATGATCTCGCTCTTGGTCAGTGCCATGGTCTAGGCCTCCTGCAGCTTGTGAGAGAAGCGAAGAACGACGAACTCGGCAGGTCGCACGGCCGCGATCCCGATCTCGACGATCATCCGCCCCTCGAGGATGTCCTGGCTGGTCATCGTCTTGCCCAGGCCCACGTTGACGAAGTAGGCCGCCGCCGGGGAGGCCCCGGCCAGGGCGCCGCGCTCCCAGAGGCCGTAGAGGAAGCTCTCGATCATCCCCTTGACCTTGAGCCATGTCGTCAGGTCGTTGGGCTCGAAGACCGCGAAGGAGGAGGCCTTTCGGGCCGACTCCTCGATCATGATGAAGAGCCGCCGGACCGAGACGTACCGCCACTCGTTGTCGTTGCCGGCCAGGGTCCTCGCCCCCCACACGATGGTCCCCTTGCCGGTGAACGCGCGCACGGCGTTGATCGATTTACCCGCCGTCGGGTCGACGTTGAGGGCGTCCTGATCGTCGTTGGTGACCTTCAGCACCGGCCCGATGACGGCCGAGATGCTGACGTTGGCGGGCGCCTTCCACACGCCGCGATCCCGGTCCACGCTGGCGTAGATGCCCGCGACCGCAGCGCTCGGCGGGAGGACGATCCGCTCGGCCGTCAGCCTGGTCCTGACCTGCTGATAGGTCGCCGTCTGGCTCGCCTTGACTGTGTCGAGAGCGACGCCGTCCGCCGCCCCGATCTTGATGGAGACGTCCGCGTCCGCGTACGCGTAGCTCAGGGAGGTCTGGAGGTACGGGTAGTAGGCGGCGCCGTAGGCCAGGTTGCTCATCCCGATCCCGTCGCGGAACACGTCGATGTCCTCCTTGCCCGTGTCCGCGTCCTTCTTGACGTCGAAGATCGCAAAGCGGTCACCCAGCTTATGGCACTGGGCGAGGGCCGCCTCGCACAGCTCGTGGTAGTCCGCGGCGGCGAGGCTCACGGCGTCGGTCAAGACGATCAGCGTCGGCTCGTCCTCCTTCTCGAGCAGCGTGAGGCCGGCGGCGATGTCGTCCTTGGCGGGCGGCGACGTGTAATCTCCGACGGAGACGACATAGCAGCTCCCGCCCCCGTTCTTGAAGTAGTGACTCAAAGCGTAGTACAGCAAGAACCCGGAAGCGGGGCCCCGCGTCACGCCGGTCACCTGGGACTCGGCGTCCACCGTGACCGTGAAGCTCGCGAGCTTGGGCCCTCCGAAGAGCTGCTCGTACTCGAGCAGCGTGTTCACTCGGGCGATCGATGGGCCCTTCTCGGTAGATGGGCTCTTCTCGGTATATCCGATGAAGGCGGGGACCGCGGTGGAGACCTCCGCCACCGAGGGCGGCAGAGTCGATACCTCTTCCACGTAGACACCGGGAGTCTTATAGGCAAACATCGTTCCTCAATCTCAGGGGGTTTGAAAGGGTTGCGCTCGATACGTGACGATCTGAAGCAGCAGATCCTCCTTTGCAGGGCTCTGCATCGATGGATTGGGCAGGGGACCCGCTACGCGGTCGGGGCCGAGCCGGAGCTCTATGCTCTTCCTCGGCTCCTCGCGCGCGGCGACGGGCTCGTCGGAGACGAAGTACACGCAGCGCATCCCGGGATACCGACCGGCGATCTGCGCCGCGATCGGGTCCACCGGATCGAGGGTCGCGGCGCTGAAGCGCAGCGCGCCATCGGCCCCGGCGGGCGAGGCGTCCACCACGGTGAGCTCGCCCCCGGCCGGCGCCAGGTCGGTGACGCAGTAGTAGGCCCATCGCGCCCGCCTGGCCTGGAAGCTGACCTGGAAAGGGGCGGGCCGCGGCGCGCTCCCGGGGCGGATCTCGACGGCGGCGAAGATGCCTGGCGGGAGCCGCGGCCGGGCCGGATCGGCGGGGGCTAGCCCGAGCTCGCCGTCGGTCCCCGCGCCGGCGTCGGTGAAGACCGGCGCCGCGTGCCCGCTGACGCCGGTGAGGTCGGTGACGACGGCGAAGTCGCCGCCCCGGACCTCGATGTAGAAGAGCAGCGCCGCGTCCCCCGGGAGCGGGAGGAAGGGCTGCCCCGCGGCGTCAAGCGGTGAGAGGACGCGGACGCCCTCGGGGCCCGATCGCACGATACAGCGATGATTGCGGAGCAGGCGCGCCGTGTCGTCGCTCGGCTCGATCGCGAAGTCCGGGCACCTCTGGTCCGCGTAGAACGCGTGCTTCAAGAGCACCTCGATGATCGCGACGTGCTTCACTGGTGGATCCTCTGCATCGGCTCGCTGATCTGCGGTGCGACGAGGCCGTCCTCGTCCCGGAAGACGACCATCCGGACCTTGTAGAGGAGCGAAGGCTGATAAGAGCTCCGGAGGACGCCCCAGAGCTGGTTCTGCTCGGAGAGGGGGAGCGTCAGCAGCTCCATGGTGAGCTTCTCGATCCTGTCGCTCATCGCCGGTGTGCTCACGTGGTCGAGGACCCGATGGCCCTGGAAGAACTGCAGGATCAGCGAGATGCACCGCAGGCCTTGCTCGTAGTCCTTGAAGCGAGCGGCGAAGAGGACGTAAGCGTTCATCTGGATCGCCGGCTGGACGCGCTGCGTGGTGCCGTCCGCCAGCGTCGACCGGAACGGGTCGGCCGGCCTCAGCGTGTGATCTTCCTCGAGGTTGACCAGGAGGAGCGTGACGGCGCCGAGCTTGAGATCGAGGCTGTCCACCTTCTCGCTGTCGAGGAAGACGACTGGCCCCTGGTCGGGCACCGGGCCGCGCCAGCCCGAGCTCGCGGTCAGGTGCTCGTTCACCGTGTTCTTGAGCAGGACGAGGAGGTCGCTGATCACGGCTGACGCCCCCTGGAGCTCTGATATTGTCCCGCTTCCATTGGCTCTCATCCTTGAAGATCTTGGGTCATGGCATTCGCGACGCGGGGCCTGAACGTCAGCCTCCGTCGGAGCGGATCGCCCCGTTGGAACGGCGCTTCGAGGCCCCGCGGACGACGCCGTGGTCTTCCGTCGGTGCTTGTCTCGACATCGGTAATAGCCAGGGTCAATCGGGCTGACAACTTAAGGTATTTTAAAGGTGCCTCATTCAGCGGCGTGACCGGGCCGTGTCGTGCCACCATTCGCGCAGCGGATCTGGAGCGAGGAGGAGCGCCGCGGCTCGACGGGTATGGAGAGGATGACCAAGATCATGGAGAACGCCGCCGACCTCGAGCGGGAGCTGACCTGGTTTCGCAGCGTCCTGGAGGCGCGGATCAAGATCCATTTCGGCGAGGGCGCGACCGAGGGGAGCGTGCTCGACCTCGCGCCGCCTGATCTCGGCGGGTCGAGCTCGGAGTACGCCGGCTTCGTGCGGCGCCATCAGCTCTCCTTCGTCGAGCGCCTCGCCCTGGTGCTCGCCCTGGTCCCGCACCTGCGGCCCCAGCTCCTCGACGTCTGCTTCACCCGCGAACCCACCGTGGATCGGAGGCTGACCGAGCTCGGTGGCGTCCAGCTCAGATCCGACGGCGAGCTCCTGCCCACGGGCGAGACGCTGGCGTTCATCGTCGGAGGTGACGACCTCGCGCTCCGGTTCTCCGTGCGGCTCATCCTGGATCCTCAGCACCTCTTCATCAGGCACGGCGTCCTCAGGCTCGGGGGCGGCGACGAGGTGACGCCGATGAAGGCCCCCCTCCGGATCTCGGAGGAGCTGCTCTGTCTCTTCACCACCGGCGAGCCGCGGCGGCAGAGCCACGGGCCCGGCTTTCCCGCCCAGCAGATCGAGACGCGCGTCGGCTGGGAGGACGTGGTGTTGCACCCCGGCACCCGCAAGAGCCTCGAGGAGATCCAGACCTGGATCGAGCACGGAGGGACGTTGATGGAGGAGTGGGGAATGGCCTCCAAGCTGCGCCCCGGCTACCGCAGCCTCTTCTATGGCCCGCCGGGCACGGGCAAGACCATGACCGCCTGCCTGCTCGGCAAGACCACCGGCCGTGAGGTCTACAAGGTGGATATCTCCCTGGTGGTGTCGAAGTACCTCGGGGAGACGGAGAAGAACCTCGGCCGGGTCTTCGACCAGGCCGAGCACCAGGGCTGGATATTGTTCTTCGACGAGGCCGACGCGCTCTTCGGCAAGCGCAGTGAGACGCGGGACGCGCACGACCGCTACGCCAACCAGCAGGTCTCCTTCCTCCTGCAGCGCATCGAGACCTTCGACGGGCTCGCGGTCCTGGCGTCCAACCTGCGCGACAACCTCGACGACGCCTTTGCGCGGCGGTTCGAGTCGATCATCTACTTTCCGATGCCGCGCGCCGAGGAGCGCGCGCGGCTGTGGCGGCAGGGATTCTCACCCAGGGCGAGGCTCGACGGCTCCGTGGACCTGGAGAAGATCGCGCGCGAGCACGAGCTCGCGGGGGGCGCGATCATGAACGTGATCCGCTACGCCTCGCTGCAGGCCTTGAGAGAGGGCGGCCGTCCCCTCACGGTAGAGGACCTCCTGCAGGGCATCCGGAAGGAGTATGCCAAGCAGGGGAAGGCGGGTTGAGCGGACGCTCGCGTTCAGCGTCGCTTACCAGAAGAGGGACTGCGCCGACGCGGCCGTGGGGCCGGGCAACACCTGCGAGATCCTCGGTCAGCGCGCTTCCGGCCTCCGCCGCGCCCGAGTCGCGCGCATGATCCTGCCAGGCCGGACGACCGTCGTCCGCGAACGAGACGTTCCGCGACACGGCTCACTCCCCCGAAGCGCGCTTGCGCGTGCTCTCTTGGCGGTCATCCGAGCCGTCGACGTTCTTCTTCTTTTTCTTCTTGTTCCTGTCCTTGTTCTTGTCCTTGTCGCTGTTCATGAACCGCAGCGCGGCGACCACGCTCCCCAGCGTCTTCCTCACGATGCTGCGCTTCGCTGCCTTTGTGTGATCCTTGAGCCCTTTCTTCGTCTCCGGCTTGGACGCCACGCCCGCTGGCGCATTGGCCAGGCCTTCCTTGTTGGCGGCCATCATCGCGCCGTGGGCGACCATCGACTTCTGGAGGCCTGCCTTCACTTCGTCGGAGTATCCGGCGACCGCGCGCTCGTAGCCCCGGTCGACCTCCTCCTTGCTCGCTGTCACGTTCCAATCACGGTCCCACGCGGCTATCCTGATCCTGTCCTGCCCCCACGGCAGCGTGGGATCGCGCGTGCCTGTGCTCGCCGGCTTCGGCACCAGCAGATCGATGTAGGTGCCTTTGCCGCCGACAGGCGTCTCCCCGTCGCTGGGCGCAGCCATCGTCTCCAGCCCCATTTCCGGGTGGAAGTCCTGGCCTTCGAGCGTCGCGCCGTGCTGCGAGCTGCCGAGGCCAGTGTAGGGTGGCTCCGCGCTCTTCTTCCTGACGGAGTATCCCCGATCCTTGTATTTCTGGGTCCTGGCCTTCATCTCGTCGTCGGACAAGGCGCCGCGTACCGCGATGGCGGCCACGTCCGGCCTGGTCATCAGGGAGCCCATCTCCCTCAGGATAGGGTCCTCCTCGGTATCGTTGGCGATCCCCTCCATGGCATCGAAAATGAGCGGGTCTAACGGAACCCGGAACTGTTTCTTCAACGCTTCGGTCATCGGCGTCACCATGATGAACAAGAAGGGCACCGGTCTGGAGATATCACCGTCCTTGATCACGTAGTCCGATCCCGTGTAATCGAGCCCGAACTGGGGCACGATCTGGACCGGCGAGAGGTTCTCCGAGCGCCCCCGAGACGCGCCGAACCCGAAGAACGCGGGCGGGTTGTTGTTCTTCAGGAGACCGATGACAGTCTCGCCGGGCACGACCTTGGCGTAGGGCTCGTCGCTGCGCTGAAAGTTCACGTAGTTCGTTGCGTCGATGGCGGTGACGATCTGCTTGTCGAGACGGCTGAGGTCCTTCAGCTCGGTGCGGCGCATGTCCGTCACGAAGTGATCGACGAGCCGGACCGCGTTCTCCTCGTAATTCTTGAGCTCTTCCGGCGTGGCCTTGTTCTCGAAGACGCGTTCCACGAGCTCCTTCGAGATGCCGTGAAGCGTGCCGTACTTTTCGAGGATCTTCGTCTGCGCGTAGGCGGCGTACAGGTGTTCGTACATGGTCTCCTCCGTGGTGACGCCGCCGCGGCCGGCCCGTGCCCCCCCGGCCGGCCGCGGCGGCGTCGATCGCGTCACGCGCCGAGCTTGGCGATGATCGCCGCGAGCCTGTCCTCGATGCCGCCGAGCCGGACGTCGATCACCTGGTGCTTGCGCTCCAGATCGGCGAAGTAGTCGGTCACCACCTCGTCCACATCGCCCATCGCCAGCGCGCGCATGTCGCGGCCGAAGCCCATGAGCACAGGCCGCTCCACGTACGTCACCCGGTGCAGCACTCGCCAGCACTTGTTCGGCTTGGCGGCGCGCGCCTGGCGCAGCGCGCGCGCCTCTTCGTCGTTGCTCATCAGCCACTCCGGATCCACCACGTAGCCGAAGAAGTCGCTGAAGTGGTCCGTGCTGCCCTCCAGGTAGAACGTCATGAACCGATAACGATCCACCTTCTCCCCGGGGACGAGCGGGTTGTCCCGCGGATCGGTCAGGCCTCTCTTCTCGACGCCCGAGAGGTCCACGCCGAGCTCGAGGCTCTTGCTCGTGCTGAGCCTCTTGCTGTTCGCGTCCACCTTGCCTCCCGAGCCCACCAGCGACAGCGAGAACTTGAACCCGCAGACCGCCGCGTCGGCATTGCCGCCGATGCCGCCGCTGTGGCTCATCTCCGTGCTGACCGAATGCTCGATCGTGCCGGCGAAGCTCTGCTCCTCCGCGCGGAGCCCGCCGTCGCCGTCCCACACGTAGGTGTTGACGATGTTGCGCTTGCCCGCCCTGGACTGGATGCCTTCCATGCGGATCTGCCAGTCGGCGAAGGCCGCGCCCGCGCGCACCCGTCCCTCGAGGCTCTTGTACTTGCCCTTGATCTCCGCCTGCCGCTTCTCGCCCTCGTTCTTGAGCTCCTTCTTCTTCTCCTCGTTTTGCTCGTTCATCGCGTCCAGCTCTTCCTGGGCGGACTTCTCGGACTTCGACGGCGCCTGCGCGCCCCCTTCGGGGACGCCCGGAGCGCTCGGCTCGCTGAACGCGTGGAGATGGTCGACCTGGTCCGCGCTGAAGTTGTAGAAGAAGCTCTCTCGGTCCTTGTCGTGCCGTTCGATCGCGTCCTTGAGCGCGTACGCCTCCTTGATCCGGAAGTAGCTCGCCGGGTAGAGCGAGCCATACTGCGCGCGCATGTCGGGCACGTGCGGATAGAACGTCGGATCCGCGGGCATCGAGCCGACCATGCCGTCCAGGCTCCCGTTGAGCGTGTAGGTCGGGTTGATCAGGAACGTGATCGTGTTGACGTCGAGCGGCACGCCCTCGACCGGCCGGATATCGTAGCTCACCATGCGGCCGCTCCTCTTGAGCTTGGTGACGAAGACGTCGGCCATGCCCGAGATCACCAGCGCATAGCCCACGTTCTTCGGCACCCAGCGCTTGCCCAGCAGAGGACAAGAGGCCTTGTCCTCGGCCATGCCCGAGAGCTCCAGGCTGTCGCTCATGGCGAGGGTGGACGCCGCGGTGATCGAGGTGTCCTTGTTGTCGGTCTTCTCGAAGGCATAGTTGAAGACCGCGCCTGCCTGGCCCTCCGAGACCTTGCTCGAGATGAACGCGGGGCCCGCCTCGACGCCCCACGCCGCCCCGAGGAAGCCATCCATGCTGATCCCCCCGTGGATCGTCTCGCTGCGCTGCCAGCTATAGCTCGTCTCGTCCGATTGCCTGAGGGTGACCGCCGTGGCCCCGTTGTAGTCCTCGTCGACCGTGAGGTTCTCCGAGGGGACCGGCGGCGCGCCCTCGATGTAGCCGAGCAGCGTCGGGTTGATCTGGGTGTTGCCGACCCACTGCAACGTCAGCTCTTCGACCCGCTGCTCGGGCAGGAGCTGCACCTGGCCTCCGGTGGTGAACCCGAAGAAGCGCCGCATCAAGGCCTGCTTCTGCCCCTCGGGGCCGACCTCGACCGAGCTGTACTCGGTGGTGATCAGGCCCTCCGCTCCCGCCGCAGGCAGCGAGGTGGTGAGGAGCACCGCGGCGCTCCCGCTGAGCTGGCCCTGGTACACGCCTGCCTTCTTGTCCTTGAGCTTCTTGTCTCCGTTCACCTCGTCGAGCGGGTAATAGGCGAGCAGGTTCGGCTCGGTGCCCGCGAGGCGGCGCCGCATGTTCGCGCGGATCTCGGCCTCCGTGCGCGCCCGGTCCCAGAGCCGCACCTCGGCCAGGTCGCCCCTGAAATAGTACTCTCCCGTGTGGGCCTTGCCGATCGAGAGCGCGCCGGACACGGTGATGTCGCCCGTCGCGGTCTGCTCCCCGACCTTCACGCCGTCGCAGTAGATTCGCAGCGTCTTCGTGAGCTGGTCGTACGTGGTGCAGACGTGGTGCCAGTCCGAATCATCCTTGTAGGCCGAAGCCGAAGTCACGCCAGTGCCATTGAACGACACCATGATCTTGCCGGCGTCGCTGAACCCGAAAAAGAAAGCCCCGGTGCCGCTCTGGCCGGGCGCGCCGGCGATGAACTGGATCTGGCCCGCGTCCGCGCCGCTGCGCCGCGCCCAGCACTCGAACGTGAAGCCGGTGGCGGCCGGCGTGACCGCCGGGCACTGCACGTACGTCTTGCCCCGATCGGGCAGGCTCAGCACCTTGCTGCCCGGGTTGCCGAGGTTCGCCGTGCGGCCCATCCACTCCACGCCGACCATCGAGCCGTGCGCCAGGCCGCCGGCCGAGCGGTCGAGCGCGGTCGCGCCCGTGCCTTCATCGAAGGGCCAGTAGCCGACGAGCCCGGGTTCGTTGCCCGAGATCGACGCCCGGGCGTGGGCCGCGACCTCGGCGTCGGTCAAGCCGAGGTCCCAGAGGCGCACCTCGGCGAGCCGGCCGACGGGGCTGCCTCCGGAGGGCGCGTTGCCGAGGACCTTGATATCCATGGCCCGCGCGGTCGTGATCGTCGCGTCCTCCGGCGCGCCCTTCAAGAGGCCATCGCGCTTGTTGGACGTGAGGTCCTTGACCTTGACCACACCTCCCTCCTCGACGTCGTCCATGCGCCAGTAGCCGACGAGATCCGCCTCGTCGCCGTTGAAGGACCGATACATGTCGTCTCGGACGTCGACCAGGGATCGGGCCGATCTCCAGATGGACACCTCCGCGATGTCGCCCTTGAAGTAGGCGCTATTGCCGTTGTCGTAGCCGATGTACATCGGGCCCGAAGCCGCCTGGATGGATCCGGATGCCTCGAGCCGGAGCTCCGCGGCGAGCTCCCCATCGACGTAAAGGCGAATGTAGGTGCCGTCGAACGTGCCAGTGTACAGGTGCCAGGCCTGGATGTCGGCCGGCGTGAAGCTGACAGCTTTCCAGCCCTGGCCGCCGACAAAGACGTAGAACTGGATCTGCCGGCTGCCGCCCACGGGGTGCATGACGAACGCGTCCCGCTTGCTCACCAGGAAGCCATGGCCGTTCCAGCTCGAGGTCGCGCTGCGTGCCCAGATCGACACCGTGATGGCCGTCGTGGGGTTCGCGTGCGCCGGCACCTCCACGTAGTCCGCCGCGCCCTTGAAGCGGATGGCCGGCTGCAAGGTCTTGCGGCTGCCGATCTTCTCGCCGTCCGCGTAAAAGGCGGTGGTGCCTTTGCTCGTCGCCACCGCGACGTGGTGCCAGCCCGCCGCGATCGTCCGCTTGAGGTCGACGCCGCTGTCGAAGAACCAGCCATCGACCATCAGCCCCAGCCGGCTGCCCTTTCGCACCATCAGCGGCACGTCGGGCGTGGTGCCCGCGCTGGCCACCACGTTCGCGTCGTACGCCGCCCCATCGCTCCTGGTGGCCAGGGGGTACTGTACCCACGCCTCGCACCCCCACCCGCTCGCAGGCAGGCTCACGGCCTTTTCCAGCGTGACTTTGTCGCCGCTGTCGCGAATGTCGGCCGAGGCGCGCGCGGCGTCGGGCAGCCACTGCTCGAACGTGGCGTTGCGGCTGTCCGCCGCCGCGTCGTAAGCGGTCGCGCGCATGCGGCCCTGCGGGTCGAAATAGGTGAGCAGCACGTTGCCTTCGCAGCTCTCGGCGAGCCGAACCCTGCCCAGGGGCTGGGCGAAATCGAGCACCGCGCCGGCCGTCACCAGGTCCCGATCGTCCGTCGCGATGGCCGGCATGATCGCCGGCGGGGCCTTGGCGAGCCCGCGCATGACCGCCGTGTTCCTGGTCGCGAGCTCCGTGCGGCTCTGGTTCAGGTCGGCCTGCGCGGCCGCGAGCTGGCTCTGCAGCGCCGCGAGGCTCTCATTGGCCGCGAGCACGTCGTTGAGCCAGTCGATGCGCGCCTGCTTCGCCTTGATGTCCGAATCCTTGTCCGCTATCGTATCGTCCTTGGACTTGAGGGCGCCCTTGGCCTCTCTGGTCATGTCGCTCGTCTTCAGAACATGCCATTTCTGGTTATTGCCGTCGTTCCAGTCCCAGAGCTGAAGCGCCGCTGAGTCTTGCGCCGCCCCCCAGGCGACCTCGACGCAGAGGTTTTCAGCGTGCCTCGGCTTGAGGACATAGTAACTCGCGCTGGAATTCAGGCAGTGGAGCTTCCACTGCATGTTCCACACGCCGGCCAGCGGTGCGACCCAGAGGTCCGCGTCCTTTCCACCGTGGCCCGGCACGCACAGGGAAAGCCCGCTGCGCTGCTGCAGGATATGGAAGTATCCGTCTCCGCGGTCCTCGAACCGCCAGCGCTGATAGTCCAGCTCGTCCTTGCCCCAGGGGCCGTACTGAAGCACGATCTTGTCAGCACCAGCGGTCATGTCCTTGCCGCTGTTCAGGTTGAGCACCCGGTGATAGTAGCTCCACCGGTTGTCGACGATCGCTCTGCGCTCATTCTGCGCCGCGGTCTTCTGCGACTGCAGGGTCGAGACCTTGCTCGTGAGCTCATTCCTCTCGTCGACGTAGCGCTGGTTGTTCTTCGCCACGTCGATCCGCTCCAGGAGATCGCGGATCTGCCCCTCGATGCGGCCCACCTTGGCCTCCGCCCGGCCCATCGTGGTCAGGTCGTCCAGCACCGCCTGCGCCTGCGCGGGCAAGGACGAGAGCACCGTCGCGTCCGTGTATCTGTCGCGCGTCACCGAGTCCGCGATCAGGCGGATGCGGTGCTTGCGGACGTCGATCGACGTCCACTCCGCGGCCGGCGCCGAGCTCTCGGCTCCCCACTTGCCGCGCACGTCCGAGATCTCGAAGGCTCGCATGAGGCTGACCCCATCGGGCACCACCACCCGGCAGGTGGCCTTGTACCAGCCGCCGCCCAGGCTCGCGAAATCGCTCTGCTGCACGCTCCCGGCCGGGAACTCTCTCCTCTCCTTGCTACCGCGGCTGCTCTTGCCCCAGTACGAGAAGGCGAAGAGCTTGAGCCCGGTGCCGCTGGCGTTGCTCGGATCGAACGCTGCGTCGGGCGAGGTCACCCGGAACTCGAAGCTCTCCTCGTAAACGCCGCGCTGGCTGACCGCCAGGAGCTCTTCGCTGCCGTACCTGACCACCTTCTTGCCCGAGCCCGTCGCGCGGTTGAGGCGCCGCGCGCCGGCGTAGGGATCGCCGTACACCACGGCGTTCCTGCCGTGGTGCGAGAAGTCCGGCACGATCGGCGGCTGCTCTTCGTAGACGACCGCGCCCATGCGGTAATAGGCGGCGAGCCCGCTTTCCTTGCCGCTCAGGTTCACGTGCATCGTGGCCTTGACGTCGGCCGCGGACCGCGCCTCGTCCCAGATCTGCACGCCGGAGATCTCGCCGCGGAAGGCCTGGCCGATGGTGTGCGTCGAGCCCGCGCTCACCAGCGCCGGGTTGCCCTTGATCGAACCGTTCCGCTGGTTCGGCGAGAGATCGCCGGCGCCGGCGTCGAGCGGCCAGTAGCCCACGAGGCCGCTCTCCGTGCCGGTGAGCTTGAGCTTGCGGTGCATGTCCGCTTGAATGTCGGCCGGCGAACGCGCGGAGCTCCACACCTGCACGTCGGCGAGCTGCCCGTTGAAATTGCGCTGCTCCGCGCCGAAGTCATCGTGACCGATGCACATCACCCCGGACGCGTCCGCCGCGATGGCTCCGGACGCCGCCGCGTGCGCTACCAGGGCGCCATCGATGTAGAAGCGGACCTCGCTGCCGTCGTAGGTGCCCGTGTACAGGTGCCATCCCTCGATATCCGCCGGCGTGAACGAGGCATCGACCTGTGCTCCATTGATCCAGAGGCTGAAGTCGATCTTTCGGGAGCCCTGCCACGGGTGGAACATGAAGGAGCTCCGCTTGCTCACGAGGCATCCAAAGCTGTTCCACGTCGGCGTCGCGCTGCGCGCCCACACCGACACGGTGATGGCGCCCGTGGGCGTCGCGTAGGCCGGCACCTCGATGAAGTCGTCCACCCCGTCGAGCTTCATGGTCCTGGCGAGCTTCACGCCGGGCGCTGCCGGAAGCGCGATCTGGGGGTGCAAGAAGGTTGAGCGCTGCCAGGTCGCGCCCGTCAAGCTACCGTGCCGCTTGGCGGGCGACATGTCCCTGACCGTGCCATCGTCGAGCGGCCAGTACCCGAGGAGCCCCGCTTCGCGACCGGTGAGCCGCCGGGCCATGTCCTCGGCGATCTCGACCTTCGTGCGCGCACGATTCCATATCCGCACGTCGGCGATGCTGCCCTTGAAGGGGAGGGTACCATCGCTCAGCCGGCCGATGGTCCAGGTGCCGCTGCCCTGAAAGTGGGCGGTGGTCACGTTCTCGATGACGAGCGCGCCGTCGCGGTAGACGCGCTGGGTGCGCGTCGTCGCGTCGTAGGTGCACGCCCAGTGGTGCCATTCCAGATCCGTATACGCCAGCGGTGTATTTGCGTCATTTCCCCAGAAGGCGAACGTGAACGCATTGTTCGCGCGAAAGCCTACGTGCAGGCACAGATTCGTGGTAGGCGTGCCCTGGGCGATCGCGAACTCCAGGATATTGGTACGGTCGCGTTTGATCCAGAGCTCCACGGAGAAGCTTTTGTTCGCGACGTCCGGGGGAGAGCTCGTGATCGCGACCTGATCGTCCACGCCGTCGAACTGCAGCGCCTTGTCGTTCAGGTGGCATGGCACCCCATGGGCGATGACCTGCTGCGCGACCTCGACGCCGTCCCGGCAGAGGGCGATCCGCGTCTCGCCTCCAGTCTCTGTGACGTAATCGACCGTGCCCGCATAGTGCACCCACGCATTGACGGGCACCGCGCTCGGGTCGGTCACGGTCCGCGCCCCGCCGTCGCTCATCCGCACCACGAGCTTCGCCTTGTTGTCGGCGCCGACGGCGAGGTTCATCATCCCGCCGCTGTCCTTCACCAGGCTCTGCTCCAGGTTGCCGGCCGCGTCCACCCGCACCCAGGCCGAGAACGTGCGGCCCAGGTGCCGCTCCGGGCTCGGCGGCGCGAGCTCCAGGTCCGGAGTCTCCACGCAATCATTGCCGTCCATCCGCAGCCCCCGGCGGACGACCTTGCTCAGGTTCGCCGCTTCGCCGGTGAAGTACGGCGCGTTCAGCACGAAGGCCCTCTTGCTCCCTACGAGCGACGTGATCGGGAAGATCCCGTCGTACGTCTGGGTGCCGGAGATCTGCACCTCGTCGCCGACCTTCAGATCGTGCGCCGGGCACACGATCATGAGCTTGTCGTCCGCGGTCTTCTCCGCGCCGACGACCATGTTGTCGAACACGAGCCCGGTCTGCTTGTCCGGCGCGACCTCCCAGAACCCCGCCTCGTTGTTCTCGAACCTGGCCGCGACCTGGAACGTCGCGCCGTTGACGCTGAGCACCTTGTAGTGTCCGTCGTAGCTCTGGGTGCCCCGGATCTTCACCTTGGCTCCGGTCTTGAGATCCGCCGGGAGCGAGTCCTTGGACCGGATCTGGAGCATGTCGTCGCCGCCCCGCTCGGTGGCGACGATGGTCCCGAAGGGCGGCGGCGACTGGTCCGCGATCTCCTTGATCCCGTCGAACAGCGAGATCGGCGTGACGACCTCGCGCTGATCGCTGCGCAGGATCTCGCTCTGGTCCGGCGTGGGGTCGATCTGCGACAGCGTGCCGTCCGCGGCGAGCGCGAAATCGAGCACCGCGGTCTTCACCACCTCGCTGCCGGTCGCCTTCACCGGCACCGCGAGCATCACCCGCATGGTGTCGCGCATGAGCTGCGGGCCCGCGTCGGTGATCACCTCTTTTTGCAGATCGTACGTCGTCGCCGACGGGCCGCCGGCGACGGTCAGCCCCTGCAGATCGATCGTCCGGCGGACGATGCCCGGGACCGACTGGTAGATGGTGTTCTTCGGGTTCGAGGGGTCCTGCCGCGCATAGAGGTAGTCCTTCACGTCGAAGAGGCCGTTGTCGCCGGAGCCCACCGTGTAGAGGACCAGCTTACTCTCCGTCGCGTCGTGGACGAACAGGTGCCAGCGGTTCCGATCGCTCTCGGCGGTCGGCACGAAGACGGGCGAGAACCACCCGCTCGCCACCTTGCCGGCGAAGCCGAGCTCCAGGGCGCCTTCATAGAAGTAATTCCCGTCGATGTCGCGGTAGTCGAGGTTGTCGAAGCTCCCGCCGTCCTTCGAGGTGGCGGACTTCTGTGGCTTGAGCCGCTGCTTGCTGCGCCGGAACCGCACCTCGAGCCTGGGCACGAGCTCGTTGGTCATGCCGTCGAGCACGAAGCGGTTCACGAGGATCTTGCCGCCCGGCGATTGCCGGAACACGAACAGCTGATTCAAGGCCGACACGACCTGTACGGGCGCGTCGACGCTCTTCACGACCTCGTCCGAGCCACCGTACACGCTCTTCACGAGGACGTTGCCGCCGGCGTCCGAGAGGGTGTTCTTTTCGCTCTCGATCACCGACGGGTCGGGGATCGACTCGCCGAGCCGGAGCTTCTTGAAGGCCTCGAAGCCGAACGGGTCGGTTTCGTCGTTCAGGGCCGTGTCCTCGAAGCCGCTGCGCTTGACGGTGTACCAGAGGGTGCCGTCGGGACCGGTGCCGAAGCACACGACCTTGCCATCGTGGGTGATCGTGCTCACGTGCTGGATCTTCTGATCGCTGAGAATCATGCGCGCCTCGCCAGAAGGGTTGCTCGGTACAGACCTCCACCCTCCGGCCGACAGATGAGAGGCGGCCGTCGCGACAGGTGCAGGCTCGACGCAGCGGCCCATCGCCCATCGACGGACAGGGAGGGCGCTGCTTCACCCCTCACGACGTCCGCCGCAGGCGCTCGTGACGGTTGTTTGATCTTAAACGTATTCAAGGTGAGCGACGCGGGGGACGCTCGCCTCGGCACGCGCAGCGCTCACCTTGATTTCTCTTAAGATGACAGGGCTCGGCGTCGTGCGTTTCATGGGGGCATCTCCGTGCGAGAGAGGGGTTCGCCCCGAGGACCGCGACCATGACCATGCAAGAACAAACGAACCAGAACGAGCCTCTCGACTTCGGCGGCTCGTCGTCCGTGACGGTCGGCGTCTCGTTCCGCGCGCGCCTCGAAGGCGACACGCCGAGGGGCGCGATCCAGGCCTTATTGCGGTCCGTGGCCAAGGCCCTGTCAGCCCACTTCGAGGGCCGCGCGACAGCGCGCCTCGACGCCGAGAGCGCAACCGCCACGGTGACCCTGCGGATCCCCGAGCCGGAGGGCAGCACCAAGGTGTGCGATGTCTCGGTGACCTTGCTCGCCGACGAGCTCACCGAGGACGAAGAGCTCGTTGTCGTCCCGCGGATCCGCGCCGAGATCTACCGCCGGAAGGACGATGTCGACTGGCTCGCCCGGGACGCGTCCGCGGACGTCGAGAGGCTCGCCGGGGAGATCGAGGACGTGCTCCTGGCCATCTCGCCGTAGCCGCGCGGCGCACGTTCATCGCGAGCGCGCCATGCACCGCCCGAAGGAGGATCCACCGTGAAAATCGATGATGACAGGAAGCCCTCGCCGGCCCGCCTCGTGATGGCGACGCTTGCCGCGCTCCAGCTCACGGCGTGCGCGAGCGCCGCGACGGTCACGCTCGACCAGGCGATCAAGGAGCTCGCGCCGGACTACCGCGCGCGCACGCCGGCGAGCGGCGCCGCGAGCCTTGGACGCCGTCTGCTCGGGGATCAGCCCGAGACCAACGCCTGCTTCGACGGGGATCAGGGCGCCGCGGCGCCGAGCTGGTCCATGGTGGCGCTGCGCTACGGGGACGTGCTCGACGGCAGGCTCTCCGCCGACTTCGGCGACGCCCTCGCGGTCGCCCCCGCGGCCCGCGCGTCCTCGGAGCGGAGCGCCAGCGTCACGCTGACGGACCTCGTGGAGAGCAGGCTCTCGGCGGTCTACCTGGACGCGAGCGGCGCGTGCGCCGGCCTCTTCGCCGAGGCGGGGACGAGCTACGTGAAGGTGCTGACGCGCGCGATCAGGGCGGGGACGATCGAGGTGGCGGCCGAGCAGTCGACCACCGCGGCCCTCTCGATCGACGCCGCCGCGCTCGGAGGGGCGTCCGTGAGCGCGTCGAGCTCGTCGGGCCGGAAGCTCCAGGGGGCCTCTCTCTTCTTCGCGGACTATCCCGAGTGCTTCAGCGTGGTCTACGACAGGAAAGACTGCGCCGGCTCGGCCGTCGGTCGGGGCAACGCCTGCGACCTCGACGCGTGCTCGTTCGGCGTCGCGGCGCTCGACACCCGCGGCGCGTCCTGGACGGGGAAGCTCTCGTGCGAGGGCGGCGCGGCGGTCGATCTCGGCGGCGCCCTCGGCGCGTGGGGAGAGGCTCAGAAGACGGCGCCTGGCGTGGCCTACAACGTCCGCGTGCTCCCGGGCGCCTGGCTGGGGACGGTGAACATCGACCTCCGGCGCTGGGTGACCCGCTCGGAATCACCCGACAGGTGCGCGGCCCCCGGGAGCGCGCCCCACCCGGGTTGATCGCGACATGGCCCGGAGCCTCACGATGAAGAACCCCTTCCCAGGCCCGCAACCTTACCGCGCCTCCGACCGAGATCGCTTCTATGGGCGCGGCGACCTGGCCCACCAGCTCGAGGGATCCATCCTCGCGAGCCGCTGCGTCACCGTCTTCGGGCCGTCCGGCGCCGGCAAGTCGTCCCTGGTGCAGGCGGCGGTCCTCCCGTCGCTCATCGAGAAGCAGGAGATCCGCGTGGCGCGGGTCGACGGCTGGCCCGAGGATCAAGACCCGACGCGCTGGCTCGCGGACGCGGTGTACAGCGCCCTCGGCCTCGGCGATCGGCCGGCCGGCGCCTCGCCCGCGGACGCGCTGATCGCGGCGGCGCAGCGCGTGGCGCGCGGGTCGCCGCGGCTCGTGGTCGTCTACCTCGATCAGATCGAGCAGCTGCTCTACGCGGCGCGCGCGGCGACCGAGGCCGAGGCGTTCTTCGCCTGCGTGAGCCGCCTCGCCGCGCTGCCCACCCGCAACCTGCGCCTCGTGCTGTCGCTCCGCGAGGACTACCTCGGCCGCTTCCGCGATCGGCTGCGCGAGCACCACCGGCTCCTCGATCACGGCTTCCGCGTCGGTCCTCTGACGGTCGCCGAGCTCTGCGAGGCCGTCTGCCAGGCGGCCGCCGCGGGCGAGCCGCCGCAGGCGTGGACGCCGGCGGAGGTGCGCCCGCTCATGCTCCAGGTGCGCGTGCCCGGCCAGGCCGCGGTCGACGAGGCCGAGGCGCAGGCGGCGTACGCGCAGATCGTGTGCCGCGCGCTCTTCGAGCAGCGCGAGGAGGGCGGCGCGGCGGCCAGCGAGGCCGAGGCCGAGCCGATCCTGCAGCGCTACCTCGATGCGACGCTCGCCGGCCTCGGCGCGCTGCGCGACGGGGCGCGGCGGCTGCTCGAGGACCACCTGGTGACCGCGGACGGCAGCCGCACGCTGCGCACCGAGAAGGAGCTGCTCCGGATCTTCCCCGCGGGCGAGCTCGGGCCGGCGCTGAGGGCGCTCGAGGGCGCGGCCATCCTCCACGCCGCGGAGCACCAGGGGAGCCGGTACTTCGAGATCGGCCACGACTGGCTGGCGCGCAAGGTCTTCGAGCAGCGGCAGCAGCGCCGGCAGCAGGAGGCGCAGCTCCGCGAGCGCGCCGAGGCGGAGGCCAGGCTCGCCGGGGAGCGCGCGCGGCGGCGCCGCTTCGCCGCCGCGGCCGCGGCGTCGCTCCTTGTCGCGGCCGGCGCGGCGTCGCTCGGCGCCGTGGCGTACCACCAGAAGCTCCGCGCGGACCGCCTGCGCGACGAGGAGGCCGAGGCCCGGCGCGAGGCCGACCGGCTGCGGTGGTTCGCCGAGAAGAAGCGCTCCGAGGCGCATGACGCCAGCCTCCTCGCGGGCTTCCGCGAGCTCGCGGTGCGCGCCCGGCTCCCGCTGGCGATGAAGCTCCTGCCCGAGGTGGAGCTGCCCGCGATGCGGCGCGGCTGGGTCGAGCTGGCGAGCGACGCCCTCGCCACGAACGCGCTCCGCGCGACCCTCCACGGGCACGCGGGCCCCCTCGCCGCGGCCGTGTGGAGCCCCGACGGTGAGCGCGTGCTCACGGCCTCCGCCGACGGCGCGGCGCGCGTGTGGCGCGCCGACGGCACCGGCCGGCCGGTGGAGCTGAAGGGCCACGGCGGGGCCATCCTCGCGGCCGCGTGGAGCCCCGACGGCGCGCGCGTGCTCACGGGCTCGGAGGACGGCGCCGCGCGCGTGTGGCGCGCCGACGGCGAGGGCCCGCCGGTGGAGCTGACGGGCCATCGCGGCGGCGTGACGGCGGTTGCCGCGAGCCCCGACGGCGCGCGCGTCGCGACGGCATCGGACGACGGGACCGCGCGCGTGTGGGGCGCCGACGGCAAGGGCGAGCCGATCGTCCTCACCGGCCACCGCGGCCCGATCAACGCGGTCGTGTGGAGCCCCGACGGCGCGCGCGTCGTCACCGCCGGGAGCGACAGGACGGCGCGCGTCTGGACGCCGGACGCGACGGGCAGGAGCCTCGTCCTGCGCGGGCACACAGGCGAGGTGGTCGCCGTGGCGGTGACCCCCGACGGCGCGCGCGTCGTCACCGGCTCACGCGACCGGACGGCGCGCGTCTTCAGGCTCACCGGCGCGGGCGCGCCCGTCGTGCTCGCCGGGCACGAGGACGGCATCACCCACCTGGCCCTGAGCCCCGACGGCCTGCGCGTGGCCACGGCGTCGGCCGATCGGAGCGTGCGCGTCTTCCGCGTCGACGGCGAGGGCGAGCCGGTCGTCCTGACCGGCCACACGCTCGCGGTGAGCTTCGTCTCGTGGAGCCCCGACGGCGAGCACGTCGCCAGCGCCTCCGCGGACAGGACGGCGCGCCTCTGGCCGGCGGACGGGAGCGGCCCGCCGCTCGTCCTGGCCGGGCACCGCGCGCCCCTCCGCTCCGCGGCGTGGAGCCCCGACGGCGCGCGCGTCGTCACCGCCGCGTCCGATCCGAGGGGGCGCTCGTTCGACCGCACGGCGAAGGTGTGGAGCGCCGAGCCGCTCCGATCGATGCCGCACCGGCGCCCTCACCTCGGCTTCTTCCATGCGGCGTCCATCGCCACGGGGGGCGCGCGCGTCGTCGCGGCCTACGAGGACCGGACGGCGCGCGTCTTCCGGGTCGACGGCGAGGGCGAGCCCGTCGTGCTCAGGGGCCACGAGGGGTGGGTGGCGAGCGCGTCGCCGAGCCCCGACGGCGCGCGCGTCGTCACGGCCTCGTTCGACCGGACGGCGCGCGTCTTCCGGGTCGACGGCGAGGGCGAGCCCGTCGTGCTCAGGGGCCACGAGGCCGAGGTGCGCGCCGCCGTCATGAGCCCCGACGGCGCGCGCGTCGTCACGGCGTCGGACGACGGCACGGCGCGCGTGTGGAGCGCCGACGGCAAGGGCGAGCCCGTCGTGCTGCGCGGGCACGAGGACTGGCTCACCGCCGCGGCGTGGAGCCCCGACGGCGCGCGCGTCCTGACCACGTCCCTCGACCACACGGCCCGCGTGTGGAGCGCCGGCGGCGAGGGCGCTCCCGTCGTGCTCGAGGGCCACGGCGGCGACGTCTACGCCGGCGCGTGGAGCCCCGACGGCGCGCGCGTCGTCACCGCCTCGGACGACGGCACCGCGCGGGTGTGGAGCGCCGACGGCAGGGGCGATCCCATCGTGCTGCGCGGGCACGAGGGCGCGGTCCTCTGCGCTCTCTTCAGCCCTGGCGGCGAGCGCGTGGTCACCTCGTCGACCGACGGCACCGTCCGCCTGTGGAGCGCCGACGGCGAGGGCGCGCCCATCGTGCTCGGGGCGCCGGCGCCGGTCATCGCCCTGGCCTTCCTCGACGGAGGGCAACGGCTCATGACCGTCGCCACGGACAACAGCGTCCACACCTGGATGATCGACGTGGACGCGCTGAAGCAGCGCCTGCTCGCCGCGCACACCGACTGCCTGCCGCCGGACGTGCGCGTCACCTACCTGGGCGAGGCCGCGTCCGCCGCCCGGGATCAGTACACCGCGTGCGAGCGCTCGTACGAGCGCGCGCCGCTCCCCCTGGAGGGCTTCCGACAATGACGGCTCGCGACATGGCCGCGACAGCGGCGCTCGTGTTCCTGTCGACCCTGGGCGCGTGCGAGCGGCCCGGCGTCGAGGACGACAGACCCGAGCCGGCGACGGTGGCCGGCGACGCCGCCGAGGTCCCCTCCCCCGCCCTGGCGCGGCCCGGCGTGCATCGGCTCGGCGCCGGCGAGCGCCGGGTGAAGCTGCTCGTCCTGCCCGCCGACGCCGCGGTCGAGGTCGACGGCGTCCCGGCGCGGCGGCGGGACGGCGTCATCGAGCTCTCGGGGAGGGTCGGGCAGACGCGTCGGGTGCGCCTCTCCAGGGACAGGCAGCACGCCGAGACGATCGTGACCGTCATGGACGCCGGCGTCTCGCCGCCCTCGCTGGACCTCGCCGCGCTGGCGCGGGCCGCGCGTCCCTTCGGGCGCGGCCGCCTCCCGACCGCGGCGACCACCGAGCCTGCGGCCGACGAAGCCGACGCCTCCGCCGCGCTGGAGCTCGCCGAGACGCCGGAGCTGGCGCCCGAGCCCATGTTGCCCGGTGTCGCCGCCGGGTACGACGCGCCGGCGGAACGCGCGGCGATGGAGTCGGCGCCCGGATCCGCGCCAGGCGCGGTGCGAGGCGCCGCGCGGGCGAACGAGGGCCCGGCGTGTGTTTGTCCGCCGCCGACGCAGGTCATCTCCAGGTGCCCGCCCGGCGCAGCCGCGGCGGAGCACGGGAAGCAGCGCAGCGGCGTGCTGGCCGGAGACTCCTTCGAATGAGGGCGCGCGCAATGCCGGGCACGAAGCGCCGACGTTCCGCGGTTCTTGGCCTCCTCCTTGCCGCGGTGCTCCTGGCACCGCTGTCCTTCGACTCGCTGGTCGCCGCGCAGCCCGGCGGGCCCGGTGCCGTCCTGCGCCGCGAGGACGCGCGCGCGCACTTCGAGCGCGGGATCGTGCTGCGCGATCAGGAGCGCTGGGCCGAGGCGCTCGCCGAGTTCCAGACGTCGCGCTCGCTGTTCATGACGCTGAACGGGACGACCAATGCCGCCGCGTGCCTCATACGGCTCGAGCGCTACCTGGACGCCCTCGAGCTGTACGAGAGCGCGCTGCACGACTTCTCCGAGCGGCTCAAGGACGAGGAGAAACGCGACATCCTGCTGGTCGTCAGGCTCCTTCACAACGCCGTCGGGACCCTCGGGATCGTGGGCGGCGAGCCGGGCGCGACGGTCCAGCTCGATGGCGTATCGCGCGGCGAGCTCCCGCTCAAAGCGCCCCTTCGCGTGCCTCGCGGCCCCCACGCCCTCCGCGTGGTCAAGGCGGGGTACCAGCCGTTCGAGCAGCGCCTCGACGTGGCCGGCGGGACGGCGGTCCAGGTGACGGCGCGGCTGATCCCGCTTCAGGAGACGGCCGCGCTCGAGATCGCCGGGGCGACGAGGGAGGAGCCGAGCGCACGCGGGATCCGGCCGGAGCGCGACGCCGAGTCCATCGATGGCCGCGGGGGACGCGGGCCGCGCCGCCCGCCCCGCCTGCTCGCCGAGGTGAGCGCCGCGGCGCCGCTCGTGGTGTCGATGGGAGGCGACGGGTCGACGGGGTGCGTGGCGCCTTGCAGCAAGCCCCTCGGGGTTGGCTCCAGCTTGATCGTCCGCGGAGGGTACGGCATCGACGATCTATCGTTTGGCGTCTCGGCGGGCTACCTGAGCGTGCAGCAAGCTGTCCGCGGGCGCAGCGCGAAGGTCGAGGCCGTCGGCGGGGCTTCCTACTCGGTGAGCGTCGACGACGCGATGGCCCTCCGCGGCATGCTCCTCGGCGCCTGGGTTGGATACTCGTCGGGCGAGGGCTTCCTGCTCGACGTGCGGCTGGGCGCCGGCGGCCTGTTTGGCGCGGTGGCGGACGCGCGCACGAGCGCGCAGGTGTCGGCGAGCCGCGTGCTGTCGTTCAGCCCGTCCGAGCAGAGCGCGACGGCGCGCTTCGTTTACGTCGCGCCCGAGGTGCGCGCCGGCGTCAGGCTGGCCGGACGGGTCGATCTCACGCTGGGGATCGAGGTGCCCATGCTCATCGCCGTGCCGAGGCCGGCGTCGAGCCAGCAGGTGTTCGTCGACACCACGACTGGGCTCGATGAAGCCGCCTCCGCCTGGTTTCCGGGCGGGCCCCTCACGGCCCCCCTCTTCCCGCTGTTCATGCCTGTCCTCGGCGCCAGGTACGATTTCTACTGAGGCCGACCTGCCTCCGGCTCACTGCTGCGCGCGCGGGTGGAGATCCCACAATGACGATTGAGTCTTGCGGGTCCTGGTCCTCCTGAGCCTCCTCGCGCCGGCCTCGGCCTCTCACACGGGGGGTCCGCCGATCCGAGGCGCGGACGAGCAGCGCGGAGGCATCGTTCGGCCCGAGCTGTTTGAGACCACGCAGTCGAGGCTGAATATACGCTTGCACGACACCCGTGCGACCTTCATCACCAGCAACCAAACCGAATACAGGTAAAGTCACAAAGGATTCAACCCCCAGCGAGCTGCCGGTCGTTGCCGCAGAGGCGCTGCTGGCGTTGGCACGGTGGCTGCGTACACGGTCGAGCGACGCGCCGTGTGAGCGGCGAGGTCCGGGAGGGACGGTGCCACATGCCCCAGCAGAGGACCACCGAGGAGCATCTGTGGGCGACGCTGACGCCAGAGAGTCAGGCGCAGCTCGTGAGCGTCCTCAGCAGCATGCTGAGCCGTTGCCTGGCGGCGCACCAGGAGGCGGCCGATGACAACCATGGCAGGGTCCTGCACGAGCATCGAGGCGCGCCCGACGAAGCTCAGCAGCCGCCACCTCGATCGGCTTGCAATCGTGTACATACGCCAGTCATCGGTGTACCAAGTTCAGCACAACCAAGAGTCGACACGACTGCAATACAGCCTCGAAGCGATGGCGCGGGGGCTCGGTTGGCAAGCGGAGCGGATCCTGATACTCGACGAGGACCTCGCAACCTCGGGGGCTTCGGCGGCGGGGCGCCACGACTTCCAGCGGCTGTTGGCCGAGGTCGCTCTGGATCACGTCGGGATGATCCTGGGCGTGGAGATGTCGCGAATCGCACGCTCGAACAAGGACTGGCACCAGCTGCTCGAGCTATGCGCTCGCTTCGGCACCCTGATTGCAGATTTAGACGGTCTCTATGACCCGTCGCAATACAACGATCGACTGCTGCTGGGACTGAAGGGGACGATGTCCGAGGCCGAGCTACACATCCTGCGTCAGCGGCTGCTCCAGGGCAAGCTGCAGAAGGCGCGCCGTGGAGAGCTGAGCAAGCCAGTGCCCTCGGGCTACCTGCTGCAGGCCTCCGGCGAAGTGGTCCTCGATCCCGATGAGTCAGTCAGGGCGGTTGTGCGCTTCATTTTCGAGCAGTTTGAACGCCTCGGCAATGTGCGTGCCGTGCTGTGCGCGATGGTCGAGCAGGGGCTCCAGATCGGCGTGCGTCGTCGAACCGGGGCAGACCGCGGTGGCCTTGAATGGCACCGTCCCCATCGTGGCATGGTGGCGAACATGCTTCGCAATCCGATCTATGCGGGAGCCTATGTGTATGGCCGTCGCAAGACGGACCCACGTCGGCAACAACCAGGCCGCCACGCGACGGGGCGCACGCCGTTCGTGGAGCCAGCGGACTGGCAGGCCTGCGTCCGTGATCGCCTTCCGGCGTATATCAGCTGGGAGCAATTCGAGCGTAACCAGCTTCGCCTAAAGACTAACCGTACGCAGGCGGCCTGGGGCGCCGTGCGGCGTGGGAGCGCCTTATTGCAGGGGCTCGTCAAGTGCGGGCGCTGCAACGTGCGAATGTCGGTGCAGTACGTCTCATGCAAAAAGAACGGACGTCTCTACCCGCGTTACGTCTGCAACGACGAATCGGTTCACCATGGTGGTCGGCTTTGCACCAGCATCTCAGGCCCCTGTGTCGATCGGGTGGTTACGGCGTTGGCGCTTTCGGCGTTGACGCCGGTCGCGCTGGAGATCAGTCTGCGGGTTCGCACCGATCTCGAGCAGCAGCGTACGCAGCAGGAAGCCCTCTGGCAGCAGCGCCTCGAGCGTGCACGCTACGAAGCAGAGCGCGCCGCTCGGCAGTATAGGAGCGTGGAGCCAGAGAACCGGCTTGTAGCCCGCACGCTTGAGCGAACCTGGGAGGACGCGCTCCGCTCCGAGCGCGAGTTGCGCGAAGCGTACGAACGGCACTCTCAGCAGGCGCCTCAACACCTGACGACCGAGGACCTCGCTGCTATCCGTGCCCTTGCTACAGATCTGCCTGCGCTTTGGAACGCGCCTACAACGACGGTTATAGAGCACAAGACTGTGTTGAGGCTATTGATCGACCACGTGGTCGTCACGACCGAAAACGACACGTCGTGGATGGATCTAATCGTGCATTGGGTCGGTGGGCATCAAACACATCAGCGCATCCGCCGCCCCGTTCACAACCTGGGCAAGACGGGATACAAGGATGCGCTTATGGCGACGATCTACGACCTGCGGTGCAAGGGGCTCACGGCAGAACGGATCGCCAAGCAGCTTAACGCAGACGGCTGGATCACTCCGACACAGCAAAACCAGTTCAACGGTCGATTGATCTTCGCGATGCTGTCTCGCTACGGCTCCGTCCCCCGGGGGCCCAAGCCGCCGCCGAGGAACGCCGAAAACGCCTGGTGGGTTGCGGACCTGGCTCGCGAGTTGAAGATGCCCGTTGTCACCCTGCATGGGTGGCGCCGCCGTGGCTTGGTGCAAGCTCGCCGGATCGAAGGGCAGTGGGCAGTAATCGTCGACAAGGTGGAGCTACGACGGCTTCGTCGACTCCGTCGTGAACACCCTTTACCGCCGAGCAGGAAGGCCTCGAAAAGAATGTGACAGGAGTTGCATCATGCGTGGTCGATCACAATCGAGCTCGCGAACGGCCGCACGGAGACGTGGGGAGGCGGGCTCGAAGTCGCCGAGCGACGACGCGTCCCTCGCCCGCGCGCTGCATGACGAAGCGCCCGACGCGGTCGATGACGACACCGGCCAGCCCGCAGGGGGCGACGCGACGGCTACCGGCGGCGCGTTGGGTCATGCCGGAGGCTCGCTCGGCCGCGAATCAGCCGGAATCATCTGACATTATTGACATTTCGTCCGATCCCGCCGCGTCGTATCAGGAATCCTGGCGGGGTTTCTGACACGCGGAATCAGCGCAGGCGCAGCTGCACCCCCAGCATCCCCGTGACGCCGCCCTTCGGCAGCGCCGCCTCGGGCTTCGGGTGGACGCGGAGGTCGGTCTGGTGGATCCGCACGAACGCCTCGGCGCTCCCGAGGACGGCCACGCTGCCCTCGGCCGGCCATACGAGGTCGATCGCCGTGCGCGTCCCGAGGGTCAAGCCGTGCCCTGTCTCTTCGGGCTTCTTCGGGTCGCCCGGGGAGGCGATCACCCAGTCGGCGGCGGCCTCGATCCTCGCCCGGACGAGCGCGTCGAGCGGCACGATGGGCGCTGCGATGCCGCCGCCGCCCCCGAGCGCGAGCCACTGGACGGACAGCCCCGGGGCCGGCTCGCGCAGGGCCGTGGCATAGGACGCCGAGAGGGTCCCGAAGAACCCCGAGCGCCGGTCGAGCGCCGTGGCCATGACCCAGGCGCCGGCGCGGGCAGGGCCCGCGGCGCCGGCGGGGCCGCGATCGAGCCCGTTGCCGACGAGCCCGCCGGCGGCGAGGAACCAGCCCAGCGGGCGCGGCGGCGGCGAGGCGGCCGCCGGCTCGATGCCGGCCGCCGCCGCGCCGGTCGGCTCGGGCGGCGCCGGGGCGCCGGCGCGCTCCGACGCCAGGGCCGCGACCAGCAGCCCCGCGGTGCGGTAGCGGTCGGGCAGCGGATCCTCCTCGCGGAACTCGATCTCGCGCGACGACAGCGTGCCTTCCGGAGCGCCGACCGAGGCGACGTCGACCCGCAGGCGGCGGTGGTCCGGGCCGTCCAGCCAGACGACGGCGAGCGCCCGGACCGGGGTCCCGGCGCGCTTCGGGTCGCCGAGCGCGCACCCGCCGCCGCCGGCGGCGCGGGAGCACGCCTCGACGAGGAGCGCCGGGAGCTCGCCATGCACGGCAGGGCCCGACGCGATGTCGACGACGATCGGGGCCGGCACGAGAATCTACCCGGGACCGACGCTACCGAGCGGGAGGGGCGAAGGCAAGCAGGAGGCAGCCGCGGGGCGCTCGCGGCGGTGCCTGGCGTCTCCCCTTCGAACCATCAGCCCTGCGAGGGCGGTCGCGCGCCATCGTGGCGCCCTTCGACGAGCGGCGTGACGATCCGTCGAAGCGAACGAACTGCCGACGCGGATCGAGCGCCCGGCCGGCAGTTCGAAGGGCATTTCAGCCACCCCCAGGACATCCAGCGGCGCCTGGTCGAGGAGGAGCTCCACCTCGTCCAGAGCCGGCCGATCACGACCCTGTATCCCATCCCGAAGCAGGTGATTCAGGCTCGAGACAGCGGCAGGCCAGTCGATTGGAATTGACATTCGGAATGTGAACGCTCACATTTGCCTGGAGGGGCATCCTTCTGCTTCGGCGGTCGACGGCGATCGACGGCGTGCCGCCAGGGTCCCTGGGGCGCATGAAGACCCGTGTACCTTTGCCCCGCCAGCGCCACGGGAGGATGGCAAGGTTGGATCGACATCGACTGTTCCATAACACCGACCGATGGCGTGCACGACTTCTGCTCGCGGTTCGCGGGAAGCCGGTCCGAGCCGCTGTTCGACTTGGCCCACGTTCGCTTCCAGCGAGAGCCGGCATCGTCGCACGTCGGGCTCGGCTGGACCGAGCCTCGTGAGTTGAGGCTTGACGTCTCGGAAACGTTTGGCTTTCGACTTCGAGCTGGGTCTTCTGCCGTCGGCTCAGGCAATCCTGCGCTCGCGCCGCGTCGTGATGATGCGTCGCAGCCTCGTCCGGTCGGCGCCGGGCCGGACGCTACCGCATCCCAGTCGTAATAGAGATCTGTCGTGCGGGTCGGATCGAGGCGACGCCTCGGGTCCCCCCGGCTCGATCAGCGACCCGAATCGCGGAGTGACGCGATTGGGACAACTGTCCTGGTTCGCTCGAGGCAAACTGGCGTCGCTATGAAATGAAAATCGAACCGGGCTTTCACGTGGGCCGCGGTGGGCATGATCGTCGGCGCGAGCTGCCCCTTCTGCAGCGACGGAACCTGGAAGATCTCTTCTGCCGATCCCCCCAAGAACATCGATCATGTTGAACTTGCGAGAATTCTCGGCACTGCGAGGAAAGGGGCTGCGGTCTCCTCGGGCCATGCGCTGGTGCGCGTCCGGAGCTGCGCCCATGGTAAAGATCGGTCGCCGCCGGTGGAGTTTGCGAGCTGCATTCACTCGCCAATAGCGCCCGTTAGGAGAAGAGATGAAAAAGACGCTAATGCTCACGTTCATATTCGCCGCACAGGGCTTGAGCTGCACCGCTGACAACCCCGGCGCCGAGAAGCCCACGGAGACCGGAGACGCTGGCGGGGCAACTGGAGGAGACGGCGGGGGTGGTGGCCGCACAGCAAGCGGAGGAGCGGGGGGGGGCGGCGGCGCAGCAAGCGGAGGAACGGGAGGCGGCGGCGCAGCAAGCGGAGGAACGGGGGGCGGCGGCGCAGCAAGCGGAGGAACGGGGGGTGGCAGCGGCGCAGCAGGCGGGGGAACGGGTGGCACTGGCGGTTCCGGTGACGCGAACGCATCGACCGGGCCGTGCGATCTTTACGCGAGCGGCGGCACGCCGTGTGTTGCCGCCCATAGCACGGTGCGTGCCCTCTTCGGGGCCTACGCCGGGAAGCTCTATCAAGTCCGGCGTGCCTCGGACAACGCGACCAAGGACATCGCCGTGCTCAAAGCCGGGGGGCCCGCCGATTCCGCACCACAGGACGCGTTCTGCTCCGGGACCTCGTGCGTGATCACGGTGCTCTACGACCAATCCGGACACGGGAATGACCTCTGGTACCAAGGCTCGGACGTGGTGCCCGGTTCACCGAGGAGCAGCCCAGCGAAGGCCACCACGGAGTCGCTGAAGGTCAGCGGGAGCAAGGTCTACTCGCTTTACATCAACCCCGGCAACAGCTACTGGCGCGACGGCCATACCACCGGCGTTCCGACGGGCAGCGCGCCGGAAGGCCTGTATATGGTGACGAGCGGCACCCACGTCAACGGCGGGTGCTGCTTCGACTACGGCAACAGCGAGACCACCCGCAAGGCCGACAGAGCTGGTGCCATGGACGCCATCAACTTCAGCAAGCAGTGCTGGTTTGGCGGCTGCTCCGGCACCGGTCCGTGGGTGCAGGCCGACCTGGAGTGGGGTCTGTTTCCGGGCGGCAGCAGCGATTGGAACCCGAATCAGAAGGCGTTTCCGCACAAGTACGTCACTGCGATCCTGAAGAACGACGGGACCACGCGCTTCGCGCTGAAGGGCGGCAACGCTCAGTCGGGCGGTCTGACCAAGCTTTACGAGGGCTCGCTGCCGAACGGCTATAGCCCGATGAAGAAGCAAGGCGCCATCGTGCTCGGCAGTGGTGGTGATTGCTGCAAGCCCGACGGCGGCGCGAACGACAGCGCGGGTACGTTCTACGAGGGCGCGATCGCCGCCGGCTACCCGAACGATGCCACGGAGGACGCGCTCCAGAACAACATCATTGCGGCAGGCTATGAGTGAGCGGGCGCTGATGGAGTGTCTAGCACTGCTGCGGGAGGCAGTCCTGGGTGTGCGTGCTCAACCCCAGCCAGGCGACCTTTGACGCGGTGCGGCCGTCGCTGGCCGAGGCCTATCAGCAGGCTGTCAGCAGGTACGCGAAGCGCGAGAGCCGTGAATGAGGTCGAACAAAGCATTGCTCGACGAGGGCGACGAGGAGCGGCAGAACGGGCTCGCCGAGCCCCGGAAGGCCATGCGATGATCCCGGGCCATGCTCGCGCGCCGCCGGGGTTGAACCGCCGTGACCGACAGCCACTCCGTCTACCGCGCAATCCCGCCGCCGGAGCCGCTGCGCCCGTTCATCCGCAGCCTCTGGGTCTACGACAGCTACCGTCCAGAGCACCTCGTCGATCGGGTGCTGCCCACCGGGACGCTCGAGATCGTCATCCCCCTCGGCGGCAAGCGGCTCTCCTGGACAGAGCCGACCGGCCGCGACGGGACATGCCGCACCGCCCTCGTCTCCGGCCCGCGCCAGTCCGCGTTCGACGTGCCCACGGCTCCCCAGGCGCGGCTCGTGGGCGCGCACTTTCACCCCGGCGGCGCGTGGCCGCTCTTCGGCCTCCCGATGGACGCCCTCACCGACCAGCACCACCCGCTCGACGATCTGCTCGGCGCATCCGCGCGCGATCTCGTGGAGCGCATCGACGGCGCGGCGACGAACATGGAACGGCTGGCGACGCTGAGCGCGTATTTCCTCGATCGCGCCCGGGCGTGCCGCGCGTCGCACGCCGCCGTGACCGCGACGGTCCGGCGCGCGGCGCGCGGCTTCACCGAGGGCGCGATCGCGGTGGAGGTCGCGGCCTCAGGGCTGAGCCACCGCAGGTTCATCGAGCTGTTCCGTCGCGAGGTCGGCTTGACGCCGCGTGACTTCCTGCGCGTCCAGCGGTTCCAGCGGGCGCTCGACATCGCCGCGCGGAGCGGGCGAGCCGGGGCCGATCTCGCCTACGCAGCAGGGTACTCCGACCAGTCGCACTGGATCCTCGAGTGCCGGAAGCACTCGGGCCTGACGCCGCGCGAGCTCCTCGCCAGGCAACGGGGCGCGCGCCCCATCCCGCCGGCCGAGAGGGGTCAAATGCTTCCTATTCGCTGACCTGGCGCGCGATCCAGGCTGCGCGCATGCACATCATCTTCGGTTCCAGCGGAGTCGTGGGGAGCGCGGTCCTGGCGGAGCTTCACCGCAGAGGGCTGCCCGCGCGCGGCGTCTATCGTTCGAGGAGGCCGGCCCACCACGCCGGCGAGGTCGCGCGCGTCGATCTCGAGACCGGCGACGGCCTCGACGCGAGCCTCCGCGGGGCGACGACCGTCTTCCTCGCGACAGGAGACATGCTCGATCAGGTCACCGCCGAGCTCCGCGTGGTCGAAGCGGCGCGGCGCGCCGGAGCCCACCGGCTCGTCAAGCTCTCGATCATGAGCGCGGAGAGCGAAGCGTTCTTCTATGCGCGCGTCCATCGCGCGATCGAGCGCGGGGTCGAGGCCTCCGGGATCGCTTACACGCTCCTCCGGCCAGGCGGCTTCATGCAGAACTTCATCAATTACCACGGTCACGCGATCCGGACGGAGGGTGTCCTCCGCCTGCCGTGCGAGGACTTCGAGGAGAACGTCATCGACGCGCGCGACATCGCCCGCGTGGCGGCCGAGTGCCTGTCATCGGACCGCTTCGAGGGCCAGGCGCTGACGCTGTGCGGGCCCGAGCCGCTCTCGTACGCGTCGATGGTCGCCGAGATCTCCGGGGCGACCGGCCGGAAGGTCACCTTCGCGTCGACCTCGGCGGAGGCGTTCCGCGCGGCGATGCTGCCGTATGCGGTATCCCAGGAGCACGTCGACGGGATCACGGCGATGCTCCGCTTCCATCAGATGGGTCGGGGGCCGAAGACGAGCGACGCGGTGCTCGACGTGACCGGCGCTCGGCCGCGCTCCTTCGCGGAGTTCGCGCGCGAGCACGCGTCGAGCTGGCTCCCGTAGGGCTGCGACGAGCTTCCCCGGCAAGCTCGTCAGGGGCGGGCTCCCTCGCCTTCTGGTCGGTCGCAGTGACGCGTCGCCGACGCCTGTGGTGCCCTCGAGAGCCGCCAGCGCTATCC
Organism: Sorangium sp. So ce1504; assembly: GCF_051521635.1. Taxonomy (NCBI): domain Bacteria; kingdom Pseudomonadati; phylum Myxococcota; order Polyangiales; family Polyangiaceae; genus Sorangium; species Sorangium sp. So ce1504. Next base: position 2,937,291 of record NZ_CP150365.1, on the reverse strand, counting down.
TGCGCGCATGTCCGGAGCCGCGTCCGCCCGTCGCCTCGCCACCGCGGACGATCTCCTGGCCATCCCAGAGCGCGAGCGTTTCCACGAGGTCATCGGTGGCGAGCTCGTTCGCAAGGCCATGCCGAGCGGCCCGCACGGGCGCGCCCAGCTCCGGATCGGAAGCCGGATCAGCGGACCCTATGACCGGCGGCCCGGCGGCCGCTGGCCCGGTGGCTGGTGGTTCGCGACCGAGGTCGAGGTCGAGATGGAAACCCATGAGGTCTACCGTCCCGATGTGACGGGGTGGCTGCGCGAGCGCTTGCCGGAGCTGCCTCGCGAGGTGCCCATCCGGGTACGGCCGGACTGGGTATGTGAGGTGCTATCGCCGTCGAACAGCCGCAACGATCTGTTCAAGAAGCTTCGAACGTACCAGCGCTGCAAGGTGCCCCACTACTGGATCGTCGACCCCGAGACGGAGACGCTCATGGTCTACCGGTGGATGACAGAGGGATATCTGCTGGTGCTGGCCGCCGAGCGGGAGGATCGGGTCAGGCCCGAGCCTTTCGATGCGATCGTGCTGAAGGTAGGCACGCTGTTCGACGACGACGACGAGGACGACGAGGAGCGGCAGCGGTGACGGACCGTGGCCTACGGGACCACCTCGATCCACGCCGACGCGCGCACGGCGGCGTCGGACGCCGGATTCAGCTGCAAGAGGCTCGCTCCGAGGACGCCGGTCCGGCGGTTCCGGGCGAAGGTCACGGGCGGCGCCGGGCCCGCGTCGAAGTCGCGCAGCCGCTCGAGCGCCGCGATCAGCCCCTCCCGCGTCGCATGAGCGCCGGCGCGCTTCAGCGCCTCGATCGCGATCTGCGCCGCGACGTAGGCGCTCGCCTGGATCCCGAGCGGCCCCGGCGCCACGCCGGCCCGGCGCAGGAACGCCTGCAGCGCTTGCTCTGACGCCCGCTCCCGCTCGCTCAGGGAGCCTGGGTACACGAACAGCACGCGGCCGGCGAGCTCGCGGGACAGCGCCCCGGCGTGGCCGGCGATCGATCCCGGCGAGGCGTAGATCGGCGCGGCCGAGCCGGCGTCGTCCAGCGCCGCCCTGGCGCTCGCGAGGTCCGCGCCGGGGCCCCAGAAGAGAACGGCCCGCGCCCCGTGCGCCCGCGCCGCGCCGGCCACGTCGCGCGGCGAGAGGTGGCCAGGCTCGAAGGAGAGCGCCGGCGGCGCAGGGAGGTCGCGGTGAGCTGCCTCCTCGCGCGCGCCCGACGCCCAGGCCTCGCCGGCGCGGTCGCGCGTGTGCACGACCAGCGCAAGCGCCCCCGCGGTCGCAGGAGCGCCGGCGAGGTGCTTGACCGCCACGCGGGCCAGCACGTCGGGCCCAGGCAGCACCTGGAACACGAGATCGTTGGCCCCGGCCGCGCCCCCTCGGGCGACATCCCGCGCGCGGCCAGGGGCGCCGCCGGCCAACCCGGGTGCGCCCGCCCCGCCAGCCAACCCGGGTGCGCCCGCCAGCGACAAGGGCCCCACGAGCGGCGCCCGCTCCTCCGAGAGGCGCGCCCGCAGCGCCGGATCCCCGTCGAAGGCGCTCCCCACCAGCGCCAGCACGCCCCGGTCCAGGAGGCGCGCCGTCGCCCCGGCCTCGCCCGCCGGCCCGGCGCTGTCCTCCACACGCAGCTCGAGCCTCCGCCGGTAGATGCCGCCCCGCGCGTTCACCTCGGCGAACGCCGCCATCAGCACGTCGCGCGCGGCCGCCCCCACCGGCGCCTCCGGCCCGGTCAGCGGCAGCGCGGCGCCCAGCGCCACCGAGCCCGCCGTGACGCCAGGGTCCAGATCCCGGCCGACACAACCCAAATAGTCAATAAGATCCGATAGATCCGCCTCTGCCAGGTGGTACCGCGGCATCACCGGGCTCAGCCACTGCCCCGCGGGCCCTCGCCCCTCGCGGATCGCCGTCACCAGCGCGGCGGCGGTCATCGCCCCCTCGCCTGCCCCCCTCCCCTGCCCTGCTCCCCCACCCCGCTCGCCGCTGGCCCCTAGGCGCAGCTCGGCCGCGAGCGGCGGCGCCGTCACGCCCCCCTCGGTCGTCCCCTGCCCGCTGGGGCCATGGCAGCCCGCGCAGGCGGCCTCGCGGCCGGAGAGCGCCGCGGCGCCGCCGACGATCGCGCCCTCGATGGCCCGGCCGTCCTCGGTCGCGCCGCGCTGGTAGATGCGCTTGCCGCGCCGGGCGGCCGGCGAGAGCTCCTCGCACGACGCCACCTCGCCCGCCGCAGGCGCGTGCGCCCGAGGCGCGCGATCGTCGCGGCCGAGCGCCCACGCCGCGACCGCGCAGATCCCCACCGGCACCGCAGCCAGGAGGCCGAGCCGCGCCCTCCCAGAACGGGCCCCCGGCCTAGCCACCGCCCGCGCTCCGCGCCGCAGCCCCTCGCGGCGGAAGCAACGCCCGGACCTCGTCCGCGAGGCGCCCCGGCGGCGCGATGCCCTCGACCCGCGTCCAGCGGCCCTCCGCCTCGCGCCCGATGAGCGTGATCGGCGCGTGCCGCTCCTTGATCGGAGCGCGCCCCCCGAGCGCATCCAGCACGCGGTTCACGCGCTCGCGCCGCCCCGTCAGGAACGACCAGCCCTTCCGCCGGCCGAACTTCTCGGCGTACGCGTTCAGCCGCTCCGGCGTGTCCATCGCGGGGTCCAGCGAGATCGAGACGAGCCGCACGTCCCGGTCCAGCGCGCCGCCGAGCTCGGCCTGGAGCCGGCCGAAGATGGCCGTCATCGGCGAGCAGATCGTCGTGCAGGTCGTGAAGATGAAATTGACGGCGAGCACCCGGTCCCTGGCGAGCTCGCGCAGACGGACGGGCCGGCCGTCCTGATCCACGAGCTCCTCGTCCAGCACCTCGACGCCCGTCGCCGGCGAGGCGCGCACCTCCGCCGCGCCGTCCGCGGAGAGCCCAGGTGGCCCCGCGGCAGCAGCGACGTCCGGAGGGAGCCCTGGCGGCCCCGCGGGAGCGGGGGCCGCGTGCTCGCCAGGAGGCGCGTTCCCGCTCCCGCGGCCGCACGAGGCCGCGGCGAGCGCGCCGGCCAGGACCAGCGCTTTCGATGCACCGAGCGACAGGAAACGCATTGTGGGCCTCACCGTGGGTCGTTGAGGTGCTGGACGGCGCGCGCGAGCGCCTCGGGCTCCTCGGTGGCGAACGCCTTCAGCCACATGCCGGTCGACGTGTCGCCGACGAGCAGCGTCATCGTGTGCTCGTCGGGGCGCTTCACCTGGCCGCCGAGGCGCTTCAGCACCGCGGCGACGTTCTCGGGCGTGCCGGTCAGGAAGTACCAGCCCTCGCCCGCCTTGAACTTCGCGGCGTACTCCTTCAGCGCGGCCGGCGTGTCGTTCTCCGGGTCGACCGTGATCGTCAGCATCGTCACCGCCTGCCCGCGCGCCCGCAGCAGCGCCTGCACGCGCGCGAGGTTCGCCGTCATCGTGGGGCAGACGCCCTTGCACGAGGTGAAGGCGAAGTTGATGAGCACCTTCCGGCCCCGCAGCAGCCCGTCGTAGAAGCGGTGCGCGCGGCCGTGCTGGTCGACGAGCTCGGTGTTGGTGAAGTACCGCGCCGCGGCGGCGTCGTCCTCCCGGGAGACGCCGCCGATCTTCATCCGCTCCACGCGCGGCGCCTTGCCCTCCGCGGGCGTGAAGCGCGCGGACGAGGAGATCGCGAGCGCGAGGGCCGCCGCGGCGAGGGCCGCCCCGGGCCTCATCGCGCACCTCCGCCCTGCGCGCTGGCGCCGCGCGGGGAGACCCGGAGCGGGACGAACGGGAGCGCGCCGACAGGCGCCCCGCGCCCAGGGACGGCGGCGAGGAAGCGGTACTGGCCCGGCGCGGGCGGCGTGAACGCGACGGAGAACGTGCCGTCCCCGTCGGCCCGCGGCGCGCCGCGGAAGCGGTACCCGGCCGGGAACCGGACGACCATCACCTCGATGTCCTCAGCGTCGAGCGCGTCGAGCGGAGGGCCCCCTTCGCCCGCGGTCGCGCGGAAGCGCAGCGTCGCGGGCTCGCCCGCCGCGAGCCGCAGGTCGGGCTCGAAGAGCGGCGCGATCGCGATGTCCTTCACGGGGTCGCCCCCGCAGCCGGACGCGTCGGCCTCGCCGTCGCCCGGGGCGCAGCGCGCGGGCGCCACGGTGGCCTCGAGGCACACCCCCGTCCGCGGGCGGTCGAGGAGGAGCTCGACGTCGTAGAGCCCCCCCTCGCCGAGGCGCACCGTGGTCGCGTACACGCCCGGACGCACCTCCTTGAGCGACCTGTCCTCGACGAGGATCGATCGCGGCTCGCGGCCGTAGCTCGGCAAGGTGCCGATCGGGGCCATCATGCCCTCCACGTAGACGTAGAGCGCCCTGTCGGCCGGGCTCGCGACGAGGGCGCCGTTGCCCTCGGGCAGGGGGGCGATGGGCGTGGCGAGCGCGGCCGGCCCTGGCCGCGCCGCGGCGGCCAGAGGCGGGCCCTGGCCGACCGCGATGTCGACGAGGGGCGGGGCCGCCGGGCCGCCGAGGGCCGACCGGTCGACGAGCGAGACCCGCGCGGCGCCCCGGTTGCGGATGTAGGCGAAGGCCCCGGTGAAGGTGACCGCGTCCGGCGCGGCCAGCCCGGTGAGCGTGTGCGCCACCGCGCCCGTCGCGCCGTCGAGGACGGCGACCTCGTTCGCGGACGGGTTCAGCGCGAACGAGAACCGCCCGCCCGGGTCGAACTGGAGCGCGCCGAGCCCGGGCTTCAGGGCGACGCGCCCGGCGACGGCGCGGCGCGCGACGTCGAGGATCACGACCTCGCCGCGCGCGGCGTTCGCCGCGTGGACCACGCCCGCTTCATCGCTCGCCGCGATGGCGACGACCCCCTCGCCCACCGCGATCTCGCCGAGCGGCTCGAGCGTCTCGCCGTCCACCACGGCCACCGATTCGCCCTGCTGGCTCGTGATCCACGCGGCGCGGCCGCCGCCGGTGAAGGCGATCTCGTGGTGGCCCGGGCCCACCGGGAGCGTCTTCAGGACGTCCGTCGAGCGGGCGTCGATCACGCTCACCGTCCCGTCGCCGTCGTTGCCCACCCAGACCGTGCGCCCGTCGGGGGCGACCACGACGCGCGACGGATCCTGGCCGACGGGGACGTTCGTCCGGACGAGCCCCCGCCGCGTGTCCACCACGGCGAGGCCCTGCCCGCCCCGGAGCGTCACGTAGAGGCTCTCCCGGTCGGGGTGCAGGACGAACGAGACGCCGCGGCCCGCGAGGCTGACCACGCTCCGGAGCTGCGTCCTGGCGAGGGCGACCTGCGGGTTGATGGCCGAGAGGGAGTTGTCCTGGTTCAGCGTCCAGAGGAGGTAGGCGTTCATGTCGACCTCGGGGCGCACGGACAGGAGGCCCGCCATGAAGCTCTTGATCTTCCCCCGGCACGCCGCCTCGTCCGGCGCGGCGTCGATCGCGCTGGCGAGGCTCGCCGCGGGCGCGCCGCTGGCGAGGCTCGCCGCGGGCGCGCGGCCGGAGAAGCTCGCCGCGGCGGCGCCGTCCGCCCCGGCGCGGCGCGACATCCAGCCGAGCGGCGTGAGGCCACGGACCGGCGCGCCCGTGGACGCGTCGGTGATGGTGAACTCGGCCACGACGTCGGAGCCCGCCACCGCCGCGGCCGGCCCCGCCCCGAGGCCGGTCCCCCCGCCCTGCTGGCCGCGATCCAGCGGCCGCAGGGCGAACGCGATGGAGAGCCCATCGCGCTCGACCCGGCTCTCCTGCAGGGGAGCCGCCGGCTCCTCGGGCTGCGCCGGCGGCGCGAGCTGCGCCGGCTGCGCCGGCCGCTCGGCCCCCGGGTCCTGCGAGGCAGGGAGCGCCTCTCTCCGGCCGCAGCCGAGCGCCGTCGAGGCGCTGAGCCAGGCCAGCGAGAGCCAGAGTCCGCGCGCGCCCATCGAGGCGCCGTCCATCGAGATCCGTCGCATCACAGGCCCCTCCTCCCGCTCACGGCGTGACCCGCCAGATGCCCCAGAGCCCGCCGGTGAGCATGGCGTTCGACTGGTCCATGTAGAGGCGATCGCCGGGGACCTCGAACATGCCGCCCGACCTGAAGTAGGGAGTCACCGTCCACGCGGTCATGGGGCCGATGCCGCCGTGCGCGCTCACGGCGAAGCTCTTGCTGTTCCGGCCCTGGTACCGGGATCCCGAGCCTTGCGCCCACGGGTTGTACGCCCACTCCGTGTTCGAGAGCCCGAACGAGTGCTGGCGCCGGTGCCCCGAGGCCTGCAGCACCCGGAAGCGCACGCGGTCATAGCGCCCCGCCGTGAAGATCGGCGTCGCCGGATCGCCGCGCCCCGCCGAGCTGAAGACGCCGCTGACGTCGAGGCCCGGGCGGACGCCGAGAGGCGCGTCCGGCCCCACGCCGAGCCGCGCCCAGATGGGCTCGGCGCGGTAGTTGAACGCCTTGTGGCCAGTGAAGTCGGGATCGGGAGGGCCAGCGACGTTCGCGAGGGTGGCGCCGCAGCCCAGGGCCGGGTTGAGGCAGCGGAAAGCCGCCTGATCCGACTGCAAGGGCACCTCGTCCTGGTAGAGGAGCACGAACTCGCGGAACCAGATCTCGGAGCCGTTCTCGTCCCGGTGCTTCACCTGGGCGGCCGCGCGGGAGTCCCGGCTCGGGTACCAGACGGCGCCCTCCGGCTCGACGATCAGCGCGCCGATCCCGCCATGCATCGGGTGGTTCACCACGTCCGCCATGTCCTTGAGGTTCACGGCGCCGAGCTCGATGGGCTGCCAGCGGACGTCGCCCCGCGCCGTCACGGAGATGTCGCCGGCATACCAGGTGTACGTCCGCTGCTTCCCGCGCTCGACCGTCTGATCGGGGTTCTGGCCCACGTTCGCGCCGTCGCTCGCCGTCACGTCATACCCCACGAGCTGCGGGTGCAGCGAGACGCGGTTCGACGGCTTCACCTGGTTGACGTTGAACCCGTCGACGATGGGAGCGTTGTAGTTCCAGTGAGGCGACTTCGGCGGATCCTCGGGCAGGTCGTTGACGAGCGTGACCTCGACGCACTCGCCGGCCGCCGCGCGCAGGACGAGCGGCTCGGGCGGGCGCGCGCCCGAGCGCAGGGCGGCAAGATCCTCCTCGAGGACGAACAGGATGGCGTTGGGATCGTTGAGCCCGTACGTGGCGTTGTACGTGAGGCGATCGCCCGGCAGGTTGCCCTTCGCGGTGATCGCGTGGACGACATACGCCCTCTTCTGCGCCTCGGGCGGGCACACCTCGACCTCCCGGCGCCTGCCTCTCCGCAGCGACGCGCCCGAGAGCGGCAGGAGATCCGTCTGCCGCTCGCCGTGGACGCGCAGGATGCCCCACCGCCCCTCCCAGAGATCGTCCGTCGGCGCGCCCGCATAGAGGTAGTCCGCGCCGCCCGCCGCGTTCTTCCGGAAGAGGGGCGCCGCGTCGAGCGCGAGATCCGCCTGCTCCGAGACGCCGATGGCCTGCCCGTTGGCGTAGCCGCTGTCGGGATCGGTCGACTCGTTCAGCCACTTCTTCCCGTGCACGGTGAACACGTGCTGCTCCGCCTGCGCGCCCTGGGTGAGGCGGATCAGCGTGCGATCGCCCTCGTACGCGCGGAGCAGCGGCGTCGCGGGATCCCCGTGGACACGCGAGCTGAAGACGTTGTGCATGGCGCCGGCGTCGCCGCTCTTCTGGACGACCGCGCGCGTACTGCAGTTGCGCTCGGCGATCCGGAGCGGGATCGGCTCGTTCCGGTAATTGATGAGCCCGACGCCCGAGTCACGCCACGAGATCGCGTCGGGGGTGGAGGGCCCATGGGTGATGGCCACCGGCAGCGGCGCCGGCGCCTGCGACGACGGGTTCACCGGCCGGCCGCACTCGTCGTAGACGGGGCCGTAATCGGCGATGCTCAGGTTGAACTCGCGGAACGGGCTCCGGTGGTCGCCCGGGGGAAACAGGATGTCGGCGCGGTAGCTCGTCGGCCCGCCGTCGCTGCGATCGCCGAAGAGCGCTCCGGTCTCCGGATCGCGCCAGATCGAGCCGGCCGGCTCGACGACGAGGCCGCCGTAGAGCCCGTGGTGCTGGTGCGATGAGGCCGAGAAGTGATCGTGGGTGAAGGCCGTGCTCAGCGCGCGGTCCTGGCCGGCCTCGCTCATGATCGAATCGGCCCACCAGCGCTGTATCGTGGTCTGCGCCCCGAGCGACGGGCTCGTCATGCGCGGGTGGCGCGTCGGGTCCTCGAGCCGCACGCGCGCCCCGGGCTCGCCGCTCCTGACGCCGGCGGCGAGGGCCCCGCCGAGCGCGTTGGCCGCCTGGATGCGCGCCACCACCTCCTCCATCGCGAGGGCCCCGTCCTCGTAGTTGAAGCCGTTCGCCCCGCCGTCCGAGGAGGTGACGTCGAACTTCACGAGGTGGATGTGCTGGCCGATGACGTCGGTGGGCGTGAAGATCTGGAAGTCGTCCGCCGCGAGCGCCGCCGGGATGAGGTTCGTCGCGTGGAACACGACGCACTCGCCGGATTGCGCGCGGATGAACAGCGGCTCCGGCGCCCTCGTGCCGTCGAGGGTGGCCTCGACGTCCTTCTCGAGGACGATCATGCGGGCCTGCGCGTCGTGCCAGCCGGCCCGGTTCACCGGGGCGTTGGTCTGGACGTAGGCCGCACGGTAGGTGCGCACCGGCGCGCCTGGCGGGCACGGGTCCGCGAAGGGGGCGCCCGCGGCCGGCGGCTGGCCGTTCACGAGGAAGAGCGCCGGCTTGCCGGCCGCCGTGAAGGCGGGGTAGCCCTTGACGGGGAAGCCGTAGCGCTCCGGCGCCAGCACGGCGCCCGGGAACGCGCCCGCGTGGAAGTTGGCGGCCGCCACCTCCGACGGGGTGCCGTCCTTCGGCAAGAGCTGCACGTCGGCCCTGGAGAGCTGCACGTCGAAGAGGCCGCGGCCGCCGGCCGCCGCGCCTCCCGGCGGGACGTTCGCGATGTAGTGGCGCGGGAGCCCCCCGTCGTGCTCCATGTCGCGGGGCGGCTGCGACGGCCGGTGCCCCGCGACCGCGGCGACGTAGAACGGATAACCCGGCATGGGATCGCGCTCCTCGGTCTTGCCGTCGGCCATCCTGACCGACGTCCGCTCGTAGGTCGGCATCGGCGCCAGCGCGACGCCGGGGATCGGCACGACCGCGGGTGTGGGCGTCCCCGCCGCGAGCTCGCCGTCCGGGAGCGAGCGGTCCGGCGTGCCCGCCTCGAAGACATCGTGTGTGCGCCAGAGCCCCCACATGCCCTGCGCGAAATGGGCATACAGGTGGCAGTGGTAGATGGCGTCTCCCACGGAGAGGTTGCGGTTGCCGCCTCCGCCATAGGTGATGTCATACGTGTAGGCGGCCCTCGGGCCGATGGTCTGCGAGTCGATGTACGCGCTCTTCTCGTTGCCCGGCGACCGCAGCCACTGGTGGCCGTGGAGGTGGAAGACGTGCGTCTCGCTGGGGCCGGCGTGGAGGTTCCTGACGCGGACGGGATCCCCGAGGTAACCGTGGGATACGTTCGAGGGGTCGTCCGGATAGAGGGCCTCTGTCGCGTTGCCGGCGTCGTCCCGGTCGATGTTCAGCGCCGGATCCCCGTTGACCCACGAGCTCAGGAAGAACTCCTCGAACTTGCACTCCTCGCAGCGCTTGCTCGGGCCGATCCTCCGCTTGTTGGCGAAGACGGCGCTGCCCAGGCTGGCGGCGCCGTAGTTGATGCCGAAGCCGGTGCGCACGCCGTTGTAGCGCGGGTCTGCCTGGTACTCCGCGATGGGCTGCACGACGCTCAGGATGTCGTGGAAGAGCACCGTGAACTCGCGGAAATAGCCCATGTTCTCGGAGGCAGGGGAGCCGACCTCCGTCTCCTCGCCGAAGCCCGCGATGATGGCGTTGACGTCGCCGTGCACGATCTCGCCGGCGTCGTCGATCATCTTCAGGATCGGCCGACCGGACGCGTCGACCGCGTTGTAGTCGATGCGCGGCGTGCCGTCCGGGTTCGAGGGGTTCTGGGAGGCGGCCGAGAGCTCGGCGGCCGTCACCTGCGAGCGGTAGGCGACCGCGCCCGGCGGCTCGACGGTGACGGCGCCGTACAGCGTCTGGGAGATCCGCCGCCCCGGCCCGGGCTCCGAGCCGACCATGGCGCCGCCGCTGTGCATGAGGAACGTGCCCTCGCGGCCGGCGAAGAGCTCGTACTTGCGCGTCTCGCCCGGCGCGGCCAGCGAGCTCTCGTTCTTCCCGACGTCGCCCGCGAGCGCGTCGATGTTCCGGATCTGGAGCCCGACCACCTGGATCGAGGCGTCACGGGTCGACGCGGAGGCGCTCGGCAGCGCGCCGGTCGCGGGCGTGAGCCAGTTGGTGAACGAGATGGAGAGCCTGTCGCCGGCGTTGACCCGCAGGACGAGGGGCCTCGGGCGCTTGCCCGGCCGCAGCGTCGCGTTGCCAGGACCGATGGACTTCGACGGATCGGCGGCCACCACGTCCCGGCGGAGCGCGTACACCATGCCCCCGGGGTTGAACGCGCCGAGGCGATCGTAGACGAACATCTGATCGATGGCCACGACGTCCGCGAACACCGTCCTTCCAGACGCGGGTGCATGGAAGTCGTAGCGCACCTCATCCTGGCTCTCCAGGACGCTCTCCTCCTCCGGAGGAGGCCCTTCGGAGCCGGAGCACCCAAGGACAGCCACCATCGTCATGGCCCATCCGGACCGCCAGGGAAGCCTCATCAGCACGGGGATCTCCTTGCTCCGGGTGGAGCCGAGCAGGAGCGCTCGCGTCGAACGTTTTTCGTAGGAACGCCAGGCACGAGCACGCCGACGGATGCGCGCAATGCAATGCGCGGCCATGCGCCGACCGAAGCCTGGCAGTTGTAATAAAACTCTGTCTCCCAGCCCCCCTCGGGTCAAGAATCTTCGCTATCAGGGGCCCGCCGAGCCGAGAGAACAGGCGGTGTTCCGAACAGACACGCGCGGGACATGCGCTGTCCCCGCGGCGGGCGGAGCTCACCCTTCAGCGGCGGTTCCAGGCGTCAGAAGCCGACACAGACGGGCGCGTCGATACGCAGCACGGATTCCTGGTTGAAGCGAACCTTGTATTCCTTGCGGATCGCGTCGATGGCGTCCGAGGCGACCTGGCCGCCGTCGTGGAGGAGCATGATCAGCCGGCTGTCCTCGCGGATCAGCTTCCCCGTCGTCGCGAGGTACTGGCCGTCGACATCGAACTGGGTCAGCCCGTCCTTGAAGCGCGGGGTGACCGCCGTGTCGACGAACTGCTGCCACTCCGCCTGCGTCACGGGGGGTAGCTCGAACCGGTCCAGGCCGAAGAAGAGCTCGGTCCGCGTCATCGGATCGCCGCGCCCGCAGGCGGCGCCGGCCCGGTCGGGCGAGGGGTGCGCGGCGTCCTTGCGCGCGCCGTGGCACGCCGTGGTCGCGAGGGGCGTCGCGAGGAGCGTCGCGAGGAGCACGGCGAGCAAGGCACGCGGGAGCGTTCGGCTGCGCATGGCGGCGGTCTCCGGGGTGAGGGCGTTCGGGCGCGAGGCGCGCGCCACCGTACCACGGCCCCACGCCGAGGGCGGGCGGACCGGCAGGCCGGTCCGGGAGTCCGACGTCGCGCCGCGGAGGCCGGCCGCAGGCCTAGGTGATGTTGTACGCGAGCAGCGCGATCCCCGCCGCGATCAGGACGATGCCGCCGATCTGAAGCGCCGTCAGCGTCTCGTGCAGGAAGTAGACGGAGAAGACCGAGATGAGCAGAAAGCCGCCCGACGACATGATCGGATAGGCGATCGACAGGTTGATGCGCTTGAGCGCCAGGACGTAGAACAGGATGTTCGACGCGAAGAGCACGAGCCCCAGCACGAGGTGGTAGTTCTTGACGAGCGCGAGGCCCTTCTCGACGAGGGATAACCCCTCCATCGAGGTGACGCGCCGCGACGCCAGCTTCATCAGGATGTTCGCTGTCGCGTTGAAGACGAGGGCGATGATGAGGAAGAGGTAACCTTGAGCCATGGCTGACGTGCGGCGAGCGCGCTCCCCGGGGGAGCTCGCCGTGCCCGGGAGGGCACCGGCGCGGCGCGCAGCAGTAGCAGATCCGGGAGGATGGCGGGAACGACAAAGGGCGGGGCGAGGCCCTCGCGGCGTGGCCCGCGCCTCGCCACGCACCCCCGCTGACGCCCTGCGCGGCCCCTCGGCGCCTCAGGCGGGCGGGGCGCCGCTCTCGTCGCCGAGGAACGCCATCACGGAGGCCACGTCGTACGCGTTCTCCCAGTGCTCCGTGATCAGGCCCCCGCGGAAGCGCCAGACCCCGCAGAACGGCATCGCCAGGCTCGCGCCGCCGAGGTGGGCGCGCAGCACGCCGAACGCGGCGCCGAAGTGATCGTTGGCGAAGATGTGCTGCACGTCCATGAGCAGGGTGCCGCCGGTCATGCGGATCAGCTCGCGCTCGTGGGTGGTGGCGGCCGCCTTGCCGACGACGCGGCCGGCGGCCCTGTCGCGGCAGAGCTCCCGGTGCGCGGTGTGCAGGACCATGTCGTCGGCGACGAACTCCCCGATGCGCGACAGATCGGCGTAGAGGGTGCGCAGCTTCTGGACGTTCGGATGGGCGGCGCTGGTTTGCAGCTGGGTGCTCATGGCATCTCCTTCGTCTGGGCGGACCCCGATTCCGACGCCGATGGACGCCACGTCTTCGCTGCAGCAGCGGCGTCCTCGATGGCGGCCAGCTCGCTCTCGTCGAGCTTCATGTCCGCCGCGCGACAGTTCTCTTCCAGGTGCTTGATGGACGAGGTGCCGGGGATGGCGAGGATGGACGGCGACCTGTGCAGCAGCCAGGCGAGGGCCAGCTGGGCGGGCGTCGCGCCGCGCTCCTTGGCGAGCCCGGAGAGGACGCTGCCGGGCTTGGCGAGGTCGCCGTGTCCCATGGGGAACCACGGAATGAACGCCATGCCGTGCTGCTCGGCGTACCGCAGGGCCTTCTCCCCGGAGCGGTCCGCGACGTTGTACAGGTTCTCCACGGCGGCGATCTCGGTGATCTCGCGCGCCTTGGTGAGCTGCTCCACGGTGACCTCGGGCTGCCCGGAGAGGCCGATATGGTGGATCTTGCCCTGCTCCCGGAGCCGCGCGAGCTCGCCGAGCTGATCGGCCAGCGGTACGGCCGGGTCGATGCGGTGGAGCTGATAGAGCTCGATGCGCTCGAGCCCGAGGTTTCGCAGGCTCATCTCCACCTGCTGGCGGAGGTACGCCGGACGCCCGCACGGGACGATGTACGGGCGCCCCTGGACGGTCCAGTCCTCCGGTCCGGAGCGCAGCAGCCCGCCCTTGGTGGTGATCACGAGCCCCGCCGGGTACGGATGGAGGGCGCGGCGGATGATCTGCTCGTTCGTGTCCGGGCCGTAGGCGTCGGCGGTGTCGATGAAGTTGACCCCGAGGTCGACGGCGCGCCGCAGGAGCCGGACGGCCGCGTCCGGGTCGGCCGGCGGCCCCCAGTAGCCCGGCCCGGTCAGGTACATGGCGCCATAACCCATGCGGCAGACGGGACGGTCGCCGCCGAGCGTGAACCTCAGAGACGGCGTCTTGAGCGATGCGTTGGTCATCAGCCTTCCCTTCCTCTTCTCACACGATTTACATGGCAGGAGCGACAGGGCCGCTGTCACGCGGCGGAGGACGAACGCGCTCCGCCCCTGCTCTCGCCGTGATCGTTCACCCAGGAGCCGACGGCCATCTCCGCCGTGATCCCCGGGCCGAACCCCGCGATCACGCCGCGCGCGCCGTCGGGCATCGGCCTGTCCGCGAACAGGCGTCCTAGAGAGTCGAGCACCACCGCGCTCGCGATGTTGCCGTACTCCGTCAGCGTGGCCCTGCTGTACCGGAACGACTCCTGGGGCACCTCCAGGTACCTGCACAGATCGTTGAGGATGCGCGGACCGCCCGCGTGGACGATGTAGAAGTCGAGGTTGCCCACGTCCCAGCCGTGGCTCGAGACGAGCCGGCGCATCACGGGGGCGAGGGGCTTCATAGTCCCGGGAACCCGCTTGTCGAGCCGGAAGTGAAACCCGGTGTCCTTGACGGCGTACGAGATCCACTCCTCGGTGTCCGGGATGAGATAAGCCTCGTTCCGCTCCAGCCGGATGCCTGTGCCTCCGCTGCCCCGGACGACGACCGCGCCCACCGCGTCCCCGAAGAGGCCGTCGGACAGGAGCGATCCGACGTCATCGTCCGTCGGCTGGTAGCAGAGGGAGCAGAACTCGCAGGCCACGATGAGCACGTTGGCCTTCATGTGCGCAGCGCAGAAGTCGTGCGCGCGGCTGATCGCCGCCGCCCCGGCCGCGCAGCCGAGCTGCGCCATGGGTATCTGGCGCGTGTCGTGCCGGAAGCCCATGGCGTTGATCAGATAGGCCGTCATAGACGGCATCATGAAGCCGGTGCACGAGACGAAGATGATGGCGTCGATGTCCCGCGCCGTGAGCTCGGCGTTCTCCAGCGCCTGCCGTATCACCGGCGGCACCCGTCGCTTGGCCTCCCGTTCGTAAATTCTATTTCGGATCTCGAAACCAGGGTGAGCGAGCGCCTGCTCCAGAGGCTGCACGATGTGGCGCTTCTGCACCCCGGTGCCGTTGATGAGCCGCAGCACGAGCTTCAGCTGCGGGTTTCTCGCGTGCAGCCGCTCCGCCAACTTCAGCGTATCTTCCCGCGTGACGATGAACTCCGGAACCGCGACCTCCGGCCTGCACAGTGTGGCCATACTTCCCCCCTACACATGATGAACTCGGAACGTCCGGCGTCGGCCGAGCCGCGGCGAACGGCGCCATGGAGCGGCACACGGAAGCAAGGACGTCGCGTCGATCTACCGCGTCGCCGGCTCTACAAAGCCCGAAATTCCCTCCGGACGCCCATGGCGCCTCAGCGTCGGGCCGCCAACGATTCCATCGAGTACCGCAGGAATCACACATCGTCAATGGAAGGTGTGCGATTCCTAACAAGCCCTGTCCGCCCAGCGAACATCCGACTCGCCATCCGTGCTCGACGTCGATTGTTCCTCATCCGTGCACGCGTGCGTCCGGGCTCCCCGGCCGAGCGCAGCGCGGGCGGCCGCGCCCCGCGCCCCGCGCCGCGAGCGCGCCAGACGCACCCGGGTCTGCCCCGGGCAAGCCACCTCTCGCGCTCGCAGCGCACCGCGGACGGCGCGCCCTACGGGCGGAGCATTGGCGCGCACGTTCAGAGTCGCAGTCTCGCGCGAGCGCCCCTCGGCGCATCGCCGGCGGCGCGCGCGAACATGGGTGTTCGCGCGCGAACGACCGATGAAGTAATGCCCTTCATCGGAGCCCTGCTATCGTGGGGTCAGGGGCCGTTGTGGTCCGCCTCCACACTGCCCCGGCAGGTGCCATTCCTGCTTTTACCGTCAACTTCGCCTCGCGACGTAAATCCACCGATGCCTGCCGCGGCGACGAGCGGCATGAGCTCGAGATGAACAGCACCTCTCGCGCGGGAACGAAGGACGAAGGCGAGAAAACCGTTAAACGACGACGGGGATCCACCGTGAGCGCGCACAACATGACATCGCTGCATACGGACAGCACGACGAGCACGACGACGCCCGCATCGGCCGAAAACCACGAAAGCCACGCGATCGATAGGCCATCGCTCCGGAGCGCGGCGCCTCCGGAGCGCGAGCCGGCGCTGCACCGGACGCCCGAGGACGGCCAGGGGCGAGGCGCCGACACCCGGATGACCGCGAGCCTCTTCTCGACATCGACATCGAAGACGCCGGGAGAGACCGACTCGGCGATGAAGATCCTGGCCAAGTCGGTCGCGCGGGAGCTGAGCAAGCATGGATATGGTCCTCGGGAGGCGATCGTCCTCTCGACGGAGCTCGTGCGGCTCATCTCTGCCGAGCTCGAGCACCGCAGGAAAATGCACCAGGCCTCGCTGCCGAACGGCGCCGGCCAGGAGCGCCTGTCGTAGGCGAGCTCACCCGCATGGCGAGCGAGCGCGGGACCGCGCACAGGCGGATCGATCCCGGAGCGGACCGGTCCCTCAGCCCGGTCCCCTGCCGAGGTCTTCGAGGCCGGGGCGCGCGCCCCGGCCCGAACGTGGCCCGAACGTGGCCCGAACGTGGCCCGAACGTGGCCCGAACGTGGAATGAGCGCCGCCCGCGCCTTGTGGGATCACGGCCGCTCGGATAGGCTCCCGCCCGCTCAGCGCCCCGGCGCGAGGAGGATGGATCCGGATGATCCGGCGAGAAGGAGCCTGCCAAGTGCAATTGCCTGTTTCGGGTGTCGCAGAGGTGAGCGCGAAGGGGCGCGCCGAGGTCCCCCCTCCCCGCGCTGTCCGGACCGCTTTCGCCGGGCGCGGCCTGGCCGCGCTGGTCGCGTCTGCGCTCCTCGCCGGGTGCGGCTACACCGAGTTCGAATGGCAAGCTCAGCTCGACCGGTCCGAGCGCCTCCAGCGCGAGCTCGTGGCCAGCCAGGCGCGCGTCCGCCAGCTGGAAGAGCAGGGCCCGCGCGGCGGCGCCGCGGCCGATCCACACTGGGCGAACGATCCGATCTCGGGCCTCGACGTCGGGCTGGGCGCGACGCCGCCGCGCGGCGAGCCGGCCGGGGCCCGCCCGGCGTCAGAGCGCGACAGCGACGTCCTCAGGGCGTTCCTGCCGGTCGCCGCCGGAGACGTCACGGTCGCGCCGCGCGACGGCCGCGTGGTCATCTCGATCCCGAGCCGGGTCCTGTTCAAGGGGAACCGCGACGCGCTCTCCCCGGCGGGGGAGAAGGTGCTGAGGGACATCGCCGCGATCATCCGCAGCAACGAGCCGCTCAAGGGCCTCGGCTACCAGGTCGTCGGCCACACGGCGAGCGGCACGCCTGGCGTGGCGTGGCGCAACGGCTGGGACGTGACGGTCGCCCAGGCGCGCGCCGTGCTGCTCTTCCTGGCGCAGCCCAAGGAGGCCGGCGTGCCCCTCGCGCGGCTCAGCCTGGCGAGCTTCGCCGATCTGCCGCCTGCCGACGCGGGCGGCGGCGCCGCGGCGCAACCGCCCGAGCCGCGCGTGGAGATCGTGATCGAGGGGACAGCCCAGCTCCCGGAGGGCCCCGCTCGCCCGGCTGGCGCGGCCCCGGCTGGTGCAGCACCGGCTGGCGCGGCCCCGGCTGCACCGGCTGGCGCGGCCCCGGCTGGCGCGGCCCCGGCTGGCGCGGCCCCGGCTGCACCGGCTGGTGCGGCCCCGGCTGGCGCGGCCCCGGCTGGCGCGGCGCGCCCGGGAGCCGGCACGAAGGGCGGGGACGATACGTATCCGTGAACGCGGCGCGAGGGCTGCCGCGGCCATCCGGCCGCGGCGAGCCTGTCATGCGCCGTGCAGCTCCTCGACCCTCAGCCTGAGCGCCTCGGCATCGCCGAGCTCGCCCAGCAGCGCGCGCACCGCCTCCGGCGCGGCGGCCGCCACGGCGTCGCGGACCTGCGCCCGCAGCCGCCGGCCGCTCGCGACGAGGTAGGCCGCCGCGAGCGCCGCGGCCACCTCCCCGTCGGCGCCTCCGCGCTGGAGGAGCGACACGGCCAGCGCGCAGAGCGCCTCGACCGCCTTGGCGACCTGGGCGCCGTAGATGGGGTGGGCCGAGTCGACGCCCTGGTCGTGGCACGCCGCGAGGCACAGGGCCGTGCTGGAGAGCCGGCCGAGATCGGTCGAGTCGCCGCGCTCCCAGAGCCCGGACGCGAGCTGCTCCTCGAAGAGGCGCCCGAGGCCGTCCCCCTGGGACGGGCCTCCAGGAGCAGCGCTCGGCGCCGGCGCGACGGCCGGGGCTGGCGGGGGCACGTGGTGCGGCGACGCGGGGCCGCCCGGCGCGGCGGCGGCCGGGGGCGCGACGGCGCCCGCCGCCCGGTCGGCCGAGCCGCGCGCGGCCGCGGCCCCTTCGCTCGGCTGGAAGAGCTGCTTGGCGCGCGCCAGCAGACCGCCCGTGGCGGGCGCCGACCTGGGCGGGGCGGCGGCCGCCATGGGAGCAGGCGCGGAGGCCCTGGATCTCATGACGACGGGGCCGCCCGGGCCGCCCGTCCTGGGGCGGCGCCCGTCCATCGCCATCACCATCATCGCGTCGATCACGGGCCCGGACGCCGCCGGGCCGCGGCGGCTCGACATCCCCCACCCCGCCGGCGCGCTCACCGGCACGGGCCGCGCCTCGGGTTGCCCGTGGGCGCGCCGGTCGCCCGTCCGCCGCTCGATCACCACGAACGACGCGTGCTTCGACGCCACCCGGTGCCGGACCGCGAGGTCCACGATGCGCTTTCGCATCGCCTCGGCGCGCTTGCCGGACAGCCCGCGCTCCGACTCCTCGAGCTCCCGCACCCGCGCGCCCGCCCACAGCGCCTCGAGGCCGGGCCGCGACGCCTCCGCCGCGAGCTCGACCGGCACCTCGACGAGGAAGCGCTCCCCGCGCAGGATCCCGCGGAGCGAGAGCCGCCCCATCCCCGGCTGACCGTAGCGGCCGTAGAGCACCCACGGCTCGCCGTCGACGAGCGCGGGGCGCTCGGCCGGCGCGAGCTCGCCGACGTCGATCCCCTCGAAGCGCGCCTCCAGCCCGGTGACCCGGACCGCCGTCGCCCGCGCGAACTGGGCCGTGACCTTCTCGTCGATGCGCTCGCCCGGATGGATGAACTCCGCTGCGCCCTCCGTCCGGCGCGCGAGATCGCTCACCAGCACATCGCTCACGTTCGTGCCGATGCCGAACGCGTAGATCCGCACCCCCTTGCCCCGCTGGACGACGCGATCGACGATCTGCGCCTCGTTGCCCACCTGACCGTCCGTCAGCAGCACGACCACGCGGTCTCGCTCTGCGTCGCCGAGCATGCCCACGGCCGCGAGCAGCGGATTCAGCATCTCCGTCCCGCCGTCCGCGCGCAGGCCCTCGACGAACGCGTCCGCGGCCTTCAGCGTCGCCTGCGTGAACGGGGCGAGCGACGGATCGAGCGCCCGGAAATCGCTGGAGAACGCGATCACGCCGAGCCGATCCCCCTCGGCGAGGTGGCGGAGGCACAGCCGGAGCGCGCGCTTCGCCTGGTCGAGCGACTCGCCCTGCATCGATCCCGACACGTCGACGACGAACACGACGTCGCGCCGGGAGGACGCCCGCTTCGCGTGTGCATGCGTGTCGAAGAGGTCCGGCACCACGGTGAGGGCGAAGGTCCCCTCCTGGCCTTTGGTCCTGTCGCACACAACGCCTGCCTGCACGCCCGGCGCGCCCGCCGCGAGCAGCACGATGTCCCGATCGAGCGCGGCCTTGTCGTTCCGGAGCGAGACCCGCTGGCGATACCCCTCTTCGCGGCGCACCGAGAGCGCGTGCGAGGGGCTCTCGATCGCGACGTCGCGCCCGAGATCGAAGACGATATCCACGGTGATCCCGTAGTCGACCCGCGCGATCCCGGGGGAGATGCGGTCGGCGTCGGGCACGTCGCCCGTCGGCTCCTGGACGCCGTGCGCGGTCCGGTCGCCCCCGGTCGCGCCGGGGATGTAGCGGGGCGCGACGAGGGTCGGGATCATGAGCCGCAGCGCCCCCTCGTCGGCCGTGAGCGCCTGCACGAACGTGACCTCGACGACCGTCTCCTCCCCCGGCAGGAGGTTGCCGACGCTCGCCGTGAACACGTTGCGCCGCTCCTCGTCGAGCAGCGCCGCGCCGTGGCCGGTGGCGATGGCCTCGTCGTAGGCCTGGAACGCCTCTTCGCGCTCCTTGACCTCCCCCTCGAGCCTGCGGCCGGCGCACTCCATGGCGAAGCCGGCGATGCTCGCCTCGCCCGGGAGCGGGAAGGTGTAGATCGCCTCGATCGGCCGGTGCTCCTCGTTCCGGTAGCGCTGCCGCACGACGAGCCGCGCCGCGCCGCCGAGGACCTCGCCCGAGAGGGAGACGCCGAGCAGCGGGACCGGGTGGCCCTCGGAGGTGCGAAGACACGACATCGGCGACGGGTGCGAAGGATCGTGGGAGGGGTTCATCGCGAGCCTTTCGGGGCAAGGGTTGTGTAACGAGACTCGATATCGAGGGCGATGCGCCGCGAGGGCTCCGGGGCGTCGGTCCGCACGTGGAGCTCCACCCCGTCGGCGATCTCGACCCGCTCCCAGCGCTCGCCGCGCGGGGCGCCGGCGCGCGGGCTCGACGCGGCGGCCTCCTCCGGCCCGGCGCAGCGCACCTCGAGAGCGCCCGGCGGCGCCCCCGCGGCGATGCGCTCGATCTCGTCGAGGCCCGCGGCCGAGAGGCGCGCCTGGATCTCCTCGAGCGGCAAGTGCGCCTGCTGGAGGACCTTGATGGCGCGGAGCCGCGCGAGGTGCTCTCGCCCGTAGGAGGTGTCCTTCCCGCGGAACTCCGGCGCCGGAAGGAGGCCGCGCTGCACGTAATACCGCACCGTGCGCGGCGCCACCCCCGCCTCGCCCGCGAGCTCGTCGAGCTTGTACGTCATCACGAAGCGCACCCTGCATCGAGACACTAAAACTGTCAAGTAAACAGTTTTAGTTGCTCCGCGACCAGGCATCTTTAAGCGGAAAATTGAACATGAAGGCGGGAAGGCGGGAAGGCGGGAAGGCGGGAAGGCGGGAAGGCGGGAAGAAAACCTTGATGATCTTCCCGCCTTCCCGCCTTCATGTGGACTCTCTCCGGGCAAAGTTGACCACTACCGAAATTCGAGGGGATGCTTCAGAGCAGGTACTTGACCGCGAATCCGAACTCGATGAACCCGAGCCCAGCCGGGTCCGAGACGACATCGTCCTTCTTGTTCCAGAGGAACTTGTAGCGATAGCAGGTGCCGTCGCACCCCTCCTGATCCTTCTTCTTGAAGGGCGCCGAAAGGCGCAGGGAAGCGCCGCCGGAGACGACGAGGTGCTTCGAGAGGGCGGGCACGCCGACCATCGCCTCGATCCGAGGGGTCACCGCGTTCAGGAGGACACGGCCCGAATCCTCGTACTCGACCGCCTCCGAGCGCCGGAGCGCGAGCTCGCTCAGCGGGGCGAGGAGGTCGATGAAGGAGGGTTGGAGGGCGAAATAATAGGCATCCGTATAACGCACGACGCCGCGCAGGTTGAGGGTGTTCGCCGACGGCACGATCCTCGGCGATCCGCCCTCGCCGTCGATGTAGCTCGGGCTCCACGACACGCGCAGCGCCATGTCGGGCCTGTAGAAGGCGTGACCCCACGGGCGATCCATGCCGCCCCCCGTGCCCAGCTCCCGGAGCACCTCGACGGACGCCTCCCGGAACGCGGCCCGGTCGGCGTCCGAAGGAATCTTGTCGTCGACCGTCGCGAGGACGTAGACGATGACCGCCTCGGCGAAGCGCCGGTAGATCTCGACCTGATCCCCCTCGCCTCCGGGCCGCGAGGAGAAGAACGTCCTGATCGCGCGGCTCGCTGCCTCCCCGTGCTCGCCCTGGCTGGCGAGCCGGATCGCAGGCCAGAGGTCCGCCTGGAGGTCGCCGATCTTCGTCAGCGCCGAGGACTGTCGCTCGATCTGGGCGCAGATCTGGCCGATCAGGTCCTTGTCACAGAGATCGCGGAGCGCGCCGCCGGCGGCGCCGATGACGTTCACGAAGCTCACGAGATCGAGGTTGTTCGCGCCGCCCCGCGTGCCGATGTTCCACTGGACCCGGAGGCGCTCGAGGTTGCTCAACCTCGAGCGCAGCTCCCGGGCACGAGCGGCTGCGTCTGCCTCGGCGGCGCCCGGCGCGACGGGTGCGGCGGACAAGAGGACAGGGAGGATCTCGTCGAGCTTCTTGCCGCCGCGCAGGACGTCTCTCGTGACCAGGACCGCCTCGTCCAGGAGTCTTCTCCTCACGGCGTCGTCCGTCACCTCGAGGGCCTTCGCGGCGGTCTCCCCGACCACGACGGCGGCTGCCCTGATGAAGTGCTCCTCCGCCAGGGCGTCTTTCCTCTGGAGAATCGCGCGAACGGCGAACGCGAGCTCACACGCGTAGCTGGTCCCTGACGCCGCGCTCGCGCCGCAGTCCTTCTCGAGCGGCGATGGCGCGCCAGCGTCGGTGACGCCCGACGCGAGATCTTCCTTGAGCACGGAGACACAGGTGTTCAACGACCGCGGGTCGAGCTTGGTCCACGTCAGCTTGCTGGCCGCCGCGCGCTCGGCGCGAGCGTCGTCGGCGCTCGCGAACTTGTGCAGGAGCTCGATGCTCTGTGTACCCTGCGGCTTTCTTATCTGGCCCTCGTTCGACGTCAGCCCGACATAGACCATGTGCCCCGCGAAGCCCGCGACCTCGTCCGTGACGCTCGTCCGGATCGCGCTGAACTGCCGCCGGAAGACCCGCTGGAGCGTGAGAGGGAAATAGGTGAGGATCGGGAACCCCCTCCTCAGGATGGGCCTTAGCTCGTCGCGCCGCTTCTCTAGCGCGTCCTTCTCCGGGCCCGCCGCCGCGTCTTCGAGCTTGTCGACGATCCCTGCGTATTCTCGCAGGTGGTGATCCGCGCTCGCCAGGCGCGCCGTCTGGCATACCAGGTTGGGGGCGACCGCCTCGGCGACCTCCCGCTGGATCAGATCCTCGATGACGTCCCTCACGTCCTCGTAGACCGCGTCAGCGATCTGCGCGCGCGCCGTTCCCGCAAAGCCGGTCACCGCCATCGCAGCGGCCGCGCACGAGATCGCGATCTTCCGGTGGTGTCTCGCCATGGCGCTACAGCTTCCCGAGCGACGCGCGCACGTGCTGGATGAACACCTTGATCTTCGGTATCTCCGACAGCGCCCCCGGGACGCTGAGCCGCACGGGCCGCTCCTGCCCGACCACGTCGGGCAGGACCGGCACGAGCGCGTCCGGCCCCACGTCCGGGTCGGGCACGAGCGCGTCGGGGACGAGGCCGATGCCCAGGCCGGAGATGCAGCAGTGCCGGATGAAGTGGATGTCCGTCGCGATGAGGGCCGGCTCCACGGTGAAGGGCGCGCCCCGCCATGTCCGCCAGGTGCGCGCGTCCTCGCCCGGGGCCTGCCACGCGAACAGCTCGTGGTGCTTCAGATCGTCGATCGTCTGTGGCGTGCCGCGCCGCTCCAGGTACGCGCGGCTGGCGATGAGCCACTCGCGGACGCGCAGGACGACGTGAGATATCCAGTGTCCGCTCGGCGCGTCCTCGCCGAAGTGGACAGCGATGTCGATGTCCGTGAGCGCCTCCCCCAGCGGATCGTTGCTGAAGCGGCAGTGGACGTGGAGCCTCGGATACGCGCTGCGAACGGCGGCGAAGAGCGGCGTCATCATGTGCGGCGGCAGCCCCACGGGCAGGATGACCCGCAGGGTGCCCGAGGGCGCGTCGCCCACCTCCCGGATCGAGGCCAGGAGCGCGGCGGCCTCCTGCACCATGCCGCGCCCCTTCCGGGCGAGCACCTGCCCGGCCTCGGTCGGCACGACGCCGTTCCGCACGCTCTCGAGCAGGAGGACGCCGGCGCGCGCCTCCAGCGACGCGACCTGACGCCGCAGCGTCGTGCGCGACGAGCCGAGCGCGCGCGCCGCGCCAAGGAAGGAGCCGGCCTCGACCACGGCGAGGAAGGCGCGAAGCTCTTCGAGATCCATACACCCTGCCACTGTCCGCATTCTAGCCAGGGGTGACCGTCTTCGGCCATCCACATGCGGCGCCGCTCGATAGTGTCGCGAAAGGAGGAGACAAGTCGATGGCACGAGACGATTCGCACGCGCTCACGCGCACAGGCTCGCTCGCGGCGCTGGCCCTCTCCCTCGCGGCGCCCGCAGGCTGCGGCGGAGGCGAGGAGACGAGCACGACGAGCACGACGCCGCAGACGACGTCCACGTACGAGGACCCCCCCGAGCTCCAGCCGGGCGCGGACGGAGCGTACGAGCTGCGTTTCGGCCCGAGCGAGGTCGAGATCGACGGGCGGCGGTTCTGTCTCCGTGCGTACAACGGAATGACGAGCGGCCCGACGATCCGCATTCCGAAGGGCGAGGATCGCAAGGTCCACGTGAACCTGCATAACGACTTCACGAAGAGCGACTTCCGCGAGATCGCGAGCATGATGGGCCATGGCAACAGGTCGTGCCACGACTTCAACCTGACGAACTTGCACGGCCACGGCCTGCACGTGCAGCCCAACTTCGCGACGGACGATCCCGCGGACCCGTGCGAGGGGGACGGCTGCGCGCCCGAGGGGAGGTATTTCGGCGACCACGTGCTGCACGAGGTGGGGCCTGGGGAGAGCGCCCGGTACCGCTGGGACCTGGACGAGGACGGGATCCACCACGAGGGCACCGACTGGTACCACCCTCACATCCATGGCTCCACGGCCATCCAGGTCATGGATGGGGCCGCCGGGGCGCTCCTCATCGAGGGCGCGCTCGACGAGCTGCCCGGCATCGCCAGGGCCAGAGAGCGGGTGATGGTCATGACGCAGGTGCCCATCGATCACGCGAACACGGTGCCCTTGAAGGAGGGAGAGGCCTGCACCGAGGACAACCTGTCGGTGACCGACTTCCTCGCGGTCGAGTCGCTCCGGGCCACGCTGATCAACGGCAAGCTCAGGCCGCGGCTCACGACGCCGCCCGGGCAGGTGGAGCGCTGGCGCATGGTCTACGCGGGCAGCCCGGACGAGATGGGGATGAAGCTCCACGCCGCGAAGGACGCCTCGTGCTCCGATTTCGACAAGGCGCCCATCGAGACGACGCAGATCGCGCGCGACGGGCTGACGCTGCCGCAGTTCTACAGGAGCGATACGGTGTGGGTCTCCCCCGGGTACCGCGCCGACGTGATGGTGAAGATGCCTGAAGGCAAGCAGACGCTCTGCCTGGTTGGTCGCCGGCCGAACGATCTCCTGGGGAGCGTGATCGCGATCGTCGATGTGGATCCGAGCGCGGGCGAGCCGACCGAGGTGAACCTGCCCGCGGAGGCGGACGTGGCCGCGCTCGCGCCGCCCACCTCGTGGACCGGCACGGTCGACGGCGAAGAGATGGAGGTGAGCTGCGATTCGGTCGAGGCCGTGCACCAGAAGGTGGTGCTCCTCGTGCCCACGCCGGGGAGCCAGCCGCCCGATCTCAGCAGCGATGTGGCGCTCATGTCCTGTGACCCGGGAGAGCACCCGCACGAGGTCGATCCGGACGCGCCGGTGTGCATCTGCCCGGATCCGAACATCAGCTGCCGCAAGTTCGACGAGCGGCGCGCCCGCGGCTACCGGAGCGATCGGGTCATGACCGTCGGGAGCCCGGAGCGGTGGGAGATCCGCGCGTTCGACGGGCACCCGTTCCATATCCACATCAACCCGTTCCTTGTGTGCCCCAACAAATCGAACAAGGAGCCCAACTTCGCCCACTGGCGAGACACGATGTGGGTCCAGGTCGAGGACGGGCCGCGCGACGTGATCATGAACCCCAGGAAGTTCACAGGCCAGTTCGTGGCGCACTGCCACAAGCTGAACCACGAGGACGAAGGGATGATGGAGCTCGTGGAGATCTGCGACCCGGGAGATGAGGAGTGCCTGTGTCAGGGGACGGACGAGAGCGGCGCGTGCATCTCCCAGGCAGGGTGTCAGCCGGACGATCTCGCGTGCCAGTTCGCGAAGACGGCGACCGACGCGTACCCGGCGCCGCCGCCGCCGAACCTCGAGCTCTGCGGGCCGTGATGGCGCGGCGGCGCGCCGCGCCCGGGACACGCGCCGCGAAGCCCTCGAGCCTGGAGCTCTGGCTCGACCTTCATCGCGGGTCGCTCGGCGCCGCGCGCATAGCGCACGCTCGCACGCGCAGCCGCGGCACGCAACGCGCGGCGCGAAGACACGGCACGTTTGTCGCACGACGCGCAGGGTCGAGCTCACGTACGAGCTCGGACTGGGGGAAATCATGGCCCAGACCGTCGGCGAGTTCCTGCTGAGGCGCCTCGTCGCGTGGGGTGTCCGGCGCGTCTATGCCTATCCAGGCGACGGCATCAACGGGATCGTCGGGGCGTTCCACCGCGTTCCGGACCTCCGGTTCATCCAGGTGCGGCACGAGGAGATGGCCGCGTTCATGGCGTGCGCCCACGCGAAGTTCACCGGCGAGGTCGGCGTGTGCCTGGCGACCTCGGGGCCCGGCGCCATCCACCTCCTGAACGGGCTCTACGACGCGAAGCTCGACCACCAGCCGGTCGTGGCCATCGTCGGCCAGCAGGACCGCGCCGCGCTCGGCGGGCACTACCAGCAGGAGGTCGATCTCCTGACGCTCTTCAAGGACGTCGCGCACGAGTACGTGCAGATGGCGTCCTCTCCCATGCAGATCCGCCACCTCATCGACCGCGCGATGCGCATCGCCAGGGCGGAGCGCACCGTGACGTGCGTCATCGTCCCGAAGGACGTCCAGGAGCTCGACGCCGTCGAGCAGCCCCCGCACGCGCACGGCACCGTGCACTCCGGCATCGGCTACGCCTCGCCGCGCGTGGTGCCGAAGGAGGAGGACCTGCGGCGCGCGGCCGACGTGCTGAACGCCGGCAAGCGGGTCGCGATGCTGATCGGCCAGGGCGCGCTCGGGGCCGCGCCGGAGATCGTGCGCGCCGCCGAGATCCTCGGGTGCGGCGTCGCGAAGGCGCTGCTCGGCAAGGCGGCGCTCCCCGACGACCTGCCCTGGGTGACCGGCGCGATCGGCCTGCTCGGCACCAAGCCGAGCTGGGAGATGATGGCCAACTGCGACACGCTCTTCATGGTCGGCTCGAACTTCCCCTACCCGGAGTTCCTGCCGGAGGAGGGCAAGGCGCGCGGCGTCCAGATCGACATCGACGGCCGGATGCTCGGCCTGCGCTACCCGATGGAGGTCAACCTGATCGGCGACAGCGCCGAGACGCTGCGGGCGCTCATCCCCTACCTCAAGCTCAAGACGGACCGGTCGTGGCGGCGCAAGCTCGAGGAGAGCGTCGCCGACTGGTGGAAGGTGCTCGAGGCGCGGGCGATGAACGACGCCGATCCGCTGAACCCGCAGCGCGTCTACTGGGAGCTCTCGCCGCGGCTGCCCGACGGCTGCATCCTGACCGCCGACTCCGGCTCGTCGGCGAACTGGTACGCGCGCGACATCAAGATCCGGGCGGGGATGATGGCCTCGCTCTCGGGGACGCTGGCGACGATGGGGCCCGCGATGCCGTACGCGGTCGCGGCGAAGTTCGCCTTCCCCGACCGCCCGGTCGTGGCGATGGTCGGCGACGGCGCGATGCAGATGAACGGCATCAACACGCTCATCACCGTCGCGAAGTACTGGCGCGAGTGGAAGGACCCGCGCCTCGTCGTGCTGGTGCTCAACAACCGCGACCTGAACCAGGTCACCTGGGAGCTGCGCGCCATGAGCGGCGATCCCAAGCTCGAGGCGTCCCAGACGCTGCCGGACTTCCCGTACGCGGCCTACGCCGAGGCGCTCGGGCTGCGCGGCGTGCGGATCGACCGCCCGGACCAGGTCGCGCGCACGTGGGACGAGGCCTTCCGGGTCGACCGGCCGGTGGTGGTGGAGGCGATCACCGACCCGGAGGTCCCGCCGCTGCCGCCGCACATCACCCTGAAGCAGGCCACGATGCTCACGTCGGCGCTGCTCCGGGGCGACCCGGGCGGGCGCGGGGTCATCCGCCAGGCGTACCGCGACATGATCGAGAGCTGGATCCCGCACCGGGGCTGACGGAGCGCGCCGGCCGGCCCCGAGGCGGAGACGCTCGCGGACGAGCTCTCGCGCATGATCGACGGCGAGGTCCGCGTCGCCGCGGGCGTCCGGGCGCTCCACGCGACCGACGCGTCGAACCGGCGAGCGCGCTGGTGCACCGATGGGGAACGGCGATTGCAAATGCAGCGCCCATGGAACCATCCGGTGTGATCCGGTTCGATCTGGAGAGGGTCTCCCGCTCCCTCGGCGAGCGCGGTCATGTTCGCGCCGAAGCCGTTCCCGCGGCGCCGTCAGGCCTCGCCGAGCCGATCGAGCGCAGCGAGGAGCGGCTCGCGTGCGATCGGGTCACGGCGAAGGCGAACCTGCGCGTCATCGAGGGCGGCGCCGCGCCCACGGCCCGGCGCCTCGCCGCCGCCGCGGCCGTCGCGCTCGCCCTGGGGACCGCCGCGGCCGTGGCGGCGCGCGCACGTCGCGAACGCCGGCGCCTCTGGTGAGGGGCACGAGGCCCAGACGAGGTCAGGGAGCGCTGAGCCGCGGTCACACCGCCGGCGGCTCGGTCTGGCGTTGCCACGCGCGGTGCATGGCGATCGCCTTGACGAACGCCGGCGCCGCCGCGGCCACCGCGTCGTCCGGCAGGACGAGCAGGCCCGGGTCGGCCCCCGCGGCGGCCTTCATGCCGGCGGCCTCGGCGAGCGGCGCGGCCGACGCTGGCACGAGCAGCGGCTTGCAGTGGCGGTACTGGAGCTGGACGAACTCGACCGCGAGCCCGTCGCGCGCCAGCGCCGCCGCGCCCCTGCCGGGCAGCAGCGCCGCGGCGTCGAAGAGGACGCTCGGGGCCGCCTCGACCGTGACCTCGACCGGCAGCTCGTCGCCCTCGGCGGTGCGCACCACCCCGAGGCGCGCGCCGACGTAGCGGGGCACCGCGCCCGCCACCAGCAGCGCCTCGTAGAGCGCGCCCGCCTCCGCCCCGCTCACGCCGTCGGCGACGAGGAGCGCGACGCGGCGGCCGAGGATGCGGCCGTCGCCGGGCCGGGCGAACAGCGACAGGGCCGGCGATACCGCGACTTCGGGGTCCTTGACGGGCGGCGCCACGATCGAGAGCGGCTCGGGGAGCGGCATGCCGAGGTCGGCCGCAACCTGCGCGGCAAGCCCCTCGTCGACGTTCCGCAGCATCCGGACCATGCGCTCGCGGATGGCTTGCGTCTGTACGCGCGTCAGCTCGAAGCGGAAGGCGCGCGCGATGTGCGCGCGCTCGACGGGCGTCTGGCTCGCCCAGAAGAGGCGCGCCTGCGTGTAGTGGTCCGCGAACTTCTCGGGCTTCGCGCGGAGCTTGCTCGGCTCGGTCGCGGCCTGCTGCGCCAGGAGCCGCTCGGCGACCGAGGCGAAGCCGCGCGCGCCGGCCTGGAACGGGCAGCCACCGGCGAGCGAGTTGGGCTCATAGTTCACGCGGCCGCGGTTGATCGCCTGGCGATGGAACCCGTCGCGCTGGTTGTTGTGCACCTCGGCGACCGGCGCGTTGATCGGGATCTCGTGGAAGTTCGGCCCGCCGAGGCGCGAGAGCTGCGTGTCGAGGTACGAGAAGTTGCGCCCCTGGAGCAGCGGGTCGTTCGTGAAGTCGATGCCGGGCACGATGTGCTGCGTGCAGAACGCGACCTGCTCCGTCTCGGCGAAGAAGTTGTCCGGGTTGCGGTTCAAGACGAGCCGGCCGACGGTGCGCAGGGGCGCGAGCTCCTCCGGCACGATCTTGGTCGCGTCGAGCACGTCGAAGCTCCACCGCTCGGCCTCGGCCTCCGTGAACGTCTGGATCTGCAAGAGGTACTCGGGGAGCGCGCCGCCCTCGATGGCCTCCCACAGATCGCGGCGGTGGAAGTCGGGGTCGGCGCCCGCGATCTTCACCGCCTCGTCCCAGTCGAGCGAGTGCGTGCCGAGCACGGGTGTCCAGTGGAACTTCACGAGCGTCGCCTCGCCGGCCGCGTTGACGAGCCGGAAGGTGTGCACGCCGAAGCCCTGCATCGTCCGGAAGCTGCGCGGGATCGCCCGGTCGCTCATCTGCCACATGACCATGTGCATCGACTCGGGCATGAGCGAGATGAAGTCCCAGAAGGTGTCGTGCGCGCTCGACGCCTGCGGCATCTGGTGGTGCGGCTCGGGTTTGACGGCGTGCACCACGTCGGGGAACTTCATCGCGTCCTGGATGAAGAAGACAGGGATGTTGTTGCCGACCAGATCCCAGTTGCCCTCTTCGGTGTAGAACTTCACGGCGAAGCCACGCACGTCGCGCACCGTATCGGCGCTGCCGCGCTCGCCCGCCACGGTCGAGAAGCGCACGAAGACCGGCGTCCGCTTGCCGACCTTGGCGAAGGGCGCGGCCTTGGTGAGCGAGGTGATGTCCTCGGTGCACTCGAAGTAGCCGTGCGCGCCCGAGCCGCGCGCGTGCACCACGCGCTCGGGGATGCGCTCGTGATCGAAGTGCGTGATCTTCTCGCGCAGGATGAAGTCCTCGAGCAGCGTCGGGCCGCGCAGCCCCGCGCGCAGCGAGTTCTGGTTGTCGCCGACGGGCACGCCCTGGTTCGTCGTCAGCGCCCGACCGAGCGAGTCGACCCGATGCTTCTGCAGAGGCCCCTGGTTCGGATTGGCGCCCGGCGCCGCCTTGGCGCCGTTCTTCTCGGACTCGTTGCTCTCGGTGATCGTGCTCGCGGTCGCGTCGAGGTTCTCGGGCTTCGCCGTGGCACCTTGCGGCGGCTGTGGCATTTTGCCGCGTAGCGCGTACTCGGCGCCTTTGTTCACGTTCTCGGGGATCGCGGCGACGAGCGCTTCGGTGGCGTCGACCTTCGCGTCGAGGCGGTCGGCTGCCGCCGCGTGGCGCACCCGGGCGTCCTCACTGCTCGTCCCGCTACCGAGCGCGGTCGCCGCGCGCTCGAGGAGGCTGCGTTTCGTCCGTGCCGCCCGCGGCTTCGCCGACGGGCCGCCCATCGATTGCTTCGCGCTGCCCGCGCCCTTCTCGGTCGGCGCCGGCTCACTGGACGACGGCTTCGCGGGGTCTTTGCGTTCGGTCATGAGATGTCCTCCCGGAGAGCCGGGGTTTCAGCAAAGGGCGCACCAACACGCGAGCTTCAAGCAAGCGCGAGCGACCGACGCACGGCCGAGCCCGTTATGGCGCCTCGGTCGGCCCGCCGCGACCTGGTGGGGCGTCGCCGTGCCGCCGGCCGCGGGCGCAGACGGGGCGCGCGTGAGCCCGAGTTCCTCCGACCGGAAGGCGCGCCGGAACTGCCCGCGACCCGCGGCATCCAGGCGCGGCACGAGTACTACGTCGTGCTGGTGAGGCTGCGCGAGCTGCCCCACCTCTTGGCGCCCAGCGACGCGAAGGCGCGGCCGAGCTTCGGGCGCACCGGCACCCCTCGCACCGCACTCGAGTGGCGGAGCAACATCACGCTCAAGCCGCCGCCCACGGCTGAGATTGCGAAATTTCCACCCCACCACGTGGTGCTTGCACCCGCATCCATGCATTGTCACGCCATGGATGACGACAACCTGCGCAGATGGTTGTGGACCGACGCGACCGCGAGCGCGTCGGACGATCCGGCAGGGGTCCTCTTGTCCGTGGAGCGGGACCACGTGGACTCGGTCTGGAGGGAGCACAGCCAGACCAATGTTCGCGTCCTGATCCGGAACGAGCAGCGCCCGGTGGACATGGAGGTCTTGCCGCGTCGGGTCGATGCGCCGTCGCGATGCACCGTGCCCGAGCTCCTCGCCCGCCACGAGCGCGTGCTCGTCGTCGGCGGGCGAGGCTCGGGAAAGACGGCGCTCATCGCGCGGCTCGCCGCGCGGGCCGCAGCAGACCACCGCCCGGGCACGCGGACGCTCGTGCCGTTCGTCGTCCCCGTATCGCTCCTCGACGACCCACGCTTGAGCGAACACACCATCGCGAAGCTCTCGCCGATCGGCGGGGTCGTGCTCCTTCGCCGTGCGCTCGAGGAGCGCCGCGCTCTCGTGCTCGTCGACGGGCTCGATGAGGCGAGATCCGGCGCGAGGAGGCTCTCCGAGTCGGTCGAGGCGTTCGCCGAGGCCAATCCGGGAAATCCGATGGTCGTCACGACGCGCCCGCGTCGCACGGGGATCCCGGGCTATACACGCGTGGAGCTGCGCGGATTCGTGACGGCGACCCTCTTGCCGCAGCCCTGCTCCCGCGTGGTCGCGGCGCATCATTTCTTGGCGCGACGGGATCCGGGGCGCCGCACGTCCTTGATCGCCTCCACCATCGACGCGCTGCTCGAGCGCTACGCCGGCGAAGAGCTCCCGCCCGACGCGATCCTGAAGTCGCTCGATCTGCGCGACCGGCGGCTCCTCTTCGGATCCATCGCCTGGCGCATGCACTGCGACCAGCTTGTCGAGCTCCCCGTGGAGCCGCTGGCCGCGCTCCTGCGACAGCAGTTGAACGGCGCTCGCTGGGTCGAGGGGCCGCGCCTCGTCCTCCGCAGGGCGGACGAAGAAGACGAAGAAGACGACATGGATGATGAGGATGAACACGGCGACAGCGACCGCGATCCCCAAGGCGGCCCGCTCGAGCGCGAAGCGGCCGGCGACGCCCGTGAGCTCGGAGAGCTCGCGCAGGACATCGACGGGATGGTCGAGCGCGTCGTCGAAGAGATCCGCCGGCATCAGGGATTGCTGATCGAGCCACGCCCCGGGTTCTTTTCGTTCGCGGACCTCTCCTACCAAGCGTACCTGAACGCGCTCGATCACGTCAGGATCGGCTCGCTCGACTTCCTCATCGAGACGCGAAACAATCCGTGGTTTCATGAGACCATCGTTCACGCAGCGGGCCTACCGGAGGTGGACGCGGCCGCGTTCATTCGGGAGCTCCTCGAAGCGGATCGGGGTGAGCCGCCGGTGGCCACGCTGCTCGCTGCCCGATGCGCCGAGGTCGCCGGCGGGCGCCTCCCGACCCAGCTTCGACGCACGATCGCGCGGCGGCTCTCCGATGTGGTGCCAGCGCGTGATGCGTTCGACGTCGCGCGCCTCGTCGACGACATCGGCGAGGTCGCGGGTCCAGGGCTGATTCAAGCGCTCGGCTCCGCCAGCCCGAGCGAGCGGGCCTATACGGCGATGGCGCTCGGAGCCCTGCGCTATCGGCCCGCCTACGGCGTGCTGGTGCGGATGGCCGCCGACGATTCACCTGTGAACGAGCCGATCGAGTGCTGGCTCTGGGACGACGATCACCTCGTGAAAAATCAAGTCGTCGGCTGCTTCGCGCTCCTCTCGCTCTTCGACGTTGCGCTCGCCGTGCCGTCTGCAAGCACACTCTTCCAGCAGGCCCTCGAGCGCGTTCCACGCGGCGCGCTCGACTGCGTCTACAAGCTCATCGACTACCGACATGTGGTGAGGAGCACCAGGGCCTCCGAGGACAAGCCAATTCGCGATCTGGAGGCCGTCGATGTGCTCCTCGCCAAGATGCGCAAGGTGCTTGACCGCACGGGCGGGCCCTCGGAATGGCGGCCTCCGTAGTCGCGCCGTGAGAATGGCATTGCGACCGCGACCTCCGCATGCCCATGCCAGACCGGAGATGAGGTTCCGGTCCGCCGACTTCGGTCGCGCAGCCGGCGACCGAAAGGCCGACGACGGTAGGGTTTGAAGCGCCCGCCGAGGAGCTCGAGGCGGTGGTCCGCCGCATCGGCGAGAGCTACTTCGATTCGAGGTACGTTCGGTAGTGGTCCGGTTCGAGGATGGGGATCGCGTCGTTCTTCGTGACGCACGACATCCAGTACGGACCGGCGAGCCTCATGAACGCCTCGAACTGGGCCTCGGGCGTCGTCTCCTCGATGAAGTAGAAGAGCTTGTCGTGCACCATGTTCTCGATCTGGCTCTTCATCTCCTTGGGAAAACCCTTCGGGTCGCCCCAGAGGAAGACCTGTTCGCCGTGGCCGATGGCGCGCGTCAGGAGGATCTCGCCCTTGCCGTAGGCATCGACCGACGGGAATGCCGCCATGGTCCGACCCGAGATCAGCTCGCGGAAGTTTGCGACGGTCTTCGTCCGTCCGGCGTCCTGGTAGAGGCCGAGACGGCTCTTGCGCGCCTCGTCGATGAAGCGCAAAAACCCCGGCCCAGCCTCGGTCCCCTTGAAGAACTCCTCGAAGTAGTCGAGCGCAGTCTGGCGCTCGGGGCCGAAGGGGAAGTCCATCAGCGCCCAGCTCTGGACGAAGACGCCGTCCTCGAAGGCCGGGTCGCTCATGAAGAGCCTCTCCAAGTCCTTCCAGCAGCGGGTCAGCGCCGGGTACTTGTTCTCCGCGACGCACGCGATGCCGAAGAAAAGGAGAAAGCGGTACGCACGCATGTACTCGGCGAAACCAGGCGGACCCTCGATCCTCTCGGTAAGGAAGGCGTGAGCTGCCTTCACGTTCCGAAGCTGGTCGAGCGTGAAGCGCGACGGATCCAGATTGCCCGGCAGAATCGAGAGCCACGCGGGCTTCTTCTTCGCCATCGGGCCAGCGATAGCAGGCGGCGCGGCGGGCTTCCATCCCCAGCGCGGCGGAAAGTTCAGCGGTCCAGCCGCCGGGAGGGCCGCTGAACACGCAGCCGGTCGATCGGACCGAGCCGAGTAGCCGACGCCGAGGAGATCGAGGAGAAGGGGCGGACAGCCTGCCGCTGATCGCCGCCGCGGCAGACGCCGTCGAGAACATGCTCGCCGCCGGATCTCGGCCATCACCTCCTCGTGCAGGATGAACGGCCCCGCCGCGCCGGCCGCGACCGCCTCGCGCTCCTCGCCCGAGATCTGCTCGTCGTAGACCACGGGCGCGAGGCGGAACGCCCGCAAGACCGGGGCCTTCTCGTCGAGATCGGGAGCCATGAGTGCTCGTCCAGGCCAAGGACAAGTGCCGGCGTGGACACTTCTGGGTGCTCGTGGCCGACCGAGACCACGTGCTCTTCCGCTTCACGCCGCGTCACAACCAGGATGGCCCCAAGGAGTTTCTCCGCGGATACAAGGGCTACGTCCAGGCCGACGCATCGAGCGTCTACGAGGAGCTGTTCCGGACCGAACAGGTCACCGAGGTCGGCTGCTGGGCCCATCGCCGCCGGCGCTTCTTTGAAGCGATGTCGTCGGACCGGGAGCGTGCGATGACGGCGCTCGGCTTCATTCACCAGCTCTTCGCCATCGACGAGGCGACCAAGGACCTGGCTCCCGGTCGCCGCACCGAGCAGCGCCGAAGCCATGCCCAGCCCGTGCTCGATGCCTTCCGCGCGTGGCTCGACAGCGAGGAGCTGCTCGTGCTGCCCAGGAGCCCCATCGCTGGCGCCATCGGGTATGCGCGCAACCAGTGGCCCGCGCTCATCCGCTTCCTTGAGGATGGGCGGCTCCGCCTGGACAGAGAGCTCGATCTGCTTGGTGGTGAGGGGGCGCGCTTCGAAGCTCGCGTGACCGGAACATCGTCCGCTTCACCCTCGTACTGCGAGATCGGAACGACCTTGGCCCTGGGCATGCAATGCTTCTTGTGGTTCCACACCAGCATGTGATCGGAAATGCCGAATTTCCGAGCAGTACGCCGGAGGGAGAGCTCGTTCGTTCGTTCGGAGGATCCTCTCGATCTCCGCACGAGCCTCATGTCTACAGACCGCACAAGCCATCGTACGTCTGGAAGTATGACGCACGAAATCGAGCAACAAGCAATTACGGCTTTCCCACATCAAGATTTCACGCTGAAGAGACGAGAAGAATGGCGTCGAACAGCCTGGCAGGCTCGTCCTTGACGTGGCCAGGGGCCGGGCTCCACGTGCTCCTCGGGGGAAGCACATGAGACGGCTGCTGTGCGTGCTGGGTCTTCTCGGAGCCACAGGTCTGGCGACGATGGTGGGATGTGGAGCATCGCCAGAGGTGGACGAACCTGAAGCGGCCAGCGGCGAGGTCGAACTGCCTGACTCCCTGGACGAGTGCAACCGGGCATGTCGGAACGGACAGCAGGCGATGGAGCAGTTTTGCGCCCAGCTACCACCGGACCCTCGCTTGAGGGCGGGTTGCTGGGCGGCGGCGTAAGGGTAGCTTGGTCGCGTGCCTCGGCTGGTGTTACTGGCACTACGGCACGTGAAGAGGACGTCCGCTTGACACCCTGCGGGAAGGGGCCGCAAGGTGCGTCCTATGCAGGACGACACCCCGCTCGAACCCATCGCAGAACGCCGCCTCTCGGTCGTGGGCGAGCCCGGTCGGGTGGTGACCGTGACCATCGGCAAGCCGGTGTAGAAGGCGTCCGGCGACTGGGCGTGCCCGGTCGATATTCAGGGACTTGGGAAAGCGGTGCGAGATTCCGCCTACGGTGTGGACGCCGTGCAAGCTCTACAGCTCGCCTTCGAGACGGCTCGTCAGTCCCTCAAGAACTCTGGGCTTCCGGTCACCTGGTGCGACGGAGAGCCCGGAGAGACGGGATTCCCCGTCGCCGTGCCGTACATCTTTGGACGCACCTTCGAGGACAGGATGGAGCGGCTGATCGAGGATGAGATCGAGAAGGCCGTGGAGGCGAAGAAGAAGGGGGCGCCCGGCTGAAGCCAGGAAGTGATGCTCGGCGCCTGGACCTCGATCGGTAAGGGACGCTATCGGCCTCAGCCGGGGGGCGAGCCTCGGCGAGCCCTGTGGGTCTGGCTCTGGTCGATCGCCTGGCACGAGGCGAGCCACTACCGGGGCAGGGCGTTCCGACGCCGGGAGGTCTGGATGGCCGACCCGTGGACGGCCGGCCCCGAGCCGATCGTCAAGCACGACCCGGTAGACCGGATCGACGCCCAAGAGGGGATCCTCACCATCCGCCGGCTGCCGCTTCATCTGCGTACGGTCCTTCGCTTAGGGGGCATCGGCCTCGGGGCGACCGAGCTCGCCAGCCTCCTCGGTGTCCCGGTCCCGACCGCGGCATCTCGGCTTCGACGAGGGCGGCAGCTCCTCGGCCAGATGCTGGCAAGGGGAAGGCGATGAACAAGGGGCGGCTACCCCGATACCGTGCACCCACGCAGCAACCTGTATCTCTCCTGGTGCGCCTTGATCCTGAGGGTGATCTGCTCCCAGGGAAGGGGCTGAGCTTCACCTGAGAGGGTTCGTCGCAGCTCATGATGCAGGTCGAATATGACGATCTGCTGGAGCGCATCTCCCGGCGCGACCGGGAATAGCTGATTGCGCATTCCCGTGGTCGCATAGACGCCGGTTTCTGGAGTGATCTTCATCCATGCCAAGGCGTGACAGTTGTCCTTGTCGTCGGCTCCAATGATGAATGATGGGGCGCTTTGGATGCACTTCCCCGCCTCCCTGAGCGCTTGGATCTCCATTTGCACTTCAATTGTCAACCACAAGGGGAACCGCCGCTTGTGGTCGGACCAGGACACGAAGAGGAAAGGGTCGAAGGGTTCATCCCACGGGACGGCTCCCTTCTCCTGGGCGTCGAAGAACGCATGGGCAGCGAACCACACATCTACGTACCAACTCAGCAGGTCCATGCCGCGGTACTTCTTGTTCAGGTACCTGGAGTTGATGCGGAGGATCGGGAACCGGAACCGCTCGCAGAGTGCGTTCTTCTTCTCGTCGCGGCGCCTCTGCACCTCGGAACGATGGGATGCCCCGTCGAACTCGACCGCGAAGAGCGGAATGCTCTTCGCGTCTGCGACCACGAAGTCGAAGTGCGCCTGGAGGGCGTACCGGAAGAGCTCGGAGGGCAGGCCGCTACCCTCAATGGGCAGGACCTCTTTCAGTCCGACCTTGGGGCACACGCGGGCGCCGAACCCGCTGCACGTCTCCTGGAGCCTGGCGTCGGTAACCTTCTCGTAATCGTCGACCAGGATGGGCTTGAACGTCGGGGACTTCGACGAGTCCTTGGGCGAGGGCTCGGACATCCTGGCGAGCCTAAAACGCGCTCGGCCGGGCAGCCTGGACACTGGTCACGTGTACAGCATACTTTTGTATGGACCTGGACAATTTGATTCGTAAGTTGAATCACATGACTACTCCACAGGGCCAGGCGGAGCTCGTGGAGAAGGACTACGCGCACATCCGGTGCCCCGAGCATGGCGGCTCGACGATGGCCGAGCCGGACCCCGCGGAGCAGGGGAGTTTCTTCTACTCGTACTGCTGCGAGAAGCTCCAGGAGCTCGTCCACGCCGAGAGGGCTAGCTCGGGCTAGCCGTGGCCCCCGATCACGTTGCCTCACGTTGCCACGCCGGGTGGGTCGTAGCGTCCCGTCGCGTCCCGTCCGGTAGCCGATGGGGGCTAACCCTGCGGAATGACGTAGATTTACCTAGCACCCCCGGCAAGAATTGAACTTGCGACCTTCGGTTTAGGAAACCGCTGCTCTATCCACTGAGCTACGGGGGCAGGGGCGACAGCCGCTACGGGCGCCGGACCCTGGCACACCTCGCCTCACGCATCAAGCCAGATCCCCAGCCACGCCTTCGTCCAGCCCGCTCTTCCGCCGCGCCTCACCGGCCCGCGCTCCTCCGCTGGCCGCCATCCCGCGCGCTTTCGCCTTCCGCCGCGCGCCTCGATCACTTCCACACCTCGCCCCAGAGCGCCGCCCCGATCGCCAGCGCGCCCGCGCCCCGCATCAGCCCTGCCCGCAGCGCCGCCACGGCGCGCTCGCGGTTCCCCCGCACCACCCGGGCGATCTGCTGCGCCCCCCGGTAGGCGTGGGTCGGCCTCACCACCTCGACGTGCACCTCGTCCCCGAGGCCGAGATCGATCCTCTCCCCCGTCCCCTTCCCCCCGACCCGCGCAGCGCTGCTCGCTGCGCCGTCGTCTCCCGCCGCCATCACCCCCGTCGCCCCCGCCTCGATCTCCTCTGCGATCCGCTCCGCGACCTCGTCCCCCGCCCCGCTCCGCTCCCGCGGCAGCTTCAGCACCCTCGCGAGTTCCATCGCGTCCAGCGCGCACAGCCCCGCCACCACGGCGAACCCCATCGCCGCCACGAGGCGCCCCAGGTCGGGCGCCGCCGCCCCCGCCAGCCCCGACCCCAGCTGCAGCGCCACCGCGATCACCGCCGCCGTGGCCGCCCACACCGCCCGCCGATCCGAGAGCGCCACGATCGAGCCGGCGCGCGCCCGCCCGACGCGGTTCGCCGCGCTCAGCACCGCCGCGAGCGCCGGAACGAACGGCAGCGCGAACACGGCGCCGAACGCCGCGCCGATGATCATCCCTGCCGGCCCCGCCACGAGCCCGATGGTCATCCCGTTCACGACGCCAGCCACCACGATGGCCCACAGCGCCAGCACGCCCGCCACGAACGGCCCCCGCCGGGTCCACTTCCCCGGCGCGTCGACCCACGGCAGGCCGTCCGCCGGCGCATCGCCCGCGCCGAACGCCATCGAGCCATCGCCCCAGACGCCTCCGATCCGCGGCGTCAGGTAGTGACCCAGCAGCGCCGCGACGATCGGGGTCACACCCGCGAGCAGGAAGCGGGGCACGAGCTCGTCCATCTCGAGAACGTCGGCGGTGAGCCAGCCGCCCACGAGCCCGATCGCCCCGCAGGGGAGCACGAGCGACACGGGCGCATCAGGCGACATGGAATCGGACGTTGAACGCGGCATCTTGAAACCCTCCGGCTCGTTCGTTCCCCTTCGACGCGCAGGCCCTCGAGCAGCTTCCAGGTCCCTGGCGCGCCGCCCGACCTTCCATCATCTCACCACGGCGCTCCACGCGCACTGCACACGGTCCGCGCCATCAGCCCGGCCCCGCCTGCGGGTGCGGGTAGTGGCTGAGCGCCACCAGGTTCCCGTCGGGATCGCGCGCGTACATCGTATAGGCGCTCTCCCGCTCGACGCCCACGCCGCCCGCGGCCAGCCGGCGGCGCCACGCCTCCCGCTCGGACGGCGCGATCCCGAGGGCGACGCAGTGCCAGCCTGGCGCCTCGTCCGCGCGCATCGGCCCGGCGGCGCCCGCCC
Source organism: Sorangium sp. So ce1504 (assembly GCF_051521635.1). NCBI lineage: Bacteria > Pseudomonadati > Myxococcota > Polyangiales > Polyangiaceae > Sorangium > Sorangium sp. So ce1504. Next base: position 2,897,880 of record NZ_CP150365.1, on the reverse strand, counting down.
GCTCCACGGCCAGAAAGGCGCCGCCCCCGAGATCGAGCCACACCGACCGAGGCGCTCCGGCCTCGTCCGTCCAGCGCCGCACCACCGGCAATCCGAGGACACCCGCGTAGAACGCCTCGGCCCGCACCAGGTCGCGCACGACCACGGCCAGATGATGGACCGACAGCGACGCTACCGTCCCGCTCATACAGCGCCCTCATTTCAGCGCCTTTCACGCGGCGACGCACCTGAAAAGCCACGCGGGCGCCGCGCAGCCGACGCCTCGCCGACGCCGGGCGCTCGATCGGCCGGCGCTCGACGCGTTCGACCTGTCTTGCCCCGGCAGGGCGCCTCGTCTATGGTCCCGCTCGCGGACGCGCTCTGCCCGGGGAGTCGCACAGTCCGGTAGTGCACGAGCTTTGGGTGCTCGTTGTCGCGGGTTCAAATCCCGCCTCCCCGACCCTCTCCGACGATCCTCGCCCCTCGCGAGCCGGGCGGCCCCGGTGGCCCCGGCGCTGCGGCTCAGCTGGATCGCCGCTCGCGTCGCCATCGCTTCCGCCATCGCACCCGCCGCGCGCATCGAACTTGGCCTCCTCGGGTCCGCTGCGCATAGTCCCGCCGATGTCGACGCCCGTAAGACTCCTGCTCGGCGCATGTCTCTCCCTGTCCGTCGTCGCAGGGTGCGGCGGGCCGCAGACGGCCGCCCCGGCAGCGGCTCCGGCGCCGCGCGCGCAGAGCGCGGCGCCGCCCAAGCAGGCGGTGCCCGCCGGGCAGCTCGCCCGCGCCGACGTCGACCGGGTGCTGCTGCAGGGGCCGCCCTGGATCCTGCGGCGCGTGCCGGTCGAGGAGGTCGTCCGGGCGGGCGCGTTCATCGGCTGGAAGATCCTCGCGCTGCCCGCGGACTGGAGCAGCATCGAGCTCAAGACCGGCGATGTCGTCACCCAGGTCAACGGCACGACCCTGGAGCGCCCGGACGACCTGTTCGCGGCCTATCGCGCCCTGGCCAGCGCCAGCGAGCTCAAGATCACGTACGAGCGCGAGGGCGCCGCGCGCGAGCTCGTCGTACCCATCGTCGGGGCCCCGTCCAAGGAGACCGTCGAGACCTTCGCGAGCGACAGCCCCCCGCGCCGCGCGACGACCGCCCGGCCGCGGGGAACGACGGTGATCGAGGAAGACGACGGCGGCGCGCCGCTCGACGGCAGCGCGCCGTGAAGCGCGTACCGGCGCCGCGCGCGCATCGCACGGCGCCGCGCCTCACATGTCGAAGGCCAGCCCCAGGACCCACGTCGAGGTGCCGACGTGCATCTGCGGGCGCGAGCCCAGCCCGTCGAGGTTCGCGAACATCCACTCGCCGAACAGGTACGTGTGGTTGATGCCCGTCGTCTCATCGAGCTGGGAGGCCGAGCGGCGGTCCAGCCAGTTGAGCGCGAGCATCCCGCCGAACGCGAGGTGCGTGCCCCACGTGATGCCCTCGCCCCGGACGCCATCGGGCACCGGCGTGACAGGGCCCGACGTCGAGGTCCATAACCCCATCCCCAGGCCCACCTTCGCGTAAGGCACGATCGGGACGCCCGTCTTGCGCATCAGCTCGTCGGCGCGGAGGACGGCCGACAGGTGCATCGGCATGATGGTGAGCGAGGTCTCCTCTGCCTCGGCCCTGTCGTCGCTGCCCGCCACGAAGGCCTTCGCCGACGCCGACGTGTACCCCCAGCCGAACCCTGGGCCGATCGCGCCGACGTACGGGATCCGGAGCGGCAGCCAGTCGACCTCGACACCGAAATAGAAATTCTGGCCGTCGCCGAAGGTCTTCCCGTAGGGGCCCGCGCCGGAGAACTCCTCGTCGACCTGGGGAGAGTACGGGGCGAAGCGGAGCTCGAACGCGAAGCTCTGAGGAGACGCATAGCGCTCCTCTCGCTGGATCCTCGAGCGATCGTGCTGCCGCCAGTCGCCCATCCCGTAGCTCGTTTGCGCGCCGGCGACGGAGGCGGCGAGGAGCGCCGCGCTGCCGGCGAGGCAGGCGGCCGCCTGATGACGGAGATGACAGCTCATTCGCTCTCCTGCGTGAAGGAACACGCGTGCGCGCGCGCGTGGCGTCGACGACGACGGCTCCTGCGCAACAACCCGAGCGCCGCGCCGGCCGCGACGGCGGCGAGCGGCGCTGCGGCCCACCGGCCCGCCCCCACCGGCCCTTCGATGCTGCAAAAGCCCCCACCGGCTTGCCCGCCGGCGTCCCGGTACTGCTCGAAGAACCCGTCGACGTCGGTCGCGGTCGCACAGGAGATCGCCGACAGCGGCCCGGCATTGCCCACCTGGTCATAGGCCGCGACGCCGACGGCATACGATCTACCGTTGACGATGTTCTCCGTGGCCTCGCCACGGCTGGCCCTCCCCACGCTGCCGCACTGGTACTTGGCGTCCGGGATCTCCCCCGAAACCAGGAGCGACGACTGACAACCGGCGCTGCCGCCCCCCGTCGCGCTGCCTCCGGCTCCCCCTGCGCCGTCGCCGCCTCCGGCTGCTCCGCCTCCGGTGCTGGATCCCCCTGCGCCGTCGCCGCCTCCGGCCGCTCCGCCTCCGGCGCTGGATCCCCCCGCGCCATCGCCTCCTCCGGCTGCCCCTGCCCCGCTCGAAGCTGCAGCGGACTGCCCCCCATCATCGCAGTAGAGGTAATAGCCCTGCACGTCCTCGTCCTCGTTCTGCTTATAGTCGACGAGGAGACGACCATCCCCGGGGTGCGCCGCCACGCCGGTCGGCGGCTTCGGGCCCTGGAGGTCCATCTTGCTGGTATCCCACTTGGCGTGATCCGGGTTGTCCTGGTCCGAGGAGACGAGCCGCAGGAAGTAGATGTTCAGCGGGACCGCGCCGGTGCTGGCCCTCGTGCTGTCGCAGCCCTCCGCGCCGAGGGCCTCCGCGATCGCCTTCGCCGACACCTTGACGACCATCGTGTCATCCAGGTTCGACTCGGCCGACACCTGCTTGCACCGCGTGCCGGTGTCGCGGTTCGAATACGCAAGGCAGTCCAGCGACTCGCTGACCCAGACGGCGAGCGTATCGCTGGTCGAGAAGCCGCTCAGCGTGAGCGTGAACTCGAGATCGTTGTTCGTCAGGCAGTCCTCGCGGCTGATCCAGAGCGGGTACTGCGCGTCTGGCCGCTGCAGCTCGGTGCGCTTCACGTCGGTGCTGATGGTCACCGTCGCGCCGGCCTGTCGCGCGCCTCCAGCGAGCGCCGCCGCCGCGAGGGCCACCGCGCACAGCCGGGGGAGATGCCGCCGCCCTCGCGGCCGGAGCCGGACGGGATACCTTGTCGTGTCCATGGGCGCGTCCTTTCAGCACAGCTCGTACCACGCCGCAAATGCCTCGCACAGCCCTTCGAACGGCGCGGAAATCGTTCGTGCGCCCGCGTGCGCCCGCGCCGGATACCGCGTCGAACGCGCCCTCAGAGGCCCCCGCGGTCCCGTCGGAGGCGTCCTTGGAGGCGTCCTCGACGCCCCACCTCGGAGGCTCGGAGGCGCGCCGCATGACGAGCTGGCCATGGTCGCCGTCCGTTCCTGACAAGTTGGCATCGGCGCCGCGGAGCAGGGCGAGCGGACCGCCGCGCAGCGCCATGGGCCGACGGACGAGCTGCGTGGCCCGAAACACGCGCTCTTCGAGAGAGCTCGGCTAGCTTGAGGCAGGTGGATTCGACCGACGCCGCTCCCCCGCAGCCGGGCTCGAAGGCAGGGCCGAGCGCGAAGGAGCGCGCCGCGGCGCCGGAGACGGTGCGCGCTGGGCAGCCCAGCGCGCGCCCGGAAGGCGCGCCCGCGTCCGGGGTCACCCCGTCGGTGCGCCCGACCTCGAGCCGGCCCAGCCGGCTGCAGCCGAGCGGCGCCGCGCCTGACGCCCACACCGCCGTCCTCGGCGTCCCCCTCACCCGCGTCGAGCTGCACCGGACCGCGCTGCTCTTCTGCCTGCTCTTCCTCGCCGCCCTCCTCTTCGTCGTCGGCCGCTCCGCGCGGGACGCGCTCTTCCTCACCAGGTTCCCCGTCACCTGGATCGCGCCGATGTGGATCGTGTACGGCGTCGCCTCCGCCGTCGCCGCGCTCGCCTACGACCGCGTAGCCCGCCACCTGCCGCGCGCCCAGCTGTGCGTCGCCTTCGCCCTCTTCGGCGCCGCCACGTTCGCGCTGCTGCGCGTCCTCATCGGCCAGGAGGTGCGCGCCGCGACCCTGGTCTTCTACATCTGGTCCGAGATCATCGCGAACTTCACCGCCGTCCTCGTCTGGGCCGTCGCCCAGGACCTGCACGACCCGCGCAGCGCCAAGCGCCTCTTCGGCCTGATCGGCAGCGGGCGCGTCGTCGGGACCGTCGCCTGCGGCTTCGCGACGGGCGCCGTCGTCCGGTGGATCGGCACCGAGAACCTCCTGTTCGTGCTCATCGCGGCGCTCCTCGCCATGGCCGCGCTCACGACCGCGCTCGCGCGGCGCTACCCGCTCGGGCGCCCCCCGTCCGGCGACGAAGAGCTCCTCCAGGCCCGCCTTCCGCGCATGGACGTGTGGCGATCGCGCTACGCCCTCACCGTCGCGCTGCTGACCTGCCTCCTCTTCACGGTCCTCACGATCGGCGACTACCAGTTCAAGGCGATCGCCCTCACGGCCTACCCCCACGTCGACGACCTCACCCGGTTCATGGGGTTCCTCTACGGCGCCGTCGGCGTGGTCGGCCTCCTCGTGCAGCTCGTCGCGACCCCCCGGGTCCTCCGGCGCCACGGCGTGCTCGGCGGGCTGCTCGCCATGCCGGCCGCGTTCACCGCGAGCACCGTCGCGCTGCTCGCGGCGCCGTCGCTCGCCTGGGGCGCGATCCTCAAGCTGAGCGACAACGCGCTGCAGCTCACGATCTACGACGCGACGATGCAGCTCTTGTTCTTCCCGTTCCAGCCGGCGCTGCGGGAGCGGGTGCGGACGCTCGTCTCCACGATCGCCAAGCCCCTCGGCTACGGGCTCGGCGCGCTGATCCTGCTCGCCGTGGCGCCCACCGCCGCGACGGGCGCCGCGCTCGTCGAGGAGGCCGCGTGGATCGGCGTCTACTCCCTCCCGCTCTGCGTCGCGTCCATCGCCCTCCTCCCGCTCGTGCGGCGCGGCTACTTCGACGCCATGCGCCGGACCTTGATGCGCCGCCAGATCGAGCCGGACAGCGTCGCGTACGGCCCCCAGACGCGCGCGATCCTCAAGGAGGCGCTCTACAGCCGCGCCATGATGCAGGTGCTCTTCGCGGTCGAACAGCTCCAGCAGCTCGACCCGACCCTCGTGCGCGAGGCCGTGCCCGCGCTCGCGCGCCACGGCTCGGCCAGGGTGCGCGCGCTCGCGGTGCGCCTCGCGGCCGAGCTCGAGCACGAGGAGGGGGCGAGCATCGCGCGCGCGGCGATCCACGACCGGAACACCGACGTCCGCGTCGCCGCCGTCGCCGCGCTCGCCGCGCTGCTGCGGGAGGACGCCCACGACGAGCTGCTCGCGCTCGCGCGGGAGGGCGCCGCGCCCCGCGCCGCGGCGGACGCGACCGGCGGCGAGGCGCTCCGGGCCGCCGCGATCGCCGCGCTCCTGCGCTACTGCGGCCTCGACGGCATGCTCGAGGGCGCGCCGCGGCTGCGCGCGCTGCTCGACAGCCCGTCGCCCCGCGATCGCGTCGCCGCCGCCAGGATCCTCGGCCTCGTCGGCCACGCGTCGCTCCAGCGCGCCCTCGCGCGGCTCATCGGCGATCCCGACCCCGCGGTGCGGCGCGCGGCCGTGCGCTCCTCGTCGAGCGTCGCCGACCCGCGCCTGCTCCCCCTGCTCGCGGACGCGCTCGCCGAGCGCGCCCTCGCGCCGGCCGCGGCCCGGGCCATCGAGGCGCTCGGCGACGACGCCATCCCGGAGCTCGCGGCGCGCCTCGGCGACGACAGCACCCCGCGGGCCGTGCGGCTCGCGATCCCGCGGGTGCTCGCGCGGCTCTGCAGCCACGAGGCGCTCGACGTGCTGCTCGCCCGGATCGACCACCCGAACGAGGCCCTCCGCCAGAAGGTGCTCGCGTCGGCGTCGCGCCTGCGCCTCGCGCTGCGCGCGCCGCCGGCGCCTCTCCGCGTGATCCGCGCCTGCATCGACGACGAGACGGTGGAGCACGTCCGCACGCGCGAGGCGTACATCGCGGTGCGCCCCCGCGTCGTCGGCGCGCTGCTCGATCAGCACCTGCTCCGCCGGCTGCGGAAGGGGCTCATCCGCGTGCTCCGGCTGTGCGAGCTCGCCTACCCGCGCGAGGTCGTCGCCCTCGTGCGCACCCACGTCTTCGGCCCGGATCCCGCGCTGCGGGCCAACGCGTTCGAGGTGCTGGAGTCGCTCCTCGACCGCCCGCTGCGCGAGCGCCTCGTCTCCCTCGTCGAGCGGCTGCTCGAGCTGTCCGCGGCGTTCCCCCGGAGGCCCCTGCCGCCGGAGACCGGGGTCATCTCCTGGATCCGCCACGAGATCGTGCGCGGCGACCCCTACAGCGCCGCGCTCGCGCTCGATGCCGTCGCCCGGAGCTCCATCTCCGGCGCCGCCGGGGACGCGCTCGCCGCGACCTACGATCCGGACCCGCTGGTCCGCGAGGCGGCCGCCATCGCGGTCGCCGTCACGTCGCCGCCGGGCGCCCGCGAACGGCTGGACGCGCTGCGGGCCGATGAGGATCCCGCGGTGGCCCGTTACGCACGATACTGGGCGGTCACCGGCGGCACCGGCATCGACCCCGAGGACGAGATGTACACGACGATCGAGAAGGTCCTGTTCCTCCAGCGTGTTCCGCTCTTCTCCCGCGTGGCCGGCGACGATCTGGTGGCGCTGGCGCGCGGCTCGCTCGTGGTGTCGCTGGCCCGGGGCGACGTGATCTTCCGCCAGGGCGAGCCTGGCGGCGCGCTCTACTCGATCATCTCGGGCGAGGTGAGCCTCACGCTGGACGGCCGCGAGATCGCGCGCCTCGGCGCGAACGACGTGTTCGGCGAGATGTCGCTCTTCGACAGCGAGCCGAGGGCCTCGACCGCGGTGGTGACCGAGGACGCGGAGCTGCTCCGGGTCTCCGCCGAGGATTTCCACGAGGCGGTGCGGGAGACGGCCGAGATCGCGGACGCCGTGATCCGGGTGCTGAACCGGCGCCTGCGCGAGGCCGACCGCAAGCTGGCCGACGCGCACGCGCGGCTGTCGCTCCTTCCGAGGCCGCCGGCGCTGCCCGGGAGAGCGCCGCCTCCGGGGGACGAGACGCCGGCGCTCGACGACAGCGACCTGGACTGAGGAGCGCCGCGCGCCACCTCGATCGAGCGAGCGCTGCCGGTGCACGCCGCGTGGAGCGCCGGCGCGGGCGATGCGGAGCGTAGTTTGCAGTGCAGCTGCAATATTCGAGCACCTAGGGACGTCCAAGGGCGGCCGAAGAGGTCTCGGGACCCCGAGCCGAGGCCAGCCTGACCTCTCCCTGGCACCTCTCTCCAGAAGGACCCGCATGGCATTGCTGCATTTCCCGCTGTTCGCTTCCCTTTCGCGCCCTTCGGCCGCGGCGCCGCGCCTCCTCGGGGCGCGGCTCCGCCGGCTCGGGGGCGCGCTGCCGCTGGCCGCCGCGCTCATGGCCGCGCCCGCATGCGCCGCCGCCGAGGGGTATCCGCAGGGCGCGAGCTACGCCCCGTACGGCGCTGACGAGACCTTTCCTTCACAGCCCGCCGCGACCCGGCCGGTCCAGGTCGAGGTCCGCGTGAGCGCGCAGACGCAGCTGGAGGCGGACGAGTACGACGACACCGATCCGAGCGCCCTGATCGAGTTCTACCGGCCGCTCGCCCCCTACGGCACCTGGGTCGACGACCCGAGCTACGGCAGGGTCTGGGTGCCTTCCTGGTCCGAGGTTGGCCTCAATTTCGCGCCCTACCAGACCGACGGGCACTGGGCGCTGACCGACGACGGCGAGTGGCTCTGGGTCAGCGACTACGCGTGGGGTCACATCCCCTTCCACTATGGCCGCTGGATCCGGACGACCGGCCACGGCTGGGCGTGGATCCCGGGGCGCGCGTACGCCCCGGCGTGGGTCGTCTGGCGCGTCGGCGGTGACGGCTACGTCGGCTGGAGCGCGATGCCGCCCACCTACGCCTGGCGCAACGGCGTCGCGGTCTCGCTGAGGACCCTTCCCCCTGAGGCGTATGTCTTCTGCCCGACGACGCACGTATTCCACGATCACGTCGACATGCATGTCGTCCGCGATCGCGATGAGATCCGGCGCATCACCAGGCGCTCGCGCACCTACAGGCCGGCGCTGCCGACCGCGGGCACGCCCGAGCGCAGCTGGGCCCGCCCGGATGGGGCGGAGCGATCGAGCTCGTACGACGGGATGCGTTCTGGCGGCTATCGCCCGGCGTCGCCCTCGCTCGTCGAGATCGGCATTCCGTCTTCGGACGCGCCGAGGTTCCGCGGCAGGCCGGACCCGCGCGCTCTTGCCTATTCGCGCAAAGCGGCGACGCCGAGCGCGCACGTCGCGCCGGCGCCGGTACCGCGTCTCTCGGCGCCCCCTGCTCCCTCGGGCGGCGACCGGCCCCAGGCGCGCACGCTGCACGCCCCGCGGACACCCGCGTTTCCGGCCCCGACCCCGGAGCCGCGCGTAGGCGCCACGCCGCACGTCATCGCCCCGCCGCGCGCCGCCGCGCCGCGGGTCGGTGCCACGCCGCGCGTCGTCGCCACGCCGCACGTCGGCGCCACGCCGACCACGTCACACGCGGTCCCGCACCATGCGCCGTCGGTCTCGGCGCCGCGACCGATGCGACCGGCGACACCGGCGCCGCACGCGAGCGCGACGGTCGCGAAGCCGCCTGCGATCCCGAGCGCGCCGTCGTCCCCGGCGCGCCCCAGGATTCGCATCCCGTCAAGCCCGGCTGCGGAGGAGGCGGCGCCGGCGCCTGCATCCGGTCGCCCGCAGTCGAGGTGACGCGTGGTCCACGTATTGCGACGTCCGCGCGTAGGAGAAGAACCGATGACTGCTCCCGCCGACTTCATGAAGCGTCGTTCCGTGGGGATATGGTCGTTCCTGCTCGTCGCTGCGCCCCTCGGCTTGGGCGGCTGCGTTCTCGCCGACGACGAGGATGCCCGCCGCGATGAACCCCAGGTGCACAACGGCGACGAGGACGAGGGGGACAGCCGCGTCCCTCCGCCACGTGCACGTGCGGGCGACCCCCGGCTCGTCGCCATCGATACGGGCGCGGTCCTGAGCAGCCCGCCGGGCGAGGGCATCGGCATCTTCCTCGAGTACGCGCCCGGCGGGACGTGGAAGCTCTGGACGACCTGCGACACCAACACCTCCAAGGTCATCTGCAGCTTCGATCTCTATGTCTCGGTGGACACGTCGTCCCAGCTGTTCGACATCGTGGGGATCGAGCTCGAGACGAAGGACTCGACGCGCCTCGTGAGCGATGGCGTCGCGCATCTCCACGCCGAGACCGGCTCGGACATCGACGCGATGGAGTTCACCACGACCCAGGGCGCCATCATCCGGCTGGAGGCCTACGTCGACGGGGTCCTGCAGCCTCGCTTCGTCTACTGGTTCGGCAACGGCGTCCTGCACCAGGGCGCGCCCACCAACCCGCTCGACTTCAAGCCGACCGCGCCCTGAGGGCGCGATCCCGCCGCTCCTCCCGCTGCCCGCGCTGCGGGAGGAGCCCCCGGCGAGGGCGCACGCCGCTGCCTCAACCTCGGTCGGACGCCGACACCTCAACCTCGGTCGGGCGCCGACACCTCAACCTCGCGCCGACACCTCAACCTCGGTCGGGCGCCGATACCTCAACCTCGGTCGGGGGCCGACGCCTCAACCTCGGTCGGGCGCCGACACCTCAACCTCGGTCGGGCGCCCATGCCTCAACCTCGGTCGGACGCCGCGGCGAATGGCACGCAAGCGCGGCGCTCCGGATGGTGGCCTGCAATGTGCAATGTCGGGCGCGCAGGGACGTCTGAAGAGATCTGAGGGCGCCCGAGGCCAGCCCGACCTCTCCCTGGCACCCCTCTCCAGAAGGACCCATCATGCTGCCGATGCCTTTCCCGCTGTCCGCTTCCCCCTTGCGCCCTGCACCCGCGGCGCCGGGCATCCCCGGGGCCCGGCTCCGCCGGCTCGGCGGCGCCCTGCCGCTGCTCGCCGCGCTCATCGCCGCGCCCACGAGCGCCGCCGCCCAGCCCGCCGAGCCCCCGTCGGTCCAGGTCGACGTCCGCGTGAACGCCGAGTTCGAGGCGGACGAGTACGAAGACACCGACCCGAGCGCCCTGGTCGAGTTCCAGCAGCCGCTCGCCGCGTACGGCACCTGGATCGACACCCCGGGCTACGGCACGGTCTGGGTGCCCTCCGCGGTCGTGGTCGGCCCGGATTTCGCGCCCTACCAGACCGCGGGCCACTGGGCGCTGACCGACGACGGCGAGTGGCTCTGGGTCAGCGACTACGCGTGGGGCCACATCCCCTTCCACTATGGCCGCTGGGTCTGGATCTCCTCCCACGGCTGGGCCTGGATCCCGGGGCGCACGTACGCCCCGGCGTGGGTCGTCTGGCGCGTCGGTGACGCCGGCTACGTCGGCTGGGCCCCGATGCCGCCCACCTACTACTGGAGCAGCGGCGTCGCGGTCTCGCTGTGGACCGTTCCCCCTGCGGCGTACGTCTTCTGCCCGACGACGCACGTGTTCCACCGCCACGTCCACACGCACGTCGTCCGCGATCGCGCGGTCGTCCGGCGCATCGCCGCGCACTCGCACACCTACAGGCCGGCGCGGCCGACCGCGGGCAGGCCCGGGCGCGCCGACGTCCGCCCGGGCGGCGATGGGGGCGCGGGCCGCTCGAGCCCGCCCCACGGCATCCGTCCTGGCGGCTACCGCCCGGCGTCGCCGTCGCTCGCGGAGGCCGGCGTTCCCTCCTCGGCCGCCCCGAGGCACCGCGACAGGCCGGATCCTCGCGCCCTCGCTTACGCGCGCAGGAGCACGACGCCGAACGCGCGCCTCGCGCCCCAGCCGGCGCGCCGTCCGGCGTCGCCAGCAGGCGACGACCGTCGCGCGGCGCCGGCGCTGCGCACGCCGCTGCACCCGCGGGGAACGCCCGTCGGCGACGCTCCGGCCCCGATCGCCAGGCCCGGCCTCCCCGCGCGGGGCGTCTCCGACGCGGGTGCGCTGCCCCGCACCGGCGCGAGCCCATCGCACCGGCCCTCGCGGCCGACGGTCACGCCGCCGTCGCCCGTACCCGCCCCGGAGCCGCCGGCCGCCTCGGCGCCGCGCGCCGTCGGCACGCCGGCCGCCACGCGTGCCCTCCCGCACCGATCGCCGTCGGCCACGGCGCCGCGGCCGCTGCCGCAGGCGACGCCAGCGCCGCAGCCGATCGCGAAGCCGCGCGCGCTCCCGAGCGCTCCGTCGTCCCCGCCGCGCCCCAGGATCCACCTTCCGTCAGGCCCGGCTCCGGGGAAGACGGCGCCGACGTCCGGTCGCCCGCGGTCGAGGTAGCGCTTGGTCCACGTCTTGCGACGTCCACGAGCAGGAGCAGATCCGATGACTCTTTTCGCTGACTTTGTGAAGCGTCGTTCACTGGGGCTGTGGTCGTTCCTTCTCGTCGCTGCGCCCCTCGCCTCGGCCGGCTGCATCATCGTCGACGAGGACGGCGACCACGATGGCCATCACGTCGACGACGACTGGGACGACGGCGACGACGACACCGTTCCCCCGCCGCCCGCGGACGACGTGCGGCTCGTCGCCATCGACACGGACGCCACCCTGAGCACCGAGCCGGGCGAGGGCGTCGGCATCTTCGTCGAGTACACGGAGGGCGGGACGTGGACGCTCTGGACGACCTGCGACACCAACACCTCCAAGGTCGTCTGCAGCTTCGATCTCTATGCCTCGGTCGACACGGCGTCCGAGCTCATCGACCTCGCGGGGATCGAGATCGAAAAGACGGACGCGACGCGCCTCGTCGACATCGGCGTCGCGTATTTCCACGCCGAGACCGGCTCGGACATCGACGCGATGACGTTTGCCACCACCCCGGGCGCCATCGTCCGGCTGGAGGCCTACCTCGACGGGGCGGAGGAGCCCCGCTTCGTCTACTGGTTCGGCGACGGCGTCCTGCACGAGGGCGCGCCCAGCAGCCCGATCGATTTCGAGCCGACCGCGCCCTGAGGGCGCGATCCTGCCGCCCGCTCCCCCCGCTGCCCGCGCGGCGGGAGGAGCGCCCGGCCAGGGCGCGCGCCGCTCAGGGCTCTTTCTTCGGCTGGATCGGCTGCCCCTCGACGTCCCACGCCTCCGGCTCGCCGAGGCCGATCCCCTGGAGCTGCGGCAGGATCTCCTGCCGCGGTCCCACGACCACGACGGTCGCCGTCTTCGGATCCACGGCCCTCGCGAGCTCCGCGAGGCTCGCCAGCGTCGCGCTCTGCCGCGCCTTGCTCGCGTCGCCGTCGAACGTCTCCGGCAGCTTCAGCCGCGCCAGCGTCCCGAGGCGCTGGGCGGTGCGGTTCACGGTCTCGTAGGCGGAGACGAGCTCCGCGCGGTCCTGCGCCTGCACCTTCGCCAGCTCGTCCCGGGTCAGCCCGGAGTCGGCCATCTTGGCGAGCTCGGCGAGCATCTCCTTCAGGGCGGGTCCGGTCGCCTCGGTGACGACGGAGGCCCGCGCCACGAACGCGCCCGGCAGCCTCGTCTCGGTGAACGCCGAGCCGGCGCCGTAGGACCAGCCGTGATCCTCGCGCAGGTTCTGGTTCAGGCGCGACGTGAACGAGCCGCCGAGCGCGGAGTTGATCAGCTGGAGCAGCGGCCGCCGAGGATCGCTCGCCGCGACCCCCTCCCGCACGGCCGCGATCACCGACTGCGGCGCCCCCGGGCGGTCGACGATCACCAGCCGCGGCGGCTTCCACGCCGGCGCGGCGGCCGCCGCGCCCTGCGCTGCGGGCGTGCCCTTCGTGGCCGGCGCGGCGCTCGCCGTGGCGCCCTTCGCCGACCACGTCCCGAGATCGCGCGAGAGCGCCTGCTGCAGCTCGTCCCGGGTGATGTCGCCGACCACGGTGATCACCGCGCGGTCCGGGCGCCACGCCGCCTTGTAGAACGCCTTCACGGCCGGGAGCCCGATCGACTTGGCGTCCGCGACCAGGCCGTCGACGGGGTGCCCGTACGGCGTGCCCGGCCCGTGGAGCGCGGCCATCGAGACCAGCCCCGAGACCCGCGTCGCGTCGTCACCGCGCTTCCTGAGGTCGTTCTGCCAGAGCTCGCTGACGCGCTTCCACTCCTTCGCCTCGAACCGCGGGCGCGCGACCACGTCGGCGAGCAGCGAGAACGCCTTGTCGAAGTTCTTCTTCAGCACGGAGAGCGTCGCGACGCTGCCGTCGGCGCGCGCCCCGACCGAGAGCGTCGCGCCGAGGTCGTTGATCGCGCTGGACAGCTCCACCGCGCTCCGCGTCCCCGCGCCCTCGTCGAGCATGTCCGCGGTGATGTGCGCGAGCCCCGCCGCGCCCTTCGGATCGTCCGCCGATCCCGACGCGACGCCGATGGACACGGACACGATCGGCAGCGTGTGGCGCTCGAGCAGCCACACCTTCGCGCCGTTCGGCCCGTCGAGCACCACCGGCGCCGGCGGCGTGAACGGCTGCGGCTTCGGCAGCTCCGGCTTGGGCCCGAGCGGGTCCGCGGGCTTCGCGGCCGCCGGCGGGGCGCTCGGCCGCGGCGCCTCCGCCCGGGCAGCGGACTGCGCCGGCGTCCTCGGCTCGCAGCCGAGGGCCGCGGCGACCAGCGCGATCATCGCGCCTGCGTGTGTCGCTCTCATTTCGTCACCGCCTTCTTCGCCTCTTCGCTGCCCTTCGGCACGACCCGCAGGATCATCCGGGCGTTGGGATCCAGGGTGCTCTTCGCGTACGCCTGCAGCGACTCCGCGGTCGCGTCGCGGTAGCGCTTCAGATCCTGCTCCACGAACCCGGGTTGGCCCTTCGACGTCTCGTACCGGTTGAGCATCGAGGCCCGGCCGGCGACCGACTCGAGCGCCATCACGAAGGCGGTCTCGTACTGGTTCTTGGCCCGATCGAGCTCCTCGCGGCTCAGCTTCGCGTCCCGCACCTTGGCGAGCTCGGCGTCGATGGCGGCCTCGACCTTCTCGAGCGGCACGCCTGGCCGCGCGATCGCCTCGACGGTGAACGTCGAGCCGAGATCGCCGGAGCGCTGCACGGCGCTCACCTCCTGGGCGAGCTGCTTGTCGTAGACGAGGGCCTTGTAGAGGCGGCTCGCCTTCCCCTGCTCGAGCGCCGTGGCGAGGAGGTCGAGCTCGGCGTCGCCCGGCGCGAAGTGCGCGGGGCTGTGCCAGGCCATGATCACCTTGGGGAGGTTCACGTTGTCCTCGATCGTCTTGCGCACGACGCCGCTCAGCTTCACGGGCGAGGGCGTGGTCGCCGCGGGGACGGGCCGCTCCGGGATGCCGCCGAAGAGCCGCTCGATGAGATCGCGCGTCTTCTGCGGATCGAAGTCGCCGGCCACGACGAGGGAGACGTTGTTCGGCACGTACCACCGCCGGAAGAACGTCGTGACGTCGTCGACGGTCGCGGCCTGGAGATCCTCGTGCGAGCCGATCACGGGGTGGTGGTAGGGGTGTCCCTCCGGGTACATCAGCGAGGGCATGAGGAGGTCGACCTTGCCGTAGGGCTCGTTCTCGCTCGTCTGGCGGCGCTCGTTCCGCACGACGTCGCGCTGCGCGTTGAGCTTCGGGAGGTCCATGCTGTCCGCGAGCGACGAGAACCGATCGGCCTCGAGCCAGAGCAGGAGCGGCAGCGCGTGGGCCGGCGCCACCTCGTGGTAGGCGGTCCGGTCCTCGCTGGTCCACGCGTTGTTCCAGCCGCCCTCGGCCTCCATCCAGGCGTCGAACTGCTTCGTGGGGACGCGGCGCGTGCCCATGAACATGAGGTGCTCGAACAGGTGCGCGAAGCCGGTGCGCCCCGGCTCCTCGAACCGCGATCCGACCTTGACCATGAGGTTCAGGGCGACCATCGGCAGCGCGCGGTCCTCGTGGAGGATCACGGTGAGGCCGTTCTTGAGGGTGTACTTGGTGAACGGGATGTCGAGCTTCGGCGGCTGGGAGGCCGCGGACTGAGGCGCCGTGGGCGCGGACGCCGGGGCCGCGGCCAGCGCGGGCGCCGGGGCCGCGGCTGGCGCAGCCTTCGGAGCCGCGGCTGGCGCGGACTTCGGCGGCGAGGTTGTGGCCTCGGGCGGCGCTGCTGGTGCGGGCTTCGGCCCGGACAGAGAGAGGGCCGCGGCCACGGCGACCAGGATCGGCCCGGTGGAGCGCGGGAGCGGCGGGTGACGCGCGCGGGTCTGCATGAGCCCGAGGGTTGCGCCGGTCGCGGGCGGGGCGCAAGCGGGCGGGAGCATGGATTGCGGAGACGCGCCCCGCCAACGAGTGCGGTTGTCAAGTTGTCACGGAGGAGGGACGCACCGCAGAACGGAAGGAGCGCGCGGCGCGGGCGGGACGGCGGAGCTTACGAGGGCTGAGCGCCGGCCGAGCTCGCGGACGCCGCGAGCGGAGGCGGAGGCGCTGCGCCAGATCGGTTGTCCACCGCCTTGCCCGCTGCGGCCTTGCGGGCCTTTTCCCGCCGAGCTGCAGCGCGGCGGCGGCGCTCGTGGCCTCGCGGACGATCTCCGGATGGCGGCGGAAGACGTGCGCCGCCGTCTTCCGCACGATCTGGACGCGCGTGGCGGGGCACCGGAGGCGTTGGGGTGGAGCTGGGAGTCCAGATGACGGAGGCACGTGTCCAGATGACGGGGGCACGTGTCCAGGTGGCCGGGCGCAGCGGGCTCTCTCGCTGCGTATGCCTGGATGACGGGGAGCGCGTTCTGCGCCTTGGCTTCTATCTTGCTCTTCGCAACGTAGCTGCGCGCAAACTCGCTCTGAAGCTGGTATCCTGCCAACCTCTACGCGCACTCGCGCACCCGCAACCCTCGCTTCAAGTCCGAGGTGGACGATCCGCTGACGGAGTGGAGTAACAACCTCGTCTACAACCGGGCGTTCCACTGCGGATACACCCCGGAGAATCAGAGGTTCCACTCGAACCTGCACGGCAACTACCACGTCGCCGGTCCCTCGACGCCGGTGGCTCGACCAGAACGACGCGAGCCGCGACCGCCGATGGCGAAGCGCCCGCAGCCTGCCGTGAAGAACCCTGCGCGCCTGGGTAATGGATTGCTCCCCATGCAGCGGTCGCCGCGCTGACCGCTTCGCACCTCGCCCCCGCCAAGAAGTCGGCGCATTCTGAATTCTCGGAATTCTCGGATGCGCGGCGCGCGCTCCGACACCGTGTTGCAGGGCACGACGCGTGCTTTATCGCCTCCGGCGCCTGCGAAGCGCCTGATGAATCGCTCGCGTACAGCGCGGGCGGCTTTGCCGCCGTGGAGCTCCTTTGCCTCGTGAGGGTGCTTTGAGACGACGTCCGCCTTGGATTCACGCGTTGCTCGCCCCCCTGTCGGCGGCGATGCTCTGGTCCGCGCCTGCTCGCCCCGGCGAGCCGCCGCAGCTCTCCTGGGACAAGCCGGTTCGCTGCATCCGGTCGCCGAACGGCGGCGCGGTGCGCGTTCAATGCGAGCCAGGGCCGGAGGGCGAGCGCTGCCTCGTCGCGCCCGATCACCTGGCCCACGACGGCGGCGCGCTCGATAAGGTGCAGCCGTGCAACGTGGTTGAAGACGCCTCGGCCTACCGGGCCCTGACCGCGCGCGGCGCCCGCCTCGTCGCCGCGATCCCCGAGGCGCCGCCGGGCTACGCGCGCTCGGCCGAAGGCAAGGCATTTCAGGTCAAGTTCGATCTCCTGAACCGGCTTTACTTGGGCGCGTCCTGGCTGCCCACGTTCCATGGCGAGAACGGGCTCCCCGTGCCCACGAGCTTCCCCCTGGGCCGCGGGAGGGCCGAGGCCGGTATCCATCTCAGCGTGCTCTCGACGCGCTCCCGCGCCCGCCATGACCTGCGCATCCTCGATGGGACAGCCACGTTCGACGATCTCGAGCTCTCCGGGGTGCTCCTCAGCTACGATTACCAGCACCTGCACCGGCGGCCGGCCCACTGGCTCAGCACCTTCGTTGGCAAGCCGCGGCTTCACGCGATCTCGCCGCGGATGGGCTGGGGCTTCCGGGTGGTGTCGGTGAACGACCGCCCTCCCGCGCGCCGCGACACGCTCGACGTGGAGTTCGGCGAGGTCCACCTCGCGTGGAATCCGTGGCAGTCGAACGACATGTACAGCCACATCCGGCTCGAGGCGGGCGCCGATCTGGGGGAGTACTGGGAGCGCCGATCGGAGATCGACGACGGCCTGGACACCGGCGCTCTGTACATCGGCCCGACGAGCGCCATCAAATCGCGCTTCAGCCTCGGCGAGGGCGGCCTCCACGCGCTCTCGACCGCGTTCACCTACCGGCGCCCGAGCATCGCGGCCGGGAACGAGACGGGAGAGGCGATGAACCGACTCGAGGCCACGATCGCCTACGAGGGCATCCTCCTCGCGATCAACGATCAGCCCATCTCGCTGCGGCTCGCCGCGATGGGGGTGAGCCGCAACGACCTCGACAGCGACGTTCGCGACGTGGAGGTCAAGGCCGCCGCGGGCCTGCGGGTGTCGTTCTGGGCTCCCCCGCGGGTATTCGAGCCGATGCCCGTTTTCGAGGACCCGTGACGGCTCGGCGCCTCGCCGCGCTGCTCGTCATGGCGGCGGCCGCGGCGCTCTCCCCGCGCGCCGGCCGCGCCGAGCCGGCGCGCGAGGAGAGCGAGCGCGCGGGCGGCGGCGATACCGCTGTTTCGGAGGAGGGCCGGCGCTTCCGCGTGCGCTTCGACCCGGCGAGCCGGGTGTGGCTCGGTGTCGCGTCCGCGCTGCACCGGGGCGCCGGTGGGACGATCGAGATCGAGCCCGAGATCGACGCGGGCCTGTCCTACCGCGCGCGCAGCGTGACGGGCTCCGGGCCTGGCCGCGTGGTCTGGCAGGCGGATCACCGCGTCCTCGCCGGCCGGGTGTCTCCGACGGGGCAGGCGCTCGACGGCGTGCCCGCGCTCGACGCGGCGCTGTACGGCGCGTCGTTCTTGCGGCACGACGAATCGCCGCGGGTGGTCTTGCCGATGTCGCCGCCGATCGCGGTCCCCTTCCCCTTCGACATCGGCGTGGAAGCCGAGGTGGGCCGGGTGAGCATCCCCTCGATCCC
This sequence comes from Sorangium sp. So ce1504, assembly GCF_051521635.1. NCBI lineage: Bacteria > Pseudomonadati > Myxococcota > Polyangiales > Polyangiaceae > Sorangium > Sorangium sp. So ce1504. The sequence goes on along the minus strand of NZ_CP150365.1, from coordinate 2,879,731 downwards.
ACAGCGCCAGGGCGACGGATGGTCGGCGCCGCTGGTCCGGCTCGGCGTGGCGCGCGCCACGGCGATCCTCGATCCGTGGCGCACGGGCGAGGCGGGCCGCAGCTTCGAGATCGGGCTCGGGGTCCGTTACGACATCGACGCTTACTACGCTGAGTCCCCCTCTCCCCAGGCCGCGCCCGCGCGCCGCACGCTCGGTGAGCCCAGGGTGGTCCACCGGATCGCACCCATGACCGCGGGCTCGCTGCGGCTGCGCCTCCAGAGCGGCGACGGGCTGACGGTCTTCGATGGTCGAGGCGACGTCGTCCCGCACTGGACGAGCGAAGAGCGCTGGCGTGTCCTGGTGCGCTCGGCCGCGCACGTCGAGAGGATCCTGGCCGCGATCGACGATCAACCCATCGCTGCGGTGCTCGAGGGCGAGTACCGGCTGCTGCCGCCCGCCCTCGATGTGCAGGCGGTCCATGATCTGCGCGTGAGCCTCGGGCTCGCGTTCACGCTGGCGCTGCGCTAGAGCGACGATGGGGTTGAAACTGCCAGAAAAGAGTGTGCTGCCTCGTGCAGCGCGCGATCGGAGCTTAGCGGAAGGCGTCGCGTGTCAGCGTCCCGATCACGCGCGGCTCGGGCGCGTGGGGGTTCGGCGCCCGCTCGACGGTCATGCCGAGCTTGCGCATCACGGCCTGCGACGCGAGGTTGTCGGGCTCGGTAGTGGCGATGACGTGGTCGAGGCGCTCCTCGTCGAACAGGTGGCGCACTACCGCTCGGGCGGCCTCGGCGGCCAGGCCTCGGCCACGCAGCTCGGCCGCGATGAACCAGTACAGCGCGACGTCCGCGCTGGCGACGCCGCCCGGACCGCCGCGCAGCGAGTCGACGAAGGGCACGACGCCGACCACGCCCACCAGCGTGCCGTCCCTGAGCGTCACGGCTCGCTCTCCGTACGGCGGCTGGTACAGCTCGGCCAGGAACCTGGTGTTCAGCACGCACCACTCGATCCACTCTTGGCGCTGCTCCAGGCTCATTCCCTGCTCGTCGCCGCCATCCAGGATTCGATGGCAGGCATCCAGATCCCCGCGGGTGAAGGGGCGGATCCGCAGGCGCTCCGTCTCGAGCTCGGGCATCACGCGGGGCATGGCGTCTACCCTCGGCGCCGATTCTGCTGCGCGCCGGCCCAGGCGCCGAACAGGGTGCCGCCGATCGTCAGGACAGTCGTGACGAGCGCCAGCGTTCCGGAAGTCCCGTCTCCCACGAGCACCCATCCCAGCACGAGCGAGAGCGCGATGAGCACCCACGCCAGCCGGTACTCCATGTGCCGCGCGGTGCGGGCGCAGATGTAGCCACCGATCGCGGAACCCAAGGTGCCGATCACCGTGAGGGCGATCGTGAAGCCCTCCGAGGGCGACGCGAGCGCCTTCGCGAGATCGTCGTCCGTCGCGCCCGAGGAGACAAGGAACACCACGTAGGCGATCAAGAACGCAATCCCGAGCACCATCGTGAGCCCGAGGTCTGCGAGCACGCCGAAGAGCAGCGCCTTGCCGGCGGATCCGTGCGCCCGCGCCGGCCCAAGGCCGAGGTTCGCCTGCGGGGGCTGGAAAGGATTGGGGGCCGGCCTCTCGCTCATGGCGGGGGCAGTCTCGCCGCTTGCGCCCTTCGCGGTCAACGCGCCGGGCCGCCCGCCTTCGCCTCCTCGCAGGCCGCCGCCATCCCCCGGGCCCGCGACGTAGCGATCGAAGATGAACCGCCGTGCCACCGAATCGCCCGGCTACTGGACCGGCTGATCGAACTAGAAGCCTGCAGACCCGTTCGGCACGCTCACGGGCCCGTTGACCGGAGAGAACGTCCCAGAAGGCGCGATATCGTCAGCCTGGGCGCCGCTCGGGAGGACCTGATACCACGTCAGCCGCGTCAGTCCGCCCTGGTCCTGGGCGATGCGGAGGTAGACGTTGCCCTTCTGGTAGAGGGATCCGCCGCTCACCGGGTCCGTCGTGAACGACGCCCAGGTCACGTCCCTGGGCAGCTCGAACGTCTGAAGGCCGCTCGGCGACGGCGGTGTAACAATGCCTTTGTCGTACGAAAACACGATGCTCTTGGTTCCGAGCGCCGGAGAGCCGCCGTATTCACGTACCAGGTTTCGGTCGCCGCGCTGTAATTACCGACATTCAAACGGTCTCCGTGTCGTGTGAATGAACCTCGGCCCAGCGCCGCCGGCCATACCCCTCCTCGCTGCGCCAGCGGAGGCCAAATCGTCTCAAGGGGCATGGATCCGCGCTCAAGTGAAATCACGAAGTGCACGCTGATGAAGTGCACGCTGATAATGATGAACCATGGCGCTCGCGCTGATCGTGGGGTTCCTGCTCGGTTATTTCGGCTCGATCCCGGCGGCGGGGCCGCTGGCCGTCCTGCTGGTGGCCGCCGCGCTTGCAGGGCAGCCCCAGCGCGTCTTGATCCTCGCCATCGGGGGAGCCCTCGCGGAGGGGCTCTGGGCGCTCGCCGCGGCGCGCGGGCTCGGGTGGGTCCTCGAGGCGCACCCCGCGATCGATCACGCGCTGCGAACGGGCGGCGCCGCGCTCGTCGTGGCGATGGGCCTCGCCCTGGCGCTCGCGCCGCGGCGCGCCTCGGAGGCGCCCTCCTCCGGGCGCGCGACCTCGGCGCTCCTGACCGGGTTCGTCCTCGTCGCGCTCAACCCGTCGTTCCTGGCGTCGTGGATCGCGTCGTGCGCCGTGCTCCGCGCGTACCCTGCGCTCGCGCCCGCCGTCGCGCCGGCCCACGCGGCCGCGCTCGCGGTGGGCGCCTCCGCGGGTGTGGTGAGCTGGTTCGCGACGCTCGGGCGCCTGCTGGCGCGCCACCGCGAGCGGCTCGGCGCATGGCACGGGCACCTGGTGCGCGGCCTCGGCTGGGCGCTGGTGGCGCTGGGGCTCGCGGGGCTCCTGCAGCGGCTCGTGTGAGATCCGTGCCCTGTGTGGACACCGGTCGCGCGCCCGCATAACGTCGATCGGATGCGGGTAGGCGCCGGCAGCCTGCGTCGTCCGGTCGTATGAACGCCCTTCATACCCGGGCATCAGACCGCGCGGCGAGCCCTCGGTCGCGCGCCTCGGACGCGTCGCCGCGCGCGATCTACCGCAGGCTGCGGGCCGGCGAGCCGGCCCCGGGGGATCTCGCGGATGAGCCCGCGCCGGAAGCCGCGGCCCCCGGCAGCCTCGACGCGTTCTTTGCGGCCCTGACCGCGCTCCGCGACGAGGATGAGCGAGGCGGCGCGCCCAGCTCCGAAGGCGTCGACCCGACGCGGATCCTGCTCGGCTACGCGCCGACCGCGCTGCTCGACGGGTGCTGGCTCGCCGCGGCCGTGCGCGTGCGCCACGCGGACGGAGCGCTCGGCGCGGCCTGCCTCGACGCGTTCTATCTCGAGTGCGGCGAAGGCGACCCCGCGCAACACCACGGCGCCCTGTACGGCGCCGCGCTGGCCGCCGCGGGGCTCGCGCTGCCTGATCTCGGGAGCCCCGCATTCGAGCGCTCCGTCTGCCTCACCGACGCGGACTTCGCGCTCGCGATCCCGGGCCTCCGCGCCGCGCAGCTCGGGGACGCGAGGCTGCCCGAGGCGCTGGGCCACCACGCGGCGGCCACGGTGCTGGGCCCGCCCGCCGCGGTGCGCTGGGCCGCGTCGCGCGCGCGCTGCGACGGCCTGTATTTCGCCGAGCACGCGGAGGGCGCGGAGACGGCCCGCCGGGCCCGCGATCTCGCGCGGCGGTGCCTCGAGGCGCACGCCGCGGGCGGGGCGCCGGACTGGTCGCGCGTGTGGCGCGGCGCGTGGTCGCTCTGGGCCGCGCGGCGCGCGTGGCTCGCGTCGCTCCGGCCCACCGCCGCGCCGTCCGCATGGGAGGCGATGCTGGCGCTCGTCGAGGCGAAGGCGCGCCACGCGTTCGGATTTCACGGCCGCGTCCGGCTCGACGGACAGGCGCTGGACGACGCGCTCGATCCGGCGCGGCTCGACGCCCGCCGCATCCTCCTGCGCCTCGCGCGCTCGCCGTGGATCGTTCCGGGGAGGCCCGACGAGAGCCCGCTCGTCACGCGCTCCGTGCAGTTCGGCGGGCCGATGTTCGGCGTGTTCACCGACGCCGAGGTCGACGTGATGCGCGCCTGGATCCGCGCGCTGACCGAGACGCCGGAGCCTCCGGCCGCCCTCCGCGCGACGCGCGGCGCGGAGGAGCGTGAGGGCTCGCCGCGCATCGATCACGACGGGGCCTCGATCGACGGGAATCGCCGAGGCGGATCCACCCCTCGCGCGCAGGTGCGCGCAGGGCTCCCTCTACCGGATCTGTACCGCCGGCTGCTCTGCGCCCGCGGGCCCGGGGACGTGGACAGCGAGGCGGGCGCGCTCGCGCGGGCACACGTCGAAGCGATGCTCCGCGAGGTGCACAGCGAGGTGTCCCCCGCCCGGCTCGCCGCGGATGGGCGCTGGCCCTGGTCCGCCGCCGGGCTCTCGCGCTGGGTCGACGCGCGGCTGCGCGAGCAGATCTTCGAGGAAGGCCACGCCCACGCGCGGTCCACGGTGGGACCGCACGCGGCCGCACACCCCGCGCGCGACCGCACGCAGCCCACGGACGTCGCGCACGAGATCACACGCGACGAGGCCGTCTGGCTGCTCACCCAGCTCGCGCCGGCGGCCGTGATCGACGGCGCCTGGCTCCAGGGCATGACGGCCCCCGGCGCGTTCCACACGCCGGTCGCGTCGCTCCTGCTCCGGATCTACCGCGACGAGCTCGGCGCGGGCGTGCCCGCCCAGCACCACGGCAACGTGCTGCGCAGGGCGCTCGCGGAGCAGGGCGTGACGCTGCCGCCGTGCGACGCGCGCGCGTTCGTGGAGCGGCGCGATCTCCTCCCGCAGGCGTTCTCGATGCCCGTGCTCTGGCTCGCGTTCGCGCAAGGGTCCACGGAGCTCTTGCCCGAGCTGCTCGGCCTCAACCTGGCGATCGAGATGGCCGGCATCGGCCGCGGGTACGCGATGGCCGCCGCGCTCCTGCGGCGCCACCGGATCGACCCGTACTTCTTCGACCTGCACAACACGATCGACAACGCCGCGTCAGGCCACACCGCGTGGTCGATCGAGGCCATCACCCGGCTCATGGACGCCTGCGCGGCGCCCGGCGACGCGCTCGCGATCGAGCGCGCAACGCTGCGGATCTGGCGCGGATACGCCGCGTACGCGCGCGCGAGCCGGCCGCTCGTGCGCGCCGTCGCGGTGCGCCTCGGCCCCCGCCTCGGCTGGCGCTGGCTCCGGCGGCATCTGCTCGGGGACACGGGGAGGTAGCGCTCGATCATGTGCGGCATCGTCGGAGCGCTGGACCTCGCCGGGCGACGCACGTTCGATCCGGCGCGCCTCGACCGCATGGCGGCGAGCGTGCGGCACCGCGGCCCGGACGACGGCGCCTCCTTTTCAGCGCCAGGGATCGCCATGGCCACGCGGCGCCTCGCCATCGTCGACGTCGCGGGCGGCCGCCAGCCGATGGCCGACGCGGGCGGCCGCGTGTGGGCCTCGTACAACGGCGAGCTGTTCAACCACGCCGAGCTGCGCCGCGAGCTCGCTGCGCGCGGGCACACGCTGCGCACGCGGTGCGACACCGAGCTATGGCCCGGGCTCTACCTCGACGCGGGCGAGGGCGCCTTCTCCCGCACGCGCGGGCAGTTCGCCGTGGCGCTCTGGGATCGCGAGGCGCGCACGCTGCTGCTCGGCCGCGACCGGATCGGGATCTGCCCGCTCCACTACGCGGAGGCGGACGGCTGGCTCCTCTGGGCCTCGGAGATCAAGGCGATCCTGGCGAGCGGGCTCGTGCGCCCCGAGGCCGATCCGGCAGGGATCGACCACGTCTTCTCGCTGTTCGCCGCGGGCACGCAGCGGACGTGCTTCCGCGGCGTGCGCTCGATCTGGCCCGGGCACTACCTCCGCGCGCAGGACGGCGCGATGGAGCAGCGGCGCTACTGGGACCTGGATTTTCCGGCCCAGGGCGAGGAGCGGCGCGTCGCCTCGCTCGACGCGCTGATCGAGGAGACGCGCGCCTGCCTGCGCGACGCCGTGCAGCGCCGCCTCGTCTCCGACGGCCCGGTGGCGACGTACCTGAGCGGCGGGCTCGACTCGACGCTGGTGCTCGGCCTCGCCCGGGAGGCCCGCGGCGACGCGCCCATCGCGTCGTTCACCGTCGGCTTCGACGGCGCCGGGCCCGACGAGCGCCGCCGCGCGACCCGCAGCGCGGCGCGCCTGGGCGCGCGGCTCGAGACCCTGGTGCCCTCGCCGACGGAGATCCTCGAGACCCTCCCGCGCGTGGTGGAGGCCGCCGAGGGCCCCGTGATGGACACGGCCGACGGGTGCGTGCTCCTGCTGGCCGAGCGCGCCGCGCGCCGGGGGTTCAAGGTCGTGCTCACGGGCGAGGGCGCGGACGAGGCGATGGGCGGCTACGTCTGGCACAAGACCCACCGCGCCATGGAGCGCCTCGCCCGCGTCCACCCAGCCCTGCCGCGCGCGATCCGCAACACGCTGGCCGAGCTCGCGGCGCCCGGCACACCCGCGCCCACGTTCCAGGACCACTTCGGCGACGTTCGCCCGAGCCTCCTCGACCTGTACGAGCCGCTCTCCCGCGCGCGCTGGCTGTTCTATTCGGATACGATGGCCGAGCGCGTCGCGGGCCACGACCCGTTCTCCGAGCTCGACATCGCGCCAGCGCGGATGCGCCGCTGGGATCCGCTGAATCGGTCGCTCTACGTGGAGTACAAGCTGATGCTGGCCGGACACCTCCTGGTGGGCAAGGGCGACCGCGCGGCGATGCGCTCGGGCGTGGAGCACCGTTACCCCTTCCTCGACGAGGCCTTCGTCGACCTCTCCAGCGGCCTCTCGCCCCTGTACAAGCTCCGCGGGCTGCGGGAGAAGTGGCTCCTCCGCGAGGTGGCGCGGCGGGTGCTCCCGCGCGACGTCGCCGACCCGCCCAAGGGCATGTTCAAGGCCCACGCGCTCTGCGCGCTCGGGCCCCAGCCCCGCTGGATCGCGCAGCTCGTGAGCCCCGAGTCGCTGCGAAAGACGGGCTACTTCTCGCCCGCGAAGGTCGCGCGCGAGCAGCGCTTCCAGCGGCTCCTGCCCGCGCTCGCCCCGCGGCGGATCGTCGCCGACGGGAGCTACACCGCCGTGGTCACCACGCAGCTGTGGCACCACCTCTTCCTCGGCGGCGGGCTGTGCGAGCTGCCCACGTGGTCGCCGCCAGCGCCCGCGGCCGCAGACGAGCGCGCGGTCGCGTCGACCGAGTCGACCGAGAGGACGGTCCCATCGTGAGCCTCCAGATCTCCGCCGATCCCGCGCTCTCCGGCCACGAAGGCAGCCCTCGGACGCCGCCCCACGACGGAGAGGCCGCCGCGAGGGAGGACCGGCTCCACACCGCGGTGCGCCGGCGCTGGGACCGCATCGACTGGACGCGCCCGATCCCGCCCGAGGCGCTGGTGATCCCCGAGGCGCACTACATGGACGTCGCGGGCCTCGGGCTCACCGAGCGCCAGCGCGTCGCGATCAACCGGCTGTTCGCGTGCTTCACGTGCGAGCTGTTCATCCACTTCGAGGGCTACGTGATCCGGTACCTCGAGCGGTCGGCCCACCGCGCGCCGTACCTGTCCGCGCCCGTCGTCGCCCGCTTCGTCGCCGAGGAGCGCACGCACGCGGAGATGTTCCGCCGGCTCCTGCACAGGCTCCGGCCGGATCTCTACCCGACCGACGCGGCCCCGCCGCGCTTCCTGCGCTGGGGCCGGGGCGACGACGCGGCGCTGCGCCTCGCCCCGGCGGGCACGTTCTTCCTGCTCGCGTGGTATTTCGAGGAGATCACGCTCTTCGTGCCGCGGGCGATCGAGGCCCGGCCCGACCAGAGCGCGGCGCTCGTCGCCGAGATCATGGCCCTGCACGCGCGCGAGGAGGCGCCGCACGTCGCCATCGACGAGCGCGTGCTCCTGCACCTGAACGAGCGCTGTCCGCGCTGGCTCGCCGCCATCCAGACGGCCCTCGCGCTGCCCTTCCTGGTGTACGTCGACGGCGTGGTCGGCGACGCCTGGGGCCGCCTGGTGGCCTCGGCCGGCAGCGAGCTGGGCCTCGACGCCGCGCAGCGGCGGCGGCTCGGCGCGCGCGCCCCGACGCAGTCCGATCGCTGGGGCACCGAGAGCTTCACGCGCAAGCTGGAGGGCCGCGGGCTCGCCGGCGCGCCGGCCGTCTGCTGGGCGCTGCGGCGCGCGCTGCGCATGGATCCCGCGTGAGCTCCGGGCTCGCGTACATCGGCGACAGCCACGGCATCCTCTCCGCGTGTCGCGACCTCATCGAGGCCGCCGAGCGGAGCGTCGTCCTGCAGATGTACCTCTTCGCGGCGAACGGCGACCAGACCACGCTGCTGCCGCGCCCGGGCGCGTTCCCCTACGCCGACACGGTCGCCGACTGGCTCATCGCCAAGAAGCGCGCCCGGCCCGATGTGACCGTCGTCGTGATCCTGGACAGCAACACGCCCGCGAACCCCGCCCTGACGCGCCGCCGCGGCGCGCTGGTGCGGAGGCGCCTCACGGACGCGGGCGTCCTCGTGCTGAACGCCTGCCTGTTCGGCGCGCGGTTCGACCGGCGCCGCCGGCTCCTGCCCCGGATGAACTTCCACCTCGACCACGCGCGCGTGTCGATCGAGGACTGGGTCGAGCACCAGAACCGCTGGCAGGTGCTGCACAACGTCGAGGATCACCGGAAGAACCTGGTGATCGACGGCGGGCGCGCCGGCGCGATCACGTCGCACAACTTCATCGACGCGGCGTTCGACTGGCACGAGAACCTGTTCTGGCTGACGGGCGCCGTGGCCCGCCGGCTCTGGCGCGTCGCGATGGCGGCGATCGGCGAGGCGCTCACCATTCCGCAGGCGATCGGCGCCGAGGGCCGCGCCGCGCTCCGCGCGCTCATGTCCGACGCCGCGCGCGCCGCGCGCGCGTCCGACGATCCCGGGACGGAGTGTGCCTCCCCGACGCCCACGCTCGCGCCTGTGCCGGGGTACGCCGGCGGCCTGCGCATCCCCCTCCCCCCGCCCGGCGCGCTCACCGCCGCAGGCGACGAGACGTGCGCGCTCGTCGAGCACGAGGCGATCCGCGCCCGCCTCGCGGACCTGTTCGACGGCGCGGAGGCCGGCGACGAGCTCCTCGTCGCGACCACGTACCTCTCGGACCTGCCGATGCTCGAGGCGCTCGAGCGCGCGGCGGCGCGCGGCGCCCGGGTGCGTGTGCTGATCGACTCCATCGACGCGCTCCCGCTGCCCCCCGCGGCCGGGTGGCTCATCCGCAGCCTGGTCAACCACCACGGGATCACCCGCGCGATCGAGGCCGAGGCGCGGTGGCCGGACCGCTTCACGCTGCGCGTGCACGACTCGCGCGGCGGGGCGATGATGCACCTCAAGACCGCGGCGCGGCTGGGCGCTCGGCCGATGCTCGTGGGCGGCCAGGCCAACTTCACGCCCAACTCGTTCTCGCGCGCGTGGCTCGAGACGGACCTCGAGACCCGCGATCCGGCCTTCGTGGCCGCGTTCGCGGCGCACTTCGAGCGGCTCTGGGATCTGCCCGCCTCGCGGCGCACGTCGAGCGGCCGGGGGTCGTGGGCGCGCTCGGCGCTGCTGGGCGCGTTCGAGCTGCTCGGCCTCCGGCCCTGACGCGATCAGCGGAGCATGCCGATCACCAGGGCGGCGATCGTCGCGTCCGCGACGATGTGCGCGAGCACGGGCGCAAGGAGCCCGCGGGCGTGCTGCCGCAAGAGGCCCAGCATGACGGCCCAGCTGCCCGCCAGGAAGACGCCCAGGAGCCCCCGCGGGAACCCGTGCGCGTGCTGGGCCCCGAACGAGGCGGCCTGCAGCACCACCGCGAGGCGCGCGCCCCACGCCGCCGCGAGGCTGGGCTGGAGCACGCCGCGCCAGATCACCTCCTCCAGCGTGGCGTTCAGCACGGCGAAGACCGCGCCTCCCGCCATGAGCACCGGCGTCGACACCTGGAGCAGCTCCGAGCCGGTGATGTCGCGGAGGTCGGGCCGGGCGAGCGCGAGCCACCCGACGAGCGCGACCGGCGTGACGCCGCCGACGAGCGCCGTCCAGCGCTTCGGGAGCCCGCCGGCCGCGCGCCAGCCCTCGGGCGGGCGCAGCGCGGGCGCGAGCCGCGCGAGGCCGCCGTAAGCCGCGAGCGCCAGGATCATGGCGAGCTGCCAGACGACGCCGAGGCGCATCGCCACCACGATGCACGCCACGAGCGCCGCGACGGCGCGCGCCGGCCCCTGCGCCACGCGGGCCGCGAGCAGCGCCACCAGGGCCGCGGCCGCGGCGACGGCGAGCGTCGCGCGCGGGAACGCGGGCGCGTCGAGCGCGGCCTGGAGCGCCAGGAGGCCGAGGGAGACCAGGCTCAGCGCGCGGTCGGCGCGCGCCTTCGGCTCGGAGAGGGCGGACGTGGGCTCTTGCATCGGGATCGCGCGGACGAGTCCAATCTACCTGGTTCCACCCGCCGGAGGTCCGGACAGAGAGTTCAACGCAAGGCGCAGAGAAACCAGGGCACAGGGAAAAGAAGAGGGGGAAGCCGGGATGGCCCTCCCCCTCATGTCTTGGCGGCCTTGGCGCGCTTGGCGGTTCTTCTGCTGATTCGGGGCAACTTCCCGCAGTAACGCTACTCGCGCGGCACCAGGCGCGACAGGACGACCCCCGGGATCGACGCCGCGAACGCGATCGCGAAGAACGCCGTGAACCCCGCGCTGGCGGCCAGGTAGCCGCTCGCGCTGCCGGCGAATGTCGCAGAGACCGACATGAGCGCCGACCCGATCGCGAAGTGCGACGACTTGTACCCGTCCACGCAGCGCCGCATCAGGAACACCGCGAGCACCGCCGTCCCGACGCCGGCGGCGAGCTGCTCGAGCGTGACGAGCGCGACGACCCACGGGAGCGCCGGCCGCGCCCACGCGAGCGCCACGTACAGCAGGATCGCCAGGCCCTGCACGAGCGCGATCGGGAAGATGGTCCGCGCGAGCCCCCACCGCTTGATGATCACCCCGCCGAGGATCGAGCCGGCGATCGAGGCGACCGTCCCGACCCCGCCCACGTTGCCTCGCGCCGCCGTGTCGAGGCCGAGGCTCTTCAGCAGCGGCGACGACATCGCGAACATGAGCGCGTCCCCTGCCCGGTAGCAGAGGATGAACGCCAGGCTCGACGCGATCTGCGGCTGCCGCAGGTACACACGGAACGGCTCGATGTAGCGCCGCAGCCCGGTCGCTCCGGGCGCGGCGCCGGCTCCGGGCGTCGCGGCCGGGCGCGGCAGCCCCGCGGCGTGTCCGATCGCGAGCAGCGCGAGCCCGCCTGCCGCGACGGCGAACGCCGCGCCAAAGGACGCCCAGCCCGCGAACGCGACAAGCAGCGCGCCCGCGAGCAGCGCGAGCCGGTACGCGCCGACCCGCAGCCCGGAGAACGCCGCCTGCGCGTCCTTGTCGAGCGCCTGCAGGTAGAAGCCGTCGACCGCGATGTCGTGCGTCGCCGCGGCGACCGCGACCGCCCCGAACAGCGCCGCCACGAGCCAGATCGCGCCGCTGTCCGCCGCCGCAGCGAGCCCGAGGACGATCGCGGCGAGCGCGATCTCGACCGCCACGAGCCAGCGCCGCGGGCTGCCGTGGAGGTCGACCAGCGGGCTCCAGAGGAACTTGAGGTTCCACGGGAGCCCGTAGAGCGACGTCAGCCCGATGATCTCCAGGCTCGCTCCCGCCGCCGTGAAGAACTCCCCCGCCACCTTGTGCGCGATCGCGTACGGCAGGCCCTCGGCAAAGTAGGTCGACGAGATCCACAGGCCCCGGCTCGCCCCTCCCGCCACCGCGTCGGGCGCCGCCGCCACGCCGGACGACGCCGCCTCACCGGGCGCCTCCTCGGAGGCGCCACGCCTCGGCGCCTCCGCTCCCGGCTCGGGCAGCGCGGCGCGCATCGGGGCCGCGGGCTCGACGGGCTTGTGGGATGTCACGGCAGCCTCCACGCCTTCTCCGCACCCTTACACGATGCGCCCCGGGACGGAGCAAGTTCCAGGACGCCCGACCGCCGCGCCCGACCGTGGAAGCAAACACGACGCCGTGAGGCCGCGACGCCGTGAGGCCGCGACGCCGTGAGGCCGCGACGCCGTGAGGCCGCGAGGACGCAGCGGACTCCATCGCGAGCGACGCTGTGGTATCGGTCCGGCATCTGGTTTAAACGGTGAACTGCATGCGACGGGCTCACGCTCCTTCGGTGTCCCCCTGCCGTCACGGCGGCGACGCCGATCGTGGCGCTTCGTGCCGCTCCGGCCGTGCGGCAGCGCTCGCGCGCGCCGACCTCGCGCCGACCCGGCCGGCGCCTTGCCCATCTCCGGTCTTTCCGAGGGAGCCAGCGTGAACGAGTACACCCGGCGCGAGGAGGTCCGCGCCACCTTCATCGCCTCGGCCATCCTCGTCCTGTGCATCGCCGTGGCGGTCCTCCGGCTCGTCACCGTGGAGGGCAGGCTCGTCTCCGACCCGGGCGCGCGGCGCCAGGCCGAGGAGTCCGAGGCCCGCGTCGCGCCCGCTCGGGCGTGCGCCCTCGCCGGCGAGAAGCTGATCGTCGAGATCGACCTGTTCAAGGCGGCCGCGAAATCGGCGCGCATGCCCGACCCGGGCGAGGCGCCCCCCGCGCCGCCGCCGCCGGCGACGACCACGAAGGGGCGCCCGCCGCGCAACGCGCCGCCGCCGCCGAAGCCCAAGGAGCCGGACAAGCAGGGCGCGTGGGCCTCCGCCCAGCCGCTCTACAAGCAGGTCAAGACCCTGTCGGGCTGCCGCGAGGCAACCGAGGCGCTCCTGGGGGCTCGGGTGAACGCCATCCCCGCCTGGGAGGCCATCGCCAAGGCGGCCGCGATCACGCCGCCGGGCGCCGCGGAGGCCGAGCAGTTCGAGGCGGCGAAGCAGCTGCTCTCGCTCGTCGCCGACATCCCGGCCGACAAGGTCGCGCAGGCCACGAAGGACGCCGAGACGGCGTTCAAGGCGAACGCGGAGCGCGACCGGGAGCGCGCGCTCACCGCGATGGTCCGCGAGCCGCTGCCTCAGGGCGTCTTCTCGCGGCGCGTGGCCGTGAGCGTCGGCGTCGGGCTGACGGTCTGCGCCCTCTTCATCAGCTACCTGGGCGTGCGGGCCGCCTCGATGCGCCGCCTCGCGACGCTGCTCCCGCTGCGCGACGCGGTCCGCAGCGGGCGCCCGGGCATGCAGGCCGCGGAGATCTTGAAGACCGCCGCGGCCCACAACAGCGGCGAGCCCGGCCTCGTGATCGGCGCCGCCATCGGCGGGTTCTCCGCGGCCCTCCTCGCCCCGAGGGACGCCGACCTGTTCGTCGCGGGCGTCATGGCGGGCCTCCTCATCGGCCTCGGCGCGCAGTGGGCCTTCCGCCTCGCCCTCGGCGCGGGCCGCTGGCGCGCCCGCACCACGGAGCTCGCCGAGGTCGAGAAGCCGGCCATCCCCATCGTGCTCGTCCTGAGCGGCGTGAAGCCCGGCCTCGAGCTCGAGTTCATCCAGTTCCTCCGCTCGCTGCCCCCCGCCGACGCCGCCGCGGCGGTCGAGAAGCTCGCCTCCCAGGCCGAGGAGCGCATCCTCGCCGCCGCCGACGCGGGCGCCGCCCTCACCCACGGGAAGCCGCCGCCAGGGTGACGCCGGCCGGCGCAGGGGGCGCGCCTGCCCCCTGCACGACCACAGAACTCCCGCGGGGTGTCCCCGCGAACACAGCGCGGCGACGGCCCTGCACCGAGCGCTCGATCCGCACGCCGTTCCATGGAATGGAGGCGCTCCCGACATGAGACACCCCCTGCAGGCCCGCCGGCCGTCCGGGCGATGGGCGCTCCTCTCGCTGCTCGCCGCCACCTGGTGGCTCGCCGCGCCCCCTGCAGCGGCGCAGGACACGGCCGCTCCGAAGGCCGCCGCGCCGCAGGCCGACAACGTTCCGCCCGCGACGCACGTCGCCTCGCTGCAGGCCGACGGCCCTCCGGCCGCCGCCCAGGCCGCCGCGCCGCAGGCCGAGAGCCCTCCGGCGGAGGGCGGCCCGCCCCCGACGGACGGAGCCGCCGGGGCCGGCGCGCCGTCGGGCGGCGCGGGCGGCGCCGGCGGCGCGGCATCGGACGCGCGCGATCCGGCCGAGCGCAGCGCGGCGCGGCGCGACAGGCCCGGGGCGACGAGCAGCCGCGCCACCCCCTCGAAGAAGCGCCGCGGGGACATCAACCCGTGCATGACGCCCGATCCGGGCTGGGGCGTCTACGACCGGTGGTCCCGCGCGCCCTCGATCGGGCAGATGATCATGCCCCACCGGGGCGGGGTCACGAAGCGCGGCGGCTTCGACGTCATCATCCACTTCCACGGCCACGAGGCGCTCCGGAAGGAGTTCGTGAAGACCGCCGAGGGCGCCGTCCTCGTCGGCATCGATCTGGGCATCGGCTCGGGCGCGTACTCGAGCGCGTTCTCGGCGCCGTACGTCTTCGAGAACCTGCTCGACAGCATCGAGCGCGCCGTCGCGAAGAAGACCGGCAAGAAGAAGGCCTACATCCGCAAGCTCGGCCTCTCGTCGTGGAGCGCGGGCTACGGCGCCGTCGAGCAGATCCTGCGGCAGCCGGCCGGCAAGCGGGTCGACGCCCTCGTGCTGCTCGACTCGCTCCACGCCGGGTACGCCGACGAGCAGCAGCACAAGCTCAAGGTCGCGCAGATCGAGCCGTTCATCGCGTTCGCGAGGCGCGCCGCGGCGGGCGAGGCGTTCATGTTCATGAGCCACTCCTCCATCCTGCCGCCCGGCTACGCGTCGACGGCGGAGACGGCGGACTTCATCGTGCGGCAGCTGCGGGGCAAGCCGAGGGGCTCCTCCCGCGCCGACGTGCTCGGCCTCGACATGATCCGGCGCTTCGACCGCGGCGACTTCCACGTCCGCGGGTACACCGGCGACGACAAGCCCGATCACTGCGCCCACATCGGCCTGATGGCGGACGTCGTGCGGGTCCACCTCAACCCGCGGTGGAAGTCGCCGCGAGGCCGGCGCTAGATGGGCGGCATCGGCGTCATCATCAACCCCCGCTCGCGGCAGAACCTGAGCGATCCTCGCGCGGCGGTCCGGCTCGCGCGCGCGCTCGGCGACCACGGCGTCGTCCGCGCCGCGCGCTCCCGCGAGGATCTCGCCCGGATCGCGGAGGACTTCCGGAAGCTCGACATCGACGTGCTCGGCATCTCCGGGGGCGACGGCACGAACCACGTCACCATCACCGGCTTCCTCGACGTCTACGAGGACGAGCCGCTGCCGCCGATCGCCTTCCTGCGCGGCGGGACGATGAACACCGTGGCCAACGCCGTGGGCGTCCCCCGCGGGCGCCCCGACGGCCTGCTCGCGGGGCTCATCGCCCGCTACACCGAGCGCGGCCGGCACCCGCTGCGCTGGATCGAGCGCCACGTGATGCAGATCGGCGCCCACTACGGCTTCATCTTCGGCACCGGCTGCGTCCACGGCTTCATCGCCGAGTACAACCGCAGCGAGGAGCGGAGCGCGCTCTGGGCCGCCAAGGTCCTCGCCCGCGCGAGCGCCGCCGTGCTCCTCAACACGGGCACCCAGGTCGCCGCGCGCTGGCAGGGCCGCGTCCACTTCGAGGACGGCTCGGCGTTCCCGGACCGCGACTACCTCGCCGTCGCCGCCGGCACGGTGGACCAGATCGGCCTCGGGTTCCGCCCGTTCCACCGCCACGACGAGCGCCCGGAGAGCTTCCACATGCTGGGCATCCACACCTCCGCGCTCGGCTTCGTCAGGAAGCTGCCCGATATCTGGCGAGCGCGGCCGATGGGCGAGGCGCACACGTTCGAGAAGATCGCCCGGCGCGCGGTGCTCGAGGCCAGGTCGGGCGTGGTCCACTACGTCTGCGACGGCGACGTGCACGAGCACGCAGGCCCGCTCACCGTGCGCATCGGCCCGCGGGTGAAGATCCTCGTGGAGCACAAGTCCGGCCATCGCCCCGCCGGCACCCGGCGCACGTCGCACGATGTGTGCGCCCGCGGCGAGCGCGCGCATCCCTGCGGAATCGTACGCTGATCATGCACGGATCACGCGCTGACCATGCACCGCCGGCGCGCCGGCGCGCGGGCAGGCAGCGGCGCGCGGGCAGGCAGCGACGTACGGGTGCGCGAGACCATGGCTGTGAGAGGCCAGCAAAGTTAGACTGCGTTCGCTCCATGCCGCCGCGCTCCTCCTCCGCGCCCGCCTCGTCGACGGACTCGACCCCGCGGCCCGAGAGCGCGAGCCGCTCGTTCGCATCGTCTGCGGCGTTCCCGCGCGCCAGCGCTCCGGACTCGCTCGACCCGGAGCTGATCGATCCGTCCCTCGTGACACCGCCTCCGGAGGCCAGCGCGCCGTCGCCCGCTCCGGGGAAGGCGGCGCGGCGCATCTACCGCGAGGGCGACGTGATCGGCGGCAAATACCGCCTGCGCTACGTCCTCGGCGAGGGCGGCATGGGGATGGTGTGGCTGGCCCACAACGACGTCCTCAACATCGACGTCGCCATCAAGTTCATCCGGCGCGAGGTCAACTCGACCGAGGCGACGGTGCGCCTCCACCAGGAGGCCCGCGCCGCCGCGCGGATCGATCACCCCTCGATCGTCCGCGTGATCGACTTCGGGGAGTCCGAGCACCGCGACCCGTACATCGTGATGGAGGTGCTCCGGGGAGAGCAGCTGGTCGAGGCGATCGAGCGCAGGAAGCGCTTCTCGCCCACGGCGGCGCTCCGCATCCTCCTGCCCATCGCGAGCGCCGTCGCCGCGGCGCACGACAGAAGGATCGTCCACCGCGATCTCAAGCCCGAGAACATCTTCCTCGTGAAGAACGATCGCGGCGACATCACCCCGAAGATCGTCGACTTCGGCATCGCCAAGGTGTGGAGCGAGACGGCGAGCGGCGAGATGACCAAGGCGGGCACGGTGCTCGGCAGCCCCGATTACATGTCGCCCGAGCAGGCGCGCGGCATCACCGACGTCGACGGGCAGACCGACGTCTGGGCGTTCGCCGTGGTGCTCTACGAGACGATCACCGGCCAGAAGCCGTTCCAGGGCGGCAACTACCACGACCTCGTGGCGGCGATCCTCGTCAAGGATCCGACGCCGATCACCGCGCTCGGCGTGGGCGACGAGGCGCTGTGGGCCATCATCGCGCGCGGCCTCGGGAAGGAGCGCTTCAACAGGTGGCGGACCATGCGCGAGATGGGCGTTGCGCTCGCGCGCTGGGCGACCGAGAACGGCGTCGTGGAGGACGTGACCGGGACCTCGCTCGCCGTGCACTGGCTGAGCGACGGCGAGCAGCGGCCCCTCTCCGAGCGGCCGGCGGTGCGGGCGCAGCAGCGGCGCATCTCCGAGCAGCCGGCGGCGCGGGCGCAGAGGAGCAGCGAGGACCACCAGGAGGTCGCTGTACACCCTGTCCACCAGGAGGCCGCTCGCCCGACCGGGGACCGGCGGCGCGTCGCCGTCGTCGCGGCGGCGGGGCTGGCGACGCTCGTGATCCTCGCCGCCGCGCTGTTCTCCCTGCGCGCCATGACCGCGCGGGACGGCAGCGCCGAGCCCGCGCCTTCGGCGCCGCTCGCTGCGTCGCAGGGCCAGCCGCAGGCCGCCGCCGCCGCACCATCGACCGCACAGGGCCTCGCGCCCGAGAGCCGCCCCGAGCCAGCCCGCACGGCCGAGCCGCAGCCCTCGGCCGGCGCGGCCCGCCTCGGACCGGCGGAGAGCCCCACCGCGAGCGCCCACGCGCGGGAGCCCGCGCCGGCGCCCCGGAGCGCCGGCTCGCGACGGACCGCGCCCTCGCGGGCGGGCGCGAAGACCTCTGGCGCTGCCTTGCCGGTCCCGGCCCGGCCGAACTTCTAGCGTCGCGATGTCTTCCCAGGAAAGCCCCGCTCGCGAGACGCGACATCGAAGGCCCACGACCGGCGCGCGCTGGCCGCTGCTGCTCGCGCTGGCCGTGCTCACCGGCGCCTGCTCGCTGCTCGCGGAGAGCGCCCTCTCCGACAAACCTTCCGAGGGCGGCCAGGACGCGACCTCGACGGGCGGCGGCTGCGCGCCCGACTGCCCGGACGGCGCCTGCTGCGGCGGTACGTGCGTCGCGCTGGACAAGGACCGGGAGCACTGCGGCGCCTGCGGCAACGCGTGCGGTGACGGGGAGTCGTGCTGCGGCGGGTCGTGCACCAACGTGCTGAACGATCCGTCGCACTGCGGCGCGTGCGGCGTGCCGTGCCCGCACACCCTCTGCGTGGGCGGCCACTGCTCGTCCGAGTGCGTCTTCGGCTTCGACAACTGCGACGGGAACGTCGTCACCAACGGCTGCGAGGTCGATCTCAAGAGCGATCCCGAGCGCTGCGGCGGTTGCTCGCTCCGTTGCCCCTCGGGCGCGATCTGCGACGCGGGGCAGTGCGCGTGCGCGCCGCCGCTCCTCGACTGCGACAACCTCCACGACACGGGGTGCGAGATCGACGGCTCCTCGGATCCCGCGAACTGCGGCGCCTGCGGCGTCACCTGCGGGCCGAACATGGAGTGCCGGGCCGGCGTGTGCGGGTGCGCGCCGGGATACGCCGACTGCAACGGCTCACCCGACGACGGCTGCGAGGCCACGCTCGGGACAGAGGCGGACTGCCGGGCCTGCGGGGATGCCTGCGCGAGCGGCATGATCTGCGACGGCCGCAGCGGCTGCGCCTGCGCGAGCGGGCGCCTCGACTGCGACGGCGCGCCCGGCTGCGAGGCGATCACCATCGACCCGACGACCTGCGGCGCGTGCGACGTGCGGTGCGCGCCGGAGGCGGCCTACTGCGACGGCGCGGCGTGCGCCGCCGGCTGCGCCGCCGGCCTCGCCGCGTGCGACTCCTCGTGCATCGACACGCAGGTCAGCCCGTTCCACTGCGGCGCGTGCGGGGTCGCCGCGGGGCCGCACCAGCGCTGCGACCGAGGCGAGCTTTTGTGCGACGAGGGCTTCGCGGACTGCGACCCGGTCGCCCCGGGCTGCGAGTCCGATCTCACCAGGGATCCGCGGCACTGCGGCGCGTGCAGCACCGCCTGCAAGCCGGGCGCCGTGTGCGTGTCCGGCGCGTGCGCGTGCGGGGCGCTCACGCCGCACGACTGCGGCACGGCGTGCCGCGCCTGCTGCTCGGACGAGGACTGCTCGGACGGCGACGGCTGCACCACCGACGTGTGCGAAGACGGCGGCGCGAGGTGCAAGAGCACGGGCTGCGCCGACGGAGAGCAGTGCTGCAGCCTCGTCGCGTGCCGCCAGTGCTGCACCAGCGCGGACTGCAGCGGGGGCGAGATCTGCTCCGGCGGCGCCTGCATCCCGCCCTGCGGAGGCGGCCTCGTGGCCTGCGAGGGCGAGTGCGTCAGCCTGGGCTCGGCCGATCACTGCGGCGCGTGCGGGAACGCCTGCCTGAGCGGGCGCGAGTGCCGCACCGGCCAGTGCACGCCCGCGTGGGCCCCGATGACGAGGACCGGCGCGCCCGCGCCGCGGCAGATGGC
Source organism: Sorangium sp. So ce1504 (assembly GCF_051521635.1). Classification (NCBI taxonomy): domain Bacteria; kingdom Pseudomonadati; phylum Myxococcota; order Polyangiales; family Polyangiaceae; genus Sorangium; species Sorangium sp. So ce1504. Next base: position 2,860,194 of record NZ_CP150365.1, on the reverse strand, counting down.
CGCGGCGACCTGGATCGGGAACGCGCTCTTCCTGTGGGGCGGCCGCACGTCGGTCGGGGACGTGGGCGACGGGGCGCTCTACGATCCGGCGCGCGACACGTGGTCGACGCTGGGCAACGAGGGCGCCCCCTCGCCGCGCGTGCTCGCGGCCGCGGCGTGGACGGGCTCCCGGGTGCTCGTCTGGGGCGGCGGCTCGTTCGGGAGCCCCCTCGGCCTGTCCACCGGCGGCGTGTACGACCCGGCGGCGCGGACCTGGCGCGCGATGAGCACCACCAGCGCCCCCGCGGCGCGGCGGATGCCGATCGGCGTGTGGACCGGCACGCGCCTCCTGATCTGGGGCGGCTCCGCGGGCGGCGCCCCGGTCGCCGGCGGCGGGCTCTACAACCCGGTCGCCGACGCATGGACGCCGGCCTCCAGCGCCGGCGCGGCCCCCGCGCGCGAAGGCGTCGCGTGGGCCTGGTCGGGCACGGAGCTCTACCTGTTCGGCGGGCGAGCCGGCGAGGCGACCACGAACGAGGGGTACGCCTACAACCCCACCACCGACGTCTGGCGGTCGCTGCCCAGCGCCGACGCGCCGAGCCCGAGGACCGAAGCGTTCGCGGTCTGGATGGGCGATCGGCTCCTCGTCTGGGGCGGGCAGGACCAGGAGGGCGTCGCCCGCAAGGGCGGCGCGATCTACGATCCGGCGGCCGACGCGTGGCGCGGGATCGACGACAAGGGGGCCCCCTCGGAGCGCAGCCGCGTCGAGCGGCGCACCGGCTGGACCGGGTGGACCGGCGCGCACGCTCTCGTCGCCGGCGGGCGGAGCGGCGTGACGCTCAGGCGAGACGGGAAGCTGTACGATCCGATGACGATGGCGTGGGGAGCGAACATGTCGGCCGCGGGCAAGCAGCACACCTACGGCGTGGGCGTGTGGACGGGGACCGAGCTCATCTTGTGGTCCGGGCTCGAGGGGTTCTCGCTGGTGCCCGACGGGGAGCGGTTCAGGCCGTGACGCCTCGGCGGACGCGCGCGCTCTCGGGCGTCCTGGCGCTCCTCGTGGCGGCCGCGATGCTCGCCGCGCCCGCGCCCGCCGCGGCCCAGAGCGCGGCCGACGTCGCCGTCGCGCGCGAGATCTTCATCGAGGCCTCCGAGCTCGCCAGGCAGGGCCGCTGGGAGCAGGCGCGGGAGCAGTACGAGCGCTCGCTCGCGATCAAGCGCGCGCCGATCACCCTCTACAGCCTCGGGGTGGCCCAGCAGCAGACGGGGCAGCTCGTCGAGGCGCTCGAGAACTTCCGCGCGTTCCTGGTCGAGCCGTCCGCGCCCGCAACAAAAGGGTACGAGAAGCTCGCGCGGCAGGCGATCCAGGAGCTCGAGCACAAGGTCGCGGCGCTCGAGCTGCGGCTCTCCCCGGGCGACGCCGTCGGCCTCGAGGTGAAGATCGACGGCGTCGTGGTGCCCGCGGCGGCGCTCGATCGCCCGCGCCCGGTCAACCCGGGGGATCACACGGTGACCGCGAGCGCGCCGGGCTACCGCGAGGCCGAGCGGAGCGTCGCAGCGGCGCCGGGGAGCCGCGCCGTCGTCGTGCTGAGCCTCGAGCGCGAGGTCGTCGCGCCGGCAGCGCCCGCCGGGCCGAGGGTGTCCTCGACGAGCGCTCCAGCGAGCGTCGCTCCGGCCAGACCGGTCCTGCGCGGCGCCCCGCCGAGCTCCGCGCCCGACGCTGCGCCGAGCCGCGTGGTGCCGATCGTGCTGCTCGCCGGCGGTCTGACCACCGTGGCGGCCGGCGCGGCCATCGGGCTGCTCGGGGTCGCGAGCGCGTCGGACGCACCGACGCGGGACGGGGACGCGGCCGACGGCGCGCGCGCCCAGGCGCTCGCGGGCGACATCGTCGCCGGCGCCGGCCTCCTCGCGGCGGGCGTCGGCGTGCTCGTGATGGTCTTCGACCGCGATCCCGCCGGCGCCCCGCGGAAGCAGCCCCCGCCGCGCGCCGCCCTCGATCCGTTCCGCCTCACCGTGCGCTTCTGACTTCTGACGCGGGAGCTAGGCCTTCGGCATCTCCCTGCGGTCGAGGTTCACCACCACGAACGCGCCGTAATTCAGGACCGTGAGCGAGTCCTCGTCCACGATGAGCACGCGGACGCACTGGGGCGGAGATGGCGCGAGCAGGTCGACGTACGGATCGAACGGCGCCTCGTCCACGGGCGGCAGCACGGCGTGCAGGAACTCGTGGAGCCGCGCGCGGTGGTCGACGATGACGCTCGCGCCCGGCGCCTCCGCGCTGCCCCGCGCGTCGATCCGGAAAAACACCCGGCGCGCCGCCGGGGACACGACGAGGATCGCCGCGTCCGTCACCTCGATCTCGCTGGACGTGCACAGCCGCTCCACGCGACGGCTCACGGCCTCCTCCACCGTCTGGAACAGCCGCAGCCGCCGGCGCTGCCCTTCCGTGAGGCCAGGCTCCTCGATGTACGCCTCGAGGCTGCACCCGCGCATGTTCCGCTCGCACCCGTACGTCATGCGTCTGCACCGTGGCTCGGTCTGCTCACCCGCCTCTGGCAGCCGGGTCGGACAGCCGTCACGCCTCCCCGCACGGGCGCTCATGCACGGGATTAGCCAACACCCCCAGCACCGCGGCGCCGCTCCAGGGTTGGTCGCGGCCTCCATGGTTTCCACAGCTCGTGGGCAGCGACCGGGACGCACGCCTGCGTCCTGGAAGGCAGCACGGCCGCGCGGCGGGAGATGCAGGCGCGAACGCTCGCACGGAAATGCACAGCCACCAGGGCGATGCGCTCACACCGCCCGATGCGCGAGAGCCGCTCCGTGTGCCCCGGGCGGCAGGGCGCGGCCCTGGCGAGAGCTGCCGCGCCCGCCCAGCGGACCGGCGCTACGGCGCTGCCGGCGACGCGAACTTCGCGGTGAGCTCCACCTGGGCCACGCTGCGCTGAGCGGCCTGCTGGGCGGTGGCGCCGGGCGGCACCAGCAACGCCTGGAGCCGCTGCGAGGCGTCGGCCACGCCGGGCGCGAAGCTCGACGGCGACCAGGTGAGCGTGCCCTTGCCCGAGGAGTCGAGCCGGTCGATGGTCATCGTGATCTCCCCGTTCGGGCTCGGCAGCTTGAGGTCGGCGCCTTCCGCGTACTGGCGCGTGTCCACGCTGAGCGAGACGACGCCTCCCTCCACCTTCTCGATCTTGAAGACCCGGTACCGCAGCACCGGCAGCTGCGCGCCCGACGCCACCACGCGATCGGTGACCATCCAGTAGGCGCCTGCACCGACGGGCTTGTCCGGGAGCGGCGGCGTGAGGAGCGTGATGGCCTCCCCGAGCGCGCCGATCAGCGGCTGGAGCCCTGGATCGGCGTCCTTGGAGAGCTCGAATTGGAGGTTGCCGACCGCGTTCGCCGGCGAGAGCTCGTACCGCAGCGCGCTCCCCTTCAGCTTCGCGAGCGCGTCCGCGAGCTGCTTCGGCGGGCCGCCGATCGACATCGAGGCGAGCGTCGCCGACGTGATCTTCGCGATCACCTTCGTCGGAGCCGCGCTCGCCGCGGGCGCGGCCGCGCCCTCCTTGGGTGCGTCCGCCGGCTTCTCCGCCTTGAAGCTCACGCCGAGCTCCAGGTTCGGCAGCCCCTGCGGCCCGCCCATGCGCAGCCCGAGCGTGATGTCGAGCTTCTGCTCGGATTTCGGGTCGATCTTCGGGGCGAGCCTGGCCCGCGGCTCGCTGCCGTCGCCGATGACCTCGATCTTGTAGGGAACGTCCTTCGGCAGCGCAGCGGCCGCTTCGGACGCCGAGAACACGCCGCTCTCCGGCGGCCCGCCCGCCGCGCCGCCCGCCGCTGGCGCCTTCTTGTCGGTGCCGCCCGCCGCCGCCTCCGCGAGCGCCGCGCCGAGCTTGCCGCCGACGACCGGCAGCGGCGGGCCGGCGTCGAGCGCGCCGGCGTCGGCGGCGACCTGCGCCTTGCTCTTTTCCCCCTCGCAGCCCGCGAGCCCCGCGAGGGCGACCGCCGCGAGCGTCGAAGCCATGACCCAGCGCCACCGAGTGTGCATGACGGCCGGGTGTAGCCAAATCGGGCGCCATCTTCCAGCGCTCCGTTGCGTTGCGCCGACGGACGGCTCCCGTCGGGGCGGGGCCCCGCGTCAGGCCCGCCGCGCAGCCTTGAGCCCGCCGATGTGCTCCAGGAGCTCGAGGGGCCGGAACGGCTTGGCGTAGTAGGCGGTCGCTCCGAGCTTCAAGGCGCGGGCGCGCGCCTCGTGATCGTCGAGGGCGCTGATCACGATGATCGGCAGGCTGGAGGTGCCCGGGTGCGCGCGGAGGCGCTCGCAGACCTCGAAGCCATCCATGCTCCCGGGCAGCATCAGGTCGAGCAGCAGCACGTCGAAGGGCTCGGTCAGGGCGCGCTCCACCGCCTCGCGGCCGGTGCCCACGCCGATCACCTCGTGACCACTCGCTCCGACCAGCGCCTCGATCATGCGCCGGATCGCGTCCTGATCTTCGCAGAGGAGGATTCGCATGGTCGCGAGCACGGGGAGCGTCGCACCCGCCCCATCGCGCGGTCAAGCGGGAACGCTACGCGCGGCGAGGGCGGGCCGCTCTGTCTGCTCTGTTGCCTCCGCCTGCTCCGTCTGCTCCGTCTGCTCTGTCTTCGCTGTTTGCTTCCCTGTCGCGTCGCTGTGGGCGCGTGGCGCTGGTTGGCGGACGCAGCGCGAGCTCGATGCCGACGCGCGCCCCGCCGCCCTCGCGGCGCTCGGCGAACGCGCGGCCCCCGTGCGCCTCGGCGATGCGCTTGCACAGCGCCAGGCCGAGGCCGAGCGAGCCGCGCTCGGCGCCGCTCTCGCCGCCCTGCCCCCGCTCGCGCCGGAAGAACGGCTCGAAGATGCGCGTCTCCTCCCCGTCCACGAACCCGGGCCCGCGATCCTCGACCTCGAAGACGACGCCGCGCTGGCCGCCGGGACGGACCCGCAGCCGCTCGGCCCCGCCAGCGTGCGCGCGCGCGTTCTCCAGCAAGTTGGCGAGGGCGCGCGCCAGCAGCGTCGCGTCCGCCTGGAGCGCCGGCGTCCCCTCGACGACCTCCAGCAGCGTCGGATCCAGCCCTGCGCGCTCCAGGGCGCGGATCCCGGCCTCGGCCGGGTCGAGGCGGGCCACGGTGAGGGCCGCGAAGTCGAGGCGCGAGCTGGCCAGGAGGTCGCCGACGAGCGCGTCGATCTCCATGACCTCGCGGTCGAGGTCGTCGAGCACGCAGGCGCTCGGTCCGCCGCCCTCGCGGGCCATCTCCGTCAGCAGGCGGATGCGGGCGAGCGGCGTGCGGAGCTCGTGCGACACGGCGGCGAGGAGCTCTCTCTGGTCGGCGATCTGGCGCTCGATGCGTGCGGCCATGTCGTTGACCGCCTCGGCGACCATGCCGACCTCGCCCTGCTGCCCGTGGCAGTCGAGCCGGACGCGGCTCGACAGCTTGCCGGCGCCGATCTCGTGCGCGACGTGGGCCAGATCGACGAGCGGGCGGGCGAGGCGGCGCGCGATGAGGCCCGAGGCGCCCCACATGACGATGGCCACGGCGAGCAGCGGCAGGGCGAACCGGAGCGATCCGCCGGAGCGGCCGCGCGCGGGGCAGAGGAGCACGGAGCCGAGCGGCCCCCCTTCGTCGCGGACCGGGGCGACCAGGGTCTGCGCCCGGCAGGGCTGGCCGTACCTGGCGAGCCGCCGCCCGGTCGCGTCGACGAGCTCCAGATCGATCTCGAGATCCTCGGCGAACGCGCGGGCGAGCACGTCGCGGGCCGCGGGATCGGCCCATACCCGCTCGAACTCGTGGGCCACGAACGACTGGGCGCGGGCGTGCTCGCGCCGCCAGCCGGAGTTGCCGACGCGATCGATGGCCCCGATCGTGGCGACCGCGGCGAGCGCGGTGATCAGGATGGTCGCGCCGAACCACATGAAGATCCGGCGGTGCAGCCGCGCGCTCAGGAAGCGGCCGATCGAGACCTTGCGCCCGTTCTCGTAGAGCCAGGACCGGTACCTCCTCCTCACACGCGGTCCTTGGCGAGCACGTAGCCGACGCCGCGCACCGTCTTGATGAGCCTCGGCGATCTCGGGTCGTCGGACAGCTTCTGCCGCAGGTGCGAGATGTGCACGTCGACCGTCCGCCCGCCGACGTTGACGTCGCCGCGGCCGGCCTCCTCCAGGAGCGCCTCCCGGGCGACGACGCGGCCGGCGCGCCGCGCGAGGGCGACGAGGATGTCGAACTCGATGCCGGTGAGATCGGCGGGCTTGCCCGAGACGGTGACGACGCGGCCGGGCACGTCGATGGCGATGTCGCCGGCCACGATCCGCTCGCCGGCGGCGTCGGGCGTGGCCCGCCGGAGCACCGCGCGGAGGCGCGCGAGCAGCTCGCGCGGGCTGAAGGGCTTCGCGATGTAGTCGTCGGCGCCGATCTCGAGGCCGACCACGCGATCGGCCTCGTCGCCGCGGGCGGTGAGCATGAGGATCGGCATGGAGCTCTTCTGCCGGATGCGGCGGACGACCTCGATGCCGTCCATGCCCGGCATCATCACGTCGAGCAGGACGGCGTCGAAGGTGCCCGCGGCGAGCGCCAAAAGGCCGCGCGCGCCGTCGCACGCGACGGTCACCGCGAACCCGTTCTGCTCGAGGTAGCTCGCGAGCAAGGCGTGGAGCCGTGTGTCGTCGTCGATGAGCAGGAGCCGCAGCGCCATGGAAGGACCCGGGGGGCAGGTGCGGCGGCGACCGGCCGCCGCTCACCCCTTGTATAGCTCAGGGGCCCGCGCCGGTGTCGGCGTCGGCCGCCGCGGGCGCGTGGACCGCGCGCGCGGCGCCCCGCGGCCAGGAGCGCTCGGCCTCCCGCGCGGCGTCCACGCAGATGGCCGCGACGTGGCGCTGGAAGGCGTCGCGGCGGGCCTCCGCCCGGCAGCGCAGCGAGGAGAAGCCGGAGGCGTAACCGGCGACGGTGCCGAGCGCGAGCAGCGCGATGGTGATCTGGCGTCGCATCATGGTCTCATCCCCTTCCTTCACGCCCACCGGCCGTGGGTCCTGTAGGGATCGTCGCCGCGCCACCCGGCCCTGCCGGACCACATGTCGCGGAACGCGGCCGGCCCGATCTCGATGAGATCGGCGAGCTGCTCGCGCTGGCGGTCCTCGAGCACGGCGTGGACCTTCCCGAGCGCGCCGACCGCGGCCCTGCGCAGCGACTCGATGGCCGTGTCGTGGCGCGCGAAGAGCTCGCCGAGGCGCGTCTCGTCGAAGCTCGGGCTCCGCATCGCCGCGGCGACGTCCGCGCGCGTGCTGCGGATCTCGCTCCGCTGCGCCTCTGCGGCGGAGCGGAGCTCGTCGATGGCCGCGACGATGACCTTCTCCTGCGTCGGCGTGGTGCCGAGCCGATCGAAGAGGAAGGACAGGAAGAAGCGACGGCGGAAGCCGTGCCCCCCGAAGCCGCGCCGCCCGAAGAAGCGCGGCCCAGCGCCCCAGGGCGCGCCGCAGTCGTACCTGCAGCCGCGCTTCAGCGTCATGACGAGGCCTATCAGACAGGCCGTTCCAACCACGAATCCCAACATGATGCGTACCCTCCGTGAGCGTCTCCGCCGTCGATCCGTGCACGGGGCATGTGCGCGCGGCGTCGGTTCGTCCGAGCGCGGGCGCCGCCCCGGGCAGCAACGACCGGAGCCGCAGACGCGCGGCTCCGGGACACCTCGAAGCTGCGCAGCGCGTGTGAAGGATGTTCAGGAGCGTGTGTGAAGAAACATGAAGACCGCCGCGGGCAGCGCGGCGCGGCGCGCCCAGCTGGCGCGGAGCGGCGCGCCATCCGCTCGCGGACGGCGCTCCGCGCTCCGGCGGCGCTACTTCACCGACTCGACGTCGCCGATGTCGTCGAGGTCGTCCTTGGGTTTCCCGTCGCCCGAGGTCGCCCACGGATTCGTGCGCTCGCTCTCGGGCGCGCCGCGGTCTCTGTCGGCATCGTCCTCCTCCTCTTCGAGGTCGTCGAGCGACTCGACCTTGGCCCCGTCCGGCGAGGCGCTCGGCGCAGGCGGCGTCGACGCGCGCGTCGCCGGGGGCGCGGGCGGCGTCGATGCGCGCGGCGCCAGAGGCGCGGGCGGCGTCGACGGGCGCACCGCCGGAGGGGGCGGCGTCGATGCGCGCGCCGACGAGGTGCCAGGGTCGCTCGGGAGCCTGTTGCGCGACGGCTCACCCCCCTGCGGTGAGACCGCCGCCGCGGCGCCCGCCGCTGCGAGCGGCCTCGCGGCGATCGCGCTCGGCGGCGTGATGCTGCCGGCGGCCTTCGTCCCCGCGGGGGAGCCGGCCGGCGGGCTGCTCACCGACGCCACGAGGCCTCCCGGCGGCGAGCCGGCCGCCCCGGAGGGCGCGGCGCTCGCGGCGGCCTTGCCGGCCTGGCCCGCGTCCGGCGCGCCGCCGGACGAGCCGGAGGCAGGCGCCGACACGGGCCCGCCGCCGGACGACACGGGGGCCGACGCCGCCGGCGCCGACACAGGCCCGCTGGACGCCGACGCCGCCAACTTCGACACGGGAGCGGAGACCCCCGGCGATGATGCAGGCGCAGCCCCGGCCGGCGGAGCGGCAGCGGGCGCGCCGCCGCGGCCGGACGACAGCTCCACCGGCGCCGCCGCCTTCGGCGCGGCGGCCCGCGGCCCGTCGAAGCGCATCGCCTTCTGCGCGAGCTGCACCACGGGGAGGATATCGCGCGGCGGGATGTTCGCGGCGATGACGTCCGGCCCGGCGATCGCGAGCTCACCGTCGGCGTGGAACGGCACGCCCGGGCGCTCGCGCTCCTGCTTGAGCCGCGCGTTGTCGATGGCGACGCGGATCTCGAGCGGAATGCGGGTCTGCCACAGCCGACCGTCGATCGCCGTGCGCACGTCCCACGGCGTCAGGATCGGCGTCCTGCCGATGCCCTCGAACGGGCTGCGATCCGCGAGCAGCGCCTTGAGAAGCCAGGCGACGATCTCCTGGAGCTGCGGCGTGTCCTGATCCCACGGCATCGAGTCCCGGAAGAACTGCCAGTAGCCTCCGGCCGGGCCGTACACCGCGAGATCGCGCGGGTCGAACGCGTCCTCGAACGCGCGCGGGGTGATGTCGCCCTCGTCGATGACGGAGTCGATGAGCGCGCCCTGGAAGTCGGGCGTCTTGCGGCGGGCGGCCTTGGGCGAGAGGCCGGTGAGGGACGTCGTGATCTGCTGGCGCACGTCGCTGCGCTCGCGGAACCACCCCATCCGCTCGACCGCGCCGAACTGCTCGCGCAGCTTGACCGGCGTCCACCACGGCAGATCGAGCTCGCGCAGCCGCGCGACCAGCTCGGCCACGAGCTGCAGCGCCGGCTCGCTCGCGAGGTGCACGCGCGCCTCTCTCCTCAGCGTCTCGTCGTCCTTGCTATCGGGATCCCGGTGCTGCAGCGATCGCTCCGCCATCGTTCCTCCGTGCTCCCCCGGCCGCACTGCTCAATACCAGAACCGGATCCGCGGCGGACAGCCAGCCCACACGCGGCCGCGAGGAGCGATCCGCGCGCCGCGGCGCAGCGCTCGACGCGGCACGGCGCGCGCCTTCAGCGGACCGTCGGGATGTCGTTCTGCAATGGCACGCGAACAGCCCGTCCGAGTGGCCGCGCCAAGCGCCCGGGATCACCCGACCACGTCGCGCGCCGCCTTCGACCTCGGCGCTGCGTCGATCCGGGCTAGGCTCTCGCGGCCATGCAAGAGGACGGGGGAGGGAGCGCGCCCGAGCGCGCCGCGCGAGGGCTCGAGCGGTGGGAGCGCGCCGGGCGCGGGCTCTCGCCGTGGGCGCGACGCGTCGCGTGGGCCGCCGCCGAGGCGATGCTCTGCGACGAGGACGAGCGCGGGGAGCTCGCCCCGCCGGGCGCCGAGGTGTGCGAGCGCGCGGTCGCGGCGCTGGATCTCGCGCTCGGGCAGGGCAGCCCCGAGACCCGGCGCAGCTTCGCGCTGCTGGCCGCTTGCCTCGAGCTGTTGCCGCCCTTCGTGATCGGCGCCTTCGGCCGGATGAGCCGGCTCTCGCTCGGCCGGCGGCTCGCGTACCTGGAGGCGCTCGAGTCGAGCCGCTCCGGGCTCCTCGCGATGCTGCTCCTCGCCTTCAAGGTGCCGATGTGCATCGCCGCCTTCGAGGAGGGCGCGGAGCTCGCGCTGACGGGCTTCGACCGCGAGAGCACCGCGGCGCGGCGCAGGCTGCCCGGGCTGGGCGCCGGGGGCGGCGCGTGAACGGCGGCATCGCGTCGAGCGAGCCGATCGTCAGCGGGCGCGACCTGCCTGCGGGGTTCGACGAGCCGTGCGACGTCGTCGTGGTCGGCTCCGGCGCCGGCGGCGCGGTCGTCGCCGCGCTGCTCGCCGAGGCGGGGCGGCGCGTGATCGTGCTGGAGGAGGGCCCCTACGTTCGCCCTGACGACTACCAGCGCTGGAAGCCCAGCGAGTCGGTGCGGCGGCTGTTCCGCGAGGCCGGCCTGTTCACGGCGTTCGGCGTGGGCCAGACGCCGATGATCTCGCTCACCCTGGGGCGCGCCGTCGGCGGATCGTCGGTGGTGACCGGCGGGGTGTGCTTCCGCATCCCGGGCAGCGTCCACGCGCGGTGGACCCGCGACCTCGGCCTCGACGAGCTGTCGGAGCGCGCCCTCGAGGCGGCGTACGACAGCGTCGAGCATCGGCTGCAGGTCCGCGAGGTCCCCGAGGCGCTGCGCTCCGCCTCGACGGCGCGGCTCGTCGAGGGGGCGAGCCGGCTCGGCATCCCGATGCGCCCGCTCCGCCGCAACACCGGCGACGCGTGCGAGGGCAACGGCCGGTGCAACTTCACCTGCCCCGCCGGGGCGAAGCGCTCGGTCGACGTCGCCTACCTGCCGTCGGCGACCGCGCATGGCGCGCGCGTGGTCGCCGACGCGCTGGTCGAGCGGATCACCGTGAAGCGCGGGCGCGCCGTCGGCGTCGAGGGGAGGCTGCTCGGCGGCGAGCCGGGGGCCCCGCCGCGCCGGTTCCGGGTGCGCGCGAAGGCGGTCGTCGCCGCGTGCGGCACGCTGCACACGCCGCTGCTCCTCCGCACGGCGGGCGCGTTCGAGGCGAGCTCCGGCCTCGGCGACGGCGTGACGCTGCACCCCGCCGTGCGCGTGGTCGCCAGGTTCGACGACGCGCTGAACGGCTGGGACGGCGCGCTCCAGAGCGTCTACTCCGACCACTTCGAGGCCGAGGGGATCAAGCTCGTCGGCGTCTACTCGGCGGTGAACGTGCTCGCGGCGGGCCTCCCTGGCGTCGGGCCCGCGCTGCGGCGTCGGGCCGCCGCGCTGTCGCGCTGCGCCGTCTTCGGCGCCATGATCCACGACGAGGGCGGCGGCCGCGTCCGCCCCGGCCCCGGCCGGGAGCCGCTCGTCTCCTACGCGATGGCGCCGCGCGACCTCGCGCGGCTCCGCCGGTCCATCACGATCCTCAGCGAGATGGCGCTCGCCGCCGGCGCGCGCGAGGTCTACACCGCGCTGCTCGGCGCGCCGCCGGTCACGTCGATGGACGCCGCGCGCGCGGCCGAGCGCGAGGCCATCGACGCGCGCCGCATCGAGTGCATGGCGTTCCACCCGCTCGGGAGCGCGCGGGTGGCGAACGATCCGCGGCGCGGCATCGTCGATCAGAGCGGCGAGTGCTTCGCGCTGCCGGGGCTCTTCGTCGCCGACGGCTCGATCCTCCCCACGAGCATCGGCGTGAACTCGCAGGTGCCGATCATGGCGATGGCGACGCGCATCGCGTGGCGGATGGCCGAGCGGTTCCCGCGGCTCGCGGCGGCGAGCCCCGCGTAGCGGGCGCGGCGCCGCGTAGCGGGCGCGGCGCCACGCGGTGCTACAACGTCGGCCGACGCCGACAGCCGAGGTTCCAGGATGCAAGCGACGATCGATCTCCGCTCCGACACCGTCACCCGACCGACCGCGGCCATGCGCGCCGCCATGGCCGCGGCCGACGTCGGCGACGACGTGTACCGCGAGGACCCTACCGTGCGGGCGCTCGAGGAGCGCGTCGCGGAGCTCACGGGCAAGGAGGCGGCGCTCTTCGTGCCGAGCGGGACGATGGGCAACCAGATCGCGCTCCTCTGCCACACGCAGCGCGGCGACGAGGTGATCGCGGGCGAGGGCGCGCACTGCGCGTTCTACGAGAGCGGCGCGGCGCCCGCCTGGAGCGGCGTGCAGTTCGTCTTCGCCGGGCGCGGCGGCCTGTTCAAGGCGGCCGACGTCGAGGAGGCGATCAAGCCGCCGCAGTACTACCTCCCGCGCACGCGCCTCGTCGCGATCGAGAACACCCACAACCGCGCGGGCGGCCGGGTCTTCCCGCAGGAGGACGTGCTCGCCATCGCGTCGGTCGCGCGCGCGCACGGGCTCGCGCTGCACCTCGACGGGGCGCGCCTCTGGAACGCGGCGGTCGCCACCGGTCGAACGCCCGCCGAGCTCGCCGCGCCGTTCGACACGGTGAGCGTCTGCTTCTCGAAGGGCCTCGGCGCGCCCGTCGGCTCCGCGCTGTGCGGCAGCGCCGACGTGGTCCGCGCCGCGCTGCGCTTCCGGAAGATGCTCGGCGGCGGCATGCGGCAGGCCGGCGTGCTCGCGGCCGCCGCCCTGTACGCGCTCGCGCACCACCAGGGCCGCATCGCCGAGGACCACGAGGCCGCGCGCGCCATCGCGCGAGCGATGCGCGCGGCGGCCCTTCGCGCGATGGCGCCGCCCGCGACGGGCGCGCCGCCCGCGACGATCGAGGAGCCCGAGACGAACATCCTCTACATCGACACGCCCGGCATCCCGGCCGAGCGGCTCGTCGAGGCCGCGCGACGGCGCGGCGTGCTCGTGGGGGCGACGGGCCGGAGCGCCGTCCGCGCCGTGACCCACCTCGATCTCGCGCCGGAGCAGGTCGCGCCCGCGGCGAGCGCCCTCGCCGAGGCGCTCGCCGAGGTGCTGGCGCTGCCGCGCGATCGCGGCGCCGAGGGCGCGCGCGCATGAGCCGCCGCCCCAGGAACGCCCCCGCGCCGGCGCTCGCCGTCGCGATCGCGATCGCCGCGCTGCTCGGCCCCGCGTGCGCGCCGGTGCGCGGCGACGCCTACCTCACCGCGATGACCGCCGGCGAGCGCGCCTACCACGCGGGGCGCTACCGCGAGGCGGCCCGCTCGTTCGACGACGCCGCGTCGCAGGCGCTGCGCGTGAAGGACCGCGACGAGGCGCGCCTCATGCAGGCGCGCTCGTTCGAGCGCGCGGAGTCCTGGGGCGAGGCGCGCGCGTCGTACGAGCGGCTGCTCGCCGACTCGCCGCGCGGGCCGCGCTCGGAGCGCGCGGAGTTCGAGCTCGCCGATCTCGCGATCGAACACGGCGACGCGGACGCGGGCTACGCGATGCTGCTGGCGGCGACGCTGCGCCGCCCGTCGCACGGGCTCGCGCGCAACGCGCTGAAGCGGCTCATCCAGCGCGAAGAAGACCGCGCCGGCGCGGCGGGCGCGCTCGCGTGGCTGCGGCAGCACGGCCCCGCGCTCCGCGGGACGGAGCTCGATCAGGACGTCGCCTACAACACCGCGCTCCTCCTGGAGCGGAGCGGCGATCGCGAAGCTGCGCTGCGCGCGCTCGTCGCCGCCGCGCGCGCGCACCCGTACCCCGTCGGCAGCTTGACGGACGACGCCCTGTTCCACGCGGCGGAGCTCGCCGCGTCCCTCGGGCGCCCCGAGGAGGCCATCGGCTACCTGAGGGAGATGCTCTCCGCGCGCGAGCCGGCCGTCACCGGCAGCTACGACCGCGAGAAGTTCGACGACGCGCAGCTCGAGATCGCGCGCCTCTACCGCGACGCGCTCGGCGATCGCGCCGCCGCGCGCCGCGAGCTGCGCAAGCTCTATACGGACCACCCCGCGTCCATCCTGCGCGACGACGCGCTCTGGGCCGAGGCGAAGCTGTGGCGCGAGGAGGGCCGGAGCAAGGAGGCGTGCGCCACCGCAGCCCGGATCGTCCGGGAGCTCCCCGAGTCGCGCTACGCGCGCTGCGCGCACGCGATATGTCCGTCGCTCCCGGCGGCGCCTCGCCCGTGCGCGGACTACATCCTCCGCGAGCTCGACGAACGGAAGGACCCCTGACGCGGGGACGCCGCGCGGCGCGTCGCCGCGGCGGGCCGACCGCGCTCAGTCGTCCTCGTCGTCCTCGGACTCCAGCTCGGCGTCATCGTCGTCGCCGTCCTCGTCCTCGTCGTCGGCAAGGTCGTCGTCGTCGGCCTCGTCGAGGTCGTCGTCGTCCTCGCGCGGCTCATACTTCAGATCGATGCCGATGTCGCCGAGCTGGGTCTCGAGGAGCTCGAAGAGCTCGTCCACGTCGTCGCCCCCCCACTCGTCGAGCACGTCGGTCAAGAACTCAAAAAAATCACCGCTGTCCAGACGACGCTCGATCTCTTCGACCTGCTCCTCCGAGAACGCCTCGAGGACGTCCTCGCGCAGCGCTTCGGTGTCGCCTTCCTCAACGGCATCCGCCGCAGAGAGGCGGATCTGCTTTACGGCACGCTTGTCGAGGTGAATCTCCATGAAGGTGGCTTCGTTTAGGCGACCCTCGCAGCCGCCGTCAAGCGGCGTATGGTGTCGAGCTTCAAGAGACCGCTCGCCTCCCCCTTCCGTCGCGTTTTTTCCTGGGGGCGCGGCGAGGCGCGGACCTTCCCCAGGCGGCCGCGCGCGCGGCCACGTCGGAGGTCGGCGCGGGCGCGCCCCAGCGCCCGCGCCGCGAAGGAGCGTTGCCGGCGGCAGATCTCTCGCGTATCTCAAACAACTCGTGCGTTTGCGATCTCCGCCCGGCGCGCTCTGGGCCGCGACCATCGCGGCCAGCGCCCTGCTGTCCTTGACAGCGCGGGCCGCGCCTCCGCACCCCCAGGCCGAGGGCGCCCTCCACGGCGCCGCGCCAGGCGCTCCCGCCGGCGGCCGGACGGGCGAAGGGGCCGAGGACGGGCGCGCCACGTCCGCCTGGAGCGCTCGGCTCGACGCGGCGGGGGACGAGGCCGCCGCCGAGCAGGAGCCATCGCCTGCCGTCAAGCCGAGCGTCGAGCTCGCCTCCCGGCCGCCGCCGCTGCACGTCGAGTACGTGCAGTACGGCGTCGCCCTCGTGGCCGAGATGAGCCTCGATCCTGGCGCTGCCTGCCCGCGCTCCGGACCCCTCTACGCGTGCATCCTGGGCAGCGGAGGCGGGCTCGCGATCCGCGGCGGATACCGCTCGCCAGGCCCCTGGTACTTCGGCGGCGCGTACCAGTTCACCAAGATGGACTCGAGCAATCTCTACCGGCTTGGAATCTTCCAGCAGCTCCGGGCCGAGATGAGGTACCTGCCGGACATCGGCTACCGGGCGGCTCCCTACTTTTTCGCCGGGATCGGCGGCGTCGCCTACGGGAACGAGTGGGGCGTCGAGACGGGCGGCGCGCTCATCTTCGGCGGCGTCGGGGTCGAGCTGGAGGTCTCGCGCCGCGCGGTGCTCGGCGTCAGCTGCGTGTACCGGCCGGTGCTGCTCGCTGGCTGGAGGGACACGGCCAACTACGAGCGGGCCACCGCCATCGCGCAATTCGTCGGCTTCGAGCTCCTTCTCGAGGTGCGGACCGAGGTAGGCCGGCGCTGAGCGGTTCCCCTGTCCGCTCGAGAGAACGCACCGGCTACTTGACTCGACCGTCGCTCCGCGGTCCCCTCGGCAGCGTGATCTGCGATGTGTGCGGCCGCGACAACGCTGGCGATCTGACGTTCTGTCAGGATTGCGGTCGACGGCTGAAGGCTCGAGAGGCGCGGGTCGTCCCGCCGACGCCGCCGAGCGGCTTGCCGCAGGTGTCGCTCCCGGCCCTGCCGGCGGCCGCGCAGGTCGAGACGCCGCCGGCGAACGACGCCCGCGCGGCCGCCAGGGCGCCGGGGCCTCGCGGCGCGCCGGGGCGCCTTCGCCCGGAGGCGCCCGTGTTCTCCTTCAGCCCTCTCAGCTCGGCGAGGACGGAACCAGCGATGCCGGCGGTGCACGGCCGCGCCGAGGGCGCCTCGCGCCCGGCGCGCGAGGGCGCCGCGACGCCGGCTGCTGGCGCGCTGGACAGCGCGATCCAGATGGTGCCAGCCCTGCAAGGGCCGAGGATCACCGAGCGGGGTGACGCGCCCGCGACGCCCGCGACGCCCTCGATCACCGACGCGATCCTGGGGCTCTCCTGCGCGAACTGCAACGGAGAGAACCCTCCGGGCTACCGCTTCTGCGTGACGTGCGGCGCGGCGCTGAACAGGAGAGATGGCGGAGCGCCGGCGGGCGCCCCGCAGCCGGTGAGCCAGGTGTCGAAGCGCGCCAGGGGAGAGCGCGGCGAGCCAGGCACCGCGCTCTCCCCTGGCGCGCCGTACATGGCGCCCCCGCCCCACGAGGAGATCGGGACGACCGCGCGAGGTCTCCACGACGTCACGCCCGCCGCGCTCCGGCACGCGCCGCCCACGGAGGCCGCGCCGCCGCCAGCGGCGCGCGACGAGCGCTCCGACGCCGGAGACGCGCATCAACGGGTCGGCGCGCCGGCCAGGCCGGCTCCGCCCCCGCTGCCCCCGGTCGCCCTGCCCCCAGCGCGGCTGCCCGCGGCCAGCGGGAGCAACGCGGACAAGATCGTCGGCTCGCCGGTGGTCGACATCGCGTCGTCGCAGCGGGCTCCCGTCCCGCCCGTCGAGTGCGCGCGCTGTCGCGGTCAGTGCCTGGCGGGCACGCGGTTCTGCAAATATTGCGGTGCGCCCCTCGAGGGCGAGCGGCCCGCCTCCGAGCGCCCATCCAGGGCCGCCTCCGAACGGCCGCAGCCCGCGCCAGCGCTCGCCCCGGACGCCCGGCGCGACCCGCAGCGGCCCCCGCAGACTGCCGAGCCCGCCGGGCCGATCTCGAACGAGGCGAGCAGCGCGCCGCCAGCCTCCCAGCGGCCGCTCGCGCCGCTGCGCGCGTCCCTCTCGGTTCGCCCGCCGGCGTGGGTTCCGGCTGACACCCAGCCGACCCGAGCGCTCGAGGGCAAGCTCATCGTGATCGTCGAAGACGGGACCGAGGGAAAGAGCTTCCCCCTCGCGGGCCCGCAGATCGACATCGGCCGAACCGAGGGGGATATCGTCCTCGAGGACGACCAGTACGTCTCGCCCCGGCACGCGCGGCTCATCCCGCAGGAAGGGTCCTGGGTTCTCCGTGACCTGGGCAGCGTCAACCGCATCTACCTCCGCATCCGGAAGACGCACCCCCTCCGAGATGGCGACTTGCTCCTCCTGGGCCTCGAGGTGTTACAGTTTCAGACCGTGAACGACGGCGAGCGAGGCCTCGGCCATGCCATCCAGCATGGAACGTTGCTGTTTGGCTCGCCCGCCATCCACCGCCGGGCGAGACTCTGCCAGCGGACGGTGGAAGGCGTGACGCGGGACGTGTACCACCTCTACCGGGATGAGACGGTGATCGGACGGGAGACGGGAGACATCGTATTCACGGCCGATCCGTTCCTCTCGCGACGCCACGCCGCCATCCGGAGGAACCCGGCCACGGGGGAGTTCACGCTCAGCGACCTGGACTCGTCGAACGGGACCTACGTCGCCATCCGCGAGGACGTCAGCCTCCTCGATCGCGATTTCGTGCGCATCGGGCAGCACCTGTTCCGCGTGGATCTCCCCCGATGAGCGATCAGACCGTCCGCGAAACGCCGACCGAGGCGCTGGAAGTCGAGGGGCTCCCCGGCGCGACGTCCGCAGGAACCGACTCGAGCAGCCACGCCGGCAAGGCGCTTCATGACTCCCCGCACGGCGCCGCGTCGCTCGAGTCCGGCAAGGCGGGGTCTGTGGAAGCAGGCAAGCCCGTGAACTGGAAGCCCCCGCCGCCCAAGACGCGTCCGGCCTCAAACGCCGCGCAGAAGGCTGGCATCGCCATGAAGCCCGTGAAGGCGCCCAGCACATCGAGCCCGGAGAAGGTCGGGCGGAAGCTCCCTCCGCCGCCGCGGGTGCGGCTCACCGCCGGCGGGTCGCGCGAGGAGGACACGGATGGAAGCGCCGCACGGTCGGACGACCTGGGAGACGCTGTGACCCCCGATGCTCCGCCGGCCGCCGCTCAGGCGCACACCTCCCTCGCGGCCGCGTCGTACGACGGCGCGCTCGACGAGACCCCCGCCGCGGAGGCCGCCCACGGCGGCGCTGCCGGGCGCTTCGCGGGCGAGGCGCCGGGGGGTGGCGAGCCGGACGAGGGCGGGCAGCGCCCCGACGGCATGGACGGCGCGGCGACACCGCCCGACGAGCCGCGTCGCCCCGAGGTCGTGCTGCGGCTGTTCGGCCGGACCGACGTGGGCCAGGTCCGCGAGCACAACGAGGACAACTTCATCGTCGCGGATCTCACGAAGGCGAGCCGCGGCCTGATGGAGATGGATCGCTACCAGGTCGTCGGCGAGCGGGGCGCCCTGCTCGGCGTGTGCGACGGCATGGGCGGCGCCGCGGCCGGGGAGGTCGCGAGCCAGCTCGCGGTCGACATCATCTACCAGCGGATGAGCGTCGCCGGTCCCCCGGAGAACCACGACGAGCTCGCGGCGCGGCTGGTGCAGGCGATCGAGGCGGCAGGCCTCCGGATCTTCAGCGAGGCGAAGCTCGATCGGACCCGGCGGGGGATGGGGACCACCTCGACCATCGCCGCGCTCATGGACGATCACCTGTTCCTCGGCCAGGTGGGCGACAGCCGCGCGTACGTCCTCCGCGGCGATCGGCTCGTGCAGGTGACGCGCGACCAGTCGCTCGTGAACCAGCTCATCGAGGCGGGCCAGCTCACCGAGGAGGAGGCCGAGACCTTCGAGCACAACAACATCATCCTCCAGGCGCTCGGCACCGCGGACTCGGTGCAGGTCGACCTCACCTTCGTGGAGCTCAAGCGGGGCGACACGCTGATGCTCTGTTCCGACGGGCTCTCGGGCATGGTGCGGAACGAGGAGATCCGCGAGGTGCTGCGGAGCGTCGACGATCCGATCGAGGCCTGCAAGGTGCTGACGGATCGGGCCAACCAGGCCGGCGGGCACGACAACATCACGGTGGTGGTCGCCAAGTTCGACGGCGACGGGCTCGCCCTGCCGGAGCTCGAGGACATCGAGGACCTCCGCTACCAGAAGTACGCGCTGCCCGAGCACCTCCTGGCCCAGAACGCCGCCGCGTCCGAGCCGGCGCGCAAGGTGAAGGAGCTCGACGAGAAGAAGATCTCGCAGCGGCCCCCCTCGCCGAAATCGTGGCTGAGCAGCGCGGACAGCGACATGGACGACGACGGGGACGACTACGACCACGTCGCCTCGCCCCTGCCGGCCGACGACGCGCTGGACGAGCGCAACGCCCGCGCGCCCGTCCAGGGCGACGAGCCGATCATGATCCCGACCGACGGCGCGCCGCAGTGGCTGGTGATCTTGATGATCGTGAGCGCCGTCGCGTGCGTTACCATCGCCGGCTACTACCTGCTTCGTTAGGGTACGCGTAGCGCACGTGCGCGCGCCCCCCACCGCGATGCTGCGCAGCAACGACAAGCGTGGCCGGCAGACTCCGGCCGCCCCGCAGGAAGAGTGGCCCCCCGGGCGCCCGGACGCGGACAGCCGCGTCGACGTCGAGACCGCGCAGCGCATCGTCAAGGATGCCGTCGTGCAGGCGATGCGGCGCGAGGAGAAGGCGCTCGCGCTCGTGCGCGCCAAGGCGGACGAGGCGAGGCGCAAGGTGTCGCGCCACAACCTGATCCTCGGGCTAGGCGTCGCCGCGGCGCTCGTCGCCGTGGCCGTGGCCTTCGTGGTCACGTACCGGTCGCGCCAGGCGGCCGACGCGCTCGCGCGCGAGGTCGGCCTCGGGATCGCGCCCGCGGCGCGCCCGTCGGGCGCGATCCCGGAGCAGGTGCTCTCGGGGCGCGCCATCTTCGAGCAGAACAGGCTGGCGCTCTACGTGATGGGCTACAAGGTGGACAACCGCATCGGCGGTTGCTGCTCGGCGTTCGCCATCGCGCCCGATCTGCTCGCGACGAACGCTCACTGCGTCCGCGACTGCCGCGCCCGCGGCGGCACCTCGATCGTCACGCAGAACGACTCGATGGGGAAGATCCGCTTCCCCATCGTCGCGATGTCGGCCCACCCGGCGTACAAGCCAGGGCAGGCGGGCGCCGGCTCGCCGGACGTCGCCCTGCTCCGGATCGCCGGCAAGGCGACGCGCACGGTGAAGCTCGCGAACGACGCCGAGCTGCGGGCCATCGGGCCGGGCGACGACGCCTATGTCATCGGCTTCCCCGGTCGCTTGATGGACCCGCTGAGCCCCTCGGCGACGTTCCTGGAAGGCCGCATCGGGCGCGTGACCGGCATCGACGAGGAGGCGACGACGCCGGACCGAGCCGTCCTGATCCAGCACGACGCCGTCACGCGCGGGGGCAACAGCGGGAGCCCCATCTTCAACCAGTACGGGCACGTCATCGGCGTCCACGCGGCGCACATCGACGACGAGGACAACGTCACGATCGACGGCCGGAAGGCGACGGTGACGCAGAGCTCGCCGTTCCGCATCGGGATGCGGATCGATCTGCTGCAGGGGGTCCCGGCGCCGTGATGTTACGCGTCGTACATACCTTCGGGCGCAACGCCGGTTCTGTGGAGATCCATGACCGGCGCGCGGTGCGCTTCGGTCGAGCGCCGGACAACGACGTCGTCTTCGACCCGAACCACGATCGCGACGCGAGCAGCCACCACGCCGAGGCGCGCCTCGAGGCGGCGGGCTGGGTGCTCTACGACCTCGACAGCCGCAACGGGACCTACGCGGGCGGGCAGCGGATCAAGCGGCACCCGATCGCGTCGGGCGACGAGATCACGTTCGGCGCCAAGGGCCCGCGGGTGCGGCTGGAGCTCGTCGAGCGCCGCACGTCGGGTCCACCGCAGGCGCACGCTGTGGCGCATCACCCCTCTCCTGCCGCGGCTTACCCTGCGCCAGCGACGGGCCATCCCGCGCCCGCCGCGTACCCCGTGCCTACTGCGGGCTACTCCGCGCCCGCCGCGTACCCCGCGCCCGCCGCGTACCCAGCGCCCGCCGCGTACCCCGCGCCCGCCGCGTACCCAGCGCCCGCCGCGTACCCGGCGCCCGCTGCCGCCCCCCCCGGACACGTCCCGGCCGCGCCGCCGGCCGGAGCTCGGCGGGTCGGCGAGCGGACGATCGCCATGATGATCTCCTCCGCCGTCGCGGCCGCCACGGGGCGCGCGAAGCCCCGTGGCACCGTCGAGATCAACGCCATGCTCCACAAGGAGGTGCACGCCGCGACGGCAGGCCAGCGCCGCACGACCTACATCCTCGCCGCGCTCCTCGTGATCGCGCTCGCCAGCCTCGCCGCGCTCATCGTCTACAACCGCTCCTCCCACGACGAGATCAGCCAGCTGCGGGAGGAGCTCGCGGGCCTCTCGCCGGAGGACCCCCGGCGCAAGGAGATCGAGCGCCGCCTCGGGACGCTCCACCCCTCGAACGCCAACTTCGGGCGCAACCTCCACGACCGCTCCAGGAAGGGGATCTTCATGCTCGCCGCCGGGCGCGAGGGGTTCTGCACAGCGTTCGCGGTGCGGCCCTCCGTCCTCGTGACGAACGCCCACTGCATCACCGCGGCCAAGCGCCGCGGCGGCGCGATCGCGGCGCTCGAGAACGAGGGCCGGGGCCAGATAAGCTTCGCCGTGACCGGCATGCGGACGCACCCGCAGTACCGCGACAGCGCGGATCAGCTCACCCCGGACATCGGCACCGTGACGATCGCGGGGCGCGCGGCCGCCGTGCTCGAGCTCGCGACCCGGGAAGAGCTCGCCGCGGCCGGCGCCGGCGACGACGTGTACCTGATCGGCTTCCCGGAGCGGCTCACGGACACCGCGAACCCCGTCGCCACGTTCCTCGCCGCCAACGTCGGCCGGATCACGGGCGCGAACGGCCGGCCCGCGCCCGCGGCGGAGGCCTGGCTGATCCAGCACGACGCCCGCAGCACGAGCGGCATGAGCGGGAGCCCCATCTTCAACGGCCAGGGCAGGGTCATCGGCATCAACGCCGGCGGGTACCTCGAGGGCAACGACGAGACGATCTCTGGCCAGAAGATGGAGGTGGTAAAGGCCTCCCCCTACAAGTTCGGGATGCGCATCGACCTGCTCGACGCCATCCTGCGCTGACTCCCGGCCGAGAGAGATGCTCCGCCACGCGCTCCGCAGGCTCCTCTGGACGCTGCCGACCCTCGTCGGCGTCTCGCTGCTGACCTTCTTCGTGCTCTCCTTCGTCCCCGATCCGACGGACGATCCGCTCCTCGCCAGCTCCCTCTCCAGCGCGGAGCTCGCGCGGCTGCGCCGGGAGCGCTTCCTCGACCTGCCGCGCTTCATCAACCTGGAGCCGCGCGACGTGCGCCTGCGCGCCCTCGCGGCCGCGCAGGCCATCGCGGCCGGCGGCGACGACGCGGCGGCCGCCGCCGACGAGCTGCGGCGCCTCGGCGGCGCCGCGCTGCCGCACATCCTGCCGCTCGACGCGCTGGCGCCCGAGCCGCGCACCCGCGTCGCGCTCGCGCTCGCGCCCGTCGCGGCGCGGATGGGCCTGCCGCGGGCCGACGACGCCGCGGACCCGGCGCACGCGGTCGCGTTCTGGACGCGCTTCTGGGACGACCGCGGCATCGAGTTCCGGAGCGCGTCGGTCCGGAGCGCCGTGCGGCGCCTGGTCCGCTACGGCTCCGCGTCGCGCGCCGCCGAGCTGCTGGAGCTCGACACGTTCGCCCTGCAGGCGGTGATCGCCGCGCTGCAGCCGCCGCGCGACGCCGCGACGCTCGAGCAGGCGCGCGCCCTCGTCGACGTCGCGGCCCACATCGCGGAGATCGACGACCGGATCGCCCCGGGCGACGACCTCGCGGAGGCCCGCGCGTGCGTCACGCGGTGGAAGTCGTTCTGGAACGTGTACCGCAGCGACTTCGAGGTGTTCACCGGCCCGGCGCAGCTCGCGGCGACCGTGCTCGAGACCCGCTACGGCAAGTGGGCGCTCGGCGCGGTCACCCACCGGCTCGGCGTCGCGGCGACCGGAGAGCCGGTGCTCGACGAGCTCGCGCGGCGCGCGCCCGTCACCCTCGCGCTCGTCTTCGGGGCGATCGCGCTGGCCTACGCCGTGGCGATCCCGCTCGGCGCGCTCAGCGCGGCCTCGCAGGGCCGGCGGAGCGACTCCGCGATCGCGGCCGCCGTGCTCACCGCCGCCGTCCTCCCGACCGCCGTCGTGGCCGTGGCCGCCGCGCTCCTCTCGGGCGGCGCGCGGTCCCTGCTCCTGCCGACGTGCATCATCGCGCTCTCGCTCGTCGCCGCGCCGACGCGGCAGCAGCGCGCCGCGCTCGTCGCGGTCCTGACGCAGGACTTCGTCCGGGCCGCGCGGGCGCGCGGCGCCGGCGCCGCGCGCGCCATCGCCGTCCACGGGCTCCGCAACGCCGTGCTCCCGGTCGTGACGCTCGCCATGCTCGAGCCGCCGATGGCGCTCGGCGGCGCCTTCGTCGTCGAGCGCGTCTTCGAGCTCCACGGGCTCGGCGAGCTCACGCTCCTCGCCGTGCAGGCGCGCGACGTGAGCTGGCTCATGGCCATCTCGATCGGCGCCGCGGCCATCGCCGCGCTCGGCGTGATCGCGACCGATCTCGCCTATGTGCTCGTCGATCCGCGGCTCGGCCCGGCGGTGCTCTCGCGGAGGAGCGAGGCGTGACCCACGCGACCGCGTTCCTCCGCCGGATGGTGGGCAGCAAGCGCGTCGCCATCGGCGCCGTGCTGCTCGGCGTCCTCGCCCTGCTCGCCATCTTCGCCGAGCTCCTCGCCGCCCCCGCGCCCATCGCCTGCTTCAGGCCGGGCCGCGCGGAGATCCTGCCCGCGGTCACCGAGGGCGCCGCGCTCGAGTCGCTCACCGAGGCCGAGCTCAGGGTGCGCTTCGAGGGCTTCGCGATCTGGCCGCCCATCCGTTACGGCCCGGAGCAGCGCACCGACGCCGGCCCGAACGCGTCGCCGTCCCTCGACCACCCGCTCGGCACGGACTTCGAGAGCCGCGATCTCGCCGCGCGGCTGATCTACGGCGCGCGCACGGCGCTCGGCCTGTCGCTCAGCGCGGTGCTCGTGGGCATGTTCCTCGGCGTCGTGCTCGGCGGGCTCGCGGGCACGCTGCGCGGCTTCTGGAACGACGGCCTCGTCCGCCTCGTCGAGACGGTCGACACCTTCCCGGCGATCCTCGTCGTGGCCATCGTGCGGGCGATCGAGCGCGAGCCCTCCGCGCTGTCGCTGGTGCTCGCGGTCGCCTTCGTCCGCTGGGCGGAGATCGCGCGCCTCGTGCGCGCCGAGGTGCTGCGCGCGTCGAGCGAGGAGTACGTGGCGGCCGCGCACGCGCTCGGCAGCACCCGGCTGCGCGTCTTCTACCGCCACATCCTCCCGAACGCGCTCGGCCCCGTGATCGTGAGCTCGGTGCTCGGCGTGGCGTCCGTCGTCCTGCTCGAGGCGGCGATCTCGTTCCTCGGGATGGGCGCGCCCGCGCGCGTGGCCTCGTGGGGGGAGACGCTGGGCCAGGCGGCGCGGCACCCGAGCGAGATCCGGCTGCTCGTCTTCCCTTTCGTGCTGCTCCTGGCGACGGTCGGCGGCTCTTACCTCATCGCCGACGCCCTGCGCGACTCCATCGATACACGCACGGTGCGCGCGCGCGTCCCGCGCTGACGGGGCGCGACGCGGGGGCCGCACGTCCGCGGACAGCCGCCGGCCGTGCAGCGCTCTCGCGCGCCGAAATTGCGCTGAAATCGCGTTCATCTCCGCGATCTCGGCGGCGGAGCCCTCGCGCCGCTCGATCTCGCAGGAAAGGCCCGCTATGAATTCGCCCGCCATGGCCGTTCCCGAGATCAACGAGCAGGAGTTCGAGCGCGAGGTGCTCCGCAGCGAGTTGCCCGTGCTCATCGATTTCACCGCCACCTGGTGCGGACCGTGCAAGACGGTCGCGCCGGAGGTCGACGCCATCGCGCGCGAGCTCGAAGGCAAGGCCAAGGTGGTCAAGGTCGACATCGACCGGTCGAAGCGCATCGCCACCACGCTGCGCATCCAGGCTGTCCCGACGTTCATGGTCTTTCATCGAGGCCGCCCGGTGGCCGCCGAGCAGGGCGTCCTCAACCGAAAGCAGCTCCGCGAGCTGCTCGATCCGTTCCTCCCGCGCGCCGAGGGCGCCATCCGGGCGGCCGAGCTGGCGCAGCTGATCCGGGAGGGCCAGGTGGTCCCCGTGGACACGCGCGAGAGCCCCGCCTACGGCCGCGCCCACATCCCGGGCGCGGTGCACATCCCGATCGAGGAGATCGAGGGCCGGCTCGCCGAGCTCCACATGCTGGCCGGCGCGCCGGTCCTCTATTGCCGCTCCGGCGACAGGTCGAAGGACGTCGCCGCGAAGCTCGCCGAGGAGGGCGTGCCCGTCGCGTTCCTCGAGGGCGGCTTTCTCTCGTGGGAGGCCGAGGCGCTCCCGATCCAGCGCCCCGACTGACCGCTGCCGCAGGGTGACGCTGCGCCGCTCGGCGATCTCGGCGCCGCGCGGCTGCACCCTGCGCGGCGCGGCGTCACCCCTTGGCGGCCGACAGCGCCGCCGAGACGACCTCGCGCACCGGCACGCCGTGCGTCCTCGCCGCCGCGGCGCAATCGTCGAACTCCGGCTTGATCTGCGGCGGCCCGAACGGCCCCTCGCTGATCTTCACCCGGATGGCTCCGTACGCCGTCTGCACCGTGGTGATCCGCCGCGGCCGCTCGGTGCGCGCGACAGGGATCTTCCGTAGCCCGATGCTGGTCGTCTCGCGGAGCAGCGCCGTCGCGACGGCGTCGGCCTGGGGGGCGGCCGCGAGCGCCGCGATCGTCAGGGCGGGGCGCCCTTTCTTCATCGTGATCGGCGCCGCCCAGGCGTCGAGCGCGCCCGCCGCGAACAGCGCCTCGATCGCGTGCCCTGCCACCTCGCCCGTCAGATCGTCGACGTTCGCCTCGACGATCACGTGCGACGCGCTGCCGAGGCTCTCGTCTCCGCCCGTGCGCGTCCCGAGCACGACCCGCAGCAGGTTGGGGCGGTCCGGCAGCTCGCGCTGACCGGCGCCGAAGCCGATCCGATCGGGGGCGAACGTCGGCCAGCGCTCGAACCGGGTCGCCAGCGTGGCGATGATGGCCGCGCCCGTGGGCGTGACCAGCTCGGCGTCGAGCTCGACGCCGTAGGTCGGGACGCCGCGGAGGCACGCGACCGCCGCGGGCGGCGGCAGCGGGAGGATCCCGTGCCGCGCCTTCACGAACCCGCGCCCCATGGGCAGCGGCGATCCGACGACCTCCGCCCCGATGTGCACGATCGCGGCGGCGGAGCCCACGATGTCGACGATCGCGTCGACGGCGCCGACCTCGTGGAAGTGCACGTCTTCCAGGCGGATCCGGTGCACGGCGGCCTCCGCCTCGCCGAGGCGCCGGAAGATCCGGCGCGCCAGCGCGGCGACGGGCGGATCGAGCGGCGCGGCGGCGAGCATGGCGTCGATGGATCCGTAGGTGCGCTCCGGCTGCGGCGCCTCGACGTGCACGTCGAACGAGGTCGCCACGATGCCGCTCCGATGGGCGTGCCCGCGGTGCAGGTGGAACCCATCGAGCGGCAGCGCGGCGACGGCGCGCTCGATGACGAGGAGGGGCACCCCGAGATCGAGCAGCGCGGCGATGGTCATGTCGCCCGCGATCCCGCTGAAGGCGTCGAAGAACAGGACCTTGCCCGTGCCCGCGCCCTCCTCGAGGAGCGGCGCGCGCGGATGGTCGTGCGCGTGCCCGTGATCGTGATGGCCCTCGTGCGCGTGCCCGTGATGGCCCTCGTGCGCGTGCCCGTGATCGTGATGGCCCTCGTGCGCGTGCCCGTGATCGTGATGGCCCTCGTGCGCGTGCCCGTGGTGGTGCTCGTCTCCGTGCGCGTGGTCGTGATCGTGCCCGTGTCCCATCTCTCGCCTTCTCCGTTCCCCGGGCGCCTTCGCGGCGCGGCGCTCCCGCGGTCGCGCTCGTTCCGAGCTACTCCTTCGGCAACATGCGATGCACCACCATCGCCGCGCCGAAGCCGCTATCGATGTTGACCACGGCGACTCCGGAGGCGCACGACGTGAGCATGGCGAAGAGCGCGGTGAAGCCGCCCAGGGCAGTGCCGTAGCCGACCGACGTCGGCACCGCGATCACCGGCGCCGCCACGAGCCCGCCGACCACGCTCGGCAGCGCGCCTTCCATGCCCGCGACCACGATCACGGCCGACGCCTTGCGCAGCTCCTCGACGCGATGGAGAAAGCGGTGCAGCCCCGCGACCCCCACGTCGTACAGCCGCTTCGCCTCGAGGCCCACGGCGCGCAGCGTCTCGATGGCCTCCTCGGCGACCGGCAGATCGCTCGTGCCCGCGGTCACGACGGCGACCGCCCCGGCGGCGCGCTTCGGCGGCGGCGCGACCTCGATGCTGCCGGTCCGCGCGAGGGGCACATAACGGAACGCGGGCAAGAGGGCCGAGACCGCCGCGCCCTTCGCGGCGTCGACCCGGGTCACGAGCACGTTCTGCCCCGCCCCCGAGATCTCCCCGGCGATCAGGGCGATCTGCTCGGGTGTCTTCCCTTCGCCGAAGATCACCTCGGGGACGCCCTGCCTGAGCGCGCGGTGGTGATCGACGGTCGCGACGCCCAGGTCCCGGAAAGGCAGCCCTCGGAGGGCATCGAGCGCCTCCTCGACGGCAAGCTCGCCGCTCCGAACGCGCTCAAGCATCTCCCGGACGAGGCGCGGCTCCATGTGCGCAGCCGCTTAGCGCGGCGGCGTTCCCAGAGCAAACGTTCCGCCCAGCCTGCCCAGCCGCGCCCGGAAGAGCCCTGGTGTGGGCCGCTCGAGCCGTCCTGGTCAGGAAAAGGTCCAGGCACTTTGCTCAGGAGGGGGCGACAGGACTACTTTCGGCGCCGCGTGCCCGCCTTCGTCGCTCCCCTCGTCGGCTTTGCTCTCGGTGCGCTGCTCGCCTGGTTCAGCGCTGCAGCCCCTCACCGCCTGGGCGCGCTGCGCGCG
This sequence comes from Sorangium sp. So ce1504, assembly GCF_051521635.1. NCBI lineage: Bacteria > Pseudomonadati > Myxococcota > Polyangiales > Polyangiaceae > Sorangium > Sorangium sp. So ce1504. The sequence goes on along the minus strand of NZ_CP150365.1, from coordinate 2,832,203 downwards.
TCGGAGCCTCGGCTTGCGCCGGGCGCGCGCGCTCGGCCGCTCGCGCTCGTCTCCCTGTTCGCCTGCCTCGTCTTCGCGCCGGTCTGCGCGTACTTCCTCGTGTTCGCCCCTGACTGGAGCTTCGCGTACCTCGTCGACACGCGCCGCATCCCGTCCGCCGTCGACCTCGTGCTCGTCCTCGTCAATGCCGCCTCGGTGCCCGCCGGGTTCGCGGCCGCGAATCGCTTCGCCGGGAGCGCTGGCGGCAGGTGGACCGCGCAGCGCGCGGTCCACGCGCTCGCCGTCCTCGCCGGCGCTCCGCTGGCGATCGCCCTGGTCGCCGTCCTGGCCCTGTCCCGGCGGCTCGCGCTCGACGGCACCTACCGGCAGGTCGAGGGCGACTTCGGCGTCCACCCGGTCGCCGGCGGTCCGCTCGGTTATGCGCTCCTCTGGATGTACACCATGCTGGCCGCCGGCTTCGCGGTCACCGTGAGCGCCCTGCTCCGGCGCGAGCCCGCGGGCGCCGCGCCGAAGGCCGAGCCCTCCCCCGGCGCGCGCCCCCGCGCCGTCCCGAGTGAGCCAGCGGCCGAGGTCGTTCCGCCCCGGCCCGCCTCGACACGCCCTCATCGGCGGCTCGGCGTCGGCAGCGGCGGGCGCTCCAACCGGCCGGGCTGAGACGCCCCTCGTGCGCGCGGGGCTGAGACGCCCCTGGTGCGCGCGGGGAGGCGACCGCGCCACCGCGTTGACGGAGCCAGCCCGCTCCACCACCCTGTCGCCCCATGTCCGAACGAGCCCGCGTGGAGCAGCAGGTCGAGGAACTGATGGAGCTCGCCGAGCAGGTGGTGACGCGCGCCAGGAAGGGCGGCGCCGACGTCGCGGAGGCGATCGCCCGCTCCGGCTCCGAGCTCACCACCAAGGTGCGCCTCGGCGAGCCCGAGCTCGTCGAGGAGGCCGTCCACAAGGGCCTCGGCATGCGGATCATCAAGAAGCAGCGCGTCGCGCTGACCTCGACGTCCGACCTCACGCCCCGCGGCATCGATCGCTTCGTGGCGGACGCGCTCGAGCTCGCCGACATCTCCCAGGAGGACGCGTTCGCCGGCCCCGCCGATCCGGAGCTCATCGCCAAGGGGCCGTTCCCCGCGCTCGATCTCTACGATCCCTCAGGCGGCGAGGTCACGGCCGCGCAGGCGATCGACATCGCGCGCCGAGGCGAGCAGGCCGCGCGCGACGCCGACCCGCGGATCACGAACAGCGAGGGCGCGACGTTCTCGCGGAGCGCGGGCGCCTTCGCCCTCGTCCTGTCCGGCGGCTTCCGCGGCGGCTTCGCCGGCTCGTACGCGCAGCTCGTGGTCTCCCCGATCGCCGACGACAGCGGCGACAAGAAGCGCCGCGGCTTCTACTTCACCGGCCGGCGCCACCTCGCCGACCTGGACGCCCCGGACGCCGTGGGCCGCGAGGCGGCGCGCCGGACGCTGCGCAAGCTCGGCGCCCGCAAGGTGGCGACCTGCGAGGCGCCCGTCGTCTTCGACCCGGACGTCGCCCGGTCGATGCTCGGGTTGCTCGGCTCCTGCATCATGGGCAGCTCGATCTGGCGCAAGTCGAGCTACCTCGTCGGTCGCGAGGGGACACGCATCGCCAGCGATCTCATCACGGTCGTCGACGACCCGCTGATCCCGCGCGCGCCCGGCTCGCGCCCGTTCGACGGCGAGGGCCTCCTCGCCCGGCGCAACGTCGTGGTCGAGCAAGGCATCCTGAAGACCTACCTCTGCGACAGCTACAGCGGCCGGAAGCTCAAGCGCCCGCCGACCGCCAGCGCCTCGCGCGGCGCCGGCGGCGGCGTCGGGCCGTCCACGTCGAACTTCCTCCTCCAGCCCACCTCCACGCCGGCGGCGGAGATCGTGCGTTCCACGCCGCGCGGGCTGTACGTCACCGAGATGATGGGCTTCGGCTTCAACGCCGTGACCGGCGACTTTTCCCGGGGTGCGTCCGGCTTCTGGATCGAGAATGGAGAGCTCGCCTATCCGGTGAGCGAGGTAACCATCTCACTGAACCTGGACGAGCTCTTGCAGCGGATCGACGCCGTCGGGGACGATCTGGATCTCCGGACGTCGACGTGCTCACCGACGTTCCGGGTCTCCTCCATGACCATCGCTGGAAGCTGAAGCGCCTCCGTCCGAGGAGCCATGCTCCTCGGGCGCGTCTTCCTTCAGGAGACTCCGAAGCGGACTCGACAGCGGGGTTGCGAGCGACCCATCAACCGGCCCCGGGTTGTGCTGCAGGAGGGGTTCTGACCTCAGCGGCTCGCTCTGCAGTGCTGCGGCTCCTGGCGGAGCCTCCTCGGGCGCGACCGGCCGTCCCAGCCCAGCCTCTTCTGCTGGGCGTAGGACGGCCGGGGCCCTGGCTCAGCGCGAGGACCCGCCTGCGGCGAGGCTCCGCGGCGGCTCTTCCGACGCCGGACCGCTCGCCGCCTGGAGGGGCGTCGCCGTCTGCGCGGCCGCTTCGGGCACGAGGAAGCCCTTCAGCTGCTGCGCGTCGCTCCGGCCGATCCGGCCGACGAACGACGGCAGGCTGATCGGCTCATCCGACAAGGCGACGAAGGTCCCCTGCGAGTTCGCTCGGTGGAGCGCCTCGAAGAGGGAGGGGACGTCCACGTCGCTGGACACCGCCCGCACGTCGACGATGTACACGTCCGCGGGGTCCGCCCCCGCGAAGATCAGCGCGTCATACGGGTGGCTCGCGTGCCGAATGGGCACGCCTTCCCCGAGGGCTCGCGCCACGTGGGCCATCGTATCCTTGGTGCCGATGGCCATCATCGACTTGGAGGTCGCCTTGGCGAGCTCCCTGGGCACCGAATAGCCCCATGCACGGAGGAACTCGGCCACGTCCGCAGCCTTGAAGCGCAAGTGTCTCCCCGGCGTACGGAAATGGGCAATCCTCCCCCGATCTACCCAGTTATGGATTGTCTTCAAGTCGACCTCGCACAAGGCTGCGAGGTCCGATGCCGTCAACAGCTTTTCACGAACACCAGCCATCGCCGAACTCCACGCGAAAGGCACCTGCCGCACAGCTCGCGTTCACAGCGCGGCAGCGTCTCCTCAGGTGGCGGCCCCCCCACCCGTCTGTCTACTCGATTGAAACCTAGCTCTCATAGACGGGTCCGTCACCCGCTTTGCTCGAATTTTCTCAGCCCCATGGCGAGTTCGCCCCGCGCGGAGGCAAACTCCCCATCCTTCAGGGGATCTCCTGGTTCATTATGTTCACGCGACCGGGCGTCGGCCAGCTGGTCGTGAAGGAGCCAGCCGAGCCGTCTGGAGCGCGCGGAGCGACGCGGGCCAGGCTCATTCCCGGCTTTGGCACGGGCGCGGCGGGCGACCTGGACAAGACAGCACCTCCTCGATCCTTCAATTTGAGCGGTTCTCCCGAGTTCGACAGCCCGTGGCTGCCAAGTTTGGGGACGCGGAGAAGAAGCGTCTCGGGAGGAGGCGGAGGGTCGAGCTCATCATCAGAAACGTAGTCCTCGTTGACGACCAGAGCATACGCGCCGGGCATGAACGAAATAGGGGGCAATTCGGTCTCACCACCCACATCGGCGAGTACAACCCCTGTGAGCTCAGCAGGGACGTCACCGTCATTGTAGAGCTCGACCCACTCCTGCCCTGGCTCTGGCCCGACGGGGTTCGCCAGCACCTCGTTGATGATCACATGGGGCATGGGCGCGAGCGTCATGGCCGAGAACGTCCGGCGCTCCACGACCCCGGCGTTGTCGACGGTCGCAATGGCGAGCTCCACGGGGCTCAAGGGCGGCAGTGGAGCGAGGACGAACGGCTCGCCCGGCGGTAGCGCGAGGACTTCGTCGAACCCCGCGCCCGCGATCGCCCAGAGCAGCGGAGCATCCGCCGAACGAACGAGGATTCGATCGTCGGCGACCCGAGCACAGCCCGGCCCGAGCGCGAGCTCGTCCGGCGCACACGCCACCGCGATGGCGGGAAGCGGATCCGATTCCAGCATGAACGGACGCGGATCGAGGCTCACTGCTGTCGGCTCGCCCGGGAGCGCGACGGGAGGCCCCACGAGGCGCATGCCGTCGGCCTCGGGCGGCGCCGTGGCGGTTGGCTCCCCTTCGAAGCGCAGGCAGCGCGCGCCGATGTCGTCGACGGCGCCGCGGCGCAGCTCGCCCGCCGGTCCGCCAGGCACGAGCGCCGCCGCGGCGATCACCTCCGGGAGGGGAGCGTCACCGCACCACACCCCCAGGCCGAGGGTCGCGCCGGCGTCGGGCGGCGGCCAGAGCCGTGAGAGCACGGGCGGCGAGCCCTCCGTGGCGATCTGGATGTGGTGCGAGAACACAGGGCTGCCACTCGCGATGGCGTAGGTCTCCCCGGGGGCGAGCGGGGCGAGCGGCGCCACGGTCAGCGAGAGGTCGCCAGGGGGAGTCCCGTTCAGCCAGGCGATCGAGGGGACGACGCGCTCCGACAGCGCCGTCGACAGCTCGCCTCGCTCTATCTGCCGGAGGTGCGCCGCGCTGAGCTTGCCGCGGACGACCAGCGCACGGGCGGGGTCGACGCTCCCGAGAGCGGCGCCGGGGAGGAGCACGCGCGCCCGCAGCACCGGAGGCGCGGCGTCCAGCGGCGCGGCGGGCTCGATCTGGAGCTCGGGGCCCGGATCTGCGGGGCCGGCGACCTCGGCGTCCTCTTCGTCACCGCCTTCATCGAGTTGCGGGGGAACGACGAGCTCCGGCGCGCAGGACAGGGGTGAGGCCACGAGCGGCGTGAGCGCGAGCGGCAGCGCGCGGAGCGCGCGGGGAGTCCACGAGGGGCGAATCGGGCAACGATGGGTCATGACGCGGAGTTCGGCGGGAGCTCGCTGCCGGTTGCTCGACGTCGCTTTCTTTTTTCGAGGCCGCTACCCTCGCCCCGCATGGCCCCCGAGGACATCAAGAAGCTCCGACAGGAGCTCGGCTGCACGGCCCGCGAGCTCGCCGGAGCGCTGGGCATCGAGCAGGAGACCGTGCTCGCGTGGGAGCACGGAGATCTCTTTCCCACGAAGCGCTTCGTGGGAATGATGGAGGAGCTGCGACGAAAAGGTCCGGAGGCGATCCCCCGCAAGAAGAGGAGGCAGGTCGCCACCTCGCCGCTCCAGGTGCTCGCCGATCCCGAGCTCTGGCGGCTCTTCCGCAAGCTCCTCGCCCACCCCGAGCTGAGGAGCGCCGCAACGAAGCTGGCCGAGGCCTATCCGGATCCGACGGATGCTCCACCGCCGTGAGCGACGGGGCGACGCGCTGGACGTTCAGACAAGGGTGAACGTTCAGTCCTCGTCCTCTTCGTCGTCCTCGTCCTCATCATCTTCGTCGTCCTCATCATCTTCGTCCTCGTCCTCTTCGTCGTCCTCGTCCTCATCATCTTCGTCGTCCTCATCATCTTCGTCCTCGTCCTCTTCGTCGTCCTCGTCCCCGTCTTCTTCTTCGTCGTCGTCCTCGTCCCCGTCCTCGTCGTCCTCGTCGTCCTCGGCGTCTTCGTCCTCGGCGTCTTCGTCATCCTCGTCGCGCCGTTCCTCCGCGACGTCGTTGGCGTGCTGGAAAGCGTCCTTTTCAGCAGGCTCACCAAGCGCTGCGTCCGCTCCCACGACAGAGATCTCGTCAGACACTTCGTCTTCCCTTGCTTCCATCGCGACCTCTCCCTCCCGCGGCGCAGCAGGCGACGCGCCGACGTCTTCCGATAGGTTCTCGCCCGCACTGGCGACGCTCGTCCGGAGCGATCCCTCCGCGCCGGCGAAGCTCTCCTGTCCCGATGTCACCACCCCCGTCTCGGGCGGCTCTTCACCGAGCTCACGCTCATAGGCACGGCGCGACTCCTCGGTCAGCTCGGTGAACTCGCGCAGGGTGGGCAGCTCGCCGAGCGCCTTCAGGCCGAAGAACTCGAGGAACTGCGCCGTCGTGCCGTACAGCATCGGACGCCCAGGCTCGTCCTTCTTGCCCAGGATCCTCACGAGGTCACGCTCCAGGAGCGACTTGAGCGCCGCGCCGGAATCCACACCGCGGATCTCGTCGATCTCGGGCCTCGTGATCGGTTGCCGGTACGCGACGATCGCGAGCGTCTCCGTCTGGGCGCGAGACATCTTGACCGGCTTCTGCTCTGTCACCTCGCGAACGAAGGGCGCAAATGCAGGGCTCGTTCGAAAGACGTACCCTCCGGCGACCTCGTCCAGACGAAATCCTCGTCCGTCGTACTCCGCGACGAGCTCGGCCAGCAACTCTCGCACGACGCGGTGCTCTGCGTTCGCCGAACGCGCGAGATCACGGGCCGGCACCGGTCGCTCCGCCACGAAGATGAGCGCTTCCAACACGCCCTTCAGGTGCTTGCGCGCGACGGCAGAGAGCCCGGGCGCCGTGGTTGCGCTCCGGACAGGAACGTCGGCGCGGCGCGCCGGATGACCGAGCTGGTCCCATGCGCCAGCGCGGAAGCGAGCGACCGGATCTTGCCGTGTCCCTTTCGGCGCGCGCGGCTCCTTCTTCGCGCCCCTCGGCTTCTTCGTTCCGCCGAGCCACGCGTGCGCCGCTGCCCTCAGCCGCGCGGGCGTGGTCTGCGCGCTCGCCTTGGCCGGCGTGCCCTGCCCTGCCGTCTTCGGCGCACGCGGCTCCTTCTTCCCGCCCCTCGGCCGCTTCGCTTCGCCGAGCCATGCGTGCGCCGCTGCCCTCAGCCGCGCCGGCGTGGCCTGTGCGCCTGCCTTGGCCGGCGTGCCCTGCCCTGCCGTCTTCGGCGCACGCGGCTCCTTCTTCCCGCCCCTCGGCCGCTTCGCTTCGCCGAGCCATGCGTGCGCCGCTGCCCTCAGCCGCGCCGAGGCGCCCTGTCCTGTCGTCGTCTTCGCTATGCGCCGCCGCTTCGCCGCGGCATCAGCCACCGTCACGGCCACTCCCTGCGTCTACTTCATCCACCTCTGTCGGCGGCGCTGCGAAGTCCTCTACGGTCGAGTGCGCGTTCGGGCCCACAACCGCATCGCGCTCCGCCTCTTCAGGAGCCGGACCGGCATCGGCTTCCGCCGCGTCCACCGCAGGCTCGCCCCCTGCGACGTCGTGCGCACGGCTCGTCTCCTCCGCCGTCCCAGGAAGCTCCGTCCCCGACGCTTCGCCGCTCGATTCCTCAGCTGGCTCGGCCAGCTCCGGGTCCGTCGGTTCGCCGGTCGGTGGCTCCACGGGCTCCGCCAGGTCCGCGTCACTCGCCTCGACGTTCCTCTCTTCCACGGGCTCGACCAGCTCCGACCACGCCAGTTCGCTGCTCGACGCCTCCGCTGCTTCCGCGGGCTCCGGTTCTGCCTCCGCGACGCTGACGTCCTCCACCTGCTCCACAGGCTCGGCCGGCTCCGACCACGCCAGTTCGCTGCTCGACGCCTCCGCTGCTTCCGCGGGCTCCGGTTCTGCCGCCTCGACGCTGACGTCCTCCACCTGCTCCACAGGCTCGGCCGGCTCCAGGCGCTCCGGTGCGCCGCTCGGCGCCCCCGCGAGCTCCGCTTCCGACAGTTCTCCGCGCGCCTGCTCGACCGGCTCGACGAGCTCCGGCCCAGCCGGCTCGCTTCGCCCCACCTCGACGGCCTCCGCGATCTCGCCCTCGGCAGCAGCAGGCGGTACTCCTGCCTCCTCGCTCCCCGCTGTCTCGATCCGCTCCGCCACCGGCGCGCCGTCCTCGAATCCGTCATCCGTCACCGGCGCGCCATCGGCGACCGCGAGCTGGATGTGAATGGGCGCCAGCGAGTCCGTCTGATGGACCCGGATGAGCCTCAGCTTGCACATCTCGAGCACGGCCAGGAACGTGATGACGACCTCGAAGCGAGGGATCACTCCCCCCTTCGAGACGCTGTCGAGCAGCAGATCCTCGAACCGCATGGCGCGCCGCGCGGAGAGCTTCTCCGTGAGCTCGACGATGCGATCCGTGATGCTGATGCGATCGAAGACGACCTCATGATCAATCTGGACGTTCGTCCGCTTCAGCACGCGCTCGAACGCGTCCAGCAGGCTGAAGATGGCCGTCTGCGCGAACGGAGCCGGGCCCTTCGGCACCTCGCTCTCGCTCATGCCGCGCGTGAACACGTCGCGCCCGAGCGTCCCGCGCTCGGCCAGGTCGGCCGCGGCGACCTTGTACTTCTGGTACTCCAAAAGCCGCCGGACGAGCTCCTCCCGCGGATCCTCCTCCTCACCCGGCATCCCGTCGTCGTCCTGCCCCGCAGGCACGCTCGGCAGGAGCATCTTCGACTTGATGTGCGTCAGCGTCGCCGCCATCACGAGGTACTCGCTCGCGAGGTCGATCGAGAGCGAGCGCATGATCTTCAGGTACTCGAGGTATTTTTCCGTGACGAAGCTCACGGGGATGTCGAGGATGTCGAGCTCGTGCTGCTGGATGAGGTGCAGCAGCAGGTCGAGCGGCCCCTCGAACGTGGGAAGCGTGACGACGTACTCGCCCTCGCGCGGCCCTGCATCGGCCGCCGGCGAGGCGACCTCCCGGGGCGGCGAGGCGGCCTCCCGGGCCAGCGAGGCGGCGGCCTGGCGCGCGGCGGGCGCAGGGGTGGCACCCGCGTTGCCGCGCCCTTTCCCGCTGCGCGCCCGTGCTGCACCCGCCTTGGAGCCGCTCACGCCGCGACCGTAGTCGCAAGGCGCCGGTCGGTCCACGTCCGAGCGTCCTCGGGCGCCGCGGCGCGCCGAAACGCCGCTGCGTCCGAGAATTTATGGCGGGAGCGGTGCTAGGATCAGCGCCGTCGATGGAGCCGTCCCCCGCGAAGAGCTGCCCCTCGTGCGGCGAGCGCTACGACGCGGGCGTCCTCTACTGCCCGCGCGACGGCACCCCGCTCGCGAGCTCGCGCAAGAGCCCCACGTTCGGCGCCGCGGAGCGCGACCCGTACGTGGGCATCACGCTCGGGGGGCAGATCCAGACCCGCCACCTCATCGGCATCGGCTCGATGGGCCGCGTCTACCGCGCTTTCCAGGCCGGGATCGAGCGCGACGTGGCCGTGAAGATCCTCCACCGCGAGCTCAGCAGCAACGCCGAGCTCGTGAGCCGCTTCCACCGCGAGGCCAAGATCTCGAGCCGGCTCGTCCACCCGAACGTCGTCCAGGTCCTCATGACCGGGAGCGTGCCCCCCGCGGCCGACCCCCGGATCGGCGGGGAGCTCTACCTCGTCATGGAGCACCTCGACGGCATCTCGCTGCTCTCCGCGCTCGCCGCGGCAGGGGCAGGCGGCGAGAGCGAGGCGCTGCCGCTCCCGAGGGCGCTCCACATCGCCCTCCAGGTGTGCGACGCCGTCGGCGAGGCGCACGCGCAGGGGATCGTCCACCGGGATCTCAAGCCCGAGAACATCATGCTCGTCCGCCGCGGCGAGGACCCGGATTACGTGAAGGTGCTCGACTTCGGCATCGCCCGCCTCGACTGGGCCGACAAAGCGATGACCACCCAGGCGGGGCTCATCTTCGGCACCGCCAAGTACATCTCGCCCGAAGGCGCCGAAGGGCAACGGGTCGGTCCGCCGGCGGACGTCTACTCCATCGCGACGATGCTGTACCAGTGCCTCGCGGGGCGCGCCCCGTTCGAGGGCGACTCGCCCGTCGCGCTCCTGGTCCAGCACACGCACGCCCCGCCGGCGGACCTGCGCAGCATCGCGCGCTCCAGCTACGTGCCCGAGCCCATCGCGCGGATCGTGATGCAGAACCTCGCCAAGAAGCCGTCGGACCGGGCCCCCGACGCGCGCGCCCTCGGCCGCGACCTCGCCCTCGCCGTCCGGGCGAGCGGCCTCGACCCCGATGAGATCGCCGCCCAGCCCGGGCTCCTGCGCGCCAGCGCGGTCATGAAGCTGGCCTCGAAGTCGCGCACCAAATCGCTCGATCTCTCCCCCGCGCTCGCCGCCCAGATCGGCGGCATCGCCGCGCCGACGCTCGAGAGCGCCCACATCGGCGACCTCGATCCCCGCCTCCCGGGGGGCGAGGCAGCGCGCTACAGCGACCCCGCGTCGCACCGCCGCGAGAGCGACCCCGCGTCGCGCCGCCGCGAGGAGGAGCGCTCCTCCTCGAGCGGCGTCGAGCGCGCTTCGTCCAGCTCGATGAGCTCGGCGCCCTCCTGGACCACGCCGCTCGCAGCGCCGTCCCAGGCCGAGCGGCCTTCGAGCGGCGCGCGGTTCGGCGGCGCGTTCGCCGAACCGGTGGAGCGGCTCGACGCCGGAGCGCGCGCATCGTGGAGCGCCGCTCGCCACGGCGGCGCGGCGGACGAGCCCGCGCGCACGGCGATCGGCCTCGGCATCGATCCCATGCGCGACGCTGCGCCTGTCCCGTCGACCATGCAAGGCGTCGAGTCCGCGGCGCGGCCGCTCCCCCGCCGGGCGATGATCGCGCGCGCGACCGCCCTGCTCGCGTGCGCCAGCGCGGTGGCGTTCGTCGTGTTCCTCGGCGGGCGGCACCTCGGCGCCTTCGGGGGGCCGGCCGCGCGCGACACCCTCGAAGCACACATCGAGCGCGCGCGCGACTGCATGGGCAGGCACGCCTGGGACACCCCGCCCCGCGAGAACGTCAAGGAGATCGTCTCGCAGGCGGTCGCGCGGTGGCCAGGAGACGCGCGCCTCGCCGAGCTCCGCCGCGAGTCGTCCGAGCGCATCGTCGCCGACGCCCTCGGGCGGAAATATGCCGGCGACAGGGCCGGCGCCATCCGGCTCGCGAAGCTCGCGCTCGAGCTGCAGCCGGCGCTCACCACCGCCCAGCACCTCGTCGCCGAGCTCTCCGGCGGCCCGCCGGGCGCCGCCCCGGCGCCGCCCCCTCAGGTCGCCCCGCAGAGCGCGGGGCCGCAGGCCACAGGCGCCGACCGCAGGCCTGCGCCGCGCCGCCCCGCGCCGGCCGAGGTCCGCGGCGCTCCCCAGGGCCAGCCGCCGGCGCCCGTCCCCCGGGGCGCGCCGGCCCCGCCCCCGGCGCCGGGCGGCGCGGGTTCGCCCGACAGCACAGGCGCCGCCTCGCCGCCGGCCAGCGCCGCACCTGCGCCGGTCCTCCCGCCCTCGCCGCCGCCGCTGCCCACGGACGCCGCCTCGCCGCTCCCCTCGTCGACGGGTCCTTGGTTATAATCCAGAGAAGGTGAGTCCAGCCGGCCGGTACCCGATGTCGCAAGCGCCCGCCAACGCCCGCGCCGGGCAGGGCGGCCGGGCAGCGCCGGCGGGGCGTGGCAGCGCGCGATCGCCGAGCGCGCGCGCGCTCGGCGCCGCATGCGCCGCCGCGCTCGCCGCGCTCCTGATCTCCGCCCCCGGCCGGGCCGACGAGAGCAGGGCCGCCCGCCGCGCGGTCGCCGCGCGCGAGCGTGGTTTCCCCTACACCATGGTGGAGGTGAGCAGCGGCGTGATGACGCTCCCGGGCGCCGACGTCTGCCCCGTTTCGCTGTCTCCGGGCGCCTGCGAGCAGGGCGAGACGAGCGTCTCCCTCGGCATCCACAACCTCTACCGCTGGCGCGACATCGGCTTCGGCGCAGGCATCTTCTGGGCGGCGACGCTGACCTCCGACGCCGCGCGCGGCGCGCGCGGCCTCGAGCGCGATCACGCGCGCAGCTACTTCATGCTCGACGGGCTGTTTCGCTACTACGCCCTCCGCATCCGCAGCTCGGAGTGGTGGGCCGGCGTGACGGTCGGCGGCGTCATCGTCAACGACTCGTGGTCGGTCGAGGCCGATCGCAACCCGTACTCGGACACGGCGTATGTCGGGCCCAGGGCGGCGACGATCGGCACCGAAGGTGTCGCCGCGGGGCTCGCGATCGGCGGCGACTGGGCCTTCGCCGACAACTGGAGCGTCGGGAGCCACATCCGCTACTCGAGCTGGTTCCTCCCCGAGCAGCGCAAGGTCTCCCCGACCGGCGATCTCGCCTCGCTCTCCGAGCGCGTCGACATGTTCAACATCGGCGTCCTGATCGCGTACCGCCTCGCGCTCTGACGCCGCGCCAGGCGCCGCCTGCGGCGCCTCACGCCCTGACGCCGCGCTCCGCTCGGCGGGCGGCAGTTGACGCGACATCGCCAGGTCGGTACGCCTGCCCGGCCGTTTCCATCCTGCGAGGAGCCCCCGATGCCGCTGAATCTCTCGAAGGTCGGCTACACGACCCAGCCCAGCGCGTTCACCTTCAACTGGAAGACCCTGGCCACCTACGCGCTCGGGATCGGCGCCAAGCGCGAGGAGCTCGAGTACCTGTACGAGGGCACGCCGGGAGGCATGAAGGTCTACCCCACGTTCGGCGTGATCCCCTCCCAGGGGACCGTGTTCGAGGCGCTCGAGGTGGCCGGGGCCGAGCTGGCGCTCATCGTCCACGGAGGGCAGACGCTCCGGGTGCACCGCCCGCTCCCGACGAGCGGGACGCTGTTCACGACCGCCACGCTGGCGGCCATCTACGACCTCAAGAAGTTCGCGCAGGTGATCGTCGAGACGAAGACCACGCTCAACGACGAGCCGCTCTTCGACACCGTGTGGTCGATCATCGTGCGCGGCGTCGGTGGCTTCGGCGGGCCGCGCCCGCCGCACGCCGAGTCGGAGGCCCCCGTGCCGAAGGACCGCGAGCCCGACTGGGTCGTCGAGCAGGCGACGGCGCCCGAGCAGGCGCTGCTTTACCGGCTCTCGGGCGACGAGAACCCGCTGCACGCCGATCCGGAGGTCGCTGCGAAGGCGAGCTTCACGCAGGGCCCCATCCTGCATGGCCTCTGCACGTACGGCTTCGCGGCGCGCGCGATCATCCAGAAGGCGGCGGGCGGCGACGCGAGCCGGCTGCGGGCGTACGGCGCGCAGTTCCGCAAGCCGGTGTGGCCGGGCGATACCCTCATCACGCGGGGCTGGGCGCTGGCCGGCGGCAAGGTCGCGGTGGTCACCTCTGTCAAGGATCGCCCCGATCCGGTGCTCACGAGCGCGTGGGCGGAGATCGGCTGACGGCCGGCGTGGTCGCGTGCTAAGGGCCGAGGCCCGGATCAGGGAAGCGTTATGAGCAAGACGAGCGAGAAGGACAGGGCCAAGGACGACGAGGACCTCGACGAGGCCGGGTCGACCGACGAAGGCAACGACGACGGCGAGGAGGAAGAGGCGAAGGCCACCGCGGTCCGCGGCCGTGGCCACGGCCACGGCCACGCGCACGACGACGACGACGCTGAGGACGACGGCGCCGAGCCGGAAGATCCGTACTGGTGGGCGCCGCACGCCGTGCTCAGCGCGCTCGTGCTGATCGGGCTCCTCGGCTTCTTCGGCATGTTCAACAAGACGCCGCTCGCCCGCCTCGCGGCCCCCGTCGCCCCGGAGCCCGACGAGCACGAGCACGCGACCGCCGCCGCTCCGCCGCCCGCTCCCACGCCCCGCCCGGCGCAGTCGGCGCAGGCGCCGAGGGAGATGTTCGGCGCGAAGCACCTGCTCGTCATGTACAAGGGGAGCCGCCGAGCGCCCCCGACCATCGAGCGCACGAAGGACGAAGCCAAGGCCCGCGCGACCGAGGCCATGACGAAGGCCAAGGCCGATCCGAGCAAGTTCGCGGACGTCGTGAAGGAGTACTCGGACGAGCCGGGGGCGGACAGGCGCGGCGGGGACCTCGGCAAGTTCCCGAAGGGCGCGATGGTCCCGGAGTTCCAGGCGGGCCTCGAGAAGATCAAGGTCGGCCAGGTGAGCGACCTCGTCGAGACGGCGTTCGGCTACCACGTCATCCTCCGCACGCAGTGAGCGCGCGGCGCCGCCGGGGCCGCGGCGCCGCAGCGTCGCGAGCCCCGGGCGGCTCGACCCCTCCCGCTGCGGTCAGCGCGCCGGCGCGGTGACGAGCTTCTTCAGCCTCGCCGTCTTCTCTTCCTTGGTCAGCGTCAGCTTGGCGTGCTCGTCGGCCGTCATGCCGTTGCGGAGCACGCGGGCCTCGTCGCCGATGCCGTAGACGGTCTTGTCGGCGCGCGCGAAAACCCACTCGGTCGCGGAGCCCTCGCCGTCCTTGTTCATGAGGCGCACCGAGCCGTCGCCGATGCCCTTCTCCCTGGCCGCGCCCGGCAGCTTCGCCAGCGTCGACACCACGTCCTTGGCCTGGTCGACGTCGTCGCGCACGACCGCGACCACCCGATAGCGCTTGTCGACCTCCTTGTAGTAGCCGAACGCGCCGGGCCCAGCGCCATCCACCCCGAGCACGTCCTTGGTCTCGTAGCGGATCCCGAGCTGGATCATGTTGTCCCTGGGCAGCGCCGCCGCGGCAGGCGGCAGCGACGGCTCGCCGGGCAGCTTCGCGCCCATCTCCTTCACGAGCCCGGGCAGGACCTTCTCGCTCGACGACTTGAGCGCCGCCTCGGCCAGCGCCTCGTCGTTGTAGGTGATCTCGGCGAGGTACTGTCCGCGCCAGAGGTACGCGTTCCCGACCCCCATCGCGGCCGCGCCGCCCCCCTCGATCGCGCGGGGCGTCGCCTCGTCGGCGGGGTCACCGTCGCCCACGGTGCGCTTCGTGAACATCCCGTAAGCGCCCTCCGTGGATCCGAATTTCGAGAGGTGGACGTCGACGGTCGCGGAGCCGCCCTCGCCGCTCACGTACCGCGCCTCGACCACCCGCCGCACGCCGAATCCCTTGTAGATCTCGCACTCCCCGTCGAACATGTCGCAGATGCTGTCGAGCGGCAGGGGCGCCGATTCTCCGAACGTCTTCTCCCCGCCGTTCGGGTCGAGGCAGAACCCGCCCGTCGTGCGCGGGAAGAACGGCGCGCTCGCCGCGTCGCTGATCGTCCCTCCGCCGCCAGCGCAGGCGGCCGGCTTCGCGGCCGGCGGAGGCGGCGGCGGCGCGCCGAGGGGCTCTTCCTTCTTGCTGCAGCCCGAAGACAGCGCGGCCACGAGCGCGCCGGCGAGCAGCGCGCAGCGCCACGCACGGGAGCGCAACGGCCTCCCGGGGCACGCGCGCGTCGCGCGGGTCGCGCGAGTCGCAGCTGACACGCTGTGGTCCAATGGGCCTCTCGGTGAACACCTTTCGGGCGGGAATCGCATGGCCTGTTCGCCTTGCACCTTTTTTCATAGCGCCGCAATCGTTAGCGCCCGCGGCGAATCGCTTTGAGAGATTCACCATGAAGTTCCATGGCTTAGCGCCCCATGTCGAGGGCATGCAGCTTGCCTTTGCCGACCCTTTGGTGCGTCCTCCCTCCTGTTCGCGACCTCCTCCTCGTGATTCCGATCGACCGCGGGCTTGCGCTCCGGGGCAGCGCGCGCTGCGCCGCCGTGGCGCGCGCGGCTTCACCCTGCCGGAGCTGCTCGCGGTGGTGGTCCTCATCGGCATCCTGGCCGCAGCGGCGTCGCCGAGCTTCGTGAGCGGCATGCGCGACCGCCGCGTGAACCGCACCGCGATGGAGATCAGCGGCATCTACCGGCTCGCGCGCTACCAGGCGATCGGGCGCGGGGCGGCGGTCCTCGTGCGGTGGACCGCCTCGACAGGCGCGTTCCAGGTGCGGCAGGCGCAGGTCGATGACATCGCCGCCGGCTCTCTGATCGCGACGAGCTGCCTCAGCATCGCCGACTGGATGAACCCGGCCCAGACCCAGCCGGTCACGACGTTCCACACCGAGGGCATCGAGCTGGCGGCGATGCAGCTGCTCGATCCCACCGGCGTGGCGCACGACAACGCCGACGTCTGCTTCACGCCGCGGGGGCGGACGTTCGTCCGCTACGACCCCGCCGGGGCGTTCGCGCCGCTGCTCGGCGCGCTCCGGGTGGATGTGACCAACACCAGGACCGGCCTCCTGCGCTCGGTCTTCGTCCCGCCGAACGGCGTCGCGAGGCTCGGGCTGTGAGCGCGGCGCGTGCGAGGAGGGCGGCGAGCCGCGGCTACACGCTCATCGAGGTCATGGCGGCGCTCGGCGTGCTCGCGATCGGCGCCACCGGGGTGCTCGCGCTGCAGAAGGCGACGCTCATCAGCAACACGAACGCGCGCAACCTCGCGATCGCCAACAGCATCGCCATGACCTGGGCAGAGCGGCTGCGGGTGGACGCGCTCCAGTGGAACGATCCCATGCGGGTGCCCGACATCAACAGCGACACGGACTGGCTCGCGCTCAGCACCACCGCCCCGTTCACGAAGGTGACCCCCACGGAGATCACCGCGCTCGGGTCGCCGAGCGCCGACGTGCTCGGGGCCGACATCTACGCGGGCGACACGTCGGCGTCCGCGTTCTGCACGCACGTGCGCTTCCGCGAGTTCACCGATCCCGTGTCGGGCACGCGGATCTGGGACAGCCTCCTCCGCGCCGAGATCCGCGTCGTCTGGGAGCGCAACGGGGACCCGATCAACTGCGGGATCCTCCCGCTCGACGTCGACGCGGCCCCGGGGCGCTTCGGCGCCGTCTACCTGACGACGGGCGTGCTCCGGAACACGAGCGAGGACAGGCGATGACGACGAGCCGACGCACCACCCGCCCGCGCGCGCGGGCCTCAGGACAGCGAGGCTTCACGCTCGTGGAGCTGCTCGTGGCGATGGCGGCCGGCCTCGTCGTGTCGCTGGCGGCCTTCCTGCTCTCGAAGAACGCGACGCGCTTCTTCCAGAACGAGGCAAGGGCCTCCGCCTCGCACCTCGCGGCGACGCTCGGGATGAACCGGCTCACCGCGGACCTGCAGCGCGCCGCCTATCTCTCGTCGGCCAACATCCTCGATGACCCGGAGGTCTGCCAGGTCCCGGCCTCGCCCGTCGGCCTGCGGCGCCTCGCCGGGATTTCGATCCTGCGCCAAGGGTCGGAGTTCCTCCATGCGACGGAGCTCAACCAGAGCATCGCCAACGGGCTGCACCCTGACTCCATCATCATCGGCGGCAGCTTGAACAGCACCGAGCTGTTCGAGTTCAGGAAGATCAGCGATGAGTCGGGCGACTGGGTCGTCGAGCTCAACCCGAACAGCTCCGCCGTGCAGCGCACGCTCGCGCGCGCGCAGGGCGGCGGGCAGAGCCTGACCCAGATCTTCGCGCCTCACCGCTTCCTGCGCATCATGGTCCGCGGTCAGGAGAAGTTCCTGTATGGCGTCATCGACCAGGTCAACGTGATCGGCAACCCGCCCACCCAGATCGACATCACGCTGAGGGCGGATCCCGGCCTTCCGACGCTGGTCGGGCTCGCCGATTGCGGCGTGACCCCCGGCGGCTCCACCGGCGACGGAGGATGGGTGAACGTCGTCTCCCGCGTCCGCTACGACATCCGGAGCCTCGTCGGCAAGGGGACGGCCTACGACCCTCTCGTGGCGCCCATCACGACGGAGCTCGGGACGCTCATCGGCGACAACGGCCGCACAGAGCTCGTGCGGGTCGAGCTCGACGAAGAGGATCAGGAGATCCCGGGCACGCTCGAGCTCATCGCGGAGTACGCCGTCGATCTGAAGTTCGGGATCTCCACCGCAACGGAGGGCACCGTGCCCGGGGTGACCAATCCGCAGATCACGCGGTTTCCGATCACCGCGATCGACAACGCGTCCGTGTACACCAACGCCGCCGCAAACGACCAGCCAGGGGCCAATCCGGAGCGCGTGCGGTCGGTCCAGGTCCGGCTCTCGACCCGCACCCGCGCGCCCGATCGCGACGTCGGCCTCCCCGTCCCCGTGGGCCCGGATGGCCGCAGGCTCAGGTTCCTGATCCCCGGCATCGCCGCGGGCGCCAACACCTATGGGAACACGGCGCCCTCCGGATCGCCGCCAGTCTACGCCCGGATGCGCACGCTCTACGCCGACATCGCGCTCCCCAACCAGGCCTACGTCCCATGGTGAACACAAGCATCGCCCGGTCCCACCGGCGCTCCCGCGAGCGGGGCGCCGCCGTCTTCATCGTCGTGCTGGTCATCACGATGCTCACCGCGATCGGCCTGTTCGCGGCCCACGCGGCCACGCTGTCGACCATCGCCAGCGGCCACGAGCGCCGGATGACGCAGACCCACTATCTCACCGAGTACGCGATGCAGCTCGCGATCGCCGAGATCGAGCAGAAGGGCGGCCTCGAGATGATCCCCAGGTCGACGAGCTGCTCGGTCATCACCGACGCGTGCTGGCCGCTCCTGCCGCACACGTTCGACGCGGCAGAAGAGCTCCTGGAGCCGCCCGCGGCCGGCCCGCCGGAGACGCCCGGGAGCCTTGGTCGCGCCGACGTCCAGTGGATCGCCAAGGTGGAGATCACTGATAAGATAAGGCCTGCGATAGGGAACCGCGCCGGCAGCGACATGGGCGGCCCGAACCCGGTGAGCGTCGATTACTGCACGGTCACCATGAGCGCGCGTCTCATCGCCTGGCCCGGCGGCTCCGCCATCGCGACGGCGGGCAGCCAGGAATCCATGTCCGTCGTTGCCGATATCCTCTGCTCGAAGTGACGAACCGGAGCGCACGATGCGAAACCTGACGAAGGTCCTTGTCACCATGAGCTCCGCGGCGACGCTCGGCCTCGTCGCGGGGCGTGCACGCGCGCAGGCGATGGATGTGGAGCCGCCGCTGCCCAACGTGCTCTTGCTCGTCGACACGTCGGGCTCGATGGAGAAGACGGTGGCGGGCGGGGAGCCGGACTGCAACCCAGGCACTCCCCCCGCCTCCGAGGCCCTGAAGAGCCGCTGGACGAAGCTCGTCGAGTCGCTCACGGGCCCGATCCAGGACTTCAGCTGCGTCGCGCAGCCCCGCACGGGCACCGCGTTCGTCAACGAGTTCAGCCTCGGGGGAGAGCCGCCCTACGACAGGAACTACTACATCCCGTTCCATCGCATGATCTCGGGCCACTGCACGAAGGGCCCGGGGGCGACCTACGATCTGGTGGGAGAGCATCGCTGGGACAACGCGGCCACGCCTTGCACGACGCCGTTCACGCAGCTCAACTCCGGCCTGCTCGACGTCTATCAGGATCGGATCCGGTTCTCGCTCATGACGTTCGACACGCTCCCCGACGCGAGCACCGGGCTGCTCTCCGGCGCTCCCGATCCCGTGGGCGGCATGGCGGGGATGTGGAGCTACTTCCTCGGGTTCGAGCCCGGCCCAGGATACCCGGCGCGGGGCAACCCGCCCGCCTGCGCTGCCGCGGACATGGAGGTCGGCGCCAGGAACCCGTCCGCGCCGCTCTGGGAAGGGCCGCTCATCCCCTTCCCGACGTACACGGCGGATACCACCGAGGTCCGCAGCGTGAACGAGAGCATCCAGAACGCGCTCATCGCGATGCGCCCCTACGGCGCGACGCCGCTCGCCGGGATGCTGTCGGACGCACGCGACTACATCCTCAACGACGGCTCGCCCTGGAAGAGTCGGCCGCTCGGGCCGCGCGACGATCCGTTCATCAGCGGCGGCTGCCGCAAGACGTCGATCGTGCTCATCTCCGACGGCGAGCCGAACCTCGACCTGCGCCCGACCTGCGCGCAGGGCACCGGCCCCGGCCCCGAAGGGACGGGCTGTCCCTACGAGGAGCCGCAGGTCATCGCCCAGTCGCTCAACTCCCACACCAACCCGAACCGGCGTGTGCCGACCTATACTGTCGGGTTCGGCCTTACCACCCAGGCGCGGCAGGAGCTCAGCGATCCGACGTTCAATTGCGAGACGATCTCCAGCGCTGATTTCCTGCCCGCCGGGCGCTGCGACAACGCCGCTGGCGCGGTCAAGGCGTGCTGCACGCTCTCGCGCATCGCCATCGAGGGCGGGACCGATCGCGGCTATTTCCCGGACGACGCCAACGAGCTCTCCGCGGTGATGTCGAGGATCTTCGCGCAGATCGCCGCGAACTCGACGAGCCGCACCCTCCCCGTCTTCGCCAATGCGACCACGACCGCGAACAACGGCAGCACCGACGAGGGGGTCGCCTACCAGTTCGCCTCCTCGTTCAGCCCGCCGCCGGACGGCTCGCTCTGGAGCGGCAACCTCGAGCGCAAGCGCTTCGTCTGCGAGCCCGTGAGCGGCGTCATGACGACGCAGCTGAAGGACATCGACCCCGGCAAGGGCGATGACTTCGCGGCCAACGTCAACTCGAACACCGGGCAGCCGCGGCAGTTCTTCACCGTGATCGGCGAGCTGGACACCACCGCGCAGCGCATCTGGTCGAGCCGAAGCATCCGCCCCGCCACCGTCGCCACGGACGGGCTGGGCAGCTACACGGGCACGGTGACCGGCAGCGGCGCGCCCGCGCAGGCGACGGCGTTCGCGACCGATCTCTCCAGCGCGTCCCGCGCGCTCGACCTCGATCCCAGCGCGGCCGTCCCGCCGCAGTGCTCGGGCGGGCTGCAGGCGACCAACGCCGCGGACTGCGCCCGGCGCCTCATCGAGTGGGAGGTCGGCCAGCCGATGCCCTCGGGCGTCGCCTCCCGCGACGGCAACGAGCTCGGCAGCATCTATCACTCCACGCCGGTCGTCGTGGGGCCGCCGAACGACTACATCCCCGACGAGTCCTACCGGGCCTTCGCGGAGCACCCCGATCAGGCGACCCGGCCGCTCGTGCTCTACACGGCGACGACCGACGGGCAGCTGCACGCCTTCCAGGTGACCGCGGCGACCGCGTCGGACGCGCTCAAGGTGGACAAGGTCGAGAACAACGAGCTCTGGTCGTTCCTGCCGCCCCACGTGCTCCCCCGGCTGCTCGCGACGTTCAACCAGCAATCGCTGCTGCTCGACGGCGCGCCCGTCGTGAAGAACGTCGTCTTCGAGCGCACGTCGGCGCAGGTGAGCAGCGCCAACGCGACCTGGAACACCGTGCTCCTCGCCAGCGGCGGCGCGGGCGGCAGCTTCTACTACGCGCTCGACGTGACGAACCCGAAGGCGCCGCGGTTCCTCTGGCAGCTGTCCACCGACGACGCCGGCACCCCGCTGTTCGGCGAGGCGACGCCGACGCCGGCGATCGGCATGGTGGAGATGGAGTCCGGCGGCCAGATCAAGGAGATCGCGGTCGCCATCCTGCCCGGCGGCTCCGCCCCGCTCGATACGAGCCAACCCGCGTGCAACCGGAAGAACACGGCGCACCCGCTCTTCTATCCGACGGGCACCCTGGCGGTCCGCGACTCGGTCCGGTGCTGGGGCAGCGCGGGCACCGGCGGCCCCGTCGGGCCGTCGCGCTCGCTCACGATCGTCCGGCTGGACACGGGCGAGATCCTCCGCACGTTCCGCGGCCTCCCCTCCGAGGCCCCGGCCGGGATCGCCTCGCGGACCACCGAGGTCGACTTCGACTCGCCGATCACCGGCATCCCCGTGCCGTTCCCGGCGGGCGTCGGTGAGGTCGCCGAGCGCATCTACGTCGGCGACGCCGACGGGACGCTCTGGCGCGTCAGCCTGACGAGCACCAACCCGGACAACTGGACCGTGGACCTCGCCTGGGACGCGTACTCGTTCCCGACCGACAGCGCGGCGAGCAGCCAGCCGATCCAGACGACGCCGATCGTGAGCACCGATCCGCTCGGCAACAAGGTCATCCTGTTCTCCACCGGCGATCAGGAGGCGTTCACGGCGAGCGGCGCCATCGAGACGCGGGTCTGGTCGATCACCGAGCGACCGCACAACACCAGCCTCCGCTTCAGCGAGAACTGGGTCGTCCCCTTCACGGGCGGCCAGCGCGTGACCGGGCCCATCTCCCTCTTCAACGGCTGCGCGTACTTCGCGACGTTCACGCCCGTCGCGCCCGGGACCTACGCGTGCGCGGACGGGCGCGGCGCGATCTGGGGCGTCGACTACCTGCTCGGCAACACGGACACGCCGGCGTACCCGCACGCTTGCCTCATCGTCGATCCGGCCGCTCCTCCGGAGCACTTCGAGCTGCAGTCGCCGGGCACGATCGTCTTCGGCGTGGCCGTGACCCAGAAGCCGACGTGCGTGGATACGACGGACTACATCGATGAGTACTTCGGCCCGCAGACGATCGTCCGGCACTCCACCCCGCCCGAGTACCAGCTCGTGTTCCACACCGGCGCCGCCGGCGACGCGGACGCCCAGGGGGGCGCGACGCGAACGAGCACGAGGACGCTGCAGCGGCCGCGCAAGGTCGTTAAGATCGACTCGTGGGCCACCCTCATCGAATGACGCGAGCCAGCCTGTCGCGCGCCGGCGGCGCGCTCGCCGCGCTCGTCGCGTGCGCTTCGGCCGCGCCCGCCTGCCGTAGCGACGTCAGCGCGCCGGCGCCGGCGCCGCAGGCGAGCGAGGCCGCGGCGCCGAAGCCGCCGGTCGACCAGGCGCTGCCGGGCGAGCTCGCCGAGGGGACCGAGCAGGCGTTCGGCCTGCCCATCCCGCGCCGCATGAAGGTGCGCGCGCGCTTCGCCGATGCCGTCTTCGCCATCGGGGAAATCCCTGCCGAGCGGGTGGCGAACTACGTGCGCACGCGCGTCCTCGCCGGAAATGTCGAGACCGGGCCTGCGAAGACGATCTTCTCGCGCGCCACGGTGAAGAGCGCGCCGCAGCGGATGATCCGGATCGAGGTGGTCTCGCGCGCGCACATCTCGGAGCTCGTCATCCGCGACGAGACCCGGGCGCCCGCGGAGCAGGGCCTGTCGGTCGAGGAGCGCTGGCGTCGCAGCGGGCTCACGCCGGACGGCAGGGTGATCGATCCCACCCGCCTCGAGTGAGCGCGGCGGCGGCGGCCTCGACCTCCAGCGCCGCGGGGCCGCTGCGCCAGTCGGCGCCAGTCGACATCTTCGACCTTTCGAAGTAGATCGCGGCCGTGTCGACCAAGCCGCTCCCCACCGCTCCGCTCCGAAGGACGCCGCTCTACGACGAGCACATCAAGCTCGGCGGCCGCATGGTCCCGTTCGCCGGCTGGGAGATGCCGGTCCAGTACAAAGGCGTCACCGAAGAGCACAAGGCGGTGCGCTCCGCCGCCGGGCTGTTCGACGTCTCGCACATGGGCGAGATCATCCTGAGCGGCGAGCACTCCGGACAGGTGGTCGACTACCTCGTCACGAACGACGTGAAGAAGCTGGAGGACGGACACGCGCTCTACACGTGCGCGTGCAACGAGGCCGGAACGATCCTCGACGACCTCATCGTGTACCGGATCGACGCGCGGCAGTGGCTCATCGTCTGCAACGCCTCGAACCGCGACAAGATCGCCGCCCACATCCGGGGCGCGGCGCAGGGCCACTGCAGCTTCGAGGACGCGTCGGATCGCACGGCGATGATGGCGCTCCAGGGGCCGAAGGCGCTCGACATCGTCGCGCTCGCGGGCGGCGACGGCCCCGCGCTGCGCGAGCTCGCGCCGTTCCACTTCCGCGACGCGACGCTCGCCAACGTGCGCTGCACCGTGGCCCGCACCGGCTACACCGGCGAGGACGGCATCGAGATCTTCTGCTCGCCGTCCGACGCGCAGCGGCTCTGGCGCGCGCTCGTCGAGCTCGGCGGTCCGCTCGGCCTCGAGGCGACGGGCCTCGGCGCGCGCGACACGCTCCGCCTGGAGGCGCGCCTGTCGCTGTACGGCAACGACATCGACGAGACGACGAACCCCATCGAGGCGGGCCTCGGCTGGGTGGTGAAGCTCGACAAGGGCGATTTCGTGGGGCGCGCCGCGCTCCAGCGCATCAAGGACGAGGGCCCCGCGCGCAAGCTGGTCGGCTTCGAGATGACGGGGCGCGGCATCGCGCGCCACGGCTACCCGCTGCTCGACCAGAGCGGCGCGAAGGTCGGCGTCTGCACGAGCGGCAGCCCGGGGCCGACCGTCGGCAAGAACATCGGGCTCGGCTACCTGCCGGCGCCGATGGCGGCGGTAGGGACCGCCTTCCAGGTGGACTGCCGCGGGCGCACGGTCGAGGCGGTCGTGGTCAAGACCCCGTTCTACAAGCGGGCCTGACCCGCGCCGAGGCGCGCCGCGGCGCGCCGATCCGAGCGACCGCACGCGGCGACCAGAGATCCAGGTTGGCAAAGGGAGAAGAAGTCACATGGCGAGCGACAATGTCCGAACGGACCGGCGGTACACGAAGGACCACGAGTGGGCCAAGCAGGAGAACGATCTCGTCGTGATCGGGATCACCGCCTTCGCGGTCGAGCAGCTCGGCGACATCACGCTGGTCAACCTCGACGTGAAGCCGGGCGACACGATCACCGCGGGCACGGCGTTCGGCACGATCGAGAGCGTCAAGACGCTGAGCGATCTGTTCGCGCCGGTGAGCGGCAAGATCCAGCGCGTGAACTCGGATCTCGAGAGCCGCCCCGAGCTCGTCAACGACGACTGCTACGGCAAGGCGTGGATGATCGAGGTCGTCCCCTCGGACCAGGGCGAGCTCGGCACGCTCATGGATCCCGACACGTACAGCGAGCTCCTGAAGACCGCGGCGCACTGAGCGCCGCGCCCCTCCGCGTTCCGCATCACCCTTCCCGTTTCCCGCTGCACAAGACCATGCGCTACCTGCCCCACACGCCCGAGGAAATCAGCGAGATGCTGCAGGCCGTCGGCCTGTCGTCGCTCGAGGAGCTCTACAGCGCGATCCCGAAGGAGGCGCGCCTCACGCGCCCCCTCTCGATGGAGCCTTCGCTCGACGAGGCCTCGCTCATGCGGCACCTCGAGGAGCTCGCCCAGAAGAACCGCGCAGGGCGCATGCTCTCGTTCCTGGGGGCCGGCGCCTACGAGCACCATTTCCCGCCGGCCGCCGATCAGCTGCTGCTCCGCAGCGAGTTCTACACCGCGTACACGCCGTACCAGCCCGAGGTCTCCCAGGGCACGCTCCAGGTGATCTTCGAGTTCCAGACGATCGTGAGCGAGATCCTCGGGCTGCCGATCGCCAACGCGTCGATGTACGACGGCGCGAGCGCGCTCGCGGAGGCCGTGCTGATGGCCCGCCGGCTGACGGGGCGCGAGCGCACGGTCCTGTCCGGGGGCGTGCACCCCGACTACGTCGGCACGGTCGAGACGTACGTGCACGGCATCGGGACCGGCAAGGCGTCGCTGGTCGGGGTCGACGTGGGCCGCGACGGCACGGCGGACGTCGAGGCGCTGACGCGGGCGATCGACGAGACGACCGCCTGCGTGGTGGTCGGCTATCCGAATTTCTTCGGCGTCGTGGGCGATATCCGGAAGGTGGCCGAGGTGTGCCACCAGAAGGGCGCGCTGCTGATCACGGTCACCCTGGACCCGTACGCGCTCGCGCTGCTCGAGTCGCCGGGCGCGCTCGGCGCCGACATCGCGGTGGCGGAGGGCCAGCCGCTCGGGCTGCCGCCGCAGTACGGCGGCCCCAACGTCGGTCTGTTCGCGTGCCGGAACGACCGCAAGTACCTCCAGCAGGTGCCCGGCCGGCTGGTCGGCGAGACGGTCGACAAGCACGGGACCCGCGGGTACGTGCTGACGCTCGCGACGCGCGAGCAGCACATCCGCCGCGAGCGGGCGACGAGCAACATCTGCACGAACAGCGGCCTCTGCGCGACGGCGGTCACGATGCGGATGTGCATGCTCGGCAAGCGCGGCTTCGTGGAGGCGGCGAAGCAGTGCCTCGCGAAGGCCGAGCACCTGAAGCGGGAGATCGCGCGGCTCGACGGGTACTCGCTGCCGATGTCGGCGCCGACGTTCCACGAGTTCGTCGTGAAGGTCCGCGGCGGGGACGCGGGGAGGCTCACGCGGGCGCTGGCCGAGCAGGGGATCATCGCGGGGCTGGATCTCCGGCGGATCGACGCGCGGCGGCGGGACGAGCTGCTCGTCGCCGTGACCGAGCGGCACAGCCGCGCGGATCTCGATCGGCTCGTGGAAGGGCTCGCGGGGTTCACGGGCTGAAGCGGCAGGCGGGGGCGGGTCGGGGAGTGCCGAGCTGCCCCGCCCCGGCCGAGCCCGGAACGCACCGGCGTCGCTGCGTTCAGAGCACGTCAGGCGCAGGCGGCGCGGCGGGGCTCGGCTTGACCTTCGCCTTCGTCTTGCGGTGCGCCAAGCCGAGCCGGACCAGGAAGTCGCGCCGGGGGCGGGAGCGCCTCATCGGGCCGATGCGCCGGGGATCCGCCCGGCTCGCTCCACTCGGTCACCTGCTCGAGCACCGGCTTCGCCGTCGCGATCTCGTCGACCGGGAACTCAAGCGTCCGCCCCCCAAGGGGCTGTCGTAGGCGACGCACACCTTGAGCTCCGGCATGCCGGTTAGCACGTCGAGCTTGGTGAGCGCGATCCCGTCGAGGCCGTTCACCCGCGCCGCGTAGCGCGGCGCCGGCAGATCCAGCCACCCGGTCCGCCGCGGCCGGCCCGTCACCGAGCCGTACTCGCCGCCCACCGACCAGAGCCGCTCGCCGAGCGGGCCGTCGAGCTCGGTCGGGAACGGCCCCTCGCCCACGCGCGTGCAGTACGCCTTCGCCAGGCCGAGCACGCGGCGGATGCGCGTCGGGCCGACCCCGGCGCCGACGCACGCGCCGCCCGCGATCGCCGAGGACGACGTCACGAACGGGGACGTGCCGTGATCGAGGCGATGGCTCGGAGGCGGCGCGCCTGCGGATGCACTGAAATCGTGCTGGGGAGCGGGCGGATCTGGCGGCTTTTGTGGCGGGGTCGCGCTGTCTGTTATCGGCTGTAATTGCTATTTACTCGTCGCTCTGGTCCCTTCGCGCCCGCGGAGGAAAGCAATGACGCCGGGATGGGTGAAGTGGAGAGCGCTCGCGTGCTGCGCACAGATGCTCCTCGTAGGGGGGCATGTAGCTCCGGATCGTCGGACGATGAGGGGCTGCGCGGTACGGCGAAGCTCGCGGCGGGCGCCGAGGACGCGACCTGCGTGACGATCCAGCGCGGTACGGCCGGCGCGGTGGAGGACGGGACGATCTGGGAGACGTTCACGACATGGATCGACTCGACCGTGCTCCTCCGGACGGGCGCACTAGCCGGCTTTGGCGTGCGGCACGCCCGTCTCCTTCTCGACCAGCTCCACATCGTGCCGCGCCGCTGCGGGCAGCTCCATCACGGAGCGGGCGCTGTCGATCGGCTCGCTCCACTCGGCCACAATTCCAGCGCCGGCTTCGCGGTCGTGATCTCGTCGCTCTGGAGCTCCCGTGCGCGCCCCGATGGCGGGATCAGGCGCGCGCGATCCGACACAAACAGGCGCCCCCTCGTTAGCATTCGCAGGCGACTCCACCCGGCTTGGCTGCCTGTCGCGACGCACATCAAATATCATCACCGGACTTATGCTCAGACAAATTCGATGACGCCTGTGGATGCGGCACCAAGACACTCGGATTCGCTTCGCATGACAAAACGTGGAGTTCAGTTTTTGAATGTGGAGCTCCCAGGTGGCCCCTAAGGTGCGCCATCAGTCCTGCTCGGCGCAATGCCGTTCAGTATAAAAAATCAATAACAAGGCACAGGGCGACAGCGCTTGGTTGGTAATGCTTTGCGGTTCAACGCGTCCGCCATCCAGCGGTGACGCGCAGCAGTTCTCTTTTCTCTTCTTCAATAATGATCTATTGAGTGAGACATCATGAGCCATCATCCCTTCGACCACTAGAACGGCAAACATGTTGAAAGCTGCATGATTTCAAACATTTACGCCGCCTCCTGGATCAGCCGCTGCGCCGCCTCGAGATTCTGGATCGCTGCTGCGCGCCGGAGGTCGAACAGATTTCTCCTTGCGCCGATGTAGCGCGCATTGTGTCCTTTGCGCGCCGCGATGTGTGCGAGGGCATGCTCCACAGCTACCCGCTTCCGTAGCACGGCGCGTCCTGGGCCGGTCTGCTGCAGCTTCCGGAATTTGCGCTGCAAAGCTTCGTCCTCGGCGATAGACACGGTCCGCCCTCGTCCCGAGGCGGCTCGGGTGCATTTCGCTCGGAGGGGACACGCACCACACTCCTCGGGATCAAACTCGACCGTGTCGCCCGGCTCGAACAGTTCGACCTGTCCTGCGGGACACGTGATTGTCTTGGCGCGCAGGTCGATCTTGAAGTCGCGCTTGCTGAACAAATCGGGGCTACGAGCCCGCTGCCCCCAAGGCGTCGAGAACACCCGGCCGCCCGCGCCGATCACGTCGCCAACGACGGGACTGTTCACGTAGGCGCGATCGATGTGCAGCTCGACGAGGCGTAGCCCCTGATGCTGGACGTCCTTGGCGATCGGCGCGGCCCCCTCTTCTTCGGGCCGATTCGCTGGCGTGACCGCACAGGCGACGATGACGGGAAGATCAAGGTCGCGCGCGATATGTTCTTTGTACCCGTCGAACCGCTTCGAGCGACTCTTGCGGCCATGGCGCATCTCGGCGTCCTCGATCGATACACGGCGCTCAGGCGCAACGCCTTGCCGGATGCGAACGGTCCCGTCGTCGGCGGTTTCCAGGTCCTGGTCTCGAACCTGCGTGAGCGCATCCAAATAGGTGCGCAGCGGCTGCTCGACGACGTCGTCCAGATGGCGGTCGACCCATTGCTGCAGCGACGAGACCTGCCGCTCCAGGATCTGAATCGCCGCCGCCTTCTGTTTCGGGTCGCTCCAGTCCAGGTCGAGCCCGGCCTTGATGCTGGGAGCCAGAAGCAACGGGATGCCCGCCTTGCGGCAGATCTCCTCGGGCCGACGCTCGGTGATCTTCGACATGACGCGGACGATGCTGCGGGCAGCATGGCCGAGCAGGTTGATCGTGTCTTCAACCCGCCCGGCCCCCGCTAAAGGGCGGCTATCGATCGCCACGCGCAGCGCTTTGGACACCGCGCGCCTCTCGCCCTCCGTCATCGCGCCGGACCGAACGAGCGCCACGGTCCGCTCCAGCAGCACCCGATCCATCTCGTGCGCAACCATCCGCTCCCGAAACGCTTGCAGCGCGCCCTGCGAGAACGCGGGCGTGGCCGCACCCAGGCAGCCGAGCACCATTTGCCAGCGCAGGTCGACGACGGACAGTTCCACCGCCTCGGCATCCGATGCGCCGACGTAGCCTGCAGCAGTGTGACCATGCACATCAGCGCCGGCGAATGCGGCGGCTCGCCTGCGCCCGTCGTCCGGTACATGCCCTCAAGCTGCTCCTGGAAGGTCTCATCGAATAGCTCGTGTCGGTGTAGCCTGAGAAATCCGAACAGTGCTCTCACGCGTGTCAACCGCTTCATGAGCGCCTGTTCGTGCCGCGACAGCTCCACCGGCGGCAACCATCGTTCCATCCGTGCACCTCCGGACGCGCACGAGATCATGACCCGGCGAGTCCGTCGAGCGTTGCATCGAAGCGCCCGAAATTCTCACAAAATCAACCTGATAGATGGGATGAGGCAGCCCAAGCGGCGCCTGGACCCACGATGCCGACCGCACCGACGCGACCTTCTGCTCGACGCGTTCGCGCGGCGGGGCCTGCGAAGACAGCCCGCAGCACCGTGGAGGTCGGCCCATCGGCAGCAGCAGAGCGTGCTGGAGTGCTCGGGGGCGTCAAGGGTTCGCGAGCGGAGCTCGACCTACCGAATCCTGACCGATCACCTCGGCAGCCCGCGGCTGGTCGTGAACACCGCGACGGGCGCCGTGATGCAGCGGATGGATTTCGACGAATTCGGCCGCGTGCTCCTCGACACCAATCCGGGCTTCACGCCGTTCGGGTTCGCCGGCGGGCTCTACGACCGCGACACGGGGCTCGTGCGCCTCGGGTCGAGGGATTACGACGCGGAGGCGGGGAGGTGGACGGGGAAGGACCCGATCCGGTTCGGCGGCAGGGACAACAACCTCTACGCCTACGCGAGCAACGATCCGGTGAACTGGACCGACGTCACCGGTCACTCGAAGTTCGACAAGCTGTACGGGCTATCCAAGAAATTCTGGAACTGGTACCATAGGCAGGTCAAGCGCAATGGCGACGCGGATCTCAGCAAGGAGGAGGCGGAAGACCTCTACAGGGAATGGAAGGAGCTCGGCGAGCCTGGTCCGGACAGGAAGAAGGGCAGCAGGGGTGACGGCGACGGCGGTCTCGGCGGCCTCGGCGACCTCTTCGACTGGCTGATCCCGTTCCCGCCCGTGCCGATCTGCCTGCTCAATCCTGAATCGTGCGGATGCCCGCTCGAAGCTTAGGTGCCAGTATGACCACGGTCGTGCTCAGAGTTCAGGGTGAACATGTCGATGTGGATCAGTGCCTGACGTGGATTCCAGAGACCGCGCTCGAGAAGGTCTGGCGCGCGGGCGAAAGGCGACACGGCGGCGAGATCAGCGCGACATCCGGATGCAACATCCTGCTGTCGGAGAACGAGGACACGTCGCTCGCCGTCGAAGAGGCGATGCGGGTGTTTCTCTCGCTTGCGCCACGGATTGCCGCCCTGGTGCAGTCCGGGGCGACGGCCGTGGTCGACTTCGCGCTGTTCATCGAGGAGATGGGCGCCAGAACCATCCAGCTCGATCCGGGCGTGCTGCGCTCGGTAGGACAACACGGCGTGAGCATCGTGGTCAGCGCGTATCCCTGCGACGACCCATGAAGACCCTCCGACGCGCCTTGCCTGGGCGCGCGCCCGCCAGCCCGGCACCGTAACGCGCCGACCGCTCCTATCCAATTCCGACCACAGAGCCCCCACGGAATCGATCCGCCTGCCGCCGCGCCCGTGACGTGACGCGGCGGCGGTCGTCGCTCCTCCCGGTCTTTCAGCTGGGAAGCCAGCCCCGACCCCCTTTTCCCTCAGTGCTCGCCTGCGATCGCTGGCGAACACTGTTCAGGCCGGCGTTCCGGCGGTCGAGGCTGCGGGTTATCGCGCGCGATCCGGTGAGCCTAGATCCCGCCCCCTCACGCAAACGCGTTGCGCCGCACGATGGTCGCGTCGCGGTCCGCGCCGACCGACACCACGTTGACCGGCACGCCGGTCTCCTTCCCGACCAGCTCCACGTAGTGCCGCGCCGTCGCGGGCAGCTCGGTCATCGACCGCGCGCCGTCGATCGGCTCGCTCCACTCGGCCACCGACTTCAGCACCGACTTCGCCGTCGCGATCTCGTCGACCCTCCGCGCGTGACATCCGATCCGGCGAGGCGCCACGGGAATGAACGCGAGGAGGAGGATGGCGAGCGCGGCGACGACATCCCTGACGCCTTCCTGGCCGCACCCTACCGGGGCACGACTTCGCCGGTCAACCGGCGTCAGCGGCGCCAATGCGCGTCGCGCGCCCGATCCTCGACCGCCCACTTCCCGGCTCGATGGCTCCCCATCGTGTCCGGAGAGACGCTCGCGCGCCCTTCAGCGCGAGGCCACGTCCTGCCCGCGCTGCTGCGCGGGGAACGGGTTCGGCCACAGCGGCAGGAGCGACTGCCGGTAGACGGTGAGACGCAGCAGGTCGATGCCCGCGATGGCGGCGAACGCCATCGCATTGTCGGTCCCGTAGCTCCCCTGGAGCGAGAGGCTGATGCCGAGCGGCGCGCCCAGCGTGAGCGCGCCGGCCACGCCCGTGGAACCTGCGCCCCAGAAGCGGCGGTAGCCGCCCGCGTCGAGGGCAAGGCCCAGCTGGCCAGCCTGGAAGCCGCGCGTCGCGACCCGGGCGAGCAGCGCGAGATCGATGCCGCTGTCGAGGATCGGCGTCGCGCGCATCAGGCCGCCGACGATGACGGGCGCGTCGGGCGTGGTCCCGACGCCGACGTCGCACGACAGCGCGCCGTCGAAGACGAGATCGCTTTCGCCCTGCTTCCAGCCGACCGCGCCGGCGCCAACGAAGGTCCACGCGGAGGCGTCCGCGCGCGAAGGCGAGGACCAGGCGAGCGGGGCGATCAAGGCCCCGAGGGCGGCGAGGCAGGCGATGGGCGAGCGCACGCGAGCGAGCTACCACGAAGCGCCGAGCGGGGATAGGTCAGCGCGCGGGGCCGCGCCGCTCGACGATGCGCCGCGCCACGAGCGCGGCCACCTCGGGATCGAAGAGGAGCGTGTTGTGCCCCCGCCCCTCCATCACCCGCACCTCGCCGCCCGGCAGCGCGTGCGCGATGGGCGAGCGGACCAGCGTGTCGGCCCCCGCGACGATCGACAGGTGCGGGATGCTCGACCGCGCCGTCCCGAGGAGGACGCGCCGGAGGACCGGGCTCGACGCGTCGAGATCGCGCGCGCCGCCGAAGCCGAGCAGCGCTGCGCGCGGGATGCCGCCGAACGGGCTCGCCATGGAGATGGTCTGCACGATGCGTGGATCGACGACCTCCTGCGCGAAGAAGCGGCACACGATGCCGCCCATGCTGTGGCCGACGAGGTGCAAGCGCGCCCCCTCCGGGAGCGCCGCGACGAGCGCCGCGAGGCGCGCCGACAGCACCTCGACGCCGGGCCCCGGCGCGTAGGACATCGTCGCCGTGTGGACCGACCACGGCGGCTCGGCGCGCGCCGGGTCCGTCCGACCGCGCGCCCGCGAGGCGCGCGACAGGGCAGCGTGGCGCTCGATCGCCGTGCGCAACGGCCGGAGGACGCCGGCGGAGGCGAAGAGCCCGTGAAGGATGACCACCACCTCGTCGCCGTCGCGCGCCCCGTCAGGGATCACCGGCGCGAGGGTGTCGTACGGCAGGAGGACCGCCTGCCTCGCGAACGAGGCCACCTCCCTGCCAGCTGTCGCCGCGAAGGCCGACGCACGGAACCACCTCGCCACGTGGTGGCTCTTACCATGGATCCGTCGCGCGACGTCCTCGTGGCTCGCGACGCGCTGTGTCGCGGGCGCGCGCCACGAGGACGCCGCGCGGGCGGCAAGGAGGCCGATCACGGCCGCAGCAGCCAGACATGGAAGCTGCGGAACGTCCCCCGGAGCGCGCGGATCCGGACAAGGTCCCCCGGCGCGACGTCGCGCAGCGGCACCCGGATCTCGGACCAGCGGTCCGGAGGGCGCTCTGACACCTCGACGCGCGCCTCGTCCGCGGCGCGCTCGATCGCCACGCCGATCGCGATCGGGCCACCCCCGTCGGTGCGCAGCGCGAGCACCGCGGGCCCGCGGGCGCTCGCGGCGGCCGCGGCGGCCGCGGCGGCCGCTCCGATTGCGAACGACTGCTCGCGCCCCTCGGGGATGATCCTGCCGGCGTCGAACCGCGGCGCACCGCCGCCGTCGCTCCCGTCCCGCAGCACGGCGCCGACGACCCAGCCGCCACGCGGCGACGGGAACGCGTAGCCGTGCGCCCGCTCGTCGACCAGGTCGGCGATGTCCACCTCGTCGATGGCCCCGTCGCGGCGCTCCCCCGGCGGCGCGAGCGCCGACCAGTCCGCCTCGTAGATCACCTTCTCGTCCGCGGCGCACATCACGTTGTCCTCGATCTTCACCGCGTCGACGCGCCGGCCGAAGACGTCCGCGAGCCCGCCCCACCACGAGGGGTACAGGGCGAAGACGTCGGGCCGCTCGGCGGCGTCGAGCCGCTCGATGAGCTCGACAACGGCCGGGACCCCGTGCACCGAGGCCCGCGCGAACGGCATCCCCCGGTACCCGCCGAGCCCGAGCCCGTCGATGGCGGGGATCCCCGACAGGTACGGGATCGCGCCCGCGTCGCCGAGCAGCACCCGCCGCGGCCGCGGCTCGCGCGCGGCGAGGCGCCGCGCGACCTCGACCTGCTGCCCGGCGATGTTGGCCGAGGAGCGGGCGAAGTGGTCGATCTGCCGCCCGAACCACGCGGAGGGCGCCGCGAGGGCCGCGAGCGCGAGCGCGGCGGCGACGCCGGCCGCGAGCCGCCCCCGCCGCGCGAGCGCCTCGGTCCCGAGGGCCGCGGCGACGAGCAGCATCGCGAGCGCCGGGGCGGCGTAGCGGAGGTTCTGGTAGCGCGCCGTGGCGTTGAGCGCGACGAGGAGCAGCGAGCCGTAGGCGCCGATCAGGAGCGGCACGGCGAGGCGCCGCGCGCGCCGGTCGAGCGCCGCGATCGCGCCGAGCAGCGGCAAGAGGAGGGCGTAGGACGGGCCGCCCAGCGCGCTCTCCAGCGCCTGCACCCGCAGCGCGGCGAGGTTCTTGATCACCTCCAGCGCCTTCTCGAGCGGCGCCGGGTACGGGTTCGAGAGGATGAGCTTGCGCACCGCCCCCGCCGCGCTCCACTCCCCCGTGAGCGCGCGGTTCGCGGCGGCCTGCGCGGCGAGGAGCAGCGCGGTCGGCAGGGACGCGCGCGCGAGCGACGCCGCCGCGCCCAGCGAGCCCGCCGCGTGGGCCACGGCGACCGCGAGCGGCGCCGCGAGCGCGACGGCCTCGGGCCGCGTCGCGACGAGCAGCGCGGCGAGGAGCCCTGCCCGGAGCTGCTCGGCCGGGCGCTGCGCCGGCGGGGCGAGCTCGGCGCGCCGCACCGCGACGAGCGCCCGGCCCATCACCGCGCCGAGCAGCGCGACCTCCATCCCGGAGAACCAGCTCCAGTCGAGCAGCGGCACGGCCACGACGAAGAGCGGCGCGACCCAGGCGACCCAGCGGGAGGAGGCGGCGCCGGGCCCGCCGCGCGGATCGAGCAGCCACCGGAGCGATCGGCAGAGGTCGAGCAGCGCGGCGCACGCGAGGAGCGCGGCGAAGAGGCCGAGCCACGCGCCGCGAAACCCGAGCAGGTACCCGGGCGCCAGGGCGAGGGGGTACGCCAGGCTGGTCCCGCCCGAGGAGTAGCCGTTGCCCGGGATCCACGAGAACGGGTGGCCCAGGGCCGCGGCGCGGGCGAACCCGAAGTGGATGTAGACGTCGTCGAGGGGCGCCGGCCAGACGCCGCCCGTCCTGGCGAGCGCGGGCCCGTAGAACGCCGCGGCGGCGCCGAGCACCGGGATCGCGGCGCTCGCGTGCCACAAGAGCGGCCGGATCCACGGCGGGCGCCTCACCGCCCGGCCGGTACCACGAAGGAGCCCAGGACGGCGCGCCGAATCTGGCTAGACTGCGGGCCATGGTGCTCAGAGCCGTGGTGGACGAATCGGTCGACGCCGCCCACTGGGAGGCCGTCGAGGAGGCGGCCGAGCTCCTGCAAGAGGAGCAAGTCCAGGAGGCGCTCGTCGCGCTGCGCGACGTGATCAAGGCCTCCCCGTCGAACCCGTACGCGTACAACCTGCTCGGGCACGCGCTCTACGAGCTCGGCCAGCTCGATCCGGCGCGCGACGCTTACCGCGCCGCCGTGCGGCTCGCGCCGAGCTTCCTCGGGGCGCGGGTCGGCCTGTCGCACGCGCTCCGTCGCCTCGGCGACACGGACGGCGCGATCGCGCAGGCGAAGGAGGCGCTCCGCCGGTTCCCGAAGGACGGCGAGGCGATGCACGCGATGGGGCTGGCGTACGCGGCCCGCGGCAACCGCGCGCTCGCGCGGAAGCACCTCCAGGGCTTCCTGGACGCGGGCCCGGAGGTCGAGGCCGCGATGGAGGTGCGGCAGATCCTCGAGATGCTCGGCGTCGGGGGCGACGACGAGCCGCTCCAGTTCGAGTAGCCTTCTCCCG
The DNA here is from genome assembly GCF_051521635.1 of Sorangium sp. So ce1504. Taxonomy (NCBI): domain Bacteria; kingdom Pseudomonadati; phylum Myxococcota; order Polyangiales; family Polyangiaceae; genus Sorangium; species Sorangium sp. So ce1504. The sequence continues at coordinate 2,797,082 of NZ_CP150365.1, read as the reverse complement.
GCGCACGCGCGCGCTCGGCGCGCCGGAGGCAAGGAACTCGATGGTGACCACCCCGCACTTCGATCTCATCATCCTCGGCACGGGGCCGGGCGGCGAAGGCGCCGCCATGACGGCCGCGAAGCACGGCAAATCGGTCGCGGCGATCGAGCGCTACGCGCGGGTCGGCGGGGGCTGCACCCACTGGGGGACGATCCCCAGCAAGGCGCTGCGCCGCGCGATTTACCACATGAACCTGATCAACCAGAGCCCCATCTACAAGCGGATGGATGTGGTTCCGGAGTACCCGTTCGCCGAGCTCCTCGCGACCGCGAACCGCGTCATCGACGAGCAGGTCGATCTGCGCGAGAGCTTCTACGACCGGAACCGCGTCCAGCTCGTTCCGGGGCAGGCCAGGTTCGTCGATCCGCACACGATCGAGGTGGAGAGCGACGGCGGCCAGCGCCGACGGTACACGGCCGACAGCTTCGTCATCGCGACCGGCTCGCGCCCGTACCGGCCGGCCGACATCGACTTCAGCCACCCGCGCGTCTTCGACAGCGACACGCTGCTGCGCATGGATCACACCCCCCGGAGCATCACCATCTTCGGGGCGGGCGTCATCGGCTGCGAGTACGCGTCGATGCTGCGCAACATGCAGATCGCCGTGAACCTCGTGAACACGCGCTCCCACCTCCTGGAGTTCCTCGACGACGAGATCACCGACGCGCTCGGGTACCACTTCTGCGACAAGGGGATCCGCGTCCTGAACGGCGAGGAGCACGAGGCGGTCGAGGCCACGAAGGAGGGCGTCGTGCTCTCCCTGAAGAGCGGGAAGAAGCTCCGGAGCGAGGTCTTCCTCTGGGCCAACGGGAGGTCGGGCAACACGGCCGATCTCGGCCTGGAGAGCGTCGGCATCACGCCGAACAAGCGCGGTCAGCTCGAGGTGAGCGAGACCTTCCAGACGAGCCAGCCGCACATCTACGCGGTCGGCGACGTGGTCGGCTTCCCGGCGCTCGCGAGCGCGAGCTACGACCAGGGCCGGTACGCGGCCAGCCACATCTGCGGCCACGCCGACGACAAGCTGGTCCGGGACATCCCCACGGGCATCTACACGACGCCCGAGATCTCGTCGCTGGGCAAGAGCGAGCGGGAGCTCACGGCGGAGAAGGTGCCCTACGAGGTGGGAAAGTCGACGTTCAAGACGCTCGCGCGCGCGCAGATCACGGGCCAGCAGGTCGGGATGCTGAAGCTGATCTTCCACCGCGAGACGCTCGCGCTGCTCGGGATCCACTGCTTCGGCGAGAACGCCGCGGAGATCATCCACATCGGGCAGGCGATCATGTCGCAACCTGCGCCGCACAACACGATCCGGTACTTCGTGAACACGACGTTCAACTACCCCACCATGGCCGAGGCCTACCGCGTCGCGGCGCTCGACGGGCTGGGGCGCGTGTTCTGAGGGCGCGCGGCACCCGAGCGCCCCCGGGCCGCCCCTGGCAGCGTCCGGCGAGTCCGTGGCGTGCGTCAGGGCTGTCGAGGAGGGCAGCGGCGCGCGGGCGCTCGGATCGGCGGTTGCCAGCGCGCGGCGCGGGGGTGATACTCCCCGGAGGAGCACGCTGTCATGGCCGCCGCTGCACCCCTCCTCGTCCCCCCTGCCGGCGCCGCCGACGCGGGCGCGGCGAACGGCTCGGAAGACCAGCTCTTCGTCGTTCATGACGTCTCGTGGGAGGAGTACGAGGCCATCCTGGCTGCCCTCGGCGACCGAGCGGGCGTGCGGGTGACGTACTGCGAGGGAGTGCTGGAGCTGATGAGCCCGGGCGGACCGCACGAGGGGCGGAAGACGATCCTTGCCCGCCTCGTCGAGGCCTACGCAGAGGAGGCGGAGCTGCCTCTCAGCGGGTACGGCAGCATGACCGTCCGCAAGAGGCTCGCGGAGCGGGGCGTAGAGCCGGATGAGTGTTACGTGCTCGGGACGGTCGAGGACGGCGAGATCCCGGAGCTCGCGATCGAGATCATCGAGAAGAGCGGGACAATCAACAAGCTCTCCGTCTATGCGGGGCTCGGCGTGCCCGAGGTCTGGTTCCTGAAGAAGGGAAAGCTCTCCATCCACCTCCTCGGCCCGGACGGCTACGCGGAGGTGGGGCAGAGCCGGCTCCTGCCGGGGCTCGACGTCGTGGGGCTGACGGAGTTCATGCTGCGCAAGGGGGATCAGACGACCGTGGTGCGCGCGTGGCGCGCGAGGCTCCGGGAGCGGGGCGCCAGGTGAGCTCGGTCCGCTGAGCGACGAAGCGCCGTCCACCGAGGCGCTTCGCGACCAGCCTCCTACCCCCCGCCGCTCGCCCGCGCCGCGCACGCCGCGGCGATCGCCTCCGACCCCGCCTCTCGCGCCACGATCTCGCACGCGCGCCACGCCGCGAGCCGCTCCGGCCCCGCGGCGCCCCGCGGCGCCGCCGCGACCCGCGCCTCGACCGAGCGCGCGAAGGCGTCCAGCGCCGCCTCGTCCCCGCGCTCCGACAGGAGCGCGCCCAGCGTGAGCGCCGCGTGCGCGACCTGCCGCTCCGCGCCCGGGTACATCGCCTCCGCGAGCGCCTCGACGAGCGCCGGGAGGTCGCGGCGCGCCGCGGCCTCGCGCGCCCGCACCTCGGGCGCCGCGGCCTCGGCCCCTGCGACGCCGAGGCGCCGCTCCAGGTAGCCGACCACCGAGCGGGCGACGCGCTGGAACGAGGCGAGCCCGTCGGTCGGCGCCTCGAGCACGCCGCCCCCGGCGCGCGCGCCCGCGACGTCGAGGTCGAGCACGATGACGAGATCCTCCCGCTCCCCGATGACCAGGAGGTCGCGCGCCCAGTCGAGCGAGCGCTCCTCCGCGAGCCACGCCGTCGCCCGCGCGACGTCGCCGCGCGGCAGGATCAGCGTGCCGTCCGGGAGCGCGATGCCGTCCGCCGCCGCGTAGAGCGCCGCGAGATCCGGCGGCTCGGTCAGCGCGAGGGACCACGCGCCCGCCCCTGCCGCCGGGGGCCGCGCCTCCACGCCAGCGCATGCGAGCAGCGCGGCGACGCGCGACGCGAGCGCGCCGGCCGCGCTCACGGGGCCCGCCGGCAGCTGCAGCGGCAAGCCCATCGCCAGGGCGTGCATCTCGGTGCCGCGAGGCTGCGCGAACGTGTCGCCGGTGCCATCCGGTTGATGCTCTCGGTCATGTAGATGCTCTTCGGCGCGAAGCCGTCGCGGGGCGCGACGAACAGGCGCGCAGCGTAGTAGATCGGATCGACAACGTCGACGATCGACTGCGCGAGCGAGATCGCGGGGTGGAGCTCGTGCTCCGCGCTCCGGCGAGCCCGGAAGAAGCCGTCGAGGACCGAGTCCATCTCGTGGATGTACTCGTCCAGGATCCTGAGGCGCCGCGGGTTGTGGTGGCCGTCGAGCCGGACCATGCCGCCCTCGCGGCGCAGATCGTTCGGCCACGCCCGCTCTGGCCTTCGTCCATGCTCTCCACCCACTACGTTCCAGACGAGCGAGGAGAGCGAGGAGAGCGAGGCCGAGCCGCGCGTTCCGTCGCGAGGTGGCCGACTCCGACCTCAGCGAGCGGGCGCCGCAGCGCGCGCCGACGAGGGTGACTTCGGCTTGTGCTTCATATATATATGATTTAGGTGCTCCGGATGTCCCTGGAAGGCAGGATCGCGCTCGTCACGGGTGGGGGTCGCGGCATCGGCCGGGCGATCGCCGAGCGGCTCGCGCAGGGCGGCGCGCGCGTCGCCGTCGCAGGCCGCACGCAGGCCGAGATCGAGGAGACGGCGGCGGCCATCGGGGGCGTCGCCGTCCGGCTCGACGTCGGCGATCGCGAGGGCGCGCCGCCGGCGATCGCCGCGCTCGAAGCCCAGCTCGGGCGCATCGACGTGCTCGTCAACAACGCGGGCGTCGCCGAGAGCGCGCCGTTCGACAGGACCAGCGACGCGCTCTGGGACCGCATGCTCGCGGTCAACGTGACCGGCGCCTTCGCGCTCTGCCGCGCCCTGATCCCGAAGATGATCGCGCGCGGGTTCGGGCGCGTCGTCAACGTCGCCTCGACCGCCGGGCTCGTCGGGTGCGCTTACTCGACCGCGTACTGCGCGTCGAAGCACGCCATGGTCGGAATGACCCGCGCCATCGCGCTGGAGATCGCCCGGACGCCGGTGACCATCAACTGCGTCTGCCCCGGGTGGGTGAACACGAGGATGGCGGACGAGGCGATCTCCCGCATCGCCGAGAAGACCGGGCGGGGCGAGGACGCGGCGCGGCGGTCGCTCGAGTCGATGTCGCCTCAGGGCCGGATGGTCGAGCCCGGCGAGGTCGCGCTCGTCGTGGCGATGCTCTGCAGCGACGAGGCGCGCAGCATCCATGGCCAGGCGATCCCGGTCGACGGGGGGCAGGTGATGCGGTGAACGGCGATCTCGAGATCGTGCAGCCGGCCGGGTGGCCTGCGCCGCGAGGCTACGCCAACGGCGTCGTGACGAGCGGCAGGACGCTTCACATCGCGGGGCAGATCGGGTGGGACCCCGCGTCCGGACGGTTCCGGAGCGACGATCTGGCCGAGCAGTTCGCCCAGGCGCTCGACAACGTGCTCGCGGTCGTCGCGGCCGCCGGCGGGGAGCCGGGCGACGTCGCGCGCATGACCGTCTACGTGACCGATCTCGAGGCGTACAGGGGCTCGCTCCGCGCGATCGGCGCCGCGTGGCGGGCGCGGTTCGGCAAGCATTTCCCGGCGATGGCCCTCCTCGGCGTCGCGGGGCTCGTCGAGCGGCGCGCGCTCGTGGAGATCGAGGCCGTCGCGGCGCTCGACGCGCGCGGCGGGGGCGGCCCGTGAGGCGCGGGGCGCCGGCGAGGCGGCCGCTCGCCGTGGTCCCCCCGCCGGAGAGCGCGCGCGGCGACCAGACCGCCGTGCGCGCCTGGGTGCGCATCCTCGCGGTCCACAAGCGCGCGCTCGCGGCCATCCGGGAGGACCTGGAGCACGAGATGACCCTCCCGCGCTTCGACCTCCTGGCGAACCTCGTGCGCAGCGACGGGCAGACGCTCGCGTCGCTCTCCCGCAGCATGCTCGTCACGGCGGGCAACCTCACCGGGCTCGTCGATCGCGCGGCGCGCGACGGCATGGTCGAGCGGCGGGCCGACCCGAGCGACCGCCGCGCGTGGCGGGTGCACCTGACCGCCAAGGGGCAGCGCGCGTTCCGCGACGCCGAGCGGCGGCACGCCGCGCGCGTGGCGAAGGTGTTCTCCGGGCTGAGCCCGGCCGAGCTCTCCACGCTGACGCGGCTGCTCGACAAGCTGCGCACCACGCTCCGCGAGCCGGACATGCCCGTCCCGTCGCGCCCCGGCAGCGCCCGCGCGCACGCCGAGCGAAGCGCGCGGAGCCCCCCGCGGCGCACGCGGACGAAGCCCTGATCGCGCGAGGCTCGCGTCCGGCGCGCGCCGGACCCAGGAGATGCCCATGACCCTCACACCCCGCTCCTTCCAGCTCGAGCTCAGCCGCGGCGTCGCGGAGATCACGCTGAGCCGCCCCGACCGCCTGAACGCCCTCACCTTCGAGGTCTACGGCGAGCTCACGGCCACGTTCCGCTCGCTCGAGCGCTCGGCCGCGCGCGCGGTCGTGCTCACCGGAGCGGGGCGCGGCTTCTGCTCGGGCGGCGACGTCGAGGGGATCATCGCCGAGCTGTTCGCGCGCGACGCGCGGGGGATGCTCGAGTTCACCCGCGCGACCGGCGCGCTGATCCAGAGCATCTGCGAGCTCCGGCGCCCGGTCATCGCCGCCGTCAACGGGGTCGCCGTCGGCGCGGGCGCGGTGATCGCCGCCGCCTGCGACCTGCGCATCGCCGCGGCGAGCGCCCGCTTCGGGTTCATCTTCCCCAAGGTCGGCCTGTCCGGCGCCGACATGGGCGCCTCGTACCTCCTGCCGCGCATCGTCGGCCAGGGGCGCGCCGCCGAGCTGCTCTTCTTCGGCGATCTCATCGGCGCCGACGAGGCGCTCCGCATCGGCCTCGTGAACCGCGTCGTCGCCGACAGCGACGCGCTGGGCGTGGCGCGCGGCTGGGCCGAGCGCCTCGCGCGCGGGCCGGCGTTCGCGCACGCGATCACCAAGCAGATGCTCGAGAGCGAGCGCACGATGCCCCTCGCCGCCGCGATCGAGGCCGAGGCGCAGGCGCAGGCCATCTGCATGGCCCACCCCGACTTCCGCGAGGCCCACGAGGCGAACAGGGCGAAGCGCCCGCCGCGCTTCGAGGGCGCCGACCGGGGCGACGCGCCGGCCGCGCCCGGCGACGCCGACGCACCCCCCACCCCGCGGTCCACCGGGCAGGAGACGCCCCGCGTATGAGCGGGCTCGCGCTCTCCTCCGCCGAGCTCCCCGTCTTCTTCGAGGAGCGCCACGCCGCGCTCGCCGCGCGGCTGACGCCCGAGGCGCTCGCGCCGCTCGCGCTACTCGCCAAGACGCACGACGCCGCCGCCGTGGCGCGCAGCATGGGCGAGCCGCTCGGGCTCTACGCGCACCTCGTCCCCGAGGCGCTCGGCGGCGCGCCGAGCGGCGGCGGCCTCCCCGCGGACGCGACCGCCATCGACGTGCGCTCGCTGGTCCTCATCCGCGAGGCGCTCGGCCAGGTCGCCCCGCTCGCCGACGCGATCTTCGCGGTGCAAGGGCTCGGCTCGTACCCGATCGTGCTGGCCGGCAGCGACGCGCAGCGCCGCGCGATCCTGCCCGACGTGCTCTCGGGGCGGCGCATCGGGGCCTTCGCGCTGACCGAGCCCGAGGCGGGCAGCGACGTCGCCTCGCTGAGGACCGAGGCCCGCCGCGAGGGCGACGGGTGGGTCCTCGACGGCGAGAAGGTGCTGATCTCGAACGTGCCGCTCGCGCACCACCTCGTGGTCTTCGCCCGCACGGGCGCGCCGCCGCGCGAGGGCGGCGGCGCGGCGGGCGAGCGCGGCGGCGGGCGCGCCGCGATCACGGCGTTCCTCGTCGACAGCGGCGCGCAGGGCGTCGCCTCGGAGCCGCTCCCGATGTCGGTCCCGCACCCGATCGGCCGGCTCCGCTTCGAGCGCTGCCGCGTTCCGGACAGCGCGCGGCTCGGCGAGGTGGGCGGCGGCTTCAAGCTCGCGATGCAGACGCTCGACGCCTTCCGGATCTCGGTCGGCGCGGCGGCGAACGGGATGGCGGCGCGCGCGCTCCGCGAGGCGATCGCGCACGTCACGCGGCGGAGGCAGTTCGGGGCGCCCCTGTCCGAGCAGCAGATGGTGCGCGCCTACCTCGCCGAGATGGCGACCGAGCTCGACGCCGCCCGCCTGCTCGTCGCCCGCGCGGCCCACAAGCGCGACACGGCTGCGGCGGGCGCGGCGGCGCGCGTCTCGACCGAGGCGGCCATGGCGAAGATGTTCGCCACCGAGGCGGCGCAGCGGATCATCGACCGCGCGGTCCAGCTCCACGGCGGCATGGGGGTCATCGAGGGGACCGAGGTCGAGCGGCTGTACCGCGAGATCCGGCCGCTGCGCATCTACGAGGGGACGACGGAGATCCAGAAGCTCATCATCGCGAAGGGCATCCTCGAGCGCGCCGCCGCGGAGCCCCCTGCCGACGAGCGCGCTCGCGACGGGGCGCGGTAGCCATGTGGAGGCCGCCGGAGAGGATCCGCCACGCGCTGCCCCGCGAGGAGCCTAAGGCCGCGGGCGAGGCGGCGCGCGCGCGCCTCTTCTCGCCGCTCCGCCTCGCCTCGGGCCTCGAGCTCGCCGAGCGCTCGTGGGTGCCCGCGATGGTCCCGTGGCGCGCGACGGAGGAGGGCGTCGTCACGCAGGACGTGCTCGACTGGTACGGCCGCTTCGCCGAAGGCCAGCCCGGCGCCCTCGTGGTCGAGGCGACCGGGATCCGCGACGTGCCGAGCGGCCCGCTGCTCCGCGCCGGGCACGATCGGTTCGTCCCGGGGCTCCGGGAGCTCGTCCGGACGGTCCGCGCGCGGAGCGCCGGCAGGACGCGCGTGTTCCTGCAGCTCATCGACTTCCTCCGCATCCGCAGGCGCCCGGCGAAGGACAGGTTCCTGCGGGAGTTCCTCGAGATCACCGGCGCGCACCGGCGCGCCCTGTCCGAGGCGCTCGGGGAGCCGCCGCTCCGGGACGCGCCGGAGCTCGAGGTGCGCGAGCGGCTGCTCGCGCTCGACGACGCGCGGCTCGAGGCCGTGCTCGCGCCCCGCGAGCTCGAGGCGCTGCGCTTCGGCGAGCGCGAGCGCGTCACCGACGTCGCGCTCCCTCACATCCGCGATCTGCCGCGGACGCTGCCGGGCCTCTTCGCCGCGGCCGCCGTGAGGGCGCGCGAGGCGGGCTTCGACGGGGTCGAGCTCCACTACGCGCACGCCTACACCATGGCCTCGTTCCTGTCCGCGCTGAACACCCGCCCGGACGGCTACGGCGGCGATCGCGAGCGCCGCGCGCGCCTCCCGCTCGAGGTCTACGCGGCGGTGCGCGCCGCCGTCTCCGCTCGCTTCACGGTGGGCTGCCGCTTCCTCTGCGACGATGTCATCGCGGGGGGCAGCCGGGTCGACGACGCGGCGTTCTTCGCGCTCGCGTTCGCGCGCGCCGGCATGGACTTCCTTTCGCTGTCGACCGGCGGCAAGTTCGAGGACGCGAAGCAGCCCAAGGTCGGCGAGGCCGCGTACCCCTACACCGGCCCGAGCGGGTACGAGTGCATGCCGACCGCGCTCTCGGACGCGGCGGGGCCGTTCGGGCGGCAGGTGCCGAAGCAGGCGCAGATCCGGCGCGCCCTGCGCGAGGCCGGCCTCGGCACGCCGGTCGTCGTGGCGGGGGGGATCTGCACGTTCGCCCAGGCCGAGGCGATCCTCGCGCGCGGCGAGGCCGATCTCATCGGGGCTGCACGGCAGACGCTCGCGGATCCCGACTGGTTCCTGAAGGTGCGGCTCGGGCGCAGCGGTGAGGTCCGACGCTGCATCTATTCCAATTACTGCGAGGCGCTCGATCAGCGCCACCGACCCGTGACGTGCCAGCTCTGGGATCGCGAGGGGCTCGACGAGCCGGGGGTCGCGACCACGGAGGGCGGAAAGCGGCGGCTCACGGCGCCGCGATGGAGGCGAGAGGAGGCGTGACGATGACCGCACCGACGTTCCCTGACGAGCTCAACCTCGCCGACTACTTCCTGTTCGATCGGCTGCGCGAGGGGCTCGGCGACAAGGTCGCGCTGCTCTTCGGCGATCAGCGGCACACCTACGCCGACGTCGCCGAGAAGGTCCGGATGCTCCAGGCGCACCTCGCCGTCGAGGGCGTCGCGCTCGAGCAGCGGGTGCTCATCGTCCTGCACGACTCGCCCGCGTTCGTCTGGGCCTTCTTCGCGGCGCTGAGCCACGGCGCCGTCGTGGCGATGGGCAACCCCGAGGCGCCCGCGCCCGACCTCGCGCACCTCGTCGAGTACACGCGGGCCGCCGCGGTCGTCACGATCCCGCGCGTGGCCGAGGCGCTCCAGGGCGCGCTCGCGGCCACGAACATCCGCACCGTCGTGCTCGTGCCCGAGGTCCCGACCGGCGGCGATCTCGAGGCCGATCTCCCGGTCTCGCCGGCCCTCGCGGCGCTGCGGGGCACCTCGCTCCGCGGCGCCCTCGCGCAGGGGCGCGCAGCGCTCGCGGCGGAGCGCGCCCCGGCAGGCCCCCGCCCCACCCGGCGCGACGACATCGCCATCTGGCTCTTCACGTCCGGCTCCACCGGCAGGAGCAAGGCGGCCATGCACACGCACCGCGACTTCGCCTTCAACACCGAGCGCTACGCCAAGGCGACCGTGGGCTACCGCGAGGACGACATCACCGTCTCGGTGCCGCGCCTCTTCTTCGGCTACGCCACGGGCACCAACCTGATGTTCCCCTTCGCCGTCGGCGCGACGTCGGGCCTCTTCGTCGAGCGGCCGACGCCGGAGTCGCTCGCGCGGTACATCGAGCGCTATCGCCCGACGGTCGTCACCAACGTCCCGACGATGATGGGCAAGCTGCTCGACGACGACGACGCCCGCGCGGCGCGCGGCGAGCCGCGCCTCGACCTCTCCAGCGTCCGCTTCCACCTGTCCGCGGGCGAGGCGCTGCCGCCGGCGCTCCTCGAGCGCTTCCGCGCGCGGTTCCACGCCGACGTCTATGACGGCATCGGCTCCGCGGAGATGTTCCACATCTACTGCACGAACCGCCCCGGCGACGTGCGCCCGGGGTCGCTCGGCCGCGTCGTGGAGGGGTACACGATCAAGATCCTCCCCTCGGACGCGGCCGGGCCGGGCGCGCCCGAGCTCCCGCCCGGCGAGACCGGCGTCATGTGGGTGAAGGGCGACTCGGTCGCGCTCGGCTACTTCCAGGATCGCGAGAAGAGCTGGGGCACCTTCCATGGCCACTGGTGCCGCACCGGAGATCTCTTCCGCATGGATGCCGAGGGCTACCTCTGGTTCAGCGGGCGCGCCGACGAGCTGCTCAAGGTGGGCGGCGTCTGGGTCGCGCCGGTCGAGGTGGAGGAGTGCCTGACCGAGCACCCGGCCGTCAGCCTCGCCGCCGTGATCGGCGCCGAGGAGGCGGGCCTCGTGAAGCCGAAGGCGTTCATCGTGGTCCGCGACGACGCGCGCGGCCGCGTCGCCACCGACGAGGGGAGGGCCGAGCTCGCCCAGGAGCTCAAGGCCTTCGTGAAGGACCGGCTGAGCAAGCACAAGTACCCGCGCTGGGTCGCCTTCGTCGATGACGTCCCCAGGAACGACCGCGGCAAGGTCGATCGCAAGGCGCTCCGGCAGCGCGAGGTCGCCGGCGAGAACCCGGCGGGCCTTTAGCCCATGCAGGCCGCGCCGCGCCTCGCGGAGCTCACGACGGAGGAGCTCGCCGCGCTCCTGTCGGGCGGCGCGCCGTGCGTCGCGCTCGTGCCGGTCGGGTCGGTCGAGCCGCACGGCCCGCACCTGCCGCTCGGTACGGACACGCTCATCGGCGAGGCCGCGGCCGAGCAGGCCGGCCGCCGGCTGTGGGCGCGCGGCGTCGCTGCGCTCCTCGCCCCGTCCATCGGTTATGGCGTGACCGACTTCGCGGCGGGCTTCGCCGGCGCGATCTCGATCCCGGCGCCCGCGCTCACCGCCTTTCTGCGCGCCGTCGCCGAGGCCTACCTGTCGGCCGGCCTGTCGCATGTCTGCTTCATCAACAACCACCTCGAGCCGGAGCACGACAGCGCCGTGCGCGCCGCCACCAGCGACCTGCCCCTGGGCCGCGCCTCGGTCGCGTGCCCGCTCGCGCGCCGCTGGGCGCGGACGCTCTCCGCGGAGTTCCGGAGCGGCGCCTGCCACGCGGGCCGTTACGAGACATCGCTCGTCCTCGCCGCGGCCTCCGCGCTCGTCCGGAAAGACATCGCCCAGGACCTGCCGGACCTCGGCCTGAGCCTGTCGGAGGGCATCAAGGCAGGAGCGAAGAGCTTCCGCGCGCTGGGCATGGACGCCGCCTACACTGGATCTCCGCGCGAGGCGTCCGAGGACGAAGGCCGCGCGCTGCTCGATCTGCTCGCGACGATGATTGTCACCGAGGTCGAAGAAGGCCTCTCCAGCGCTTCCGCCCACGAACCCGCGCGGGGAAAAAGCACCAGGTAAGCCGACGAGCGCTCAGGTAGACAAAAGCAGGCATCTCTGCCCCAGCACCACCACCCCTCACGCTCGCCTGAACGGCAGAATCCGCCATCGACTCGCGCGCCCCGGCAAGCTGATCACCGGCGGTTCAGGCGGATGTAGCTGCTCATGTTGCGCGGCACGCGCAGAACGCGAGCGAAACGCGAGCGAAATGTGAGCGGCATCGCAAATGTGTCTCGCGGCGCTCGACACTTACCAAGGATTCGAGCAATAATGCTTAGTTTTGCTCCGACATCACAAGCAACATCAACAGATTTTTGACAGCAAACCTCTATTCCCAATTGACGCATTCAAATCAAAGCCGTAAAACGGTATCGTTTTCCTCGCGCGCTGTTTGACGCCAGAACGATCCGACGGCTGACCTGATGAAGGTGATGCTTTACGGCGCGCAGGCAGATGGTGGTTTTGGCGGGGGCGCTCTCTGGCGTTCCTGCGCGACGGCATCACACGAAGCCTCGCGGGCGGAGCTGGCCCGACGACGCGGATCGGAGAGCATCATGAGGAATCGAACGATCATGAGAGGGTCTCGGCATCTGCTCCTGGCCTCTTTCGCCGCCGCCTCCGGCGCGGCGCTCGCCGGGTGCGTCGGCGCACAAGACGAAGGTGGCGAGCTGCTCGGTGAGGCGCAGCAGGCCGCGACCGTCTGTGTGACTCTCCAGCGCACCGGGGCGACGGGCGTGGTCCAGGATGCCCTCATCAATTCGGCCTATCCCACTTACACGCCCACCGGGGCCGACATGTACGCCGGCAGGACCGGCACTGCCGAGACCGGCTTTACCTACATGCGTGGGCTGATCGCGTTCGATCTCTCGTCGATCCCTGCCGGCGCCTCCATCGTCTCGGCGTATCTCTACCTCAACATCGGCGCCTTGACCCCCGACGTGATGCGGGTGCACCGGATCACGACGCCCTGGGACGAGAACACCGTGACGTGGAACTCGCACTCGGGCGCCTGGGATCCCACGGTCCTGGGAACCCTCACGGCGAGCTCGGGATACATATACGCTTACCACACGGTCAGCCTCACCAGCACCGTGCAGAGCTGGGTGAACGACCCCACCACGAACAACGGTGTGTTCTTCGAGCAAACCATGAATCGCACCCACATCCGAACGAGCGAGAGCTCGGTGGATCGGCGGCCGTATCTCCGCGTCTGCTACGACAGCGAGACGGGGGGCTCGACGGCGACGTCGAGCAGCTCCAGCTCCTCGACGACCTCCGCCACGACGTCGAGCTCCAGCTCCTCGACGAGCTCCGCCACGACGTCGAGCTCCAGCTCCTCGACGACCTCCACCACGACGTCGAGCTCCAGCTCCTCGACGACCTCCACCACGACGTCGAGCTCCAGCAGCGCGGGCGGCGCCGGGGGCGCGGGTGGTGCCGGCGGCGCGGGCGGTGCGGGGGGCGCGGGTGGTGCCGGCGGCGGAGGCGGGGGCGGCGTGCCTGGCCTGCCGATCAGCTGCAACAGCAGCACTCCTGGCGCAGGTGCCAATTGCGGCGTCGAGGGGGGCGATAACTGCTGCTCGACCCTTCCGGTCCCGGGCGGCACGTTCAACCGGCTCAACAACGCGGGTCTGCCGGCGACGGTCAGCAGCTTCTACCTCGACAAGTACACGGTCACGGTGGGGCGCTTCCGGCAGTACCTCGAGCAGACCGGCGGCCCGACCCAGGCCAACCCGCCGGCCGCCGGCGCGGGTGCACACCCGAAGATCCCGAACAGCGGCTGGGACCCGTCGTGGAACACGTATCTCGCGGCCAACACGAGCGCGCTCAAGACGGCGCTCATCTGCGATCCCTATGGATGGCCGTCCTGGAGCGACATCCCGGGAGCCAAGGAGAAGAAGCCGATCGTCTGCGCGACGTGGTACGAGCTGTTCGGATTCTGCGCGTGGGACGGCGGCCGGCTGCCGACCCAGGCGGAGATCAACTACGCCTCTGCCGGCGGCAACGAGCAGCGCATCTTCCCGTGGGGCGGCTCGAGCGTCGAGAGCATCATCGGCGTCAACCAGGACGGCTCCACGGATGTCACACGGTATGCCTCCTGGTGCTGCCAGGGTGACGGCACGGTCGCGGGTGATGGAACGAACCGCTGCCTGGGTGAGCCGTACCCGAGCAACTATCCTTGCGCGCACACGGATCTCACGGACGTCGGCAAGTTCCCCCAGGGCGCCGGGCGGTGGGGGCAGCTCGACCTGGCCGGCAACGCGTACAAGGCCACCCGTGACGGTTCGGATAACTATCAGCTGCTGATGCCCTGCAACGACTGCTCGCGGCTCGACAACACCTCGAGCGCACGCTTCATGCATGGCGGCAGCTTCCTGGCCGCCGGGTACAAGCAGACGACGGACTTTCGGGCTTCCTACGCGGGCACCTCGCGGCGCTACTACGTCACGGCGACGTGCGCGCGCGATCTCCCCACGCCGTGACGCCGCTCCAGCCGGCGGCCCGGCGAGGCGACCGCGCGCCGCCCTGGTGAAGCCGGCGGGCGAGAATCCGCCGCACGCCGCGCCAAGGCGCCCGCCGGCCCTGCTGGGCCTCCAGGCGGGCGCCTCCTGCCGGCGAGCCGCTCGCTCCCGTGCCCTCCCGCTCTCCTGAACCCCCCTTGAACTTGGCCCTCGCCGGCGCCTCCTGATACGCGCGCTCCATGCGCGTGAGAGGTGTTTTCCTCCTGCCGGCGATAGCGCTCGCGACGCTGAGCGTGAGCTGCCCGCGCCCTGCCTCCGAGCCCGCCGCGACCTCCCCGGCCCCGGCGCCCGCCTCCGCCGTCACCGCGCCGCTCGCCGCAGCCGCGCCCGCCGTCGCTGCCCCGGCGCCCGCCGCCGCCCGCGCGGAGGACGCCGCGCCGCCCAGCGCGGAGGCCGCGAGGACGCCGGGCGCTGTCGCCGCGGGGCCGGGCGGCGACCCGCTCGCGTTGCCGGCGCTGCCGCCGGAGCTCGTCGATGACGGATCCGACAAGCTGCCCGAGATCGATCCTCCCCCGGCCACCTCGCCGACGGCGGCCGAGGAGGAGGTCCACGAGCTCGCGAGCATCGCCAGGGAGACGTGGATCTTCGCCGAACCGCGCTGGACCAGCCGGCGCATCGGGTACCTGCGCGCCGGCGCCGTGGTCGCGCGCAGGCCGGAGCCCTCCGGCAGGACGTCGTGCGCCGAGGGCTGGTACCGCATCGAGCCGAACGGCTACGTCTGCATCGGCGCCAGTGCGACGCTCAACATTCACGACCTGGCGGTCGAGGCATCGTCTCGCCGCCCGGTCCGTCGGTCCGCTTCGCCCAGCTTGCCGGTCGTTCGTGGCGAGGCCGCGCCTGCCACGACACAGGCGGGCGAGACAACACTTGCCGCGGCGCCGTCGGGCGAGGTCACGCTTGCCGCGACGCAGCCGGGCGCAAACGCACTTGCTGCGACGCAGCCGGGCGCAAACGCACTTGCCGCAACGCAGGCAGGCGCAAACGCACTTGCCGCGACGCAGCCGGGCGCAAACGCACTTGCCGCGACGCAGGCAGGCGACGCGACAACCCTGCTCGGCGGCCTGCCCTACACGTACGCGATGTCTCGCTCCCCCACCCCGCCGCTCTATGCGCGCCTTCCGGACGAGGACGAGCAACGCGGCGCCGAGCCCGACCTCGCCGGGCACCTGCTCCGCGCCGCGACCGCCGCGCGCGCGCCCGACTTCGTCGCGCCGCCGCCTCCGGACGCGACGCCCTCGGTCCTGCTCTACGGGCGGCCGGCGCCCGGGCTCGCCGGCGATCGCCGCTCTCCCGACGCGCTCGTCCTGGGCCGCGCCCGGACGCGCTCCGGCTTCGCCCTGCTCTCGACGTTCGATCACGACGGGCGCCGCTTCGGCCTGACGACCGACCTCGCCGTCCTGCCGCTCGACCGCACCCGCGTCATCCGGCCGAGCGCCTTCGCCGGGCTGGCGCTCCCTGAGGGCGTCACCTTGCCCGTGGCCTTCGCCAGGCGCCGCCACGCCGCGCGCCTCGTCCCGGGCGAGCGCGGGGGCGTCACCCGCGCCCCGCTCCGCTTCCGCGAGGCGATCCCGCTGTCCGGCGCCTCGCGGCGCCTCGGCGGCATCGACTACCTCGAGGCGCGGGACGGCTCGCTCGTCCGCGCCGACGAGGTCGTGCGCGTCGACCCGCTCCCCCGGACCCCTGCGTGGGCGGTGCGCGGGCGGAAGTGGATCGACGTCTCGATCGACAAGCAGAGCCTCGTCGCCTACGAGGGCGCCCGCCCCGTCTACGTGACGCTCGTCTCGACGGGGGCGGACGGCCTCGGCGATCCCAAGACGACGCGCTCTACCGTCCAGGGGCTGTTCCGCATCCACACGAAGCACGTCACGGTCACGATGGACGGCGACGAGGAGGACGAGGATCCGTTCGACTTCCGCGACGTGCCTTTCGTCCAGTACTTCACGGAGGGCTTCGCGTTCCACGCGGCCTACTGGCACGACGATTTCGGCACCCCGCGCAGCCACGGTTGTGTGAACCTCTCTCCGCTCGACGCCGCCTGGCTGTTCGAGTGGACGACGCCCGAGGTCCCGGCCGAATGGCACGGCGCGCTCTCGCTACGGAAGGGCACGCTCGTCTCCATCCGCCCCTGAGCCGGCGGCCCGCCGGCGCTGCCCCTTCCGCGCCGCGCGAAGGCACGCTACACGCTCGCTCCATGGCCATCCAGGAGCCCCTCTCGCTCGATCAGCTCATGGCGATCGATCCGCTGCTCTCCGAGGAAGAGCGCATGATCCGCGACGCCGTCCGTCGCTTCGTGCGCGAGCGGTACCTGCCGCGCGCCGCGGACCTGTTCGCGCGCGAGGAGTTCGCGACCGACCTGATCCCCGAGATCGCCGCGCTCGGCCTGCTCGGGGGCTCGCTGACCGGCTACGGCTGCGCCGGCATGAACTCGGTCGCTTACGGCCTCGCGCTGCAGGAGCTGGAGTATGGCGACAGCGGCCTGCGCAGCTTCGTGAGCGTCCAGGGCTCGCTGGCGATGTATCCGATCTGGAAGTACGGCTCCGAGGCGCAGAAGCAGCGGTGGCTTCCGAAGATGGCCGCCGCCGAGCTGATCGGGTGCTTCGGCCTGACGGAGCCCGACAGCGGGTCGGATCCGAGCTCGATGAAGACCCGCGCCCGGAAGGACGGGAGCGCGTACGTGCTGACGGGCACGAAGATGTGGATCACGAGCGCGCCGATCGCGGACCTCTGCGTTGTGTGGGCCAAGGTCGATGACGGAGGGGCCGAGTCCATCCGCGGCTTCGTGGTGGAGCGCGGGATGAAGGGGCTGGAGACGCCGCTCATCCACGGCAAGATGAGCCTGCGCGCGAGCCCGACCGGCGAGATCGTGCTGAACGAGGTGCGCGTGCCGGAGGAGAACGTGCTGCCAGGCGTGGTCGGCCTGAAGGGCCCGCTCGGCTGCCTGACCCAGGCGCGCTTCGGCATCGCGTGGGGCGCGCTGGGCGCCGCGCGCGCCTGCTACGAGACGGCGGTCTCCTATGCGCGCGAGCGCGTCCAGTTCGGCCAGCCGATCGCGTCGCGGCAGCTCATCCAGTCGGAGCTCGTCGAGATGGCGACGGAGATCGCGAAGGGGCAGCTCATGGCGCTGCACTTCGGGCGGCTGAAGGACACGACCGGCATCAGCCCGGTGCAGGTCTCGCTGTGCAAGCGGAACAACGTGGGCTGGGCGCTCAAGATCGCGCGGACCGCGCGGAGCGTGCTCGGCGCGAACGGGATCTTGCTCGATTACCCGGTCATCCGGCACATGCTCAACCTGGAGAGCGTGTACACGTACGAGGGCACCGACGAGGTGCATTGCCTGATCCTCGGCAACGCGATCACGGGACACAGCGCGTTCTGAGGGGATGCCGGCGGGTATTCAGCGCGGATTGACGGCCAAGGACGCCAAGAGAAGAGAGGAAGCTCAGGATACCTCTCTTATCGGCTTTTCCTGAACAGTGACAGGCGTCTACCCCGTCTTCCCCGCCGCCTTCCGCTTCAGCCCGACCAGGAAGATCTCCACGCTGCTCGCCCGCGTCCCCTCGGGCCGGATGCTCCGGACCTCCTCGCAGAGGTTCCGCAGCGCGTCCCGGGCCTTCACGAAGTCCTCGCTCATGAAGATCTTGCCGACGAACGCCCCGCCCGGCGCGAGCAGCGCCTCGGCCACGGCCACGGCGCGCATGAACAGCTCGTAGCTCCGGGCCTGGTCGGCGATCTTGCTGCCGCTCGTCGCGGGCGCCATGTCCGACAGCACCACGTCGTACGGCGCGAACTGCGCGAGCGCCTCGTTCGTGAGCGACAGCGCGTCCCCCTGCACTACCGTCGCCTGCGGGCCGAACGCCGCCGTGATCGGCGACAGATCCACCGCGAGCAGCTTGCCCCCCGCGCCGATCCGCTGCGCCGCGTACATCGACCACGACCCCGGCGCGGCGCCCAGGTCGAGCACCCGCTGGCCAGGGCGGAGCAGCCGCACCCGGCGATCGATCTCCTCGAGCTTGAAGACGCTGCGCGCAGGATAGCCCTGCGCCTTCGCCGCCTTCGTGAAGGCGTCAGGCCGCTTGTACGGGTTCTTCGGCTTCTGCGACACGGAGGGACACTCGGCGGGCACGACCGGCGGGGCGCTCGCTCATGGGAGCTGCCCCGCCGGCGGCCGGGATCAGCCGCCCTTCTTCTTGCCGGTCGGCTGCTGCACCGGCACGATCCCCTTGCCGCCGCGCTTCTTCACGGCGCCGCGGATCGTCACCACCTGGTTCTTCGGGCCGGGGACCGGACCCTCGATGAGGATCAGGTTGTCCTCGGGGAGGAGCTTCACGATCTTGAGGTTGAGCGCGCTCACCGTCTCGTCGCCGTAGTGGCCGGGCATCTTCAGGCCGGGCAGCGTGCGGCCGGGGGTCATGTTCGTACCGATCGAGCCGCCGTGGCGGAAGTACTCGTGCGTACCGTGCGAGCTGACCGCGCCGGCGAAGCTCCACCGGCGGATGACGCCGCTGAAGCCGCGGCCGCGCGAGCGGCCCTGCGCGTCCACCCGCTGGCCCACCTCGAAGATCTCGTCGACCTTGAGCGCGGTCCCGATCTCGTACTTCGCCGCGTGCTCCGGGCTGCAGCGCAGCTCGCGCACGATCCGCTTCGGCGTCTGCCCCGACTTCTTGTACGCGCCGGCGACCGGCTTCGTCGTGTGCTTCTCCGCCCGCTCGCCGAGGCCGAGGATGAGGGCGCTGTAGCCGTCCTTCTCGAGCGTGCGCTTGCCGATGACGACGCAGCCCGCCTGCACGACCGTGCAGCGCAGGACCTCGCCCGTCTCGTTGAAGATCTGCGTCATGCCGATCTTCTTGCCGATGATGCCGGGATGCTGATTCATGATGGGATCGCCTTGCTCGCTCCGTCTGGGGTGGCTGAAACAGGCTCCGCGCGGCGCGCCGCGAGAGCGATCCCCTCGGCGCGCCTCGTCACGAGCCGGTTCGGAGCGAAGAACCGGGGCGGCTTCCCGCCGGGCACGTTGGGGGGCGCAGAGCTTACTCACGGGGCCCCTAAAGGGAAGCGAAAACCACCGCCACAACGGTAATACAGACCACATCCAACCGAGACGCGTCGCGTCGCGTCGCGTCGCGTCGCGTCGCGTCGCGTCGCGTCCGCTCGGACATTGTCCTTCCGAGCAGACATTTCCTGTCTCTCCCTGCCATCGAAGTTCGAAGGAGCGGGCCTCACATTGGGTCGTTGGAGGTCAGGGATGACAGACATCATCGCTCACGGTGAGCCGCGCGACGTCGAGCGCCTCATGGGTCGTTACTGGTTCCTGCTGAGAGGCGAGGCGCACGGCGCCGGCGAGGACAGCGCGAGCGCGGCCCGGACCCGGGTGGTCCGCGACGGCGAGTTCGTCGTGGTGAGCATCGAGGCGTCGGCGCTCGGGTGGCCCGAGGGGACGCTGCTCTTCAGGTTCCGATCGGAGGTGGCCCCCTGCGCCGAGTGCGTCGAGCGCGCGGCCGCGATCGCGCGCCACCGGACGCGCGGCATGCTCCGCTCGGGCGACGTGCGCGAGATGCTCCGCTTCGCCGTCGCCCGCTGCGCCGCCTCCGGCATCGACCTGGCCCACGCCGGCGCGCGCGCTCGAGGCGACGGGGCGCGCCGGGACGACGCGCCGGGCAGCGCGGGGGAGCCCGCCTCGGGGAGGCGCCGCGCGGCGCAGGACGCGGGCGGCGGCGCGAAGCGCTACGACGCCGAGCTCTGGCTCATGCTCTGACAGCGCGCGCGTCTCGCAACGGGCGCGGCCGCGTCACGAGCCGACCACGTTGATGGTCGCCTTGACCATCGCCATCCAGCACTGAAGCACCATCTTCCCCTCCTTCTGCGGGGTGATGGCCACCTCGACCTGCGTGTTCAGCGGCAGGTCCTTCTCGATCTTCAGATCGGGAATCGCGATCGCCTTCAGACACTCGCTCTTCGTCGTCCGCGTGAAGCGCAGCACCACGGGCTCTCCCTTCTTCAGCTCGATCGTCGACGGGGAGAACCCGCTGTCGTTCACCGCGATGTCGACGCGCTTGACGTTCGCCGGCGCGGCGAGCTCGGCGGCCGCCACCACCGGCGCCTCCTCGGCGGGCTTGTTGCAAGCGAGCAAGGAGAGCGATGAGAGGGAGAGGGCAAGCGTGGCGACGAGGAGCTGCAGGCTCATGGTCAGCGCGTTCTTACCCGGCCCAAATGGCGCGTCAAGCCGCCCTCCAGCCGTCCGCCCCGGGCGCGAGACCCAAGGGAGGTCGGGCGCAGACGGGCGCGCGCCGCGACGTGAACGCAACGCGGCCGGCTCAAACGTGGCGGCCCGAGAGGATCTGCAGAATCGACGAGAAGAGGTTGATGAAGTTGAGGTAGAGGTCGAGCGCGCCGCCGACCGGGTCCTCTTCGCTCGAGTGGAGCAGGCGCGACGTGTTGTAGAGGACGTATCCCCCGAACACGAGGACGGACACGCTGGCGATCGCGAGGCCGAGGAGCGTGCTCCCGAGCAGGGCGTTCAGCAGCATCGCGCCGAGGACGACCATCGCGCCCATCACCAGCCCGCTGGCCATGAACGACAGGTCCTCCCTCGAGAGGAAGACCCCCAGCGTGAGGCTCCCGAACGTGAGGACCGTCAGGATGAAGGTGTCCCGCACCGGGGCCGACGACAGGGTGCCGCCGAGGCCCGCCGCCGCCTGGGCCATGTAGAGCGCAGGCGCTGCGGTGACGCCCAGGACGGCCGCCATCCCGAAGAGCGCGAGGACGTTGACCCCGGGGATCTTGCGCACCGCCCGCGCGCCGAACATCACGCCGAACACGACGCCCATCGAGAGGATCGGGTGCTGCGCGAAGAGCTCGACAAGCGGCGGCATCTCGCGCCCCAGTGTCCCCTCCTCCACGTCCGGCGCCCCGATGTACAGCGCGCACATGGCGCCCAGGGAGGAGACGACCAGGCTCGCCGTGAAGAGCCCGTACACCTTCTTGAGAAAGTCGATCCGCAGCGCCAGCTTCGGGCTGGCCGATACGCTCGCCCCGAGGGGACTCGCCTGGCGTGAGTTCATCTGCTGCGCCCCTCCTTCAGGGCGTTTCGCCGCGGCTGCACGAGCGCCTAGTCGTGCACCATTCACCACGGACATGCAACACCGCCATGGCGAAGCCCTCGGGCATCTGCCGCCCGCAAAAAAATCACGTTCCAGCGGCATCGCGCGCGCACGGAGGGGCCGGCGCGGCGTGAACCGGCGTGAACGGCGCGCCGACATCGTGTAGCTTCCGGCGAAGAGCAGCCCGGATCCAGAGAAAATCCTCTCGATTCCGGCCATGGTAAGCCCATATCCAGAGAATCATCTCTCGGTTCAGGCTAAAAGCAGCCTGCATCCAGAGAATCATCTCTCGATTCCGGTTAAATACGGCCTGGATCTAGAGAAATGTTTCTCGGCTACGGCGAAGAGCAGCCCGGATCCAGAGAAAACGCTCGGCTGCGACGACAACCCGCTCGGCTGCAACGCCGGCGCCGAGCGACAGCGCCGTCGACCTGGCTGCGCGCGCTGTGGGAAGGAAAGCAGGAGAACGAACTCCTGTCTTCTCGGAGGTCCGGAAGAACGACCGCGCACGCCTCCCAGCGGACCCGGAGCACGACCATCACGACCCATCACCAATCGATGCCTCGGAACAAGCACCTTGCCGGGCCCCAGCGCTCACGCCGGGCAGCAGAAATGTGCCGCGCCCGGGCGCGCTCCGTCCCATGCAGCGACGCCGCGGTGGGCGCCTGCGCGCGGCCCGTTGTCGCGCGCCGCACGCTCGTGTACGAAGGACAGCGAAGGATCACGAGCGCGCCGCGCAGGCTTGGGGAGGACGAGGTTTCATGAACGTCACGACGATCGCCGTTGCCGACGTCGAGCCCGCAACGGCGCCGTTGCCGGGATTCGATAGCGAAGCTGCGGTGCAGAGCCTGCTCGTCTCGAAGATCGAGGCCTCCTACCGCCACCGCCTGCCCCTCGTGGGACGCACGGACCTCCACCCGCTCGTCCAGGCCGCCTATACCGCCTTCACCCAGCGCTATCCCCTCGTGCTCTCGCCCGACGTGGTCTGGCTCTGCCTGGCGCGCGGCTTCACGTTCCACCTCGCCGCGAACGACGAGCATCGACGCCGCTTCCTCCCCGACGATCACGAGTTCTCGCTCGTCGTCGATCGCCCGGACTTCACCCTCGGCGAGGTGAACCCGTGGCCAGCTTTGTTTCCGGACTTTTCCAGGCAGGTTTCGGCGCGGGTCGGCTCGCTGCGGGACCTCGTGACCTCCAATTTCTCCACCACGGGGCCTGTCGAGCGGGTGTCGTCGGAGCTCACGGTCGCGACCCCGCTCGCGCCGCACTACGCGTGGGAGCCGCCGTTCCCGGGCGACATGGTGTTCCCGCAGCGCGGGATCCCGCGCGTGTACCTGCTCGGCACGTCCGACGACTGGCGCTGGGTGCGCCAGCGCGTGGCGATGCTCGGCTCCGTCGGGCAAGATCGGTGGACCCGCGCGCTCCTGCCCGTGCTCGACCAGATCGCCGCCTCGGCGGAGGGGCGCGCCGACACGATGTTCTGGCGCGCGTTCTTCAGGTACGAGAGCTCGGCCGACGAGCTGACCGGGTGGATCCACGTGCTGTTTCCCTACCTGCGCGCGTGGCCCAACGACTACTTCGCCCCGAATCCCTATCTCGAGAGCTGGCACGAGCGATGGCTGACGGCGGAGGCCCGGAGCGACGCGCTCGGGGGCCTCGGGAACCCGCAGGGACCGGGGCTCTCCGAGCTGCCGCCCGGCCTGACCAGCGCCCAGCTGCGCTTCATCGACGGGAGCAGGCGCGAGCACCCCATGGAGTTCATCAGCGGTCTCATCGGCGTGACGCAGGATCCGCACTCCCTCGCGCTGCTGCCGGAGTTCGTCTGGGCCATCGCGCACCAAGCCCCCGAGTCGGCGGCGCAGCGCCCCGCCGAGGCCTCGTGAGCCACGCGGCCCCGTGAGCCGCGCGCTCGATCACGACGATCGCGGCGAGCGGTTCGGCGTGGACGGGCGGCTCCCCCTGACATAGGATTGTGCGGTCCGCGACACGGCGACGCCATGCGTCGTCGATCACGCTCGGAGGCTCCAGTGTCCGGAGGCAAGTTCGCGCTCCTCGAAGTACCGGATCTGAATGGTGGGGAACCGTCCTACCTGCGCCTCGGGGCCGCCGCGCCGCTCGGCGAGAGCGCGGGCGACGATCTCGCCGAGCGGATTCAGACGTTCACCGACGACGACCGCAAGCGGGACGGCTCGCCCAATTTCGTGCCTGTGGGCGAGCGAAAGGCCGAGACCGCGAAGCTGCACACGAAGGGCGGCTGGCGCGATCACACCGACGGCAACCGCATCTCGACCACCAAGGGCGACAAGGTCGAGGTGATCGGGGGGAACTACCGCCTGCTCATCCTCGGCCGCGGGGAGCACCAGGCGGGCTGGGACGTGTCGGGAGGGCACGTCACCGAGGTCAGCGAGACCTTCGGCGGCGGCACCACGATCGAGTGGGTGCAGAACTACGGCGGGACGTGGAAGGTGGTCGAGACGACCATCAAGGGCGAGGTGCACACCCTCTACCACGGCGACGTCTACGACTATTACTTCGGGAAGATCAAGGAGAGCCAGACCGGCACGGACACCTTCCCCACGCTGAATGTCACCGACGATTTCATCGATGACAAGAACCCGCCCTCGCCCCAGGCGATCCCGACGGAGAACCCCACGATCGTCGACAGGACGTGGGCCAAGAGCATCTCGTCCTATACCGGCTCGGAGAAGCTGCCGGTGCCGTCGATCACCGACGAGACCTGGGCGGAAGTGATGGTGTCGAAGACGAACGCCACCTCGATGACCGACGAGACGACGGTCAAGGCGGAGTCGAAATCCACCATGAAGGCCGCGTCGATCACGTCGTCCACCAAGGTCGATGGGACCATGGATGACCACACCGAGGCCGACATCATCAAGAGCTACACGAAGGCGAGCAAGATCATCTCCGAGACCCACGCCGACACCGAGGACGATATGTACGGCGACGCGGACTCCTACACGAAGGGCGACAGCAAGACCGTCGTCGAGGGGATCGAGACGACGATCAACCTCGGCATGGTCAACGAGGTCGTCCTGGGGGGGATGATCGAGGCGACGCTCGGCGCGGAGGTGACCTTCACGGCCGGCGGCATCGTCGACGTGACCGTCGGGCTCAAGGCGGATTTCAGCTTGACCGGGAGCATCGACGTCTCCGCCGGCCCCACGCTCGAGATCAGCCCGGCGGGCGTGGAGCTCCACATGAGCAAGACGGAGATCGCGCTCGCCAACAAGATCGTCTCGGCGTTCAACCTCTTCGTTTGAGGGCGCGAGCACCACGCTCCACGCGCCACCGGATACGGAGCTCCCATGGCCGGCGATGGCAAGTACGGTATCCTCCATGTGCCTGATTTCGGCGACGGCATGTCGTCGTACCTGCGCATCGGCGCGGCCGAGGGCGACGAGTACACCTGGCGAGATCACACCGACGGCAACCGGGTCATCACCACGCGGGGCGACAAGGTCGAGGTCATCGGGGGCACCTACAAGATGACCGTCCTCGGTCGCCGCGAGTTCGAGGGCGGCTGGAAGGCGGAGGACGGGCAGATCAACGAGAAGAGCATCACCTTCTACGGGTCGGGCGAGTTCGACTTCATCCAGGGCCCCCGCGGCGAGAAGCGCCTGCGCGAGAAGACCGTGAAGGGCGAGGTGCACACCACCTACCACGGCGATGCCTTCGAGTTCCATTACAGCAGCAAGATGGAGAGCGTCACCGGACACGACAGCCCGCCGCGCAACCTGGACGAGATCACGGACCCCTGGGGTCTCCCCCGATCAGGCGTCCTCGGGGAGAACCCCACGATCGTCGACAGGACGTGGGCCAAGAGCATCTCGTCCTATACCGGCTCGGCGAAGCTGCCGGTGCCCTCGATCTCCAACGAGACCTGGGCGGACACGATGGTGTCGAAGACCCACGCCACGTCGATGACCGACGAGACGACCGTCGAGGGACCGTCGAAGTCGACGATGAAGGCGGGGTCGATCACGACCTCGACCACGGTCACCGGGACCGTGGATGACCACACCGAGGCCGACATCATCAAGAGCTATACAAAGGCGAGCAAGATCATCTCCGAGACCCACGCCGACACCAAGGACGAGAAGTACGGCGACTCGGACTCCTACACGCAGGGCGACAGCAAGACCGTCGTCGACGGGATCGAGACGACGATCAACCTCGGCATGGTCAACGAGGTCGTCCTGGGGGCGATGATCGAGGCGACGCTCGGCGCGGAGGTGAGCTTCACAGGCGGCATCTCGGCCAGCGCCACGATCGGCCTGGAGGCGTCCGTCACCGTCGCCGCGTCCCTCGATGCCAGCATCGGGCCCACGCTCTCGATGGGGACGGAGAAGCTGAAGGTCACCCTGGACCGGGGCAAGGTCGTGCCCGTCCGCACGAACATCGCGGCAGTCCACCTCATGACGTGACGCGCACGCGCGACGACCCTCACGGATGGCGAACAAGAACCTCACCCCGTTCCTCTTCGGCAGCAAGGTCACCTCGCGGAGGCCGCCCCAGCCGGAGATGACCCTGATCGTCCGGGCGAAGTTCACCCTCACGCCCGGAGCGCCGCTCTCCCTGCCCGAGGGCCACCCGGCGCTCGCGCAGGAGACGCTGCGCGGCGACGTGTTCCACGACGACGATCACGAGCAGACCGGCGAGTGCCTGTACCCGAGCGATCTGGCGGACTTCAAGCCCCACGCCGACGTGCTCCTGATCGGCACGTGCCACACGCCGGGCAAGGCGCGCATGACCGAGTGTCCGGTGCGGTTCGGCGTCGGGTCCTGGTCGAAGATCCTGCGCGTGGTCGGCGAGCGCGTGTGGATGGATGGCCTGCTCGGGCCCGCCATGAGCGATCCCGTGCCGTTCGACCGGATGCCGCTCGGCGATCGGCGCAGCTTCGGAGGGCCGGGGCACCCGCTCAACCCGGTGGGCAGGGGCCACGGGACGCGCGAGCTCCCCAACGTCGAGGGCGCGGACGATCTGCTGCTGTCGCGCTCGGATCGGCCGGCGCCCGCGGGGTTCGGGCCCCTGTCGCCGAACCGGCCCGATCGGCGCGCCCGGGTCGGGAAGAACTACGGCAAGGCGTACCGCGAGAAGCGAGCGCCCTACTTCGCCGACGACTTCGACTGGACCTATTTCAACGCGGCCCGGCCCGATCAGTGGCTCCCGTACCTGCGCGGGGACGAGGAGCTCCTGTTCCAGAACCTCCACCCGGACGCGGAGGTCTTCCGGTCGCGGCTGCCGGGCCTCCGGATCCGCGTGTTCGCGAACGACGCGGAGCGCGGGTTCCGGGAGGTGCCGATGCACCTCGACACGCTGCTCGCCAACCTGGACGAGGGGGCCCTGTTCCTCACGTGGCGCGGCCTCACGGAGGTGACCGACGACGACCTCTCGCGCGTCACCACGCTCGTCGCCTCCGAGCCGCTCGACGGGCCGGCGCTGCCCGAGGAGCATTACCGCGAGATCCTCGCGCGCTTCGAGGCCGATCCGCTCGAGATCGAGGAGCAGCTCGCGCCGGAGCTCAAGGAGGAGTGGGGGGCGCTGCAGGCGCTGCAGAAGAAGGGCGACGGCGCGGCGCCGCGCGACGGCGGCGGCGCGGCGGGGCTCGACCCGCTGTCGGCGCTGCTCAAGGCGCGGCTCGGCGACGTCGCGAAGCCGCAGCAGGAGAGGATCGGCCGGGCGATGGCGGCGCTCGCGGGCATCGCGTTGCCGGGGGGCAAGGTCCTCGGCAGCGTCATCGCGGAGGCGCTGCGCAACCTGCCGAAGGCCTCGCAGGCCCTGCCGCCGATGAGCTCCGAGGCGTCGCCCGTGCTGATGGACGCGGCGCTCCGGACGGCCTTCCGGCGCGTCGCGCGGGCGGTGGAGGAGGCGAAGGCGCTCGCGGCCGCGCGCGGGACCCAGGTCCCGGCGCTCGCGGCGTGGGACAAGCTCGCCGGCGATCCGAAGCTCGCGTCGATGGGCCTCTCCATGGCCCCGCCGCGGCCGCCCGGGCAGATCGGGCCGGGGAGCGACCTCCGCGACCAGGACCTGAGCGAGCAGGACCTGAGCGGCCGCGACCTGACCGGCGCGGACCTCACGGGCGCCCTCCTCACGGGCGCCAACCTCCGGGGCGCGAGGCTCACGCGCGCCCTCCTCAAGCAGGCCGTGCTGTTCGACGCCGACGTGAGGGAGGCCGATTTCACGGGCGCGGACCTGAGCCTCGCCACCCTGCAGAGCGCCTGGGCAGAGCGCGCCGTCTTCCGCGGCGCCACGCTGGAGGGCACCACGTTCGACGGCGCGCGGCTCATGGAGGCCGATCTCTCGGGCACGCAAGGGTCGCAGCTCGTCTTCTCGAGGGCGGACATGACGGGGGCCGTCGCGCGCGGGGCGGCGTGGGCCGTTGCCTTCCTGGAAAGCACCGTGCTCGAGCGCGCGGACCTGTCGCAGGCCTCGCTCACGCGGTGTTTCGTGTCCAAGGTCAAGGGCGCCTCCGCCACGTTCGCGGGCGCCACCCTGACCGGCACGAGCTTCTCCGGCTCCGACCTCACCGGCGCGGTCTTCACGGGCGCGCGGGGCGACGGGAGCGTGTGGATGAGCGCGACCCTCACCGGCGCGGATCTCAGCCTCGCCGTGCTGACGGGCGCCCTCTTCAGCGAGGCCACGGCCGACGGGGCGAGCTTCTTCGGGGCCAACGTGCGGGGCGCCCGGTTCGACCGGGCAAACCTCACGCGCGCCGACTTCACGCGGGCGAACCTCTTCGAGGCGGACCTGCTCAAGGCGCGGGTCCCGGAGGCGAAGTTCGTCGACGCGAACCTCTACGATGCAAAATTCTACGAGACCTCGGGATCCGGCTGTGATTTCAGGGGGGCGAACCTGAAGAAGTCGACGCTGGAGCGAGATCGATGACCCCGGACGAGCTGAGGGCGCTGCTCCAGGCGGGCGAGGCGCTCGAGGGCAGGACGCTCGGCGACATGGATCTGCGGGGGGCCGACCTCCGCAAGGCGCGGCTGCGCGGCGTGAAGCTCGGGCGGGTGCAGCTGGAGGGCGCGGACCTCTCGGGGGCCGATCTCCGCGGCATCAAGATGGCCTGGTGCGCGCTCCGCGGCGCGGACCTGTCGGGCGCCGATCTCCAGGGCGCGGCCATCGCCCAGAGCGACCTCTCGGGCGCGAACCTCGCCGGGGCGAACCTCACGGGGGCGAGCCTGGTCCGCGGGCAGCTGACCGGGGCGAACCTGCGCGGCGCGCGGCTCCAGGAGGCGAACCTGGCCGAGTCGAAGCTCGCGGGGGCAGAGCTGTCCGGCGCGACCCTGAAGGGCACGCGGCTCGACCTCGCCGACCTGTCGGGCGCGGCGCTCGACGGGGTGACCGTCTCGCAGTCGTCGTTCACGCGGGCGGATCTCTCGGGCGCCTCGCTGTCGCAGGCGCGGATCGAGGGCTCGTCGTTCGCCGAGGCGAACCTGACGCGGGCCGATCTCTCGGGCGCCGAGCTCGACACGGTGGTGTTCCTGAAGGCCGATCTCCGGGAGGCCGTGCTCCCGAAGAAGCTCACGAAGACGGTGTTCGACGGCGCGCGCCTCGGCCGGCTCGACCTCTCCGGGGCGGACCTCGCGGGCGCGGCGCTGGAGGGGATGGACTTCGCGGGGGTGAGCTTCGAGAACGCGAACCTCACGCTGTCGTCGCTCCAGGGAACGGACCTCCGGGGCGCGAGCTTCCGGGGCGCGACGCTCGACCAGACGGTGCTCGCGAGCTGCGACCTCACCGGCGCGGACTTCCGGGGCGCGACGCTGAGGTCGTGCATGCTGTACCGGGCGCGGCTGCCGGGCGCGGATCTCTCGGGCAAGGACCTCGAGATGGTGGTCTTCAAGGAGGCCGATCTCTCGGGCGCCGACCTGTCCGGGTCGCGGCTCGTGCGCTGCATGCTGGAGGGGGCCAACCTGACGGGCGCGAACCTGACGCGCGCGCTCGTCTCGCAGACCACGCTGCGGACCGCGGTCGTGGAGGGCATCACCTTCGAGAAGGCGATCTTCGACTGCGTGGACTTCTCCGGCGTGGACCTGACGCGGGTGTCGCTCTCCGGGCTGACCCTCTCGCGGTGCTTCTTCGCGCTCGGGAACCTCTCGGGGATGGACCTCTCGGGGTGCAACCTGTCGAACTGCGACTTCACCTCGTGCAACCTGGAGCGGACCCGGCTCGACGGCGCCATCCTGGCGAACGCGAACTTCAAGGGGGCGAACCTGCGGCAGGCCTCGCTGGCGGGCGCGATGGCGAAGGCCGCCTTCTTCGGCGAGGGCGTGCTCGCCGGCGCCGGGCTGACGCAGGCGATGCTCCGCAATGCGATCTTCGTGAAGGCCGATCTCTCGGGGGCGAACCTCGCGGGGGCCGACATCCGGGAGACGGTGATGCACGAGGTCCGCGCGGCCGGGGCGCTGTTCGTGGGGGTCAAGGCGCACCACGCCGATCTCTCGCACGCGGACATCTCGGGCGCCGACTTCACCGGCGCGGACCTGCACTGGGCGAACCTGCACCACGTCCGCGACGAGAAGACACGTTATCTCGATGCCAACCTCGCCACGGCGAGGCGCACGGACGTCGATCGCCTGGAGGCCGAAGCATGGATGCCGCCCGAGCGGCGCTCGCAATGAAGGAGGAGCGATGTCGATGGGAGCCATGAAGGAGAGCGATCGCGCGGCGGCCGTGCGGGTGGATGCGGCGGCGGGCGAGGAGCACGCGCCTCGGGCGTACGGCGCGCACGGCTCGCGCGGCGCGGACGTGCTTCGGATCGGCCTCCCGCGGGCCGGGGGCGCGGCGGCCGACGACGCGGGCCAGGACGGCGCCGCGGCGCTCCCGAGGGAGTACCTGGGCCCGGGCCGGGTCACGGCGGCGGAGGGGGGCGCGATCGCGGTGGAGCTGCCGGGCGGCCAGCCGGTCGCCGTCGAGATGGCGCTCGCGCTGCCCTACGAGCCCGCCGTGGGCGACACGCTGCTCGTCATCGGCAGGGAGGAGCGCTACTACGCCATCGGCGTGCTCCACGGCGCGGGTCGGACGGTGCTGTCGCTCCAGGGGGACGTGGCGGTGCACGCGAGGGACGGGGAGCTCTCGCTGTCCGGGGACAAGGGCGTCGCGATCCGGGGGCCGGAGATCGAGGTGCAGGCGGGCAAGATCCGGATGGTGGCCGACGCCGTGGTCCAGAGGTTCACCTCGATGGTCCAGCGGGTGAGCGCGCTGCTGAGCGTTCAAGCGAGCGAGTCGCACACGATCGTGGAGAAGACGGCCTTCACGAAGGCGAAGAACGCCACGATCCTGACCGAGGAGACGGTCACGGTGAACGGCAAGCAGATCCTCTTGGGATAGGAGGCCGGCGCGATGCTGCCTGCGAACAACAAGTGTACCGGCATGAGCGCCGGGTTCCCCGACGTGTGCATGTCGCCTGCGTTCGGCCCGTTCCCGTTCCCCAATTTCGACCCGAACGCGGTGAAGTTCCCGTTCTCGTTCAACGTGTGGTTCTCGATGGGGCCTGCGCTGAGCCTCCTGGCGCGCGCGATCCTCACGATGGGCGATTGGCTGGGCACGCTGCACTGG
Organism: Sorangium sp. So ce1504; assembly: GCF_051521635.1. Classification (NCBI taxonomy): domain Bacteria; kingdom Pseudomonadati; phylum Myxococcota; order Polyangiales; family Polyangiaceae; genus Sorangium; species Sorangium sp. So ce1504. The sequence continues at coordinate 2,766,324 of NZ_CP150365.1, read as the reverse complement.
ACCTTCATGGGAACAGGCCAGTACACGTTCGGCAACGTGCGGGTCTTCATCAACTATGCCCCCGCCACGTCGCTGCTCTCTCCGAGGGCCGGCAACAATTACAACTGCTTCATCGGCGTCCAGGTGTTGCCGAGCGTGACCAACGTCTTCATCACGTACAACGCGGGCAGCGCCGGGGGCGCGCGGCCCGCCGGCGCCCCGATGCTGGCCGATCTGGACGCGCTGGTCGCGTCGCTCCACCCGTGCGGCGGCGCGTCGCCCGTCGAGAGCGTCCAGCTCGAGCCGGGGGTCGGGTACGTGAAGATCCGCACCTTCTCGCTGGACGTGCCCGCCCGGGTCCACACGGCGGTGAGGGCGCTCGAGGCCGAAGGGCTGGAGACGCTCGTGCTGGATCTGCGCGACAACCCCGGTGGGGAGCTGACGGCGTTCGTCGAGCTCGCGGGCGACTTCCTGGAGCCGGGGAGCGTCCTCGGGAGGGCGATCGACGCGGACGGCGACGAGATCGTGTACCGGTCGAGCCACCGGGATCCGTGCCGCGCGCCGCTGTGGATCCTGGTGAATGGCGGGACGGCGTCGGCGGCGGAGCTCTTCGCCGGCTGCCTCCAGTGGCACGGGAGGGCGGTCGTGGCGGGGGAGCGCACGTACGGGAAAGGAACGGCGCTGAAGGTCGCGGCGGATCCGGAGGATCACGCGCCGATGCTCGCGCCGGCCGCGAGGATGGTCCTGCCGGGCGGAGAGCCGATCCACGGGACGGGGATCCGGCCGGATGTCGAGCTGGGAGCGATTGAAGGGGCCGATCGTGGCGGGGAGCGGCGATCGCTGATGGACTTGATCGCCGGCGCAAAGGCCTGAGCGCGATCCGCCGCTCGGCTCAGGGGCGTACCGCGAGGTACACGGTGCTCCAGAGCTGCACCGCGTTCGACTCGTCGTGGTGCAATCGCTCCGCGCCGAAGGGGACCAGCTTGTAACAGCCGCCCTCGAAGGCCCAGCTCCAGAGCTCCCGCGTGCTCGCCTCGCGCGTCGCCGCGATGACCTCCCAGAGCGCGCTCCGCGCCCGCTCCAGCGCGCCCCGCGCGCGGGGCGGCAGATCGCCGCGGCCGAGCTGCCGCTCGACGCCCGCGGCCAGCATCGCCTGCTGCCACGACCACGTGACCGTCCCGTGGTAATGGGCCGCCGTGAAATCCCTCTGGATCGCTGGATCCTGCGCGAACGCGGGGTTCGCGACCAGGATCCCCACCGGCGTCCGCAGGCCGGCAGGGAACGGGCGGATCAGGCGGCCCGCGATCTCCTCCAGCGCAGCGGGCGGCGGCTCCGTGAACAGGAGGACGAAGCTGTCGTCGGAGTGCATGATGGGAATCGGCTTCCCCTCGTTGTCGAGCGCGACGGCAGGAAACGAGAGCGTCCCCGAGATCGACGCGAGCGCCGGCGCCGCGTCCAGGCCCAGCGACGCCGCATAGGACGACACGCGCCGCCTGGCCTCGTCCTCCGGCAGCTCCACACGGAAGAACACGCCGGCGTCCTTCCACGCGCGCGCGAACCGCTCCGCCCGGCCGGCGCGCTCCGCGTCCGCGCCGAGCAGCGGGCTCGCGAGCAGCCGCGCCGACGCGCGGAGCGCGGCCGGAACCAGCGCGGCGTTCACGTCGTAGGGGATCCGGCCGCCCGCCAGGCCCTCCTGGCTGTCACGCCACTCGCCCACCTTCGTGCCCGCCTTGAGCCCGATCAACGTCATCGGATCCCCCGTCTCGGCGAACGGGGCGGCGAGGTGGATCACGAGCGCCACGTTCCGCGCGAGCGCCTCCGCGTACGTGTCGCCCCCCGGCGTCCGGCGCGACAGGAACGCCGCCGCGCGCTCCCGGCCGGCCGCGCTGCCGAGGAGATACTCCGCGGCGACCGGCGCGAGGAGGAAGTCGTCGTCGATCATCTTGTAATCGTAGACGGGCTCGCGCAGCGCCCCGGGGATGCCCGAATCGAGGTGCATGAACGCCGCGTACTCGCCGATCGCCTCCTCGTGCGCGACCTCACCGGTCAGGCTCAGCCGATCGAGGACCGAGCCGATGCCCGCCTCGACCACCGCCGGATCGAGGACGGGCAGGAGCATCCTCACCGCGAGCAAGGTGTCCCGGCCGAAGTACGTAAGGAAACGCCAGGACCCGGCCAGCAGCTTCTCCCGGTACGCGAGGAAGCCGAGCGCCTGTCGGTGGCGCGGGTCGTCGCTGGCGCGCTCCGTCACGAGCTCCTCGAGGGGCACCGGCGTGAGCGGCGCCTCGTCCGAGAGCGCCGTCACCCGGACACGGAGGCCGCTCGGCCCTGCCGCCAGCTCGATCCGGCCGTCGCTCCCGAGCGCGGCCGTCGTGCCGTCCTGCGGCTCGATGAGCAGCTCGAGGTGATGATCGCCGTCCAGCATCGTGCGCCGCACGGCGATCGCCGCTCCCCGCTGCGAGGCGAACGCCTCGACGTCGTTCCCGAGCCAGGCCGGAACCTCGGCGTCGCGCCCCACGTCACGGAGCGTACGGACACTCCCTAGGAGCACCCGATGGACACGCAGCACCGGCGCCTCGCTCGCAAGGAGCGCCGACACGCCGCGCATGACGCCGGGCCGCTCCACGCGCTCCACGTCAGAGACGTCCCCCTCCACCGAGAGATCGACCGGCGCGGGCAGAGAATCGAACCACACAGCGATTCCCATGTTCCCTGCCGGAAAAGCGACGATGAGCCGCGGCGACACGCCCGACGTCGTCAAGAGATGGGCGGCGATATGACCACGACGGAAGAAGTGGTTGTCTATCTGGCCTTCTTGCAGATCGAAGGCCAAGAGCTCAGCAGGTGGCGGCGCGGAGGGCGCCTCGCCGTGCGGTGCGCCGGAGACACAGGAGGCGGCAAGCAGCGTGGACAAGGTGGTCCCCCTCAGAAATCGCTCGATCTTCGTGGGCCTCGTGGGCACCGCGGGACCGTACCCAGCCGGGGCGCGCCTGCCAAGGACCAAGGGTCTTCGCTGGCCGCCAGCTTACGTCTCCGACGCGCTGGCCGTTTATCGCGAGTTTTCAGCGAATTTACCCAGGTAGAGCGGATTCGGCAGGGCGCGTGGGAGGGCGCCACCACGACCTCACTCCGCGCGGCACGTCTGGCCCCGGGAACGGACGCAACGGACGCAACGAACGCAACGAACGCGACGGACGCAAGGTGCAACGGACGCAACCTGCGCAACCTGCGCAACCTGCGCAACCTGCGCAACGGACGCGACCGACCAGAGCACCAGAGGGCGCGATCGCGATGACGAGATGACGAAGAAAGAGTTCACGCCTTTGTTGCCCTGTGATAACCCATCCGAGAACTCAGTTGTTGATAGTGGGTTCGCAGCAGGCGAATGGCCTGCGAGCCATTTTGAGGAAGGGGGTTCGAGATGGACGAAAGCATCTCCGGCCAAGCCGCGGCCGGCAGCAATGGTTCTGAACGCGCGAAGCTCAGCGTTCCGCAAGAGGGCCTGATCACCACCTGGGTTGATGGCAGCCTCGGCGTCGCCGAAGAGGTCGTGCGCGCGGGGTTCGGCTTCCTCGAGGACGTGCGCGTCGAGACGCAGGAGCGGCTCGGCGCCACGCTCGACCTGCTCGAGGGGGTCGATCGCAGCGTGTTCCGGGTCGCGCGCAAGACGCTGGCCCGCGTGGACGGAATCACCGAGCGCGCCATTTCGAGCAGCCAGCTCGGCTGGCTCGCGCTGCTCGGCGCGATCCGCCGCACGTCGCAGGGCGCGGCGGGGCTCGCCTCCGAGACGGTGGTCGCCGTCGTGGGCGAGCGCAAGGCGACTCAGCAGCTCATCATGCGATCATCGTGAGCCCGACGAGCCCAAAACGCCGTTCCATCCGCCGGCGATAGAACCCTCTTCATAGCGGGGTGCAGCTTCGTGGGATACCGGCTGAGCCGCCAGGCAGGCGAGTGAGGCGTACGCCGGTCAGCGCCCCTCGGTCCCCCGCCCTGGCTTCCCCCGGCGGTAGAGCCCGATGACCAGCGCGAGCACGGCGGCGCCCAGCCCGGCGACGGCGATGAGCCGCGCCGTCGTGCTCCAGCGGCCGAACGGCCACGGGATGGTCTGTCCCGCGCTGTCCGCCCCGCCGCCCGCGCGGGGGAGCGGGACGAGCGCGCGGCGAGCCGCAGCCGCCTCGGCGAGCGCGCGGCGGACGCCGGCGGCGTCGAGCGAGGCGCCCGCCGGGATGAGCGCGCGCAGCGCGGAGCGCGCCCTGAAGAACGGGGCGCCGTCGCTGCTCCACGCGGCGGGCGCGCTGTCGAGCGCCTCGTCGAGCGCGGCCGGGATCACCTCCTTGACGATCGCGTCCACCGCGCCGGGCGACGCCGACCTCGCGAGCGCGATGTAGCCGGCGTCCTGGATCCCGCGGCGAAGGCTCTTCAGGCGCATCGAGGGGAGCACGCCGGGAAAGCCGACGGATCGGGAGGAGAACGCGCCCCGCTGCGTCCCGGGATAGAGCAGCATGCCGTCGCCGAGGCACGCGTCGCCGTCGCGGTTGTGGAAGTTCTCGGCGACGGTGAACGGGTCGATGGGCCCTTTGCCGCCGCGGTTGCCGTCGTGCCAGAACGCCGTCTCCCACAGGAACCAGCGGTCCACCTCGTGGGAGGCCGCGATCCAGCCGTCGGCCATGAGCCCGGTGAGCGGCGCGTCGATCATGAACGTGCCGGTCCGCGGCAGCGCGCCGTTGTACACCCAGAGCCGCTGGCCCGCCTCGCGCGCGGCCCGCGCCCACGTGGAGTCGAAGCGGTTCGCCGGCGTGAGCACGAGGTCGACGTCCTGCTCCACCGGAGGGACCTCGCCGCACGAGTGCCCCACGAGGACGCGCGACGACAGGCGCGAGCCGCGGATCAGCCGGCGCCAGCCGGGCCCGCGGGGGCTCTCGCACTGCTCGTCGATCGCATAGAGCATCACGTCGTCCACCGCCGGCGGGAGGAGGTCCGCGACCGCCTCGACGCGGTGGAGGGTCGCTTCCCCGGGATCGCCGAAGCTGCCATAGGCGCCGAGCGCCACCGCCCCGGGCGGCACGCCCGCGCCCGGCCCCCGGTAGCCGCGCGCCTCCGTGAAGAGCGAGCCGTCGATCGCCGCGCGCAGCCGCTCGACCTCGGCGGGGCTCCGGACCGACGCGAAGCCGTCGACGTGGTGCTCGTGGAGCAGCTGCCAGAGCTGCTGCTCGACGGCGGGCCCGCCGCCGACCCGCTCGGCGACGGGATCGGCGTCGTAGAACGCGATGAAGTCGACAGCGCCGTACGGCAGCACCGCCGGGGCGACGTCGAGCTTCAGATCGAGCGACGCGAGCTCGCCGTGCGACGCCGATCCGACCACCACCCTCCCCTCGTAAGCGCCGGGGAGGGCGCCCTCCGGGACGTGGAGATCGATCCAGACCGCCCGGGTCTCGCGAGCGCCTACCTCGAGCGGGTACGGCGCCCAGGGGGGCGCGAGCTCGACCGGGATGAGCGCGTCGGGGAGGAACCCGAGGTGCACGTCGTCGGGCGGCCGCGCCGCAGGGCTCCACCCGAGCGACTCCCGGGGGCGCTGTTCGTTGCGCGAGCGCCGCGTGATCTCGACGTAGTGCTCGACGAAGCGGCGGATCGAGATCGTCCCCGCGGGCGCCGCTCCCTGCCCCTGCGCGGGCTGCTGCGGCGCCGGCGGCGCCTTGGCCGGCGCGCCCGGGCCGGCCGCGGGGCCGAGCGCGGAGAGCTCGACCGTGACGCCGCGCACGGGCTCGGCGCCAGCCTCGACGACGACCTGGAAGGCGACGACCTCCGCGCGGAGCGCGCCGAGCCGGATCGGCTCGCCGGGCCGGAAGACCGCGTTTCCTTCGCCGCGCGAGAGCGGCAGGCCGACATCCTCCCGGCGGACGCGCGTGCCGTCGTCGGCCACCCAGACGCGCGCGCGCTCGGGCTGCCCCTCGCCGGCGGCCGCTTTCGCGAGCGCGCCGCACGCCATGGCGGAGAGCAGCGCGGCGGGGAGGTGCGGGAAGGATCGCGGCATGTCGCTCGGCTCTCCGAGGAGGAGCGACCGCCAGGGTCGGCCGCCATTCCATCCTAGGGGCGCCGCGCCCGCCCCCTCAAGCGCGGCGGTTGACAGGCCGGCGGGGCTCGGGCGATCTCGCGCCGTGGATCTGACCAGAGCGGCACTCCTCGCCGGCGGCGCCGCCGTGGCCGGCGCCATCAACGCGGTGGCCGGGGGCGGCACGCTGGTGTCGTTCCCCGCGGCGATCGCGGCGGGGCTGCCCCCGCTCGCGGCGAACGCGACGAACGCCGTGGCGCTCACGCCGGCGTCGCTCGCGTCGGCGTGGGCGTATCGCCGCGAGCTCTCCCGGGACTACCGGGTCCTCGGCGTCCTGTTCCTGCCCTCGCTGCTCGGCGGCGTCGTGGGCTCGGCGCTCCTGCTCGTGACGCCGCAGCGCGTGTTCGACGCCGCGGTGCCGGGGCTCGTGCTCGTCGCGACGCTGCTCCTGCTCTGGCAGAACCTGCGCCCGGCGAAGCCCTCCGCGGCGCCATCCTCGGCGGCGGATCCCGGCGCGGAGCGCTTCGCGCTGCCCTCCCGGCCGTGGCTCGTGTTCCTGCTCCAGTTCCTCGTGAGCGTCTACGGCGGCTACTTCGGCGCGGGCATCGGCATCATGATGCTCGCGCTGCTCTCGTCGTTCGCGGGCGACGTGGACATCCACCGGCTGAACGGGATCAAGACGGTGCTCGCGAGCCTGATCAACGGCGTGGCGGCGCTCGCGTTCCTGTTCGCGGGCGCGGTCGACGCGGTCGCCACGCCGATCATGATGGCGGCGGCGGTGGTCGGCTCGCTCGCCGGCGCCGTGGTCGCCCGCCGCATCGAGCCCAGGAAGGTGCGGTGGTTCGTTGTCGCGCTCGGCCTCACGCTCACGGCCAAGCTCGCGTGGGACCGGCTCGGCGGCTAGCCCGGACGCTAGGCGACCCGCGGCGCCTCGAGGCTCATCATGAAATGGGAGGCGGGCATCCTGAGGGTGTCGCCCACGAAGCGCTCTTCGATCCGGCCGAAGGACCGGTCGGCGAGCCGCCGGAACGCCTGCGGGGTGCGGATGTAGTCGCCGCGATCGTTCTTCGCGATGAGCCGCGCCAGCGAGGACTGGCCCTCCCAGAAGGCGGTGTCGAGCGTGATCACGCGGCCCGAGGGGCGGATCGAGCGCGCGACCAGCGAGAGCAGCGAGCTCGCCACCTCGTCGTCCACGTGGTGCAAGAGGCCCAGCATCAGGACCCGGTCGAAGGGGGCCAGCGCGCGCGCGTGCAGCTCGCCGAACGGCTCGTCGTAGAACCTGGCCCGATCCCCGTGGCGCGCGCGAGCCGCCGCGATGTGGCGGCGGTCGGTGTCGAACCCGTGGTAGTCGACCGCCGGCAGGCGATCGAAGTAGTACGCAGGGCCGCAGCCGATATCGAGCACGCGATCGCCGGGGCGCAGATCGAGCGCCTCGAGGCACGCGCGCCGGGCCAGGTCGGCCCCGACGAGGCGCTGGGAGAGGACGTACAGGGCGGCATGGCCGCGATCGAGCAGGTGGGAGGAGAGCGCCATGAAAGGGCGGCGAGCCTAGCTCGCGCCCGGCGGCGAGGGTAGCCCCTGCGGCCTCACGTCCTCGGCCGGATTTTCCGCGAACGCCTGGCTCAGCGGCGCCCCCTCCACCGCGAGCGCGATCGCGGCGAGCAGCACCACGAGCCCGACCTGCAGCGAGTAGGTCGAGAAGACGAGCGCCGAGCCGGGGCCCATCACGACCTCCGGCGCGAGGTAGAGCGAGAGCCCTGCATAGACCGCCATCTGGAACGTGCCGAAATACCCCGGCGCGTTCGGGAGGAGGACGCCGAGGTGGAGCACGCCGACGAGGACGGCCGCCCGCGGGAAGTCGATGGGCAGAAGGCCGCACCCGAAGGCCACGATCTGCATCGCCCACACGTTCAGGAGGAAGTACCCCGCCGTCGCCAGGAGGAACGGGGCCGTGTACCGGAGCCGGGGCAGGAAGCCGAGGCCCGAGGCGACGCGCTCCACGGCGTCGGCCAGGCGGCCCGCGAGCTTCGTCGAGACGAGCCCGACCACGCGCTCGGTCGCGCGCCGCGCCCAGGCCCTGCGGAAATAGAAGACGCCGATCGCGACGAACGCCGCGCCGAAGACGGCGAGCGCCAGGTAGGCGGCGCGCGGGACGGCGGCGGCGGGGACCGCGAGATCGCCGATCCGATCCGGGAGCGGCTCGCGGGGGCGCGCGAGCGCGAGCCCGGCGAGGAGCAGCGCGCTGAGGAACAGGCCGTCGATGATCCGCTCTGCGGCCACCGTGCCCGCCGCCGCCCACGCGGACAGGCCGCGGCGGCGGATGAGCAGCGGGCGCACCGCCTCCCCGGTGCGGAACGGCATCAGCACGAGCGCGCCATAACCAATGAAGGAGACGGCGACGACGCGCCGGAGCGGCACGGGCTCGATGGGCTCGAGCAACCACGTCCAGCGGTGGGATCGCAGGTAGAGCGCGGCGACATAGAGCACGCCGTGCAGCGCCAGAGCCCACCACGTCACGCCCGCGAACGCGGCCCTGTCCGGCACGACGGGCAGCCCCCCGACGCGCAGCACCCACGCGCAGCCGAGCGCGACGAGGAGCGACGCCGCGATCGCGAGGCGATGCCTCTGCAGGCTCCGGGACCGGAAGAGGCCTCGCAGCGACGCCGGCTTCGCCATGCTCATGCGGCCGCGTCTACCACGGCCCTGCTGCCCGAGGTAGCGAAGCACGGTCGCCCACGGTTCGCGCCGTGTAAGTTCTGTCGTTCTGATCTATCCTCCGGCGCCCCATGGAACCCATGAAGGTCGTCCTGCTCGCCGGAGGCTTCGGAAGCCGGCTCGCCGAGCACACCGAGGCTCGCCCGAAGCCGATGATCGAGATCGGCCCGTATCCGATCCTCTGGCACATCATGCAGATCTACGCGGACCACGGGTTCAACGATTTCGTCGTGGCCTGTGGCTACAAGGGCGAGGTCATCAAGGATTACTTCCACAACTTCTACGTTCGCAGCACAGACTACGTTGTGAATCTGCGAGACGGCGCCCAGCGCTTCGTCCGGAGCGCCGCGCCGGACTGGACCGTGGCCCTCGTGGACACCGGTCTCCACACGATGACGGGCGGCCGGCTCCGGCGGCTCGACGCGTGGCTCGACGGCCCGCGCTTCATGTGCACCTACGGAGACGGCGTGGGCGACGTGGATATCCGCCGCCTCGTCGAGTTCCACAAATCCCACGGCAAGCTCGCGACGGTCACGGCCGTCCGCCCGCCCGCGCGCTTCGGCGGGCTCTCGCTCGAGGGCAACCTCGTCCGCGAGTTCTCGGAGAAGCCCCAGTCCGGCGAGGGCTGGATCAACGGCGGGTTCTTCGTGTTCGAGCGGCGCGCGCTCGAGTACATGACCGACGACACCACCGTGCTCGAGCGCGAGCCGCTCGAGCGGCTCGCCTCGGAGGGCCAGCTCGCGGCGTACCGGCACGACGGCTTCTGGCAGCCGATGGACACGCTGCGGGAGAAGCGGCTCCTCGAGTCGCTGTGGGAGTCCGGCAAGGCGCCCTGGAAGACCTGGGCATGACCGGCCGCGGCGCCTCGTTCTTCGCCGGGCGCGCGGTGCTCGTCACCGGGCACACGGGCTTCAAGGGCAGCTGGCTCTCGCGCTGGCTGACGCTCCTGGGCGCGCGCGTGGTGGGCTTCTCGCTGCCGCCGGAGGGGCGGCCGAACCTGTTCGAGCTCGCGGGCATCGCGGGCGACGTCACGTCCGTGACCGGCGACGTGCGGGATCTGCCGGCGCTGCTCTCCGTGGTCGAGGAGCACCGGCCGGAGATCGTGCTGCACCTCGCGGCCCAGCCGCTCGTCCGGCGCTCGTACCGCGAGCCCGCGGAGACGTTCGCGACCAACGTGATGGGGACGGTGAACGTGCTCGAGGCGTGCCGGCGCGTGGGCTCCGCGCGCGCCATCGTCGTCGTGACCTCGGACAAGTGTTACGAGAACCGCGAGTGGGTCTGGGGCTACCGCGAGGACGAGCCCATGGGCGGGCACGACCCGTACAGCAGCAGCAAGGGCTGCGCCGAGCTCGTCACGGCGGCCTACCGGCGCTCGTTCTTCTCCGGCAGCGGCGCGGCGGTGGCGTCCGCGCGGGCGGGGAACGTGATCGGCGGGGGCGACTTCTCCGAGGATCGGCTGGTGCCCGACATCGTGCGCGGCGTCGCCGCCGGGGAGCCGATCGTCATCCGCAACCCGCTCGCGACCCGGCCCTGGCAGCACGTGCTCGAGCCGCTCGGGGGCTACCTCCTGCTCGCGCGGCGGCTGTGCGAGGCGCCCGCGGCCCACGAGGGCGGGTGGAACTTCGGGCCGCGCGACGGCGACACGTGCGCGGTCGGCGGCGTCGCCGAGCGGCTCATCCGGCAGCTCGGGCGCGGCGAGCTCAGGCTCGTGCCGCCCGAGCACCGCTCCGGCCCGCACGAGGCGCAGCTGCTGCACCTCGACATCAGCAAGGCGCGCGCCCGGCTCGGCTGGACGCCGCGGCTCACGCTCGACGAGACCCTCGCGCTGACGGCGCGCTGGTACCGCGCGTACCTCGACGATCCCGCGTCGAGCCGCGCCGAGCTCGACGCGCAGATCCGCGCGTACGGGGTCGACCTCGCATGAGCGCCGGGCTCGGTGCGGTCCTCGTCACCGGCGCCACGGGGTTCATCGGCGCGGCGCTGGCGGCGCGGCTCGCGGCGACGGGCGCGCGGACGGCGTGCATCGTCCGCGCGGAGAGCCCGCGCCGGGCGCGGCTCGCGGGCATCGCCGGGGTGGAGCTCACGCCCGTCGCGTCGTTCTCGACGCCGGAGCTCGCGCGGGCCGTCGCGGCGATCCGGCCCGAGGTGGTCTTTCACCTGGCCGCGTCCGGGGTGAACCCGAGCGAGCGGGATCCGGAGCTCGTGGTGGACGGGAACGTGGGCTTGACCACGCGCCTGCTCGCGGCGCTCGCGGAGATCGAGCCGCACCGGCCGGCGCGCTTCCTCCACGCGGGCTCGTGCTCCGAGTACGCCCCTGCCCCGGAGCCCGCGCGCCTCCGCGAGGATCACCCGCTCGATCCGGCGTGCGTCTACGGCGCGTCCAAGGCGGCCGCCTACCTCTGCGGCAAGGCCGTCGCGGCGCGGCTTCGGATCCCCTTCGTCGCGCTGCGGCTCTTCGGCGTCTACGGCCCGGGCGAGGGCCCCGCGCGCCTCATCCCTCACCTCATCGCGCGCTTCCGGGCGGGCGAGGCGCCGGCCCTGACGCCGGGCGCGCAGGCGCGCGACCTCACCTACGTCGACGACGTGGTCGAGGCGCTGATCGCCGCCGCGACGTCGAGAGGCCTCGAGTCCGGTGTGTACAACGTGTGCTCGGGCGCGCCGGTGCGCGTCCGCGAGGTGGCCGAGCGCGTCGCGCGCGCGGCGGGCTGGCCCGGCGGCGACCTGGGCCTCGGGCGCCTCCCCTACCGGGACGGCGAGCCCATGTGGATCGTCGGTGATCCATCCCGCTTCGCGGAGGCGACCGGGTGGCGGCCCCGGATCGCGCTCGACGAGGGGGTGCGGCGCATGATCGAGGCCGCCGACGCAGAGAGGGCGCCGTGAGCGACGCGCAGAGCAGGCGCAGGCTGATCTCGATCGTCGTGCCGGTCTACAACGAGGAGCGCAACGTGGCCCCGTTGTACGAGGCGGTCACCGCGGTGATGCGCCGCATCGCGGATCGGTACGACCACGAGCTCGTCTTCACCGACAACCGCAGCACCGACGGGACCTTCGACGAGCTCGTGAAGCTGGCGGCGCGGGACGAGCGGGTCCGCGTCTTCCGCTTCTCTCGCAACTTCGGCTTCCAGCGCTCCATCTACACGGGGTACATGAAGGCGCGCGGGGACGCGGCCGTGCAGATCGACTGCGACCTGCAGGACCCGCCGGAGCTCATCCTCGATTTCGTGAAGGAATGGGAGGCGGGCGCCCAGGTGGTTTACGGGATCCGCCGCAGCCGCAAGGAGGGTTATCGGATCACCCTGCTCCGGCGGGTGTTCTACCGCCTGATCGATTTCCTCAGCGAGGATCACCTGCCCCACGACGCGGGCGACTTCCGGCTGGTGGATCGTCGGGTGCTCGAGGTGCTGCGCCAGGTCGACGACACGAAGCCCTACCTGCGCGGGATGCTGGCCACGCTCGGGTTCAAGCAGACGGGCATCGCCTACGATCGGGCCGCGCGGGAGCGGGGCGAGAGCAAGTTCCGGATGAAGGATCTCGTCGGGCTGGCGCTCGACGGCATCCTCAGCCACTCGACCGTGCCGCTCCGGGTCGCGACCTACACGGGGCTCGTGGTCTCGGCGCTGACGCTCCTCGCGATCGCGGGCTACGCCGTCGGCAGGGTCGTCTATGGCGCGGACTGGCCTGCTGGCTTCGCGACGACCACGCTGCTCATCCTGCTCTCGCTGAGCATCAACGCCCTGTTCCTGGGGGTCATCGGCGAGTACGTGGGCCGCATCTACCAGCAGGTGCGCAGGCGCCCGCTCACGATCATCGACCAGAGCGTGGACCGGGCGCCGCCGCGCGAGGCGGGCGCGGCGCCCCAGGGCGAGATCCGCTATTCGCGGACGTCGAGCACGGTGAACCCGCTGTTGGAATAGACGGTCTTGTACCGGCCTATCCCCTTGTTCTGGCCGCGGCGCAAGACGACGTAATCCACGCCATAACGCTCCCGCAGGGTCTGGACGCGGGCCTCGTCGAGGCTGTCATAGCCGTCCAGATCCCGCTGGCCGCGGACCTTGCGCCCGGTGACGGCCTCGAGCCGGCGGAGCCACTCGAGCACGTCGGCCGGGACGATGGGGTTCGACTTCCAGTCGACGACGATCGGCCGCTGCCCGTGGAAACGCATCTTCTCGCTCTCCGGCGGCGTCAGGAAGATCGCGTCGACAGGGGTGCTGGCCTGCATCCAGGCGTACAGGGCCCGCTCGTCGGCGCGCAGGCCGGAGAGGACGCTGGAGTTCCGGCGGATCTCCTGGAGCTTCGGCACGAGAAAGACGAGCAGGACGGCGAGCGCGCCGGCGAGCCCCACGAGCGCGCCGCCGCGCTGCCAGAGCGCGCGGGCGCGCGCGAGGCCGGGCTCGGGCGCGAAGCGCCGGGCGGACTCCGAGGCGAGCCGGGACAGCGCGGCGGCGGCCACGACGCCGACGGCCAGCGCCGGGACGCGCGCAGACTTCTCGACGCTGCCGTACAGGGCGAGGACCCCGAGGCCGCCGACGATCAGGGCCATCGCGGTGACGCCGTAGCGACGCCCGGCGGAGGGCACCAGGATGACGCGCACCGCTCCCGCGCACCCCAGCGCCGTGAGGAGCAGCTCCGCGTGCGGGGCGACGCGCCACGCGAAGAGCTGCGTGACGGGGCGCAGCCCCGCGAGGGCCGAGAGGCCGACGCACATCCAGATCACGAGGACGAGCGCGAGGATCAGGGTGACCAGCCTCGCCGCAGGGCTCTTGCGGTTCCTGGTGAGCGGCAAGGCCGCGCCCAGCCCGAGCAGGTGCCACGCGATGAAGCCGAAAAACTCGCGCTCGCGGCCCTGGATGACGAAATGATGAGGGGCCCGGATGGTGGTGTAGATCTCCTGTGCGAGCCTCGCGTCCTTCGCCCCGGCGGTGGCGAGGATCATCGGAGCAAAGAGCGCGAGGACGGCGAGCGGCGGCAGGAGCTGCCGCGAGGCGCGGTGAAAGAGCTCTCTCCGGTCGCGCACGCCGAGCCCGAGGTGCGCGAGCGCGTAGGCGCCGAAGAAGAGGATCAGGTAGTTGGCGTGGAAGAGGCCGCTCGCCGCGAGCGCGATGCCGGAGGCGAGCCACTTGCCCCGCACGAAGAGCGGCACCGAGATCAAGAACGCCGCGGAGCCCAGCGAGGAGGGCTGGAGGATGAAATCGAAGACGTAGGTATCGCAGGGACCCCAGGTGCGCGTGAGCGTGGCAAACGCGACGAGCAGGAGGAAGCTCGGCAGCGCATGGCGGCGATCGACGAGGGTGCGCAGCAGGAAGTAGACGGCTGTCGTGCCGACGGCGATGACCACGGTCTGGGCGATGCCGACGCCCCATCCCTTCTCATTGAGCGCGAGGAGCCCGGCAGCCAGGTACTTGAACGCGGGGTGATAGTGGGTCGTGCTGGTCGCAAACCAGTCCCGCGCGAGGATGTCGGGGTGCACGAGCCGCAGCGACCCGAGCATGTACACGACCTGATTGTTGACGCCGCAATTCCACCCGAAGGAGGCCCCGAACAGCAGCGATACAACCGCCGCCAGCGTGACCTCAGCGCGATCCCTGATTCGTTCCAGCACGGACATGGCGGCGCGAGACTACCGCGCGGCCGAGCGCACCGCCAAGGGGCAGCTCGCTCGCTCGCGCGGCGTGTCCGCCGGCGCCTTCGTCGGCCTCGTCTGCCTGGTCTGCTTCGTCTGCTTCGTCTGCTTCGTCAGCTTCGTCAGATTACGGGCGGCGACGTGACGACGGCCCGGCCCGGCCTCGGGCCCACGAGCACCGGATAGAGGACGCCCGCGAGCACGCCGCCGGCGAGCGGGGCGAGCCAGAAGAGCCAGAGCTGAGACAGCGCCCCTCCGCCGACGAACAGGGCAGGACCGGTGGAGCGCGCCGGGTTCACCGACATGTTCGTGACCGGGATCCCGATGAGGTGAACCAGCGTGAGCGCGAGCCCGATGGCGATCGGCGCGAACCCGCGCGGCGCGCCGTGATCGGTCGCGCCGAGGACCACCATCACGAAGCCGAACGTGAGGACGATCTCGGTCAGGAGGCTCGCGAAGAGCGAGTATCCGCCGGGAGAGCGCCCGCCATAGCCGTTCGACGCGAAGCCCGCGTGCACGGCGAACCCGGCGGCGCCGCTGGCGATCGCATAGAGGATCCCGGCGGCGACGATGGCGCCGGCGATCTGGGCGAGGACGTACGGCAGGAGGTCTCGCGCGGGAAAGCGCCCGCCGGCGATCAGACCGAGCGTCACGGCGGGGTTGAAGTGCGCGCCCGAGATGTGGCCCACCGCGTAGGCCATCGTCAGGAGGGAGAGCCCGAACGCGAGCGCCACGCCGAGGAAGCCGATCCCCAGCCTGGGGTACGCAGCGGAGAGCACGGCGCTCCCGCAGCCGCCGAGCACGAGCCAGAACGTTCCGAGAAACTCTGCGGCCGTACGCCTGGACAACGACATCTCCATCTCTTCATCTCCCCCTGCGGCAGGCCCCCTCGGCGCGGACCGAGGCGCGGCAGCGGCCGCGCCCGACCGTGGAGCCATCCGACGGCTGGCGCAGGCCGCACGGTCGACCGGCGAGCACCCCGCCGAGGCGACGCTCCACCGGCCCTTCGTCGACGTTGGATGAGCCCCGGCCCGCCGCGTTGCGGTCGGACCGCTTCGAGCGCCCCTCACCGGTGCTCGATCTTCCGCAGCCGGTACGCCCGCGCGTCCCACAGCGCGAACGCCCGCTCGCCGCTCGCGAGGACGTCGAACCCGTGGCGGGCCGCCAGCCGCGCGACGTCGGCCGCGTCGCGCGCGGGGTCGCCGCGGTACGAGTAGCCCAGGACGACGAGCTCCCCGCCCGGCCGCAGCGCCCGGCGCGCCTCCGCGACGAGCCGATCCACGACGTCCGCGCCCGCGGCGACGGCGTACGGGAACGAGTCGACCGCGTAGACGAGATCGAAGCGGGCCGACGGCGCGTCGCCCAGATCGACGCCCGACGAGACCGCGAGCACGATGTTCGAGCGCCCCGCGCAGCGGCGCCGCGCGGCCTCGATCATGCGCGGCGAGACGTCGAGCCCCCACGCCTCGCGCACCCTCGGCGCGAGCGCCGCCTCGAAGCGGCCGATCCCGCAGCCGATCTGCAGGATCGCGCGGTCCTCCCCGATCGCGCCCCACCGCTCGAGGAGCTCGACCACCTCCCGCGTCGCGCGCTCGAGGATCTCCGGATCGCCGAGCGAGTACGCGGCGACGCTCGCCTCCTCCGAGCGCTCGCAGAGCTCGTCGAACAGCCGCGCGGCGGAGCGACAGGCCCCCCGCGCGTCCGCGCCGGCGAGGCCCGCGTCCCGGTGCGCGCCCAGCATCGCCGCCACGGTCGCGCACGCGGCGCGCCGCTCGTCCAGGCAGCGGCGCAGCGCCTCGAGGCGCGCCGCCCGCTCCCCCTCCCCCGCCGCCGGCCGCGCGGCGTGCGCGGCGTCAATCGCGCGTGCGGCGGCCGCGAGGTCCCCCGTGGCGCCGAGCAGCCGCACAAGGCCCACCTCCGGCGACGCCTCGCCGGACATCACGGCCTGCACCGCGCCCTCACCGTCGCTCTGCCCGCCGTCCTGCCCGGGCCCGCGCGCGCCCCGGCGCCGCAGCCGCCGGCGGAACGTCCAGCGGTCGACGGCGCCCCAGTCATACTTGTACGGCTCGCGGCCGCGGAGGAAGTCCACGGTCCGCGCGCCCTCGCGCGCCGCGTGCTCGATCGCGCTGGCGAGCATCACGAGCCCCGGGCTGTACCACGCGAGCTCCGGATCGAAGCCGGTGATGTACGACGCGAGCCCGCCGCGCTCGGCGAGCCCGTAGAGCGACGCGATGATCCGCCCGTCGAGCCGCAGGCCGAAGAGCCGCAGCGCGCCCCGAGCGCACAGCGCGCGCGCGGCCTCGCGGTGGAACGGCCGGAGCGCCTCGTCGAGCACGCCCCCCTCGCCGCGCGAGCGCCAGCGCGCGTTGTGGTTCGCGAACAGCGCGTCGAGCAGCTCGTCCACGCTCGCCGCGTCGGCCACGTCGAGGCGCAGATCCCCGGCCCGCGCGAGCCGCTTCCGCGCGCGGGCGACGCGCGCGCGCATCCCCGGCGGAAACAGCTCGTCCGGCGCGGCGCCCTCGGGGATCGTCACCGCCGGACACGCCTCGTGCTTCTCGACCTCGTCCGACCAGCCGGGGGGCGCCTCGGCAAGGAGCAGCGGCGACGACGCGCGCAGGTCGTGGAGATCGGCGACGTCCCATGCGTCGGCGCGCTCTTCGAGGCAAGCGAGCGCCGCGTCCGCGACCGCGCGCTCGTACCCGGACGCGGCCAGGACATCGTTGTAATCGGTGATCCCGGCGCCGAGCAGCGCGACGACGCGCTCGTCGCCGATGCGGTGAACCGCGAGGGGCGCGAGGCCGACGAGCCCCTCGTCCGACCGGAAGACCAGGGCGAGCACCTCCTCGGGCCCGAGCGCGCGGCACCACGGGATCAGCCACTCCGGCCGCTGGAACGCCGTCGCCGCCGGGCAGCGCTGCCACAGCGCGCTCCACGGCTCCCGCAGCGCCTCGAGCTCCTCGCGGCGGCTCAGCACCTCTACGTCGAGTCGTTCGCTCACCTGCCCTCCGAGCGGCGGGCTCAGCGCTCCTCGGCGCTCGTCGGTCGTCGTCGAGCGCGCGCGGGCGCTCACCCGGCTCCCCGCCCCTGCCGGCGCCGTATCCTCGCAGAGGGGCGCGGCCACGCAACCGGCGCGCGCTACCTCGGAGAGGGCTCTGGAGAGCTCGAGCCGGCCGGCCCGTCGCCTCTGGCCGCCAGTTGCCGAGCTTGCCAGCCCCCTCCGGGTCAGGCGTGGGGACGACGAGGACATCCGGCAGGCCCTGGCCTTCGCCGGAAGATCGACCTACCAAGCCCCTCCCGCGCGCGCCACGGCGAAGATCAGGTGACGTTGCAGCCGGATCCCCTCCGGCGCGCGGCGGCGCTCGAGCTCGGCCGCGAGCGCCGCCTTGACCCGCGCGGCCTCCGCCGGATCGAGGTCGGACAGGAAGTTGCCGAACGAGCTGGCCAGGTAGAACGCGATCACGTCGTCCGTGTCCGCGAAATGGTCCGTGAAGGAGCGGATCTGGAGCCTCGGATCCTCGAAGCCGGCGAGCAGGAGGGTGCTCGTCAGGTCGTCCGAGGTCACCTTGTAGGTCGTGTTGCCGAGCGTCTCCGCGGTGCCGGTCAGGCCGAGAGACGACAGCACACCCTCGATCACCTGCTCGAACTCGTGCGGGCGCTCCCTGGCAGCCGAGCTGATGCCGAGACGCCCTCCCCGCTTGAGCACCCGGCGCGCCTCGCGCAGCGGCCCGAGCTTCTCGGGCAGCCAGTGGAGCACGCTGTTCAGGAACACGACATCGAAGCTCCCGGCGGCGAACTGCGAGAGATCCTCGGCCTGCCCGACGCTGGCGCGGAAGTTCGGCCGGCGCTTCTCGTTCGCCAGCTCGACCCGGAGCGGCAGCGGATCGACGCCGGCCACCGCGCCGGAAGGGCCGACCCGATCGGCGACGTAAGCCCCGAGCCGGCCCGTCCCACACCCGACGTCGAGGACGCGCTCGCCCGGGGAAATCTGGAGATCTTCGATGAGCAGCTTTCCGTGGTTGAACTGCCGATCGCTGACGCGATCATACGTCTCGGCCAGGACAGCTGAATCGAGCGAAAGGCTGACCATCATGGCTCCTTGTGAGAGGAGGTGGAGATCGGCGAAAGACGGGTCCGAATGGGGGGTCTCCCCCGAGCACCACGTGTCTGTTATCGAGGACAATAGTCCGCCATAACGGACCGGGCAAGCGCGATCTCGACGGCTGCGCGCGATGGCGGCGATGCGCCCGAGGCGCGCGGTCCCGGGGGTAGCGCGCCGGCCGTGACGCCGCGGGCGATAGCGGCGTTGCTGGCCAGGTTTCGCCGTCGCGGGCGGGCGTGGTAGCGTTCGCGCCAGCTCTCGAACCACGAGGAGTCGCTCATGAGCTGGATCGACCAGTACCGCGCCTTGGCTCGCTACAACCGGTGGATGAACGACAGGCTCTTTGCGCTGGTCGGCGAGCTCGACGACGTGGAGCGCAAGCGCGATCGCGGGGCCTTCTTCCGGTCGATCCACGGCACGTTGAACCATATCCTGCTCGCCGACCGCATCTGGATGGGGCGCTTCACCGGCGACGCGGAGCGGTTCACCTCCCGCGATCCGAGCGGGAGGGCCATCGAGTTCACCGCGCTCTCGCAGGAGCTCTACGCGGACTTCGGCGATCTCTCCCGCGAGCGCGCCAGGACGGACGCGGACATCCTCGCCTGGGTGCACGAGATCGATGAGCGGGCGCTCGCGGGCGACCTGACGTACACGCGGAGCGGGACGGTCTACACCTCTCCGCTCTGGTGGTCCGTGGGGCACCTCTTCAATCATCAGACCCATCACCGCGGTCAGGTGACCACCCTGCTCACACAGATGGGAATCGACCCTGGCGCGACCGATCTGATCGCGATGCTGCGGGACGAGAGCCGCGGGCCATGACGCGCGCGTCACCCCGCGGCGAGCGCGGCTGTCCGGTGGTCCGATAGCACCTGGGCCAGGCGGGCAATGCCAACCCGGTATCACCGGGCGGCGCGCCGCCGGCCGTCCTGCCGCGCCAGGCTCGCCGCCCTGACCTCGACGAGCGGATTGCGCGCCTCCGCGGCGCGCAGCCGCTCGAAGCGCTCGATCCTCGCGCGGTTGCCGCTCTGCCGCAGCGTCCGCGCGAGCACCACGCTCTTGGCGAGCCGGATGAACCGCAAGCGGTGGGCCGAGTCCACGTCCTCGACGTCTCTCCTGCCCGCCCGGGGCCCGAACTCGCGATCGTAGGCGGCCCGGAGCCGGTGCTCTCCGTGGAGGCCCAGCGCGTCCGAGAGCCCCTCGAGCGCGGCCCGCTCCGCCGGGGTCGACCACGAGAGGACCCTGGAATAGGGCGTCGCCATGGTCTCGTGATCGGGCTTGTTGACGAAGCGGCGCAGGAACACATCGGACGTCGCGACCGGCACATCGCCCGTCTCCTGGTGGAGGAGGGCGTACGCGAACGCCTCGTTCATCCCCACGAGCTGGTTCCGGTCGTAATCGGCGCCGTCGACGCGCTTCCCGAGGCGATCGACGCCCGAGAGGGCGGCAAAGAAGAAGCTGCTAAAATCGGTGTAATCCGCCTCGTCGATCTCGGGCGTGCAGCCCGACGCGGGGCGGTCCCGGGTCGCCGCGAAGAAGCCGACGATGTCGCGCTCGACCAGCTCGCCGTCGGGCCTGCCGCCCTCGAAGAGGAGGTTCGCGAACGAGCCGGAGTAGCACTGGGCCATGACGAGGACGACGGGAGTGCCGTCGGGCAGCTCCTTCATGCGGGCAGCGAGGTCGCGCACGGACAGCGCTCCGCCGCCCCAGAGGTCAAATACGTTGTTGTCGAGGTCGTGCCCTGGATCCGGGCTCCCATGGCCGGCGAAATACAGCAGCAACGGGGCGGCGGGGCGCGCGTGGACGAACCTGCGCCAGATCGCGTCGAACCCGGGCCGGGTGGTCGCCCCGTCGATGCGCGGCAGCCTGGGCGCGCGGTAGCGCGTCTGGTCGCCGTCGAGGAACTGCACGCTGCGCGTGCCCCGGCGCCCGTCGGCGAAGAGGACGCGCCGCTCCGCCCTGGCCGGGAGCAGCGACTGGAAGTACCGGATGTGGCCTTCGATGGCCACCTGGTTCATGGGCGGCCTCGGGCCGCCGCCCACGACGAGCGCGCGCCAGGCCGCGGGCTCGGGGGAAGCCGCGGAAGGCAGGGCCGGCGGGGCGGGCGAAGCCGGGGGCGCCTGCGGGGCGGCCGGCGCAGGCAAGGGGGCCGGCGGGGCGGCCGGCGAAGGGCGCGGCGGGCGCCCCGGCGAGGGGGCTAGCGCACGGCGCGGCGGGCCCACTGGCGAGGCCGCCGGCGCGGCGCGCGGCGGGTGGGCCTGCGGGGCGGCCGGCGCGGGGCGCGGCGGGCGCGCGCCCGCCGTCGCGGCGGTCGCCGTGGCGACGACGATCACAGCGACCCGGAGGAGCAGATGGTGCGCGGCGGTCACGTCCTCGGCCTCGGCAGCGCGCGCATCGCGGCGCTCGATTCTAGGTAGCACGACCGGCTCCCCCGCGTCGACACGCGCTCTCTCGATCTCTCGGCCGCCCAACCGGGTTGGCCCGGCGCACGTGGGTTCCATCGAGCGCGAGCTACACTGGGGACGCCTGGTTCCGTGGCGAGCGCCACCGGGATGCCCTCACTGCCTACGCGTGTGCCTCCGTGAGGGCGCCGCACGTCGCGTGTCGGTCTGTTTCTGTCAGCCAGGCAGTCTGTCTGTCAGCATTCAAGCACGCAGTCTGTCGGCCTGTCTGCTTCAAATTCAAGCGGATCCAGGGGAACGCGATCTCCGACGAGGACCTGCGCCAGCCGGCAGCATTTCGCCGCAGGCGGGGCAAATTGCATCGCCGAGCCCATCGTCGACCACAGCAGAGCTCCCCTGCTTTCACCATGGTCTCCGCCAGGTGACCGCGACGCGTCGCAGGCACGACAGCACGGTTCAGCAGCGCGACGGGCTCCGCGGCGCGCCGCGCTCGGTCCAGGGAGCCGCCGTATGGCCGAGGTCGTCCATCGCGTGCCCGGATCTTCTCATCGACCTCTGGCATGCAGATTGCCGGTCCCCGCGCCATCGATGCACGAGCACAGGAGGGAAGACCATGTCGGCCAGCTCATCGAAGACGACCATCGATCATGACGAGATCCGCCAGTGGGCCGAATCGCGCGGAGGCCGCCCGGCGACGGTGAAGAGCACCGAGGAGGGCGGCGAGCCTGGCATCCTCCGTATCGATTTCCCCGGGTACAGCGGGGAAGACACGCTGGAGGAGATCTCGTGGGAGGACTTCTTCGACAAGTTCGAGGAGTCGAACCTCGCCTTCGTGTACCAGGAGAAGACAGCGGACGGGCAGCCGAGCAACTTCTCCAAGCTGGTGAGCCGCCCGGACGACATGGTCCAG
Organism: Sorangium sp. So ce1504; assembly: GCF_051521635.1. Classification (NCBI taxonomy): domain Bacteria; kingdom Pseudomonadati; phylum Myxococcota; order Polyangiales; family Polyangiaceae; genus Sorangium; species Sorangium sp. So ce1504. Next base: position 2,744,550 of record NZ_CP150365.1, on the reverse strand, counting down.
AAGGGCAAGCCGGCGTCGCGCGCGGCGAAGGGCGGCACGGAGAAGGCGAGCAGCGCCAGGGGCGTGAAAAAGGAGCGCGAGAAGGAAGAGCTCGACGTCGAGGTGGAGGTCCAGATCGATCTCGACGAGGAGCCCGGCGGCGCCGAGCAGCGTCCTCGCGGGAAGCAGGCCCGCCCGAGCGGCGCCGAAGGCGACCACGCGTCCCACATGACCATCGACCATGACGAGATCCGCGCGTGGGTCGAGGCGCGCGGCGGCCATCCGGCGACGGTGGCGCGGACCGAGAAAGAGGGGGAGCCCGGTGTCCTCCGGATCGACTTCCCGGGGTACAGCGGGGAAGACACCCTGGAGGAGATCTCGTGGGACGATTTCTTCGACAAGTTCGAATCGTCCAACCTGGCCTTCGTGTACCAGGAGGCCAAGGCCAGCGGCGAGCCGAGCTACTTCTCGAAGCTGGTGAGCCGCCCGGACGACGTCGGCGGCAAGAAGGCGAAGCAGGGCAAGCAGAAGTCGAAAAAGGCGGCCTGAGCCCGGAAGCCAGAGTCCGGGAGGGAGACCGGCAGAGACCGGCAGGCGGCAGGAAGAGCGATGCCGGGGCTCAGCGCCGGCGCGCGGGCGCAGTCGGGGCGGTGTCGGGCCCGCTCGACGCGCCTGACGCGCCCAACACATGGTTTCTCTGCCACGCCGCGGCGTGCGCGAGCAGCGCGTCCCGGAGCTCCGCGGTCGCGCCCTGGAGCTCGCCGCCGCGCCGGCGGACGAGATAGAAGACCTTGCGCGGCAGCTCGGGCAGCGGGCGCGCGACGAGGCCGCGGGGGAGGCGGCAGCAGGCGTTGACCACCGCGATGCCGACCCCGAGCTGGACGAAGTGGAGCATCAGCTCCCAGCCGTTCGCCTCGACCGCCGGCTCCCAGCGGACACCGGCCGAGAGCAGCGCCTGCGCGAGCAGGGCCCGGTGGGGCCGCGACGGGCCGGGGACGACGAGCCGCGCCCCCTCGAGGTCGCGCAGCCGGATGTGGCGCTTCCGGGCGAGCGGGTGGCCGTCGGGTACGACCAGGACCTGCGCCACCTCGGTGAGGCGATCGGCGGCGAGCCCGTCCGGCGCCCCCTCGAGCGGCGCGACGCCGAGGTGCGCCTCGCCCGCCGCGACGGCCTCGAGCGTGCCCTCGCGGTCGCGCGTGAGCAGCCGGAGCGGGGCGGCGGCGCGCGCGGAGAAGGCGCGGATCCCCTCGCCGAGCAGGTAGAGGTACGAGCCCTCCCCGGCGCAGAGCACCACCGGCTCCCGGCTCTCGCCGTGGCGGAGCACGTCGAGGAACGAGCGCGTCCGCTCGCCGACCTCGCGCCCGAACGCGGCGACGCGCTTGCCGTCGGCCGTGAGCTCCAGCCGCTGCCCGCGCCGCTGGTAGAGCGTGACGCCGAGCGCCTCGCCCAGCTTGCCGATCTGGGCGTGGAGCGCAGGCTGCGAGACGTGGAGCGCCCGCGCCGCGCGCGTGAAGTTGAGGTGCTCGGTGAAGACCACGAAGGCGCCGAGCCAGTCGAGGTTGAGCATGGCGGCAAGCTATCGCGAAACGCGATAGCGACTCCAGAAATACTTCTTCCGGATGATACCTGGGCGTCTATTCTTTCCTCTTGCCGATTCCCTTCACGGTTCGGTCCCGGTCCCTGCGCCGTCCAGGGACCTTCCGGAGGCCTCTGCGTGCCCGCGCGAATCGCGGGCTGCGGCTCCGGTTCACGAGACGGGAATGGAGCTTGACGATGGGCCGCGATCGCTTGACCGATACGAGCAAGAAGCTCTCCTGGCTGCTCCGCCACGCGGCGCCCTCGCAGGGCGTCGCCATGGACGACGCCGGCTGGGTGGCCGTGGACGACGTCCTCAAGGCGCTCCGGATCTCCCGGCCGGTGCTCGACGAGGTGGTGGAGAAGAACACGAAGAACCGCCTCGAGATCCGCGGCGACCGGGTGCGCGCCTCGCAAGGGCACTCGCGCGACGGGATGCCGGTGACGCTCGCGGGCCTCGAGGCGTCGTGGGAGGAGGTCCACGGCGACGCGTCGATCTGGCACGGCACCAGCGTGGACGCGGTGAGGGGCATCGCGCGCGACGGGATCCGGCCGGTGGCGCGCACGCACGTCCACTGCACCGACGCGCTGGGCAGCGCCGTGGGCAAGCGCGCGAAGGTCGACGTGATGCTCGAGATCAGCCCGGCGAGGCTCCGGGCGCGCGGCGTGCGCGTGTTCCGCAGCCAGAACGGGGTGATCCTGGTGCGGGAGGTGCCGGTCGAGTGCCTCGTGGGGCTGATGCCCATCGTGGCGCGGGCGCAACGGGAGGCCGAGGCGCTCCGGGCGATGCTCTTCGGCGACGGGACGCGCGGGGCGGCGTGATGGCCTTGTCCCGCGGGTCAGAAATCCCGCCAGGAACACCGCTCGATGACGACCGGCCGCCGGAAAATAAGCGGCCCGTCCGATGGGCGTACGCCTTGCCGCCCGCGACCGCGAGGGGCGGGAACGACTCTTTCGCTACGGCGCTCGGCCACCCTTCGCGCTCGAGCGCTTCTCGGAACTGGCGGACGGGCGCATCGCCTACCGGCTCAAGGCGCCGAACCGGCGCGGCCAAACGCATCGGGTCATGACACCCGTCGAGTGCCTGGCGCGTCTTTGTGCGTTGGTGCCTCCGCCCTGGCAGCCGCTGGTGCGCTTTCACGGCGTGTTCGCGCCCAATCACGCCTGGCGCCCGCTCGTCGTGCCGTCGCGTACCCTCACCCCAGCGAGCACGACGGCCTGCCGTCGTCCGCCGCAACGGTCGCTGTTTCCTCGAGCTCCCTGCCTTCCACGCGAAGACGACGACACGCTGCCGCGGCCCCGCGCGCCGCGCACGCATTCGCCGCCTCGAGCCCCCCGGGCGGCGAACGACGCACGCCTCGAATGGGCCGCGTTGCTCGCGCGCACCTTTGCGATCGACATCCTGCGAACGCAAAGCATGAAAACCTGCTGAGGCTGGTGGTGCACCGGCGTGTTCTCAAGATCCGCAGGAATTCCGGGCTCTTCGCGCGCGTGCCGAGGAGGCGGCCCTCGTGCGCCTCGCGCCGCCCGCGTGAATGCGCAGCGCCGAGAAGGAGGACCGCGCTCGTCGCGCTCCCCGGCGCCCCTCCCGCGCGATGGCTTCAGGACGATCGCGCCGTCGTACCAAGCGTGACGAGAAGCTCATCGAGCTGCTCGAACGTCTCGCCCATCCCGCTGTACGCGCCCGAGGCCAGGGCGGCGTCGCGCGCTTGCTTCGATCGATAGAGCTCGTGCAGCACCTGCAGCGTCTTGCCGCCTTTTTCCTCGAGGGTCACGGTCGTGACGGCGCCATCGTCGCCCGCTTCGTCGTTCGTCCACACGATGCGCGAATGCGGGGTCACTTCGAGGTACGTGCCGAAGAACGCCATCGGCTGCGCGGCATCGTGACCAAAGACCAGGCGGTAGCTGCCGCCGGCGCGAATATCCGCTTCGTAGGAAAGTAGAGGCACGGGCATCGACTTCGGTATCCACCACCGCCTGAACAGCTCCGGCGTGGTCCACGCCTGGAACACGATGCGCGCCGGGGCATCGAAGGTCCGTGTGACGACGATCTCGCGATCGGACTTCGGTTCCACCGTCGTGCGATTACTCGTCAATTTGGGCTCGCTCTCTTTACTTGCGTCCATCGACGTTCTCCTTTCGTTTCAGCTCCTCGATGACCTTGTCCAGCTCGTCGAAGCGTGCGGCCCAGAGCTGGCGGTACCTCTCGATCCACGCCGTCTCTTCGTCGAGCCGGCGCGGGCCGAGCTTGCAGGTACGCACGCGGCCGACCTTCTCGGTGGTGACGAGCCCGGCCCGCTCGAGGACGCCGACGTGCTTCTTCATGCCCGTGAGGGTCATGTGAAATTTCTCGGCGAGGTCCGTGATCGAAGCGTCGGCTCGTCCGAGCTGCTCCAGAACGCCGCGCCGGGTCGCGTCGGAAAGCGCGGCGAAGGAAGCATCGAGGCGGACACTCGAATACTGAACCATGTGGTTCAGTATCTAACGCGCGAGTCGGCCTCGTGCAAGAGGAGATCGAGCGCGTGCTCCGTCGCGAGCCGACTTTGATTCAGAAATTTGCGACCATTTGCAGTGACAACGGAGTTCGACTCGGCGCTGCCACCCCGCCTCGCTGGGCCAACGCGCCCCGCCGTCTACCTCGACCCCACCGCGCTCCTCGAACAGCGCCCGCTCATCCGCGGCACCCTCTGTACGTGATGTCAACGGCTGGTCGTTGGTGGAAAATTCTTGACAGGCCGAAATGGCTTTGCGCGAGCGATACTCCTGCTCGCCAGGGCATAGCTCCCGATGACGAGCGGGACCGTGCGCGATGGCCGGCGCATGGTGACCGATTCTACCACGACGTGCTAAGCGCTCGGAGATGGCTTCGGGAATGGGGGGATTGTGCTGCACACCGCTCGCCTTGGTCATCGCCTGCGCGGCCGAATCCTCGCGCGCGCCCGTCGACGCGGGCACCGACGCGCCGCCCGCGGGCACCGTCACCGCGCCCCCACCGCTCCCCCGTGAGGCCGCCCTCGACGCACGCTTCGTGAAGATCACGCTGCACCGCGAGTTCTACTGCGAGGGGGCGAGCTTTGCGGACTTCAATCACGACGGGGTGACGGATGTCATCGCGGGCCCGGATTGGTACGAGGGTCCGGGGTATGGCACGAGCCATCCCGTCTGGCCGAGGGAAGCCTTCGATCCGCACGGCTACTCGGATTGCTTTTTCGAGTTCCCCTACGACTTCGACCACGACGGTTTCACCGACGTCCTCGTCGTCGGCTTTCCGGGTGTGCCCGCGGCTTGGTACCAGAACCCACGCGACGGCGACGCGCTCTGGGCTCGTCACGACACACTGCCGTGGCCGATCGACAATGAGTCGCCCCTGTTTTCCGACATCACCGGCGACGGCGTGCCCGAGCTCGTGCACATGTCGGGAGGCGTGCTCGGAACGTCGTCGCCCGGCGTGGACCCGACCGAGCCGTGGGTCTTCCGGGCGCTCACCGAGAATCGGGGGTACGGCGCGTTCACGCACGGCCTCGGTGCAGGCGACGTCAACGGGGACGGCGCAAGCGACTTGGTCGAGGCGAGCGGCTACTTCACGCGGAGCCCAGAGTCGCCCGACGGCTTGCCGTTCACGCGCGTCGAGCAGCCGTTCGGTGCCGGGGGAGCGCAGATGCCGGTGGTCGACGTGGACGGCGACGGGGATGCGGACATAGCGACCACGCTCGCCGCTCACGGCTACGGGCTCTCCTGGTTCGAGCAGGTTCCGAACGCGGCCGGCGCCGCGTTCGTGGAGCACGTCGTCGTTCCGGGGACCACACCCGATGCTGCGTCGAGCGTGTTCATGCACGAGCCGCACGCGCTCGCTCACGCCGACATCGACGGTGACCGGCTCCAGGACCTCGTGAGCGGCGAGCGCTTCTGGGGTCATGTGCCTGCCGGCATGCCGGACTTCGACGCGCCGGCACGGCTCTACTGGTTCGAGCAGGCGCGAGCGGCGGAACGCATCGACTTCCAGCCCGTTCTCGTCGACGACGATTCGGGGGTAGGCACCCAGCTCACGGTCGCGGACGGCGACGGAGACGGCCGGCCGGACATCGTCATCTCGAACAAGAAGGGCGCTTTCGTCTTCCTACAACGCTAGGGCAGAATCCTCGCGCCGATCCAAGACGGCCTCCCACCGGCGCGAAACTTTCGAAGCGACGGAGGCGAGGGCTTGGTTCCGGGTCGAGGCGCTGACGTGCTGGTCGATCGCCAGGTGCGTGAGCAACGCCTCGCGGTGGGTGTCAAGATTGCTGGCCGCTGATTTGGTCACATCCTCGTGAGTGCGTGAGCCTCGCGCATGTGGGGGGTTGAGAGTCACGGGACCGATGGGAGTCCAGTTGCGCCCTCCGGGCGGCGGACGCTCGCCTTCTTCCCCGACAATCGACGCCTCGCCACCGCCGACGAGCAGGGCAGCATTCGCTTCTGGGATGTCGAGACCGGCGATCCGATCGAGGAGTTCCTCGAGCGGAGCAGCGGCGGCACAGGCGACATCGACATCCACGACGGCGAGATCGCCCTCTCGCCCGACGGTCGCTATTTGGCGAGCGCGGCGACGAACTGGGGCCTCACACCCGGTCACACCGGCACGATCACGATGCGTGTCGTCGAACTCGGCGCGCGCCATGGCCACGTCCTCGACGCGCTGGGTGATCTTCGCGCCGATCTCCTCCGACTGTCGGGCCGCCTCGGCGAGCCGGTCGAGCAAGGTTTGGCGGAGCTTGCCGGCCTGGGGCGTGCGCTCGATGGTCCTCACGCTCTCGCGCAGCTCGGCCGCGCGGTCGATCAGCTCGGCGCGCCTCCGCCGCAGCGGGTCGAGCTCGTCGTTCGCCGCGTCGAGCGCGCGCCGGAGCGCGAGCGCGCGGTCCAGCCTCGCGCGGAGCTCGGCCGGGAGGCTCGAGCCCTTCAGGTACATCGAGAGCCGCTCGCTGTCGGCCTGGACGAGCGGGATCTCGCGCTGCGACAGCCGCGCCCGGGCAAAAGGCGCGTGAGCACACCCTCGCCCACGAAGGTCCCGCCGGAGAAGATCGACACGGATCCGGGCTGGAGGCCGAGCGCGCTCCGGTTCTCGATCTGCGCTGCGCGGAAGGGGTGGGTCGCGCTCGCGGGCGCCGCGGGATCGGGGCGGAACAGGAGGACGTCCTCGCCCGCGACCGGGCGGTTGATGAGCGTGATCAGCGCCGACGACTTCTTCGGGAGCGTCACCGGGTTCGCGATCGGCAGGATCACGCGGTAGGTCGCCTTCCAGGCGGCGGTCGGCACCGCATACGCGATCGACACGGGCCTCCTCGCGGCCGGCGAGAAGACGAGCTCGATCGCGGTGGGATCCTCGGGCCCGCTCGCCTGTTCGGAGCGCGGCAAGAGCGCGCTCACGGTGGAGGGGGTCTCGTTCGGCCCAAGGTTTTGCTCGACGACCACCATGCTCTTCAGCACGTCGTCGACCTCGCGCCCCCGGAACCGGAGCGTGAGCCGCTCGCCCGACATGACGCCGGTGCGCTCGAAGTAACCGAGGCCGTTCTGGTAGAGGACGACGTACCGCAGGCGGAGATCGACCGACGGCCCTTTCGCCAGCGGTCCGGCGCACGCGCTGAGGGCTAGCGAGAGCGCCGCGAGGAACGCGTGCTTCATGGGGGCGAGCTTTCTGTGAAGAAGTAAGAAGAAGTAAATGGAGGCGCTGGTGCGCCGGCAGTGTACCCGAAGCAGATCGACGGCAAGCGGTCGAGCACGGCGGCGGCGCAGCAGCTCCCCGCTCGCCCGGCCGCAGCGAAGGCGCATACCGCCCGGCCTATCCGTGCCTCCGGACCCGCAACCGCTGGGCCGCGGCCCCCGCTCACCGGATTCGCGACAGATTTGTTGCTCCCAGGGGCGCTGCCCCTGCGTTACACCTTTCGTTGCCGGCGGACGGCGCGTGAGCATGCGACCCGCTCTCCGCGGAGCGGCACGAGCTCCCCTGGGTGAGGATCCCAAAGAGTACGTCTTCGTGAGCCGAGCGGGCGCGCGTCGCTCCGCGATTTGTTCGAGAGACCGTCGTCACGTGGACGCTCACAAAAGTCCACGATGGCGCCCGGATTCGCCTGGTGCATGCCGGTCCCTGCACGACGAAGAATGATTCTTCGCTCGAGAGCATGAGCGAAGGGTGGCCGAAGGTCGTCCGAGGATCGGCGCCATCTCCAAGGAACACAACTCCACAGAGGCAAAGAATTCAAATGGACAAGATCACCGTCACGGGATTGCCCTGGGCCCCGCCGTTCGCGCAGGGGCTCGTTCGCGACCTGCGCGTGCGCTGGGCGCTGGAGGAGGCCGGGCTTCCCTACGAGGTCAGGCTGATCGATGGCGGGGAGCGGAGCTCGCACGCATACCGTCAGAAGCACCCCTTCGGAATGGTGCCGGCCTTCGAGGCGGATGGTCGGGGGCTGTTTGAATCGGGCGCCGTCGTGCATCACATCGCTGCGGACTCCGAGGCTCTGATGCCCCCCGATCGGCACGACCGCGCCAGCACGGTCGCCTGGATGTTCGCCGCGCTCAACACGGTTGAGCCGCCGATCCAGAACCTCTTCGCGATGGACCTGCAGCACAGCGAGGAACAGTGGGCGAAGCTGCGACGTCCCGCGGCTCTGGACGAGGTGAAAGCTCGGCTGGGCGCGCTCTCCGCTTGGCTCGACGGGCGCGACTACCTGGTCGATCGCTTCACCGCGGCGGACATCCTGATGACGACCGTGCTGAGGTTCCTTCGCCACACAGACCTGGTGACCGAGTTTCCCGTGCTCGACGCCTACGTCAAGCGCTGTGAGGCGCGGCCAGCCTTCCAAAAGGCCTTGCGCGACCAAATGGCGGACTACGCTCGAAACGCTCCAGTCGCAGCCTGAGGCTGTGTTGACCATTGGGCCCGGGTTAAGCCCACGCTTTCCGAGGGGCTGCGATCCGTCGTCACGCCCTCCCACGATCCGAGCCCTGCCGCCGCGCGGGCACTCACGGACTGATCGCCGTCCCGACTGTCCCGTTCCCGACTGTCCCGGTCGTCGCCTTGACGCCAGGGTGTTGCCGCACGAGCTTCCAGTGGCAATAGCACAGGTACGGCGGATTGATGCGACACTCGAACCTGTCGACGCAGTACTGAGAGAGCCCCCAGCAGTCTGACGACAGCGTTCCACCCTCGCACGTGCAGGTTCCGTCGTCGCTGCACCACCAGCCGAGCGAACCAGCGCCGCCTCCGTTGTTCACGAGCGCCTCTGTCACGGCGGTCGTCTCATCCGGAGTGGTCGTTTCGTCGGGGGCTACGACGCAGCCGGCCAGGAGGCCGGAGGCAAGAGACAGGATGGCGAGCGCGGCGCGAATGGTGTTCTTCATCTGAGCAGCTCCTTGTGAAGGTTCGCTGTTCCCTCAGAGCAAGGCCGGTGCCCGCGCATCACCCCCCCGCATCTTCGGGCCATTCCCGGTGGGCCGGGGCCGCCGGACGCCTGCCTGTGGCGCTGCCTCCTTCGTCGCGATGGGGACTGGTAACCGGCCCCGACGGGCTGGTCACGATGGCGTTGATCGGCCGGTTACCCTGCGCCGCCGTCCGGGTCAAGGCGCTGCGCGCACGCCGCGAGCAGCGCGATCTGCACGAGAGAGGGCGATCCGGCCTTCGCATGGTGTTTCGGTGCCTCGCGGGAACGACACGACAGCCCTCGGAGGTGCGCGTGGGCATGTTGAGCGAAACCTCGCTCACTTGCGCGCGTCGTTGAGCGAAGCCTCGCTCACTTTCGCGCACGGTTGCGCATCGCGGGCGCTCTGCCGGTCCCGGGCTGCGGTCGCGAGCTCGGGCCCCGCGGCATGCGCGTTGTTTGAAGGACCGCGAGCTTCGGGGGTCAGCACGAGCGTGCCCGCCTCGTGCCGCACGCAAGATCGCGGGAGAGCCAGTTTTACTGTCACATGGCAGAGGCGAGAGCAGGGCGCGGCGCCTCAGAAGGCGGCGTCACGGTGCTTCGCCTTGTACTCCGCCTTGTACAGATCATGGCAGGCCTTGCAGCTCGCCTTGGCGCCGTCGATATCGCCCTTCTTGGCCTTCTCCGCGCCGTCCTTCGATATCGCGACCCACTTCGGCATCCCGGGCGGCGGCTTCGACGCCACATAGTCCAGCGCCGACGCGATCTTCGCGCCGTCGCCGCTCGTGGTCGCCGACTGCATCACCGACTTCATCCAGCCCTGCATCGGACAGGCCTTCTGTCCCTTTGCGCCGCAGCCGAAATCCTTCCCCTCGGCGACCGATGCGGGGACGTCCGCCGTCCCGCCCGCGGCCCATGCTGCGCTCGCAAAGCCGCCGGCAAAGCCCATGCTGACGCTCATGATCATGGCCCCCATCAGCTTCATGCTTATCGACATCTGGCGTCTCCTGGTCCGGTGAAAGGCAAGCTCAACCCCCCATCGCAGCTCGAAATGTGATCGTTCACATTCGCGACGTCAATCCAAATCGACCGATGACGGGGCGAGGTCTTGGCCAGAGCGCGGCCACTCGAGCGCGCGCTCGAGTGGCCGCGCACAAGAGGCGATACCCAGGGTGCCGGCCGCCTGCGGCATCGAGCGCCAGCCGTCCGTGTGCAGGCCGGCATCGAGCGCATCGGGCCGGCGATCACCGCGGTCCGGCGCCCGCCCCCCCCACGACGCGGCGCGCCGGAAGAGCCCGCCAGCGCTGTCCTCCCTTCTGGATCGAGGATCCCGCTCGGGCCGGTCGATTGGGTTTGACACGAGAAATGTGATCGTTCACATTTCGAAAGCGTCTACTTGTGCTTTGCCCTGGGGGGGTCGTCCTGCGTGCCTTTGCGCGGGCTGCCCGCTCATCGGATGGCGCCTCCGTCGAGTCAGCACCAGGGGTGCGGAGCGCCGGCAATTTCGCTCGCGAGAGGATTCAACGTGCGCTTAAACACAACGTTCTACCGAGCAAGAAGAATGACCCTGTCGGCGATGGCGCTGGGCCTCGTCGCCGCGATTCCGTCCCCCGCTCGGGCGGACAACCCGATCGTGCAGACCTTCTACACGGCCGACCCCGCTCCCATGGTGCACGAAGGCACGTTGTACCTCTACACGTCCCACGACGAGGACGTCACGGTGAGCAACTTCTACACCATGAACGACTGGAGGTTGTACTCCACCACGGACATGGTCAACTGGACGGACCACGGCTCGCCCGCGGGCTACAAGACCTTCCGCTGGGGGACCGACAATGCGTGGGCGCCGCAGGGTATCGCCAGGAACGGCAAGTACTATCTGTACGTGCCGCTGAACAACAACACCGGCGCGAGGATCGGCGTTGGCGTATCGGACAATGTTGCAGGCCCGTTCATGGACCCGCTGGGAAAGGAGCTGGCCGTGGCGCCCGGAGGCGGCAACATCGACCCGACGGTGTTCGTCGACGACGATGGACAGGCCCACATGTACTGGGGGAATGCCAAGCTCCGGCACGTGAAGCTGAACTCGGACATGATCAGCACCTCGGGAAGCATCACCGAGGTGCCGTTGAGTGGCTTCACCGAGGGGCCGTGGATCTACAAGCGAGGGTCGCTGTACTACCTCGTCTACGCCGCCATCGCCGGGACCGAGAAGATCAGCTACGCGACCAGCAACAGCCCGACCGGGCCCTGGACCGTCCGCGGCGACATCATGGGCGCTGGCCGAACCTTCACCAACCACGCCGGCATCGTCGACTACAAGGGGCACTCGTACTTCTTCTATCACAACAGCGCATTGCCGGGCGGCAGTGACTTCAAGCGCTCGGTCTGCGTGGAGGAGTTCACCTACGGCGCCGACGGCAGCATTCCGAGGATCATGATGTCCACGAACGGACCGTCCGCCGTCGACACGCTGAATCCGTTCAAGCAAGTCGAGGCCGAGACCATCGCCTTCTCGTCCGGGCTCAAGACCGAGGTGTGCACCGACACCGGCGCCGGCATGAACGTCACGTCCATCAGCAACGGCGACTACATCAAGGTGAAGGACGTCGAATTCCTGGACGGCGTGACCTCCTTCGAGGCGCGGGTATCGTCCACAGCCAGCGACGCAAAGATCGAGCTCCGCCTCGACAGTCAGAACGGCACGCTGCTCGGGACGTGTGACGTCTCGGGCGCGTCGTCCTGGACCACCAAGACCTGTGCGGTCAGCGGGGGCAGCGGGAAACACGACCTGTTCCTCAAGTTCGTCGGTGGCGGCGGCGACCTCTTCAAGTTCAACTGGTGGCGGTTCACCGGACCCACCATGCCGGGTGACGGGGGCGACGGCGGCGGAGGCGGTGCCGGCGGCTCGGACCAGGGAGCGGGCGGCAGCGGTGGCAGCGACGGCGCCGGGGGCGCGCCCTCGGGCACCGGCGGCAGCGCCGACGCCGGGGGCACGACCTCGGGCAGCGGCGGCTCGGTCACCGGAGCCACCGGCGGAACGACCGGCTCCGCCGGCTCGGGCAGCAGCGGCAGCGCCGGACCCTCCGGTGGGAACGACGCGGCCGGCGACGACGCAGACGGCTCGTGCGCTTGCCGGACGGGCGCGAGCACCGGGGGCGGCGGACTCGCCGCCGCTCTCTGGCTGGCCGCTTCTGCGCTCGTTCTTGGGCGTCGGCGCCGGTAGTCGCTCGGCAGGTGGAACCAGGAGCCCGCGCAGCTCGGGCACCCGCTCGCGATCGGAACCATCGTTCCGATCGCGTTCCCTATCCCTTGACCGTGACGAGCGGCCAGAGTCGCGCCACGCGCCGCGCGATCCCTGCCTCCTCGACGGAGCGCACCACCGGCGTGATGGGCTTGTAGGCATACGGCGCCTCCTCCTTCATCCGCTGGTGGTACTTCGCGAGGATGTCGCGCCGCCGCCGCACGTGGGGCGCGTCGGGGTCGAGCGGCGTCACGACGTGCAGCTTCTCGACCGCGCGCCGGTAGACGTCCTCGTCCGCATGCGCGGAGCGGCCGCGCGTGAGGCAGCGGCCCGCGCCGTGGCACGCGCTCGAGAGCAGCGCCGCGTGCCCTGCGCCCGCGAGCACCCAGCTCGAGTCGCCCATCGAGCCGGGGATGATCACCGGGTCACCGGTGTACGAGAACGCTCCGCCCTCGCCATCGGGTCCCCCGGCGGGCGTCGCGCCCTTGCGGTGCAGGTAGCGCGGCTCGGCCCCGTCGGGCTCCCAGATGAGGTTGTGCGGCGCGTCGTACACGAGCGTGCTCGCGACGTGACGGCCAAGGACCTCCCGCATCGCGCGCACCACCATGAGGCCCAGGAAGAGGCGGTTCGCGAACGCGAAGTTCGCGGCGTTCCGCATCGCGTCGAGGTAGACGGAGGCCTCGTGGGCGTGGGGGCCCACCGCCGGTAGCACATAGAAGCCGTGCGCCGGATGGGGCATCCCCGCGGGGTACAGCGCGCGGGCCCGCTCGTTGAAATAGCCGCCGACCGCGTGTCCGAGCCCGACGGAGCCCGCGTGGGCCATGATCGTGACGGCGTTCTTCGAGAGCCCGAACGAGCGCGCCGTCGCGCCGTCGACCAGCTCGTCGACGGCCTGTATCTCGACGAAATGGTTGCCGCCGCCGACCGTGCCGATCTGGATGTCACGCCCGTCCGCCCGGCCCGACGCCTGGATGTACGCGTCGAACGCGAACGTCCCACGCGCGGGGAGCCCGCCGTGGAAGTGCACACGATCGAGATCCGCGCGCTGGGCGCGAGGATCGTAGTGGACCCACAGGCCGGTGCGGGCGTTGTCCGCCGCCGTCTCGTGCAGCCCGGACAGGCCATCACGGAGCATCGCCGCGCGCTGGCGCGGCGACATGGGGATATCGCGCTGGCCCTGGAAGAAGATCGCGCGGAGCCGCTGCTTCAGGGCGCCGATGTGCGGCGCGAGCTCGTCCCGGTCCACGTCCGTCGCGAGCAGGCGCATGCCGCAACAGACGTCGTTGCCGACGGCCTGCGGCACCACGAACCCGCGGGCATCCACGACGGTGCCCACGGGGATGCCCGCGCCCTTGTGAAAGTCGGGCGTGAGCACGATGGAGCGGATCTCGCCGGCTGTGCCGCCCCAGAACGGGGCAATCCTGCCGGCCTTCTCCCAGGTCTGAAGATCGCGGAGCGTGCCTTCAAGCGAGGCGAACCGGAGGAGCTCCTCGATGCCGTCGGCCTCGACGACGACATCCTCCCTGGCCACGAGGGTGATCGGAATACCGAACGGATTGTCGATGCGGGCCGTCGCGCCATCCAGGCGACGCACCACCGCATCGAGATGCAATTTGCCAACCATGCTGCTGTCCAATCCACGAAGACGCACGCGGCCGACGCGATCACGCGACGGGGCCGCGGCTCACTCTCCCCCGATTTGGACCCGGCGCGCGAACGAGGGGATCGCACACCGCAGCAGCGGGGCTCACTATAAACCAGGAACGCCGGTCGTCAAGCGGCTCGGCTGATCCGACCTGCCAGCGGGACGCGCAACGCCCAGGAACGGATGCGCTCGTGACGCTGGTCGCCGGTCTCTCCCCCCTCGCAAGGACGGCAGACTTCAGCCCACGCGATCGACGTCGCGGCCTGAGCGGCACTTCGGCGATTCGCCCACGACGATCCGCCTCGCCATAGCGCGCATTCTCGTTCGATGGCTACCCCGCTACCCTCGTTGTTATCGGCCCAATCGAAACCGTCGTCACCGGAGCAGCTCAAGCCCTGGCGTCTCGGAGAGAAATCCGCGGCAGGTGTGCTAGCCAGTGTCCCGGCGTCCTTGCCAGATCGATCGGTCAACCGAACGCGCCGCGCTCCTTCTTGAGCCAGGTAAGCAGCGCCCTCTGTTGCGCCCGCAGCGCGGCTTCGCGCTCGAAGAGAGCCTTCTCTTTCGTCAAGACGAGCGTCTGGGGGCTTCCGCGGCGAAGCGTTGTGTGGGTGACGGGCAGGCCGTGAGCATCGATCACACCGTGGATGTGCCGCCTCCGTTCCTTGGCAAGAGGCCACGCGAGCTGGACCTGGGCTCGATCGACCAGAAACGCCGCGAGCACCTTGCACAGCGCACAGGAGCACCCGGGCGGGGGCTCGATCGACCAGTCGTCCGCGCTGCGCGCGTTCGCCGCGACGGCTCGTTCGAGCAAGGCCTCGACGCGGCGGACCAGCGCCTGCAGCCCGAGGGCCTGCACCGCGGTGGGCTTGCGCCCTTCCCGGCACCTCTTCAACAGCGCGCCGGCGGTCATGAGCGGCAGCGCCGACTCGGGCGCCGTGAGGGAGGCGATGAGGTCGTCGCGGATGGAGGGCGCCCGGATCGCGGCGGCGGTCTCCAGCAACGAGAGCAGATCGTCGAGGAGTCGATCGGTGCTGGCCTCCCTGACGGCTTCCGGCAACAGGAGCGCGCCCTTGCAGCCTTTTACGAGCGAGGCCACCTCGCGCGCGAGGACCCACGCGGCGAGCGCCTCGCCGTGCTCTCCGCCGGCCCGGAGCGCCTCGCCGAGGCGGGGGAGGAACGAGAGCCAGGGCGGGGTATTGTAGCGCGCGCGCTCGGCCCACGCGGAGAAGACCTGTTTCGACCACGAGAAGCCGTAGCGTTCGACGAGGGCCACGAAGGCGGGCACCACGCCGGGACTCAACCGATGCGGGCCCGAGGGCGAGACGAGCCCGAGGGCCAGATCGGCGTCGCCGAGCGCCGCCGATACCTCGATCAGCCGCTTGAAAAACGCCTCGCTCAGCTCGTCCGACGCAGCCGGATGCCAGGAGGACAGGAGCCTCTTCGCCTTGTCGCGGGCCTCGTCCGCCCTGCCCGCCTCGACGTGGGAGGCGAGCTCGTCAACGGCCCATGACGGCGCGAGCTTCGCGCGCACCTCGAAGGCCAGATCCCGCGGCCACATCACGACGGCGGCCCGATGATACCATCGGTCCACGGTGTTCCCGTAGTTGCCCATGTACCCCTCGTGCTCGGACTTGAACGGCGCCATCTCGGTCGAGGCCCTCGTGAAGCAGACATCGTCGCCCGCCCGCATGGTCGCGATGCCCGGCGCGCTCCGCCCATCCGGGCCGACCCAGTGGCGAAGCACGACATCTGTATCGAGGAGATCGATGAGGTCGTGCTCGTCCGCGTCGCGGGCCCCCTCGGGATCGTCGTCGTGACCGCGATCGCCGCGCCAGCGATCACCGTAGTCATCCCAGGCGCCCTCGCACGACCAGCTCTCGTGCACGTCGGCGAGGGCGAGGTACACCTCGCAATCGAGGCGCTCGGCGACCTCTTGCAGCGCCGAGGCGCGCAGCCGATCCGCATTCTTGAGCTGGCCCCATCCGAGGCTCTTCCGCGTGTACTCGTGGTCCAGGAGGTAGATCAAGCGGTCCGGCCGCCGTGGGGGAGACTGCGCGTACGGCAGCGAGATCGGCGTCGAAAGGTAGGCTTTGATGCCCGCCTCGATGGGCTCGATCGCGGCGCGGCAGAGCGGCGCGCGAGCCTCCGCTGCCCCGCGGTAGAGGAGGTGGTACGTGAGGGAGATCCGGTAGCCTGCGTCGACCGGCCTCACCTCGTGGCGACAATCCGCATAGAAGGCGAGCAGCGATAGATCTTTCGGACCCCGCGCGGCCCTGCGAAAGACCTTCTTCTTCCCGTCGTGCTCGACGACGATGGATCCGCCCTCGTGCCTGGACGGCAGCTCCACCACGAGGGTCCCCACCATGTCGTCGGCGCGCTCCGAGTCCTGGTGCGGCGCGAAGAACTGGCCGGGCCCGTACACGAGCATCTTGTCGAGCTCGGCGTGGAGCTCACCGCCCTCGGGCAGCCCGAGGCGCTGACGGACGAGCGCCAGCTTCGGAGCGAGGGTGCGCCGCCACCGCTGCGTGTCGATCTTGAGCTGGCGCCGGCCGATCTCCCAGCTGTCGCGCACGCTCGTATCGAGCAAGGTCTTGTCGCGCCGGCCGAACGGGGCCGGACGGGCGACGGAGCACAGCTTTCGCGCGGTGGCGGCGGAAATCGGGAAGCGGATGGGGCCGACCCCCTCGACCTCGATGTGCAGATCCTCGCCGCTGCACCCGAGCTCCGTTGCGAACGTGCCTTCCGGCTCGACGGCGGCGAGCGCCGTGGCGATCTCCTTCAACAGACCAGCTTGCAAGTGGGCGTCTCCTGCCAAGGACGCATACCACGGCCCCAGACGCTTCGGATATCCAAATGGGCCGTTCACCAGCGCAATGGGGCTCTGCACCAGAAAAACGGAGCGAGCGGGCCGCGCGGATTCGCTGAATGACATCAAAAAGCGATCTTTCTTTCGCCGGCATGAGAATTTGCAGTACCCGAAGACAATGCGTTCGAAGCAACGAGACGGCGCTCGTCATCGCGTATCGCTCCGCGGGCGTCCTCGTCCTGTCCGCGTTCCGGACGCGCTGGCCCCCTCGAGGACGTCGAGAGAGGGCGCAGCGGCGGGGCCTCTCGCGAGGTCACCGTCGAGAGCCGGAGCGCGTCGCGAGCCGATTCATTGGCCGATTGGACCAACTCCCTGGCCGGCGCGACCAAGCAGCCCATCGGGCCGATCGCTACATCTGCCTCATGTCCAGCCGCGGAGGCGCGCGTCGCGCCTCGCCGGACGCGTGGAGGCTCAAAGCCATGATCGGTCGAATGGAACTCTCGCGAAATTCAAGGAGGGGCTCAATGGCCCTCGCGCTCGCCACCACCCTCGCGGTCGCAGGGGGCTGCCCCATGTCGGATGATGATGGCGCCGGCGGCAGCTCGACGAGCGCAGGGCACGGCGGCTCGTCGGCCTCCGGCGAGGGCGGCTCGTGGAGCTCCGGTGAAGGCGGCTCATCGAGCTCCGGTGAAGGCGGCTCGTCGAGCTCCGGTGAAGGCGGCTCGTCGAGCTCCGGCGAGGGCGGCTCGGTCCGCTGCCCGGTCGCGACGCACAACGGGATCATCTCGATCCAGGATGTATCGATTCAAGGCGCTCCGCAGGCGGGCCACGGCCTCACGGTGCAAGTCCTGTTCACCCCCTCCAGGCCTCCCGCTTACGAGCAGATGCCCGGGGAGATCGAGGGGTGCAGGGCGTGGGTCTACGACACGCAGGACAATCCGCCGCCTGCGCTGACGGATCAGGGGGTGATCACGATTGCCGGCCTCGAAGGCGGGCCCCTCGCGTGCCGCTTTGCTGGCTCGGGTTATGCGTGCCCGACGTCGACGGGGGCAGGACAGGCGAGCGTCGCTCCAGGGCAGACGGGGACCGCGGCCTACACGATCGAGGGCGCGACCTTCTCCGCAGCGGATGTCGGCCGTTACCTGCGCGTCACCGGCGCGGCGAACGCGAAGAACCAGGGCGCGTTCCCCATCGTCGCCGTGGAGTCGAGCACGACGGCGATCGTGGTCAACCAGGGCGCGGCGGAGGAAGCCTTCGCGGCCGAGTACACCGTGCTCGCCGGGGCGGGGCCCGTTCCGAACAACCCAGTCGACCCGATCGAGGGCGGCGACGAGGTCGTCGTGGGCATCTCGCCCGGCGGCGAGATGGCCTTCGACTTCCCCGACAGCGCGCCGATCGTGGCCGGCGAGGCGTTCACGCCCGACACGGCGTCGGCGGCCGCCCTCGTCGCGGTGCCGCTCGACGGCAGCCCATTGACGCTCGGCTGCGGCGGCCCGGGGGGCAGCTGCGGGCCGGCGCAGGCCACGGTCGTGCGCCTCACCAGCACGGACGGCGACGTCGAGGGCGCGTCGCCCTTCGCGATGCCCCCGCCCGCGCGCAAGCAGGTCGAGATTCAATGCGTCGCGCTGGGAGGTGATGGCACGCTGACCATCCCGGCCGAGGCGATGAAGCTGCTCCAGGAGGCCCACCAGGTCTCCCCGATCTCGCGCATCCGGACGGCGCTGATGCGCGAAGGATGGGCGGGCCCCGCGAACGCCGCCTCCCTGCCCCCGAACGTCACGACCCTCCTCGTCGGCCACGGGCTCCTCGGCTTCACCAGCCCCTGACGCCCGCGGTGCCTGCGCCCTGATCGGCGCGTCAGAGCGCGCTCGCCCCGCCGCGCTCTCGCGCCGCTGCGAACACCGGCGAGCGACCGCCGGTGCGGATCCTGCATGATCCCGGGCGCATGCACCGCCCGCTGCCCACCGTGATGACGTCCGTGGCCAGGCTGGTCGTCGACCTCGGGCTCCGCGACGGCATCGGGCTGGGCGCGATGGAGCGCGCCGCGCGCCTGCCGTCGCTCGCCGCCGATCCCGACCGGCGCATCGAGATCGACCGGCTGCTCGATCTGTGGACCTATCTGGGTCAGACGCTGGACGACCCGTCGCTGCCGATCCGCGTCGCGCAGCGGGCGACGGTGGAGGACCTGCATGTTCTCGGCTTCGCCATCATGAGCGCGCCCTCCATCCGCCATGCGTTCGACACCGCGGCGCGGTACAGCGCGCTCCTGACCGACTCGGGCCGATGGGAGGCGATCGAGAGCGGGAAGCGCGTCGAGGTGCGGTGGCATCGCCTGCGGCCGCTCACGCTCGGGCACCGCCTCTCCAACGAGACAGCGCTGGCGCAGAACCTCGGCTGTCTGCGGCAGATGGCGGGCGACGACCTCACGCCGCTGGAGGTGAGCTTCCGCCACGCGGCGCCGCCGCGCCGGACTGCGCACGTGGAGTTCTTCCGCTGCCCCGTGCGGTTCGACGCGCCCTGGGACGGGATGGTGTTCCGCCGCGAGGTCCTCGACATGGTGCCTGCAGGCGCGAACCAGAGGTTATGGGAGTACCTGTGCCGGAGCGTGAGCGCCCTCTGCGAGCAGCTCGCGCCGCCGTCGAGCGCGGACGGCGTGCGGCACCAGCTCGCCCGCGCGCTCTCGAGCGCCGAGGGCGGGATACCGACGCTCGACGACGTGGCTCGCTCCCTCGGCACGACGGAGCGGACGCTGCGCCGGCGCCTGGAGGCCGAGCGGACGAGCTTCCGGAAGCTGGTCGAGGAGGTGCGCCGCGACCGCGCGGCCGACCTGCTGGCGAGGAGCAGCGTGACCGAGACGGCGCTCCGGCTCGGCTTCTCGGACACGACCGCGTTCAGCCACGCGTTCCGGCGCTGGTTCGGCTGCCCTCCGCGCGAGCTCCGGGGCGCGAGGGGGGCTGCGGGCCATCAAGGGACGTGAGCGGGGGCGAGGCAGGGATGGCGTCCGCGGCTGCCTCGCGAGTTACGGAGTTACGATGCGACAGGGGTGAGCCGCCGCTTCACGTGCCCACCCGCCGCTGTCGCGCGCGCTCGCGTCCTGCCGTGTTGTGGCGCCTCTGGATCTCGCCGCCAGCCGATGATCTCCTGAAAGGCCTGGCCGCCTGCGCGAGCGACACACGGCGGTGACGCGAGAGTGGGGCGAGACTCCCGGCGACCGTGACGAGCTGCACAAGGCTGTGTGGCGATGCGCGCCGCCGGGGTGACGGGCGGCCCGGACCACGTGTTCAGGCTCGCGAACGACCGTGGGCCACCTCGACATCGGCGGGATCGTCCAACCCGGGCCGGGTCACCATCCCGGGTAGAGTCGCGGCATGACGTGATCGCCACAGAGCCCTTGGTCCGCCGATCGTCGCGCGGGTGGCACCCCCGGCACGTCGTCATCTCGCGGACGCCGCCCGCCGCCCGCTCCCGGGCGGTCGGTTCACCGCGCCCCCCAACAGGCGCCCCCCAGCTCCGCGGAAAGGCTGCGACTGACGCCTGCGTTGGATGGATCTACCCTACGGCGCTGGACCGCACTCGGACTTGCGGCGCAGCGCCGCTGGTGAGATCCTCCGTGCAAGAGGTCACCAGCGGCGCTCGAATAGACGGACCTGGTTCCGGCTTCGGTTGATCAGTGGATTACTCGTTTGCCGGACACTCGCTACCGCAACGCGTGCCCTGCAAAGTTCACTCTGAAGGAGCTTCCATGGACGACAATTCGCGCCGAACATTGGACGATCTGAGCTCGAGCGGTTTGAGCTCTTCGACGACAATAGCGCGTCCACTCGCGCCCCTTGCCCAACCCGACGCTGCACCGAACGGCGCTTCGCGCCGCCGATGAGCGCCAGCCGTTGGGCGGAGCAGTGTGCCGACTCGAGATGGGGCATAGGAGCGCCATGAACATTTTGGATTCTCCCTTCCCGTTGGGCTGGTATACCGCGGGCTCGCACGAAAGCTTCTGGGGGTGCGGGAATACCTACACGTTGATCCCTTACGATCAGCTTCCTGAGCTCGGACGGAGCCATTGGGATGGCTCGTTTCGCTGGCTTCCCGCCCCGCCTGAACGCGACACGGTTCTGGACGTTCACGAGGAGAGCAACGACAAGCGGCTGGATGTTAGCCAACTGCACAGGGAGGCACAGCAGGCAGGGTTCAGGATTCCTGATGCCTTCGCCGCGTTCCTGACGACGCCGGAGATTCACCGTCGAGTTCCGACGTGCACAGCGTGTTATCTCGAACTGTCCGCGCGCCTCCTTGAACCCCCGAGCAACCAGCCGGGCCGCCTGCTTCGGTTCATGAACGACCAGCAGGCGTGTGTACTTTGGTACCTGTACCTCCCGCCGGGCGATGTGCCTGCTGTTGTCGCCGGAATTCCCGAATGGCTCGATGACGACTCTGAAGGCTCGCTCGACGACGTCGTCGTGTTCGAACAGCTTGTGTTGTGCGCTCCAGACTTCGAAACCTTCATGTATCGCTTCTGGATCGAGAACGCGATTTGGTACGCGCTGGCCGAGCGAAGGCCGCTGACGAGCGCGCAGAGAGCATATCTCGACGCGGTTCAACGTGCCCGGCGGCAATCGAGGACATGACTCTGCTCCGTTGCGCGCAGGATGCAGCGCCGTGACAGAGCGACAAACGGGTTGAAACCACGAGAGAAAGCAGGAATTTCACAGGGAAGCGGGGAGGCGGGGAGCGAGAGACGGGAAGAGCGAGAGATTCATTTTTTTCTTCCTCCCCGCCTCCCCGCCTCCCTGTGAAAATTCTCCGGGTTTCAACGCAAGGCGCTCAAAAGCTATGACCACGTCGCCCATCGGTGAGCTCGGGGTAGCCCGACAGGCCGCGGCGACCGGCGGCGCTTCGGGCCGCGACAGACCTACAGGTCGTTGGGTCGACTAGCAACGGGCGATCGATGAAAGCTCTCGAGCCTCTGCGGTTTCTCTTCGAACTCGCGAACTCGTATCGAGTACCGGCAGGGATCGTCGCCGCCATCAACATTGCCCTCGCGATTGGCGCGTACTCGGTGCTTCCGAAGCGTGCCGCCGGCTCCACCGCCCGTGTCGGCGCTTTCGTCCTGGCTGGTCTACTTGGCGGGCCAGCGGCCGTTGCGGAGACTCTCATCGCGATCGAGCTCCTTGATTTCCGGCACGAAGCCGCCGGCTTGGCGCTCGCCTTCCTGCCGGTCTTGCTGGTACCAACGACGGTAGCCGTCCTCGTCTGGCTTTTCGGCGACTCCCTCGCCGGTGGCAGCAGGCGCCCCGCCTTGACGCTGCTGGGCGCGATCCTCGGGGCCACGACCATGGCCCCCCTGTTGGCCGTCGCGCTCGAGCACCCGCCGCCGCTTCTGCGCGAGCTTTCGCGATTGCTTTCGGAGGACGTCGTACCCTTCGTGTGGTACGCGTTTCTCGCGCTTCCAGTGGCCGCTGGCGCGGCTTGTGGGTCTGCTGTTCCACGTCGCGCGTCTCGTTAGAGGCACAACCTCTCGGCCGCTGCTGCCGGTACACGGATGGCCCTCGCGGTTCGAATACCACGCGCACGGCTCCCGATCGCTGCGGAGCTCCGCGAGCGCCGCGATCAGCCCTCGTCTCGCCTTGGGTGTCAGCTTCGCGAGCGCCGACGCATGGATCAGGTCCTCTTTCCCCTGGTCCCGACCTCGGCTCGCCGGACAGAGAACCTACACCGCCCGCCACCGGGTCTTCCGCGTTTTTTCCTCGGGCGCTCGCGCAGGCGGCGGAGCAGCGGATAGCGTGGGAGGATGAAGAACCATCTGCAATTTCCTCTGGTGTTCGCGCTGATCCTCGCCGCCTGCGACTCCACGTCGAGCTCCGGCGGTGACGGCGGCGCACAGCCGGACACATCCTCGGCGGGCCCGCACGGCGGCGGACCGAACGATGGCGGCGGGGGCGGCGGAACGAGCAATGGCGGCGGGGGCGGCGGCGACGCGCCGGTGCCGCCGCCCGGCACGCTGAGCGAACGCTACCCGGACGACGTAGGGCTCGCCGGTGACCCGGCCGTGCTCTTCCACGACGACTTCGAGCAAGGCTGGGGGCGCTGGGACGGGCCCACCGCCGACACGCGCTATCTGCACATCGAGGCCGACGCGGCGACCGCCCACGCCGGGCAGGGCTACCTCCGCTCGACCGTGACGACCGCCGATCTGGCGGAGGAGACGTACATCTCGTCGTCCACGTGGGTCACCCACGAGCGCGTCGACGCGCTCTACTGGCGCTTCCATGTGCGCTTCCCCGAGCTCGCCCCGAACCCGCACCACTGGGTGCGCATGGCGGCGGGCACCGAGAGCTGGGACAGCAGCGGCCTCGCGAACACGGTGCCGCCCGGAGACGACGGCTTCTGGTTCGACTTCGACACGACCACCGACGACGTCTTCAACTTCTACGCCTACTGGTACAAGATGCGCTCCGGGCGCTGCAACGACGGGACCGCCACCCCTGGCTGCGCCGGCGATCAAGGCACGACGTACTACTACGGGAATGTCTTCCAGCCGCCGGGTCAAGCGCCGTTCCCGCGCGACCGATGGTTCTGCGTCGAGATGCACGCACGCGCCAACACGGTCGGCCAGAGCGACGGCGCGCTCGCGTTCTGGATCGACGGCGTGGCGATCGGCGACTACCGCCCCGGCTACCCCGACGGCACCTGGCTCCGCGCCCAGTTCCACACGGGAGGGTGCGACTTCAGCGCGTGCACGCCGCCCGAGCCGTTCGGTGGCTTCGACTTCCGATCGAGCGATGACGTGCGCTTCAAGAGCTTCATGCTCGACGCCTACTACGAGCGCGACTCCGACGCGCGCCGGCGGGCGGAGATGGAAGAGCTCGGCATGACCGTCTCCGACACACACACCATCCTCTACGACGATGTCGTCGTCGCGACCGAGCGCATCGGCTGCCGCCGCTGAAGCACGCTCCGCGCTCGGCCCTCTCCATGGTACCCTCCCGCGCATGGGTACCGCGAACGCCCCCGCCCCCCGACGGCGCTCGGCCCTGCGCCGCGCCGCATGCGCGGCCCTCCTGCTGGCCGCGTGCGGCCCCGCGCCCACGCTGGCCGAGCCGCGCGCGCCGGAGCCGCCGCCCGCCGCCGAGACGGTCTACATCGTCCTCCAGGATCCGCCCCCGGCCGCGGCGATAGCGGCGGCCGACGGCTGGGTGCCAGAAGAATTCCCCGGCGACAACCCGTTCGAGCGGACGCGGACCTGGATCGGCGATTACGACTGCCCGCAGGGCACGACCGAGATGACGTTCCGGATCCTGGAGGTCAAGGGCGACAGGATCAAGGCCGTGTTCGGCTTTCATCATGCCGAGTCCGGCGCCGCCGGCAAATACCTCATGAGCGGCCGCTACGACGCCGAGACGCGGACCGCATCGTTCTCGCCCGGCGCCTGGCTCGAGCGCCCGCCCAACTACGTCACCGTGGGCATGAAGGGCGACCTCGCGTTCGACGGCTCGCTCTTCGCCGGACGCATCGAATACCCCGACTGCGGCGCATTCCGGCTCCGGCCGGCGGGGTAGCGCCGCCCCTCGCGCCGCTCGTCGCCAGGCCACGCCGAGCGACGAGCAGCGCTTCCGTCATGTGGGCAGTCGCGCGAGCGAGGGGCGCGGCGCGACCCTCAGGGCGTGCTCGACGGGTCTGCCGGGTCGCTGCCCTCGTCTTCCTCGTCGCCGTCGCGGAATCCATCGCCGTCGCGATCCAGCCCGATCCGCTCCCCCGAGCCCGGCGGCGCGCACGTGTACGTGAGCTCGCCCCGATTGCGCGAGGCCCGGTGCCGCAGCGCCGCGTCGCGGATCGGCGCGTCGCAGAGCCGGTCGCCGACGAACAGGCCCGCGCCGACGTAGAGGAACCCCGCCGCCTCATGGTCGTGCGATCCCTTGACCACGAGATCGCACTCCCCTGCATCAGCCCGCGCGCGGAGCAGATCGATCCTCGGCCCGACCGCGGCCGCGTTGTGGCGGGTCAGCGTCACCTGCTGCCCGACGATCGGCGCCAGGTTGCTGTCGAACGCGAGCAGGAACTGCTCCACCTCGCGCCGCATCACGTCCCCCTCCGGCCCCGGCGGGAACCCGCCCGGGGTGAGCGGCGACTGGTTGAACCCCATGTCGAGGGTCGCCGAGCTCACGAAGCGGAAGAGCGTCGGGACGCCCCCTTCGTTGTTGAAGCCGAAGCCGCGGACCTGGTCGCCCAGGAACGCGTCGCTGCCCGGGAAGAGATCGTTGTTCGCCATCCCGAACATGCCGACCTTCTGGTACAGATTGCGGAAGTGCGGCGATTTGAAGGCCTCGGTCTCCAGGTCGAACGTGTACCGGCCATCGCCGCCGAAGAAGCCAGGCGCATCGACGCCGAACTCCTCGTTCGCGTGGCGGTCGAGCACATGGCACGAGACGCAGGTGCCCTCCTCGCTGAAGTCGGACACGTTGTTGAAGAAGAAGCCGCGCCCGGCCTGCTGCGCCGGGGTGAGCGAGTTGTCCAGCGCCCGGATCGGGTTGGGCGGATAGGTGACCTGCAGGATGAAATCGGCGAACGCCTGCATGTCGGCCTCGGGGATGAACTCGCTCCTCCCCAGGAGATCCGTGAACGCGGCCTGGAACTCCATGAACGCCGTCACCTCGTCGAACGTCCCGCTGTCCGGGTGCGCGCTCGGCTCGTCGTCGCCCCCGGTGCGATCGCCGCGCCAGTGCATGGGCCCGTGGTTCGCCATCCCGCGGAGGCTCTGCGTCGTCATCGGCCCCTTCATCGGGTGGTGGGTGTCGGGTATCCCGAAGTCCAGCGGGTGTGACTCGAACGGCCCCGGGATGTCGACGACCACCCCGTCCGGATTGCCGAGATCCCAGGCCAGGCTGTCGAAATCGCCGTAGACATGGCAGCTCGCGCACGACGAGTCGCCGTGGCTCGACTCGAACGACGCGTCGTAGAGGAACCGGCGCCCGGCGACCACGCTCGGCGGCTCCGGGTTGTACATCGGCACGTGCGCGATCTCGGCCTTGGTCGTCGTGCTCAGGATCGAGATCGCGTTGTCGAAGCGCGTGATCGTGTACAGGCGCCGCCGCGCCTCGTCGAGCAGGAGCCCCGTCGGCCCGCCGCCCGGCACCGGGATCTGCGTGGAGGTGCTCGGCGTGAAGGTGTTGTTCTCCAGGGCGGCGGTGCTGAACACCCCGATCTTGGACGACCCGATCGTCGCCACGTACAGCGTCTTGCCGTCGCTCGTGACGGCCATCTGCTGCGGGAGGGCGAGGCTCTTCTGGTTCTCGGCGTTCGGGACCGGGGCGCAGCACGCGTCGTAATCGATGTGTTTGTTGAGGTGCCTCGGCGTGACGCTGCCCGCCGGGCCGAGGACGGTGATCCTGCTCTCGTGCAGGTGGCCCCGTGTCGTCTGGCCGGCGAAGATCCCGGGCCCCTCGAAGCGCTTCTCGTTCCCCGCCTCGGTGTTCGACACGTACACCTTCCCGCTGACCGGGTTGACCACCATGTTGTAGAGGATGGTGCCGACGCCGGTGTAGAACCCGGCGGCGCCGGGCAGCTGCCTCGGCGGGCTCGCGTTCGCGTCGATGACGAACACGTCCTTGTCGGGCAGCGAGAGCCGGACGGAGCTGTCCCAGACGCGGTTCAGCTCGTCGACCCAGTGGGCACCATTGAACTTGACGATGAGCCCCGTCTCCGGGTGCGGGATCCCCTCCGCGTTGGTGGCCGGCCCGGGCACGCCCCCCGCCGCCTCTCCGCCGTTCGGGATCAGGCCCTCGTGGAGCGCGGTTGTGCGGTTCCCGGAGTGGAAGGCCGCCGCATACACCTTGCTGCCGTCCGGCGTCACCGCCAAAGCCCTCGGGGTGTCGCTGAACAGCGTGACGATCGTGAGGGGCGCGCCGGCGAGCGTCGGGCCGAGGTGGGCGGCGTCGAAGACCCATACGTCCGCCCGGCCCACGCCGGGGGTCGTGAGCTGGGGATCGAACGGGATGTTCTGTCCGCGGTGCGCCGTCGTGATGAACGCGCGGCGCCTTCCAGGACCCGCGAACACGATATCGCGCGGCTCGTCGCCCACGAGCAGCGTCCGCACGACCCGGCCCGAGCGCGCCCCCTGGGTCAGCTCGACGACGCTCACGCTGTCCGACAGGTGGTTGACGACCCAGACCTCGGTATCGCTCCGCGCCGCCACGGCCACCGGCTCGAGGCCGACGGGGATGGAGGCGCGGTGCTCGATACCCTGATCCTTGACCCGATACACCTCGAGGTGGTTGTCGGGTGTGTTCACGGCGAATAGCAGCTTTCCGTCGGGCGAGAGCGCGAGCGGACGCACATGGCCGCTCTCGAAGAGGGTGAAAGACGACGCCGCCTCGGCGGATCGGCCGGCCGCGAGGCCCACGAGCAGCGCCGACGCCGCGACGAGGCGGCAGAGGACATCGCGCACGACAAAGTACGAGGCCATGAGTCACCTCCGGTGAGTGGGGTTCTCTTCACATGATTTCGAATGGCAAGCAGACGATAAAGCGCGAAGGTTGAGTTAAAGGGTAGTCGTGGCCGGCTCGCATTGCAATATCGCAATGGTTTTGCTTCAGCAATCGATGCCTTCGGCACACCTGCGCCGAGCTACCTACCGAGGTGTCGCGACGGTGCGAGGCAGTCCAGTCGGGCAGACGGCGCCGGCGACCTCGAGACGACCCCCCGGATCGCCGTGATCCGGTCGCAGAGCATCGCGGCGCCGCGGCGGTTCATGGTAGGCTGCGCAACATGCAGGGGGGCCTCGCAGTCGGGCCGTCGTCTCGGCGCCGGGAGCACGGCGCCGGTCGTTCGATCGGCCGGCATCGCGCGCTGCCCGCGCGGCGCTGCGTGCGAGAGAGGACAGCCCCCGGACCCCCGCCGCGCGCCCCTTCCCGCCGGCGCCTCGCGCGCCCGTCGAGCGCCGCCCGCTCGACGCGCCCTCTCCACGATCCCGAGAAGGAGCCCCGAGAGACCATGAAGACATCCGCTGTGCGTCGCACGATCGGCTGGCTCGCGGTGACGGCGCTATCCCTGCTCGCCTCGGCGTGCCAGCCGGAGCCCTCGCGCGGCGATCGGAGCAAGGAGGCGCGGCCGCCGCTCCGCGTCAGCCACGGCTACTGGGTTGGGTACTTCCCGATGTCGATCGCCAAAGAGAAGGGCTTCTTCGACCAGCAGGGCGTGGACGTCGAGCTCCTCTTCAACCCGGACCTGTACGGCATGATCTCCGATTTCACCGCAGGGAAGGTCGACGGCCTGCCCTGGACCATGGAGGTCGTCGTGCGCGTCCTCGCGAGGGAGCCGGACGCGCGGGTCGTCCTCTACCTCGGCCAGACGGCGGGCGCCGACGTCGTCATGGCGCGGCCGGAGATCGAGAAGATCTCGGATCTCAAGGGGAAGAAGATCGCGGCCAAGACCGGCGCCCTGGGCGAGATGCTGGTCGGCGAGATGCTGGAGAGGAACGGCCTCGCCATCGACGACGTGACGCTGGTCAACGTGAGCGAGACGGACGTCGCCCCGTTCCTGGCGAACAATACGATCCAGGCCGGACACACCTGGGAGCCCTACGTGACGCAGGCGGCGAAGTCCGGCGCCAGGCCGATCTTCTCCAGCAGGGAGACGCCCGGGCTGTTCGCCGATTTCATGATGTTCCGAGGCACGGTGCTGCGCGACCGGCCGGACGACGTCCGCGCCTTCATCCGGGGCTGGTTCCAGGCCGTCGAGTTCTGGAAGGCCCACCCGCAGGAGAGCAACGAGATCATCGCGAAGGCGCTGAAGATCCCGGTCACGGACATCAGCATCGACGGATACGAGCTCTTCTCGCTGGAGGAGGTCCGACAG
Source organism: Sorangium sp. So ce1504 (assembly GCF_051521635.1). Taxonomy (NCBI): domain Bacteria; kingdom Pseudomonadati; phylum Myxococcota; order Polyangiales; family Polyangiaceae; genus Sorangium; species Sorangium sp. So ce1504. Next base: position 2,716,060 of record NZ_CP150365.1, on the reverse strand, counting down.
CGGTTCGCGCCGAACAACGACCCCACGTCGCTGGCCCCGCTCGTCAACAAGCACGTCGATTTTCTCGTCCAGGACGGGCAGCTGGGGCGCCGCCCGGACATCAACAACATCTTCGATTCGTCCTTCCTGCCTCCCGTCACGAAGCGCGAGTGATCGCAGCGGCGCGTGGAGCACCTGGAGAGCACCACCACGGAGGTTCGACGAACGCTATGAGTCGCGCAAGGCAGCAGCTGCCGGTCCCCCTGATCACCCTCCGCATGAAGCTGATCGTGGCGCTCCTGACGGTCGCGCTCGCGCCGCTCTCGATCCTCACGCTCCTGAACAAGCGGACCAACGAGACGGTGCTGACCGAGAGCGCGAACCAGGCGCTCGCCGCGGCCGCGTCGCAGGCCGCGAACAGCGTCGACGACTTCATCGAGAGCAACCTCGACGCCGTCCGCGTCGAGGCCCGCCTGCCCGGGCTGACCAGCTACCTGAGCCTCGGCGAGGAGGCCCGGAGGAGCGGGACCGAGGAGCACGCGCGCGCCTCGAGGACGCTGCACGGGCTCATCCGGAAGGACACGATCAACATTCTCTCGTACGCGCTGCTCGATCAGCGCGGGCAGAACGTCCTCGACACGGTGCAGACGCCCGTCGACAGGGACGAATCCAAGCGGGACTACTTCGTCGGCGCGGTGGAGACGGGCCTGCCGTACGCGTCGTCGGTCGTGTTCGCCGGCGAGGTGCCCCAGCTCGTCTTCAGCAGCCCCATCCGCGACGCGCTGAACAAGAAGAAGACGATCGGCGTGCTCCGGTGCACCTACAACCTGTCCGCCGTCCAGCGGATCATCCTCTCCCAGACGCGCCTCCTGGAGGCGTCGGACGCGTTCGCGATCCTCCTCGACGAGCACCACGTCCGCCTGGCGCACGGCCGCTCCCCGGAGCTCGTGTTCAAGTCGCTGGTGCCGCTCGCCCCGGAGCTCGAAGGCCGGCTCAAGGCGGAGCGGCGGCTGCCGGACAAACCGGCCGCGGAGCTGTCGACCGACGTGCGGGCCTTCGACGAGGGGCTGCGCCGGTTCGAGCGCGAGCAGGACCCCACCTCGACGGCGAGCCGCTTCCTGCAGGCCCGCATGGCCGCGAGGGACGCCCCCATGAGCGCGGTGGCCCTCGCGCGCGTGAGCGCCTTCGACGGCATGAAGAAGCCGCCGTGGACCGTGGCGTTCGTGCGGCCGGAGGCGGCGTTCCTCGAGCCCATCGAGGAGAAGACGACGCGCGACGCCCTGCTGCTCGCCTCGCTCATCGCCGCGATCGTCACGGCGGTCGCCGTCCTGATGGCGCAGGTCCTGACGAGGCCGATCACCCGCCTCGCCCAGGCGGCGTCGCAGCTGGCGAGCGGGAAGCTCGACACCGCGGTCGAGGTGCGATCCCACGACGAGATGGGCACGCTGGCGGAGTCGTTCAACCAGATGGCGCGCCAGATCCAGGGGTCGTTCGAGGAGCTCGAGCACCGCGTCGAGCAGCGCACGGCCGAGCTGAAGGAGGCGAAGGTCGCCGCGGACGCCGCCAACAAGGCGAAGAGCGACTTCCTCGCCAACATGAGCCACGAGCTCAGGACGCCGCTCAACGGCATCCTCGGCTACGCGCAGATCCTCCGGCGCTCGCGGGGGCTGAGCGAGCAGGACCTGCGCGGGATCGACGTCATCCATCGCTCCGGCGCCCACCTGCTCACGTTGATCAACGACGTCCTCGATCTGGCGAAGATCGAGGCGCAGGCGATGGAGGCCCACGCGAACGATTTCCACCTGCCCTCGTTCCTGCGATCGACGGCCGAGATCTGCCGCATCCGCGCCGAGGAGAAGGGCATCGCGCTCGTGTATACGCCCGATCCCGAGCTCCCCACCGACGTCTACGCCGACGAGCGGCGGCTGCGGCAGGTGCTGATCAACCTGCTCGGCAACGCCGTGAAGTTCACCGAGAAGGGCAGCGTCTCCTTCACGATCAAGCGGCTGGGCGAGGGGCCGCGCCCGCCGCACGCCTCCGCGCCGGACTCCGCCGCGCTCCAGAGCGCGCCGCGCAGGACGCACCGGGTGCGCTTCGAGATCGAGGACACCGGGACGGGCATCAGCCCGGATCAGCTCGACCAGATCTTCCTCCCGTTCAAGCAAGCCAGCGACGGCAAGCGCCGCGTCGACGGGACGGGGCTCGGGCTCGCGATCAGCCAGCGCATCATGAAGCTGCTCGGCAGCTCCATCGAGGTGAGGAGCGAGCCCGGCAAGGGGAGCGTGTTCTGGATGGACGTGATCCTCGCCGAGTCGCCCCGGCGAACCCAGCCCACGGCGCTCCGGCCCGCCTCGGCGGTCGTCGACTACGAGGGCAAGCGGCGGCGGATCCTCGTGGTCGACGACCAGCCCGAGAACCGCGAGGTGCTCGTGAAGGTGCTGCAGTCCGTCGGGTTCGAGACGTCCGAGGCCACGGACGGCAAGGAGGGCCTCGCGGCGGCGTCGGAGCGCGAGTTCGACCTGGTGATCACGGACCTCGCGATGCCGGAGCTCGACGGCTGGGAGATGATGCGGCTGCTCCGGAAGGCGCCGGATCGAGCAGGATTGAAGATCTTCGCGTCGTCCGCGAGCGTCTTCCTGTCCGATCAGGACAAGAGCCTGGCCGCGGGCGCCGACGATTTCCTCCCGAAGCCGCTGCAGCTGGAGGAGGTCTTCGACAAGATCCAGCGGCACCTCGGGCTCTCGTGGATCTACGAGCAGCAGGGCGATCCTGGCGCGCCGGGCGAGGCACCCGCCGGCGCCCACCGCGACCCGAGCTCACCCGAGCCCGCCGGCGGCGCAGATCTCCCGATGACCGCCCCAGCCGCCGAGGATCTGCGGCTCCTCTTCGATCTCGCGCACAGGGGGCTCTTCCACCAGCTCCAGAAGCACCTCGACAGGCTCGAACGCGCCGATCCGAAGCTCGCGCCGTTTTGCAGGCACCTGCGCCGCCTGATGCAGGATTTCAAGATGGAAGCGGTTGAAGATTTCATCAAGATGCACCTACGCGATTGACGTTGCTTGGACGGCGCGCGCCTTGGTCGTGGCAATGGGAGCGCGCGCCTCCTGGAGGGTAGAACGATGGATGCCAGTGAAGCCGGTACGATACTCATCGTGGACGACAACCCGAGGAACCTCGGTCTCTTGTCCGATACCCTGACGGGCTCAGGCTTCGAGGTCGCGGTGGCGGTGGACGGCGCGCGCGCCCTCCGGCTCGCGAGGGAGGGGATGCCGGATCTCATCCTGCTCGACGTGAAGATGGATGGGATGGATGGGTTCGAGACGTGCCGGCGGCTGAAGGGAGACCCGGCCACGGCCGCTATCCCCGTCATCTTCATGACGGCGAGCACGGACCTGTCCGCGGACCGGGTGAAGGGCCTGAACCTCGGGGCCGTCGATTACCTCGCCAAGCCGTTCCTGGACGAGGAGCTGCTCGCGCGCGTCCGGGTGCACACCAAGCTCAGGAGGCTGACGATGCACCTCGCCGCGCAGGTGGACGAGCGGATCGCGGCGGAGGCGGCCTTGCAGCGGCTCACGCAGGAGCTGGAGAGGCGCGTGGGAGAGCGCACGGTGGCGCTGGAGCGCGCGCTCGAGGGGCTCACGCAGGCGCAGGCGCAGATGGCGACGGTCATCCGCGCGGCGCAGGCGGTCTCGGGCGAGATCGTCCTCGACGACGTGCTCGACCGGCTGATGCGGCTCACGCTGGAGCATGCCGGCGCGCGGAAGTGCGTCCTCGTGCTCTCGCGCGAGTCCGGGCTGGTGATCGAGGCGTCGATCACGAGCGAGCCGGACACGGTGGTGCTCGGGCTCTCGAAGCCGGTGGGCCCGGGCGCCGATCTCGCGGCGTCGCTCGTGGAGGAGGTCGCGCGGGCCCGGCAATCGATCTTCGTCTGGGACACGAGCCGCGACGCTCGCCCGGAGGACGCGCGGTACCTCGCCGGGAAGGGGCCGAGGTCGATCCTCTGCCTGGCCATGATGTGCCAGGGCGAGCTGATCGGCGTCCTCTACATCGAGGGCGACGCGGCGCCGGAGCCGCTGCTCGCGGCGCAGCTGGAGACGCTCGGGCTTCTGGCCTCCCAGGCGGCGGTGGCCGTGAAGAACGCCCTGCTCTACGGGCACCTGGCGGACATGACGTCCGAGCTCCGCCGCTCGAACGAGCGCCTGGAGACCGAGGTGGCGCGCCAGACGGAGGAGCTCCGCCAGACGAACGAGCGCCTGCAGCGGGAGCTCGTGGAGCGCGCCCGGGCCGAGGAGGAGCGCGCCCGGGCCGAGGAGGAGCGCGCCGCGCTGCAGGCGGAGGTCATCGACGCGCAGAGCGCCCGGCTCGCGGAGCTCTCGACGCCGCTCATCCCGATCACCGATCACATCATGGTGATGCCGCTCATCGGGACGATCGACTCCGCGCGAGCGGAGCAGGCGCTCGAGGCGGCGCTGAACGGCGTCCAGGCGAACCGGGCGAAGGTCGTCATCATCGACGTCACCGGGGTGACCGTGCTCGACTCGGCGGTCGCGAGCACGCTGATGAGCACGGCGATGGCGCTGCGGCTGCTCGGGTCGAAGACGGTGATCACCGGCATCCGCGCCGAGCTGGCGCAGACGCTCATCGATCTGGGCGTCGATCTCGGCGCCGTGGTGACCAAGGGGACGCTCCAGAGCGGCATCGGCTATGCGCTCCAGCAGGCCGGCGACGGCGTGGCGGGCCTGCACGTCAACGGCAAGCACGCCCGCAACGGCGGCGCGCCCGGGCGCAGGAGCGGCCATGATTAACGACCGGCGGATCGCGGCCATTCGCTCGCCGCGGCGGGGAGCGCCGCCCGGTACCCCAGGTAGCGCCCGAACGCGCGCATCGCCTGGTTCCAGTGCTTGGGCTCCTTCACCAGCATCTCCTTCACGCCGACGTCGGCCAGCGCGTCGCCCACCTCGATCCACCGCGGCTCGCGCGTCAGCGCGTAGGCGGCGCCGAACACGGGCACGATCAGCAGGTTGAGGTCGGCCGTCCCGCTGTCGTCGTACGCGTCGGTCTCGCAGCCCCACAGGTACCGGAACGCGCGCCCGTCCGAGGTGATGGCGCGCTCGGCGAGCCAGCCTGCCGCGCGCGCGACCACCTCGCGGACGCGCGGGTCGCCGGTGAGCGCGTGGTAGTCCATGAGCGCGTCGACGAGCAGCGCGGTCATGAACGGCGAGCCGCCGCGCGGGCCGCGCTCGCACTCCGACGGGTCGGCGCGGGTCAGGTCGTGCTCGAACGCGCCCGACGCGCCCTGCTGCTGCCACGCGACCGTGCGATCCGCGAGCCCGCGCAGCGTCGACAGGAGCTCCGGCCGCGGGTCGAGCGCGTAGTAGCTCGACAGGGTCATCATCACCCAGGCCATGTTGCGCTCGGTCACGCGCAGCACGTCCTCCCTTCCGCCCGTGAGCGCGGCCTGGTTCTGCCGGAGGGCCTCGCCCATGGCGAGGACCGCCTCCCTGGCCGCCGGATCGCCGGTGAGCAGGTAGTCGTCGACCATCCCCTGGCCGAGCATGCGCCGGAGGACTTGCCAGGAGAGGGGCGCCGCCGGGCTCCAGTCGTCGCGCTCGCAGACGTGGACCGCGAGGCGGCGATCGGGCGAGAACCTGAGCTCGTGCTGCCGGTACCAGACGGCCTCGGCGCGCGCGCGCCGGTAGCGCGCGGCGTCGCCGTTGCGGAGGAAGCGCTGGTAGAGCGCGTGCGGGCCGTCGTAGTACGTGCGGTACGGGGCCGCGCAGCTGACACCGTACGCGTCGTAGGCGGGCGTCATGCGGGCGAGCGCGCCCTCGATGCCCGCCTCGAAGCCGGGGAAGCGGCGATCGTCCATGGCCGGGAGCTGCGGCCCGGACACCAGGCTCGCCGCGTACCACGACGGCGGCAGCACCGCCGCGATCGGGCCGTCCGGGTTCGGCAGGAGCGCCTCGTCGAGCACGGCGCCCCGAGGGATCTGGAAGGGCCGCGGGACCTGGGTGAGCCGGGGGGCCGGGGGAGCTTGGCGGTCGGCGCGCTGCGAAGGTGACGATGGCGAAGGGGCGCCGAAATCCAGCGTGTAGATCGCTCGTTCTCCGGGCGCGAGCGCGGCGCGGAAGACGAGGAGCGCGCTGCGGATCGAGCGGCCCCTGGGCCAGACGGCGAGCGGCTTCGCGCGGAGCGGGACCGCCGCGCCGCGCGCGTCGCGCAGGCGGATGAACCGGACGTCGCGCAGCGCGCCCGGCGCGAACGGCACGGCCGCCGACACGACGGCTTCCGGCGCCGGCAGCGCCGCTCCCGGCGGGCGCTTCGCGGGCGCGGGCGCGGGCGCACTCGGCGCGGCGTCGGCGACGAGCAGCAGCGGGACCGATTCCGCGGAAGGCGGCGCCGGGAGCGCAGGCGCCCCGTGCGCCTCCAGGACGGCCCGCACGCGCGGCTCCACCCGGCGGGCGGCGGGCGCCCGGCCGCAGCTCGCCAGGAGGAGCGGCGCTGCGAGGAGCAGCGCCGCGAGCGGGCGGCGGGCGGCGGGCCTCGCCTTGGCGCGCTGCGCATCCATGCCGCATCCGATGCTCTGCGCCCGCCGCGCATCGCGGCACAGCCGTCGAGCGCACGGCCGCTATGAGGCGGGCTGCTCGGCACGGCGCGCTCGCCCGATCGCGCTCGCCGGCGCCGCGGGAACGAGGGCAAACAGCGCGTCGAGCCCGCTCGGCAGGCCGTGGGCCCGAACGCCTCGGACCCTCGCCGGCATCGAAGGGGAACCTGCTGCGATGCTGTGGGCTGTCCTGAGCGTGTTCGTCGGAGCGCTGCTGGCGCCGGCCCTCCACCGCGGGCTCGGGCGCCCGGCCGGCTGGCTCTTCGCGGCGCTCCCGCTCGCGGTGCTCGTGTTCGCGGTGCCGTTCGTCCCGTGGCCCTTCGCCGAGGGGGAGGCCCATCACGCGTCGCTGCCGTGGATCCCGTCGCTCGGCGTGGAGCTCGCGGTGAGGCTGGATGGGCTCTCGCTCGTGTTCCTCGGGCTCATCTGCGGCATCGGCGCGCTGATCTTCGTGTACGCGAGCGAGTACCTGCGCTCGCACCCGCGGCTCGGGCGGTTTTACGCCTACCTGCTCCTGTTCACGGGATCCATGGCGGGCCTCGTGCTCGCCGACGACGTCATTCTCCTCTTCGTGTGCTGGGAGCTGACGAGCGTGAGCTCGTATCTCCTCATCGGGTGGGACCACGAGCGGCCGGAGGCGCGCAAAGCCGCCTTGACGGCGCTCCTCGTGACGGGCGGCGGCGGGCTCGCCATGCTCGCGGGCCTCGTCCTCCTCGTCGTGGTCACCGGAGAGACGCGGATTTCGCGGTTCTCGGGGGACGTCGTCCGCGAAGGCCCCCTCTACCTGCCGATCCTGCTCCTCGTCCTCGCGGGGGCCTTCACGAAATCAGCGCAGGTGCCCTTTCATTTCTGGCTCCCTCGGGCGATGGAGGCGCCCACGCCGGTCAGCGCTTATCTGCATTCGGCCACGATGGTGAAGGCCGGCGTCTATCTGCTCGCGCGCCTGCATCCGACGCTGGGCGCGACGCGACAATGGTACCTCGTCGTGACGGGCTTCGGCGCCGCCACGATGGTGGCGGGCGCGGCGCTCGCGGTCACGCAGAAGGACCTCAAGCGGATCCTCGCCTATTCGACCGTGAGCGTGCTCGGCCTCCTCACGATGCTCCTCGGCATCGGGACCCGGGCGGCCGTCTCCGCGGCGGTGGTCTATCTGGTCGCGCATTCGCTGTACAAGGGCGCTCTCTTCATGACCGCGGGGACCCTGGACCACGAGACCGGGACCCGCGACGTCACCCGCTTGCGGGGCCTCGCGCGGCGGATGCCGATCACCGCGACGGCGGCCGTGCTGGCGGCGATCTCGAGCGCGGGGGCGCCGCCCCTCCTCGGTTTCCTGTCGAAAGAGCTCTTCTACGAGGCCGTCCTGGCGCCGCCCTCGATGACGGCGGTCCTCGCCGGGGCCGCGGTCCTGTCGAGCGCCCTCCTGGTCGTGGTGAGCTTGGTCGTCGCCCATCGCCCCTTCTTCGGGGGTCCTCCGGCGGCGCCCGCGCTCCCCAACGAAGCGCCGCTGTCCTTGTGGCTCGGGCCAGCCACGCTCGCGGCGGCGAGCCTCGTCCTCGGGGTGGCGCCGCGGCTCCTCGGCGACCTCCCGAGCGCGGCGGCGACCGCGATCCTCGCCCGGCCCGCGCGGCTCGAATTGCACCTGTGGCACGGCCTGACCCCCGTACTCGGGCTCAGCGTCGCGACGCTCCTCGCCGGCCTCGGGCTCTTCCGCGTCCTCTCCGGCCGCGAAGGGCGCCTCCTCGACGCCGCCACGCGCCTCGGAGCCTGGGGCCCTGCGCGCGTGTACGACGCTGCCTTCGCGGGGCTCCTCCGGTTCGCGGAGTGGCTGACCGGGCGGCTCCAGACGGGGCATTTGCGCCGTTATCTGCTCATCACGGCCCTGACGACGGTCGTGCTCGTCGGGACGCCTCTGCTCCGGAGCCTCCCTTTCACGATCCCGTCGCTCACGGTGGAGTTCCCGGAGCTCGTGCTCGCGGGCGTGATCCTCGCGTCCGCGGCCATGGCGACGCGCACGCAATCGCGCCTCGCCGTCGTCGCCGCGCTCGGCGCGATCGGCCTCTGCGTCATGCTCGTCTACGTGATCTTCAGCGCGCTCGATCTCGCGCTGACGCAGATCATGGTCGAGGTGCTGACGGTCGTCATCTTCGTCCTCGTCCTGCACCACCTGCCGCGCTTCGTGCCCCGATCCCCCGCGCGCGTGTGGATCCCGGACGCGATCGTCTCCGTGATCTTCGGGGCCACGGTGACCCTGTTGATCCTCATGTCGTCGACGCTCTCCCCGGAGCCGATCCTGCGCGAGTTCTTCGTGGCGAAGGGGTACCCGGAGGCCCACGGGCGGGACATCGTCAACGTGATCCTCGTGGATTTCCGGGCGATGGACACGCTGGGCGAGTCCACGGTCCTCTGCGTGGCCGGGATCGGGGTCTATGCCCTGCTCGCGACCCGCACGCGGAAGGGGGCCTGAGCCATGCCCTCCGTCATCCTGCGCGCCGCCACGCCGGTCTTGATGGTGCTCCTGATCATCGTCTCGATCTACGCGCTCCTCCGCGGTCACAACGAGCCCGGGGGCGGGTTCCTCGGCGGGCTCATCATCGCAGCGGCGTTCTCGCTCCACATCCTCGCTCACGACGTCCCCTCGACGCGGCAGCTGCTCCGCGTCGCGCCCCAGACGCTCATGGGGCTCGGGCTCTCGACGATCCTGCTCTCGGGCGTCGTCGGGCTCGTGGCCGGCGGATCCTTCCTGCAAGGCGTGTGGGCGACCGTCCCCGTGCCGGGGCTCGGCGACGTCGCGGTGGGGACGCCGGTGCTGTTCGACGTCGGCGTGTATGCCGCCGTGATGGGCATGGTGCTCATGATCCTCCTCATGGCCGCGGAGATGAGCTCATGACGGTCCTCCTCGCGATCGTCGTCGGCGGGCTCTATGCGTCGGGGCTGTTTCTCATGCTCCGGCGCAGCATCGTGAAGCTCGCCTTCGGCCTCGTGCTGCTCGGGCACGGGACGAACCTCCTCATCCTCACGGCAGCGGGCGTCGTCCGCGGCCGTCCCCCGCTGATCCCCGAGGGGGAGGGGGCCTTCCACGCGCCGCCGGCCGATCCCGTGGCCCAGGCGCTGATCCTGACGGCGATCGTCATCAGCTTCGCGGTCGTCGCGTTCGCCGTCGTCCTCCTTCATCGCGTTCATCGGACGATGGGCAGCGACGACATCGACTCTCTCGAATCGACCCGCCCATGAAGGTGCTCCTCGTCCTACCCGTCCTCGTCCCCCTGGCCACGGCGGCCCTCTCGCTCCTCTCCTTCCGACGCGTGGGGAGACAGCGCGCGCTCGGGCTCGTCGGGAGCGTCCTTCAGCTCACCGTCGGTATCGCCTTGCTCCGCGCCGTGCACCGGGGAGGCATTCAATCGACCCAGCTCGGGGGCTGGCCCGCGCCGTACGGCATCACCTTCGTGGTCGACCTCTTCTCCGCGCTGATGGTCCTGCTCTCGGGCGTCATCGCGGTCGTCACGTCGATCTACTCCCTGTCGGACATCGACCGCGGACGGCGGGCGCACGGGTTCTACCCGCTCATGCACGCGCTCCTCATGGGGACGAACGGGGTCTTCGTCACCGGCGACCTCTTCAATCTGTATGTCTGGTTCGAGGTGACGCTGATCGCGTCCTTCGTCCTCCTGGTGCTCGGCAACGAGCGGCCGCAGATGCAGGGCGCGATCAAGTACGTCGCGATGAACCTGATCTCGAGCGCCCTGTTCCTCACCGGCCTCGGCATCCTCTACGGATCCGTGCACGCCCTCAACATGGCCGACCTCTCGCTCAAGCTGCCGAGCCTCGCGCCGCCGATCCGGTTCACCCTCGCGATGATCTTCCTCGTCGCGTTCGGCATCAAGGCCGCTGTCTTCCCCCTCTTCTTCTGGCTGCCGGACTCGTATCACACGCCCCCCGTGACGGTCACCGCGCTGTTCGCGGGGCTCCTGACGAAGGTGGGTGTCTACGCCCTCGTGCGTAGCTTCACCCTCCTTTTCGTGGGCGACGGGGAAGCCACCCACGCGCTCCTCCTCGGGATCGCGGCCTTCACCATGGCCGTCGGCGTGCTCGGCGCGGTGTCCCACCGGGAGGTCCGGCGGATCCTCGCGTTTCACAGCGTGAGCCAGGTCGGCTACATGGTCATGGGCCTCGGCCTGTTCACGCTGTCGTCCCTCTCGGGGGCGATCTTCTTCGTCCTGCACCACGCCATCATCAAGTCGAACCTCTTCCTCATCAGCGGGATCATGCGATCCGACGGGAAAGACGTTTCCCTCGACCTTCAGGGCGGGCTCCTCGCGCGGAGCCCCGGGCTCTCCGCCTGCTTCCTCGTCACGGCCCTCTCCCTCGCCGGCATGCCGCCCCTGTCGGGTTTCTGGGCCAAGCTCATCCTGGTGCGATCGGGGCTCGAGGTCGGCTCGCGAGGGGCCGCGGCCGTCGTCGCCACGAGCCTCGCCGTCGGCCTCGTCACCCTCATTTCGATGACGAAGATATGGAACGAGGCCTTCTGGAAGCCCGCGCCCGCCGAGGCCGACCTCGCCCCGCGCGAGAGCGGGGCGCGGCGTCGCGCGCTCCTGTACGTGCCGGTCGTCCTCTTGACCGCGCTGGGCGTCACGCTCGGAATGGCGCCCGAGCCGCTCCTCGCCGTCGTCCAGCGGGCCGCCGCGCAGCTCGCCGATCCGACCGAATACGTGCGCGCCGTGCTGGGGGAGGGTCGCCCATGAGAGCCCTCGTCCTCAATCTGTTCCTGGCGATCGTCTGGGTGGGCCTGACCGGCCGCGCCACCGCAGGGGGCCTCGTCTTCGGCTTCCTCGTCGGGTACCTCTTGCTCCTCTGGCTCCGGCGCCTGATCGGCCCCACGACCTATTTCGAGAAGCTGCCAGGGGTGCTGTCGTTCATGCTCTTCTATGCGAAAGAGATGGTGCGGGCGAACCTCAGGGTCGCCCGCGACGTCATTTCGATCAGGCGAAAGAGCCGACCCGGCATCGTCGCGGTCCCCCTGGATCTGACGACCGATCTCGAGATCACCGTGCTGACGATCCTCCTCGCCCTGACGCCCGGCACCTTTGGCCTCGACGTCTCGGGCGACCGCACGGTCCTCTTCGTCCATGCGATGTTCGTGGACAGCGCCGACGCGCTGCGCGCGACCATCAAGAGCGACCTCGAGCGCCGCGTGAAGGAGCTCTTCCGATGACCCCGCTCTTGCTCGTCGCGACCGCCGTCGTCACGGTGGCGTTCGTCGTCGCGTTCATCCGCCTCCTGCTCGGGCCGAGCCTGCCCGACCGCGTGGTCGCCATGGACCTCATGGCGACGGTCGGCAGCGGGGGCATCGCCCTCTACGCGATGGTGACCGACCACGGCGTCCTCCTCGACGCGGTGATGGTGCTGTCGCTCATCTTTTCCCTCGGCACCATCGCGTTCGCGCACTACCTCGAGCGGCAGGGGGAGACGTCGTGATCCTCGAGTTCGTCGAGGGCGCGCTCCTCGTCGTCGGATGCATCTTCATGCTGCTCGCGGCCGTGGGCATCCTGCGCATGCCGGACCTGTTCACGCGACTCCAGGTGACATCGAAGGCCTCGGTGTTCGGGATGACGTGCATCATCTCGGCCTCCGCCCTTCATTTCTACGACCCGGCCGTCACCACCCGGGCCATCGTCATCATCGCGTTCGTTGCGCTGACGATGCCCGTGGCGACGCACTTGCTCGCTCGCGCCGGTTACACGACCAACACGCCCCTCTCGCCGGAGACCGTGGTGAACGAGCTCGCGGCGCATTACGACCCGACGACCCACACCCTCGCCGGCACAGAGCCGAGGACCCGCACGTTCGAGCTCGTGCCCGGGGCCGCCGTCGTCGGCAAGCGTATCGCCGAGCTCGGGCTGCCTGCCGGCGTGCTCATTCGCGCCGTTCACCGGGAGGGCGGGACCGTCGTGCCCCGAGGCCAGACGATCCTCGAGGCCGGCGACAGGCTCGAAGTGCTCGTGGAGCCGGCAGAGCTCGGCCACGTGCGTAAAATCTTCGAGGCCTAGCACCCCAGCCGCACCTCGACGCCCCCGGCGCTCGGCGGGTAGGCGTGTTTGCCAGGCTCGCCATCCTCTCTTATCCTATGCGGTTCGTCCGCTTGCGCCGCTTCCCTGCGGCGAGCCGGGACGAAGGGGGGTTGTAATGAACAGAAAGATGCTGGTCGCCGGGTCGCTCCTCGCTCTCACGGGGTGTGCTGGGAACGTGGACGCTCCCGGCGCAGGCGGAACCGACGACCCGGACGAGCTCGAGACGGCGCCCGGGCCGCTCCGGGCGGGTGACGTCATCGCGTATGCGGCCGAGACGTCCCACCCTTACGCTGGTGGCTGGAAGCAGGCGATCACCTCGCCGGGCGCCACGTTCGTGCGCGTGCACTTCAACGACTTCTCTCTCGCGAAGGGCGATTATGTCACCGTCTCGAGCCCCGACGGCGCGCAGTCGTTCCGGTACGAGGACCGCGGCCCGAACGGGGACGGCGACGTCTGGGCGTTCGCCATCGACGGAGATACGGCGATCGTCGAGCTGCACAGCAGCACCGGCGGTGGCCACGGGTTCTCGATCGCGGACATCGGCCACGGGACGGTCGCGCTCGCCCCGGTCCCTGTGACATCGGGCGAGGCGACGCCGCACAGCGTCTCCCTCGAGAGGAGGCCCGGCGGAGGCACGCCGGATATCGTGTGTGCCACGGAGGGTCGCGAGAACATCGCGTGTCACGACCTCAACGACCAGCAGAGACCAGTGGCGCGGCTGCTCTTCCGGCGCGACGCGGGCATGTACCTGTGCACGGGCTGGCTGATCGACGGCGCGAACGACAACACGCTCATCACCAACAACCATTGCATCAGCACCCAGACGGAGACGACAAGCCTGGAGGCCCGCTTTGGTTACCAGTACACGGACTGCTCTGGCACGACTATCGCAAACGGCCAGCCCTTCGCTGGCAGTACCCTCCTCAAGACGAACAGCCGGACCCGCACCCGTTCCGGAGGCGGTCTCGATTACACGCTTATCCAGCTGACGGGCGACTCCGCGAAGAACCCCCAGACGACCTGGGGCAAGCTCATCCCGACGACGGCGGCGCCCAGCGTCGGCGACCACATCAACTTCATTCAGCACCCGGGCGGGAGGCCGAAGCAGATCGGCTACTGGAGGGATGCGGCGCATACCCTCCGCTGCCAGATCGACGCGATCGATCGGACCTACTCCGGCACGCGCTCTGGATCGCAGATCGGCTACTCGTGCGACAGCGAAGGGGGCTCTAGCGGGTCGCCGATCATCGACGCCGTGTCGGGCAACGTGGTCGGCCTCCACCACCTCGCCGACGTCGATTGGTTCAACTGCCGGAACGGGGGAACAGAGATGTCCGCTATCTGCGCGGACGCCGGCAGCCTCATCAGTTGCGTCGACGAATGAGTCGGACGAAGGCCTGTGGTGCCCCTGACAAATCCCTCGTATTGTTGGCATTTTTAGCGGGGAATTGAACAAGAGGCGGGGAGACGGGAGATGGGTGGGATCTCACTCCCCGTCTCCTCGCCTCCCTGTGAATTCTCCCGAAAAATTCGAGGGGATGCTCCAGGTCGCGTCCCTGTCGCTCCAGGCGAAGGGCGCCAGTGTCGAGCGCCGCGAGGCCGGTCGCCCCCCGAACCGCGGTCAGGCGACGGCGGCGATCGTGCGCGCCAGGCGCCGTGTTAAGCGTCGCCGCACCATGCAGGCGCCCGACACCGATCCCCCCCCGCCCTCGGAGCAGCTCCAGGACAGCGCCCCCCCGGCCGAATCCCCCACGCTCGCCAGCCGCGGCGCTGCCTCCCGGCGCCCGCACGCGCGCCGCTGGGCGGTCGGGCTGCTCAGCGCCCTGCACGCCCCCGTCTTCGCCTGGGCCGCGCTCTCCCTCCCCTTCCGGCCGTGGACGCTCTTCGCCGTGGTCACCGCCGCGCTCGCGCTGCTCCACGCCGCGACCGCTGTCCTCTCGCTCCTCCCCCACCCGCTCGCGCCGCGCGCCTTCCGCGCGACGTCGTTCTGCTCGCTCGGCTACCTCGCCTTCCTGAGCTTCGGGCTCCTCTCCTCCGCCGTCTACGTCGCCTCGCTGAACCGCGGCCTCGGCACCGGCATCGCGGCGGCGCTGCTCGCGGTCTGGGCGGTCGTCGCGCTCCTCACGCTGCCGTTCGCGTGCTGGGGCGTCGCCTCGACCGGCGGCCTCCGCCTGCTCCGCGCGAAGCGCCGGCCCTCGCCCGCGCTCTCCGCGCTCGCCGCGCTGGTCGTCCTGGCCGCCCTCTCGCTGCTCTTCCGCCACCGCGTCGCCAAGGCCGACGTCGTGCCCGTACCGGGCGGCGCGCCGTCGCGCACCGGGGCGGCGCTGCGCGAGGCGCTCTCTTCCTTCGACGCGCTCCCGCCGCCGCCGGCCAAGGCGCCCTCGCTCATGACCACGGCGCCGGCCGCGTGCGCCGCGCCCCCGGAGCCCGACCGCCCCACCCTCGTCGTCACCCACCTCGCCCCCGGCCGCGACCCCGAGCGCGCCGCCGTCGCGACCCGCTGCCTCCAGCCCGCGCCGGGCGAGGACGCCGCGGCTGCGCTGCGCGGCGCGCTCGCCGAGGCCCTGCGCGGCCCGCTCAAGATCGACGTCGTCTCGGCCGCGCAGCCGCTCGCCTCCCCCGGCCCCGGCCTCGACGGGCTGTCGCTGCGCCCCGGGCTCGACGGCCTGTGCCTCGCGGAGCGGTGCCTCATGCCGTGGCAGCTCATCGCGCTCGACGCGTTCAACACGAACGCGCCGCTGGCCGGCGTCCCCGACTTCCGCTTCGGCGTGGACTTCGCGGTCCTGCGCCGCGCCCTCGGCGAGCCCGAGCCGCCCGGCGGCCACACCGCCGGCGGCGCCGCGCTCCGGGACGGCCTCGTGCGGATCGAGACGCTCAGCTACGCCGTCGACGCCGAGGGCGCGCTCCACCTCCTGTCGCGGATCGGAGAGCCGTCGGTCCCGCTCACCGAGGCGACCGCGCAGCAGGCGGCGGCCGCGGCCCAGCGCTACATCCTCGGCGCGCAGCGGAAGGACGGCATGTTCCGCTACATCGTCGACCCGTTCACCGGGCGCGCGTCGTTCGACGGGTTCTCGATCGCGCGGCAGGCCGGCACGACGCTCGCCCTGTGCGAGCTCGGGGTCGGCGCCGAGGGCGTGCCCACGTCGCCGGAGCTCGCGAAGGTGGTGCAGCGCTCGCTCGGGCTGCTCGCGAAGCTCGAGCGCAAGGCCGGCGAAGGCAACGCCGTCGGCGCGCTCTTCTACCCCAAGGACAGCCCCGGGACGATCGCGGGCCTCAACCCCACGGCGCTGAGCCTTGTCACGTTCCTCTCGTGCCGCGACGGCGTCCACAAGGCGCGCACGCACGACGCGCTCATCGGGCGGCTCGCCCGCATGGTGCTCGCCACGCAGCGGGACGACGGCGGCTTCGCGCCGCAGCTCGACCTAGCGCGCGTCGCGCCCGTCCTCGGCCCGACGCAGCTCTACGAGGGAGGCCAGTCGGTGCTCGCGCTGACGCTGCTCGAGGCGCTCGCCGCCCGCGAGCCGAGCCCCGAGCTCCCGCCCGCGGCCGCCGTGCGCGCCGCCGTCGATCGCGCCATGGACTACTACGCGAACCGCTACTGGGACCATTTTGCCAGTGATTTCGTGTACATGGAGGAGAACTGGCACTGCCTCGCGGCGCGCGCGGCGCTCGGGCACCACCGCCGCGACGACTACGAGCGGTTCTGCCTCGACTACGTGGCGTTCAAGTCGCGGCTCGTGCTCGACGAGGACAGCGGGGTGACGCCCGATCTCGTGGGAGGGTACGGGTTCGGCAACGTGCTGCCGCCGCACAACACGGCGACGGCGGGGTTCGGCGAGGCGCTGGCCGCGGCGATGGCGGTCAAGGAGGCGCGCGGCGAGGACCTCGCGCCCGATCAGGCGCTGATGCGGCGGGTGCTCGGGTTCCTCGTGCGGCAGCAATGGTCGCCCGCGACCTGCTTCGCCTGCAGCCCCGACGTGGTCATCGAGGGCGGCTTCAGCGAGAGCATGGCGTCTCCCCGGATCCGCATCGATTACGTGCAGCACGCCTGGGCCGCGCTCGGCCACGGGGGCCGGATGCTCGGGCTCGTGCCAGGGCGGAGCGCGCCGGCGGCGGGGCCTCTGTGAGCGCGGGCGGCGAGGGAGAGGCCGTCGCGAGCGCTGGCGCCGGCGGTGGACCGAGCCCGCGGGGCGGCCCCGTGGGCGCCGGGGCCGGCGGTGGATCGAGCCCGCGCGGGGCCGCTCGCTTCGGCGAGCGCCGGGCGTACGCGTACGGCGTGACCGCCGCGTTCCTGCTCCTCATGCTCGCCCCGCTGTTCCGCCGCCCACCGGTGGACAGCTTTCCGCTGTCCACCTACCCGATGTTCTCGTGGGGCCGCCACGACGCGCGGACCGCCGTGGAGCGCGCCGTCGGCGTGGACTCCCGGGGCGGGCGGCGGCCGATCCCGCCGCGCCTCGTGGGCAGCGAGGAGGTGCTGCAGGCCAAGGCCACGCTGGCGCAGAGCATCCGTCAGGGCGCCCGCGCGGCCCGCGCGCTCTGCCGCGGCATCGCGGCGCGCGTCGCGGCGCAGGACGGCTACGCGGATGTCGTCGCTGTCGAGATCCGGACCGACACCTTCGATGCCGTCGCCTTCTTCGAGGGGCAGGAGGCCCCGATCGACTCCAGGCTCCACGCGACGTGCAAGGTGGGCGCGCGATGAGGCGGCTCCTTGCGCGGTTCGACCGCGCCTTCTTCGCGGAGGCGCCCGCCGAGCGGCTCGCGCTCTTGCGGCTCCTGGTCGGCGGCTTCGCCCTCGTGTACCTCTGCGTCCGCGCGGTGCACTTCCAGCGGGTGAGCCACCTGCCCCCGGAGAGCTTCAGGCCCGTCGGCGTGGTCTCGGTGCTGTCCGCGCCGCTCCCCCTCTGGGCGGTACAGAGCCTCCTTGGCGCGGCGATCGCCGCCGGCGCGGCGTTCGTGGCGGGCTACCGGTTCCGCGTCGCG
Source organism: Sorangium sp. So ce1504 (assembly GCF_051521635.1). Taxonomy (NCBI): domain Bacteria; kingdom Pseudomonadati; phylum Myxococcota; order Polyangiales; family Polyangiaceae; genus Sorangium; species Sorangium sp. So ce1504. The sequence goes on along the minus strand of NZ_CP150365.1, from coordinate 2,698,432 downwards.
GGGCCCGCCTTCGGCGCGCTCCTGCTCTGGGTGCTGAGCTACCGGAGCTCCTGGGGCATGGTGTTCCACACCGAGAACCTCCTCGCGCTCCACGTCATCGCGCTCGGCCTCGGGGCCGCGGCGGACGCGCACTCGCTCGACGCGCGCGCGGCGCGCCGCGCCGGCACCCAGGCGCCGGCGCCGGACGGCCGCTATGGCTGGCCGATCCGGCTGCTCTGCGCGATCACGGTGATGTCGTATTTCATCGCCGGGGTCACGAAGCTCCGGAACAGCGGCCTCGACTGGGCGACGAGCGACATCCTCCGCAACTACATCGCTTACGACAACGTCCGGAAGATCGCGCTCGGCGACACGCACTCCCCGCTCGGCGGCGCGCTCGTCCGCTACGGGTTCCTGTTCCCGCCCCTCGCGCTCGCCAGCCTGGCCATGGAGCTCGGCGCGCCGCTCGCCCTGTTCAGCCGGCGCGTCGCGGTCGTCTTCTGCGGCGCCGCCTGGCTCTTCCACCTCGGCGTGCTGCTCACGATGGCGATCCTGTTCCCGTACCCGCTGCTCGGCGTGGCGTTCGCCGGGTTCTTCGAGCTGGAGAAGATACGCGATCTGAGGCGCCCGCGCCGCGTGAACGCAGCCATCGGGGACGGGAGGCCGTGAGGGGCGCTCCCGGGCTCGCGCGCCGCTACGAGGGCTCGATCGGCTCCTCGTCGAACGGCTCGCAGACGAGATAGACCTTCTTCCCGCTCGGATGGATCGCGAGCGTCGCGTAGCGCGGGCAGGCGAAGCACTCCCGCGCGTCCACCGTCGCCGCCCGCCGCGGGCAGCGCACCCTCCGTGGCTCGGTGCCACCCCCCTCGACCTCGATCCACACCAGCTTGTCCGATTCTTCCAGATGACAGGCCATGGCGACCTCCTCCCGCGGCCATCCGCCGATGAAAGGCGGTTTGCAATCATCGAGCCGGAAGACGTCGACCCGCGGCGCCGCCATGGCGAGCCGCCAGGACCGCACCCGGATCGCGCCTGTTGCCGTCGATTCCCATGCTTCTTCACGGCTCCTCACGCCGTCGCTCGGCGGCGGGGCGGGCTGCTGCTCCTCACCTCGGGTTCCGGGGCGCACGCCCTGCGCCGAGAGGCGCGCGGAATGCATCCGCGATGACACGAGGAACGGGCCGTGCCGCGCCGGCTGGCCCACGCCTCGGCGAAGCGCATGGCGCACCCCTTGCTGCGTCGTACGTGCTGCGGTGGAGGCCGCAGCGCTCTTCACAGGGGGTCGCGATGGCAGACTGGCTCGTCGTGCTGCTGGCGGCTGCTGGAGGCGTCGTGGCGTTGATCGTCGGGACGAGAAGCCTGCTCGCCCGGCGGCATTACCACACCTCGGAGACCACCCTGGTCTGTCCACGGACCGGGGCTCCCGTGCGGTGTCGACTTGTCGTCGACGGCCGCTCCGAGGAGCCCGTCGAGGTCGCACACTGCTCGCTTCTCCCCGGCGGGCGGCCCACGTGCGAGCAGGACTGTGTGAAGCTCCTGAACCTGGGCATCCGGCTCGCGCCCGTCGAGCCAGCGCGTCCACCACGAACGCACGAGCGCCCTGACGCGGGCGAGCCCGGCGCCGGCGAGGAGCCCGGCCCGCCCTCGCCCTGATGGGACCAGGGGCTCGTGGCGCGCAAGGCGTGCGCCGCCCCGCACTCCCTGCATCGCGCAGCGCGCCGGCCGGCCCGCCGCCGCCCGGGAGCCGTGATGGCATATCGCGTGCTGTCATGGCCGGAACCATGGCTTTCCAGATACCGAAGATGACGACCCGCTCCTCGGCCAACCTGCCGATCGCGATGGTCCTCCTGGGGACTGGCTCCCTGCTGTGGATCCGCGCCGCGCTGCGCACGCCGGGCGCGCTGGACATGACCCCCAGCGTCGACGGCTGCCTCACGGTGGGGATCGTCGGCGTGCTGCTCGCGTTGCTTCACGGCGTCACGTACCCGACAGCGCTCCTGTCGATCGCGGCCCCGATCGCCCTCGTGCAGCTCCTCGCCACCGGGGGTTCGGGCTCCGCTTTCCTGCCCGTGCTGGGGATCGAGCTCACCGCGCTCGGCCTCTTCGGCCTGCCGCTCTCCCGGCTGCCTCGCCGCCGCCCTGCTGCGACGGCGCCGGCCCGCTCGCTGAGCGCGGCGCACCCGTCGCCCTCGTGAGCAGCCAGCCGCTTGCGGGTTGATCGACGCGCCGCGGTGTCGCCGCGGCGAGGCTTACCAGGCGTCGCTCCGGCCCCGCGCGAGCGGGGCCTTCGCTTTCGCCGCGGATCAGAACTCGAACTTGTCGAACGAGTTCAGGTCCTTGCACGCGTCCACGAGGCGCGCCGCCACGCCCTTCTCGCCGAGGTGGAGCCAGCCGCGCGGGTCGATGTACTTCTTGTTGGGCTTGTCCTCGCCCTCGGGGTTGCCGAGCTGCGACTTCAGGTAGGCGCCCTTGTCGTCCATGTACTTCTTGATGGGCTGCGTGAAGGCCCACTGCGTGTCCGTGTCGATGTTCATCTTGATGACGCCGTAGGACACCGCCTCGCGGATCTCCTCGCGCGACGAGCCGGAGCCGCCGTGGAACACGAAGTCGACAGGCTTCGGGCCCGTCTTGCGCTCCTTCTGGATCGCGTCCTGGGAGTTCTTCAGGATGGGCGGCCGGAGCTGCACGTTGCCCGGCTTGTAGACGCCGTGCGTGTTGCCGAACGACGCAGCGATCGTGAAGTTGCCGATCGGCTTCAGCGCGTCGTACGCGGCGAGCACCTCCGCGGGCTGGGTGTACAGCTTGGAGTTGTCGATGCCGCTGTTGTCGACGCCGTCCTCCTCGCCGCCCGTGACGCCGAGCTCGATCTCGAGCGTCATCTTGAGCGCCGCCATCTGCCGCAGGTACTTCTGGCAGATCTCGAGGTTCTCGTGGAGCGGCTCCTCGGACAGATCGAGCATGTGAGAGGAGAACAGGGGCTCTCCGTTCTTCTCGAAGAATTTCTTGCCGTGCTCCAGCAGGCCGTCGATCCACGGCAGGAGCTTCTTCGCGGCGTGATCGGTGTGCAGGATGACCGGCACGCCGTAGGCCTCGGCCAGGTTCCGCACGTAGTGCGCGCCCGCGACGGCGCCCGCGATGGCGGCCTTCTCACCCTTGTTGTCGAGGAACTTGCCGCCGAAGAAGTGGGCGCCGCCGTTCGAGAACTGGATGATGATGGGGCACTTGGCCTCTCGGGCCGCCTGGAGCGCGGCGGTCGTGCTGTGCGAGCCGATCACGTTCACGGCCGGCAGCGCACACTCGACGCTCTTCATGTACTCGAACAGCTCCTGAAGAGCGGAGCCAGTGATCACGCCGGGCTTGAGCTTCATCTTGGACATGGCACCTTGAATCCTTGTTCCTTGCTCGGGTCTCGCCCGAGCATGCAACGCGGCGAAGGAAAGCGGAAGGGTGGATCGGATCCGCAGGGCGGGCGGGTCCGGGTACCATCGCCAAAGCCCAGGGAGCAAGCGGTTTCTCCGCTGGCTTCACGGTGGAATGATCACCCCACGGCGAGCTTGCCCTCGCCGAGCAGCCGCCCGGAGATCCGCATGCAGGCCTCACCCATGTCGCCCGAAGAGCTCCTCGCATCCCTCGCGGAGGCCGCGCAGGGCCTGCTGTTCCCCAGCGAGTCCGATCACGAGCTGCGCCCGTTCCGGTCGCGCGGGGACGCGTCCTCGCCGGCCGCGCTTCTCGCGGCCGAGGGCCTCGGCGCGGCGACGCCGGTCGAGGTCACGACGGCGGGCGACCTCTTCGCGCCCGTGATCGACGTGCCCGGGGACGCCGGCGACGCGGCGCTGGCCGAGGCGGGGCGGTACCGGCGGCTCGTGGACCTGCTGGAGCGCCACCTGACCGACGTCCGGGTCTACCGCGTCGGGCGCGTCGCGATCGATGTCTACGTCGTCGGCCGCCATCCGTCGGGCGCGTGGCTCGGCCTCGTGACGAAGGTCGTCGAGACCTGAGCGCGCCGCTCAGCGACCGCCGGCGGGCCCGTCGTCGACGCGCGCCTCCAGCGTCCGCTGCGTGGCCTCGGGGAGGGCGGTCATGAGGTCGTAGCCCGCGCGCCGCTCGATCTCGTCCACCGTCGTCCGGTACTGCCCCCAGCCCTGATCGAGGATGCCCGTCTCGTTCGGCATCACCACCGCGATGACCCGCGTCGCCGGGCCGATGTCGCCGGGCCCCTGCCCCGGCTCGAGGACCACGGCGACCTTGAAGAACGCGTCCGGCACGGCGACGTCCTTGCCGATGGTGGCGGCCGGTCGCTCGCGCTCGTCGAAGAGGCCGCCGGCGATCAGGAACAGCACCCGCCGCTCCTTCTGCGCGAGCTCCTGGCACGCCTCCTCGAGCCTCAGCCACGGACCGGCGTTGAGCTCGTGCCGCTGCGGCAGGATGTTCGTGAGGAGGAACGTCGCCTTGTTGTCGTCGGGGTTCCGCGTCCGCTCCTCGGAGCGGACCATGTGGCCTCGATCGAAGCCGGAGCCGGTGTAGTCGTCGTGCTGCACGCGGTACCAGCCGTCGGGCAGCGCGCTGTCGGCCAGGAATTTGCCCCGATGGCGGGGCGCGTCCCCGAACGACGCGGCGTCGAGCCGCCAGCCGACCCAGTTCGCCACGTTCCTGGAGCGGTTGTAGGAGAGGGCGTACTGGGGCTTGATCATCAGGTGATCGTCGGACGCGTCGGCCCGCGCGGCGCGCGCTCCCGTGCGGGCCGGGACGCCGAGCTCGAGATGCGGGCTCGGCGCGGGCGGGCGCGAGGAGGGCGCGTCCTTCGGCGGAGCGCCCTTCGGCGGCGAGGCGCTGCCGGATCGGCCGGGCGTCGGCGATGGCCTGGAGGGGCGGTCGCCGCCGAGGTCGAGGCCGAGCTCCTCGAGCACGCGCTCGAGGCCGCACTTGACCCCCACCGCGCTGAGCCCGGTCACGAGGAGCGCGACGAGCACGCGCGAACCCCAGGACTTCTGTTGTCGCTTCCTGTTCGAGCCCACGTCGACGCTGCCAGTTATCTACGGCAGGGACGGCGCGGTCGTCCAGCGCGACCTCGGCGAGGCGAGCAGCGCTCGGCCCGAAAGGCGCGTCGGTACGTTTTGCTTGAGCGTGCCGCCGCGACTCTCCATGGTTTCCGGAGCGCCGATGGAGGAGCCGGAGCACAGCGATCTGCGACGCCGGACGACGCGCGGCTCCGCGGCCGTCGCGGTGGCCGCGGCGACCGGCGCCCTCGTGGCCTTCACCGACGGCGAGGCCACGGCGGCTCCCGCGCAGGAGCAGGCCCCTGCGGCGCCCGCGGCGGCCACGCAGGGCGCCCGGGTCACGATGCCGTCGCCGCTCGGCCCCACCGAACCGCCTTACCCGCCCGGCGGCGTCGGCGATGCGACCGTGGTCGCCCGTATCACGGTGTACGCGGACGGCACCGTGGGCGCGGTCGAGGTGGAGGGCGAGGAGCCGTTCGCGAGCGCGGCCGCGCGCGCGGCGCCGTCGTGGCGGTTCGAGCCCGCCCGGCGCGACGGGCGGCCCATCGGCGCGCGCATCCTGTTCCCCGTGAAGTTCCGCGATCCTCGCGCCGCGACGCCGGCCGCGCCTCCTGCGGCGCCCGCCGGGCCCGCGCCGCCCCGCGGGAGCGTCGCGGCGGTGCCGCCCTCACCGCCGGCTGCCGCGCAGGCCATCGACGTGGTGGTGGTGGGCGAACGCGCGGCGCCGATGACGACCTCGATGACGCGCGAGGAGGTTCGCCAGGTGCCCGGCGCGTTCGGCGATCCTTTCCGCGCGATCGAGGCGATGCCCGGCGTGACGCCCATCGCGTCCGGCGTGCCGTACTTCTTCGTGCGCGGCGCGCCGCCGGGCAACGTCGGCTACTTCATCGACGGCGTGCGCGTCCCGCTGCTCTATCACGTGGCGCTCGGCCCCAGCGTGATCCACCCGGCGCTCGTCGAGCGGGTCGATCTCTACCCCGGCGGCTTCCCGGCGCGCTTCGGGCGCTACACCGGCGGCGTCATCGCCGGCGAGACCCGGGAGCCGGCGCGCCTGCTCCACGGCGAGGCCAACCTCCGGCTCTTCGACGCGGGCGCCCTGGTCGAGGCGCCGTGGGCCGACGGCCGCGGCACCGCGCTCGTCGGCGGGCGCTACGCGTACCCGGGCGCGCTGCTCGCGCTCTTCTCGCCCGGCATCGAGCTCGGCTACTGGGACTACCAGGCGCGCGTCACCTACGACGCCTCGCCGTACGACCGGGTCGGCCTCTTCGCCTTCGGATCGCACGACTACCTCGCCCAGATCGAGGACGACGGCGACACGGACGTGGTGCTCGCCGGCGACTTCCACCGGCTCGACCTCCGCTACGACAGGTTCTTCGCGCGCGGCGGCCGCCTCCGGCACGCGATCACGCTCGGCCACGAGGAGAGCGAGAACCAGGACGGGGAGCGGGCCGGGCGCGCCCGCCTCCTCGGCGCGCGCGTGGAGCTGTCCGCGCCGGTCTCCGACCGGCTGACGGTGCGCGCCGGCGCCGACGCACAGCTGGAGCGGTTCGACATCGACATCCGCGAGAACGACGGCGACTTCCCGACCCGGAACGACAGGGCGCTCGCGCGCCTCTTCACGAGCCGGGAGGACCTCGCCGCGGGGCTCTGGGCCGACGTCGTCGTCCGCGCCGCGCCCGGGTTCGAGGTGGTCCCAGGCCTGCGCGGCGACCTCTTCGCGTCCGGCGGCGCGACGAGGGCCACGGTGGATCCGCGGCTCGCGACGCGGCTGCAAGCGACCCCGCGCGTCGCCCTGCTGAGCGCCTTCGGCGTGACCCACCAGCCGCCGAGCTTCCTCGGCGCGGTGCCCGGCCTGCAGGTGGGCAGCCTGCGCGGCGGCGTGCAGACGGGGCTGCTGGCGAGCGCCGGCGTCGAGCTCCGCCTCCCCGGGGAGATCAAGGCCACGATCACCGGGTTCCGGAGCGGCTTCTTCGACCTGAGCGACGCCCTCGGCAACCGGCCTCCCGGCACCGACGCTGGCCTCGCGCAGCGGGCCGAGCTGCGCGGCGACGGCAGCACCCATGGGCTGGAGATCCACGCCCACCGCAGCCTGTCGAAGCGCATCGGAGGGTTCGTGTCCTACACCCTCTCCCGCTCCGTCCGCCATGTCGGCCGGGAGAGCTTCGACTCGGCGTTCGACCGCCGCCATGTGCTCAACATGGCGGCCGCGGTCGACGTGGGCCGCGGCTGGAAGCTCGGGGGCAGGGCGGTGTTCTACAGCGGCATTCCCATGACGGTCGATTATGACCTCTGGGACAACGACGGCGTCGACGGGCAGCGCCCGGATGGCAACGACGACCGCCCCGACACGGAGCAGGACATCCGGCGCCGCGAGCAGCTGCGCGAGCGGATCGCCCAGGTGGTCCGCCGGCTGAGCCTGCCGGAGCGGCTGCCGGCGTTCTTCCGGCTGGACCTGCGGCTCGAGAAGCGGTGGATCCTCCGCGAAGGACGGACCCTCTCGCTCACGGTCGAGGTGCTCAACGCCACCGCAGGAAAAGAGACGCTGCAATACGAGTGCTCGCTCCTGCGCGGATGCGAGCCGGAGACGCTCGGACCCATCATCCTACCGAGCATCGGCGCCGAAGCGACCTTCTGAGCGGCATTGACGTCATCGCGCCACGAGCAGCGCTCGCGTTCACCAGGGGCGCCGCGGCTGCGCGCCCGCGCCGCGCCGAGGATCGCCGGGAGCACCCGCGGGGGCGCGATCGCCCGTGCACCTGCGAGCACAGTGCAGCAGAGCCACAAAAATCCCATATCGATTCATCAAACGACTTCCGTGCCGCGATGGCGTCTCCTGGCCATGACGTCCGGCAAGAGCGATAAAGCACGGGGAGATTTGTTCGCCAGCACAGAAGTCGTCGCGATGACGCCTTCCCTGGCACATGTGCCGGGACCGGCAGCCGGCGTCACCCCCCGTGCAAATCATTGCGGCATCACGCAAAGACTCGTGCAGCGTCCACTCCTGACGACGGGCCGCGAGGGTCCGCGCGAGCCCACGGTCAACGCGCTGGATACCAATCAGCGCTCCGGAATGGCGGGGAACGGCGGCGCGGGCGGAGATCGTGCGCTATCCTGTTGACGTAGACGCTTTCTGGTCCAATGTTTGCGAACATGGCGTGGCGGCGCTGGAGCTGAGAGACCACGGGATATCGCACCGCGATAGACGTTGCCTCACCTCCAATCACCTGCCGTAACCATGAGGGTCAATTCATGAACTTGTATTATCGCGCACTCAGCACGGTACTCTTCTCGGCGACGCTCGCGGCCGCCGCGCTCTCTTCGGGCGATGCCGAGGCGTCGTCGTCGAGGCAGCCCACCAAGGTCGAGCGCCTGGTGTTCCCGGTGACCCTCTCCGACGGCAACACGTACGACGTCGTCGGCTACCTCTACTATCAGGGTCACGCCAAGTACCGCCCCCTTCAGGTGCTCGTCCACGGCCTGACCTACACGCACGAGTACTGGGATCTCCCGTCGTTCGGCGGACACGATTACTCCTATGCCCGGCACATGGCGAAGGAGGGATACGCCGTCCTGGCGCTCGACATGCTCGGGGCCGGAGAGAGCGGCCGGCCCGACGGCGACTCCCTCGACCTGGCCCAGACCGCCGACAGCGTCCATCAGATCATCACCGAGATGCGCACGCCGGGCGGCGTCTACAGGACGCCTTTCACGCGCGTCGCGCTCGTCGGTCACTCGAACGGCGCCATCATCAACACGTTCGTTCAGAGCACCTACAATGACGCCGATGTCCTCGTGAACACCGGTCTGGCCTTCACGCCGCACCCGATCCCGGTCCCCCCGGAGGGGATCTCCTCGCTGCTGCAGACGCCCTATATCGCGATCCCGCCGGAGATGCGCACCGCCATCTTCTACGACACCGCGAACGCGAACCCGGCGCTCATCGATCTTGACAACGCCACCATCGCCGACACGTTCACGCGCGGGCAGTTCCTGAGCCTCCTCGCCGTCTCCGAGGACCCGACGCTCGCCGGCATCGACGAGGTGACGAGCCCGGTGTTCATCCAGTTCGGGGAGACCGACGCGCTGCAGCCGGCGTCGTACGCGGACTCCGACGCGGCGCTCTATGCCAGCGCCGAGAGCGTCACGACCGCGATCGTCCCCGACACGGGCCATATCCTGAACGCCCATTACCGCGCGCGGGTCGGCTGGCAGCAGATCGACTGCTGGGTCCACCACAACATGGGCTGGTAGGGCGCGATCGGAGCCTCGGGCAGCGCCGCCTGCCCGGACCGCCGCGGCCGGCGGCCGCCGCCCTCCCTCGGCCGGGCGGCGGCGCGCAGGCTTGGCGGCCGCTGTCCGGAGCCTATGCTGCCCCCATGCGCGAACAGCTCGCCAAGACGCTCGGGGAGGTCTTCTGGACCGATCTCCGCACCCATACAGTGCGCGACGCGGTCATCGTCGTCGCCGCCGATCTCGATCTCCTGGACGTCGGCGAGGCCATGGCCGCGAACGACACGGCCGCGGTGGAGGCCTGGATCGCGGCCGGCAAGCTGACCAAGCCGACGGCCGCCGATCTCGCGCGCTGGCCGCAGCAGCACGATCTGCGCTTCCTGTCGCTCGTGGTCGCGCCGTTCGTGCTGATCCGCCGGCCGCCCTCGCCGCCGCCCTCTTGAGGCGCGCCGCCGGCGCGACGTGATATCGTCGCCCGCATGCGCCGGTTCGAGTTCGTGCAGGGGACGAGCGCCAAGTTCTGGATGGCCGACGTGGACGACACGACCTTCATCGTCGTCTACGGGCGGCTGGGGACCGCCGGGCAACGCAAGGAGAAGGCGTTCCCCACGGCGGAGGCCGCGCAGCGCGAGTGCGACAAGAAGATCGCGGAGAAGCTCAGGGAGGGCTACCAGGAAGTGGCCGCCGCCGGGGGCGGCGCGCCGGCCGGCGGCGCCCCCGCAGCCGGCGCCGGAGCGGCCGCGCCCCCGCAGCCGCCGAAGCTCGATCTGCCGCCGCGCGTCCAGCCCGGCGAGGCCACCGAGGCGCGGCGCAAGGCGGCCGTCCACGCGCTCGCCGCGGTCTCGGCCGCGCGCGGCCGGCGGAGCTGGGTGCTCGGGCGCGCCGTCCGACGCGCCCGCCGGGCGCTCGAGTCGCTCGGCGGGCTCGATCCCGCGACCGACGGGGCGCTGTCCGCCGCGCTGGACGCGCTCCTGGACCGCGTCGTCGCGCCGAGCGCGCGCGATCGCCTGCCGCTCGTGCGCGCGATCGAGCTGCTCTCGGAGCTCGACGCCGCGGCGTTCGCGCGCGCGGTGCGCGACACCTGGAAGGCCCCGCCAGCGACCTCTCCTGCCGCCGGAGCGCTCGCCCTCCTGAAGCGGCAGCTCGAGGAGCTCGACGATCCCGAGCTCGGCCTCAGGCTCGGCGTCCTGCTCGTGGATCGGCCACACCACGGCTCGATGAGCGCCGAGGCCGGGTGGGCGCGCCGCTGGAAGGCGCTCTCGCCGCACCTCGAGGCGCACCTCGCCCACCGCGGGCGCTCGCTGAAGGACCTCCTCGCGAGCATCGACGCGGGCGGCGACCCGCACGTCGCCGAGCGGGTCGCGCGGATGCGCGCGGCGTGAGCTGCTCGGCCTGAGCTGCGCTGACTGAGCTGCGCGGCCTGAGCTGCGCGTCCGGCGCGCCTCGAGGCAACGCTCCGGGCGCCGCGCGGCACCCCCGGCATCCGCGAACACGCCCCACCCACAGGCGCACACCGCGGGGAAGCGACGACGCTTCCGTCATCGTCAGATCGACTCTGGCTTGACCTGCACCGCGGGGCTCGCGATTCTCCCAGGCCATCCCGCCGCGGGAGGGCGCCTTGACGAGCTCACCGAATCCGATCGACATCGCGAACGTCAAGCAGCTCGCCACGAGCGGCTCACCTACCCTGGCCGAGGTCGTCGAGACGTACCTCGGGCAGCCGGATCCCAAACCGGAGACGCCGCCGCGCGAGGGGGCGCTCACCTTCGCGGCGTTCCTGCAGCTGCTCTCGCGCGCTCAGGGCATGCGCTCCCCCGAGCAGCGGCGAGAGCAGTCGACCGACGCGTGGAAGCGCTTCCTCGCCCAGGTCGACGCCGCGCCGCCGCCGCGGCTCGAGCTCGCGGACCTGCTCGTGCGCATCTACGAGGAGGGCACGGACGCAGGGCGCAGCGCGCTGCGCGACATCGCCACGAGCGCGCCGCTGGTCTTCGGCGCGTGGGGCGGGCTCAAGCGCATCTACAAGCTGGCCGAGGCGCGGCTCGACGCGGAGCTCTTCGGCGCGCTCGCCTTCCGCTTCGACGTCGAGCTCTCCCGCAGCCGGCGGCGCGAGGTCTCCAAGGGGACGTTGATCTACATGCGCCGCCGCGCGTGGCGCTTCCTGCGCGAGCTCGGCCGGAGCACGCCGGAGCTCTACCCGCAGTTCGCGGTCGAGGTCCTCCGCCACTACGCGCCGGGCACGGGCTTCAGCGACCTCTGGGTCGCGAACCACATCTGGGCGCACGGCACGGGCAAGTACGACGGGCGCTCGTTCCACGGCAACGTCCCGCCGAGCGACTTGGTGAAGCACCGCGCCTTCGACGAGGCGTGGAAGCGATCGCCCGATCCGCTGATGCTCCTGCTCTCGGCCTGCCAGGCCGATCCGCCGGCCAAGTTCGCGATCCAGGGGCTCAAGAAGGACTTCGCCGACACCCTGCGGAGCGTCACGCCCGCGTGGCTTTCGCGCCTCGCGTACCGGCCGCTCGCGAGCGCGCACGAGTTCCTGATCGAGACGCTGCTCGGCTCGCCGGAGCTCCACCAGAGCAAGCTGCGAGGCCTCGGGCTGCACGACGCGGCGCTCGCGCTGCTCGGCTCCCCGAGCCCGAAGGCGCGCACGTTCGCGATCGAGTATGCCCGGGCGCACGCGACGGACCTCGACCCGGAGCGCCTCGCCGCGCTGCTCGCCTCCGAGCACAAGGACACGCGCGCCTTCGCGGCGTCGGCGCTCCAGGGCAAGAGCCCGCGCGCGCTCGGCCACGCGTTCCTGGGGCGGCTGCTCACGCACAGCGAGACCGAGGCGTGGGCCAGCAAGGCCCTGAGCGAGAGCTTCGACCGCGCCGAGCTGCCCGAGGGCTTCCTCGTCGACATGCTCTACGGCGAGTCCGAGCAGAAGAAGTGGGCCGCCGCGTACTTCAAGGCCAAGTACCGGCCCGGCGAGCCCGGGGCGGGCTTCTGGGTGCGCGTTCTCGACGATCCGCGCCACGAGGACGACTACCAGGCGACGAAGTCCGCGCTCGACGCGCTCGGCAAGTACCCGATCGCGGCGATCGGGACGCCGTGGCTGCTCGGCGCGCTCACGCGCAAGCGCCTCGGGTCCACGGTCGCGACCTGGCTCCAGAAGGCCGACGCCCTGCCCGACCTGACGGCCGAGGGCGTCGAGCGCCTGAAGGGGCTCGTCTTCAGCGCCGAGACGCGCGCGGTCGCGCTGGAGGTGCTCGGCAACCCGAAGATCGTGTCGCCGCGGCAGCTCACGCTGCCCTGGCTGCTCGCGCTCGCGCGGCGCGCGGATCCGACGCTGAACGGCTTCGCGCGCCGCTACCTCCTCTCGCACATGAAGCCGCAGGACTTCGACGCGGGGCAGGACGCGAGCGGCCGCGGCGACCGCGAGGCGGGCACGGCGAGGCTGTTCGCGCTCGCGCTCGGCGAGAAGGAGCCCGAGCCGATGCGGGCGTTCGCGCAGACGTACCTGCGCTGCCACCACCCGGTCCTCGGGCCCGAGCAGAGCGAGGCCAAGGAGCTCGAGCTGAAGCCGGCGCTCAAGCGAGGCGCGTTCACCGCCGAGCGCATCTGGCCCGCGCTCTCCGACAAGCGGGACGACGTCCGGCGCTTCGCCGCGCTCATCACGCGCGCCGAGCTCCGGGCCTGGGGCTACCAGACCCGCGTCTACGAGCTCGCGCACAGCGACGCGAAGGAGGTGCGCAACATCGCCTTCGACGCGCTCCGCAAGGTCGGCGACCCGTCGGCCGACCCGGCGATCGCGCTCACGCCGGAGGAGCTCGATCCGGCGCAGGTCTTCGCGCTCACGGAGAGCCTGAAGAAGAGCGCGCGCGAGCTCGGCCTCTCGCTCATCCTGAAGCACTACGCGCGGCTCGGCGGCCCGGAGCGCCTCGGCTGGCTGATGCAGAGCGCCGACCGCGAGGTGCGCCTCTTCGCCGTGCGGATGCTCTGGGAGAAGCACCGGCCGCGCGATCTGCCGCCGGGCTGGCGGCCGCGCGGTGCGCGCGGAGACGACGCGCGCACCGCGGCGGAGCTGCCCGAGGACGCCGGGCGGTTCGCGGACGTCGAGGCGCTCCGGCGCTTCCTGCGGTACGTGCTGTCCGGGATCCCCGCGGGGCGGTCGCCGGAGCCGGGCGACGACGCGGGCTCGCGCAGGCGCCTCTCGGCGAGCGAGGCCAAGCGGCACGTGATCGAGGTCGTGCGCGATCTCGCGGTCGAGGACGCGGCGTTCGCGGCGCTCGTCGCCCCCGTCATCGCCGAGTTCACCGGGTCGATCGCGAAGGGCGAGTGGCAGGCGTGCCTGGCGGCGCTCCTGCGGCTCAGGCACGCGCACCCAGGGCTCGAGATCGAAGGCCTCGGAGCGGCCGGCGAAGGCCGGGCGCTCCCCGGCGTCGGACAGGAGACCGCATGAGCCACGCGATCGGCCATTACGAGAAGGTCCGCGCGCTCGCGATCGGCCCGCGGCTCCTCGCGGTCGGCGGCGTGCGCGCGCCGGCGCCGGGCGAGGCGCGCGGGACGCAGACCACGCCATCCGCCGCCAGCGCGAGCCAGGTGACGCTGTTCGATCACGTGGCGAACAAGCCGGTGCGCTCGATCGACGTTCCCGCGCACGTGCTGGGCCTCGCCTTCGCGGGCGACCTGCTCGCGGCGGCGTGCTCCGACGGGGCGCTGCGCCTCGTCGCGGGCGGCGCGGCCGACGTGCGGGCGATCGACGCGCACCCGGGCGGCGCCACGGCGATCGCCGCGGCGCCTTCCGGCGCGCGCCTCGCGACCGTGGGGGTCGACGGCGCGCTGCGGGTGTTTCGCGTCGGCGAGGCCGCCGGCTCCCCTGCCCCGCAGCCCGGCGCCGCGGTCGAGATCTCGTCGTTCGCGCTCTCGGCGGCGCCGCTGCGCGCCGTCGCCTTCGATCCCGCCGGCGAGCTCTGCGCGGCGGCAGGCGACGACGGCATCGTCCGCGTGGTCACGCTGTCGACGGGCGCCGTCCGCGCCATGCCGGGCCACGACGGGCCGGTCACGGCGCTCGCGTTCACGCCGCGCGACGGGCGGCTGGCGTCGGGCGGCGACGACGGCACCGTGCGCCTCTGGTACCTCGTCGGCGACGTCGAGTGCGAGGTGCGCGGCGCGGACGGGAGCGGTCACGCGGGCGGCGTCCGCGCGCTCCTGTGCCTGCCCACCCCGCCGCCGCAGGAAGACGGCAAGGAGAGCGGCGACCGCCTGCTGTCCGCAGGCGCGGACGGCGCGATCCGCATCCACCGGCTCGAGGACAAACGCAAGCCGCGTACGCTGGAGACGAGCGCGCTGCCGCTCCACGCGCTGGCGCTCGCGCCGGCCGCCGCGCGCAAAGGCGCGCGCGGGCAGGCGGGCCGCGGCGGCGCGGACGCGAAGGACGGGCTCGGCGCCGTCTTCGCCGCAGGGGACCGGCGCACGGTATGGCGCTTCCCGATCGACGCCGCCGGCGCGCCCGCGGACGGCACCGCCGAGCTCGCGCACGGCTTCGATGTCCTCGCCCAGGCGCTCTCGGGCGCGCGGCCGGCCCGCGAGAGCGCCGTCAAGACGCTCGCCTCGCTCGACGAGCCCGAGGCGCTCGAGGCCGCGCTCTCCGCGCTCCGATCGGACCGCGACGCCGAGGTGCGCGCGCTCGCCGCCCGCGAGCTCGGGGCGAAAGGGCGCCGCGGCGCGCGCGCGAAGCTGCGCGAGGCGCTCGACGACGAGAGCCCGAACGTCCGCATGGCCGCGCTCGAGGCGCTCCGCGCGATCGAGCGCGACACGCCGCTCGCCCCGCTCCGGGCGGCGCTCGATGCCCGCGCCGCGGACGTGCAGCGCCGGGCGCTCCTCGAGCTCGGGAAGCTCTATGGCAGCTCGCCGCTCATCCCGGGGCTCATCGCCGAGAAGCTCGCCGGCCGCGACGCGTCGGTGCGGCTCACGGCGCTCGACCAGCTCCAGCAGATCCACCCGGACGGCCCGCAGCCGCTCCGCGCCGCCTTCGAGCGCGGCCCGGCCGACCTCCGGGTCGAGGCGCTCATCCGGGCGGCGCTCGCCGGCTGGCTCTCGGCGCCGGAGTTCGCGCCGATCGCGGCGCGCGCGCTCGACGACGAGGACGCCGAGGTGCGCCGCATCGCGTTCGCGGCGAAGGTGATCGAGCGGCGCGCGCTCGCCCACGCGCTCGAGGCGCGCGACGAGGATCTCGGCCGCGCGGCGATCGACATCGCGCGGCGCGCGGCCGAGGTCCTGCGGCGCGCCGGCGCGGGCGGCGCGGAGAAGCCCGCGGCGAACGCGAAGGATGGGGCGAAGGACGGCGCGAAGGCGGCCGATGAGGCGGCCATCAAGGCGGCGCGCGCCCGGATCCCCGGCGTGGGCAGCCCGGGGACCGAGCCCGCCGAGGCCGACCTCGAGCCGCTGCTCACCGCGATGGCGTGCCGCACCCCGGACACGGCGGTGCGGGGGGCGCGCGGCCTCGCGCAGCTCGGCGACACGCGCGCCCTCGGCGCGCTGCTGCAGCTCACGCGCGAGCAGGACCCGTCGCTGCGACGGCAGGCGGCGACCGCGCTCGCCGAGCTCCGGGACACCCGCGCCGAGAAGCGCCTCATCTGGATGCTCGACGACGCGGACGGTGCGGTGCGCGCCGCGGCGCACGACGCCTACGCGCGGCTCCAGCCGTCGGCCCCGCTCACCGTCGCCGAGGCGTCGCTCCGCTCGTCGCAGGAGGACATCCGCGTCCGCGGGCTCGACCGGCTCGTGGCGCTCGCCGGCGAGGGCAAGGGACCGAGGCCGCCCGAGGCCGAGGCGCTGCTCGCCGACGCGATCGAGGACGAGTCGCCCAAGGTCCGCCGCGAGGCGTTCCGGACGCTCTGGTCGTGGCACGCCTCGGATCCGCAGACGGCGCTCGACCGCGCCCAGCTCGCGCGCTTCCCCGATCTGCGCCTGCGCGCCGTCGAGGAGCTCAAGGCGCACGGCGAGCAGCCGTGGGCTGCGGAGCGGCTGCACGCGGCCATCGGCGACCGCGACGCGAGCGTGGCCCAGGCCGCGTACGACGCCGTCGTCAAGCTGCGCGGCAAGGAGGCCGCGGAGCCGCACCTCGCCGCGATGGCGTCGATCCACCCCTCGGTCCGGGAGAGCGGCGCGCGCGGGGCCGCGCACATGCCGGCGGGCGACGACGCGCGCAACGCCCTGCTCCGGCTGCTCGCCACGCGCGTGCCGGTGGGCGAGGCCGCGCGCAGCGCCCTGAGCAAGCTGCTCGAGGACGAGCACGCGGGGCCGCGCATCGCCGCGATCGAGGCGCTCGACAAGCTCCTTCCGGGCGAGGCGGGGCCGCTCCACATCGGCCTCCAGTCGAGCCACCTCGACCTCCGGGTGCGCGCGGCCGAGCTCTGCGCCGTCCGGCGCGACGAGCAGCTGATCAACCCGATGCGGGCGCTCCTCGCCGATCAGTCCCTCTTCAAACAGATGCCGATCCAGGTCCTCGGCCCGCTGCGCGCGCGCGCCGCGACCGCGCTGGCGACGCTGGGATCGCCGCGCCTCGTCAAGTACTTCGCCACCGAGCTGCTCAAGGACGAGTACCCCGACGTGCGCGAGCAGGCCGCGCGCGGGCTCGCGATGGCCGCCCGCCGCGGCGAGGAGGGCTACCTGCTCGACGCCATGGGCCACGCCGACGTCGCGGTGCGGTCGTGGGCCGCCGACGGGCTCGCGCGGCTCGGCGACGTGCGTGCGCTGCCGGTGCTCACGGGCACGCTGCGCCACGAGCACCCGCCCATCCGCGTCGCGACGATCATGTCGTTCGCGGCGCTCGGGCCCGAGGGCTACGGCGGCATGCTGCAGGGCCTCGAGGACAGCTCGCGCGAGGTCCAGGAGATCGTCTTCGCGATCGTGCTCGCGCGCGACCTCAGGGCCTTCCGCCGCGGCGACCCGCCGGACCTCCTGACGAGCGCGCTCTCGTCGCAGCGCTCCGACGTGCGGTTCGCCGCGGCGCGCGCGCTGGAGCTCCGCACCGATCCGGAGCTGTACCTCGCCCACCTCATCGAGGCGCTGATGCCCCCGCGCCCCGACACGGCGGAGCAGGGCCGCGCGGCCGACGGCGAGAAGCCCGCCGGCACGAAGGACTGGCCGCCCGAGGTCGCGCGCGGGCGCATCCTGGTCGGCCTCGCCGAGGCGCTCGCCAGCGACGACCCGCAGCAGCGCTACGCGGCCGCGCAGGTGCTGCGCATCCGGCGCAAGCCGGTCGAGTACTTCCGCGAGGCGAAGCGCGTGGCCGCGCTGCGCCCCGCGGGCGCCCACGTCGTGGCGGACACGACCCCGCGCGCCGCGGAGGAGAGCGACACGAAGCCCGCGAAGGGGTGGCTCCGCCGCCTCTTCGCGCAGCCCGAGCCGAGCGGGCAGAGCGGCCAGAAGCAGAGCGACAAGCCGGCCGGCGACGCGGTCCCGGAGGGCGAGCAGCGGCGGCTGCGCTGGCTCGCGTTCGGCGCGTACATGGGCCTCCTCCGGCAGGTCTCGGCGGGCGACGACGAGGCGCACCGCACGCGCCGCGACGCCATCGATCGCATCGTCGACGTCTGCGCCAGGGGGCACGTCAGCAGCACGGCGGCGGTCCCGCCGCTCGTCCGGGCGCTCGACGACCCGCACCACCTCGTGCGCAAGGCGGCGTTCGCGGGGCTCAAGGCGCTCTTCCCGGCGGGGGCGGGCGAGCCGCTCGCGCTCGGGCTCGCGTCGGCGTCGGCCGACGTGGCGCGGACCGCGCTCGACGAGATCGCCGCGCGGGGCGGCGACGCCCGCCCCGAGATCGTGCGTGCGCTCAGCTCCGCGCTGCCCGACGTGCGCCGCTACGCCTTCGAGCTCCTGGAGCGGCTCTCTCCGAAGGGCAGCCTCGATCCGCTCCTCGCGGCGCTCGGCAGCGAGCACGCCGACCTCCGCCTCGGCGTGCTCGAGCGCCTCGCGTCGTCGAGCGATCCGCGCATCGTGCCCGCCCTGTGCCGCGCGATGGAGAGCGATCACGACGACCTGCGCCTGCGCGCCGCGGAGCTCCTCGCCCGCAGCCGCGACGATCGCGCGGTCGACGTGCTCTCGGCGTTCCTGCGCGAGGGCGCGGCCGCGCCTTCGGCGCGCGCCCGCAAGGCGCTCGTCGCGCTCGCGAGCGACGCGGCGGTGCGGGCGCTCGCGGCGCGCATGGATGAGGCCGCCACGCCGGCGGACCGCGCCGCGCTGGCAGGCGCGCTCGGGAGCACGCGGAACCCCGCGGCCACCGCCCCGCTCTCGGCGCGCTTCGACGACGAGGCGGCCGAGGTCCGGAGCGCCGCGCTCAAGGCGTGCCTCGAGATCGTCGACAAGGGGCGCGAGCGCGAGAAGCGCGAGACGGCGCTCGCGCTCGCCTTCCTCGCCGCCGCCGCGCGCGCGAAGGACCCGGCGCTCCGCCTCGCCGCGGCGCGCGAGCTCGATCTCGGCGACGATCCCGCGCAGAACGACCTTTTGGTCGCGCTCTTCGCGGATCGCGATCTCCCCACGCGCGTCGCGGCCGTGACGTCCTACGCGAAGCGCGTCAAGGGCGATCGACAGGAGCGCGCGCCCTCGGGGCCGCTCGAGGCCGTGCTGCGCGCGGGCGCGCGCGAGCTCGTGCTGCCCGCCGCGGAGGGGGTGGCCGAGCGGGGCCTCGCGGCGGCGCTCCGGCCGCTCCTCCTCGTCGTGCGCGCGGGCGAGCCCGGGGAGCGGGAGCGCGCGCTGCTCGCGCTCGGCACGCTCGGCGACGCCCGCGCGCTGGAAGAGCTCGAGGCGGTGGCCGCCGGCGGCACCAAGGAAGCGGCAGTCAACGCGGGTCGGGGGTCGGCGTCCGCCGCCCCCTCCGTCGAGCCGAGCATGCAGGCCGCCGCCACGGAGGCGCTCGGCCGCATCGCCCCGAAGCTCGGGAGCGCCGAGCTCCGCAAGCGCGCCTCGGAGCGCGTCGAGCAGGCGCTCCACGCGGACTCCATCGATCTCCGCGAGTCGGCGGCGAAGGGCGTGCGCTGGATCGGCGGCGAGCGCGCCCGCGTGCTGCTCGAGGAGCTCGTGCGCGCCGGCGATACGCCCGACAGGCTCCGCGTCGTCGCGGTGAACGAGCTCGGCCTGCTCGGCGACAGCGCGGCCGAGCCCGCGCTCGCCCGCGCGCTCGACGCGCGGAGCAGCGAGGTCCGCAAGAACGCGCGCAAGGCGCTGGAGAAGCTCTTCCCTGGCGAGCGGACGCGCGTCGAGCTCCTCGCCGTCGGGAGCGAGCACGACGACATCGCGGGCCCGGCGGCGAGCTACCTCGCCGCGGAGGCCGACCCGGCCGAGCTCTTGCCCCGGCTCGCGGCGCTCAAGGACGAGGACCTGCGGCAGCGCCTCGCCATGGGCCTGCTCCGCCGCGGCGCGCTGCCTGTGGCCGCGCTCCTGCGCATGCTCGAGGACGAGCGCGCCCCGGCGCGGCAGGAGGCCGCGCGGCTCATCGCCGCCGGCACCGTGGCCGGCGATCGCGGGGCCCTCGCGGGCGCGCTCGCCGCCGCGGCGCGGCGCACCGCGGAGCGCTGGTCGGCCGCGCACGGCGACGAGCGCAGCGCCGAGGCCGCGGCGTGGCGCGAGCTGCTCTGGGCCGCGGGGCGCGCCGGCGCGACCGCGATGGCGCCCGCGCTGCGCGCGCTCCTCTCGAACGACAGCGCCCCCGGCGAGATCCGCCGCGAGGCCGCGCGCGCCCTCGGCGCGCTCGAGTCGGCCGCGAGGTCCGCAGGGGCCGCGCCGCCCGCGGGCGCCGTGGAGGCGCTCACGGCGGCCCTCAAGGACATGGACGCCGGCGTCCGGGCCTCGGCGTCGGCCGCGCTCGCCGCGCTCGCGCCGGACGGCTCGGCCGCGATCGCCGTGGCGGTGAGGCCGTTCGACCCGGTCGCCTTCGGGCCGACCGCGCGCGTCGCCTCGCCCGAGGCGCTCGCGGCGCTCGCCGCGACCGAGCCGGGCCGGCGCCTCGCGCTGCCGTCGATCCTCGCGCGCCACGACGCCGCCGCGCTCGCCCCGCTGATCTCGCTCGCGCAGGGCAGCGGCGGCGACGCCTCCGCGCGCCTCGACGCCATCGCGGCGCTCGGCCGCGCCGGCGGCGAGCGCGCGCTCGAGGCGCTCGCCGCGCTCGCCTTCGACAAGGAGAAGGCCAAAGAGAAGGCCGACGTCGCCGTCCGCAAGGCCGCGTACCGAGCGTACCGCCGCGCGAAGCGCAAGGCGGCGGATCCCCGCGCGGCGCGGCTCGCGGCCGCGCGCTCGTCCAGAGAGCCCGAGACCCCCGAAGGAGTCAACGCATGACGGCCGCACTCGCCCGCCCGATCCTCCTCCGGTACGCCGCGCCGAGCGAGCTCGCCGCCGCCCCGCTCCACACGAGCGTGCGCCTCTCCCTCGACGGCGCCCGCGGCCCGGTCGGCGTGCGCGGCACCGTCCGCGACGCGGCGCTCTTCCGCGACGCGATGGCCGCGCTGGCGACCATCCTGGAGAGCGATCTCCGGTACAAGGGCCGGGATCGGACCGCGTACCTCGCCTACCTGATGAAGCAGGGCAAGAAGGCGACGGCGGCCATCTGGGAGGCGCAGAAGGCGTTCCTGGAGGGCGCCTTCCCCGACGACGCGGCGGCCCAGGGCGACGGCTCCGCGGCGAAGCCGAGGGCCTCCGGCGCGCTCGATCCCGTGCTCACGGTGCACCCGGACGAGGTCTCGATCGAGGTCTTCTCGCGCGACGAGAGCGCCTACGCCCGGCTCGCCTTCTCCAGCGACCTCTTCGAGGGCCGCGAGGCGGCCCACGGCACCGCCTTCGTCGATCTCTCGCCGCGCATCGTCGAGCAGATCGATCGCCTGCGCGCCTACGCCAAGGTGGAGCTCGACGCAGGCGCGGCGCGCGGAGACGCCGCGGCGGCGCGCGCCACGCCGATCGAGCGCTCGCTCGAGGTCCCGACGACCTGGCTTCGCGGCTTCCTGCAGGTGCAGTCGGCGGCGACGCTCCCCGCGGTCTCCTGCGAGCTCGCGCCGATCGATCTCTACAACGCGCTGTTCGTGCTCCGCACCCGCAAGGCCAAGAAGCCGCCCCGAGGCCTCCGCTTCGAGCTCGTCGCCGGCAAGCCGCCGCGCCTCATCCTGGAGCCCTGGGAGATCTTGATCGAGGGCCACGGCCCTCCGTACGAGGGCCCGCCGCGCGTGGTCCGGACCTTCGGCCGGCAGCGGCTGCTCGCGCTGTCGCGGCTCCTGCCGCACGTGCAGCGCGTGCGCGCCGAGCTCCGGGGCCCCGGGCTGCCGGTCTTCTGGGTGCTCGATCTGGGCCGCGCGACGCTGACGATCGCGCTCACGGGCTGGACCGACAGCAGCTGGGCCAGCGCCGCCTCGTTCGACGCCCTGATGCCTCGCGAGGGGAAAGGCGGCGACAAGGCGCGCGCGGCGCTCGACGCGCTCGCGGGCAGGCAGCTCGCCCTCCTCCGCGAGCGGGGGCCGCTCCCGCTCGCGTCGCTCGCGGCCGGCGGCGGCGCCGAGGACGCCCGCGCGGCGCTCCAGCTCGAGTGCCTGCGCGGCCGGGTGCTCTACGACGTCGCGCGCCGCGTCTACCGCCCGCGCGAGCTGTTCGCCGATCCGGTGGACGAGCGCGACATCCGCTACAGCTCGCCCCGCGAGGCCGCGGCCCACCGCCTGCTCGGCGCGCCCGGCGCGGTGAGGCCGACCAAGGTGCACGAGATCGCCGGCGAGGGCACCGAGATCCACGGAGAGGTCGCGGACCGGGAGGCGCACCGCGACTTCGCGCCGCGGTTCACGATGGATCTCGAGGGCCGCGTCTCCGACGCGTGGTGCAGCTGCCCCACGTTCCGCCGGAGCGGCCTCCGCGAAGGTCCGTGCGAGCACATGATCGCGCTCCGCGTCGCCTACGCCCGCGAGCGCGCCGAGCGGGACGCCCTGCGCCAGACGGCCGAGGGGCGGTCGCTCATCCGCGCCGAGACGCGCACGTACGTGCGCCGCGAGGCCTCGGGCGCGGAGGTCGTCTACCGTGTCTCCCTGGACGACCGCGTAGTACACCTGTCGTGGGGGGCGCGCGCCGAAGCGCCTCGACACCAGCGCATTTGGTTTGACACGGACGGCGAAGCGCGCGACGCGTATTTCAAGAGACTGGATGCATTGACGTCCTCCGGGTTCGTGGACGCCGACGCGTCGTCAGCATGAGAAAGGAAAGGAGGTCAAGAAAAAGAGATTGTTCGTGTTGCCAGGAGAGGTTCTGAACGCACCAGCCTCCACGCCTCGAGCGTAGGAGCGGCGTCGCGCCGCTCTGGAGGAACCGCCAGTCACTCTCCGCAAGGTAGCCTGTTCTTGGTTCTCTTCGGCTAGACGAGCCCTACGGCGTCGGGAGAGCTGAGACAACCTCGCAAACGCCGTTTCTCCCGACGCCGTAGGGCTCGTCTAGCCGGAGAACCGGTGAGGCTACCGTGCACCAAGCGATGAAGGTGATGCGCTTGGAGCCTCTCTTGGCGACATGAGACAGCGATCGACGGTCCGGCCTCCTCAGGACAGATCGCTTCCATCGTGACTCACCACCACGCTCCCACCGAGACATGACCGCGAAGATCGACGCGACCGTTCAAGCCCGAGCCCCCGTCGTTCTCCCCATCACGACGCCGCCTGCCCCCGGCGGCGCGGCGGCCCGCGGCGTAGGCGCAGAAGCGCGCCGGCTCGCCCACGAGGAGCGCGTCGCCCGCTGGAAGGCGATCGACGAGGCGGGCGGGATCGACGCGTGGGTGAGCGCGGAGCTCACGTCGAAGGGCGCCCTCGCGACCGGCGATCCCAAGGCGATGTCCGACCGGGAGCGCGCGCAGTGGAAGGAGCGCAAGAAGGTCGAGGCCAGGGAGCGCCGCTCGCTGCGCCGCCTGGCCTGGGAGGCCTACGTCGCCACGCACGTCAACCACCTTGGCGCGGGCGTGCACTGGAGCGACCGTGTCGGGCCGGACAGGCTCGATGTGCCCGGGCTGAGCGAGCGCGCGCGGGCGCACGGGCTCCCCGACCTGCCGGGCGCGGCCGAGCTCGCGAGCGCGCTGGGGCTGTCGATCCCGCGGCTCCGCTGGCTCGCGTACCACCGGGAGGTCGACACGGGCACCCATTACCGGCGGTGGCACATCCCGAAGCGCGACGGCAGCGCGCGCACCATCTCGTCGCCGAAGCGGGATCTGAAGCGCGCGCAGCGCTGGGCGCTCCGCAACCTGTTCGAGAAGCTGCCGGTCCACGCCGCGGCGCACGGCTTCCTGGCGAGCCGATCCATCGTCACGAACGCCGCCGCGCACGCCGGCGCCGACACGATCGTCAAGGTGGATATCAAGGACTTCTTCCCGACGATCACGTGGCGCCGCGTGCGCGGCCTGCTCCGCAAGGCCGGCGTGGCCGAGGGTCCCGCGACGCTCGTGGCGCTCCTCTCGACGGAGGCGCCCCGGGACGTCGTGCAGTTCCGAGGGCAGACGCTCTACGTGGCGACGGGCCCGCGCGTGCTCCCGCAGGGCGCGCCCACCTCCCCGGCGATCACGAACGCGATCTGCCTGCGGCTCGATCGGCGCGCGTCCGGCCTCGCCCGCAAGCTGGGGCTTCGTTACACGCGGTATGCTGACGATCTCACGTTCTCCTTCCGCGCGCCCGAGGCGCCCGGCCTCGCCGACGCCGCGCGGCCGCGCGCGCCGGTGGGCGCGCTGCTCCGCGGGCTCCGAGAGATCCTGAGCTCGGAGGGCTTCCGGCTGCATCCGAGCAAGACCGTGGTGATGCGCAAGGGCAGCCGGCAGAAGGTGACAGGCCTCGTCGTCAACCAGGCGAGCGAGGGGGCGCCGGCGGCGCGCGTCCCGCGCGAGCGGGTGCGCGCGCTGCGCGCGGCGATCCGCAACCGGGAGCTCGGGAGGCCAGGAAAGGGCGAGACGCTCGCGCAGCTCAAGGGGCTCGCGGCGTTCGTGTACATGACGGATCCGGCCAAGGGGCGCGCGTTCCTCGGGCGCATCGAGGCGCTGGAGCGCAATCAGCCGGCGCCTGCCGGCGAGGCGGGCTCTCCCGAGGCGCGCCCCGTGCTCACGTAGGGCGGGCTACCCCGCGGCTGAAGAGCCCCGGGCCGGCGACGCGGCGTCGCAAGAGCCCCGCCACGACCCGCTCACCCGCGTGCTCCTCGCCGCGCGTGACGGCCGTCCGTAGGTCGACCCCCGGGTGCCTCTGCTGCACCGCCGACAGCGGCAGCCGCAGCAGCAGCCGCCGGCCACGGCTCATCGTCAGCTCGAAGGGGGTGTCCGACTGAAACCACGCGAACGTCCCTTCGCGCAGGAGTGCCCGGCGCCCCGCCTGCACGATCACCCCCTCCCCCTCGGCAACGGCGACGATCTTGAGCAGCCCCGTGGAAACTCTGGGCTCGCAGCGGACCTCGAACGGCTCGGCGCCGAGCCAGAGCAGCTCGCCAGGGCCGGCCCGCACCGCGCGCTCGAGCATCGACTCCGGAGGTGTCGCCACGTGGGTCAGTTCCATCGTGGACCATCCGTCGCGTCGAATCGGGCCAGGCGAGAGGAGCCCCGACACACCACCTTGAGGCCAGGCGTTCGGCGCCGGAGGAACATCATGTCTGCCGCCCAGATCATTCGCGTGCCCATTCTACCCTTTCGCATGCTCAACGCCCACCTGCTCGTCGGCGCCACCGGTTGCGTGCTTGTCGATGCCGGCGTGACGGACGCGGCGCCCAGGGTGGGCGAGGCGCTGGCGCGCGCGGGCCGCGGCTGGTCCGACGTGAAGGCGATCGTGGTCACTGCGCCGTCGGCGTCGAGCTCACGCGGCTGGTCGACGAGGGAATACAGACCTTCTACCTGGGCCACGGAGGGCCGCTCGGCGCTGACGAGGTGCGGCGGCACGCCCGCGTGTTGGCCGGATCCATCGCCGGCGTGCCCCACCTGCAGCGGACGCCCCAGCTGCGGTGAGCGACGAGACATCGGCACACATCGTCTGTCTTCACGCGCCGGTGATGCTCGGCGTGAACCCCACGGACTGGTTCTCGATCGTGGTGGCCGGGGCTCGTCTACGATTTCGGCATCGGGTTCAACTTCGGCGGGCTGTCGAGCTACAAGGACCTTCAAGAGCCGATGTGACGCGCCCGCCGGACTAGCGGGCTGGGCCGGTCGTCGAGAAGAGGCGGATCGCGTCCTTCGGGGTGCGCATCGTGACCATGCTCGACAGATCGATGCCCAGCGAGGTCATCGTGTGCGCGACCGCTGGCTGGATCCCGGTGATCGCCGCGCGCGCGCCGAGCAGGCCTATCGCGCGGACGATGCCGACCAGCCGGTCGGCGGTGCGCGTGTCGATCGTCTCGAGCGCCGAGAGGTCGAGCACGACGCTGCGCACCTGCCGCGTCGCGATGATGTTGAGGAGGCGCTCGGTGAGCGTCGCCGTCCGCTCCTCATCCATGGCGCCGATGAGGGGCACGCCGACGACGCCATCGGCGACCTCCAGGATGGGCGCGGAGAGCGCCAGGAT
Source organism: Sorangium sp. So ce1504 (assembly GCF_051521635.1). Lineage (NCBI taxonomy): Bacteria > Pseudomonadati > Myxococcota > Polyangiales > Polyangiaceae > Sorangium > Sorangium sp. So ce1504. The sequence goes on along the minus strand of NZ_CP150365.1, from coordinate 2,672,712 downwards.
CTGCCGGTGCTGCGCCTGGATGACGGCGAGCCTCCGGTCGAGCTCCGCCGCGAGCGCCGACTTCTCGTCCGCCTCGCGCCGGGCCGCCGCGGCCATGGACTCGAGCTCGCGCGCCGAGCTCTGGAGCGCGTCCTGCGCCCTCTGGCGCTCGGTGACATCCACGCAGAAGCAGGCGACCTGCACCTCGCCGCTCCTGCGGAGGATGGGCTTCTTGACCGTCTCGTACCAGTGCACGTCGCCGTTCGGCCGCGTCTCCTTCTCCTCGATGACCACGGGTTGTCTCGTGTCGATGACCTGCCGGTCGACGCTTGTGAAGCCTGAGGCCTCATCGACGCTCGCGGTGAGCTCGTGCTGGGACGCGTGGACGACCTGCGCCGGCGTCATCCCGTAGCAGCTCGCGAGGGCGCTGTTCGCCATGACGTAGCGGCTGCGCCGGTCCTTGATGAACATGAGGTTGGGCGCGAGGTCGATGAAGTTGCGCAGGAGCTCCAGCTCCTCGGCGAGCGCCTCCTCGCGGCGGCGCTGCGGAGCGTCGTCGGCCGCATGAGCGTGGACGAAGACGAGCGGCTCTCCCTCGGATCTCGAGCACCGCAGGAGCGTCCAGCGCTGCGGGCTCGCCCCGTTGCTCGCCGTGGCGTCGATCTCCGCCCGGCTCTGGGCCCCGCCGAGCACCGCGCGAGCGGCCTCCTCCGCCTCGGGCACAAGCAGCGCCGCCTCTCCAAACGTGTTGCGCCAGGCCAGGTTGGCCTCCCGCAACCGGAGGTTCGCGTCGAGCACCGCGAGCGGTTCAGGAAATGCGTCCAAGTCTGCGTGCATCCATACCTCCCCCGCGGCCCGTGCGGCGCAGCAGACGCACCATGCCGCATCGTTGAAGATGCCTGTGCTTCAGCGCCTTGTCTACGGCGCGCGCCGGTGCCCGCGACGAAAGCCACCGTCCCTCACATCGGAGGTTCCGTGAGTGACGGACGGGCGAGCGGTGCTGGACGGGCTGGGCCTGGTTCGCGATGTAGAGCGACAGACCATGAAGGGGCAGGACTCTGCCCGTCCACGGCGTTCCCATCGACGGCTGTAGAGTACGTCGTGGGCGTGGCGTGGACGTGCTCGCACCTACGCGAGTCAGGAGAGCGACGCGCGCGCCGGGTTCGCGATGGCTGACTACGGCGCTGTCGGGTGCGGGGCCTGGCTCCCCTTCAAGGGCAGCCGCGCCGCGGGATCGCCGAGGAGCACATAACCCCGCAGATCGTTGCGCAGCATGAACGCGCTGCCGCGCTGCATGGGATCGACCGGAGAAGGCCGGTTCCACACGCGCGCGTCCTCCTCGGCGTTGTAGCCGCAGAGTAGCTCATCGTTGACCTCGCGGTAGGAGCGCATCAGCGCGTCGAGCGCCACGCCGGCGCGGCTGCCGCGGGCCATGGCCTGGATGCTGCTGAAGATCCGGGAGGCGCGGCTCTGGGTCATCCTGTTGGGATCGACGAAGCCAAAGGTCCAGGCCAGATCCAGATGCGCTATCACCGAGAGCGGCCCCTCTGGATTCCGGAGCGCGGCCTGCGGCAGCGCGGCGAGGAACGGACGCTCGCCGCCCTGAGGCAAGCTCGCCAGCACCCGCTGGACCTGGCCGCTGTAGGCGCCCTCGCGCGCGAGGAGCGAGAGCCAGGGATAGAACGCGCTCTCCTTCGGCGTCCCGGCCCCGAAGCAGGCCAGACAGAACCACAGGCCGCCTGGGAGGAAGGGCGCGTGTTGCAGCATGTCCGCCGTGAGCAGCGGCGCGGAGCTGCCCTGTGCGCCCACGAGCAGCGCCCCCTGGAGCGCGCGCTGCTGATCGACGGAGGCCCACCCGCCACGGGGTCGGCCGAGCCCGTGGCTCACGGACAGGAGCACGGAAGGCCTCGGCGTGCTCCCCGCGCGGAGGAGATCGTCTGCGCTGTCGGCGCCGGGGATCTCGATGATGTTCGCGGCCGGGAAGGGTCGCCTACCTTGCCTCTGCGCCATCGTGACGCAAGGCTCGGTGAGCAGGCTGCGGCCGAGCTGGGTAGCGGCGGTGCCGTCGTCCGCGACGAAGAACAGCGCGTCGGGCCGGTCGTGGCCAGAAGGCTCCTTGGCCCAGCGCACCACCTTGTCGGCGTACGCGGCATAGCCGCTGGGATCCGACTTGCCGTCGGCGCCCGCGATGTGGAGACGGCCGACGAACGCGCCGTTCGCGAGGACGTGCTGGAGCTCGGCGGAGACGGCGTCGAGATCCCCGAGGAGGAGCAGATACCGGGGCCTCTCCTCTTCCGGAATCGACTCGTCGCACAGCATATCGGTCTTCCACCGGGCCGCTTCGGCCATGTCCATTCCAGGCTTGACGCGGTAGGGTCTCACGGGCGCCCCCTGCTCCGCCTCCCTGAGCCGGAGGAGCAGCGCGATCGCCTCGAGCGCCTCGTCGCCCAGCGCGCCCTCGGGCGCGATCACCGACCAGCGCTGGAGCGCGAGATCGTTGGGATCCGCGTCGGGCGCGTCGAGCGAGAGCGCGTCCACGCCACGAGGCACCTTTTCCGGCCGCAGCGCGCTGCCCGCAGCGACCTCGGGCAGGCCCGCCGCGAGGATGGGGCGGAGCTCGATGGCGTCCGCGAGCAGGAGCTCCAGGGTGCTGGGGAGTGCGGCACTCATGGCGGTCGCAGGGTGCCAGGGGCACACCGGTGGGTCAATGCAGCCGACGCCACAGCGTCGTACCTGGCTCGCTCACAGGGCACGCCAGAGCCGCCGTTGCAATACCGGTTCTAACGAAGAACGTCGTCGCCCGCCCAGCCGGTGATCACGACAAGGCGCGTCACACGCGCCACACGCACCACACGAGCAGGAGCGGACTGCACCGCCCGCACGGTACCGCGATGTGCGCGCGAAACCTATGCGAGCGCACCGCCCATTGGTGTAGCCTCGGAGGTCATGCCCATGCCGCGAGGTGCTCCGCATGCCGATGGAGATTGACCTCACCCGCGCTGATGCGGAGGTGCGCGCGAGCGCGCGATGGGGCGACGAGGCCCAGAGCACCGCCCACGCGCTGGGCGCCGACCTCGACATCCACGCGCTCTCCCGTTTCACCACCGCCGTGAGCGCCGCCGCCAGGGATGGCCGGCCGCTCACCGCCGACCTGCTCGCCACGGCGCAGCTCCTCCAGCGCGCCGTGCTCGCCGGCCTCGATCCGCTGCGAACCGGCATCGCCGCGACGCCGGGCAATCCGCTGCTGGTGCGGCTCTGCGTGCAGGATCCGGCGCTCCAGGCCGTGCCGTGGGAGGCGCTCTGCAGACCTGGCGAAGCGATGGGGTTCTGGGCCAGCTCACCGCTGCTCCTGCCCGTGCGCGGCGTGAAGTCGGATATCCCCTGGCAGCCCCGTCCCGTACGCTCCGTACGCGGCGCGGTGAGCGTCCTCGCGGTCGCCCCCAGGGGAGGCGCGGGCCTCGAGGCGCTCCGGATGGCGCTCAGCGAGCGGATCGACACCGGGGAAATCGAGTGGCTCCCCCCGGTCGTGGGGCCAGCCGCGCGCAGGGATGCCCTCTTCGATCGGCTCGGCCGCGAGCCGATCCCCCACGTGCTCCACTTCCTCGGGCACGGCGGCCAGAAGAACGGAGGCCCTGTTCTGCAGCTCGGCGATCAGGACGGCGAAGAGCACTGGCTACCCGTGGAGCTGCTCGCCCAGAAGCTCCAAGCGAGCCTCAGCAGCTTCCTTAGGCTCATCGTCCTCGAGGCGTGCGAGGGAGCCCGCCCCTCGGCGTTCGCCTCCGCCGCGGAGATCCTGGCCCGGGGCGGCGCGGATGCCGTCGTCGCCCACCTCTGGCCGGTCAAGGCCCATGTGGCACGGGCGTGCTCTGCGGAGTTCTACCGCGCGCTCGCCGCCGGCTCCCAGAGCAAGGGCGACGTCGCCTTCAGCATGAACGAGGCCCGGCGCGCGATCCTCGGCGACTTCGACGGCAGCGCCGAGGCGTTCTCGCCCGTCGTGTACCTCCGCCGCCCCGATAACAGCGTCATCTTCGATTTCAAAGGGCGCAAGATCGAGCGTCCAGCATCGCGCCCCGCGCGGCCGGTCGCGAACGGGATCGCTCCGACCCTCGCACAGATGCTCGACAAGCCGTTCTCGCTGCTGCTGGGCGATCGCTTCCGGGAGCAACGCCCGCTGCTCTCAGGCTTCCGTGACAAGCTTCACAAAGAGCTCCTGAAGAAGGCGCCCGCTCCGGCGGCTCCCGGGCTGTCCATGAGCTCCCTCGCCCAGCGTGTCGCGCTCCACCACGGGGTGTCCAAGCTGGACACCGCCTTCCGGACCACGTTTCGCGGCGCGCCCCCCCCACCCTTCATCGACGCGCTGGCGCGCGTCGTCGGCTCAGGCGTGCACACGACGCTGCTGCGGCACCCGTGGCTCGAGCACGCCGTGGCCGAGAAGCAGCCGAAGCGCCCGATCTACGTGTTCCAGCAAGGAGATCGAGGCGTGCTGATGCTGTGCCGCGAAGCGGACAGCGAAGAGTGGGCGGAGCTCGACGAACCGCCCGCGGTGCTCGACCCGGAGAAGGCGATCGTGATCTTCCGGCCTTACGGTGGCTTCACGCCGCTGCAGGACCCCAACCGGCCCTTGATGACGGAGGACGACTACCAGCTCGGCCTACTCAGTCTGGGCGACGCGCTTCCGGACGCTCTGGTGAACGTGATCCGGAGCACGCTGAACTACCGCCCCACGCTGCTCGTCGGCATGTCGATCGTCACCGGTCACCACCGGCTCCTGCTCCACCGCCTTTATCCCCGGGGTGTTCCGCACGGCAGCCTTGCGGTGCTCGATCCCGAAGACGCCGAGAGAGAGCTCTGGAAGAACGGATCGGGCTTGCCGGGCAAGGACGAGGGCATCGAGGCGATCGAATCCTCCATGGAGGACCTCGCCGAGGCGTTTGAAGAGAAGGGCGGCTCGTGAGCGATCCTCAGGAGAGCGCGAATCCGTTTCCCGGCCCCACGCCGTACCGCGCCGTGGATCGCCATCGTTTCTTCGGCCGCGACGCGCTCGTCGCCCAGCTGTCGCACCAGCTCCTCGCCCACCCGTCGACCACGTTGTACGGGCCGTCGGGGGCCGGCAAGTCGTCGCTGATGCAGGCCGGGGTGATCCCCCGGCTGGAGGAGACCCACGACTTCCAGGTGGTGCGCGTCCTCGGCTGGCCGCCCAGCGAGACGCCGCTCCCGTGGCTCGTGCGCGCGGTCTTCGAGGACCTGGAGCTCGGTGTGACCCCTCAGGACGTCCCGCCCCTCGAGGCGCTCGACCAGGCGATGGTCCTCGCCGAGTGCCGGAGCGAGCAGCCGATCCTGATCTACCTCGACCAGATCGAGCAGCTGCTCTTCCCGGACCGCGCCGAGGCCGAGACCGCGGCGCTGATCGACGGCGTGCACCGGCTCGCGCGGACGCCGATCCAGAGGCTGCAGATCGCGCTGTCGCTGCGGGAGGATTACCTGGGGCGATTCCGGGATCGCGCGCGCGATCGCAAGGAGCTGCTCGCGCAGGGGTTCCGGCTCGGACCGATGACGGTCGGCGAGATGGTCGAAGCGGTGTGCCGGGCGGCGGCCGAGGGGCAGCCGCCGCAGCGCTGGGACGAGGAGCAGCTCCGCAGGCTCATGCTCGAGGTGCGGATGCCCGGCGAGAGCGAGCTCGTCACGGCGGAGATCCAGGCGGCGTACGCGCAGATCGTGTGCCGCGCGCTGTGGAAGGAGCGCACCCAGGGCGGCGCCGAGGGCGTGTTCAAGGCGGAGTCGATCCTGCGCCGGTACTTCGATGCGACGCTCGAGGAGCTCGGGCTGCTGGCGCCGGAGGCGCAGCGGCTGCTCGAGCATCAGCTCGTCACCGGGGACGGCAGCCGGACGCTGCGCACCGAGAAGGAGCTCCTCGGCTTCATGCCCGCGGAGAAGCTCCGGCCGATCCTGAGCGCGCTGGCGGACGCGGCGATCCTCTACGCCCAGGCGCACCAGGGCAGTAGGTATTTCGAGATCGGCCACGACTGGCTGGCGAGCAGGGTCCACGAGCAGCGGCAGAAGCGCGAACAGGAGGAAGAGCAGCGGCGGCGCGAGGAGGCCCTGGAGGCGGAGCGGCAGCAGCGCGAGGACGCCCTGAAGGCCGAGCAGCAGCGGCGCGAGGACGCCCTGAAGGCCGAGCAGCGGCGGCGCGAGGAGGCTCTGAAGGCCGAGCAGCAGCGGCGCGAGGAGGCTCTGGAGGCGGAGCGGCGGCGCGAACGAGAGGAAGCCGAGGCGCGGTTCGCCAAGGTTCGGTTCCTCGCGCTCACGGCGCTCGCGGTGGCGGTGGTCACGGCGGTGATGGGGCTCTGGGCGCTCAAGCAGCAGAAGCTCGCGGACAGCGCCGAACGTACTGCGATCAAGGCGAGGGAAGACGCAAGGAGTGCGGCCAGGGACGCAGAGGCAAAGCAGACCGAGGCGCACGATGCGCGGCTCCTCGCCGGCTTTCGCAAGCTCACCAGCCGCGGCCAGCTCGCTTGGGCGACGAAGCTCTTACCCGAGGTGCGGGAGCCCGAGCGCGTGCACGGCTGGGTCGCGCTCGCGAACGAGGCCCTCGGCACGAACGCGCTCGCGGTGACCCTCCGCGGGCACAAGAGCGCGGTCTGGGAGATCGCCTGGAGCAGCGACGGCAAGCGGGTCCTGACCACCTCGGCCGACCACGTCGCGCGGCTGTGGAGCGCGGACGGCAAGGGCGGTCCGGTGGTGGTCGCGCCACAGGCGGGGCCGATCACCGTCGCCGCCTTCAGCCCTGACGGCACCCGCGTGCTCGTTGGCTCGGAGGACGGGGCAGCGTACATGTGGAATGCCGACGGCTTGGGCCAGAGCGTCCGGCTCGTGCCGCCGCGACCCGCCAAGGAAGGCCGTCCGCAATCCGTCACGGCGGGGGCGTTCAGCGAGGATGGCAAGCGGGTGGTCGTGGCGCTCCTGTCGCACGACGACCCGAAGGTGACCGCGCTGGTGCTGAGCCTGAACGCCGACGGCGCGAGCGAGGTTGCGAAGTTCTCGGACCGGACGGCGCCGCTCAGGGTCGCGGTATTCCATCCAGACGGCGAGCGCGTGCTCACCGTCTCGCAGGACGGAGCGGCGAAGCTGTGGAGCGCCGACGCCCCGACGAGGCCGGTCCTCTTCGAGGGGCACAGCGGGCCTGTGACCTTCGCCGCCCTGAGCCCCGACGGGACACGCGTTGTCACGACCTCGCGCGACAAGACAGCGCGCATCTGGGAGCTGTCGCGCGCCACCAGGCCGATCGTGCTGAAGGGACATGAGGGCGGCGTTCGCCATGCCGCGTGGAGCGCCGACAGCAGGTTCGTCGCCACCTCGTCCGACGACGGCACGGCGCGCGTGTGGAGCGCCGACGGCAAGGGCGAGGCCGTCGTCCTGTCCGGGCACGCCCTCGCCGTGACGTTCGCGGCATTCCGACGGGATGGAAGGTACCTGGCCACCGCCTCGCTCGACCAGACGGTGCGCATCTGGCCCGTGGAGGGGGGCGCGCCGCTCGTGATGAGCGGACACGAAGCGCCCGTCCGCTCGGTGGCATGGAGCCCTGATCAGACGCGGGTGCTCACCGGCGATGGGGACGACGGCGGGCGCCCGCTCGACGCGACGGCGAGGATCTGGCGTCCGACGCAGCTCGCGTCGCTGCCGCGCGAGCGACGAGCCTTCTACCATTCGGCGTTCATCGGCGCCGGGGGCGACATCGTCTCGGCGTACGACGACGGGAGGGTGCGTCGCCTTCGGGCGGGCGAGGCCGGCGAGCCGGAGGAGATCTTCGACGTGGGCGAAGGATCGGCCGCCACGCGGCTCCAGGACGACAAAGCGTGGGTCGCGAGCGCAGCGCTGAGCCCCGACGGCACGCGGGTCGCCGTCGCCTTGTTCGACGGGACGGCACGCGTCGTCCAACTCGACGGCAAGGTCGCGGAGGTGAAGCTCCCCGGCCACAAGGACGCGGTGCGCGCGGCGATCTTCAGCCCAGATGGGACGCGCGTGGTCACCGTCTCCGACGACAAGGACGCGTTCATCCATCGCCTCGACGGATCGGGTGAGCGGCTGCGGCTGTCAGGGCACGCCGACGGCCTCACCTCGGCGGCGTGGCGCCGCGACAGCGCGAGGCTCGTCACCACGTCGAGGGATCACAACGCGCGCATCTGGCGGACCGACGGACAGGGCGAGCCCGTGGTGCTCAAGGGACACGAGGGTGCCATCCACGCGGCGGCATGGAGCCCCGACGGGAAGCGCGTTATCACCGCCTCGGAGGACAACACCGCCCAGGTCTGGGACGCGGACAGCGGCGCTCCCACGGTGGCGCTCGATCACGGGAGCCCGGTGCTGCGCGCGATCTGGAGCTCTGACGGCGCACGCATCGCCACCTCGTCGCTGAAGGGGGGGTTGCGCCTGTGGGACGCCACCAGGTTCGATGAGCCCATCGAGCTCGATGTCCCGGCGCCCGCGCTGGCCATGGCATTCCTGGACGGTAGCCAGCGGCTCCTCGCTGTCACGGCCGACAACACGACGCGCACCTGGACCCTCGATATCGGCCTGTTGAAGCAGGGGCTGAAGGAGGCCAATGTGGATTGCCTCCCTGCGGAGACGCGGGCCCTCTACCTCGCGGAGGGCGAGGACGTGGCGCGGAAGGCGTATACTACGTGCGAGCAGGATCGCCAGCGAACTCCCAGGGAGGGTCAAGGGCCATGAGGGCGGCGATGCGCAGGGTTGCCTGGACGGGGGGAATGTTGATGTTCCTCGCGGCCTGCGAGAGGCCGGCGGGAGACGCCGGCGCGGCACCGCCGGCGGCTTCGGGCGCTGCCCTGGAGAAGGGCGCGATCGGCGAGAGAATCCTCGCCAGGCCGGTGCAGCGAGCGCGGCGCATGGCGCGCGCGTCGGGCGAGCACCGGGCCGTGCTCCTCGTGGTGCCCGGCGACGCGTCGGTGACGGTGGACGGTCAGCCGGCGCGGCGGACGGATGGCGTCGTCGAGCTGGTCGGCAAGGTCGGCAAGACATGGGAAGTCCGCGTCTTCAAGGGGGAGAAGCACATCGACAAGACGGTTACCCTCGAGAAGTCCGGAGCGTCGCCGGCGTTTCTGGACCTCAACGCGCCCGCGCCGCCCCCGCCGGGGGCGCGCAGAGCAGCGACGCCAAAGCAGAGGGATCCAGACCGGTTCGACCAGTACGAAGAGCCAGGGGAACAAGCGGAAACAACACCATCTCCTTCAACGCGCCCGAACAGGAACCCAAGCTCTACAACTAAAGACCATCATCCACATTGAATCGCATGCCTTCAACAGGCGAACCACCTTTGCGAATCACCAGGTGGCACGTACAGAGGACGAGGCGTGAAGCGGCTGTGTCAGAGAGGTAGACGGACGTGAACATGACTGGTCGTGTTGCTGGGTGGGTGGCGACTGGATCCGCAGTTGCCGCGGTGCTGCTGATGGCGAGAGCGGCGAAGGCGCAGGCTCCGCCGTCCGCGGCGCCGAGTGCATCTGCGACGGCGATGGATGACACCGCGCAGACGGACGCCTCGAAGAAAGCCGATGCAAGTGCGCACTTCAAAAGGGGAATGGAACACTTCGATGCGAAACGGTGGGGTGAAGCGTACGAGGAGTACAAAAAATCGCTAGAAATCAAGACGACGGCAAAGGCGATGACGCAGGCGGCCTCCTCGCTCCACCAGCTCTATAGGCATGACGAGGCGCTGGCCCTGTATGAGAAGATGCTGCGGGAGTTTCCGAATGCCGAGCCCGCGTTCAGGACTGCCGTGGAGACCAGCATCGCCGAGGTCTCGAAGTTTGTGGTGAAGCTAACGATTGTCGGCGACACACCCGCCGGCGCGCGCCTGTACATCGACGATCGGCAGCGCGGGAATCTGCCGATATCGGAGCCGCTGAGCGTCGCGGTAGGCGTCCGCAAGATCCGCGTGGAGCAGGACGGATTCATGCCCATCACCGTGACCGAAGATATCAAGCCCGGGCAGAAGAGCGTGGAGCTGCGCGCGACATCGAGGAAGGGGATACTCTCGGTGAGCGAGAAGCACGGTTGGACGCTGGAGGTGGAGGTCGATGGGCAGCGGCTCGGCGTGACGCCATGGAAAGGGGTGGTGGATGCGGGCGAGCACCGGGTGCAGCTGCGCGGCTTCGTGGGGCTCCAGGCGCTCGAGGAGTGCACGACGCCGGAGGCGGGCGCTTCCGGAGCGGTGAAGGCGCCGCGTGAGGGCGCGCAGATGGCGTCGCCGGTGCAGACGGCGACCGTCAAGCTGTACGAGGTGACGCCGGTGGTCCTGAGCGCGCAAGACGTCGACGCGTCGCTGCGGGTCGAGTCGACGCCCAGCGGAGCGTACGTGACGATCGATGGCAAGGTGGTGGGGCGCACGCCGTGGGAAGGGCGGCTCCTGCTGGGCGAGCACGCGGTCGAGGTGCGCGCGGCGGGCTTTTTGCTCGCGAGGCAGTCGGTGCGGTTGGAGCGGCGCAAGCAGCGGGAAGTGCAGGTGGTGCTGGAGCGCGAGCCGGACCCGGAGGGGGAGCGCAGGACGAGGAACATCGCGGTGGGGGTGGGCTATGGGGTGGGGACGCTGGGGCTCGGGCTGCTCGCGGTGACCGGGGGTCTGGCGCTCAAGGAGGTTGGCGAGGTCCGATCGAGGTGCGGGGGCACCTCGTGCCCGCAATCGGAACGCGATAAGCTGGACGAGGCAGGCGACCTCGCGACGCTGGCGACCGTGGGTCTCGTCGTGGGGGCCGTCGGCGTGGCCGCAGGGACCACGGCGCTGTTCGTGCTGCAGCCCAGCGGGGGAGAGCGGCGCGCCGGCGCGCCCGGCGGCGGCGCGAAGCCGGCGGCCGGGGTGGCGTGGCGTGCAGGCGTGGGGCTCGGGCGATTCGAGATCGAAGGGAGGTTCTGATGAGCAAGCTGCGAGCACGGTACGCGCGGGCCGGCGTCGCGGTGGCTGCGATGTTCGGCTGCAGCGCCGCTCTCCTGGGGTGCAATTCGGTGCTGGGCATCGAAGATTTCGACGTCGCGGGCTGCCCGAGCGCCAGCGCGCGCAGGTGCCTCGACAGCAATACACCGCAGGTGTGCGGCCCCAATGGCACGTGGGAGAGCCAGCCGGATTGCGTCGAGCAGGTCTGCGACAACGCGTCGGGAACGTGCGTCGGTGAGTGTGCGCCACCCGCGACGCAGTGCGCGGGCGATGTGCCCCAGGTGTGCAGCAATGCGGGGCGGTGGGAGAGCAGGCAGCGGTGCGACAACCAGACGTGCAGCAAAGAGCTGGGCGCGTGCATCGGCGTCTGCGCGCCGGCGCAAAAGCATTGCCAGGGGAACACCCTACAGCACTGTGACGCGAACGGGCAGTGGGAGGACGAGAGGTCGTGCTCCGACGAGCGGACCTGTAACGCCACCGACGCGGACGGGTGCGTCGGCGAATGCAAGGCAGGACTGAAGCAGTGCACCGACGACAACGCGCTGCAGGAGTGTGGCACGGACGGGCAGTGGCGGGACCCGAAGCCATGCGGTGAGAAGACGTGCAGCGAAGAGCTGGGCGCGTGCATCGGCATCTGCGCGCCGACGCAAAAGCATTGCCAGGGGAACACCCTACAGCACTGCGACGCGAACGGGCAGTGGGAGGACGAGCGGTCGTGCTCCGACGAGCGGACCTGCAACGCCGCCGACGCAGACGGGTGCGTCGGCGAATGCAAGGCAGGACTGAAGCAGTGCACCGACGACAACGCGCTGCAGGAGTGCGGCATGGATGGGCAGTGGCAACCCCCGCACCCATGCGGCGAACAGACGTGCAGCAAAGAGCTGGGCCTTTGTATCGGCATCTGCGCGCCGACGCAAAAGCATTGCCAGAGGAACACCCTACAGCACTGCGACGCGAACGGGCAGTGGGAGGACGAGAGGTCGTGCTCCGACGAGAGGCAGACATGCGACGACGCCGACGCAGACGGGTGCGTCGGCGCCTGCGCGCCGGAGCAGAAGCGGTGCGCGGGCGGCGTGCCGCAGCAGTGCGAAAAGGGAGCGTGGGCGACCCTCCCGGCGTGCGGCGGCCCTACGCATTGCTATGGTGGCGACTGCGTGGTGTCGTGCGCGCCCGGTTCGGACGTGTGGTGCTTCGGCAATACCCCGCATATGTGCAACATCAGCGGCAATTGGGCCGCCGGCACGACGTGCGAATCCAAGACGTGTATCGAAGGCGTCTGCGAAGGAGAGTGCGCGCTCCGGGATGCGCGGTGCTCGGGCAATACACCACAGACGTGCGACGAGCGCGGGCGCTGGAAGGACCGGACCGAGTGCGAGAGTTCGTGCGAGGCTGGCTCGTGCCCTGGACGAAGCTGCGAGGGTCTGCCCTTGAATTGCGGTCCGGAGAGGAACGAGAGCTGCTGCCTGAGCCCCGTGGTGCTGGGAGGCAGGTATCACCGGTTCGACGACAGGAACCATCCTGCAACGGTGAGTGACTTCCGGCTGGACCGATTCGAGGTCACGGTGGGACGGTTCCGGAAGTTCGTGGAGATGTACCCCGCAAGCAGGCCTGCGGCGGGAGCTGGAGCGCATCCGCTGATTGAGGGAAGCGGCTGGCCGATGGATTGGGACGCAGAGCTGCCCGCGGATCGAGAGACGCTGGAAGCGCAGCTGGCGTCCTGCATGAGGCCCACATGGTCGATGGGGAGCGAGAACCGGCCGATGAACTGCCTCACATGGTACACTGCGTTCGCCTTTTGCGCGTGGGATGGCGGGAGGTTACCGACGGAGGCGGAGTGGAACTATGCCGCGGCAGGAGGAGGCGAGCAGAGGACGTATCCGTGGTCGACGCCGCCATCGTCGACAACGCTCGACTCGTCGCATGCGTTATACAACTGCGACGGCTGGACGTCGTGTCAGTACTTTTCAATCGAGAATGTAGGCTCAAAATCGCCGCACGGCGACGGGAAGTGGGGACAATCAGATCTCGCAGGAAGCATGTGGGAGTGGAATCTCGATATATTTTCCGATTACCTCGCAGAGATCGAATGCAACGATTGCGCCTACCTTGGCTTTGGCACGGATCGGGGGCTCCTCGGCGGGAGCTGGAATACGAGCGGGTCACCCCTGCGCTCGTCCACACGCAGCCACGGCAACCCGCGGAATCGCAACGTCGAAGGGAATTTCGGCAGCAACGTGGGCGTCCGGTGCGCGAGGACGCCGTGAACCATGCGACGAGATCCCCCGCAAACATGAAGGCGGGAACGAAGACGCCAACCCTCTCCCCCCCGTGTCAGAGAAGTTGTCGCCCGGTCTGATCCGCTTACGGAGGATCAGGCCACCGTTGTCGGGGAGCGGAGACAGGCTTTGAGGTGAGAGAGTACTCAGAATCCTTCAAAAGAAAAATCGTCCAGCGGCTTCTCGCTCCAGGAGGACCGACGGCGGTGGCGCTGTCCGCCGAGACGGGGGTGCATCAGACGACGCTCTCGCGCTGGCTTCGCGATGCTCGTAGCGTGGCGCCCATGTCCGACGACGCTCGCCGCTCCGCGCCTCCGCCCCCTGCCGTCGCTCGCCGCCCCGAGGACTGGACCCCGGAGCAGAAGCTGCGCGCGATGACGGAGGCGGCGGCGCTCTCCGAGCGGGAGCTCGGCGAGTATCTCCGCCGCGAGGGATTGCATGAGGCGCAGCTCGCCGAGTGGCGCAAGGCTGCGCTGGAGGCGCTGGGCGGGCCGGCGAAGGCAGGTCACGGCCCGGCCCCGTCACGGCGCGTTCGGGAGCTGGAGAGGCAGCTGCGGCGCAAGGACAAGGCCCTCGCCGAGGCGGCGGCGCTGCTGGTATTGCAAAAAAAGTCCAAGCAATTTGGGGGGACGGGGACGACGACACGGATCCGGAGACCGACAGGTGACGCTCGAGCTCATCGACGAGGCCGTGCGGGGCGGCGCCACGCTCGAGGCGGCCTGCAGCGTGCTCGGGCTCAGCGCGCGGACCGTGGCCCGCTGGCGAGGGGAGGCCGGCGGCGAGGACGGCCGAGCCGGACCGCACCACGCCCCGGTGCACAAGCTGACCGAGGTGGAGCGCCGGCGCATCGTCGAGACGGCCAACAGCCCCGAGTTCCGCAACCTCTCGCCCAAGCAGATCGTTCCGCGCCTGGCCGATCGTGGCGTCTACATCGCTTCGGAGTCGAGCTTCTACCGCGTCCTGCGCGAACATGGGCTGCTCGCGCACCGCAATCCGGCTCGACCGGCAAGCGCCCATCGTCCTCGCGAGTTCGTCGCCAAACGACCCAATCAGGTGTGGTGCTGGGATATCACCTACCTGAGGAGCGCGGTGCGCGGAGCGTTCTACTTCCTGTACCTGGTGGTGGACGTCTACAGCCGCAAGATTGTCGGCTGGTCGGTCGAGGCCGAGGAGTCGATGCTGGCTGCCGCTCGCCTCGTCGAGCAGACCTGCGGCCGCGAAAACGTGGGCTCTGGCTGCCTGGTGCTGCACGCGGACAACGGCGGCCCGATGAAGGGCTCGACCATGCTCGCCACCCTCCAGCGATTGGGCGTCGTGCCCTCGTTCAGCCGCCCTCGCGTCAGCGACGACAACCTCTACGCCGAGGCCCTTTTCCGCACCCTCAAGTACCGGCCCGAGTACCCACGCCGCCCTGGACGCCGATCGGCCCTGTGACCCTCAACCCCCACACCCACGAGGCCAAAGCACTCATGAGAACCTGACCGAATTACTGGACAACTATCTTGACACCCACCGCTCCCGCCTTCCCTCCCTCATGCTGGATGAGCTGGTGGTGTCGGTGTTCATCGCGCCCCGCGTCGGGCCGGTGAAGATCGCGGCCACGTGATCGCCAGCGTTCACCGTTCACCGCCGGCACCTACGCCGATCTGGGCCGCGCTCGCCTCCGCGGCGCAGACGTTGCGCCCGCCGAAAAATCGAAGGCCCGAGGGCTGCCACCTTCGAGCCTTCTGGAGCTCCGCCTTACAGGTGAGGATTCGCGGAAGGGGCGGTGACGAGTCAGGCCACGGGTGTCGGGGCCGTTGATCGGGCGTCGCTCGTCACGGAGGATGCGTATTGTTGAGGAGCGGTTCCGCGTGGTCGTCTCTCGGACTCGCGCTTTCAGCGGTAGACGTCGTGCAAAGTAGGCGCCTTTGCGGCTCACGGTGGGTCGATCTCCGGATAGAACGGTTCCCGGCCGTACGAGCGCTCGCAGGACTCGTAGCCCCGACGGGCGTCTTCGTCGCTCTCATCGAGGTAGGTCCGGCGCATCTCGGGAGAAATGCAGTCGCTCGCGGCGGCGCGAAGCGCCTGCCGAAGCGCGTCGGCAGAGATGGCCCACACCCGCGCCGTCTTGTCCGACGTGGTGACCACGCGCTGGCCGTCGGCGCTGAACGCCGCGGAGAGAAGCGAGCCCTCATGGCCACGGAGCACGATGGGCGTGCCGCTGCCATCCGCGTTCCACACACGCGCTGTCCTGTCATGCGAGGCCGTCACCACCCGCTGCCCGTCGGCGCTGAACGCCGCGAAGCTGACCCCTGCCTCGTGGCCCCGGAGCACGACGGGCGCGCCGCTGCCATCTGCGTTCCACACACGCGCCGTCTTGTCGTGCGAGGCCGTCACCACCCGCTGCCCATCAACGCTGAACGCCGCGGAGAGCAGCGAGCTCTCATGGCCCCGGAGCACGACAGGCATGCCGCTGCCATCCGCGTTCCATACCCGCGCCGTCCTGTCGTGCGAGGCCGTGACCACCCGCTGCCCGTCGGCGCTGAGGGCCGCGGACCAGACCGGGGCCTCGTGCCCCCGGAGCACGACGGGCACGCCGCTGCCGTCTGCGTTCCACACACGCGCCGTCCTGTCGTGCGAGATGGTGATCACCCGCTGCCCGTCGGCGCTGAACGCTGCGGATCTGACCCAGTCCTCGTGTCCCCGGAGCACGACGGGCGCGCCGCTGCCGTCTGCGTTCCACACACGCGCCGTCCTGTCGTTCGAGGCCGTGACCACCCGCTGCCCGTCGGCGCTGAACGCCGCGAAACCGACCCCTGCCTCGTGGCCCCGGAGCACGACGGGCACGCCGCTGCCGTCCGCGCTCCACACACGCGCCGTCTTGTCGTGCGAGGCCGTGACCACCCGCCGCCCATCGGCGCTGAACGCCGCCGACCAGACCGGGGCCTCATGGCCCTGGAGCACGACGGGCCTGCTGCTGCCGTCCGCGCTCCACACACGCGCCATCTTGTCGTTCGAGGCCGTGACCACCCGCTGCCCGTCAACGCTGAACGCCGCCGACCAGACCGGGGCCTCGTGGCCCCGGAGCACGACAGGCATGCTGCTGCCGTCCGCGCTCCACACACGCACCGTCGTGTCGTTCGAGGCCGTGACCACGCGCCGCCCGTCAGGGCTGAACGCCGCGGAGCTCACGTCGCCCTCGTGGCCACGGAGCACGATGGGCACGCCGCTGCCGTCCGCGTTCCACACCCGCGCCGTCCTGTCGAACCCGGTGGTGACTACCCGCTGCCCATCTGCGCTGAACGCCGCGTACCCAACGCCTACCTCATGGCCGCGGAGCACGACAGGCGCGCCTCCGTCCTCCGCGTGGTCGTGGTCGCAACCGGTTTGCGCGTGCTCGGACTCATCCGCGTGAACAGGGCCATTCCGGGCACTCCCGGCGTTCCACACCCGCGCCGTCTTGTCGTTCGAGGCCGTGACCACACGCTGCCCGTCAGCGCTGAACTCCGCAGAGCTCACCTCGCCTTCGTGGCCCCGGAGCACCACCGGCGCTCCACTGCCATTGCCATCCGCGTTCCACACCCGCGCCGTCTTGTCGTTCGAGGCCGTGACCACACGCTGCCCGTCAGCACTGAACTCCGCGGAGATCACCGCAGCCGCGTGGCCCCGGAGCACCACGGCCGTGCCGCTGCCATCCGCGTTCCACACCCGCGCCGTCTTGTCGTGGGAGGCCGTGACCACACGCTGCCCATCCGCGCTGAACGCCGCGGAGCTCACCTCGCCTTCGTGGCCCCGGAGCACCACGGCCGTGCCGCTGCCATCCGCGTTCCACACCCGCGCCGTGTTGTCGTGGGAGGCCGTGACCACACGCTGCCCATCCGCGCTGAACGCCGCGAACACAACCGCGCCCTTATGGCCCCCGAGCACCACGGCCGCGCCGCTGCCATCCGCGCTCCACACCCGCGCCGTCCCGTCGCCCGAGGCCGTGACCACGCGCTGCCCGTCGGCGCTGAACGCCGCGAACATGACGGCGCCCTCGTGGCCCCGGAGCACCACGGTCGTGCCGCTGCCGTCCGCGTTCCACACCCGCGCCGTTTTGTCGCTCGAGGCCGAGACGATGCGCTTCCCATCGGGGCTGAAGTCAGCACGCAGCACGTCGCCCCGATGGCCGCGCATCGTGAGCATCGAAGGAGCCGAGGCCAGCACATCACGTGTCAGCTCGGTCCAGCCACGTACGTTTTCCGCGTCTCTCACCTCGAGCAGCAGCTGCACCGCTGACTCTGGCCGATTTCGCGCCAGCAGCTCACGAGCGCCGGCCATCAGCGAGGATGCTCGCATCAGCGCCGCCTGGGTCGCCGCCTCCCGCTGCGCCTCCTCCGCCCTCCGCGCGGCAGCCTCCGCATTCCGTGCCGCGCCCCGCTGCTCCAGCGCCCGGACGACGATGACCGCCACCACCACGGCCACCGCGGCGGCAACGGCCGCACTCGCCACCAGCCTCCGTCGCGCCGCACGCTCCCGGGCCGCCCGCCGCTCGTCTTCCTCTCCCTGCTTCAACTTCGCCCGCTCCCGGTCCCGCCTTCGCTCGCCTCGAGCGCGACGGTAGCAGGCCGCAACCCGGTACGTGCCCCGGTCCCGCCACCCCGGGAGCGCCCCACGCTCCGCCGGGCAGGGTTCCCGCCCTCCTGCGCACGCACCGCTCTGGGACCGGGAGGGGGATCGAGACGGCCGGCGCCGGCGAGCCGGACGATGCTGCGAAAGCGCGGACACTCCATGTGGCTCGGCGCGGTACACGCCGCCGCGTGGCGCAGGCCGTCGCGCAGCGCGACCAGGCGCTGGATGGTCCGGTCCAGCTCCTCGGCCTTGGCCGTCAGCCGCTCTCGCTCGATGCGCGGCCGGCCGTCGGACGAGAACATCCGGGCGATCTCGTCCAGCGAGAACCCCGCCACCTGGCCGAGCGCGATCAGCGCCAGGCGCTCCAGCACCCCGGGATCGAACAGGCGCCGCAAGCCCCGCCGCCCGGTGGACGCGATCAGCCCCTTCTCCTCGTAAAACCGCAGGGTGGAGGCGGGCACGCCGGAGCGCCGGGCCACCTCCGCGATGTCCAGCCGTTTCACGCTTGACCTCAAGTTGACTTGAACTTGCAGACTACGGCACATGAGTTCCGACTGCAAACCGAAGGAGACTCCGATGTCCGAAGCCCATCCGCCGAATCGCGACCAGGCCACGCTGTGGAACGAGGCCAGCGGGCGCACCTGGGTGGAATTGCAGGAAGTGCTCGACGGCATGCTGGCGCCGCTCGCGACGCCGCTCATCGACGAGGGCTTCCCCGGCGACGGCGGGCGCGTCCTCGACGTCGGCTGCGGCGCGGGCGCCACGTCCCTCGCGATGGCCCGGCGCCTCGGGCCAGCGGGCCTCTGCCTCGGCGTGGATATCTCCGGGCCGCTCGTGGCGGCCGCCAGGGCACGCGCCGCCGCCGAGGGGCTGGCGTCCGCCGCGTTCGTCCAGGCGGACGCGCAGACCCATGCGTTCGAGCAGGCCACGTTCGACGCGGTGATCTCGCGCTTCGGCGTGATGTTCTTCGACGATCCCGCGGCGGCGTTCGCCAACATCCGGCGCGCCGCCCGGCGCAAGGCGAAGCTCTCGTTCGTGGCATGGCGCAGCGCGGACGAGAATCCGTTCATGACCGAGGCCGCGCGCGCTGCGGCCCCGCTCCTGCCGAGCTTGCGCGTCCCGGACCCCGACGCACCCGGCCCGTTCGCCTTCGCGGACAGAGAGCGGGTGCAGCGGATCCTGGACGCGAGCGGCTGGACCGACGTCGACATTCGCCCGATCGACGTGCCGAGCGGCGTCGCGGAGAAGGACCTGCTCGCCTACGTCACCAGGCTCGGACCGGTGGGTCAGGCGCTGCGGGACGCGGACGAGCCGACGCGCGCCCGGACGGCCCAGGCGGTTCGCGCTGCCTTCGACGCGTACGTTCAGGAGGGCGCGGCCCGCTTCACCGCGGCCTGCTGGCTCGTGAGCGCGCGCGCCTAGAGAAATCCTGCCAGAGCAGCCGGTCGATGACGAGCCGTCGCCCGGCGCGCCGTGCCCGGCGACGGGCCGAGACCGACATGCCGCGCGTCGCGAGGCGGCGGGCCGCACCTCAACCAAGATCGCCGGTGAAGCGGATCGGCACGCGAAACGCCGCGAACATGGCCTTCACGTGCCTGGGCGAGAAGAGCGCGCCGAGCGTCGTGTCCTCGACCCCGCGGCGCTGCACCAGCTCGTGGAGCTCGAGCAGCGAGTACGCGCAGAAGAGCTCGAGGCGCTTTCCGATGTGCTTCAGGATTCTGCCGCGGTTCCTGTAATACGGCGCGTAGTCGCCCTTGTACCGAAGATCGAGCGCTTCGATGCGGACCTCGTACTGCACGTAGGAGCGCTCCCCGAGCGCGCGATTGCAGAGGAGCTCGGCTTCGACGTGCGCGCCGGTGTCGTCCACCACGACGCCAGGCCCATCCCCGAAGACCCAGAGCCCGTCGAAATGGGGCGCTTCGGCCTCTCGCGGCTCCTCGTGCGTCTTCGGGTGTCCGGGCGACACGGAGAAGCACGCACGAAACTCGTCGCGTATCTCGGCGCTGCGCGCGCAGAGCGCCTCCATCTGCCGCTCTTTCGGAACCGAAAACAGCTTGGCCGTTTTGCCCATGAGCAGTGCTCCTCAGAGATGTCTCGCCCGCAGCCCGAGAGTGCCCGATTCAGAACCTCCCATTCTACCCGATCGCAGAGGGCTGCGAGCGCCGAGCCAACGCGTCCCTGGCCGCTCCTCGTCCAGGCTACGGGCGGATCAGGTCACCGCGCCGCGCCAGTGGAATTCCGGCTTGTCCCAGGCGCCGCTCTCCAGAAGGTCGCGCAGCGCTTCCACCGCATCCCAGACGTCGACGAAGCGGGTATACAGCGGGGTGAAGCCGAAGCGCATGATGCGCGGCTCCCGGTAGTCGCCGATCACGCCACGGGCGATCAGCGCCTGCATCACCGCGTAGCCCTGCGGGTGCTCGAAGCTGACCTGGCTGCCGCGGCGGGCGGCGTCGCGCGGGGTGACCAGGGTGAGCGGATGCTGGCCGCAGCGGGCTTCCACCAGCTGGATGAACAGCTCCGTCAGCGCCAGCGACTTGGCGCGCAGCGCGGCCATGTCGGTATGGCGGAAGATGGCAAGCCCGCACTCCACCAGCGAAAGCGCCGTGATCGGCTGGGTGCCGCACAGGAAGCGGCCGATGTCGTCGGCGGGGGTGTAGGCGGATTCCATCGCGAACTGCCGGGCATGGCCGAACCAGCCGGACAGCGGCTGCCCGAAGCGGCTCTGATGACGCGGCGCCACCCACAGGAAGGCCGGCGCGCCGGGTCCGCCGTTCAGGTACTTGTAGGTGCAGCCGACGGCGAAGTCGGCGCGGGCGCCGTGGAGGTCCACCGGCACGGCGCCCGCGGAATGCGCCAGGTCCCACACGGTCAGCGCGCCGGCTGCGTGCGCGAGCGCCGTGACGGCGGCCATGTCGTGCATGTAGCCGGACTTGTAGTTGACGTGGGTGAGCATCAGCACCGCCACGTCGCCGCTGATCGCCTGCGGCAATTCCTTGGGCGAGTCGATCAGGCGTAACTCGTAGGCTGCGCCGCCCATCTTCAGCAGCTCGGTCAGGCCCTCGGCGATGTACAGGTCGGTGGGGAAATTGTCGCGTTCCGACACGAGCACCCGGCGCTCGGGCGCGGTGCTCTGCTGATGGCGCAGGGCGGTGGCCAGCACCTTGAACAGGTTGATGGACGTGGTGTCGGTGACCACCACTTCGCCGCTGCCGGCGCCGATCAGCGGCGCCAGGAGGTCGCCCAGGCGGCGGGACAGGTGCACCCAGCCGGCCGTGTTCCAGCTACGGATCAAGCCGTCGCCCCATTCCGCTTCGATCACTTCCCTGACACGGGCCAGCGACGCCTTGGGGAGGGCGCCCAGCGAGTTGCCGTCCAGGTAGATCACATCGCCCGGTAGCGCGAACTCGTCGCGCAGGTGGCGCAGCGGGTCGCTTGCATCGCGGGCAAGGCAGGTGTCGCGGGTGGTTTGCAGGCTCATGTCAGGCGTCCTTCGGTTCCGCGGGGCAGGGTGCGTAGCACGGCACGGACCGGACTGGCGCCCAGGTGGCCAGTTGGAGCGGCAGGGCGATCCGTCCGTGGTCGCGAAACTACCGTTCGCCGAGGCGGGCGGCGAGCGCCTCGGCGAGCGCGGGGAGCCGCGCCGGCGGCGACGCCGAGGCCGCCGGTCGTCGCTCATCCAAGGTCAGGTAAAGCACATCGACATCCTCGTTGGTCAGGCCGATGCAGCCGTCGGTGGGCCCCCAGAGCTTCTGAAGACCGGCGGCGTTGGCGAGGCGGATCCAGGCGCGCGCCAGGCCGGCGAGGCGGGGGTCGCTGCCGTGGATGCCGATCGCGCCTCCCGGCTTCTCGATGCCCTTCGCGCGGGCGCGATTCAGGTCATCCACGTTCGGGTACGAGACGCCGAGGAAACGATAGAACCGCTTGCTCTCGCGCTTGCCCGTACGGGAGCAGCGCGACCACGGCCGCGCGCCCGCACGTGAACGAGCTGGTAACGGCGCGCTCACCTCGTCCGCTTCAGCGCCGCCTTGAGCACGTGCTCCGCGATGAGGTAGCCGAACCCCTCGCCCTCGATGCGCCGGATCAGCTGGTCGCGCGTGGTCCGGAGCGCCGACGCCGTGGCGTTCAGGTTCCACCCGTGCGCCGCGAGCTGCTGGAGGAGCCGGGCGCGCCTCACCTGCCCCGCCGCGAGCCGGTACGTCTTCGCGTACTCCAGCGTGCCGTCCTCGCGCACGATCGCCTCGCCGATGTGGTTGTCCAGCGACGGATCGAGCTCGGTCATGAACCGCTGCAGCGAGAACGGCCCCGCCCGGTACACGCGCTCCGCCGCGATCGGCCGGCCGAGGAGCCCCGCGGCCGTGTCCACGTGCAGCGCGCCGGCCTCCGCCCGCGCCCTGCCGAGCGCGGCCCGCAGGTCGTCGAGCGAGCCGATCTGCGCGGCGTCGAAGGTGTGCTCGAGCGCCTGGCTGTCGCCGTTGTGGCGGGCCGCGTAGAGCAGCGTCTGCTCGTAGAAGTCCTCGATCAGCGTGCGGTGCAGCGCGCGGTAGTCGTCGGGGTGCGACACAACGAACACCGACGCGAGCAGCTCGCCGACGAAGAGCAGGACGCCGCACTGGCCCTCGTGGATCTCGAAGACGCGCAGCGCGTCCTCCAGGCTCGGGATCGCCCGGCCGGAGAGCGATACCTCGGTGCGCGGGTCGAGGCCGCGGGAGATCGCCCGCCGCGAGTACTCGGACCAGGCGATCTCGGGGGCGTTGAAGTGCAGCGCGAGGAAGCCCTCCATCGCGAGGTGCAACGGCAACAGGCGCAGGCGGTTCCGCTCGGCCGGGTCCTCGCCGCGCGCCTCGCGCCGGGCCATGCGGTGGAGCAGCTGGACGCCGCAGCCCCACCTGCTGAGCGGGTTTCGGACCTCCGGCCCCGCGAGCGCCGCGCCGTAGGACGCGACCGGCGAGCCGTCCTCGGTCCACCCGATCACGAGCGCGTGCGGCACGTAGGAGCAGTAGGCCGTGCCGTCGCCGAGATCGACGATCGACCAGGCGTCCTCGTGTCTGCGGCCGGCGATGCGCAGGTCGTCCCGCGGCGCGTCCCGGAGGAGCGGGACCAGGCGCACGCCCGCGAAGACCTGGGCGTGGGTTGCGGTGAGGCCCCGGAGCGAGAGCGATCGGAGCAGGGCCGGCGCCTTGGCCATCAGGGCACCTCGAGCGCCGCGGCGGGCGCCTCTTCTGCGGGCTCGGCGGCTGCTGCCGGCTCCACGGCGTCTGCCGGCTCCACGGCGTCTGCCGGCTCCACCTCGTCTGCCGGCCCCGCATCCGCAGCTGGCTCCGCGGCGCCCGGCGTCCGGGCGTGCCGCGAGAGAAGCGTGGCCGCGCGCTGCGCGAGGTAGCGCTCGAGCTCCGCGAGCGGCGCCGTGCCCTCGGCAAAGCGGGCGAAACCGAGGACCGTCGGCAGGTCCTCGGCGTCGCGCAGGCCGACCGTCGGGATCGACGGGCCGAGCGCGCGGGGCGCGTAGCGCTCGCTGTCGAACACGGGGTTGATGTGGACGATCGACGTGCGCTGCCCCGGATCGAGCCGCGCCCGGAAGCAGCGGGCGACCTCGGCGGCGGCGCCGGGCGGGTCGTTCTCGAAGCCGTCCGAGAGGACGACCACGACGTCGGGTCGCCAGGCGAGCGCGTCGAGCAGCGGCGTCGCGAGATCGGTCTGGCCGCGCGCGCCGACGAGGATCTCGTCGGGCGTGGGCGCGGTCCAGAAGGCGCGGTACTCGCGGGCGGCGGCGCGGAGCAGGTAGCTCACGCCGAGCGCGACGGCGAGCGGGCGGCGGCGCTTCTCGCTCGATCCGGACGCCGAGTAGCTCCGGTCGAGCACGGCGGCGACGCGCCCGAGCGCGGCTGGGCTCTTCCTGAGCGCGCGGGCGGCGCCGCGCTCGAGCGCCGCGTGGAGCTCGTCGCGGCGCTCGCGCCGGACCTTCTCGGGCAGCGAGAGCGCATAGAGCGCGACGCGCGTGAGCGGGGCGCGGCCGAGGTCGACGGCGAGGTCGACGTCCTCGCGCCCGGCGGCGCGCTGGAGCCGGAGGCGCTCGCCCTCGGTCATGCGCGGCGCGGCGCGGCGCAGGAGCTCTTCGCGAGAGACGCCGCGGGCCGCGGCGAGCCCCTCGGCGACGGTCAGCGGCAGGTCGAAGATCGCCTCTTTCGCGTAACGCGCCTGCCGCGCGCGCTCGAGGAGCGGCGTCTCGAACGGCGCGCGACGCCCGGGCTCGAACAGGAAGGGCCCGACCTCGCCGGGGAGCTGGAGGTGGGCGTGCACCGCGAGCGCGCGGAGGTGGGCGCGGTACTTGACGGCGTCGAACGCCGGGTCGGGCCGGCCGGCGAGGTAGCCGCGGATGACGGCGCGCGCGCGGCGGTTGTTCACGCGGCGCTCCCGGAGCTCGCGCAGCGCCCGGAGCGCGCGCTGCGGCGGGAGCTCCCGGAGGGCCGCCGCGATGAGCGAGCCCTCCTCGCCCCGGTCGGGAGCGGGCGTCTCGGCGCCGGTCGCGAGGAGGTTCACGGCGATGCGCGCCTGGTTGAAGTGGTTGATGCCGGCGGCGAGCGTGCGCGCGTAGAGGCGGCGGTAATTGCCGAGGATGTACTCGTGGAGGAACTCGATGGAGACCGCCTGGCCTCCGGAGGTGCCATAGAACTCGGCCTGCCCGGTGCACGCGAAGCAGGCGTTGATGAACATGACGAGGTCCTCGCGCTCGACGCGCTCGGTGTGAAAGCGTGCGGGGGGCGCGGTGGGGGCGAGGGGCATGGCAAAGAGCCGCCCGGGGAATGGTGGGGCGATCAACCTACGACAGTTTCCAGACTGGGATCGGAAATCGCCCCGAAGTCCCACGGGCGGCAACCGGCAGCATACACCTGAAGGGGCACCTCGAAGGACAAGATCCCCCTTGACGACAAGATCATCGCTGGCAGCGCTGAACGTCTCCACCCTGCCTGCCATGTCTTCGTCCCCCGCTCCGAATTCAGTCAGGGCAAGGGTGGCGAACAACGGACAGACATCCACCTCACGAAGCAGGCCCTCATCGCCTGGGAGGGCACGAAGCCTGTGGTTGCGACCTTGATGTCCCGCGGACTCCTTGTCGCTTGATCGCTTTCCCCGAGGGAGGCAACGCGGCGTGTGGGGCGCGAGCCGCCCCTGGCACGCGTGCCCGCACGGAGAAGTTCTTGGTACAGCGTCACTTTTCCAGGAGGAGGCGAATCGAAGATTTCCTGTGTCAACAGGCACGTGCGGCGTGGCTGTACGATGAGAACGTTCACACGGGGCGCTTGACATTCGGATCGCATTTGGATTCTCTAGCCCTTCGGATCGAGTTTGGATTTCCTCGCCCTGTTGCTCCTCGGAACGCCTGAGGCGTAGTTTTGCATGCCAGCTGCTGGGTGGTGCGCGACCCGTGCGTCGGCACGTGCCGCTTGCTTGGGACACCACGGTGACAATGCCAAATGCGCCAAAGCGCTTGTAGCGCGGTCCATGGAACTAGCGCGGGCCATGGAACTCGAGTTTGAGTTTTACCCACGTTGGAGGTCCCCATGCCCTTGAAGAACTGGCCTGCTGTCCTTTCGCTCTCCGTCATCTCTGTCCTCCCCGCCGCGGTGTATGCCAGCGACCCCGCTGATCTTCCCCTTCCGCCCAGGGGCTTCGATGCCAGGGACGCCAACATTCCCCATGGGAAGGTGGACGTCTCCGTCAGCTATCCGACCCGAAACTACGGAATGCGGAAGGTGACGGTCTATATGCCGCCGGGGTATTCGACGAGCCAGAAATATCCTGTCGTTTACCTGCATCACGGGATCGGCGGCAATGAGGTCTCCTGGATCGGCCAGGGGAGCAACGAAGGCAATGCCGACAATATCATGGACTATCTGTACTCGAAGCAGATGGCCAAACCCATGATCGTCGTGATGCCCAGCGGCAAGATGGACGGAGCGGACGATTTCGCGCGCTTCGCAAACTTCGGGGACGTCCTGCTCAACGACCTGATCCCCTGGGTCGAGAAGACTTATTCCGCTGCCACCGATGCCGATTTGCGGGCCATCTCCGGCCTGTCAATGGGCGGGGGGCAGACCTTCAACTTCGGGTTCCCCAATACCGATGTCTTCCATTACATCGGACCGTATTCGGCTGCGCCCAATACCCAGCAGCCAAGTCAGACCATCAAGGATGTGGCTGCGGTCAAGAACAACGTGAAGCTCATCTTCATCTCTTGCGGCAGCACAGACGGCCTGATCGGCAATAGCAGAAACTATCACGACTTCCTGGATCAGAACAACATCGACCATATTTACCAGATCGAGCCGAACGAAGGCCATACCAAGACCGTCTGGAACCGCAGCTTTTACAACTTCGCCCAACGCATTTTCCTCGACGGGGGCGCGACGGGCGCCGGTGGGGCGGGCGGGGCCGGTGGGGCCGGTGGGGCGGGTGAGACCGCGGGCAACGGCGGTAGCGCAGGGGACGGAAGCGGAAACGGCGGTAGCGCAGGGGACGGGAGCGGAAGCGGCGCAGGCGCAGGGGACGGAAGCGGAAACGGCGGGGGCGTGCCCGGTGGTGCCGTCACGACAGGCAGTTCTGCGACGACTGGCGGGCAGGTTTCGAGCAGCGCGAGCGGCGGCACCGACGAGGATACGCCCGTGACGGAGGACTCTGGCTGCAGCGTCTCGGTCCCCGGGTCCGAACCCGGAACGCCGCCTTGGCGCTTCGGGATCCATCTTGCGGCGATCGGAGCCATGCTCTTCGGAGCGCGAGCAAGACGGAATCGCGGCTGAGCGGCCGAGCGTCGCTCGAGCTCGCACAGCGTAGAAGACGGCGGATAGGGGAGGTAGCCGACTTCGTCGATGCAGGATGGCGAGCACCTCCCGAAGCCAGGGCTTGTCGGCGAGTGGCTGGAGCGCCCGCGCGATGCGGCGCGCGGAGCCAGTTTCCGACGTCGGTGTGAGACCATCGGAAGCGCGCCCACATGATACCCTCGCGCTGGCCAGTGCGCGGTCGGGGCTCCCTCTCTCTGCTCGCAGCATTCCTCCTCCACGCGGGCGGCGTCGTCGCGGCTCGTGTGCTCGTGCCCGAGAGCCTCGATGTGCCGGCACGGGCCGGCGCGGGCGACCAGCGCGATTCGCTCCTGGAGCTGGCCCCCGACGTCGTGCTGGACGAACCCAGGACGCCGGAAGCCCGGGCGGCGGAGCCCCGCCAGGGCCTCGCCCTGGCAAGGGGCGTCGATCCCGGCTTCTCGCGTGCCGCGCCGAGAGAGCGGGGCAGAGCGCTGCCCGAGGCGCCTCCTGCACGAGCATCCCGCTCCGGCGCGGCGACCCACGATCACGCGCCGCCGGACGCGGCTCACGCGCTGCCGGACGCCGCCCACGCGCCGCCGGACGCTGCGCACGCGCCGCCGGATGCTGCACACGCGCCGCCGGACGCCGCCCACACGCCCCCGGGCGCGCCCGACTCGCCTCCCCCCGCCGCGGCACCTCCAGGCCTGGGCGGCGCGCCCATCTGGGTATTGCCAGGTGTCTTGCCGGTGGAGCCCCCAGCGCGTTCCCGTGCTCCCGAGCGCCCCCTCGCCCCGGTGCGCGCCGTCCCGGAGCGCCCCGCGCGGAGCGCCGCGGACAAGGACGGGCGAGGGCCGGTCCTGGTCTTCCCCGCGGCGGGCGTGCTCGCCTCGGCCGTCGCGGAAGAGGTGTCGTCGTCCGTCGTGCCGCCGGACTCCGAGAGCTCGTTCGAGCTCACGCTGGACGCGAAGGGCCGGCTGGTCTCGGTGCGCTTCCTCCAGGCGAACACGGGGAACGGCGACGACTTCCGGCGCGTCGCCCAGGCCGTGTCGAAGCGCTTCTCCGGGCGAGCGCTGGCGATGAACGGCGATTTTGCCGCCGGGAGCAAGGTGACCGTCCACGTGACCAGCCGGGTCGTCATGCCGGATGGGACGTCGCACGGGACCCCGACGCCGACGAAGAAACCTGGAGACGGAAGGTCGATCATCCGCGAAGAGTCGCTGGACGATCGCTTCAGGTCGCCTCATCTCGCGCCGTCGCCCGGCGTGAAGCTGCCCAAGCTGACGTTTCTCTTCGATCTCGCGAACATCGGCGCGCAGCGCCGGAGGGTCGTCAGCACGCGGGTCGAAGCGGTGCCTGCCGCGCTGCCCTAGCGCGAGCAGGCCTCTACTCCGGCCAGACCTCGATCCAGACGAACAGCACCTGCCCGGCGGCCTGGTTCTCGACCGCCACCGGATAGACCGTGCGCGCTCGGAGCGCCTCGACGAGGTGACCGTGGTGGATCGCGAATCGCCCGATGAAGTCGTCGTTCACGAGATCCCTGTCGATGAGCTCACCGCTCAGGTGGACATCCGGCGTGAGCGGCACGCGGTACCAGGTGGGCGGGCCTTTCCAACCCGGCGTGCAGGTGTCGCGTTGCCCCGGGCGATCGAGCGCGCGCCTCCCGAGCGACCGGCCGCCCGCGAACAGCTCCGCCGAGCCGAAGGGCTCCGGCGGCTCGGTCCCCGCCCCTGCCGCCTCCGCCGCGAAGCCGGCCACGCTGGCGGCCGCCGCGACAGGGTGCTTCGTGCGGAGCAGGCCGCCGATGGCGGTGAGCGCCTCCGCCGGGACCGCGCCCATGCCGTCCCACTGACGGCCGTCCGCCTTGGCCGGGCTGACGACGGCGCCGTCGATGGAGATGCGGACATGCGCCGGCAGCGGCGGCGCCGCCGGCTTGCACGCCGCGCAGCCAAGGGCGATCCCGCACAGCGCGGCCGCTCCGAGAGGACGTGACGCCATGCCTCGAGAACCTATCCCGGCGGCCGCGCCGCACCAACACCGAAGCGCGCGCGGGGGCGCGGCCGGGTGCGCTGGTCGCGCCGCGGCATCTCGCGGCGAGCCTGCATCCTCCTGAACCGGCGACGTGGCGCGCCCCTGCAATCACGACGCCCTGGGCTTGCCGCATCGACGGGCGCCCCCGCGGACCGTATGCTGTTCGAGCTCACGGAGGCGTTGATGCAAGCCCAATGCGTCAGAATACCGTTGTTCGCCGGAAAGACCCAGCGCTTCGTCGACTGGATGCGGGAAGCAAAGAGCAGGAAGCGAGAGATGCTGGAGTCGATGAGCATCGAGGGCGTTTGCGCGGAAGCCATCTTCCTCGAGGGGGGCGAGACCGAGGACTCGATCGTATTCTATATGCGCGCACACGACCTGGCTCGCGCACAGCAGGCATTTGCGTCGTCGGATCTCGCGATCGACAAGGCCACCAGGGACATCATCGCGGAGTGTTGGGACGTCGCACGCGCCCGACCTCTCGACGTATTGCTCGAGCTCGAAGCCCCCGAAGGGTCGGGGCCCGGCTCTTCATAACCGGCTTCTGGAGAGAGGGAGCCTCGGCGCGGTCTGGACGTCAACCGCGCTGGAGCCGGAGGAGGCGCTCCAGCGCCTCGACATCAGCGCGATCCTGAGGTCGATCTGCGGCGCGGGCGGCCATGCACGCCGACGGCGTAGGCCCCGATCACCAAGAACTTCGCGTCAGCGGCGCACAGGGCGGAAATCAGATCGAGGAAGTCTTCGTTCATGGGCGGATCCCGGGAAGGCCAGCTCGAACAGCTCCTGACTCAGCTTCCAGGTGACCTCGGCACGCTGGTGGATGGGGATGGAGCTCCAGAAGAGGGCGTCCGCTTCCGCTTGCGCCTCGTCCTCTCCTGGTCGAAAGACCCGCATCATCCAGCCCGCGCGAGCCAACCGCCGCGCTTCCGCAGCCTCATCACCTGCGCTCATGGCCACACTGTACCATGCCGCTTGGCGGAGCCGATGGACAGGCCAGCGCAGCTGCGACCGCATCGACCCGGCGGACGTCCACAGCGCCGTCCACGCAGCTTCCGCCCGATGGACACGGCCCTCTTCCGCACAGCATCTGGGTGCCGCCCGGCGCAAGCGCGGCTCACCCGCGGGTCATCCGCGCGATCGCCTCCGCCAGCGCGCCGTCGTCCGCGCCCTCCGCGTCGCCCGAGAGCGCCTCCTCCGCGGCGGCGAGCGCCGCGTCGCGGAGGCGGTAGAGCTCGGGCTCGGGGATGCGCTCGCGCGCGGCGAGGACGCCCGGCGGAACGCCGCGCAGCATCTCCAGGACCAGGCCGAGGCGGCGGCGGGCCTCGGGCGGCGGCGGCGCGCCGAGGCCGAGCCGCCGCCGCGTGGCCCGCGGCGCTTCGGCGAGGCGGCGCGCGGCAGCCTCTGCGACCTCCGCGGCGAGCGCGTTGTACGCCGGCGGCGACGGGAGCCGCGCCTCCGTCCAGACGAGCAGCCGCACGAACTCGCGCGCCCCCTCGAACGCCCGCCGCCCGTGCAGCATGCGCCGGTTGTCGACGACCAGGATGTCCGCCGGGCCGAGCGACAGCTCGATCACCTCGCGTCGCGACGCCTCGACGAACCGCGCGAGGCGCGCGGCGATCGCGTCCCCCGGCGGCACGACCGGCGCGTGCGTGAGCGCGAGCGCGCCGCCGCGGAGCGACACCGTGGGCCCGAAGAAGTCGCCGAAGACGAACGGGATGCGCCTGTACACCGTGAAGAGCGCGCGGAAGAGCCCGGGATCGGCGCGCTCGATCGCCGAGAGCAGCGGCCAGCCGTCGAGCAGGAGGCAGCAGCCGCCGCGCTCCGCCGGCCTGACGCAGGCCATGATCTGCACCGCCGGGGGCGCGCCCGCGAAGCACTGGCTGTCGGTGTGGAGCGGCGCCGCCGCGGAGCTCGCGGCGAACGACCTGCCGCCCGGCACGGCCTTGATCGGCTGCCGCTCCACAAGGAGCGGCCTCGCCCCGAGGAGCCGCTCGGCGAAGCTCCACGGCGCCCGCGCGGCCTCCTCCGGCGCCAGCGCCGCGTCGCCGCGGAGGACCGAGAAGCCGCGCGCCGCGAGCTCGTCGAAGAGCCTCGCCGGACCGCCCTCCGGCCCGGGCCAGATCCATCGCTCGCTCATGGGCGCGCTCCGCGAGGGGGCTCGAAGGGCAAATTCATACCATCTATCCAGCACAACCAGGCCCGCTGGCGGCGCCGTCCACCCCGCTCACGCATCGAGGAAGCGGGCCTCCCGGAAGCCGGCCCGGAGCAGGTCGCGCGGGATGGGCACGATCCGGAGCAACGGCGCGCCCTCGGGCACCTCGATCGGCGCCCCGAGCCGGCGCACGTGGAACACCGCCGGGGTCGCGAAGAAGGCGTCGGTGGCGACCACGCCGCGCATCACGTCGTAACCGTCGCCGTGGACGCCGTCGAGCAGGCTCGACCAGCCCGGCGGCGTCCGGGTGAAGGCCCACGGCTTCACGAAGAAGTGCGGCTCGCCCGGCGGATGCGGCGTGAAGTACTTCGTCAGGTACCAGAGCGCCCCGCGGTTCGCGGCGAGGAAATCGTCGCCGAAGGTCTGCGCGAACGCGCGCTCCACCGCGGCCGCCCCGTCGGCGAGGCGCGGCGCCTCCGGCGCGACCGCGAGCGTGTGCCCGTCGAACGTCGCGCGGAACGGGACGGCGTTCCTCACCACGATCGACGCGAGCCGCCGAGCACCCCCGCGCCAGGGGACCGGATCCGGCCCGGCCGCGGTCGTGACCTCGGTCACCTCGGTGATCTCCGGCGCCGCCGGCCCGGCGACGACCAGCCGCACGCGCGCCGGCCCTGCGCTCCCCTCGCTCGTGCTCTCCCCGCCCGCGCTCCCCTCGCCCGCGCTCCCCTCGCCCGCTCTCGCGTTCCGCCCACCCGCCGTGCCCCCGACGAGCCGCCGGTACTTGCGGGTCACCTGGCCCTTCTTCACCGCGAAGTACTTCGCGTCGTAGAACGCCGCGTGCGCCCGCCCCACCTCGGGCGCGTCCGCGAGCGCGCACGCCTCGATCTGCACGTCGGGGAGCACGGGCGCGATGCAGCCGATCTCCCCCTCGATCTGCAGGCGCTGCGGGGCCTCGTCGCGGACGCGCAGCTCGACCACCAGCGGGACGAACGCGCCGTCGTCGGCGAGGTACGCCTCGCTCACCTCGATCAGCGCGTTCCGGCGGTTGGCTGCCCCCGCGACGCGCAGCCACAGGCCCGGGTCGGGGCGCACCAGGAGCCCGGTCCACAGGCGCAGGCGGGGCGGCCCCAGCCCCTTCCGGCACGTCCAGGCGAGGCCGCCGCGCAGCGCCCGGTGCCATGCCCCTTCCGGCGCCAGGAAGCCCTGCGAGACAAGCCGCGTCAGCGCGGCGCGGTGGGCGCGGGCGAGCGCCTCGCGGTGCTCGCCCGCCGGCTCGGCGCGGAGCGACCCAAGGCGCCGCCGCACCTCGATCGGCCGCGCCAGCGTGATCTGGAGCCCGAACGCGTTGCCCTCGAGCAGCGGCACGCACGCCTTCGCCACCCGGAGCGGCACCGCGCCGTCGAGATCGCCGGTGCGCCGGGTGAGCCGGCACAGGCCGAGGGCGTCGAGCACCTCGAAGCGGGCGTCACCCGCCGCAGCCACCACCACCGCCGCAGCCGCCTCCACCGCCGCAGCCGCCGCCGCCCCCGCAGCTCGACGAGCTGCAGCTCGATCCGCCGGACGAGCCGCCCCCCGTCGAGACCGGGGGGGGCGGGGTCATCGCGTAGACCATCGGCCCGAAGAGCGGCGACATCGCGAGCGCCGCCGTGCCGCTCGCGGCGACCGTCAAGCCGATGTCCACCGCCTCCCGGCGGCGGCCGCTCGCGACGTCGGAGCGGAGCGAGACGGTCGAGTCGTCGAGCCACCTCAGGTAGTCCGACTTCATGGTGCTGTAGGCGCTCGCGGTCCGCGCCACGATCCACGTGGCGACGAGCAGCGCGATCATCTCCACCACAAGGAACGAGTAGGGCCGGTCGAGCTCCTCCGCGCGGATGGCGCGGATCAGCCCCACGCCGAGCAGGCCGACGCCGACCGCCCACACCACGGCCGAGAGGGCCGTCATCGTCCCCCGCGGGCGCAGCATCCCCGCGGCGGCGAGCTCGCCGCGGAGCTCCTGCTCGAAGCGGGCCGCGATCTGGTCGGCGGAGGCGCGCACCTGATCGAGCGAGAGCGTCACCGTCTGCTGGCCGTGCGCGCCCCTCGACGAGAGCGAGCTGAAGAACGACGCGAGCACCCGGTCCGGCGGGGGCGAGCCGACCACGAGGTGGAGCGCCTGCGGCGCGTCCTTCGCGTCCCCCGCGGGGACGAGCCAGCCCGCGCCCATCGCGACCGCGATCAGCGTGGCGGCGACGCCCTTGTTCCCGTCGCGGAGGTACGCGATCGCCCAGTACTCGTCCGGCTGCGGGATCCAGCCCGCCGAGAGCCGCTGCCGCCACGCCGGTGAGCGGTACGACGCGCCCCCCGCGGGGACGCTCGCCTGCCCCGCTCGATCCAGGGAGGCGCCGACGGCGCTGCGCACCAGGATGGCGACGACGAGGCCAGAGACCGAGAGCGCCAGATAGAAGAGCAGGAACGCCGGCCCGGACGCCATGTTGAACGGGAAGAAGTCGAAGATCTCGTGGATCATCGCGCCGCCTCCGGGTGCTCCAGCCGGTCGACGTCGTCGACGGCGCGCGCGAGCAGCTCCGCCAGCGCCGCGTAGGCCGGGCCCGGCGCCTCGTGGACGCGCTTCAGCGGGGCCACGTCGACGCCGAGGAGCTTGCCCGCTCCCGCGAGCACCGCGCCCAGATCGTCGCCGCCCTCGATCCCGTGCAGGCCGAGCAGGGCGTGGAGCGGGCCGCGGATCTGCTTCACCTTGCGGGAGACCGCGCCCTTCAAGGCGTCGTCCGCGCCCATCCCGTCCACCACCGCGCGCCGGAGGCGGATCTGCGCCTCGCGCAGCTCCTGCTCGACGCGCAGGCGGCGGTTCTTGCCGTCGATCACGAGCGCCGAGAACGGGTCGCGGCCGGAGAGGAGCACGTGGCACCGGCGGATGTCGTCGTAGAGCAGCGGGAACACGTCCGCGGCCCGCGGGATCTCGGCGGCGGTGAGGATCATCGCCTCGATGCGGGCCGCGTAGCGCGCGATCTGGAGCGCGTTGGCGATCGCGTCGAGGCTCTGGCGGGAGGCCTCCTCGAGCACCACCATCAGATCGACGTCGCTCTGCCCGTCGCGGTAGCCGCCCCGCGCCGCGCTCCCATACACGAGCAGGCACGAAAGCTCGTCGCCGAGCGTCCGCTCCAGGCTCTCCTTGAGCTCGACGAGCCGCGCCTGCACCGGCGCCGGCAACCTGGAGACAGCGCTCCCCGTGGCGATGGATCCCTCGTTCATGGTCTACCTTCGCGGCTCGATGAGCCGGACCTCGGCGCTCGAGCCAATCCCCTTGATCGCCCAGACTACCCGACCTCCCGGCAGCCGCTCTCGCCGAATGAACGGCAGGAGCCTGGGCCTGACGCTCCCGTCGCCCGCGGGCCCGACGAAGCGGGCGCGGAGCAGCAGGCGGTCGACGATCGCCTCGGGCGCGAGCCGGGCGTCGTCCACCGCCGCCGCGGCGATGCGGAGCGCGTCGGCGACCGCCGTGAGGCTCGGGGCCCGCGGCGACGCCTCGACACACCGGGCTCCGAGGCGCGCGGCCGCCTCGCGGTGAGACGAGAGCCGCGGCAAGAGCGGGAGCGCGTCGTCGACACGCTTGCGCTGGAGGATCGCCCGCGACCGGGCGACGTCCTCGGCGTCGAACGGAGCCACGGCCTCCGGCGGCGGATCGACGGGTGAGGTGAGCAGCTCGGCCACGCGGGCCTGGACCTCGGCGAGCGCCGACGCCTCGAAGGGTGAAGCGTCAGGAGAAATTTGCAGCGAGATGGCGCGAGAGGCAGGCAACCCCGGTCGGGTCGGCGCCAACCTGGGTTCGGCCGGTGTGGGCCCGGCCAACCTGGGTCGGGTCGGCGCCAACCTGGGTTCGGCCGGTGTGGGCCCGGCCAACCTGGGTCGGGTCAACGTGGGTCGGGACGGCGCGGACCGGGCGATCGCCCTCGCGGTGGTGATCTCGGCCGCGAGCGCGGCAAAGGGCGGGAAGTCACCGTCGCGCTCGAGGAGGATCGGGAGCGGCCCGCTGCGAGCAACAACCTGGGCCAGCAGATCGAACACCGGCGCGGGGACCGGATGGGCATGCGTGTCGAAGTAGAAGCCGTGCTCCACGACGCCGCCGGCGATGTGGATCATCGCCACGCGCTCGAGCGGGTAGGAATCGACGAGCTCCCCGGGATCAACGCCGGCGTTGACGGCGTTCGCATAGACGTTGCCGACGTCGAGGAGCAGATCGCACCCGGTGCGGGCGACGACCTCGGCATAGAAGTCCCCCTCCCCGAGGGCGTCGCCCGGGAACCGCAGCGTGCACGCCGCGTTCTCGAGCAGCAGGGGGATGTCCGGGAGCGCCCGCCGGGCGGCGGCGACGTTCCGCGCGACGGCGCGCGCCGCCTCGAGCGTGTACGGCAGGGCGGTGAGGTGGCCGATCTCCCGGCCGCCGCCGCGCACGAACGCGACGTGCTCGCTCACGACCGGGGCCGAGAGCTCCCGGCAGAGCGCCCCGAGGCGCCGCGCGCGATCCATGTCGATGCCCGAGGCGCTGCCGAGCGAGAGCTTCACGCCGTGGGGCACCACCGGCCAGATGCGCGCGATGGCCGAGGCCTCGCGCCGCGCGGCCGGGCTCGCGAAGCAGGCCTCGGCGACGACCTCGACGAAGTCCACCGCGCCGGGCGCGGACAGCAGATCGGCGGCGAGCTCGGGGCGGAATCCAACGCCGACGGCGCCGGCGCCGGAGAAGGGCGAGCTGGGGGCGGGCACGAGCACGCGGGGACCTGCCTCAGTCTGCCCTCGCGGAGGGATCCGGAACAGAGGCCATCGGGCTCGGCTAGAAGTCGAGCTCACCCGAGATGAGAGAGGCAGCATCCATGCGCGTGGCGATCCTCGACGACTACCAGGGCGTGGCGCTCGGGATGGCCGACTGGCGAAGCCTCCACCCGGCGGCAGAGGTGCAGGCCTTCACCGACCACCTCGACGACCTCGAGGCCCTGGCCGCGCGGCTGCGCGCCTTTCAGGCCGTGGTGCTGATGCGCGAGCGCACGCCGTTCCCGCGCGCGCTGTTCGAGCGGCTGGACGACCTCCGGCTGCTGGTCACGGCGGGCATGCGCAACGCCTCGATCGACCTGGCGGCCGCGACCGAGCGCCGGGTCCAGATCTCGGGCACCGACATGCTGCCCTACCCGACGGCGGAGCTCACCTGGGGGCTCATCCTCGCGCTGTTCCGGCACATCCCGGCCGAGGACCGCGCCGCGCGAGAGGGCCGCTGGCAGACGACGCTCGGCCTCGGCCTCAAGGGCAAGACGCTCGGGCTCGTCGGGCTCGGCAAGCTCGGCGGTCAGGTCGCGCAGGTGGGCCGCGCCTTCGGCATGGAGGTGATCGCCTGGAGCCAGAACCTCACCGCCGAGCGCGCCGCCGAGGTGGGCGCCCGGCTCGTCCCGAAGGACGACCTCTTCGCCGGCGCGGATGTCGTCAGCGTCCACCTCGTGCTGAGCCCGCGCACCCGCGGGCTGGTGGGCGCGGCCGAGCTCGGGCGGATGAAGCCGACCGCGTTCCTCGTCAACACCTCGCGCGCCCCCCTCGTCGACGAGGCGGCGCTGCTCGCCGCCCTGCGCGCCCGGCGCATCGCCGGCGCGGCGCTCGACGTCTTCGAGCCCGAGCCGCTGCCCGCGGATCACCCGCTGCTCGCGCTCGACAACACGGTGATCACGCCGCACCTCGGCTATGTCAC
This sequence comes from Sorangium sp. So ce1504, assembly GCF_051521635.1. Lineage (NCBI taxonomy): Bacteria > Pseudomonadati > Myxococcota > Polyangiales > Polyangiaceae > Sorangium > Sorangium sp. So ce1504. Next base: position 2,636,222 of record NZ_CP150365.1, on the reverse strand, counting down.
CGAGGAGGGCTATCGCCTGGTCTATGGCCAGGCGGTCGAGGACATCCGCGCCTTCCTCGATGGCAAGGTGCTGCGGCCCTTGAACCAGCTCCCTGTCGATCCGGCCCCGCTCGGATAGGCTCCGCCGCCGCGCCCCGCGCGTCAGAGGAACTGGCTGCTCCACTTGCGGAACGTCATGATGCCTTTCTCCCCGGCGCACAGCACGGGCTGAGCTCGGTAGATCTTGTTCTCCCAGATCGGGATGTCCTCCTCGACCTGCCGGCAGATCTCCGCCGCGAGGGCCTGGCCGAGGCGCTGCGCGCCGTCGTTGCGCAGCCAGAACGCGAAGCGGATGTCGACGAGCTCGTCGTCGATCGGGGTGACGGTGTTCACGAAGAGGAGCTCGACGATCCCGGTGAAGCGGATCGTCCCGTACCCCATGCCGTGGCCTTCCCATGTGATCGTGCCGTCGACCACCCGCCCTCCCGGGCCCTTCTGCTTCACCACCGACCGCGATCGGAGGATGTGGCCCTCGATCTCGATCTCGGTCCGGGGCGGCTCGAGCATGGCGTGCACGGCGACGAAGTGGGCCGGATCCACGATGTTCTCGAGGGTCTCCTGGACGTGCGTCCGGACCCTCCAGCGCTTGATCAGGCCCAGGGACCACTCCGTCGAGCGCGCCTCGGCGAGCGGCGGGATCTCGAAGGCGGCGGGCTCGCCGCCGAGCGCGTGGTGGACCAGGATCAGGCCGTCGAGCTCCCGTACCTCCCAGGCGCGGGTCCTCGCTTTCGGCGGGATCGTGTCCGCATAAGGGATGTGCACGCACTTCCCTTCGCCGGAGATCACCCATCCGTGGAACGGGCACCGGATGCCGCCCTGCTCGACGCGGCCCCCCACCCCGAGGTGCGCGCCCATGTGAGGGCAGTGGGCGTCGAGGACCCGGGCCTGTCCGTCCTGCGTCCGGAACAGCACCAGATCCTGCCCGAAGCAGCGGAGCGACACGGGCCCGCCCGTGGACAGCTCGTCCGAGGCGGCGACCTGGAACCAGCCTCGGGGGAAGGGCTGCAGAGGGATTCGAGCGCTCATGTGGGTCTCCTCGGCTCAGCGTCTGTCGGGGTCGCCCGCGCGCTCATGCAGCGCGGGGCGGAGGGGCTTCATCGTGCCGGTGATCGCGGCATGAGCTCGTCACTCTACCAGCAAACCTCGCAGGCGTGAGTGCGCCGAGGCACTGGCACGCTCCCGCGCCGCGCGCTGCGCGCCTGGCGAGCGGCCGTGCTCCGGCGGACACTGCGGCTCTCCGCCGCGTGCCCGCCGGCCGCCCGGAGGCGAGCTGCTGCGCATCACGGGCGAGCTGCGCTCGCGCCGGAAACTGCCGAGCGCAGTACGCGGATGGCCCCCATGCTCGGCGCACGGTAGGCTCGTGGGCGTGTCAGGAGCGCGTTGGGCTCGCCGCGCGAGGAGGGCGACGCAGGCCGTCGTCGCGGCGACGGGGCTCGCGCTGCTCGCGCTGCGCTACGTGATCCCCGCCCTGATGATGCAGGCGCATCCCATCGGGTCGACGCCGTCGCCCTACGGATATGTCGAGTACGTGCCGCCGGAGCCGGGGCCGCGCCCGCTCCTGCTCGTGCTGCACGGCGGGAGCAGCCGCGGTGACGGTAGGCACCCGCGCGCCATCATCCACCGCCTGCCGCCGCTCCGTTATCTGGCGCGCGCGCGCCTGTTCGGCACATCGTCCCCGCTCGTCGACGCCGGCGTGCTGATCGCCGCGCCGCAGTCGCCCGGCGAATGGGACCCGGCGACGATCGATGCCTTCCTCGACTACCTGCTCTCAACGCACGAGATCGATCGCGACCGCATCTATGTCACCGGTCCGAGCATGGGTGGATGCGGAACCTGGCGTTACGCCGCTGTCCATCCGGAGCGGCTGGCGGCGGCGCTGCCCATCTGCGGCGCTTGCCCGCAGACGGGTGAGCTCGCGGCGGGTCTGCGCACGCTGCCGGTCCGCGCGTTCCACGCCTTCGACGACGAGGTCGTGCCGAACACCATGTCCGCGACCTGGGTGTCCGCCATCGCCGCGCTGCGGGGTACCCGGAGCGGCAATCCGATGCTGAGCTATCCGCCGGGGTCCGATTCGACCGCGGTGTTCTATGGCGGCGGGGTCGTCTGGCGTCCCGGCACCGGCGCGTCCGCGGACGAGGCGCTCACGCTCACGGAGTTCGCGCGCGGCGGGCACGCCGTGTTCGTCGACGTCTACGCCGAGGACGCGACCTGGCGCTGGCTGTTTGCGCAGCGCCGCGGCGCTCGTGCGCAATGAACGCGCCTGTCAGCGCCCCGCCGAGAGCTGCTCCAGCCCCTCTTCCACGCCGATGATGGGCGCATACCCGAGCTCGGCGCGGGCGCGGTCGGTCTTCACCGTCACCGAATGCGACATCATGGCGACGGCGAAGCGGGTCATCGGCGGCGCCCGCCGGACGCCGAGGAGGCGCCACGCGCCCTCGATCGCGGCGGCGAGCGGGAGGACGACGACGCTCGGGACGCTGCGCCCGGGCAGCGCCACCCCTTGCGTCCGCGCCAGCGCCGTCAGGAAATCGCGAAACGTGCGCGTGCCGTCGTCGGCGACGAAGTAGGCGCGCCCGCCCTGGCCGCGCTCCAGGGCGAGCAGCAGCGCGTGCACGAGGTTCGCGACGTGCGTCGTCGACGTGCGCGCGCCGCCGCCGTCGAGCCACGCGAAGCTCCCCTCCCGCGCCATGCGCAGCACGATGGGCAGCACCGTCGCATCCCTTGGACCCCAGACGAGGCGCGGGCGAATGGAGACGGTGGTCATGCCGCCGGGTTCGTTCGCGGCGAGCACGCGCCGCTCCGCCTCTGCCTTCGTCTCCGAGTACAGGAAGCGTTGCCTCTCGGGATAAGGGTGCGTCTCGTCGATATCGATGAGATCGTGGCCATCGAAGAGCGCCGCCTCGGTGCCGACGTGGACGAACCGGCGCACACCGGCGGCGCGCGCCGCGTCGAGCACCCGCGCCGTCCCCTCCACGTTGTCCTCCCAGAACTGCGCGCGCGTCCCCCACTCCTCGACATACGCGGCGCAGTGCACCGCGGCCTCGGTGCCCGCGAGGTCCTCGCCCTTCAGCGTCCCGAGGTCGGCAGCGACCGGCGCCGCGCCGTAACGTCGCACGACATCGGCGCTCCTCGGCGAGCGCGCCAGTGCGCTCACCTCGTGACCGGCGCGCACGAGCCCCTCGAGGAGATGGCCTCCGATGAACCCCGAGCCCCCTGTAACGAAGACCTTCATGGCCGCCACGATGCCCGCGCTCTCACCGGATGTCCAACGCGGCCAGCGGCGAGGCCGGGACGGGCGCAGCGGTCGCGTCGGCTCACCTCTCGCTTCCACCAAGCAAAGCGACCACGACTGCCCGCAAGCGAGCGATCTCGCCCTGAAGCGCGTCATTTTCCCGCCGCAGACGCGCCTCCGCCTCTCGTGACCGCGAGAGGTCGGCTTTCTGCTGCTGAAGGACGTGGTGCAACTGGCGCCGCTCGACGAGCAGCGGGCGGTTCAGATGAAGACGCTGGATGTGAAACCAGCCGCGAAGCGTCAGCCCGATCAGCCGACCGTGGACCGTCTCCTCGACGTGCGCGTCGAGACCGTCACGCTGAGGGCGAAGAAGGCGCAAGCTGTCAGATGCATCGTGTGCGGGGGCATAATCGCCCTTGAACCGATTGCACGCGGTGCAAGCGTAGACGAGGTTCTCGATGTCGTCGGAACCACCCGCAGCAAGCGGGTAGAAGTGATCAATCTCCAGCTCGCCTCCCACCGACGTTTCGGAAACGCCGCAGTAACCACACCGTCCACCGAAGGTGGCCCGCACGATTGCGCGCGCTTCAGTCGAGACGGCCATTCATGCAGCGGGAAGCGGCCCACCCGCGACGCGGGCAAGTCCGTCGAGGATGGACGCGCGACGCCGGTCGAACTCTTCGAGGAACCTGCGCGTGTCGGTCACGAGGGCCTGTTGCTGTGCCATGAGCTGGGCCAGTTGCTCGTTCTCGCCCTCGACGCTGGCCAGCTCGACCGCCAGCTCGCCGGCCTCGGCACGCAACCGAGCCATCTCCGGAGCAAGCACCGCCGCCTCCTCCGCCTCGATCCGCGCGATCAGCGCCGCGAGCTCCTCCTGCTCGGGCTGTGTCAGCGTGCCGGAAAGCTCCCTGTCGCGGAGGCGGTCGAGCCTGCTCTGGTCATCCTCGGTCCAGCTCATGGCAGCCACCCTACCCATACCAGGCTGAGAGCGCAGGGGCAACGGCAGGCGCTCGCGACGTGTGGCGACGCGGATGGCACAGCCGCCGTCATCTCCTGTCTGACAGCACGCGCATGCAGGCTGACAGCACACGCACGTGAACCCCTGCGCCGACTCGTTGGTCGCGAGCCACTTATCGTCGGCGGGATCGTCGGAGGGAGTGCTCCGGCGCTAAGACCGGTCCGGTCCTGCCGCCGAGCTGCGCGACCTGAGCGTGGACCAGAGCCATCCCGCCCGGTTGCACGAATGTACATGTTGATGTACATCTATGGAATGGCGCATCGCTACTCCGTCGCAGAAGCTCGGGCCCATCTCCCCTCCATCATCGAGCAAGCGGAAGCGGGTGAAGTCGTCGAGCTCACCCGGCGAGGTCGCCCCGTAGCGGTCGTCCTGTCCCGGGAGGAGTTCGAGCGGCTGCGCGCGGATCGACCGAGCTTCGGCGACGCGTACCGAGCGTTCCGGAAGAGGCACGTCCTCGAGGAGGTGGGCCTGGAGCGCGACTTCGCCGCGTCCGTTCGCGACCGTTCGCCGGGTCGACAGGTCAAGCTGTGAGCCCGCGCTTCTTGCTCGACACCTCCACGATCTCGGAGCCGATGAAGCAGGCGCCCGACGAGGCGATGCTCGCAAAGATCGAGGCCCACGCGCACGAGAGCGCGCTCGCCGCCCCCGTGTGGCACGAGCTGTGGTACGGCTGTCGGCTCCTGCCCTCAGGCAAGCGGCGCACGGCGCTGGAGGCGTACCTGCGCGAGGTCGTCTACCTGTCTTTTCCCATCCTGCCGTACGACGCCGCGGCTTCGGCATGGCATGCCGAAGAGCGCGCTCGGCTCGATGGGAAGGGAACGCCGGCACCGTTCGTGGACGGGCAAATCGCCGCCATCGCGAAGAGCAACGGCTTGATCCTGGTAACGGTGAATATTCGAGATTTTCAGCGGTTTCAGGGCCTGCCGATCGAGAGCTGGTCGAGCAGAAAGAAGAAGTAGGCGCCGAGTCATCGTATCGACAGCGAAGCCAGGTATCGCCGCGCAGCCCCGCGCGGCAGCCGCTCAAGGGCAGCGCAGCTCAGCCGAGGAAGTCGAGGACATCCTCGTTGAACTTCTCGGGGTTCTCGAGCCACATGAAGTGGCTGCCCCCCTCGTCCGCGCCGAAGAGGAGGAGCTCGGCGCCGGGGATCTGGTCGGCGACCCACTGCTGGGAGATGGGGTTGAAGATGCTCGCCTCTCCGCCGACGACGAGCGTGGGCACGTCGATCCGCGGGATCACGTCCCTCCAGTCCTGCTCGGCCTGGTCCACGAGCAGCTTGGCGGCGTACGCGCGCGGGAGCTTCAGGTTCTGCTCGACGACCAGGGCGAGCTGATCCGCCGGGTAGCCGGGGGTGAACATGGTGGACACGAGCCCGTAGGTCGTGGCGATCCCGTCGGGCCCGCGAAGCGCGGCGGCCGTCTCGTGGAGCGTCTGCGGGGTGAACAGGGCCCCCGCCTCGGCCGCCTCTTCCGCGGACCAGTCGGGCCAGGCCGTCATCGCCGGGCCCACGTCGACAAGGATCAGGCGGTCCAGGGAGTGCCCCCCGTAGTTGTCCCAGTAGCTGTAGAGCGCGCCGCAGCCCATCGAGTGCCCGAGGACGGAGAGGTGCTTGAACCTCATCCCGCAGATGAATTCGTGAAGATCCCTGCTGAAGCGCGCGATGCGGTAGCCGTGCTCGGGCTTCTCCGACTCGCCATGTCCGCGCCAGTCGAGCGCGAAGACATGGTGGTGCCGCGCGAAGGCGAGGATCTGCGCCCTGTACAGCGCGGCCGACTGGGACCACCCGTGCAGGAGCAGCAGCGGCCTCCCCCTCCCCGCCTCCAGGTAGTTGAGGGCGACCCCGTCGCTCGTCGTGAAGGTCCCGGAGCGGATGCGCGGCGCCGCCGACGCCTCGCCACCAAGCAAGCGCGTGGCGGCCAACCCCGCGCCGAGGCCCACCGCCTGCTTCAGCACCTGGCGTCGGGTAGGGGTCGAGCTGGACGAAGGTGCTCCTTGCTTCTTGTCGGTCATGGCTCTTGATCTCCACTGCCGGCCCCGCGCTCGAGGCTGCCCCTCGAGCGCGCGCCGCCACTGCCAAAAGGAAGAGTCTCGACGCGACCGCGGCGATCGCCCGGATTGACGATCATCTCGGCCGCGCCGTCGAGCTGATTGTTCACGAACGGACCAAGGCCGCAAGTAAATACTAATTATAAACGGCTCAAGCAAATCTCCGACGCCGGCGCGTGCTTACGCAGGAGACAGGCCGCGCGGCGCCGCGATCGCGACGGCGCGCGCCGTGTCATGCCATGAATCGGACGCAATAGTTCGGAGGAGGTGGCTTGAGATCGCCTGCCATGAATCGGACGCAATAGATCGGAGGGAGGTGGCTTGAGATCGCCTGCCATGAATCGCCTTGATCCTCGGTGATCCAGAGCGAGCCCGTGGTGGACCCGAACGCGAGGCGATCGCCGCTGTCGTCGATGTCGAGGGCGTGCCGGAACGTGAGGTCGCAGGCGTGGCGCTGCGGCAGCCCATTGCGGAGCACGTCCCAGGTCTTGCCGCCGTCGCGCGTGCGGGACACGACCACGTTGCCGCCGACGGGCACGCGCGTCTCGTCCTTCTGCGCGGGGACGAGCCATGACGTGCTTCCGGAGCGCGCCCTGGTCGTCGAGCACGTAGCCGCGCACGCGCGGGTGCAGCGCGAAGTAGCCCTCCAGCGCCTCGCGCACCGTCCCGCCGGCGACCTCGAGAGCAGGGCATTCCACGTGTCTCGCCAGGTTCTGCGTGAAGGTGATCTGCGCCATCTCGCCTGTTCGGGCAGCGAAGCCCGCGGCGCGCCCCCTGCTCCGGGCGCATCGTCGATCTGGATCGGAACCGATGCAAGCCCCATGGCGGGGTCGGCCTGGCCGTGACGGGACTCTCCGCCCTGGCGCCTGCGGCTGCAGCGGTCCGGAGCGGTGGCCCCCGGGTCGAGGGGTCGCGCGCTCCCGCGACACCTGGCTGGCGGGAAGCCTGCCTGGCTGGTAGTAGCCTCGAGCTGGTAGCAACCTCGTGAGCCCCCTCCTCTCCACCACGGCGTCGTGGGAATGCGCATCACGCCGCCCGCTGGCTCGAGCGGAGCTGGGCTATTGCCTTGGAGAGCAGACATGTTGAAGGTGGCGATCATCCTGGGGAGCACGCGGCCGGGCCGCAACGGCGAGGCTGTCGCGAAGTGGGTGCACGACGTGGCGACGAAGAAGGGCGGCGCCGACTACGAGCTCGTCGATATCAAGGATTTCGACCTGCCGTTGCTCGACGAGCCGGCGCCCCCGTCGATGGGACAGTACACGAAGCCTCACACCAAGGCGTGGGCAGCGAAGATCGATTCGTTCGACGCCTTCGTGTTCGTCACGCCGGAGTACAACCACGGCACCTCGGGCGCGCTCAAGAACGCGATCGATTATTTGTACAAGGAGTGGAACAACAAGGCGGCTGGCTTCGTGAGCTACGGCAGCGCGGGAGGCTCACGCGCCGTCGAGCACCTCCGGCTCGTGATGGCCGAGCTCCAGATCGCGGACGTGCGCGCGCAGGTCATGCTCTCTCTGTTCGACGACTTCGAAAATTTCAGCGTGTTCAAGCCCCGCCCCCGCCACGAGAAGTCCGCCTTCGCCTTGCTCGATCAGCTGCTCGCGTGGGCCGGAGCGATGAAGACGCTGCGCACCGGGTGAGCAAGGCGCGCTCGCGGAGCCTCGATGGCCCGACGACGCCGATCCGCAGCGGTTCTCGTGGCGTTCGCCGATTCTACCGCGGACGTTGCAGGAGGGTACCAGGAGAACCCCGTGGAGGGGAAATCGACGCCTGAGACCGCCGACAGGAAACCAGCGCCGACCTCGATTGTGTAGGGTGTCAGATGGCGCAACTCTTGGTCGGCTCGTGGGGCTTCACGGCGGACGGGACCCTCGCTCGGAGGCGCCGGTGAACCTCGCCGCGCGACCTCATTTCGAGGGCCAGACCCGGGCGGAGGAGCTGCTCCCCCCTCCGGCGGACGGAGGCCGGAGCGCTCCGCCGGACGACATCGCCGTGCCTTCGGAGCGGAAGCTCCCACCCGCCGTGACGCAGCGCTCCGGCGAAGAGGCGCACGATATCGGCGCGCTCTACCGCAACCACCATCGCTTGGTGTACCGCCTCGCGCTCCGCTACGGCCGCGGCAACGTGGCCTGGGCAGAGGACGTAACGCAGGACGTCTTCCTCGACCTGATGAAGGCGCTCGAGACCCTGACCGAGCGAGACAACCTCGAGGGGTGGCTGTACCGGACGACCTCGAATCGCTGCCTGAACCGCCTGCGCCGGGACCGATTCCTGGCGCTCCCGCCCATCTGCTGGCTGCTCGGGCAAGGCGAGGGCGAGCGCAGCCCCCTCGATGAAGTGACGATCGCGCGCGACGATCTGCGCCGCGCGCTCGAGACGCTGGGCACGCTGCCTCCCAAAGAACAGGTCGCTTTTTCGATGTTTTATCTCGACGGCAAGGAGCAGGAGGAGATCGGGAAGATACTCGGCCACTCCAAGGGGTACGTCTGCAAGCTGATTCAAAAGGCGGTTGCGCAGCTCCGCGACGCCGGATGGGAGGTGGGCCATGACGCGAAACCGTGATCTGCTCGCGTTGCTGCGCGAGGTGGACGAGCAGCTCGCCTCGATGAAGCCGTCGCCTCGGCTCGAGGCGCGCCTCGTCGCGGAGCTCGACCGGCGCGGGCGGCGGCCTTTCATGGGCGGGAGCGGGGGGCGCTCGCTCGTGCTGGCGCTGGGCGCCAGCGCCAGCATCGTCGCCCTCGGCACCGCGCTCCAGGGCCTCACACCCGGCTCGATCTTCACAGAGCGCCCCGTCGAGCCAGCGATCGAGCTCGTGGGCGATCCGCCTCCCACGGACGGCGGGCTCCTGGAGCGCACGCCGGCCCACGGCCCGACAGCGCTGCCTCCCCGGATCCGCGCCCCGCTCCTCCAGGAACCTCCCCGCCGGCTCGCTCCGGCGCCGCCCGTGCCGCGCAGCGCCGTGCCGCCGCGGGACGCGAACGACACCCCAGGGCTCCTGGACGACAGCCGGCTCCCTGTCGACCGCGCCTCGCCTCCGCCGGCGCGCGTGCGCGTCGAGCCGCTGACCCCCCCGCAGACGCTGGGCCGGAGATGGGTTGATGGCCCGGAAGGGCTATCTCCTCTCGCGCAGCGCGGCCCTCACGCCGCGCTGCGCCGAGGCTCCGGAGGCGTCCCCGCGGAAGCGGCCGCGCACGAGGGCGAGAGCGGAGAAGGTAACCGAGCCACGGACGCCGAAGGACCCGCGATCGAGGATCCGGCGGCCCCGCGGGACGAGGCGCTCTGCCAGACGGCGGACGCGTTGCGGCACGAGGCCAGGGCGCAGTGCGAGGCGCAGAGCCTCATCGTCGCGGACTTGACGCTGCTCGATCCCTGCGATCACGGGAGCTACCTCGACGCCGAGTACACGTGCGGGAGGATGGCGCTGACCACATGCTGGAAAGGGGTGCTCGGCGACGGCGTCACGTGCTTCGACACGACGTATGTCAAGGACGAGGTCTGGAGGATGTGCAGAGACAGGGGCACGGAGCTCCGCTCCCTCGATCAGGAGCAGCCCGACCGGGACTGCGGTGACCACGAGACGACCAGGGTCTACTACGAGTGCTGCCCCTCGGGGGATCCGCTGCCTTCGCCGTCGTGCTGGACGAGCGAGATCGACTTCGGTGAGGTGTGCCAGCCGTACGAGAGGCTGGATGCCGAGGCCACGGCGCTCTGCAGGGGCAATGGCCACTATCTCTTCCGTCGCGTGTTCGGGGACAAACACGTCGCCTGCACCGACGCCACGGCCACGAGCCTGAGCTACACCTGCTGCCCCTTCTGATCGCGAAATCGCCCGCCCGAGGAAACCGCCGGCCTCGTCGCGGTTGGTAGATGGAGAGCGACACGACGGAGAGGGCGCGCTGACCCGAGCACGAGCAGCGCGCGCTCGGAGCTGTCCGGCGCAACGCCGGCTTTCACGGAGGATCACCATGCGGACTTCCCTTGCGATAGGTCTATTGCTCAGCGTCTCGATATCCAGTCTCCTCGTCGGCTCCGGGTGCACCATCACCCTGGCGCCGGATCCCGATCCACCAGCGGGCTCGACGGGCGGGGAAGGCGGGAACGGCGGGGACGCGAATCAAGGGGCGGGCGGCGGCGAGGACCCGGGATCAGACGGCGACGGGGGACGCTTGCCTCCCCCGCCCTCGGCGTGCTGGCTCGGGGATATGGGCGATGGATTCACGTGCCACGACACGGCCACGCTCCGGGATCACGCCCAGGCGAGGTGCGCGAGGATGGGCGCGGAGCTCGCGAGCTTCGTGAGCGACACCCTCAACCCGAGCTGCGCCGAGCACGAGAGCAGCGAGGTGGTCTTCGAGTGCTGCGGCGGCGATCCGCCGCCTCCGCCGCCGCCGAACTCGTGCTGGAAGGGCGAGCTGGGCGACGGATCCTCCTGCATCGACCTGGGCGCCATCAAGGATCGGGCCTACGCGATGTGCGAGAGCGCGGGCGCCACGCTCACCTGGCTCGACGCCCCGCCGGACCCCGGACGCTGCGGTACGAACGAGGCCACCAAGGCCACCTTCGAGTGCTGCGGCTCCACGCCGCCGCCCCCTCCGCCGCGCGCGTGCTGGAAGGGCGAGCTGGGCGATCGCAGATCCTGCGTCGACCCCTCTGTCCTCAAGGACCAGGCCTATGCGGCGTGCTCGCGCACGGAGGGAGACCTCACCGTCTTCGATTACGAGCGGAACAACCCGAGCTGCGCGGCCCACGAGACCACCTGGGGCTACTTCGAGTGCTGCGGTAACGAGCCGCCGCCTCCTCCGCCGCCTCCTCCGTCCGGCGCGTGCTGGAAGGGCGAGCTGGGCGATGGCCTCTCCTGCGTCGACCGCTCGGTCATGAAGGATCGGGCCTATGCGACGTGCACCAGCGCAGGCGCCAGGTTCACCTCCTTCTCTTACGAGGAGGAGAACCCGCGTTGCACCGGCTACGAGACCAGCAAGGCCTTCTTCGAGTGCTGCGGCGCCGAGCCGCCTCCGCCGCCGGAGGCCTGCTGGGGCGGCTCTCTCGGCGACGGCTCCTCGTGCATCGACGCGTCCGCCCTCAAGGAACGGGCCTACGCGACGTGCGCGAGCGACGGCGCCGTGCTCACGGCGTTCGACTACGCGAACGATGGTCGCTGCGCCGCCCACGAGGCGAACTACGCAAAGTTCGCTTGCTGCGCTTCGACGACGCCGCCCCCTCGGTAGCGCCGGCGCGACCGCGCGGAACCCCGGGCGAGCGATCTCGATCCTCGAACGGCGCCGAGCGAGCCCATCGAGACGTGCGTACATCCCAGGGTCGTACGGCCGACAGCGGCCGCTCGGGATCGCGTCGCTGGAGGAGGCATGAGCAGCCCGCGACATGCGCTGGGCGCAGCAGGGCCGGGGCGCGAGCGGCACATCGCACCTGCACCGCACAGCTCGCCCGGCGCGGCCAGCGCGCAACGTGTTTGCACATCGGCGCGGCATCGGCTCTGATGGTCGAACTTCTTCCGAGGTTCTCATGGCCGTGGCACCGCCCCTCGTCCGCGCACGACTCACGATCGATGGACTCAAGACCTCGCTCGAGGTGAAGGAGCTCTCAGGCGCGGAGGCGATGTCGGAGCTCTACGCCTTCGATATCACCGTCGAGTGCGCCGACACCGACCTCGACCTCGACGCGCTCGTCGCCGAGTCGGCCGTGCTGACGCTCGATCACGGCGCCGGCGCCCGCCACCTGCACGGGATCGTCAGCCGGTTCGAGCAGGTCCACACCTCGGAGCACCACGCCGCCTACCGCGCCACGCTGGTGCCGGAGGTCTGGCTCCTCGACCAGCGGTACGATTGCCGCATCTTCCAGGGCGTCACCACGGCCGAGGTCATCGAGCGCGTGCTGAAGCTCGGCGGCGTCCGGCGTTACCAGATCGTGCTCCAGCGCAGCTACGAGGCGCGCGACGTCTGCGTCCAGTACCGCGAATCGGACTGGGCGTTCCTCGGCCGCCTCATGGAGGAAGAAGGCATCTTCTATTACTTCGAGCACGCCGACGCTGGCGCGACCCTGATGATCTCCGACACGGCGCAGGTCCACTCGCCCATCTCCCCGGAGGAGCTCCGGTATCGGCCGGTGACGGGGGCGATCCACACCGGAGAAGGCATCGATTCGTTCCGCTTCGCGCAGCGGGTCCGGCCGGGGAAGGTCACGACGCGCGACGTGCCGTTCGAGAACCCCGCCTCGGTCGTGGACACGGCGGCCGAGAAGGGGCGGCACACGGACCTCGCCGTGTTCGCGTACCCGGCCAGCCCCGGCGCGGAGGTCCGCCTCGACGCGCTCCAGGCGACCGCGGCCGTGGGGCAGGGCGAGGCCTTCTCCGTGCGGCTCGCGCCCGGCGCGCGGTTCCGGCTCGAGGATCACCCGAGGGAGAGCTTCAACGCGGAGTACCTCATCACCCGGCTCCAGCACGCGGCCCGGTTCGACAGCAAGGAGGGGTACCGCTGCACGTTCGAGTGCGTCCCTGCCGGCGTCGCCTTCCGGCCCCCGTGCAGGACGCCCAAGCCGCGCATCGCCGGCCCGCAAGCCGCGACCGTCGTCGGGACGCAGGGGGCCGAGATCGAGACGGACAGCGACGGGCGCGTGAGGGTCAGGCTGCACTGGGATCGCAACGGCAGCGCCTCGGAGAACGCGTGCTGGGTCCACGTCGCTCAGATGGCGTCGGGGGCCGGCTACGGGGCGATGCACATCCCGCGCGTCGGGAGCGCGGTGCTCGTCGAGTTCCTCGACGGCGATCCGGACCGGCCGATCGTGACCGGGCGGGTGTACACGGTCGTGAGCCCCTATCCGTACGCGCTCCCTGCCGAGAAGACCAAGTCGGCCTTGCGGACCCAGACCACCCCGGGAGGCGGCGGGTACAACGAGCTCCGCTTCGAGGACCAGTCAGGCCGGGAAGAGGTCTACCTCCGCGCCCAGCGCGACCTCAAGGTCGAGGCCCTGAACGACGCGCGCCGCAACGTCGGCGGCGACGACGCGCTCGCGGTGACGGGCGACCGCACGAAGACCGTCGGCGGCGCGGAGACGGTGACGGTCGCGGGCGCGCGCACCGTGACCGTGGGCGCGGCCGAGACCAGAACGGTAACAGCGGATCAGACCACCTCGGTCGGCGCCGACAGCTGGCTCTCGGTCGCGGGCGATCACACGGCGAGCGTCGTCGGGGACCGCCGCGACATCGTCGCCGGGGACCGGAGCGCGTGCGTCGGCGGGGACGAGTCGGTCAAGGTGAGCGGCGATCGGACGGTCATCGTCACCGGGGCGCACGCGATCTCGTCCCTGGACGACGAGTCGAGGCGTGTGACGGGCAACCTCACCCTCTCGGTCGGCGGCACGATGCAGCAGGTCGTCGACGGGCACTGCACGCTCAGCGCGGGCTCGCTCGAGTGGGCGGTGACCGACGGCGCGCTGGAGATGACGTGCGCCGGAGAGGTGCGCGTCGAGTCCGAGCAGGAGGTCCAGATCGGCGGACCCGATCTCGCCCTGTTCGCCGACTCGACGATCCGGATCCGGGCCCAGAAGAAGATCGTCCTCGAGATCGGCAATTCGACCGACGCCGAGGGCAAGTCCGCGAAGATCGAGATCACCTCGGACGGGATCTACGTGACCAACGGGAGCGCCACGGAGAAGCTCGACGGCGGCACCGTGCGCCTGAACTGCTGAGCGCGGCGCCGCGGCGGAGAGGGCTCGATCCGTGAAGCTTCGCAACGAGACAAGGCACCCGGCGGTGCTCCTCAGGACGGCGTCGGCGCGCAGCGACGACCACATGCTGGGCTGCGCGATCGCGCGTCCCACCTTCCGGGTCGCCGGCGGCGCGCTCGTCGCCACGCCCGACGAGCCGTGGCCGATCTCGGGCGAGCCCGTCGCGACGGCGCTCGGCAAGATGCCGGGGGACAAGCCGTTCTACATGGGCGGGATCGACGTGCTGCTCGGCGGGAAGGTGCGCCAGCCCGGCGGCGCGGCGAGGCCGCGCCTCGACGTCGAGCTCGAGGTGGGCCGGGCCTTTCGGCGGCGGATCACCGTCTTCGGCGATCGCTCCTGGGTGCCCGGGGCCGGCGGCGCCCTGGTCCCGAGCGAGCCGGAGGCGTTCGTCTCGATGGAGCTCGACTACGGGCGCGCCTTCGGCGGGACCTGCCCCACCGACTACGGGCTCGACATGCCCTTCACGCCCAACCCGGCGGGGCGAGGGTTCTACCTCGACGCGAAGAGCGCGCTCGGGAAGCCGCTGCCCAACCTCGAGGACCCGAACCGGCTGCTCCGCTCGTTCGGCGACGCCCCCGATCCCGTCGGCCTGGGTTATTACCCGAGCGAGGGCGCGCTCCGCGTGAAGGCCGCGACGAGCGCTGCCGCGCCGGACCCGAGCCGGCTCACGCCCGACAGGGCGCCCGAATTCAAGGTGGGGCACAGGGACATCCTCCCGACGTTCTTCAACATGGGGCACCCGGGCATGATGATCGAGGCAGGCGGCGAGCCGAGGCCGGGCGACGGGATCCGGCTCACGCACGGCCTGCGCGGCGGGGATCTCGCGTTCGCGATGCCCGACCTGCGGATGCACATCCACGTGCAGCTCGAGGAGCGGGAGGTTGTCTTTCCCATGCACCTCGATCAGATAGGGATCGTCGCGGGGGAAGGGCGGGTTTTCTTCTCCCTCCGCTGCGTGTTCGAGTACCGCGTCCGCAAGGAGGAGCGGCGCACGGCGACGCTGTACGACGGGCCGCCGCCGGCGGTGATCCCGGGGAGCTACCGGATCGCGCACGACCGGTGAGGCCGGCGGTCGAGGCTCGCCTCGAGGCTCCAGAGGTGGACGGTGTCACGGCGCAGCCTGGCATGTGCGTTCGGGTCCGCTTCAGGACCCGACTCGATGATCACCAACGTCGCTCACGGCGGGCCCCCGCAGGGTCCGGGGCCGAGGTGCACGGAGATCGCGGACATGCGCCATTTCGCCCCGATGCAACCTCGTTGTTCGCCGGCCGCCTGCGGTCGGCGGCACGCTCGGCGACGGAAGACCGAACGGCGCGCTTGCGGACGGCGAGGCACCGGGCTAGGATGCCCCCCTCACGATCGTCCCTGGCCCTCTATAACGACGCTTTCCCTCTTCCCTCGCCCGTGAGGGAGATTGCAGCTCGCTCGGACGACTGGACGACGCACCGTGTGATCGCGCGGGAGTTCCGCGCCGCACGTCTCCGTTCGATCCGTCACGGCTTCGTCGGATGGCAGGCCGGGTCCGCCGCAGAGCGCACCAGAAGGCCGTAAAAGAGCAGGATGGCATGGGAAATCGTCTCTACGTAGGAAATCTTTCGTTCAACACCACCCGCGAGACCCTCGAGTCCGCGTTCGCCGCGGCCGGCGAGGTCCGTGAGATCGCGATGCCGACCGACCGCGAGACGGGGCAGCCGCGCGGCTTCGCGTTCGTGACCATGGGCACGGCCCAGGCCGTGAACAGCGCCATCTCGCAGCTGAACGGCGCCATGCTCGATGGCCGCGCGCTGAAGGTCAACGAAGCGCAGGAGCGTCCGGCGCGCGGCTTCGGCGGCGGCGGTCGCGACCGGTACTGATCACGGGCGCGGCGTGGCGGCGCTCGTGCGCCGCCACGCCTGCGCTTTCAGGACGCACCATGAGGTGCTGAAGAACGCGCCCGGAGGCGCCGAAAGGCCGGTTCGGCATGCAGAGACAGGGAGCATTGAAGCGGCAAAAGGAACGCGAAAGGCAAGAGAAGCAGCGCGAGAAAGACGCGAACCGTCTCGCGCGCCGCACGGGAAAGGGCTCCGCCGTCAGCGGGACGCCGGGAGAGGATCCGGACATCGCAGGGATCGTCCCGGGGCCTCAGCCTGCGGTCACCGAGTGAAGCGCGCAGCGCCGAGCCAGGGCGCCGAGCGCGCCCCGTCAGAGCCAGCAACCGACCAGAACGGCTCGGCGCTGGCGGCCGTGCGGCAACGATTCATCGAGCAGAGCGCCAACGCGCTGGGCCAGGCGTGGGCCAGGCGTTGGCGTCAAGACCTCCATCGAGAAGGCCGCCCCGCCGCCGGCGGATGGCCCGGCACGCTGCGTGAAGCACGAACTCAGGTGGAGATCACCCTTCCCGGGGAGCTGTGCCATCGCAAGATGCCCGCCATCACCGGCGTGGAGCGCGAGCTCGCCGCCCGGACCGCCTACTCAAG
This sequence comes from Sorangium sp. So ce1504, assembly GCF_051521635.1. Taxonomy (NCBI): domain Bacteria; kingdom Pseudomonadati; phylum Myxococcota; order Polyangiales; family Polyangiaceae; genus Sorangium; species Sorangium sp. So ce1504. The sequence goes on along the minus strand of NZ_CP150365.1, from coordinate 2,619,691 downwards.
CGCGCGGGACGAGTGGCGAAGGCACACCGAGCCCGAAATCCCCTAGTCGGGTAGGCCGGGGTCGACTACCCCCCCGGCCCCCCACAGATCCGGACGTGCGGAATTCGCGCATCCGGATCTTCGGGTGGTGGGCGTCAATTGTCTTCGTCGGAACCATCGATATCCCGGCCGACGACACACGGTAGCCACAAGCGCCCTCTTGGTCTACGACATGGCCACAGCCATGATGTCCCCCCTCGTGCTCGCCGAGCCCGGCACCTACATAGATAGCGTGACGATCGCTCCCGACGCGACGTCCCTTGTCTAGTGCCTGCGCCATGACGACGTGACGGATCTCCACGCCATCGACCTCACGGAGGCCGAGCCCGAGGACAGGCCGATCACCACCGACGGCAAGCGCTGCTCCCCGGCCTTCTGAAGCGTCGCTGGCGACCTCGACCTCTGTCCGCGACCGATACCGGCTCGCGCATCGCGCGGCGAGCCGGCTTCTTTCACTTGCGCGCCGGGATGCGGAAGACGAATCCGCTCGTGCTCGGCGACGCGACGGGGCCCGAGCCGACGTCGATGGAACCGTAGAAGGTGCCGGCGACCCAGAGCGTACCGCCGGAGGTGAGCGCCATGCCTTCGGAGGAGCCGGCGCTCGACGCGTAGCGCTGGAGCGCCGTGACCTCCGAGGACGCGCTCGCGCGCAGCGCGAACGGGGTGTAGTCGAAGGTGACGAGATCGTCGTAGCGACCCGCCGCGTAGACGCCGCCGGCCATGTCGGGCGCGAGGCCGTACATCGTGCCGCTCGGCTCCGGCGTGATCACCCACTCGGCCGTCCCGCTCTCCGTGAGCTTCGCGACGAACGGCGTGCCCTCGAGGTCCGCGTCCACCGTCGTCCCGAGCACATCGCTCTCGCCGCTCACCGCGCCGGCGAGGAACGTGCCCTCACCGACGGCGATCTCGTTGCCCATGTCGAACACCGGCCCGCCGAAGCGCAGCGCGAACCGGGCCTCCCCCGCGCTCGAGAAGCGGGCGACGAAGCCCATCATCGTCGAGCCTGCAGGCAGCGACAGCGCTGTGCCGTCGATGGTCAGCGCCCCGTCGGCGTAGCCCGTGATCGACACGTCGCCGCCCTGGTGGACGGCGATGCCGGCCACGGCGCTGCCGGCGCCGCCGGGGTTGTTGAACACCTTGGCCCAGGCGACGTCGCCGTCCGGCGTGAGCTTCAGGAGGAACGGGGACTCCCCATCCACCGCCAGGAGGCCGTCGCCAAAGTCGATGTCGTCGTCGACATAGCCACCCACGTACACATTGCCCGTGGCGTCGGTCGCGACCGCAAAGCAGCGATCCGCGGCCGTGGAGGCGAAGCGTTTCGCCCAGAGCACGCTGCCGTCGGCGTCGAGCTTGGCCACCATGGCGTCGGGATCATCCGTCGCGCCGGACAGCTTCGTGTCCCCGATCGTGACCTCGCCATAGAGCTCGCCCGCGATGAGCACATTGCCCGCTCGGTCGACGGTGACGGCCGTCGCCGAGGATTGCTGCGCCGTGACGATGGGCGCCGACCAGAGGAGATCGCCCTCGGGATCGAGGCGGATGAGGAACGCTCCCAGCTTGGTGATCGTCTGGTCGCCCAGCTTGATCTCGCCGAACCCCTCGCCGCTCACGTAGGCGCCGCCGTCGTCGGCTCCGGCGATCGCGATGTGAAACACCATATTGGTCGTCTCCCCCGCCGGGTGGAGGAAGATGGCGTCAGGCGCGGCGAGATCGACGCCGACGCCCGCCCCTCCACCGGTCGCGTCGCCCCCGGCCCCCGCGCCGCCGCCGCCGGTGCCGGCGGCATCGCCGCCGCCGCCACCCGCACCGCCGCCACCGCCGCCCGAACCGCCGCCGCTGCCCGCGGTCGCCGCGGCGGCGCCCCCGGCTCCGCCTCCTCCCGGGCCGGACGGATCGCCGTTATCACCACACGCCGCGCACAGGAGCCCCAGAGTCAACCAGGCCAAGATTCTCATCCACGCACCGTAGACGAGCGGAGCCCGCCCTCGCGCGTCCTTTGCGCTCCGGCGCTCGACAGAGCACGTTTGCCGCGCCAGATATCGCTGAATTTTGTCAGCGAGGGTGAAGAACCAGGGACAGACGCGCACCGGTGCTCGATCTCGGTCTGTCGAGCGTCGCATCGGGCGCGTGCGTGAGGAGCGGGAGCGGCTCGAGCCCTTGCAGCGCCGGGAAGTAGGACGCGCCGCGCCCCACGACGAGCAGCTTGAAGACCGAGTTCCCCACGAGCTCGGCGAAGGGGCGCGGGTCGTGGAGGGCGTCATCCATGAAGGCCTCGAAGCTGGGCAGGAGCGACACGGCCGTGGCGAGGGCGTCCGGTGCCAGGCGCCCTCCTCCGAAGAGCTCCGGATTGGCCAGCTCGCGGGCCGGCCGAGCGCGGGACCAGCGATCGAGAGCGGCGAAGGTGTGTAAGATGCTTGAATTATTGGAGTCTCGGAGTCGGGAGCGTGGAGCCAGAACCAAGCTCCAACGAATAGGCGTTTGCGGCACTGCGCCTGACCCGCAGCGGGGGCGAGGTCCCGGCGCGGTCCCGCAAACGCCTGTTCGTTCTGCCAACCCGGAGCACGTCCCGCGATTGGGGCTTGACGTCTCCGAAACGTTTGGATTTCCTTCTCCCGGATGGATATGACGACGCTCTCCCTCCCTCGGACGACGCTCGCCGATTCCGTGGATCAGGTCCTCCTCCGCGGCGCCCGCGCGGTCCTCGAACAGCAGCGGACCGACGGGGCCTGGCAGGGTTTCAACGACGCGGGCGTCGTCTTCACGAGCGTCGCCCTCGTGCACGAGCGCTGGCTCGGCGCGCTCGACGAGGAGGACGCCGCGCTCGGCGTGAAGCGCCTCCGCGCCGAGCAGCGCGACGACGGCTCCGTGCCGCCCTGGCCCAGAGCGCGCGCGGGCCAGCTCGACGCGACGTGCATGTGGTACGCGGGGATGCGCGCGGCCGGCGTCGATCCGGCGGATCCCGCGTTGAGCCGCGCGCGCTCGTTCATCACCTCCGAAGGCGGCTTTGGCCGGGCGAGCCTCTCGGCGCGCATCACCCTGGCGCTCGCGGGCGTGATCCCCGCAGACACGCTCCCCGATCCCGGCCTCGCGTTTCGCTTGTTGCCCGGCAGCGAGCGTTTGCTGGCCAAGGCCCTCGGTGTGAACACGCTCGTGTGGATCCACCTGGCGACGGCGGTCTTCGACCTCTTGCACCACGGCCCTGGCGAGGCGAAGGGGCACCCGATCCGAGCGCGCGGGCGGAGGAGCGCAATCGAGTACTTCACGAAGAGGCAAGATCCATCGTTTGGGCTCATGGGCGTGGGCCCAGCCACGCTCACCGCGGCCATCGTCCTCGCGGGCTTCGGCGTCCCGCGAGACGACCAGCGCATCCGCGGCGCGCTCGCCTGCTGCGATCAGCTCAAGCGGAGGACCGAGGCGGGGCTCGAGGTGAGCCCGTTCCTCAGTGATCACTGGGATACGGCGCAGCTCGTCCACGCGCTCGTGAAGAGCGGGATTCCGGCGTCGCACCCCGCGATCACCTCGGCGATCGGCTTCCTGGTGCGCGGGCGCGCGACGCAGCCCGGGCCCACGGACTGGCAGACACCTCCGCGCGGCGCGCCCAGGACGGGCGGTTGGGCGTACCAGCGAGGCAACGGGCGCAATCCCGATCTCGACAGCACGGCAGAGGTGCTCGCCGCGCTCGCGCTCGCGTCACCACGCCAGATGTTCGGAGACGTCATCCACGCAGGCGAGGCGTGGCTCGTGGCCATGCAGAACCCCGACGGCGGGTGGGGCTCGTTCTCGACCGGCCGCCCGGCAGCGCCGCCCGGCCCGCTCTACATCGATCCCGCGTCGCTCCCCGCGTCGCTGCGCCCGCGCACGCCGATCGGCCGCGCGCTGCGCCGCGCATGGATGCTGCAGGCCGAGGCGGGCGATCCCTCGAACGCCGACATCACGGGGCGCGTGCTCCGCGCCCTCGGCGCGCTTGGCCACGACGCGACGAGCCCGCCCGTCGCGCGGGCCATCGCGTTCCTGCGACGCCACCAGGTGCCGGAGCTCGGCGCGTTCTGGGGGCGGTGGGCCTGCAACTACCTCGCGGGTACGGCGTACGTCCTCGCCGGGCTCGGTGCCGTGGGGATCGATCACCGCGCGCCGTGGGTCACGCGCGCCGTCCAGTTCGCGCTGTCGCGACAGAACGCGGACGGCGGCTGGGGAGAGGACATCGCGAGCTACGCGGATCCCGCCGAGGCGGGCCGCGGCCCGTCGATGCCCACGCTCACAGGCAACGTCCTTCGCGGGCTCCTCGCCGTCGGTCTCCCGCGAACGCCGGAGCTCGATCGCGCGGCGAGCTTCCTCGTGGATCGCCAGGAGGCCGACGGCCGCTGGGTCGACGACAGCTGTTACACCGTGCTGTTCCCGCACGTCGCGTACGGCCGGAATCCGACGCTCCCGCTCTGCTTCGCCCTCGAAGGGCTGAGCGCGTGGCGGAGTGCTCGATAGCCCAGATCCCCGGAGAGCGGGGGAGTCGGCCGCGCGCGCCCGCGCGGAGAGGAGGAGTGTGCATTCATGACGACGAACCCGAGACCGATCGCGCGGCCCGCGGACTGGCCTGCTCCCGGGCCCATCGATCTCGACGTGCACGACCGGCCCCACGTCTCATCGGATCTCGAGTGGTGGTACGTGAACTCCTATCTGGAGACGGAGGGCGGCCGTCGCCTCGGCGTCTTCGCGGCGTTCTTCCGGCACCGCGTCGCGGACTCGCGGCACGCGCACTTCGTGACCTGGGCCCTGACGGGAGAAGACGGAGGGTACGCCGCCACGGTCCGCGTCGACGACGCCACCCGCGAGCTGGCGCTCCTGAAGGTCGATCAAGCGAGGTCGCTCGACGAGCGGAGTCGCCGGGCGCTGCGCGAAATCCTCGCGCGCGGCGCCGTCCCTCTGCCGACGCGCCGCATCGACGGCGCTGCGCGCGTGGACGACGGCTCGCTCTCCTTGTCTTATGGCGCCGACAGCTTCAAGAAACGAGCCGACGGCGACTACGAGCTGACGCTGCGCGACGACCAGACGGATCTCCGCGTCGATCTCGTCTTCCACCCCGAAAAGCCCCCTGCACGGCAGGGCGATGACGGGGTGATCCGCGGAGCGGGCTCGGAGCAGATGTTCTATTACTTCATCCCGAGGTGCGCGGTCCGCGGGACGATCGCCGCGTCCGGGCGCGAGGAGGCCGTGGCGCGCGGGAGCGGCTGGTACGATCACGAGCTCGGCTTCGTCCCGGAGGGCTCGGCCGCCGGCGGCGAGAACGCGTGGACGTGGGCGTCGCTCCAGCTCGAGGACGGCACCGACGTGAGCATCTATCTGATCCGCCCGGCCGAGCGCGGGGGGTTCGTCGAGGATTGGGTGGTGGTGAGCGACGCGGCGGGGCGCGTGCGCCGCTCCCGGCGCGTGTCGATGCGCGTGGAGTCCGCGTGGCGGAGCTTGCGGACCTTCGTCGAGTATCCCGTTCAGATGACCTTCACCTGCGAGGAGCTCGATCTCGAGATCAGCGTCCGAGCGGTGCACGCGGATCAGGAGGTCGTCACCATCCTCTCCGAACCGTCGTTCTGGGAAGGGCAGGTGGTCGCCGCCGGCTCGCTCCGCGGCACCGCCGTTCGCGGGCGTGGCTGGGTCGAGCTCCGCGGGTACGGCGCCCGGGATCTCGACGCATTCCTCCGCTCGGTGGGCGACGAGGTGCGGCGCGTGCTCGCCGAGACCATCCCCTCGCGCCCCACGGAGGACCGCCTGCGAGCGCTCGTGACCGGCTCGCACGCGCGCCCGCGCGACGGCTTCGATCGCGCGACCTTCGAGGCGAAGCTGATCGCGCCCATCCGCGAGATCCTGGACCGCGGCGGCAAGACGTGGCGCTCGTTCGCGATCCTCGCGTGCGTCGAGCTCGTCGGCGGCGACGCGCGCCGCTTCCGTCACTGGCTGGCGGTGCCGGAGCTCATCCATACGGGCTCGCTCATCGTGGACGACGCCGAAGATCGCTCCGTCGTCCGGCGCGGCGGCCCGACCTGCCACCTGATGCACGGCGACGCGACGGCGATCAACGCGGGGACCGCCGCCTATTTTTTGGGCGAGCCGCCGGTCCATCGCGACGCCATCCCGGATCGCGACAAGCTGCGCGTCTACGCGCTCTACTTCGAGGCGATGCGCGCGGGGCACGCCGGACAGGCCCTGGATCTCGCCGGCCTCGCCCCGACGACGCTCGACGACGACGAGCTGGCGCGGCTCTCGAATCGCCTCCTCTCGATTCATCACCTGAAGAGCGCGGTGCCTCCGGCGTCGATGGCGCGGATCGGGGCGATCCTCGGCGGCGGATCGGACGCGCAGCTCGACGCCGTGGGCCGCTTCTTCGAGGCGCTCGGCCTCGCCTTCCAGATCGTCGACGACGTGCTGAACCTGCGCGGCTTCGCGGGCGACTTGAAGACCCGCGGCGAGGACGTGATGCACGGCAAGCTCACGCTCCCGATCCTCGACGCGCTCGGCTCGCTCCCGCGCGCCGATCGCGCGGCGCTCGCTCATGCGATCCTCGTGCGCCCGACCGAGGGCGACGAGGTGGGTCGTATCCTCTCGATCGTCGAGGCGGCAGGGGCCAACGAACGCTGCATGGCGCGCGCGCGCGCCATGGTCGAGGTGGCGTGGGCGGAGCTCGATCCGCTCGTCCCGGATTCCCAGGCGAAGATCGCCGTGCGCGCGTTCGCCTGGTACCTGCTGGAGCGGCACTACTGAGCGTGTGCGGCTCGGCTCACGCGACCCGGGCTCGACGCCGGCCGGTGTTCTGGGGTGAGTCGCCCGGGGGAAGGCGATGTGGGCGTCGACGGCGTGAAGCTCGACGTGGACGCAACCGGTGAGAGGGGCTTACGCGTCCAGGCGCCGCCCTTCTTCACCTCCCTCTTCCGTCCCTTCTCATATCCCGTGCCACGCGCCTCGCCGCCGCACGCCAGCCGCGCAGCGGCGCTGGCAGAGAAACTTACCGGGGCGAGAAGAAGGATGTCTCTGCTACCAGAAGGTTTGTTACGCTGGCGAGCACGATGGCCCGTGTTCTCCTCGCATGGATCGGGAAGACAGACCTCAGGGCGGCGTCGGGCGACGCCGCGGTCGGCGCAGGCCCCATCGCGCACGCCGTCGCCGAGCGCGGGTTCGACCACCTCGTCCTGCTGAACAACCATCCAGGAGAGGAGGTCGCGCCGTTCACGCGATGGCTCAGGAAGAAGACGAAGGCGAGCATCGTCCTCCGGCAGGAGACGCTCTCCACCCCGACGCACCACGCGGACATCTACCGCGCCGTCATGGAGGCTGTGGCCTGGTCGATCGAGCAGTACGGGAAGAGGGCCAAGCGGACCTTCCACCTGAGCGCGGGCACGCCGGCGATGGCGGCCATCTGGATCCTCGTCGCGAAGACGCGCTTCGAGGCGGAGCTCATCGAGTCATCGCCCCAGACCGGCGTCCAGACCGCCGACGTGCCCTTCGAGCTCGCCGCGGAGCTGATCCCCGCCGCGGTCCGCCGCACCGAGGAAGAGCTGGCCCGCCTCTCGGGCGGCTTCCGGCCCGATGAGCCGGGGTTCTCGGACATCGTCCACCGGAGCGAGGCGATGAAGCGGCTGCTCCACCGCGCGTGGCAGGCCGCCGGCACCACGGCGCCCGTCCTCATCCATGGCGAGTCCGGGACCGGAAAGGAGCTCCTCGCCCGCGCCATCCACCAGGCGAGCCCGCGCGCCGCGGGCCCGTTCGTGGCCGTCAACTGCGGCGCCCTGCCCCGGGAGCTCGTGGACTCCGAGTTCTTCGGGCACACCCGGGGCGCCTTCCCGGGCGCCGCCGCCGACCACCAGGGGCACCTCGGGCGCGCGACCGGCGGGACGCTCTTCCTCGACGAGGTCGGCGAGCTGCCGCCCGATGCGCAGGTGAAGCTGCTCCGCGCCCTCCAAGAGAAGAAGATCCGCCCCGTCGGCGGCAGGCAGGAGGTCCCCGTCGACGTGCGCATCATCGCCGCGACCAACAGAGATCTGATGCGTGAGGTCGGCCAGGGTCGATTCCACGAGGATCTCTTCTACCGCCTGGCCATCCTGGTCCTGCACACGCCGCCCCTCCGCGAACGCGAGGGCGACGTGGGCCTGCTGACCGACCAGTTCCTCGCCCGCCTCAACAACGAGGCGCGCCCCGGAGGCATCCCGAAGAAGCTCTCTCCCGCCGCAAGGAACCACCTGCTCCGTCACCCCTGGCCGGGGAACGTCCGGGAGCTCGAGGGGACCCTCTGGCGCGCCTTCGTCTGGGCGCACGGGCCGGTGATCGATGTCGTCGAGGTCCGCGAGGCGCTGTTCGTCCGCGAAGACACGCCGCGGGACGCGGTGCTGGGCCAGCCGCTCGGCGACGGCTTCAGCCTCGAGGAGACCATCGCCCACGTCGTCCGGCACTACCTGGAGCGGGCCATGAAGGAAGCGAACCACAACAAGACGCGCGCGGCGGCGCTCATCGGCTTCAGGAGCTACCAGCGCCTGAAACAGTGGCTGGACAAGTACGGGGTGGAGGCGTGATGGGACGGGCCGCGCTCGGCCGAAGGGCGTGGTCTCCGCGATGGTGGGAGGAGGATTGGACGCTCTTCTGACTGTCTGCCGCTCTAGCCGTAGGTCGCAACGCCATTGGCGTAGGTGATCGTCCCTTTCTCCCCGAACTTGCGCCCATGGTTCGCGGCGTAGCCGGCATGATCGTCCGTGATGGTCACCGTGATCGTGCGGCTAGCGGACGCGGTGAGGAAGCGCTTGTGACAATCGTGGTACCGTTCGCCCGTGCACGGCCAACCGTTCATTTCTACGACGAGGTTTGCTGTACTACTGACGGAAGCGAGCATGATCTCTTCCGCGTGGTAATGACCGTCGCTCTCGTACGTCTTGCCTTTAACTGTCACTGAAATCGGCATGTTGCCCCTCCAAGACGCTTTCGCAATCGAAACGATGCCCGAGTCCTGCATTGTTTCGTCGCAGTGCAGAGGATCTCAGGCCGGGTTGCGAGCGTAAAGAGAATTCGAACCATGGTCTGTTCGGTGCAAGACCCGTGCGCCGACCCCTCCCGACGCCCGCTCGCCGCCCGGGGGCTCCGCCAGGCGGCCTATGCCGCGTCCACGATGCGAATTCCGGCCGCACTTGGGCGCTGGTTCTGGTCCGCTTGGTGTTGCCGGTCACCGTCGTCGATGCCGACGGCACACCTGGATCCAGCTCTTTGATGGTGGGGGGACGGCTCGCCGCGGTGCGCTATTGTCGATACGGATGGCACCCCACGGCGATGGTGCCCGGGGCGGAAGTTTTCGTGGATTGACGCCTTGTGCCGGCTCGTAGCCTCATGGGGCCACCTGACGGCCCCCGGCACGGGAGCGCCTCGCTCGGCGCGGAGACTTCCCCTCCTCCGCGGGCCATCCCTGCTCGCGCTGGTTCTCCGGGGGGAACAGGTGTCTCCTTCAGAGAGACAGGGGGCTCGGCAGCCCCCGTTCTCATCTCAGGAGATCGGGGGAGCGATAAGCCTCGTTTTCAGCACGAACGCGGGGGATCGTCGGCGGACGCGCGGCCTGCTCGCCGCGGCATGACGCTTGCGAAACCTCTCGCCGTACGCCTCGCTTCTCGGCGACAACGCCCCTTCGACCACCGAGCCATGCACGTCGTGCGTGGGCCGATTTCACCCAACGGAGATGAACATGACGTTCGATCGAACGATCGAGTCTGCTCGCGCCAAAGATCATGTGACCGGCAAATCGCTCCTCGTCTCTCGGCGCACGATCCTGGGTCTGCCGCTGCTGGCCGCGCCGGCGCTGCTCACAGGCTGCACCGCCGAGACGCTCCTCAGCGCCGGGTTCAATCAGGACACCGCATCTCAGCTGGCCGGACTCCTGGTGGGTGGAGCTACGCGCCGGACGTGGCGGCGTCGCTCATGATCCAGGCAAAGCGGTCGTCCACACCCGCGCTCCCGCCGCTCTCCTCGCGCTGCTCGGACCACGAGAAGCGCTCGCTCACGCGCGCCTTCGCGCTCGCGTCGCCCCGCCAGGCGAACCGATCGCCGACCGCAGTCTTGCTGGTCTCGTCATCATCATCATCGTTGTCGCCCGTGTCCCCCACGGGGTCCCCGAGGTCGTCGTAAACGCCGCTCCTGCTCCCGAGCGCGAACGGCCCGAAGCTGTACCCGTCCGAGGCCGCGTCGAGATCCCCGAGGTCGTGGTACTGCGCGTCGATGGAGCTGTAGACCTTCCCGCCGATCTTCTTCGAGTATTTGAACCCGTTCGCCAGGGCCGTGTACTTGAGGATGCTGCTCACCTTCCGCGACTGCAGGAGGTTCTGCTCGGTCACCTTCTTCCACGTCTTCACGGCGATGATCGTGTCCTTCACCGACTTCGCCGCGGAGCCAAGGCTCTTCCCGAGCTTCTTCATGCGATCGGCGGCGCTCTCGCCGAGCTCCGCGGCGCCCTGCTTGAACGACCTCCACACGCTGCCGTCAGCGGCCTCCGCGAGCTCCTCGAGCAGCTCGTCGCTCTGCGATCGCAGCCGGCTGAGCGAGTCCGAGAAGCTCTCCGCCGCCTGCTTGCCCACCTTCGACGCGACGTCGTCGGCCGCCTCCTCGGCGGACTCCTTGAGGATCTTCGCGAGCGTCTCCTCGGCGCTCTCCCGCGCGAGGGCCTTGCCGGCCCGCTTGAAGAACGGCTGTGCGAGATCCGCGCTCCTGGCGGCGGCCATCTTCGCGCCCTTCACCAGCCCCTTCCCCGCGGCCTTCGCGCCTTTCCACAGCTTGCCCGCGATCTGGCCGCCGAACTTCATCAGGATGTCCATCGCGATCTCGATCGCGATGTCGACGAGGCACGCGATGAAATCGGTCCAGGTGAAGCCGGCCTTGGCGGTGCCCCAGACGATGGTGAAATCGAGCGGCAGGCTGACCGGGCTGTTGCACGCGAGGTGCAGCGAGAACGGCACGGTCTTGAACGGCGAGCACGCGAGATCGCAGGTCGTCTCGCCGAAGATAGGGTTATCGCATCCGATCGTGACCCCGCTCGTCCCCCAGACCGAGATGGAGCTCCCGAAGAGGATGGTCCAGGGCAAGAGCGGATTCCACCCCTGGACCACGTCCACGTGCGGGACGACGAGGCTCGCGTCGCTCCCCCGCCCCATCCAGTGCACGCCGTCGAGCTGTATCTCGTGCTTGTTCTGCTCCGACCAGAACGAGAAGAGGTGTGTGCCGCTGACGAGCCCCGTCTGGAAATGAGGCCAGTACTTCTGGGGCACGTAGGCCCCGGGCGGCGGCATCGGCCACCAGAACAGGGCCTCGTGCCACGAGAGGCCGAGGAACACGTTCCACCGCGTGACGGTCAGGCAGCCGTACGACATTGTCCGCGCTCCTTCATCGAGTCGATCATCGAGTCGATCGGGCCGCCGAGGTCCAGCGCACCTCGCGCCGCAGGTTCGTCATCTGCTCCTCGGTGAGATCCAGGGCCACGGGGGCCCGGGCGCTCCAGACCACCACGACCTCGCCCGGGACCGGCCGCACGACCACCGAGCAGAGGTGGGACTCCGCCTCGGTGAGCGCCCGGCCGGGCGCGAGCTCCAGCATCACCCGGGGCACCTCGCCGGGCAGGTGGAAGGAGTAGACTTGCCGGTTCGGGTGCACGTGATGCAGCTCGAAGTACTCGTCCGGCGCGAGGTCGGAGACGCTCATCCCGGGCGACGCGACCTGCGCGTATTCCAGTCGGAGCGGGGCGCCGGGGTCCTGATAAAGCGGCGGGATCGAGAGCACATCCCGGGCGGCCCAGCCGCGCTCGACCTCGGCCGGGAGCTTGCCGTCGCTCTGGCAGGTCGGGGCGAGCCCGAGGTAAGCGAGCCGGGGAAACCAGGCCATGGACTGGTAATCCCAGCCTGCCGGCAGCGGCGCATGGATCCACCGGTACGGCTTGCCCACGGCGAGGCGCTGCGGCGTCAGCGGGTCGAACGGGAACTCGAGGTTGGGGATCGGCCGCCCCGCGAAGCCCTCGGCGTCGATCTCCATCAAATACCCGTAACCACAAGGATTTCTCGGGTAGTGGTACACCGTGTCGGCGAGCCGGTCGATGCCTCGGCGGGCATCCTGGACGAGCTGGCCGAGGAGGTCGCCGTTCCGGCCGAGCGCCGTCAGATCGACGCCGCCGTAGGCGTAGTCGTAGCGGATCGGGACCACCTCGATCGGCGCAGGCTCGGAGAAGCGCGGCCGGCCCGCGCGGTCGATCTCACCCACGCGGTCGCCGTGGACCACGATCTCGCGGTGGTGCTTGCCGAACCGGACGCTCGCGGTGAGCGTGCGGGTGTCGGGCTTGTAGGCGTGGGCGAAGGCCTGAATGACGACGTCGGTCGCGCGCCGGAAAGGGAGCATCTCGTCGACGGCGATCGGCGGAGAGACCCGCGGCGGCTTGCGATCCTCGCTGTACGGGATCTCGTCGTCGTGCAGGACCTCCTGCTGCGCGGGGGCGTCGAGCTCGCAGCGCCCGTTGTGGATCCGGTAGGTGCGCTTCGAGATCCAGGCGATCCACCGCCGCCCGTCGGGCTCGCCCTGCAGGAGCAGCTCGGTCTTGCGGCGCGGTCTGCGCGCCGGGGCGCGCGCGGCGGGCGGCGTCGGGTCATTGCTCACGGCCGCTGCTCCGCGCTCACTCTGCCTCGTAGATGCGCCACCGGCCCCGCCAGAAGTTCTTCTCCGGCTCCTCCGCGTCGCCTGGCTGGCGCCGCGTGTCGGTGAGCAGGGGCTCCATCTGATCCCAGAAGCCCTGACCCACCGCGGGGCCGAAGATCGCCATCACCGTGTCGCGCATGAGCTCGTGGCGCTCCGCCTCCGGCAGCACGTGAAAGGGGTCGGTGAGCCGCTTCATGTGGTCATGGTACTTGGCGCGCGCGGGCGGCCACTCGGTATTTTGTTTTGATCTCCCGCCGCCGGCGCGCACCCCTGGCCGAGCTCGGCGGCCAGGTTCCGAGGCCATCCGCGCACCGCCACACACCGACGACGACTCCAAGGGTCGTTGCGGCCCGCGATCGCTGGATGAGCCCTTGACCTCGGGAGGCGCGGTTGCGACCGTGCACGACGGGGACATGAGCGAGCCGAAGGGGACACTCCCAGTCGACGACGCGCAGGCCGCGCAGTTCGCGGCGCGCGCCTTGCCGTTCTTGCCAGGCACCGCGGGCGGCGTCGCGTGCGCGTCGCTCACGCCGGCGGCGTCGGCGACGGCGGCGCAGGCGACCGTGGACACGGTCCCCTGGCGCCACGAGGGCAAGCTGCGGCTGACGGTCGTCGTGAAGGCCAGCTTCTCGCTCGACGCGTCGCCGATGCGGCCGGCGGAGGTGGCAGCGCCGTTCCAGACGAAGGATGTCCACGACCGCCGCGGCCCAATGACCCACGTGACCGCGGCGAGCGATCGGGTGCCGTACCGCCAGTACGTGGACGTGACCGCCCTCGGGCACGCCGCCGCGCCGGGCGGCCGCCCCGTCGCCGAGATGAGCGCGCGGTTCGCGCTCGTCCAGCGCGAGGCGCCGGGCCTCGACAAGACGGTGCGCGTCGTCGGCCGCCGCAAGGAGGCCGGGGCGGCGCCGGAGCCGTTCGTGCGGATGCCGATCGTGTACGAGCGCGCCGCCGGCGGCGTCGGCGTGCCCGAGAACCCCCTGGGGTGCAGCGAGCGCGACGGCGAGCTGCCGAACGTGCTCGACCCCGTCGATCCGCAGAGGCCCGCCGGCTTCGGTCCGCTCGCGGCGGCGTGGCCGGCGCGCAGCCGCCGCCTCCCGGCAGGCGCCCGCGCCAGGCTCGACGCCGAGGTGATGGAGGTGCCGGGCGCCTTCGACTGGTCGTACTTCCAGTGCGCCCCGCGCGACCAGTGGATCTCCGCGCTGCAGCCGGACACGGTCGTCGTGCTCGAGGGCTTCCACCCGGATCGCCCGCGCATCCAGAGCGCGCTGCCGGACGCGCGCGTCGCCGGCGCGGTGTACGGCCTCGACGACGCCGATCCCGACGCCCCGGCGCGGCTCGCGTTCCACGCCGACGGCCTCCACGTCGACGCGGATCGGCTGCTCTGCACGATCACCTGGCGCGCCCACGTCGAGCTGCGCGACCCGGCGCAGCGGGAGCGACTGGTGGCCGTCGCCGGCGTGGGCATCGGGAGCGCGCCAGCGGTCCCGCCGCGGCGCCCGCCGGTCCAGCGCCCCGCGGCGGCCGCGCCAGCCGCGCCGTCGCGCTCCGGCGAGCCGCGGCGGCGGGAGGGGTCCGGGGGCGGCACGCTGGCGCTCGACGGGCCCGGCAGCGCGCCGGGGTCGGGCACCTTGCCCGCCACCCCGCCGCCCGCCACTCCGCCGCCCGCCACTCCGCCGCCCGCGGCCACGACGCCCGGCCCAGCGGCGGGAGCGGTGCTCGCCGCGCTCGACTTCGATGGAGCCCCATCGCAGCCGCCCGCCCTCGCGGGCGCCGCCCCGCGCGCCCCGGCCCCCGCGCCGGCGCCGCAACCGCCGGCCCCGCGGAAGGAACCGCCGGCGCCGAGCGCAGCGCGCCCGGAAGAGCCGGTCACGATCGAGCGGTACGCCACCGTCTGCGCGGAGCTCGCCGAGCGGGGCGCGCTGCGCGGCGAAGTGCTCTCCGCGCACGACCTCGACGAGGGCACCTGGCGGAAGGCCGAGCGGCGCTGGCGCGACGAGCTCGAGCGCGCGCTGAAGCACGGGGACCGCGCGCTGCGCGAGCGCTTCGACGATGCCTACGTGACCGCCTGGGAGCGGCGCCACCCGGACCGATTCGGGGCCGAGCAGTACGCCCGCCTCGTCAGGGCCGAGCGGCGGGGCAAGCTCTCGCTCGAGATCGCGGAGCAGGGGCTCGACGCGCCGCTCGGCCTGCGGCTGAAGCGCGTGTGGCAGCGGCGCGTCGCCGCGCAGGCCGCGCTGGCGGGGCAGGTCGAGCGCGCGCTCTCGGCCCTCTGATGCGCGGTCGACCCGCGCGCGGCACGCCGCACGCAACGCTCAGCAGTTCAGCTTGATCCGCTCGCCGAGCAGCTGCACGTCATCGTTCGCCGCGATCTGCACGTCGCCGCGCGTGGCCTCGAGGTTCACCTGACGGGCCTCGGCGCGCAGCTCGCCGCGCGCCCGCGTCGTCACGTCGCCGGCGACCGTCTGCGCGAGGTTGCCGCCGGTCTCGTGCACGATCCCGTGCTCGGCGCGCACATGGAAACGATCGCAGTCGACGCGCACCGCGCCCGGCGACTCCAGCTCGAGCTCCGCCGCCCGGATCCGCAGCACCGGTCCGCGCGCGGTGAGGCGCACGTCGAGCTCGATCTCCCCGGAAGCGCTCCGGATCGTCACCCGCTCCTCGTCCCCTGCCGCGGATCGCACCTCGACGACGCGCCCCGACGGCAGCTCCACCTGCCGACCCTCGGCATCGCGCCGCGTCTGCTCCGCGATCCGCTCGATCAGCGCCGGCAGCTGGTCGACCTGCTCGGGCTCCGTCACGATCTCTGGTGCACGAGCTTCGTACGAGGGCTTCATCGCGGCGCGCTCGCGGGAGAGTCTCCCGCTTCCTGGATCGAAGGAGAGCGCACCCGGGCGCGCCGGGCAATCGCAATCTGAGCGTCCCGGGGTGCGACCGCGGACACCACGGAGCAGGACCCTTCCACCGCCTTGCGGCTCCCGGCATGGTCAATCGCTGGCACACAGCACGTGGAGGATGACGAAGCGTCGTTCGGTGCGGCGCATGCCCACGAGCCTGGACCGCCGCGGCTTCCAATTTGTCCAATACGGCGGCGCGCGCGGGCAACAGAATCGGCGCATGAAGATCATCCTCAAGATCATCCTCATCCTGGTCATTCTCTCTCTCGGAGGTTGCATGCCCCATACCACCCAATCGACCTCGGCCATGGAAGGCCCCAATGCCACCTCGGCCGTCGTCCGCTACCAGGTCACGGACGTCGATCGCGCCGTTCGCTTCTACACCGAGCGACTCGGCTTCACGCTCGACCTGCAGGCCGGCACGGCGTTCGCGACGGTCTCCCGCGGTGACTTGCGCTTGCTCCTGAGCGGCCCCGGCAGCTCCGGAGCGCGCCCCATGCCCGATGGCCGCGCTCAGGTCGCCGGCGGCTGGAACCGCATCGTCCTCTACGTCGACGACCTCGCCGCGATCATCGAAGGACTCCGCGCGGCCGGGACACCCTTCCGAAACGACATCGAAAGCGGCGTGGGGGGCGCGCAGATTCAACTCGAGGATCCCGACGGCAACCCGATCGAGCTTCACGAGGCGCCGGAGGAATCGACCTCGGCCGCGGAAGGCCCCGATGCCACCGCGGCCGTCGTCCGCTACCAGAACACGGACGTCGATCGCGCCGTTCGCTTCTACACCGAGCAACTGGGCTTCACGCTCGACCTGCAGGCCGGCACGGCGTTCGCGACGGTCTCCCGCGGTGACTTGCGCTTGCTCCTGAGCGGCCCCGGCAGCTCCGGCGCGCGCCCCATGCCCGACGGCCGCGCTCAGGCCGCCGGCGGTTGGAACCGCATCGTCCTCTACGTCGACGACTTCGCCGCGATCATCGAACGCCTCCGCGCGGCCGGCACACCCTTCCGAAACGACATCGAACGCGGCATGGGGGGCGCGCAGATTCAACTCGAGGATCCCGACGGCAACCCGATCGAGCTTCACGAGGCATCGGCGGGTTGATCATGACGACTCGGAGGCGACCGGGTTCGTCGCCGGTAGCGCCGCGATGCGTCCCGACACGGCGCTGATCCTTCGCGGTCATCGGGTCGGGACGCATCGGGATCGCGCGTGTTGCCGGTCCCTTCCGCGCGGCCCATCCAGCGCGGCTGGCGCGGCGAGGGCGATGTGGTGCAACTTGACGCGTTCGCGGGAGGAGTGGGCGATGAGCGCGGTCGGCGAATTGCCGGAGAGCGCCACGAACTCGCGAATCAGGTGCGACTGGTCGCAGAACCCTGACACGGCAGCGAGCCGGGCCCAGTCCGGCTCGCGCTCCCTCTCGGCCTGCGAGAGCGCCCGCCGAAAGCGTGTGATCCGGGCGAAGGCCTTCGGGGCGAGGCCGGTCTCGGCGGTGAACACGTCGACGAGCCGGCGGTGGCTGATGCCGAGCGTGGCCGCCACGTCGGCGACGCGCCTTTCGCCTCCCTCGAGCGCCGCGATCGCGTGCGGCACCAGGGGATGACCGGGGCGCGCGTTCGAAAGGCGGTCGAGCAACGCGCGCTCGAGCAGCGCGAAGCGCGCGCGCGGCTCCGGCGCCGCGCAGAGGCGTTCGCGGAGCTCCGCCGCTCGCTGCCCCCAGAGCTCCGCGAGGTCGGCGTGCGAGTCGGTCAGCGCGCCGGGCGGCGCGCCGAGGAACGGCCACGCGCCGCCGGGGCGGAATTGGACCCCGACCATCGACGCGTGCTCGCGTGTGTCGACGCCGAAGGCGGACTGGTACGCGCCCGAGACGACGGCACCGGAGTGGCGGCGAATGGTGGGGCCGTCGTAGACGCGAACCTCGTCCTGGTCGAGGTTGACGACCAGCTGGAGGGTACCGGAGGGCAGGATACGCTCGGCCGCGTGAGGCGGAGCAGCCGAAAGGTACCAGAGCTCGGCGACGTGCGCCGAGAGCGGCGGACCCGGCACGTGGCGGACATACAACACGTGGGCATTATGGCCGACGATCACGCCGCCGGCCACATCGCCGCGCGGCGATCGCGAAGCCCGGGTACTCCCGTCGCACCTTCGCCTATGCTGGCGTGAGTTCCGGGTGAGCCTCCGGAAGATCCACCTCCACACTCCTCGACAAGGGCTGGAACGAAATGATGAAACACCTGCGCAAGATGCTCGATTCCCAGGCGCCTGCGGCGACGCTCCTTATCCGCCTCTCGGTCGGGGCCGTGTTCTTGTCCGAAGGGATCCAGAAGTTCATCTATCCAGCGGAGCTCGGCGCCGGACGGTTCGTCAAGATCGGCATCCCCTGGCCGGAAGCCATGGGACCTTTCGTAGGGGTGGTCGAGATCGTCTGCGGGGCGCTCGTGCTCGCGGGGCTCCTGACCCGGTTCGCCGCCGCTCTGCTCGTCATCGACATGGTCGTGGCGCTGCTCTCGACCAAGCTTCCGATCCTGCTCGGCCGAGACATCCTCGGCTTCCACGTGCGCAAGCTGCCGCAATACGGCTTCTGGAGCATGGCCCACGAGGCGAGGACGGACTGGGCGATGCTGCTGGGCGCGCTCTTTCTCGTCGTCGTCGGCGCGGGGCGCTGGTCCTTCGACGCGCGCCTGGCACGGCGCCGGAGCGCGCCGTGAATGAAGCAACACCTC
The DNA here is from genome assembly GCF_051521635.1 of Sorangium sp. So ce1504. Taxonomy (NCBI): domain Bacteria; kingdom Pseudomonadati; phylum Myxococcota; order Polyangiales; family Polyangiaceae; genus Sorangium; species Sorangium sp. So ce1504. Next base: position 2,601,350 of record NZ_CP150365.1, on the reverse strand, counting down.
TCCCGCGTCGGTCCGGCGCTGGACGGGGCCGACCTGACGCCTGGGCGTCGCTCGCGCGCCTTCGTCCGAAAGACAAGAAGAAGGACAGCTGACGCGCGTTCGACTTCAGGCGGCCGGGAGCCTCCGGCAGAGCAGAGGTCCTATCCTCGATGACGGGAGGCATGCATCGCGACGGCAATGCCGTCCTGGAGCGTGCCCTTCGTGACGATGCCTTGCAGCGGTGCGTCGAGTTGCACGAGCGTTCGGGCCACCTCCGAGCCTATCCCGGTGATCACCGTGCGCGTCCCCAGGAGCCGCAGGCCGCTGGCCGCGACGAGGAGCATGGCGGCGACGCGCTCGTCCACATGTTTGAGGCCGGTGATATCGATGATGACGAACTCGGCGCCTCGGCTGCTCGCGCCGTGGAGCATCGCATGGTTCGCCTGCTGAGCCCGGTCACTGTCCATCGTACCGATGAGCGGCATGACCAGGATGCGATCCGTGATCGGAATGAGCGGCGTGGAGAGCTCGAGGAGCCGGCCGCGCTGCGCGGCGATGATCTGCTCGTGCAGCGCGGTCCTCTCCGCGTTCGCGTGCCCCTTCTCGACGAGCTCGCGCTCGAGCCCCTCCTTGGCCTCGCGCAGCTCGTCCGTACGGGTCATGAGCTCGACGAGGAGCGCCTCGCGCGCGGCCTCGACGGCGACGCGCTGCCGGACCTCCGACTCCAGGCTGGCGTTCTTCTCCTGCAACGCTCGCGTCATGCGCCGGACGGCGATGTGCGGGCGTATCCGCGCAAGGAGCTCCTCCGTATCGAAGGGCTTGCTTATGTAATCGACGGCGCCCGCCTTCAACCCTTGCAACCGGTGCTCCCGATTGTTCAAGGCGGTCATGAACACGATCTGAGTGTCGGCGGTCTGCGGGTTGGCCTTCAGGCGCCTGCACACCCCGAAGCCGTCGATATCTGGCAACATGACGTCGAGGAGCACGAGATCCGGCTGCTCGCGCTCGATCAAGCTGATCGCCATGGTGCCATCCGTGGCGACGGCGAGGTCCAGATGCTCGCCCGACAGTACGTCGAGGAGCGTGTCGAGGTTGGCGGGGTTGTCGTCGACCGCGACCACGAAACCATTGAATTGCGTCAAAATCTTCCCCCCAGTGCCTGAAAAACGCAGCGTGGACGCTATCAAGGAGCGTGACGACTGTAAAGGGCCAAGCATGCAGCGTCGCTCGGAGGAGCGCGGCTCCGACGAGCCCTGCAGGTGCTGACACGACGTGTCTGTAACTTGCTTCACGTCGACAATGCCAGGACAGATGGAACTGTACGTGTGCCAACGTATACGGCCTCGCGCAACGCTGGTCACGACCTGGAAACGCTGTAGTCAGCGTGCGCCCGCGTACGTGCGTGGGGTGCGCAAGTGTGGCAGTCGCGAAGCGTCTTTCACAATTGCATTGACTTGTGTTGCCGTGCCCAGGCTAGTTTAGCGCGCACTCGGCTATCGTGCCGCGGTGCAGATGCATGGGAGGGGCTCAGGCATGGAACTGACGGAGTATGCGCTGGGGGATATCGCTTACGAGGGAAGCGAGACGCGCGTCTGTCGCGCGGTGCATCTCCCCTCGGGCGCGCAGGTGGCGATCAAGTTTCCGCTCGCCGAGGTACCCAACCCGCGCGTCATGGGGCGACTGGTCCACGAGCATCAAGTGCTCCAGCAGCTCGCGGCTGTGCCAGGCGTGGCGCGCGTGCATGCGTTCGAGCAGCGGAACGGCACGGCGGCGCTGGTCCTCGAGAACCCTGGAGCGAGCTCGCTCGATCAGGTGCTCGCCAGGCACGGTCGCCTGCCGGTGGCGGCCGGGCTGCGGTTCGGGCAACGCCTTGCTCAGGTGCTCGAGGGCGTGCATGCCGCCGGCGTGATGCACAAGGACGTCAAACCGCAGAACCTGCTCGTGGATGACACGTACGAGCAGGTCACCCTGCTCGACTTCGGCATCGCCTCGCTGCTGTCCCAGGAAGCGACCGAGGCGAGCATCCCCGAAGCGCTGGAAGGGACCCTGGCGTATATCTCGCCGGAGCAGACGGGGCGCACGGCGCGCGCGCTCGATACGCGCACGGATCTCTATTCGCTGGGCGTGACGCTCTTCGAGGTGCTCTCGGGGCGGCGGCCCTTCACGGACCGCGATCCGCTCTCGCTGGTGCACGCGCATCTGGCCAAGAGCCCGCCTCCGCTCGACACGATCGCGCCGGAGGTGCCGAGCGGCGTGTCGGCGATCATATCGAAGCTCCTGGCGAAGGATCCCGAGCGGCGGTACCAGACAGCCAGAGGCGCGGCCGAGGATCTGGAGGAGGCGTTCCGCGCGCTCCACCAGCGCGGTACGGCGGCGCCCTTCTCGCTTGGAAAGAAGGACTTCTCACGGAAGCTGCGGTTGCCGCAGGTGCTCGTGGGGCGGGAGCAGGACGTCGAGCGGGTAGGCGAATCGTTTGCCCGCGCCGAGCGGGGCGCGGCGGAGCTCTTGCTCGTCGGCGGACCGTCGGGCATCGGCAAGACGGCCCTGGTGCGCACGGTCTACCACGACATCGCGAAGGCGGGGCGCGGCCTCTTGATCGCGGGCAAGCACGACCAGCTCGCGCGGTCGACGCCGTACGCCGCGATAGCGCAGGCGTTCGGGGGGCTGATGCGTCAATGGATCTCGAGCCCGAAGGCGGTCCTGGAGACCTGGCGGGATCGGATCCGGAGCGAGGTCGGGGACAACGCGCGGCTGATCGCAGACGTGGTGCCGGAGCTCGACCTCGTCATGGGCAAGCTGCCGCCGGTGCCGCCGGCGGAGGGCGAGCAGGTGCTCAACCGGCAGAAGCTGACGTGGTTGAACTTCGTTCGAACCGTCACGACGCCGAACCCGCCGCTCGTCATGTTCCTGGACGACATGCAGTGGGCAGACAGCGCCACGCTGATCATCCTGCAGACGCTGCTGACGGACGTGGAGCGGAGGTCGCTGCTGGTGATCGCAGCCTACCGTGACAACGAGACGCCGCCCGAGCATCCGCTGTGGAAGCTCGTGGAGGCGGTGGAGGCGAGCGAGGCCAGGGTATCGAGGCTGACGGTGGGCCCCCTGTCGGAAGAGCAGGTGCAAAAGTGGCTTTCGCGCACGCTCGAGAGCGAGCCGAAGCGCGTGGAGCCGCTCGCGCGTGTGCAGTGGCAAAAGACGCGTGGAAACCCGTTCTTCCTGGAGCAGCTGCTGTTCTCCCTGCACCGGCAGAAGCTCCTTGTGAGGGACGCGGAGAGCGGGGAATGGCAGTGGAATCAAGCGGACCTGGAGCGAGCGCAGATCACCGACAACGTGGTGTCGTTGCTGACGGACAAAGTACGAGAAATGCCGGACGCGACCCAGCAGCTCATGGGGCTCGCGGCGTGCGCGGGGCACACGTTCCATCTCCACGATCTGGAGCGATTGAGCGGCTGGGAGCCCGCCCGGGTGACGGGAGCGTTATGGCCGGCGCTGCAGGAGGAGCTGGTCGTGCCGGTCGACGGGGCTTATCGCCCCGCGCAGGCGCTCGGAGGGGTGGGCGACGGCGCGCTGGACGCCTCGTACCGGTTCTTGCACGACCGCGTGCAGCAGGCGAGCTACGAGCGGATCTCGCCGGAGCAGCGCGTCCTCGCGCACCTCGAGATCGGCCGGCGGCTCTGGGCGCGGTACCGCGCGGAAGGGGGCACGGCGCAGCAGCTCCTGGAGCTCGCGCGGCACATGAACCAGGGTTCGGCGCGGCTCACGTCCGTGGAGGAGCTCAATGACGTCGCGCGGATGAACCTGGAGGCCGCTCGCGTCGCGAAGGCCGCGAGCTCCCACCGCCTGATGGCCAGCCTCCTGGAGAACGCGCAGGCGCTCCTCGGCGAGCGAGCCATCAGCGACGAGCTTTCGCTGTCGGTGGAGATAGCGCTGGAGCGGCTGGAGGCGGCCTATCTGCTGCGAGATTTCGAGGACGTCGAAGCACGCGCGCTCGACTTGCTCGCGAGGCCTCTCGGGGCGGTGCCCTGGCTGTCGGCGCAGGAGATCCGCGTCCGCTGCTGCCTGGCGACGGGCCAGTACGCGCGGGGGATCGGGCTCGGTATCGCGGCGCTCGCGGAGCGGGGCTTCGCCTTCCCCGAGACGGACGAGGCGTGTCAGCCGGCGCTCCTCGACGAGTCCGCCGCGCTGGATCGATGGTTGGAGCAGGACCTCGGCGCGTTCGATCGAATGCCGCCCGAGCAGTCCCCGGAGCACCGGCTCATCGACGCCCTGATGACGCAGACGCAGCTCTGCTCCATCTACGGCGGCCGGCCGATGCTCTACACGCTCATCATCGTTCGCCTGGTCTCCGAGGCGGTGCGACGGGGGGCCCTCACGCCAGCGGCCACCCTCATGCTCTGCAGCTTCGCCAACGTGTGGTCGGTGGCCACGGGCATGTATCGCCGGGTCTTGCGGTGGGTCGAGCCCGGGGTGCGCGCCGCGGAGCGGGTGGGGTCCCCGATGCTCCCCGAGTGCCTGGTGCTTCATGGCATCTACATGGTCTATTCCAGACCTGTCGACGAGACGGCCGCCCTCTATGAGCGAGGCATGGCGGCCGGCCTGAAGCTCGGTTCGTTCCAGGGCACGAGCTGGGGCCTCCTCGCCGAGCTGTTCTATCACCGCGTCTGGCGTGGCCTGCCGCTCGGCCAGGTCGACGCGCAGGTCAAGGCTCGCTGGGATCTCGTGCAGCGCGCGGGCGACGCCGTGGGGAGGCACCACTTCGAGGCGATCGCGTCCTATTGTGACGTGCTGATGACCCCTGACGGCGCCCCGAAGCTCCTGGACGACGAGCCGCTCTCGCGAGGCTCGCGCTCCCTCCTGGCCGACGGGGACGGGTTCACGGGAGGGCTCGCTCGCACTCTGGAAGTCTATCTGTTCTGCGTCACCGGCAGGTGGGAGCGAGCGTTATCGCGGGCGCGGGAGGCAGACCAGTCTCGAGCCGACATCCTCGGCATGCCGCCGGTCACGGATATCCCGTTCTTCCTCGCCCTCTCGGCGGCGAAGTGCTGGCATGACGCCGCGGGCGCCGAGGAGCAGGCGAGGCTGCGGGAGCACATCGACCACGGCCTCGAGCGGCTGCGGTACTTCGCGGAAGGTTGCGCGCCGAACTTCCTCCACAAGCTGCGCCTCGTCGAGGCCGAATACGCCCGCGTCCGCGGCGAGACCGAGGAGGCCATCGCCAGGTACGACGAGGCCATCGAGCTCGCGCGCGAGCACCGCTTCCTGCACATCGAGGCTCTCTCGATCCAGCTCGCCGCCGAGTTCCGGCTGCAAACGGGCAAGAGGCACATCGGCGCCATGTACCTGCGCGAGGCGCGCGACGCCCATGCGCGCTGGGGCGCGGTCAACGTGGTCGCCCATCTGAACGCGAAATACCCTGCTCTGCTCAGGGCGGCCATGCACGGGGCGCCTGTCGAGCGCGCGATGGTGGCGGCGGCGACCACGGCGACCACGGGCGCCTCCACGGGCGCGAGCCTCGACGTGAACACCGCGGTGCGCGCGGCGCAGGCGCTCTCGAGCGAGCGCGACCCGGAGCGCGTCGTGGGCCGGCTGATGGAGCTTTTGCTGGCGAACGCGGGCGCGCAGCGCGGCGCCCTCGTCCTCCGCGAAGGGGAGGCGCTCTCCGTCGTGGCGCGGCTGTCGGTGGAGGGGGCTCGCATCGAGACGGGGCTGTCGGAGCCGCTCGGGCAAAGCCACGACGTGCCGGCGACCATGGTGCAGTATGCGGCCCGCACGGGCGAGCCGGTGGTGACAGGCGACGCGACGAGCGAGGCGCGCTTCGCCGTCGACCCATACCTCGCGTCGCGCGTGGTGCTCTCGCTGCTGGCCCTGCCCTTGACACACAGGGGCCATCTCGTGGGCGTGCTGTACCTCGAGCACCGCGACGTGCCGTCGGCGTTCCCTCCGGCGCGCGTGGAGTTCCTGTCGGTGCTGGCCTCGCAGGCGGCCATCGCCGTCGAGAACGCCGTCCTGTACCGGGACCTGGAGGCCAAGATCAAGGAGCGCACGGCCGAGCTCCAGATCGCCAAGGAGGCGGCCGATCGGGCGAACCGGGCGAAGAGCGATTTCCTCTCGAGCATGAGCCACGAGCTGCGCACGCCGCTCAACGGCATCCTCGGTTATGCCCAGGTCCTCGCTCGCGCGCCCGAGCTCTCCCCGAAGAGCCGTGATGGCGTGCAAGTCATCAAGAAATCGGGCGAGCATCTCCTCTCATTGCTGGAAGACGTGCTGGACCTCGCGAAGATAGAGGCCGGCAAGATGGATCTCGTCGCGACGAAGTTCGATTTCCAGGCGCTGGTGCGCACGGTGGTGGATCTGTGCCGCGTGCGCGCGGACCAGAAGGGCATCGCCTTCACCCATGAGATACGCGGCGGAGCGACGTCCGCGTTCTACGGCGACGAGAAGCGCCTGACGCAGGTGCTGTTGAACCTCGTGAGCAACGCCATCAAGTTCACCGAGCGAGGAAGCATCGCCCTCGTCGTCGACGAGCTGAAGCGCGGCCCCGGTGAAGGGAGCACGTTGCGGTTCCGGGTCGAGGATACGGGCCCCGGGATCGCCGCGGAGCACGTCTCGCGCATCTTCGATCCCTTCGAACAGGTCGGAGATCACAAGGCGAAGAGCGCCGGCACAGGGCTCGGCCTCGCCATCACGAAGAGAATCGTCGACCAGATGGGCGGCACGATCGAGGTCGAGAGCGAGCTCGGCCGAGGCAGCGCCTTCACCGTGACGCTCGCGCTCGCGGAGGGGCCAGCCGCCGCGAGCGCCGACAAGGCCCTCGGATGGCATACGATCACCGGGTATCGCGGAGAGCGCCGCACGATCCTCGTCGTGGACGACAACCCGCATAACCGTGCCCTGATCAGCGATTTGCTGGTCCCGATCGGCTTCGAGGTCGTGGAGGCCGAAGACGGTGAGGCGGCGCTCCGGCTGGCCATGGAGCGGAGGCCGGCGCTCGTCTTGATGGACCTGGTCATGCCGGGCATCGACGGCCATGAGGCCACGCGCCGCCTGCGGCAGATGCCCGAGCTCGGCGAGGTCATCATCCTGATCTCGTCCGCGAACGTGTCCGGAGCCGAACAGCAGGAGGACGTCCGCGCCGGCTGGAACGACTCCCTGCACAAGCCCGTGCAAGCGGGCGAGCTCTTCGACAAGATCCACCGCTTCCTCGGCGTGGAATGGATTCACGCCGAGGAGAAGGCCCCTGTCGCGGCGGCGAGGGAGAAGGGTCCGCTGGTGCCGCCTTCGGCCGAGGAGCTTGCCCTTCTATCGCGGCTCGTGGCGTCGGGGCGCGTCCGGAACGTGGTGGCGGAAGCGGTGCGGATGGAGGAAACCGACCCGCGGCTCGGCCCGTGGCTCGAGCAGCTCAGGGCGCTCGTGCGGACGTACCAGATGCGAAAGCTGCAAGAGTTCGTCGATGGGTATGCCGCAGGCACGGCGCTGCCCAGGAGGAGCGCTAGCACTCCGGCAAATTGACCCCCACCTCCACCGGCAGCTCGAGCACGTTGACCGCGAGCCCCCCGCGCGCCGTCTCCTTGTACTTCGACTCCATGTCTGCCCCGGTGTCGCGCATCGTCTTGATCACCTTGTCGAGGCTCACGAAGTGCGCCCCATCCCCGTGCAGCGCCATGCGCGCCGCGCTGATCGCCTTGATCGCGGCCATCGCGTTGCGCTCGATGCACGGCACCTGGACGAGCCCGCCCACGGGATCACACGTCAATCCGAGGTTGTGCTCCATCGCGATCTCGGCCGCGTTCTCCGCCTGCTCCGGCGTGCCGCCCAGCACCTCGGCCAGCGCGCCCGCGGCCATCGAGCACGCGGAGCCCACCTCGCCCTGACACCCCACCTCCGCGCCGCTGATCGACGCGTTCTCCTTGTAGAGAATGCCTATCGCGCCCGCCGTGAGCAAGAAACGGATGACCCCCTCGTCCGTCGACGTCGGCACGAAGCGCCGGTAATAGTGCAGCACCGCCGGGATGATCCCCGCGGCGCCGTTCGTCGGCGCCGTGACCACGCGGCCCCCGGCGGCGTTCTCCTCGCTCACCGCGAGCGCGTAGAGGCTCACCCAGTCTATCGCCGTCAGCGGATCCCGGAGCCCCGCCTCCGGGCTCTCGATGAGCTTGCGGTACAGCGCCGGCGCGCGGCGCACCACCTTGAGGCCGCCGGGCAACACGCCCTCTGCCCGGAAGCCGCGCCGCACGCACTCCTGCATCACCCCCCAGATGCGCAGGAGCCCCGCCCGGGTCTCCGCCTCCGGGCGGAAGACCTTCTCGTTCTCCAGCATGACCTGGCTCAGCGACAGGCCGCTCGCCGCGCACGCCGCGAGCAGATCCGCGGCGCTGTGAAACGGATACGGCAGCGGCGTCGTGTCCGCTTCGATCGGGTTTTCCCCCTTCGCCGCCGCCTCGTTCACCACGAAGCCGCCGCCCACCGAGTAATACACGCGCGCGCGCAGCGGCGCGCCCCCCTCGTCCAGCGCCGTGAAGCGCATGCCGTTCGGATGAAACGGCAGGCTCCGGTGCAGGAAGGCCAGGTGTCCTTTCACCTGGAAGCCGATCTCGTGGCGCGAGAGCAGCGACAGCCGGCCGCTCTGCCGCACGCCCTCGACGATCGCGCCCGCCCGCTCGACGTCCACGCCGTCCGGCGTCTCGCCCATGAGCCCGAGGATCACGGCCTTGTCGCTGCCATGGCCGCGGCCGGTGGCGCCGAGCGACCCGAACAGCTCCACCGACACCGCCGTGGTGCGGGCGAGCAGGCCCGCCTCGTCGAGATCCACCGCGAACATGCGCGCCGCGCGCATCGGCCCGACCGTGTGCGAGCTGCTGGGCCCGATACCGATCTTGAAGAGGTCGAAAATGGTGACTGCCATGTGACGTGGAACGCCGTTCAGCAGGATCTCCGGCGCCTTTGCCGGAGCGCGCTCGACGCTCGACGGTACACCCTACACCGGTGCAGGCCGGCGCGCAGGGCGGCTCGCGCCGCGAACACACAGCACGTCAACCCGCCGCTCCACCACGCGCGCCTTTTGGTATGCTCGGGGACGTCTTCCCGCGTTTCCCTCACCCTCCAGAGATGGGGATCCCCATGCGCCATGCCCCGGCCGTGCTCCTCGCCGCCTCCCTGCTCGCCCCCGCCGCCGCGCGCGCTGACGGCCCCTCGCCCCCGCCCGCGCAGAGCGCACAAGCGAGGCCGCCCGCGCTCGAGGTGACGATCGACAGGTCCAAGGTGGACCTCAAGGGCCGCCAGATCGAGGTGAAGCTGTCGCGCGCCGCCAGCAAGGTGCGCGTCAAGGTCCTCGGGCAGTCGGGCGCGGTCCTGGCCGAAGAGGAGAAGCCGTTCGGCGGGGCCGCCGCCGGCTCGCCGCTCGCCGTGACCTGGTCGCCCTCGAGCGACGAGCCCGTCGCGCGCATCGAGGTGTACGGCTACGACACCGAGGGTTACTGGGCGGGCATCGCGATCATCCCCTGGAACGTGAGCATCCCCCACGAAGAGGTGCAGTTCGAGACCAACTCCGACGTCATCCGCGCCCCCGAGGTGCCCAAGCTGGAGGCGAGCCTCCAGAAGATCTCGGAGGTCGTGGCGAAGACCAGCGAGCTCGGCAAGATCACGCTGTTCATCGTCGGCCACACGGACACGGTCGGCAGCGCGGAGCACAACCTCGCCCTGTCGCGGAAGCGCGCCCGCGCGATCGCCGCCTGGTTCAAGGGCCGCGGCGTGAAGCTCCCCATCGCCTTCGAGGGGCTCGGCGAGTCGGCGCCGCTCGTGAAGACCGCGGACCAGGTGGACGAGCCGCGCAACCGCCGGGTCGACTACATCCTGTCGGTCGAGCCGCCGCGGCTGCCGTCGGGCGACGCGTCCTGGAAGGCGCTCTGAGGCGAGGCGGCCCCGTGAAGACCACCGTCCTCGCCCTCGGCAGCCGCGGCGATGTCCAGCCCGCGATCGCGCTCGGCAAGGCGCTCGCGGCCCGCGGCCACGCCGTCAGTGTCCTCGCCGGCAAGAGCTTCCAGCCCTGGATCGAGGCGCACGGGCTCGCCGCCATCCCGGCGAGCGTCGACTCGGTCGACATCATGGAGAGCGACCTCGGCAAAGAGTGGGTGTCGCGCGGCACGAACCCCATGGCCCAGTCGCGCATCCTGCAGCGGCTCATCGACCGCTTCGGCGCGGAGATGGCCGACGACGCCCTGCGCGCCTGCGAGGGCGCCGAGCTCATCCTGAGCAGCTTCACCTCGGACACGTACGCGGCCTCCATCGCCGAGGCCTCCGGCGCGGTGCAGGTCAGCATGCCGCTCCAGCCCTCCATCCTGGCGACGCGCCACGGACCGACCGCGCTCGCCGCCCCCCTCCCGCGCCGCGACAGCGTGCTCAACCTCCTGTTCGGCAAGCTCCTGATCGAGCCGACGGTGTGGCGCTGGTACGGCGGCGTGACGGCCCGCGTGCGGCAGAGGCTCGGCCTGCCGCCGCAGGATCGGCGAACGTACATGGCCGCGCTGCGCCGCATGCTTGTCGTCCACGGCTACAGCGCCCACGTCGTGCCGCACCCGCCGGACTGGCCGCCCAGCTACCACACGACGGGCTACTGGTTCCTCGACGAGGGCGAAGCGTACAGGCCGCCCGAGGCCCTCGAGCGGTTCCTCGCGGCGGGCGAGCCGCCCATCGCCCTCGGCTTCGGCAGCATGACGTCCCACGATCCCGGCGCCACGACGAGGCTCCTCGTCGACGCGGTCGCGCGGAGCGGCCAGCGCGCCATCCTGCTCTCCGGCTGGGCCGGGCTCGGCGACATCGCGCTGCCCGACACGATCCTCCGGATCGACGCCGCGCCGCACGACTGGCTCTATCCGCGCGTCGCCGCGGCGGTGATCCACGGCGGCGCGGGCACCGTGGCCGCGTGCCTGCGCGCCGGGCGGCCCGCGGTGGTCGTCCCGCACCTCGCGGACCAGCTCTTCTGGGGGCGCCGCGTCGAGGAGCTCCGCGTCGGCCCGCGCGCCATCCCGCGGCCACGCCTCACCGCCGACGCGCTCGCGGCCGCGATCCGGACCGCCGCGACCGACGCCGGCATGAAGCAGCGCGCCGAGGAGCTCGGACGCAAGATCCGCGGCGAGGACGGCGCGGCGTCGGCGATAGGCCACATCGAGCGGCACCTCGCGGCGCGCAATGGCGTGACAGCGTAGGAATCCGCCGTCCGAGGAGATCGACCCTCGGGCGCTCACGCCGTTGCGTGAGCCTCGCGCGTCCACGCTGTGGGCGGCGAGGGCGCGCCGCGAAGGAGCCTTTCCAAAGTCCTCGTCGCCGGGGTCCGGGCGCATGTACTCTCGTCCGATCAGCGCAGCGGCGCCCGTCCGCCGAGCGGCTCGGATACCGCCCTTCCTTCGGATACGCCCCTTACCTTGACGAGGCCATGATGCAGCCGGATCTTCTCTCCAGCACACCCGCCCGCGCCGCCGCCCACGCGAGCGCGCCGCCGTCGGCGCGTGGCTTTCCGCTCGTCAGCGTGCTCCCGCATTTACTGAAGGATCGGCTCGATTACCTCGTCTCGGCGAGAGAGCAGCTCGGCGATCTGTACACGAGCGATCTCGGGCTCGCGCGGATCGTCGCGCTGAACCACCCCAGGCACGCGCAGCACGTCCTGCGCGACAACGCGCGCAACTACCGCAAGGGAGGCGCGATATGGGCAGGACGGACGCGGCGGAGGCAATACGATGTATTCGGCCGCCTCACCGGCATCGTCAAGCCCGGCGGCGCGGCGCTGCGACGGCGCTACGACGACGGGGCGCAGCAGTCCATCACCATCCACGAGGATGGCGCGCGCACGATCCAGCGCGAAGGGGAGCGCGGAAAGATCGAGCAGGTCGACGAGGCAGGCCGCGTGACGACATGGTCGTTGAACGCCGCGGGCCTGGTGACCCAGGTCGACCATCCCGGCGGCGCCACCGAGACGTTCTCGTACGACGCGCACGCGAACCTCGCGCGCCACGTGGACACGATCGGCGTCACCTTCGAATACACGTGGGATCTGTGGGGGCAGCCCGTGCGCATCAAGGGCGAGAGCGGCCAGACCTACGAGCTCTTTTACGACAGCCGGAACGAGATCGCGGAGATCGTCGAGGAGAACGGCAGGCGCACTACCTTCGTGACCGACGCGATGAGACAGATCATCGAAGAGCGCACCACCGAGGGCGCGATCTCGACGAGCCGCTACGTCGCAGGCGCGCTCGTCGAGCGGATCCGTCCGGACGGCGGTCGTTTCCGCTTCGGATACGACGGGCTCCTGCGCCTGCGATGGATCGAGAACCCCGCCGGCGAGCGGTACGTGCGCGAGTACGATGCATCCGGCAACATCGCGAGGGAGACGACGTTCGCAGGGATCACGACCGAATACGAGGTTGACGGCGCAAACCAGATCGCCGCGCTCACCCGGGATGGGCTGCGGATCCGGTTCACCCGCGATGGGGAGGACCGGATCGTCGAGAAGGAGTTCTCGACCGGACGGCGGGAGCGCTTCCGCTACGACACCCGCGGGGGCCTCCTGTACGCCGAGGTCGGTGGGGTGTCCGTCTCGTACGAGCGGGACCCGGAAGGGCGCGTGCTGCGCGAGGTGCAGGAGGCGTCTGGCTGGCGCTATGCGGTGGAGTACCGGTACGACGAGCTCGGGACGCTCGTGGAGCGCAAGTATTCCACCGGATGGAGCGTGGGGCTCGTGCGGCGGCCGGAGGATGGACAGCCCACGCGCCTGTCGCTCCTCGGAGGCGACACCGGGCTCGCGGGGGGCGACGCCGGCCGCGCAGGCACCGGCGCGGCGCTCCCGTGCCTCGAATTCGCGTACGACGCGCGTGGATGGGAGATCGAGCGCCGGCGGCTCGACGCCCCCTGCTGCGTCGCGACGGATCGAGATCCCTTCGGTCTGCCCACGCTCGTACGCCTGCTCGACGCGAAAGGCACCGAGCGGCAGGCGCGAGCGTTCGAATGGAGCCGGCTGGGCCCGCTCGCCAGGATCATCGATGCGCAGCGCGGCTCCCGCCGCTACGCCCTCGACGTGATGGGGAGGCCGGTCGAAGCCGACGGGCTCGAGGTGCGCGAGCGGTTCACCTACGCGCCGCAGGGCACCGCCGTGCCAGCCGACGTGCTCTTCGCCCTCGGGCGCGATGGGCGGCCTATCGCGAACGGGCGAGCTCGCCTGAGCTGGGACAGCGCCGGCCGACTGGCGGCGCGGCATGCGGACGACCCGCTGCAGAGCTGGCGATACCGCTACGACGAGAACAACCAGCTGATCCAAGCGGTGCGCGGCGACGGGCTCGAAATCCGCTATCTTTACGATCCGTTCGGCCGCCGATTGGCTGTGGGCTTCAACGACGGCACGAGCGTCTGGTTCGGCTGGGACGGCAACAGCATCGTCGAGGAGCTCCCCTCCTCGGGCGCGCCTGTGCGGCGCGTGTTCGCGGACGATGGCTTCACGCCGCTCCTCGAAAGCGGGCCCGACGGCGCCTGGCAGCTCGTGCTCACCGACGCCGCGGCGGCGCCGTGGCTCTACGCGGCGCCGGATCTGCAGTGCTCCACGATCGAGATGAGCACGTGGGGCGAGGTGGCGTCGAGGACGGGGCAGCCGGGGCAGCTGCGCTTCGCGGGGCAGCGCGCCGATGATCTGACGGGTCTCCATTACAACAGGCATCGTTACTATGCGCCGGATCTCCATGTCTTCCTGACGCCCGATCCGCTCGCCCTCCTCTCCACGCTGCAGGACGTGGGGTACGTCCCGAACCCGACAATCTTCATCGATCCGCTCGGACTGCTGACCATTATCAATGGATCGCCGGGCGATCCCGTGATGGAAGATACCATCCGACAAATGAAGGCGCAGTATCCGGACGCGAAGGTCATCCGGAGCGACAAGCTCGGCAAGTCACCCTCAATCTGGCAGAGGCTCTCGGGGACGGGAAAGAGCGCAAACATGATTGATGCCAACGAAAACCATGTATTCGTCACGACGCATGGAGCGCCTGGACGCGCACAGTGGAAGGGCAAGAAGGGTGGCTACGCCACGGGTGACGAGATTGGGATGCAGCTCAACAAGGCAGGGTTCAAGGGCAAGGGCGCGCGCGTGGACACTACCATATGCAACGGCGCGACTCCCGGAGAGAACGACGCGCCTAGCATCACCCAGGGAATTGCAAATCAGACGGGAGCGACGGTGTGGGGCGCTCTGGCCGATGATCCCGGGGCGGCGCGGAGGGGAACACCGATGACAAAGCATCCGATCACCTTCGTCAAGCCGCGGCCGTGGTACAACTTCTGGTCTCCTACCGCGAAGCAGAGTGACGGCTCCGACTTCGTCATCGAAGACAAAGAGTACATCACCGACAAGCAGGGTCACCTCTACTACGGCACGATGAGCGGCACACCGAACAACCCAACGGTGCACGGCGGGAAGTACGTGCCCACAGCGCCGAAGCGATAGCCCTATGCCTGTATGGCCCATCCTGCCTTCGCCGCCTCCGCAGCAAGCGGATGTGGACCGCGCCCTCGGCAGCGCGACGGCGGCGTGGCTCGTCGCAAACGATCGCCGCCGCGCTCGCGTCCCTCGTTCGGAGCTCGACGCGCTTCGTCCGCTGCTTCGCCTGCGAGGAGGTATGTCCCCGCGTAGCGAAGGCGCAGATCTACAAGAGGACGCGCTGGCGCCAGTCACGGTGGAGTTCGAGCGCCATGGGCGGCCACTTGCCGCGCTCCGCATAGGCGCAGACCTATCAATCCAGCTTGGATGGGATACCGCCGCGCACGTGGACGCGCCTGGCGCACTCCGCGCATGGCTCACCGCGCACGGTGTAGCCGTACCGCGCCCTGAGCCAGGGCGCGGCCAAACGCCCGCAGGCTTGGCGTCAGGAGGTGCGCTCGTTCCTCCGGGGACAACCCTCGTTGCCGCAACGTCGTCGTCCTATCGCCGCCTTTGCACGGATGGCAGCCGGGTTTTCGCCATCGACGGCTGGAGGCTCGTGCGGCTGAAGAAGGACCACGGGGTCCTTGAGGTGTGCCCCGTCTTCAGGCCAGACACACCTATCGCGATCCGCAATCGCGCGGTGCTCGTGCTCGACCCGAGCGGCAGGCGCTGCATTGTAACGGAAGAGGGTGAGTCTCGCCCAGACCTGCGACCGCTCTGTGGCCTGCCGGCGTTACGCCTTCGCCATGCGCTGCCACGCTTCGCGGAGGCGCGCGACGCGGCGCTCGCCCGCCTCGTCCCAAACGACGCCGACTTGCTCCCACTCGACCCCGGCTACGACGCCTGCGACGCCTACGAGGCCTTCGGCGGCGAGCTGCCGGCCGCGCTGCGGCTGCGCTCGTTCTGGGGCTGTGACGTTCCCCGCGGGCTCCTGCACGAGGCACCGAAGCGCGGCGCTCCCCGGACCGTCGCGCTCGGTGGCCGCCCTGTCTGGCTGGGCGCGACCAGCACGGGCGTGCTCGTCGTCGCGGCGCGCGATGACAACGAGGTGGCCGTGCTCGCGGTCGATCAAGGCGGCGCGGCTCGCTCGCTGGGCACGTTCCGTGGCCAGGCGGATGACGTGCTCGCCGTGCTGCGGGTGGCTGGTGAGGTGTGGCTCCGCCTCGCGGCGCCGCCCGGCGACATCGTGGTGACGCTGGAGGGCGCCGCGGGCGCATAATGACAGCTGGGGCGGCAGATGCAGATACGCGGTGTAGATGGGAGGGCGCTCGAGAGGGGGAAGAAGAGCCAGGCTGGCCGCGGCGGCATCGCTGCCGAGCGGGGGCCTCGGAGCGCCTCCACCGGTCGCGGGGACGCCGCCACTCGGGCCATCGGACACCAAGCCGAGTCCCCCCGCGGTCCGGAGGGCTACACCCCCGTGGGGCCGGAAACGTAACTCATGGCGGTGTGGCCCATAGTTCCTTCTCCGCCGCCGAACCAGGCTGACATCGATCGCGTGCTCGATGAGGCCACGGCGGCGTGGCTCGTCCGCGACAAGCAGCGCTGGATCCGCATCAGTCGCTCCGAACTCGGCTCGCTCCGCCAGTTGCTCCGCCTCCGCAAGAGCACGCGCGCTGGCCTCGCGGCCTGCGCACGCCGGGTGACCCTCACGTTCGAACGTGCCTGTCGTCCGTCTGGCACGCTCTGGATCGAAGGGAATTGCACCGTGCGGCTGCTCTCGTGGAGTGAGTTCGCCGATGTGGAGGAGCCTGCGATGCTCGCGGCGTGGCTCGCGGCGCACGGTGTCGACGAGCCGCTGCGAGCGCTGGAGCGAAGCTGCGCTCCCGAGATCGCCTCTGCGCTGAGCACCTGGCGTGCCGCCGCGCCGCCGGAGCTCCGCCGGTACGTGGATGCGTTCTGGCAGGAGGGGCGTGCCGTGCTCGACGCCGAGGCGTATGGCGCGGCCCTGGAAGCTCTACGCGCAGCCCGAGGCGAGCCGGCCGAGATGGCCTGGGCGCTCGGTGCCTGGTACGGCGCGCGCCGGGGTCGCTGGGACGAGGCGTATGCCTTCGAGGCGGTGCCTGAGACGATGCTTTGCAGCATCGATGCCCACGTGGTGTTCGAGGCAGCGCTCGCGGGTGTACCCGCCGCGGCGCGCACAGGGATCACTAGATTCTTGGTCGAACAGATCACCTGGCGCACGCGATGGGGAATCGAGCAGCGTATGCCGCTGGAGGTGCGCGAGGCGCTCCTGGCCGCGGCTCGGGACTCCGGTGCTCAGGAGAACATCGTTCGCGCCAGACGCCTGTTGTTCGGCGAGGGCGACCTCGCCCCGCCGGGAACCGAGTTTGTCGCGGCGTCGTCGGGGGGGCGGTTCAATCGCCTTTGCACGGATGGTGCCCGCGCATTCGGCATCGATGGTCATGAGCTCGCGCGGCTGGAGAGAGGCCATGGCACCACCGAGCTGGCCAGGCTCCTCGCCCCCGGGAGCCCGCTCGCCGCTCGCGAGGGCAGCCTGTTCTTTCTCCGGCGCAGCGGCGTACACAGCATCTCGGTGGAAGGCGGGGAGATCCGCTCCCGCATCGGTCCGCTCTTCAATTGGCCGTCCGGCCGCCTGCGCCGCGCCCTCTGGCTCTTCGCGGAGGCGCGCGACGCGGCGCTCGCCCGCCTCGTCCCGAACGGCGCCGACCTGCTCCCGCTCGACCCCGGCTACGACGCCTGCGACGCCTACGAGGCATTCGGCGGCGCGCTGCCGGCCGCGCTGCGGCTGCGCTCGTTCTGGGGCTGCGACGTTCCGCGCGGGCTCCTGCACGAGGTGCCGAAGCGCGGCGCTCCCCGGAACGTGGCGCTCGGCGGCCGCCCTGTCTGGCTGGGCGCGACCGATACCGGTGTGCTCGTCGTCGTGGCGCGCGCTGACAACGAGGTGGCCGTGCTCGCGGTCGACGAGGGCGGCCCGGCCCGCTCGCTGGGCGCGTTCCCCGGCCGGGCGGACGACGTGCTCGCCGCGCTGCGCGTGGGCGGCGAGGCGTGGCTCCACCTCGCGGCGCCGCTCGGCGACATCGTCGTGGCGCTGGAGCGTGCCGCCGGCGCATGACACAACTGCAGGGGCACCTCTACTGCGGCACGATGAGCGGCACACCGAACACCCCGACGGTGCACCGCGGGCCGGCACCGGGGCGTCAGCGCCCCGCGCGCTGGCGACGATCGATGAGAGAACTCGTGGAACGGGCCGCGATTCCCCGGATCCGTGAACGGCTCGCCGAGGATCTTCTTCAGCCCCGCCGGCAGGAACGCGAAGCCGATCAGGATGCGCAGGTTCACCACGGCGAGGTGCGCCCACCGGCGCTGCCGGAACCAGGCGACCATCGCCTCGATGCGGTCCATCACGGAGTCCACGGGCCGCGCAGTGTAGCCGCCCCGCCACGCCGCGCCGCGCACGCCGCGGATCTGCTACCCCTGCAGAGGCTCGATGTCCGACCTCGATCTCCCCGCGCGTCTCGCCGCGTACCCCGCCGTCCTCAATGCCCTCGTGGCCGCCGGCTGGACGCCCGATCGTCGCGTGCCCCTGCCCTCCGACGCGCACCTGCCCGGCTTCGTGTGCCACGCGTACGCGGAAGCCTTCCTGGCGTCGTTCGGCGGCCTGCGCGTCCGAGTCCCCTACGCCGCCGGCGGCATCACCCAGCACCGCGGCTTCGACGTCGCGCTCGGGCCGCCGTTCGAGCAGATGGACGCCGTCCACCACGCGCCATACATCGAGGCCCTCGCCGGCACCGCCGTCGTCTACCCCGTGCTTCACTCCGGCGACGCCGGCACCTTCGTCCTCGAGGACGGCCGCGCCCTGTCCATCGGCCTCAACTTCCTCGGCTACGTCCGGGCGCGCGACCCGTTCCAGATCTTGGACTGGCACCTGCGCGGCCTCGACGCCGGCGTGCGCGTCATCTACCTCGCCGACGACGAGCGCCCGCCGGCCTGGCGCGGCGTCTGGTAGCGGCCAGAGGACCGCTAGAGGCTGCAGGCCGCGCCGTCGACGACCGACGTGACCAGCCCGTTCTCCGCCGCCACCTCGCGGCTGTGGCAGGCCCCCGGCGCGCGCTCAACGTACGCCTGCCGGCTGTCGTTGACCGCGCCCACCAGCGCGCCCGTCGCGTCGAGCGTCAGCGTGCTCGACGGCGACACCTCGTTCGACACCTGGCGGGCGGCGAGGTGACGATCAGGGTGCGCGATGGACTAGGGGGTTGCTGCGAAGCAGCCGTGGTGTTGGCGCTGGGTCAGGCGGGCGCGATGGAACCGCCGCCCGATTCCGCGCCGCAGATCTCGCCGGCACCACCGTCTCGGCCTGCGGCGGCGGACTCGACCACGGCGCCGCCGGTCGTCGTGCCGCCGGCTGCTGGCGCCGCCCCGCCCGCGCCGCTCGCGCAGCCTGCGGGAGAGGCGGGGGGCGTACCATCTCAGCTTCCGTCAGGCGTGAGGAGCATGCCACAGGCGGGGTATCCGCCGCCCGGGTACGCCCCGCCGCCCGACGGCTGGCGCGCTGGCCCATGGCAGCCCGGGAATCAGTGCCCGGGCACAAAGGGCACGTCGCGGCTCGTCTGGTATGGCTGGAAGCACGTCATCGTGCTCGGCGGGAGTCTCCTGCTCATGCCCTTCGCCATCGGCGCCGAGACCCCGGAGCTCCTCCTGGTGAGCCTCGGCGGCATGGCGTTCGGCGGCCCGATCATCCACGGCGGTCACGACAATTCCGGCAAGGCCTTGGCCAGCCTCGGCATCAACATCGGGGGCACGTTGGTCGGCGGCCTGATCGGAGCGGAGACCGCCGGCAAGGCCGATGAAGGTGATTGGTTCGATCCTTCGGTCACTGGCGCGATCCTCGGCGGCAGCCTCGGCCTGCTCGCGGCCAACATCGTCGATATCGCCGTCCTCCCGTACGAGGAAAGCGAACCGGAGAGCTATCGTTCCACCCGCCTCCGGCTCGAGCCCCAGATCGGCTTCGCGCCCGGCGGCGTCACCTTCGGCCTCGGCGGCACCTTCTGAGTCGCGAGCCGCTCGGGCTGTGGAGCCAGGGTCGAGAGGGTACCCTGGGCAACGGGGAAGTCCCCAACGACCCATATTCTCCCATGGGAGGATAGGCATGTTGGGAACGTGGCGTCGCAACCTCGTCCCCGCAGATCCTCGCAGGTGCCGACCGCACCGGTCCCACCGGTGACGTCGGCGCATCTCCGCCGTCGCCTGCGGGCGGTGGCACCGTGCTCGCTCGTGTCCAGGCGCTTCGCCCCGCTGCGCGGGCGCCTGCGGCGGCCCGGACACGAGCTGCGCGCGGTGCCTCACGTGAAACGTGGGCGACGGCGGAGGGGCGCTCCGCTGGGGGCTCGAGCTCGGGGCAGGTGGACCAGGCTGGCCGCGAGGCGAGGTCGAGCCGAGCGAGCTCATGACAGCCCGCGCAAAGCCATTCCGACCTGTCAAGAATTTCCCGCCAACGAATAGGCGTTTGCGGGACTGCGCCTGAGCAGCAGCGGCGGCGAGGTCTCGCACACGCCTAGTCGTTGGGACGCCTTCCGCCGGTCCCAGGTCCGAAGCGCGATCGTGGACGAGGAGGGCCGGACGATCGCAAGGGATGTGCCCCCGTGCCTCGTGCTGTGGATGCTTCGTGCCCTGAACCACTGGGCGAAGGACCCCCCGCCGCGAGACGACGACTCAGCAGGGAGCAGCGACGCATGAGCGATGAGACCCGGTGCGACGTCTGCGGCGAGGCTGGGCGCCGGCGCCACGGCCGGCTATGCCCCGTCGGCTGGCTCTACGGCGTTGCAGGGGTTGACGAGTGCGTTGCCAGCGTCGACCCGCACTGCCTCGAGGAGACCTTCCGCGCCCCCGGTCCGTGCGACTTCTGCCAGGCGCGGAGCTCGACCGCATGGAGCGTGCTGCCAGCGGTCGCCGACGACCACGTCCCGCCGGCGGCCCGTGTCCTGTGGGCCTGCGGTCAGGCGTGCGTTGGCCGGCTCTCGTGCGTCGATGGCGTGCGGGAGGCGTCCCGAGGGCTCGGCCCCTGCGACTTCTGCGGCGCGGCGTTGGCGGCCGAGTGGCTGGCCTTCCCGACGCAGCACCACGAGCAGGACCCGCCCGAGGTGCGCGTGCTCTCGATCTGCGGCGTGCACGGGCCCCGTGTGTTCTGGCGACGAGGCCCGGGCCGGCGGGGCGCTCCCCTGAGGCGGCCAGCGGAGGGTGAGGTTGCCGGCACCGTCGAGCAGCCGCACCTCGCCGCGGCGAGCTGGCGCGAGCTTCAGCCGCGCCGCTGGGACGGGCTTCGCCGGCCCCAACCCGGATTGTGGCCCCGACGGACTCAACCCGGGTGAGGACTTTGTCGATGTTCCTCGCCGGGTACGAGACGACCTCGGTCGCCCTCGCGTGGGCGCTCCACTTCCTTGTCGAGAACCCCGACCTCCTGGAGGCGCTCGCGGCAGAGGTCGATGCGGCGCTCGGCGACAGGCGGCCCGGCTTCGCGGACGTCTCCAGGCTGCCGCTCGCGCTCGCGGTCGTGCAGGAGGCGCTCCGGATCTACCCGCCGGCGTACTGGATACCTCGCACCGCGATCGAGGACGACGAGATCGACGGCTTCCACATTCCCGCCGGCACCCTGGTGGGCGTCATGAGTTATGTCCTGCACCGGCACCCGGACCACTGGGAGGCCCCGACGCGCTTCGACCCGGGCCGGTTCACGCCCGAACGCGCGCGCGCCCGGCACCCGCTCGCGTTCATCCCGTTCGGGATCGGGCAGCGCCAGTGCATCGGCAAGGAGTTCGCGCTCATGGAAGGGCAGCTCATCCTCGCCCGGCTCCTCCAGCGCTACCGGGTCAGCGCGGTGCCGGGGCGGACGACGCGGCTGCACGTCGCGACCACGCTGCGCACGTCTGGCGGCGTGTGGCTCCGGCTGGAGCCGCGCCCGGGAAGGTGAGATGACCGAGGTGAGCAGGCGCCGAGCACGGCGCCTCCGTCTATCCTGATGGCGCCCTACGTCGAGATCGTCGGCGTGAGTTCGCGCAGGTCACCGCGCCCTGACCAGCTGCAGCTCCTTGTTCTTGAGGGTGACCTGCGCGAGCAGAACCGGGCCGTAGTGCAGCTCCCAGACGTCATCGGCGATCCCCCTTGAAATCGGCGTACTATGCGCCATTCGGCTGCTCGGCTGGAGCCAGCGGCGACGCCAAGGGGTGCGCCGAGCGTCCGGACTCCAGCGCGGCGTTCGGAGTTTCCTGACGACCTCACGCGCCTGCACACCCAAGAGTCGCACGAGCTGGGCGTGGGCCAAACTCCGCCGGTGCCAGGTCACACCCTTTGGAATATACAAGTGGCTGGTTGTAGTGCGTCGCATTGACGAGCGAGCGAGCAAGGTTTTCGATGATCGTCGAGAGAGGCTACGCGCTCCGCGAGAAGATCGAGGAAACCGCCGACTTTACCCTGTACCGCGCATGCCGCGAGGGCGACGGCGTTCCGGTCTTGCTGAAAGTCCTGCGCGCGGAAAGATCGACCGGCGCCGAGATCGCGCGCTTCAAGCACCAGTACGAGCGCATCGCGCGCATCGCCTCGCCCCGCCTCGTCGCGCTGCGCGGCGTCGAGGCGCTCGCCGGCTCCTTGATCGTCGTCCTCGAGGACTTCCCGGGCCGCGATCTCGCGCGGATCCTCGCCGCGCGCCCGTCACGCAGGATGCCGGTCGGCGAGGCGCTCGATCTCGCGGCCGCGCTCGCCGAAGGTCTCGCCGCGATGCACGCGGCCGGGCTCGTCCACCGCGATCTGCGCCCGAAGAACGTGCTCGTCGGCGCGCGCGGCGCGGTCAAGATCAATGGCTTCGGCGTCGACGCCGAGGTCACCCACGCGCACGAACGGCTCTACGCGCCGGCGGTCATCGCCGACGTGCTGCCCTACGTCTCCCCCGAGCAGACAGGCCGCATGAACCGCGGCGTCGACTACCGGACCGACCTCTACGCGCTTGGCGTCATCCTGTACCAGATGCTCACGGGTCAGCGCCCCTTCGAGGCCCTGGACCCGATGGAGCTGATTCACGCGCACCTCGCCCTCGCGCCCGCGCCGCCGTCCCGCGTCGATCCGACCATCCCCGAGGCCGTTTCCGACGTCGTGCTCAAGCTGCTCGCGAAGAACACCGAGGAGCGTTACCAGAGCGCCGAGGGCCTGCTCGCCGACCTCGAGCGCTGCCGCGAGGCCCTGCGCGGCACGGGGACGATCGAGCCATTCGTCGCGGGCCAGCGCGATCGTCAGGACCTCTTCCGGATCCACCAGAAGCTCTACGGCCGCGAGCAGGACATCGAGGCGCTCACCGCCGCGTTCGTGCGCGCGCTCGAGGGGAACCGTGAGATCGTCCTCGTCTCCGGCTATTCGGGGATCGGGAAGTCCTCGCTCGTGCACGAGATCTTGAAGCCACTCGCGCGGCAGAAGGGCTATTTCACGAGCGGCAAATACGACCAATACAACCGCGACGCGCCCTACAGCCTGGTGATCCAGGCGTTCGACGGCCTCGTGCGGCAGATCCTCACCGAGAGCGATGCGCGCATCCTCCGCGTTCGGAGCGCGCTCCTCGAGGCGCTCGGGCCAACCGCGCAGGTCGTCTGCGACGTCATCCCGTCGCTCTCCCACCTGATCGGCCCGCAGCCGCCCGTTCCGGCGCTCGGCCCGATCGAGGCGCAAAACCGCCTGAACCGGTGCTTCTTGCTGTTCGTCTCGGTGTTCGCGCGGCGCACGCACCCGCTCGTCCTGTTCCTCGACGATCTTCAGTGGATCGACCCCGCGAGCCTCGGGCTGCTCCGCGCGCTCCTCGCCGACGACTCGCTCGATGCGCTCTTTTTCTGCGGCGCTTACCGTGACAACGAGGTATCGCCCGAGCACCCGTTCGTCCTGGCGATCGAGGAGCTCGAGCAAGCCGGGCTCGTCGTGCGCGACATCGCCCTCGCCCCGCTCGCGCGCCCTCACCTGATCGAGATGCTCTCGGATAGCCTCAAGCGCAGCGACTGCGGGCCGCTCGCCGATGCGGTGCAGAAGAAGACCGGCGGCAACCCGTTCTTCGTCAAGGAGTTCGTCCGGTCGCTGCACGACCACGGCGCCCTGGCGTACGCAGCCGGATCAGGCTGGCGCTGGGACCTCGCCTCGATTGACGCGCTCGGGTACACGGACAACGTGGCAGACCTCATGGTGCGCACCATCGCGCGCCTGCCGCCGGCAACGGTGAAGTCGCTCAACCTGGCCGCGGCGATCGGCAACCGGTTCGACCTCGACGTGCTCGCCGTGGTGAACGAGTGCTCGCCGGAAGACGCGTACGCCCGCCTCGATCCCGCCATGAGCGAGGGGCTCGTGATCGCCGGGCGCGGCGGCTACCGCTTCGCCCATGACAAGGTGCAGGAGGGCGCCTACGCCATGATCCCGGAGGCCGACCGACCGGCCTTCCACCTCCGGATCGGCCGGCTGCTCGCGGACAAGCTGGATCTCTCGGAGAGCCAGAGCCTCTTCGACGTCGTCGGCCACCTGAACAGCGCAGGCGACCTCGTGTCGGACCCCGTGGAGCGCCTGCACCTCGCCCGCATGAGCCTCGAGGCCGCATGCCGCGCCGAGGACTCGGCCGCCTTCGGCGCCGCGCTGCACTACCTGCAGCTCGGCCTCCTGCGCCTTCCGGAGGACGCCTGGGCGTCACAGTACCCGCTCCGCCTCGAGTACGCGAAGAGAACCGCCCTGATGCTCTCGCTCTGCGGCCGGCATGACGACGCCCTCGCGATCCTCTCCGATGGCCTGGAGCGGGCCGCGAGCCGGCTCGATCGCACCGAGGTGCTCCGGCTCAAGATGAACGTGCAGGTGCTCAAGAACGACCTGCCAGCCGCGCTCGCGGAGGGGCTCGAGGCCCTGCGCCCGTTCGGGATCGACCTGCCTCCCTTCCCGGACGACGTCATGCTCGACGCCCAGGTGCGGGCGACGATGGATCTCGTCCGGGAAAGGACGCTCGAGGCGCTGCCAGGCCTGCCGCCGCTCGCGAACCCGGAGATCCTCGCCATGCAGGACGTGCTCCAGGAGCTCTTTCTCCCCTGCTACTTCCTGGCCACGAACAACCTCGGCATCACGGTCGCGAAGATCCTCGAGAACACGCTGCGCCACGGGCTCTCGAAGAACTCGATCTTCGGCTGCATGAACTTCGGGATGCTCCTCTGCGCCCGCGGCGACATCGCGCTCGGCTACCGCTTCGGCCGCGCCGCCATCGACCTCGCGGACCGCTACACGGACAAGAAGTCCGAGGCGATGCTCTGCAATATGTGGGGCGCCTTCGTGCAGCATTGGCGAGAGGGCTACGCCGCCTGCAAGGCGTCGCTGGTCGCCGGGATGCACGCCGGGCTCGAGACGGGCCAGTACATCTGGTCATTCTACAACACGGTCAATGGCATCACGAACAGCCTCCTGCGCGGCCTCCCGCTCTCCGACCTCCTCGCCGAGGCGCAGAGCTACCAGCCGATGCGCAAGCTCGACGAGTTCAATGCCATCACCTGGGCGGTCGGCGCGGTCGGACAGATCGCGCACCAGCTCTCGGTCGAGGCCGAGCGCCCCGCCACGCTCAAGGGGGCGTGGGTCGATATCGACGAGGTGATCGAGGAGTCCCGCCGCATCGACAACCAGGCCTCGTTCTTCTTCGCCCACTTCTACATCGTCGTCCTCTGCGTGTTCCAGGGGGCGTTCGAGGAAGCGGCGCGCGCCGCGCTCTTGCCGAACATCGAAATCCCGGCCGTGGCGGCCTGGCATGGCAACCCCGCGTTCCATTGCTACGCAGGCATCGCGTTCACGCAGGCGGCGGACGTCGTCTCCCCAGAGGAGCGCGCGCTCTTTCTCGCCCGCGCCGAGGTCTCCGCCGAAAAACTCTCGCGCTGGGCGGACCTCTGCCCGGAGAACGTGGCGCACCGCCGCGCCCTCCTCCTCGCCGAGCTCGAGCGCGCCCGCGGCGACGCGCGCGCCGCCGGGGACCGCTACGACGAGGCGATCGCGCTCGCGCAGCGCGGCGGCTATCTCCACGACGAGGCGCTCGGCAACGAGCTCGCAGGCCTCTGCTTCCGCGCGCTCGGCAAGACCACCATCGCCGGCGCCTACCTCACCAAGGCGCACAGGGCGTACGGCCGCTGGGGCGCGACGGAGGCGATGCGGCGCCTCGAGCGCGCGTACCCCGACCTCGTCCCCGGCGAGAGCCTCCGCGGCGAGAGGAGCCCGCAGGCCGGCGCCGCGCTCGACGTCGGCTCGGTGCTCAAGGCCTCCCAGGCCATCTCGGGCGAGATCGTCCTCGACCGCCTGCTCGACGCGCTCATGCGCATCATGGTCGAAAACGCCGGCGCGCGGCGCGGCGTCCTCCTGCTCCTGCGTGACGGACGGCTCGTCGTCGAGGCCGAGCACCACATCCGGGATGCGTCGGTCCACGTGCTCGGCGCGGCGCCCCTCGAGGGCCGCAAGGACCTGCCGGACAGCGTTGTCACGTACGTGGCGCGGACGCGCGAGACCGTCCTGCTCGACGACCTCGCGATCGACGGGCCGTTCGGGCGCGATCCCTGCTTCGCCGGCGGTGCGCCGCGCTCCTCGCTCGCCGCGCCCATCGTCTACAAGGGCCGCTTCGCCGGCGTGATCTATCTCGAGAACGACCTCACCCGCTCTGCCTTCACCCCCGATCGCGTCGAGGTGATCCGGCTCCTTTCGGCCCAGGCGGCCAACTCCATCGAGAATGCGCGCCTCTATGCGGATCTGCAGCAGGAGAACGCGGAGCGGCGGCGCGCCGAGGAGGTGCTCCGCCATTCCTACTCGCTCCTCGAGGCCACGCTCGAATCGACGACGGACGGCATCCTCGTCGTCGACCTCGAGCAGCGCGTCGTGCGTCAGAATCACAGGTTCGCGGCGATGTGGCGCATCCCGGACGAGATCCTCTCCACCGGGTCGGACGACACGTTCCGTACGTTCGTCTGCGACCAGGTCCTCGATCCCGAGGCGTTCCTGCAAAGGATCCGCGCTCTCTATGCCTCGCCCGAGGAGTCCGGCTTCGATGCCATCCCGTTCGCGGACGGGCGCGTCTTCGAGCGTTATTCGCAGCCCCAGCGCCTCGGCGGGCGCGTGGTCGGGCGGGTCTGGAGCTTCCGGGACATCACCGCGCGCGTGCGCGCCGAGCAGCAGCGCGATCGGCTCCTCCTGGACGAGCGGCGGGCGCGCACGGCAGCGGAGGAGGCCGTGCACCTGCGGGACGACTTCCTTTCTATCGCCTCGCACGAGCTCCGCACCCCGCTCACCAGCCTGCAGCTCGCCATTCAATCGCTGGGGCGAAGGCTCGCGCAGGGCATGGACGTCGAGCGCGTGCGATCCGCGGTCGCCCTCTCTGTCCGCCAGGCCAAGCGCCTCACCGACCTCGTCGATATGCTCCTCGACGTCTCCCGGATCCAGGCGGGGAGGATCGAGCTGGACACAGCGCCCGTCGAGCTGCGCGCGCTCGTCGACGAGGTCGTCGCCCACCTCGGCGATCAGATCGCGCAGTCAGGCAGCGCGGTCGCCGTGCGCGCGGAGCAGCCGGTCATCGGCCGGTGGGACCCGCACCGCCTGGAGCAGGTCGTGACCAACCTCCTCACCAACGCGTTCAAGTTCGGGGAACGTCAGCCGATCGAAATCGCCATCACCCGGGAAGATCGGGTCGCGCGGCTCTCGGTGACGGACCGTGGGATCGGGATCCCGGCCGAAGTGCAGGCCCAGCTCTTCGAACGATTTCGCCGCGGCGTCTCGTCCAAGCATTACGGGGGGCTCGGGCTCGGCCTCTACATCACCCGCACCATCGTCGAGGCACACGGCGGCCGAATTCGCGTGTCGAGCGAGGTCGGCCGGGGCTCGACCTTCTGCGTCGAGCTGCCGCTCTCGACCGAGCGCGCGGGAGATTTGTCGTCGTAGCGGTTGCCTCGAGCGGCCTCGTGCGTGATCGTGCATCACGACAGAGAGGAGCGGCTCACTGCGAGGCCGCTGCGCCGAGGTGCGCTCGAACGTCGGCACCATTCACGACGGATCGCGCTCCAGGTTCTCGCGCAGCTTACGCAGTCCGTCGCGCGCTCGGCCGCGCATCACGCGGCGCAGGAGGGGGACCACAAGCCAGCGAAACCACCACCGCTGGTTGCGGCTGACCATGCGCCACTCGACGCGCGTCTCGTCGTCGGAGAGCGCCTCGAAGTCCACACTCATGCGGGCCAAGAGGAAGCCCTCACTTTCGGTCAGCAGACGCTCCCCGACGCGCGCCTCCTTCACCTCGATGTCGATCGTGCCGGTGCGCCCGAAGGGCATGCGCACGGTCTCCCGGTAGCGCTTGCCGACCTGCCCGTGCTCCAGCGTGTCGAGCTCGCGCATGGCTGCGACGCCCGGGAACCAAGTCGGGAAGTTCTCCATGTTGGACACGTACGCGAACGTTTCGCGCAGGGGCCGCCCGATCTCCACCGAGCCCTGCGCCAAAAGCTCCGGCTGCGCGCCGCTCACGAGCGCCTCCTCGGTGCCGTCTTGATCTCCATCGGCCTGAGCAGGCTCTGCTCCACGCTCCGGCGCATCGCGCGGACGTAGCGCGGCCGGGACCAGCTCCGCTCCTCGATGAGCTCCTGCCAGTTCCCGATCGACAGGAGGGTGGCCAAGAAGTCCGCCGCATCCGACGCCGACCATTCGTCGGCAAGCGCGCCTTCGGCCTGAAGCCGCGCCACGAAGCCCGCGCAGACGCCCGTGAAACCACGCATGCGGTCGCGCCACGCGAGCTCCGCGTCCTCGTCCGTGGCCCGTGCCACCCGCATGGCCCGCGCCACATCGGTGATGTGGGCGACGTAGCCCGCCCACGCGCCGATGAACTCGGAGAGGACCGCGCGCGCGTCGGGGAGGCGCTCGCACTTTCGGACCAGGTCGGCGAACCCATGCACCTCGTCGACGTGACGCACCAGCGCGACCAAGAGCTGGGTCCTGGTCTCGAAGTGCAGATAGACCGCTTGGCGCGACACCCCGGCCGCCGACGCGATCTCCGCCATCGAGACGCCGCGACGCCCCGGCTCGGTCACCAGCCGGCGCGCGGCCTCGAGAATCACGGCGCGGGTTTCCCCGTCCTTGCTTGACATGGTGTCAACATGGGGCATAGTTTACACTGTGTCAAGTTCGCCGGGCGCGCCGGCGCGGTTCCTCGAGGCGCTCTTCGGCCATGCGAGGAAGGGGCGAGAGGGACGACGTTGCGGACGCCACGTTCCCCTGATGCCCTTGACCTCCTCGCGCCTCCGCTCCCGTCAGGGCATCGGGTACACGAGCGAGAGCCCGGCGACGCACATCTCGTCGAACGTATTCCCCTCGCCGTAGGCCACGTCGATCGTCGAGATCAACTTCGCCTCCTTGAGCGCCTTGACCACGTACGGGTTCTCCGTCGAGTTATTGTACGTGCACCGGATCCGGAGCACGTCGCCCGGCTCGAGCGTCGGGAGCGTCTCGATGGGCGCGTCGTACGAGTACGAGCGCTGCCAGCCGAACTCCCACTTCGGCGCGTGCGCCAGGCACTCCTCCTTGGGTTGATCGGGTGAGCCGTTCGCCCGCGTGACCGTCACCTTCTCGTCGAAGCCCAGGTAGTGCATGTGCAGAAAGTCCCCATAGATGCGCGTGCCCGGCGGGAACGGCATCTCTTGCGATCCGGGCGAGTCCGGGGCCGGGACCGTGAACTGCTCCGTCTCCACGTGGTCCTTGCTGTCCGCGGGGATCAGGAACTCGACGCCGTTCTTGTCGCCCGGACCCGGTAGCAGCCCGAAGCCAAGCTCGCCGACCGGATCATCGAAGTTGCCGATCAGGTGGTACAGGAAGCCGTACTTCGGCTTCTCTTTGGTGAGCCTGAGCTGGATGCGCGTCAGGTCCGGGTCGGCCGTCGTGCCGGCGGGGTGGTAGTGGATCTGCATCATGATGAGCGACCCCTTCGGGATCAGCTGACCCACCCCCTCGGGCAGATCGACCGGGTCGGCGCCGGGAGCCCAGGCTGTGACCATCTGGAGCGCTCCAATCTCCGCGCCATTCGCGACCTCGCCGGCGCCACACGGAAAGCTCCCGTCGGGGCCGGCCAGGCTCGCGGACCTCCCCTCCGGATCGATGGAGATGATCCCATGGTGAACGACCTTGTGGTTGCCGGGCACCATCTGTAGACCATTCAGGTACTGGTCCTCGGTGAGCCCGGGATCGATGATGAAGCAGCGGAACTCGTCCTGCTCACCGGAGGTGACGTAGGGCTCGTTCGGATGAACCTCGAGGGTCATGCCCCGCAGGTCGGGGCTCTTCGGCACGAACGAGGCGGGCGCGTCCTTCGGATCACCCTTGGGGGTGCCGGCCTTGCTCCAGGCCTCCAGCGTGCTGATCTCCTCCTCGGAGAGGCGGATGTCGCCCTTCCACGCGTGACGGGTCGAGCACTCGTCCGTGTCACGCACGGCGAAGGGCGGCATCGTGCCTGCCTTGGTCGTCTGGACCATGAGCGCCGCGACAGCCCTGGCGTCGTCGTACGCGGTAAGGCTGAAGGGCGCGATATTGCCCGCCGAGTGGCAGCCCATGCAGCTCTTCTGCAGGATGGGCTCGACGTCCTTGTGGAACGTGGGGCTACTCCCGGTCGCCTGGGGCTCCGTGGGCCCGTCGCCCGCGGAGCAGCCGGTGAACGAGGCGGCGGCTGGCAGGGCGAGGGCGAGGGCGGACAGCGAGGCTCGGGCGACGGAACGCGAACGTACTGAAGCAGGCATGAGACCTCCGGGCAGCCGGATCCCTTCACGAGCGGAGGGCCCGGGCGCTTGGTAAGGAGCCACGTTTTGTTCGACTGCGTTTCAGATATGTGTACTATGCATATAGTCACCCCTTTCGGAGCGTCAAGAACATTTGTGCAAAATACACGTATTTAAAAAAAGAAGCTCCGCGAGCTCCACGGAGCCATGGTCGACCTGATCGCGCTCATGAACCAGCCGCGGCGCGATCAGGCGCTGCTCGAGGAGGCGGGCATCTCGCTGGATCGAGCCCACTTTGCGCTGTCGTGGCGCTGAAGGAAGCCGCAGGTAGATAGCCCACCTGCGGGAGTTGCCCGGTTCAGCAGAAGGACCGCCATGGCGGTTCGCTTCCCGTCCGACTTCCCGCGGTAGCACGTGTTTCGCTTCGTCGCGCAGCGCGGCCGGGAGAGGCAGAACAGCGCGTTCATGCAGTGCGCGACCGCCAGCGGGAGGACGTTCCAGCAGACGATCGATCGGATCGAAGCCCTGACCGGGGCGTCAGCGCCCCGCGCGCCGGCGACGATCGATGAGCGCGGTCACGATCGGGAACAGCGGCAGCGCCATCAGCACGTAGAACCCCGGCTCATCGAACGCGGGCCCCCGCGGCCGGTAGATGCCGCCGCTGAGCAGACACGTCGCGAGGTACGCCGCCAGGATGGCCGCCCCGCACAGGCTCCACAGCCGCAGGTCGATCGGCGCTGGTGACGAGGCACGCGCGGCCCGCGGCGTGGCGTCCGGCGCGTCGAGGACGCCGCGCCACCGCTCGACGTCCCACAGCGCCAGCCCGACCAGGCCCGCGAACATCAGCGTGACGACGGTCGCCGTCGGGACGACCGCCGTGCTCCAGCAGAACGCCAGGATCGCGCCCGTCACCGGCAGCGCCATGAATGCGCCGGCCGTCGCGAAGCGCTGCGTCATGAGCAGCGTCGCGGCCACCAGCTGGACCACGCCCACGAACGTGTAGAAGTGCCCGGTCGCGTGGAACGCGTGCAAGAACTCGTGGAACGGGCCGCGATTCCCCGGATCCGTGAACGGCTCGCCGAGGATCTTCTTCAGCCCCGCCGGCAGGAACGCGAAGCCTATCAGGATGCGCAGGTTCACCACGGCGAGGTGCGCCCACCGGCGCTGCCGGAGCCAGGCGACCATCGCCTCGATGCGGTCCATCACGGAGTCCACGGGCCGCGCAGTGTAGCCGCGCCGCACACCGGCGGCGAGCCGCGATCGGACGGCTCTGCTCCACGACCATGTTGAACGACTTACCGAACTGTCCACTGGACAGACCTCGTCCTGCGGCTTCGGCTGACCAATCGACTGATAGTTAGACAAACTAACCAACCTGCGCATGAAGACGACACAAGCACCGCTACTCGTGATACTGCTGTTGCACGCCGGCTGTGCCCGGAATGGTCCGTCGTCGCTGCCCCACGGCTCTGCAACTCGACCGCCCGCCCCTGCCCAAGAGATATCAAATAGTAGCTTGCCTGCATCGAAACAGCCAAGCCCGCCAAGCGCTACCACCGATGGGCCCTTCGCTTATGCTCAGGTCCCACGGCCGAACGCTCTCTGTTGGGCGGAAAAAGGACAAAAGCTGGACGCTGCCTCGGCAGTGGATCTGGAGATTCTCATGACGGCGCTGCAGGAGCTCCTTGGAATCGATCTTCCAATCATCCAGGCCCCCATGGCCGGCGTGCAAGGCAGCGCGCTCGCGGTCGCGGTCTCCAGCGCTGGTGGGCTCGGTTCGCTGCCCGGCGCCGTGCTTGGTCCGGACGCCCTGCGCAAGGAGCTGGCAGCCCTCCGAGCGCAGACAACGAGGCCGTTCAACGTGAACTTCTTCTGTCACACGCGGCCCGAGCCCAACGCCGAGCAAGAAGCGATCTGGCGTGCCCGGCTCTTGCCGTATTTCGCTGAGCTCGGCGTCGATGCAAGCGCCATCCCGACCGGCCCCGGCCGGTTGCCCTTCAGCGATGAGGCCGCTGATGTGCTCGACGAGCTCAGACCTGCTGTGGTGAGCTTTCACTTCGGCCTGCCCTCGGAGGCTTTGCTCTCGCGGGTGCGCCGCTGGGGCGCGAAGATCCTGTCCTCTGCGACGACGGTCGACGAGGCGCGCTGGCTGGAGGCGCGCGGCGTCGACGCGGTCATCGCCCAGGGCATCGAGGCGGGCGGTCATCGCGGCAGCTTCCTGTCCGACGATCTCAGCGTCCAGCTCGGCACCTTCGCGCTGGTGCCGCAGATCGTGGACGCCGTGAAGATCCCCGTCATCGCCGCGGGCGGCATCGCGGACGCGAGGGGTGTCGCAGCCGCCATCGCGCTCGGTGCGGCCGGCGTGCAGATCGGGACGGCCTACCTCTTGTGCCCGGAGGCCACCACGAGCCTGGTGCATCGCGCGGCCCTCGCGAGCGGCGCAGCCAGCATCACGGCGCTCACCAACCTCTTCACCGGGCGACCCGCTCGGGGCATCGTGAACCGCCTCATGAGGGAGCTTGGGCCGATGAGCGGCGCCGCGCCAGCTTTCCCCTTGGCGACGTCGGCCATCGCCCCCCTGCGCGCCAAGGCCGAAAGCCAGGGCAGCGGCGACTTCTCGCCGCTCTGGGCGGGGCAAAACGCCAGCGGGTGCAAGGAAGTGCCAGCGGCGGAGCTCACGCGGCAGCTCGCGGGTTCACTCCGAGGCGCACGCTGACGCCGCCCAACCTGCCGGTGTATCCGACGGGCGCCTGCGGCGCATCGGCCGACGCCAGGCCGCAGGAGGAAGCGATGAAACGCACGTGGACAATCATCGGTGTTGCTGATGTTGCTCGTAGCTTCAAGTGGTATCAGTCGCTGTTCGGTCAACCGGAAACGAACCCCGCCCATGATGATTTCGGCCAGATACTGGACTCCGATGGGACGGTCTTGCTTTGCGTTCACCAGTGGGGAGCCCACGAGCATCCACCACTGACCAGCCCCGATCACGCTCAGCCTGGCAATGGGTGCGCACCGGCCGCTCTTGCCCTCGAGCGTGCGCGGCACGGAGCTGCGGTCCCGGATGAGCAACGGCGATTTCTGGGCGCGGCGCGACCAGCTCGGCGGGCCGGCGCTGCGTTGCGTGCCGGGCGATAGGGCGGGCGCGCCGATCGCGCTGAACGGCTGGGAGGGACCTCCACCGCCCTGGCTACCGCCCGAGCCCATGGTGTGGAACTGGAATCCGCCGCCGCCCCGCCCGCCCATGCCGCCGCGTCCCGATGGAAAGAGGCACTGCTCGAGCTGTGACTTCCTGCTCGATGCCTCGGCGAAGCTCTGCACCATGTGCGGAACGTGGATGGATGTCGAGGGAGCAGCCCAGAGCTGAGCTCGACGGCCACGGACGAGCGATCTGAAATCGGATAGAGTCTGCGAGATGCTCCCAGCCCCGCTCGTCCTGTTCCCGAGCAACCCGCTGCACCCGACCACGCCGGACAGCGCCTTCGAGGAGGAAGCCCGGCATGCCGCCAGCGCAGGCTTCGACGTCGGCTTCATCGACCTCGAGGTGTTCCTCGGCGGCGACGTGAAGCTCCGCCGGGTGCCGGAAGGCTCGGGCGAGGTGATCTACCGCGGCTGGCTCCTGGGCCTCGATGCTTATCGATGCATGAGCGAGGTCGTCGCCGCGCGTGGCCGGCGGTTGATCACGGAGCCGGAAGCGTACCAGCACTGCTATCACCTGCCGGCGTGGTACGAGGCGATCGGCGGCGCCGAGCACACAGCGCGGTCGATCTGGATCCCGGGCTCCACGTTCGACCTCGAAGCCGTCGTCGTTCACGTGCGAGAGGCGTTCGGATCGGGCGCCGTGATCCTCAAGGACTATGTGAAGTCCCGCAAGCACGAGTGGTTCGACGCGTGCTTCATCCCGGCGGCGGACGACGAGGCCAACGTGCGGCGCGTCGTGGGCAACTTCCTCCGCCTCCAGGACGACCACGTCGTCGGCGGGCTCGTCTTCCGCGAGTTCGTCGCGCTGCGACGCATCGGGCTGCACCCGAAGAGCAGGCTGCCGCTGGTGAACGAGCATCGCTTCTTCGTGCTCGACGGCCGGCCGTTCTACGCGGCACCGTACTGGGCCGACGGTGACTATCCGGGTGAGCCGCCGAGCGCCGACGTGCTCGCGCCTGTTCTCGGCCACGTGCGCAGTCGCTTCTACGCGGCCGACGTCGCCGAGAAGGAAGGGGGCGGCTGGATGCTGGTGGAGCTGAACGATGGCGGGTCGGCGGGCATCCCCGAGGGCGGGGCCGCGGACGCGTTCTACCGGAGCCTGCGCGCGGCGCTCGGCTGAGGAGCGTCCCATTGCTCGATCCGAACCATCGGCCGCGAACCGCCCCCCTGCGCACGCCCTGAGCGGGCCGTGAGCCGGAGGGGGCGCTCACGCGAGCTCCGGCGCGCGGCGGCTTGCCCGCGAGGCGCGGCGGCGCAAAGGGTGTCGGCCATGGCGCAAGAGACAGCGTTCGCCCTGTGGCTCATCCCCGGCGGAGCGCCGGCCGCGCGGCTCGAGGAGCTCATCGAGGCGCTCGCCCGGGAGACCGGGGGCCCGGCGTTCGCGCCCCACCTCACCCTGCTCGGCGGGCTGCGCGGCGACGGCGGCGCGCTGGCCGCGAAGCTCGGCGGGCTGCGCGGCGACGGCAGCGCGCTCCGCCCCGTCGCGCTCGAGGCGCGCGGCCCCGCCACCGGCAGCACCCGCCACCAGTGCGTGTTCCTCGACGTGACGCCGTCCGAGCCGCTCGCGGCGCTGCGCCGCGCGGCCGAGGCGGCGCTCGGCGCGAGCGAGGCCCCCTTTCGCCCGCACGTGAGCCTCGTGTACGGCGAGCTGCCGGCCGCGCGCCGCCAGGAGCTCGCCGCGGATCCTCGGGTGCTTGCGCTCGCGCACGGGGTGTGGCGGGCCGACCGGCTGGAGCTGTGGGCCGTGGAGGGGCGGACCGAGCGCTGGCGCTGCGTCGAGGGCGTCGCGCTGGAACGCCGGTGAGATCTCGCCGGCGCGGGTGTCATGCCTGCCCACCACGCGCCCAGACGCACGGTTCCGCCGCAGCGCAAGCGTCGACGAGGGATTTCCGCCCTGCGCGCAGATCGCGGCGCGCCGAAGTATGTGATCTCGTGGATCTCGGCTAGCCTGGGGCCCATGGCGATGGCTCCCGTTGCTGTGGGCGACGTCCTCGCGGGCAAGTACCGCGTGGAGCAGATCGTTGGCGCCGGTGCGATGGGCACGATCGTCGCCGCGTGGCACCTGGAGCTCGAGCAGCGGGTCGCGATGAAGTTCCTGCACTCGCTGCGGGCGGATGGCGGCGACCCGGCGGAGCGGTTCCGGCGCGAGGCGCGCGCGCTGGCCAGGATCAAGAGCGAGCACGTGGCGCGCGTCCTGGATGTCGGCTCGCTGGAGGGCGGGATGCCCTACATGGTGATGGAGTTCCTGGAGGGGAACGACCTCGCCCACGAGATCCGGGCGCGCGGTCCGCTGCCCGTGGTGGAGGCCGTCGGGTACATGCTCCAGGCCCTCGACGCGATGGCCGAGGCGCACGCCACGGGGATCGTGCACCGCGATCTCAAGCCGGCCAACCTGTTCCTCTCGCTCCGGCCCGACGGCGACCGGGTCATCAAGGTCCTGGATTTCGGTATCTCGAAGTCGCTGCTCGGCATATCGCGCGACCAGGTGGCGCTGACCCAGACAGCGTCGCTCCTCGGGTCGCCGCTCTACATGTCTCCCGAGCAGGTGCGCTCCGCGAAGGATGTGGATACGCGCGCGGATATCTGGTCTCTCGGCGTGATCCTGTACGAGATGCTGACCGGGCGGACTCCGTACGACGGCGACTCCGTCGCTCAGCTCTTCCACACGCTGCTCTACGAGAACGCTGCCCCGGTCACCCAGCTGCGCCCCGACGTCCCGCGCGAGCTGGACGCCGTGGTGATGCACTGCCTCGCCAAGGAGCGCGAGCAGCGGTGGACGAACGTCGGCGATCTGGCGGCCGCGCTGCTCCCGTTCGGCCCCGCCACGGGCCACATGCACGTCGACCGGGCGCGCCGCATGCTCGGCAGCTCCTCGGACATCGCACGGCCGTCGCTCCTCCAGACCGGCGTGCCGAGCGGGGGCGCCCAGGGCTTCGGATCGCGCCCGTCCATACCGCACGGGGGCGCGCCCTTCGCGCCGGGCTCGCCGTCTTCGCCGTCCTTCGCGCCGGCCTCGCCGTCCTTCGCGCCGGCCTCGCCGTCCTTCGCGCGGGGCACGCCGTCCTTCGTGCCGGCCGCACCAACTGCGCCCAACGCGGAGACGGGGCCGACGGTCAACTCGTGGAGCAACTCGGGCCATCCGGTGCGAACGGTCCGGCACGGGGCGCGCGTCGTCCTGGCGATCGCCGCCGGCGCCCTCCTGGCAGGGGCCTCGCTCGGCGCCTTGTTCTTCCTGCGCTCCGGGCTCGCCACCGACCAGGAACAGCCCCCCGCAGCCGCGGCGGCGCCCACCGCCGAGGCCACGACGGCGCCCACCTCCGAGGCCACGGCTGCGCCCACCTCCGAGGCCACGGCTGCGCCCACCTCCGAGGCCACGGCGAAGGGCGACGCGCGCGAGGCTCCCGGCGCCACCGGCGGCGCGCCCGAGGTGGCCGGCGGTTCGCCAGCCCCGACCGCGCCGGCGGCCTCCGCCAGCGCGCCCGCGCCGCCGCCGGCGGCGTCCTCCGGCCCGGCGGCGCCGCTCGCCGCGCAGCCGGGCGCGCCTCGGGCGACCGCCACGGCCCGGCCCGTCGAGCGCGCGCAGCCCGACGCAGGGGCGCGCCCGGAGCCGACGCGGGGCAATTCGATCAGCGACTTCGGCGGGCGGCGCTGAGCGTGGCGCTCGCGTCGATCCGGCGACGGCCCCCGGGGCCGCCGTGGCCAGCTTGGAGGAGAACACGGGACGTATGAGGCGTACGAAACGTCGTCAGCGAAGCATCGCACACTGCGTCGGCCTGGGTCTGTGCGCGGCGTTGATCTCCGGGGGGCTCCCCGCGCGGGCGGAGCCGAGCGCCGCCGACAAGGCGACGGCGGAGGCGCTCTTCGACGCGGCGCTCGACCTGATGAAGCAGGGGCGCAGCGCGGAGGCGTGCCCGAGGCTGGAGCAGAGCCAGCGCATCGATCCAGGCATCGGCACGCTCCTCTACCTGGCCGAGTGTTACGAGAACACCGGCCGCACGGCGAGCGCCTGGGCCACGTTCCGGCAGGCCATGTCGGAGTCGCAGGCCGCGGGGCAAGCCGACCGCGCCCGCAAGGCGCAGGCGAGGGCGGCCCGGCTGGAGCCGGGCCTGTCGAAGCTGAGCATCGGCGTCGCGGCGGAGAACCTCGCGATCGAGGGCTTCAAGGTGCGCTCCGCCGGAAAGGCGATCGATCCCGCGGTCTTCGGCGTCGCGATCCCCGTGGATCCGGGCGAGATCGCGATCGAGGCGAGCGCCCCGGGCCACGAGACCTGGACGGCGACCGTGAAGCTCGGGGGCGACAAGAAGGGCCCTGCGAGCGTCGATGTCCCGGCGCTCAAGCGGCTCGAGGGGCCGCCGCCTGCGCCCCGCGATGCGCCGCCTCCCGAGGCGGCGGGCCCTGCGCCGGCGCGCGGCGCCCCTGCGCCGGCGCCGGCGCCCGCGGCGTCCGGGGGCAACACGGCGCGCTTGATTGGCTTCGTCGTGGGCGGCGCGGGCGTCGTGGGGCTCGGCGTCGGGACGTTCTTCGGCGTGAAGGCCATCTCGAAGAACAGCGACGCGGAAAGCTACTGCAAGGGCGGCAGCACGTGCGAGGACGAGCGCGGCGTCACGCTGACCGAGGAGGCCAAGAGCGCCGCCACCGTGTCGAACGTCGCGTTCGGGCTCGGGGCGGCGGCGGCGATCGGCGGCGCCGTCCTCGTGTTCGTCGTCGCGCCGAGGCAGGCCCCGCCCGTCCAGGTGGGGGCGTTCGTGGACGCGCGCAACGTCGGGTTGCGCGTGGGAGGTACGTTCGAATGAGACGCATGACAGGGCTCCTGTCGCTCGCCCTGCTCGCCCCGCTCTCGAGCCTCGCGTGGCTCGGCTGCCAGGCCATCGCCGGCATCGAGGACCGCACCTTCGACCCGGGCAGCACGGAGACCGGGGGCGGGCAGGCGCCCGTGAGCGAGCAATGCGCGTCGTACTGCGCCGACGTGATGGCGAACTGCACGGGAGAGCACCAGGTCTACGCCACGCTGGCGACGTGCCAGGGCGTGTGCGCGCTGCTCCCGGAGGGCGATCCCCTGGAGCCCGTGGACAACACGGTCGCGTGCCGCGCCCGCCAGGCGGAGCTCGCGGGCGCCACCGGCGAGGTCGGGGTGCACTGCCCGGCGGCGGGCCCGGGCGGCGGCGGCGAGTGCGGGAGCAACTGCGAGAGCTACTGCGCGCTGCGGGCCGCGGCGTGCACGCTCGAGGTCGCCACCGAGGAGGAGTGCGTCGCCATGTGCGCGGGGCTCAAGGACGTGGATAATTTCGACGTCATCGAGAACCACGACGGCGACACGCTGCAGTGCCGCCTCGTGCACGTGAGCTCCGCGACGGTGGACCCCGAGGAGCACTGCCCGCACGCGAGCCTGACGCCGGTGCAGCCCTGCGGCGATCCGGAAGGGACCGAGCCGAGCTGCGAGGACTTCTGCCAGGTGGTCATGACGTCGTGCACGGGCGATCTGGCCGTGTACGAGTCGAGAGCGCAATGCCTCGCGGTCTGCGCGGCGCTCCCTCCCGGCGCGACGGAGGACCGGACCGAGAACACCGTGGGCTGCCGCAAGTACCACGCTTACAGCGCGATGCTGGCGCCGACCACCCACTGCCCGCACGCGGGGCCGGGCGGAGACGGCCATTGCGGGGTCGAGGAGCCAGGCTCGGGCACGACGGGCAACTGCGTGTCGTACTGCACGCTGTTCGAGGCGGCCTGCAAGGAGGCCCTCGGCGAGGCGTACGATGGCTGGGGCGCGGCGTGCCAGGACGAGTGCAGCACGATGACGGGAGCCGCCCACGATTCCCACTACTCCGTCGCGAGCGCCGAGGGCGGCGACACGGTCTCTTGCCGGCTGCTCCACGTGAGCCGCGCGTTCGAGAACCCGGACGAGTGCCTCGCGCTGGCCGACGGGACCGCCTGTCAGTGATGGGGGCGCGGTAGCCCCACCGCGTTCGGGAGGGCGTGTCGGCGGTTCCGGGGCATAGGCGTTAGGCGTTAACCAAGCTCGTTCGGTCACGCTCAGGGCACGAAGCCCGCCCCTCTCCTCCGCACCATCGTTTACCAACGTGAACGTTTACGTGGTCGTGGTCGTTCACGGCTTATCGTTGACGACCACGACCACGACTGCGTAAACGTTCGGATGTAGGAGAACGCGGCGCGCAGCTTGGTTAACGTCTGTGGGGGTCGCGGGACGGGTCGAGCCGCTCGATACACCCTCGATGAGGCAACAGGGCAAGCACCCGCGCCCCGCCGTGGGAACGCGCCGTCATCCTGCTCCCCAGAACGAGCCCCCGCCGCGCGTGCGCGCGATGGATTAGTAATCCCGGCGGCAGGGGGCCATGCACGAAGGAGGGGCTGTCAGGCCATGAAGAGAGCGGAAGCGAGACGGTGGCTTGCCCTTGTCGTGCTCGGGCTGGCGGCGGCGGGGATCCTGGGCTTCTCGTTGTGGCTCCGCGCCGGAGAGGCGCCGGCGGACGGCCCCGCACCTCCGGCGAGCGCCGCTTCGACGCGGGGAGCGCGGCGCCTCCGCGCGAGGGACACGCCGCCCCCGACGCTCGGGAGCATCGCGGGGCGGGTCGCCAATGCGGCCGGCTCGCCCGTCGCCGGAGCGCTGGTGTGCGCCAGCGCGAGCGGCGGAGCGAGCGGACTGACGCCGTTCGATCTGGGCGAGCCGACGTGCGCGCCCGCAGGAGAGGACGGCCGCTACCAGCTCGCGGATCTCTCCCCCGCGCGCTTCACGCTCTTCGCCTCGGCGCCGGGCCATCGCCCGGCGAGCTACACCTCCCCTGCCCCGGACCGCGCCGGCTGGCTCGATCTCCGCCAGGGAGAGGCGCGCACCGGCGTCGATCTGACGCTCGCCCGCGGCGGCGTCGAGGTCCGGGGCCACGTCAAGGACGTCAGCGGCGGGCCCATCGCCGGGGCGCTCGTCATGATTCATGGCTTCCTGGGGTCGCACCAGGGCGCCGCGGTGACCCGCTCCGACGCAGAGGGCTCCTTCTCCGCGTGGACCGAGGAGGGATACTGCCTGGCGCGCGCCACCGCCGACGGGTACGCCGAGGGGTCGCAGCACGGCATGGCGCCGGGGCCGCCGCTCGAGATCTTGATGACGCCCGGCTCGGTGATCGAGGGGCGGGTCGTCGAGGCGGGGTCGGGCGCGCCGATCGCCGGCGCGACGATCCGTCCCGGGATGGCGCAGAGGTGGGGCCCCGGGGAGGTGAAACCCGTATCGAGCGACGCGGAGGGGCGCTTCCGCATCCCGGGCCTGCCGCCCGGGCGGTACAAGCCCACGGCGCGCGCCGCGGGCGGCTATGGCCAGGCGCGCGCGAGCGTGGTGCTCGGGATCGGCCAGACCTCGAGCGAGGTGGTGATCGAGATGCACCCCGCCAGCAGCGTGGCCGGCCGCGTGGAGGTCGCGCCCGGGGGCGGGCCCTGCGCGAGCGGCTCCGTCACCCTGTTCCACGAAGGGAGCGGCTGGCTCCCGACGGTCCTCGAGGCCGACGGTTCAGCGCGCTTCGAGGGCGTGCTGCCCGGCTCGTACCAGGTGATGGTGCTCTGCCAGGATCACGCGTCGGAGCCGGCCTACCCCGCCGTGGAGGTCGGCGAGGCGGACGTCGAGGGCCTCGTGTGGACCGTCCGCGCCGGGCTGTCGCTCCGCGGCCGGGTGGTGGACCGCGAGGACAAGCCCGTGCGCGCCATGGTCCACGCGAGCCCGACCGACATGGGGGGGATGCAGCCGATGCAGCCCGGCCCCGTCGGGCAGAGCGATGACGACGGCCGCTTCGTGCTCCGGGGGCTCCTCCCTGGCAAGCACAGGGTCATGGCGCACTCGAACGATCACATTCCGCCCGAACCGGTGATGGTCGAGCTCGTCGACGAGCGCGCTCCCGAGATCACCCTCGTGATGGACAGCGGGGGTCGCGTCGAGGGCACCGTGACCGACGAGGACCGCCGCCCCGTTGCAGGCGCGGACGTCATGCTGAGCGCGCAGCAGCCCGGGTGGGGCGGCCCTCCGAGAAAGTCCCTCGCGGACGGGACATTCGTGATCAAGGGGGTCGCGCCGGGCGCGTACCGGATCTGGGCCATGCAGGGGGGTATGCCCATGAGGGCGCCAGGTCAGGCCGGCGGCGGCGACCCCGGGGTCGCTGTCACCGTGAAGGCAGGGGCGGCCGCGCGCGTGAGCCTTGTCGTGGAGCGCCAGAACGGCGAGATCCACGGGCGCGTCGTCGACGGGAGCAGCAGGCCGGTGGCGGACGCATTCGTCAATGTCCAGCGGGAGCCCGAGGGCGCGGGCGAGCCGGGCGCCCCGGCCCCTCCGCCCCCGCCGCCGGAGAGCATGGGGCCCCACGCGCCGGTGCTCACCGATCCCGACGGGGAGTTCGTGATCGGGAACCTGGGCCGGGGCACGTACACGGTCCAGGCGCAGCGCCGCGGAGGGGGCCGCGCCGCCGTCGAGCACGTCGAGATCGGCGGCACCGTGACGCTCACGATCCAGGAGACAGGCACCGTCTCCGGCGCCGTCTCCAGCCCCGGCAGCGCGCCGCCCGATCAGTTCACGATCCGCGTCACGGGCCGCGAAGCGCCGTTCTTCCGGAACGAGTCCTTCGCGTTCACGGACGGGGCCTGGACGATGAGCGACCTGCCGGCGGGCAAGTACGAACTTGCAGCCGACGCCCCGGAGGGGACGGCCACGGGGGAGGTGACGCTCGCGCAGGGGGAGCAGCGGAGCGGGGTGGTGCTCACGCTCGCCGGGCGCGTCGCGCTCCGGGGTCAGGTGGTGTCCCTGGAGGACGGCGCGCCCATGGCCGGGGTGACCGTGCACGCGTACCCGCGCGCCGGCGGAATGGCGCCCTCGCCGGTGCAGCAGCACGAGATCACCGACGGAGCGGGTCATTTTCACCTCGACCGCGTGCCCAGAGGTCCCCTCGTGCTCATGCTCATGCCCGCGGATCCGATGAGCTCGGCGTTCGACGCGGCGATGATCCCGGTCGATGTGCAGCCGGGCGCGGAGACCGACGTCGGGCGGCTGTTCATGGCGAAGCGCCGGGTGAAGCAGGACGAGCCTCCCGGCGATCTCGGGTTCACGGTCGAGCCGCCCCGGTCGCCGATGGAGATGGCCATGCGGCCGCACGAGGTGGTCGAGGTGCGCCGCGGCGGTCCGGCCGCGGCGGCGGGCCTGCAGGTGGGGGACGTGATCGTCTCGGTGGACGGCCACGATGTCACCGGCAAGCTGGGGTATCTGGTTGGGTCCCTGATCCGCGTGCCTGCGGGGACCCGGGTGACCCTCGGGCTCTCGCGCGGGGCGAGCGTGGCCCTCGTGGCCGCGGCGATGCCGCCACCCCCGGGCGGCGGGCAGGGCGGCATCGAGGCCGCGCCCGCGTCACCGTAGGCGCCGGCCGCCACCTCCCGGTGCCCATGAGGTCTCCGGGATCTCCTTCATGGACCGTACGCGCAAGCCGCTCGGGCCCTCGGCGGCGGGTGTCTGTCGGGGCAGCGCTACGCTCCCCGCATGAACGCACCGCCGCTGCCTCGCCTGCGCGCCGTGGACCTGAACCTGCTCACCGTGCTGGACGCCGTGCTCACCGAGCGCAACGTGACGCGGGCGGCCGAGCGCCTCGGCATGACCCAGCCGGCCGTGAGCAGCGCGCTGAACCGGCTGCGCCTGCTGTTCAACGACGATCTCATCGTGCGCCGCGGCAAGGAGATGGCCCCGACGCCGCGCGCCCTCGCGCTCGCCGGCCCGATCCGCAAGGCGCTCGACCTGATCCAGGCATCACTCGCCCACGCCGGCGCCTTCGATTGCACGGCGAGCCGTACCTTCAGGCTGGGGATCAGCGACATCGGGGAGGCCCTTCTCTTGCCTCGTTTTCTGCAGTGGCTCGAGCAGCTCGGCGCCCGCGTCCGGCTCGATTTCTGTCGCGAGCCCGGGACCTCCCTGCAAAACGAGATGCGGCTCGGCAAGATCGAGCTCGTCCTGGATCACATCGCCATCCCGGGCGAGGAGTTCCGGCGAACGCGCGTGC
Source organism: Sorangium sp. So ce1504 (assembly GCF_051521635.1). Lineage (NCBI taxonomy): Bacteria > Pseudomonadati > Myxococcota > Polyangiales > Polyangiaceae > Sorangium > Sorangium sp. So ce1504. Next base: position 2,557,959 of record NZ_CP150365.1, on the reverse strand, counting down.
TCGACCTCGAGTTCGTCACGCTGGTGCGCCAGGATCATCCGACCGTGGGCCCCTCGCTGACCCTCGACGAGTACATGGCGCTCGAGCACGTGATCATCGAGCCGCGCGAGGGCCAGACCAACCTGGCAGAGCAGATTCAGGCCGTCGTTGGGCGATCGCGGCGCGTGCGGGTGCAGGTCCCCCGCTATCTCTCGATGCCGTTCATCGTCTCGCAGTCGAACCTCGTCTGCACGGTGCCGCTCCCCCTGGCGCGGCTGTTCGAGCAGCACTTCCCCGTGCGGGTGGTGAGCTGTCCGCTCCCCATCCAGCCGATCCCGCTGTTCATGATGTGGCATGCCTGTCAGGACGGCGACCCGGCCCACGAGTGGCTCCGGCGATCCCTCATCGAGCTCTGCAGCCGCGTCTGACACGTCCAGGGCGAGCGGGCTTGGCCGGGAAAGAGGCGGGCGGCCGTGGATTCGGCGGAATATTCACGCCGGCAATCTGCCTCATACAATTTGCTGATTGGGCTTTTCGGTGGCCGCCTCCATGAAGCCACGTGCAACAGGGAGCCATGACATCGTGAAAGCCATCTCATTCGGCGGCCGGACGAGGGGTCGAGCCGGGACCCTCCATATCCTGGGCAGCGATCGCGCGGCCCGTATCGAGGCCGGAGAAACGCTGCTCAGCGCAGCCGTGCGCGGGAACATCCCGTTTCCACACATGTGCAGCGTGGGCGAGTGCGGCACCTGCAAGTGCCGCCTCATCAAGGGGCATATCCGCCTCAAGAGCGATATCTCGCGCCACGTCGCACCCGAGGAGATCTCTGCCGGCTTCGTCCTCGCCTGCCAGAGCCTGGCCGTGTCGGAGGACGTGGCCGTCGAGGTCCCGGGGATGGGCCGCGGGCGCTCGACGGATCGAGCGCCAGTGCAGATCGACGCGAGCGTCGCGCGCGTGACGCGGCTCGCGCCCAGCGTCCTCGCGCTCGAGGTCGACCTCGCCTCGGACGTCCGCTACGTGGCCGGGCAGTATGCGCAGCTCACGGTTCCCGGCGCCCCGGGGCTCGGCGAGCCGCGCTGTTACTCGTTCGCCGAGGCGCCGGATCGGGCCTCGCCGCGCAGGGCGCTCTTTCATGTCCGCCACGTGCCGGGCGGCGCCTTCACCGGTTGGCTCTTCGGGGCCGATCGCACGGGCGCGCGCCTTCGCTTCTCGGGGCCCCACGGCAGCTTCCGCTATCACGAGGCCGATCGGCCGCTCCTCTGCGTGGCAGGAGGCACGGGGCTCTCTCCGATCAAGGCGATCCTGGAGCAGGGGCTCTCGGATGGGCTCGCCCGCGACGTGACGCTGGTCGTCGGCGCGCGCGCCCGGCAGGATCTCTATGCGCTCGACGCCATCGCCTCGATCAAGGAGCGATGGCGAGGTCGCTTCGTCTTCCTACCCGTGCTCTCGCACGAGCCCGAAGGCTCGAGCTGGACAGGGCGGAAGGGGCACGTCACCGACCACCTCCGTGAGGTCGCCGCGGGCCACGCCGATTGCGCGGCCTACGTGTGCGGGCCGCCCGGGATGATCGACGCCGTGCTCGACGTGCTGCGCGGCGAGATCCCGCCGAAGCACTTGCATCACGATAGATTCCTGGACCGCGGCTCGGTGGCTCGCGCCGCCGCTGCGGTTGCCTGAGCCCAGCCACGACGCTCGAAAGGAGAGCCCTCATGCTCCACGGCACGGTGTTCGTCCTCGTCTTCCTCGCGCTCTTTGCCGCCCTCGAGCTCGCGCTCGGCCTGTATCGGCGCACAGGCGTGCTCACCATGCGGGAGCTCGGCGCGAGCGCATCGTCTCGCTGCCCGACACGCACCATGTGCACCACGGAGTCGGCCGCTTCGGCAATGCCATGAAGAACTACGGCGCCGCCCTCATTTGCTTCGATTGGATCCATGGCACGCTCATGATCCCGCACGCGCGCCAGGAGGGCTTCGGGCTCCCCGAGGGCGCACCGGTCGAGCCCTGGGCCGAGCAGCTCTTCTGGCCATTCGTGCGCTCGACGAAGAAGAAGTCGGCTCGTCGCCGGCCGATCGAACCGACGCCACCGACGGCCGATCTCGCCATGGCAGAGGCGGTGATTTACACCGCCGATGGCCGCGCTGTCGTCGTGAGGTGAGCCCTGCCAGACGGCGCGTCCGCCGCCCTCCGCCTCACGGCGGCATGACGAACGACGCCGGCCCCGCCACGGCGGGGGACGGGTCCTTCCGGTAGCGCTCCAGCAGCTCACGCCGCTCCGCGGTCCAGCCGTTCTTCGGCGACGCCGCCTGCACGAGCGCCTCCAGCGCGAGCCGGCGCAGCCGCGGATCGGGGCTCGCCCGGAGCTCCAGCTCGAGCTCGCCAAGCCGCGACGAAGAGGCGCGCAGATCCAGGAGAAACCTGACATGTGGGTCGGGAGGTGGATCCATGGACGCCCTCCGAGACTCCCAATAGGATGCCGGCGCCAAGGAGGACAGCATGCAGCGATGGATGCGTCGAGCGCTCGCGCTCGTGTTGATGGGAGGGATGCTTGCCGGACTGGCGCCAGGATGCACCATCCACCTCCGACCGTCCGATCGAAACGAGGCAGAGGACGAGGCGGCAGAAAACGACCAGGCGGAGCCCCCTGACGAGCACGGCGATCCCGGCGAGGGCTCGGAGACCGATGACGTCGACGACGAGACGTCGTCCCCAGAGGAGCAAGCCTACGAGGACCTGCTGAACGTCGATCCCCAAGAGCTCGCCCTCAAGACGATGGCGACCTCCTACGCGGCGGTGATGGTCGCGAGCCTCGTCGAATCCCAGGTGCTCGATCCAGCGGCCGTGGATGAAGCGGCGGTAGAGTCACTGATCGAGCAGGTTGAGCCGGCGGGATGGGATGCGGCGTACGCCTGGATGGAAACACCGGAGGCCGTAACGCTGGCTGCGAACGACGGGATCTACCCCAATTTCGCGTGCTTCGACGAGCCGCATGTGTGTCCACAGACGACCGAGTGCCCGTTGAGCAACGGCGAACAGGCGTTCTGCATGGTGACACACTGTGGCGATGCTCAATGCCCTTGGTGCCCATGGGTCCTCGGGAATCTCCTTTTTAAATCCTGGTGCGCCTATGGCTGCCTCAAGCACGGCAGCCTCGTCGCTGGAGCATATATACTCGTTTCGCACTTTGGACCCGGGGACAGGCATTGCACCTACTGGTGAGCAAAAAAAAAAAAAAAAAAAAACCGATGAAGATCACCTTCGAGGACGGAAACGCCCTGACCTTCATGAGCAGTGATGGCAGAGAGGACATCGAGGACACGGTCGATGCCATCAACGCCACGTATTGGCTGTGGGCCTTCTCGTCACCGCGCCTCTATGGGACGTTCGGCCGCGTGCCTCCTCGCGACCACATCCTGCGCATACTAGACATCTACATCTCCTATGTGAAGAAGGGCGGCCGTCACACTGCACCACAGTTCCAGCCCGTACACTACGAACGGCGCCTGCCGCTCGCGCTGCGCCTTCGCGAGCTCTTCGAGCAATGGACACCGCCTGAGTTACCCCAGGAGGTCGTGGACATCTCTCGGGCGCTCATCGAACATGAAGGCATCAAAACGCCGGCGTGCGGGTGGGACACATACGAAGATCCGCAAGAGCAAGGAATCAAGTACGAGGATACGCTCCTCTGGCCCGAAGGTGTGCCCGCCATCCTGAAGGGCCAATGGCCGCCGAAACGTTCGAAGCATTGATACCGACCCAGGAGCCCTTCATGCCGACCCCGTATTCGATGCGTCTCGCCGGCGCCGCCGCGCTGTCCGCTGCCATGCTCGCGGGAGGCTGCGCGCCCCCCAGCGGCATCTCGCCGGCCCCGGCCGAGCCGGTCGAATCGCGCAGCGCGGCCGGCGCGGGAGATGGGGTCGCCCCCCGCGACGGCAAAGGCGCCAGCAGCGCGGGCCGGGAGGCGCTCGCGGACACCAGTCCCGCGCAGAGCCAGGCCCTGATGGACCGTACGCGCAAGCATGCCATGGTGACCGCAGCATTCGCCAACACGATAGCCGGCTTCGCTGCGCCCCGGGTCATCGCCAAGGCGAAGCGCCTTCCGAGCCGTGAGGAGATGCTCCGGTGCATCGATGCCTATCTCGAGGTGGTCGCGGAGACGAAGCGATCCCCCCACGACGAGGGGAATCAAGCGACGATCAACTCCGAACCCTACGCCCTCAAGCTCCGCGATCTCTTCTCCGCCTGGACACCCGGCGCGACCGTGCCAGCCGCGATCCAGAAGAATGCGCGTGCCGTGCTCGATGCGCTCGGCATACCTGAACCCCCTGAGGGATGGGATCGATTCGAGGGGGACGCCGCTTCGAGTTCGCCGTAGCGACGCGCGCCCTCACGGCGGCATGACGAACGACGCCGGCCCCGCCACGGCGGGGGACGGGTCCTTGCGGTAGCGCTCTGCCAGCAGCTCACGCCGCTCCGCCGTCCAGCCGTTCTTCGGCGACGCCGCCTGCACGAGCGCCTCCAGCGCGAGCCGGCGCAGCCGCGGATCGGGGCTCGCCCGGAGCTCCTGCTCGAGCTGCGACGGGTGGACGCAGCCGTGCACCGCGGCCATCGCCGCGACCATCGCGTCGTGGTGCAGGAGGTCCCGCCGGCCGAGCTCGGCGAGCGCCTGTCCGAGCGCCTTCCAGGGAAGGAGGCGCGCCGCGAGCCCCAGGTACTGGGGCACGGCCAGAGCGTCCGCCTTGAGCGCGGCCAGCAGCCCCTCGCCGACGGCGACGTGGTGCTTCGCGGCATACGAGCCGAGCCGCGCCGAGAGCGCGGGCAGGAACGCCACGAGGTGCCGGCGCCTCGGCAAGAGCTCCGCGAGCCGCTGGACGACGATCGCGACCTCCCCCGGCTGCATCCTGGCGAGCGCCGCGGACAGCGCCTCCGCCGCCTCCTCGGGCGCAGGCGCGGCCATGTGCTCGAGCAGCCGGCGGAAGAGCGCTCGCGCCTCGTCCCGGAGCGGCAGGTGCGCGGCGCGCCGCAGCAGGTCGAGCCGCGCCTCCGGCTCTGCCCGCCCGAGGATCGCGGCGAGCAGGTCCACCACGCGCCGCTCGGCCTCGGTCGACAGCCTGCCGAGCGGGACGTCCGCGAGCTTCGAGGCCACGATCCAGTCGGGATCCCGCGCGGCGCGGCCGAAGACGTCCCAGGTCTCCGGCTTGTCCAGGTGGTCCCAGAGCGCCCGGAGCAGCGCGATCCGCACGTCGCGGTGGGTCTTCGGGGCGTCCAGCCGGAGCAGGTCCCGGTAGGCGTCGTCGCCGCCCAGCTCGCCGAGCAGGCGCACGACCTCCTTGGCCACGGTCACCTTCGTGGTCGGCACCGCCCGGAGCTCGGCGAGCACCCGCTCCCGGGACATCTCCGCGAACGCCTTCCGGAGCGCGTAGATCGCCCAGCGCGCGCGATCGTCGCCCAGGCACTCGATCAGGACGGGGACGCCCTGGCCTGCGTCGAGCCACGGCAGGCCCCGGATGGCCATCTCGCGAAGGGGCGGCCTCGGATCCGAGGCGAACGGGGTGATCGCCGACGCGTCGACGTACGCGAGCCGGACCAGCGTGGAGAGCGCGAACCGCAGCGTGGGGACGGCGCTGGTCTCGTCGCCGAGCACCGCGCGGAGGCCGGCGGCGTACTTTTCCTGCTGCCTCGCCGTCCAGCGGCCGTGGCCCCCGCCGAAATCGAGCACCCAGCGCGTCTTGCCCGTCGCGAACCTGCCGGTCATGGGCTGCCCACGGTCCAGCAGGGGGTCCAGGAGATCCTGGCGCTTCTGGCTCACGTGCCGGGCGACGGCGCCGATCAGCACGAAGCTCCTGTCCTCGCGCAGCAGCGCGGGCACGAGCCGCGCGAACCGCGGCCTGTCGTGGGCGCGCAGCAGGCCGAGCGCGCCCGCCGCGACGCCGACGAACGGGAGCTCGCGGGACAGCCGCTCGAGCGCCTCGAGCAGCGGCGTGACCACCTTGAGGCGGATGCCGAGGCTCTGCGCGAGCGAGAGCACCGCCCCTGCCCGCTCACCCGTGCACCACGCGCCCGCGAGCTGCGCGAGCGCCGGGCTGAGCCGCTCGGCCTCCGCGCGGGTCAGCCCCTCCCCTAGCCCCGCGGTCGAGACCGAGCCGCGCACCGCGAGGATCTTCGCGATCCAGCGCGCCCCCCACGCCCCGTCGATGCGGAACAGGCGGACCACGAGCCGCTCCACGGCCGAGGCCGTGGCGTGGGACAGATCCGCGGCGTCGAGCGCGTCCTGCGCCACGGCGCCCACGGCCTCCAGGTGCTCCTGCGCGAACCGGCCGAGCGGCAGCGCGGCGAGGGCGCCGATCATCGCCCGCCGCACCGGATCCTGCTCGAACTTGCGGGCGCGCACGTTCGCGAGCGCGTCCGCGAGCGCGCCCCGGTCGTGCAGGACGCTCGCGAGGAGCAGCGCCTGCGCCTTCGCCCGCTCGTCGCCCTCCGGGTGCCCGAGGAGCGGCGCGAGCACCTCCCTGGCCTCGGCGAAGGACAGCAGGCGCGCGTAGCTCATCCGCCGCTCCGGCTTCGAGACGAGCGACGGGCAGCTCGAGAGGTGCCGCCTCGCCTCGCGCTCGCGCAGGTCGCGGGGCAGCGCGTCGAGCACCTCGGGCGCGATCGAGCCGTCGGCGGCCTGCGCCGCGCAGGACCAGCGCTCGAAGGCCCGCTCCCGGATCGCCTGCTCCTCGGCCGAATCGGCCTTCACGTAGCGGAACAGGAAGGCGCCGAAGCCCCCGCGCCCTCCGAGCAGGAAGGCCCGGAGGACGGCCTTCTGGTCGTCGGGGCCGAGCCGCAGGAACCACCGCGGGCCCTGCTTGCCGTCGCTCAGCGCGCCCCAGGCGTGGCGGATGAGGTAATCGAGGCGCTCGGCGCCGAGGGCGGGCGCGCCCTTGTCGAAGCGCACCACCGCGAAGGCGCCGGGCGGCCGCGCGGGTCGCCCGCTCTCGTGGCGCGCCTTGAGGAGGTCGAACGTGGCGGCCGGGCGCGATCGGGCCAGGAGGTGCAGGGAGCCGGCGAGGAACGAGGGCTCTTCGCCGCGCTCGAAGAGGGCCTGGATCAGCGGCAGCGCCGCGTCGGGCGCGCGCCGGGCGAGCGGGACGAGCAGCGGCGCGAGGCGGTAGCGCAGGCGAACGTCGAGGGACGGGGAGCGGGCGATCGCCTCCCCGAACCAGCGCGCCGCGGCCGCGGGGTGCCTCACGCCGAGCCGATCGAGGCAGCTCGGGCCGCCCGCCTCGTCGATGGCGCGCCGGTGCGCCGACACGAGCGCCTCGGAGCCAAACGGGAGCAGATCCACGATCAGGGGGTCGCGCCCCGCCTGCATGCGCGCGCCGAGGAAGGCGTCCACGGCGGCCTGGCGCTTGCGCCGCGCGAGCTGGGCGACGGTGCGCCGGAGGGTGCGCCGCTCGAGGAGGGCGCCGAGCGCCGCGAGCGCCTGCGTGTCGTCGCAGAAGCGGGCGACCATGCGGCACGCCCGCCGCCGCACGGTGCGGGACGGGTCGGAGACGGCCGCCACGACGCGCGCGCCGTCGCCCGAGCCGTAGACGCTCATGAGCGCGAGGAGGCGCTCGTAGGGCTGAGCGCTGCTCCAGAGCGCCCCAAGGAGCGCGCTTGCGCCGGCGTCGCCGCGCGCGGCGGCGCGGCCCACCTCCACCACGCGGCGGACGCGGTCGTAGTGGGCCAGCGGCTCGATGTCGGCGAGGAAGGAAGCGGCATCCATGGAGGGCGATCATAGCGCCCCGGGGCCGGAGGCTCGCAAGGCCGAGCGCGGCGACGCTCCGGAGCGTCGACACCCTCCGGTTCAGGTTTCATCTCTCCCGGGAGGCTGTCGACACCCTCCGGTTTGAGTTTCATCTCTCCCGGGAGGCTCTCGACAGGTTCAGGCCGCGATGGGTCGACCCGGGTCGGGTCGCGCGCGCCTCACTTCCAGTTGACTGTGGCCCAGCCGCGGGCAGGAACGCTGAACTGGAGCTTCTTGGAGGCCACGCTGAGGGTGGTCGTCTTCGCGGAGCTGCCCGAGTTGTACATGACCGTGACGATGCTGCCGTCAGGGTTCTTGAACGCCAGCGCGTCACCGCCGGTCGTGTTGACGCGCATCGCTCCAGGATCGACGTATTGCGAGACGTGGCGGAAGACGTAGTAGGCAGGGGTCAGTACCAGCTCCTTCGTGTCGGCTTTCACGTTGAGGAGCGCGTTCTGGGGCCACGGCCGCTGCGAGTCGATGTTCTTCCCCACCGGGTCCAGCACCATGTTCCAGGCGTTGTACGAGTTCACCCCCGCCTTGATCCAGTCGCGGATGAGCCCCCAGCTCTCCTGCCCGTACGCGTGATCGTTCGCTGCCGTGTTCGGGTTGAACGCCGGCACGCCCGGAGGGTTCCAGTTGTAGTTGCCGCACTGGTGCTCCGTTTGCACGATCGGCATGTTCCGCGATTTCAAGCCGTTCACGCTGCCCCGCATGTTCCACTGCAGCCCGAAGCCCTTGACGTACTTCATCGCGGTGGCATCGCCCGTCACGGCGCTGAGGATCCCCGGGTCTGCCGCGTCGTTGGACATCGTGCCGAGGAAGATCTGAGCCTTGATCCCGCGCTCTTCGAACAGCGGCCCCAGGTGGGTGCCGATGAACTTGGCCATGAGCTGCCCCGTCCACGCGCAGCTCGGATACCTCGTCTCGTAGGTCGGCTCGTTCTGGGGGTGGACCGCCTCGATGGTCATGCCCTCTGCGGCGTACGCCTCCACGAACTTCGCGAAGTACAGGGCATGCGCCTTCAGGGTGTTCGCGTCGTCCTTCATCTTGCCACCATCGAAGGCGCCGTTGCTCTTCATCCAGGTGGGGGGCGTCCAGGGGCTGGCCCAGAGGTGGAGGCCGGGCCTGACGGCGAGCGCCGCCTTGATGTACGGGATCAGCTTCTCCTTGTCCCGCGCGATGGAGAAGCTCTCCATCGTGAAATCATCTTTCTTCTCGTTGAGGCTATAGCGGTCCATCGCATAGTCGCTGGCCCCCATGGGGATGCGCCCGTAGGCGAACCCTGCGCCCTCGTTCTTGTCGAAGAGAAGCTTGATGGCTCGCTGCCGCTCAGCCTCGCTGAGCATCGAGAGCATGTTCCATCCCATCTCGTTGAAGGAGCCGCCGAAGCCATCCCATCGCTGCTGCGTTGCCGCGTCATCGACGGTCACGTCGGCATTGCCGCTCGTCACCTCCGTCGGCGTCCCGATCTTCCAGTACTCGTTCGCGCCCGAGGTGATCAACGTGGGCTCGACAACGTCGGGCTCACCACCGCCGGTACCGGGAGACGAGCCGCCGCCGCCGTCTCCGCTCGGATCGCCGCCCGCACCGTCCGAACCGGTCGAGCCGCCCGTCCCCGCGCCGCTGCCTGCCGTCCCGCTCCCGCTCGCGTTTCCGCTCCCGCTCGCGTTTCCGCTCCCGCTCCCGCTCGCGTTTCCGCTCCCGCTCCCGCTCGCGTTTCCGCTCCCGCTACTGCCCGCACCCGCACCCGGGCCGCCCGAGCTCTCGGGTTCTTCCGGGCCGCTCGAAGAACCGCAACCCACCAAAAGAAACGCGAGCCAAATGCCGACGGTCGAGCCTCGTGCCCTGTTCATCACAAAAATCCTCCATCCCAGGGGGAGCAACCCCTTGGCGGTGCCTGCAGCAGGCGTCAGAGAGTAGCCGTCTTATATGCCCAGAGAGCCCCACGGTGATCGGGCGGGTGGGATAAAAGGCGGCAAGCTCCACGTCGATGACCCGGCGCACGCACGCGCCATGCGCTCGCATCACGCCTCCCGTGCGGAAGGTCCGCGTCGACGTCGCGGATGGCACGGCGGCACGCCTTCCAGATCGTGCACAGCAGATCCAACCCGGCCGTACGATTGCTGGGTTTCGATGCGCGTGTTAGCGTCGGCCCCCGATGCGAACCGCGGTTTTCGCCCTCGCCCTCCTGGCCGGCTGCGGGGGCGCATCCGGGGCGGCGCCCGGCGCGGCCCTCTCCCCCTCCTACGCGACGAGCCTGGGCTCCACGTCGGCGAGCATGCCCAGCATGCCGTCCGCGCCCGCGTTGCCCAGCCGGGCTTCGGTCCAGGCCGATCTGGTCGTCCGCCCCGACGTGCTCGTCCTCGGCTTCGCGCTCCAGGAGACCGACGCCGATCCGCAGCGCGCCCTCACCGCGGCGCAGGCCGCGGTGGAGAACCTGGAGCGGCAGTTCAAGGAGTCGACCGGCGGCGCATCCACGGTGAGGATGCTGGGCGCGTCGTTCAGCACGGTCTTCACCGACAAGGCGGAGAGCGACGGTGACGCCGTATCGGCCGCTGTCGACGGCGTGATCGAGGTGCGCCTCGCCCCAGAGCTCGACTTCTGGGCGAGGAGCCGGCTGGCCGCAGCCATGGCGCAGGTCAGGCGCGAGGTGAGCGCCGCGGTGCAGGCTGCGAAGGACGGGCGGCGCGGGGCCACCTTCGGGCAGCCTCGGGCCGAGGTGAAGGAGCCGGAGGGGCACCGCGCGCAGCTGACCGAGCAATGGCTCCGGAGGGCGCGATCGTTCGCGGAGGCGGCGCAGGCCGCGTCGGCGCCGCTCCTGCTGGTGGACTGCGCGCCGCCGGGGGCCATCGAGCAGCGGCCCATCTCGCTGCTGGAGGTGGGGCTCTCTCTGTCGGTCGTGTGCCGCCTGGACGCGCTCTCCGCAGAACCGAAGCGCGACTGACGGCCTCCGGGCGGCTCACCCCCGGCCATCCGTCGTCGGGCAGGGCGTCACCCGGCGATCAGCCGGAACACGGGGAGCTCTGGCCGACAGGTGAACCGCACAGGAAGGACGCTTGTGCCGACACCGCGGCTCACGTACACCCTGCCATGGGCCGTGTCGTACATACCCGAGCGAAATCGGCCCGATCCAGGCGGAACCCACACCGCTGTTCCGAGCGCTCGGATCTGTCCTCCATGCGTATGCCCCGCGAGGCCCAGATCGAAGCGCGGCGCGCCGGGAGGGAGCGTATCGAAGACGCCGGGCGCGTGCGTGAGAAAGAGCCGAACCGGAGCGGACGGCACCCTCGCCAGGGCGGCTCGCAGGTCGGCGTTCCCGCTGCAGAAATCGTCCGTCGCGACGATGGAGACGCCGCGCTTCAGCAGCACCGACTCGTTCCCGAGGAGCCTGGCTCCGGCGCGCGCGTACACCTCGCTCAGCCTTTGCAAGGGGACGTGCCCCCAGTGTTCCCAGTTGCCGACGGTGGCGAGGACCTCACGCCCCGGCGCGGCGAGGCTGCGGCAGAACTCCTCCAGCACGCCGAGCGAGCCCTCGTCCTCGATCGAGTCGCCGGTCAGCACGACGAGATCAGGCGCCAGCCCGCGGATGGCGTCGATGGCCTTCTCGTGGACACTGCCCAGCGCGCGCAGGTGGATGTCAGAGAGGTGAGCGATCCGAAACCCCTGGAGCGCGGCCGGGAGCCGGGGGATCGGGACATCGTGCTCGGCGACATCGAGCCAGGAAGGTTCGATGGCGATCCCATCCACGGCGGCAATCCCTGCAGCGCAGCAGCTGGCGTGGAGGAAGGCTCGGCGGGTGACCGGTCGGACCATGTCGGAACCTTAGCAAACTCAGCTGGAGGGCCGCGGCTTGCGCGTGAGCTGGACCAGCCGCTCCGGGGAATCGCGCCCGGGATCGGGACCGTCGAGATCCTCCATCACGAGCTCGAACAGCCCGTTGTCGAACGGCCTCCCCGCGGCCGGCGCGGCGGGCACGAGGCGCTCGCGCTTGCCCTGCGCGGCCAGGGTGCGCGCGCGGAAGTGGCAGTACGGGTTGTTCCCCGGCCGCCCGAAGAGCGCGTGCGCCGTGAAGGTGCACCCGCCCATGCACACCTCCGCGAACGCGCAGCTCCGGCAGAAACCCCAGAGATCGTCGGCCGTGCGCGCCCGCGCGAACGCGAGCCGCGGCGCCTCGTCCCAGATCTCCTGGAGCGCGCGCCCGCGCAGGTCGCCGCCCACGTAGGCGTCGCTCTGGAGCGACGGGCAGCCCTTCACCGCGCCGTCGGACTCGATCCCCAGCACCAGCTTCCCTGCCTGACAGCCGCGAAAGTGGTCGCGGCCGCCCTCGCGCAGCGAGCGCAGGAGCGCCTCCTCCGGGCCGAAGTAGCCCAGGTTGTTGCCGGGCATCACCGTGATCCCGTCGCGGAAGGCCCGCCGCTTCAGCTCGGCGATGCGCGGGAGCACGTCGAGCAGATCGTAGGGCTGGAGCAGCATCGCCGGCCGGTCGGCCGCGCGGCCGAGCGCCGCGGTGATCTGCACCTGCCACGCCGTGATCCCCTGCTCCCGGAGCAGGTCGTAGAGCGCCTCGAGGTCGCCCTGGTTCACCCGGTTGAGGTTGGTGTTGGCCGCGGTGAGCAGCCCCGCGCCCCGGAGGTGCCCGAGCGCCGAGAGCGCGCTCCGGTGGCTGCCCGGGGCCTTGCGGATGAGGTCGTGGGCGCGCTCCAGCCCGTCGACGCTGACCGAGACGCTGTGCAGGCCGGCCTCCTTCATCTGCGCCGAGATCTCCGCCGTGATCCCCCGCCCTCCGGTCGTCATGGTCGGCCGCACGCCCGCGGCCTTGAGCGCCGCGATGATCTCCAGAAAGCCGCCGTGCAGGTAGGCCTCGCCGCCGATGAGCACCACCTCGCGCGCGCCCATCGCCGCGAGCTGCTGCACCACGCCCAGCGCCTCCTCGGTGCCGAGCTCCGAGGGCCGCGCGGCCCCTGCCCTGGATCCGCAGTGCCGGCAGGGCTGATCGCAGCGGAGCGTCAGCTCCCAGACCACGTACGCCGGGTAATACTCGCCGGGGACCACATCGAGACGGCGCAGCGCCATGCCGGAGCCTACCGCGAACTCCGCCGCCGGCGCCTGCTCTCGGGCGCCCTTTCGACGCGCGGGGGGGATCGTTAAAGGGGGGTGACCTGCGCACGCGCACGCCGGGCCGCTGCGCCATTCCCCTTCATTTTCCTTGCACGTCGCCGAGGCGCCTTGCCATAGAAGGGGACGGTTTGACCTCCCTGGCTCGGCCTTCCGAGGCGCGCCAGGGCTCGGCCCCATGGCCCAAAGGCGGAGATCCTCATGCTCACCCTCGGCGCTTGTCCTTGCTGCGATGGTTTCCTGCCTCCCGGCGCTTCCGCCTGCCCGCATTGCGGCGCGACGCCCACGGCCGAGCGCCTCACCTGCGCGCAGGCGCGCCACGGGATCGCGGGCCGGCTGCTCGCGGCGGCGTCGGGCGGCATGATGGCTGTCACGCTGATGGCCTGCTACGGCATGCCCCCCTGTGACGAGCCCGCGACCGACGGCGACGGCGACGGCTACCAGGCGACATGCGAGGGCTACGGGCCCGAGGAGGACTGCGACGACGGCAATCCGGACATCCACCCCGGCGCGACGGACGTGGCAGGTGACAGCATCGATCAGGACTGCAGCGGCGACGACACCCTGCTCGGCACCGGCGGCGCGGGTGGCACCGGCGGCGGAGGCGGCGCTGGCGGCGCCTCCTGACAAATCCCCTCACTTTGTTGGCATTTTAACGAGAAATTGAACAGGGCGACGGGGAGACGGGGAGATTGATGGGATTTCACTCTCCGCCTCCTCGCCTCCCTGTGAACTCTCCCGAAAACGGAGCCGCCGCCCATTCGGACAACACACGGCGGACGCGCTCGAGATAACCCGCCTCGCGCACGATCTCCTGGTATCCCGGCACCGCGCCGACCCACTCCCGCATACGCACGTTCGACGCCTCGGTGAGGTACATCGTGGGAAGCCCCATGAGCGCGGGCCCATCCATGCCTGCGGTCGTGACGCCGAGCTGACCGACAACGCCGTGCGTTCGCTTCAGGTGCTCGAAGAACTGCAGCTGCGCCCGGCGCATGTCGAGCTGCCGGAAGGTCGGGTCCTTCCAGAAGAGCGTCATGTCGACCGCGCCGTCGGGGACCTGTGCGTCTCGAAGGGCGTCGCCGGTCAGCACAGGCACGAGCCCCGCACGTTGAACGAGGTCCGTCAGCTCGAGCAGCTCGGCGAGCGTCGTGTTGCGGTGCGGGTGGTGGATCCCCTCGCGGATCCAGAGCAGCACCTTCTTCCGGCATGACGCTCCCGCCTGCGCTTCCGCGAGCCTGCGATCGACCCAGGCGATCACCGATCCCGGAATCAGCGCGTCCGCCAGAAACGCCGCGCGAAGTCTCCCCTGGGCGGAGGACGGATCGGCCTTGAAGGCGCGCGCGACGATCTCCGTGGTCTGCTTCACCGCGCGCGGGCGCGAGCGGTACGCCTGAAGGTGATCGCTCAGGCCTGCATCGCGGAGAAACGCCTCGGCTTGCGCCGTTCCCGCTTTGCCTGGCTCGACCTGGATCGCCGCGCCCGCGAGGACGGCGGCCGCGGCGACGTACCACCCCTCGCCGAACGAGAAGCCGCCGTCCGTGTGGAATGTATACGCGTGGTTTCGCTCCTCGATGATCCTGCGCGCCGCGCGGGCGGCGACCTCGGCCTCGTGAGCCGCCGCGCGCGCCGCGCATGCGACCTTTGACCGAGAAGAGCCGCCCTCGAGCTCCGAGGCGCTGATGGCGGCCGCGCGGGCCGAGGCCTCTGCGCCGGCCACGATCGCCTCCACGCGCCGCCAGCCGTCGTCGCAAGCGTCGCGCGTCGGCGCGCGCTGCGCGCTCAACGAGAGCTGGCCCGCTCCGTGGAGCGCGTCTGCCGCCCGCGCCGCGTGGGCCCTTGCCAGCGTCGAACGGGCGCCCATCGCCGTCGCGAGGATTCGCTCTCTTCCTGCGGTGACCTCATGTTCCTGGAGGGCGGCGCGCTCCTGCTCGGCGGCGGCCAGCGCGCGATCCGCCTGCTCGATCGCGCGTTCGAGCAGACGCCGATAGCGCTCGCGCTGCCCCGGCGCGTGCAGCGTGGTCGCCAGGGCGAGCGCGGCGTCGAGGCTGCTTTCGGCGTCGCGCCCGATGTGCTGCGCGGCGAGCGTCTCGGCGACAACCACTCCCATGCACACCGGCTCGAGTCCCTCGATCATCGTCCTGTCCGTCAGCCGCGGCGCGCAGCGCCGCCGGCAGCAGCGGCTTGTTGGGCAGTTCCCTGCCTCCGCTTCAGCGCAGGCACCTCGTATCACGGCGGTGGTTCCAGTAGTACCAGAGACATTCAACCAAATCGCTGGTCACCATTGTTATTCCTTCTCATCTATCAGCAACTTGGGCACTTCTGTCAGAAAGAATCTCTTCATCCGCTCCCAGCTTGTCGCGGTCAAGCCCCGCGGATACACGGGATCTTTCTCCGCGTCCTCGAAGTACGTCAGCGATCGCAGCACATGGTACAGATCCGCTTCCGACACCCCGAACTTTGCCACGTACGCCGCCGCAGCGTCCCGCAATGGCAGCCCCCCCTCGGCGAGCGCGCAGAGGTCCCAGAAATCGCGACGCAGCCCACGTCGCGCGATCGCGGCAAGCTTCATCGCAGCCAGGTCCCGCACCCCTGCCATGGGAAACGCTTCCGGTCCGGGCTTTGGCGCATCGAGCAGCCCATAAGGATACCTTACGATATCCACTGGGATGCCACCCACCATTACCCGCAACGCCGCATCGGTCATGCTTATCACCTGCAGATCGGGCACCACAACCCGAACCGCCTGGGCGAGCATCGTCAGATCGACGTCCGCGGAAATGCTGAACAAGTCGAGGTCCAGCGACCGACGGTGGCGTAGATGCACTGCGAGGGCCGTCCCCCCGGCCAGATAGAACCGCTCTATCCCTGGGATGATCTTCAGTCGACCCAAGGCGCGGCTCTGCTCCTTCGCCAATCCGGTGAACTTGCCCACACTTCACCCTCCGCTTTTAGTACTGCCCGCCAGAACGCGAGCGTCCGCCCACTCAATTCGGGGTGCCCGAGTTCCCGCAAAAACCGGTGAATCCCGTTCATTCCGTACGTCTGGATGAGCCAGCGCACCTCCTCCAGCCGACCGAACTCGAGAACTCGCGGGATGATGTAGTCCTGGCCCGTCACTGTATCGAGTGCCTTCGCGTCGACGTCCCAGAACACCCAGCGGAATTTCTCCGGCACCTTCGCCATGCCCGAGTCTACCGCGCCTGGAGCCCCGCGAGGAAGCCGCGGCCGCTTGGCATTCGCGCGGGCTGCCGAGATCCGCCCACCGCTGTCCGCGTGGAGACTCGAACGCCGGTCGGTCGTGGCTCCCCACACGGACGAATCTGCCCAGCATCTGCCCCGGACCGCCAGCTCGGTCAAGCGCGAGCGCCCGCAGGGTGTGCAGCGTCGGTGAATCCATCACGGAGTTCCTGGACAGCGCGCTCGCGCGCGGGGGCAAGCGGCCGGACGCTCTCGGCTGGAACGCCGGCGCGGCCGAGCACCGGCGGTCTGCATCCAGCAAGGTTCAGTAAGGGTATCCGGGGATGTTCATCTCCATCGCATAGAGCGACGCGCCCGACGTGATGTAAAGGGTCTTTCGATCGGCCCCGCCGAACGCGACGTTCGACACCTCGCCCATCCCCGTGATCGCGCCGAGCCTCGCGCCGCTCGGCGCGAGGACCTCGACGCCGTCGCGCCACGCGATGTAGACATTGCCCGCGCAGTCGACGCCCATGCCGTCGGCCTTCGGCAGGTTCGCCGCGAAATTGGACGAGGCGCCGGGCGCTCCGTCGGCGCTCAGCGTATAGCGGCGGATCCGGCCGGGGGTGAACTCGGTCACGTACAGCACGCTCTCGTCCGGCGAGAGCGCGACGCCGTTGGGGGTCTCCAGCGTGCCGATGAGGCTCACCGCGCCGGACGGGGACACGCGGTAAGCTGCTGTCGGCAGCTCCGGCCTGCCGCCGCTGAGCTGAAAATCGGGATCGGTGAAGTAGACGTTGCCGTCGCTCCGCGCGACGACATCGTTCGGGGAGCTGAACCGCTTGCCCATGTACGACCCGGCGACCTCGCGCCGCGCCTTCGTGCCGAGATCGAACACGGAGACGCTGCGCGTGTCGTGGGTACACGCGATGAGGTTCCCGTCGCTGTGGATGCCCAGCCCGTTCGTCCCGCTGTTCTCGAGGAACACCTCGATCGTGCTCGGAGGCGTGAGCTTCTGGATCTTCGCCTTCGGGCCGTTGAGGGGCGGAGCGTTCTGCGCCTGCATGTTGATCTCCGAGAAGAACAGCGCCCCGAGCTCGGCGACCCAGACCGGGCCCTCGACGTACGTGAACCCCCCTCTCACCAGCTGCGCCCTGCCGTTCGCCGGCACCGGATCGGCCGCGTACGGGCCGCCCGGGCAGACGGCCGACACCTCATCACCGCCGCCCGCCCCGGCGCCGCCCGCCCCGGCGCCGCCGCTGCCGCTGCCGCTCCCCGCCGCGTCGCCCCCGCTGCCGCTCGTCGCCGCAGCGCTGCCCGAGCCCGCGCTGCCCGCGCTGGTGCCGCTGGAGCTCGTGGCGCCCACGCTGCCCGTGGAGCCGCTCGACCCGCCAGCTCCAGCGCCGCTGGAGGCTCCGCCCCCGCCCTCCGACTGGAGCGGGTCGTCGCCGCCGCCACAGCCGTTCGCCGCGACGAGCACGATCCAAGAAACAACGAGCGAGTACCTGATCTTCATAAGCAAGTGCCTCCAAGCGCCCCCGGATGGTGTGCCGATCGGGCGCGCTCATCATCGTCAGCTCGCCTCGCGCCGCAAGGGCCGAGGTGACCGAGCGGCACAGCGCCTCGACCGCGCGCTCCGCGCAGGCCAAGGACCGGCGCGCCGCGGTGCGCCGTGAACGGCGGCGGCAGGCGAGGAGGCAACCGGCGGTCCACGACGATAGGATGCATGGACATCATGAAAATTGCTGTTTACGGCTTCGGATCCATCGGCGGTTTGCTCGGGGCCCGGCTGGCCACGGCCGGCTGCGACGTCAGCGCCGTCGCGCGCGGAGAGAACCTCGCCGCCTTGCAGGAGCGCGGCCTGCTGCTGCAGGTCGATGGAGAGATCACCCGCGTGCCGATCCGCGCTGCAGAGGATCCGGCCGCGCTCGGCGCGCAGGACGTCGTGATCATCGCGGTCAAGGCCACCGCGCTGGCCGACGTCGCCGCGCGCGTCGCGCCGCTGCTCCGCCAGGACACGATCGTCGTCCCCGCGATGAACGGCGTGCCGTGGTGGTTCTTCGCGCCCGAGAACGTGCCGTATGCCGGCGCTCGGCTCCGCTCGCTCGACCCGGGCGATGTCGTGCCGCGCGCCATCGGGCTCCGCCAGGTGGTCGGCTGCGTCGTGCATCTGTCGGGTTCCAGCCCGGAGCCGGGGCTGGTGCGCGCCGGCCTCGGCAACCGCCTGCTCCTCGGCGAGCCGGCCGGCGGACCTTCGGACCGGGTGGGCGCGCTGGTCGAGCTGCTGCAGCGCGCCGGCTTCGAGGCCGAGGCCAGCGCCGATATCCGGACCGACATCTGGTACAAGCTGTGGGGCAACATGACGATGAACCCGGTGTCGGTGCTCACCGGTGCGACGTGCGATCGGATACTGGACGATCCGCTGGTGCGCGGCTTCTGTCTCCAGGCGATGCAGGAAGCGGCGGCGATCGGCGAGAGGATCGGTTGCCCGATCGCGCAGAGCGGAGAAGACCGGATGGAGGTCACGCGCAGGCTCGGCGCGTTCAAGACATCGATGCTGCAGGACGCGGAAGCGGGCAAGTCGCTGGAGATCGACGCGCTGGTGACCGTGGTCCACGAGATAGGCAAGCTGACCGGCGTGCCGACGCCGACCATCGACGGCTTGCTCGGCCTCGTGCGCCTGTGCGGCCGCACGCGCGGCTTGTATGCCGGATGATCCAATCGTCGCTCAGGGCCGGGCTCCACCGCAGTCGCCCGGGCAATTGCAGTCGTTCTCACCCGCGCCGCAGGCGCCGTCGCCGCATTTCGCGCAGAGGCGCGCGTCGGGCGCCGTGGTCACGCACGCACCGTCGACCCGCGCCATGCTCTCGATGGGCGTGAGACCCGGGCAGCAGGTCGTGAACGACTTGCTCGACGCCATCCCTCCCTCGCCCGAGCAGCGCGACGCGAGCGCTGCGCACGAGCCGTCGGCTTGCTGGACATACCCGGGCAAGCAGTCGCACTGCGGCCGCCGGGGGCGCAGCACCGGCACCGTGCCGGCCGGGCCTCTCGGCCCGAGCTGAACGGTAGCCGCCGCCGGAGACCGCGCCGGCGCAGCGCCGCCCGGGCTCGCTGGCGGCGCGGGACTGGCTCCCTCCGGGTCCGTCGGCCCCGCGGGAGGCGTGGCGATCTTGCCGTCCGGCGTCTGGGACTCGAGCGGGATCCAGTCGACGATCTGGCCGTCCGGCGTG
Source organism: Sorangium sp. So ce1504 (assembly GCF_051521635.1). Classification (NCBI taxonomy): domain Bacteria; kingdom Pseudomonadati; phylum Myxococcota; order Polyangiales; family Polyangiaceae; genus Sorangium; species Sorangium sp. So ce1504. Next base: position 2,538,684 of record NZ_CP150365.1, on the reverse strand, counting down.
ACCGTGGTGGCCACGACGTGCTTGCGGGGAGGCCGCGGCGTTCCCCCCGGCGCGCAGGGGTTGTCAGCGCCCGGGTGAGGGGGATCCGCCGGGTCGGGCTCCCTGGCGGCGCAGGCCGTGGCGAGGAGCAGCAGGGGGCATAGGAGCAGAGCAAGCGCGTGCATGGGCATGGAAACATGAGAGCCCGCGGGATCTTACAGCGCCGCGCCGCCTGCGGCGGCGGACACGGCGACGGAGCTGGATCCGCCATGGCTGATAGGGGCCGGGCTCGTGGAGCCACCCGCTGCTCCATACGCCCATCACGGGTGAGCTGTTCCAGACTCACGACATCGTCCGGGGACAGCTCGAACACGCGCGGCGGGCGCATCCGTATCCGCGAGGTCGAGCGGACGCGCCCCGGCGATGTTGAAACACGGTTCGAACAGTCCATTGCCCCGCGCCTCGCGGACGGTCCCCATGACGACGGTCGGGCGCTCATGGTGCGGCGTCCCTTAACGCCATGGCCACCATGCGTTAGGGACGCCCTCAATGTGAGGCACGTTGGAGAGCGCGAGCAACGCCGGCCAGGGCGCGTGTCCGAACGCCGGCGACAGGCGATACCATCAGACGATCGCTGCCCTGGGCGACGACCTGCCCTGTGCACACGCCGCCTCGTTCTACCTGCCTTCCGGCGCCGTCCCGCTGCTGCAAGGGGCAAATGCCATGTCGAGTTGCTTGACGAAATCCTCTTTTGCTTCACCTTCCTGGCGCCTGCGGAGCCCGCGCGAGCACGCGAGCCAGTGCAGGACCACCGCACCGACGGAGGAGACATCATGAATCCATCACCGACAGGACGGCGCCTCTGCGCCGTCGCGAACGGTCTTTTGTCTGCCGGCCTCTTGTCCGCGTCCCTGCCCGCGATGGCACAGACGACGGTCAACAACGTCTGCATGGACGACCTGGCCCCCTTCGGCTTGACCTGCTCCGCCAACGACATCTCGATCGCGAACGCGACGAACATCACGATCCTCGACGACGGCTGCCTGTTCCCGGGGGACACCGTCGACTTCGAAGCGACGTTCACGGTGGAGGTGACCGCGAAAGAGAAGTTCGACATCGGGCTCTACTTCGCGAGGGACGGGGACGTGAACGGCGACGGCGCGCTCAGCGGCTTGTGCTCCATCTCCACGATGCCCATCAGCCCCGATCCGCCGTGGCTTGATCTGGACGGCCTGGTCGGCGGGGTGCAGGACACGTGCGGTGATATCAGAAAGCCGGACCACAATCCGCTGTTCCCGCAGATCACGCTGACCGACGTCGTCTGTGCGGACCAGGACGGCGACGGCTTCTTGAACCTGCCGAACTGCACGAGCTGGCGCCAGTCGGGATCCAACGGGCTCTGCACCAGCCCGCTCCAGGCGTTCCCGGGGGCCCCGTCGAAATGCAACTGCGACTCCGGCTTCAACGTGCCCATCCCGGTGCCGCCGGCCACGCTCGAGGTCGTGAAGACGGCGAGCCCGACGTCGGTGAGCGAGCCCGAGGGGACCGTGACGTTCACGGTCTCCGTGACGAACACGGGCACCGATCCGAACAACGACGTCATGTTGAGCAGCCTTGTGGACACCGTCTACGGCGACATCACGACCCCCGGCCACGACGGGATCACGTCCACCACGTGCGACGTGCCTCAGACGCTCGTGCCCGGCGTCCCCTACGAGTGCACGTTCACGGCCACGGTGGCGGGCAACGCCGGCTCCGAGACCGACGTCGTGACCGCGAGCGGCGAGGACGAGAATGGCAACACGGTTACCGGCCAGGACGAGGAGACGGTGACGATCACGGACGTCCTGCCGCTCATCGAGGTGCAGAAGACGGCCGATCCGACGCAGGTGCCGGAGTCGGGGGCGCCCGTCACGTTCACGGTCTCGGTGACCAACCAGAGCGCCAGCACGGATCCGGTCACGATCGACTCGCTGGTGGACGACACCTATGGCGACCTCGACGGGCTCGGCACCTGCTCGGTCCCGCAGCTCATCCCCCCGGGCGGCACGTACACGTGCGCGTTCACGGAGGTCGTCAGCGGCTCGCCGGGGACCTCGGAGACCAACACGGTCACCGCCACGGGCTCGGACGACGAGGGCAACTCCGTCAGCGACTCGGACTCGGCCACGGTCGACATCAATAACGTCCCGTCGATGATCACGCTGACCAAGACCGCCGATCCGACCTCCGTCCCCGAGGGGGTTGATGGGATCGTCGTGTACACCTACACGATCACGAACACCTCCGCCGCGGACACCGTAACGATCAACACACTGACCGATAACGTGTACGGGAACGTCGTGACGCTGCCACCCCCGTCGGGCGGCATTCAGTGCGCGATGCCGCAGATCCTCGCGCCGGGGGCGTCCTACACGTGCCAGATCCAGGTCCCGGTGCAGGGAGATGCCGCGGACGTGGACGGCCTGACCAACACGGCCACGGCCACGGGCGTCGACGACGACGGCAACCCGCTCAGCGACACCGACGACGCGACCGTGAACTTCACCAACGTCGCGCCCTCGGCGACGCTCACGAAGACCGCGGTGAGGGCGATCGTGACCTATGAGGTCGTGGTATCGAATACATCGAGCGCTGAGGAGCTGTTCCTGAACAGCCTCGTCGACAACACGTTCGGCAACGTCACCCAGACCGGGGCGGTTATCAGCCGCACGACCTGCTCGGTGCCGCAGACCCTGGCCATCCAGGGGACGCCGGGCGACACCTACACGTGCGAATTCGACGCCCTGGTCACATCGTCCCCGCACACCGACACGGTCACCGGCCAGGTCAACGACAACGACGGCTCGGCGACGCTTTCGGTCTCGGACACCGCGACCGTGACGTTCAACTGAGCTCCTCTCGAGCGTGGCGCCCTCGCGGGCGCCTCGCGCGCGGCCTGCGAACCCCCAATGTTGTGGCTATCCCCGGTATCCCAACCTGGGTCGGCGCGCTCGACCCGGGTCGGGGTCACTCAGGGCCGGGCTCCACCGCAGTCGCCCAGCGTCGCGCGGGCGCCTCGGAGGTGACGCAGCGGCCGGGGTGTTGTAACCGCAACGATCGCTGTGCGGCGCTGTGTACCTGGCCTCGGCTTGCTGGTCGCGGGCGCCCTCGCGGGCGCGTGCGCTGCCGCGCCGGACGCGCCCGCGCGGCCGACAGGCGACGTCGAGGCGCCGGCCGGCAGCGCCCTGCCTGGGGCCGCGGAGGCGGCGCGGGTGCCCATGCCGAGGCCGGCGCGGGCGCGGCTCGGGGCGGCGGCGATCGCGAACCATGCCTGCGAGGGGTGCCACGAGGAGGCGGCGCGGGAGTGGCGCGCGTCGCTCCACCACCGGGCGAACACCGAGCCGGCCTACCGGCGGGCGTTCGCGATCGAGCCGATGCCGTTCTGCCGGGCGTGCCACGCGCCCGAGGCGAGGCCGGAGGAGCCAGAGCCGGAGGCGCTCGGGGCGCTCGGGGTGGGGTGCGTGACGTGCCACGTGACGACCGACGGCGAGGGCGAGCTCGCGGGGCAGGCGGTGGCGCCGGTGCTCGCGGCGCCGTGGGCGGGGCGCGGAGCGCCGCCGGCGGCGCCGCACGCGGTGATCCGGGACGCGCGGTTCGGGGGCGCGGACGCGTGCGCGGCCTGCCACGAGTTCGCGTTCCCCACGGCGCGAGGGCGCTCGGCCGCGGAGCTGATGCAGTCGACCGTCATCGAGCACCGCGCGTCTCCGGCCGCGGACCAGCCCTGCGCGGCGTGCCACATGCCCCGCGGGCCGGGGGGGCGGCGCGGCCACGGGTTCGCGGGATCGCGGGACGAGGCGCTCGTGCGGAGCGCTGTGGCGGTGACGGCGCGGCGGCTCTCGGCGACGCGCGTGGCGGTGACGCTCGCGCCCGCGAACGCGGGGCACGCGTTCCCGACGGGGGATCTGTTCCGGAGGCTCGAGGTGTCGGCCGAGGCGCTCGGGCCCGACGAGCTGGTGCTGGGGCAAGCGGAGCGCTACCTGACGCGGCACTTCGCGCTGCGGCCCGGGGCGATCGGGCGGAAGCTCGTGGCCGACGACCGGGTGCACGCGGAGCCCGTGACGGTGGATCTCGACGTCGGGGCCGCCGGCGAGGGGCAGACGATCGCGTGGCAGGTGGCCTACCAGCGGGTGGCGCACCCGAACGGGGTGGACCTGCGCGACGCGGAGATCGAGGGCGAGATCCGGGTCGCGTCAGGGAGGCTCGCGCCATGAGCGGACGAGGGATCGGCGCGAGGCGGAGCAGGCCGGCGTGGCGAGCGGTCCGGGGTGGTGAGCGGCCGGGCAGCCGGCGGGTCAAGGATGAGAGCATGGGAGCGCGGCGCGGCAGTCCGGCGCGGCCGTGCCTGGAGGAGGACGAGCGATGATCGGGCGAAGGGCGTGGAGGGGGCTGGGCGGGCTCGTGATGGCGATGGCAGGGTGTGTACCGGCGCCTGCGCCGCAGGCCGCGGACGGGCCGCGCGCGGAGGCCGCGGCGCAGGGGCCGGGCACGGCAGGCGCGGCGGGCGCATCGAGCACCGCGGGCGCGCCGGGCGCGCCGGGCGCGGCGGGCGGGGTGAAGGCGGACGAGGCGGCGAAGCCGGAGCCGCCGCCGAAGTCGGCGTTCGCGCCGGTGGCGCAGATCCCGGAGGAGGTCGAGCTGCGGCTGCACCCGGTGGAGGGGGCGCTGCTCGTGTCGACCTCCAACCTGACGATGCTCGAGGGGGAGCAGACGGCCGTGGCCGCCGCCGTCGGCGTGCTGAAGGAGGGGAAGATCGAGTTCCCGAAGCGGCTGCACCTGCCGGGGTGGTGGGTGTCCGTGATCGGCGTCCACGGGCGCTATCCCGACCAGCTCGACCTGATCGCGACGGGCACGACGGGCCGCACCGGCGTCGCCGAGCACTACGCGCTGGGGGCGAAGGGCTGGGTGCAGCGCGTGAGCGACGCGGGGCAGTGGTTCACCGGGGTGGCGAGCATGGGCAGCTCGCTCGTGGGGCTGGTGGGGCCGACGATGATCGGGCCCTCGAGGTTCGTCACGCTGCGCGGGCCCAGGGTGGGGCTGACGATCACGCCGGCGCCCAAGAAGGGGGAGTGCCGCGGGTTCGACTTCGAAGGGGCATCGCGTTACTCGGAGACCGAGGTCCGCCCGGAGGCATTCGGGGCGACGCGCGATGGGACCGCGCTGAGCTACGGGCTCGACTGCAAAGGGGAGAGCGCCCTGGAGGTCTGGAAGCCGGGCGAGAAACGCTCGACCATCCTGCCCATCCCGGCGCCATCCGACGAACAGAGCGCCGACGATGTGCGCACGCTGATCCTGCCGGGCCCCGGCGACGGCGAGGCGTGGATCGTGGACGGGGGCGTGCTCCGCTACCAGGGCGGGGAGGCGAAGAAGATCGACCCGCCGGCGAAGGGCGCGCGCGTGCTCACCGCGTCGGCGGCGCCGGACGGGACGCTGTGGGCGCTCACGGACGGCGCGCTGTTCGCGCGCAAGGGCGACGCCTGGGAGCAGGCGCCGCTGCCTGACGGGGTGAAGGCCCGCGACGTGGCCGTGGGGAGCGACGGGGCGGTGTGGGTCGCGGCCGGCGGGGCGATCCTGAAGCACGGCGGCGCCAGCGAGGCCGCGGGCGCGGCGCCGGGGACCATCCAGCTCCAGAAGGGGCCGCCGCCGAAGCCCAAGGAGAACCGGACCTTGCCCAGGCCCGGCGGGCCGAAGTGCCCGCAGAACCTCGTGGTGCTCTACACGTTCAGCAAGACGGCGCCGGACGACTACGACTTCCCGCTGACGCGCAAGGCGCTCAAGGGACGCACGGAGTTCTCGCCGGCGCGCTTCGTGGTGACGCGCGACATGGGGCAGCGCTTCTTCGCCGCGTTCGTGCCGACCTGGGATCTCGCCAAGAAATTGGAGGAGCGGATCAAGACCGATGTGCAGGGCTCGACGCCGCAGATCGTGTGCGCCAAGCCGGAGGTGGTGCGGGAGCTCAAGCTGGATCTGAAGACGGGAGAGGTCGCGAAGTAAGACGGCTGAAGACGGCGCGGCGGGGGCGCCGGCGTGCGGCGGCGCCCCCGTCGATGGGCCCCCGTCCGCCGCAGCCAGCGGCGGCGCCGTTCACAGGTGCCGGGTCTCTCCCGGCGGCGCGCCCCAGTTGTTGTTGCGTCCGTCGGCGTACCGGATCGGCGCGGCGATGAGCTCCTCGAGATCCACGCCGTCCAGCGAAGCGAGCTGGACCGCCACATAGTCGCCGCCGATCGCCTCGACATACCCGCGCCCGAACGAGCGCACGCCGCAGTGTCGACAGAACAGGTGGTGCCCGAACTTCATGCCGAACTGGTAGTCGCTCAGCGCGTCCTCACCCGCGAGCAACCGGAACGCGTCCGGCTTGAGGATCACGTTCCAGTTTCTCGTCTTGGTGCAGATAGAGCAGTTGCACTTGTTGGTTCCAGCGCTCAGGTCGATGTCGGCCTCGAAGCGGACCGCGCCGCAGTGGCAGCTCCCTGTATAGGTCTTCTTCATGTGCAAACCTCCTGGCAGGATGGGCGTTCGCGTTCGAACGCGCGACCACCTGAAGGCCTGACGGTACCCGAATCCGCACCGGCGGGAGCCCCCTTCGAAGCGCCGCCGCGCGGTCTGGAGGCGCGCTGCGCCGGCGGCGCCGGGGCGTCCATCAGCCGAGCCGCGGGTTCGTCGCCCTGACACACGTGTCATGCCGCTCGGCGGGCGCCTGGCACAAGGCGTCAGGAGCGCCGGCTTCTTGCGCCCGCGCAGGTGGTCTACCCGTTGCTTCGCCAGCGCCTCCATCCACGGCGGTCCCGCCGGAGAGAGGATGGCTCCATGACCTTATCTCTTTTTTCCCTCGTCCCGCTCGGCCCTTGCGCCCGCAAGGCCGCCGCGCTCGCCGCCGGGTTCGCCGTGACCGCCGCCATGGCCGGCTGCATCATGAACCCGAAGCAATGCACCGAGATGGCCTGTAGCGACACCTTCACCATCACCGCCGCGACGGCGAACAAGAGCTGGGCAGCGGGAGAGTACACGCTGGAGCTCGCGGTGGACGGCAACGCGGTGTCGTGCGCCTACAGCTGGACGAACACACCGAACGTCGGCGGCAGCGGCGTGTTCGTCCAGTGCAGCCCGACCGTCAGCGTCTCGGTCAACGCGGTGACAATCTGCACGGAGACGAGGCACGGAGACGCCGTCTCCCAGAGCTGCGTCCCGGCCCCCGGGCAGTTCACCCAGCAGCTCGCGGTTCGTGGCACGCCGGCGCGCGTCGACGTCGTCGTGCGCCGGGACGGCGCGCTCCTCGGAGAGCGGAGCTTCAGCCCCGCGTACCGGACATGGTACCCGAACGGCGAAGACTGCGGGCCTGGGTGCCGACAGGACGCGCAGGACTGGGCGCTCCCGTAGCCGCCGGCGCCGGAGGGGCGCCGCAGCGCGCCTGACGACGCGGATGAGCCCGTAGCGCACGAAGATGCGCCCCGCTCTACAGCGGTTTCCGCCCCCCTCTGCACCATCCAGAGCAGAGCGGCAGCAGAGCGGCGGTCTCCCGCACAGGAGACGGGCCCAGATCGGCGTTTTTCGGCGCGCAAGCGCACTCCGGTGCGCTGAGCACCGAAAACGTCGAGGTGGGCCCGTATCCGAAGCGGGTGACCGTCGCTCTAATCCCAGCGAGCGGAGAGGACGCCTCTCATCCGGTCTATCCGCAGCGCCCTCTCCAGGGCGCGCCCCTCGTAGGCGCTCAGGAGCGCGGGGAGCGCCTGCCGGGCCAGCGCCAGCAGCGCGCGGCGGCGGACCTCCTGATCGAGCCTGCCCTCGACGACGATCTGGCTGAAGGCCAGGGCGAGGATCGCCTCGTCGCGGGTGAGCAGGCCGTACTCGTCCTCTTCGCCGAGCGCCTCGACCTCGGCCGCGTCCACGGCGTCCCAGCCGGCATTGCCGACCTCCCAGCGCTCGAGGAGCGCGTCGAGGAGCTCGATCGGGCTCTTCTTCGGGTGCTCGTCGCGGAAGTCGCGGAAGGCGGTGAGGGTCTCGTGCGCGGTCTCGTTGCCGAACGGGGCGGTCTCGTCGGTGAGCGACCAGAAGAACGGGTCGGCGAGGGCAGCGGCGGCCCGTGGGTGGCAGTCGTCGGGGGAGAGGTCGGGGAGCTCGGGCGCTTCGGTCATGGGAGAGGGCTTTCCGTCGGGTGAGGCGCTGGCGCGCCGCGCCGCCACCTTACCGCGTCGGCGCGCCCCGTCCGAGCGCGGCGCCCTCCTCCCCCGTCATTTCCAGTGCCACTTGCCCTTCCCCTTGCCCTTGTGCTTGTGCTTGTGGATGACGAGGACCCGGCCGTCGTCGTCATCGTCGTCGTGCACCACCACGGTCGGCTTGACGTCGACCTTCACGGCCCACGTGGTCGCCACCAGGATGCCGATCACGGGCGCGCTCGGGCCGACCACGATCACCGCGCCTGGACGGTAACCGCAGAGGACCACGTGCGTGTGCCCGCCTTCCTTGAGCACCACCGTGATCTTGGTCGGATTGACCTTCACGTCGAGCTTGCCGGTGAAGTAGAGCCGATCGGGCCCAGGCGCGAGCACGATGACGTCCGGCCCCGACGACGTCTGGATCGCGAGCTTGATCTCGCGCTCGCCGATCGGCACCGGCTTGAGGTTGAGATCCAGCACGTACACGCGCAGATCGCCGCTCTCCTTGTCGGCGACGATCTCCACGATGTCGTCTCCGACCGGCTGGAGCACGCCCCCGTTCGGCCCCTTGGTCCCGTCGAGCTGGGTGGTCTGGTGCTCCCTGGCGCTCTCCTGGAGCTCCCGGGTCCCGCCGCGCGGCACGTGCAGCACCCCCTTGAACGGCTCGCCCTTCACCTTGAGCTCGTAGCTGACCTCGGTCAGGTCGTCCTCGAGCGGCGGGAGCTTGGCCAGCAGCACGCCCCCCGACTTGGGCTCCGGCACGAGCGCCGCGCTCATGGGGGCTCCGCCCTTGCCAGGCACCTTGACCGAGACGCTGCCCGACACATCCGCCGCGATGGGCTTGCCGTCGCGATCCTTCACGAGCGCCGTCACCTGCCCGTCCTGGGCCACCGTCATGACGACGGACCCGGGCTCGTGCTGCTCCGTCAGCGCCCAGTTGTCCTCCATGCTCTCCGCCGTGATCTGCGGCGACTTGCTGCAAGCGGACGAGACGAGCGCCGCGGAGGCGACCCCGAGCGCGACGACCATGGACCGGAGACAACGTTGGATTCGCATACACCCCTCTTTGGCAACACCTTGAAGGCGCGATCGCCTCATACCTGCTTGCGCGTCACGGACCAGATGAAGCCGTCGTACCAGAAGTGCATCAGCGCGACGGTCTGCGTGATCGACCACAGCGCGCGGTCGTCCGCCGGCGCGAGCTCGGCCCAGACCCCGTACACAAGGACACCCCCGAGGAAGACCGCCACCGCGATCGGCGTTCCGGCCCGGAGCGCGTCGAGGCGCAGCCGGCGGCGGAGGCGGCCGCCCTCCGACCACCAGACGAGCGCCAGGTACTGCACGGCGTGGAACAGGTTCATGATGAAGAAGGCCTGTCCCCAGGGGTTGAAACCCCACGTGTAGATCGAGCAGAGGCCCGTGCTGACGAGCAGCCACACCTTGGGGAACGACACCCGATAGCCCCGCCGGCATATCGCGCGGTAAGCGAGCGCGTAATAGATCAGGTACGACGTGCCCGCGGCGATGACGGCCCAGCTGAGGGCGCGGTGGCTCGACGTCATCAGCGCAGGGACGGCGGTGAAGAAGGCGGGGCCCACGCCCTCGAAGGCGTCGAAGCTCTGGAAGTGGAGGAGCATCGTCGCGCCGCCCAGGATGGGGCCGGCATAGAGGACGAGGTTGAGCCAGAGATCCAGCCGGCGGCCGAGCGCCGGCGCGTTCCCCGCGCGCGCGTCGTAGATGCGCCCGAGGCCGAACGTCTGGAGCGCCGAGTGGTAGACGTCCCAGAACACCACGAGGACCGACACGCAGGCGACGGCCCACATGGACAGCATCATCGCGGCGAACAGGGCGACCGGCGCCACGAGGAAGCGGAGCCGGTGCCGCCGGAAGATGTCCGCGTTGCCGTGGCTCCGGAGGAGCACCGCGGCGAGGTGGCCGTGGATGAGCGTGCCGATGAAGAGCCCCGCCCACGTGACCTTCTCCCCATGAAGCCTGAACGTCGCGTCGGCGAACGGCGTCCCCGCGATCAGGGCGCCCGCGGCCAGCGCGACGAGCGGCGGGAGCAGGAAGAAGGCCCAGTCGTACCAGGGGCCGACGATGTACGCGGCCCGGCCCACACCGAGCAGCGCAGCGGACGCGGGCTCGGCCCGTGCGCTCATGCGGGACGTGGGGCCGCCGCGGGCCGCGGCTCCGGTGCTGCTGGCGAGAAGCCGATCGTCCATCCCTGCACGACGAGGTGATCGACGAGCGACAGCAGGAAGAGATTCACGCCGAGCATCTCCATCGACTCCTCCACGAAGTCGATGAGCGCGTAGATCAGGTTGTCGCTCCCGGCCCGCTCGGTCCAGTACCCGAGCGGTAGCTCCAGGACGAGGGCGCCGATGACATAGATCCCGCCCGAGAGGAGGAATCGATTCCGCGTATCTCGCGGGAGGTGCGAGAGGAACTGGAGGTATGCGACCGCGAACATCGCCACCGCGGCGGCCGCCGGGATCACCCAGCTGAAGTACAGGACCCCGCCCAGATCGAGCCAGGAGCTCGCCGCTTCATGGATCTCGACCACCTCGTCGAGCGAGATGTAGAGGAACGCCGCGGAGAGCCCCCACCAGTGCTTCACGAACTTACCCGTGCGGCGGGCGCCGACGGCGATGACAGCGAGGGTGAGTGAGCACACGAACAGCAGCGACGAGGTGTACCACGTGGGCACATTCTGTTCGTAGCTCAGCGAGAACAACGGGACGACGCCGCTCTGGCTCCTCAGGTGGAGGAGCGGCTTGAGCACCTCGACGGCGAGCCCGGCGCCCGCAATCACCGCCATCACGGCGAGCAGCGCGACCTGGAGCCGGGCCCTCGGGAGGGTGATCTGCATCGAATGAGAAGAACTACGCCAGGACGCCGGACACGGTCAACGCGTAAAGCAGCCGACACCGGCGCAGCGGGGCGGCGCAACGCGCCCTGGCGAGCGGCCTCGGGAGCGCTCGCCATGCGCTCTCGAGCCACTTCGGTTCAATGCGGTGAGGGCGAACAGGCTCCCTCCGCCGCGTTCGCCCCTGCTGTCCTGCTGCCCGCAATCGCCGCCGGACGCGCGCTCAAGGAGCGCTGTAGGACACGATCTGGCCTTCGAAGCGGTAGTCACCGCCGTTGGTCCAGAACACGTCCTGACCTTCCGGGGCGAGGATGCGCCAGGCGAAGTGCTGGCCGAGCGCGAGCACGACGGTCGTATTGCTCGCGAGATCGTGGGCCTGGACGCTGCGGTTCCGGCTCATGTCCGTCGAGAAGAGCGTCGAGCCCCTGAGGGCCAGCCCCGCCATCGAGCCCCCCCGGTAGATCAGCGTCTTCGCCCCTCCGGCGATCGGCGCCTTGAACACGCCGCCGTCACCGGCGTTGGCCCAGTAGACGAACTGCGCGTCCACCGCGATCCCGGCCGGCTCCCCCTCGTTCTCGGCGATGACGGTCACCTCCCCGCCCGACTTCGCCACCTTGTAGACCTTGTTCGTCGTGGCGCCGCCGGTCCAGTAGATGTTCTCTGCGTCCTGCGCCAGGTACTCCGGCGCGCCGGCGCCCTGCGCGAGGACGACGGGCTCACCGCCGTCGAGCGGCATCTTGTAGATGTTGTGTCCGTCGCCATCGCCGAAATAGACGGACGACTCGTCTCCGGTGACGCTCAGCACGTAGCCGATCTCGACCAGCGTCTCCATCTCCAGGGTCGATTTGTCGACGCGCTTGAGCGCCGAAGGGATGACCGGATCGTTGTCTCCGCCGCTCGCCCAGTACACGTGGGAGGCATTGACCCACAGCGCCTTGGGGTCCGGATCCGCGGGGGTCATCGCCTCCACCTCGGTCGTGCCCGGCTTGACGCGATAGACGTAGCCGTCGTTCGAGTCCGCGGGCGCGGTGGACTCGGTGCCGCCGCTCGCGAAGTAGAGGTAGGTGTCGTCGGCGGCGAGCGCCATCGGGTAGGCGTGCTGGCTCGCCATCACCCCCGCCGGGATCATCCCGGCGTAGAAGGTGCCAACGGAGGTGGTCTCCGTGATGAGCTCAGCGGCCGAGACCTCGTGACGCTCGAGCAGCGTGAAAGCGTCGGAGCCCGTCGGCGCGGAGAAGCCGTAGGCATCGAGGACGGTATTCTCCCCGAGCTCCGCCTCGAGCTCCACGGTGATCGGCAGCGTGAGCTTGATCGGCTTGGCGAACGTCTGCCCCTCCGGACCGAGGCGGTACGTGGGCCCTACCGCGCCTTCGCGGGCGTCCACGATGTTCTCGATGGTGAGCTCCGTCGCCGCGCTGACCGCCCCCGGCGGCACTTCGATCTTGAATCCATCATCCCCGGTGAAGACCCCGCCCTGAGCGTCGACAGAGAACTGGGGCTCAGTCTCCTGCGTGGCGTCGTCGCCCGCGTCCGCCCCCCCGCACGACACGCTGCCCAGCCCGCCCGCTACACACGCCAACACCATGAATGAGTTTTTTTTCATCGACTTGCTCCTCCTCGGGCGGTCACCGCCGCCCAAGGTGGACAGGGTTGCAAGCAGGGGCACGGCCGGAGTCTCCACGGTCGTGACCCGTCAAGAATCGAAACTGCCACAGCGGCGCCTCTGTGCGAGATATTCGTTGAAGTCCAGGGCGTGTGTTCAGATCAAATGCATCCTATATCGATGTTTCGTCCCGATAGCCAGTGTGCGTGATTCCGCCCTGGCCAGCGTGTGCTGCCCCTGTGGCCGAAGACACAGTGAGATGTCTCCGCACGAGCGCTCGAGACCATTGAATCCGCCGAGATCGCTTGCGCGCGGCCGCGGCGTCGCCGTCGCGCCCAGACGCCGGCCGCTGCGCAGTCGACGCCGAACCTGAGCGCGAGAGAACACACCTCCCTACCCTCCAGGGCCATCCCGAACATGCAGTTGCGCCGCGGCTCACCGGCGGCTCATGAATCGACGCGAACGGGACGAGTCCCTCGACCGTCGACGTGATGGCGCGGCGCGCGCCGCGCCACCCTGGGCGGCAGCGGAGAGCGTCGTGCGCCGGCGGAGGCCCGCCGGCGGCGCGTCAGCGCCCGGGGAGCGGCAGCCCGGCCTGCGCCGAGAGCCGGGCCATCGCGAGCTTCGCGGCGACGAGCGCCTCCTCCGGGGTGCGGCCCGTGGCGGAGAGGTGACCCATCTTGCGGCCGGGGCGGGCGACCCGCTTGCCGTAGAGGTGGAGCCGGACGCCCGGGATCTCCAGCGCGGCCTCGAACGGGGGCGGCGCGCCGCCGAGCCACACGTCGCCGAGCAGGTTGAGGATCGCCGCGGGGCGGACGATCTCGACCGAGCCGAGCGGCAGGTCGCACACGGCGCGGACCGCCTGCTCGAACTGGCTCGTCGCGCAGGCGACCTCGGAGGCGTGGTAGCTGTTGTGGGGCCGCGGCGCGAGCTCGTTGATGAGCAGGCGGCCGTCCTTGAGCAGGAAGAGCTCGACGACGAGCAGCCCCTCGACGCGCAGGCCGACCGCGAGGTCGAGCGCGATCTGGACCGCTTGCCCCGTCACTGCGGCCGAGAGCGGGCCCGGCAGCAGCGACCAGTCGAGGATCTGGTCGACATGGTGGTTCAGCGCCGGCGGGTAGACCGCGAGCTTGCCGCTCGGGCTCCGCGCGACGAGCACCGAGAGCTCGGCCTCGAGGTCGAGCGCCTGCTCGACCACGCAGCGCTGGCCGCCGAGCGAGGCGAAGAGCGACGCGGCCTCGCCCTCGAGACCGCCGGCGCCGCCCGGCGACGCGTCCCCCGAGAGCCGCAGCTGGCCGCGGCCGTCGTACCCGCCGACGCACGACTTCACGAAGCACGCCCCGCCCATGGCGCGCGCCGCCTCGAGGAGCTGCTCGCTCGTCGCGACCTCGCAGAAGGGCCCCACCGGGAACCCGTTGCGCGACAGCCAGCCCTTCTGGACGCCGCGGTCCTGCACCATGGCCAGCACGTCGGCCGACGGGCGCACCGGCGCGAACCGGGCGGCGGCCACGAGGCCGTCCGTGGCGACCTTCTCGATCTCGAGCGTCACCACGTCGCACTGCGACGCGAGCTCGGCCGCCTGAGCTACGTCGTCGAACGAGGCGACGATGCAGTGATCGAGCACCGAACGAGCCGGGCAGTCCGGGTCAGGGTCGAGGGCGTGGACCTTGTACCCGAGCGTGCGGGCGGCCAGCGCCGTCATGCGGCCGAGCTGGCCGCCACCGAGGATACCGAGCGTGGAGCCGGGAGCGATGGGCATTTCCGGAGGACCTGTACGAGGGGGAGCAAAACGAGGCCTGACGAGGCCTGACGAGGCCTGACGAGCTAGACGATGACCGAGTCGCGTAGCACCGCCGCCTCCTGGGCGCCGCGGAAGGCGGCGAGGCGCTCGCGGAGCTCCGGGTGCTTGCCCGACAGGACCGCCGCCGCGAACAGGGCCGCGTTGGCCGCCCCGGGCTTGCCGATCGCCATCGTGGCGACGGGGACGCCCTTCGGCATCTGGACGATCGAGAGCAGCGCGTCCATGCCGTTCAGCGCCGTGGCGGGGATGGGCACGCCGATGACGGGCAGCACCGTCTTCGCGGCGACCATCCCGGGCAGGTGGGCGGCGCCGCCGGCGGCGGCGATGATCACCTCGATCCCGCGCTCCGCGGCCGTGCTCGCGTACTCGAACATCCGGTCCGGCGTGCGGTGCGCCGAGACGACGCGCACCTCGTGCGGGATGCCGAGCTGCGTGAGCAGCTCGCTCGTGACGGCGAGGTGCTCGTAGTCGCTCTTGCCGCCCATGATCACGCCGACCCAGGGCTTCTCGGCCGAGCTCGCTCCCATTTCCGCCGGGGTCCGGCCCTCGCCGGCCCCTCCCTGCGCCATCGTGCTCATCGTTCCACCGCTCACCGGCTCATCGTCCGTCCGTCGTCCGTCATCCGTCGCCCCCCCCCGCCCGCGTCAGCGCGTGAGCTGATCCAGGAGGCTCAGGCTCTCGCGCTCTTCCTCGCCGATCTCGCCGTCGGACGAGATCATCTCGCGCGCGGCGTTCAGGAAGAGCTGCCGGTGCGCGCGCGGGATCTTCATCGGATCCACGTCGTCGGCCGCGGGCGGCACCTCGAGCCAGCCGCGCACCTGCTTGGCTTCCTCCGCGTCCAGGTGGAGCCGCAGGATCATCTTGCGCACGAACTCGCGCTCCTGGTCGCGCACCTGGAGGTCGGCCCAGGCGAACGAACAGATGAACCGCATCAGCTGGAGGCGTTCTTCGCGAGAAAGCTTGTCGAGCATGGGCGGGGACTCTAGCCCGGATCCGCCAGCGTTTTGTGTGGAAATCAGCGAGCCGCGCGCCGCGTAAGGGGATTCCCGGTTCCTCGCCTTTCCTCCTTCCCGCGCTCGCGCTGCCGCGCTTTCGCCTTCCCGCGCTCGCGCTGCCGCGCCCCCGCATTCGCGTTTCCGCCCGCGCGTCCTCCTGGTGGGCTGGTGGGTGGGGCCGCGCGCTCCAGCGCGGTCGCCGCAGCCCCCCCCGCCCGGGCGCCCGCTCCTCGCCGCTCAGCGGTACGGGCGGGCGGCGCGCGGGCCGCGCAGGAGCGCCGCCACGTGCAGCTGCTCGCCGAGCAGATCGCGCAGGGTGGCGGGGTCCTCGAGCGGGGCCGGCAGCGTGATCACGATGGCGTGCGGGGCGATCCGGAGCGCGCGCGTGCGGGCCTGCAGGCCCTTGACCGCCTCGCGCGCCCTGGGCGAGGCGGCGCGCAGCTGCTCGGGATCGTCGGGATCGAGCGCCGCGTCGAGGGGCGGATCCACCACCAGCGTGATCTCGGAGCGCTCGGGGTGGGGGCCTCGCTCGAAGCAGGTGTCGACGTGGAACGTCGCGCCGTCGACCTGCGCGTCCCGGATGCGCATGCGGCCCACCTCGAAGCGGCCGTGGACCTCGGCCGCGAACCGCTCCCAGGCCGCGCGCATCCCCGCCATCGGCGTGGGCGGCGGGATGCGCTCGTTCGCGGCGCCGATCTCGGCCGCCAGCGCGGCGAGGTGCTCCAGGAACGCGCCGAGCCAGGGCTGATCGTGGCCCGGCGTCCGCGACCGGACCGACACGTGCTCGTCGTCCAGCCGGACGTCGTCGAAGGCGAGCAGCGCCCGGCGCAGCGGCCCCGCGACCACGGCGCGCACCTGGCCGGGATCGCGCCCGCGCACGCGGTAACGGCGGCCGAAGCCCTCGTCGTCCTCGGACGACAGCGCGAGCAGGAAGCGCTTCACGCCGACCTCCAGGTCGAGCCCCCACGACGGCCAGCGCAGCTCGCCCACGAGCGCGCCGCTCGACGAGGAGCCCGCGTCGATCCACACCGACGCCGCGGCGCCGGAGAGCGTGCCCGAGAGGCGGAGCTCCAGCGCGTCGAGGGACAGGCCGTGGCGCGCGCCGACCGCTTCCCAGACGGCGCGCCACCTCCCGGAGCCGATCTGCCGCCGCATCGCGCCGAGGCCGGGCGGGCTGTCGAAGACGCCGAGCACGAGCGGCGTCGTGTGGACGACGCCGTCCGCGCGCGCGAGATCGACGCGCACCTCGAGCCCCCAGACGAGGGCGACCCAGCCGGCGTCGAACGACGGCGCGACGGAGCGGGGGATCCTGAACCGGAAGGGCAGCTCCCGCCCCTCGTCGCGGCTGTCCGCGCGGCGGAAGGCGGTGAAGCGGTGCGCCTCGGTCGCGCGGTTCGGCGCGGAGCGGTCGGCGCTGAGGAGGCGCTCGACGCCGACCAGCGAGATCTCGATCCCGCGCACGCCGCGGCCCTGCACGTTGCCGAGGGCCACCGCCCCCGAGATCTCGTCGCCCGGCGCGAAGACGCGATCGTCGAGCGAGACCTCGACGAAGGGGCTGTCGCCGCGCGCCGTGGTCCCCGCGGCCGGCGACCGGCCCGGGCGGGTGACGGGGCGGGGCGTGACGAGCACCTCGTAGGACTCCTGGACGTCGAGCCACCACGGGATCGCGATGGAGAGCGTGAGGCCGTAGCGGATCTCGGCGCGCGTGCCGAGGTACGAGCAGGGCGCGTCGGCCGGGACCGGGAAGCTCGCGCGGTAGCGCTGCTCGCCCTCCGGCAACGTCGTCGGCCCCGAGACGCGGGCGACGAGCGAGAGGAAGTGGGGCGGCACGAGGACGCGCTCCTCGACGCGGGCGACCTGCATGCCCTCCAGGTGGAGCTCGATCGCGTCGACCGGCGTCCTCCCGCGGCAGCGGAGCACCAGCTCGACGAGGACGACGTCGCCCGGGTGCACGGTCCTGGACATCCGGAGCTCGACGTCGGGTCGGGTTCGCATGGTGTCCGGCTCAGCGCGGCGGGCGCGGGCTCACTTCACGAGCGGGGCC
This sequence comes from Sorangium sp. So ce1504, assembly GCF_051521635.1. Classification (NCBI taxonomy): domain Bacteria; kingdom Pseudomonadati; phylum Myxococcota; order Polyangiales; family Polyangiaceae; genus Sorangium; species Sorangium sp. So ce1504. The sequence continues at coordinate 2,521,204 of NZ_CP150365.1, read as the reverse complement.
GGCACGGTGAGGCGGATCGGCCCTCGGGGAGCGCCGCGCTCGAAGATCTCTCCGCGCCGGTCCGCGACGCCGAGGCGCAGGAGCCCGTCCGCGCGCACGAGCGCGAAGGGCGCGCGCGGGGCCGGCGCGTCGCGCACCGAGCCGCCCCGGCCCGCGTCGAACGGGACGATGAAGACCACGACGTCCTCGGCGCCGGCGGCCGGCGCGCGGGGCGGCGCGGCGCGGGCGCAGCGCCCTGCGACCGCGGCGTTCCTGTCCTCGGCGGCGCAGCGGGCGAGCGCGCGGCGATCGTCGTCGGCGCCGCTCCGCGCGAGGTGGTCGGCGGCCGCGAGGCGGACCGCCTCCGCGGGGTCGCGCGCGAGCAGGTCCCGGGCCGCGTCGCCGTCGCAGCGGGCGCCGGCCACGGTGAGGGCCGCGAGCGCGTTGGCCCGCACGTAGGGGCGCGCATCGGGGAGCGCCGCGCAGAGCGCCGCGGCCGCGCGGGCCGGCTGCCCGAGGCGGCCGGCGGCGCGCCCGATCGCGCCCGCCGCGTTGCCCGCCACGGCGGCGTCGGGGTCCTTGAGGAGCGGCAGGAGCAGCGGCAGCGCGTCCTTGTCCCCCGCCGCGCCCAGCGACCAGATCGCGTTGGCGCGGACGCCGGGATCCGGATCGCCCGCGAGCTTGCGGAGCGCGGCGGCGGCCTCCGGGTGCCCCGCGAGCGCCTCGGCGATCTTGCGGCGATCGTCGATGGGCGCCGCCGAGGCCATCCGCGCGAGCGCGGCGCCCGCGGCCTGCCCCGGCATGCGGCCGAGCCCCTCGATCAGCGCGTCGCGCGCGGCGTCCGGCGCGCTCGCGATCGCGGCCGCGACCTCGTGGACGAGGCCCTTGCCGCTCGCGTCGCGCGCGGCCTTCGCGTCCGCCGCGCCGCCGGCGTCGTCCGCGCGCGACAGGGCGCCCGAGAGGGCGATGCCGAGCGCGCCGCGGTCCTGCTCCGCCGCGACCGTGAGGCGCTGGAGCAGCGGCCGGGCGCTCCCTGGGCCGGCGACGCGGGAGAGCGCGATCGCCGCCCGGAGCCGCACGTCGGCCGACTCGTCGTCGAGCGCCGCGAGCAGGGCGGCGTCCACGGCCGCGCCGAGCTGTCCTGCAGCGCGCGCGGCCCCGAGCGCCTCGATCACGGCGAGGCGGAGCGGCGTGGAGCGCGCCTTGGCGAGCGGCAGCAGCGCCGCCTGCGCGCGCGGCGACCCGGTGCGCCCGAGCAGCTGGACGAGGGCGAGCTTCTCGTCGGGCGCGGTCGCCGGGTCGACCAGCAGGGCGCGCGCCGGGTCCACCGCGCGCCCATCGGGCCGCGCTGGATCGAGCAGCGCGGTCGCGGCGCGGATGGCCTCCGCGCGGACCGCGGGGTCGCCGTCGCCGAGCAGCTCCAGCACGCCGGGCAGCGCCGCGGGATCGCCGAGCGCGCCAAGGGCGCGCAGCCCGTGCCGGAGCGGGACGACGCCCCGCTGCATCCCCCGCGCGAGCGCGGGCAGCGCTTCCCTGGCCTTGAGCTCGCCGAGCACGAGGGCGGCGCCCGCCGCGGTGTTGGCCGACGGCGCGGCCGCGAGCGCCGCGACGAGCGCGGGGACGGCCGCGGCGCCGGCGCTGACGAGGGCGTCGCGGACCGCGGAGCGCGGCGCCGCGGGGTTGTCCTTCGCGAGCGCCGCGAGCAGCGCCTTCACGGCCGCGTCGGAGCCGATGCGGCCGAGCGCCCGGAGCGCCGCCTCCCGCACGTCGTTGCTCGAGGTGGCGCTGTCGGACGGCCGCGCCCCCGGGAACGCGCCCGCGGCCCCCGGCGACGCCGTGACGAGATCGGCGATCGCCGACGTCGCGTCGTCCGAGCGCAGCCGGCCGAGGGCGGTCACCGCCTCGACGCGCACGTCCTGGGATGCGTCCTGGAGCGCGAGCAGCAGCGCGCTGACCGCGCGCTGGTCTCCGAGCTCTCCGAGCGCGCGCGCCGTGGCCTTGCGGACCTCCGGCACCGAGTCCTGCACCTTGCCGATCAGCGGCACGACGGCGCGCGCGTCGCCGATCCGGCCGAGCGCGCGCGCGACCTCCGCGCGCACCTCCGGCGCGGTGTCGTCGAGGTGGCCGAGCAGCGGCGAGACCGCGTCCGGGAGCCCCGCCGCGCCCATCGCGGCCGCGGCGGCGAGGCGGACGTGCGGGTCGGGATCGCCGAGCACCCGCCCGAGCGCGACGACGGAGCGGTCCGTGGGCGCCGCGCGGATCACGTCGCAGGCCGCGAGCCGCAGGCGCGCGTCGCCCTCGCCGAGCCACTCGATCACGAGGTCCCCCGCGCGCGGCATCCGGAGGCGCACGGCCGCCCCGGCGAGGTGCAGCCGCACCTCGACGTCCGGGTCGCTCATGCCCCGCTGGATCAGCCTGATCGCCGTCTCCGGGGCGAGCTCGCCCACGCGGGTCGCGGCCAGGCGCCGCTCCAGGGCGTCGCCCGACGTGAGCGCCCGCGCGATCTGCTCCGGCACGTTGGGCCAGAGGGTCGCGGCCGCTCCCCCGGGCGACGCGACCGCGGCGGCCGAGGCGGCGACGACGAGCAGGACCTGCGGTAGGCGGCGCAGCGGCGAGGACGAACGGCGCACGAGCCGAGCGTAATACAGCGGGCGCGGCCGCGTCATGGCGTTCCAGACGGCTCGAGCGCCGCGGGGCGCGCTGGCGGGGCCGCGCGCTGGCGGGGGCGCCTCCTCGCCGCGATCGCGTACGAGCCGCGCCGGTCCCCGAGCGCTCCCGCAACCGTCCGTGGCGTGCAACAGTCTGGCGAGGTGTCCAACATGATTCCGTTCTCCGTTCTCGACCTTGCCCCGATCGTCCAGGGCGGAGATGCCGCGCAGGCGCTCCGCAACTCGCTCGATCTCGCGCGCCACGCCGAGCGGCTCGGCTATCACCGCTACTGGCTGGCCGAGCACCACAACATGGGCGGCGTCGCCAGCGCCGCGACGTCGATCGTGATCGCGCACGTGGCCGCCGGCACCTCGACGATCCGCGTCGGCGCGGGCGGGATCATGCTGCCGAACCACGCGCCGCTCGTGATCGCCGAGCAGTTCGGCACGCTGGCGTCGCTCTTTCCTGGGCGCATCGATCTGGGCCTCGGGCGCGCTCCGGGCTCCGACCCGATCACCGCCCGCGCGCTCAGGCGCAACCTGGCCGGCGACGCGGACGGCTTCCCCCGGGACGTCCTGGAGCTGATGGGCTACTTCCGCCCGGCGGAGCCTGGCCAGCTCGTGCAGGCCGTGCCCGGCGCCGGGCTCCGCGTGCCGATCTGGATCCTCGGCTCCAGCCTCTTCGGCGCGCAGCTCGCTGCGGCGCTCGGCCTCCCCTACGCCTTCGCCTCGCACTTCGCGCCGGGCCAGATGACGCAGGCGATCGCGCTGTACCGCAGGGAGTTCCGCCCCTCGGACGAGCTCGCAGCGCCCCGCGTCATGCTGGGGGTCAACGTCGTCGCGGCCGGCACCGACGAGGAGGCGCGCCGGCTGTGGACCTCGCTCCAGCAGGCCTTCGTCAACCTGCGCCGTGGCCGGCCGGGGCCCTTTCCTCCGCCGGTCGACGATTTCGAGCGCGACCTGAGCCCCCTGGACCGCGCCGGCCTGGAGCAGGCACTGGCCTGCTCGGTCGCCGGCTCGCCCGAGACCGTGCGGCGGTGGCTGGACGGCTTCATCGTCCGCACCCGCGCCGACGAGCTCATCGTGAGCTCACCGATCTTCGACCACGCCGCGCGCGTGCGCTCGCTCGAGCTCACGGCGGCGGTGCGCGACGAGCTCGCCCGCGCCGGGTGAAGCGCCTTGCCCGGAGGCGCGGGCTCGCGCCGGGCGGGAGCAGAGAGCTTCCTCACCGACCGGGGGGCGAACCTCGCGCTCGAGCCCCTGCGGCGGGAGGTGACGGGACTGTTCGGTACCGGTCGACGCAGCCGAGCGATGCGTCGACCCGGGTCGGGTAGCAGGCGGGACCGCAGGCGCTCACCGGGGGCGCCCAGGCGACCCGTTGACGGAGGGATTCGTCGACCGTCGTGCGGGATCTACTGGATGCACATGACGTGGGCCGTCTTGCCGTTGCTCACGGTCACCTTCCACCAGTGGGTGCCGGGGTCATAGGTGACGAAGACGCCGTCGTCCCAGGAGCTGGTCCGGAAGCGTCCAGCGACGCCCGTGAGGAAGCATTGCGTGCCGAGCGGGCTCGTGCCGTGGTCGATTGCCTGGACGAGGTTGTGCGTGGCCGTGCCGGAGCTCGGCGCGATATAGGTCCAGAGCCCGATGCCGGTGCCGGGGCTGACGTCCACGCAGCTGCCGTCGCCTATGGCGTTCCCGGTGCCGCCGATGTACCAGTTGGTACCGTCGTTCCAGACCTGCACGCTGTCGCTGGCGGCCTGCCATTTGTCGCCCCCGTTGTTCCACACGCTCATCAGGCCACACCGCCGGTTGGCAGTGACCGGCGCCATGACCTTCGCCGCCTGTCCGGAACTCCACCGGATCTCCCCCGTCCTGTTCGCGATGCTGGGAACGCAGAGGGCGGTCGCCTTGACCTTGGCGCCCTCGTAGCTGCCCTTCGTTCGAAAATACCAGCGGCCGCTGAAGGTCCAGAGCCCCGCAAAGCCAATGTTGGAGGTGTCGTTGGCATTGAGGTCACCGGCGACCCCGGAGAGGAAGCATCTCATATCGTCGTCTGATCCGATGTCCCATGACGGCGTATCGTCACCTTCCGTCGCCCGCGACCAGCCCCAGTAGCCGCCGAATGCCTGCTCGGCCGTGCCGACCAGCTCGTCGTCCACCAGCTCGTCGCCCGCCTGTTCACCCGTGGCCGCTACGCAGCCGATTCCCATGAGCAGGACAGGGAGGATGCACGAGAGCTTCCAGAGTTTGTTCGATACGTTCTTCATATGTATTCCATCGATAGGGGTCGTGCAGCTTTGACGACGCTTCAAAACTGATCCATGCAGCGGCGCTTTCGTGGTCCGCGCCCGAGCGTGCAGCGATATTCGATCGAGCCCTGGGTCACGGTCCCGCAACGCGTGGATCAGGTGAAGAGCACTGCTGAAGGGACAAAGCAACAGGCGCGCCAGCTCTGGCGCCCCGCGGTGCTCGCATGCGCAGCAGCGCCAAACTCGGGTCACCGCGGCGCCAGAGCGTCGCAACTACAGCGGCTGCAGAGCGAGAGGGCTGCTGCGCCACGCGTCGCCAGGCGGAGCTGCGTTGAAAGCTTCTGCTGGACTGAAGCGCATGTCACGGTGCGGCCGTGACATGTCACGTGACATGTCACGGTGCGGCCGTGACATGTCACGGCGAAGCCGGCGGCGATCCAGTCAGGTGAGCGGCAGTCGTTTCTGGGGAGTCGACCGAGCTACTCGCGCACGATCCGGACGCTGCTCCTCGAGTGAATCCTGATTGCCGTGGGTCGAGCACGTGCGTGCTCGAAGATCGGCGAGCTCACGATGAGCTCGTCGGCGCGGGCGCGGGCGATGAAGGCGTCCAGCCACCGAGGCGGGCGTAGACGTCGCCCGATCCCGATCCGAGGGTCCGCGACGCGAGGAAGCGGCGGATGCCATCCGCGTCGAGCCACGCCGTTTCGCCGAGGACGAGGCTCTCTCCGCGGGACCAGTTGTAGCGGTAATCCCCCAGCGAGGTGAGCCGCTCGACGCACTCGATCGCGATCTCCCGCGCGGCGGGCAGGTATTCGAACGAGAGCGCGGGCAGCGGCCTCGAGAGGCCCGAGAGCACCTCGGCCTCGAAGCCTTCGACGTCGATCTTCACGAAGGCGGGAACGCCGAGCTCGTCGATCAGCGCGTCGAGCGTGCGGACCTCGACCTCTGCGCCCTCGGACCATCTCACGCCCCGGAACGACGGATCCCTCCGCACCTTGTCGATCCAGGCGCGCGACAGCGTCGTGACCGTCGGCGCGCGCTCGCTGACGAAGAGGCGCGCTCGTCCCGGCGCCCGACCGAGCGCGGCGTGCAGGACGACGACGTCCCCGTCGCGCCCATAGAGGCCACGAAGCAGGCGGACGAACGCGGCCTGGGGCTCGACGGCGACGACGCGCGCGCCGAGACAGCGGAACGCGCGGATGCGATCCCCCGCGTGCGCGCCGACGTCGAAGCAGAGCGAGCCCGGCGTCACGAACTGCCCGTAAAGACGAGCCATCCGGCCGCCGCGGAGCGGCACGCCGTAATACATCGCGAGCGAACGCGCGATGCCGAACCAGCTCTCCACGCGCGTCATCACGCTCCTTACCGCCCCGCGGGTCGAGCCCGGAGCGTCGCAGGCCCCACCCGGCGGCCTGGCGTACCTCGTGTCGTCATTCCGCGGCGCAGCTCCGATCGTGAGCCGCCGCGAGCGACGGTAGCACGGCGCCCGCTCACCCGCCGCGTGCCCGCCGCTCCATGGGGAGCGTACCGATTCTACGTTACCGAGCGGCCGTTACGTCCACGTCCGGCGCGTCCGTCCGCTCGGCGAAGGCGACATCAACGGCTTCACTCGAAGCCGGGGAGGATGCGCGGCGAGGCGGATGGATCCGTAGCGGCGCGCGACGGGTCCCAGCCGCCGGCGTCACCGGCCGTGGCTGCGGGTCCACGGGGCGTCGGTGTTACCCCACCATCGGTCACCAAGGTCGGGGTGGTCGTGCCGGTGAGCTCCTGATAAACGGACGGGCATCGTCCTTGGTCTTCCCATCCCCCCGACACCGTCCGGAGAAACGAGCATGAGTCGATTCGTGGGCTACCGCAGCCTGACCGTTCGAGATCCGATGAACGACCTCTCGTTCCCGGTCCTCGTGATGTACCCGACGCACGTCCCTGCCGAGGTCGTCGCCATGGGGCCTTACTCGCTCGAGGTGGCCCGGAACGCGCCCGCGCACGGCGGCCCTTTCCCCTTCGTGGTCATCTCGCATGGCGGCGGCGGGACGCCCCTCGGGTATCGGACGCTCGCGTCCCACCTCGCGCAGAGCGGCTATGTCGTCGCGATGCCCGAGCACCCCGGGGACAATCGCAACGATCGGTCCCTGACCGAGGCGGTCGAGAACCTGGAGCGCCGGCCCCGGCACGCCCGGCTGGCGGTGGACGCTGTCTGCTCCGACGCCGAGCTCGGGCCTCGCCTGCTGGGCGACGACATCGCCGTCATCGGGCACTCGATGGGTGGCTACACCGCGCTCGCCCTCGCGGGCGGGCAGCCCTGGACGGGGCCGGGGCAGAGGGTCGCGGTCACGAAGGACCCGCGCGTCAAGGCGCTGGTCTTGATGGCCCCCGCGGCGTGCTGGTTCGTGCCCAACGACGCCTTGAAGGACGTCGAGGCGCCCATCCTCCTGCTCGTGGCGGAGCACGACCGCATCGCGCCGCGATGGCAGGGGCAGCTCGTCCTCGACCTCGTCCCTGACCCGGCCCGGGTCACGTTCGAGGTCGTCGAGAACGCGAACCATTACTCGTTCCTGAGCCCGTTTCCTCCCCAGATGCGGCGCCCGGACTTCCTGCCCGCGATCGATCGCGCCGGGTTCGATCGCGAGGCGTTCCACCGTCGGCTCGAGCGCGACGTGCGCGAGTTCCTCGACGCGGCGCTGCGGCGGAGCCCTTCGTCGCCGCCACGTCGACAGCCCGTCCCGGAGGGAGCAGGCGACGCGCCGGCGGCCGTGGAACCACCTCACCCCGGATCGAGCCGGTAGACGCGCCCCGTGTTGAACATCACCACGTAGACCTCCCCGGCCGCGTCCTCGCCGAACGAGGACGGGAGTCCATTCGGGTTCAACGCCGAGGTCAGCTCGGCGGGATCGGTCGCTGCCTTGCCGTCCCACACGAAGGAGAAGAAGCGGCCCGTCACGTAGTCGGCGTACAGGTAACGGCCGCGCAGGCACGGGATCTTCGCCCCGCGGTAGACATAGCCGCCGACGATGGAGCCCGCCTCGCTCCGCGGGTGCTCGACCGCGGGCGGGAGGCCGCGCGGCTTGCACGTCGCGCCGGGAGGGTAGCAATGGGCGCCCTCCATCGCTTCCCAGCCGTAATCGTTCCTGCCCTGGCCAGGGCGCTCCACCAGGATCTCCTCCCAGCTCTTCTGGCCGACATCGCCGATGTACATGTCCCCGGTGAGCCGGTCGAAGCTGAACCGCCACGGGTTCCGGAGCCCGTAGTCCCAGATCATCGGGTCACCGCTCGTCATGTTGCCCGCCGGCGCCTTGCCCGGCTGATCGACGTCGATGCGGAGGATCTTGCCGAGCTTCGAGGTGAGATCGGCCGCGGGGCTCGGCGATCGCGCGGAGTCGCCGATCGCGGCGTAGAGATGGCCGTCCTTGCCGAAGGCGAGCATCCCGCCGACGTGGTTCCAGGCGCCGTGCTTCACGTCGACCAGCGACCTGACCGGCTCGGGATGGGCGGAGTCGCCGCCCTGCGCCGCGCGCTTCCACTCCTCGATCACCACGTTGCCGCGCGGGGCCGACGAGTAGTGGAGCCAGAAGCGCCCGTTCTTCTCGTAGTCCGGGTGGAACGCGAGCCCGAGCAGGCCGCCCTCCGCGTTCGGCGCCGGAAAGAACACGCGCGAGCGCACGTCGAGGAACGGCGCCTGCTGGACGGCGCCGCCCTTGATGAGCCGGACGACCCCCGTCTTTTCGAGCACGAGGAGGCGCGACGGATCGCCGGGCGGCCCGGCGACATACGTCGGCTGCTCGAGCCCGCTCGCCACCAGGGTGAGCTTCAGCTGCGGGACGCCCCCGCACTTCGCTGGGCGAGCGAGATCCGCGGCGCTCGCGGGCGCCCCCTGCGCCGCGGGGGCGCCTTGCGCGGCGGGCGCCCCCTGCGCGGCCGGCGTGTCTTGCGCGGCGAGCGCCGCGCCAGGCGCCCCCGTGCCCCCCTGAGCCGCCTGGACCGGGCTCCCCGCCGTGGCATGGCCGGGAGGGCCGCCCTCGCGAGGCTCCTCGGGCGGCCCCGCCACCTGCACGCGCCTGTCGCAGGCGGCTACACTGCCTGCGAGCAGGAGGCACCAGGCGGTCCGATGGCACGCTCTCGTCACATAGGCAGCGCGCCCCACGACGCGCCGGTGGCTCGGTCTCTCGGGCAAGCGGGCACCTCCCTCTCCACCTTCACCACGAGAGGCCGCGCCTGGCAAGCCGTGCTCGCATCGCTGCTGCTGGCCGGCTGCGGCGGCTGCGGCGCGCAGGAGGCGCCCCGGCCCGAACCTCTCCCCGCCCCACCGGCCCAGACCGGCCCGGCGGCCGCGACCACCACGCGCGCCCCCGGCACAGGCGATCGCCCCGGCCAGGGCGCGGCCCAGGCGCCCGGAGGCCTGCCGCCTTGCAAGGACGGCGACACCGATCCTCACGATCTCCGCTGCACCGGGCTCTACGGCGACCCCGGCGCGCGCTCGCTCGCGGCGGGTGTCCGCGAGTTCAAGCCCGCCTTCGAGCTCTGGAGCGACGGCGCGGAGAAGACGCGGTGGATCTATCTCCCTCCGGGCGCGACCATCGATGTCTCCCGGATGAACGACTGGACCTTTCCTGTCGGCACCAGGCTGTGGAAGGAGTTCCGTCTGCCCGTCGCCGGCGCGAGCCGCCGTATCGAGACGAGGTTCCTGTGGAAGACGGCGGAGGATCGCTGGACGCGCGCGACCTACGTCTGGTCGGAGGACGGAGCGAGCGCGACGCAGGTGAAGGCCGGTGTCCCCCACGTCCCCGGCGCCCCCGACTATGCGATCCCGGCGCAGGTCGACTGCATCCGTTGCCACGCTGGCAAGACCGACAACCCGCTTGGATTCGAGGCGATCCAGCTCGCCGCGCGGGGCGCCGGCGGCCTGACGTATGCCGAGCTCGTCGAGCGCGGCCTCCTGTCGACGACATCCGGCGGCCCGCTCCCCGACGCGGCCGCGCTCGAGGTGCCCGGGACCGCGACGGAGCGGCGCGCCCTCGGCCTGCTGCACGTCAACTGCGGCGTCTCGTGCCACCACCCGCTCGGCGTCGCGACGCACTTCGAGATGCGCCTCGACGTCGACGCTGCCGGCCGGGTGGGCGACGTGCGCGGCACGCGCGTCTACCAGACGGCGATCAACCAGCCCGCGAAGGTCCGCCCGCCCGGAGCGCCGCCGGGAGCCCGCTATGACCGGCTGAGGCCCCTCGATCCGGATCGCAGCGCCGTGCTCCGCAGCATGTCCCGGCGCGACGCGCCCGGCGCGCCGCCCGAGCAGATGCCGCCGCTCGCGACCCGGCGCGTCGACGAGGAGGCCATCGCCGCGATCCGCGCCTGGATCGAGGCGATGACCCCTGCCGCCGGCTACCCGCGCCCCTCCCCTTGATCGCGATCGCCCGCCGGGGTTGCCCGGCGCGTCGCGAACATGCCATCTCGTGCCAGCACCTCATGCCGCCGTCCGAGGCGCCGAGAGGAAGGGAGCGCCGGAAACGCGCGAAGGGAGCCCGCGGGAAACGCCATCGCGCGCGCGCCGCGCCCGTGGTGATCGCGGCCCTCGAGCTTCATGCTCCCGGCGGGTCGCAGCGCCGCGCGGCCTCGACCGACGTCGCGCTCGCCGCGCCCACGGCGCCGGCGGATGCCCCGCCTTGCCCGGCGAGCGCCCACGACCACGACCGGGGGGAACACGTCACGTGAAGCAGCCGAAAAAGATCAAGACCGCGGAGGGCAAGCTCGGGGTCCTGCTGCCGGGGCTGGGCGCCGTCTCCACGACGACCATCGCGGGCACCCTGCTCGCGCGGCGCGGGCTCGCGGCGCCCATCGGGTCGCTCACCCAGATGGGCACGATCCGGCTCGGCCGGCGCACCGACGAACGCGCGCCCAGGATCAAGGATTTCCTGCCGATCGCGGCGCTCGATCAGCTGGTGTTCGGCGCGTGGGACATCTTCCCCGACAACGCCTACGAGTCGGCGCGGCACGCGGACGTGCTCGAGCACCGCCACCTCGACGCCGTCCGCGAGGAGCTCGAGCGGATCCGCCCGATGCCCGCGGTGTTCTACCCGCAGTACGTCCGGCGGCTCCACGGCAACCACGTGAAGAAGGGCGCGAGCAAGGCCGCGATGGTCGAGCAGGTCCGGGAGGATATCCGCGCCTTCCTGCGCGACAGCGGCGCCGCGCGCGCCGTCGCCGTCTGGTGCGGATCGACCGAGGTCTATATCGCGCCGGCGGAGGTCCACTCCTCCGTCGCGCGCTTCGAGGCGGGCCTCGCCGAGGACCACCCGGCGATCTCGAGCTCCCAGATCTACGCGTGGGCCTGCCTGAAGGAGCGCGTCCCGTTCGCGAACGGCGCCCCGAACCTGACGGTCGATTTCCCGGCCGCGTGGGAGCTCGCGAGCAAGCAGGAGGTCCCCATCGCCGGCAAGGACTTCAAGACCGGCCAGACCCTGATGAAGACGGTGATCGCCCCGGGGCTCAAGGCCAGGATGCTCGGCGTCGCAGGGTGGTTCTCGACGAACATCCTCGGCAACCGCGACGGCGAGGTGCTCGACGACCCGGACTCGTTCCGATCGAAGGAGGTCTCGAAGCTCGGGGTGCTCGAGCACATCCTCCAGCCGCACGTCCACGGCGAGCTCTATGGCAAGCTCTTCCACAAGGTGCGGATCGAGTACTACCCCCCACGGGGCGACGCCAAGGAGGGGTGGGACAACATCGATCTCGTCGGCTGGCTCGGCTACCCGATGCAGGTGAAGATCAACTTCCTCTGCCGCGACTCGATCCTCGCCGCGCCCCTCGTGCTCGACCTGGCGCTCCTCCTCGATCTCGCGCAGCGCGCCGGGCTGCGCGGCACGCAGGAGTGGCTCAGCTTCTACTTCAAGAGCCCCATGACCGCGCCGGCCCTGTACCCGGAGCACGATCTCTTCATCCAGTCGATGAAGCTCAAGAACACGATGCGCTGGCTCATGGGGGAGGACCTCATCACCCACCTGGGCAACGAGTACTACGACTGATCGCCCGGCAGCTCCGCGCCGCCCCCGCGGCGGCGTCACTGCCAGCGCAGGTGCACGTCGACGACCGCGCCCGTCCGCGTCGAGGCGCCCTCCGAGAACGTGAACGAGGCCCGCTCGATCTCGCAGTTGCCGCGCGTGTCACAGCGCCGATCGCGTCCATACGAGAGCTCGATCGCGACGAGCCCGCGCGACGCGAGCGGCTCGAGCTCGCCGGCGCTCGAGGCGCGGTTCGCGTCGCGGTCGCTCCAGAGCACGAGCCGCGACCACGCCTCGTCCCGCGCCGTGATCCGGCCGTCTCCGTCGGTGTCGAGCTCGCGGAGCGCGGTGAACCCGTTGTCCGCGCGGGCGCCGCTCGAGAGCACCGTCGCCGAGCCGAACAGCTCCTCGCCGCCGTCGATCGCCCCGTTGTCGTCCCGATCGAGCGCGAGCCACGGCGTCGCCGCGGTCGGCCAGTCGGTGGCGATCGTGGCCCCGAGCCCGCTCAGATCGAAGGCGCCGCTCATCGCGGTCACGTACTCGACCGGCCGTTGCTCGAACGAGAGCACGAGCGGCGTGCTGGTGACGCTGCCGCCCGCCTGGCACCCGGTCCAGGTCGCCACCCCGTCGATGTTCTCGCACTGCTCGAAGCCCTCCGTCCCATTGACGGTGCAGCTCCGGGACTCGCCGATCTCACACGCCGCCTCCGCCTCGTCGCCTTCGAGCTCGTCGCCTTCGAGCGCGCCCTCATCGGTGCCCTCACCGCTTTCCCCTTCTGTCACCTGCGCGGCGCATCCAGCGCCGATCGACGCCACGCCGAGGAGGAGCGCAAGCGAGGCAATTCCCACCGAACCGGAGCGAAGAATGGTCAGCTTGATGTTCATGGCACATGACCGGAGCAAGCGTTGCGCCAGCCCCTCGCCGCCCGCTCATCCCGCGAAATCCCCGGGAGTCGTGGCATCAGGAGCCCCCGAAGCGCTCCACCGTGCCACCCTGCGCCAGGAGCACGACGCGGGTCGTGCCAATCTGGTCCAATCCGTGTCGTCTCGCGCCCTGCCGGACGGGTGAGCCTCATCCGCGCGGCGGCGCGTAAAAATCCACGATCCGGATCGGCTCGGTCAGGCGCACGCGCACCCGCGATCGCTCCCCGCGGACGTCGCCGCCGATCTGGAAGCTCGTCGCCGGGTCCATCTCGATCGTGACCTCATCCACGAAGTAATCGAACACCGTTTCCAGATCGTCGAACTCTCCGCTCCAGATGCTCGAGAAATTCCGCAGGAACGTGAACGGCGAGACCACCGACACGCGCAGCTGCATCCGGTCCTGGCGATCGTCCGCATAGGGGAACATCCGGAAGCCGAAGCCGTAATAGGGGATCGTCGACAGCGCCGCGATCTTCGCCGGCCCCTCGTAGATGACGCCGCCCTTCTTGATGGGCGCCCCCAGCATCGCCCCCTTCTCGCCGACGCGGATCGCGTCGTTGCCCTCGTTGATGATGCGGCAGTGCGGTGTTCGCCGCACGAGGTAGCTCGGGATCGTCCGCGTCGCCGCGGCGACGGCGTACGCCACCGGCCCCGGCGCGAGCCGCTTCAGCGGGCCCCGCGCGAGCGCCGACTTCACCGCGTTGTAGTCGCGGAGCATCACCGCATCGATCCCGAAGCCGCAGAACGGCGACAGGATGTCCTCGGCCTCCACCAGCCGCAGGTTCCGGCTCCCGGCCTCGGCGCGCAGCCGCTGGAGGTCGACCGCGAGCCCGGGCTTCGCGCCCGCGCCGCCGGACGCGCCGAGCACCCACGCCAGCGAGTTGCCCGTCCCCAGGCGCAGCAGCCCGAACCGCGGCAGCGGCAGCCCGCGCCGCTTCGCCTCGTTGACAACGGCCGTCACCACCACCGTGAACGTCCCGTCGCCGCCGCCCGTGAGGATCGTGCCGTAACCCCGGTCGACCAGGATCCGCGCGATGCCCTCGCTCTCCTCCACCCGCCGCGAGACGAACAGATCCCCCGTGTCAAGGATCTGATCGAGCGTCTCGATCACCTCCGCCGTCACGCTCTTGGCGTTGCCGTTCACCACCACGGCAATCCGGCTGCTCGCCGCGCCTCGTGGTATTTCGCTCGCACGACGCGGCGCATCAGCGACCACGGCCTTGGGGACGTCATCGGCGGGGTCGCGACCGGCGGGCGGAGAGGTCATACACCGCGATCTACCACGACCCACCCCTGCGCTTGGAGCGCGGGATGACGCGGGATCGCGCGGGACGGCTGGATGGATGGATGACCAACCGCCCGGCAGGCGACCGGCGCGCGACAGGCGTCGCGGGCGCGGCTCTCGCCGGACCCCAGCGCCGAGCCCGCCGGGGCCGGCGATTGTGGACCGATGTGGCCGACGAAACCCAGCGGTCCCGCCGGGCGACCAGCTTTCCGGGAGGCCCGATAGCGTGCGATGCTCGCTGGTTTTGGCTCCCGGACCGATCTTGGGTCATGCTGCCCTTCGGGAAAGCGAGGAGCCTCCCCGAAACTTAGTGGACGGGGTGGTCGATTTTTTGGTAAGGCGACGACCTGGTGAGCCAATCGGGCTTGACAGCCGTGCGGGTCTTTACCGCCGCGCGGGCGGCGCGCGCTTGAGGCGAAGGGCCGCGACGATCTCGTACCCAGCGGGGGACGCAGCGACATGCCGAAGATCACAAAGCAGGGCAGCTCCGAGAAGGCGACGGGTATGAAGAAGAAGGCCTCTTCGAGCAGCAAGGGGGGCGCAGAAGCTCAGCTTGCGAAGCCCGTGAATCCGGTAATCAAGGAAGATTCGAAATCGGCGTCGAGCGCGTCGAAGCGTAAGCTCGGCCTCCGTGGCGCTGCGCCCTGGGCTGCGCGGCACGCTGCGAAGCACGCCGCCGAGGCGCGGGCCCGGGCCGCGGAGCCGGCGCCCCCTGGCAGCGCCCGGGCGACCATCCGCGTGCCGAGCGGCGCCGAGGAGATCAAGGCGAAGATCGCCGAGCTCCACAATCAGACCCAGAAGATCCGCACGCTCCGCAAGCGGCTCGACAAGGGGTTCTTCGATATCGGGGTGGTGCTCGCCGAGATCCAGCAGCAGGAGCTGTATCAGGCGAAGGGCTACGGCTCGTTCGAGGCGTTCCTCGAGCGCGAGATCGACCTCGGCAAGCAGACGTCGTTGCGCCTCATCAAGGTCGCCCACGTCTTCCAGCGCGAGGTGGCCCTCGACTACGGCATGGACCGGCTGTTCGTCGCGCTCGCCGCCCTCGAGGGCGAGGTGCCCAAGCCCGCCCCCTCCGCGATCCCCTCCGCCCCTGGCTCCAAGCCTCCCCTCCCCCTGAAGCCCCCCATGCGCATCGTGGGGTGAGCGGCGCTCGGCGGTGCGCGTTCCGGGCGGCGAGTCAGACGCCAGCGACGCGGGGGGGTGACGAGCCGACCGGGCGCTCGATGGGCTCGGGGACGAAGCGGGGGAGCCTCACCCGGACCGTCGTGCCGTCGGCGGCGTGCGCGTCGACATCCACACGGCCCGCGTGCTGGTCGACGATCTTCCGGACGATCGCGAGCCCGAGGCCCGTGCCCGCCGCCTTCGTGGTGAAGAACGGATCGAAGATCTCGGCGAGGATCGTCGGCGCGATCCCCGGCCCCGTGTCCCCGATCGACAGCCACACCTCGTGCGCGTCCCCCGACGCGCACGCCCGCAAGACCCCGCCGTCGGGCATCACGTCGAGCGCGTTGACGACGAGGTTCAAGACCACCTGCTTGAGCTTCTCGACGTCGCCCAGCGCGAAGCAGTCGTCCGCGAGATCGCGGACGACCTCGACGTGGTGGCTCGCGAACGCCTCCTCCTCGAGATCGAGCACGTCGCGCACGACGCGGGCCAGATCGACGGGCTCCCGGTGGGGCGCGCGCGGCCGGGCGAGCTCGAGGAACTCGCCGAGGAGCCGGCCCAGGCGGGCGATCTCCGCCTCGACGATGCCGACGCGCCGCTTCATGGGCTCGCGGATCGCCTCGTCGGAGAGGCGGTCGATGCCGCGGCTGAGCAGGTGGAGCTCCAGGACCGCGGCGTTCAGCGGGTTCCTGATCTCGTGGGCGAGCCCGAGGGCGAGCGGGGCCATGGCGTTCAGGGCCTCGGCGTCGGCGGCCCGCCGCTCGAGGGCGCGCCGCTCGGTCACGTCGATGCCGATGCCGTAGACGAGGTCGGTCCTGCCGCCGCGCCCGCCGCCGCGGACGCCGGAGAGGTGCCAGCGCACGCGGCGGATCGCGCCCACCGCGTCCCGGACGCCGACCTCGACCTCGGCGGCGGCGTCGCCCTCGACCACGCTCAGGAACGACTGGTTGAACCGGCGCTGATCGGGCTCGTCGACGAGCGCCTCGCAGAACGCCATGCCGAGCGCGGCGTCGCAGGACACGCCGGTCAGCGCGGTCAGGCGCGGGTTGAAGAGCGCGACGCTGCCGCCGGCGTTCAGGCCGAGGATGAGCACGTCCGCCGCGTCGATGATCGCCCGGTACCGGCGCTCGAGCTCTTCCCGCTCCCGCTTCAGCGAGATCTTCTCGATCGCCTGGGCCACGGTGGAGATGAGCTCCTCGGGGCGGAACGACTTGAGGATGAAGGCGAAGGCGCCGGCGCGGAGTGCGGCCATGGCGGCGTCGACGGTCGCGAAGCCGGTCACGAGGACGATCTCGCCGTGGGGGGCGGCGGCGCGGAGCGGGGCGATGAGCTCGAGGCCGCTCGCGTCCGGGAGCTTGACGTCGACGACCGCGACGTCGAACCCGTCGCGCCGGGCGGCCGCGAGCCCCTGCTTGCCGTCGGGCGCGAGGGCGACCTCCACGTCGAGCTCGCGCGCGCCCTCGAGGACCTCGCGGAGGTTTCCGGCGAGGCTCGTGTTGTCGTCCACGATCAGGATTCGAGCGGGCACCTGGGGTCTCCTGGGCGAGCGGTCCGGCGGGCGGCCCGATGCGCGGGGCGCCCTTCCGCTTTGGGGTCTTTCCTAAATTGTATGCTATGAGCCGCCGTCATGCGGTTCGTCGATCGGTGCCGTCTGAAGGTGATCGCCGGGGATGGCGGCAATGGAGCGATCGCATTCCGTCGTGAGAAGTACATCCCGTTCGGCGGCCCCGCGGGTGGAGACGGCGGCCGCGGCGGGGACGTCGTCTTCGTGGGCGACGGAGGCCTGTCCACGCTACTCGACTTCACCTACGCGCGCACGCTCGAGGCCGACCGGGGCGAGCACGGGATGGGGAGCGACTGCCACGGGCGCGCCGGCGCCGACCGGGTCGAGAAGCTCCCCGTGGGGACGCAGATCTTCGACGCGGAGAGCGGCGAGCTGATCGCCGACGTGACCGAGCACGGCCAGCGGGTCATCGTCGCCCGCGGCGGCAAGGGGGGCCGCGGCAACCTGCACTTCAAGTCGCCGCACGACAGGGCTCCGCGGCGCGCCGAGCCGGGCGAGCCGGGCGAGGCCCGCGAGCTCCGCCTCGAGCTGAAGGTGCTCGCCGACATCGGCCTGCTCGGCTTCCCCAACGCCGGCAAGAGCACCTTCGTCGCGGCCGTCTCGGCGGCCCGGCCCAAGATCGGCGACTACCCGTTCACGACGCTCACCCCGATCCTGGGCATGGTCGAGATCGGCGGCGGCGTCCGCGCGGGCGGGTCGAGCTTCGTCATCGCGGACATCCCCGGGCTGGTGCCGGGCGCGAGCGAGGGGGTAGGGCTCGGCATCCAGTTCCTGAGGCACGTGGAGCGGACGCGGGCGCTCCTCCACCTCGTGACGCTCGACCCGGGCGAGGGCCGCGAGCCGCTCGCCGACTACCGGGCGCTCCGCAAGGAGCTCAAGAAGTTCAGCCCGGAGATCGCGGAGCGCCCGGAGATCGTCGTCCTGACGAAGGCCGATCTGACCGAGGTGCGCGAGGCCTACCCGAAGCTCAAGGCGCGGTTCGCGAAGGCGAAGGTGAAGCTCCACCTCATCAGCGCCGCGACGGGCGAGGGGATGCCGGAGCTCGTCCGCGAGCTCGCGGCGCTCGCGCGCAAGCGGGAAGAGCCGGCAGAGCAGGACGGCTGAGCGCCCCGGCCCGGGCGGGCTGGCGCGGCGCGCACCGACGGCGCGGCGTGAGCGCCGCCGCCGTCGGCGCATCGTGACACGGCAGAGTCCGCTGGCTCGCTGGCTCGAACGGACGTTGGCTCGCGGAACGCGAAAGAACGCGGAAGAACGCGGAAGAACGCGAAAGAACGCGAAAGAACGCGGACGGCGGCGCAGAGCCGGCGCCGTGCGCCCCTTCGTCATCACATCACCCGTCATCCGGCGCACTGGAAAAAGGGGATCACCCGCCTTCGTGCGTACAGACACGAAGTGTTCTCACGTGGGCTGGTCCTCCACATCCGTCGTTATTTGGTTCGAGCGGGCGCGCGCCACCTGGACAGGAGAGCAAAACTCGAGTCCACTTTACGATCCGGACTCACGTGTTCTGTCGGAAGGAGAAGCCCTATGCGCTGGTCGACCCCCAACAAACCGTCTTCTCTCGCGTGGCGTGCGGCCCTCCTCGTGGCGCTCGGCACGGGCGGGGCGGCGCGCGCGGATGTGGTGCAGCCGAACGGCACCGTCGTCCCCGTGATCACGAGCCGATTGAGCGATCTGCTGAACGGCTCGACGAAGAACGACATGCTCGACGAGATGATCGACGTCGTGGCCGACGCCGCGGTGGAGCCCCAGGTGTTCTCGCCGCTCTGCGAGTTCAGCGGCAAGTACATCGAGAAGGGGGGCGGCGCCAACTTCGCGGTCGGCTGGTACAACGTCGACGATGGCCGCGACAGCGGCGACCCGCCGCTGTATGTCCCCGTCGACGCCGGAGCCAACCTCAGCACGCCGGCGCCGGAGAGCGATATCCAGATGCTCTTTCCGTTCTCTGGCTCCCTGCCGCCCACCGAGAAGCGCGAGCTGACGGCCGTCTCGATCCGGGAGAACCCCGCCTACGCGGGAGGCCTCATCGGCTTCGTGTTGATCCCCAACCCGAACGGCACCGGCAACGGCAACGCCACGCAGTACCATTACACCGAGCACCGGTTCAACGTGGAGTGTACGGCGTGCGAGAGCCCGGGGCCCTGGTACTCCGATCTCATCTACAGGTCGAACCAGCTCGCCAACACGTTCTACCTGGGGTTCGAGGATCTCGATTTCCGGAACGCCGCCGGCAGCGCGGGCGTCAACGGCAATGATCTCGATTACGAGGACTTCCTGTTCCGCTTCTCCGGCATCACGTGCCCCGCGGCCGGCCAGCCGTGCGAGGTCGAGGAGAACGTGGGCGCGTGCCGCGCGGGCATCTCCGACTGCGACGCGCAGGGACAGGCGATCTGCACGCCGATCGTCGAGCCTGGCAGCCAGGCCGAGCAGTGCGACGGCATCGACAACGACTGCGACGACATCGTCGACGAGGAGGCGCCCTGTCCGGAGTACCAGGTGTGCAGCCGCGGCCGCTGCGTGAACCGCTGCGGCTCGGCCGAGTTCCCGTGCGAGCTGGGGCTCGTGTGCGTGGAGGGCCTGTGCGTCGAGCAGGCGTGCGTCGACGCGATGTGCGATGTCGGCGAGGTGTGCCATGACGGCGAGTGCCGCGCGCCCTGCGACGGCGTGGTTTGCCCGCACGGTCAGACCTGTCGCGGCGACCGCTGCCTGGATCCGTGCGACGGCGTGACGTGCGGCGCGGGCGAGGTGTGCGAGAGCGGCGTCTGCGTGGTCCAGTGCGGCTGCCGGGGCTGTCCGTCGGAGGACCGCTGCGCGGCGGACACCGGGAGGTGCGTCGAGGCCGCGTGCGCCGACGTCGCGTGCGGCGCGGGCACCACTTGCCGTGGCGGGGCGTGCGTCGACCTCTGCGACGGCGTCGTGTGCCCCGCGGGCGAGCGGTGCGTGGCCGGCATGTGCGCCGAGGAGCCGCCGGCTCCTGCCACCACGACGGCGGCGGGTCCGACGCTCGACGTGGCCGCCTCGGTCGGCGCGGGCGACGCCGGATCGGGCGCGGGCGGGGACGGATCGGGCTCGGGTGGGGCTCCCTCCACCGGCGCGGGCGGGGACGCGAGCGGGAGCGGGGAGTCGGCGGGCTGCAGCTGCAGCCTCGGCGGCGACGCGCCGTCCGCCGGCGGCGTCGCCGCGTTGCTCCTCGCCGTGAGCCTCGGGCTGCGCCGCAGGAGGGGCGGAGACCCGGAGCGCTCGGCCCCGGGCCTCCGTATCCGTCGTTCAGGGTGATTCGGACGTCGGCCCGAAGAACTCGACATCATCGATCTCGATGGTGCCCGAGTCGGCCTTGTCCTTGCCGAGGAAGCCGTTCGCGCGGACGCCGTTCATCTCCGCGCTGAAGGAGAGGCCGACGATCGACCGGAGCACGTCGTTCACGTCGTCGCCCGGGTCGCGCCCCTGATCGATGGCCCAGCCGGGGAGCGCCATGTCGGCGAACCTGAGCTCGATCAGCGTCGGCTCCGCGGTGAGCCGCACGTCCCATCCGTGGCGAACGCCCGAGAGCCCTTCGCTCTGCGCCGGGCTCTCGACGTCGAAGCGCATCCCGCGCGCCGCCTCCGCCCGCGCCCAGAAGCGG
This sequence comes from Sorangium sp. So ce1504, assembly GCF_051521635.1. NCBI lineage: Bacteria > Pseudomonadati > Myxococcota > Polyangiales > Polyangiaceae > Sorangium > Sorangium sp. So ce1504. The sequence goes on along the minus strand of NZ_CP150365.1, from coordinate 2,500,775 downwards.
ACCCCCTCGAGCGCCGTCGCGTCGATCATGCCCTCGGCGAGAGGCACCCCGAAGTACACGTACTGCCCCCAGGGAGACGCCTCGTCGCGGAAGTCGAAGCGGAGGAGCATGCTCTGCGCGCCGTTCAGCGGATCTTCCTGCGAAAGGCCCTGCACGGCGCTCGACGCGTTGTTGGTGGACAGCACCGTCCCGACGTACAGCCCGAGCGTGTCCGCGGCCTCGAAGTCGTTGATCCCCGTCGCGGTGAACGAGAAGGGCGCGAGGGGCGTGCCGCTGGCGAAGCGGCCCAGGCGCTCTCGCAGGATCGGCAGCTCGTTCCTGAGGCGCTCCACCGCGGGCTCCCACCCGGCGAGCCCGGGCCCGAGCGGGTCCTCCTCGACGGCGGTGCGGATCAGCGCCGCGTACTTGTCGACCTGCTCCTCGAGCCGCCCGTCGCTGAACGGGCCCTCATGGAGCGCCTGCAGCGCGGCCTTGTAGCCCGCTGCGTCCTGGTTCAAGGCGGCGAACAGGGCGTCGCAGCCCGGCGGGCGCACGTGCTCGGAGCCCATGAACACCGGGACCACGGCGCTGCAGTCCGCCGGCGTCTCCGTCCATCGCGGCACGTGACCGAAGTAGGTGCTGGGGCCGAGGGTCTGATCGAGATCCCACGGGATGAGGTGGAACTTGCCCGAGGACGGCTCGTCGTAGAAGTAGAAGTTGTGGTTGAACGCGGCGCCCGCCTCGTTGGCGTAGTAGGTCGTGACGCCGTCCCAGTTCACGATCGCCTCGTCGACCGCCATGTAGCGCTGCAGCTGCTCGATGTCCGTCCACTCCGACAGCGCGGTGAGCCGCTCCGCGCCCTCGACGGACGCGAGGGCGGTCGAGAACGCGATGAATCGCTCGTGCGTGGCCACGTCTTCGTTCGTCTCGATCCGCTCCGCGTAGTAGCCGGCGTCGTCCGAGACCGGCCACGCTTCCTTGTAGAGATCGCCGTCCGGAGCCTCGGAGAAGTGGTGTTCCAGGAAGCGGCCGTCCACGTCCTCGACCATCGAGAAGAGCCCTTGCGACTCGCCGTTCACGTTCAGCGTCGCCCACGCGCTCCGCGGGGCGGCGACGCCCATCTCCCGGAACAGGCCATAGGCGATCCGCTCGTGGAGCCGGGTGGGGTCCCAGATCATGGAGTGGAAGTTCAGGCGCTTCTGCGCGTAGAAGCGCTGTCCGCCGACGACCTCGTCGAACTTCACCTTCATGCTGAGCTTCGGACAGGTGAGGTTCCCCTCCCCGTCGAAGCACATGTCGAGGGTGCCGTAACCGCCCTTGAACCGCAGGCCGACCACGCCCAGGCTCTTGCCTTTGTAGCAGGCCTCGGCCTCGACATACCGCTCGTCGCGGGCGTTCGCCTTGAGCTCCGCCCAGCGCTCTTCCGGAAGGTAGAAGTCGAAGCGCGGGACCTCCTCCGCCGCGTACAGCTCGTCCGCGTCGCGGTCGGCCAGCGCGGGGTCGGACGGCTCGCACCGCGGCGTCGGGGGCTGCCCGCCGCTCCCGCCGTCGCTCGTGCCGCCCTCTCCGCCTCCGCCTCCGGCGCCTCCGCCTCCAGCGCCTCCGCCTCCAGCGCCAGCCCCGCCCGAGCCGCCTGGCCCGACGCCGCTGCTCGCGCCTTCGTCATCACCGCAGCCTGCGCCCACCGCGGCAGCCGCAAGTGCAAGCACCATCCAATATCCAAGCTTCATCCAACGATCCTCCAAGAGCCTCGACCCTAGTCATGGTCATCCCGTCCGTCGATGCCTGATTTTCACGGCAGGCATGAACGCCTCGCTGGACATCGTGCGTCGCCGCGCCGCGCCGTGCAGGCGCGCCGCGTGACCTCGCGACCCCGCTCATGACCCGGCACGAGGCGCGCGGTGATGGTAGTTTTCCAGGCGTGAGCCAGCGCCCGTATCCTGAGCCCCAGGCAGCCCGCCTCTTGTCCGTCGCGGAGTGGGCAGCGCTGCCGGAAGACGAAGCCGGTGAGCTCATCGATGGCCGCCTGGTCGAGGAAGAGATGCCCGATTGCGTCCACGAGCTGGCTGTCGCCTGGCTCATCCACACCCTGCGGGCCTGGCTCATCCCGCGCGGCGGCTTCGTCTTCGGCTCCGAGGTGAAGTACGCGCTCAAGCCGCGGCGCGGGCGCAAATCCGACGTGTCGGCGTTCCTTTCGACCTCGCGGAGGCCCCCGGCCCGTGGCGCCGTCGGCATCCCGCCGGACATCATGGTCGAGATCGTCTCCCCCTCGCCGCGGGACAGCCGGCGCGATCGCGTCGAGAAGCTCGAGGAGTACGCCGCGTTCGGGGTGCGCTGGTACTGGCTGCTCGATCCGCAGCTCCGCACGCTGGAGATCCACGAGCTCGCGCGCGGCGGGCTCTACCAGCACCGCCTCACCGCGCCCGGAGGGGTGCTCCGGGAGGTTCCGGGCTGCGAGGGGCTGACGCTCGATCTGGACGCGCTCTTCCGCGAGCTCGACCGGCTCGACACGACGGAGCCGCAGGAGCCGCCGCAAGGCACCGCGGATGACGAGGCGTGACAGCGCGGGCGGCGAACGGCGCGGCCGCGCGGCGGTTCACCCGCGATGCCAGCGCGGCTCACCCGCGGTGCCGCACGGCGCGCTCACTCGCTGCGGGGGCCGGCGCCTCGGCCTCGACGGCCAGGCACGCCTCGAACCCCTCGATGTAGCTCGGGTAGAGCAGCGCCATCCCGAGGGCGCGCTTGATCTTCGCGTTGTCCACGGCGCGATCGTGGCGGAGCGTCTCGTGCAGATCCTCCCGCGGCGCGCCGGCCGGCAGCGCGAGGCCGAGCCGCGCGCAGAGCCAGCGGACGACCTCGATCTGCGGCACGGGCGCGTCGTCCGCGACCAGGAAGGCCTCGCCGGGGGCGGCGCGCTCGACGCGCTCCAGCGCCGCGAGCGCGAGGCGCGCGAGGTCCTCGACGTGGATGCGCGAAACGACGTTCCTGCCCTGCCGATCGCCCTCGCCGGTCATGCGGAAGTCGCCGCGCAAGAGCCGCTGGTGCAGGCCGCGGCCCGGGCCGTAGATCCCCGCGGCGCGCAGCACCACGGCGCCGCGCGCGCGGTACACGTCCTCGGCCGCGAGGCGCGCCGCCGCGCGTGGGCCGTCGGCCGACGTGGGTGTCGCCTCGTCGATGCGCCCCGTCGCGTCGCCGTACACGGCGGTCGACGAGACGTACGCGATCGCGCGCGCGCGGCGGAGCGAAGGCGCGATCGCGGCGTCGGTCGCGCCGTCGGGCGGGAAGGCGACGAGCACGTCCGCGCCGTCGGTCACGAGCCGGTCGACGGCCTCGGCGGTGAGCGCCGGGAGGACGCTCACCTCGATGCCCGCCTGCGCGAGCTCCGCGGCGCGCTCCGGCGAGCGCGTCGTCGCGACGACGCGGCCGCCGGACGCCCTCCGCAGGCCGGCGACCACCGCGCCGGTGAAGCCGCAGCCGAGGACGATGAGCGGGGGGGAGGTGTTGCGCATGAGTTCTGGGCGACGCTTCTACCAGCAAGCGCGAGAGGACGCCTCCGCGGCGCGAGAGCGCTGCCGGCCGCGCCCGAGGTGCACCGAGGCAACGGCCGACGTGGCGCGCGGCGACGCTGGCCGGAGGGGCCGGGCAACGACCAGGCGAAGAGGCTGAGCGAGCGCGGCGAGCACGTCTCCGCGCTGGCATCGTGGCCCCTCGATCTCGCAGGTCGACGGCCCGCGCCCCGGGGCCCCGCCCCGGCCGCTTCCAGGGCCGGGGCGGCGCGGAGCCAACGGAGGGTCGAGAGCCCACGCCGCGTCTGGTAGCCTGGTCGGCGGGGAGCGGGCGGCCGGGACGCAGCGTGCTCGCCGCAGCGACGCTCCTCTGCGCATGGCGGTCCACGTCTTCATCTCCTACGCCCCCGCGGATCGGTCGCACCTCGAAGCGCTCGAGGCGCACCTCGCCTCCCTGAAGCGGCAGGGCCTGGTGAGCACCTGGCACCGCGGCCGGATCGGCCCAGGCGCGATGCGCGACGAGTCGATCGCGGCGGAGCTCTCCTCCGCCGAGGTGGTGCTGCTGCTGGTGAGCGAGGCGTTCCTCGCCTCGGACAGCTGCTACGAGCGGGAGCTCGGGCGAGCGCTGGAGCGGCATCGCAGCGGGGCGGCGCGCGTGGTGCCCATCCTGGTGCGCGCGTGCGACCTGGAGGGCACCGCTCTTTCGGAGCTCCAGGCGCTGCCGCGGGACGGCGCGGCGGTGACGAGCTGGGCCAACCTGGATGAAGCGTGGAGGGATGTCGTCCGAGGCATCCGCGCGACGGTGGAAGAGGCCGCTGCGAGCGCGCAGCCGGAGGCACCGGTCAAGAAGCCAGAGCCGCCCAGAACGTTCGCCTCGACCCTGCGCGAGGCCGAGGACGCGATCCGCGCGATCGACAAGAGGCTTGCGGCAGCGCAGCAGCGCAGGGTGAAGCTCCAGGCCGCGTGCGCGAGCACCGCGGAAGTGGACGGGGAGATCCTCGACCTCCGGCGTAAACGCCGGGAAGGCGGCCAGCTGCACGTGGGCGAGGAGCTCGGCGAAGGCCGCTATCTGCTGCTCGAGCGGATCGGTCGAGGGGGGTTCGCGACCGTGTGGCGCGCGCTCGACGCGGGGCGGGGCGACCTGCCCGTGGCGATCAAGGTGCTGCACCCGAACCTCGCGGGCGACGAGATCCGCCGGGAGCGGTTCTTCCGGGGAGCGCGCGCGATGGCTGCGCTCGACCACCCCGGCGTGGTGCGCATGCTCGATCCCAAGGGCGAGGACAGCGGCTGGCACTACTTCGTGATGGAGCTCGTCGATGGCGAGGACGTGCACAGCGCGGTCATCGGGAAGCGGCTGCCAGCAGAGCGGGTGATACCGATGCTCCTCAGCGCTGGAGAGGCGATCTCGTTCGCCCACGGGCAGGGGCTCGTGCACCGGGACGTGAAGCCGGCAAACATCCTGCTCGACGCGGACGGGCTGCCCCGGATCACGGACTTCGATCTGGTCTGGGCGCGCGACACGACGGGCGGCACGAGGAGCGGCGCGCTGGGGACGTTCCTCTATGCGGCGCCGGAGCTCATGCACCGCCCGCACGAGGCGGACGCGCGCGCAGACGTGTACGGGCTCGGCATGACGGCGGTGTTCTGTCTGCACGGAGCGGAGCTGCCACCGATCATGATGCGCTATCCGGGGCGGGTGCTGGAGCAGCTTCCGTGCAGCGATGCGGTGAGGAAAGTGCTGGAGCGAGCAATCGAGTTCGAGGCATCGGAGCGATTTCCCGACGTAGCGGCGTTCTGTTGGGCGCTCCTGGACGCGGTTTCCACCGCCCTCCCCCCGCCGGCGGACGAGGTCGAGGCCGATCCCTGACATCGGCCTCCTTCTCTCCCATAGGCGTCAACCGGGCTTCGCCCCATGTCGTCCACGTGGACAGGAATGCGTGACGGCCGCCGACATTCACGCTCGGCCCTATGGCCTTGCCACGAAACATGAACACAGCCCGGCCCGGCCGCAGGCCGAGGTGATCCAGGCACAGTACAGGAATTGTGCAGAGAACGACGCGAGGTGCCTGTACCGCTTATGCACTCACCCACCCGGCTTTCTCGTATACCGGTGCTTCACCCCGAGCGGGAAGTACTCCGGATCCCCCGCCGCCCGCAGCGTCACCCGCGGCGCCCGCTTCCCGGCCGGCACGTAGCTCCTGAACTCGCTGTTCAGCCGGACGAGGTGCTCCTCGATCGACCGCGCCGCCGCCTCGCGCCGCGCCTCGCTCTCCCCCTCCCCCGGCGCGAGCTCGACCACCACCGAGAGGTACGCATCTCTGTCCGCGCCCTCGCGGACTTCCAGCACGAACTTTCCGGTCACCCACTCCTTCACGCCGGGCTGCTCGATGCCCACGACCACGTTCTCCGGATAGATGTTCGCCCCGAAGTACGACACCGTGAAATCCGAGCGCCCGAACACATGGACGAACGGGAGCTCCCTGGCCCCACGCTCCCCGTCGAGCTCCCGCCGCGGGTCGAAGCCGAAGCCGGCCAGGGCCGCCATCATCTCCGCGTGTGAAGTGACGCCCCCGCTGTCGAGGATCGCATAACGGACGAGCGGGACGCCGTTGTCGCCCGAGAACAGGAGCATCCCCTCGCGCTGCTCGAAGAACCGCTCCGCGGGGTCGTACTGCACCAGCGTCGGGAGCCGGTCCTGCCCGAAAAGGGCGCGCGCGGCGTCCGGCCTCCCCGCGAGGAACCGGCGGATCGCGACGCTGAGCGGCGTCTCGTTGCCCAGCACGCCAGCGTCCGCCGTCCCGTACAGCGAAGCCGAGTCGTAGCAGGGCGACGCCGACCCGACGCGCTCGCCGACCAGGGTCCGCCACTCCTCGCTGAACACCTCCCCGGCCATCACGAGCTTGATCCGGAAAGGCGCCCAGTCGACGCCCCGGGCCCGCCCCGTGTCGATGACATCCTTCAGGAACGGCGGATAGCCGAGCAGGACGACCTGCTCGAACGCCGGCCCCAGATCCTGCACGACGCGGAAGATCTCGTCCTTGTTGTTGCCCGGCGTGACGACCGTGATCGGATACCCCTTCGCCGCGAGGTGACGGCAGCACGCGGCGGTGTACATCCCGCCGACCCACGAGCCGAGCGCGAAGCACACGACCGCGAGCGTGCGGCGCGTGTCGGCCCGGAAGCCGTCGTGGAACACCTGCTCGAAGCGCCGGGCGACCGGGAGCTCGTCCGTGACGGAGCGGGGCCAGAACGTCGGCTTTCCGGTCGAGCCAGAGGAGACCGCGATCATGTCGCACGGCTCGACCCGCCCCCCGCGGCAGAGATCCGCGATGGGGTGCCTGAGCACGTAGTTCTGCTTCGTGATCACCGGCAGCGCCGCGAAATCCGCGGGCGTCCGGATCGCCGCCGGGTCCACGCCGTGCTCCGCGAGGAAGCGGCGGTAAGCAGGGACAGCGGCGGCGACCTCGTGGAACAGCGCGAGCGCGCGCTCGGCCGGATCGGCCTCACGGTGCCGCGACAGCGCCGCGTCGAGCGGCGTGCTCAGGAAGGCGTCGATGGCCGCCAGGACCCGCTTGGGTTGCACATCCTGCATCGCGAGATCTCCCTCCGTCCGATGTTCGCAGGAACGCAGGAGCCGGTCCAACGCCCGCCTGCCTTCCTCCCCCTCGCCTCGCGGGCGAAAGCGCCCGCGCAGGGTCAGCGCCCTCCACCGCCCACCGCGCCGGCGAGCTCCGCCGCGAGCGCGATCTCCTCGGCGCGCTTCTCGTAGCCGTCCGGCGGCTCGGGACGCGGGTTCGCGAGCAGCGACGTGATCACCGTCTCCAGCCAGCGCCGGAGCGGCGTGTGCTGGAAGCCGAGCTCCGCCCTCGCCTTCGCCGGATCCAGCATCGACATCCAGCGGTCGCTGAACGGCGACATCGCGACCGGATCGATGCCGCGGGCCCTGATCGCCGCCGACGGGATCGGTGCGAGCCGCGCCGGCGCGCCGAGCAGCGAGGCGATGAGCTCGAGCAGCTCGGTGAGCGTCGGCGTCTCGTCCATGCAGAGGTTGTACGCCTCGCCGAAGGTCGACGGCACGAGGAGCAGCTTCACGATCGCCCTGACGACGTCACCGCTGTAGACGTGCCGCACCGCGTGTCCGCCGCCGTCCGGGACGAGCAGCGGACCGCCGTCGAGCATGCGGACGATGTACCGATCGAGGCGGCGGTAGGGATCGCGCTCCCCGTTCACCATCGGGATGCGCAGGACGGTCGCGGGGAAGCGATCCCTCTGCCAGGCGGCGGCGATCTCCTCCTCGCAGCCGCGCTTGTTCACGCCGTAAGACCACGCCTCACGGTCCTCTTCGCCCGCGGGCTCAGGGAGGAGCGCGCCGTGGTAGTCGCGCTCGCGCGACGGCCGCGGGCACGCCTCCCGGACGAGGTACACCGAGCCGGTGCTGATCATCACGTAGTGGCCGATGCGCCCGCAGCCGAGCGCCTGGGCCGCCGCGCGGCCGTCCGCGGCCGTGTACGCGGTGAAGTCCACCGCGGCGTCGAACTCGCGACCTCCGAGCGCCTGCGCGAGATCGCCGGCCGCGCGATCGCAGCGGACCCGCGCGACGCGATCGCCGAACGCGTCGGGCGTCGCGCCGCGGTTCAGGAGCGTGACCTGGTGGCCCGCCGCGAGCAGGCGATAGACCAGGAAATGACCCATGAATCGAGTGCCGCCGAGCACGAGGACGCGCATGCGCGGCAACCTATCACCGCCGCGCGCAATGACGATGACGAGGACGCCATCACGCGCGGGAATGAAGAAGAAGACGCGCGGGAAGGAAGCCGCCGCCGGGCGGCCTCGCGCGCGGCGCGGACCGGGACCAGGTCGACCCCCGGTCGTGCTAGATAGCGGGCCGTGCCGTTCTCCCACATCCTCGGCCAGGACACCGCGGTCGGCACGCTCGTGCGCGCGCTCGAGGCGGGCCGCGTGCACCACGCCTACCGCTTCGAGGGCCCGCCGGGCGTCGGCAAGGAGCTCGCGGCCGTCGCCCTCTCCCAGGCGCTCGTCTGCACCGGGGGCGACCCGCTCGGCTGCGGGCGCTGCGACGCGTGCCGGCGCGCGGCCGCGCGCTCCGACGGGCGCCCCGCGGCGCCGCTCCATCCCGACGTGCAGATCGTCGCGAAGAACTTCTACCCCGCCGCCGTCATCGGCCGGAGCCGCGACGAGCTGACCGAGATCTCGGTCGATCAGGTCCGCGCCATCGTGCTCGCCCGCGCCGCCTACCCGCCCCACGAGGGGCGCGCTCGGGTGTTCATCGTCCGCGACGCCGAGGACCTCAGCGTCGGCGCCGCGAACGCGTTCCTCAAGACGCTCGAGGAGCCGCGGCCCGGCACCCACTTCATCCTCTTGACCTCGCGCGGCGATCGCCTGCTCAACACGATCCGCTCGCGCACCCTGCCCGTGCGCTTCGCCCCGCTCTCCGAGGCCCTCATCCGCCGCGTCCTCCGCGATCGCGGCGTGCCCGAGGGGCGGCACGACCTCGCCGTCGAGCTCGCCGCCGGCAGCGCGTCCACGGCGCTCGATCTCGCGGACGAGGAGCAGACCGCCTCGCGCGACGCCTTTGTAAAGGGTGTCCTCGAGGCCGCGGCCGCCCGGGACCTCGGGCCCGCCGTCGCGTTCGCCGAGTCGGTGGACCGCGACAAGGGCGCCCTCAAGGACGACCTCCGCGCGCTGAGCGCCGCGCTCGCCCGCGAGGCCCGCGCCGCGGTCGCGTCCGATCCGCGCCACGCAGGCCTGTCGGCCCGGCGTTACGCGGCGGTCTCCCGCGCCGTGGCGCAGCTCGAGCGCAACGCCTCGCCGAGCCTCGCGATGGCGTCGCTGATCGCGGAGCTGCGCAGCGTCGTCGGCTGACAGGCGCCGCGCGCCCACGTGGCCGCGCGGGCCGGCGTCAGCCCTCGCCGCCTCCGCCCAGCCGCTCGTATCCGCCGTCCTCGATGCGCCGCCCGGCCCACGCGTGGATCCGCCCCTCGCTGGCGAGCACCACGGCCGCGTCGCGCCCGGGGCCGTCGTAAAGGGCGATGATCCCTGCGTCGCCCACGGGGGGCGCGCCCTGCCCGCACCGCTCGAGCGCCGCCGGCAGCCGCGCCCGCCGCCGCATGGTCGCGCCCGCGATCTCGAGCGTCGCCGGCGGCTCGTCCGGCGAATCGGCCGCCGCCGGCGCGAGCCACAGGATCTCGCGCCGAGGCGCGGGGAAGGCCACGACCGCCCCGTGCGCGCCGCCCTCGGGCGCGAGGAACACCGCGGCGACGATCTCGCCCCGCTCGCGCGCGACGATCGCGCCCGAGAGCCAGCGCTCCTCGCTCCCGGCGAGGACCACGTCGCCGAGCGCGAACGGCAGCTCGTGCCACGGCGCGTCCCCCGGGGGCGCCGCCGGCGCGTCTCCCGCGCGCTCGCCGCCGTTCCCTCCCGGCGCCTCCCGCTCGCGGCGCGACGCCATGTAGCCAACGGTCGCGGCCACCGCGGCGGCCGCCGCGAGCAGCGTGAGGCTCATCGCGCGCCCCCGTCCACCGGCGCCGCGCGCGCGCCCGCCAGCGCGAGCGCCTGCGAGAGCGCCTGCTGGAGCGCCCGCGCCCGCGCGCTCACCTCCTCGAGGGCGCGCGGCGCGGGCGTGCCCTGATCCGGCAGCAGCGCGGCGATGATCGCGGCGGCGGAGCAGCGCGCGCCCACCTCGGCCGCCCTTTCCAGGGAGATGCCGCCGATCGCCACGACCGGGAGCCCGGGACGCACCCGCTCGACCATGGCGCACAGCGACGCGAGCCCCTCGAGGCCGACCACGGCGTCGGGGCGCTCCTTGCTCGAGGTCGCGAAGATCGGCCCGATGGCGACGTAGTCGAGGCGCTCGAGGGAATCGCCGGAACCACCGGCATCGCGGAGCTCGCTCGACGCCCGCAGCGCGGCCTCGATCTGCGCGGACGTGTGGGTCGAGAGCCCGACGCGCAGCGGGACGGAAGCGCGCTGCGCCAGCCTGCGCACCGCGGCCACCGGGAGGTCGTCCTGGCCGACGTGCACGCCGTCGCAGCGGGCGAGGATCGCGAGATCCGCCCTGTCGTTCGCGAACAGCGGCACCCCCGCGCGCGCGGCCAGGAGCTGGATCGCGCGGAGGAGCGAGAGCGTCTGGGCCGCCCCGCCCCGCTTGTCGCGCAGCTGGATGGCCGCGGGGCGCGCGTCGAGGACGGCCTCGGCGAACGCCGCGGGATCGAGCCCGCGGCGCGCGAGCGAGTCGGTGTCGACGATGGCGTACAGGCCGCGCATGACCACGCTTCGAGCGATGGGAGAGCGCCCGGGCGCTCCAGAGGAGGCCAGGCTCGCTGGCTACGCTAAGGTTGACGCCCCCGGAAAGAAAGCGGAAGCGTTCGCTCCCGAACGGATCCTCCATGCGCACACGTCTCGTCCGGATCGCCTGTCTGTTCACCTCGATCGCTCCTGCTGCAGCGGCCGTGATGGGGCTCGCGTCGAGCCCTGCGCCCGCGCTCGCGGAGGAGAAGTCGAGCCCCGCGCAGCAGAGCGAGGGGCCGGGCTCCGCCGTGCCAACGGAGGGGCCGAAGGCTGGCGCGGCCCCGCCGCCTGCAGGGAGCAAGGTCGCCGCGCCCAAGGCGAGCGTCGGCGCGCCCAAGACAAACGCGAAGAAGAAGGCGCCCGAGTCCCCGCCGCTGCCGCCTTCGCCGGCGCGCCTGTGGCTCATCGCGCCATCGCCTCACGGGCCCTGGACGTTGCGGATCGACAACGAAGGGGAGCGGCCGATGCGCATCCCGGCGGACGTGCGGCTGCTGCGCCTGGAGGTCGACACGCTGAACAAGCGCGCGAAGAAGACGGTCCGCTGCGCCGCGCCCGCGGGGCTCAAGCCGAGCGGCTTCCCGGAGCGGCGCGCGCTGCTGCTGGCGCCCGGTCAGTCGTACATGGAGCATTTCGACCCGCGCCTGCTCTGCTTCGGCAAGGACGAGGCGGCGCTCGCCGGCGGCTCGGTGGTGAGGACCTGGTACGGCTGGGGTCCTCCGCCCAAGTGGTCGAAGAAGCCGCCGGCGGCGCCGTTCGCTGCGGAGTCGACGGACGATCCGCCGGCGTTCGCCCCTGCGCCCGGCCTCGCGGCGCCCACCGTCGTGCTGAGCTACGGCCTACCCCCCAAGGAGGCCGCCGCGAACGATGCGGGCGGCGCCGAGCCAGCCTCTCCGGTGGACGAGACGGCTCAGCCTCCGGGCGACAAGGCTGCTCAACCCAGGGACGAGAAAGCGGCCCAGACGTCCGCGGACAGGCCAGCTGGCGAGTCCCCGGAAAAGCGTGTTCCGTCGGACAAGAGCCACAGCGCCGGTCCGCCGATCAAGCCGATCGTGGACGCCAACGCGCCTCGCCTGGAGCTCACGAGCGAACCCTGGTCCGACGCGGCGAGCCCTCGCTCGATCGTCGTCCGGGTGAGCGCCAAGAACGCTGGCAGGCGCGCAATGACCGTCGCCATCCGGTCTCGGATGCTCGAGTTCCACGTCGCCGGCCCGAACGGCGAGACGAGTTGCGCGGCGGCCCCGCCGACGGGGGCGATCCCGCGCGATCTCTTCAGGACGCTGAAGCCCGGCGCATCAGCCGACGTCTCGCTCCTCCTCCGGGAGGTCTGCCCCGCCGACACGTTCAACCGCGAGGGCCTCTACGAGGTCACGGCCACGCTGCACGCGAACGAGCCGGGCAGCGAGCTCGGCCTGGACGCGTACACCGCCGTCGTCCCCGCCAAGAACACGACGCTCCTTCGCGTGAAGAGCGCTCCCGAGCCGTTCTACGCGGCCGCGCCGCGAGCCGTGCCGACGCCCAAGCCCGAGGCCAGCCAGGCGTCGGAACACGAGGCTCACGACGAGTAACGACAGGGATGCGCCGGCGCGCGGCTGGGACACCCTGAGGCCGAGCACCCCGTCCCTGGCTCCCTACACCGGCAGGATCCCCCGCTTCTTCTCCGGCCGCTCCACCCGCTTCTTCCGCGCGAGCTCCAGCCCCCACGCGATCGCCCTCCGCGTGTCCCGCGGATCGATCACGTCGTCGATGAGGCCCCAGCCGGCGACCTTCATCACGTCGATGTTCTTCTGGATCGCGTCGACCATCCCCTGCTTCACCTCCGGCGGCGGCGGCGCGTCACCGAACATCTTCCTCGCCGCGATCCCGAGCATCCCCTCCGGCCCCATCACGCTGATCTCGGCGGTCGGCCAGCCGACAATGAGGTCCGGCTCGTACGCGCGCCCGCACATCACGTAGTAGCCCGCGCCGTACGCCTTGCGCACGACCACCGTGATCTTGGGCACGGTGGCCGCCGCCATGACGTGCAGCATCTTCGCCCCGTGGCGGATGATCCCCTCGTGCTCGACCTTCGAGCCGATCATGAAGCCCGGCACGTCCTGCAGGAACACGAGCGGGATGTTGAACGCGTCGCAGATCTGCATGAAGCGCGCGGCCTTGTCCGACGCGTCCACGTCGAGGATGCCGCCCATCTGGGTCGGCTGGTTGGCCACGACGCCGACCGGCTGGCCGCCGATGCGCGCGAGGCAGGTGATGATCGACCGCGCCCACCGCGGCTTCAGGTCGAACCGCTCGCCGTGATCGACGATGGCGTCGATCAGCTTCAGCATGTCGTAGGCGCGCCGCGGGCTCTCCGGCAGGAGGTCGAGCAGCGACTCCTCCCGCCGGTCGATCGGATCCGTGATCGGCAGGCGCGGCGGCTCCTCGTCGCAGCTCGAAGGGAAGAACGACAGGTACCTCTTCACCGCGGCGATGCACTCGGCGTCGCTCGGGTACTCCGCGTCCCCGACGCCGCTCTTCGTCGCGTGCACCTTGCTGCCGCCGAGCTCCTGCTCGGAGATGTCCTCGCCCGTCATCGCGCGCACGAGCGCGGGGCCGCCGAGCGCCAGCGAGCCGACGTCCTTGACCATCGGCACGAAGTCCGCGAGCCCCGGGATGTACGCCGTGCCCGCGGCGCCGGGCCCCACCATGGCCGCGACCTGCGGCACGACGCCGCTCATGTGCACCTGCTCGCGGAACAGGTGCCCAGAGCCGGCGAACAGCGAGATGCTGTCCGGGTGCATCGAGCCGGGATCGATGCGCGCCCCGCCCGAGTCGATGAACCACACGATCGGCCAGCGGCCGCGGAGCGCCATCTGCCGCAGGCGGGTCACCTTCTCCTCACCCGTCTGCCCGATGCTGCCGCCCTTCACGGTGAAGTCGTACGCCGCCGCGCAGACCATCCGCCCGTCGACCTTGCCGAACCCGCAGACCACCGCGTCCGCCGGCGGCCGGTCGCTCCCGTCCGGCCCGGCCGCGAGCCCCATCTGCGTGCCGTGCATCCCCACCTCGAAGTGCACGCCGTCGTCGAAGAACGCCGCGAGCCGCTCCCGCGCTGTCATCTTCCCGCGCGCGTGCTGCTTCGCCACGCGCTCCTCGCCGCCCATCCGCCGCACCTGCTCCCGGCGGGCCTCGAGGTCCTTCACGAGCTCTCGCATGTTCACGGGCCACCTCTCCCTGCGCGCCCCGGCGCGCCTACTTGCCCGACCAGCGGGGCTTTCGCTTCTCCAGAAAGGCCAGGAGCCCTTCCCGCGCGTCGTCCGTCGCGAGGCAGCCGGCGAGCCGCTCGCGCAGCAGCGGCAGCGCCGACTCGAGGTCGAGATCATCCTGCGCCGCGAACGCCTCGAGGCCGAGGCGCACCGCGATCGGGCTCTTCGAGGCGATGGCGGAGGTCACCTCGTCGACCGCGGCGTCGAGCGCGCCCGGCTCGACCACCTTGTTGAGGAGGCCGCACTGCGCGGCCTCGTCGGCGTCGAGGCGCTGCCCGAGGAGCATCATCTCCAGCAGCTTGCGCCGGCTCACGTGCCGCTGGAGCACCGCCATGATCATCATCGGGAACAGGCCGACGTTGATCTCCGGCGTCCCGAGCTTGGCGCCGCGGGCGCCGATCGCGAAGTGCGACGCCGCGACGAGCCCGAGCCCGCCGCCCAGCGCGTGCCCGTTCACCCGCGCCACGATCGGCTTGCTCGAGTTCGCGAAGGCGAGCAGGAGGTCCGCGTAATCGCCCTTCATCTCGGGCGGCGGCGCCCCCTCGGCGCCCGCGATCTGCGCGAAGTCCCCGCCCGCGCAGAACGCGTCGCCCGCGCCGGTCAGGACCACGCAGCGCACCGTCTCGTCCGCCGCGCCCGCCGCGAGGGCGTCGAGGAGCTCGCTCACCATCGCCGGCCCGATCGCGTTCTTGCGCCACGGGTTGTTCAGCGTGAGCCGGAGGACGCCCCCCGCGGAAAAGGCCTGGATGACCGTGTACGCGCGCTCCGTCACGAGGCCGCCCCTCCTGCCGCGCCGTCGTCGCGCAGGCCCAGGATCTGCCGGGTTTCCTCGACCGTCGCTGGCCTGCGGCCGACGTCGCGCACCATGCGCACGGCCACCTCGCAGAGCTCTCCGTTGCTGCGCGCCATCTCGCCGCTCGGCAGGTAGAAGTGGTCCTCGAGCCCGCACCGCACGTTGCCGCCGAGCACGAGCGCCGCCGCCAGCATCCTCCACTGCCCGTGGCTGATCCCGATCACCTCCCACTCCGAGCCGGGAGGCATGATCCTGGTCTGGAGCTGGAGCGACTCCACGTGCGCGGGGATGCCGCCCAGCACGTTGACGATGAACGAGAACTGGAGCGGGGGTTTGAGGAGCCCCATGTCGACGAGCGGCCAGGTGCCCTGGGTGTGCCCTGTATCGAAGCACTCGAGCTCGGGCTTCGTCCCGGCCTCGTTCATTGCGTTGAGGAGCTTGCTGATCTTCGCGTACGTGTTGGGAAACACCATGTCGAAATCGAAGGTCTTCCGCGCGCGCGAGTACTTCGAGTAGTTCATGGTGCCCATGTTGAGCGCCGCGATCTCGGGGCGGCTCTCCCGGAGGGTCGCGCACTGCTCGCTCACGTCGTCGAGGAGGGTGCCCGTCGAGAAGTTCAGGATCACCGGGCAGCGCTGGCGCACCTCGTCCTTGATCCGCGCGAACACGGCCGGAGAGAACGTCGGTGATCCGTCGTCGTTGCGCGCGTGGATGTGCACCGCCGCCGCCCCTGCGTCATAGGCCCGCTTCGCCTCCTCGGCGATCTCGACCGGCGTATAGGGGATGGCGGGGCATTGCTTGCGGCCGGCGAGCACCCCTGACAGCGCGCAGGTCACCACGCAGATATCGGGATCTCGTCCGTTCGGATCCCTCGGTTCCCCGGTGAACGTCGGCTTCTCTCTCATGCCCCCTGCCTCCCTTTCGCGTCCTCAGCGCCGTCGCTCTTCTTCTGTCCGGCTCTGTCCGACCCGCGAGACCACCTGTTTCTGCAGCTTCGTCAGGATCCGGAGCAGATCGCGCAGATCGGTCGAGCTCAAGCTCAGCAGCGCGCTCCGGAAGATCTCCATCGGTTCGACCTGGATCTCGCGGGCGAGCCGCGCCCCCTTCTCGCTGAGCCGGATGTGGACGACGCGCCGGTCGGCCTTCGAGCGTTCGCGGCGGACGAGCCCCTCTCGCTCCATGCGATCGACGATCCCGGTCACCGTGCTGTTCTGCGCCCGGATGCGCTCCGACAGCGTGGACAGCGAGAGATCCTGGAACGACTCGAGCAGCTTGAGGATGGTGAGCTGTGGCCCGGTGAGGCCGAATCCGCTCGCCATGCCCTTCGTGAGCCTGCGCGACTCCGTGTAGAGATAGATGATCATCTCCACGATGGCGTCGATCTCCGGCCTCTCGGGCGGCGGCAGGGTCGCTGTCACGATGCTTCGTGTACGAAATATTCGGTCCCCGGGGGAGGCGCAACCTGGATCTACCGCCGTCCCCGCCGCCGCTTCTCTGACCCCCGGTCTGCCCGGAGCTCCCGGATGCACCACCTCAGCGCCTCCTGGAGGTCCCGATGCACCTGGACGGACGAGAGCTCGACACCGAGCGACGAGGCCGTCTGCGCCACCTGCGGCTGGACTCCGGCCACGACCCCTTGCGCGCCGAGCAGCTCGATCGTCTGGAGCATGCTGATGAGGTGCTGCGCCGTCGTGGAGTCGACCTCTTCGACCCCCGTCACCTCGACGATCGCGTAGCGCGACTTCGTCTCGACGATCGTGCGCAGCAGCTTCTCCGTGATCTCTGTCGCCCGGTGGCGATCGATGCTGCCGACGAGCGGCAGCACGAGCACGCTGTCCCAGACCTGGATGATCGGCGTCGACAGCGTCTCGATCGCGGACTCCTGCCGCGAGATCACCGCGCGCATCGACTCCTGCTGCTCGACCACCTCGCGCAGCGACTCCTCGGCGCGCATGCGCTCCAGCGTGATCGCGAACATCTCGCCGATGACCTGGAGCAGCGCCCGGACGCTCTTGTCCCACGCGCGGGTGGATCGCACCGCGTCGAGCCCCACGACGCCCACGAGCCGCCCCGCGTACGCTGCAGGCATCCGGACGAGCGAGGCGATCCCGAGCTCCGCGAAGGCACGCCGCTCGCTCGCTGCCTCATCCGGCAGGTCGGCCACGCGCGGCACGTCGCACACCTCGAGGCGGAACAGCCGCTCGACGAGCCACGGATACACGTCCCTGGACACGACTCCCCGCTCCGCGCGCAGCGACGGCACCCCGTCGGCGCACCACTCGTGCGTGTTCAGGAACCGCCGCCCGTCCTCCGCGAGGAGGAACAGGCTCGTCCTGTCGGCGCGCAGCGCCTTGCCGAGCTCCGCGAGCGCAGATTGGAAGCCGCGGTCGACGTCCGAAAGCTTCACGTTGATGAAATGGGCCGAGATCGACGCGACCAGCATCTTCGTCTCGATCCGCTGCATCAGCGCCCGCTCGAGGCGCTTCTGCTTGCCCACGTTGCGCGCCCACCCGTACACGAGCCCTTCGCTCGGCACCGAGAGCATCGACCACGACAGCCAGACGTAGAGGCCGCTCCTGCTCCTGCACCGGTTCTCCAGCCCGAGCGTGACGGGCCCCTGGAGGAGCCGATCCATCTGCTCCCTGGTCGCGACGACGTCGTCCTGGTGCACGAGATCGAGGAGGCTCCGGCCGACGAGATCCTCGGTCCCCAGGCCGAGCGTCCGCTCCCAGGCGCCGCTCACGCGCAGGAACGATCCATCGCTCCGCAGAACACACAGCGGATCGGGACAGACAGCGAAGAACCTCTCTACGTCCGCTTCGTTCGCAGGTGTGTCCATCGCCGGTCGCCTTACCCAGCCCACACCCCCACGCCTAGGTCTCCTTGACGTCCTCGAACGTCGTCCGCGCGGCCACGTGCTCCTCGTTCAGGTTGAGCAGGATGGGCAGCGTCTCGTGCTGCCAGTCATCGTCGAGGATCCGCCGCACGGTCACCCGGCCGGGCACCAGGTTGTACACGGCGTCCACGATATCCATGATGACGTAGAAGCCGTTCGAGTTGCAGAACCGCATCTTCACGAAATCCATCACCGTGGACGTGATCGGGTGCTGCGGGAGGACTCGAGCCAGCTCGTCCAGGTAGCTCGACAGGTACCGGTACGGGTTGTCGATCCGGATAGCGCCCTCGAAGGTCAAAACGAGGCGGTTGTCGTCATCGAGCCGGGCGACCGACTGAAAGACGCTCAGCCCGCCATCCGTGATTTCGCCATAGCTGAGAGCCTTCATACGCGACCTTTCGTGAAAAACATACGCAGCCTTTTCAAGGGAAAGTAGCCTGGACGACGAGGATTCCATCGACGTACTGCGTCGAGAGATGGAATTTGTTCTCGGCGGTCAACCGAATGAGCCCTAGACCGCCCCTGCGTCGATCGTTGCGCCGCTCGCGCACCGTCCTGGCAAAGAGCTCTCTCGGGTCCTCCGCGGCGAAGATCTCGTCGAATACCGCCTTGACGGTCCGGTACTCTTCCGGCGTAACGCGGTTGGATACCTTGATGAGCAATCGATCCGGATCGATGCTCAGATCGAGCCGCACCTCGCTCTCACGCTCGGTCCCGTGCTGGAGCACGTTGGTGACCAGCTCCGTGACCACCACGTTGACCTTCTGGCAGATCCGTCTGGGATAGAACCTCACCAGAAGCGCGTCCAAAAAGTTCGCAAGCAGGCCGGCCACGTCGCCCGTGATGTGATCGATCGGAGAGATATATATCGATGCACCGACCGACGTCTGCGAATGATTCTTCTCGGGCTTCATCAGGCGCACCTTCGCAGGATGATCAGTGTGATGTCGTCGGCGTCCGCCACCCGGAACCGCGTGTAGTCCTCGATGCACCGGTCGAGGATCACCTGCACCGGTTCCTCGCTGTGCTTGACGACGATTTCGTTGAGACGTTGCACGGAATATATCTCCCCGCTCGCGTCCTGGGCCTCGAACATCCCGTCTGTGTACAAGGCGAGGACGTCATCCTCCTCGAACGGCAGCTCGAACTCGTGAAATGGCTTGATGCGCAGACCGATAAAGTTGCTCACCCGGTTGAACGAGCGAGGCGTGCCGCGACGGACCAGGAGCCCGTACCCTCCGCCCGAGACGTAGCGGAGGAATCGGTCAGTAAACATGACAAAGTTCACCGTCGCGTACCGGCGAACCTCCCGCAGGAACGAGTAAGCGCTCCGGTTCACCCAGTCCACGATCGCCCCAGGGCTATCTAGCCGCTTGGTAGCGTGGGCGAACTGCGCCTTCAGAAACGCCATGATGAGCGCCGACGATACTCCGTGACCTGAGATATCGTAAACCCCTATCGCGTGGCGCTCGCCGGGAAGGTAGAAGAAGTCGTAGTAGTCTCCTCCGACCTGGGCGAGCTGCTTGTGGAAGATGGCCATGTCGAAGGACGAGGCGATGGCCCCGCTCGCCTCCGGAAGCAGGGCGCGCTGGACCTGCCGCGCCACCGCGAGGTCGTCGTCGATGGCCCGGTTGTACCCTTCGAGCTCGTTCTCGATGCTGGTCGCGTGTTCCAGGATCGCCTCGTGCACCAGGGAGAGGTCGTCGAAGTCGAGCTTCAGCTTGTCGACGTACTCCAGCAGCGCGTTGCAGCGCTCCATGAAGTCTGTGAAGTTCCCCTCCTCGCGGAGCAACGTGTTCCACGCTTGCCGCTCCTTCACGATCGCCCTGATGGCATCCAGATTGCTCTGCTTCTGCAGGAAGCCTCTGGAGTGCATCGAGCTGATGTCCTTGGGTGCAGTCATGGCTCGACCTGGACGCGATTCGGGTTGGACGGAAGAACCCATCCGATCTCAATCACAGAGTATCATCTCGAAGTTCTGATTGAACTTCTTGAGGTTGGGCAGCGACTTCCCCTGCCACGGGATGGACTTCGACCCGCGGACGATGAGCTGGAGCTCACCCTTCTTCCGGGTGGCGATCGCGAACTTGTAGAGGACGTTGATCCCTGAGCTGTTCAGGAAGTTCAGCGCCCTGACGTCGAGTGTGATGGTGGGAGGGTTCGTGGCCAGGACCTTGTCGAGCAGCTCCTCGATGGGGGCGTACTCGGTGGTGCCGCCAAGACGAAGGATTCCTTCCAGGTACACCACCACCTCAGAGGGATCGTACCAAACCCGATAGTTACCACCCTTGATTTCCATTCTCGACCTTTCATTCAAAATAGGAATCCTGGCCATCGTCTTGATGCTGAAGCTGTTGACCGAGATCGGATCCAGCTTCCAACCAAGACTGACACCGTAATCATTCATGATGATGAGATACCCGAGCCCCGACCCGGCGTTCTCCGCGTCCTCGGCGTTCGCCTCCGCCTGTCGACGCAGGAGCTCCCCAGGGTCCTCCTGTGTGAGCTCTAGGAGCTTCTCACGAAGCGAGGGGACGGCGGCGTTCGTGATCTGGTTGCTGACGAGACACACCAGATCCTCACGCCCGATACCCACGGTCACGGTGATGTCACCGTGCTGATTGAACTTGACGGCGTTCTCAACCAGTTCGTTCAGAACGTACCCGATGGCGCCTGAGACCTCGTCTCGGCTGATGAGCCTGTCCTCGCCGTCTATCTCCGGAAAGAGCTCGCCGAAGTACTCGGCCATGAAATTGGCCGTCAGGTTACAAAGGCTCCATCTCACCGCGAACGAGTCGGGGTACAACGTCAGCGACATGTGTTCGCTGAACGAATCGTCTAAAGAGTAGACGCCGATGATTTCGCTCATGGTAATGCCCAGTCTCCCCCTTGCTCATACCCTCTTAATGACAAGTACAGTGATGTCATCATGGATTTTGTTGTAGCCTACGTGCGCCAAGACGTCCTCGATGATAGCGTCCTTGATCTCCCGCGAGGTTCTTTCGTGGTTTCGTGAGATCACCTGACACAGCCGGTCGATTCCGTACTGTTCCTCTGAAGAGTCCTCCGCCTCGGTGATGCCGTCGCTGAAGAGCGTCACGACGTCCCCGGGCTCCAGCTTCACCTCGATGCTACCGATGAAATCGCTGATATCCAGGTCGATGCCTATCGGCAACCCGAGCCCCATGGTCTCGACACGATCGAGGGTCCCGTCCTTCCGGACGATGATCAGATCCTCGTGCTGACCGGTGAGCTGGAGCCCGCCGTCGCTGTAGTCGAGCAGCGTCAAGGACAGGTTCTTGTCCGACCGGATGCGCTGGATGTTCTGGTAGATGACCTTGTTGACGATGCTCAGGAACTTCTTCGGATCCCGCTCGTTGGCCGCGAGCAGCGTCCGGACGGCCGTCTGGACCATGAGCATCAGCACGCCGCTCTCCAGCCCGTGGCCGGTGACGTCGCCGATGCCGATCTTGACGAGCCCGTCGCTCCGGAGCACGTCGTAGTAGTCCCCGCCGACCTCGTCGGCAGGAGCCATGTAGCCCGCGATGTCGAGGCCCGGGATCTCCTGGAGCTCGCTCGGCGCGGGGAGCACCATGAGCTGGAGCTGCCGCGCGACGTTCAGCTCGGCGCCGAGCCGGATGTTCTCCTGGGCGAGCTTCGCGTTCAGCTCGCTGATCTCCTCGTTCGCCTTCTCGAGGGCCCTCGTCCGCTCGCCGACGAGCTCTTCGAGGTTGTTCGTGTAGGCCTCGATCTCGCTCGCCATCTCGTTGAACGCGACGCCGAGCTGCCCGATCTCGTCCGCGGAGTTCACGTCGATGCGAACGCCGTAATCGCCCTCGCGCATCCGCGTCGCGCCGGTCGAGAGCGCGACCAGGGCGCCCGTCATCTTGCGGGAGATCAGGTAGACACCCAGCATGAGCACGAGGAACGAGGCGATCGTGATGAGGACCTGGGTCCCGACGATCACCGTCCTGCTCTTCTCGATGCTCTTCTGCGCCGCGAGGAGCGAGGCGTACATCTCCTTCTTCGGGACGACGAAGCCCATCGTCCACCGCTCCTTGGCCACGCGCGCGTCCGGCCCGGCCCAGCCGTTCACCGGCGCGAGCCGCTGGAGGGCGATGATGTACGTCTCGCCCGATATCACCATCTCCCGGTAGTCGACTTTATCATCGTTCGGAAGGACGATGCCAGACACCCCCGAGTCCTCGCTGTCCTTGAAGAACCGCTGCAGCATGCCGACGCCGGAGTTCTGACCGGCGCCCGCGTCCGTGCGCAGCCGCAGCGTCTTTGCGCCGAGCTCGTTGACCGCGAAGACGTTCCCGTCCGCCTGCGCCAGGAAGGCGAAGCCCGCGGTGGCCAGCTTGACGTCCTTGATCGAGGCGATGAGCTGCGCGAGCGTAAGGTCGAGCCCGACCGACCCCACCAAAGCTTTGCGGTCCTTCGCCCAGAGCGGATGGAACGCCGTCATCACGATGCCGCCGCCCGCCGCGTCGTCGTACGGCGCCGTGACCGTGGTCTGATCCGGGTGCGCGCTCAGCCCGGCGGGGTCCTTCGCCCACTCGTTCCAGCTCTCGGCCATGCCGGGGAAGAAGAACTTGTACCACCCCTGGTCGTTGTGCCCCGGATACAGCTTGTCGAAGGTCGACGCCATGTCCGTGTACGGCGTCAGCCGCACATACGGCTTGTCCTCAGGACCGATGTAATAGATCTGAAGCTTGTCGGCGCCGTACTTGCCGAACGAAGGCAGGATGAGATCCAGAAACGCGGTCTCGTTGACGGCCCGCTGGACCTCGGGCAGGATCGTCCCGTCCTTCCCCAGGTAGCCCCAGACGCTGACGACGCTCGGCTCGCTCGGATCGTTCTGGTACCAGTTCCCCTTCGGGTTGAACTTCATCTGATCGCGGAAATACGGGAAGTCGGCGGCCGTCCGCAGGAACGGGGCGACGTCCTCCTCGCGATCGATCACGGTCTGCAAGACGCCGGCGAGGGTCTGGAGGTCCCTGTACGCCTCGCCGAGCCTGAGGTTGACGTGAGTGGCCTTGTCCTCCAGGTGATTGGTGAGGTACTCGCGGTTCGCCGAGTTGAGGCCGGCCTCGATCTCCGCGGCGGCCTCGCTGCTCAGCCGGTGGATGCCTTGCCGCCCGACGACGACGTTCCACACGGCACCGAGCAGGACGCTCACGCCCGTCACGAAGATGATCTTGGTGCTGAACTTCCTGAACCTGAAGAGCAGGCTTTGAGGCCGCTGTTCGCCAGAGTTCCGAGGTTGAACGCTCACGGCTGGCAATCTCCTAACGGCACGGCCCTGGGCCACTCGATCGGCATCACGACGCGGCGGAGCATGACGACCCGGCCTCCCCTCACATGACCCGCATCGGCTTGCGGCCCGAGCCGGCGTAGATCGGCCACGAGGCGAGGCCGTGCGGGTGCGTGATGGCCGCCATGTGAGCGCGCAGCCCGGTGCTCAGCTCGGCGTGGTAGTCCGGCGGGGCGCCGGCGGTCCGGGCCATGTTGGCGGTCACCGAGATCCAGCACTCGACGACGCGCGCGAAGTCGAAGCAGTCCGTGTTCATGTTGTTGATGTCGATCAGGTTGACGCGGATGTCCTCGAGGCCGGCCTCCCCCAGGATCTGCCGCGTCTTTATCCCCGTATCGAGATCCATCCCGATCGACCTGCCGAGCTCGACGAACCGCTTGTAGGTCGCACGGATGAGGTCCTGCTCCGGATAGCCGTACGCGCACGACAGGAGCTCGTTCGTGATGTAGATCCGGCCGCCCGGCTTGCAGATGCGGTAGAGCTCCTGCATGATGCGCTCGGGCTGCGGAAAGACCTGGAGAGACAGACGGCAAGACACGAAGTCGAACGAGTTGTCCGGCAGGAGCAGCGCCGCGGCGTCCCCGTACTGATACTCGACGTTCTCCAGCCCGAGCCGCCGTATGTGGTCCTGCGCGTAGCGGAGCGCGGGCCGGGAGTGATCGACCCCGGTGACGTGCTCCGGCTTGAACTCCTTCTGGAGCAAGATCGCGAAGTCGCCGAAGCCGCACGCGATATCGGCGATCTTCATCCCCGGGTAGAGGCCGTGGTTCATCAGCCCCGTCTTCTCGTGCTCCCAGATGATGCGCTCCTGGAGGCGGAGGACGTCGATGAACTCGGCATCTTCGAGCATTCCCTGGCTCGGGTAGAACGCGACGTCGTAGATCTCGACGGAGACGCTCGAGTAGATCTCCGCGATGACCTGAAACTTGCGGATCGCCCAGGGGATGACGCTGGAGATGATCAGCCTGATCTTGAGGTTGGGACGCGCCTCGACGGCCCAACGGACAAACCTGTTGATCTCCAGGAATGCCACGTTGTTCATGTACTTGAGCCGCTTGAAGTCCAGGCAGAGCTCGCCGCTCGCGTTCTTGGCCGCGGTCTCCAGCGTGCCGCGGATGGCCCTCATCTGATCGGCACCGAACGGCCGCAGCATGCCCGAGAGCGCAACCTCCTGGTCGGTCTGGTCGACGCGCATGCTGAAGGTCACCTGCGAGCGCCACGAAGGGAGGCCGCTCGCAGACGAGGGCGGTACGGCGGATTCGCGACCGATCGGAGCTGTCATAGTTCTTCTACCTCAGTGAACGGGAACTGAATCGCCAGAAGGAGCCAGTCCCCGCTCGTGGGTTCGGAGATACTGAGCTTCGAGCCGTAGACGACCGCGAGTTCGAGCAGCCCGAGCGCCTGAGCGTCATCATCCGGAACGTCGTGCTCGAGCTGCTCTCGATACCAGGCCATCGGGTCCGGCTGATTGGCCAGCTGGACGGCGTGGTTGTAGAACTTGGCGCTCTGCTCGTTGATCGGGACCTCCGCCTCGACGAGGATATGGTTCTGCTTCTTGCGGAACCGCATCTTGATCTCGCCGGTGGAGCCGTGATTCCGGTATATCGCTTCCAGCAATTCGTTGAAGAACGTCGAGAGCAAGGTCGCGTGGCGCTCGGGGTCATCCTCATTGGCGCTCGCGTACCTCGCGAGGAAATTGGCTAGCTGATGACAGTGGTTCCACCGTTTACTGAAGCCACCGACCGAGAAGTTCGCGGAAATGACCATGCCGTCCGCCGGTAACGCGGGCGGCGGTCGCAAGGTCGGAGCTATGTCGGCCTGCTTGGAAACGGACATCAAAGCCTCGGGGGTTGGTTGACAAGTGAGGCACGAACGAGGTTACCCGGGTTCGGGGTGCCCCGTCGAGTGCATCGCGAGGTTTCCAGCGAGCGCCATCCGGGCCTTCACGCGGCAGAAACGTCAGCGACCGCCCGGGCGGTTGCACCAGGCATGCCACCGCGCGGTAGACTTTCTGTAATACAGCTCGCATTTATCGAAGATCACTGGTCTCATGACCAGGTGAACCGATGTAGGGCGCCGGCTGCTGGCCGACGGCTCCGTTCGGTCGTTTCGCGCATATCCGGGTGAAACGGGCTCCGCTTGCCTCAGCACGCGATGTTCGTGGGTCACCACGACAGGCAGACATTTTGTCCACAGAGCACCCGCGCCGGCGGCGCCATTTGTAATTCGCTACACATGTGCTCCCCGCTCGCCTCGGCGGGGCGCACAGTCGTTGACCATCAGACCATTTGGAGCAGCAGAAGAGAGGTAATCGAAAGTGCGTCGCTGCTGTCAACCCCTTCCTGCGCGCGGCGGAGGTGCGCTCAGGCATCGTGTGGTCCAGCGAGTCGCCGCGGGAGTGCGAGGAGATCCGTGCGCCCACCTACCACGTGGCCCATCGCGCGCCGGAGCCGAGTGCGTCTCTCGGGCGCGGATTCGGTATGCGGCCCTCTCGCGCGGGAGTCGGCGTCTCGAGGCAGCGCCGCGACGAGCCCCACGCCGGGCGAGCGCTCGCGGCTGGCGCCGGGTGTCGTCAGGCGTCCGGGAGCGCTTCGCAACATTGATGGTCCCGCAGCCCTCGTCCTGCTGCTGGGCGCCGCTCGACCGAGCGCCCTCACCTTCGCCGCGAGCGGCGCGAGCAGCCCAAAAAGGCGCGCGAGGTCGGACATCGCAACGATTGAGCTTGACAATCATCCATGCAGGCCGCGTGTGTTCACCGTCGCGCTGTCCGGCGCGGCAGCGCGCCGCCTCCCGAGCGCGGCGCGCAGCGCGCGCCTGACCGCTGGCCCGCGCCGCGCAGCGCCGCTGTGGCGCACGCGACCGGCGCCTCGGCGTCACCGCGGCGGAGCGCCGCGCCGCTCGATGGCGTCGAGCTCGTCCATCACCGCCTTCACGCGCGGATCCGTGGGATCGACGGCGCGCGCCTTCTCGTACGCTGCGCGCGCGTCCTTCAGCTGGCCCGACTGCGCAAGGGCGTTGCCCAGGTTGATCCAGGCGCTCCCGAGCTTGTCGTCGAGCTTGAGCGCCTCGCGGTAGAGCGCGGTCGCCTTCTGCAGGTCGCCGCGGAGGTGGTACGCATACCCGAGGTTCGATCGGTAGGTGGCGCGCGCCGGGTCGCGCGCCACAGCCGCCTCGAGGTGCGGAACGGCGCGCGCGGGATCGTTCGCGGCGAGGAGCGCCGTCCCGAGGTCGTTCTGCAGGCGCGCGTCCGCCGGCGAGAGCCTCGCGGCGCGCTCGTAAGCGCGGATCGCGTCGGCCGTCCTCCCCGCGGCCAGGAGCGCTGTCCCGAGGTTCGCCTGCCGCTCCGCGTCCCCGGGGGCGAGCTCCGCCGCCCGCGTCAGCTCACGGACAGCGTCTTGCAGGTTGCCGAGCGCGAGGTGCGCGACGCCGAGCGCGGAGTGCGCCTCGGCGTCGCTCGGGGCGAGCTCCGCGGCACGTGTCAGCTCACCGAGCGCCGCGTCGGCCCGGCCGAGGACAAGGAGTGTGCGGCCGAGCTCGAGGTGCGCGAGCGCGTGGTCAGGCTCGAGCGTCACCGCACGCTTCAGCTCAGGGAGCGCGGCGAGCAGCGTCCTGTCGCCCGGCGCCCCGTTGTAGTCGGTGGACACGCCTGCCCTGGCGATCGCCGCGCGCTGGGCGCCGACGATCGCCGCCGCGTCCTTCTTGTCGAGCTGCGCGGCCGCGCGATAGGCCCTCTCGGCAGCGGCGAAATCGCCGCTCGCATAGGCGGCGTCGCCCTCTTCGAGCTTCCTGTCCGCCGGCGTGCCGGTGCCGCGCGCGACGCGCGGAGGAGGGCTCGCCGCCGCTGCCTCGCTGGTGGACGGCGCGTCGAGCGGGACGCCCGAGCCGACCGGCGCGCCCGGGGCAGCGCCGCTCCCAGGAGGCGGCGCGGGCGCCGCGTGCTCCGTCGGATCGAGCCGGGAAGGCGGCGCAGGGGCCTCGGCCAATGGTCGCGGCGCCGGCGAGCGCGACGCTGGCGCCGCCGGGGCGCAACCGGCGAGCGCGAGCAGGACGCCGAGCCGGCGGATCGCTCCGCAGGCGCTCACAGCTTGTACGGGGTCATCGCGTGCTCCTTGCCGTCGTACCGGAGCAGCACAGGCTTGTTATCCATCTTCGTCGCCACGCCGACCGGCCGCTTCCAGCACCGGACGAGCGCCACGAGCGTCTCGCGCGCGTAGTCGGCGCGGAGGTCGAAGCCGCCGTGCACGTGCTCGAGCAGGAGCTCTCCCCGGTTGCCGTAGTTGGCGTCGACGACACGGATGTACGGGTCGCCGAAGTTCGTCAGCTGGAAGAGGAGCTTCTCCTTCACCTCCTTGAACTCGCGGCTCTCGATCTCGAACCTGTCGTTCCGCCCCGAGAAGCCGAACGTGTACATCTTCTGCTCGATCACGAACTCCGGCGTCAGGAACTCGTCGATGAAGGTCACGTCGTTGTAGAGCGCGCGCACCTGGAAGATCTTCTCGCGGCCGAGGCCGAGCCGCATGTCCCAGGTGCGCTTCGCGTCGAGGTCCGCGCACTCCTCCCACTCGCGGCCGAAGCGGCCCTTGTTCCATCGCTCCTCGATGTAGCGATAGAGCTCCACGCCGACCTTGTAGGGGTTGAAGCGCCCCGGCGCCGTCGCCATGACACCGGCGTTGTTCTCGGCGTAATCGATGATCTCTGACGCATCGAGGACCTTCTCGGTCATCATCTTCGAGTGCCAGTACGAGGCCCACCCCTCGTTCATGATCTTCGTCTGGCGCTGGGGGACGAAGTAGTAGGTCTCCTCGCGGATGATCTCGAGCACGTCGCGCTCCCACCGATCGAGCGGCGCGTGGTCGAGCAGGAACTTGAGCACGTCGCGCTCCGGGCGCTCCGGCACCTTGCGCTCCGGCTTCTTCTGGTCCTGCCGCTTCTTCCGCTGCGCCGCGAGGATCTCCTCCGGGTTGATGAAGGAGTCCATGTACTCCTTGGCCCGGAGCTTGTAGGTGTCCATCGGCTCCTCCGTGGGCTCCTCGTCCTCCTTGGCCACAGGACGGCCGCTGAAGGGGGCCCACGGGTCGATCAGGTTCTCGAGCGAGAGGCAGTGGTCGACGAACGCCTCGACCTTGTTGATGCCATAGCGCTCGATGTGCCGCGACACGCGCGCGCCGTGGTTCGCCATCTTGTCGATCCACTTGCGGTCCGGATCGTAGGCATCGCTCCTCCGCACCGGGTCGAGGATCGGGCCGCGATGGTCGAGATCGGTGGACCGGAAGCAGAAGTTGTTCTTGAAGAAGTCGACGTGCGCGTACACGTGCGCCATGACGAGCTTCTGGTCGGTGAGCGAGTTGCCCTCGAGGAGGTAGGCGTACGAAGGGTTGTTGTTGATGACCATCTCGTAGATCTTCGAGAGGCCATACTCGTAGCTCTTCGAGAGCTGCTCGTACTCCATGCCGAACCGCCAGTGCGGGTAGCGGCTCGGGAAGCCGCCGTACGCGGCGATCTCGTTCATCTGGTCGTACGTCAGCATCTCGAAGATGACGGGGAAGAAGTCGAGCCCGTAGTCCCGGGCGATCTTCTCGATGCGCTCCTTCTCGGTGCGCAGGTAGCGGGGAAGCGCGGTGTTCAGGGCGAACTTGCTCATACCGCTCTACTTCCCCTTCCCCAGGAAATCCTTGATGCTGCCCACGATGGCGTCCTTGTCCCTGATCTCGCTCACCACAACCCGATCGTCGTGCGAGAAGTGCTCTTTCAGATCCTTGATGAACTGGCCCGAGCCGTACGGGCTCTCGACCTGCCCGTAGGCGAACATGTTGACCCGCGGCAGGATCTGGGTCTTGAGCACGTCCACGCAGGAGAGCGTGTCGTCCATCGACCAGTTGTCGCCGTCGGAGAAGTGGAACGGATAGATGTTCCACTCGTCCGGCGGGTAGTCGTTGTCGATGATCTGCGAGCACAGCTTGTAGGCGCTCGAGATCATCGTGCCGCCGGACTCGCGCGTGTGGAAGAACGTGTCCCGGTCGACCTCGCGGGCGATCGCGTCGTGGATGATGAAGCGCGACTCGAGGCCCTTGTACTGGCGGGTCAGCCACGCATCGATCCAGAACGACTCGATGCGCACGATCTCCTTCTGCTCGTCGCCCATCGACCCGGAGACGTCCATCATGTAGATGATGACCGCGTTCGCGACGGGCTCGGTGATCGTCTTCCACGAGCGGTACCGCTTGTCGTCCGGGACGGGGACGACGACGGGCGCCGCCGGGCGGAACGTCCCGCTCGCGATCATCCGCTTCAGCGCCTCGCGGTACGTCCGCTTGAAGTGGCGCAGCGACTCGGGGCCCACCCTGCGGATGCCGGAGTAGCGATCGTGGGCGTTCGAGATCTTGCTCTTTCCCTTGTCCTGGATGTCGGGCAGCTCGAGCTCCTCGCCGAGGATGCCGGCGAGCTCCTCGAGCGTGACGTCGACCTCGAGGAGGTGGTCCCCCTCGCCGCTGCCCGCCTGCCCCTGGCCGGGCTGCTTGTCGTCCGAGCCCCCCACGGGATCGCCGGGGTTGCCGTCGCCCTGCCCCACGCCGCCGCGTTGCTTGTCGCCGAAGCGGAAGCGCGGGATGTCGATCTGAGGGATGGGAATCGAGACGAGGTCCTTCCCCTTTCGTCCGATGAGCTCGCCCTGCGAGATGTACTTGCGCAGGTTCTCGCGGATGCGGCCGCGAACGATCTGACGGAAGCGCCCGTGATCCTGGTCGATCTTCAACGACACGCTCGCGAGTGTAGCATCGGAAGCCGCCTCGGGTCCGCACGTTCGGCGGGCCGCCGAGGTCTCCCGCCCCGGCGGCGCCGCTTCCCCGCTTCCGTTCGACATCTCCATCTCCACTTCCCCACGTCCTCGCCGTTGCCCCACCGCCACGCCCGCCCGTCGTGAACTGCCCCCGTGTTAGCCTCCGCGCCGTGCTTTTCCGAGCGCGCTCCCTCCTCGTGTTCCTCGTGCTCGTGGTCCTCGCGGCGCTGGCCCTCGGGTGTGGCTCCCGAGAGCAGCTCGTCGGGCTGCCCGATCTCGCGGGCGCAGGGGGCGCCCCCGACGCGCCGCCCCCGGACCCGCCGGTGTGCCGGGAGGACGGGCTCCCCTGCCAGGGCGCGGCGGACTGTTGCAGCGCCGCGTGCACGCGGGGGATCTGCGGCGGCGACAGCTGCGCGCGGGACGGCGCGCGGTGCGCCGCCCCGGGCGACTGCTGCGCCGGCCTGTGCACCGGCGGGCTCTGCGGGCAGGGCTGCTCGGCCGACGGGGCGCCGTGCCAGAGCGCGGCGGCGTGCTGCGCCGGGGTCTGCATGGGCGGGGCGTGCAGGCGGGGCTGCTTCCGGGACGGGAGCGCGTGCGAGTCCGCGGGACAGTGCTGCTCGCTGAGCTGCGTGGAGGGCGCATGTCGCGCGCCGTGCATCCCGAACGGCGCGCGCTGCAGCGCGGGCGACGCGTGCTGCAGCGGCGCCTGCGTCGCGGGCGTCTGCGCCGAGGCGTGCGCGCCCGACGGCTCCGTGTGCGGCCAGAGCGCGGACTGCTGCACCGGGCGCTGCAACGCGGGCATCTGCGGCGGGTGCAGCTCGGACGGGGTCGCGTGCGGCTCGGCCGATGCGTGCTGCTCCGGCGTCTGCGCGCAGGGCGTGTGCGGGGGCGCGGCGTGCTCGCACGCGCCCTGCGAGATCGGCGCGCCGCTCGCCGCGGACTGCGGCGGGTGCGCGGCCGAGCTCTGCCGGTTCGACCCGTTCTGCTGCACCACCAGCTGGGACGAGATCTGCGTCGGCGAGGTCCCCAGGCTCTGCGGGCTCGTCTGCGTCGAGTGCGCCGCAGACGGCAGCCGCTGCGCGTCCGGCGAGGCGTGCTGCAGCGGCGCGTGCGAGGACGGCGTCTGCCGGCCCCCGTGCGCGCGCGACGGCCAGCCGTGCGCGGACTCCGGCGAGTGCTGCAACGGCGGCTGCCAGAACGGCCTCTGCGGCGGCCCCGCTTGCCCATCGGACGGGACGGGCTGCGGAGGATGCGTGGCCGAGCGCTGCTGCGCTCAGCTGAGCCAGTGCCTGCTCAGCCCCACCTGCGCGGACGACGTCGCGTGTTTCTTCGGCTGCCTCGACGAGGGCAGCGGCCCCGCCGTCTGCGGGTTCCAGTGCATCCACAGCCCGGAGACGTTGCAGCTGCTGCGCTGCGTGGGCAGGAGCTGCGGCGGCGGCACCTGCTTCTGACGCGCGGCGCGGGGCGCGAGGGCGGCGCGAGCGGAGCGGGTCTCGCGCGGGCGTGCGGCTCGCCGCGCCCGCGGGTCTGGAGCGCGGATTTGCCGAGCGCCTGACGCGCAATAGGCGCTTCCGCCGGGGTTGGCTACAGCGGATCCTGATTTCGATTCCGGTGCTTCCCGCCGACTTTCCGACCGGGAAAGAGGGAAGGCTGTGGCACCATGAGTCCACGAGCGAGCTCATGTCGAGAGAGCTCGGGGGGAGGGCGCAATGCCGAGAGGCGAGACATCGAAGGATACGTCCAAGCAGAGGAAGCGGGTCCAGAGCGGCGAGCGCGAGCAAGCTGCGCCCGCGATATCCCAGGGCGAGGCGGGTCGGAAGGCTCCGCGCAGGCGGACGAAGTCCGCTGCCGGCGCCCGGATGGCCGCTGCGCCGACCCGGCGGGTGACCCGGGCGAAGAAGGGAGCGAGCAAGGCAGGAGCGAGCGCCGCGGCGCGGCCGGGCACGGCGCGGAGCACCGCGGCGGCGGAGAAGAAGACCAGCAGCGCGCCGAGGAAGGCGACCGCCGGACAGACGAGCCGGCAGCAGAGCGGCGCGGCCAAGAGGGCGGCCACGACGAGGAAGCGGACCGCCACCGGTAGCGCGGCGGGGCGCGGCCGGAGCGCGGCCGGCGCGACGCCGGCCGGCGGGCGCAAGACGACGCGCGCCGCGGGCGCGACGCCGGCCGGCGGGCGCAAGACGACGCGCGCCTCGGGCGCGAAGCGCGCGGCGCCGCAGCGCGCAGCAGCGATGAGGAAGCCGTCGGCCAGCGCCCGCGTCGGGCGCGGAGCCGCGCGGCGAACGAAGGCGGCGCAGCCGGGCGCGCAGAGGGCGGGGCAGAAGCGCGCGACCGCCGGCAAGCGGTCGGCGGCCAGCTGAGCTGCAGCGTCGGGCGCGCCGCTCGCCGCGGAGCGCCCAGTCGCACCTTTCCCATCACATCCCATCCCATCCCATCCCAAGAGGGCGCCGGCAGATGCTCGGCCGTCGAGCCTCCGCGCGAGGCCCCCACTTCCTCCGGGCGCAGCGGCACGCCAGCCACCCTCGCGGCCAACGGGAGAGGTGGGCGCGCGCCCGCTCCGCCGCGCTGGCGACGAACGCTCCCGGAGCGCAGCGTCGTGCGCTGCAGCGCGGCTGACGCGCACGACGCCGCGCCCGGGCGCTGCAGCGCGGCTGACGCGCACGACGCCGCGCCCGCGCGCGATCAGGGCGGTGACGGCAAGGGCTCGCCGACCATGAGGACCACCCAGGTGGCGGCCAGGAAGGGATACGGCGCCCCGCCGAGGCCTGGCATCGTCGACCGCGCGCGCCGCGCGCAGAGCGGGCAGCCCGCGTCGCCGCGCCGGCTGAACAGGTCCCGGCGCGAGGACGGCGGCGGCGGCGCAGGACAGACCTGAACTTCATCGCCCTCCATCACCCCGCGCATCCCCCCCATCTCGCCCTGCAGCGGAAGCGCCTCCGTGCGCCCCGTCTCCTGCGACGCCCCGCGCAACCGCGGAGCACGACCGCCCTCGCGAAGCCAACGCTCGATGGTCCGACATGCAGCCGCTGGCTTAGGGCGATGCTGGACCATCGTAGGAATGTTCCTTCTGCCGAGCCGAAGACCAGCGACCCACGCTCCGGATATAACCCCGCACTGCGGGCGAGATTCATCCTAGCAGGATCCCCGGACCATGCATGGATGACATTCCGTATCTGCGTGGTGCTTCCCACCGCGACAGCGTCTTGTCTCGGCTGTCGTCATGATTGTCGTCTTCGTACGCCTCCGTCTGCTCAATCGATATCTCCGAGGCGTACGCTGAGCGCAGCGCGGCGAGATGGTTGCGCAGCGCGGCAGCGTGTCCCGCCGTCGGCGCGCGCGATGGATCACAGAGGCTCCCCGGCTCGTGGTCTCCCGCGATCAGGCGAGGCGGATAGCAACAGGACATCCCGGAGAGGAACGAAGGCGAACCCCGATGGCCCGCGGCGCTCGCCGGATCGAGCGGAGAGGACGCTCTCCGCCCATCATCAAGGATCGTTTGCGGGGCAGCTCGGGATGGAGACGACGTAGTTCAGGAGAATACCGACATGCGTCGTTCAGCGCCGGCGGGGCTCCGGAGCCGGCGCGCGGGCGCCGGCGGCGCGGTCGACGCGAGCGAGGCGGGTCACTGCGGGATGGGGATCGGCGGCGGCTCGTCGTCGGGCACGATGCAGGACGACAGGTCGAACAGCATGAAGAGCAGCGCCTTCTCCTGAGCGCTCAGCTCCTCCGTGGAGCACCCCTCCGGGAAGGGCGGGCCCGTGAGGTCCGCCGCAGAGACATGGATGTCCGTGAATACGAGACGCCCGCACTGCTGATCTTCTGGGACGTCGACGGGCGTGTTGAATGTGAAGTACTGGACCCCGGCCGGCTCGGGCTCGTTGTAATAGATCCACCGGGTCGAGATGTCCTCGGTCACGTCGCTCACCGTATGCTGCGCGCCGTTGATCACGATCTCGCCGGGCACCTCCGACGCGCCGACATTGACGAGCCACTCCGCGAGGGCTTGCCCCTTCGGGAGCGTGGTGTCCACGAGCGCCGTGAGAGGGCTCTCCGGGTCCGTGACGTCGTTGTCCCAGACCGCCGTGTCCGGGAACGGCGCCGGCCCCCGCTTCAGCCAGACGTTGTGCCAGTGGGACGCGAACACGCGCCCGCCGAGCGAGGTATAATCGAACATGGCCTGGCGCGCGGGCCCGGGTTTGTCTTCCACGTACGGGTCGCCCTCGCAGGCGAGGATCACCATGTCGTACTGGCTCAGGGCGTCGACGGTCCCCCAGAGGCTCGTGGCCGGCGTGAACTCCACGCCTTGATTCAGGCGATCCGCATAGCGCGTCGTCACCTCGTGATCGACGTCCCCGCGGCCGGCGAACAGGTTGATCCGCCCGGTTCCGGTCTCCGGCGTGAACTCGCTCTCATCGATCCCGAGTTTGTGCAGCAAGCACTCGAGCGGATCGGCGCCGCCCGTCGTGAGCGCGATCTTCGGTATGTGCCCCTCCGATTGGTTGCGCGGCAACCGGATGATCCCGGCGTCCGTCTCGGTGTCCTCGCATCGCTCGACCACGGGGAGCGTCATCTCGCGGCGCCATTTGCCCACCTGCACGACGAGCGGGATGTTCTCGCCGACCGGCACGTCCTCCAGGACGAACTTTCCTTCCGTATCGGTCAGCGCCGTCACGAGGGGTGAGCCGGAGAGCGTCGCGCTGCACTGATCGCAGGTCGCACCGTCGGGGATGGGCTCAAGCGGCGCATTGGGGACGTAGACGATCACGTTGTAGAGCGGCAGTTTGCCCGAGGGGTCGTACACGGTGCCGCTCACCGTGGTCTTCGCCCCGTTCTCGCATTCGACCTGCTGGCATTCGAGGCCCTCGCAGTCGCCTTCGCCTCCGACACCGCCCCCGCTGGCGATCGCCGGGAAGCCGCCGAAGCCACCGCCAAATCCACCGCCAATTCCACCCCCACCGCCAGGCCCCGCGCCGCCGGATGCTACAGGCGCCGTGCCCCCGGTATCTCCGCAGGAGCAGCCAGCCATGACGCCCGGTGCTACAGCGATCGCAGCCATCAAGACTCCCGCCTTGCCCGACCAAGTCACCATTTCGAGCCTCCCGGCGACGCGAGCAAAGGTGCTCTGCTGCCGCCCAGTCTCTATCGTATGCCAGACTGTAGAAATCGGGAAGTATGTCCAGCAAAGAGCAGGAATGGAGCGATGGGTTATTAGGGCGAGCCCTGATACCTCTGACTACCGCGTCCGCGAAGGACATGCGTGTCGCGCGGTCGGACGGCCTGGACAGTGAATCTCCGTGCGTCCGACATGGTGCGTGACGCAATGACAAGAAGGATTGACGGATCGATGATTCGTGACGAGCGCGTTTCTCTCTGGCGACGCGCTCCGCGCAATTGCGCCGCGAGCGAGGTCCCGCGACGAGCGACGCTCGCGCCTCCGGCTCGCCTGAGCCGACTTCGGGCCGGTCCGGCCGATTACTGCGGATCGACGCGGGTCAGCCCGAACCAGAGCACGGCGTGCCACCGCTCGTGCCACTTCAGCAGCATCGGCCCGATCGCGAGCCCGGCCTCCACGGTCCGCAGCTCGTCCTTGACCGCGCTCACCGGCCAGGGATTGCCGAACGCCTTCTCGCCATACGTCAGCGCGAGCGTCGGCTCGCCGTCGAGCTCCGAAGGGATCAGCTGCGCCTTGAAGCGGCAGATCCGGCTCCCGAAGACCACGTTCGTGCCGGAGTTGCCGCCATGGTCGAACTCGTTCCCTTTCCAGGGCATCCAGCGCGACGCGAGCGCCGTGATCAGCGGGCGCGTCGCCAGGTGGATCCCGGCCGTCGGCTGCAGGGCGAGCAGGCGCCCTCGCGGCAGATCGCCGAGCTCCGCCGGATCCGCCGGCTTCCCTGCCTCGTAGAACTGCCTCAGCGCACCCGGGTGCGCGCCGACGAGGCTATCGAGGGAGGTCGTCCCGGTGACATGACGGTGCCCGACGGACGGGCGTGCGCTCTGCTCGCTCTGGGTGGTCATCGGAACGCCTGGCATTCCACCGCGTCCGACAAGGGTCAACGGCAACCGTCAGCGCTCGTCTTCGCCCAGTTCCCCGGGTTCCCCCGATTCCCCCGCGCTCGCCGTGTTCGCCTCTCGCGCCTCGCTCGCCTCACCGAGAGGCGCCGCGCCGCCCGCGACGATGGCCGCGTACGCCCGGCGTACGCGCTCGGTGATCGCGCCGTAGCGCGCGAGCAGCTCGCGCGCGGCCTCGGCCGCGGTGCGGCCCCGGATGCCCGTCCGACGCGCGAGGGTCGGCACCCCGGGCGCGTCCTCCTCGAGGAGCTGCGACGCGTCCGCGTGCACGATGCGGATCCGCTGCTCCAGCTTGCGCAGGAACGCGTGGCCGTCCCGGAACGTCTCGGCGTGCTCGGCCGAGAGGTGTCCGGCCGCGGCGAGCGCGTCGATCGCCGCGAGCGTCTCGGTGGTCCTGACGCGCGGATCGGCGCCGTGCCGGATCTGCAGGAGCTGCACCGCGAACTCGATGTCCGCGAGGCCGCCCCGCCCGAGCTTGAAGTCGCGGCGGCCGCGGCGCTCGTGCGAGAGCTCGCGCTCCATGCGCAGCCGGAGCCGGTGGATCTCGTCGGCGATCCGATCGAAGTCGTCCGCCTGGAGGTACGCGGCCTCGTGCGCGATGGCGATCGCCTCCGCCCCGAGCTCGGGATCGCCGGCCGACGCGCGCGCCCGGATCAGCGCGAGCCGCTCCCAGATCGCCGCGCGCATGTGCCGCGCGCCCGGCGACGACTCCGGCTCCGTGGGCGCCGGGGAAGCCGCGTCGGCGCGGCGGATGCCGTGGTAGCGAGCGAACGAGTCGGCGGACGTGACGAGCAGCCCCTGGCTGCCCGACGGGCGCAGGCGCGTGTCGAGCTCGTAGCCTGGGCCCGCCGCGTGCGACATGGAGATGAGCCGGATGATCTGCCGCGCGCGCCGCCCGTAGTACGTGCCGGGGTCGGACGCTGCCCCCTGCTCGCCGGGCGGCGCGCACGCCGGGTCGAACAGGAAAAAGACGTCCAGATCCGAGCCGTAGCCGATCTCGCGTCCGCCGAGCTTGCCCATCGCGATCACGGCGAGCCCTCGCACGGGCTCGCCCGGCGGCGTCCCCAGCGCGAAGCGCGTCGCGGCCTCGAGCGACGCGTCGGCCAGATCCGAGAGCGCGAGCGTCGCCTCGCGCGTGCCGACCTCGCCGCTCAGATCGGCGAGGCCGACCTCGATGGTGACGCGCGCCTTGGCGCGCCGGAGCGCCCCGATGAGCGCCTCCTCCGGATCCTCGTCCGGCGACGCCTCGCTGAGGCTGGCCTCGATCGTGTGCCGGATCAGCTCGGCGCTCGGCGCGCCGCGCGCGAACAGGACGGCGTCGACGAGCTCGGGGTACCTCACCATGGCGTCGCCGATGAACGCGCTCGACCCGAGCGCCTCGACGAGCCTGCGGAGCGCGCGCGGCTCATCGCCGAGCATGCGCGCGTAGACGGAGGAGTGCCTGATGCGGGAGAAGCACAGCCGGAGGAAGCGCGCGGCCTGCTCCGGATCGGCGGCGTCGACCACCGCGGCGAGCAGCGTCTCCGCGAGGGACGAGGACGCCTCGCGGCTGCGCGCCCCGAGCAGGCCGTCCGGGTGGCGGGACAGCTCGAAGAGATCGTCGGCGACGTCGCGGAAGCGCGCCGTCAGCGAGGCGTGCGGCTCCGGCGGCGCGGCGAGCCCGGGCGCGGCGCCGTCGGCGGCGGCCGCCGGCTCGCCGCCGAGGACGAGCACGGCGTGCTTCGCCAGCGCCTCGGCGAACGCGTCGCGATCGCCGTGATCGAGCGCGGCCATCGCGTCGATCCACCGCGACGGCCGGGCGCTCCCCTTCGGCAGGAGCGACAGGAGCCGGGCCTTGATGCGCCCCCGGCGCTGCGCGGTGTCGGCCAGGAACGCCGCGGCGTCCTCGAAGCGCAGCGTCCGCGCGAGGCGCGTGATCTCCGCCTCGCTGTCGGGGAGGAGGTGCGTCTGCACGCCGGTGGCGGACTGCACCGCGTGCTCCGCGCGCCGGAGCGCGAGGTAGCCCTCCACGAGCTCCCGCCCCTCCCGGTCGGTCACGTACCCCAGGGTGCGCAGGCGCCGCAGGCCGTCGAGCATGCCCTGCGCGCGCGCGCGGGGCTCGCGCCCGCCCCAGATGAGCTGCAGGGCTTGCACGAAGAACTCCGCCTCGCGGATCCCTCCCGGGCCGAGCTTCAGGTCGCGCGACGCGTCGTGCGGGAGCTCCGCGCGAGCGCGATCGACGAGCTCGATCATGTCGACGGCGAGCTGCGGATCGACCTGGCGCCGCCACACGAACGGGCCGAGCACCTCGAGCGCCTCGGCGCCAAAGTCGAGATCGCCGGCGATCTCGCGGGCGCGGAGCAGCGCGGCGCGCTCCCAGAGGCGGCCGAACGACTCGTAGTAGCGCTCGGCCGCGGCCAGGGAGTTGACGAGCGGACCGCTCCGGCCCTCGGGGCGGAGCCGGAGATCCACGCGCCAGACGAAGCCGTCCTCCGTGACCTCCTCGAGCGTCGACGTGAGGCGGCGCGCGACGCGGGCCCAGAAGTCGTGCAAGGTGACCGAGACGGCGCGGTCGCCGGGCAGGCCCACGTGGCCGTCGTCCGTGTCGTAGAGGTAGATCAGATCCACGTCGGAGCCCGCGTTGAGCTCGTCGCCGCCGAGCTTCCCCATCCCGAGCACGACGAACTTCGAGCGCGCGCCCGTCGCGGTGCGCGGCTCTCCGAACCGCGCGGTCACGGCGGAGACGGCCTCGGCGAGCGCGACCTCGATCGTGGCCTCGGCGAGCGCGGTGAGCTCGCGCGCGGTGACGTCGATGTCCGCGCCGCCCGCCGACGGCGGGAGCAGCTCGCGCAGCGCGACGCGGATCCGCTCCTCGCGCGCCACGCGCCGGAGCTCCCGCCGGACGCGGTCCGTGTCCGAGACGTCGCCGACGCGGCTCCGGATCCGCGCCAGGTACGTGGCGCGATCGCGCGCCGTCTGGTGGCCTTCCGCCGCGAGCCGCTCCACGATGTCCGGATTCGCCTCGATGATCGCGCCGATCGCGGGGTAGGCGGCCGTCAGGAGCGCCGCGATGGCGAAGGCCATCGTCCCGGGACGAAGCCGAGACGACAGCCGCTCCGCGCGGTCCTTCACGCGTTGCTCATCGATCGCGCTCGCGATCTCCAGGAGCCTCGAGACCTGTTGCATGGCGGGAGGCTAGCAAGACCGTGGGGGCGTGAACGGCGGTTCCGCAGGGCCCGACCGCCGGTTTATCGCGACCTGGCCCCACCTCGCGCCTTGGCGGCGTCGCTCTCAGATCCTATGCTCGCCGGGTGCGATTGCTCTGCGTCTCGGATATTCACGGCCACGCCGACGCGCTCGCGGCGGTCCTGGCCACGGCCGAGCGCCGAGGGTACACCCAGCTCCTGGTCGCCGGAGATCTCTGCTTTCCCGGCCCGAAGCCGCTCGAGACGTGGCGCCGGCTCACCCAGGCCAAGGCGGTTTGCGTACAGGGCGTATCGGATCGCGCCCTGGCGACGCTGGACCTCGACAAGGTCAGGGCGCGGAGCGAGCACGAGCGAGCGCGGCTCGATCGCCTGTCCCAGACGCGCACCGAGCTCGGCGAGCTGATCCTTGCGCGGCTGGCGCGGCTCGCCCCGACGTACCGCCTGCCGCTCGAGGACGGCGGCGAGCTCGTCCTGGTCCACGGCTCCCCGGCGGATCCGCTCGAGCCGATCTCTCACGACATGACCGATGAGGAGGTGCTCTCCCTGCTCGGCGACGATCCGGCGGATGTCGTGATCTGTGGTGGCTCCCACGTCCCGTTCGATCGGATGGTGGGCGGCGTGCGCATCATCAACGTCGGCTCGGTGGGTGAAGCGCCGTGCTCGCTGCGGGGCGACGTGCGGGGCACCGTCGATCACGTGCGTGTCGGTGCGCGCGCTCCTGGCGAGCTTGGCGAGTTTGTGCGAAGCGGTGCCGTCTCCGCGTATGGCACGGGGCACGCCGACGCGACGTTCGTCGAGCTCCGAGCGGGCGAGCTCTGGGTCGAGCAGCTCGTGGTGCCGCTCGGCAGGGCTGCGTGAGCGCGCAGGTGCGCGGGAGCGCTCCGTCGGGAGCGCGCGCAAGGGGTGGGAAACGCTCGAGCCGCGCGAAACGCGCGACGCTCCGTCACGCACCCTACCCGACAGGGAACATCGCCTGTGCCATGCCCTCCCGCTTGAACCTATTTCAAGGATTTAGGATCATCCTCAGGGAGCATGGGCAGCTACCTCCCCGACGATGACTTCGAGGCCACGCGGGTGGCCAACGTTGGGGAGCTCCACAAGGAGATCCCGGCGCGCTCGCCGAAGGACCGCGCCTACCTCATCGTGCTCGCTGGCTCGAACGTCGGCGAGATGTACCGGGTCGAGGGCGCCGAGATCGTCATCGGCCGGGCATCCGGGGCGACCATCCGGCTGAACGACGACGGCATCTCGCGGCGCCACGCGCGCCTCCTCCAGATGGACAGCCAGGTGCTGATCGAGGATCTCAACAGCTCGAACGGGACGATGGTGAACGGCGAGCACATCACGCGCGTCGCCCTGCACGACGGCGACAAGATCCGCCTGGGCTCGACGACCATCCTCAAGTTCACCTACCACGACCACCTGGATGAGTCGTTTCAGCAGCAGATGTACGACGCTGCGCTGCGCGACGCCCTCACCAAGGCCTTCAACAAGAAGTACTTCCTGGATCGACTCGAGACCGAGGTCTCCTATGCGCGGCGGCACGGCGCGCACCTGTCGCTGCTCATGTTCGACGTCGATCATTTCAAGAGGATCAACGACACCTTCGGGCACCTCGCCGGCGACTACGTGCTTGCGAGGATCGCCAAGATCGCGAGCCACACGGTGCGGACCGAGGACGTGTTCGCGCGCTACGGCGGTGAAGAGTTCGGCATCCTGTGCCGCGGCGTGGGGCTCGAGAACGCAGGCATCCTCGGCGAGCGGCTGCGCATCCTCATCGAGGGGTCGGTCTTCGAGCACGAGGGCGTTCGCATGCCGACGACGATCAGCGTCGGCGTCGCGGCGCACCCCGAGCTCGCGGTGCAGACCGGCATGGAGCTCATCGCCGCGGCCGATGAGGCGCTCTACGAGGCGAAGCGCACCGGCCGCAACCGCGTGCTCCTGAAGTTCGGCCCGAAGCCGTAGAGCGGGGCGCGGGTTCATCCCAGCGCCGACCCGCACAGCCGCGGCAGGGCGCCGCGCCGCCCGAGTGGCCGGTGAATGGAATCGTGCGCCCGCAGAACGCGGGCGACGGGGCGCGGCCGCCGGCGCGCGCCTCAGTCGATCTTGAGGAGCTCCTTGACCTTGGCGATGACCTGCGGGGCCTGGATCGGCTTCGTGATGTACGCGTTCGCGCCGAGCTGCAACGCGCGCTGACGATCCTCCTGAGACCCCTCGGTGGTGATGATGATGATCGGGGTGTCCTTGTGGACCGGATCCGTGCGCACGCGCTTGACGAGCTTGAGCCCGTCCATGATCGGCATGTTGATGTCGGTGATGATCACGTCGTACTTGGTCGAGGCGAGCTTGCGGAGACCGTCGACGCCATCGTCTGCCTCGGTGACGCGGAGGTTCTTCACGCGCGCCAGCGCGAAGACCAAGAGCTGCCGCATCATGGGCGAGTCTTCAACGATCAGACACGAGTACTCGGCCATGATCAGTCCTCCAGGTCCAGGAATGCCTGGACGCCAGGCACCTTCCGGCCGGCGTCGGTGAAGAGCCGCGCGTTGATGAGGGCGGGGGCGGCCTGGGCCCCGAGGAGCTTGAAGAGCTCGGTGTCCACGTTCACGAACTCCGTCTTTTGCGGGAGCGTGCTGAAGATCGCGATGACACCCACGGTGCGCCCGTTGAAATCGAGCGGGATCACTGCAGCGGGATCCTCGATGCTCCCCTTGGAGACGTCCTTGGTCTCGTCGAAGAAGATTTCCCCCTTCGAGAATGCCTGGCCGACGACGCCTTCGGTCACCGGCATGCGCACGATCTCCTCGACCGCAACGCCTTCGCTCGCGATCGAGACGAGCTCTTTACCATCGGGAGACGCCAGGTACACGGAGAAGGCGCCCGCCCCGAGGAACTGCGCCAGGAGCTCCTTGAGGTTGCGGAGGACATGGCGCACGTTGCGCGCCGCATGCAGCTGCGACAGCGCGACGTACAGGTTCGCGAGGTTCGCGAGCTCTCCCTCCGCCTCCGAGTAGCGGCTGTTGAAGCGGTCCGAGGCCGCCACCATCCGCACCGACTGCGTCACCAGGTCGCGTTTCTCCTGCTCGAGCTCCTCGATCTTGCGGAGCAGATCGCGGATGGCCGAGTCACTCGCGAGGTGCGCGCGGAGCTTGC
This sequence comes from Sorangium sp. So ce1504, assembly GCF_051521635.1. Taxonomy (NCBI): domain Bacteria; kingdom Pseudomonadati; phylum Myxococcota; order Polyangiales; family Polyangiaceae; genus Sorangium; species Sorangium sp. So ce1504. The sequence goes on along the minus strand of NZ_CP150365.1, from coordinate 2,458,555 downwards.
CGTTCTCCGACTCGAGCTCGGAGATCTTGTCACGAAGGCGCTCGTTCTCGCGGAGGAGCTCCTCGGTCAGCTGCGCCCCCTTGCGGAAGAATTGCTGAATGAAGGCATCGCGCTCCTTCTTCAGGTCCTCGGGGGGACGATCGCTCGGACGCCCTTTTTTCTCCGTCATTTTATCCCGGGGTTCTCCAGAGCTTCGGACCGTATCATGCGGGGCTGACCGGACGGAAGCGTCGAGCGCGCGCCAGAGGCGTGCCCGGCGCCCCCGCCAAGGACAGCGACCGCTGGGCGCCTTGTCGTCCCCGCCGACAACGTCGGTTCGGCCCCGCCGGCCTTACCCCGGGGACCGGACCCCGCCGTCTCGGCCCCCCTACCCCCGTTGCCCCCACCGCCACGACTACGCCCTCTCCATCTGCTTCATCTGCTTCAGCAACCGGGTCCACCTGCGCAGCTCCCGTCCGAGCAGCACGGGTGCCTTCTGGAGCGACGCGACGTCGCGCGCGCCGACGAGCAGCATGACCGCCCGGAGCTCGGCCTCGACGCTCTCGAGGTACCGCACCGCTGCGTCCCGTCCCCCCGAGACGAACGCCTGGAGGACCGGGCGTGCGATCCCGGCCGCATGCGCGCCGAGCGCGAGCGCTCGAGCGACGTCAAGGCCGCTCGTTATGCCCCCGGTCGCGATGATCGTCTTGAAGCGAGGACGGATAGTACGGGCGATGAGCACCGAGGCGGCCGTGGGTACCCCCCACTCGCGCAGCGCCTCACCGAGGGAGCGGGCCGCACCTTCGGCGCGGGCCGCCTCGACGGCGACCCAGGAGGTGCCTCCAGCGCCGGAGACGTCCAGGTCGCGGACGCCCGCCCGGACCAGGCGGTACGCCGTCCCTGGGCCGATCCCGCAGCCGGTCTCCTTCGCGACGACCGGCACGCTGAGGCCGCTCGCGAGCCGGCCCATCGCATCCAGCGCACCGGCGAAGTCCCGGTCGCCGCCCGGCTGGACCAGCTCCATCGCGGGGTTCATGTGGACGCAGAGCGCGTCGGCGCCGACCTGGGCCACGAGCTCGGCGACCGCTTCCGTCGACAGCGATCGCGCCTGCACGGCGCCGATGTTCCCGAGGACGAGGGTGGTCGGAGCGTGCGCGCGGACCTCGTAGGTGGCGGAGACGTCGCCGTTCAGCATCGCCCGCTGGCTCCCTAGCCCGAAGCCGTACCCGCGCTCCTCGGCGATCTGCGAGAGCTCCCGGTTGATCGCACGCGCGCGCTCCGTCCCGCCGGTCATGGCCGCGATCAGGAGCGGGACGCGGAGCCGCTTCCCGAGCAGCAGCACCGAGGTGTCGATCGCGTCGAGGGAGAGCTCCGGCAACGCGTCGTGGATCAGCTCGACCTGCTCCAGCAGCGTGGTCTTGGCGCGGAACCCGACATCGCCGGTCGCGCAGAGCTCGATGTGATCCGCTTTCCTCTCGGAGATGCCCTTCGCCTCTTCCGTCATGGGGGCACAACTTTACGCGGTCGCCGACCGCCGTCGAAAAGGAAGTGGCATGGACAAAAAAACGCCAAAATTCGCGTCCCCGAGCCAGGCCTTGCCGCCCGGCCCGCCTTCCGCTGCCGCTACCTGGGAACTACCGCGCGACCGCCGCGCAGCGGTGGCATACAGTAGCTGGATGGACCTCCCGGACGAACCGCAGATCCGCTGGATCCTTCGTACGACCGCAACGCTCCTCCAGCACGGCGCGGAGCCGGTGCGCGGGCTGGTGCAGCCGACGGCCGAGTTCTTCCCGGACGCGTTCGACGGCTCGCCAAAGACGGTGGCCGCGCTGATGCTGCGGGTCCAGGAGCACGCCGGGCTCCAGGATGTCCCGGTGGAGCTCGCGGTGGTCACCCCCGAGGGGCAGGCCAGCACGGTGAGCTGCTCGAGCGGCGCATGCGGCGGGATGGCGCTGGAGTCGAAGCTGGAGCGCGTCGCCCCGCGCGGCGACGGCGGGTACCGGGTCGCGCTCTCCGCGGGCGAGCTCCGCAACCCCACGGTGCTCACGACGGCGTTCGTGCGCGCCGTGGCGTACATGTTCCTGAGCGAGGCCGGCGCCTTCGACGCGCTCGCGCCGTCGGACCGCGAGCCCGCGGTGGATCTCGCCGCCGTGCTGCTCGGCTTCGGCGTCCTCGCGACGAACGGCTCCTACCTGTACGCGAAGGGCTGCGGCGGCGTGCAGGTGCACTCGGCGACCAAGATGCCGGTCGACGAGCTCGCGCTCGCGCTCGCCGTCTACTGCCGGCTGCACGACGTGCCCGATCGGACCGCCGCGCGGCACCTCGACGTGACGCCGCGCGCCCACTTCGACGAGTCCGCCGTCTGGGTCAGCTCCAACGCCGCGCTCGTCCGGATGCTGCGCGCCGCGCCAGACCGGATCGCCGCGGACGACTATGCGATCGGCGAGTCGAGGAGCTGGTTGGCCCGCGCGCTCGGCCTCGGCAAGCGCCGGCCGGCGCGGACGGCGGAGGACGAGCTGCGCGAGCTCGAGCGAGAGCTCGCGCCCGCGGCCGGCGCGGCGAAGCCGCGACCGCTGGACGAGGGCAAGGCCAAGAAGCTTGCCGAGATCCGTGCTCTCGTGGACGAGAGCCTGGGGAGCTGAATGAGCGTACGACTGTGGGACAAAGGGGGCGCGACCGACGCCCAGATGCTGCGTTACACCTCGCGCGACGACTGGCAGCTCGATCAGCGCCTGCTCGCGTACGACCTGCGGGCCACGATCGCGCACGTCCGCGGGCTCGCGCGGATCGGCGTGCTCAGCGAGGCGGAGCGGGACGCGCTCGTCCGCGAGCTCGAGGTGCTCGCGGCCCAGAACGAGGCCGGCGAGCTGCGGCTCACCGAGGACGACGAGGACGGCCACAGCGCGATCGAGGCCGCGCTGGTCGCCCGCATCGGCGACGCGGGCAAGAAGGTGCACACCGGCCGGAGCCGCAACGATCAGGTGCTCGTCGCCACGCGCCTGTACGAGCGCGACGCGCTGGACGAGCTCGCCGAGAACGCGACGGCCGGCGCCCGCGCGCTGCTCGATCTCGCCAGGCGCGAGGCGGAGACGCCGATGCCCGGCTACACGCACCTGCAGCGGGCGGTGCCGTCGTCCGTCGGCTACTGGGCCGCCTCGTTCGTCGAGGGGCTCACCGACGCGATCGACGTGGTGCGCGCGACGCGGGCGCTCGTCGATCGCTGCCCGCTCGGGGGCGCCGCGGGCTTCGGCGTGAACCTCCCGCTCGATCGCGTCGGCGTCGCGCGCGAGCTCGGGTTCGCCGGCGTGGCGCTGAACCCGCTCGCGTCCCAGACGTCGCGCGGCATCATCGAGGCGCAGATCCTCGCCGCCGCGTGGCAGGTGATGGCCGTGAGCCGCCGGCTCGCGTGGGATCTCAGCCTGTTCGCGATGAGCGAGCTCGCGTTCATCCGCCTCCCGGAGGCGTTCACGACCGGCTCGTCGATCATGCCCCAGAAGCGCAACCCCGACGTCGTCGAGCTCATGCGCGCGGCGTGCTCCGTCGTCCAGGGGGCGCTCGCCGAGGTGCAGTCCATCGTGGCGCTCCCGTCGGGCTACCACCGCGATCTCCAGCTCACGAAGGGCCCCACGATGCGCGGGCTCGACGAGGCGCTCGCGACGTCGCGCCTCTTGCCGCGGCTCGTCGAGGGGCTCGCGTTCGATCGGGAGCGCATGGCCCGCGCGATCACGCCGGAGTGCTTCGCCACGGATCGCGCCGTCGAGCTCGCCGTGGAGGGCGTCCCCTTCCGCGAGGCCTACCGCAAGGTCGCGTCCGAGATCGCGGCGCTCCCGGCCGGCGACGCCGCGGCGAGCCTCCGCGCGCGCGTGTCGCTCGGGGCTCCGGGCAACCTCGCGCTGGACGACCTGGCCCGCAGGCTCGATCGCCACGCGCGCTAGCTCCGCCTGTCAGAGGTCCCGCCATGGGCGGGCGCGCGCCGCGCTGGCGCCGCCCGCCCGAAGGCCGTGTTCCCTGGCCTCGCGTGCCAGCGATCCCCGACGGGATTCGTGACGCGCGGAGCTAGCGCTGACGCGTCAGCTCGCGGACGGCGCCCGGGTCCGCCACCAGCACGAGGGTCGCCATGTCGAGGAACAGCCCCGTGTCGACGACGCCGGGGATCTTGCGGATGCGCGCGTCGACCGCTGCGGGCGCATCCATCGGGCCGAACGCGGTGTCGAGGATCCAGTTGTGGTTGTCGGTCTGGAAGGGATACCCGTCCGCGTTCCTGCGGATCGCCGGCTTGCCCCCGAGCGCGATCAGGTGCCGCGTGGCCGTCGTGCTCGCGAAGGGCACCACCTCGACGGGGATGGGCACGCGCGAGCCGAGCTTCTCGACGAGCTTCTCGGGCGTGACGAGGATGATGAACTGCGCGGCTTCGTAGGCGACCACGCGCTCGCGGAGGAGCGCGCCGCCGAGGCCCTTGATGAGGCCAAGGTCGGGCGCCACCTCGTCCGCGCCGTCGACGGCGACGTGGAGGCGCTCGACCTCCTCGAGCGACACCATCGGGATGTTCTCGCGGCGGGCAAGCGCCTCCGAGCGCTCCGACGTGGCGACGCCCTTGATCTGGAGCCCTCGGCGGACGCGCTCCCCGAGGCGGCGGATGAAGGCCTCGGACGCCCGCCCGGTGCCGAGCCCGAGCAGCATCCCGCTGTCCACGCGCGCGAGCGCGGCGTTGGCGATTCGATCGAGGTCGGAGGGGTCCGGTCCCGCGGTGCTCATGCGCTGCTCATCGGCCATCGGGACCGTCAGCGCAACGGGATTTTGTCGAGCTGGTCGAGCGGCCCCGGGCAGAGCGGCCGGAGCTTGCAGCCCTTGCACTCGGCGCCCGTCCAGATCGCCTCGAACGTCGCCTGCATCTCGTCGAGCAGGAGGTCGTCGTCGGTGAGCACGCCCGCCTCGAAGTTTCGCCGCCCCTCGCCCTTCGCCCCGAGCCCGGCGCCGGTGAGGTTCGCGGAGCCCAGGTAGAGGAGCGCGCCGTCGACGGCGATCATCTTCAGGTGGACCCGCGGACAGCGCCGCATCTCGATCGGCGGCCGGGGCCGCCGGCGGAGCTCGGCGCGGAAGGCGCGCGACGGGACACCGGCGTGCAGCAGGCGCAGCTCGACCCCCCGGGCGGCGAGCGCGTCGAGCAGGTCGAGGAACGACATGTACCGGCCGCGCGCCCGCGCCCTCGATCCGATGGGCGCCTCCACGCGCAGCTCCTTCACGTTGGCCGTCGCGATCCACACGGAGACGCGCGCGTTCGCGACGGCGCCCATCACGAGCGCGTCGTAGTGCGCCCTGTCGCGGAGGAGCGTCAGCTCGACGCGCCGCTTCAGCAGCGATCGCGCCTTCGCCTCAGGTTCGGTCCTCGCGCGTGCCCGCGCCCGCGGGCGCGTCGGCCGCGCGCTCACGCCCGTTGACCAGCGCTGGCGGGCGCCTGCTCGAGCTCGAGGTGAGCGCTGAGCAGCGCCCGGACGTCCTCCGGCATCGGGACCGACACCAGCTGCACGAGGTCGGTGGTCACCACCGTGTGCCGTAGCTCCGCCGACAGGACGCCGTCATGGGCGCGGTGCATGCGGTACCGGAGCGTGGCGCTCCGCCGGCCGATACGGGCGATCGACGTCTCGATCCGGAGCGCCTGGCCGTAACGCACCGGCGCCGCGTAGTCGGCCTCGACCCGCACCGCCGGCAGCCCGATCCGCCGCTCGAGGATGAGCCCGGCGTAGCCTCCGTCGAGCGGCGCGAAGAACCGCTCCATCGCCTCGTGCGCGTAGTTGAGGAAGCGCGCGAAGAAGACGATGTTCGCGGCGTCGACGTCTTCGAACTTGATCGGGCGCTCGAGGGAGACCATCGCGGCTAGGACAGGTCCTCGGCGAGCTTCTCCAGGGTCGCTCTCCCGAGCGGCGCCTTCACCGCGTAGCGCGGGTGCCCGACGACGAGCGATACCGTCGCTTTCTTCGCCTTGATCGCGGCCTGCGCCTCGGCCGGGAGATCCGCCTTGAGGTAATGCACGGCCGTCGTGCGGTCTTCCATCGATCCGTCGCGCTTGCCGAGCGCCCGCGCGGCGACGCCGTCGACCTCGATCGACACGGTGTCCTCGAGGCCCACCAGATCGATGAGCATCCGGTCGCGCAGCGCTCGATCGGGGATCTCGACGAAGAGCGTCAGGCTGAGCTGCCCCGCGCCCGGGATGAGATCGTTGTACGTCTCGATCTCGTGGAGGATGCCGCTCTCGCTCGTGATGCGCTCGGTGCGGAGCATCTCCTGGATCTGGAAGAGCACCGAGTCGCGGTTCTCGAACACCGCGGTCAGGTGGTCTCCGATCCGCACGCGGCGGGGCCGCTTCTCCTCGATGATGCGGCTGCGGAATCGCTCGCGGATCGCCTCGTATTCGCCGATCCCGAGCACCTCGTTGCGATCGATGGGACGCATGACGCTCCTCTCCTTGACGACTTCGGACCGAGGTTCACGGCGTCGGGCCGAGCCCGTACGCGTGGGCGAGCGCCTCGACCGGGTGCAGCACCTTCGCGCCGTTCTCCTTGACCATCCTGAGACCCGCGAGGGTGCAGTCGCTGACGATGACGTCCGCGCCGGCGACGCCGCGCACGAGCTTCGACGCGTACTTGCGCCCGGTCTCGTAGTGGGCCGCCTTCATCCCCCACGTGCCGTCGACCGCCGAGCACTGCTCGATGACGCGCACGTCCGTGTCGGGGACGACGCCGAGCACCCTGGCGCCCGGGAAGCCGATCTTCTGCGCGCGCAGGTGGCACGCGGCGTGGTACGCGATCGTGCCGAGCCCCTTCTTGAACTCGCGGTTGAGCTTCTTCTCGCGGCCGAGCTGGACGAGGAACTCCATCATGTCGACCGTCGCGGCCGCGACCTCGCGCGCCTCCGCCGTCTGCAGGTACTCCGGCCACTCCTTCTTCATCGTGTAGCCGCACGTCGGGCCGATCACGACGATCTTCCTCCCCCTGCGCACGTGCGGCAGCAGGAGCGCGACGTTGTGCTTCACCTTCGCGTTGAAGGCCGCGAGATCGCCGCCGTCGAGGTTCGGCATCCCGCAGCACGTCAGCGCCCCCGCAGGGGTGTCTCGCGGATCGTCCGCCGAGGAGCAGCCAGGGACGTGCACCGCGTAGCCGTTGTGCTCGAGGACGCGGACCGCCGCCTCGGGGACCGCGGGCGTGTTGTACTCGCCGTAGCAGGTCGCGAAGAGCACCACGTCACCTTGCTTGCCGGCGCCGGCCGCGGCGCCGTGCTCCGCGAACCAGGACGAGAACGGCCTGCGCGCCATCTCCGGGAGCGGGAACTCCGACGAGATCCCGGTCACCTTCTCCTGCACCTTGCGCAGCAGGCGGCTCGCCTGCACGAGGTTCGCGAGCGGCGCGGCGGCGCCGGAGCCCAGCTCGCCGATCAGCTGCGGCTCGCCGAGGATCCTGTCCACCAGCGGGATGCCCTCCCGCTGGGCGCGCACCGCGCGCTCTCGCGCGAGCACGCGCGGGAAATCCAGGAGCTCGTACGCGTGCTCGTCGGCCGTGTACGGGCACTTGATGTAGCAGAGCTTGCATTGCCAGCACTCGTCGCCGACAGCCTTGAAGTCATCGTAGGTGAGGGCCTCGGCGCCTTCGGCGACGCCGGCCTCGATGTCCCTGTCGACGCGCGCGAAGAGCTCGGGGAACGAGCCGCAATACCCGACGCACATGCGGCACTCGTGACAGATCTGGAACGTCCGCCGCAGCTCGGCCTCGAGATCGCGGGGCTCGAGATATCGCTCGTCGTTCGGCGAGGTCGCCGGTGGACGGTCTGGTGCACGCCGGATGACGCTCACTGGTCGGTTCCTCTCAACATCGTCAACATGGGGTACGGCGCGAAGGGACGGCTCGCCGCGCGGCCCGGCGCCGGACAGCCTTCGGGGCCGCGATGGCGCGCGCGCCCCGGGTCGAGTCGCCGTCGGTTCGGCGCGCCCCGGAGCGCTCGCGCGCTCGCGTCGGTCGATCTCAGAAGTCGAGCGACTGCAGCGCCTTCGTGAAGCGCCCGGCGTGAGACTTCTCGGCCTTCGCGAGCGTCTCGAACCACTCCGCGATGTCGTCGAAGCCCTCGTCGCGGGCCTCCTTCGCGAAGCCCGGGTACATCGTCTCGTACTCGTGGGTCTCGCCGGCGACGGCGGCCTTCAGGTTCTTCTCCGTGCTGCCGATCGGCAAGCCGGTCGCCGGGTCGCCCGCCTGCTTGAGGTAATCGAGGTGGCCGTGCGCGTGGCCGGTCTCGCCGTCCGCCGTGTCCTTGAAGAGACCGGCGACATCGGGGCGACCTTCGACATCGGCGACCTTTGCGAAGTACAGGTAGCGGCGGTTGGCCTGCGACTCCCCGGCGAACGCGTCCTTCAGGTTCTGGTGCGTCTTCGTGCCCGTAAGCTGCTTGCTTGTCATGGGTTCGCTCTCCTTCCTTCGGTTGAACGGCTGGGATGATGAGTCCTTGGTGCCCGCGCAGGTCGGCTCGGCGGCGCGGTGGATCCGCTAGACACGTCCAGGGCGCCGCGCCCCTCGAGCCTCTGCAGGGCGGAGTCGACTGCTCGCCGCGCTTCGCCGGGCGTCTTGCGCCTTGCCCCGCGCGCCTTCGCCACCCCGGGTGCCCTTCGCGCAGGCAGCGCAGAGCCCCCGGTAGATCCGCTCGACCGCGCGGACCTCGAAGCCGGGCGCGGCCGTGAGGGGCGCGGGGGCGATCTCGTCCGAGCGCCCGGCGGATGGGCCTACCGGCGCGCACGGCACATCGCGGACGAGCCCGCAGCGATCGCAGACCGCGTGATGATGCGCCGCCATGTTCGGGTCGAAGCGCGAGGCGCCCGGCGACAGCGACAGCGCGACGCACAGCCCCGCGGACGCCAGCGCGTCGAGCGTGTTGTAGACGGTGGCGAAGCTCATGGTCGGCAGCGCCGGCCGGAGCCGCTCGAACAGCTCCTGCGCCGTCGGATGCGTCGGATCCGCCGCGAGCTCGCGCACGATCGCCAGGCGCTGCGGCGTCAGCTTGAGCCCCGAGGCTCGCACGCACGCCAGCATCGAGGCGATCCGGGTATCCTCCTCGACCGCGCTGCGCTCGAAGCCGACCGCGCGCCCCCGGACATCGCGGGGCGCGGCCCCCTTTCCAGCAGCTGTCCGCGAGGTGGCCACAGCGAGATGTGTACTTAGAAAGTTTCTCAGGTGCAAGTCCCAATAATTACCGACGGACAGCCGAAAAATCCGGGGCCTGATGCAGATTTCGGCGGAACCTGGCGAGCCAGGCGAGCTTGGCGAGCCTGGCGGAACAGGCGGGGCAGCTGAAACAGGTGGAACAGGTGAAACCACCGAAACAGCCCGGACGTCGCGCCGCGACGTCATGCTCCGCGGCCGTCGGGAGGTCTTGCGAGGCTAGAAGGCCTCTGCCATAGTGCGCGCCCCGCGATGCCGGCCCCCCGCCGGCTTGCATTCTGCCCGCCAACTGGGCCAGTTTTTTTCCCAGCAGAGGACGCTTCGAGACATGCCGACCGACGCCATTCAGTGCAAACCGCTCGAGGTCGCCGTGGGCGACAAGGGTATCGAGCGCGCCATCAAGCATCTCAAGAGGAAGATGGCCGCCGAGGGGATCCTCCGCGAGCTGAAGCGCCGCCGGCACTACATGAAGCCGTCCGTGAAGCGACGGAAGAAGGCCTCGGAGGCCGCTCGCCGCCGTCGGAAGCGGTCGAAGATGGACATGGTCGCATAGAGCGACCGCCCCTCGCGCGAGAGCAGCTGGCCAAGACGCAGAAGACGCACACGGACGCTTGATTCGAGCGTCCGCGGCGTGCTCTGCGTCTTGTCATTTTGTTCGTCCAGCAGTTGCCCCGGTAGCGTGGATGCAACCGCGGCTGCGCGCCGGAGCGACGCGGAGGCGGCGCCCGCGCCGCGTCCAGCCTGGTGAGGTCCCCATGCGCGCCGTGGTGGTCACGACGTCCTATCCGGTCAGCGAAGAGGATCCCTCCGGCCATTTCGTGCGGTCGTCGGCGGAGGCGCTCGCGCGCAGCGGCGCCGAGGTCCACGTGATCGCCGCCGGCGGCTCGATCCTCGATCCACCCTCTCGGGACGGCCGGCTCGTCGTCCATCGGGCAGGCGGGGGCGCGCTGTTCGCGTGGCCCGGCGCCGTGGCGCGCGCGCGCGAGTCGCCGCTCCGGCTGCTCTCCATGGCGCCGTTCGCGGCCGGCGTGCTCGAGCGGCTCCGTGAGATCGGGCCTGTCGGTCGCGCGGTGGCGCACTGGATCATCCCGTGCGCGTGGCCGCTCCTGCTCGCGCTTCCGCGCACGCCGCTCGAGGTGCACGCGCACGGCGCCGACGTCCGGCTCCTGCTCCGCGCGCCGCGCGCGGCTCGCGCCGCGGTGGTGGGCGCGCTCCTCCGGCGCGACGCGCGCTTCGTCTTCGCGGCGCGCGCGCTGCGCGACGCGCTCGCAGGCTCGCTCGCTCCGGAGCAGGCTCGCGCGCTGGACCTCGCCTCGCGCGTCGAGCCCCCCGTGTTCGATCTGCCGCCGGTGGCGGGGCGCGCTGCCGCGCTCCGTCGCGAGATCGTGAAGGGCCCCGGCGAGCGCCTCGCCGTCGTCGCGTGCCGGCTGATCCCGACGAAGCGGGTCGAGCTCGCGATCGAGGCGGTGCGCGCTGCAGGACCCGGGTTGCGCCTCGTCGTCGTCGGAGACGGTCCAGAGCGCGGCGCGCTCGAGCGCCTCGCGAGCCACGGCGACCTCGATGCAGGGAGCTCGCGCGGCGCGGGCATCACGGCGACGAGCGACGGCAACGCGGCGGTGCGCTTCACGGGCACGCTCCCGCGGAGGGAAGCGCTCGCATGGATCGGCGCAGCAGACGTGCTGCTGCACCCTTCATCGCACGAGGCCGCCCCCACGGTGATCCGCGAGGCGCGCGCGCTCGGCGTGCCGGTCATCGCCTGCGACGCGGGCGACGTGGTCGCATGGGCCAGGTGCGACGACGGGATCCTCGTCGCGGACAGCACGGCGCAGGGCCTCGCTGCCGCGCTCCGCAGCATCTGACCGCGCCGCTCGGATCGCGCGCCCGCGACGTCGCGCGGAGAGCCCCGGCGTTTTCGTCGGACGATCCGCGCCCCGCGTCCGGCTGCATCCAGCGCCAAACGCCCCGTCTGGAGCGAGTCTGCGATCCTCGATGCGATGCCCTTGCAATTCCCAAGGCTTCGACTACGGTGCGCCCTCGCTCCGCACCGAAACGTGGCGGCGGAGTGGCTCGGGGCGTAGCGCAGCCTGGTTAGCGCACTTGACTGGGGGTCAAGGGGTCGGTGGTTCGAATCCACTCGCCCCGACTGGTCCGGCGGAGAGGTTCTCCGGCGGACCTTTCGGCTTTGTAGGGCTTCAGCTTTTGTCGACTGTGGACGCGCCGGACAGCGACCGCGCGGCGGCATCATCGAGCTCCGGTGTCGTCCTGGTCAGCCGGCTCCCGGCGTTCGCCGCGTCATCCGGCGAGCGAAGGCGGTGAGACAGGCGTGGCGGGCCGATCGGCCTCGCCGGCGAGCTCGTCCTCGATGGCGATCATGGCGGCCATCACCAGGTGCTCGGTGAAGGGGAAGCCGACCACCTGCACCCCGACGGGCAGGCCCACGCTCTTCGCATCGACCTCGGCGGCCCGCTTCTCCAGCCGGTCGCGCGGCCGCTCGCGGCGCGCCTCCTCGGGCCGCACGCGGGTCACGGGGACGACGCCAGCCGGGAACTGCGTGAGGTTCCACAGCATCGCGGCGCTGCCCGCGAGGACGAAGTCGCGCGACGCGGCGTGCGGCAGGGCCGGCGTGGCGTACGGCGGGCAGAGCAGCAGGTCGAGCGCTTCGGCGCGCATCGCCGACGCGATCGCGGCGCGCGCCTCGCGCAGGGCGTGCGTGGTGCGCCAGAACTCCGAGACCGACTTCGGCCCGGTGACCTCGAGGAGACGCTGGAGCCGCCGCTCGCCCGCGAGACCAGCGACGCGCGCGGCGGCGCGGCGCGCGAACGGCGGGAGCGAGGCCATCGTGCGGAGCGAGCGGAGCGAGACGTCGATGTCCGTCCCCTCGCTGCCGTCCTCGCCGGCGTCGAGGAGCGACAGCGCCGTCGCGCCGCCGTCCGCCGAGAGCGCCGCGAAATACGCGTAGACCGCGTCGGGGATCCCGGGCGGCGTGAACGGCACGACCGTCGCGCCCCGCGCGCGCAGGGCCGACGCCGCCTTCGCGACCGCGCGGGCGACGGCGGTCGAGGGAGGCACCAGCCCGTCGTCGCAGTAGAACCCGACGCGCAGGCGCGCCACCTCGACGCTCGCTGGCTCGACCATCGGGAGCGGCGGCACGCGCACGTCGAGCTCCGCCATCGACGCGGGATCGAGCTCGGACATGACGAGCGCGAGGTCGCGGGCGCTCCTGGCCATCGGCCCGATTTGCGCGCGGATCGCCTCCTGTCCGAGGAGCGCCGTGTTGCTCCCCTTGTTGGTCCAGCGATCGAGCGTGGGCTTGAGGCCGACGATGCCGCAGCAGTGCGCGGGGACGCGGATGCTGCCGCCGATGTCCGTTCCGATGCCGAGCGGCGACATCCCCGCCGCGATGGCGGCCGCCTCGCCGCCGGACGAGCCGCCCGGGCTGTGATCGAGGCTCCACGGGTTCGCCGTCTGCCCGAAGAGCGGGTTGCGCGCCTCGTTGTACAGGAGCAGCTGCGAGACGTTCGTGCGCCCGAGGATCACGGCCCCCGCGCGTCGGAGCAGCGCGGTCACCGTCGCGTCGCTGGTCGCCCGATGCCCCCTGCGGGAGGCGACGCCGAGCGTGGAGGCCATGCCGGCCATGTCGAGCGACTCCTTCACGGTGATCGGGAGCCCGTGGAGCGGGCCGCGGATGTCCCCGCGACGGCGCTCCTCGTCGAGGCCGCGGGCGGCCGCGAGCGCCTCGTCGCGGAGCACCAAGGTGAAGGCGCGGAGCCGCGGCTCGAGCGCCTCGATGCGCGCCAGGTGCGCCCGCGTGAGCTCCTCGGAGCTGATCTCGCGCGCCGCCAGGAGCGTGGCGAGCGCGGTCGCTGAAAGATGGGTCGGATCGGTCGATGCGCTCACGGCAATTCGACGAGTATCACAGGTCCGCGCGCGCCAAGGATTGCTAGGCTCCGCTGCCGCGCGCCCATCGCGCGGAGAGCGCCGAAGCCATGCAGCCGCTGCCGATCGATCCGATCCTCCCCGATCTCTGCGCCGCCCTGCGCGCGCGCCCGAGCGTGGTGCTCGAGGCCCCGCCCGGGGCGGGCAAGACGACGCGCGTGCCGCGCGCGCTGCTCGACGCGGGCTTCGCGGAGCGCGGCGAGATCCTGGTGCTCGAGCCGCGGCGGCTCGCGGCGCGCCTGTCCGCGCGGCGCGTGGCCGAAGAGCTCGGCGAGCGCGTGGGCGAGACCGTGGGCTACACGATGCGCTTCGAGGAGGCGTCCAGCCCGGCCACGCGCGTCCGCTTCGTGACCGAGGGCGTGCTGACGCGGCGGCTCCTCGTCGATCGCGAGCTCCGGGGCGTGAGCGCCGTGGTGCTCGACGAGTTCCACGAGCGGCACCTCGCCGGCGACGTCGCGCTCGCGCTGCTCCGGCGCCTGCAGCGCGGCGCGCGGCCCGATCTCCGCCTCGTGGTGATGTCCGCGACGCTCGACGCCGGGCCGATCGCGGCGTTCCTCGGCGGGCCGGAGGCGCAGCCCGCCCCGGCGGCCGAGGCCGAGCGCGGCCACGAAACCACAGCGGCGGGAGCCTCGGTGGCGCCGACCCTGCGCGCCGAGGGGCGGATGTTCGACGTCGCGATCGAGTACCTGCCGAGCGCCCGGGTGAGCCCGTCGACCCACGCCGCGGGCGACCGCCGCGCCCCGGCGCACTGGGGCGACAGGACGCTCGAGAGCCTTGTCGCGTCGTCGGTGCGGCAGCTCATCGAGGAGGGGCTCGACGGTGACGTGCTTGTGTTCCTGCCCGGCTCCGCGGAGATCAGGCGGGCGATGGAAGCGTGCGCAGCCATCGCGAAGAGCGAGGACCTGCTGCTCCTGCCGCTCCACGGCTCGCTGTCCGCGGCCGAGCAGGACCGCGCGGTGCGCCCCGCGGATCGGCGAAAGATCATCCTCTCGACCAACGTGGCCGAGACCTCCGTGACCATCGATGGTGTCGTCGCGGTCGTCGACAGCGGCCTCGCGCGCGTGGCCGCGCACGCGCCGTGGTCGGGGTTGCCGACGCTCCGCGTCGCGCCCATCGCCCGCGCCTCCGCGGCGCAGCGCGCGGGGCGCGCCGGGCGGACGCGGCCCGGCCGCTGCCTCCGGCTCTACACGCGCGGGGATCTCGCCTCGCGGCCGGAGCACGAGGCGCCCGAGATCCGCCGGCTCGACCTCGCGGAGACGGTGCTCGAGCTCTGCGCCGCCGGGGTCACGGATCTCGAGGCGTTCGGGTGGCTGGAGGCGCCGCCCGCCGCCGGGCTCGCCGCGGCCGAGGCGCTGCTCGTGCGGCTCGGCGCGCTCGACGAGGGGCGGCGCGTGACGCCGACCGGACGGCGTATGCTTCGCTTCCCGGCGCATCCGCGTCAGGCGCGGATGATCGTCGAGGCCGAGCGGCGAGGCGTCGCCGGCGACGGGTGCACGCTCGCGGCGCTCGTCGCGGAGCGCGACCTCGGCGCGCCGTCGGGCGCGCGGGAGCCCCATGGTCGGAGGAGCGACGCGCGGCACAGCTCCGACCTGCTCGCCGCGCTCCAGGCCTTCGAGGAGGCGGATCGCGCGCGGTTCGCGGCGGACCGCCTGCGGTGGCTGGGCGTGGACCCGGCGCGCGCGCTCATCGTGGAGCGGACGCGCAAGCAGCTCTCGCGGCTCGCCGATCACCGGAGCGCCGCGCCGCCGGAGACCGTCGAGGCGCGCGAGCTCGCCCAGCGCATCGCGATCCTCTCCGGATACCCCGACCGGGTCGGGCGCCTCCGCCGGCCGACCAGCGCGACGGGTCGGACCGGACGGGAGGTCGTGCTCGCCGCCGGCGGGACGGCCGCGCTCTCCGAGGCGAGCGTCATCGACGAGGTCGATCTCGTGGTCGCGGTCGACATCGAGGAGCGCAGCGAGGGCCGCTCGGCGCGCACGGTCGTCCGGGCGGCGAGCGCGATCGAGGCCGACTGGCTGCTCGACCTCTTCACGGACGCGATCCGGGACACGACGGAGGCGACGTGGAACGCCGCCGCGGAGCGCGTCGAGGTCGTTCGCCGGCTGTCGTACGACGCCCTCGTGCTCGACGAGGCGCGGCCGGCCGCCGGCGCCAGCGGTCCGCTGGCGGAAGCGGCGGCGCGGGAGCTCGCGGCGCAGGCGAGAGCGAAGGGGTGGCGAGCGTTCGTGAAGGGCGACGCCCTCGATAGCTGGCTCTCGCGGGTCGCGTTCGCGCGCGCGCACTGCCCCGACGCAGCGCTACCCGACGTGGGCGAGGACGCGGTGCTCGCCGCGCTCGAGGCGCTCTGCGACGGGCGCAGGAGCTTCGCCGAGCTCCGCGACGCCGATCTCTCGAGCGCCGTGCAGGCCTCGCTGGGCCCCGCGAAGGCGCGAGCGCTCGCCGAGCTCGCCCCCGAGTCGATCGTCCTGCCCGGCGGCCGGCGGGCGCGCCTCGAGTATGCGGCGGGCGCGCCACCGTCGCTCGCGTCCCGGCTGCAGGACTTCTTCGGCATGGCGGAGGGGCCGCGCGTCGCCGGTGGCCGGGTGCCTGTCGTGCTGCACCTGTGCGCGCCGAACCAGCGCCCCGTGCAGGTCACGACCGATCTGTCGGGGTTCTGGGCGCGCCACTATCCCGCCATCGCGAAGGAGCTCCGCCGCCGCTACCCGAAGCACGCGTGGCCGGACGACCCCGCCCACGCCGCGCCGCCCTCGCGCGCGCCGCTCCGCAAGGCTTGAGTCAGCGCACGAGCGCCACGCTCCGCACCGTGTCGGCGACCGTGCGGAGGAGCATTCGCACGATCCCCTCGCCGAGGGGCAGCGTGAACGCGACGTCGCTCTCGCGCTGCGCGACCTGCATCGGAGGGACCGAGCCGTAGCCGAAGCCCCACGAGGAGAGCAGCGTCGCGATCCTGGCGATCTGCTCGAGGTTGCGAAGCGCGACCGCGCCGTTCGCCGCGCTCTGCGGGTCCGTGTACGTGAGGGCGCCGGCGAAGTTGACCCCGGGCGGCTGGAAGTTGCCGATGACGCGCACGTACTGGAGCCCCGCGAGGAAGGGGAACTGCCCCGCCGCAGACGCGACCGCCGCCTGGCTCGAGAGGTCGCCGGCCACGGCGAACGACGCTCCCTTGGTCCCGAGCAGCTCGACCATCCACGAAGGCACGGAGCGCGTCAGCTTGCCGGAGCGGAGCCGATCGAGGGCCCGCCGCATCCCGGTCTCGTTGCCGGTGAGGATCGTGTGCGGCGTGAGCACGACGAAGCCGACGTTGCCGGCCGTGAAGAGATCGTTGTCCGCGTAGCGCGTCTTCACGAGCGGCGCGCCGATCACGGTGACCGACCTGGCGTCGGCGGAGCGGCGGATCGCGTCGACGTCGAAGTTGCCCTGCATCACGGCGCAGAAATCCGCGCCCTGCATGGCATAGAGACCGCCGTAGACCTTCACGATGTCGCGCGACGGGACGAAGTTCGACTCGGGCCCCAGCGGGAGCAGGCTCGTGACGATCTGGTTGACCTCGCCTCCCAGGCCGGAAGTGAACATGGCCGCCGCGTCGAGGTATCCGAGCATCACCGCGCCGCTCGGAAGGACGGCCAGGGGGTCGCGATCGATCGCCGTCGCGTCGATCTTCTCTCCGCCGACCAGCGCGAGGCTGTCGTCGGCGCCGCCGCAGCCGCCGAGCGCCTGGAGGGCGAGCGCCGCGATCGCGATCGCGCCCGCCGCGCGGCGCAGGGCGGCAGCGCCTCGGGAATGGAACAGCGTCCGCACCATCACGCTCGCCATCAAGCTCGCTCGTGCGGCGGGTCGGGGCGCTCCAGCGGGAAGGAGCCGATGATCTTCAGCATCTTCGTCTCGCGCTTCACGCCCTCGAGCGCCGCGACGAGCGCCCGATCGGTCGTGTGTCCGCTGACCTCCACGTAGAACACGTAGTCCCAGCCCTCGCCGGGCACGGGGCGGGAGTGGACCCGCCGGAGGTTGCAGCTGCGCTCCTTGAAGTGCTGGAGGATGTCGTGGAGCCCGCCGGGCCGATCGTGGACGCTGAAGAGGACCGCCGTGGCGTCGTGGCCCGAGCGCGGCGACGGGAGCCGGGACAGCACCGCGTAGCGGATCCGGAGCTCCCCCTCGTCGCCGACGTTCTCGCGGGCGACCCTGAGCTCCTGCCCGCCCGCGAAGCCGCGGGGGACGATGGCGGCGCTGCCCTCGTTCTCCGCCGCGAGATCCCAGGCGGCCTGCGGGCCCCGCACGTCGAGCACCAGCGCGCGCGGGTGCTGGAGCTCGAGGTAGTTCACGCAGGCCACGTGGTCCTGAGGAGAGGAGTACACCCGCTCGACGTCGGCGAGGTTGCCCGTCCGGTTCACGAGGTCGAGCGCCTGCACCAGCTGGCGCTCGCCGACCACCTTGAGATCGGCGCCGCCGATCGCCTGGATCGTCGGGAAGATCGGCCCTTCCTTGAACGACTCGTACGGGACCACCGCGAAGTCTGCGCGCGAGCGCGCGACCTCCTCGATGGCGGCGAGGGGGCTGTCGGCGCGGACGAACTCGCCTCCGATCCCGAAGTGATCGTGCGCCGCGGTCCAGCCATAGTCGCCCTCGGCCCCCAGGTACGCCACCCGGGGCGCGACCTCGAACGCGCGCGAGGCCGCGTCGATGGCGACGAAGATCGGCCGCACCGCGCGCTGCGGGAACGGCGGCGTCGCGGCGCGCTCGAGCGCCTGCATGTGGGCTGCGTCGGCCGTGGGGGCGAACCGGGCCGTGCCTGTCCTCAACTTGGCAAGCTCGTGCGCGATGCGAGCCCGCCGCTCGATGCTGCGAAGGATTTCTTGATCCAGCTCCGTGAGCTGCCGGCGGAGCTCCTCAAGTCGCTTTCTCTCATCCATCCAGGGCACCCTAGCACCGCGCCCGGCGCCGGTGGGCACGCAGCACTACCGGCGCACCACGACGGCGCCACCGCGCGCTGCGCCGCGCTGGCCACACCCCCGTCGCTGCTCGCCGAGTTGGCGTCAGGCCGCCGCGGAGGCGGACGACGCGCTGGAGTCGCTCTTGGTGTTGCCGCCCGCCGGCGAGGCGCTGCTCGACCCGGAGTCCGAGCTCGCCCCCTCCGACCCTGAGGAGCTGCCCGACCCCCCGTCCGACTTCGCGGGCGGCTTGTTCGACCCCGAGGAGTAGAGGTCGGAGTACCAGCCACTGCCCTTGAGGATGAATCCCGTGCCGCGCGAGATCTGTCGCCGGGCTGTCGCGTTGAGGCACGACGGGCACTCCGAGAGCGCGGCCTCCTTGATGGACTGCTCGGCCTCCCATTCATGCGCGCAAGATGTGCAGGCGTACTCGTAAGTGGGCATGACGTTTCTACTCCTCGGAACAACCCGAGGAGTATGGCCACGTTAGCCACCTGTCAAGGCGGCTGCCAGAAGCACACCTTGCGCTTCGGACATCGCTGCACCAGCGGGATGCGCAAGACCTGGTCCTCGGTGCGCGTGAGGAGCCAGGATTCCGCTCTTGCCGCGCGGCGCCAGCCCACGTAGACCCCGAGACGCCAGTTGTGACGGTACGTGGCGTGCTGTGACGATACGTTTAAGCCCGCCCGGCCGGTCCCGGGGACGTCATGCGCATTCGTAAGCTCGAGATCAGCGGGTTCAAATCGTTCGTCGACCGGACGGTGGTCCATTTCGATACGGACGTGGTGGGCATCGTCGGTCCCAACGGCTGCGGCAAGTCGAACATCGTCGACGCCATCCGGTGGGCGATCGGGGAGCAGAGCGCGAAGCACCTGCGCGGCAAGTCGATGTCGGACGTCATCTTCAACGGCTCCGAGACCCGCGCCCAGCACGGGATGGCCGAGGTGACGCTCACCTTCGACAACAGCGAGCCGACGGCGGCGTCACAGCTGCCGCTGGAGTACCGGGACTACGCGGAGATCGCGGTGACGCGCCGGCTCTTCCGCGACGGGACGAGCGAGTACCTCATCAACAAGACCCAGGTCCGGCTCAAGGACGTGACCGACCTCTTCCTCGGCACCGGCGTCGGCACGAAGGCCTACTCCATCATCGAGCAGGGAAAGATCGGGCTCATCGTCTCGGCGCGCCCCGAGGACCGGCGAATGCTCATCGAGGAGGCCGCCGGCATCACGAAATACAAGGCCAGGAAGAAGCAGGCCGAGCAGAAGATGGACCAGACGCGGCAGAACCTGCTCCGCGTGGGGGACATCGTCTCCGAGATCCAGCGGAACCTCGCGTCCTTGAAGCGCCAGGCGGCCAAGGCCGAGCGGTACGTCAACTACCGCAAGGAGCTGGAGGACCTCGTGCTCCACGAGGCGTCGCACAAGCTCCTCGAGATCACGGTGCTCACGCAGCACGAGTCGCTCGGCAGGGCCGCGCACGCGGAGCGCGAGCAGGCGTCGCGCACCGCGCTCTCGGCGCGCGAGGCCGAGATCGAGGTCACCCGGCTCGAGGCCCTCGCCTGTGAGGAGCGGGCCGAGCGCGCGCAGAACGAGGCGTTCGCGGCCGACAACCAGGTGCGCACCCACGAGGCGGAGATCGCGCGGGCGCGCGACCGCCTGCGGCACCTCGAGGAGCGGCTCGTCACCGCGGCCAAGGAGCAGGGGGAGCTCGAGAAGACGGTCGAGGAGCTCAGCGCAGAGAAGGCGCAGCTCGAGGCGCAGCTCGCCGGCGTCGACGAGGAAGAGGCGCGGGAGAGCGAGCTCGCGCTCGAGCAGCACGAGCGGCTCGAGGAGCTGCGCCACGGAGAGCGGACCGCCGAGCACGAGGTCGCCGCCCTGCGCCGACGGGCCGCCGAGGCCACCGCGGCGGTCGCGGCCGCCGAGGCGTCGCTCGCCGGCTTCGATCGGCGCATGACGGAGATGAGCCAGCGGCGGGCGAAGCTCGAGGACGAGCTCGGGCGGCTGATGTACGAGTCGGAGGAGCTCGAGCGGCGGCGCTCGTCGCTGACGCGCAACGTGGCGGAGCTCGCCGACGGGAAGCGGATCTCGGCGGAGGAGCGGACGCGGCTCGACGCAGAGATGAAGGCGCTGCGCGAGCAGGCGGTATCGAGCGACCGCGCCGTGGAGCACGCAAAGAACGAGCTCGGGCAGCGGCGCAACCGGCTCCGCGCGCTCGAGGAGCTGCACGCGCGGCTGGAGGGCGTCGGCGCCGGGGTGAAGAACCTCCTCAAGACCAAGGACCCGGCGCTGCTCGGGCTCGTGGCCGACCGGATCGAGGCGCCGGCCGAGCTGACCGCGGCCTTCGCGGGGCTGCTCGGGGACCGGCTGCAGTGCGCGGTCGTGAGCGACGTCGAGCGCGGGATCGCGCTGCTCGCGGATCTGTCGAAGAACAACCGCGGGCGGGCGAGCGTGATCGCGGCGCGGCCCTCGTTCGTGGCCGGCGCGGCGCGGCGGCCGCCGCGCGGGGAGGGCGTGCTCGGGCCGCTCGTGGACCGGCTCGTCTTCGCCCCCGAGGACGAGGCGCTGGCGCGCGCGCTCGTGGGGGACGCGGTGGTCGTCGCCTCCGCCGAGGTCGCGGCGCGGCTCGCGGCGGAGGGCGCGGGGTGCACGCTCGTGACGCTCGACGGCACCGTCCTCCGCGAGGACGGCGTGGTGAGCGGCGGCTCGGGCGACGCGGTCGCGGCCGGCATGATCGAGCAGAAGCGGGAGATGCGCGCGCTGCACGAGTTCGTCGCGACCAAGTCGGAGGAGGTGACGGCGCTGCTCGACGCGCAGCAGAAGCTCCGCCTGCGCATCACCGAGGTGGGGACGGCGCTGGAGCGGGCGCGGAGCGAGGCGCACGAGGGAGAGCTCGCCCTCGTGACGGCCGAGAAGGATCTCCGCCGGGCGGAGGAGCAGCTCGCCGCGGCGCAGAAGCGCGAGGGCGTGGTGCGCTCCGAGCTCGAGGACCTCGCCGACAACCTCGACGCCGGCGGGAGCGAGCAGCAAGCGGCTCGCGACAAGCTCGAGGCGGGGCGAGCGGCGCGCGAGGCGGCGGCGGCCGGCCTCGAGCACGCCGAGCAGGTCGCGGCCGAGTGGCGCGAGCGGGTGCTCGGGCAGCAGTCGGTCGTGACCGAGCGCAAGGTGAAGCTCGCGCGCGTGCGCGAGCGCGCCGCGGCGGCGCGGGGCACGGTCGAGCGGCTCACGCGGTCATGCAACGAGCTCCGGGGCCGGATCGCCCGGCTCGACCAGGAGCGGACGGAGAGCGCCGTGGGCGCGGGGAAGGCCGCGGCGACGATCATGATCGCGCGCGAGGCGCTGGTCCGCGCCGTCGCCGAGGCGCACGCGGCGCAGGCCGCGCTGACCGAGGCGCGGCGCTCGCTGGACGAGGCGCGGCAGGCGCACGGGGTGCGCGAGGCCGACCTGCGCGGGCTGCGGCAGGAGCTGGCCGAGGTGTCGGAGCGGCTCCGCAAGCACGAGCTCGCGCTGGAGCGGCTGCGGGTCGAGCACGACCACCTCATCGAGGGGGTGCGCGAGCGCTTCCGCGGGCTGGAGCTCGCCCGCGTGGTCGGCGACTACCACAAGCGGCCGCCCGCCGACGCCTCGCACCGCGCGCGCATCCAGGAGCTGACGGAGCTGCTCGACCGCATGGGCCCCGTCAACCTCGACGCCGTGCGCGAGCACGCCGAGGCCGAGGAGCGGTACACGTACTACTCGAGCCAGAAGGCCGATCTCGAGAAGGCGCTCGACGACCTCGAGAAGGCGATCGCCCAGATGAACCGCGAGTCGAAGCGGCTCTTCAAGACGACGTACGACGGCATCAACGCGCGCTTCAAGGCGCTGTTCCCCAAGATGTTCCGCGGAGGGCAGGCGGAGCTCAGGCTGACGAACCCCGACGACATGCTGGAGACGGGGATCGAGATCCTCGCGCAGCCGCCGGGCAAGAAGCTCGGGAACATCGAGCTCATGAGCGGCGGCGAGAAGGCGCTCACCGCGGTGTCGCTCATCTTCGCGATCTTCCAGTTCAAGCCGTCGCCGTTCTGCATCCTCGACGAGGTCGACGCGCCGCTCGATGAGGCGAACGTGGCCCGCTACAACGAGGGGATCCGGAGCATGACGAGCCACTCGCAGTTCATCCTCATCACGCACATCAAGCGCACGATGCAGTCGGTCGACGTGCTCTACGGCGTGACGATGCAGGAGCCCGGCGTCTCGAAGCTCGTCAGCGTGAAGATCAACGAGACGGCGAAGCGCCCGGAGCGCGAGGCGGCGCCGGCGGCGGCGGTGGCGTGAGCGCGGACGGGGGGGCCGGGCGGCGCCTGTCGCGCGGCGCCTCGGGGCTCCGGCACCTCCGCTGGGCCCGGGAGGTGCTGGCGACGCTCGAGGCCCACGTCGAGCACAACCCGGCGCTCTCCGGCGCCGATCGCGAGGCGCTCCAGAGCGAGGCGAGCGCGCTCGCGGCGGCGGTGCAGGCGCTCAGCGGGGCGGTGAAGCCGTACCGGGATTTCCTCGAGCGGATGCGGGTCCGCTACCGCGGGCGCGTGCGCGTCGCGGAGTATCTGGTCCGAGAACCCGAGGCGGGCGAGGCGGGCGGTGCGGCGCGCGCGCACCTTGAGGAAGCGCTTGTGGAGCTCGCCTGGATGGAACAGGCGCAGCGCCAGCCGCTCAAGGCAGCGCTCTCGGCCGAGATCGATCGGCTGCGCGAGGCGCTGGCGCGGATGGATGCACACCTCGCGGGGCGGCTCTCCGGGAAGTTCGTCGAGAGCCTGTACCCGCCGCTCACGGACGGCGCGACGAGGGTCGCCGATGACGGCGATCCGGACGACGACGCGACGGCCAGCCCTCGATAGCCACGCGAAGCGGGCGAGCCGACTGGCTGGCGCGCGGCTCGAAGGAGACCGGCGAGGCGCCTGGCAGGCGCAGCGGAACGGATCACCATGCCTGCACGCCGGGATGGAGATGCGGTAAAGGATCTTCGAAGGACTCCTGAAACGGGTCTTCGAAGGACAGCTGAGAGGACGTCGATGGGCTGCGCGGAGCCGGCCGCCATCCTGCTCCTCCGCGGGCGCGCCGCGGCGAGCGAGCGATTCGAAGCGCTGATCCGACGTCACGTGCCGGACGTCGGCGTCACCTCCGATCCCGCGCGCGCCCTGGAGCGGTGCCTGGGCGAGGCGCCGCCGGTGCTCGCCGTCGACTGGAGCGAGCCCGCCAGCGCCGCCGCGTTCTGCGGCCGCGTGCGGGCGCAGCCCGGCGGCGATGCGGTGTTCGTCCTCGCGATCACCGAGCGCGACGGGGACATCGACGGCATCCTCGCGGCCGGCGCGAGCGATTTCCTGCTCGCGGGCGGCGACGGCGCGGGCCCCCGGGCGCGGCTCTCCGTCGTCCGCGAGCGCGCCGCGCGCGACGCCGCCTCGCGCCAGGCGCTCGCGCAGACGCAGGCCCGCCTCGTCGGCGCCGGCCGCATGGCGAGCGTCGGCACGCTGGCCGCCGGCGTCGCCCATGAGA
The DNA here is from genome assembly GCF_051521635.1 of Sorangium sp. So ce1504. Classification (NCBI taxonomy): domain Bacteria; kingdom Pseudomonadati; phylum Myxococcota; order Polyangiales; family Polyangiaceae; genus Sorangium; species Sorangium sp. So ce1504. The sequence goes on along the minus strand of NZ_CP150365.1, from coordinate 2,434,993 downwards.
TCAACAACCCCCTCGCGTTCGTCATCACGAACGTCGACGCGGCCATCCGGCGCATCGGCTCGCTCGATCGCCGGAATAGCGCAGCGCGCGGCGGTCCCTGGGCGCGCTCTCACGGCGACGGCCGCGCTCCATCGAGCGAGCTCTCCGACGTGCTGAGCCTGCTGGAGGACGCGCGCGAGGGCGCCGAGCGGGTGCGGCTCATCGTGCGCGATCTCCACAGCTTCTCGCGCGCCGAGGAGGACCGACGCGGGCCGGTCGACCCCCGGCGGGTGCTCGACTCCTGCGTCCACATGGCGATGAACGAGATCCGGCACCGCGCCCGCGTCGTCCGGAGCTTCCAGGAGGTGCCGCCCGTCCAGGCGAACGAGCCGCGGCTCGCGCAGGCCTTCCTGAACCTCATCGTGAACGCCGCGCAGGCCATCCCCGAGGGGCTCGCCGAGCAGAACGAGATCGAGCTCTCGACCCGCTGCGACGCCGAGGGGTCGGTCGTCGTCGAGGTGCGCGACACGGGCGCCGGGATCGTGCCCGAGTCGCTCGAGCGGATCTTCGAGCCGTTCTACACGAGCAAGGAAGCTGGCGAAGGGCTCGGGTTGGGGCTCGCGATCTGCCACTCCATCGTCACGGCGCTGGGGGGTCGGATCGAGGTGGACAGCCGCCCCGGCAAGGGGAGCACGTTCCGCCTCGTCCTCCCCGCCGCCACGGCCGGCGAGGCGCCCGCCTCCGCTGCGCCCGGCTCGTGCGCGTCGAGGTGGCCGTGCGAGAACGGCAGCCTCGACACGCTCACGCCGGAGGCGGCGCAGCGGCAGCGGGTCCTCATCATCGACGATGAGCCGCTGCTCACGCGGGCGATCGCGGGGACGCTCGAGCCACGGCACGAGACGATCGCGACCGCGAGCGCGCGCGACGCGCTCAGCCGGATCCGCGCCGGAGAGCGCTACGACGCCATCCTGTGCGACCTCATGATGCCCGATATGACGGGAATGGATTTCTACACTTCGCTTGCCGAGCACGCGCCCGAGCAGCAGCGCCGTGTCGTGTTCCTGACCGGAGGCGCCTTCACGGAGCGCAGCAAGGCGTTCCTGCAGCAGGTCAACGCCCGGCTGCTCCTGAAGCCGTTCGACGCGGCGACGCTGCTCTCGCTGGTCGACGAGGTCGTCGCCGCCCGCTGACGAGCGCGCTCGCGTCGACGAGGTCGTCGCCGCCCCTCTGACGAGCGCGCGAGCTCTCCTCACGCGCCGCCGATCGCCCTGCGGTCCGGGAGCGCGACGTCGGCGCGCCCTCAGCGGTAGTCGCGCGATTTGAGCGCGATCTCCTCGCCGCTGGGCAGCTCCAGCCGATCGAGCTCGCGCGCGAGCACGTGGATCACCTGGCCCTGCCGCTCGATCCGCCCGGCGACGAGCAAGAGCGCCGCGTTCCTCGCCACGTGCTCGTACTCTGCGAAGACCTGCCGCTGGACGATGACGTTGACCACGCCGGTCTCGTCCTCGAGCGTCATGAACGTCACGCCGCTCGCGGTCGCCGGCCGCTGGCGTCCGACCACCATCCCGGCGACCCGCACGCTCTCCCCGTCGCGCGCCGCCTTGATCTCCTCGGCGGTCCGCACGCGCCCGGCACCGCGCCGCCGCTTGAGCGCCCGCCGCACGTGCCGCATCGGGTGGTCGTGCAGCGACAGACCCACGCGCCCGTAGTCCAGCGCGAGCTGCTCCAGCGGCCTGAGCGGAGGGAGCCCGACGTCCCGGTCCTGCTCGATCGGAACGCCCTCGAACAACCCCTCCACGCGGGGGGCGCGCGCGCGCCAGAGCGCCTCTCTCCGGGCAGGCACCAGCGCGGCGAGCGCGCCCGCTTCTGCGAGCGCCTCCACCTCGTTCTTCTTCAGCTCCGTGCGCCTCACGAGATCCGGGAGGCTCGTGAACGGCGCCTCCTCGCGCGCCGCCACGATCGCCGCCACGGCCGCCTCGCCGAGCCCCTTCACGAGCCGCATGCCGAGCCGCAGCGCCGGGCCCGCCGAGGGCTCGGCGGAAGGCTCCAGGGTCGCGTCCCACGCGCTCTGCACCACGCACACAGGCCGCACCTCCACGCCGTGCCGCTGCGCGTCCTGCACCAGCGCCGACGGGCTGTAGAACCCCATCGGCTGCGCGTTGAGCAGCGCGCAGGTGAACGCCGCCTGGTGGTGGACCTTGAGCCAGGCCGACGCGTACACGAGGAGCGCGAAGCTCGCCGCGTGCGACTCCGGAAAGCCGTACTCCCCGAAGCCCTGGATCTGCTGGTAGAGCATCTCCCCGAACTTCGCCGAGATCCCCTGCTCGGCGAAGCCCTGGATGAGCCGCCCGCGGTGCCGCTCCAGGCGCCCGTGCTTCTTCCACGCCGCCATGTCGCGGCGCAGCTGGTCGGCCTCGCCCGGCGTGTAGCCCGCGCCGACCATCGCGATCTGCATCACCTGCTCCTGGAAGAGCGGAACGCCGAGCGTGCGCTCCAGGATGGGATCCAGGCACGGGTGCGGGGACACCGGCGGCTCCTGCCCCGTCCGCCGGCGCAGGTAGGGGTGCACCATCCCGCCCTGGATGGGCCCGGGGCGCACGATCGCCACCTCGATCACCAGATCGTAGAACTTGTTCGGCTTCAGCCGCGGGAGCATCGCCATCTGCGCGCGGCTCTCGATCTGGAACACCCCCACCGTGTCGGCCCGGCCGATCGCCTCGTAGACAGCCGGGTCCTCCGGCGGGATCTGCGCGAGCGCCGCGATCGGATCGAACGCGGCGCCTCGGCCCGCGTGGAGCGAGACCGCCGCGGGCGCAGGATCCCCTGCCGCGTCGACCAAGGGACCCGCGGACGCGGGGTCCCGTGCCGCGTGGACCAAGGGATCCGCGAGCCCGGCGTACCGGTCCGAGTGGATCATACCGAGCGCCTTGCGGATCGCCGTCAGCATGCCGAGCGCCAGGACGTCGATCTTGAAGAAGCCGAGATCGTCGAGATCGTCCTTGTCCCACGGGATCACCGTGCGGCCCTCCATCCGCGCAGGCTCGACCGGAGCCACCTGGTGCAGCGGCTCCGACGACAGCACGAAGCCGCCCACGTGGATCGAGAGGTGGCGCGGGAAGCCCTCGAGCGCGCTCGCCATCATGACGGCCTGCCGGACGCGCACGTCATCCGGATCGAGGCCCGCCTCGCTGACCCGCTGCTCGGTGATGTCCGCCTCGTGGTGAAGCACGAGGCCGCTCAGCCGATCGACCTGATCCGTCGAGAAACCGAACGCCTTGCCCACCTCGCGGAGCGCGCTCTTGCCGCGGTAGGCGATCACCTCCGAGACCATCGCCGCCCGGTCGCGCCCGTACATCTCGTAGATCGCCTGGATCACCTCCTCCCGGCGCTCGTGCTCGAAATCGACGTCGATGTCCGGAGGCTCGTGGCGCTCCTCTGACAGGAAGCGCTCGAAGAGCAGGCTCGACCGGGCCGGGTCCACCGCCGTCACGCCGAGCACGAAGCACACAGCGCTGTTCGCCGCGCTCCCGCGGCCCTGGCAGAGGATCTGCCGCGCGCGCGCGATCTTCACGACCTGCTGCACGCTGAGGAAATAGGGCGCCACGCCGAGCTTCGCGATCAAGGCGAGCTCCTTCTCGATCTGCGCGCGCACCGGAGGCGGCGCCCCCTCCGGGTAACGGTCGCGGCAGCCCTCCTCGGTGAGGCGGCGCAGCGCCTGATCCGACGTCTCCCCTGGCATGCAGAGGGCGTCGCTCGGGAAGCTGTAGCGGAGCTCGGACAGCGAGAAGCGGCAGCGGGACGCGACCTCCACCGTGCGCGCGACCCAGGCCGGATGATCGCGGAACAGCGCCGCCATCTGCGCGCCGGACCGCACGTACGCCTCCGCGTTCGGCGCGATCCGCGTCCCCGCTTGATCGAGCGTGGTCTTGGTCCGGATGCACGCGAGCACGTCCGCGAGCGGCTTGCGCGACGGGTGATGATAGAGCGGGCGCGCCGTCGCCACCACGCAGGGGCCGTAGCGGCGCTCCGCCGCGAGGGCCGCCGCGACGCGCTCGCCGTCCCGGCGGTCGAGGTGCTTCCAGGTCGCGACGAGCGCGCGCTCGCCGAACGCGTCGCGCAGCGTGCCGAGGAGCGCGCCGGAGACGCCCGCGGGCACGAGAGGATCGAGCGGCACGATCGCGGAGAGGCCCCGCTGCGCCGCCGCGATCGCCTCCGCCGAGATGCTCGCCATCCCCTTCTCGCACTCCGCGTGCGCGATCGTGAGCAGGCGGCAGAGGTTCGCGTAACCCTCGCTGTCCTCGACCAGGAGGACCACCGACGGCCGGACCTCCGGCGCGCGCTCGGCGCCCCCGCGCGGCGCGCCCAGCGTCAGCTCGGCCCCGACGATCACCCGCTGCTCGACCTTCTTCGCCGCCGTGTGCGCGCGCACGCTGCCGTAGATCCCGTCGCGATCGCAGAGCGCGAGCCCCTCGAGGCCGAGCTCCTTGGCGCGGTGCACGAGCTCCTCGGGGTGCGAGGCGCCCTCCAGGAAAGAGAAGCAGGAGCGGCCGCAGAGCTCCACGAACGGGACCGACGCGCCGGCGCTCACTCGCACCACCCCTGCAGGAAGGCCTCGCCCGTCGCGCGGTCGACGTAGATCCACGCTTCGCCGCAGGAGCTCGCGCTCGCGCCGTCTCGAGGAGGGCGCAGCTCGCCGAGGCGCGCCGGGGCGGCCTTGCCGGACGGAGAGCCCGAGACGAGCCAGGCGCGCGCGTAATCGCGCGACGCCGGCGTGGGCGTCCACCACTCCACCGCGTCGATCCGCATCACGAAGGAGAGCCGCTCGATCGCGTAAAGATGCCGGTCGACGGCCACGATCGCCCCGCGCCCCACCCGACCCAGCGGGATCGGCTGCGCGAGGAGCCGCGCGGGCTCCAGCGCCGGCGCGTCGGCGCCGCCCGCCTGCTCCGCCGCACCCCGATCCGCCGCGGCGCGCGCGCGGGCCGCGGCGGACGCGCGCGTCATGGCCGCCTCGCCTGAGGCCGGCACGAGCCGCGAGCGCGCCTCGGGGCGGTGCGCGTCGGCGATCTCCAGGATGCCCACCCGCTCCTGGCCGATCTCCGCCGAGAGCTCAGCCAGGAGCGCCGGCAGGCTGTCGGGATCGGCCGACCGGTCGCGCGACAGATCGAGCTGCACCCGGCGGGCCCGCGCGATGCGCGAGGCGATGACGTGGACCCCCACCGCGGGCGCCGCGAGCTCGATCCGCTCGAGCCTCGCCTTCAGCGGGCGGAGCAGATCGCCCGCGTCCGAGAGGGGCACCGGCATGTCGACGTGGAAGCGCAGCGAAGGGCCGCGCCCGTCGTCTTCCAGGAGCGCCGCGGCGGCGCCGTCGTCCTCGCGCTCGCCGAGGCGGAGCCGCGCGATCGAGCGATCGTAGGCGATCGCCACGTTGAGCCGCCCGCACGCCTCCCCGCGCGCGGCGAGCCGCGACGCGATCCGCGACGTCATGCCGCGCAGCACGAACAGGAGCGACTCGGCGCTCTCGATCGGCTCGTCGAAGAGCACCTCCTCCTCGAGCAGCCGGGGCACCTCGAACGGCAGGAGCGGCACGGGATCGCGGCCGGCGAGGAGCTCCATGACGTCGGCCGTCCGCGGACCCAGCCGCGCCGCCACCTGCGCCCGCGGAAGGCGCGCGAGATCCTCGACGCGGAGCACGCCGAGCCGGACGAGGAAGCTCGCCACCTCGCGCTCGACCGGGAGCGCCTGCACCGGCAAGGGCCCGATCGCCTGCGCCCCCTTGCCCGGCGGCGCGATCGGGGCCTCCGCCCCTCCCCCGCCGTCCGCGTGCGCGCCGAAGCGCGCGAGCGCCTGCGCGAGCCGCGGCCCGTCGGCGATCGCGAGCCGCGCCCGGTGGCCGAGCGCCGCGACGCGCTCGCCGAGCTCGCCGAGCAGCGCCTCCTCGCCGCCGACGAGGTGCGACGCCCCGGTGATGTCCAGCCACACCGTGTCGTACGGGCCGTCGCCCCAGGGGCTCCGCGCCTCGCTCGCGGCGCGCTCGGGAGCGCGGCTCGCCCGCGCCGCGCCGGCGCGCGGGGCGCCCTGCTCGCCGAGCTGGATCGCCGCCGTCGCCCCGAGCCCGAGCGCCACCTCGGCGACCCGGCCGAGCGCCGCGTCGATCTCGGCGAACGTCACCCGGTGGATCGCGAGGTGGGCGACCAGCGCCGCCGCCTCGACGACCTTCTGCCCCGGCCTCACCCCGTACCGCCTCGCCTCGTCGTCGACCACGTCGATCACCGCCGCCGGCGCCTGCGGCTCGCGCTCGGGCCGCGGGGCGAGCGCCGCGCGGCGGTCCTCCTCGCCGCCGAGGATCACCGCGAGCGGCGCCTTCCCGCTCGGCGAGACCGGCCCGCGCTGCTTCACCAGCTCGCACGCGAGCTGCGGGAGCACGATCGCCACAATGCGCCTCACCGCCATCGCCTCTCCTCCCTCACGCCCGCGACAGCGCGGGCCGCGGCTCGCCGCCCGCCGTCCGCTCTGCCTTGTCCCCGAGCCGCTCCCCGAGCACCACAGGCGTCGGCGAGGTCACGCGCCCTCGGCGGTCCTTGGCGACGCGGACCATCAACCGGTTCTCGGCGACCTGCTCGAGCTCCAGCCGCATCGCGACCGGCAAGGGCATCGGCCGCGCCGCCTGGCGATCGGTGAGGAGCAGGATCGTCCCGTCGCTCCCCTCGATCGCCAGGGCGAGCTTGCGCACCACGTTGACCCAGCGCGCGAGGTCCTCCTCGCGGCGCCCCGCCCCGGGCGCGCTCCGCTCCCCCTTCCCCGCGCCCTGGCCGAAGGCCCCCGGGACCCCGGCCACGTCGATCACGAGCACCGCGAACGCCCGGCTCATCGCCATCCGGACCGCGACCTTCGCGAGCACCTCCGGCGGGGGCCGCACCACGAGCAGCCGGCTCAGATCGACCTGCGCACGCGCGACCGCCGGCGCGAAGAGCGAGCCGCTCGGGTCGATCCACGCGCACCACGCCCCCGCCGTCGCGCTCGTCCCGCGCAGCCGCGCCTCCGCTTGCGCCGACGCGCACGCGGAGAGGGCGAGCGAGGTGGACCGCCCCAGCCCCCGCGGCGCGGCGAGCTCCACCACCCCCCCGCGCGGCAGCCCCCCTTCCGGGAGCGCGTCGTTGATTTCCCGCAGACCGAGCGGGAGCGTCTTGGCGCGCGCTTCGAACTCGGGGAGGGTATGGCGCAGGAGGTCCCGGGCAAGCGGAGCGGCAAGAGCGGCGGACGACATACTGAACACGATAACAGTGCCCCGCGAGGCTGCCAACTTTGCAGGACGAACAACGTCCTACCTGCGCCCGGCGCGTTCTCCTTTTATCCTTCCAGGGCTGTGGAACGGCTTCTCCGGCAATTTCTGTGCGGATAGGATGGCAGGACGGCGTGGATGAAGCGAATGCCGCCACGGGCTCTTCAATAAGTCCGACCTGGGCAGGTCGACCTCATGGCCGGCGACGACCAGCGCTCCTGCCAGCAGCCTCGCCGCGCACGCGGCGGGCCCGACGCCTCAATGCGGCGGAGCTGCCGCTCCGGGGACGCCCCCGACGTAGCGTGAGCTCGGGCGAATGAGCCGCCCCGCGCGCCGTTGCTCGTCGATGTGCGCGCACCAGCCCGCGACCCTGCCCACCGCGAAGGTCGGCGCGAAGAGCGCGCGTGGCAGCCCGAGCGCGTCGAGCAGCACCGCCGTGTAGAACTCGACGTTCGCGCGCAGCGGGCGCTCCGGGTGCCGCGCGCGGAGCGCGGCCTCGGCCGCCCGCTCGACCTCACGCGCCAGCGCGAGCCGGGCGCTCCGCGCGCCGCCTGCCGTCCGCTCGAGCCGCTCGATCGCCCGCTCGAGCACCGCCGCCCGCGGATCCCTCACCCGGTAGATCCGGTGGCCCATGCCCATGATCCGCCGGCCCGCCGCGAGCTCGGCCTGGATCCAGCGCTCGGCGCAGCCCGGGGGCGGCGCGCCGCCCTCGCCCGCCTTCGCCGCGATCGCGTCCAGCATGTCGAGGACTGGTCCGGGCGCGCCGCCGTGGAGCGGCCCCTTCAGCGCGCCGATCGCCGCGACCACCGACGAGATCGCGTCCGACCCCGTCGAGGTGACCACGCGCGCGGTGAAGGTGGACGCGTTCATGCCGTGATCCGAGACCGTCACGAGGTACGTGTCGAGCTCGCGCGCCTCGGCCTCGCTCGCCGCAGCCCCCCGCGCCATGCGCAGGTAGTCGGCCGAGAGCCGGAGCGCCGGATCGGGCGCGACCGGCGCCTCCCCCGCGCAGCGCCGCGCCCACGCCGCCGCGAACGTCGCGACCGCCCCGGCGATCGCCGCGGGCGGGACGTCGCCCGAGAGGTGCGCGACCGCGGCGCGGAGCGCATCCATCCCGTCGCCCGCCTGGAGCGCGTCCCCGAGCCGCCCGAGCAGCGCGAAGGCCCTCGTCCGCCCCTCGGCGATCGCTCGCCGGATCGACTCCCGCTCCGCCGCCCCGGGCAACGCGCCGCCCCAGAGCAGCCCGCACGCGTCCTCGAAGGTCACCCCGCCGCCGCCGGCGAGCGCCTCGACGTCATGGCCCGCCAGGGTGAGCCTCCCCCGCTCTCCGTCCACCTCCGAGAGCCGCGTCTCCGCCACCACCACGCCCTCCAGGCCGCTCGCGAGCGGCGCCGCCACATCCCTCATTCCGATCACCTCCGCTGACGACATCTTGGGCACCGCACGAGGTTGATCAACCTTGATTGTACAATCAACCATGCACGGTCTCGAAGCGCGTCGAGGAAGAATCCCGGAGGAAGCCGAGGAGGGCGGTGTTAAGAGGGACGGGTGTCGCCGGCGCGCGCGACGCTGGCGCCTCGTGCATCGGAAGACAGGATGGATGCAACGTTGATGGGCGCTCATGGTGGATCTACCTGACTCGGGGCAGCGGCCCTCGGCGTACGTGACCGGCGCCGAGGCGGCGGAGCTGCTCGGCGTGAAGCGGGAGACGCTCTACGCGTACGCGAGCCGGGGCGTGCTCCGGGGGGTGCCCGGCGGGCGAGGGCGCGCGCGGCTCTATCTCCGGGCGGACATCGAGCGGCTCAAGGCGCGGCACGACGCGCGCGCCGGCCACGGCCCGGTCGCCGCCGAGGCGCTCCGGTGGGGCGAGCCGGTGCTCGAGTCGGCGCTCACCGCGATCGGCCCGCGCGGGCCCGTCTACCGGGGCAAGGAGGCGGTCGCGCTGGCGCTCGACGACGTGCCCTTCGAGGCGGTCGCCGAGCTGCTCTGGACCGGCGAGCTGCCGGCGGAGGGCGCGCCGACGGCGCGGCCAGGCCGGCTGAGCGTCCGCCCGGCCAAGCTCGCGGCGCTCCTGCCGGAGGGCGCGCCGCCGTTCGTCGCGCTCGCGCTCGTGGTGCCCGCGCTCGGCGCGCACGACGCGACCCGCCACGTGGGCGCGCCCTCGGGCGACGGGCGCATCCCCACGGGCGACGCGGAGCGCGCGCGGGCGCGGGCCCTCGTGCGATCGCTCGCGGCGCTCGTGGGCCTCGGGCGGGACGCGCGCAGGGCGACCGACGCCATCGAGGCCGACGGGGCGGCGCGGCGGCTGCTCATCGCCCTCGGCGCGAACCCCTCGAAGAAGGCCGAGCGCGCCGTGAACCGCGCGCTCCTGGTCTCGGCCGATCACGAGCTGAACGCCTCGACGTTCGCGGTCCGGGTGGCCGCCTCCACCGGCGCCGACCTCTACGCCTGCGTCAGCGCGGGGCTCGCCGCGCTCTCCGGCCCGAGGCACGGCGGCATGACCGACCGGGTGGAGGCCCTGGTCGCCGAGGCAGGCCGGCCCGAGCGCGCCGCCGCCGCGGTCCACGAGCGGCTGCGCCGCGGCGAGCCCATCGCCGGCGTCGGGCACAGGCTCTACCCCGAGGGCGACCCCCGCGCCCAGCTGCTGCTCGACACGGCCCGCGCGCTCGCCCCGCAGAGCGCGGCCTTGCGCACGGTGCTCGCGCTCGTCGACGCGCTGCGCGACGCCGGCCTCGATCCGCCGTCGCTCGACCTGGGCCTCGTCGCGATCGCGGCCGCGCTCGGCCTGCCGGCCGGCACGGCGGCGGCGCTCTTCGCGGTGGGGCGCGCCGCCGGCTGGATCGCCCACGCGTTCGAGCAGCGGGAGGCGGGGTACATGCTCCGGCCGCGCGCACGGTACACGGGGCCCTGAGCCCCGCGCCCACCCCTAAAAATCGACCTGCATTCCGAGCTCGACCACGCGGTTCGGCGGCAGACCGAAGTACGCCGTCGCTGGCCGCGCGTTCCGCGAGATGAAGGCGAACAGCCCCTTGCGCCACCGGGACATCTTCGAGCGCCCGGTCGTCAGCAGCGTCTCCCTGCCGAGGTAGTAGCTCGTCCTCCCGAGATCGATGTCGAGCCCGTGCCGCTTGCACCCCTCGAGCACCGACGGCGCGTTCGGCGTCTGCATGAAGCCGTAACACGCCGTGACCTGGTAGATCCCCTCCCCCCGCGGGATCACCGTCGTGCGCCGCTCCGCCGGCACCTCCGGCACGTTCGTCACCTGGATCGAGAGGAGCACCACCTGCTCGTGCAGCACCTGGTTGTGCTTCACGTGGTGCAGCAGGATCGGCGGCGTGCCCTCCGGGCTCGACGCCATGAAGACCGCCGTCCCGCGCACCCGGTGCGGCTTCACGCGCTTCACGTCCTCGAGGAACATGTCGAGCGGCAAGATCGCCGACTTGATCGCCGCGGCGAGGTGCTTGCGCCCCGTCTTCCAGGTCGTCATCACCGTGAAGATCGCCGCGCCCATCACGATGGGCACCCAGCCCCCGTGGAAGAACTTGGCGCTGTTCGCCGCGAAGAACGCGAGATCGATCACCAGGAAGAGCCCGGCCAGCGGGAGCGACTTCCAGAGCGGCCAACCCCACGTCTCTCGGGTGACCACGTAATAGACCACCGTGGTGATCCCCATCGTCCCCGTGACGGCGATGCCGTAGGCAGCCGCGAGCGCGCTCGAGTTCTTGAAGGTGAGGACCAGCACGATGCACGAGATCAGGAGCCCGCTGTTCACCTCGGGGATGTAGATCTGCCCCGCCTCGTCCTTCGACGTGTGGACCACCGTGACACGCGGGAAATACCCGAGCTGCACCGCTTGCTGGGTCAGCGAGAAGGCCCCGGAGATGAGCGCCTGGGACGCGACGACCGTCGCCGCGGTGGCGATCGCCACCGTGGGGTAGAGCGCCCACGACGGGACGAGCGCATAGAACGGGTTCGCCGCCGCGGTGGGGTCCGCGAGGAGCTTGGCGCCCTGGCCGAAATAATTGATGAGCAGCCCGGGCCAGACGATCGTGTACCAGGTGTATTTGATCGGCACGCGGCCGAAATGCCCCATGTCGGCGTACAGCGCCTCGCCGCCCGTGATGCAGAGGACGACCGCGCCGAGGATCAGGAAGCCATGCAGTTGGTTCTCGACAAAGAAGCTCACCGCGTAGGTCGGTGAGACGGCCCGGAGCACTCCGGGGCTGCGGATGAGCTCCTTGGCCCCGAGCAGCACGAGCGTGACAAACCACACGAGCGTCACCGGCCCGAAGATCGACCCGACCCCGGCCGTGCCGCGCTTCTGCACGAGGAACACGGCGAGCAGCACACCGCAGGTGATGATCGGCACGACGGCAGGGTCCAGCTTCGGGATCGCGACCTCGAGGCCCTCCACGGCCGAGAGCACCGAGATCGCAGGCGTGATCACGCCGTCGCCATAAAGGAGCGCCGCGCCGACGAGGACGAGGAGCACGAGGAGGCCGCGGCCCTCGCCCTTGCGATCGCCGCTCGGGACGAGCGCGAGCAGCGCGAGGATGCCGCCCGCGCCCTCGTTGTCGGCCCGCGTGATGAACGTCACGTACTTGACGGTCACCACCATCATCAACGACCAGAACATCAGCGAGAGCACCCCGAGCACGTTCTCGGGCGTCGGAGCGACGTGGTGCGGGCTGCTGGGGCTGAAGCACTCCTTCATCGCGTAGAGCGGGCTCGTCCCGATGTCGCCGTAGACGACCCCGAGCGCCGCCAGCATCAGCGGCCACATCTTCTTCGAGCTCCCCAGGTGGGCGCGCTCGGCCATCGGAGAGGACGCGGGGCGCTCTGCGGAAGGGACCGGTCGTGGGCTCATCGTCATCGCGGGCGAATCCTACTCCATCGAGAGCGCGCCTCGCGAGGAGGCGGCGCGCGCCGGCTCAGCCGAGCGCGCGCGCCGCCACGGTGAGATCCTCGATGAAGCGGGAGAGCTCGGCTCGCCTCGTCGCTTCGTCCGGCATGCGGAGGATCGACGCGGGGTGCACGGTCGCCAGCACGCGCGGCGCGAGCGGCGAGGCGACGATCCTGCCGCGCTCGCGCGTGACCCGGAACGAGCCGCCGAGCAGCGCCTGCGCCGCCGTCGCGCCGAGGCATACCACGATCGCCGGCTGCACCACCGCGATCTCCGCGGCGAGCCACGGCAGGCACGCGCGGATCTCGCGCGCGTCCGGCTTCATGTGGATGCGGCGCTTGCCGCGCGGCTCCCACTTGAAGTGCTTCACCACGTTGGTCACGTACGCCCGGCGCCGCTCGATCCCCGCCGCCTCGAGCGCGCGATCGAGCAGCTGCCCCGCCGGGCCCACGAACGGCTTGCCGGCCAGATCCTCCTTGTCGCCCGGCTGTTCGCCGACGAGGAGCACGTCCGATCGCGCCGCGCCCTCGCCGAACACCGTCTGCGTCCCACGCTCCCAGAGCGGGCACGCCCGGCACCGCGCGGCGGCCTCGCGCAGGCTCGGCAACGAAGGAGGGCTGGGGACGAGAGCCGCCGCCGTCGCCTCGCCGACGCCACGCCCTGCTGCATTTCGTCTCGCCACGGTCGCCATGACCGCCTCCGCAGCATCGCTCGTGCCATGGGCGACGCGGCGCGGTCGAACGCGCCGCGTCGCGAGGAGCGCGGCCGACGAGCGCCTTGACGGCTTCCGGCAGCCTTCCCATAGTGCCACGGTCCTCCGACGTTGACCGACCAGTCAGAATGCCCCGCCTTGCCGATCGCCGCGCCAGGATCGAGCTGCTCCGCGCCGCCGAGGCTGCCTTCACCGAGCGCGGCCTGGCCGCGGCGAGGGTCGAGGACATCACCGAGCGCGCAGGCGTCTCGAAGGGCGCGTTCTACCTGCACTTCCAGAGCAAGGACGACTGCTTCAAGCAGATCGTCGAGACCTTCATCGCGCGCCTCGCCGACTGCGTGGAGCCGCCGCCCATCGTCTTCGAGGCCGAGCGAGCGTCGGTGAACGAGTACTTCAAGCGGGTCCTCGCCCACGACCTCGAGGTGCTCGAGTTCTGCTGGCAGAACCGGGCGCTCCTCAGGATGATGCTGGCGGGAGGCGGTGGGACCCCGTACGCCTACCTGATCGACGAGTTCGCCCAGCGCGTCGCGCGGCAGGTGGAGGGCCGCCTCCGGTACGCGATCGACATCGGCCTCTACCGGCGCGATCTGGAGCCCAGCGTCATCGCCGCGCTCATCTCCGGCGCCTTCGATCGCCTGGTGCGCAAGCTCATCGACGCGCCGTCCAGGCCAGACATCGCCGCCTGGGCCGCGCAGGTGCTCCAGCTCTTCACGCACGGCCTGCTCGCACCGGAGGTGCGCGCCGTCGCTGACCTGTCGGTCATGGAAGCCCCCCCGCGCAGCGCGCGGCAGGCCGCCGCCCCGCCACCTGCCTCGGCGTCGAGCAGCGAGCGCCGTCGTTCCAAGGCCAAGACGACCTAGGTGACCTAGGTGTAGGGCTTTGCCTGAATAAACCGGCCGGAGACTCAGCGGTACCAGGACAGCTTACAGGGAATCCCTGACGAGGGATTCCATATCGCCCTAGCGGTCGGTCGGGCAGCAGCTGAGCTACAGCTAGCAGTCAACGGGATTTTCGGCGGGACAGTGAGGGGGTGGAGCGGGGAGCCGGAGGGGGAACCGCTCGGGCAACTCGGGAGGAGCGCAGCCTTGGGGAGCGGTCCTGCTCGTTCAATCGCGCCAGGCTGACCGTCGCGCGCTCTGGCCGGTCGCAGGCACTCTCTGGACGGCTCTCCGCAGAAGAACGGAACTGTCGAGGGGGGGCGGAATGGGCAACCAGACGGGTCGTGATAGACGGTTAATCCAGGAGCTGCTCCGGCAGACCTGCCGCTCGATCCAGTGGCGTGCGGACACCGCAAGGTCGATTGCGGACAGGATCGAGGTCGCCCTCGCCGAGCACGCGCTCCACGTCTCCACGCCGGACGTCGACCTGCGCGTCCGGCTGACCAAGGACTTTGCGCTCGCCATCGCGATACGCGTGCTGTCCTTCGGCGAAGACGCCGAGGAGTCGCTGAGCAAAGCCCTGTGTCAGGACAGGTCGCTCATGGCGGAGCTCGTGAAGGCAGAGTGGCAGCTCGTGCGCACCGCCTGCAGAACAGCCGAGCAGACCGCCGGGAGGCTGGTGCTGCTGACGGCGGTACCGGAGGCGTGAGACCGCAAGCAGGACGCGCGCCCAGAACTCGCGCCCTGGGCTCACGGCGAGAGATCCGTGAGAACCTCATGGAGCAGGGGGCTCGCCCGCTCGGCCCGGCGCCATGGCGAGCTGCACCCCGGAAGCTGCTGTCAAGAAGAGCGCAGCACCACATGACGCGACCGGGCCCACGAGGCGATAGAGATGGCGCCCCAGACCAGCTACAGCATTTACGTTCGCTTCCGGGGCAGGCGGCTCGCGCTCACGAAGCACATCCGCTCGCTCGAGACGGCTCGGTCTGCGCTGCAGGCCTTGCGGGCAGAGCGGTTCCACGACGCCGATCAGGTCTTCCTCGTCAACGACGCGACGAAGCAGATCGTCGACGAACGGGGGTGGGAGGACGCCGGGGGCCCCGCGGAGGATCAGCAGATCAGCGTCAACCTCCGCCTTCCGACCGATGGCAAGCGCACGGAGCGCACGCAGGACGCGGGGAACAGCGAGGCGGATCGATCGCCGCGAGGGGCCCAGGCTCCCGCGCTGCTCGCGGCGCCCGAGGTGCTTGCGCCGCCGCTCGCGGCGCCCGCCGATCACCTGGCGCGAGCCGAGGGCGAGGCGCGGCACGTCTCACCGGAGAGGAGGTGGTCCGGGGTCGAGAACCTGGAGCCGCCGCGCGCACGCCTGCGCCGCGCGATGGCGGCAGCCCAGGTCGCCCGAGCGCGCCACGATGCCGCGCTGGAGGCCATGACCAGGCTCCAGCCCGGCGGGAGAATGGATGAAATGACACTGATGAGGCTCAACGATTCTGCCCGAATGGTATCCGACCGATCCGCACACATCATCGAGCGGCTCGAGCAACTCCTGAAGCGCCTGGAAGGCGCGCGCTGATATGGTGAGATGACCGTGCGGCGCCGTGTCCCATGCGCGACATGGACGACGACAGCCATCGTTGACCGACCGCCCACCGGAACCCTGGCTTAGTCCCTGTCAGGCTCTCGCCGTCGCGAGACGCGTGAGAGAGCGCCCAACCGTTCAAGCCAACAATGCCCGAACAGAAGAAGTCACGCCGGACGCAACTCGGGGCACCGGGCCCGAGCGACGCCGCGCCCCAGGCCGGCAGGGCATCCGCGCCGGGGCGCGCGCCGGTCCCGCCGGAGGACGCCGGCGAGAGCGCCGCGGCGGGCGAGCCGCGCCCCGAGGGTGAGCTGCGCTTTCCCGTCGTCTGTGTCGTCGCTTCGGCGGGCGGACGCGGCGCGATCGCGGAGCTCCTCCGGCGGTTGCCCAGCAGAGATACCAGCCTCTCTCTCGTCCTGATCTACAGCGCAGATCCAGGGGAGCTCCCCCTCCTCGAGCTCGTGGCGCAGAGCAGCCCTCTCCCTGTGGCCGAGCTCCGATCAGGGATGAAGCTCGCGCCGGGTCGCGTCCAGGTCCTGCCCCCGGAGGCGCAGGCGACGCTGGCGGGGCTCCGCGTCGAGCTCGCGCCGCGGGGCGAGGGCGGCCCGGGCCCTGGCGATCTCTTCCTGCGCTCGCTCGCGGGCGAGCTGGGGTCGGGCGCCGTGGCCGTCGTGCTGTCCGGCGCTGGGAGCGACGGCGCGCTGGGGCTGAAGGACGTGAAGGCCGAGGGCGGGGTCACCTTCGCGGAGAACCCGCGCGGCGCGGAGCGGCCGGCGCTCCCGCGGAGCGCCATCGCGGCCGGAGGCGTCGACTTCGTCCTCAGCGTCGAGGAGATCGCGGCGGAGCTCGTGCGGATGGGTCGCCCCGGGCACGTCCTCGCTCCATGGCTCAGGCAGGGTGCGCCCCTCGGCATGGACGCCGAGCTCAGCAAGCTCCTCAGGCTGCTTCACGCCGCGGTGGGCGTCGACTTCAGCCAGTACAAGAAGAGCACCCTGAGGCGGCGCATCCAGCGGCGAATGACGCTCCATCGGCTCGCCACCCTCCAGGATTACCTGGATCATTTGAAAGCGCACCCCGGCGAGATCGAGGATCTCTACCAGGACCTCCTCATCAAGGTCACCACGTTCTTCCGCGATCCGGGCGCCTTCGCCGCGCTGAAGACCCACGTGTTCCCGGTGCTCATGCACAGCAGGCCGCAGGACTCCCCTGTTCGCATCTGGGTGCCGGGCTGCTCGACGGGCGAGGAGGTCTACTCTCTCGCGATCTCGTTGCTCGAGTTCCTCGAAGCCGACGCGACCGATCATGCCATCCAGATCTTCGGCACCGACCTGAGCGAGGCCGCCATCCAGCAGGCGCGGTCCGGGATCTACATCGAGAGCATCTCGATGGACGTCTCTCCCAGCCGGCTGCGCCGCTTCTTCGTCAGGGTACAAGGCGGCTTTCAGGTCAACAAATCGGTCCGCGATCTGTGCATCTTCTCGCGCCACAACGCCGCGGCCGACCCGCCCCTGTTGAAGCTCGATCTCACCAGCTGCCGCAACCTGATGATCTACCTGGAGCCGAGCCTGCAGCGCCGGCTGCTGCAGACGTTCCACCAGGCCCTCAAGCCCACGGGTTTCCTGCTCCTCGGCTCGTCCGAGAGCCTCACCACGGCGCCCGATCTGTTCGGGGTCGTGGACAGGACCCACAGGATCTTCTGCAAGCGCGCCGCGTCGGAGGCGGCCCACTCGCTCGCCCTCACCGCGCCCGCTCTGCCCGGCGCGCCGGTGGTCGCGCTGGCGTTGGAGAGGCCGCGGGAGCCCGAGGGGCTCGGCATGGATGCGGTGCGCAAGGAGGCCGACGCCATCGTCATGGCGCGCTATGCCCCCGCCGGCGTGGTCGTGGACGAGGAGATGCAGATCGTCCAGTTCCGGGGCAAGACGGGGCCCTACCTCGAGCCGTCACCGGGCGACGCCAGCCTCCACCTCTTCAAGATGGCCCGAGAGGGGCTCGTCCTCGGCATCCGGGCCGCCATCGACGCGTCGATGAACTCGGGGGCGATGGCCCGCAAGGAGCAGATCAAGGTCAGGCAGGACGAGAAGATCCGGTACGTCGACATCGAGGTCTGGCCGCTCAAGGTGCGGCTCCCGCAAGGGCGCTGCTTCCTCGTCACCTTCTCCGAGTCGGGCGCCGCGCGGCTGGACCGGCCGGGCAGCGACCCGGCCCCGAGCGACGCCCAGAAGGATCTGGAGATCGTCCAGCTCCGCAGGGAGCTCGTGACCACGAGGGAGTACCTCCAGTCGCTCATCGATGAGCTCGAGGCGACGAACGAAGAGCTCCTGTGCACGAACGACGAGATCCTCGCGAGCAACGACGAGCTGCACAGGGTGAACGACGCGCTCGCGGGCGCCCACGACGAGCTCGAGTCGGCGAACCAGGAGCTGACGACCATCAACGAGGAGCTCCGCAGCAGCAACGTCGCGCTCGGCCTCGCCAACGACGAGCTGCGCAAGCTCCTCGGCGGCATGAACATCCCGATGCTGATGGTCGACGCGGACCTACGGATCCGCCGGATCGCCGGCGCCGCCGACAAGCTGCTCGGCCTCGCCGCGAGCGACGTGGGCAGGTCCATCCTCGAGGTGAAGTCGAGGAGCGTGGCCGACATCGCGCCGGTCGTCGCCGAGGTGCTCGGCACGATGAGCACCGTCGAACGGCACGTCGAGGACCGCGACGGGCGCTGCTACCTCATGCGGGCACGCCCTTCCCGGACCACCGACGACGAGGTCGACGGCGCGGTGATCTGCTGGCTGGAGAGCGAGGCGCCGAGGCGCGCGGCGCGCGAGCTCGCGGGCGCGCGCGACGGCCTCTCCGCCGTCTTCGAGGTGCTGCGCCATCCGTTCCTCCTGCTCGACGGGGAGCTCCGGATCCGGGCCGTCACCCGGCGCTACTGCGAGCAGTTCATGGTCCCGCTCGGGGACATCGAGGGACGATCGCTCTCGGCCATCGATGCCGGATGGAACACCCCGCAGCTGGAGCAGCAGCTCCGGGACGTGCTCCACCGCCGCGCCGCGCTCGTCGACTTCCGCCTCGAGGCCGTGCTCGCGCACGCCGGCCGCAGGACGCTCTCGTTCTCAGCCTTCCGGCTCCAGGCCGACGAGGGCGAGCTCCCGGCCCTGCTGCTCGTCGTCGAGGACAGGACGGCGCCCGAGATCGACCCGGCCGGTCCACCCGGGCTGCGGCCAGCGCGCCGCGCGGGCCCCGGCTGACGCGCTCATCGCCGCCGTGTCCGCCAGTCCCCCGAGGCGATCCGAGGCGACCCCAGCGCCTGCCCTGCGGGCATCAGGTAGGCCTCGCAGAGCGCGCCCCCGTCGAGCTCGATCGGCTCACGATTGAAGAGGTCGGGGCAGTCCTCGTAGAGGTCGAGCGAGGGCAGCGCCTCCGGGTCCGGCTCGTACAGCTCCCCGAGGACCGCGACCGAGCCCCCGCGCACGAGCGCCGGGTAGGCGCCGAGATCGGCGAGCTCGAACGACGGGGCCGTGCGGGCGGGCCCGAGGCACCGCGCGCGCCCGAGCAGCGCGTGCGCGCGCTCGCCGCGCATCAGCGTGCCGTAGACGAACAGGCGCGCCGTCACCGGCAGTGCTGTTCGACCGCGGCGAGCAGCTGCTCGAGGTTGATCGGCTTTTTCAGGAACTGCGCCGCGCCGAGCGAGGACACGAACTCGTCGCGGCCCGTCGCGGAGATGATCACCACCGGGATCGCGGCGAGCTCCGGATCCTTCTTCTGCTCCGCCCTGAACTGCCAGCCATCCATGATCGGCATCATGAGATCGAGCAGGATGAGCCCGGGTCTCGGATCCGTTCTCAGCGCGCTGAGCGCCTCGCCGCCGTGCGCCGCCGACGCGACGGCGTACCCCTCCTCCTGCAGGAGCTCGGCGAGGGTCTCTCGAATATCCGGATCGTCATCGACAACGAGGATCCTCTTCAAGGGAGTGGCAGGCACGGTGCATCAACCACTATGCGAAAGCCTGACGTCACGGCGAAACAGGGAAAGCCCTGAATCCCTGCTCGGGTTCCGCTTGATGAGGCTCTTTCTGCGAGGAAGGGGGCTCATGAAGGTCTCTCTACGTCTCTCTCCGGCAATCAGCGCCGCAAAGGCGCCTCGGAGCGGAGCCCGCTCCCGCGTCGCCCGTGCGGCCATACAACCACGCGGGGTCGACGTTGGTTGAGCCGGCAGCTCTGGCAGGCGGGTACGGGCGTACGCATTACGGCGATCGATCGTCGGCGGTCGAGCCCGATGTTACAGCACGGTGGCGCTCCGGCGAAGCCGCTCTGTGCCCGATCTGCGGCCAGCCAGGGTGAGCGCAGCGCGGCTTGGTCGCCATCCACGTCATGAGCGGCGATCCTACCACCGGAGCCGGAGGGCGCAGCAGCCCGGCGTCCGCCGGAACGACGGCCCGAGGCGCTCGCGACGTGGTCCGAACGGGCAGCGTCAACGGTCGATATCTGTTGAGCCGAGCGAGCCGAGCACCACCTTCGAGAGGGTGCCCAGCAGGACGTCGATGTCCACCGGCTTCGGGATGAGCGCGGCCGCATGCAGCCGCTCGGCGATCGCCTGCATCTCGTGGGGGAGGCGGGCGGAGAAGATCATGAGGGGCGAGGGCGTGCCGAGCCCCTCGATCTCGGAGACGAACCGGTCCGTCGTCATGCCTGGCATCGTCAGATCAAGGAGGACCGCGTGGAAGCGCCGCTCCGCCAGCGCATCGAGCACCGCGCGCGCGGTGGCGGTCAGCTCGACCTCGTACCCTTCCAGGGTCAGGAGTTCTTCCAGCATCGTCGCGGTGTCAACGTCGTCCTCCGCAACCAGGATCACGTGCTTGCCACACATGGCTCCCCTCGGCTTTCTTCAGTAGCGGGGGTCGCTCGCCAGGGCAGCGCGCCCTCTCTTCCCCATGCTGGGGGAGGACGGGATGCGCGCTCGACGCTGCCCGAGCCTCCGCTGGCCAGCAGCCAGCGCAGCGCGAGCAACCTCGGTGATGCCCCCGGTGTGACGAATCGCCCGGACACACCGGAGCGCTCGCCGCGGTGCGCCACACGTACGACCACGCCACCAAGTGCGCAGCCCGACAGTCCGCCGCTGTCTGCCGATCCGGTACGTTCCGTTCCCCCTCTCCCGCCCAGGGCAATATGAAAGCCCGACTGCGCGCCGGATGCAACTCCGGGTAGAAGGAGCAACTCCGGGCGCAAGGAACCGACCGGGGGGCGGGGAGCGAGAGCAGACAGAGAGCGCGAACGGACTCCCCGACAGGGGAGACACCCTGGTAGACTCTCATGGATGCCTGGCGAACGCCGCGTCGCGCTACTCGCGATGGAACCAACCATGCCGGACGGTGGGGGAGCGCCGTCCAGCCATGGAGTCCGTCGTGTCGAGGCCTCCTTGCTCGCCGATCCGGACCTCGCCGGCGTGCCGATCCACGTGATCGACGCGCAGACGAGGGATCTCGACGCGTGGGTCGCGGAGGTCGAGACCGTGGACGCGGACGTGGTCGGCCTCGCCGCGCACGTCTGGTCGTTCCCCACGTTCATCGAGATCGCGCGCCACCTGCAGCGCAACCGGCCGGGGCGCACGATCGCCCTGTGGGGGCCCCTCGCGCGCCCCGCGATGTTCGCGCTCGCGCCCTGGCGCGACGCCACCGCTTGCATCGACGCCCTCGTGCACGGCAACGAGCTCACGTTCCGGGACATCGTCCGGCTGAGCGAGCGCTCTCCCGATGCGCTGCGCGCCGTGCCGGGGCTGCACGTGTCCACCGCCGGCGGCTGGGTCTCGACGGGCGACCCCCTCTACGTGGCGCCCGACGCGCTCCCCTCGCCGATCCGGATGAAGCTGCTCCCGACCGATCGCATCGTCCCGCTCGAGATCTGCCGCGGGGGCGCCATGAGCTGCGCGACGTGCGGCGTCTCCGCGGGCGACGCTGGCAGCGTCTTCTCCGAGGCCTACCTCGTCGAAGAGCTGAGCGCGCTCCGCGCCGCCGGCGCGCCGGGCGCGCAGATCGTCGACGCCCCGCTCAACCTGAGCGCGGAGGCGTTCCGGAACCTGGTGGCCGCGGAGAAGCAGGTCGGCTTCTTCAAGCAGGCGACGCTGACGGCATCGATCGATCCCGAGCACGTGCACGACGAGCACCTCGAGTTCCTCCGCGGCGTCGCGCGCGTGTCGCTCGACGCGCGGCTTCCGCCGCTCAACAAGGAGACGGGCGACGGCACGCAGCGCCCCTTCAGGGAGTCGAAGTTCGCGAAGGTGATCGAGGAGCTCTCGACGTTCACGGACATCGAGGTGGACATCCTCCTCGGCCTCCCGGGCGACGGCCCGATCACGTTCCGGCGCACGCTCGAGCGCGCGCGCGAGCTCCCGTGCAAGGTCCGCATCTTCCACAGCCTCGTCCTTCCGGACGACCTCATGGTCCGCGCGCCCGCCTCGTTCGAGCTCCGCTTCGACCCCTTCACGCTGATGATGCGCTCCTGCCTCGGCTGGTCCGAGGACGCGCTCTCTCGCGAGCGCAGCCGCCTCATCGAGATGGCCTACCGCGAAGGCGGCGAGATCACGCCGGACATGTGGTCGTTCCCCGGGCCTCGGGAGATGCGGCGGCCCACGATGCCGCTCGGCAGCGGCGTGGTCCCGCCGGGCGCCGAGATCCGGGTCGAAGGCGCGGCGACGCTCGCGCCGGCGGGCCAGGACTTGCAGCGCGTGCTCGAGCTCGGGATCAAGGAGGCGACCTCCGGCGGGTGGACGTTCGTGGAGGCCTCGGCGCGCCCGGGCGAGATCGTCGTCATCATGAAGACGCGCGACGGCGCGCTGGTCGTCGAGATGCGCCCCGCCTCACCCACGGAGAACGCCTACAAGGTCGTGGACGGCGTCGCGTTCGGCTACCGCTCGCCGCGCGGCGTGAAGATGAGCGACGGCGCGCTCCGCCTGCTCGATCGCGTCCTCCAGCGCCTCCACGCGCCGGCGCGCACGGCGCTCGGCCTGTCGACGCAGGACGGCGGCCCCGGCTCGGCGCGCGTCCGGCGCTTCCGCGCCACGCCCTCGTGACCGTCTCGCCCCGATCGCGCAGCGCGCCGCGAGCCTTCAGCTACTCCTTGCTGCGCAGGGCCGCCGGCGCCCGCGGCGGCATCGATTCCATGGGACGGACCCTCGAGAGGAGCTCTCTCCGGAGCTCGCTCAGGCGCGCCGGAGACAGCTCCATGTAGTCCACGATGTAGGGGTGGACCTGGCGGCTCTTGCCCCGGATGCTCAGCGCGCCGGTCGGCTGCGCCGGGACGCAGTCGTCGAGGGTCGCGTACGTCGTCTGGCAGATGATGATCTTGGAGCCGAGCTCCTTGTTGAACTGCTCGAGGCGCGCGGCCGTGTTTACTGTATCTCCGATGCAGGTGTACTCCATGCGCTGAAGCGAGCCGATGTTGCCGGAGATGACGGTGCCGGTCGCGATCCCGACGCCCATCTGGATCTCGCCGCAGCCGAGGAGCTTCCGCTGGTTCATGCGCTCGAGCGCCTGCACCATCTCGATCGCCGCGATCACGGCGCGCTTCGGCGCGTCCTCGACGGAGAGCGGCGCGCCGAACACCGCCATCAGCCCGTCGCCGATGTACTTGTCGAGGGTGCCCCCGTAGCGGAACACGATCTCGACCATCTCCGTGAAGTACTCGTTCAGGAACGAGACCACGGCCTCCGGCTCGACCGACTCGGTGAGCGGGGTGAAGTTGCGGATGTCGGTGAACATCACCGAGACGTGCCGCCGCGTGCCTCCCAGCTTGAGCCGCCTCGGATCGGACAGGACAAAGTCGACGAGATCCTTCGACAGGTACCGGCCGAGCTCCTGCTTCTCGCGCTCGAGCCGGAGGCGGGCCATGGACTCCACCTCGGCCCGCACGACCAGGTTGCGCGACATCCGCGCGATGATGCCGGCGACGACGCCGGGGAGCGCGATGAAGAGGATCTGCTGGCACTGGTCCGCGATGTTGATGGCGTTCTCTCCGTAGACGGACACCGGGCTGATCGGGACCGCGCCGGAGCCGACCGTGACGGCGAGCACGACGGAGTTGAAGAGGGCCGACAGCCCCGCCGAGTACAGGCACGCCGCGAGGCTGTAGCGGAAGCCCGACATCAGGTTCCAGAGGACGTAGACGGTCGCGAGGTAGCTCGTGAAGTACTCGATGATCCCGGAGTGGTTCCTCGCGCTCCCCAGGGCCGTGAGCGTCAGGAGCGCGAGGTCGACGAAGATGCTCACGTACTTGAGCCAGCCCGCGTAGACGCCGGGGCGCAGCCGGAAGAACGCGTAGAGCACGAGCGAGTAGGCGAGGTACCCGCCGGTCAGGATCGCGAAGATCTGGTTGGCGGCCGGCGTGTTGATCGTCCACACGTGCATGAACGTGGCGGCGCTGAGCAGCGCGAACGCGAACCGGATGTGGTTCACGATCTGCTCGCCGCGCATCTCCTGCGCCTCCATGATCCGCACGATCTCGGGCGACTTCTCGATGCTCATGTGCGCCGCTCCCCCCCGCGCCGCAGCCGGGACCGCGCGGCGGCGAGCCCACGCGCGCAGAGCGCGGTCGTCAGCGCTCTGCCCTGGTGGTGCCCCTCGCGACCGCGCTTCATGGGCACCCGGTAGAGCGGCTCCGCTGGCCAGGAGCCGTCCACGA
Organism: Sorangium sp. So ce1504; assembly: GCF_051521635.1. NCBI lineage: Bacteria > Pseudomonadati > Myxococcota > Polyangiales > Polyangiaceae > Sorangium > Sorangium sp. So ce1504. The sequence continues at coordinate 2,410,991 of NZ_CP150365.1, read as the reverse complement.
GCTGGCGCTCGCCGAGGTAACGCATCCCTCGCTCGAGGAGCAGCGGATCGGGCCGCTCCGTCGTCGCGGCCCCCTCGAGGCACGCGGCCGTGCAGAGCGGCGCCCCGAAGCCGCCGTCGAGCCGCTGCGATCGGAGCATCCGCGACAGCGTCGCGGCCTCGACCGCCGCGACCTCGTCGGCCCACCGCGCGTCCCCCGCCCTCCCCCGGTAGAGCCGCGCGAAGCGGAGGAACGCGAGGTCCGTGTACGAGGCATCGTAGAAGCAAGCGCCCTCGATGCCGCCCTCCGAGGCGGCGTCGAGCACGCGCCGCGCGTTCGCGTCGATGAGCCGCGCGAACCGCTCCGCGTCGAACGAGAGCAGGCCCACGAGCAGGTTCAGCCGGACGGCCGCGCAGTCGTCGCCGGCCCACGCCACGCCCGGCGTGGTCGGCCCCGCGGGCCCGCGGTAGAACCAGGTCGGAACGACGCCGTCCTCACCCACGTTGGCCAGCATGACCTCGATCCACGACTCCGCCCGCTCCTTCGCGGCGCCCGTCTCGGCGACCAGCTCGAGCACGACGCCGAGGAGGTCGGCGTCCGGCGGGACGTCACGGAACGCGGTGAAGTAGCGGAGCTCTCCCGCCGGGATCTCCTCGAGCAACGCCGCGGCGTCGGCGCGGACGTCGCGCCCGACCTCCCCGATCTCGAGCAGCGCCCTCAGGATCGTCGCCCGGACGAACCAGTGCCCGACCGGCTGCTCGCTCGACCCGAGCACGCCGAAGCGCTGCACTTCCCAGGACTCGCGCCACGGCGCGGCGTCCAGGAGGAACGCGACCGCCGCCTGCAGATCCGCGCGCGCCTCGTCGGGCGGCGCCGGCTCGCCCTGCGCGCGCGGCGGCCCGAGCGCCGCGCCGGGGCCGAGGAGATCGCGGAAAGACATCAGCCCCTCGAAGAAGCGGAGGCGCTCGCCGAGCGCCTCGAGGAATTCGCGCTGCGCCTCGGCGAGGCCGCGCGCGCTCGGGCTCGTTCGAGGAGAGGTGGCCACGACCTCACGGGCGGACGCGAGCGTCTCCTGCATGCGCGCCGCGAGCGCGGCGCGGTACGGGCGGGTCGCGAGCAGGCTGTGGATCTCGCCGCGGCGCACGCGGGACACGCGCTCGCCCGAGAGCGCGCGGAGCAGCGGAGGAGCGAGCCCCGCGCCGCGCAGCCAGAGCGCGAAGAGCGGCGTGAGCGTCGGCGCTGCGAGGTCAGGCGCGATCGGATCGATCCAGAGGCGCACGAGCCCGTCCAGCAGCCAGATCGGCTCGGCCACGGCCTCTCCGAAGCGACGGGCGGGCGCGAGCTCGTCGCCTGCGACGAGCGCGGGCGCCGTCCAGAGGGCCACGGCCTCGCGCGCGCCGGCGGCGGTGGGCGCCGCCATGGCGCCGGAGCCGTCGATCTCGATCACCGGGTTCTCGCGCCACGAAGCCTCCGCCAGGTCGGCCAGGCCCAGGAGCCACCTGTAAGCGCGCGCGTCGTCCGCGTGCTGCGCGAGGAGACGCGCGGCGATCGCGCCCCGCGCGAGCGCGTCAGGAGCGCCTTCGATGCCCCCGGCGGCCACCGCGGCGACCGCCACGGCGGCGTCCGCGGCTGCGTCGCGCGCGGACACCCGCCCGCAGAGCCGCAGCGCCCAGCTGGCCCACGGGACGCTGTACCCCGGCGGTGTGCCCACGCTGCGCTCGAGCGCGAGCGCTCCCCACGCCGCTTCACCGCGCTGAAGCGCCCCCTCTGATGACAGATGCGCCGACCAGGCGCGCTCGCACACAGCCCGGTCACCCGGGTCGAGCCATGGCCAGGCGGCGGTCACCCCTCCAGCAGGGGACAGCGTCACATACCGACTCCGCCCTCACGCGCCGCGGCCGAGATGGCCGCATCGACCGCTTCGGGCGTCGAGGTCGCGGCATCCCGGATGCGCTGGAGCGTCTCCGCGCCGACGTCGTACCCCTCCGCCTGGATGGTGCGCTCGGGATCGGCAAGGAGCTGCTGGCGGAAGCTCGAATCCACGACGGCACGACCGATGAGCTCTGCCTCTGATTTCTTCGACGTCACGACTCCTCGCTTTCTCGCTCGGGAGGCTAGGAGACCTCCAAACGGCGAGCAAGTACAAGCAGGCGCGTCCGCGCGTGCTCGCGTCCTCGCGGGGTGTTGCGTCCGCGCACGACACCCCGGTTCACCGCGGCGCGACGACGGGCTCGCCGGCGAGCGCGCTGAAGAACGCGAGGAATACCCGCCGCTGGATCGCGACCATGTACTGCTCGCGCTCCCTGCAGAACCGCGCAGCCTCCGGTAGCCCGAGGGCCCCCGCGGCGACCTCGGCGCGAGCCAGCTCACAGCGCGCCTCCTCCAGGATGGCGTCGAAGCCGCCGCGCGCAAACAGCCGCGCGCGCAGGGCCGCCGCGCTGCGCATCTCCTGAGCGCGACAAGGCCCCCTGCCGGAGACGTCGGCCCCGCTCGGCGACGCCGCATCCGCCTCGGCAAGCGCCCAGAGCCGGGAGAGCACATACGTTGTGTTGCCGAACGCACGATCCTTCTCTGCGTGCAGCAGGTCCGCGAACAGCTGATGCGCTGCAACAAGGGCGGAAACGAACTCCTCGAGGGCGGCCAGGTGCTCGGCCTGCGACAGCGCGAACAGGGCCGCCGCGGCCGGGAGCACGAGCGGGCGCGAACGGGCAAGCACCCGCCGGAACGTGGCGCCGTCCCGCGGGCCTGCGCCGCGGTGGAGCCGCCGCTCGAGGAGCATCGCCTCGCCATACCCGAGCCAGACCTCTTCGAAGAGGCCCCAGAACGCGCTCCCGCCGGGCAGCGAGCGAGCGAGCAACGCCTGATGGCGAGCGAACAACGCCCCGGACAGGAGCACCGTCGCTCCAGGCTCACCGACCCCTTCGTCCAGCAGGTCGTCCTCGATCCGGACGTGCAGGTACCCGACCGCTGCTGCCTCGGCGAGGTCGACGGCGAGCGGCGGAAGCGCCGGCGATCCAGGGTCCAGCGCAAGCGCCGGCCCGCCGGGACGCGTCGCGACCCAGAGCGGAAGCGCGAGCACCGGGAGCGCCGTCGGGTGCGAGAAGTAGCCCTCGCCCGGCTCCCCCTCGAACAGCCTTAGGCGCGCGGCGAGCTCATCGAACAGCGCGCCGAGCTCGCTCCCCAGCCGCGCCCGGAACGACGCGAGCCGCCGCAGCACCTCGGCCTCGAGCGCCGCCTCGATGGCGCCTTGCGCGCCCCGGCCTCCCCCTGCGCGGCTGTCCTCGCTCATCCCACCTCCGGACGGCGCTGGCGGCGCCGACTCGGGCGACGCTAGCACGAGCAGCCCCGAGGGGGCGGGCGCCGCCGACTTTGCCCCGCGCGCCGCCCGTGCGACACTCAGCGACTTCACGAGATCAGAAACCATGATCGATTCCGAGCGTTTCGCTGGGCGTCACGGGGACATCACGACCGACGCGCGCGCTGACGTCCTCGATTTCCGCGACACCCTCTATCGCCCCACGATGGTGGAAGTGCCTCCGATCATGCCCCCGGAGCGCTTCGTGGAGTACGGCGTGCCCGTGCTCGACCAGGGCAAGAACAACGGCTGCACCGGCTTCACGGTCGCCACCGTGGCGCACTACCTGCTGCGCAGGCGCCGGGTCTCGCCGGACCGCAGCCTCGTCAGCCAGAACATGGTGTACACGATGGCGCGCCGCTACGACGAGTACCCCGGCGAGGACGACGCGCGGGGATCCAGCCTGAGGGGCGCCATGAAGGGCTGGCACAAACACGGTATCTGCTCCGATGAGCACTGGCCGTGGGACGCGAACGATCTCCACGGCACGCTCACCCCGGAGCGCGCAGTGGACGCGATGCTCCGGCCGCTCGGCCTGTATCAACGGGTGAACCACAGGGACCTCCCGGCGATGCACAGCGCCCTCGCGGAGGTCGGGATCATCGCGGCCTCGGCGCTGATCCCGTTCAACGGCTGGTATTACGGGACCCAGAGGAACGGCATCATCCCGACGGTCGACAGGACGAACCCCTTCATCGCCCCCTGGGGAGGTCACGCGTTCGCGATCATCGGGTATGACGCGGAGGGCTTCTGGCTCCAGAACTCGTGGGGTGTCGGCTGGGGCAAGGGCGGCTTCGGTCGACTCTGTTACGACGACTGGCTTCAATACGGCTTCGACGCGTGGGTCGGGCGGCTCGGCGTCCCGATCCGCCTGAACCAGGCGCGCTCGCTCCGCCCGCTCACGTCCACCAGCCGGACGTTCGCCAGCCTGCGGCCGCACCTCGTCAGCGTCGACATGCACGGCCAGCTCCAGCAGCGCGGAGCCTACGGCACGTCGTCGGAGGACGTCCGTATCATCATGGAAGAGGATTTCCTGAGCGCGACCGCGACATGGAAGCGCCGCCGGCTCGTCCTGATCGCGGGCGGCGGGCTGCGCCGGCAGATCGACGCGATCAACCGGATGTCGCGCCTCCGGCCGAAGCTGCTCGGGCACGAGATCTACCCCATCGAGCTCCTCTGGGAGACCGACCACTACCCCCGCCTCCTCGAGATCCTCCATCGCGCCACGGAGGGGCGCCGCCACGACGGCTACGATCCCAGGGCGTTCGGGTTCATGATCGATCGGCGCGACGACGCCCTCGAGCCGCTCGTCCGCCGCATGGGCGGCAAGGCCGAGTGGGACCGCATGAAGCTGGCCGCGGGCGACGCGACGATGGACGCCGACCACGGCGGCGTCCGCGAGATGATCGGCCGCCTCGCGTCGCTGATGGACAGCGATCCGAAGATCGAGCTCCACCTGGTCGCCCATTCGAGCGGCACCTTCCTGCTCGCGCCGCTCGTCCAGCTGGTCACCTCGGAGAAGGGCAAGAAGATCGAGGGCGGCCCGATGCGAGGTCAGCTCGGGCTCGGTCTCCCCATCGAGTCGCTCTCCCTGCTCGCGCCGGCGAGCGCCATCGACGCGTTCCGCGACACGTACATGCCGCCTATCAAGAGCGGCATGGTGCGCCGGTTCGCTCTGTTCACGCTCACGGACGAGGCCGAGCTCCAGGACCACTGCGAGGTGTACGGCAGGTCGCTCCTCTACCTGGTGTCGAACGCTCTCGAGCGGCGCCCGCGGGTGCCCGGCACGAGCGGCGTCTCGCTGCTCGGCATGGAGGCGGGGCTCCTCGATCCGGAGAACGCCGACGTCCTTTCGCTGCTCACGGAGACCAAGGACGACCGGCCCGTCGTGTTTCCGAGGGCGGAGTGGATCAAGGGGCCCAACACGAGGCCCCCTCCCCACGGCTCCGAGGCGCGGCGGCATGAGGACTTCGAGAACGACATGACCACGTGGAAGTCCGTCATCGCCCGCATCCTCAACCAGCCGTTCGCCGATCACCTGCCGCCCATGTCGGCGCGGGATCCGTGGTGAACGCGCCCCCCTCACCCCTCCGGGCGGCGCCGCTCCACTGAGCTCAACCCGCGGAGCGCCGGGGCGCCGAGCCGCCCGGGCGCGAGCGGCGGCGCGCTCGCGCCGCTCAGGAGGAGCGCGAACGACGCCCGGATCTCCTCGCCGAAGTTGATCCGGAAGAGGCCCATATCGGGGCGGCTGCGGATATCGCGGATCACGTCGCTGGGATCGCAGACCTGGCGCATCCCGATGAGCAGGGCGTACATCCGGATGAGGGTCGGGCCGCCATGGCCGGGAGCGAGCGACGGCAGGCACCGCTCGAGCAGCACCCCGGTGCGCTCGACGTGACCCAGGAGAGAGAGCTTGAAGCGGAGCGCGGCCTCGTAGCTGACGTTCTGCTCGAGCACGCTGTGGAGGATGCCGAGCAAGCGTGTCATCGCGTCGCGCGCGGCGAGGGTGGTCGACAGGATCGAGGCGACGCTCGCCGACGCGTCCTCGGCAGGCGCCCCGGGCGCGCCGCGGCGGGCCCGCGAGGGCCGAGGGCGCGCCGCGCTCGCGTCACCGCGGGAGGCGCAGAAATGCGTCAGATGGATATCCACATCGTGGAACCACTTCGCGAGCTCTTGATCGACGACCGCGAGAAAGAGCTCCTCTTTCGTGGTGAAGTAGAGGTAGAGCGTGCCCTTGGCGAGCCTGGTGCGCTCGGCGACCTGAGCCATGGTGACCTCGGGATAGGGGGTCTCCTGGAACAGCTGCCAGGCTGCGTCGATGATGAACCGCCGCCGCTCCTCCTTCTGCTCCTCCTTCCTCGCTCTCCGCGTCGGGCTCATAGACTTCTCGGTCTACGATGTCTCCAGAAGCGCCGCAATCCAGACTCATCGGTCACCACACAGCGCGAATTCGAGCCGACGGGCGCGACCAGCGCTCGCCGCGATCGCTCAGCAGAGCAGCGAAACGCATGTTGCATCCGCGGTAACCGCGTTCATCACATTTCGCCGGACACGGTCACACCGAACCCGTGCAGACCAAGGAACATCGGGGTGATGCCCGAACGCGCCACCCGCTCGACGGTCCTTGAGAGGGCGCGCGCGACCCGCGCCGGGAGCCAGCCCGAGCCCTCGGGTACGCCGAGAGGCGCGGCGGCGCGCGAGACGCGCGCGACGCGCGGCGCAGGCAGCGCGAACAGGCCAGCGCCATCGTTGCAAGGCAGCGCGAAGCAGAGAGGAGAAGAGACGAGGGTCGCCACCACGACGACCACCAATCCCTTCATGATCGCCGAACCAGCGCTCACTCCTGCACCCACATCTAACCTAGCGCTGCCACCGGCGATTGTCGTGAGCGGCAGGGCAGCAAAATAACGTTGTTGCTGTCCAACGATGGAAGTTCGACATGGAGAGTCGCCCTTTCTGCGACATCCCACCTACGCCACGGCCGCGCCAAGTCGGGCGCTCCCTGGATCGCGCCGTTTCAGCCGGCGGCCGCCATCGCCAGGGCTTTATGGATCACGCGGAGCGCGACGTCGGTGAGGCCGTAGGCCGGCAGCTCGGGGACGGGCACGAGGGCCACCTCGGAGGCGTCGTCCCCTGGAGAGAGTGCGCCTCCGATCGACTCGCACAGATAATCGAGGATCACATAATGATAGGGAGTCGCCACGATCTCCACGACCTCCACGAGGGGACCGACGCGGACGTCGAGGCCCGTCTCCTCGCGGATCTCGCGGGCAACGGCGTCCGCGAGCCGCTCTCCGGGCTCCACGCGCCCACCCGGAAGCGACCAGGAGCCCGCGAGGGGAGGACGAGCGCGCTTGACGACGAGCACGCGCGGCGCGTCAGGCGCGTTCGGCCGGCGATCGATGACGACGGCGCCCACCGCGACGCGCGGGGGCGAGAGGGCGCATGCCGGCGCGTCGCTCACGGGGCGGCAGCTTCCGTGCGGCCGGCCTTGCAGCGGACGTCGCCCGGCGTCGCGACCGCGAGATCGTACTCGCCCAGCGCGAAATCGCCGGGGATCACGACGGCCCCGTCGTACCGGCCGCGGTCGTCGGTCGACAGCGAGCCGACCGTCACGCCCTGCGGCGCCGCGGTCCCCGTCAGGATCACGTCGACGCGGACGTGCCCGCACGGCGCCCCGGCGCTGCTGACCTGTCCCTGGAGGTGGAGGGGAAAGCCGCGGCGGATGTCCTTGTCCAGCGCGGTCACGACGACGTCGGTGCTCTCCGCCGCGCGCCCGGCCGCATCGCTCGTGGGCGAGGACGCAGGGGGCGGCGGCACGGCGGCGCCGCTGCTCCCGGCCCCTGGGCCAGCGGGCCCCGGCTGCGTCTGCTCGGCGCGCGTGCGGTCGGCGAGATCCTGGCCCGAGTCGCGCTGCTCCGGCCAGCTGTAGGGATCCGGCGGCGGCACATGCGGCGGGCGGCTCGGATCGACCTCCTGGTCCATGTTGAGGGCGGCCCCCCCGAGGTCGATGCGGTGCCAGAGCGAGCCATCGAAGACCTCCACCCAGGCGTGCGCCTCGTTGACGACCATCCGCGCGGGGATCCCGATGTGCAGGGCGGTGACGAGGAACGCGAAGGCGCGGTGGCGGCAGACGCCTTTTCGCGAGAGCGCGAGATCCAGGTAGATGTCGCCGTTCCCCTTGGGCGGGTCGTCCGACGGGGCGAACGACCGGAAGTACTCGACCATCTTCTGAACGACGTCGCGCGGCCGCATCGCGGACGAGATGCCGATCGCCTGGGCGACCTGCCTGAACGCCGCCTCGTGGGAGGCCTCCTGCGGCCCGCGGAAGGGCTCGAGCTTGCTCCAGCCGACGTCGGCGAACTCGCTGCCGAAGGTCGCGCGGGCGATGGCGAGCTGCACGATGAGCCGGACGCGCGCGCTCTTCGTGCCGCGCACGAACCAGTTGTCGGCGCCGTCACGCAGGACGACGACCGGGGTATCGGGGTTCACGTGCATCCGCACGAGCCGCGTGTCCGGCCCGACCGTCGGGATCCGGACCGGCTCGTTGGGCACGAGATCGACCGCGATGTCCCCGTAGAACGCCTCATCGCCCGCCGAGACGGCGCTGTCCGCCTTGACGGTCTTCAGGCTCCGATCTCGGACGATGAGCGAGTAGTCCGCCCTCACGGCGTCGTACGCTTGCAGCCGCTTGAACGGCGCGGTCGCGGGGGAGAACGGATCGTCGTAGCGCTCGACGTTCGGCCGGCGGGTGTCTCGATCCGGCTCGTAGGACGCGTCGGGGCCGGCATCGGATCCGACGTTGCTGTAGACCTGCTGCTGGTTCGACGGCGGGCGCTGCGGGTCGGGCGCCGTGGCCAGGCCGCTCGGCGTCTGGATCGCCGCGGGGAGCCCGCCGTCGAGCGTCGTCGTGGCGAGCGACACGTCCTCCGCGGGATCCGGCGCGATGAACTCGTGCAGGAGCGACGCCTGCGCATCGGCGAGCCGCGACACGGCGCAGGCGAGCGCGAACACGAGCAGGCTGCGCGCCGAGCCGCCGAACCGGCGCCTGGACGCGGGGACAGCCGGGGGAGCAGCAGGGCGCAGGCGTGCGACCGGAGAGGACATCAGGGGCCTCTTATGAAACCAGAAACCCCGGTGATGTTCCACGGCGGCTGGTCGGTTGCCGTCAGCTACCTGCCCGACGGCCATCTTCGATCGCGCCGGGGGCGCCGGCGGTCCCCACGTCGCCCACGTCGCCCACGTCGATCACCGGTCAGCGCCGGAACTGCGCGGCGTCGGCGTGCTGGCGCCGCGGGTGCGGGGCGGAGCGCAGCCGGTCGATCGCTTCCGTCGACTCTCCGCGCGCGGTGAGCTCGGCGGCGAGCACGTCGAGGGCGGGCTGGAAGATGTCCGTCCGCGCGAAGCGGCCAGCGCGACCGCCCACGAGCCTCGGCAGGACGGCGACGATGCGCCGCATGCCGTCGGCGTAGCGGCGGGAGATGGCCAGCCGGTCGATGAGAGGCTCGAGGAAATCGGCGACCGCCGCCGCGCGGTCGCGGACGCCGTCGCAGGCCTCCTTCATCGGCTCGAGGAGCAAGAGCGTCCAGAGGACCGTGTCGTCGAGCGGCCGATCCGCCGCGGTGCGCCGGTCGACGTAGTCGAGCACGCGCCAGAGGCGCTGGCCGGGGCCGTCATCGCCGCGATCGTCGTAGAGCAGCGCCGAGACCTCCGGCAGGAGGACGTCGAGCACCCCGGTCTCCCACGCGAGGTAGATGGTGCGGCGCGCCTGGCCGCCGCGCAGCAGGCGCAGGATCTCCTCCGAGAGGCGCGGGCGCGCCGCGAGCGCGAGCGCGTCCCGGCAGTAGACGACCGCATCGTAGACGTCGGGGGTGATCGCGAAGCCCAGCCGACCAGCGAACTTGAGCGCGCGCAGGATGCGGATCGGATCCTCGCGGAAGCGCGTCTCCGGATCGCCGATCGTGTGGACCACCTGGCGGCGCACGTCCTCCATGCCGCCGACCCAGTCGAGGATCTGCCGCGCCTCCACGTCGTAGAAGAGCGCGTTGATCCGGAAGTCGCGGCGGAGCGCGTCCTCGTGCGCGACGCCGAACGCGTTGTCGCTGCGGATGAGCAGCTCGCTCCCCTCCTCGGAGTCCTCCTTCGGGTTGCGGCGGAAGGTCGCCACCTCGATGACCTTCCCGCCCTGGAAGAGGACGTGCACCAGGCGAAACCGCCGGCCGATGATGCGCGAGTTGCGGAACAGCTCGCGGACCTCCTCCGGCCGCGCGCTGGTGGCGACGTCGAAGTCCTTCGGGCGCCGATCCAGCAGCAGATCCCGCACACAACCGCCTACCAGGTAGGCTTGGAAGCCGTGGCGGACGAGGCGTCGCACGACTTTCTGGACGTCCGGATCGATCCGCGCCTCGTCGAAGACGACCTGGTAGCGCCGCGGGGTGGGGATGTCTTCGTCGACGAGCTCGACGCGGAACGGATCTTCGTCGAGGGCGCCTGTGTCCGTCGGCATGAGCTCGCCCTCGGGCCCAGCGCGTGGCCCGAAGGCGCTGCGGCTCTCGTACATCGGGAGTTCGGCGTCTTGAAACGCCGCTGTACCGTTATCAGGTGATGGGGTCGCGCGACCCATAGTCAGCAACCGAGAAAGCGCCAGGCAGAGCCTGGAGGGAGTGGAGGACGACTGGCGCGCGATTCTGGGATTCCAGTACTCGCTGGAGAACCGACCCGCGCAGATGAGGCCCGCGCCCGCGGACCTCCGAACCGCGCCGGCTCGCTCGCCGCGGCCGGTGTCGGCCTGACGAGCGGATCCGGCTGTCGCCCGGAACAAGAGATGGTAACGGCCGTCTAGCAGGGCTTCGCCGTGAGAGCAAAGCCGAGGCGCAGGGAGGCCGACGGAAGCCTCCGGAGCGAGCGGGCTTCACGGTTTGGTGCCCCAGTGCCCGACGCCGGGGGGCGGCGGCGCGCCGGTGTCGGGCGGAACGGCGGACGACGTCCCGGCGCGGGCCTCGGGCGTCGCGAGCAGCGCATGCCGCAGCTCCGCCATCGAGGCGAACCGGCCGCGGGGGTCCTTCACGAGCGCCTTGCGCACGACGGCGTCGAGCTCGCGCGAGATGAGCAGCCCCGGGTGTACCCGGTGCAGCGGCGGCGGCGGCTCGCGCCCGTGCTTCTCTGCGATGGCCGGGTACGGGCCCTGAAAGGGGACACGGCCCGCGAGCATCTCGTAGAGCACGATGCCCAGGGAGTAGACGTCGGCGGCGGGCGCCGCCGGCGCGCCCTGCGCCTGCTCGGGCGCCATGTACTCCGGCGTCCCCACGACCCGGGGGAGCAGCGGGCCTTCGGCGCCCTGGCCCTGGATGCACGAGAAGCCGAAGTCGAGCAGCTTGACGATCTCGCGCCCGTCCGCCGCGTGCACGAGGAACACGTTCTCCGGCTTCACGTCGCGGTGGATCACCCCGGCGCGGTGGGCGGCGTCGATGCCCGAGGCGAGGTCGGCGGAGATCCGGACCGCGCGAGACGGGACGAGCGCTCGGGTGAACGTCAGCGTGTCGGCGAGATCGAGCCCGACGAGCAGCTCCATCGCGAAGCACGGCGCGTCGCCGGCACGCTCGAGCGCATCGACGCAGAGGACGTTGGGATGACGGACGCGCGACGCCGCGCCGGCCTCTCGCTCGAACCGCGCGACGAGCAGCGGATCGTCGCGGAGCTCTGCCCGGAGAACCTTGACCGCGACGCGCGACGTCGCGGCCTCACGCGGCCTGCCGACGCGATCCGCGAGGTAGACGTGCCCGACCCCGCCGCTGCCGAGCAGCTGCACGACGCGGTACTTGTCGCAGAGGAGCTTGCCCACGAGCGCTTCAGCGGCGACGCGAGCGGGAGGCATGGGATCGATCGTAGCGCAGTCGCGCCTGCCGAAGGGCACGGAGGGCACACGGACGCGACGGCGGCGCAGAAGAGAGCGCTGGCCAGCCTGCGCGCAGCCAGGAGAGGTTCGCGCCCGTACCATTGGGCGGCCACATCGCGCGCCCCGCTGCAGCGCAGCGCTCCGGCCGCGACCGTTCCCACCGACCGGGCCGACGCCACAGGAGGACCGTGGCGCAGCGAGATGACGCGCAAAGTCATCGGTGTGCGCGCAGACCTGGTCGAGCCTGCAGCGGGCGTGATCAAGGGTCCCGGGGCCAGGCGAGCAGCACACCGCCACCGCAGGGCCGCGCGCCGCCCAGCAGCGCGGCGTGCGCTCCTAGAGCACGGCGAACTGCCCGTCCTGAGCGCAGGCGCGCGTGGATCGCTTGAGCGGCGACGAGGAGGCGGCCACGCTAGGCGCCGCATGACCGACGACCGTCGATCCTCCACCCCGAGCACGCTCGACCTCGACGCCGAGCTGGCGCCTGCGGCGACGAGCTCTGCAGAGCCGAGCGCAGCAGCCGCTTCGCACCCGTCCCCGCTGCGATGGCAGAAGAACCTCGCGCTCTTCTGCCTGACGGTCGTCTCGGTGTTCGTGGCCGGCACCCTCTGGACCCCGATCACGCCGGACGACGACAGCGCGCTCTCGTTCGTGAAGGCGCTGCCGCAGACGTGGCCGTTCGCGGTGCCGTTCCTGTCGATCCTGCTGGCTCACGAGTTCGGGCACTACTTCGCGGCGCGCGCGCACGGGGTGGAGGCGTCGCTCCCCTACTTCATCCCGCTCCCGGTGGTGAGCCCGCTCGGCACGATGGGCGCGGTGATCTCGATGAAGGGCAGGATCAAGTCGCGGAACGCGCTGCTCGACATCGGCGCCTCCGGCCCGCTGGCCGGCCTCGCGGTGGCGCTCCCGGTCCTCTTCGTGGGCCTCATGCACTCGGAGGTGCACGCGAGCTCCGGACCTGCGCTGCAGGAGGGGCGCAGCCTCCTGTATCTCCTTCTGAGGCGGCTCGCGGTCGGCCCGATCCCCGAGACCCATGACGTCTTCCTCGGCCCCACGGCGATGGCGGGGTGGGCCGGGCTGCTCATCACGGCGTTCAACCTCTTTCCCGTCGGCCAGCTCGACGGAGGGCACGTCGCGTACGCGTTGTTCGGCAAAGAGCAGGACCGCTACAGCCGCGCCGCGCACCTCCTGATGCTCGCGCTCTTCGTCGGCAACGTCGCCTATTTCACGCGGCACTTCATCGCGGAGGGGCTGTCCGACGCGCTCATCTCCGCGGTCGCGAACGGGATGCCTTGGCTCACGTGGTTCGGCTTGGTCCACCTGATGTTGCACGTCGGTGGGCGGGAGCACCCTCCCACGGAGGCCGGCGAGCTGTCGCCGGCGCGCAAGGTGATCGCCGTGGTGACGCTGCTCCTGTTCGTGCTGCTGCTGATGCCGACCCCGTTCGGCACCTACTGACCGCGCGGGCGTTCAGGGTTTCGCGGCGCCGAACTTCGCCCGGAGCGCGTCGCAGACGGCGGCGGGCGCGTAGTGGCTGACATCGCCGCCGTGGCTCGCGATCTCGCGCACGAGCGACGCGGAGACGAAGCCATAGTGGGTGCGCGTCGGCAGGAACACGGTATCGACGCCGGGGAGCATGTCCGCGTTCGCGTGGGCGATCTGCAGCTCGTACTCGAAGTCGGTCGCCGCGCGCAGGCCGCGGACGATCACCCGCGCGCCGACGCGCTGGCAGTACTGGATGAGGAGCCCCTCGAACGAATCGATCCGCGCGTTCGTCACCTCGCTCGTGGTCTGGCGCAGCAGCTCCAGCCGCTCCGAGTACGTGAACAGCGGGTGCTTCGTCGGATGCCGGCCGACGGCGATGATCACCTCACCGAACAGCTTCGACGCCCGCTGGATCAGATCGAGGTGACCGAACGTGATCGGATCGAAGCTCCCCGCGTAAACCGCCAACAGATCCTTGGACATGACGCTCACTGGTCCGGCGTCCGCTTGGGAGCGCTCGCGGGCGGCGCCGACTTCGGAGCGGCCGCAGGCGGAGTCGACCTCGGAGCGGCTGCGGGGGGTGCCGCGGGGGGGGTCAGCGGCGCCTGGAGCGCGGGCCCCTGGGGCGCAGGTGAGCCGGGCGCGCCTGCTGGACCGGCGCCCTCTGCTGGCGGCGCGGCGGGAGCCTGCCCTTCGTTGACGGGCGCCGGCGCGCTGCCCCGGAGCACCTTGTTCACCGCGGTGTCGTCCTCGATCCACATGAGCCGACCGCCGTCGCCGAAGGTGACACGGAAGTAGGCGAGCAGCCCCGCCCCGATCACGCCGTCCAGATCGAGCTGGAGCTGCTTCTCGATCGCCTGGAGCGGCGCCCCGTACACGCCCGGGACCTTGGGGATCTCCAGCGCGCCCAGCCGCAGCATCGGCACGACGCCCTGCTTCAGCTTCTGCTCTGGATCCTGCTCGACCCGCTTCAACCCATCGGCCTCGAAGCCGGCCTTCTTCCAGCCTTCCTTGTCGAGCGCGATCGGGAACGTCATCGACGTGTCGATGAGCAGCGGCCCCTGCACCGACTTGTCGGGGCCGAGGCTGCTCCGCAGCACCATGCCGCCGCCCTTGATGAACGCGACGTCGACGCGCGTCGCATCGGGCGGCGCCGGCGGGGAGAAGCTGCGCACGACGAACTGCCAGCCGCTGTAGTCGATGGTCGCGTTGAGGCGGCGGAGCAGGTTCACCCCGAGCAGCGCCTTGACCGGCGCGCCGATCTGCTTCGAGACGCCCGACAGGTCCTGCGTGAGGGCGGGCACGTCGTTGATCTCGAGCTTCTTGCCGAAGCGGAGGGAGACCCAGCTCGGCTCCTTGCGCGTGCTGCTGTCGAGGACCACCTCGCCCGTGCCGGTCGACACCATCGCGAGCGCCGACTCGCCGTCGATCTCGAGCGGGACGACGAAGAACGGGGCCGCGGGGCTGACGTGCTGCATCTCGATCGCCGCGAGGAGCGCGCCCGAGACCGTGAACGGCGCGCGCCCCGCGCCGCGCCTCGCCAGCTTGGCGATCGACTTCGCCCACTCGTCGACGACATCGGGATCGTCGAGCATCGCCTCGAGCTCGTCGGCGGCGGCGTCGAGATCGCCCTTGTACCAGAGCGCGCGCCCGCGGAGCCCTGCGGCCTCGGAGCCGGCGACGCCCTTGAGGAGGCGCAGCGCCTCGGCGTAATCGAGCCGGGCCAGCGCGATGCGCCCCGCGAGCAGCCGGGCCTCGGTGTCGGTCGGGACGATCGTCAGCGCCCTCGAGACCGCATCGCGCGCGTTCTCGACGTCGGCGGCCTGGAACTCCTGTCGAGCGCGGGCGAGCCATTTCTCGGCCGCCGGCGGGCGGGCGGACTCCGGGCCGATCATGCTCGAGCACGAGGCGAGGAAGGTCGCGGTCAGGAGGCCGCCGAGGCGGACGGCGAGGGAGCTTCTCGTCGGCGAGGTTCGGTTCGAGTGGATTCGCACGTGGATCTCAGGCCTTTTGCGGCACGCCGTCCGGCCCGAGCTCTCCCGGCGAAATCGGCTCGATCGCCAGGATGCGATCGGCCCGTAGCTCGCGACGGCTGCGCGACGGGAGCAGATAGCCGAGAACCCGGGGTGGGTCGAGGTCCGTTCGCACCCCCGTTACGCACACGACGAGCTCCTCCGGCCCCCGGCGCGCCGGACGGTACCTCACGCGCACGGTGGCGGCATGCTCGGCCGCGCGCACCGCCGCTGCCACCAGCGCCGGGCGGGCGTGGCGCTCGCCGATCCGGACGTGCCACAGGTCGCGCGGCGTCCGCGGCGCGAGGACCTCCACGATCTTGCGGAACACGGCGCGCAGGGCATGGACGTCGTCTTCGGCGCGGTGAGCGCGCTCGCGGTGCACGCCGAGCTCCCTGCAGAGGGAGGCGAGGCTGTGGCTCGGCAGGGCGAAGGCCCGGCGGGAGAGGACGAGCGTGTCGAGGTAGCACGGGAGGCGCCTCGCCCTGCCCGCCCGCGCAAACTCGGCCTCGAGGAACGCCACGTCCCATGCGGCCGCGTGCGCGACGAGCACCGCGCCCTCCGTGACCTGGTCGATGCGATCGCAGAGCTCGGCGAACGTGGGCGCGCCCGCGAGCTCCCGCGGATCGATGCCGTGCACGTGCGCGTTGCCGAACACGCCCGGCTCGGGCCGCACGAGCGACGTGATCGCGTCCTCGCACGCATCCCCCCGCGTCCGCTCGGCGCAGACCTCGATCACGCGATCGCTCTCGGGGCGGAGGCCCGTCATCTCGAGATCGAGGAACACGAGCGGCGCGCTCTCGATCGGATCATCCCATGGCGAGCCGGCAGGGGGCTCCGCGCCGGTCGCCCGCTCGGGCCCCACCCCTTCGCGCTGCTCCGTCATCCGACCTGCTTCCCCACCACGGCGGCTCGACCCAGGAGACGACCGTCCCTCGACATGGACGCGTCTTAGCGAATACGGCGCCCGATCGAAAGCGATCCGCGCGGAGCGTCGAGCGCGGCACGCCCGGCCCGTGACGTCCGGGCTCCGGCGCGCAGCCCGAGCTTCGACAGGGCGGGCGCCGGGGGTTCGAGGTGATGCCCTGACGGCTCAGGGCGCGGCGTCGCGCCCGATCCGCCGCGCGGCAATGGCAGAGATCCAGCAGAAACGCCGCCGTGCAGCGCCGGATGTTCACCGGAGCTTTCGTTGCTACACTGCCCAGCGTGCCGGACGGGGTAGCTACAGTCCCGGGAGGCTCTCCTCACGAGGAGCTCGATCTCGGCGACGGTTTTTCTGGGTTCCGCTGCGAGCGTAGGACCGAGCCGCTCGATCTCCCGGTCCTCGTGGTGAACCGCTTCTTCCAACCTGTGCAGATCACGACGGCGCGTCGCGCTTTCCTCCTGCTCTTCGGCGGGGCCGCCCTCGCCGTCGACGAGGTCGGCGATCTGCACGATTTCTCGGCGTGGCGGAGCTTGCCGGTGCGCGAGAAGGACGATGGCCTCCCCGTGGTCGGCGGCTCGCTCCGCGTGCCGCGCGTCCTCCACCTCCGCCGGTACGACCGCATGCGGCGCCCGACGATCCGGCTGACGCGGAAGAACGTGATGCTCCGCGACACGCACCAGTGCCAATACTGTGCGCGCCGCCCGCCCGTTCGCGATCTCAACATCGACCACGTGCTCCCCCGGTCGCGCGGCGGCGAGGACACCTGGGAGAACCTCGTGACCGCGTGCCGCACATGCAACCTCCGCAAGGGCTGGCGCACGCCGGACGAGGCCAGCATGCGGCTCATCCGCCAGCCTCTGCCGCCGCGGTGGTCAGCGACGATGCAGATCCTGATCGGCTTGCCGCATTCGTTCGACGAGTGGAGCCCCTTCCTCAGGGCCGGCTGACGGGCTCCCCCGTGGGTCTCTCCTCGGCGCCGAAGGCAGGCGCCGACGAGCTGTTCGTTCACGGCGCCACGGTCACGCGCCCTTGCTCGTCGCAGTAGGCGATCGCTCTCCACCCCTCCTCGGTGCAGAGGAAGAAGTCGATGCAGCCGGTCCAGCACGCGGTACCCACGCAGGTCTCCGCGGCATCCGCCGGGCAGTCCGGCTCCTGCAGGGCGGGCGAGCAGCCCGCGGCCTCGCCGCTGCGATCGAGCGTCACGACCTCGCACGCGCCGGGGCCGCCACCCGCGCCCGCATCCCGGTCCCCGGCAGGCTCACCGGCGGAATCGCAGGCCGCGGCCTCCGTCCAGGCCCCCTCGAGGCAGTCGTAGAGCGCACGACACGCGGCATCGTCGCAGGTGCCTCCCCGGCCGACCGGGCACCCTCCCTGGGGGATCTGGCCGCACAGCTGCGGCTCCGCGATGGGATCGCAGCCTGCCGGCGCGAGGACGGCGACGGCGGCGGCCGCGATGAAGCACAGCGGGATCTTCAAGACGGCCGTCGAGGAGAGCTCAGATTGCCGGCGGGAGGGGAGAAAAACGCAAGGCGCCTCGCCTCCGCTCAGCCGAACCGTTTAGTATGCGCGCCATGCGTCCCTGCGCCACTGCCAGCGCCGTGTTCACCGGAGTCCTCCTCGCCGCGGCCCTGTTCGCTGCCTGCTCAAGCGGCGCCGCGCCGCCGCCTTCGCCGCCTGACAGCGCGCCGCTCGGCGCTTCGCCGCCGCCTGCCTCGCAGCCGACGTCCCCTGGCGCCACGGCCCCTGGCGCCGCGGACCCGGGCGCCGCCGCGCCCGCGCAGCCGGACCGGCCTGCGAGCCGCAAGAAGGCCCCCGAGACCGTCGAGGACTGCAAGGTCATCGCCTCCGAGATCACGAACGATCCGCCGGACGGCGGGGTCGTGATGAACAACGCGACGACCTCCGCCGACGCCGGATCGAGCGATCGGCTGCAACCGCTCGTCGACGCGATCAAGGCGAGGCGCGACGGCTTCCGCTGCTGCTTCGATCTCTACGCCCGCAAGCACCCGGGCGCGCAGGGCAGGATCACGTGGCAGCTCAAGCTGAAGCCCGACGGGACCTTCGAGGAGGCGAGCATCGTGCGCGACAAGAGCGACGTGACCGCGCCGCAGGTCGAGTCCTGCATGGAGGAGCTCGCGAAGTCGATCACCTGGGCGCGCTCGCCGAGCGGCAAGGAGACCGTGCTGACCTACCCCTTCGACTTCAAGCGACGCAACTACTAGCAGCGCGCCGCCTGCGAGGAGCACGTCAGTGTCGAGCGACGCTTCGGGGATCCTGCGCGGCTCGGGCCACCCCGGCCGCAACGCCTACGCCGAGCTGCTCCGCGACACGCGCGGCCTGAGGCGAGAGCAGCAGCAAGCGCGCGAGGCGTGGTTCGCGCGCCTCGCGGCCGACAAGAAGGACGAGACGCTCTTCGAGCTCGAGATCCTCCTGAAGGGCGTCGCCTGCTTCGCGAACCCGCGGAACCACCCGGGCGCCGGGCGGCGCCAGACGATCGTCAGCCACGACTTCCGCGAGCACCTCCAGCACGCCCGCGACGGCATGGCGCGCGTCGTCCAGCTGACGCGCACCATGCTCGGCGATCGCGATCGCGCCTTCGTCTTCCAGCGCTACCTGGAGACGGTGCTCCCGGAGGACACGGCGCGCACGCGCCTCCTCCACGCGACGATGGCGCAGGAGTCGCCGGAGTCGAGCCTCTTCGTGCTTCGGCACGGCTTCACGAACCTCATCGAGGTCGCGGGCGGGCTGCTCCGGTTGCCGAGGGTCAGCTTCAGGCTCTTCTACGCCCACCTCGCGACGGCGATGCGCGAGATCGCCCAGAGCACGTTCTTCAACCCGCTCCACGCGCTCGAGTTTCGCCCGGAGTTCGATCGCATCCCGTCGACGCAGGTGCTCGAGCTCATCCACCGCGTGCCCGGCGAGCAGGCGCACCGGCTCGTGGCGCTCACGTTCCTCGCGCTGTTCAGGATGCTCAGGTACCTCCGCCTGCTCGACGCCATCGCGCTCGATCACTCGGATCACCGCGTGGCGGGGCGCGGGTACCTCGTGCTCGCGGTCCTGCGCAGCGACGCCCGCGCGCTCTCGAACTACCTCCGGCGCCGAGCGGGCGCGCTGCTCGCGGACAGCTTCGAGCGCGATCTGCTGCGCGTGCCCGCGAGCGACATCGTCGCGCGCCACGACGAGCTCGCCGCCGAGGGGCACCGCCTCCTCTCCACGAAGGCCGCGCTGAGTGGGCTCGCCGCCAACCTGCGGCTCGAGATGCGCCGCGCCTTCGAGCACGACCTCCCGCCCGCCGACGCGCTGGTGAGCGAGTCCGAGTACCGGGTCCGCCTCCGCGCCGTCTCGCACGGCCTCCGCCCCGCGCTGCAGAACGCGATCCTGTTCCTCGGCAGGTCGCTCGGCGCGAAGCTCGAGGAGGGCCGCGTCTTCGACGATCAGGCAGCGCGGCGCGCGACGAGCGATCGCCTCCGACGCGACGTGTGGATGTTCGCCCAGATCGCGCGCGCGTTCGCG
This sequence comes from Sorangium sp. So ce1504, assembly GCF_051521635.1. Taxonomy (NCBI): domain Bacteria; kingdom Pseudomonadati; phylum Myxococcota; order Polyangiales; family Polyangiaceae; genus Sorangium; species Sorangium sp. So ce1504. The sequence goes on along the minus strand of NZ_CP150365.1, from coordinate 2,391,327 downwards.
AGCAAGGCGCGCAACACCGGCCCGGCGCCCGATCGATGGACCGGCATCGCGAGCTTCGCGTTCGTGCGCGAGTTCCTCTCGTATTTCCGGGCGATGGGCTACCCGCTGCTCCGGGTGGGCGACTATCCCCACGTCGACGCGTTCGTCTCCGCGATGACGGCGCTCGAGGAGAGCGACCTCCTCGATCCGCAGCGGCTCGACGCCGCCATCCGCGAGTGCGAGGCGTTCTTCGAGTTCCTGATGAAGCTGTTCGAGCAGATCTCGAAGCGCGAGGACCTCGCCGGCGTCCCGTTCGATCGCAAGGGCGCCGCGCGCGCTCTCCGGCTCTACCTCGGCGAGCGCACCTGAGCGCCCCTCGCGGGCCGCGCCGCCGCACCCTCAGAGCGCACCGAGAGCACGAGCGCCGCTCGCAGATCCTGGAAGCTCCCCCGCAGTCCGCCGTCGCTGAGCGGGGCCGCACGCGCCCCACCCGCCGCTCCGGCACCCCGGCGAACAGGCGCAGCGCGCCGCACGCCGATGCCGGCCACCTCGGCCGCAGGCGGCGGCGCAGCCGCGGGGACATCGTCCACCCGCGCGCGCCTCCGGCCTGGACCCGCGCGTCCGGATCCGCGGCGTCCTCACCCCCCGATGGTCTTGTAAGACGGATTATCTGGTCGCAACCGGCGGGTCGGCTCGCTGCGCCTCGTTCTGTTGGAAGACCCGAGGCGCTCCCGTGTCGTGTCGCCTTATTCCGACTCGTCGGACGGGCCGGTGCTCGCAGGAGCAGGCGCCGGCGTGCTCTTGCGCGCGCCGCGGGTGCTCGCGCCCTTGGCCGGCGCGCGCTTGGCGGCGGCGCGTCCTCGAGGAGCAGCCGCCTTCTTCGGCGCAGCCGCCCGCTTCCCGGCGGCCTTCGCCTTGCGCTTCGGAGCGGCCTTCTTCGCGGCCGGCTTCTTGGCGGCGGCGCGCTTCGGGGTCTTCTTGGCGGCGGCGCGCTTCGGGGCGGCCTTCTTCGCTGCCTTCCGCGCCGGCTTCTTCGCGACCTTCCCGGCCTTCGCGGCGGCCGGCTTCTTGGCCGACTTCGTCACCTTCTTCGCAGGCTTCTTCGCGGTCTTCTTAGCAGCCATTGGAAATCCTCCTGCATTCGCCCCGGCACGGCACGGCGGACATCGCCGAACGTCCTCTCCGCTACAGTTTCCTTACCGAGGCAACAGATGTTGCACGACGTATATTGCCACGCATGGTGATGGTCAAGGAAAATCTTGCAGGCCCTAAACCGATGTATCCCGTGTGTTCCAGGCAAACTGGTCCGCAAGCGTTGCGAGGGTAAACGTCGGAGCAGGCCGTGGTGAAAGCAACCAGACCGAACCGTACGATTGATTTTTGTTGACAACTTATTGAATGTCTGTCTTGCCCCTTTGCGCTCCTTCCTGGCGATCGCGCGCCTGCACGGCGCGGCAAACGGCGCCGGTGTGCTCATGGTCGCACGGAGGTCCAGCGTTGCGCAGGCTCTAGAGAGCCTTGTGCGGCGCCATTCGCCTCGCTACGGTCGCGCCGCCTGCGCGGCGCCCCTCATGGCCGAGCGCCGCGCTGCTCTAGGCTGCTCTAGGAGGAAAGGTATGTTGGTTCGTCGCTCGACGTCGTGGTTGTTGCTTGGCGCAACGCTCCTTGCGGGCTCGGGGGCGCTCGGGTGCGGCTACTCGGAGGAGGAGATGCAGGCGAAGATCCGCGAGATCGAGGGCCTGAAGACCCAGCTGAGCGCCGAGCAGGCGCAGAACAAGAAGGCCAAGAGCGAGCTCGACGAGGCGGCGGCCCGGATCGAGCAGCTCAAGTCCCAGCTCAAGGCAGCAGGCGTGGACATCTCCAACCTGAACGCGAACCTCGAGCAGCAGGCGCGCGCGCTCGAGGATTTCCGCCGCCGTGCCCAGCAGCTCGAGGACATCAAGAAGCGCTTCGAGGTCCTGCGGGACAAGCTCCAGGCCCTCACCAAGCTCGGGCTCAGCGTGACCGTCCGTAACAACCGGATGGTCATCCAGCTGCCCGGCGACGTCCTCTTCGACTCGGGACGGGAGACGCTCAAGAAGGAGGGTCAGGAGATCCTGCTCAAGGTGGCCGAGGTCATCCGCAACGACTCCGGCCTGTCGGCGCGCTCCTTCCAGGTCGCCGGGCATACGGACAACGCGCCGCTCGCCGGCGGCCGCTTCAAGGACAACTGGGGGCTCAGCGTGATGCGCGCCCGCGAGGTGCTGGCGTTCCTGCTCCAGCCCGAGGACAAGGCCGGCGGCGGCCTCAAGCCCGAGCGGTGGAGCGCCTCCGGCTACGGCGACACCGACCCGGTGAAGCCCAACGACACCCCGGAGAACAAGCAGGCCAACCGGCGCTGCGAGCTCGTGGTGCTGCCGAACGTCGAGGAGATGCTCGACCTGAAGACGCTCACCCAGTAAGGCTCGGGGCATGAGCGTCGCGGCCATCGACATCGGCACGAACTCGGTCCTCCTGCTCATCGCCGAGCGCCGCGGGGGTGAGCTCGTCGCGCTCGTCGAGCGCGCGACCATCACCCGGCTCGGCCAGGGGGTCGACGCGGCGCGCGCGCTCGCGCCCGAGGCCGTGGAGCGCACGCTCGCCTGCCTCGCCCGCTACGGGGAGGAGCTCCGGTCCCGGGGGGTCGAGCGTGTGGACGCCGTCGGTACCAGCGCGATGCGCGACGCCGCCGGCGGCGAGGCGTTCATCGCCCGCGCCCGCGAGCTCATCGGCGTCGCGCCGCGCGTGATCTCCGGGCCGGAGGAGGCGGCGCTCACGTACGCCGGCGCGCTGACGGGGCTCGACCTGCCGGCCCGCGGTCCCACGATCGTGGTTGACGTGGGCGGCGGTAGCACGGAGATCATCGTCGGCAGCGCCGGCGGCGCGGTGGAGCAGGCGGTGAGCCTCGACGTGGGGAGCGTCCGCCTGACCGAGCGTCACGTGCGCACGGATCCGCCGGCCGCCGCAGACCTCGAGGCCGTCCGCGCCGACGTCCGGGCGGCGCTGGCGACGCTTCCAGCCGTGCCCCAGCTCGCGGCGCCCACCCTCGTCGGCGTCGCGGGCACGGTGACGACCCTCGCCGCGCTCGTGCGCGACGTGGCCCCCTACGACGGCGCCCGCGTGCATGGCGCGCGGGTATCCGGGGCAGAGATCGTGGACATCACGTCCCGCCTCGCCTCCCTGCCGCTCGCCGCGCGCAGGCAGCTGCGCGCGCTGGATCCAGCGCGCGCGGACGTCATCGTGGCGGGCAGCGTGCTCATCGAGGAGATCCTCGCGTGGGCCTCGAGGTTCGCCGGAGCTCCCGTCGATCTCGTCGCTTCGGATCGCGGCGTCCGCTGGGGGCTCGCCGAACGCCTCAGCGCCGCCTGAGCACCCCGGCTCGTTTGAAGGCTGGACGGACTCAGTGCCCCAGGTCCGTCGCGTCCGTCACATTTTCGAGTCATCCCACCCAGGTCAGGTCCGCCACCTCTCCCGGAGAGGCCCGCTCTGCCCTAAACTAGGCGGGTGAGCCGGCGCGCACCTACGCCGATGCCTCCATCGGTACACACTGTCACCCCGCCCGACCCCGAGGAAAAACCAGAGTGATCACGCCACGATGGCTCAACCACGGGGATTTTCGTTGACCTATCTCGGCCGGCTCACTAGAGTGCGCGCGCCTGGCGCAAACTGGCCCTTTTTCAAGAGGGCCGTTCCCCCAACCTCAATCCCTTCCGCCCGCAACCGTCCGCTTCAACCGCCGTTTGTCAAGATTCCGCCGTGCACGCCAGAGCACCGACCTCTCGCGGGTCATGGAGGGTGCTCGCGTTCCTGCTTCTCGCACAGCGGTCTCGAGCGGCGGCTCATGGCTCTTTTCTCGAAATTTTTCTCGGAATGCGTGACGGTGTGTGTCGGTTCTGCGGGTCCAGGTTCAACCGCATGTGCAGCGTACGCCCCTCGAAGGGATTTCGGGAGGCAGACGAAAAACTAAAAGGACGGCGGGGTGGAAGGCAAAGGAGACGATATGCAGGCTCGTTCGGAGATCCAGTTCAAGGTGGGCGACAAAGCCGTCTACCCGGCCCAAGGCGTGGCCGAGGTGGTCAACATCGAGGAGAAGGACATCGCTGGCAACCGTCAGCGATTCTATGTTCTCCGCATCTTGGACACGGATCGAAAGATCATGGTTCCAGTCAGCAACGCGAGCGCGGTCGGCCTTCGCCAGGTCATCTCTGAACAGGAAATTCGAGAAATTTTCGACATCCTCCGCGAGCGTACCATCGCGTTCGACAACCAGACATGGAACCGTCGGTACCGCGGCTTCATGGACAAGATCAAGACGGGTTCTATTTACGACGTCGCCGAGGTGCTACGCGACCTCTATCGCTTGAAGACGGACAAGCAGCTCTCGTTCGGTGAGCGCCGCATGCTCGACACCGCCCGGACGCTGATCGTGAAGGAGATCGCGATCGCCCGAGGTCAGACGGAAGAGCAGGTGAAGACCGAGATCGAGGCGATCTTTCTCGCCAACTAAGGCGTTACCTCATGGTTAGCGGCCTTGCGGCCGCTGCCGATGGAGGCCGGCACTGCCGGCCTCCGGGCTTTTGTGGGCCGGGAATTCCGTGCACCATCGGTCCGGGCGCGTTCAGAGATCGCTGCCCGGTCGCTTCTGCACGGGAGGGAGCGGGGGCAGCGCCACATCGACGCGCCACCCCGCGTCCTCGTAGACGCAGGGCACCTGGACGCGCTCTCCCGGGAGCAGGCCGGCGATGTCCACGAGGGCGTGGGCGCCGGCGATCTGGGCGGTGTAGCGCTGCGGCTCGAAGCGCAAGAGGAAGCGGGACGGCGTGATCATCGCCTCGGGCGCGATCGCCTTGCCGGTCGCGGCGCTGTAGCGCTGCGCGCGCGACGCGAGGTTGTCCCGAGCGCGGCGCGACAGGAGCTCGAAGGCAGCCTTGGCGTCAGCCGGGTCGCCGTGCAGCTGGCGCAGGCGAGCGACCAGCTCCCGGACGGCGCCGTCGGGCGTGCCGCTCGGAGGCCGCCTGCTGCATCCGGCGGAGGCGAGCGCCGCGACCGAGAGCGCGACCGCCACGCCGGCACGCACGAGGCGCGCGCCCGGCCGTCGGGCGTCCTGTCGCGCGGGTTGCCGGTGCATGACCATGCGGCCTTCTCTTTAGAACGACGCGTCGCCGACGTCCACGGCGCGCGGCCGCCGGCCCCAGGGTGACGTCGCGGCGGATCGCGCTCTTACCGGATGTTGCGCGCGCCTACGCGCACGCGCCGTCACCCCGGCCCGGCGCTGGCGAGCGCGCCCACCTGGCGGAGCGCCTCGTACAGGACGATGGACACCGCGTTGGCCAGGTTGAGGGAGCGCACGGGACCCAGCGTGGGAATGCCGAAGACGTCGTCCGGCATCCGTGCGAGGAGCTCGGGGTCGAGGCCTACGCTCTCCTTGCCGAACACCAGCGCGTCGCCAGGCCGGAAGTCCGCGTCGAGGTAGCTCCGCGGAGCCACCGCGCTGAAGAGGCGGAGCCGAGCGTTCGGGTGATGGTGGCGAAAGTGGGCGATGTCGAGCTGCTGCTCGAGCGTGACCAGGTGCCAGTAGTCAAGCCCCGCGCGGCGGACACTCCGCTCGTCGATGCGGAACCCCAGCCTCCCGAGCAGATGCAAGGGGCTCTGCGTCGCAGCGGCGAGCCGCGCGATGTTGCCTGTGTTCTGCGGGATCTCCGGCTCCACCAGCACGATCCGGAACGGCGGATCGAGCGGCGCCGCACGGAGCCGGGGGCGACCATCTTTGAGCACGCCCTCTCTTTCCGCGACGCGACCGCGCGCCGCAACCCCCGAGCGGGGGATCGCGCGCGCGGCCTGGCTCGCCAGCGCCGCCTCGACAGATAGCCGGCCCACGCGGTCGCGCGGAAAACGCGAACCGAACGGACGGAGGCCCCTCTGTTCGCTTGACGGCTGTACGAGCGGACACGTAGCCTCCCGCCTCGGAGACACGGAATGCGCGCATCGTGCTGGATCGCTTCGGCTATTGCCCTCGCAGGAGTGGCGTCGTCCTCGCTCGCGGCCGCCGACGCCATGGATCCGGCGCTCGCGCGGCTCGTGCGCGACCCGGAGCCGAGCCTCGGCGGCGCCGCCGTGCCCTGCCGCATCACGGGGCCGGAGGGTGGCCTCTACTACAACCCCGCTTCCCGTTATCAACGCTGCCTGACCGACGACGCTGGGTTCGCCAAGCTCATCGCGCAGTACGGCTTCGCGGTGGCGCCGTCGGCGATGCACTCGGCGCGGACCACGGGCTACGGCGGGTTCGAGATCGGCATCGAGGCCAACTACACGAAGATTGACAGCGACGCCGACTATTGGAAGCAGGGCACGCAGGGGCCGCAGGATCCGACCAGCAAGAACTTCTCCATCGAGAACCGGAGCCCGGACTCCTTCCTGCAGCACTACTCCCTCAAGGTCCGCAAGGGTTTTCCGTTCGGGTTCGAGCTCACCGGCGCCGTCGGGTTCCTCGCCAACACCAGCCTCGTCAGCGCGGGCGCCGACGTGCGCTGGTCGCTGTTCGAGGGGTTCCGCCGAGGGCTCCCCGCGATCCTCCCGGAGCTCGCCGTCGGCGGTAGCGTCCGGAGCGTCACCGGGACCGAGGAGTTCCAGCTGACCGTGGCCGGCGCCGACGCAGTGATCTCGAAGCCCCTGCCGATCGCCGGCACGGTTGTGATCACCCCCTACGCCGGCTACCAGTGGCTCCGGATCTTCGGAGACTCGGGGCTCATCGATCTCACCCCGAACACCGACGCCGTGAACTTCTGCAACTTCCGAGGGGTGAACTCGCCTGCCAACCCGGTGCAGGGGCAGGACGGCAACCCGCTCCCGCACGACGGCCAGCCGGTGTGCGATGGCGGCTCCCAGGCCGACTTCAACAACACCGTGGTGTTCGACGCCGTGCGCATGAACCGCCACCGGCTCCATTTCGGCGCGCAGCTGCGGTTCCAGATGGTCAAGCTCGGCGCGCACTTCATCACCGACATCGTGAGCCCCGAGGACGCGAACCAGGGCGCGGCGAACGAGATCGACGGCGAGAACAAGTTCGCCGGGCTCGGGTCGCAGTGGACCCTCGGGATCGATCTCGGCGCGATGTTCTGAGACCCGCTGCGCCGGGGACGCTCGCCAGGGGCCCTCCGGCGCAGACCCGCTTCGAGCGGGCGCGGCTCGCTGCGCTCCTCAGCGCTTCGAGCTCAGATCGGGCAGCGCGTAGCCGAGCTCGGTGAGGAGCGCACGGAATGCGCGGTCCTCGTTCCGCGCCACGGTGAGGTGCTCCATGAACTTCTTGAAGTTGCCCTGAGCCGCCGCGTCGGCGGCGCGCTCGCTGTTCTCGAGCACGAGCAGGAGGTGCGGGTGCGCCTTGGAGACGGAGCTGGGGCACTCCATCTTGCTCGCCACCCGGGCGCGCGCTTCCGCGAGCGCATGCACCACCATGACGAGCTCCTTGTCATGGGTCCGCGGCAGGAGCATGTCGCCCTCCCTGCGCGCCTCGTCGAGCAGCAGGCTCGCCCTGTCCAGGTAGCTCCCGGCCCAGGCCGGCAGCGCGACGAAGAGCGAGCAGAGCGCGAAGGTGAAAGCAAGCATCAGGTGACGGATCATCGACTGGGTCCTCGGTCGTTCACGGTTTGCTCGGAGGACACCTCGCCGGATGGCGGGCCCCCCCTGCCCTCGGGCGCACCTTGCAGGGCCTCGGCGGCTGCCCGTCCATCGGATGCTGCGGCCGAGGGCTCCGGCGCGGCGCACGAAAGGAGCGCGGCGCGCGCGGCCGCCTGCTCCGCAAGCTTCTTCGACCGGCCCCGGCCGGTGCCGATGACCTGGCCATCGACCTCGACGGCGACGAGAAACGCGCGGTCGTGATCGGGCCCCTCCGTGCCCATCAGGCGGTAGCGCGGCGACGCAGCGCCGCGCGCCTGCACGCGCTCCTGCAGCTCGCTCTTCGCGTCACGCCCGAGCAGGCTGCCGCTCGCGAGCTGCGCGAGCGGGCTCGCGGCGATCTTCCGGCTCAGCGCCCGCGCGCTCTCGAAGCCGCGATCGAGGTACAGAGCCGCGACGAGCGCCTCGGTGGCGTCGGCGAGCACGTTCGTCTGGTCGCGCTCCCCGGCGACCTCCGCGCCGCGCCCGACCCGGAGCGCCGCGCCGAGCTCGATCCCTCGCGCCCACGCCGCCAGCGCGTCCGTGTTGACCAGGGCCGAGCGCATCATCGAGAGCTCCCCCTCCCTCGCCCCCGGAAAGCGCTCCATGAGGAGCTCCGTCACGCACAGGCCGAGCACGGCGTCCCCCAGGAACTCGAGGCGCTGGTTGTCCACGCGCCGGCCACCTCGCTGCTCGTTCGAGAAGCTCGGATGCGTCAGCGCCTCCTCGAGGTGCGGCAGGTCCCCCTCCAGCCCCAGATCCAGACGTTGCAGCAGCTCGCTCGGGAGCATCCCCAGCACCTTGCCCACGCGCAGCGTCAGCCCGCGCTCAAGCGGTCGGTCAGCTCTGCCAGCTCCAGGTCGAGCGCGGTCAGACCGCCAGCGTCATGCGTGGACCACGCGACCCGCACCTTGCCCCACGACAGCGCGATCTCCGGGTGATGATCGCGCCGCTCGGCCAGGAGGGCGATCTGCATCACGAAGCCAACGCCGGTGCCATAATCCGGAAACGAGTAGCTCCGCTCGATCTGCTCGCCCGCTCGCACCCAGCCCGGGTGAGCAGCGACGAACCCGGCGATCTCATCGTCCGAGAGCCGATCACGCTTGCCCATGGGACGCAACTATGGGCTAAGCCCCGCCCCGGTGGAACCCCGGAATGCGTCCCCCGCCCCGCGCGGCGTCCCCCGCGCGCGCCGTTCGTCGTGCGCTATCCTCCCGCCTCGATGACCGGGCTTCACGCCTGCCCCTTCTGCCGGGAGATGTTCGAGGCGAAAGAGGCGTCCACGTGCCCCGCCTGCGGCCTCCGGCTGGAGGCGCTCGCGAAGCTTCCCCCCTCGTACGACGCGCTCCAAGAAGAGCCTGACGAGCCGCTCCCGCCGCACATGGAACCGCTCCCGTGGACCTACGCCGGGCGCGGCCGGGGCGCCCTGCTTGCGCTCGCGCTCCTCGGGCTCGCGGCGTTCTTCGCGCCGTGGATCCACGAGACGGCCCCCGAGCTCCGCGACCTCAGCGGCTTCGGGCTCGCGCGACGGCTCGGCTGGATGTGGGCCCCGGCGGTCGCGTTCTTCGTGATGATCCCGCTCGCGCTGACCCGGAGGTCGATCCACAAGATGCGCGGCGCCCGCGTGGCCGTCGCTTTCCTCGCCGCGGTCGCCCTCGTCACCGTCGCGATGCGCCTGATGTTCACGCCGGGCAGCACGCTGCTCCGTCCCGTCCGCTTCACGTGGGGCTACGGGCTCTACGCGACCGGGGCGATCGCGCTGCTCGCGCTGTTCACCGCGGCGTTCTTCGGCGGAAGGATCGACGACCTCCCCACGGGGCAGCGGCGGCGGGGCAACGAGGTGCTGCACTGAGCACGCAGCGCGCACGCCCCGCGCGTTGACCGATGACGACCGGTGTTCCGACGTCGCCAGGTCGCCAGGTCGCCAGGTCGCCAGGTCGCCAGGTCAATCGATGGCCGTCTTCCGCGATAAGACGCCCTGCGCGCGCCAACGCAACGCCGACGCCGATCGGAGCCAGGAGGACGCGCCGGAACCACGCGGCGCGGGAAGCTGGAAGCTGGCGGAGGGAACGCGCCAAGCGCGTGGCCGGTGGTATCTCGGGTCGACAGGCTCGCCCGTGCGACGTAACCTTGATGGGAGTGGCCTTTGTCCGCTGCTCGAAGGTGCGCAATGGCCAAGCGATCTGCCAGCGGACGCCGTGAGCTCTCGCGGGACGACGAGACGTTCGATGTCCCCGCGGCGGTGCTCTGCGCGTGCTGCGGACAGCCCGACTGCGCCGGGTGCTCCGCGGCGAGCGACGAGGGCTCGGGGGTCGTCGCGATCGTCCCGTGGGAGCGCCCGATCGGCGGGGTCTGGTCGCGGCTCTGGGCCACCTCGAGGGCGACCACGCTGGGAGCCGAGACGTTCTTCGCGACGATCCCCGACGGCGCGCTCCCCGCGGCCATGCGCTTCGCCCTGCTGGCGGAGACGCTCGCGATCCTGTCGATGATCGCCGCCCTCCTGCCCCTCGTCGCGCTGGCGCTGCCGAGCCTTACGCTGGAGCTGGCTCGCAACCCGGCCGCACGCGCGAGCGCCCTCCAGTGGCTCGCGATCGGCGTTCCGGCGGTCACCGTGTGGATGGTGCTCGCGCACACCTTGCACGGCGCCGCGCTCGACCTCGGGGCACGGCGCCAGGGCGCGCGGCCGGAGCGCCGGCGCGCGCTCCGCTTCGGGCTCTACGCGTGCGGCTGGGATCTCATGGCCGGCCCGCTCGGCGCGCTGGCCATGCTCATCACGGGCGGCACCAAGGGAGCCGAGCAGGTCCTCTCCGCCTCGCTCCGGGTACCGGGCAAGGCGTCCATGGCGCTGCTCCTGGGCGTCTACGCGCTCCACCCCGACGCGGCGGAGCGCGCTCGACGCGCCGGGAGCATCGCCGCGCTCGCGCTCACCATCGCCTCCGGCTTCGCCGCCATCGCGCTCGCCATCGCCTTCAGCTGACACGCCGTTCAGCGCCCTCGGGGGTGTCGCCCTCGGCGGCGCTGCCCCCGCGGGTCTCGAGCGCCCATCCGTGCGCGCCGGCAGCCTCAGCGCATGTCGTGACGCGGCACGGGCGAGGGCGGAGGCGCGCCAGGACGCCGACCGCTCGCGAGGGTGCCCGGGCGCCTCTTCGGCTGCAGATCCCCCGTCGAGGTGATGTCGATGAGGTCCACGAGCTCGGGGGCGTGACCGGAGACGTCCTGCGCTCGCAGGCGATCGAGGAGCTGCTTCACCTGCGCCTCGGCCTTGCCGTGCGCGAGGATCTGACGGATGGACGGCGCCTCCTGCTCGAGCGAGCGGCTCACGGGTTTCCTGCTCTGGCGCCGCCACAGCACAGCAAAGCCATCGCCCTCAGGCACGGGCTCGGGCACGAGCTCCGCGTCTTTCACCCCGGCTGCAGCCGAGAGGAGCCCCGGGTCGACCTTCAGCCCCGGCTCGGACGTGGTGCCATCGGACGCCACGAAGCCGAGATCGCCGCCGCGCATGCTCGTCGCCTTGTCGAGCGATTTCTCGCGCGCGATTTCCTTGAAACGCTGGGGTGACGGGTCCTTCTTCAGCTCGGCCAGGATCGCCTCGGCCTCCCCGCGCGTCGCGACGAGGATGCGCCAGAGCGCCACCATCGCCGGCGAGCTGAACCTGTCGCGGTGGGCCTCGTAATAGGCGCGGACCTCCTCGTCCGTCACCGGGGAGCTCGCCGCCGCCTCCGCCTGGATCCGCTGCAGCAGCGCGGAGCGCAGGACACCGCGCACGCGATCCTGCACGTCGGCGCGCTCCGTCAGCTTCTGCGCGGCGGCCCCCTGGGCGAGGAGCAGCTCGCGCACGAGGACCTGGTTGACGAAGTTCTTCCGGATCTCTTCCGGGGTACGCCCGAAGGTCTGGAGCTGAAACGGCGGGACCTGCGCGAGCCTGCGCTCGACCTCCGACGCCGTGATCGCCGCGTCGCCGACGCGCGCCACCGGGGCGTCCGCAGCGACCGCTGGCTGGGCCTCAGCGCGGAGCGACGGGCCGGTCGACGCCGCGCACACGACCGCCATGGCGGCCGCGCCGAGGTGGAGCTTCAGCGTTCTCGCGGGCATCGGAGCGGGTTATCCCCGCGCCGGCAGGCAAGGTCAAGCTGCCCCTCGGCGCGCTGCCTCGGCGGACACGCCGCGCTCGTCCCCGCGTTCACCTCCGCGCTCGCCGCCCCGCAGCACCCCGGCCTTCCGCAGCGCGTGCGCGTCGAGCCCGACGAACCGGTACACGTCCGCGGAGAAACCGTAGGCGCGGTGGAGGTGCCTCAGGCCCTCCACGAGCTCGGCGGTCACCTCGACCGGGGGCGGGGGCGGGTACGCCTTGCGGATCGAGGCGAGCGGCTCGCCCAGCTCCAGGAGCTCCTCGACGCGCGACAGCACGTCGATCGGCTTGAGCGCGCGCTTGCCTCGCCGCGCGACGCCCTCGGCCAGCTCGGCGAGCAGGCGTCGGCGCCGGCGCTCGGTACGGCCGTCTCCGGCGCGGCCGCCGCCGCCCAGGAGCAGCTCGTTGAACCGGCGCGCGGCCCGGCGCTTCTCGACCGCATCCGGACTTCCCCGGCGGTTCTGCGCACCGCCACCCCGCTTGGCTGGACGTGGCGCTTTGGTGGACCCGGCCGTGCGGGCCGGCGAGCTCTTCGTCTTCACGATCCTCGGCAAGAGCACAGCGCGCTCGAGGAGCCGGTATTCCCCGGCACATCTTCTTGCTGTCCCGGCAGTATAGACAGCTCATCCTCCCGCTTCGAAGAAAGCGGCGGGCGCACGGTCATGCTCGCCCCGCGCGGCGCTGGACGTCAGCGCCCGCCTGCGCACCACGCGAGGGCCGTTCCGACGGCCGCGATCAGCCAGGCCGGCCACGTCGCGCGCACGAAGCCGGCGAGGTCCGACAGGGCGCCGCGCCGGGCGCGCCGCACCGCCTCGGCGTGGCCCACCCGGCGCAGCTCCTCGCGCGCGATCTGCTCGCGCTCCTCGTCGTCGAGCGGATCGCTGCCCGCCAGATGGTGCAGGTGATGTGTCACCTCGTGGTCGATCGTCTCCTCGATCTCCGCGTCGATGTCGAAGCCGGGATCCTCGCGGGCTTCCGACCGGAACGTCCGATAGAAGATCCGGATCTCCGGAGGATGGGCGATCCCGAGCGCATCCGCGGGTGTCCCGGGCGTGTAGCAGCCGAGCAACGGCTCGCCTCCGTCGTCGCAGGCCGGCACGCCTGCGTCGATGAAGAGATCGATGTTCCGCACGCCGCGGGCCTCGTAGATGCGCCCGGCCGCGGCGCGGACGCGCGCCTCGAAGCCGTCGAGATCCGGAAAGGCGCTCGAGGCGCTCGCCCGAGCCCTCGTCCCTGCCCTCGTCGAGCGGGGCTCCCCGAGCGCGTCCGCGTCCGCTCCGGGAGCGCGCAGCGGGGCGCGCGCGAGCTCCCGCTCGAGCGGCACGTCGAGATCGTTGCGGGCGCCGCAGCCCGGGCAGCGGTGGACGGCGAGGAGCCGCGCGGGGTAGCGCGCCTCGTGGTAGAGGTCGACGATCGCCGCCCACGCCTCGTCGGGAGCGCCGGCGAGCGCGTCGGCGATCACCGGCGCGCGGCGCTCGCGGCCGAGCGCCGCGATCCCCATGGCCACCACCAGCGACGGCGTGACGCGCAGGACGCCGTCGTCGGGCAGGCGGAGGAGCGGCATCGCTTCCTCGACGGTGCGCTCCACGAGCCGCACGGCGCGGCAGACGGCGCGACCCACGCGCAGCGCCGGGATCGGGTGCGACACGCCGAAGTCGAACGGGAGATCGAGCTCGGGATCGTCGAGCTCGCCATCGGTGAACGGCCCGATCTCCAGCAGGCCCGACGGAGCGACCTCGAACGGAGCGCTGCAGTTCTCGCAGGTGTAGGCGCCTGGCTCCTCGGGCACGATGCCAGCAGACGCGAGGAGCGCGCGCAGGACATGGGCGTCGGTGAGCGGGAGGCCGAGAGGATCCAGCGGCGCGCCGCGCGCGTCGGCCAGGACCGACGGGCCCGCGAGGACCTGCACGTCGAGCGCGCACCTGCCGATGGATGCGCGCTCGCCGCCGCCGCGGCCTGCGGGAGCGCCGAAGACGGACGAAGCGCGAGCGCGCGCGGCGGCGTCCGACAGGCGCGCCACGCCGCCGGAGGGGAGGTGGACCTGAGCGGGGAGCAGGCGTCGCGCGGGCGCAGGCATCGCGGCGGCCTATATAGCGGGTGGCTCGCCTCAGGGGTCCTCGGGACGCGGCGGACCGCCGACGGCGCCCTCGTCGGTCGGAGCGAGCGATCCCCACGGTTCACGATCCCTGTCGGTCTCGGACGGCTCGCTCGCCGCGCGGCCGACGTCGAGGCCGGCGGCGCTGGCGAGCTCGGCAGCCACCGCCGCGGAGAGCGAGCCTCCGCTGAGCGGTGAAGCGCCGGCGACGGTCGAGACGGGCGACGGCTCCGAGGAAGGGCGATCTCGGCGGCGACGGGGAGCGAGCACCGGCGCGCGCTCCCCGTCGCCGGCCGGATCCGGCGCGGCCGCGCCCACGCGATGGACGGTCGCGCGCAGCTGCACGCGCCCGAGCGACAGGCTCGCCGCGCTGGCGGGCGGCACGCTGGACGAGAGCTCCGCGCCCACGGGCACGCCTGTCCCGAAATCGAGGTAGCGGGTGATCGCCAGGGCGTAGATGAGCTTGCGCACGGTCGGCTCCGGCGCGACCCCGGATCGGAGGAGCGCGGCGAGCGTGGGCGTGGAGCTCTCCAGCGCCTCGATCACCGCGAGCTCGCCCTCGCGGAAACCGAAGCGGCCGGGCTCGAGGGCGGGGTGCAGGCGGAGGGGCACGGCCCCGATCCGCTCCAGGGTCCGCTGGAGGCGCGTCGAGCGCTCGCCGTGCTCGCGCAGCCCCGCCCATAGGAGCGCGAGGGGATCGACCTTCGCGGGATCTCCCCCCCACTCGGCCAGCGCGTCGAGGCCGTCGAAGTAGCGGTACTTCGTCTCCGGGGGCAGATCGAACAGGCGCACCATCCGCCGCACGAACTGAACCTGGGCGAGCCAATCGATGGTCGCGGCGTCGACGCACCCCGACAGCAGCAGCACATCCCCCAGGAGGCCCCTTGTCGCGAGCGCCTCCGCCAGGATCTCGGCGGTGATCACCCCCTCTTCGAGCAGGATCTCCCCGAACCGGGCGTAGCCGTCGCTCGGACGGATCTTCACGGGGTTCCCCCGGACGATCCGCAGCGTGTGCTCGGCGCCCGTGGGCTCCACCAGGATGAGCGCGCCGGTCAGCCGATGCTCGACGGCATAGACGAAAAGATGAGCGAACGGCGTCCGCTCCAGATCTCCTTCCGCCGTCGCGAGACCGTCGGGAGACATCCTGGGCCAAGCTACCATAGCGCGCGCAAGCCGGATCCCCCTTTCTCCACGCGCGGCGGCGCGGAACCTGGTCTGGTGGCGCTGGCGTCGCCGGTCCCGGAGCGCGCGGTGCACGCGCCGCCACACGCTGCCTCGCGCGTCGGGTCGCCGCCATGGATTCTTGCCGCCGCCGACGCACGCTCGACGCACGCTCGACGCACTCCACAGCCGTTCCACGCACGTTCAACGCCCGTTCACGCACGGCTTCCGGCGGAGTGCGCCTGCGCTCCGGCCGGGTGCTCCGCGCTCCAGCGTCAGGCGCGCAGCCGGCGGGCATCGGCCGCGGCGGTTCCGCGCTACGGTGGCAGACATGCCGCGCGGACATGTGCTGGTGCTCGACGACGAGCGGGCGATCTTGACGACTCTCCAGAAGGCCCTGTCGCTCGAGGGCTACACGGTCGACGTCGCCGGCGGCGTCGGGGTTGCAGAGGAGAAGCTCGCGAAGCGGAGCTACGACATCGCGCTCTTCGACGTCTCGCTGCCCGACGGTGACGGCGTGGAGCTGCTCCAGCGGATACGCGCGCTGGGCTCGGAGCTGCCTGTCGTGATGATGAGCGGCCACGCGACGGTCGACGCCGCCGTCCGCGCGACGCGGCTCGGGGCGATCGACTTCCTGGAGAAGCCGCTCTCGACCGATCGGCTGCTGCTCGTGCTCGAGAACACCCTGCGCCTCGTCCGCGCCGAGGCCGAGGCGAAGGCGCTGCGGACGCAGACCGGCCAGGTCGGCGAGCTCATCGGAGCGAGCCGGGCGATGCTCGACCTGCGCGAGCAGATCGCGCGCGCGGCGAAGGCGACCGCGACGGTCTTCGTGACGGGCGAGCGCGGCACCGGCAAGGAGCTCGTCGCGCGCGCGATCCACGGCGCGTCGAAGCGGGCGCGCGGGCCGCTCGAGAAGATGAACTGCGCCGCGGTCCCGAGCGAGCTCATCGAGAGCGAGATGTTCGGGCACGAGGCCGGCGCGTTCACGGGCGCGACGAAGCAGCGGCGAGGCAAGTTCGAGCGAGCGAGCGGCGGGACGCTGTTCCTCGACGAGGTCGGGGACATGCCGCTCGCGATGCAGGCGAAGCTGCTCAGGGTGCTCCAGGAGCGGGAGATCGAGCGCGTGGGCGGGCACGAGACGATCAAGGTCGACGTGCGCGTGGTGGCGGCGACGAACCGCGACATCGAGGCGGCGTGCCGGGAGGGGCAGTTCCGGCCGGATCTCTACGATCGGCTGAACGTGCTGCCGCTGTCGCTGCCGCCGCTGCGCGCGCGGCGCGAGGACGTGCCGCTGCTCGCGCGGCATTTCCTCGCGCTCGCCACGCAGGCGAACGATCGGCCCGGGATGGCGTTCACGGACGGCGGGATGAGCGTGCTGGTCGCCTACAGCTTTCCGGGGAACGTGCGGGAGCTGCGCAACATCATCGAGCGGCTGGTGATCCTGACGCCCGACGAGGCGATCGACGAGGGCGACGTGAAGGTCTGCCTCGGAGGGCAGCAGGCCGCGATGAAGGGCGGGCTCTTCCGGCCGGGGGTGCCGTTCCGGGTGCTCGCGGAGGAGGCGGAGCGGGCGATCCTGGAGGAGGCGCTCGGCCATCATGGAGGGCAGATGGCCGCGACGGCCCGGGGGCTCGGGCTCGAGCGGAGCCACCTGTACAAGAAGTTCAAGGCGCTCGGGCTGCGGGGGGACAAGGGGGAGGCGGAGGACGAATAGGCCGCCAAGGGAGGCGGTCCTCGCGGTGGCGCCGCGCCGAGGGGAGGGTCTGCGCGGCGGCCGGGGGTGGGCGCTCACCATCCGCCGAGGCGGGAGCGTGGAGCTTGCGCATGGACCACCACCCGGCATGTCTCCCGTCGGGCCTTGCCACCTGGGACGTTTCGTCGCGCGCCACACAAGGCGCGCCTGAGACGTCGAGCCCGCTGGACCCTTATGGCACCTCGGTCGGTGCTCGATCGCGCCCACCCCCGGCCGCCGCGCAGACCCTCCCCTCGGCGCTACGGGAGTGGAAGTGGCGCGACAGGTTCGGCCGCGACATGGGCCGCAGCTGGACCAATACTCCTTCCGGGGTGGTCATATCTTCGTGGGTGCGCGGCCTGGTCCCGGTGCTCCACGTCCGTACGAACGGCGCGTGCTCCGTCTGGGATCCCTGTCGAAATATTCCCTCGATGGGCAGCGCTCTGTACCGGCTCTCGTCGTCGCCTTCGCCCGATCCCAGCCCTATCTCTTCGAGGAAAGACAGCTCTGGGACGGGCTCGTTCACGAGGGCAAACCCGTCTGCAACGGGCTCGTCCAGGACTGGGTGACGTGGCAGCTCGAGGCGGCGGACAACGACGGGGCTCACCCGTTCGAGCTCCTCTGCCGCGTGCTCGATCAGCTTTCTCATCCCGAGGAGACGATGAAGCCCGGCAAGCCGGTGCGGCTCTACCTTGACGACGTGCGCAAGTTCCCGACCGTCGAGCTGCCATACGGAACGATCCCCATCGTCCACGCGTCCGCCGGGATGAAGCGGATCCTCGCGCTCTCCTACCTCATCGCGTGGTCCTGGTCGGAGCACGTGCAGGCGTCACGCCTGATCGGCTGGCAACCCTCGGAGCGCATCGTCGTGCTGATGGAGGAGCCCGAGACGCACCTGCACCCCAGGTGGCAACGCCACATCGTCCCCGCGCTCCTCGGTGCCCTGAGCAGGCTCTCCCCGTCGATGCGCCCGCAGGTGCTGCTGACGACGCACTCGCCCCTCGTTCTCGCGTCGATGGAGCCGCACTTCAAGCCGGCCAGCGACAAGCTGTTCGTGTTCGAGCTCCATGGCACCGACGTGACCGTGCGCGAGCTCCCGTGGACGAAGCGCGGCGACGCGATCGGGTGGCTCACGTCCCCGGTGTTCGGCCTGGAGCAGGGGCGCTCGATCGAGGCGGAGCGCGCCATCAAGGCTCGACTTCCGGCAGCAGTGGTACCGGATGTACTGCGAGGGAAAGCTCAGCCTGGACGGCCTCGCGCACTGGGCGCCCCTCCTTGCGCGCGCGGTGCGGAAGCAGCGGGAGCAAGCAGCCGCCGAGTCGGTGGCGAGCGACGGTGCCCCGCGCTCCGCGCAAGAGGAAGCGTCGGGCGCATGACTGCTGCCGCACCGTGGAAATCGGCCGTGGCGAAGTGTTCGCCCAACAGCGTCTGCCCCCGACCGGCAGACGGCACATCAGAGCCTGTCGCATAAATCGCCGGCCAGGCTTCTCAGAAGGCGCTGCGCCATCAAGGAAGGAGGTACTGGCGACCGCTTCCGGTTCCTCAAAGGCTCCCAGCTGCCTCCCCCAGACCGTTTCCGGTTCGCCGAAGGCTCCCAGCTGCCTCCCCCGAACCGTTTCCGGTTCGCCGAAGGCTCCCAGCTGCCTCCCCCGAACCGTTTCCGGTTCGCCGGCGGGCGGAACCCGCGCATCTTCACCCAGCGCGCGGCGATTTGCTCTGGCACGACGCGAGCGCCGGAGGGGGTCTCCGCGCGGCAGGGCGCGGGTGGGCGCGGCGAGCACCGACCGAGGTGCCATAAGGTCCAGGAGGGCTCCACGTCTCAGGCGCGCCTTGTGTGGCGCGCGACGAAACGTCCCAGGAGGCAAGGCCCGAAGGGAGACATGCCGGGCGGTGGTCCATGCGCAAGCTCCGCGCTCCCGCCTCGGCGGATGGCCGAGCGCCCACCCGCGCCCTGCCGCGCGGAGACCCCCTCCGGCGCGTGCAGCCGGGATCTCCGCCCTCCCCTCGCCCCGAGCCCCGAGCCCCGAACCTCAATCCGGCATCGCCCGCGGCGCAGGCGGCGACGCGCCCTTCATCGCCTTCTGGTACTCGAGCGCCTGCTTCGCGTAGTCGTCCCGCTTCATCTTCGCGTACGCCTTGGCGAGCTCCCCGTAGATCTCCGCCGCGTCCCCCGGCTTCGGCCCGGACAGGAGCGCGCTGTTCAGCTCGTAGATCGCCGACACGTGCCGCCCCGTGCGCGCCAGCGCCCGCGCATAGAGCCGGTGGATCTCCGGGTTCGCCACGTCGACGAAGATCGCGCCCTCGCCGACCTTGCGCGCCTCCTCCCACGCGCCGCGCTCCACGAGCAGCCGTAGCAGCCGCCGCCAGACCCGGCGATCGTGCTGGTCGAGGAGCGCGAGCCGGCGCAGCGCCGAGAGCTCGCCCGCCGCGTCCTTCTGCCGGCGCGCGAGGTCGTAGAGCCCCTGGAGCGGCTCGGCCTGCGTGGGATCCTGGCGCGACGCCGCCTCGAGGTTCGCCTTCATCTTCGCCGCGTCCTTCTTCAGCTCGGCGAGATCGGCGAGCTTCATCCGCACGACGTAGCCGTCGTTCCCGTCGGCGATCATCTTGCTCAGGAGCCTCGCCGCCTCGTCGGGCTTCTTCTCGGCGAAGGCCGCCCGCACCTTGAGGTAGGTCGCGTCGGGCTGCTTCGGGTCGACCCGGAGCGCCTCGGCGAGCACCGCCTCTCCCTCCTGGCTCTGCCCGTCCTCGAACAGCGCGAGCGCGAGCTCGACGAGCCGCTTCGCGTCCTTCGGAGCGCGCGCCGCCGCCTTGCGCGCCTCGTCGAGCGGCGGCGCGTGCAGATCCGGGACGTACTGCTTCTCGTAGCGCTCGAGGCGGGGCTTCAGCCACGCGCGGAAGCGCCGGTCGAGCTCCTCGGCGCTGATCCCGAGCGACTCCTTCACCACCTCCTGCGTCCGCTTGCCCGCGGCCCACCGGGGCAGCATCGAGACCACTTTCGGGAAGCCGAACTCGCCCGCCATGAAGACCACGATCTGGCTCGCCGCGAAGTAAGCCATCGTCACGTCCTCGATGTCGTCGACGTGCGTGAATGCCCGGTTGAACCCGTCGACCGCCGGGATCCTCCCGCCCTTCAGGGCGGCGAACAGTGCCGGATCTTCCTCACGGTGCCACTCGGGCCGCCGCACGATCGTCTCGTACTCGCTGAGCCCCTCGGTGAACCAGCGCGGGACGTGGTTCTTCGAGAGCTGGATCGCGAAGACGTGCCCGAGCTCGTGCCACAGCACGTTCCCCCAGTTGAACTCCCCCGCCGCCGGGCTCAACGCCGCGAGCGTCTGGCCGAAGCAGACGCCCTGGATGCCCACGTTGGGCAGGCCGCTCGTCCTGACGCTGAAGTTCTCCGTCGACGCGTAGAGCTCGATCGAGACCGGGACCTTCGGCGTGAAGCCGTACCGCTTCACCATCGAGCCCCAGGCCTCCTCGAGCATGCGCGGCACGTACCGCTCGAGGATCGCCCGCTCCTGCTTGTGGTAGCGGACGCGGAACGTCTGCCCCTCCACGGTCACGTACTGCGCCGCGATGTCCTTCTCGTAGAGGTTCAGCGTGTTGAAGACCCGCACGTTGAAGCGGTCCTTGTCCCACGCCTTCTGGAGCGAGAGCACGCCGCTCTTCTCGTCGCCGGCGCGGATCAGGTTCAGGCCGAGCGTGGCGTGCGCCTTCGCGTCGTTCGGATCGACCTGCGTCGCCTCCCCCATCATCTTGACGATGTCGTCGTAGCGATGCTCCCACTCCGCGAACTCGCCGACGATCTGGAAGAACCGCGAGAACTCCGGGTTCAGGCCGAGCACCTTCGCCTTGATGGCCTCGAAGCCGGCCGCGTCGTCGGCGAGGAAGCGGCCCGCCGCCTTGATCGAGAGCAGCGCGAGGTCGTTCGGGTTCACCTTGAGCCCGCGGTCGGCCGCGGCGTCCGCGGCGTCGATGTCCATGTCGCGGAGCGCGAGCCCGGCGCGGACGAAATACGCCTCGGCGAGGTTCGGATTCACGGAGAGCGCCTGCGCGACCTCGCTGTCGGCGCCGCCGAAGTCCATCGCGCTCTCGAGCTTGACGCGCGCCATGGCGACGCGGCAAAGCGGATCCTTCGGGGCGAGCTTGAGCGCCTCCTTCACGACCTGACCGGCGTGGCCGGGGTCGTATTTGTCGAGGAACAGCTCGGCCCGCCAGAGCAACGTCTCGACCCGCTGCTTGCCGCCGACCTTCTCGGCCGCGTTGAACGCGTCGTTCGCGTCGCGCGCGCTCCGGAGCAGGTGCGCCGCGCGCCCGACAAGCGACAGCCCCTCCGCGTCGCTCGCGGTGATCTTGTCATCGTTGTAGTCGTCGATGATGGTCATCAGCGGCGCGCGCGCCTCGCCCCGCTTGCCCGACTCGATCAGGAGCTCGCCGAGCACGAGCCGCGCGCGGCGGGCCTCGTCCTCCCGCTCCACCTCGCGCACCGCCGCGATCGCCTCGGCCATCCTCCCGCGGCGCGCGAGCGCCTGGGCCCGGAGCGGCGCGGCGGCGATCCGCGCCTCCTTGCCGAGCGCGGCGGCGGCCTTCGCCGTCTTCGCCGCGTCGTCGTAGCGGCCCGTGAGCAGCTCGATCCGCGCCTTCGCGAGCAGCGCCGCGGCGCGCTCTTTCCCGCCCTGGAGGCTGAGGATGACCTTCTCGGCCTCCGCGTAGTCGCCCTGCGCGAGGAGCGCCTCCGCGCGCGAAAGCGAGGGGGACGGCTCGCCGGAGGCGGGAGCGGCGGCCGCGCAGGTGGCGGCGACGAGGAGAGCGGCAAGAGAGCGGCGGATCGAGTGGTTTCGCATGTCACCCCGTGCGCAACCGTGCGCGACCGTTCGTCAATCGTGCACGACCGCACGCAAACGAACGCAAACGAACGCAAACGAACGCAAACGAACGCAAACGAACGCAAACGAACGCAAACCTACGTTGAGACGCGGCGCCCGGTCGAGCCCGGGTGAGGCCATCGTAACCGACGCCACCGGCGCGACCGAACGGCGAAAGGCCGAGCATGAGCGAGCGCGCGAGGGCGCGCCAGGGCGCGCGCTCCCGCGATCGTGGTATGCGGGCGTCCATGGCAAGCAAGCTCGCCGGGCGGGTCGTTCTCATCACGGGCGCGTCGTCGGGGATCGGCGAGGCCCTCGCCCGGGAGGTCGCCCGGCGCGGCGGCCGGGTCGTCCTCGCGGCGCGGCGGGCCCAGCGGATCGAGGCGCTCGCGACGGAGATCCGGCGGTCCGGCGGCGAGGCGCTCGCGACCCCGTGCGACGTCACGCGCGACGGCGACGTGGAGCGCGCCGTCGCGCAGGCGAGCGAGGCGTTCGGGGGGCTCGACGTCGCCATCGCGAACGCCGGGTTCGGCGTGGCGGGGCGCGTCGAGGAGCTCGCGCTCGACGATTTCCGCCGGCAGTTCGAGACCAACGTCTTCGGCGCGCTGCGCACCGTGAAGGCCGCGCTGCCGGAGCTCAAGCGATCACGCGGCGGCGTCGCGCTCGTCGGCAGCGTGATGGGCTACCTCGCGGTCCCCGCGGTGGGCGCCTACACGATGAGCAAGTTCGCGGTGCGCGCCCTCGCCGAGACGCTGCGCGCGGAGCTCCACGCCGAGGGCGTCGCGGTCACGCACGTCGCGCCGGGGTACGTGGCGAGCGAGATCCGCCAGATCGACAACGCGGGCAACCTGCACGAGGGCACCCCGGATCCCGTGCCGCGCTGGCTCGTCATGCCGGCGCAGACGGCGGCGCGACAGATCATGGACGGCATCGCCGCGCGGCGCGCCGAGGTGATCGTGACCGCCCACGGCAAGCTCGGGGTGTCGCTCTCGAGGCACGCCCCGGGGCTCCTCCGCGCGACCGTGTCGAGGCTCCCGCGCAAGCGCCGCGTCAGCGAGCGCTGAGCCGGCGCGGCGCCGCCTACGGCGCGGCCTGCGCGAGCTCGCGCCGGACGAGCGCCTCCAGGGCGTCGATGAAGCGCGGCCGCGTGTTCACGGCCGGCGCCCGGGAGAGCCGCGCGAGGCCCGCCTCACGGGCGAAGACCTGCGCCTCCACGTCGAGATCGTAGAGGGTCTCGACGTGATCCGCGACGAAGCCGATCGGCGCGATCAGCGCCTCCCGCACGCCGCGCGCGGCGAGGCCGTCGAACGTCGACCGCAGATCCGGACCGAGCCAGGCGTCGCCGGTCATGCCCTGGCTCTGGAAGGCGACGAGCACCGGGTTCCCGCGGGCGGCGATGCGGCGCTCCACCTCGGCGGCCATCGCGCGGAACTGGCGCTCGTACGGATCTCCGGCGGCGATGATCCGCTGCGGGAGGCTGTGGGCGGAGAGGATCACCGCCGCCTTCGCCCGGCCCTCCTCGGGGATGCGCGCGAGCGCCTCGTCGATCACCTCGACGAAGGCGTCGATCAGCGCGGGCTCGAGCCCCCACGCGGGCACGCACCGGACCTCCATGCCGCCCTGCTCGGCAGCCGCGTCGCGGACGACGGCGTGGTAGACGTCGACGGACTGCGGCGCGAGCGGCAGCGAGACGACGCGCCTCACGCCGCTGCGGTGGAGCGCGCCGAGGACCTCGGCCGGATACGGGTGCCAGAGGCGCCCGGCGATGGCGACCGGGAGACCGAGCCTCGCAGCGAGCGCGTCCGCCTGGGCCTGCGTGATGCGCATGAGCGGCGAGCCGCCGATCGCCTGGAAGCGGCGGCGGACCTCGTCGATCACCTCCGGCGGGGCGGGCCTGCCGCGGCGGATGTTGGTGACGAATGCGGGCAGATCGTCGAGCCGCTCGACGGTGCCGTGGCAGCTGAGGAGGACGGCGGTGGTCACGGCGCTACTCTACATCGGCGCCGCGCGAGCAGCGCAGCATCGGCGCCGCGCGAGCAGCGCAGCATCGGCGCCGCGCGAGCAGCGCAGCCCTCGCCAGCGCGTGAGGGCGCCGCCGCTCGCTGGCGCTGGCTCAGTCCGCGTCCCAGGCGACGACGACGCGATCGTGGCCGATGAGGCCGTTCTTCTTGCGGGCCAGGTGCTGCGCGACGACCCGATCGCCGGCCGCATAGACGCGCACTTCCATGTACGCCAGCCCCTCGTCGGTCTCGATTCCGTCCAGGATCTCCGTCGTGTCGAGCTGGCGCTCCCAGCCCGAGACCGGATCGCGGAAGAGGTCGCTCTTGAGCCGCTCCAGGATCGCGTGCCTCCCGCTGGTGACGCTGGGGTGGGCCGGCGGATCGCGGCTGCTCACCTCCTCGATCACGGCGTCTTCCGCGTAGATCCGGGAGAGGGCCTCGATGTCCTTGCCCCTCAGGGCACGGGTGATCTCTGCGAGCAGTCCACCGTTCACCCGCTGGGCCGAGGGTCGCGTCCGCGCCGAGCCTTCCATGCCCGCTTGCATGGGACGCAGCGGCGCAGGCGTCGAGCCCGTGCCAGGGCCGCGCGGCAACGGTGACGGTGATGAAGCGATGAAGCGCCGCATCCCGGCAGCGACATCGGGCCGCGACGCGAGCGTCACGGATGTGACAGACGGGCGCTGAGCTCGGTGGAACGCTGAGCTCGGTGGGCAGCCCTCGTCCACATGGCCACCAGCCGAGATCGCGTGGCTGGCGGCGAGTTGCAGCGCCTGGACGGACGTGATGGATAAGGAAGGTTATGACGCAGCGCCGCACAGTCGTGCTCGCCGATCTCCATCTCGTGCGCCAGACGCCGCGCGACGTGACCGCCGATCTTGCCCGGTTCGTGGAGGCCCACCGGGGGGCACGCATCGTGGTCGCGGGCGATCTGTTCGATCTCTCCTCCGAGTCGCCCTGGATGCCCCGGCCGCGCGCGCTGCGCGAGGCGCTCCTCGCGCACCCGACCGCGCGGGCGGCGCTCGCCGAGCACCTCGACCGCGGCGGCGAGCTCTGGCTGGCGGGTGGCAACCACGACGCCGAGGTCGGGGCGCCCGACTTCCCCGTGGCGCTGGCGGAGGCGCTCGAGGTGACCGGCGAGGCACGGTCGCGGCTCCGGACGACGCCCTGGTTCTTCCGCGAGGGGGCGATCCATCTGGAGCACGGCCACCTGTACGATCCTGACAACGCCCCGGCTCACCCGCTCGTGGTCGGTGAGCGCAGCCTCGGCGTTCACTTCGTCGAGGAGTTCATCGCGCCGACCGGCGCGCACCGCTATCTGCAGGCGAACGATCAGACGCCGCTCAGCTTGTTCCTCTCGGCGTTCACCTGGTACGGCCCTCGCGCGCCCTACGTCATCTACCGCTACTTCCACGCGGCGATCGGCGCGATGTTGAAGAGCGGCCCGCTCTACCGCGCGGGAGGCGAAGCCACGGTGGGCGCCGCGGCCATGGAGCGCTTCGCGCACGAGCTCGGGGTGCCGCGCGCGATGGCAGACGCGCTCGTCGGGCTCGGGGCCACGCCGACCCTGGAGAGCGCAGCGCGCACGTTCACGCGGCTGTACTTCGATCGCGTGATCGCGACGCTGTCGATGGGCGCCGGGATCGCGGCGCTCGGGCTCGGCGCGCGGGAGACCGGCGCCGCGGCGCTCGGGCTCGGCGCGCTGCTGATGGGCGCGAGCTGGGCGAACGGGCACAACCGCTACGCCGGCACGGTCACCGAGCGCCTGGCCGAGAGCGCTGGCCGCGTCGCGAGGACGACCGGCGCGAAGCTGGTCGTCTTCGGCCACACGCACCGCGAGGCGCTCGGCGACGGCTACGCGAACACCGGGAGCTTCTCGTTCCCTCGCGCCGCGCCCGGCCGGCCCTACGTGGAGATCGAGGGGCCGCCGGAAGCACCGCGCGCGATGACCCGCTTCTGGAGAGCCGTGGCGTGACTCCGAACCACCATCCGAACCACTAGAAGAGCCGCCGAGCGGCGGCCGCCCGCGCAGGAGACGGGCGGCCGTCGGTCGCTCTAGCCCCCACTCGCGTGCGCCGTGAGCGCGCCCTCGACGAGGTCGAGCGCGAGCGGGACGTCCTCTTCCGGGATCGGCGCGCCGCCGAGCATCGCTGCCAGCAGCCGCTCCCTCGGCTCCGGCCGCAGCACGACAGGACCGCCGCCACAGGCCCGGCAGACGAGGCCGCCGCGCGCCGGGTCGGCACAGGCCGACTGCGTCGTGTCGCAGGCGCGCCCGCAACGGACGCACTGCGTGAGCTCGAGGCCCCAGCCGAACGCGACGAGCAGGCGCAGGCCGGTCTCCACGAGCAGCGCCTGGGGAGGGGCAGTGGACACCTCGTCGAGGCGGTCGAGCAGCTGGTTCAGCTCGCTCCACGCCGCCTGCTCGGCGGTGTGCGCCGGCGCGATCTCCCGCACCCAGCGCAGCGCGCGCCCGGCCACCTCGAGGCGTCCGAGATCCCCCGCGAGGCGCAGGCGCGGGCGCTCGATCGCCGCTTCCGTGAGCTGGGCGAGCTCCGCGCCCGGACGGATCTCCAGCGTCACGCGGAGCAGGTGCATCGGCTCGAGCGCCGGGAAGCGCTTGGCCGAGCGGCGCGCGCCGCGCGCCGTGGCAGAGATGAGCCCCCCCTGCTCGGTGAAGAGCCCGACCAGGAGGTCGGCTTCACCGAAAGGGACACGCCGGACCAGAAGCGCCCCGGTCCGGAGGCGCTCCGTCCGCGGGCGAACCGATCGAGGCATGGCAGGTACCGGCGGTTATGGCGCGAACCGCGCGCGAGCGCCCGGCGAAAATTTGGCCCTCAGGCCGAGAGGGAGGTACGAGCCCTCGCGAGCGTGCCCTCCGACAGCTCCGGCGGCATGTCGTGGCCGCGGGGCCTGAGCACGATGCTGAGCGCCAGCGTGAAGAGGATGAGCAGCAACACGAACGCGATCGCGACCCCGAAGCGCCTGCTCTGGGTGCGGCGCGCGGGCGCCGCGATGGGCAGCGGTGTCACCAGCGCGATCCGGCGGCTCGCCGTATATCGGGCCAACACCTCCTCCATCGGGAGCGAGACCGCGCGAGCGTACGCCTTCAAGAACCCGCGAACGAACACCTCGCCGGGCAGGTCGTCGAAATGATCTGCCTCGATTCGCTCGATGGAGATCACCGGGATGCGCGTGGCGCGGGCGACTTCCTCCACGCTCATGGCTCGAGCCTCACGCGTGCGTCTCAGGTAGCGTCCGATCGACTCCATCCCATTCCACCCATCGTCATTCGGTCGTCACTCTACTCACCCTGAGAACCGTTGCTCAACCCCCTAGCGCACCCCGCGGTACTTCTCGGAGAGCGGCGCGCCGAGGCCCTATTGCAACGTCTGTAACTGTGCAGCGCAGCGCTGCCCCACGGGCGTCGTCGCGTTGATCTCCCGGCACCGCTCGAGATCGGCGCGCGCGTCGTCCACGAGCCCCCTCTTCTCGGCGATGCGGGCGCGCGCGTCGAACGCGTCCTGCAGCCGCGTGCACTCCGGCTGGTCGGTCTCGACCGCCCTCGTCAGCGCCTCGCGCGCCAGATCGAGCTCGCCTCGCTTCTCGTAGGCGAGGCCGAGCCGGTACTGCCCCACGCAGAAGAGCGGCTGCGCGGCAATCGCGCGGCGTAGCGCGTCGATCGCCTCGTCGTTCCTGCCCTTGAGCAGGTACGCCCAGCCCAGGTTGCCCCACGACTTCTCCGGCGAGGCGTACAGGATGTCCTCGGTCAGCGGCTTGAGCACCGCGATTGCCTCGTCGTAGCGCCGCTGATGCACGAGGATGACGCCCAGCGCGTTCTTCGCGTCCCGCATCTCCGGGTTCGCCTCGAGGGCCCGCCGCGCCATCTTCTCGGCGCTGTCGAAGCGGCAGTCGCTGGAGTGGGCATCACCCGCGCAGAAGCCGAGCAGGATCAAGGCGCCGAGATAGGACGCCTCGGCGTTGTCCTCGTCGTGCGAGAGCGCCTGCTCGACGTGCGCCAGCGCCTCGCGCAGGCGGCCGCGCTGGAACGAGTCGCGCGCGAGATCATATTCCGCGAGCGACCGCGCGTCGCTCGTCTGCGCCGAGGGCTGCGCGCCACCGCACGACGCGAGCGCGAGCGGCGCAATGGACGCGACGGACGCGACGGACGCAAACGACAACAGCGACCCCATCGACACGACAGCAGCCGCGCTGGGGATGCACCCCGCGCGGGTCGCTGCTGTCCTGTGTCGCTGCGAGGTCATGTGCGATCTTGAATCCGCTGCCGGACGATGCCGCGGCGCGGCACATTGTCAGGACGGGACTTCGCCTGCCCTGCGGGGAACCCTGAGTAAACCAGGCCGCTTGTCACGTCAACCTGCGAATCTCCCAGGAAGACGCGGCGCGTTCTCAGGATCCCGATTCGGCTTCCAGCAATTGTCAGGTCGGCGTAGGATGGCGGCGCAGGCGGTTCCTGCTCGTCACTGTTCGCCACGGATCTCGTCCTTGAGACCCAGCAGGCCGAACAACCTCCGCAGCGCTTCGATATCCGGGATCTCGAGGCGCTCGTCAGCGACGCGCAGGTACTGGCCCTCCCGGAGCTGCTGGACGGCGCGCTTCACCGTGTCGACGTCGAGGCCGACGCGGGTGGACAGCTCCATCGGCGAGATCGCGAACGAGGCGCCGTTCGATGCGGCGCCGCCGGTGGCGCGCGACTGCTGCGCGAGCTTGAGGAGCGCGTTCACGACCTTCGACTGCGTGTCGTTGAGCATCATGATCTCGATCTGGTCCTCCGCGTCGCGGAGCCGACCGACGAGCTGCTTGATGATGCGCAGCGCGACGGCCGGGTTGCGCTCGACGAGGTTCTGCAGCGTGCCCTGATCGAGCGCGAGCGCGACCCCGCGGGAGAGCGCGATCGCCGTCGACGAGCGCGCCGCGCCGCCGAGGAGCGCGGATTCGCCGAACAGATCGCCGGGCTTCAGGACCATCAAGCTGCGCTCGGCGCCGCGGACCTTCTTGATGAGCCGGACCCGCCCTTCCTCGAGGAGGTACGCCTCGGTCCCGGGCTCGCCCTCGCGGAAGATGACGTCGCCGGCCTCGAACGGGCGGCCGAACCGGGCGCGGAGCCGCTCGGGATCGGGCCCCGGCTCGGCCGACTCCACGGGGGCGGACGGGGCGGCGGGCTCGTCGCGCGACGCGGCGGGGACGGAGGGAGAGCCAGCAGGCTCCGCTGCCGCGGCGGGCGGCGGAGCGCGCTCCGCGTCGCTGGGGCTCGAGGCCTCGCGCTCCGCGTCGGGTGCGACGCCGTCCCCTTCAGGCGAGCTGATCATCGGGGCGGAGTGTATCCCAGCTCGGCCGGCTTCGCGTCCGGCGCGCGCACATAGAGCGGCTCCAGGAGCGCCGGATCGTGCGGGGCCGCCGCTGGCCCGCGCTCGCCGCCCGCGGCGGCCGCCCGGAGCCGGTCGATCGCGAGGCGTCCGATCCATGTCGCGTCGGGAAAATCCAGGGCGTCGCCCCGCGCGGCGAGCGGCCGGAGCGCCTCGATCTCCTCGGCGACGGCGCCGACGACGACGATGCGGCGCCCCGCGGCGAGCTCGGCCACGACATCGAACACCGCGTCGCGCGGCAGGTGGCGCGGCGGGATCGAAGGCGCCGCCGCGGGCGCATCGAAGGCCGCCAGGAAGACCTCCCCCTTCTTGGCGTCGATCAGCGGGACCAGGAGATCGCCGGGGCCCGCCGCGCCAGCAGCGAAGGCGGCGGCGGCCATCGCCTCGAGCGATGTGACGCCGGCGACCGGGACGTCCAGCGCCAGCGCGACGCCCTTGGCCGCCGCGACCGCCACCCGGACCCCGGTGAACGAGCCGGGCCCCACGTCGCAGCCGAGCGCCTGCACCGCGGCGGCCGGTAGGCCTGCCGCGGCGAGCACCTCGTCGACGGCTCCGAAGATGCGCTCTGCGTGCCCGTGCAGGTCGGCGTAGGTCGTCGCCGCGAGCAGCCGCGCGCCGGCCGCCGGCGCCGCGGCGAGGCCGGCGGTGGAAAGCGCACCGCCCCGCGACGCCGCCGCCTCGGCGTGCAGGTCCACGTCCGCTGCTTCGAAGAGGGCGGCGCTGCCGCGCGGGGTCGAGGTCGAGAGGGCGAGGAGCTTCAAGGCGCGCTCGGGAACGTTGCAGCCGCGATGCTGTCTGGCAGAACCTCGGGCCAAGGGCAACGAGCTTCGGCGAGGCGCTGGGGCCGCTGCGCGTCCGACTGGGCCGAAGGGCGGGGTGCGAGCCGATGCGCGATCAACGAGCGATGCTGCCGGCGCTCCTCGTATCGGCGCTCGTCCATCTGGGCGCGTGGAGCTCGGCGCGGCTCGGGCCGGAGCTGCCCGCCAGCGATCCCGCCGAGCCAGCGGCGGAGCGCGAGCCGATCGATCTCTGGACCGGGCTCACGGCCGCGCTGCCGGGCAGCGGTGGCGCGGCGCGCCCGAGCGACGCTCGCGGCGGGCGCGACGAGGCCGGCGAGCGCGGCGAGCCGACGAGCATGCCAACGGCGCGCGCTCCGGCCGATGCCAGCCGGCCCACGGCGCCTGCAGAGCGCCCCGCAGAGGCCGGCGGCGAGCCGGCGCCGCCCATGGCGGCCGCGCCGCGCGGCCCGGCAGCGCCCCCGCCCAAGGCGACGCCCCGGCCCAAGGCGACGCCCCGGCCCGCGGAGCGACGCCGGGAGCCCGCGGCGAACGGGGAAGCCGGCGCACCGGCGCGCTCCGCCGCCGCGCGGACGAGCGCTGGCGCCGGAGAGGACGGCGAGGGCGACTTCGGGGCGGCCGGCGTCAGCGCTGTGCGCAACCTCGGGCGCGCCTTCACGAGGGCCATCCCGCCCGCGTGCCAGGCGGATCCGATCTGGGCGACGCTCCCGCCCGGAAGCGCGGGGAAGGCGCGCTTCGTGATCGACATCGACGACGCCGGGCACATCGCAACGTGGCGTCCGGAGCCCGGAGGGGAAGAGCCCGCGCGACACCTGAGCAACCTGACGAAGCGGACAATCGCGCTGCTCGGCGGCGGGACGTTCGCGGTGGCGCGGGGCGCCGTGACGGCGGGGAAGCAGACGCTGGAGGTGAGCGCCGTCGTCCGCGTCGGCGAAGGCGCGGGAGAGACAGGCGCCCCTGCCGATCTGGCGTGGCGCTTCGAAGGGGGGCGCGGCAAGGCGTCGTTCGTCCAGCCCGGCGGTCGCCTGGTGGAGGTCGTCGTCCAGGTGGTGCGCACGGAGGCCGCGCGAGGCGCGCCTCCTGGCTGAGCGGCCAGCGGGCCGCGCGTGCGCCGCCTCGTCCGGCCCACGGAGCAGCTCGGCCGCGGCGCGGAGCGCTTTCCAGCGGCCGGTCCTTGCGCGCTTGCGGTCGCGCCTCGAGGCTCTACGTCCGGCCCGTGGGACGGCTCCGCGCTGCCGCATGGGCGTGTGTCGGGTTCCTCGGGACCGCACCGCTCGCTGCCTGCGACGACCGGGCAGCCGCGCTCTCGCCCCCTCCATCGCCCCGCGGCGCGGCGAGCGCGCCGTGCTCGGTCCTGCGCGCGGAATCGCCGCCCGAGCCGCCAGCGGCCCGCGGCGCGATGACCCTGCCTGCGCTGATCGAGCAGGTGCGGCCGGTGGTGGTGACCGTCACCACCCTGCGCGCGCCCTCGTTTCCAGACGGGCGCGCGGGCCCGGCGCTCCCGTTCGATGGCCGTGTGCAGCGGGTGGAGCGGGCGATCGGATCCGGGTTCGTGATCGCCGAAGAAGGGCTCGTGCTGACGAGCGATCACGTGATCGGCGACGCGTTCGGCATCGAGGTGCAGCTCTCGGACGAGCGCGCCTTCGAGGCGACCGTGGTCGGGCGGGATCCGACGCTCGACGTGGCGCTGTTGAAGCTGCTCGGAGCGGGGTCGCTGCGGGTCGCCTCCCTCGGATCGAGCGCGCCGGTTCGGCCTGGCGACGGCGTCATCGTGATCGGGAGCCCGTTCGGGCTCGGACCGACCGTGACCCGGGGCATCATCAGCGCGACGTCGAGGCCCATGGGCACGGGGAACCTCGACGGCTTCCTCCAGACCGACGCCGCCATCAACCCGGGAAACAGCGGCGGGCCGCTCTTCGACGCCACGGGGCAGGTGATCGGCATCGCGACGGCGATCCACGCCGATGGCCGCGGCATCAGCTTCGCCCTGCCGATCGACGAGGTGCTCGAGATCCTGCCCGAGCTGCGGGAGACGGGCCGCGTGGACCGGGGGCGCATCGGGATCAGCTTCCAGGAGGTGACCTCGCAGCTCGCGCGGGTGCTCCGGCTGCCAGGGCGGATGGGCGCGCTGATCACGGAGGTCGAGCCGGAGGGCCCCGGATCGCGGCTGGGCTTCAGGCCGGGCGACGTGATCACGTCGGTCGAGGGGCACCGCGTCGAGCACGCGCGCGAGCTCGCGCGCATGCTCCGGCGAGCCAAGCCGGGAGACGAGGTGGAGCTGATCTACAAGCGCGACGGCGCGGACCGGCGCGCGACGATGAAGCTCGATCCCTCGGCCCCCCACGAGCCATCGTCGAGCTGGCGCGCGCTGGAGGATCGCGCGCCGAGGGACGCCGAGCAGCCGCCGTTCGGCGTGCTGGCGAGCGACGCCCTGGAAGGTGCGCGCATCGAGTCGATCGCGCCTCGGAGCCCTGCGGCTGGCCGCCTCGAGGTGGGCGACGTGGTGCTCGACCTGAACGGCGCGCCGGTGCGGGGCGGCGCCGACCTGACCGCGCGCCTGGGCGCGGCGGCACACAAGGATCTCCTGTTGCGGGTACGGCGCCACGGGGCGCCCCGCTACCTCGCGGTCCCGGCGCGCTGAGCGGGCATCGCTCCAGCGACCTCGGTCCAGCGCGCTGGGCGCGGGCGACACACTCACCGAGCACTGGCCACATGCCGGCGAGCGCGGGCCCACTGCTCACCGAGCGCGGGCCCACTGCTCACCGAGCGCGGGCCCACTGCTCACCGAGCGCGGGCTACATGCCCGCAATGGACGCTGCTACGTTACGCCGCATGGGAGCTTTGGCAGGCGCGAGGTGCCCGATTTGCCGCAAGTCGGCGGGGCCCAGGCCCGAGAACCCGGTCTTTCCGTTCTGCTCGCCCCAGTGCAAGCTGGTGGACCTCGGCCGCTGGCTCGACGGTGGCTACCGGGTGCCTGGCCCGCCCGTTTCATCCACAGGGGACGCCGAGACCGTGGAATCGACGGGACGAACCGACGGGCTCGACGGGAACATCCAGGAAGAGGACGAATGATCTCTCGTCGCGCGCTTTGCCTGCTCACCGTTCTCACGTCGGCCTCCATGACGTCCGCGGCCCTGGCACAGCAGGGGCAGCCGCTCTTGGGGAACTCGCCGAGCGCCGCCTCGCCCGCCGGCGCCGCGGCCGCGCAGCCGAACCCGTACGATCCATCGATGCAGGCCGGAGGCCTGGCGCCGCCCCCTCCGATGACCACGCCCGAGCCGGAGCCCGCCGCCCCCGACGGCACAGAGCAGCGCCTCGACGAGGCCAAGGAGCGGGACTCGGGGCGCGGCCTCGAGATCGTCTGGCTGAACGTCGAGGGAGGCTACGAGAACGTCGGCCTCCAGACGTTCAACATCGACGAGGACGACTTCACGGCCGGGTTCGTTTCGAGCGCGGCCAACGGGGGTGTCATCGGCGCGGGGGCCGGCGTCCGGCTCCTGTACTTCACGCTGGGCGCCCGCGGACGGGTCGGGTTCTTCAGCGACTGGCAGCTCTTCACCCTGGGCGGCGAGGTCGGCATGCACCTGCCGCTCGGGAAGCTCGACCCACACGTCGATCTGGGCTTCGGCTACGCCGGCCTCGGCAGCGTCAAGAGCGCGGTGAGCGGCGCGGCCGACGCCATCGCGATCCGCGGCTTCTACGGAAGGGTCTCCGGTGGGCTCGACCTCTACCTGTCGCCGGTCTTCTCGATCGGCGCGAACGCGAGCTGGGAGCTCCTGGCGCTGACCAGGCCGGGGCTCTCCTCGGCCGCGATCGAAGGGATCAAGGGCGGAGCCGCCGCGCCTCAGCAAGCCAAGGCCGATCTGCTCGCGGCCGAGGGCTCCAGCGTGGGCTCGGCGCTCGCCCTGACCGCGGTCGCCGGCCTCCACTTCTAGCCGCAGCGAAGCCAGCTCCGCCGCCCCGCCCCTCGCGCCCATGAACGCCGCCGCCGCGCTCCTCTGGCTCGCCACCGTCGCAGCGCCGCTCGGAGGGCTGGCCGCGCTCCTCGTCTGGTCGCAGCGCCTCTATGGCAGGCGCCGGTTCGCGGTGGGGACGGCGCTGCTCGGCGCGCTCGCGTTCGTGCCGGCGCTGCTCATCGAGACGTTCCTCCAGCGCTGGCAAGGCGTCGACAAGGTCGCCAGCGCGCTCGACGCCGTCACGCTCGTCTACATCTTCGTGGTCACGGCGCCGCTGGAGCAGGGCCTCAAGGTGGCGGCCGTCGCGCCGATCGCGCGGCTGCGCGCGGTGGAGGAGCCGTTCGATGGGCTCGTGTACGCGGCCGCCGCGGCGCTCGGGTTCGTGTCGGCCCACAACGCCGTGTACCTGTGGGGCCGGCCGCTGGAGCCGCTCGACATCGCGCGGGCCCTCCTCGCCGTGCCGGGGCACCTCTTCTTCGCCTCGCTCTGGGGCTACGCGCTGGGCCGTGAGCGCACGCGGCCGCTGGGCGGCCGTCGCTTCAACGCCGCGTGGCTCGGCGCGATGGTGCTCAACGGCGCCTACGACTACATCGTCTTTGCGTGCCGCCCGGTCGCGCTCGTCATCGCGGCGCCGGTGCTCCTCGGCACCGGCCTCGTGACCTTCCTCGCCGCCCGCGACCTGCTCCGCCGAGGCGCGTCGCCGCACAGCTCGCAGCGCAGGGAGCGCCGCTTCCTCCCCCGCATCGCTCCGCCGTCGCTCGGAACGTTGCGTGAGGCGCTCAGGCGCACCGAACGACC
Organism: Sorangium sp. So ce1504; assembly: GCF_051521635.1. Taxonomy (NCBI): domain Bacteria; kingdom Pseudomonadati; phylum Myxococcota; order Polyangiales; family Polyangiaceae; genus Sorangium; species Sorangium sp. So ce1504. The sequence goes on along the minus strand of NZ_CP150365.1, from coordinate 2,356,766 downwards.
GGTGACGCTCACGTGGATCGCCTTCGGCGCGCTCGTCACGGTCGGGGTGATGACGACCGCGCTCGCGATCGCGATCGCGCTCGGCCATCGCTTCGGCGTCGACTTCGCGGCGGTGGACCGGGGCGACGCCTCGACCGCCGCGGCGGCGCCGCTCCTCTTGCTCGTCGCAGCGGCGATCGCCGCCTTCCCCTTGGCTGGTTATCTCGTCGCCCGGGCCTCGTCGACGGGCAGCGTCCTTGAGCCGGCCGCCTCGGCGGCGCTCGCCATCCTGGGCTCTCTGGTGCTGCTCGGCCTCGCGGCCCCCGTCGCCGTCGTGTTCGCGGCCGCGCTCGCCCCCATCGCCTTCAGCCTCGCGTGCGCGGGCGCCTGGATCGGCACGACGCGCTGAGCGCGGCGCACGCTCGCGCCTGGCGCTGGAAATCCTGCCAGTTCGGTGGGCGTCGGCTCTGCGATGAGCCCGCGCGACCCCGACCTCGTCGCCACGCAGCGCCGCCCCGCGCCGCTGCCGCCGCAGCGCTGGCCGGAGCTCGAGCGACCAGCAGACCTACGCGGTCGCCGCCTTCGCCGCCGGCTGGTGCTTGGCTACCTCGTCCTGGAACCTGCGGAGCAGCTCCTGCGCTGCGGGCGACAGGTTCCGCGGCACCTCGACCTGGATGACCACCTGGAGCGCTCCGCGGCCGCGACCATCGATCCGGGGCGCGCCCTTGCCCTTGACCGAGATCACCTCGCCGGGCTGCACGCCCGCCGGGACCTCGACGTCGACGACCGTGTCGTCCGGCAGGTCGATCTTGACCGTGCTGCCGAGAGCCGCGTCGGCGAAGGAGATGGGCGCCCGCGTGATGAGGTCGAGCCCGTCGCGCTCGAAGCGCTCGTCCGCGGCGAGATCGACGTCGACGTACAGATCGCCGGGCGGCGCGCCCTGGGCGCCCGGCATGCCCTGGCCCGGCACCCTGAGCCGCTGGCCGCCGTCGATGCCGGCCGGGAAATTGACGACGACCTTCCGCGTCTTCTCGACCGCCCCGAACCCCTTGCAGGTGGCGCACGGCGTCTTGATGACCGAGCCCTCGCCCGAGCATTCAGGGCACGTCTGGGTGAACATCACGAACCCGCGCGAGGTCGAGACCTGCCCGGCGCCGCCGCACGTACCGCACGGCTTGCGTTTCGTCCCTGGCTTCGCCCCCGAGCCGGAGCAGTCGTCGCACGCCACCGGCGTCCGCAGGACGACCTCCCGCTTGCAGCCGAGCAAGGCGTCCCGCAGCGAGAGCCGCTGCTGAACCCGGATGTCCTGGCCGCGCGCGGGCCCGCGCCGCCGGCGCTGCCCGCCGCCGAAGCCGCCGAAGAACTCCGAGAAGATGTCCTGGAAGTGGGAGAAGATGTCGCCGTCGGCCGCGCCGCCGATCCCCTCGAGGCCGGCGTGCCCGAACTGGTCGTACCGCCTGCGCTTCTCCTCGTCGGAGAGGACCTGGTACGCCTCGGTGGCCTCTTTGAAGCGGGCCTCCGCCGACGCATCGCCGGGGTTCCGGTCCGGATGGTTCTTCAACGCAGCCTGACGATAGGCCTTGCGAATGTCGTCAGGCGTCGCGTCTCGCGCGAGGCCAAGAACTTCGTAGAAGTCGCGCTTTTCACTCATGAATCGTGGACCGCCGCGTCGATCCTGCCCGACAGCGGGCACAGGTGCCGGCAGACCATAAGTCGTCGTGCGCGCCTGTCAACGCGTAATACAGCGTGAACGCCCGCGGTGGCTGCGCGCCGGGACGCCTTCCGTGCAGGCTGCGGCGCTTCTACTGGCCCCGGCGCTGGAACGCGGGCGTGTCCCAGTCGGCGTCGAGCGGAGGGACGAAGCTCGCGCGGTCGCGCGGGCTGCCGCCCGCCGCCTGGACCTGCGGCGCGGGCCGACGGGTGGTCGGATACGCGACCTCCTCGTGCCGGTGCGGCTGGCGCTGCGTCATGGGCATGGGAGGAGCGCTCGGGGCGGAGCGGCCCGACATCGGCCCGGCCGCTGCGGCCAGCGACGCTCCGATGGAGTGCGCGGTGGCGCGCGGCTGCGCGGCGCTCGCGAGCTGCTGCGGGACCTCGGCGACGAGGTGGTCGAAGCCGGTCGCGATGACCGTCACCTTGATCATCTCGCCCATGTTCTCGTCGATCGTCGCGCCGAAGATGATGTTCGCGTCCTCGTGCGCCTGCTCCTGCACGAGCGTCGCGGCCTCCTCGATCTCGCGCATCCGCATGTCGGGGCCGCCGACGATGTTGATGAGCACGCCGGTCGCGCCCTCGACCGAGATGTCGTCGAGCAGCGGCGAGCTGACGGCCATCTCGGCGGCGAGGCGAGCGCGGCCCTGCCCCTTCGCGCAGCCGGTGCCCATGAGCGCGCGGCCCATGTTCGACATCACCGTCTTCACGTCCGCGAAGTCGACGTTCACGATCCCGTTCTGCGTGATGAGATCGCTGATGCCCTTGATCGCCTGATAGAGCACCTCGTCCGCCTTGCGGAACGCCTCGACGAACGAGAGGTCCTCGTCGCCCAGCGAGAGGAGCTTCTGGTTCGGGATCGTGATGAGCGTGTCGACGTGCTCCGCGAGCATCGCGAGGCCGAGCTCGGCGCGGCGCGAGCGCTGCTTGCCCTCGAAGAAGAACGGCTTCGTCACGACGCCGACGGTGAGGCAGCCCTCCTCGCGCGCGAGCTGCGCGATGACCGGCGCGGCGCCCGTGCCCGTGCCGCCGCCCATCCCCGCGGTGACGAACACCATGTCCGCGCCCTGGAGGCACTCCTTCACCCGCGTCACGTCCTCGAGCGCCGCCTTGCGGCCCTTCTCGGGATCGGCGCCCGCGCCGAGACCGCGCGTGACGCTCGCTCCGATGTGGAGCTTGGTCGGGGCGAGGCTCGATCCGAGCGCCTGGGCGTCGGTGTTGACGACGATGAACTCCACGCCCTCGAGGCCGAAGTTGATCATCGTGTTGACTGCATTGCCGCCAGAACCGCCACAACCGATGACCTTGATCCGGGCGTCGTACCCGGTGTGCTCGTCGGCAAACTCGATGGAGAAACTCATGAACTCCTCCCGGGGAAGTACAGCTAGCCGCTCGGCCCGGCGCCGACCCCTACGGAGGTCGAGCGGCGCGGAACCCTCAGTGCGCGAGGACGTCCTCGCTCCGGACGGCATTCGGAGGGGCGCCTCTTCCCCTTCGAACACCGCGCTTCAAACCCTCTTGACTTCGCGTTCAAGAGGGATCGCCAGTGCGCTATCGGATCCTCTCAAACCCAATTCTCTAACAACTTTCTCTTGCCACGTCATGCCTAGAATGCTGCTCGAAGCCAGTTCCAGAACCTCCCGCTCGACCTCTTTTCAATCGCCATTTCTTCGACGACATCTCGACGCGACTCGCGCTCGCGGAGCTTCTCGCGACGGATCTCCGCGCGCCCGGCGTGGCCGGCGTCGAGCGTCACCGGCGTGAGCGCGCGCGCCTGCGCGAGTGCGTTGGCGCCGTACTGAACGAGGCCCACGCCCGTCGCGTACTGCGGGCCGGCCACGAGCTGCGTGATGCCTCGCACGCCGACCGGCACGCCGAGGCGCACGGGCATCCCGAGGATCTCCTCGGCGAACTCTGTCATCCCTTCCATGAGGACGCCGCCGCCGGTGACCACCGCGCCGGCCGAGAGCTGCTCGAGCATCCCGGTGTCCTCGATCCGCTTGCGGATGACCGCGAAGATCTCCTCGACGCGCGGCTCGATGATGTCCGACAGGACGCGGCGCGCCGCCTTGCGCGGCATGTGCCCGCCGACGCCGGGGACCTCGATCTCCTCCTCGTCGCCCACCATTCGGCCCAGGGCGCAGCCGGCGTTGCGCTTCAGGCGCTCGGCCTCGCCCATCGGCGTGCGCAGCCCGGCGGCGATGTCGGCCGTCACGTTGTTGCCGCCCGCCGGGATCACGCTGGCGTGCGCGATTCCGCCGTCCACGTAGAGGAGCAGGTCCGTCGTACCGCCGCCGATGTCGATGATGGCGACGCCGATCTCCTTCTCGTCCTCGGAGAGCACCGCCTCGGCGCTGGCGAGCGGCTCCAGTACCACGTCGGCCACGGTGAGGCCGCAGCGCTCCGCGCAGCGGACGACGTTCTGCACGCACGAGGTCGCGGCCGTGATCAGGTTCACCTTCACGCCGAGCCGGACGCCGCTCATCCCGACCGGGTCGCGGATGCCGTCCTGGTTGTCGACCGTGAACTCGCGCGGCAGGACGTGCAGGATCTGACGATCGGCGTCGACAGGGATGGCCCGCGCGCCCTCGAGGACGCGCTCGACGTCCAGACGCGTGACCTCGCCGCCGGAGACCGCGGCGACGCCGTCGGACTGCTGGCAGCGGATGTGGCTGCCCGCGACGCCGGCATACACGGTGCGGATCTCGACGCCCGCCATCGTCTGGGCGGCCTCGATCGCCTCGGCGATCGAGCGCACCGTCCAGTCGATGTTGCTCACCACGCCCTTCCGCAGGCCGCGGCACGGGACGTTGCCCACCCCGAGGATGGTGATCCCATCAGCGTCGATCTCGCCAACGACCGCCGAGACCTTGGTCGTCCCGATGTCGAGTCCGACGACGATCTCAGTAGTCTCCATCCGGCTCTTCATTGCGTGCACCACCTCATGCGGGGACGAGCCCCATGCGCGTGTAAGGCGGGCACGACGCTGCCATGAGCCAGCAGCACCGGCCAAGTTTTGCTCGGCGATCGCCGGCGCGGAGAGCGGGCCCGACGGCGCTCATCTCATCCTCACCACGACGCGCTCGGGGTGCGCGTCGTTGTCGAGGAAGATCACCGACGCGTTCGCCTTTCGCTGGGCGAGCTCGGTGAGCACCCGCGACGCCTGGGCGACCTTGTCCCGGTAGGGCGGCTGCCCGAGGTGGAGCGAGATCGCCTCCTTTCCGATGGTGACGACGATCGACCCGTCCCGCTCGACGTGGAGCTCCTGGGTCGGATAGCGGCGCGCGACGCCGGCGCGCTCCAGGTCCTCGACCACGTCGAGCAGGCGCCGGACCGCGATGACGACGCCGGGGCGATCCCGCGCCACCTGTTCGCCGGTGATCCCCGTGACGATCGGGAGGTCGACGGGGTCGTCGCCAGCGAGCTCCTTGAAGAGCTCGCCGTCGCGCGTCGCGAGGTAGAGATCGCCGCCGATCGCGACCAGGGCCTGCGCCTCCCGCTCGACGACGTCGACGTGGATCGTCGAGGGGAGCCTGCGCGTGACCGTCGCCTTCTCGATCCAGGGGTCGGTGGCGATCGAGGCGCCGGCGAGCTCGAGATCGAGCGTGAAGATGTTCTTGCCCACCTCGATGCCGCCGGAGCTGGCCACCTGCTCAGCGGTCCGGCGCTGGACACCGTCGACGAGCACCGTGCGCACGGCGAAGCGAGGGCTCGACACGATGTAGCGGCGCGCGCCCCACGCGACGGCGGTCGAGGCGACGAGCACGACGGCGGCGCCCGCGAGCAGCTGCAGGGCGCGGAGGTGGCGCGCGATCGGCCGCCGAGGGCGCGCCGCCGAGGGCGCGCCCTCGGCGGCGCGCTCTCCGCGGTCGATCGCGCGCGGCGGGCGCACGGAGACGCTCGTCGCGGGCGGGGCCGGCGACTCGTGCGACGACGGGGTCGACGCGCGCACGCGCTCGTTCTTCGGCGGCACCGCCGCCACGGGCTCGGGCTTCGAGCCGCGCGAGGCCGCCCGGACCGGCGGCGCCGCGGGCACCGACGGCAGCGAGCGGCGGCGGTTCGGCGGGGGCGCGCTGGGACGCTCGGTCATGAGCTGCCCTCCTGCGGCGGCGACTTCGCCTCGAGCCGCGCCTTGAGCCCCCGCACGCACGCGTTCACGTCGCCCGCCCCGAGCGCGATGACGACGTCGCCGGGCCGGGCGATCTTCTCGAGGGCCTCCGGGAGGTCGGCCTTGTCGGCGATGAAGCGCGCGTCGTGGTGGCCGTGCTCCCGGATCGACTGGACGAGGCGCTCCGCGGTGACGCCGGGGATCGGCGGCTCGCCCGCGGCGTAGATGTCCGTGACGAGCAGGACGTCGGCCTGGTTGAAGGCGCGCGTGAACTCGTCGAAGAGATCGCGCGTGCGGGTGTGCCGGTGCGGCTGGAAGGCCACGACGACGCGGTGATCCTCGCCGGGGAACGCCCGGCGGGCCGCGTCGATGGTGGCGCGGATCTCGGCCGGGTGGTGGCCGTAGTCGTCGATCATCGTGACGCCCCCGATCGACCCGACGACGGTGAAGCGGCGAGCGACGCCGCCGAACGTGGCCAGCGCCTGCTTGGTGACGTCGAGCGGCACCTCGAGCTCGTCCGCGACCGCGATGGTGGCGAGGCAGTTGAGGACGTTGTGCGCGCCCGGCATCTTCACCGTGAACCCGCCGAGCGGCTCCCCTCGGCGGTACGCGTTGAAGCTCGTCTCGAGGCCGCGGAACTGGATGCCGCGCGCCGAGTAGTCCGACTGCGGCGAGACGCCGTACGTGACGTGGCGGCGCGGGATGCGCGGGAGCAGATCCTGGACGTGCGGGTGGTCGAGGCAGAGCACGGCGAGCCCGTAGAACGGGACGCGCGCGGCGAACTCGACGAAGGCGTCCTTGATGCGCTCGTGCGTGCCGTAGTGATCGAGGTGCTCGGGGTCGATGTTGGTGACGACCGCGATCGTCGGGGTGAGCCGCAGGAACGATCCGTCGCTCTCGTCGGCCTCGGCGACGAGCAGGTCACCGGCGCCGAGCCGCGCGTTCGTGCCGAGCGCCGCCATCTTGCCGCCGACGACGACGGTGGGATCGAGGCCGGCGGCGCGCAGGACCGTGGCGACCAGGGAGGTCGTGGTGGTCTTGCCGTGCGAGCCCGCGATCGCGACGCCGTACTTCACGCGCATCAGCTCGGCGAGCATCTCCGCGCGCCCGATCACCGGGGTGCCGAGCGCGCGCGCCTCGGTGAGCTCGGGGTTCTCGGGGCGGATGGCGCTCGAGTACACGACGACATCGACGCCGCGGACGTTCTCGGCGCGGTGGCCGATGTCGATCCGGACGCCGAGCGACGTGAGCCGCCGCGTCGTCGAGCTCTCCTTGAGATCCGAGCCGGAGACCTCGAACTCGAGCGAGCGCAGGATCTCGGCGAGGCCGCTCATCCCGACGCCCCCGATGCCGACGAAATGGACGTGGCGAACGCGACCGCGGAACATCAGCCTGCCTCCTCCCAGCCGAGGCCAGCGCCGAGCGGCGCGGCCTGGTTCGTCACGGCGCCGCGCTGCGCCTCGCCAGCGCGCGCCGCGCGCCCTCCGAGGGTGGGGAAGCGCAGCGCGCGGTGGCGCGGAGCCCGCGCGAGCTCGAGCAGATCGGCGGCGACGCGCGCCGCGGCATCCCGCGTGGCGAAGGCCGCCGCCGCGTCCGCCATGCGGGCCCGGAGCGCCGGCGCGGCCGCGAGCCGGGCGATCTCGTCGGCGAGGCGCATCTCGGTGGCGTCGCCCTGGGCGATCGCGACCGCGGCGGAGGCCCGCTCGAGGGATTGCGCGTTCCTCAGCTGGTGGTTGTCGGCCGCGAACGGGTACGGAATCAGGATTGATGGGCGCCCGACAGCGCAGAGCTCGGCGAGCGTCGACGCGCCCGCGCGGGCGATCACGACGTCGGCCGCGGCGAGCGCCTCCGCCACGTCGTCGATGAACGGGACGACGCGCGCGCGCCCTGCCAGGCCGAGCTCGGCGTAGAGCGAACGGACCGCGGCCTCGCGATCCCTGCCCGTCTGGTGCACCACCTCGAGGTCGACGCCGCGCTCGCGGCCTCGCGCGATCGCGCGAGGGACGACGTCGTTCAGCGCCAGCGCGCCCTGGCTGCCGCCGAGAACCAGCAGGCGGAGCGCGCCTTCGCGCGGCGCGTACGGGGCGCGGGCGAAGGCGCGCCGGAGGGGGACGCCGAAGAGGCGCACGGTGCTCGGGCGCAGCGCGCGCGCCGTCTCCGGGAAGGCGACGTACGCGCGATCGACGATGGGCGCGAGCAGCCGGTTCGACAGTCCGAGGACGCTGTTCGGCTCCAGGATCGCGACCGGAACGCCGAGCGAGCGGGCAGCGAGCGAGACCGGTCCGCCGGCGTACCCGCCGAGCGAGAGCGCCACGCGGGCGTCGAGCCGCTCGACGAGCCGCCTCGCCTCCGGGAGGACGCTGCCCGCGCGGGCAGCGCCGCGCACGAAGCCGGAGAGGCCGCCCCCGCGGAGCGGCAGGACGTGGAGCAGCTCGAGGTTGTCGCCGCGCTCGCCCATCACGCGCACCTCGATGCCGCGCGCGGTGCCGACGTAGACGACGCGCGCGTCGGGCGCCGCAGCGCGGACGGCGTCGCCCACGGCGATCATCGGGAAGACGTGGCCGCCGGTGCCGCCTCCGGCGATGAGCACGGTCACCATGCGCCGCCCTCCTCGGCCGACGCGGCGACCACGGCCGACGCGCTCGGCGCGTGCGGGACGGGCGAAGCGCCCGCCTCGCCGCGCTTCACGGGGGCCACGACGGTCCGCGATCGGCTGATGCTGAGCAGGATGCCCGCGGCCGCGGCGTTCACGAGCAACGAGGAGCCGCCATAGCTGAGGAACGGCAACGTGAGCCCCTTCGTGGGGAGGATCGCCATCGCGACGGCGAGGTTCGTCATCGCCTGCACCCCGAAGAGCGTCGCGATGCCGAACGCCATGAAGCTGCCGTAGTCGTCGGCCGCCTCGAGGGCGATCTTCACGCCCCGCGAGACGATGACGAGGTATGCCGCGCACAGACCGACGATGCCGACGAAGCCGAGCTCTTCGCCGACGATCGCGGACACGAAATCGGTGTGCGCCTCCGGCAGGTAGAGCACCTGCAGCCCTCGCCCGAGGCCGAGGCCGAAGAGCCCGCCCGAGCCGAAGCTCATGACCGACTGGAACGGCTGGTAGGCGAGGTCCGCGCGGTTGTTGTCCATGTCGATCCACGCGAGGTAGCGCGCGTAGCGGTACCCGCTGAAGCGAACGAGCGCGGCGCCGGCGAACGCCAGCAGCATGGAGAACGCGGCGATGTACGGGACGCGCGCGCCCGCCACGAACAGCAGCGTGAAGGTCAGGAAGAGCAGCACGACCGCGCTTCCGAAGTCGGGCTGCTTGAGGCAGAGGAGCATCAAGAGCCCGACGACGAGGAGGTGCGGGAGGAAGCCGACCGAGAACGACTTGATGCGCTCGGCCTTCTTCGACAGCGAGTAGGCGAGCCAGAGCACGATCGCGAGCTTCGCCACCTCGGCCGGCTGCACGTGGACAGGGCCGAGCGAGATCCAGCGGTAGGCGTTGCCGGCCTTGTGGCCGAGCCCCGCCACGCAGGCGACGAGCATCCCGGTGACGGTGATGAGCACCGGGTACGTGAGGACCTTGAGCCGGCGGTGATCGATGCGGCTCGTGATCCACATCGTGGCGATCGAAAGGACCGCGTAGACCGCCTGACGCTTGAGGAAGAACTGCGCGTCCTTGTAGCGGACCGTCGCCTCGACGGCGCTGGCGCTGTAGACCATCACCACGCCGAAGCCGATGAGCGCCGTGACGACCGCCGCGAGGAGGGCGTCGACCGGGCCCGACGGGCTCGATCGCACCTTCCAGAAGGCCTCGGCGGCCGCCGCGATCCCGCCCGGCGCCGCCTTCTCCTGGTCGGGGGGACCGACGTGCCGGTTCTTGGGTGCGTCGGCGCGCGCGCCGAACGCGCTGCTCCACGACGTCACGACGCCACCTCCCCGGCGGCCCTGCCGCCAGCTCCCTGGAGCTCGCGGACCGCGCGGACGAAGGCGTCGCCGCGGTCCTTGTAGTCGCGGAACATATCGAAGCTGGAGCACGCGGGGCTGAGCAGCACCGCGTCGCCCGGCCGGGCGAGGGAGCGCGCGGCGAGGACCGCCTCCGTCATCGAGCCCGCCCGCGCGATCGGCAGGACGCCGGCGGCCGCTGCGGCGATGCGGTCCGCTGCCTCGCCGAGGACGACGAGGGCGCGCCCCCGCTCGCGCAGCGCGGACACGAGCGGGGCGTAGTCGCCGAGCTTGTCGCGCCCGCCCGCGATCAGGACGGCCTTCGCCTCGATCAGGCCGGAGAGCGCGGCGACGGAGGCGCCGACGTTGGTCCCCTTCGAGTCGTCGTAATAGCGGACCCCGTCGACGTCCGCGACGAGCGCGGTCCGGTGCGCGAGCCCCTCGAAGCCCGAGAGCGCGTCGCCGATCGCCGCCGCGGGGGCGACGAGCGCGGCGGCGAGCGCGACGGAGGCGCAGGCGTTCGCGAGGTTGTGCGCGCCCGCGAGCCGCACGCGATCCAGCGGGTAGCGGGCGCCGGCGACGCGATCGACGATCGCGCCCCCCGCGGCGCTCACGTCCGCGCGGGCGTCGCGCGCGCTGAACGTCACGACGCGGGCGCGCCCGCGCTCCGCCTGTCGGGCGACGAGCTCGTCGCCGAAGGGGACGACCGCCACGTCGTCGGGCGTCATGCGCTCGAACGGGTTGCCCTTCGCGTCGGCGTACGCCGCGAAGCTCGCGTAGCGATCGAGGTGATCGTCCGTGATGTTCAGCAGCGCGTGGGCGCGCGCGTGCAGCGTCGGCACGCGCTCCGCCTGGAAGCTCGAGATCTCGAGGACGAGCACGTCCCACGTCTGGTCGACGACCTCGGCGAGGGGGGTCCCGAAATTGCCGCCGACGAACGTGCGGAGGCCGGCCCGCTCGAGCATCGCGCCCGTGAGCGCCGTCGTCGTGCTCTTGCCGTTGGTCCCGCCGACGAGCACGACGGGCGCCGACACGAAGCGCGACGCGAGCTCGAGCTCGCCGATGACCTCGCGCCCGGAGCGAGCGACGGCGTCGAGCGCAGGGAACGACGGCACGCCCGGCGAGACGACCACGAGGTCGGCGCCGTCGAACAGCGCCGGATCGTGCCCTCCCGGCGCGAGGACGACGCCCTCGCCCTCGAGGGCCGCGGCCGCGGCGGAGAGCCGCTCGCGCGGCGCGCCGTCGTTCGCGATCACGCGCGCGCCGCGCGCGTTCAGGAGGCGCGCGGCCGCGACGCCGCTCCGGCCGAGACCCACGACGATCACTGTTCGCCCGCGGACGTCCATCATGCCCTCACCGCAGCTTCATCGACGCCAGGGACACCAGCGCCAGGAGGATGGAGATGATCCAGAAGCGGACGATGATCTTGGGCTCCGCCCACCCCTTCTTCTCGTAGTGGTGGTGGATCGGCGCCATCAAGAAGACGCGCTTGCCGGTGAGCTTGAACGAGAGGACCTGCGTGATGACGCTGACCGTCTCGATGAAGAAGATCCCCCCGAGGATGATCGACAGGAGCTCGTTCTTGGTGAAGACGGCGAGCATCCCGAGCCCGCCTCCGAGGGCGAGCGACCCGACGTCCCCCATGAAGACCTGGGCGGGGTACGTGTTGTACCAGAGGAACCCGATCCCCGCGCCGATGACCGAGCCGCAGTACACCGACAGCTCGCCGGCCGACGCGATCGCCGGGATGTCGAGGTAGGCCGCGAGCGAGAAGCTCGCGATGGAGGCGCCGACGATGTACGCGAGGATGAGGTAGGTCCCCGCGTTGATGATCACCGGGCCGATCGCGAGGCCGTCGAGGCCGTCGGTGAGGTTCACGGCGTTCGACGTGGCGACCACGACGAAGACGGCGAACGGGATGTAGACGTAGAGCGGCAGCTCGATCGGGTACTTCGAGAACGCGACGAACGGGATCGCGAGCCGCGTCCTGATCTCCGCCCAGTCCGGCGGGAGCTTGGACGCGAGCAGGAACGTGTAGGCCACGGCCGCGCCGCCGATCAGCACCTGGCCGATGAGCTTGTAGCGCCCGGGCAGGCCCCCGCTGCTCCGCCGCTTGATCTTGAGGAAGTCGTCCAGGTAGCCGATGACGCCGTAGCCCGCGGTGACGGCCGTCGTCGCGAGGACGAAGGGGTTCCTGAGGTCGGCCCACAGCACGGTGGGGAGCAGCAGGGAGAGCAGGATGAGCGCGCCGCCCATCGTCGGCGTGCCCGCCTTGATCTTGTGCGTCTCCGGCCCCTCGGCGCGGACCACCTGCCCGATCTGCTTCCGCCGGAGCTCGCGGATGAACCACGGCGCGAGCACGAACGTCAGCACCATGGCGGTGATCGTCGCCATGATCGTGCGGAACGGGATGTAGCGGAGGACGTTGAGCCAGCTCAGCCAGCCGTAGTGGAACTTGAGCGGGTAGAAGAGCTCGTAGATCACCCCGCACCTCCGTGCGACGGCCGCTCGCCGAGGGCGCGCGCGCGGCGCGCGGCGAGCGCGCGCCGCGCCTCGTCGCGATCGTCGAACGGCAGCGTGACGCCGCCGATGATCTGGTACGGCTCGTGGCCCTTGCCGGCGAGGAGGACCACGTCCCCCGGCTCGGCGTCGAGCACCGCGCGCTCGATCGCGCGCGCTCGATCGAGCTCGACGACGACGCGCGCGCGCCCGGCGGCGAGCCCCGGCAGGATGGCGTCGGCGATCGCGCGCGGGTCCTCGCTCCGCGGGTTGTCGTTGGTGACGATGGCGACGTCGGCGGCGCGGCCGACCGCCTCGCCCATCTGCGGCCGCTTCAGCGGATCGCGGTCGCCGCCGCACCCGAAGACGCAGAGGACGCGCCCGCCGCCGAGGGCACGCACGCTCGCGAGCACGCGGGCGAGCGCGTCCGGCGTGTGCGCGTAGTCGACGAGCACGATCACATCGTCGGCGTCGGGGGTATCGCAGCGCTCCAGGCGGCCCGCGACCTGGATCGGAGACGAGAGCGCCGCGGCGGCGTCACCGACGTCGAACCCGAGCAGGTAGGCCACGGCGAGGGCGGCGAGCAGGTTCGACGCGTTGTGCGCGCCGAGCAGGTGGGAGCGGATGGTGACCTCGCCGACGGGCGTGCGGGCGCGGATGAGCGTGCCGCTCGCGCTGTGCGCGAGCTCGACGGGGGCGATCTCCGCGGCGTCCGGGCCCACGCCCACCTCCGCCGAGTAGCGCGCGAGCGTCGCCGCCGTCGGGCGCGAGAGCCCGCCGGGGGCGAGCATCTCGACGAGCTGCCGCCCGAAGGGATCGTCGACGTTGATGACCGCGGCGCCGGGGCCGAGATCCACGAACAGGCGCGCCTTCGCCGCCGCGTACGCCTCCATCGTGCCGTGGTAGTCGAGGTGATCCTGCGTGAGGTTCGTGAAGACGGCGATCCGGAACCGGACCGCATCGACGCGCTTCGCCGCGAGCGCGATCGATGACACCTCCATCACGAGGTGCGTCGCGCCGCGGGCGACCATCGCGGCGGCGACGCGGGCGAGCTCGTCCGCCTCGGGGCTCGTGTGCGAGGCGTGGACATCGAGATCGCCGAAGCGGTAGCCGAGCGTCCCGACGATCCCGGCCTGACCGCCGCACCGATCGATGCAGGCCTGGACGAGGTGGGCCGTCGTCGTCTTGCCGTTCGTACCGGTGATGCCGACGACCTCGAGCGTGAAGGTCGGGTGTCCGTAGACCACGGCGGCGGCCTGAGCGAGCGCGAGCGGCACGTCGGGGACCTCGACGCGCGCGGCGCCGAGCGTGTCGGCCGCGCTCCCGCGGGCGACGATCACCGCCCGCGCGCCGCGCGCCACGGCCTCGGGGATGAAGCGCTCGCCGTGGTCGCGCGCGCCCGCGCGCGCGACGAAGATGTCCCCCTGCCTCACCTTGCGCGAGTCGAGGTGCACGCCTGTCACGACCATGTCCGCGGCGCCCGCCGGAGAGAGCGCGGCGCCCGGGATCTCGAGCAGCACGTCGCCGAGGCGGAGCGCGAGCTCGACCTCGGCCAGGCTGGCTTCCTTGTGATCGTGCTCCGTCATGTGGGGGGCTCGAAGATGAGCTTCAGGGGCGATCCCTTGGGCAGCACGGTCCCGGGCGGAGGCTCCTGGCGCGCGAGCCGCCCCGTGCCCTCGACGCTCGGATCGAGCCCGAGCGCAGCGGCGCTCTTCACGGCCTCGCGCTGCGGCAGCCCCGTCAGATCGGGGACGCGCAGCTCCCCCGCCTTGAGCGGCGCGGACGGCGTGACCACCCCCGTCGAGATCGGCGCGGCCGCGGCGCGCGCCTCGCTCAGCACCTGATAGGTGCTCGCCGCGAGGTCCTCTCCGGACTGCTCGCTGATCTCCGACAGCTTCATCGGCACGCTCCCGCGCGGGGTAACGCCCAGGTAGCGCAGCGCCATCTCACCGATCCGACGGAAGACGGGCGCCGCGACCGAGCCGCCGGCGTACGTGCCGCCCATCGGCTCATCGAGCACCACCGCGATGGCGATCCGAGGCCGCTCGGCCGGGACGAACCCGACGAACGACGCCACGTAGTGGGTGTCGGTGTACTTGCCCGTCGCGGGATCGATCTTCTGCGCGGTGGCCGTCTTCCCCGCGACGCGGAACCCCGGGATCGCGGCCTCGACGCCGGTCCCGTCCCCCTCCGTCACCGCGACGAGCATCTCCGACATCATCCGCGCGATCGGCGCCGGCACCGCGTCGCGGCGCACGCGCGGCGACGGCTCCGACAGCGTGACGCCCGTGCCGTCGGTGACCCGCTTGATCAGGATCGGCTCGAGCAGCCGCCCGTGGTTGGCGACCGCCGCCGTGGCCATCGCCAGCTGGAGCGTGGTCACGCTGATCCCCTGCCCGAACGAGGCCGCCGCCGTCTCGACCTGGACCCACGGGCGGCCGCGCGGCCGCAGCACGCCCACGGACTCGCCCGGCAGCGGCACGCCGGTCAGGTCCCCGAAGCCGAACCGCCGGAAGCCCTCGTAGAGCCGCTGCTCGCCGAGCCCGAGCGCGATCTTCGCCGTGCCGATGTTGGACGACTGGGCGAGGATCTGCGGCACCGTCAGCCACTTGTGAATGTGCGTGTCGTGGATCACGACGTTGTCGATCGCCATGTTCCCCTCCTCGCAGTAGATGGTCGCGCTGGGGGAGACGCTCTTCGCCGCGATCGCGCTCGCGATGGCGAACACCTTCATCGTGGAGCCGGGCTCGAAGCGATCGACGACGCAGCGGTTGCGCCGGGACCCTGGATCGCTCTGCGAGTAGTCGTTCGGGTTGAAGCCCGGAGCGCTCGCCATGGCGAGGATCTCGCCGCTCTCCGGATCGACGACCACGATCGATCCGCCGAGCGCCTCGTAGGTCTTC
Source organism: Sorangium sp. So ce1504 (assembly GCF_051521635.1). NCBI lineage: Bacteria > Pseudomonadati > Myxococcota > Polyangiales > Polyangiaceae > Sorangium > Sorangium sp. So ce1504. The sequence goes on along the minus strand of NZ_CP150365.1, from coordinate 2,341,631 downwards.
ATCGCCGCCTCGAGCTCGCGCTCGGCGGTGAACTGGATGCCCTTGTCGATCGTCAGGTGGACGTTGTGCCCGGCGAGCGCCTGCTCGTCCTCGATCCCCTCCGAGAAGATGAGCCGGCCCGAGCGATCGCGGAGCCCGCGCACCTCGGACGCGTTGCCGCGGAGCTCGTGCTCCAGGCTGAGCTCGATCCCCTCCTTGCCCTCGCCGTCGGTGGCGACGAAGCCGAGCAGCGGGCCGGCGAGCTCGCGGTTCGGGTAGAAGCGGCGCCCCTCGCCCTCGATCACGAGCCCGCGCACCGGGTAGCGCTGCGTCCTGTCCCCGAGCGCGCGGACGTTCTCGACCTCCTGCTCGGAGATGCGGCGCTTGAGCCAGGCGAAGCGGCGCCGCCGGCCGAGCTTCTCCACGACCTCCTCGAGCGGCAGCGAGAGCGCCTGCGCGATGCGCTCCGCGTACTGCTGGATCCGCATCGGGACGTACTTCTCCTCGATGCCGCGGAGCATCTCGACCGCGTCCACGGAGACGCTGGGCACCTCCACGCTCTCCGCGAGCGGCGCGCCGTTCCGGTCGTAGATGGTGCCGCGCTTCGGCGTGATGTGGAGCCGCCGCTGGCGCTGCCGCTCGGCGAGGTCGTACCACGCGTCCCCGTCCTCGACCTCGATGCGGTAGGCGCCGGACACGACGCCGCCCAGGCCGAGCGCCATGAGGCCGCAGAGCAGCCCCATGCGGATGCGGATCCACCGCGCGCGCCGGGGATCGAGGTTCTTCACGGCTGCCCTCCGCTCGGCGGCGCGCGGCCGGGCTCCTCGCCTTCGGGCTCGCGCTCGCCGGGCGGCGCGGAGTAGCCCCGCACCGGGATCACGCGCTCGGGCGGGGGCGGCGTCATGCCGAGCAGCGAGCGGGCGACCATCTCCACGCGCTGCGGCGTCTCGTAGCTGGCCGCCTCGAGCGAGAGCACCCGCTTCACCTCGCGCAGCCGCGCCTGCTCGGCGCGCGCTCGCCCGAGCTTGTATCCCAGGTCGACCGTGCGCCCTCGCAGCGCGAGGTGCACGATGAACGCCGCCACCGTCGCGGCCACCGCGAGCGTCCACAAGATGAGGAACGGACGCTGCTGCGTCACGCGAGCGCCTCCGCCCCGCTTACGCGCCTCGCGGCGCGGAGCTTCGCGCTGCGGGCCCTCGGGTTGCCTTCGACCTCGTCGTCGCCCGCGGTCACCGGCTTCTTCGTCAGCGGCTCCCAGACCTCCGGCTCGCGCAGCGCGCGCTTGACGATGCGGTCCTCCAGCGAGTGGAACGAGATCACGGCGAGCACGCCGCCCGGCGCGATGATCCTGGGCGCCGCCTCGAGCAGCGCCTCGAGCTGGTCGAGCTCACCGTTCACCGCGATGCGCAGCGCCTGGAACGTGCGCGTCGCCGGATCGACGCCGCCGATGCGCGCCGGCCCGACGGCGCGCACCACGGCGCGCCGCAGGTCGAGCGTCGTCACGAGCTCGCCGCTGTCGGCCGCCTGCTTGATGCAGCGCGCGACCCGCCGGCTGCGGCGCTCCTCGCCGTAGCGGTAGATGAGGTCCGCGAGCTCCTCGTCGCTGAGCCGCTCGATGAGCTCGAGCGCCGTCTCGCCGCGGCTCGGGTCCATCCGCATGTCGAGCGGCCCCTCCGCGCGGAAGCTCATGCCGCGGGCCGGGTCGTCGAGCTGCATGGAGCTCACGCCGATGTCGGCGACGAGGCCGTCCACCTGCGGCACGCCGAGGGCCGCGAGGTGCCGCTCGATCTCGGAGAACTCGCCGTGAACGTAGGTCACCCGATCCCCCGCGCGGGCGAGCCGGGCGCGCGCGATGGCGAGGGCGCGCTCGTCGCGATCGATCCCGATGACCCGGGCGCCCGGCGTCTCGAGGATCGTCGCGGTGTGGCCGCCGGCGCCGAGGGTGGCGTCGACATAGACGCCCTCGCTGCTCGGCGAGAGCGCGGCGAGCACCTCGCGGCCGAGGACGGAGACGTGCTGCTCGGCGCGCGGGCGCGGCGGCGGAGGAGGCAGGTGCATGGGGACTACATTGACGACGTTCATAGGCGGAACTGCTCCGCGATTGCGTTCTTGAAGCTCTGAAGCTCGACCTCGCTCATCTGCTGAGCGGCCTTCCACCGCTCCTGCGACCAGAGCTCGATCGTCTGGCCCATGCCCGCCCACAGCACGTCCTTCGTGAGGTCCGCGTGCTCGCGGAGGGACGGCGGGATGAGGATCCGGCCCTGCTTGTCAAGGTCACACTCGACGGCCGCGGACAGGTAACGGCGCCGGAAGGCGACCACGTTCGAATCGAATTGCGGAAGTGCTGCAATTTTCGCCTCCAGCTCTTCCCAGGCCTTCATCGGATACGCGTGCAGGCAGGGGTCGAAGAGGGCCGGGGTGATGACCATCCGCAGGTCGTTCGCGGCCGCGAGCACGTCGCGAAAGCGCGAAGGGAGGCTCGTGCGCCCCTTCGCGTCGATCGCGTGCTCGAAGTGACCGCGAAACATCGTGCTCATCGACCCCAGCTCCGGCTGGTCCGTCCCGCCGAGGGGTTGGCGACGCGTTGCTCCACCGGGCGCACGCCGCGTCGTGACATTCTCTGCCACTTCTTCCCACGAAGCTCCGCCACGCTACGGAGTGAGGTGCCGAGTGTCAACAGTTTGGGAGATTTCTGGACCTCATCCGCCACCTATGTAGGACATAAACCCTCAAGGTCACACCCCACAAAACAGCGCGATTTATCGACAAATAGCTCCCGGGAAGTACCGTGGGAGGAAGTGGGGAGCCGCTCGGAGGTGGGCTGGAACGCGTCGGGCAGACGCTGGCAAGACGGAAAGCAAGCAAGACGGATCGCCGCCCTGAGCACGTCGATTCGCGGCCGGGCGAACGGGTGCGTAGCCGGGTTACCGGACGGGCTCAGCGAGCGTGTGGCTCTGGGGGAAACCGGGCGGGGGAGGCGCGCGGTGGGGAGAGTGGGGAGGCGCGCCGCGGTGGGGGAGAGTGGGGAGGCGCGCCGCGGCGGCGGTCAGCTGTGGGGGGTCACGTTGGTCTGGATCCACTCCACGATGCTCTTCAGGGTGGTCCCGGGGGTGAAGACGCCCTTCACGCCGGCGTTCTGGAGCCGCGCGATGTCCTCGTCCGGGATGATGCCCCCACCGAACACCACGATGTCCTCGGCCCCGCGGCTCCGGAGCGCTTCGATAACCGCGGGGAAGAGGGTGTTGTGCGCTCCGGACATGATCGACAGCCCCACGGCGTCGACGTCCTCCTGCACAGCGGCGGAGGCGATCATGTCGGGGGTCTGGTGCAGGCCCGTGTAGACCACCTCGAAGCCCGCATCGCGGAGTGCCCTGGCGACCACCTTGGCGCCGCGGTCGTGGCCGTCCAGGCCGGGCTTCGCCACGAGGATTCGGACTTTGCGCTCTGCCATGAGCGCGTCGATTACCGCCTGCCTGGGCAGACGTAAAGCGAAGCGCCCGATCGAGCGGCCTTCGCTCCGCAGGGGTGCATCCTTGCTGAGCAGCGGGCTTACTGCGCGGCGAAGACGAACGGAATCGTTACGGGCGTGGAACCCGAGGAAGGAGGGAACCGCCAGGACTTGATCCGGGAGGCGATGCAGCTCGACAGGCCGGGGTAATCCTTCTCCGATCCGCCGGCCGAGACGGACTGGACGGCGCCCGACGCGGCGATGACCACCGAAGCGGAGACCCTGGCGGTGCTGGCCGCGTTGCTGGCGCGGGCGTCGAGGGCGGGCTGCCAGCAGTGGCGGCGGACGCTGGGGCGGTTCGACTCGACGACGCCGGAGATCTCCCCCTGGGAAAGCGGGGTCAAACCGGCGCCGGCCCCCTGGCTGCCCGGCCCTGACGAGGGGCCGGGGACCCCAGCGCCGAACCCGGACCGGTCGAGCTGAGCAGAGGCCGATGGAGCGACCGGCTTGTCCGGCGGAGGGCGCTGGCTCGCGACGCCGCCCGCCTTGCCCGTCGAAGCGACCTCTGGCCGGGCGGAAGCCGTCTCGGCCGGTGCAGGTGCGTCCGGCTCGACGGTCGGCGGCGGCGGCGGGGCCGCCGTGGGCAAATCGGCCGGCTGGCTCTGCGGCGGGGGGGCGGTCACGACCTGCACGGGCTGCGGCTTCGGGGAGAGCAGGACGAAAGCGGAGACGCCACCGAACGCCGCGGCCATGGCGATGAAGGCGTATGCGAGCGGGCTCATGCCCGATCTCCGCCTTGGCGCGACCGTCTCCACCAGGCTGCCAGGCGTGGCCACCAGAGGTGCGGGCTCCGCGGCGGAGAGGGCCCCTGCCGGCGCGGCGGGCAAGCCCCCCGCGGTCAGCCTTCCGCCTGCTGGCGCCGTCGCAGAGCGCGCACCCCCAGCGGCCAGGCCACCCGTGGGCGCCGCCGCAGAGGGCGACCCGCCCGCGGCCAGGCCGCCGGCCCCGCGAGCGAGCTCGGTCGAGGCGGACGCGGCCAGCTCGGGTCCGGGCGCGAACGCGACGGGGTCCGTCCGATCGGCCGCGAAGGGATCGGCGAGCACCTCCACCGGCGCAGCGCCCGCGGCGTGGGTCCGCCCGGCGCCTGCCGGCGCTCCTGGCCATGCGGCCGGCGCGCTCGCTGCTGGCGCAACCGGGGCGACGCGCGCAACGGACGTAACGGACGCAACGGACGTAACGGACGCAACGGACGCGACCGGCGCGGGCAGCGGGGCCGACACAGCGGGCGTCCCCGCCGCGGTGAAGGCGGCGACCGCCGGGGCCTGCTCGTTCAGGCCAGGAGGCTCCGGCTCGCGCGTCGCCGTGCGCGCGGGCGCGGCCCCCCCGAGCGCAGGGACCCTCGACGAGGAGGGCGCCTTCGCCGACGACGCCTGCGGCTGACCGACAGAGGAGCCCGTGGTGCTGATGCGGCGCGCGGGCGGGGACAGGCGGGTGGACTGAGCCTGCGTGACGATCTCGAGCAGCTCCGGGAAGTTCTTGAGGGGCTGCCACTCATCGAAGCCCTCGCGCCAGACGAGCGACTCGCCGTCCACCGCGCCGGCAAGCGCCTTGTCGCGAATGACCGAGAGCCGCACCGGGCCGAGCGGGACGCCGCCGACCCCGACGTACCAGTCCTCGCTCGCCGTGGCGCGCACGGCCGGCGCCTTCCCGAGCGGGCGGTCATTGGACATCGCGCGCGTGAACGCGCCGGCGGCCCCCGCCGGCGGCGTGGGCTCCGCCGCCCTGGCGGCAGGCGCAGGGGAACGAGCCGGCACCGCGGGCGCCGGCTGGACAGCCCGGGCTGCCGGGGAGGCCTGCGGTGCGGTCGCCGGACGCGGGCTCGACGCCGGTCCGGGGACGGCACGCGGCGCGACCGGAGGTCGAGGAGCGCCCGCCGGGCGCGGCAGGGCCTGGGATGCCGGCCGGGGCGGCGCCGGCGCGGCGCCGTGGCCCAGGGACGAAGCCAGCGGCGGCTTCAACGGGCTCGCCGCGCCCCCGTCCGCCGCCGGCGCCTCGTCGCTCGGAGAAGCGACGTACGCATCGTCGCCCGCCTCGCGCGGCGGCTCGACCGGAAGAGCACGCGCCACGGAGCTCTCGGTGACGCTCGCGCTGACCTGGATGAGGTGCCCGCATCGCCGGCACTGCATCCGCACCATCTTGCCGGCGACCTTCTCGTCACCGATCTGGTACTTGGCCTTGCAGTTATCGCAGATGAATTTCATCCAAGGACGCGCCTGCCGGTGGAATGGCGCAGTCTACGACAGCTTGGCCCCAGACGACATGGGGTATGCGGTCAGAGCAGCCCGAGCAAGTGCTCCTTGATCGATTGCCGCGTCGGGTCATCGGGGGCGACGCCCAGCGCGCGCTCCCAGGTCTCGATGGCTTTGTTGCGGAACCCGGCCTTCTGATAGAGCACGGCGAGGTTCTTCAGCGCGGGGAAGTGCTTGCCGTTGATGTGCAGCGCCGTCTCCAGCTCCTGGATGGCGTCGTAGAGCTGCCCCTGCTTGCCGTAGAGCAGGCCGAGGTGGAAGTGCAGCCGGTACGCGAGCGGGTCGATCGCCGTGCCCTCGCGCAGGTGCCGCACGGCCTTGTCGAAATCGCCCGCGCGATACGCCGCGATCCCCGCGGCGAGGAGGCGCTCCGCCTCCGCCGAGATCCGGTCCTGATCGCCGCGGATCGAGCGCGCCTGGAGCGCGTTCTCCACGGCGGCGACGACGTCGGCGACGCGGAAGGGCTTCTCGATGTAGGCCTCCACGCCGTAGCTCGACTTCAGGTCCTCCGCGAACCGCCACCCGCGGTAGACGGCCGAGATCATGATGATCGGGATGTGGCCGTAGCGCTGGGTGCCCTTCATGCGGCGGGCGATGTCGAAGCCGTGCACCTCCGGCAGCATGGCGTCGAGGATCATCACGTCGGGCGGATTCTCCTTGACCATGCGCAGCGCGAGGAGCCCGCGGTCGGCCTCCTCCACACGGTACCCGCGCTCCTCGAAGATGCGACGGAGCAGCTTCCGGATCTCCGGCTCGTCGTCGACGACCAGGATCGTCGTCTGATCGCCCTGCGGCGCCTTGCCTGCGCCCGGGAGCGACTCGACGACGGAGAGATCGCGGTCTGCGGTGCCGAAATCCGTGTCCGTGAGCTCGTCGGCCGCCGCCGCCCTCCGCATGGCGTCGTCGACGACGAGCGGCGGCCCCGCCGGGGAGAGGCGGGCCGGCGACGGGGCAGCAGGCGGGCTCGGCTCGTCGGTGAGATCGGCGAACGAGATCTCCGCGTCGTCGCGCGAGCGCTCCGGCGCGGGCCGCGGCGGCGGCGGGGCGGCGCTGGGAGCAGGCGCCGCAGGGGCCTGGGCCACCGGGGCCTGGGCCACCGTCGCCGGGGGCACGGCGGACGCAGGCCGGCGCGGCGCGGGCTGCGCAGGGGCTGGCGGGGGCGCGGGCGGCGCCTCGGAGGCGGACGACGCCGTGGCGCCGAGCCCGGCCCGCTTCAGCACCTCGGGCGGGCACTTGGCGCCCACGTAGAACGGCTCGCCCTGCTCCTTCATGTCGTAGGCGGCCGCGATGGTCCGCACGAGGGGGCCCGCGAGCGCGATGTACGGGAAGACGCGCTTGCCGGTCACGAACTCGAGCTCGTCGATCACCTTCTTGTCGGCGGGCGCGGCCATGGCCACGAGGATGCGATCCTCGCGCACGAGCACGGGAAGGAGCTTGTGCTTGGCGGCGATCTCGCGGGGGAGGATGGAGAGGTCGCTCAGCTTGATGCAGACCTGGTTGAGATCGATGCCAGGAACCCCGCTCTGCTCGGAGAGGGCCTTCAGCGCAGCGACCTCGGAGACGGTGCCGCTCTCGATGAGGTTCGTGGCGAGGGGCACCCCCTTCGCGCGCGCGTCGAGGAGCGCCTGTTCGAGCTGGGGCTGGGTGACCGCCCGTTGCTGCAGGAGGATGCGTCCGAGCGGCTTCTTGTTGGCGTCTTGCGTCATTCCGCGGGCCGAGTTCGAAGGCTAATGGACGAGGAATGCGCGGGCAAGCACGCGACCCGCGCGCGAAGGCGGCCATCCGACCGACACGACCGGCTCGGGCTCGTGCGCCGGCGGCTCGGGCATACGGCCGGGTCGAGCGCGGCCAGGACGCCGCCCGATGCGCGCGGATCCGAGCGCGCGTCCCGACGCCAGAGGCGAGAGCTCACCATCCGCCCATGTTACTCCGGAACCCTCCGGGCAGCGCAGGCGATGCGCCGGCGGCGCGACGGCGCCCGCTGCGCCCGCTCCGCGAACGCATCGAAGAGGCCATGGCGACGATGTAGGGTCACTCCATTTACTCGGTCTTACTCGGGCTTACTCGGTCGCGCCCACCGTATCGTTCGCGTCGTTTGCATTACCGGCGTCGCTCGCGCCGAGCCACTCGCGAGAGAACGCCGCGTACCTCCCCTCGGCGATCGCCGCGCGCGCTTCTCGCATCAGGCGGCCATAGAGGTGGAGGTTGTGCTCCGTCAGCAGGCGCAGCACCAGGATCTCGCCGGCCATGTAGAGGTGCCTCAGGTACGCGCGGCTGTATCCACCGGCGCAGGTCGGGCAAGCGCAGGTCGGATCGAGCGGCGAACGATCTTCTTTGTAGCGGGCCTGCTTGATGACGATCTTGCCGTGCTGCGTGAGCGCCTGCCCGTTCCGCGCGTTCCGGGTGGGGAGCACGCAGTCGAACATATCGACCCCGGCGCCGATGGCGTGCACGAGGTCGAGCGGCGTCCCCACGCCCATGAGGTAGCGCGGGCGCGTCGGGTCGAGGTGCGGCCCGATCTGGGCGACGACCTCGTGCATCATCGCGATCGGCTCGCCCACGGAGAAGCCGCCCAGGGCGAGCCCGTCGAACGGCAAGGCGCCGAGCTCATCGGCGTGCGCCATGCGCAGCGCGACCGAGGTGCCGCCCTGCACGATGCCGAAGAGCGCCTGGCTCGGGCGCTTCGCGGCGAGGCAGCGCTTCCCCCAGCGCGTCGTCAGGCGACACGCCTCCTCGACCTCTGGGCGCGGCGCGCCGCCTGGCGGGCACACGTCGAGCTGCATCGCGATGTCGGCCCCGAGCAGCCCCTGCACCTCCATCGCGACCTCGGGCGTGAGCGCCTTGCGAGCGCCGTCGAGGTGCGATCGGAACACGAAGCCGTCCTCGACGAGGGTGCGCCGCTCGGCGAGCGAGAAGGCCTGGAAGCCCCCGGAGTCCGTGAGCATCGCGTGCGGCCAGCGGGTGAACGCGTGCAGACCGCCGAGCTGCGCGACGAGCTCGGGGCCAGGGCGGAGCCACAGGTGGTACGTGTTGCCGAGGACGATCCTCGCGCCGGTCGCGGCCACCTCGGCGGGGGTCAACGTCTTCACGCTGCCCTGGGTGCCGACGGGCATGAACGTCGGGGTCAGCACGTCGCCGTGCGGCGTGGAGAGCACGCCCGTCCGGGCATGCCCGTCCCTCGCGAGCTCGGAGAAGGAGAAGCCAGGCGTCCGGCTCATGGCGCGTCCACCCCCCGGATCAGCATGGCGTCACCATACGAGTAGAAGCGGTAGCCGGCGTCGATCGCCGCGCGGTACGCGAGGAGCGTGCGCTCGCGGCCGGCGAAGGCGAACACCAGCGCGAGCAGCGTCGAGCGCGGCAGGTGGAAGTTGGTCAGCAGGGCGTCGACGACGCGGAACCGATAGCCCGGCTGGATGAGGAGGCGCGTCTCCCCGGACTGCGCCCGCACGAGGCCTGCGCGGGCCGGATCGGCGGCCGACTCCAGCGCGCGAACCACGGTGGTGCCGATCGCGATCACCGGCGCGCCGCGCTCGCGCGCCCCCGCGATCGCGCCCGCGGTCGCGTCCGGGATCGAGTAGACCTCCGCGTGCATCGGGTGCAGGTCGAGATCGTCGACCGTGACCGGCTGGAACGTGCCGAGGCCGACGTGCAGCGTGACGCTCGCGATCTCGACCCCGTTCGCGCGGAGCCGCTCGACGAGGCCGGGCGAGAGGTGGAGGCCCGCCGTGGGCGCGGCGACCGCTCCTGGGACCCGGGCGAAGATGGTCTGGTACCGCTCGCGATCGGACGCGTCGTCGCCGCGGCCGAGGTAGGGCGGGAGCGGGACGTGCCCGTACGCGTCGATCGCAGCGGCGACGGACAGCCCCGCGGGCGAGGAGAGCTGCACCGTGAGCACGCCGTCCTCGGCGCGCTCCAGCACCTCCGCGACCAGCGCGCCGTCGCGCTCGATATCGAGCACCGATCCCGGGCGTATCGGCTTGGAGGCGCGCCCCATCGCCCGCCAGCGCTCGGACCGCGGCGCGCTCTCCTGCGGCCCTCCGCCGAGGTCCTCCGCGCCGGCCGGCGCCCCGTCCAGCCGGTGCAGCAGGAAGAGCTCGACCTGCCCGCCTGTGCCGCGCTTCCTCCCGAACAGACGAGCGGGGACGACCTTCGTGTCGTTGACGATGACGAGCGCGCCGCGCTCGATGTACCGGTCGAGATCGCGGATCGCCGCGTGCTCCACCTCGCCCGCTCTGCGGCCGCGATCGACCAGGAGGAGCCTCGCTCCGTCGCGCTCTTCGGGGGGCCGCGAAGCGATCAGCGCTTCAGGGAGTTCGTAGTCGAGCAGCTCGCAGCGCACGCCGCGCTACTAGCACGACGCGGGCGTGAGCACGTTCGTCTTGGCGCGGAGGAAGCGACAGATCTCGCCAACCTGGTAAGGCTTGGGGACGAAGGCCACCGCGCCGCAGTCGGCGCGCTCGACCTGGCGCGCGGAGAGGTGATACGCGCTGGAGAGCACGACCCGCACCCTCGGGAACGCATGCCGGATGTGCCGCGCGAGCTCGAGGCCGTTCAGGTCCGGCATCATCAGATCGATCATCGCCACATCGATCGGGGACGAGCCGAGGGTGAGCAGCGCATCCTGGAACGAGGCGGCGAACACGACCTCGAACCCCTCGACGCTTAGCCCTGCCGAAAGAGCGCGACGCTGGGAATTCTCACCGTCCACGATCAGCATGCGGGCCATTAAGCGTCCTCCTGCGGCGATCGCCGCCATCCAATACGCCTACTTGTCTAGCAATCATCGGGCCAAGTTCCCGAATCGACGCGTTGCGGTTGCCGACGCTAAAGTGAAACAGAAGAGCACAGTCTACATCGGGCGCCTCATTGCACTAAGGCAAATCCCGACGCTGCATCATTGCAAAGATGCAATCTCGCGTGGGCTACCTCCCTCGATTTGCTGCTGAGTCAGGTGGTTTGCTCGAATCGAGCGGCCGCATCCATACGGCCCGAACGGAGGAATGCAGGCTGAGCTCGACGGGCAGCATGTCGCGGTGCCTGGGGAGCACGGCCCATCGAGCACGGTCCGCCTGAGGTCGCTGTGTCGCGTGGAAGCGAGCTGCTGAGCCCGGCCGGTGGGCGAAGGAAGGCGCTCGACAGACCGGCGCCGTTTCAGCTCGGGGGATACGTGATCGTCAGGCGGGTCATCTTGCGCCACAGCGTGGTCGCGCTGATCCCGAGCACCTCGGCGGCGCGCTCCCGGCTGCCGTCGCACTCCCGCAGCGCGGCCTCGATCGCCTGGCGCTCGGCGCAGTCGACGACGTCGGCGAGCAGCCTGCCGCCGGCTTCGGGCGCGCGCTTCGGCTGCATCGCGGCGGGCAGTACGTCGTCGACGCTGATGACGCCGCCGCCCGAGAGGGCCACCGCCTGCTCGACCATGTTCTCGAGCTCGCGGATGTTGCCGGGGAAATCGTACTGCGTCAGCGCCTCGATGACGCCGTCGGCGGCGCGGGCGCGACATGTCATCTTGCGGTTGTACTTCTCCAGGAAGAACTCCCAGAGGATCGGGATGTCCTCGCGACGTGAGCGGAGCGGCGGGAGCACGAAGCGCGCGACGTTCAGCCGGTAGTAGAGGTCCTGGCGGAACCGCTTCTCCGACACCGCGGTCAGGAGCTCCTGGTTCGTCGCGGCGATGATGCGCACGTCGACGTTGATGGGTTTGTTCTCGCCTACCCTGCGGATCTCGTTCTCCTGGATCGCGCGGAGCAGCTTCGCCTGGAAGGTGAGCGGGGTCTCGGCGATCTCGTCGAAGAAGAACGTGCCCCCGTCGGCCTCCTCGAACAGCCCTTTCCTCGCCGAGATCGCGCCCGTGAACGAGCCTCGCGCGTGGCCGAACAGCTCGCTCTCGAGGAGCGTCTCGCTGATGGCGGCGCAGTTGACCGGCACGAACGGGCGGTCGGCGCGCTTGCTGTTGGCGTGGATGGCCTTGGCGACGAGCTCCTTGCCGGTGCCGCTCTCGCCGGTGATGAGCACCGTCGCGTCGGTCGGCGCGACCTTGACGATCCGGCCGAGCACCTCGCGGACCGCCTGCGAGCGGCCGACGATGTTCTCGAACCGGTAGCGCTCCTTGAACTCGCTGGCGAGCAGCTGCACCTCGCCGGTGAGCTTCCGGTTCTGGATCGCGCGCTCGACCTTCACGAGGAGCTCCTGCTCCGAGAACGGCTTCTGGATGTAGTCGAACGCGCCGAGCCGCATCGCCTCCACCGCGCTCTCGATGGTGCCGTACGCGGTCATCACGATGACCTCCGTGTTCGCGTTCGACTCCTTCACCGCGCGCAGGACGCCGATCCCGTCGAAGCCGCCCATCCGGAGGTCGGTGAGCACGACGTCGTACGCCCCCTTGGCGCCCAGATCGGCGCCCTGGCTGCCGTCCGCGGCTTCATCGACCTCGTACCCGGCGCCACGCAGCATCATCGCGAGCGTGGTCCGCATGTTCCGCTGGTCATCGACGACAAGAATCTTCGACATGGATTTCCCCCGCCGCGCGCATCCTCCTCCGGGAAACGAGCGCGGCGCGACGATCACGACCGACGTGCCGCGCTGGCGCGTAAGCGCGCGAGCACGGTCGTCCGCGGCGCCTTGGACATGCGTCCAGAGCATCGTACGTCAAGCACGACCTCCGCCGCCAGAAGGTGCACGGGGGACGCTCGCTGCGCGAGGGACGACCCCCACCCTACCCTACTCGCGGATCTGCTGGGCGAGGTAGGCGGTCTCGCCGAGCTTCTCGATCAGCCCGATTTGTGTTTCGAGCCAGTCGATGTGCTCCTCCTCGGACTCGAGGATCTTGGCCAGGAGATCCTCGCTGGTGCGATCCCCCTTGTCGCGGCAGAGGGCGATCGCCGAGTTGAGCCGCTTGACCGCGTGGTACTCGAGATCGAGGTCGCTCTTGAGCTGCTCCGGCACGCTCTGCCCGATGTGCAGGGTGTCCAGGCGCTGCAGGTTGGGCAGCCCATCGAGGAAGAGGATGCGCTCGATGATCGCATCAGCGTGCTTCATCTCGTCGATCGACTCGGCGCGCCCGTGCGCAGCGAGCGTGACGAAGCCCCAGTGCGAACACATCTTCGCGTGCAGAAAATACTGGTTGATCGCAACGAGCTCTCCGGCAAGCACCTCGTTCAACGCATCAACGACGTCTTTTGCACCCTTCATCGGACCCCTCTCGCGCTCATGCCTGTCGTGCGGACCCCGCCCCTGTTGGGGCGGGGGGACGCTGGCTGGAACGCCAGCGCCCCGCACAAATGCGCGAGGTCCGTGGAGGTGCGCAAGAAGTTTCTAAGGAAATAGGTGCCACCGCCGTCGCTTCCGACGGAAACCAGGGCATCGAGGCTGTTGCCGGTCAATCCGGAGGATCAAGCTGCGCTGGAGACCGGCGCCATCACCAGGCGACGCGGCGTCGAGGCGCCATCGCGCTCGCCGACAAGCTCGGCGATCGTCGGCCGACAGGAGCCACACCGCGTACCGGCGCCCGTGCACTCCATGACCTGCGAAACAGAGCAGGCGCCCTCGCTCATCGCTTCACGAATCTCTCGATCACAAACGCCCATGCAGAGGCAGACGTACATGCAGACCCCCGGCTACGTAACGGGTGGGATTGATATTGAACATAGCTTTCAATATCGGAGCGTCAAGGGGAATGTCGCCCGGGCGGATCGCCGAGTTGGCTCGTGGTTCGAGATCCCCTTGGATCGAGCCAGCAGCGCTCGATCGAACGCGCCGAGCAGCGCTCGGTCGGTCGAGCGCCACAGGAGCGTCGGAGGAAGAGGGATCGGGCAGGGATGCAGCCGGTCAGACCGGCGGAAGATGACGCCGCGCGAGCGCGGCCGGGAGGCGAGGCGCGAACGCACGCCCAGCGCGGAGCGGTCGGCCGCGTGACGGCGTCACATCGTGAGGCCGCCGTCGACGTCGATGCAGCGACCGTTGAAGTACTCGCACTCGATCACGAAGCGCACGGCCTGCCAGATGTCCTCGGGCACGCCGATGCGGCCCACAGGGATCATGGCGACCAAGGCGTCGCGCGCCTTCTGGTGCATGCCCTGCGTCATGGGCGTCTCGATCATGCCGGGCGCAACGGCGCCGACGCGGATGCCGAACGGCGCGAACTCGAGCGCCCAGGTCTTCGTGTTCGCCGCGAGCGCGCTCTTCGCAGCGGTGTAGCTCGACTGGCCTCGGTTGCCGTGGCGCGCGATGGAGCTGATGTTGACGATGACGCCCTTCTGCTCGGTCTCGATCATCTTCGCGACGACCTCGCGGACCATGAGCGTTGCCCCCGTCAGGTTGACGTCGATGACGGCCTGCCACTGCGCCGCGCTCAGCTTGACGACCGCGCCCGTCTGGCGGTCCTTCTTGACGAGCAGGCCGTCCCGCAGGATGCCCGCGTTGTTCACGAGGCCGTTCAGGCCGCCCATCGCCTCGTGCGCGAAGCGGACGAACGCCTCCACCTCGGCCTCCACCGCCACGTTGACCGCCCGCGCGTGGACCTTGCCGGCGAGCCCCTTGCTCGCCTCGACGAGCGACGCGAGCCCCTCCTCGTTCATGTCGCCGGCGGCGACCTGGCCCCCGAGCTCCGCGAGCCGCAGCGCATAGTGGCGACCCAGCCCCTGGGCAGCACCTGTGACGACGAACTTCGTGTCCTCGAGTCGCATGATCGCACTCCTCCAGGGATCGCTCCCGATCACCGTGTCGAGCGCGCCGTCTACCACGACACCGCCTCGAGGCGGCGGACGACGTACGACGTCGCAGCGCGCCACCAACGCCCGCAACCCCCGCCTGGCCTGCAGGCCCCCGCGCAATCCGTGTAACCGCGCAACCCGCGTAACAGCGCAACCCGGGCAACAGCGCGGTCGCCGCTTGCGCCGGGTGGCATCGATGTTATTCAGCGCCCATGAGGTCGATCGCGCTCGCCGCCGTGTGCGCCGGCATCCTGACGCTCGCGCCTGCATGTGACCGCGCCCCCCCGGTGCCCGAGACCTCCGATCCGACGGGCAAGGATCTGGTGATCGGCGCCGTGGTCGCAGCCGCCGAGCAGAGCGGAGGGATCCGCATCTACAAGATCGTCGAGGTGGAAGAGCTGCCCGCGCCGTTCGGGTCCGATCTGCACATGATCGCCTACGATCCGAAGGCGCAGAGCTTCGAGGAGGCCGCGGAGCTCCGTCGCAAGGGGAAGCTGACCGTCGCGAAGGACCACATGACGGTCCGGCTCGTGTATTTCCTGCCGCGCGACCACCGGGTGATCAGCAACGAGCCGGTCAGCGACGACGAGCGGGCCCCGTATCTCCGCTCGTTCCAGAGCCGGCAGCGCTGACCGGCATCCGCCGGCGGGCGGCGAGGCGCCCGCGCGTCAGCGCGCTGTGCGGAGCAGCTCGCCCAGCCGCTCGATCGCCTGGCTGTGCAGCCGGCTCGCCCAGCTCTTGCTGATCCCGAGATCCTGCGCGATCTGATCGAAGCGTTCGTCGTCGAAGTAGTGGCGCTCCACGAGGGTGCGCTCGCGCTCCGGGAGCTCGCGCACGGCGTGACGCACGGCCTGCGCGAGCTCGGCGCGAGAGGCGCGCTCCTCCGGGTCGTCCGCGGCGTCGGGGACGGCGGCGACCTCCCCGTGACTCGAGAGCAGGCCGAGCGCCATCGCGGCCGCATGCCCGGCGAGCAGATCGCCGAGCCGCGCGGCGTAGGCCTCCTGCGTGGCAGGCGCGTCGGCGTCGTCGTCCGCCCCGCGTCCCTCGGCGAAGCGCGCCGACGCAGCGAGCGCGCTGGCCCGCGCGGCCGCGGACCGCCAGCGCGTCTCCCTCCGGACGCCGTCGAAGATGGCCCACCGGAGCTTCCGCTTGGCGTAGGCCTCGAAGGTGGATCGGCTCGGATCGTGCGTCCGCACGATCTCGAGCAGCGCCGGGTGCCCCAGCGCGACGAGGTCCTCCACCGGGATCCGGCGGCCCAGACGGCGTGCGATGCGCTTCGCGACCAGCTGAAGCAGGTCGAGCCCCTCGGCGAGGAGCCGGTCTTCCGGAGTGCGCACCGCTATCCCGCCTTGGCGCGCCCCGCTGCGCCGAGCACCCCGAACGCCCGCTCGCCGCTCTCGTCGACCTCGCGCGGATGCGCGCGCCGCAGGAGGCGGCTCGCCTCCTCGTCGTGCAGCAAGACCTCCACGAGCTGCTCGCGCATCCACGCGATCTCGTGCGCGGGCAGGCGCCCCACGTAAGGCGCCACGGCGGCGTCGACCTGAGCGGCGATCCAGGGGTCATCGAGGAGCGAAGCGTCCATGGGAGACGCCCATTATATCTCCGCCGAGCGCGCCGTCATCCGCCGCTCGCCGCGTCGCCGAGGCGTCATTTGGACGGCGGGGGCGCGTTGAGGCAGGCCTCGAACGCCCTGACGGTCCGCGCGTCGAACGCGCACTTGAGCGACCTCGGATCCACGCTCTTGCCGACGTTCTGCTCGCACGACTGCGCGTACTGCTCCCCCAGCGTGGCCGCGACGGCGTCGATCTTCTTCTCGGTCTCGCCCCGCTGCTCCGCCGTGAGCTTGGCGCTGAGCGCCGCGACCTGCTCCGAGCGCGTGAGCACTGTGAGCCGCTTGCCCAGATCCACGCAGTCGCCATGCATGAGCGCGTAGTCGTCGGGCACCGAGTCGTCGCGACGCGGCGGCGCCGGCGCCGCGGCGCCCGGCTCCGCGTCTGCCTCCGGCGTCGCGGCGCCCTGGGCGGCGTCGTTCGTGGGCTCGGCCGCCGGCGCCCGCTCCTCCGGCCGCGCTGGCTCGGGCTGCTCGATCGTGGGCGGCGAGGCCCCTCCGCACCCGAGCAGCAACGTCGACAACGGACCCATGACCATGATCAAGGAAAGAGCTCTCCCCATGCAGCGAGGGTTGATCGGCTCGCGCCGGGCGTCCATGGCGCGCCGGGCGCGCTCGGCGCTGCGCGGCGGATCGAGAGACGCCTCGGCTTGCCGCGCTTGCCGCGAGGGTGCACGGGCCGCCTTGGCAGGCTCCGTGCAGGGCGCACCGTGACGACAGGTCGGCCTCGCCGGCCATGTCGCCTGTCCGTGCGGAGGCGGGAGCATGCGGTCGCTCTGGATTGTTCTCGTCCTGGTGCTCGGCTCGGCGTTGCTGCTTCAGGTGATGGCGGCGTCCGACGGCCGGATCCCCTACGCGCGCTTCCGCTCGCTCGCGGAGAGCGGAGAGCTCGCCGAGATCGAGATCCGGGACGACATGTACATCGGACGCGCGGTGCCCGGCCTGAGCGCGCGTGCGCCGCAGAGTTACCGCACGGGGCGCATCGAGCAGACCGAGAAGGATCTGCTCGCCGCTCTCGACCGGCGAGGGATCCCGTACACGCGCGTCGCGGACGAGCTGGGGCTGCCGCCGTACCTCTGGCTGCTGCTGCCGCTCGCCGGTCTGGCGGCGATGGGCCACCTCGTGTCGCGCCGTGCGACGACGGCAGGGACCATCTCGGGCGCCGCGACCGCCTTCGGCAAGCACAAGGCGCGGCTCTACGAGGAGCGGGGCGCGATCGCGACGTTCCGCGATGTCGCCGGCAACGCCGAGGCGAAGACGGAGCTCGGCGAGATCGTCGACTTCCTCAAAGCGCCCGAGCGCTACGAGAAGCTCGGCGGGCGGATGCCCAGAGGGGTGCTCCTCGTGGGGCCGCCCGGCACGGGCAAGACGTTGCTCGCTCGGGCGATCGCGGGAGAGGCGAGCGTACCCTTCTTCAGCGCAAGCGGGTCGGAGTTCGTGGAGATGTTCGTCGGCGTCGGCGCCGCGCGCGTGCGCGACCTCTTCTCCCAGGCGCGCGAGAAGGGGCCCTGCCTCGTGTTCATCGACGAGCTCGATGCGGTCGGCAAGGTGCGCGGCCTCGGCGGGTCCGTCGGCGGCCACGACGAGCGGGAGCAGACGCTCAACCAGCTCCTGACCGAGATGGATGGGTTCGACGCGCACACGGCCATGGTCGTGATCGCCGCGACGAACCGCGCCGAGATCCTCGATCCGGCGCTGCTCAGGCCAGGGCGGTTCGACCGCCGGGTGCACATCGATCGGCCCGACCTCGCCGAACGGAAGGAGATCCTCGCGGTGCACGCGAGGAAGGTGGCGCTCGATCCTGGCGCGGATCTCGACGCCGTGGCCGCGCAGACCGCGGGGCTCGTCGGCGCCGACCTCGCGAACATCGTCAACGAGGCGGCGCTGCTCGCGGCGCGGCGCGGCGCGGAGGCGGTGGGACAGAGCGATCTGGAGGCGGCGCTCGAGCGCGGGCTCGCCGGGATCGAGCGCCGTGGCAGGCGGCTCGGAGCGCGCGAGAAGCTCGTCGTCGCCTACCACGAGGTGGGGCATGCGCTGACCGCCTCGCTGCTGCCGACGCAGGATCCGGTGCGCAAGGTGTCCATCGTGCCGCGGGGGCCGGGCGCGCTCGGGTACACGATCCAGCAGCCGCGCGAGGATCGTTACCTGTGGAGCCGGCAGGAGATCCTCGATCGGCTGGTCGTGCTGCTGGGCGGGCGCGTCGCCGAGGAGGAGGCCGTCGGAGACCTCTCGACCGGCGCGCAGGACGATCTGCTCAACGCGACCGAGCTCGCGCGTCGCATGGTCCGCGAGCTCGGAATGGGCCAGGGGGTCGGGCTCTCGGCGCTCGAGCCGCGCCGGCCGCTGTCGTTCCTCGGCGAAGCGCAGGGCGCGATGCCGTCCGGCGCAGGGCCGCGGGAGTGCAGCGACGCGACCGCGCGCGCGATCGACGCGGAGGTCGCGCGGATCCTCGCGGACGCGGAAGCGCGGGCGCGCGCTTTGATCCAGGGGCACCGGCCGACGCTCGAGCGCGTCGCCGCCCGGCTCTACGAGGTCGAGACCCTGAGCGGCGATGAGCTCAGGGAGATGGTGGCAAGAGGGGAAGCCTAGAGCAGCCGGTCAGTCGACGCTCCGCAGCGCGCGGGACAGATCGAAGCCCGCGGCGTCATGGTGATAGACGACGCGGAGCACGCGGCCGCGCAGCAGCTCCCGCGGCACCGCCCCCATCGCCCGGCTGTCGAGCGAGGCGGCGCGGTTGTCGCCCATCACGAAGAGGTGGTCCGGCGGGACGACGACCGGACCGAACGCGTCGAAGTCGGGCTCGCCGGCCGCGTGTGTGACCTCGCCGAGGTGCTCCACCCTCGTGCCGTCCCCGAGCTGCTCGAGGGCTTGCGCCGCACCGTCGACGTACAGCACGCCTTGCCGGAGCATCACCGTCTGGCCCGGGAGCGCGATCACCCGCTTGACGAGGAGGGTGGACCCGCCGCGCGGATCCGCGAAGAGCACCACGTCGCCGGCGCTCGGCCCGCTGCGCTCGAACAGGTAGTGTTCCGTGAGCGGGACGCGGAGCCCGTAGGCGACCTTGTCGACGAGGATGCGATCGCCCGGGGCGATCGTCGGCCACATCGAGCCGGTGGGCACGTGGTACTGGTCCGCGAGGGTCGAGCGACCCAGCGTGAGGATCGCGAGCGCCGCGAGGATCTTGAGGAGGCTCCGCCCGAACGGCGCGACCGTCTGGTAGGCGCGCCGCGCGAGCGCGCGATCGGATCGAAGCATGAAAAGTCCGGCCTTGTCGGGCTGGAGGCACACCGCCGCGGCCTCCACCGCCGGCCGGGGAACGCTGGGCTCGCTCATCTCTGGCGGGGCTAGCATCCGCGCTCGAGACAAGCCAGCTTCGCTGCATGCACGGCTGCACTTCATCGACTGCACCACTCTCCCAAGCTCTGGGCCGCCTCACACTCTGCGGATCAATGTCGCGTCATCCGGTAACGACAGGGGCCGCCATGCACCTCGCCGGCTACCGCGCGCTGGGACTCGATTTTACCTATATCCCTTTTGCGGTGACCGATGTTGAAGGCGCCACGCGCGGGATGCGGGCGCTCGGGATCCGCGGCCTCGGCGTGTCGATGCCTTACAAGCAGGCGGTAATTCCATTGCTCGACGAGCTCGATCCCGTCGCCGAGCGGATCGGCGCGGTCAACACCATCGTGAACAACGACGGGCGCCTCAGGGGCTACAATACCGACTGGATCGGCGCGGTGCGGGCGCTCGAGGAGGTGACGCAGCTCGGGGGCGCGCGGGTGCTGCTCCTCGGCGCCGGCGGCGCGGCGCGCGCGGTCGCGTTCGGGCTCGCGGAGCGCGGCGCCAGCGTCACGGTGGCGAACCGCGATCTCGAGAAGGCGCGGCAGCTCGCGGCGGCGGTCGGCGGGGCGGCCGTGCCGCTCGACGCAGCGGCGCTCTCGCCCGACCACGGCGTCCTCGTGAACGCCACGTCGCTCGGCATGGCCGAGGTCGATCCGCGAAGCCCTGTCCCGGAAGAGGTATTGCGGGACGGTCTCCTGGTGATGGATATCGTGTACAAACCGATGATCACGGAGCTCGTGGCGGCGGCGCGTCGGCGCGGAGCGATCGCCGTTCACGGCGGGAGGATGCTCCTCCACCAGGCTGCAGAGCAGTTCCGGCTGTACACCGGGCGGGAGCCGCCGCTCGATGCCATGGACGAGGCGCTGCGCGCTCAGCTCGGCTGACGCGCGGAGCCGCCGCTCGACGCCACGGACGAAGCGTCGCGCGCTGAGCTCGGCTGACGCGCGCGACGTCCCGCGCCAGGCTCGCGCTGTCCGGCCGGCCAGGGCGAGCGGCGATCGCCGCTCTGCGCCGTGCGCACGGCCTCCGGAGCAATGGCCAAGGACGGGCGCCACGCGTAGGCTTCGGGCGATGGTCTCGTTCGAGATACGCGCAGCCGTGACCGGCGACGAGGAACAGCTCCTCTATGTCGCGCGCCACCTGAACTCGGTCAACCTGCCGAACAACCGTGACGCAATCCACGAGATCGTCGCCGAGAGCCACAAGAGCTTCAACGGGGCGATCCAGGATCCCCGCCTCCGCCAATACGTCTTCGTGCTCGTCGACCTGACGAAGGGCGACAAGGGCATGATCGTCGGGACGTCGATGATCATCGCGCAGCTCGGCCGGCGCGGCATCCCCTACATCTTCTTCGACGTGCTCGACGAGGAGAAGTACTCGGCCACGATCGACAAGCACTTCCATCATACCGTGCTGCGCATCGGCTACTCGTACAACGGCCCCACGGAGATCGGCGGGCTCGTGCTCATGCCGGAGTACCGGCAAGGGCCCGAGCGGCTCGGCACGATGATCTCCTATGTTCGCTTCCTCTACATGGCCGCGCGATCCGCGCTGTTCCAGGACGAGATCCTCGCGGAGCTGATGCCCCCCCTCGAGCCGGACGGGACAAGCCACCTCTGGGAAGCGCTCGGGCGCAAGTTCACCGACATGAGCTATGCCGACGCGGATCTCCTCTCCAAGAAGAACAAGGAGTTCATCAAGGGGCTCTTCCCGGAGGGGACCATCTACGCCTCGCTGCTGCCCGAGGACGCGCAGCGCGTGATCGGGAAGGTCGGGGCGCAGACCCGGGGGGTGGAGAAGCTGCTCCGCCGCGTCGGCTTCCGCTATGCCCACAGGGTCGATCCGTTCGACGGAGGGCCGCACTTCACCGCCCGCATGGACGAAATCTCGCTCGTGCGCGATACGCGCCGGGCGAAGGCGGGCCGCCCGTTCACCCCGAGCCCGTCGGATCCGAAGGGCATCCTCGCGATAGAGCGCCCAGACGCCCCTTACTTTCGCGCGGTCGCCGCGAGCCTCCGCGATGAGGGAGAGCTCGGCATGGCGATCGCCGAGGACGCCTGGAAGCACCTCGAGCTCCAGCCTCGCTCGCCGATCTGGGTCCTGCCGATGCCGTGACAGGGCGCCTGCGCTCCACATCCAGCGCGCGCAAGAGCAACGGATCAGCCCGCCTGCGCGCCACGTCCACCAGCGGATCAGGTCGCCTTGCATCGCGACGATTCTGTTGCTACAGAATTAACAGAAGCTTTCACGAGCGGTTCGGAGGACCATGACCCTTGGATTGGACCTCGATTTCGGGCGCTTGCCCGCGCTGGAGCGGAGGGAACGCTGGCCCGGGACACCGAGGGAGGATGCCGGCGCGGAGAGGGCCCCCGAGGCAAACGGCGGCGCGGAGCCCAGGCTCTCTGGGCGGGAGATGCGTATCGCCGCCGCGCTCGCCGAGGCGGCGATGCCGCCCGGCCGCTTCCTCGACGGCGCGGGCGCCGCGACCGCCAGCCGACTCGCGGCCTGGCTCGGCTCGATCCCGCCGCACCTGGCGCAGGGGGTGCGCGCGGCGCTGTGGGCGATAGAGCTCGCTCCCCTTCCGTTCCGGCTCAGGCCGCTGTCGGCGCTGCCGCTCGAGGAGCGGATGGCGGTGCTCCGCGGCTTCGAGCAGAGCCGGGCGCGGACGCTGCGTTCGCTGCTCCGCGCCGCGCTCACGCCGCTCAGGTTCGTCCACTACGACCGGCCCGAGATGTTCAAGCACGTCGGCTGCCGCTACGAGCTGCCCACGGTGCGCGACGAGGCGCCGCGCTGGCTCGCGCAGGTGACCGACGGGCGCGAGGTCGAGGAGGACCTGGAGCTCGAGTGCGAGGTCCTCGTGATCGGCACCGGCGCCGGCGGAGCGGCCGCGGCTTACGAGCTCGCGTCGCGCGGACACGCGGTGCTCATGCTCGAGGAGGGCGACTTCCACCGCCGCTCGAGCTTCACCGGACGGCCCGCGCGCGCTTACCGGGAGATGTACCGCGACCACGGGCTCGACATGACGCTCGGCAACGTGAATATCCCGGTGTTCGCGGGGCGCGCCGTCGGAGGGAGCACCGTGATCAACTCCGGTACTTGCTACCGGGCTCCGGAGAGCACCTTCGCGTCGTGGCGAGACGGCATGGGGCTCCCTGCGGAGTTCTCGTCCGGCGGGCTCTCTCCCTATTACGAGCGCGTCGAGCGCATGCTCCAGGTCGCCCCCGCCGACCCGCTGCACCTCGGGGCGATCGGGCCGATCGTCCGGCGCGGGGCGGAGCGGCTCGGGCTGCGGCACGGGCCGCTCCAGCGCAACGCGCCGGACTGCGATGGGCAGGGGATCTGCTGCTTCGGCTGCCCAACGGGGGCCAAGCGCTCGACCGACGTGAGCTATGTGCCCGAGGCGCTGAAGCGGGGCGCGCAGCTCATCACGGCGGCGCGGGTCAGGACGATCGATGTCGTGGCGGGCCGCGCGCGGGGGGCGACTGCCGTGCTCGGGGGGGACACGAGGGCCGGAGGCCACGGCGGCCGCGCGGCGAGCGGCGCAGGGCGGGGGCCGCGGCTCGTGGTCAGGGCGGAGGCCGTCGTCGTGGCCGGCGGCGCGCTGATGACGCCGCTGCTCCTGCGCCGGAGCGGAGCGTGCCTGTCGAGCGGCGCGCTGGGAAAGAACCTCTCGATCCACCCGGCGTCGAAGGTGATGGCCCTCTTCGATGAGCGGATCGATCAGTGGCAAGGCATCCCGCAGGGCTACCAGATCGACCACTTCGCCGATGAAGGGCTGATGTTCGAGGGAGGCTCGCTCCCGTTCGACGTCGCCGCGCTGGCCGTGCCCTGGACGGGACATCGCTACACGGAGCTGATGGAGCGGTATCCGCACCTCGCGACGTTCGGGTTCATGATCAAGGACACGAGCCGCGGCGAGGTGAGGCCCGGGATCGGCGGCACGCCGCTCGTGCTCTACACGATGAACCGGGAGGACGTCGCCAAGATGCAGCGCGGGGTCGAGCTGCTCTGCGAGGTGTTCCTGGCCGCGGGGGCGCGGCGCGTCCTGCCGCTCGTCGCCGGCTGCGACGAGGTGAACGGCCCCGCGGACCTGGAGCGGCTCAAGGCGCGGCAGGTCAAGGCCGGGGACCTCGACGTGGCCGCGTTCCACCCGCTCGGGACGTGCCGTATCGGGGTGGATCCGCGGTCATCGTGCCTCGGGCCGGACCACCAGGCGCACGACGTCGCCGGGCTCTACGTGTGTGATGGAAGCGCGATCCCCTCGTCGCTCGGCGTGAACCCGCAGATGACCATCATGGCCATGTCGCTGCGCGCGGCCGAGCTCCTGAGCGAGCGGCTATCCGGCTGAGCCGTCGCG
This sequence comes from Sorangium sp. So ce1504, assembly GCF_051521635.1. Lineage (NCBI taxonomy): Bacteria > Pseudomonadati > Myxococcota > Polyangiales > Polyangiaceae > Sorangium > Sorangium sp. So ce1504. The sequence goes on along the minus strand of NZ_CP150365.1, from coordinate 2,317,879 downwards.
GTACCCGAGGGCCGCGGCGCGCTCGCTGCCGATGCGATCGCTCTCGATCGTCCCGTCGCGCATGGTCACCACGCGCGGCATCGACTCGGCGAAGCTGAGGTTGTGCGTCACCACCACGATCGTGGTGCCGTGCTTGCGGTTCATCTCGAAGAACAGCTGGTGGATCGAGTCGCTCGTCGCGGTGTCGAGGTTCCCGGTCGGCTCGTCGGCGAGGAGGAGCTTCGGCGACAGGACGAGCGCCCGCGCCAGGGCCACGCGCTGCTGCTCGCCGCCCGACAGCTCTCCCGGCCGGTGCGTCGCGCGCGCCGCGAGCCCGACCTCGGCGAGCAGCGACCGCGCGAGCGGCTCCATCTCGCGGCGCGTCTTCCCCTGGATGAGGCCCGGCATCATCACGTTCTCGACCGCGTTGAACTCAGGGAGCAGGTGGTGGAACTGGAAGACGAAGCCGATCGTCCGGTTCCGGATCGCCGCGAGCCGCGAGCCCGGGAGGCCGGTGAGCTCGTCGTTGCCGAGGCGGATACGGCCGCTCGTCGGGAGGTCCAGCGTGCCGATGCAGTGGAGGAACGTGCTCTTGCCGGCGCCCGAGGGGCCCACGAACGCCACGACCTCGCCCTGGTTGATGACGATGTCGATGCCGCAGAGCACGTGGAGCTCGCGGCCCATGTGAACGAACGTCTTGCGGAGGTCTTCGACGACGACGAGCGGAGTGGACATGGAGTGATTACTCGTAGCGGAGCCCGTCGACCGGAGAGAGCCTCGAGGCGGCGCGGGCCGGGTAGATGGTGGCGATGGTGCAGATGAGCATCGACGCGACCGCGACCATCGCGTAGTCGGAGAGGTTCACGTTCACGGGCAACCGGTCGATGTAATAGACGTCCGGATCGAGCCGGACACCGAACCAGTACAGGCCCGTGCAGACCGCGAGCGCGGTGCCGACACCGTAGATCGTGCCGATGGCGCCGATGATCACGCCCTCGAGCATGAACACGCGCATCACCGCGTTGTCCGAGGCGCCCAGCGCCTTCAGGACGGCGATCTCCTTGCCCTTCTCGGTCACCATGAGGAGCAGCGTGCAGACGATGCAGAAGCTCGCGACCGCGATGGCGATGGACAGGATGATGAACGTCGCGATCTTCTCCAGCTTGAGCGCGCTGAAGAGGTTTTTGTTCATCTCCATCCAGTCGCGGACGCGGAGCTGCGGCGGCGGCTTGCCTCCCTCCGGCGCCTCGTCGAGCGCGGCGCTCGCGGCGACGGCCGCCTCCACGGCCGGGCGGACCTCCTGCACCCGCTCGGGATCCGGGACCCGGATGTCGATGTGGGTGATCTTGTCGTCGAGGCTGAAGAACTTCTGCGCCTCTTCCATCAAGACGTACGCGTGCGTGACGTCGTACTCGTACATGCCGCTATAGAAAATCGCCGCGACGCGGAACTTGCGGGAGCGCGGCATCACGCCGGTGGGGCCGAGCTCGCCCATCGGCGACAGGAGGGTCACCTCGTCCCCGACGAGCACGTGGAGCGATTTCGCGAGCTCGCGGCCGATGATGACGCCCGGGTACACGCGCGTCTGCTGCTTCAGGTAGTCACGCACCGACGGGTCGACGTCCGTGGGCTGGCGGAAGTCCGGCCCCTTGAAGTACGGCTCCCCGCCCGGACCTCGACCGATGATCTCCTCGGGAGGCAGGCTCGTCAGCTTCTCGGGCTCGCGCAGGTAGTCGAAGCTGCCGACCTCGATGTTCTTGGCGAGGTCGATGACCTGCCCGATGGTGTCCGGATCGATGCCGCGGACGAGCGCGCCCGCGGTGTTCGAGGCGCTGGAGCCCATCGCCTCGCCGGCCGCGACCGGGGTCGCGGCGCCTCCGTAGGGCGCGAGCGCGACGCGCACCTGGGTGAGCTTGTCGTCCCAGTTGCCGAAGCCGCCAGGGCGGGAGGCGTCGACGACCATGTGCGCGTTGTTGCCGAGGATCTTGCGCTTCAGGTCGGCGCCGAAGCCGCCCATGATGCTCGTCACCGAGCACAGGGCGCACGAGCTGACCGCGACACCGGCCATCGACAGGACCGAGATGACCGTGAGAAAGCCGCTCTTCGAGGCGCGCACGTGGCGCGCGGCCACGTGGGGCACGAAGCTCCGGCGCTCGAGCGCGTCGAGGGCGATCGGCAGGAGCGCCGACAGCACGAAGAACAGGAAGACGACGCTCGAGACGAGCGCGGTGAAACGGATGATCTGATCCGTGGGATTGAACGACGCGCCCTTCCCGACGGGCATCCTGGCCGTGAGCGTCGCGGTGACGCCGAACGCCACGCCCACGAGCGCGCCCCACCACCAGCCGAGCGCGCGATAGAGCCCCTTGCGGACAGGGCGGCTCCCGGCGACCAGATAGCCCGCGCCCGCGCCGAACAGGATGCCTCCAAGGATCCACCTGAAGGTCGGCTGGATGGGCAGGACCGCGACCCAGAGGACGACGATCGCGAGCGCGGCGAGCAGGGACATCGCGCCGAGCACGCGGAGCCCCACGCGGGCCTTGGACCCCCACCTGCCGGAGAGCCACCGGGCGTTGTCCGCACCCGTCCTGGCCCGAAACAGCCGAAGGGCCCCGGCCACGACCAGCGCGGCGACGAGCGGGGCGATCCTCTCCGTATTGCTCGCGAAGAAGGAGCCGATGAGCGCGAGGCCCTTCGCGCGCCCGCTGGACGCGACGAGCGTGAGCGCGAGCAGGCTGGCGCCCGTGAGAGCGACCACGACCCCGACGCGCACGACGCCGGGACGCCGCGGCTCCAGCTCGCCCTTCTTGTCGAAGCGGGTGTAGCCCCGCCAGGCGAGAAGGACGATGCCCAGAGCGACGGCGGCGAGGAGCGCGGCCTGCAACGACCTGGAGAGCTCGATCACGCGTCGGTCTCGGGACGGAGGAGCGGGAACAGGATGACGTCGCGGATGGAGGTCGCGCCGGTGAGGAGCATCGTCAGGCGATCGACACCCATGCCGAAGCCCGCCGTCGGCGGGAGGCCGTGCTCCAGGGCGCGGACGTAGTCGGCGTCGTAATCCATCGTTTCCTCCTCGCCCCGCGACTTCTTCTCGACCTGCGCGCGGAAGCGCGCGTCCTGGTCCTCGGGGTCGTTGAGCTCGCTGAAGGCGTTGCAGAGCTCGCGGCCGTCGATGAAGAGCTCGAAGCGGTCGACCAGCGAGGGATCGCTGTCCTTCTTGCGCGCGAGCGGGGAGACCTCGAAGGGATAGTCGATGATGAAGACAGGGACGCTCTTGTCGCCCGCCTCCGTGCGGTAGTCCCTCGTGAGGAACGGCTCGACCACGTACTCGTAGGCGCAGAAGATGAGCTCGCCAGGCGACTCGCACTTCTTCGCGCCCGCGCGGAAGTTCGTCCAGTCGATCTCGCGCCCGCTCGCCTTCGCCGCCTTCGCCCACTCCTTGATCGGGGCGTCGTCCGCGGCGACGCGCTGCGGGACGTCGGCCGGCAGGCCCGACTTCGACAGGGCGCGGGCGATCCCCTCGGCCATGGGGACGCGCTCGAAGCGCTCGAGCGAGTACGTGCGCTGCGCGGCCCAGGCCGCGTGCTCGGCCGGGAGCCGCTCGGCGAGGCGGGCGTCGACGTGGCGGAGCATCGCCTCGGTGGCGTCCATCAGCGTCTCGTACGTCGCGTACGCCTGGTAGTACTCGAGCATCGTGAACTCGGGGTTGTGCCGCGTCGACAGCCCCTCGTTCCGGTAGCAGCGCGCGATCTCGTAGACGCGCTCGAAGCCGCCGACGACGAGCCGCTTCAGGAAGAGCTCCGGCGCGATGCGCATGAAGAGCCCGAGGTCGAGCGCGTTGTGGTGGGTCTTGAACGGCTTCGCGGCCGCGCCGCCGACGAGCGTGTGCATCGTCGGGGTCTCGACCTCGAGGAAGCCGCGGGTGTCGAGGAACTCGCGCAGCGCGGCGACGATCGCGGTGCGGGCGCGGAAGACCCCCGCGACGTGCGGGTTGGCCACGAGATCGACGTACCGCATGCGGTAGCGCGACTCGACGTCCTTGAAGCTCGTCTTGGTCGGCAGCGGGCGGTAGGCCTTCGTGAGCAGCCGGAGACGCTCGGCGCGGATCGAGAGCTCGCCCTTCTGCGTCGCCATCGCGACGCCGCGGGCCTCGACGAAATCGCCGAGGTCGACGTCCTCCAGCCGCTCGAAATCGGCGAGGCTCCCCTGCTCGCAGTAGAGCTGGAGCTCGCCGGTTCGGTCGCGCAGCCGGACGAAGGTGACGCCGCCGAACGAGCGCACGAAGAGGACCCGGCCCGCGACGCGGAACGGGACCGGCTCGACGCGCGCCGGATCGTAGCGATCCGCCGCGGAGGAGGCGGATCGCTCGGGCGCCGCGCCCTCGGGCCTCGGCTCGGCCGCGGCCCGCGCCCCGTCGAAGCGGGCGCGGACGGCCGCGAGCTCGACGAGCGGCTCGCCCTCCGTGACGTCGTTGGCGAACGGGTTGTCGCCGCGGGCGCGGAGGCGGGCCGCCTTCGCCTTGCGGGTGGCGATCAGCGTCTCCTCGGCGCGCGCGGCCTCGGCGGCCTCCTTCACGAGCCGCTCGGTCTTCTTGTCATTCGGTCTGTCTTTTTGCTGGCTCACGGAGCGTCGTCCTCCGCGACGGAGCCGCCCTTCCTGAGCGAACCGCCGGCCGCGGCGAGCAAGTAGGCCTCGATGAAGCCCTCGAGATCGCCGTCGAGGACGGCGTCCACGTCGGTGGCCTCGGTGGAGGTGCGCACGTCCTTGACGAGCCGGTAGGGCGCGAGGACGTAGTTCCTGATCTGGCTGCCGAAGTTGATAGCGCTCTTCGCGGCGTTGTAGGCCTGGACCTCGGCATCCCGCTTCTGGAGCTCCATCTCGTACAGCTTCGCCTTGAGGACCTTCATCGCCATCGCGCGGTTCTGGTGCTGGCTGCGCTCGGCGCGGCACACGATGTTGAGGCCGGTCGGGAGGTGCCGCAGGCGAACGGCGGTCTCGACCTTGTTCACGTTCTGCCCGCCCTTGCCGCCGGCGCGCATCGTCGTGATCTCGATGTCCTTCTCGTTGACCTGGATGTTGATCTCGTCGTCGCTGTCCGGGGTGACCTCGACGGCGGCGAACGCGGTCTGGCGCGTGTGATCGGCGTTGAACGGGCTCATCCGCACGAGGCGGTGGACCCCGGCCTCGGAGCGCAGATAGCCGTAGGCGGCGTCGCCGCTCACCGTGAGGGTGACGGCGTCGATGCCGGCCTCGTCGCCGTCCTGGTAGTCGATGATCTCCGTCTTGTACCCGCGGCGCTCGCAGAAGCGCAGGTACATGCGGAGGAGCATGGACGCCCAGTCCTTCGCGTCGGTGCCGCCGGCGCCCGGGTGGATGCTGACGATGGCGTTGCCGCGGTCGGCGGGGCCGGACAGCATGCGATCGAGCTCGACCTTGCGCAGGCGCCCGGCGATGGCGTCGGCCTGCGCGTCGGCGTCGGCGATGACGCCCTCGTCGCCCTCGGCAGCGCCGAGCTCGAGGTACTCCGCGAGATCCTCGATCTCGCGGCCGAGCCGCTGCGCCACCTCGAGCTTCGACTCGACCTGGGCGCGCTTGCGGAGGACGGCTTGGGCCTTTTCCTGATCGTTCCAGAACCCCGACGACAGCGTCGTCTGGGTCAGATCCTGGAGCATCCGTTCGAGCTTGGGGACGTCAAAGATGCCCCCTTAGCGCCTCAAAGCGCCGTTTGATGTCGAGGACTTTCTCGCGGGTCTCGGAGAGCATGGCCGGGGATCTATTCGATCTGGGCGGCGATCGCCAGGAGAGACGCCAGGCGAGACCGCCGCGCGCGGGCGGACCGAGGCGGCTCCACGCCGGCCCCAGGTCGGCTCCGCGTCGGGCGCGCCGGCGACGCGCTCGTCAACGCGGCGCGCAGGCGGGAGAGGTGCGGCGGATGACCCGGCGCCGCGGATTCCTTGGCCGTGGACCGCGTCACGACCGCCGGGCGCCCCGAGGCCGCGCGAGCTCCGAGCTTCCCGTCCAGCGGGACAGGGCGCCTCAACCAAGAGTCGGCGCAGGGACGGATTCCCGGACGGCGCGGCGGATCCTGAACCACAACCGCTGAGCGCTCCGCGCTCGCCTTGGGTTCCGCAGGGCATCCCTGATGGCCCTGATGGAGACCGCGGGAGGCGGCGCCTCGCTGCTCAGCGCGGCGTCGAGGTAGCGGCCCAGGAACTCCGTCAAGGCGACGGCGGTGACCGCATTGGAGAAGAGACCGGCGACCGGGACGAGGCCGAGCGTGAAGTTGGCGAAGAGCCTTACGGCCGCTCCACCCCAGATGATCTTGCTCACCTGCAGCCACGGAGCCCTGCGGAGCGGCGCGCCCCGGCGCCGGGTCAGCGACACGGAGAAGGAGTAATGAATGGGAACCACGATCAACTCATCTGCGCCGGGAATGGGCTGAGTGACGAAGCTGATCACTGCAGTGATGGCAGAATACTTGTTGGTCAGCCGGCGGATCGTCGGTTCCATCGGTCGTATATACGGCGTGGAGCCGGCCGCCGGGAGGCCGAGAGAAGCATGTTGACGAGGGCGCGGCCCGCGCAGCCGAGGGCGGATCACGCTCGGCCTGGACGAAGCATGGGAGTCTCCGCGCTCGTCGGTGTCCTGGGGGACCTGGAGATCTTTGCAGGACAGGGAGAGGGAGATCTCCAAAGCACGTTGAAGCGCCCCGCGGATTGGACCCCGGCATGGGAAAGACCATTTCCCGCGGCCCTCGCGAGGCGCCGGCGCTACGGATCGAGCCCTTCCCTGCACGCGACCCGGAGCTCACCGAGCGCGGCGACGAGCGCGCCGCGCTCGCCCTGCCACGCCGGCGACGGGTCCTCGGCGTCACGCCGGCGGATGTGCTCGCGGGCCTCGTCCCAGAGCGGACGCGGCGGCACGAGCGGCGGCACCCGCGCGCGCACCGCGTCCGTCAGGCGCAGCACGCGCTCGACGCGGGACAGCGCCTCGCCGAGCGGCACCTCGCCCGCCTTGCAGCGCCGGAGCAGGCCGCACTCGTAGCTGCTGCACACGGAGAAGCGCATCTCGTAGACGGTGCACTTCCTGTCGAGATGGCAGGGGCACGGCAGGCTGAAGGCGTCGTGGTACCGATTGCAAGCGAGCGGCAGGCGCAGCTTCTCGGCCCGCGGGAGCTCGTGCTCCTCGAGCGGCGCGACGTCGAAGAGCAGCCCCGTGCAGCAGAGGCCGCACGCGGTGCAGAGGTCCGAGCCGTCCGGCCGCGCCTCGGGGGCTTCGTTCGCTGGGGGAGCGCTCACCCGCGTCGATTGGCACGCGCGTGGCCGCGCGTCGAGGCGCGAAGCGGGCGGGCGGCGCGCGCGTGTCTGACGAGCGCGTGTCTGACGCGCGCTCAGTGCGCGGCGTCGTCGAGCACGATCTCGCGCAGGTGGTCGAGCCCGACGGACCCGGAGCCGATCACCCTGGCGTGAAACGCCTTCAGATCGAAGGCCTCGCCGTGGCGGCGCCGCAGCGTGTCGCGCAGCTCCAGGACGACGCGCTCGCCGACCTTGTAGGAGATCGCCTGCCCCGGCCAGCCCAGGTAGCGCGTCGCCTCGCTGTGCGCGTGATCCAGCGGGAGGAAGGCCCGGCGCTGGAGGTACTCGACGGCGATCTCATAGCGCCAGGGCTCGCCGGCGTGGAGCGGCGCGTCCCGGGGGATCGGCAGCTCCAGGTGCATGCCGATGTCGAGGACGACGCGGTAGGCGCGCGTCAGCTTGCCCGCGAGCATCCCGAGCACGTAGTCGGGGCGCTCGAAATAGCCGAGCTCGTACATGAGCTGCTCGGCGTAGAGGGCCCACCCCTCGGCGTGGCCGGAGTTCGTCACCAGGAAGCGGTGGAGTCGGCTCAGCCGGTCATCGAGGTGCACCTGGAGCGCGCACTGCAGGTGATGGCCAGGAAAGCCCTCGTGGTACGCCGTGGTGATCTCCTCGTAGAGCGGGAACGTCTCCTTCGTGCCGGGCGCATACCAGACGGTGCCGGGCCGCTTGAAGCCGTCGCTCGGGGGCACGTAGTAGGCGCCGATCGCGCCGCCCGGCGGAGCGAGCTTCACCTCGATGTGACGGATGGGCGCCGGGATATCGAAATGGACGCCGTCGAGATCGGCGAGCGCCTTTCGCTGGCGCTCGGACATCATGCGGAGGAACTCGTCGGCGCTGTGCGCGCACCGGGCGGGGTCGGTCATGAGCAGATCGATCACCTCGGACAGCGACGCGCCGGGGAGGATCTCGGCGGCGATGCGCGCCATCAGGGCCTCGATGGCGTGCACCTCGGACCACCCCCAGGCGTACGTCTCGATCGGGTCGATGCTCGCGCCGAGGAAGCGGCGCGAGAGGCGCAGGTAGCGCTCCTCTCCCACGGCGTCCGCGGCGCGCGCGCTCGGCAGGTACGTCTGCTCCAGGTAGCCGGCGAGCGCGCCGAACGCGGCGCGCGCCCGCTCGACGCCGTCGACGACGCGTGCGCGGCCGGCGCCCGCGCCGCAACCCGACGCCTCGTGAGCGGCCGGCAGCGTGAGGAAGAACGACGCGTCGCCCGCCTGGTAGCGCGCCTGCTCGATCACGGCGAACACCTGGCGACGCGCGACGACCTGGCCCGTCCGGCGCCCCTCCTCGAGCGAAGCGCGGTAGCTGTCGCACGCGCGCGGCAGGCCCTCCAGGCGCGACGCGATGGCCTCCCAGCCGGCGGCGCTGTGGACATCCATGAGGTCGAAGACCATCCGGAGGTGCTGGAACGCCGACTCGATGTTGTTGAGATCGCGCAGGTGCTCGCCGTGACGGAAATCGTCGAGCCGCTCATCCAGGTGTTCCGCCATGACACGGCGTGCGAGGCGACCCCACCGCGCCTCCGCCCCGGAGCGCGGCGGCGGCAGCGAGCGGAGCCGCTCCTGGAAGGACGCGACCGTGGAGGCCCAGGACGCGGCGCCGCTCGGGCTCCAGTCGTTCCAGGCGCCTTCGTCGCAGGGGATGCCCGCGAGGGTGGCATGGGCAGGACAGCGGGCAGCGAAGGCTTGGACGAACTCGTCGCTGAGGGCGAAGATAGGATCACGCGCGTCGTGGTCTTGGCTCACCGCGACAGCATATGCGGCCACGACCGGTTTTTCTCCGGGCGCGCGAGACGATCCGTCGGGTCTTCGTTACGCTTGCTGGAGGGAGGTCGCTCACGCGGCGGCCTCGGGGAGCGACATGAACCACCGCAGCCTGCCAGGCGAGCTCCATGACGACGACCGGCCCTCCTGCGCCGCTCCTCCATCGCGCCCCCGACCCCCGCAGCGGCGCGCCTGGCCGCGCGTCTCGGCGCTCGTCGCCGCGGCGGCGATCGCGGCGCTCGGCTGCACCGCGAGCTCGGCAAGCCAGCCGGCGATCTCCGCGTCACAGCCCGCGGCGATGACGCCAGCGCAGATCGCGGCGCGCGCCATGCCGGCGGTCGTCACGATCCGCGGCGACGGCTCGCTCGGGGCGGGCTTCCTCGTCCGCGAGGACGGCTGGATCGCGACGAATTTCCACGTCGTCGCCGGGATGCCGGACCTCAAGGTGGTCCTCTCCGATCAGAGCGAGCACCCGGTGCTCGAGGTGCTCGCGTTCGACGAGGCTCGAGATCTCGCGATCGTCCGGATCCACGCGCCTCGGAGGCTCCCGCTGCTCTCCCTCGGCAACAGCGGCGCGGTCCGCCCCGGCGATCCGGTCGTCGCGATCGGCCATCCGCTCGGCCTCGCGGACACCGTGTCGAACGGCCTCGTGAGCGCGGTCCGCGTCGTGGATCCGGAGCTGACGCTGCTACAGATCTCCGCGCCGATCGCGCCAGGCTCCTCGGGCGGCCCGCTGTTCAACGAGCACGGCGAGGTGATCGGCGTCGCCGCGGCGGTCTCGACGCAGGGGCAGAACCTCAACTTCGGCGTGCCCGCCGACTACCTCAAGCGGCTGCTCGTGCGCCCCGATCCCGTCCCGCTCTCGACGTTCGCGGCCGAGACGGCCGACGAAGAGCAAGGGCTGCCGGCGGTCAAGCGATCGGTGCCTCACCACGCGCTCGCGATCCTCCGCGGCTGCACCGAGGGTGACCTGCTCGTGCTGGCGCGCACGATGGACGGCGCGATCCAGGTCGGCTCGCCCCTCTACAACCAGGGGGATTTCGCGTCCTGTTATCACGTCTACGCGGGCGCCTCGCTCGACATGGAGCGCCGGCTCGGCCCCGCGTGCAGGGGCCCGAGGAACGCGCTCGTCGAGGGACGGCGCAAGGCGGCTGGCCTCGACGACGAGGCCGCCCAGGCCTGGGCGATGCGCGACGCGTTCGACGGGCTGCTCGAGGTGATCCTGCGCAAGGTCCACGGCGAAGCGCAGTGAGCGGCGCCTCGCCGCGGTAGCGAAGGGGGCCGGGCGCGGCGCGCCGCGGCCCCGGAGCGCTGCTGCTAATCGAGCTGCGCCGGCGCCGGCCGGCCCGCGTCGTGCGCGACGGCGGCGCGCGCCGCGGCGCCGCGGTGCCCCGCCGCGACGACCCCATCCCCCGCCGGAGCGACGCCGCCCTCCCCCGCCCCGCGCGGCTCGCCCTGGTCGTCGCTGCCCCGCATGAAGGGCAGGATCCGCTTGAGCCACGAGGAGACGTCGTCGAACAGCGAGTAGGCGACCGGGGTCGCGAGCAGCGTCAGGAGGAGCGCCAGCGTCTGCCCGCCGATGATCACGAAGCCGGTCGCGCGGTTCGTGCCCGAGCCCGCGCCGCTCGAGACGACGAGCGGGATCATGCCGGCGACGAACGCGAGCGTGGTCATCAGGATCGGCCGGAGCCTGTCGCGGTTCGCCTCCAGGATGGCCTGCGCCCGCGGCAAGCCGTGCTCGCGCAGCTTGATCGTGTGATCGATCTGGAGGATCGAGTTCTTCTTCACGACGCCGAACAGCACGACGATGCCGAGCAGCGAGAAGATGTTGAGCGACTGCCGGAAGATGATGACCGCGATGAACGCGAACGGCACCGTCAGCGGCAACGACAGGAGGATCGTGATCGGGTGCAGCCACGACTCGAACTGCGCCGCGAGCACGAGGTACATGAAGACCAGCGACAGGAGGAGGGCGACGAGGAAGCTCTTCATCATCTTGATGAGCTCCTTCGACGCGCCGACGGGGCCAGCGGAGTAGCCGGACGCGAGGTTCATCTCCGCGACGGCCTTGTCGAGCTCCTGGATGACCGTCTGCTGCGAGTAGCCCGCCTCGAGGTTGGCGGTCAGCATGACCTGCCGCTGCCGGTTGTACCGCTCGATGCGCGACGGGCCCGTCCCCTCGGCGAACGACACCACGTTGTCGAGCGTCACGGCGCCGAGCTTGGTCGACGGCACCGTGATCTTCGCGAGGCCTTCCTTGTCGGAGCGGAAGCTCGACAGCGCGCGCGCGCGCACCTCGTACTGCTCCCCGCCTTCGTTGTAGGTCGACACCTTGTACCCGCCGACCAGGAGCCGCAGGGTGCTGGCCACGTCGCCGACCTGAACGCCGAGATCGGCGGCCTTCTTGCGGTCGATGACCACGCGGATCTCCGGCTTGCCCACGAGCAGCGAGGTGTCCGGATCGACGACGCCCGGGATCGCCTTGAGCTTCTGCAGCAGCGCGTCGGAGTAGTGGCCGATCTTCTGGAGGTCGGGGCCCTGCACCTGATAGGCGATCTGGGTGCTCTGACCGCCGGAGAAGGCGGGCACGACGCCGATGTTCGCACGGAGCTTCTCCGCGTCGAACTGCGGAGTGAGCTCGCGACGAGCGCGATCGATGAGGTCCTGCTGCGACAGCGCGCGCTGATCCGCCGGCTTGAGCTTCACGTAGATGGTGGCGAGGTTCGGCGTCTTCTGCGGATCGTCGCCGATCGTCGTCAGCGTGTACAACACGCCGGGGAGCTTCTCGATGTCCGACGCGATCCGCGTGGCGATGACGCGCGTCCCATCGAGGCTCACGCCCTCGGGCGCGCGCATGCTGACCTGGAACTGCGACTCGTCCTCGACCGGGAGGAAGTTGAACTTGGCCATGCCCCCCAGCACCGGGATCGAGAACAGCGCCAGGAGCGAGGCGAGCACGATCACCCAGCGGTGCGCCATCGACCAGCGGAGGATCGCCATGTAGCCGCGCTCGATCGGCCCGTAGAAGCGCGACTCCTTGGAGCTACTGGCGTCGTGCTTCTCCGGCTTCTTCAGCCATCGCGCGGACAGCATGGGCGTCAGCGTGAAGCTCACGATCAGCGAGACGAGGATCGAGAACGCCATGGTGAGGCCGAACGAGTTCAGGAAGCGGCCGACGATGCCGCTCATGAACGCGACCGGGAGGAACACGGCGATCAGCGAGAGCGTCGTCGCGAGCACCGCGGGGCCGATCTCCTTCGTGCCCTGGAGCGCCGCCTCCCACGGGCTCGCGCCCTTCTCTTCGATCCAGCGGTAGCAGTTCTCGAGGACGACGATCGCGTCGTCGATCACGATGCCGACCGCAAGCGTCAGCGCGAGGAGCGTGATCCCGTTGAGCGTGAAGCCCGCCACCTTCATCAGGGCGAACGTGGAGATGATGCTCGTCGGGATGGCGATCGCCGAGATGAGCGTGCTGCGGGCGTTCGCGAGGAAGAGCGCGACGATGATCGCGGCGAGCACCGCGCCGAGCACGAGGTGCTCCTTGACCGCATGGACCGAGTTCTTGATGAACTCCGACTGATCGCGGGCGACGGCGATGCTGTACCCCTCGGGGAGGCGCTTCTCCACCTCGCTGATCCGCGCCTTCAGCCCGTCGATGACCTCGACGGTGTTCGTCCCGCTCTGCTTGCGGATGCTGAGGAGCACGGCAGGATCGAGGCCGCGGAAGCCGGCGGACTCCGGCTCCGCCATGCCGTCCTGGACCTCCGCGACGTCGCCGAGCCGGACGGAGTAGCCGTCGCGGTTCGCGAGCACGATGTCCGCCATCTGCTGGACCGACTGCACGCGGCCGCGCGTCCGCAGGGTGAGCGCCCTGCCCCCTTGCTCGATCCGGCCGGCCGGGATCTCGACGTTCTGGCTCGCCAGCGCCTGGGCCACCACGCCGCCGGTCAGGGAGTACTTCTCGAGCTTCTCCGGATCGATCCAGATGTTGATCTGCCGGCTCCGGCCGCCGATGAGCAGCACCTGTCCGACACCGGCGAGCGACTCCAGCTCGCGCCGGAGCGTCTTGTCGGCGAACTCCGTCACCGAGCGGACGTCCGCCTTCGGAGACGAGACGGCGAGCGTGAGGATCGGCGCGGCATCCGGATCGAGCTTGCCGACCACCGGCGGATCGATCCCTTCCGGCAGATCCGCGAGGATGCCTTCGACCTTGTCGCGCACCTCCTGCGCGGCGACGTCGACGTCCTTCTCGAGCTGGAAGGAGATCATGACCTGGCTGAGCCCCTCGACCGAGGCCGAGCGCAGCTCGTCGATGCCGCTGATCGTGTTGACCGCCGACTCGATCTTGTCGGAGAGCTCCGTCTCGACCTCCTCGGGCGCTGCGCCGGGGAGGACGGTCGTCACGACGATGAACGGGAACTCGACCTTGGGAAACCGGTCCACGCCGAGGCCGAAGTAGGAGAACGCCCCGAGCACCGTCAGGAGCAGGACGATCACCGAGGCGAAAACCGGCCTACGGATGCAGATTGCCGCGAGCCATTGCATGGTCGCTACCTTTCTTCAGTAATGGGGCGCGCGGTGCGCTCGGCTCACTGCGCCGCCGCGACCTCGATGCCGTCCGCCAGCTCGCTCACCTTGTCGATCGCGACCTCATCCCCCTCGGCGAGCGGACCGACGACCTCGATGAGGCCATCGATCTTGCGGCCGGGCTTGACGAGCCGCTCCGTCACGCGATCGCCCGACTTCACGAACACGCGCGCGCTCGTCCCTGAGGTGCCGACCGCCGACTCGGGGACGAGGATCGCCGTTCTTGACTCGCCGGTCAGCGCCAGCTGCCCCTGCGCGAAGAGGCCGGGGCGGAGCTTGCCCTCGCTGTTGTCGAACTCGGCCTCCACGGGCAGGGTGCGCGACGACGCCTTCAGGCTCGCGCCGATCCGCTTCACGACGCCCGGGAACAGGCGATCGGGGAAGGAGGCGACCGAGACGCTGACCGGCTTGCCCACCTCGATGTGCGCGATGTCCGCCTCGGGCACGTCGATGCGCAGCCGCAGCGGGTTGTCGCGGACCACGACCGCGACGACGCGGCCCGGGCTGGCGTACTCGCCGACGCTGATCCGCTTCTCGGCGATCGCGCCGTCGAAGGGCGCCCGCACCGTCGTGTCGGACACCGCCTTCGAGGCGAGCCCCGCCTGCGCCTGCGCGGACGTGAGCGCCGCGACGGTCGCGCGGATGCCGTTGACCGCGGCCTCGTACTGCGCGGTCGCGTTCTGGGCCTGCGTGCGCGCCGCGTCCCAGGTCGACTGGGGGACGGCGCCCTGGTCGTAGAGCTGCTTCACGCGCTCGGCCTCGGACTTCGCGAGCTCCATGCTCTGCTTCGCGGCCCGGACCTCCGGCACCTGGTCGGGATCGATGCCCTTCGGCGACGCGCCGTCCTGCAGCGCGAGCTTGGCCCGCGCCTGCGCGACGGCCGCGGACGCGGCCTGCGACTGGAGCGCCACGTTGCGCGCGTCGAGCACGACGAGCGGATCGCCCTTCTTGACCCGTGAGCCCACGTCGACCGCGACGCTCACGACCAAGCCGCCGATCTGCGTCGCCGCCTCGCTCGTCTCGTCGGCGACCAGGGTGCCGCTGACGTCCAGCGTCTGCGCGAGCGGGCGCGCGATCACCTTCCCGAAGTGCACCGCGGGCTTCTGGCGTGGCGCGGCGGTGTCGCGCGCCGGCGACGGCTGCGCGTCCGCCTCGGGGCGGCGACAGCCGGTCAACGTGGGCACCGCGAGCGCGGCGAGCAGCGCCGCGACGACGGCGGCGCGGGAGTGATTCGATGCGGCGCTACGAGCGCCGAGAGCCCATCGAGCGAAACGGCGCTCGGGTCCGCAAGGAGGATGTGTCATGGGGAGTCCGCCCGGTTCTTTGCCAGCGCCTGCCGGTGCGGTCCAGGAGCAAAGCTGGCGGGCAACACACTAGGGTGCTGACCGGCCGGTCATCAAGGGGGTGTTCCGGACAAGGTCTCCGTCCCTCTCGCACTTCATGCCGCCATGACCGCGAAAAACGTGCTGGGAGATGTGCGCCGGGTCGCGCGGCCGGCGGCCGGCGATGAAACGGGCGGGTGAATCGCGGGTCACCCTCCCGAAAAGAGGCGCCGAGGGCACCGCCGCGGGGCGCACACGCCCTCCCACCGAGTCGACCGCCGTGGCGAGGACGGTCGGCGATCATGCGAAGTACTTTCGCACAATATTTTAACACAATTTAATTCTTCTTTACCGGAAAGAGATCTGCCCCTGGAGCGCGGGAGAGCCGGAGGCGAGCGGCGCGGAGGAACGCCGGCTCAGCGCCACGGGTCGAAGGCGCCTCGGAGCACAGGGCCCGAGAGCTCGGCGAGGAAAGGGTCGAGCGCGCAAAGCGCGTCGAGCCACGCCACGTCGGAGGGCGAAGTCGTGGACTGCTGGGCCAGGTACGCGAGGCGGCGGGCGCGGGTCGCGTGGGCGTGGGCGCGCGCCTCCGCATAGGAAGCCATCTCCCCGGCCGACATCATGAAGGCCCAGTCGCTCGATTGAAGGAGGAGGAGCTCGCGGATCGCCTGGTCCAGCGCGCGGCCGGGCAGGCCGCCCGCGTGGCGGCAACTCGAGAGCGCGCCCAGCACGGCGCGCTCGGCGTGGTGCGCGTGGCGCCACAGGGAGGACGCGCTCGGGCCCGTCCAGAATGCGCCGAAGCCGCCTTCGCCCCACGTCGAGGCGGCAGGCTCCACGACCTCGACGGGCGGATGGCGCTCCAGGTACGCGCCGAGCGCGATCGGAACGGCGCGATCCGAGGCCGCGAGGCGGCGCAGGGCGTGCTCGAGGAACTCGGGCCCTTCGAGCCACCAGTGGCCGAAGAGCTCGGCGTCGTAGGGGGCCACCAGGATGGGCGGGGCGTTCACGCCGCGGATCGACGCGAGCGCGGCCTCGCGGCGGGCCACGAAGTCCGCGGCGTGCGCGCGCGCCTGCGCGGAGGCACGCGCCGGGTCGTACGGCGCCTTGTCGGGGCCGGGCCCGGTCACGCGATGGAGCTTGAGGCCGGTCATGAGCCGGGTGCCGTCGGGACCGACCTCCCCTTCGAGCTCGCGCTCGGGCAGGTCGAGCCCGACGTCGCGGTAGAACTCGCGATAAACCGGGTGACCCGGATAGCCGGCGTCGCGCGACCAGACCTCGCGCGCGCTGTCGCGATCGCGCCCGAAGCACGCGAGGCCGGCAGGCGAGAGCACCGGGACGGACGCGCCGGTGGACGCAGGCGGCGCGGCGAGCGTGAGCGCGTGGGCGTCGAGCACGGTGAAGCGGACGCCCGCCGCCGCTAGATCGGCGTCGAGGCCGGGCGCGTAAGCGCACTCGGGCAGCCAGAGGCCGCGAGGCTCGGGCGCGCCGGTGAAGGCCGCGAAGGCGCGGCGGCCGAGCCGCAGCTGCGCCCGGATCGACGCCGGCGTGGCGAGCAGTCCGGGCAGGTACGCGTGCGTCGCGGCCGTGGTGAGGAGCTCGACGCGGCCCGCCCCGGCGTGGCGCACCAGGGCGCCCGGGACATCGCCGCCGAGCGCCTCCCACGAGCTCGCCGCGTCCGCGAGCCGCGCGCGGTAGAGCGCGGCGGCCCCGGCGAAGCCGCTCCCGGCGAAGCGGGCTTCGACCCGGGCCGCCAGCGCGGTGAGCCGGCGGAGGTGGTCCTCGAACCGGCGAAGGAGCAGCTCGTCGCGCAGCATCGCGAGGAGCGACGGCGAGACGGAGAGGGTCAGCGGGGCGACGACGCGGTCGGCGGCGAGGCGATCGAGGACCCCGAGCAGGGGGAGATAACACTCCCAGAGCGCCTCGAAGAACCAGCGCTCCTCCAGGGAGCGGACGTGCTCGGGGTGACGCACGTACGGCAGGTGAGCGTGGAGGACGAGGGCGACGTAGCCCGGCATGGAACGCTGGAGGCGGGAAACCGCCGGTGGGCTGTCGTCTCGCACGGTCGCGCCCGCGCGGGAAGCGCGCGGCGAACGCGCCGGTCATGGGCGGCGGCGCGCAAGGCGCGGGCCGACGGGCTCCGCCTGGAGGCGCTTGCGCGCCGAGCGCTGGCGATCCCATCGCCAGGGGACCGTTCATCCCGGCATGGTGCGGAGATCCCTTATCAATTCCATTCTAGAAATGTTCCGGACGTGGCAGCCTTCCAGTCGAGTTACACGCATCAACCCTTCTTGAGCTCCGCCCCGAGGTCCGCTCCGAGGCGCTCGGCTTCGTGCGTGTTTCCGGGCCACGACAGGCGCCTTTCCGCCCTTCGCAACCGGGAGCCGTCGGGCTCGGCGAGGAGCGCCCGAAGCCACAGCGCGTCGCCGTCCCGCACCGCATAGGCGGCCACCGGCGTCCGGCAACTGCCTTCCACCGCGGCCATCACGGCTCGCTCGGCAGAGACGCAGATCGTGGTCTCGGCGTCCGCGAGCGTCGCCAGGACGCCGCGCACGCTGTCGTCCGCCGTGCGGCACTCGATGCCGAGCGCGCCCTGTCCGATCGCGGGCAACGACACCTCGGGCGACAGCACCTCCGTGGCGCGGCCTTCGAGGCCGAGCCGCTTCAGGCCGGCGAGCGCCAGCACCACGGCGTCGAACACGCCGTCGAACACCTTGCGGAGCCGGGTGTCGACGTTGCCACGGACCGGCTCGATCACGAGATCCGGGCGCGCCTCGCGCAGCGCGACCGCCCGGCGGAGGCTCGAGGTCCCGACCCGGGCGCCCGCCGGCAGCTCCGCGAGCAAAGCGCCGCTCCGGGTGACGAGCGCGTCGCGAGGGTCCTCCCGCGCGGGGATGCAGGCGAGGCACAGCGCCGGGGCGATCTCTGCGGGGACGTCCTTGATCGAGTGGACCGCGAAGTCAGCGCGCCGGTCCAGGAGCGCCTCTTCGAGCTCCTTGATGAACAGCCCTTTGCCGCCGATGTCCTGGAGCGAGCGATCCTGCGTCTTGTCGCCCGAGGTCACCACCTCGAGCTCGCGCAGGGAGAGATCGGGCACCGCCGCTTCGAGGGAACGAGCGAAGGCGCGGGACTGGGCGAGGGCGAGCGCCGAGCGGCGCGTGGCGAGGGTGAGCTCCGTGGGCATCACGCTCCCTTTAACCCAGCTGCGCTCACGGCCGCGGCTGGATTCGCGACGGCCATGACGCCCGCCTCGGCGGGGCGCCCGCCGGGCTGCCGCGCGTAAACGCCGTTGTCCTCTGCAGCCTGGTGGCGCGGATCGGCGTGCCGGGGCGAGGCACCGCCTCGAGCGCCGGAGGCGGGAGGCGCTGCCCCGCGGGCGGAGCGAGGCGTGGGAGGCCCGTCCACCGCGCCGCGCAGCTCCCCCTCGGCGAGCGCCGAGGCGGCGGCGTTCTCGGACGGCGCGCCGTCGATGTCGAACAGCTCCTGGAGCGAGTCGACGTGCTCGGCGACGCGGGGATCGCCGGCCATCGCGCGGAGTCGGGTGGTGGGCACGTGGAGCAGCTTGTTCGTGGCGGCGTCGATCATCATCGCGAGGGCCTGGCGCTCGGCCACGCCGAGGTGCCGGAGCTTGCCAGAGAGGCTGCGCTCGACCTCGGCCGCGAGGATGGATCGCGTGCGGGCTCGCAAGCCGACGATCGTGGGCGTCAGGGCGCGCTCGAGCGTCCACGCCTCGAAGGCCTGCGCCTCGTCCGCGACGATCGCCTCGGCCCGCGCCGCCTCGGCGGCGCGCCCCTCGACGGACTGCGCCACGATCTGCGAGAGGTCGTCGACATCGTAGAGGTACACGCTGTCGAGCTTGTTGACGGCGGGGTCGATGTCACGCGGGACCGCGATGTCGATGAGAAACAGGCTCCTGCCCTTCCTGGCCTTGCGGGCTCGGCGGACGAGGTCGGGCGTGACCACGTAATTGGGGCTCGAGGTCGACGAGATCACGATGTCGGCGTCGATGACGGAGCGCTCGAGGTCGGCCCAGGGGCGAGGCTCGCCGCCGACCTCGCGGGCGAGCGCGGCGGCGCGGTCCGGGCTCCGGTTGACCACGATGAGGCGGGTGCCGGCGCGGACGAGGAGCTTCGAGGCGGCCTCGGCCATGTCGCCGGCGCCGATGAGCAGCGCCGTGTGACCGGCGAGATCGGCGAAGATCTGGCGGGCGAGATCGATGGCGACGCTGGAGACCGAGACCTGCCCGGCGCCTATCGCCGTCTCCGTGCGCACGCGCTTGCCGACCTTGATGGCGCGGTGAGCCGCGCGGCCGAGCCGGGCGCCGAGGGTCTTTGCCCCGCGGGCCACCTCGATGGCCTCCTTCATCTGTCCGAGGATCTGCGGCTCGCCGACGACCATCGAGTCGAGCGACGCGGCGACGCGGAAGAGGTGGAGGACGGCATCGCTCCCGACGCGGCCTGCGAGGTGGCCCCGGACGGCGTCTCCGCCGAGGCCGACGAGGGTCGCGACGGCGGCGCGCAGCGCCTCGTTGTCGCGCGAGAGCTCCTCGTCGGACGGCGGTGGAGCGCTCCCGGGGCGGGACGGCGCGGGCGCCTGCTGCCGGGGTGAAGCGTAGATCTCGACGCGGTTGCAGGTGGAGAGGACGAGCGCCTCTCCGATGGCAGGGTGGGCCGTGAGGCGCGCGAGCACCTCGGGCAGCCGATCCCGCCCGATCGCGAGCCGCTCGCGCACCTCGATGGGCGCGGTCTTGTGGGAGAGCCCGACGAAGATCACCTGCGCTAGCCTCCGAGCCCCGCGGCGGGACGGACGAGATAGATGATGAGCACCGCCCCGGCGCAGGCGAGCCCCGCGATGGTGCCGTACGCCGCGCGGCGGCCGCGCCAGCCAGCGGCGGCGCGCAAGAGCAGCACGAGCGCGATGAGCAGCCATGTGGCGTAGCCGAAGATGGCGCGCATCACCTCCTCGGCGTTGCCCATCTCGAGCTGGTGCGCCCAGTACGTCCCCGTGACGATGCCGAGCGTCAGCAAGGGGAAGCCGGCGCTCAGGAAGCGATGGATGGCGCGGTCGAGCGTGTCGAGCGCCGGGAGGTTGCCCATGCGCTCGAGATGCCGCTTCCGCTTGAGCCGCTTCTCCTGGACGAGGTAGAGCGCCGCGGAGGCGCCGGCGAGCAGAAAGAGGGCGATCCCGAGCAGGTTCGCCATGACATGCGCCGCGATGAACAGCGGGCTGAGCTTCGGCTCGGGGTGCGGCTTTCCGAGGAAGAACGTGCCGAGCAGGAAAGCGAGCCCGAGCGGCCCGATGAGGAGCCCGAGCGCGTCGATGCGAAAGCGATGGCGGGCGACGAGGTAAACGGCGATCGCGAGGAGGGACGCGACCGAGAGCATGAAATGAACGGAGTGCACCGGGCAGACCCGCGCGACGAAGCTGGCGAGCGTGACGTAGGTCGCGTGCCCGAGGGCGCCCAGGCCGAGCAGCAAGGGCGCGTGCCGCGAGGCGGACGCGGCGACCGCGGCGCTCGGCCGAGCGCCGGGGTCGTGGACGCGCGCCCCCGCGCCGAAGAGGCCCGCGAGGTCGCCCGTGGAGGGGAGCCGGGCGCGGCTGCGGGCGACGTCGAGGAAGAAGAGCGCGCTGGCAGCGCTGTAGAACAGCAGGGCGAGCGCGAAGCTGATCCCGGAGATGACCTCGGGCATGGCCCCGTTATAGCCTGCCTCACCGGGGATGGCCCGCCGGCCGCAGAGGCGGGAGCGTACTCTCGTAGGCCGAGGCCTGACAGCGCGGATGCGCCGGGAGAGGCGGGCGCGAGAGACCGTATCGGCAGCGCCTCGCCACCGCGGGTGTGGCGCGCCGGCGGGGGCGCCAAGGCAACCGGGCACGGCGCCCAAGCAACCGGGCGCGGCGCCCAAGCAACCGGGCGCGGCGCCGCTACATCTTGCTGGTGAGGAACGCGGCCAGGAGCTCTTCGTCGCTCGTCGGGCTGCTGCTGGTCGCGGTCCCCGCCGGGGCGACCTTGCGGTGCTCGGCGAACGTGCCCACCGGGGCGCCGATGAACCCCGGGATCACGTCGTAGGCGTTGTCGCCGATGATCATGGACCCCTCGAGGATCTCCGCCCCGAGCTCCCGCAGGAACGCCCGCGTCTTGACCCTGCCGAGGACCTCGTGGATGTCCGCCGAGCCCGTCACCTCGCGGAGCACGCGGATCGCCTCGATGATCTTGTAGCGGCGACCCTCGGTCTTGATCAGAAGCTCGTCGTTGTTCAGATCGACGCGGTCGCTCGCGATCCAGTCGTCGAGCGCGGCCTGCGGAAAGAACACGCGGTTCTTCATCGCACGCAGTCTACTCAAAAATGAGCCGGAGCGGTTGGATCGCGATGCCGGCCACCAGGGGTGAGCCCGAGCCGACGCGCCTCAGGCAGCAGGTGTCTCAGGCCGCAGGCGCTTCAGGCCGCAGGTGCCTCAGGCCGCAGGCGCCTCAGGCCGCAGGTGCCTCAGCCGCAGGCGCTTCAGGCCGCAGGCGCTTCAGGCCGCAGGGGGTAGCGTGGGCGGAGGCACCGAGTCCCGACGCAGGCCGCGGAGCCGCGCAGGCAGGTGCCAGAGCGACTCGAAGATCCCGAGCAGCACGTAGAAGCCGAGCAACCACACGAGCACGAACGCGGGCTGCAGCTGCGTCGAGATCACCGCGCTCGACCCGACAGCGAACGCCACGAAGAGCACCGTCCGGACGTTGAGCCGGAGATCCTTGAAAGAGCGGAACCGGATGGTCGAGACCATCAGCAGCGACAGGATCGTCGTGGTGGCGAGGATCGCCGACGCGTAGCGCTCGCTGCCGATCTCGCCGGCGGCCGCGTGGTTCGCGACCACGATCGAGACGAGGATGCCCGCCGCGCCCGGGATCGGGAGGCCGACGATGTACTTCGAAGGCTTCGTGGGCTTGCCCGCCTCACCCATGGAGAGGACGTTGAAGCGCGCCAGCCGGACCGCGCCGCAGGCCGTGAAGATGAACGACACGAGCAGCCCCGCGAGATCGAAGCGGTGCAGCGTCCACTGATACACGAGCATCGACGGCGCCACGCCGAACGAGACGATATCGGCCAGTGAGTCGATCTGCAGGCCGAAGGCGCTCTGGGTCTTCGTCATCCGCGCGACACGCCCGTCGAGGGTGTCGAAGAACATCGCGAAGACGATCAGCAGCGCGGCGCGGTAGAAATCATCTTCCGAGTGCGCGGTCGCGGAGCGCCGGATCGAATCGAAGCCACAGAAGATCGATGAGAGCGTGATCAGGTTCGGAAGCAGGAACAGCGTCTTCCTGAGCTCGAACCGCCGTCGCTTCCGGATCATGCCGCCTCCCGTTTAGGCAGGCCAGGCTATCGCCGCAGGGACCGCGAACGCAAGCGCCGAAGCGCACACGCGAGTCGCTAGAAGGTTACCGCGAGCCAGGATCCGGGATCGTTTCATCTCACCGTCAGCTTCGTTTCATTCGTCGTTTTTGTTTTCCGCCGTCGCTCAACGCGCGGGCTGCGCCATGCCCGGCTCACTCCATACCGCCTCCGGGACCTCCGCGCCGGGATCGAAGCGGCACACCATCGGGCGGAGCTCGACGGCCGGGCCGCTCGATCCGCCCACAGCGACCGCCGAGCCCGCCGCGGCCCGGAACAACCACGCCTGGGCGAGATCGCCGGGGATGATCGCAGAGCGGGGCGCCCGTCCGATCGCTCGTGCCTCCCAGCCCGCAACACACGGCGCGGCAGGCGTACCGTGGAGCACCGTGGTGGAGGTCAGGAGCACCGTGACCTCGGGCGGACTGGAGGGACCAGCGGCGTCCACGACGAGCACCGGGTGGCGTGTGCCCGAGAACAAGGCCGTGCTGCCGAGGAAGAGCGGCGCCTCCTGGCGCGCGGTCGCCGCGCGTTCGGCGGCAGAGCAGGGGCGCGGCGCGTCTCCGAGGTCGAACGGCGTCGGCAGCGGCTGAGCGGGGCCGAGCGTGCCATCCGCGCGGAACGGCTGGAAGATCGACCACGCCGCCGCGTGCCCGGGATGGGCGACCAGCGTCGCCACGCCGATCGACCGTCCTGCGTAGGTCCAGTCGGTGTGCACGATCCGATCGCGGTCCGCCGGCGGAGCGACCGAGACGGCATCGATCACCCACGCGGCGCCCGGGCCCGGCGCGGCGGACGCGCCGGCAGGAGGCGCCGGGCGGTGGGCGAGCAGCATCCCGATCATCGGGCCGTTCGACGCCTGCCGGACCATCCCCACGCCGACGGGCTGGCCGTCCGCCAGGACCGCATCGGCGCGCACGTCGAGGCTGCCGTGAAGGCCCGACGCGGGCCAGGACGGGAAGTCGAAACGCTGGAGCTTCCCCGGCGGCTCGTAGAAGAACGTGAGCGCCGACTGAGCGCTGTCGGAGTGCGGCCTGATGAAGAGCCCGCGCAGCGAGACCGACAGGAGCGCGGGATCGAAGAAGTCGTCGGGGGGCGGCGCGCGGCGCGAGGCCGCGCCTCCCGGGCCGGCCTGCGGTCGGGCGCCCGCGCGCGGCTTTCGCGCGGCGTCGGGGACGACCTTCACGTCGCCGAGCTCGAACGGGCCGGCGTCGGGGATCGTGCCGCGGCCCGAGGTGCCATCCATCCAGTTCTCCCAGGCGACCTCGACGTTGCGCATCGGGGCCCCCGGCGCCGCCGCGCCGCCTGGGATCCGCAGGCGCGCCACGGCGTAGCCCTCCATCTGGGAGGTGACGTTGGTCGCGACCCGCGCTCGCCCGAGCCCCGCCGGCACCGCGGGCAGCAGCGATCGCGTGACGACCCGCGCCTCCCCGGCGCCGGACTCGGGGAGCATCGCGGAGACGACGTCGACGGCGCCGCTCGGGGCGCGCGTGAGCAACGACCACACCGACCGGCCGCGCAAGAGCTCGTCGCCGTCGGGCAGGCCGAGGCCGCTCGAGTCGACATGGTCGACGCGCGTCCACTTCGAGGACGGCAGCGTCTCGCAGACGATGGGCGTGCGCGCGGAAGGCTGCGCGCGCGGGGCCGGCTCCGGCGCGCGCGGCAGCGCGCCGTCGGCCTGGCCGCCCCAGCCGACGCGGGTCGCCACGTCGCCGAAGAGGCAGCCGCTGGCGCCGCATGTGATGGCGAGCTGGGCCTCGGAGACCTCGCGCGAGAGCGCCGGCATCTCCGGGAGCTCCGCCCAGCTCACGCCGCCGTCGAGCGACTCCCAGAGCGCCGCGACGTCATCGCCGCTGTCTCGCGCGCGCGACGCAAGCGCGAGCACGCGCCGCCCGAAGCCGGCGAACGCCGCGCTCTCCGCCGGCGGGGTCGTCGCCGTGAGCACCCGGCCGTCCTCGTCGGCGGTCAGGTACGTGAGCGAGCCGCGCTCCGAGAGCAGCAGGCCGACGGCGCCGTCCTCCGCCGGGCGCAGCGCGCTCTCCTCGACGACGTCGAACCCCTCCGGCGAGGGACCGTCGCCCGGCCCGCCCTCCTCGTCCTCGTCCTCGGCGCCGTCAGCCTGCGGGGCGGGCAGCGCGGCGGTCGCGTCGAGCGGCCGCGGCGCGAAGGTCTCGCCCCCGTCGTGCGAGACGAACAGCGCGAGGCGCTCGTCCTTGCCGCGGAAGCCGAGGAAATACGCGGAGCGCCCGTCCGCCGAGAACGCGGGCAGCACGGCGGGCGCGCCGAGCGTGGGGGCCGCCGCGAGGGCGACCGCGGCGCGATCCTCGTCGTGGGCGCCGTCGTGGGACAGGAGGAGCGGCGCGGTCGGCTTGCAGCTGTCCGCGCCGTCGCTCGGCTTGCAGACGCCGGTCAGGAGCGCCGCGCCATCGGGCGCCACCGCGACGCCGACCTGGTCGATGTCCGGCGTCTCCAGCGTGGCGGCCGGCGACCACGCGCCGCCGCCATCGTCGCTGCGGAGCACCCGCGCCACGACGCGATCGCCGTCCGGCTCGGCGCACACCGCGACGACGCGCCGGCCGTTCGCGCCGAGCTTGATGCTCCCGCAGTCGCCCGTGCCCGGCATGGCCGCCTCCTTGAGCGGCCCCTCGATGGGGCCGCTCGCGAAGAGCCACGGCGCGCCGGCGTCTTCCGGGCGGACCGCCTCGACATAGCGATCGCCGCTCATCGCCGCCCGCCCGATCGAGACGGCGGAGGCGGACGGGGCGCGCGGGGTCGTCACGTCGAGCTCGACGTCGGCCCGCGGGAGCGTCGCCGCGCTGCGGGAGAACGCGGGCGTGCGCCGTGGATCCCAGGTCGCCGACGCGAGGAGCCCCTCGGCGAGGAGCTCGCCCCCGAGGGCGCCGACCCGCGAGAGGCCCATCGTCGGGAGCGGCGCGCGCGACCAGGTGCCCCCGCCGTCCTCGCTGGCGAACAGCGCCTCCGGCAACGCGAGCACGAGCGCGCGGCCGCCGTCGGCCATGGCGACGCCAAAGGCGCGCGGCGGGGCCCCGCCCTGCCCCGCGGCGCCGTCGAGCAGCACCGGCTTCCATCCGAGCTCCTCGCGCCACCGGAGCACGCCGCCGCCCCGGGTCACCCCGATCAGCGAGCCGCCGGCGCCCGCGACCTGCAGGAGCGGCTCGGGCGGAGAGAGCGCCCGCGTGAGCTGGCCGAGCGGCGAGGAGGCCTCGTAGATGGCGCCGCTCGCGCCGACGAACATCCAGGAGGCCGGCGAGCGCCGCACGATCGCGGTGAGCTCCTCCGGCGCAGGCGAGGCGCTCGTCCTGCCCTGGCCGGCGCAGCGCGCGGCCTGCGCGGCGGGCCCGGCGGCGCTCGGCGGCGGCGTGGACGTCCGTGGATCGGGCGTCACCGTCCATCGCTGCCCTCCCTGGGCGACGACGACGCAGCCGGCGCCGGCGAACGGCGCCCACGCGACCGCGGCGTCGGGCGCCGCCGGATGGTAGCTCCAGCGCGCGGGCGAGGTGTAGGCCGCGCCCGCGGCGTCCATCGACGGGAGGGTGGCCTCGGCAGGGCGGGACGGCTGCGCCGGGGCGCCCGAGCAGCCCGCGAGCGCGCACGCCGACGCGAGCGCGAGCGGCGCGCGGGTCCGCGACGGCGGCGCGGTCATTCGACCCAGCGGGCGACGAACAGGTTGGTCTCGCCGGGCTTCGCGCCGTGCCGGTTCGAGGCGAAGACGACGTGCTCGCCGGTCGGAGAGAACATGGGGAAGCTGTCGAAGCCCTCGTAGAAGGTCACGCGCTCGACGGGCGGCACGCCGTCCGCCGTCGGGGGCGCGTCGGAGTCGACAAGGTAGAGGTCGAAGTTGGGCATGCCCCGGGCGCCCTGGGGGGTGCTGAAATCGGAGGCAAAGAGGATCCGCCGCGAGTCCGGGAGGAAGTAGGGCGCGAAGTTGGCGCGGCCGTTCCTCGTCACCGGGCGCGGGTTCTGCCCGTCGGCGCCCGCGACGAAGATCTCGAGCGCGCTGGGGCGCACGAGCCCCTTGGCGAGCAACGCGCGGTAGTCGTCGAGCGCCGGTCCGGTGGGGCGGCTCGCCCGCCAGACCAGCTTGGTCGCGTCGGGGGAGAAGAAGGCGCCGCCGTCGTAGCCGGGCGTGCTCGTGATGCGCTTGACGTCCGAGCCGTCGAGCTTCGCGGTGTAGAGGTCGATGTCCCCGTCGCGCGTGCTCGTGAACACGAGGCGCGAGCCGTCGAACGCGACGGTCGCCTCGGCGTCGTAACCCTTGCCCTGGATGAGGGGGCGGAGATCCGAGCCGTCGGCGCTCGCGGTGTAGATGTCGAACTCGTCGAGCGGCCAGACGTACCCCTGCGAGTGGTCGGGCTTCGGGGGGCACGCCTCGCCGGCGGCGTGCGTGGAGGCGAAGAGGACGCGCGCCTGGGCAGAGGCCGCGGGCGCGGGGAAGAGGAAGTAGCCGCAGGTGGTCTTGCCCTGGCCGTTCGAGACCCGGCGGACCTCGCCGCTCTCCAGATCCAGGATGTACTGCTGGTCGCACTTGTTCTCGTCGCGGGTCGACTGGAACACGAGCTTCCTGCCGTCGGGCGACCAGTAGGCCTCGGCGTTCTCGCCGCCGAAGGTGAGCTGCCGGAGCTCGGCGAAGTGCTTCTCGCGCGGATCGGCGGCGACGCTCTTGCCGGCGCGGATGCGGAAGGGAAGCCACTCGGGCTTCGCCGTGGTCGTCGCCTCCGGGATCTGGCCGAGCGGCTCCTTCGGTCGGGGTTCCGAGGAGGCGCAGGCGGCGAGCAGCAGGCAGGCGAGCGGGGCGGGCAGCCTTCGTTTCATGGCGGCGCGACCATAGTACGAAAGCGGCGAGCCGTCGCGGGGAGGCGTCCGCAGCGGGTCAGCCCGAGGCGAGGCGCGCGGCGAACCGGGCGGCGGCGCAGGTGAGGGGCCGACTCGGCTGCTGCTGCCGGAAAATCACGCGCTGGCGAACGCAGCTGAGAGGAGCCCGTGGCCGTCGCGCTTGCCACCGACGAGGCGCACGCGACGGAAACCCGGACCCGCTACTCCCGGAAGACGGTCACCGTCGTCGGCGTCGTATGGCCACCGCCAACGCAGTTCGGGAAGCTGCCGTCCGACGTCGGAGCGCCGCAGATGGCGTCGCAGTCGCCGAGGACGTCGACGATGCATCCCTGCGTGTCGACGCCCGTCCCGCCGCACACGCGGCTGATGAGCGTCGAGCCGGGCGACTTGCACGCGAACCGGCGCTGCTCCGGCGCGAAGAGGTCGCCGAAATAGGCCGCCTCCCGCCGAGGGAAGGCATCCCGCTCCGCTTGATCCGAGTCAAGGGCCTTGTGCTTGCCACGCATCGAGATGGGCACGCTTTGCCCGACATCGTTGATTCTGGCCAGCATGCAGGCCGAGACCCAGCCTTGGCAGTGAGCGTTGCACTTCCCATGAGCTCGGCCCCACTCGACGGCAAGACCGATGCTCCCCCCGAAGGTATAGGTCTCGCCGTCCAGGGAGACCTGCACGGATTGCCCCTCCGGGAGCGCGCAGCTCGCCACGTACGTCAAGAACTCGCGAGCCAGAGGATCGCGCAGCGCCCTCATGACATCGCTGCTGCTCGCGACTGCGTCGCTCGTCAGCGCGTTGCCCGTGAGCGCTTCCGTGGCAAGCGTGTCTGTCGCGAACGCACTCTCCACGAGCGCTTCCTTCGTGAACGCATTCCGCGTCACCATCTCTTGCTCCGCCGTGCCGCCGGCTGCCTCCAGGGGGTCAGCCTCGCCGATACAGGCCGGGAGAACGCACGATAGACCCAGCAACGAGATTGCGAATTTGAAACGGTATTGCATAGCCCCCTCCTCACAAATGAAACACGCATCAGGAATTTCCTCAACGAATTTTCCGGAGGAACCCTAAAATTCCGCGCCTGCGGTGACGTCGTGAGAACGGCGAGGAAACGGTCGTTCAGGCGCGCTCGTGGGCAGCACACGGCTCCTGGAAGAGCCGCGAGCAGCGAGTCCCACGTGTGACGAGGCGCGAGTTCATGGACCGTCGCTGTCGCCGAGCCAGCGCGCCGCGAGCGCGAGCGTCTCGCCGTTGTCGAGCGCAGACAGAAACTGATCCCGGTAGCGAGGATTCGAGATCTGCCCGGCACGGGACATCACGCTGCGGCGCGCCCGCGCGATCGCGTCGAGCCCCTCGGCCTGCCGGCCGCTCGCGAAGAGCGCCTCGGCCCGCACGAGCCGGATCAGCGACTCGCCCTCCTCGACCGCGCCGAGCGACTCCAGGAGGGAGAGCGCGTCGCCGGAGAGGGCGAGCGCCTCCTCGGCGCAGCCCTTCCGGAGCAGGACCCGCGCGGAGAGGGCCCACGCCGCCGCGCGCATCGGCGGCGCGCTCCGCAGGAGCTCCGCGGCCGCGCGGGCCTCGGCCTCGGCGGTGCCGAGATCGCCGCCGAGCAGCGCCGCCTTCCCCAGGTAGGCGCGGGCGATCCCCTCGGCCCTCGGATCGCCCAGCCGCTGGAACGTCGCGATCGCCTCGGCCTGGACCCGCCGGGCCTCGTCGAGATTGCCGCGGGCGCTCATCACGTTGCCCAGGTTGGTGCGGGCGACCGCGGCCAGATCCGTGAGCTCCATCTGCTCCGCCGCGCGGAGCGCGGCGCGCAGCGCGGCCTCGGCCCCCTCGTAGTCCCCGAGCTCCATGGTGATGGCGCCCAGGTTCACCCGCAGCGAGCACGCGTTGCGGCGATCGCCGCTCCGCTCGAACACCGCGAGCGCCTCCTCGATGCCGTCGAGGCAGGCGCCGAGATCGCCGGAGGTCATGGTGCGGATGGCTCGCGCCTCGTAGAGCCTGGCGAGCACCTCGACGTCGAGGGGCCGCTCCTCCTCCCCGCTGCGCTCGAGGGCCTCGATGATCCCGTCCGCCACCGCGTAGCGGCCGCCGAAGGCGAGCCAGTTGGCCCCCTCGACGAGGCAGACGTCCCTCCCGGTCAGCGCGCGCTCGCGGGGCGACGCGCCCCGCGCCGTCGCCACCCAGGACTCCACGCGATCGAAGGCCCCCTGCTTGCCAGCCGCCGTGACCACCCAGGTCACGGCGGAGTACCAGGACGACGAGCCGAGCTCGAACAGCGCGACGGCGTCGAGCGCGCGCTGCTCGGCCACGGCGAAATCGCCACGCCACACGCGGGCCTCCGCGTCGACGAGGAGCAGCCCGCCCGCCTCTGCTCCGGTCGCGCCGCACGCGAGGCCGCGCTCGGCATGGCGGATCGCGGCGAGGAGATCGTTGCCGCGCAGCGCCTGCTCCGCCGCGCGCCGGTACCACGCGGCCGCGCGCCCCGGCTGGGCGCCGCGCTCGAAGTGCTCCGCGAGCTCCGCCGCGTCGCCCTTCCCCTCCCCTTCGAGCCACTCGCCCGCCAGCCGGTGGCCGAGCCGCCGGTCGTACTCCGTCAGCGCCCCGTACGCCGCCTCCCGCACAAGGCCGTGCCGGAAGCTGTGCTCGGCGTCGTCCGCGCCCGCCTCGATCGGAGGGCCAGGCTCGGGCGCCCCGGCACGGCGCGCCGGCGAGGCCTCGCGCTCGGGCCCGTCCCCGGGCCTGCCGCGCGCGGACGACGTGGAGGAGAGGCTTTCACCAGGCGCGCCGCCCCGGCCAGGCGGCCGCCTCGGGGCGATCACCTCGCGTTCGACGAGCTCGGCGAGCCGGACCGCCACCTCGGCGTCGGCGCCGCCGAGCAGCGCGGCGACGCCGGCGGGCCGGAAGCTCTGGCCGAAGACGCTCGCCGCCCGGAGGACACGCCGCGCCTCGGGATCGAGCGCCTCGAGCCGCGCCTGCACCATCGCCAGCACCGTCTCCGGCAGCGCGGCCCCTCGCCCCTCGGCGGCAGCGCGGATCTGCTCTTCCAGGAAGAAGGCGTTGCCGTCGGCCCGCTCGATCAGCGTGCCGATGATCTCCTCCGTGAGGGCGCCGCCGAGCGCCTGGCGCGCGAGCCGCTCGCTGGCGCGGCGCGAGAGCCCCGTGAGCTCGATCTCCTGGACGCCGCGGCCGGCCCACAGCTTCGGGAACATCTCGCGCACCTCGGGCCGGCCGAGCGCCAGCACCATGAGAGGCGCGTCGCGCAGGTTGCGGAGGGCGCTGTTGATCATGCCGACCGTGGGCAGGTCGCCCCAGTGCATGTCCTCGAGGACGAGCAGCACCGGCTGCGCCGCGCACTCGGCGCGCAGGAACTCCTCCCACGCGAGGTGCAGCTGATCGCCCATGAGCACGGAGCTCCGCCGCGCTGCCCTGAGCGCCTCGCTGGCCTCGTCCGGGAAGGGCGTCCCCACGAGCTCGCCGAGGAAGGGCGCGACGTGGGCGCCGCGCTCGCCGTGACGACCGACGCGCTCGCGGATCTTGCGCTGCACCGCCGCGGCCGGCGCGCCGTCGGCGACGCCGAGCGCGCGGCGGAGCACCTGCGCCAGGAGGCCGAAGGCAGAGCCGGCGCTCATGGGGTCGCCGCGCGCGATCCAGACCGCCATGGGCTCGTCCCGCGCTCGGAGGCGCCGGAGCAGCTCGACGCGCAAGCGCGACTTGCCCATGCCGGCGGGGGCCGTCACCAGCACCGCGGACGGGGTCTGCTCCTCGATGCACTGGACGAACGTCGCCTCCAGGAGCGACAGCTCGCGGTCACGGCCCACGCACGGCGTCGGCTTGCCGAGGAGGCGCGGCACCGCCTCGAGGTCGTCGCACTCGCCGCGCAAGAGATGGCCCGCGTGATCCGACCCGAGATCGAACCGCGCGCCGAGCAGGCCGGCCGTGACCTCGTCGATGCGGACCACGCCGAGCCGCGCCTCGTCGCCGGCGAGCAGCGCGGCGGCCTGATCGATGAGCTTGCCGATGGGAGATCGGGCGGTGATCTCGGCGCGCCCCGAGACGAGCGCGACGGGCGCGCCGCCGAGCAGCACCTGCATCGCGAGCGCGCACCGCGCCCCCCGGGCGGCGAGGTCGGTCGGCGCGACGAGGCCGGACAGCACCACGACGGGAGAGCGCGCCTCGATGATCTCGAGGCGGCCCTGGTGGCGCTCGGCCAGGGCGCTGAGCGCGCGCACGCGGAGCGCGTCCTCGCCCTCGGACCGGGTAGCGTCGCTGTCGAGCGCGCCGTCGCGGGCGAGGAGGAGGCAGATCATCCGGCGCTCGCCGGTCGTCAGCTCGGGCGTCGGGCCGCCGATGGGCAGGGGGAGGCCGCGCCGCGAGGCTGGCGCGAGATCGCCGAGCGACCCGAGCTCGGCGGCCACGGCCGCGCCGTCGCGGGGACGGTCGCGCGGGGCCTTGGCGAGCATGCGCGTCACGAGGTCGTCGAGCGCGGCCGGGACCTCGCCGCGGAGCTCCCGGAGCCGCGGCGGATCCTCGAGGAGGACCTTCACGAGCACCGAGAGGCCGTCGTTGCCGACGAACGGGGGCCGGCCGGTGAGGCAGCGGTAGAGGATGCAGCCGAGGGCGAAGACGTCGGCGCGGGCGTCGATGGCGACCTCGCCGCGCGCCTGCTCGGGGGCCATGTAGCCGGGGGTGCCGAGCATCACGCCGGGCATGGTGAGCTCCTGGCCTGCGTCCGCGACGCGCACGACGCCGAAGTCGAGGAGGGTGACCTCGTCGACGGAGCCGCCGACGAGCAGGAGGTTGCTCGGCTTGAGGTCGCGGTGGACGACGCCGAGCCGGTGGAGGGCGCCGAGCGTGGAGGCGACGCGCACGCCCAGCGAGCGGCTCTCGGGGACGGTGAGCGGCTCGCGGAGCAAGCGCTCGGCGAGCGTCTCGCCGGAGAGCCACTGCATGGCGAGGTAGAGCTCGCCGCACTCGGTCGTGCCGTGGGCGACGTACCCGACGACCCCCGGGTGGCGGAGCGCGGCGAGCGCGTGAGCCTCCCGGCGGAAGCGGTGCGACTCCTGCGGGCCCGTGCGCTGGAGGATCTTCAGCGCGACCGGCTCGCCCGTGAGCCGATCGCGGGCGCGGAAGATCTGCGCCATGCCGCCGGAGGTCGCGTGCCCTTCGATCTCGAAGCGGTCGGCGACGATGTCACCAGCGCGCATCAGCGGTACCCCCGAGACGACTCAGAGAGCCGCAGCGCTCGCCTGTGGGGTGCTTCGGACGAGCTCATCGCAGCGACCGAGGATATCCAGAACTGCAGCGCTCTCCGTCAGCAAATTGTGCTGTAAGCAAGGCAACGTCAGGGACCGCAGCCGGTGAGCTCGCGGCGAGGGCGGATCCGAGGTTGTGCGCCTCACCACATACGAACAACGATGTACTCCACGTCTGCCCGAGTCGATTGGCCCGGCGCGTGTCCGTCCTTGGCGCCGAGTACCTCATCGACGAGCCTCACCCAGGCGCGCTTTCCGTCGAAGACCGCGACCAGCTCATGCACGGGGGCGGCGCCGGCGGCGACCAGCTCGACCGCGTAACGGCGATTGCAGACTTGCCGCGCCGCGGCGAGGAGCGCCTGCTCCGGGGTTTCGCCTCGCTGTGGCACCTTGAGCTCCAGCACGGCGCCTGGACGGCCCGGCGCGCGCGGCCGCACGAGCATGCCCGCACGGCCGAGGCCGGACTCGCGGTTCGAGCGAACGTCGTAATCGCCCTCGAGCTGCACGAGGAGGCCAAGGATGAAGCCGTGATAGAGCTTCTCCGGCTCCCGGCCGGCGGGGTCCTGATAGGACATCACCGTGACGAGCAGGGAGCTGGCCTATGAAGGGCGTCCTGTCGACATATCCTGTCCTGCGCCCGCGCGGCGGAGCTCGCGACAATCGGACTGGCCGCGGGCTGGGACGAAGGGCATGGCGACTCGCCGCGCGCAGGGGCCATCGCTCGACGTGATGGGGTCGACGCCACCAGGGCGCGCGGGGGACTGTCCCCGGCCGCCCCCGGCGCGTCAAGGGCCCGGCCGGAATTGGAAAGTCGTCTGCTGAGCTCAGCGGCCTCGCATGTCCCGCATCCGCGCCGCCCCGATCGCGCCCGTTCCCGGCGCCGCCGCTGCTCCGCGTGGCCCGCCGCGCACCGTCGGTCTACCCTACCCAGGTGCGATCCCACGTTCTGGCCGGCTGCCTCGCGGTCCTGATCCCCGCGGCCGCGACGCTCGCAATCCCGCACGCCGAGGCCGCGGATTTCGATCCGTCCGGCCGCGGCAAGCGGCCCAGGCCGAAGGCCCCGAAGCCCGGCGGCAGCAAGCCTGGCCCCGCCGCGCGGCCGCAGCCCGCGAAGCCGCCGCAGGCGAAGCCGGAGCCGGCCGAGACCGGCGACGGGAAGCGGGGCGGCCCGTCGAGCGACGCGCTGATCGCGCGCTACACGGCCATCGTCATGAGCCAGCCGAGCGCGCCCTTCCCCCTCCAGCGCCTCGCCCAGCTCTACCGCGAGCGCGACGGGAACCTGAAGAAGCTCGTCGAGGAGTTCGAGCGCCGCGCCGCGCAGCCGGGGGCCGACGCCTGGGCCTCGAAGGTCGTGCTCGCCGGCGTCTACAAGCAGGACGGGCGCTACGACGACGCCATCAAGACCTACGAGGCCGCCATCGCGGACCGGCCCGGGGACCCGGCGGCGATGATGGCGCTCGCCCAGCTCGAGGCGGATCGCGGCGACAAGGCCCGCGCGCGCGCGCACTACGAGAAGGCGCTGCCGCTGCTCAAGGTCCCCGCGGACGTCGAGCAGACCCGGCGCACGCTGCTCGCGCTCTGCCTCGACCTCTCCGACTTCGAGGCGGCCAAGGCGCAGCACGACGCGCTCGTGAAGAACGCGCAGGGCTCGCTCTTCGTGAAGGCCGAGCTCGGGCGCGAGCTCTCGGCGCGCGGGCACCACGCGCGCGCCGAGGCCGAGTTCCGCGAGCTCGTGAAGGCCGCGGCCGGCGACAACCGGGCGCTCGCGCCGGCGCTGCGCGATCTCGGGCAGGCGCTCGCCAAGCAGAAGAAGATGGACGAGGCGCTCGCCGTGCTGAAGCGGGCGCTCGCCATCGCCGGCAGCGCCGCCGGGGTGCGGGCCGAGATCCTGCTCATCATGACCGACGCGTTCCGCGCCGAGGGCAAGCTCGCGGAGCTCATCGCGATCCTCGAGGCCGAGAAGGGGCAGGACTTCCAGCGGCTCGCGACGCTGGGCGCCCTGTACGAGGAGACCGGCGACGTCGACAAGGCGATCGGGATCTACAGGAGGGCGCTCGCGCTCGACGGCAAGCACATCGACACGCGGCTCCGGCTCGTCCACCTGCTCCAGACCGCCGGCGAGCTCGACGCCGCGATCCGCGAGTACGAGCTCCTGATCAAGGCGGCCCCGGGCAACGCAGACTTCGTCTTCGAGCTGTGCGAGACGCTCATCCAGCGGGGCGACCGGCCCAAGGCGCTCGCGCTGCTCACCCAGCTCGAGGGGCGCGTCGCGGACGAGGCCGAGACGCTCGCGGCCGTCGCCGATTTCTACGAGCGGGTGGAGGAGAAGGACCGGGCCCTCAAGGTGCTCCAGCGGCTCGCCGGGGCCGCGGGCGGCGATCCGAGCCACCTCGTCGACCTGGGCGACCGGTACTTCCAGGCCGGAGACAAGAAGAAGGCGCTGGAGACGTGGGCGCGCATCAAGCAGGTCGTGCCGAGCCGGGCGCGCGCCGCGGCCACGCTCGGCGAGGTGTACCTCGACCACGACATGGTGGCGGAGGCGCTCGCCGCGCTCCGGGAGGCGGCGCAGCTCGAGCCCGCGAACAGCCGCTACAAGAAGGCGCTCGCGATCGCGCTGGAGCGCACCGCGAGCGCGCTCGGCAACGCGGGGCCGCGCTACACGGAGGCGCGCGAGCTCTGGGAGCAGCTGCTCGCCGGGGCGGGCAACGACAAGCTGCTCGCGCGCGAGGCGCGCACCCACATCGTCAGCCTCTGGTCGCTCACCCACGAGCTGCCGAGCCGCGTCGCGCCGCTCGCCGCGCGCTTCAACGCGACCCCGCCCGACCTGGAGGCGGGGCGGCTGCTCGCGGAGGTGCAGCGCAAGCTGCACAGGCTTCCCGACGCCGAGGCCACGCTCCGGAGGCTGGTCCAGGCCGCGCCGGGCGACGAGGACTCGCTCCTCGCGCTGGAGCGCGTGCTCGTGCTCCAGCAGAACCTCCTCGGCGCGATCGACGTGCTGGGCAAGCTCGTCGAGGTGAACCCGAAGCGGGCCCGCGAGTTCTACCAGCGCATGGCGCAGTACGCCGCGGAGCTGTACCGCGACGACGACGCGATCCGGTACGCCGCGCGGGCCGTCGAGCTGTCGCCCGAGGACGCGAGCGGCCACCAGAAGCTCGGCGACATGTACCGCCGGCGGCAGGACTTCCCGCGCGCGATCGCCGAGTACCGGCAGGCGCTCGCGAAGAACGATCGGCTGTTCCCCGTGTACTTCGACCTCGCCGAGCTGCTGCTCACCGCGGGTCAGGCCGAGGAGGCCGACCGGCTCTTCCGCCGGGTGGTGAGGGCGTCGAACGACGAGGAGCTCGTCGCGCGCGCGGCGCGGATGTCGATGCAGGTGAACCTCGGCAGGGGCTCGCTCGAGGTGCTCGAGCGCGAGCTCCTGCCGGTCGCCGTCGGCAACCCGCAGAAGCCGCTCTACCGGCGGCTGCTCGTGGAGCTCTACGGCGCGATGACCTTCCCGCTGATGCAGAAGGTCCGCGGCGAGGGCCGCGCGGCGAGCGCGGCGGCGCGCGCGGAGCTCGCGAAGATCGGCGCCCGCGCCGTGAAGCCGCTGCTCGACGCGCTCGCGGACGAGAAGGAGTCGCAGCAGAAGGTCGCGATCGAGGTGCTGGCCTACGTCGAGAACAAGGGCGCCGGGCCGGCGCTCTACAACTTCGCGGTCGGCCAGGCAGACAAGGGCCTGCGCGCCCGCGCGATGATCGCGTGCGGCGCGCTGCGCGATCCGGCCATGCTGGAGCGCTACGAGCAGATGCTCGCGCCGCGCGACGCGGCGGCGAGCGTGCTGCCGAACGACGCGGTCGCGGTCGCCGCGACGTGGGGCGTGGCGCGGCTCGCGGCGGGCGGCGGGCGGCCGGCGGCCAAGGCGGTGGCGCTGCTCGCGCGGCTCCTGTCGTCGCCGGCGCCGGAGGTGCGGGCGCTCGCGGCGGTCGGCCTCGGGCTGACGCACGACCGGAAGCACGCCGCGGCGCTGTCCGCGGTCGCGAGGGCGCCCGAGGCCGGCTCCGTGCCGCGCGCCGCCGCGGTCCGCGCGCTGGGCGAGCTCGCGGGCGGCGGCGAGGGGCCCGCGCTGTTCATGTCGCTCGCCGACTCGAGCGAGCCGGAGCTCCGCCGCGCGGCGCTGCTCACGCTCGCGCGGCTCGGCGGCGGCGGCAGCGCGGGACCCGGGGGAAGCGGCGCCGGCAAGGCCGAGGCGGTCGCCGCGGGCGGGGCCGCCCAGGCGATCGCGGCCGGCGCGTTCTCGTCGGACGAGGGGCTGCGCGCCGCCGCGGTGTCGGCGGCGGTCGCGCTCACGCGGCGCGCGTACCCGCGCACGCGCGAGCCGCTGCCGGTGCCGGACGGCGCGCTGACGGTGAAGGGCGTGCTCGCGGGGCTCGACCCCGATCCGCCCGGCCCGGAGGATCGCGCGGCCGCGCTCGTGGCGCTCGGCCCGGCGCTGCAGAAGGCCGCGGTCGCCGCGGTCGCGACGTCGCCCGAGCGGGCCCTGGTCGTCGCGGACGCGATCCTGTCGCGCGGCGCGGCCGTGTCGGGCGGGGCAGGCGGCGATCGCGGCGCCGCCGGGGGCGTCGCGGCGCTCGGGCTCGCGCCGTTCACGGACGGGCGCGCGGCGCTCGCCCCGGAGCCGAGGCGGCAGGTGGAGGCCGCCGTCGAGGGGATCGCGGCGGCGGTCGTGAGCGGGTTCGTGGCGCTCGTGCGGCACCCGGCGATCGAGGTGCGCACGCGCGCGGTCGAGCTGCTCGCGACCCGGCCCGAGCCGGAGGCGCAGGCCGCGGTGGTCGACGCGCTCGGCGATCCCGAGGAGAGCGTGCGGCGCGCGGCGCTCGCGGCGCTCGGCGCGGTCCGGCACGGACCGGCGATCGCGGCCGTCTCGGAGCTCCTGCGGACCTCGTCGAGCTGGCCGCTGCGCGTGCGCGCGGCGGAGGCGCTGGGTCGGCTCGGCGCGCCGGGCGGGGGCGCGGGCGGCGGCAGGCCCAGTCAGGTGGCCGAGACGCTCGGTGAGGCGGCCCGCGCCGACGCGTACGCCCTGGTGCGCGAGGCGGCGGCCCGCGCCCTCGCCTCCGCGGACCGCGCGGCGGCGGCGCCGGTGCTCCGGCAGCTCGCAGCGAGCGATCCCGAGCCGCGCGTCCGCCAGACCGCGGCCGAGCTGATGCGGAGCGCCGCGCCTTGAGCCGCGCCGCTCCGCCCGGGCCGCGGCGCCGCGCGCTGCGGCTCGCGCCGCTCGCCCTCGCCGGCGCGATGAGCGCCGGCGGGGCGGCCGGCTGCGACGACCTGAGCCGGTTCTCGACGGCCGACGGGGAGGCGTACTGCGGCGCGATCACGCTGGGCGGCGCGTTCCGCGCCGGCCTGAGCCCGCGGGTGCAGATGCGGCTCACGCTCGACGCGGACGCGCTCGACGGGCCAGAGCCGCCTGGCGCGCTGTGGACCTACGAGGCGCCCGACGGGGCCACGTCCGAGCGGCGCCTCCTCGACGGCGCGCCGCTGCGGCCGATCGGCGCGCTCGCCCACGACCCGCTGTCGCGGCTGGAGTTCGGGGAGGGCCGGGAGCGCAACGCGATCTACGCGGTCGACGCGTCGGAGCCGGAGGCGGAGCCGCTGCTCGCGGTGCTGTCGCTGCGCACGGACGCGTCGGTCGAGGTCCGCCTGCTCCGGCCTGGCCGGGCGCCGCTCGCGCCGGGCGAGGCAGAGGTGGCGGGGCAGCGGCAGGTGTTTGGCAATTTCAGGCTGACGCGACGGGCAGGGACATGCGGGTTCTAGGGATCGAGACATCGTGTGATGAGACGGCGGCGGCGGTGGTCACCGAGGGAGGCGACGTCCTCTCCGACGTCGTGCGCAGCCAGGTGGCGCTGCACGCGCCTTACGGGGGCGTCGTGCCCGAGGTCGCGGCGCGCGACCACGCGCGCGCGGTGGTCCCGGTGGTGCGCGAGGCGCTCTCGCGCGCGGGCGTCTCGGCGGCGGATCTCGACGGCGTCGCGGTGACGTCGCGGCCGGGGCTCGCCGGGGCGCTGCTCGTCGGCCTGCAGGCCGCGAAGGGGCTCGCGTGGGCCGCGGGCAAGCCGCTCGTGGGCGTCGATCACCTCGTGGGGCACCTGCTCGCGGTGTTCCTGCGGCGGGGCGGCGCGCCGCTCTCCGACGAGCGCGAGCGGCCGTCGTTCCCGTACGTGGCGCTGCTCGCCTCGGGCGGGCACACGGCCATCTACCGGGTGGATGGCCCGGCGATCGGCGCGATCCGGGAGCTCGGCGCGACGCGCGACGACGCGGCGGGCGAGGCGTTCGACAAGGTGGCGAAGCTGCTCGGCCTCGGCTATCCGGGCGGGCCGGTGGTCGATCGGCTCGCGGCCGGGGGCGACGCGGCGGCCGCGGCGGACGCGGTGCCGGCGCTGATGGCGCGCAAGGAGTCGCTGGAGTTCAGCTTCTCCGGCATCAAGAGCTCGGTCGCGCGGCATGTGGCGAAGCGGGGGCGGCCGGAGGGGCAGGCGCTCCGCGACCTGTGCGCGGCGTTCCAGGGGGCCGTGGTCGACGCGCTCGTGCAGAAGACCGTGCGGGCCGCGCGGGCCGAGGGGATCGGGCGGGTGGTCCTCGGCGGTGGGGTCGCGGCGAACCAGGGGCTCCGCGCGAAGATGGCCGCGGCGTGCGAGCGGCGGGGCCTCGCGCTGTTCGTGCCGCCGCTCGCGAGCTGCACGGACAACGGGGCGATGATCGCGTATGCGGGCGCGCTGCGGCTCGCGGCCGGGGAGCGGGACACGCTGGATCTCGCGCCTGAGACGAGGACGGCGCTGCCGCGGGTGACCCGCAAGGGTGGTGGCGCGAGGTGATCGGGACAGGCCGGTAGCGGGAGCGGCGCGAGGGCGCGGAGGACGCGGATCCTGTATCTGTGGGGACATGGCGTCCGGTGGCGGACGGTGGCGGACAGTGGCGGACAGTGAAGTGATGGCTCGTGCTGGGGATTACCTCGGACTTGTACGCTGCGGCGAGCCGTGGTCTGATGCGTTCTCAGGATTCAGGCCGGTCCGCGCTTGCCGTTCTTCCGGCCGCGCGGGACAGGACAGGGCGGGATAGCCCGCCCGGCGGGGCGCGAGGATTGTAAGCCATGCAGCAGGTTGTTCTACCGATAGTGCTCGGGTTGATTGCGGTGGCGTGCGGCGCAGGCGCCGTGTTCCTGTTGATGCAGGCCACGCAGCTGAAGCGGAAGCTTCAGGACGCGAACCAGCACATCGAGGCGCTCCGGCAGGCGAAGGGCCAGCTGGATCAGCTGCGGGCGCAGTATGGGCAGATCCAGCAGGCGCTCGAGATCGCGAGGAGCGACGATCGCCAGAAGGTCGATTGGCTCGACGCCCAGCAGAAGGAGATCGACTGGTACAAGAGCGAGCTCGAGAGCCGGCCGAAGATCACGCAGAAGCGGTACAAGATCCTGACGCTCGGCATCAAGTGGACCGGCAAGACGTCGCTCACGCTCAAGTGGGCGAATCCTCTCGTGGATCTGGGCACGCTGCAGGGGACGAAGATCGAGCGTTACGAGCGGACCGTCAGCCACGTTCTCACGAAAGAGGTGTTGACGGAGCACGTGTTCGAGGTCGGCGACTGGGGCGGCGAGCACATCGTGGACGCGCAGCAGGAGCTCATCATGGAGGAGGTCCATGGGCTCTTGATGGTCGTGGATCTGGCGGGCAAGGACGGGCAGAAGGTCGAGCCGTCGCGGATCCAGGAGCAGCTCCGGGAGTTTCAGCCGCAGTCGCTGCAGTTCTTCTTCAGCCCGAAGACGCTGGCCTCGTGCAAGGCGGTTGTGCTCTTCATCAACAAGTCCGATGTTCTGTCCGGTACGCCGGCCGAGGTGGAGCGGGAGGCGCGCGGGTATTACAAGACGCTCATCGACAGCCTGGAGCGGTACAAGAACAACATCGACATTCGCGTGCTCGTCGGGTCGGCGAGCTACGGGCACAGCACGCATCACCTGTTCTCGCACTTCGTGGAGAAGATCCTCCCGAAGAACGCGTATGATCCGCAGCTCCTGCAGCGGATGAAGCAGGACATCAGCGGGCATTCGGCGTTGTCGCGGACCGCGGCGCTCCCTGCCCCGCCGGTGCCGCAGCAGGTCAGGCCCAATGTACGGTAGCGAGGGCGCTTCGGGGTATGTGATCCCGCGGTACCGCGCGCCGGCGGACGCGGCGTGGTATCACGTGCTGCACGGGAACATCCCGGGGCACCAGATCGACTTCATGTACTGCCCGGAGGTGCCGCAAGGGCCCCTCACGACGACGCAGTTCAGCCACCTGGCGCGGCTGATGAAGTACATCGAGCCTGCGACGGGGGCGACGCACGCGTTCGCGATTGGCAATCTGTCGAGGGATGACACGCAGCACGAGCCTGGCCACGGGGCGGTGGGGCTCATCTTCGGTTTCCGGATCGGCGGGGCGGTCGACCATGCCGGGCGGGGGAACCCGCCGTTCGCGCACGGGATCGTCGCGGTGGATCGGGACCTCGGGTATGCGACGCTGCTGGAGGCGTCGGCGACGTTTTACCGGCACGTGATGAACGCGACGGAGCTGAACTCGTCGGCGGGCATGTTCTACCGCGAGTACGTGAGCGCGGTGCGGGAGGCGCCGGAGCGGGTGGCGCACGTGCTGGAGCGGTATGTCGAGGAGTTCGGCGATCTGCCGTATCTCCGGCGGAGCGGCGCGACGTGGGACTGGGTGGCCGACGAGGGGGCGCAGCCGAAGCGGGTGGTGATCGTCCACAAGCCGGATGAGCCCTTCGGGTCGATCGCGCTCGCGGCGGCGAAGATCGCGACGGTGTTGTACCGGTCGAACATCAAGTGGACGTCGATCACGAGCGGGCGGGAGGCGGATATCCCGGGCGGGGTATCGGTGCGGTTCGTGCGGGAGCGGGACGTCACGATGGAGGACCGGCACGGGGTGCTGATCCGGATCGAGGAGGTCTCGGAGGACGAGGGGGAGATCGCGCGGGGGATGTTCGGGGCGCGGCCGCTGGCCGAGGTGGAGGAGAAGCCGCAGTTCGGCGGCGGATGGCGCGAGCGGTTTGCGGCGCAGCAGGGCGGGACGGGGCCGGTGGGCGTGGCGGGCGCGATGCCGGGGGTGGCGCTGCAGGAGCGGCGGGTACCGGGGTCGATGCCGCCGTCGCAAAAGGGCGTGGCGGGGCCGGCGGGGCCGGCGTCGCAGCAGGTTGGGCCGAAGGGGACGCTGGTCATCGATTCGGAGAAGCTGCTGGGGAGCGCGGCGCTGGCGGCGGGGGTCGAGGCCGGAGGCACGGGGCCCGTGCGGATGGGCCAGGCGGCGGCGGGGAATGCCGTGCCGGCGCAGGCGGCGAGCGGCGTTGCGGGGCGGGCGGCGAGCGGCGGGGCGTGGAGCGCGCCGGCGGGGCCGATGCCGGCCGCCGGCTTGGAAGAGCGCGACGAGATCCCGGTCATCGTGGAGAAGCCGGCGTCGTCGCGGACGTGGATCTGGGCCGTCGCGGGGCTCGGCTTCATGGCCGTGGCGGGCATGGTCGCGGTGCTGGTATCGCAGGGGACGCCCGGGGGTGGGACGGCGACGCCGGAAGCGACGGGGCCGGGCGTGGCGGCGCCCGCGGGGAGCGCGGCGGCGCCGGGGCCGAGCGCCGAGGCCGGCACGGCGGCGACGACAGGCTCGCCCGCCACGACGGCGCGGCCGGAGGCGACGGCGAAGCCGCAGGCGGGGCAGGAGCAGCCGCAGCAGGGTGAGCCGCTGCCGAAGGCGCAGCCATCGGGGCGGACAAGGAACACCAAGGTAGGTGGGACTGCGCCGGGGCGCTTGGACGCGAAGCCCAGAGGGGGTAAGGTGCCGCCGTCGAGCACTGCCGTCCCGCCTCTCCCCGAAGGGAAGCCTGAGTTCTGATGACTCCGACGATGAGGAAGCAACCGCTGCTGTGGAGCTGGAGCGTGGCCGTGGCGTTGATGACGCAGGCGGCGGGCGCGCAGCAGCCGGCCACCGCGGCCGCCGCCGGCGAGACCGACGCGCTGACGGACAAGGCGCGACAGCTCTACGAAGAGGGGAGACAGGCGGCGGCGGCGGGGAAATGGGCCGACGCGCACGCGTCCTTCCTCGCGGCGTGGGCGATCAAGCCCCATTACCAGATCGCGTCGAATCTGGGGGTCGCGTGCCTCAAGCTGGGCAAGCACCGCGACGCGGCAGAGTACCTGACGCGGTATCTGCGCGAGGCGCCGGCCACCAAGGTGAACGAGCGACAGAACGCCGAGGCGTCGCTGAAGGAGGCGCTCGCGAAGGTCGCATCCGTGACGGTGCAGGTGACGCCGGCAGGGGCGGAGGTGACGGTCGACGGGGCGGTCGTGGGCAAGGCGCCGCTCGCGGATCAGGTGTTCTTGGCACCGGGCGAGCACGAGATCGGGGCGAAGCTCGAGGGATACGCGCCTGCGACGCGTCCCCTCGCGGCGGTAGCGGGCCGTGCGGAGACGGTGACGGTGCAGCTGGAGCGCGCGCCGGCCGCGGGCGCGGGAGTGCGTCCCTTCGTTGTGGAGCCGGTGGCGCCGGTGGCGCCGCGCGCTGAGCTGCGGACGCCGTTGCTCGTCACGGGCGGGGTCGTGGCGGGCGCCGGCATCGTGACCGGCGTGGTCTTCGCGGTGCTCTCCGGCAATCGAGCCGATCGCGCAGAAGAGGTCAGGAACGAGCTGAGCGGTCGCTGGAACGGCGAGCGTCTATGCCCCGACGGGGACGTCCCGAAGTGCAGGGAGCTCAAGGACGCGGTGCTCGACGAGATCCACTTCAGCAACATCGGGTTCTGGAGCCTTGTCGCGGGAGGCACGGTCGGGGTCGGCACGCTGGTCTACGGACTGGTAACAATGAATGCCGAGCCTCCGAAACCGGGTCAGGGCGCACGCGTGGCGCCGCTCCTCGGACCGGGCACTGCCGGGGTTTCGCTCAGCGGAAGTTTTTGAGCTTACCTACTTCGAAGGGAGAAGGCCGAACCATGCGTCGTCGTGCCCATCTTGCTGCTGTGATCCTCCTGGCGACGATGGTCATGGGATCCATAGGGCCTCGATGCGACAGCGAGTCTGAGATAAAGATCCTGGCGCTGGAAAGTGCCCCCAGCGGAACAGCAGGAGGGCCGCCGGATCCGCCGCCGAACTGTGTGCCAGGAGAGGGCGAAGGGTGGGAGGCCGACGCGTTGTGTGGTGGGATCTTCGTGAGGCTCGACGGAGACGATGAGAACGCCGGGACGCCGGACGCGCCGGTGAAGTCGTTGGGGAGAGCCATCGCCCTCGCGACCGCCCTCCCCGATGCCACGAAGAAGAACGTATATGCCTGCGCCGAGACGTTCGAAGAGAAGGTCGAGATCCAGGCAGCTGTGACGCTGTTTGGTGGACTCGACTGCGCGAATGGCTGGGGATGGATAGGCGATCAGAAGCGGACGACGCTGACGGCCGAGGCTGGGACCATCCCTCTCACGATGCATGGGGGCGGATCAGTTCGGATGGAGGACGTGCATGTCCTTGCTGAATCCGTTCTGACGTCCGGTGCGTCGTCGATCGCGGCGATGGCCGATGGTGTCACGGTCTCGCTGGCGCGCTGCACGATTGAGGCAAGTGATGCCGCACCTGGCGCCGATCAAAGCCAAGACACGAACAGCGCCACGCGCGGTAGCGATGGGAACCCAGGTGAAGGTGGGTGTACGGCTGCTGTTGTCCCCGGTGGCGCCGAGCCAGTCAACAACTGCGAAGATGGGGGCGAGGTCTCCATCGGCGGTGCTGGCGGAGTAGGACAGCCGAACAACGGTGTCATTGGCAGTGATGGCACACCGGGTGGCTCGGCCAATGGCGGAGCCGGGCAGACGGCAGGAGGAACTCTCTGCCGCCCCGGCGACGCTGGCGCCAATGGCACGCCCGGCGGGCCAGGCACCGGGGCCACGGCTCTCGGTACCCTCACACAAGGTGGCTACATCGGCCTATCCGGCGTTTCCGGCATGCCCGGAAACACGGCTCAAGGTGGCGGCGGCGGTGGCGGCGCTCGCGGTGTTCCCAACACTCCCAACCCCGGACGTTCCTGCCCTGACCCCAATGCCAAAGGAGTCGGTGGCGCCAGCGGCGGCTCGGGCGGCGCGGGCGGCTGCGGTGGTAAGGGCGGCCTCGGGGGTTCCGCCGGCGGCGCGAGCATCGCGCTCATCAGCCTCGACGCCACCCTACAGCTCCACGACGTCACCCTGAAGACAGGCAGCGGTGGCAAGGGCGGCAACGGCGCTCCAGGACAGCGCGGCGGCGCCGGCGGCGCCGGCGGCCTGGGCGGCACGGCGCTATCGGGCTCCTCCGGCCTTAACGACGCCTGCGACGGCGGCCGCGGCGGTCAGGGCGGCCAGGGCGGCCGCGGCGGCGGCGGCCGCGGCGGTCACTCCATCGGCATCGCCTTTCGCGGCACACCGCCGCCCATGGACGCGAACGACA
Organism: Sorangium sp. So ce1504; assembly: GCF_051521635.1. Taxonomy (NCBI): domain Bacteria; kingdom Pseudomonadati; phylum Myxococcota; order Polyangiales; family Polyangiaceae; genus Sorangium; species Sorangium sp. So ce1504. The sequence goes on along the minus strand of NZ_CP150365.1, from coordinate 2,272,943 downwards.
TCCATTTCGAGCTCGGCGAGCCTGGCCTCGGCGGCGAGGGAGACGGGAACGACGGCGACGGCGCCCCCGGAGCCAAGGCGCCGACGCTAGATTTCTCCTCCCCCTGACGCCATGGCCCCATCGATGGCCCCTCGTGCGTCTCGCGCGCCCCCAATGGCCCCGCAGTCGCGCCAGCGGCGTCGCTCGGCGCAGCCCGCTTCCCGTGATGTCACCGCTCCACCGAGGGGAGCGCAGACACGCCGTCAGCACCCCTGACCTCAGCGTCCGCCACGCGCCCGAGCTTCCGTCCACCACGCCCGCGTCGAGAGAACCCCGGTCGCCACCGCATCACCGCCTGCCCCGCGCCTCCCTCCGCCAGCCGCTGCCACCCGATCCACCCCCGCTCGCCTTCGTCCTCTTCCTCCCCCACGCCCGGATCCGCTAGCCTCTTCCCTCCTCCCGAACTCCCGCCCATGCACCTCGGCGCCGGCTCCGTCCTCATCGGCAAGTACCGCCTCGAGCGCCCGCTCTCTCGCGGCGGCATGGGCTCGGTCTGGGTCGCGCACCACCTCCAGCTCGGCACGCCGGTCGCCGTCAAGTTCATGGACCCGGCCTACGCCAACTCGCCCGCGTTCCGCGCCCGCTTCGAGCGCGAGGCGCGCGCGGCCGCCCAGCTCAGGACCCCGCACGTCGTCAAGGTGCAGGACTTCGGCATTCACGAGGGCGTCCCGTACCTCGTCATGGAGCTCCTCCAGGGCGAGGACCTCAACGCGCGCCTCCTGCGGCGCGGCCGCCTCCCGCTGCTGGAGGCGCATCGCATCCTCGCCCAGACCGGCAAGGCCCTGCGCAGCGCGCACGACGCCGGCCTCGTCCATCGCGACCTCAAGCCCGCCAACCTCTTCCTCGCGCGCGTCGACGGCGAGGACGAGGACATGGTGAAACTCCTCGACTTCGGCATCGCCAAGGAGACCACCTCGAAGCTCGTCGCCGACGCCTCCACGACGGGCGAGGTGATGGGCTCGCCCCACTACATGAGCCCGGAGCAGCTCCGCGCCGAGCGCGACGTCGACGCGCGCAGCGACCTCTGGGCGCTCGGGGTCATCCTGTTCCGCATGGTCACGGGATACCTCCCCTTCCCCGGCGATGTGCTCGCGCAGGTCATGACCAGGATCCTCGTCGACCCGATCCCCTCCGCGACCCAGCTCGCCCCCGGCCTGCCCCCGACCATCGACGCCTTCTTCCACCGGGCGCTGGCGCGCGATCGGGCCCACCGGTTCCAGACCGTCCGCGAGATGGTCGACGAGTTCGCGCGCATCGCGGGCGCGCCGCGGTTCGCGTCGTCCGTCTCCGATGCGCACGGACCGTTCCCCCTGGCCCCCACCGGCTTCGTTCCAGGGGCGGCGACGCCCCTGCCCGGAATGCCACTGGGGCCGGGCGGCACGACCCCCGGCGGGCCGCTCGCCTCTTCCCCGGCGCCGCTGGCGGGCTCTGTCTCGGCGGGCACGCTGACTGGCACGATCGATCCTGCCAAGCCGTCCGGTGGACGGCGCTCGGTCGCGTGGACGACGTGGCTCATCGCCGCGGGCGCCGCGGCTGCCGTCAGCGGGCTCGGCGTGACGCTCGGAGCGTACTATGGCGGGCAGGCCGAGCTTCCCTCTCCCGCAGACGCCCCGGCGACCGCCGAGCTCGCGGCCTCCCGCCCGGAGATCACCACCCGCGACGCCCCGTCCGCGCCCCCTGCGAGTCGCCTTGCTGCAGAGACGTCGACCGCTGCACCCCTCGTCGTGCCGTCTGCGCCGGCGCCGGATGCGGGTTCGGACACCGCCTCCGAGCCATCAGCGCAAGACCCCACGCCGCCCAGCGAACCGGCGGCCGTTCGCACCGGCGCGCCGGCAGCGGGTCGCACGGGCGCGCCGAGCGACGATCGCGGCCCTGTTGCGCCACCCGCCGGCACACAGCCCCCGAGCGGCCCCGCCCCCCACAGCACATCCCCTCGGCGACCGTCTCCGCCGACACCCCCCAGCCCGCCGCAGACGTCGAAGCAAACGAAGCCGCGCTGGGGGATCTGAGGGAAGTCGAAGGGAGGGGAGCAGCAGTCTCCGGCGCTCCGAGAGCACGCTTCTCCCTCCGGGAAGCCCCTGGGCCGAGGCCGTCGCCGCGCAGCACGGCGGCAGGGCGGCGTGCTGCGGAGCCGCTGCACCATCACGCCCTGCGTGGAACGGGTGGACAAAAGCTTCCGTCACGGCGCGGAAGAAGTACGGTCCGCGCTCCAGGGTGGGTAAAGTACGGCTGTACGCGTCTTCCGAACCGCAGCTCCCTGGAGCACCGCTGGACTCCTTATGACGACGAACCGCCCGCTGCTGTGGACCTTGAGCATCGCCGTCGCCTTGCTGGCACCTGCCGCCGGAGCGCAGCAGGCGGCCCCTCGGGCCGAGGCGCAGGAGAGCGATGCGCTGACGGACAGGGCGCGCCAGCTCTTCGAAGACGGGGTGAAGGCGGCCAACGCGGGAAAGTGGGCCGACGCGCACGCGGCGTTCCTCGCGGCGTGGGGGCTCAAGCCGCACTACCAGATCGCCTCGAACCTGGGCGTGGCCTGCCTCCGGGTGGGCAAGCCCCGCGACGCGGCCGAGTACCTCACGCGCTACCTCCGCGAGGCCCCCGCGACGAAGGTCCAGGAGCGGCAGCGCGCGGAGGCGTCGCTGCAGGAGGCGCGGGCGCAGGTCGCGGCGGTCACGGTCCGCGTCGCGCCGGACGGGGCCGAGGTGACCGTCGACGGAGCCAGCGTCGGGCGAGCGCCGCTCGCAGATCCCGTGTTCCTCGACCCGGGACGGCATGAGGTGGGAGCGAAGCTCGACGGGTATGTGCCGCAGACGCGCTCGGTCGAGGCGACCGCGGGGGGCACGAAGACGGTGGTCATCGCGCTGGAGCGCCCTCCGGCGGCGGACACGAGGCGTGCCGGCGCGGAACGGAGCGTCCCGCCGGCGCCCGGGGTGTCGCGGGACGGCGGGAGGACGGCCGTGCTCGTCGGGGGCGGCATCGTCACCGGCGTCGGAATCGCCGCGGGCGTCGTGTTCACGCTCGTCGCCAACGGCAAAGCGAGCGATGCGGCACGGCAGAAGAGCGTGATCGCCGCCATGGATCGCGGACCCGTCCCCATCAGCTGCGCGACCCCCGATGGCAGTGATCAGACGCAGCAGTGCAGCAAGCTGCGCTCGCTGGTCGACGACCAGTATCTTTTCAGCAACCTGGCGCTCGGGAGCTTCATCGGCGCAGGCGCGAGCGCGGTGGTGACGCTCGGCTACACCTGGCTCGCTGGAGCGCCGAGCGAGCCAGAGCAACGGGTGCATCTCTTTCCGCTCGTGATGCCGGGCGGCGGCGGGCTCGTCGCCGGCGGCGTGTTCTGAGCCGAGGAACCATGAACCGACGAACACAGAGGGCGATACGGCTTGCCGCGTGTGGAGCCTCGACGCTGACCCTGGCCACGATCGCAGCGGTGCTCCCGACGGCGAGCTGCCTCGGCCCCGACTGCAGCGAGCTGTATGAATGCGGCGGCGGGCGCGGGGTGGGCGGAGAAGCAGACGGCGCGGGGGCCGGCGGCGCATCAGGGAGCGGAGGTGCCACGGGGACCGGGGGAGCCGGCGGGACCGGCGGCGCGGCAGGGAGCGGAGGTGCCACGGGGACCGGAGGAGCCGGGGGAGGGCCGACGCCCGTGGGGTGCGTGCCCAGCGAGGCGCAGACCTGGACCGCGGACGCGAGCTGCGGCTTGTTCGTGTCGGCCACGGCGGACGACGGGGGTGACGGGAGCCCGGGTGCACCGGTGAAGACGCTCGCGGAGGCCCTCCAGCGCGCCGCGCTGATCGAGGACGAGAAGGCGCGGCGCGTGTATGCGTGCGCCCAGACGTTCAACGAATCGCTCACCGTGACGGCGGGGGTCACCCTTTACGGTGGTCTCGATTGCGATACAGACTGGCAACGAAGCGAGATGAACAAGACCATCCTCACGGCGCCGCCCGGGGTTGTGCCGCTGGCCATGCGCGCCCAAGGCGAGACGGTGCGCCTTGAGGATCTTCATGTCTTCGCTCCGTCGATCGATCCGGCTGACGCGGGGACCTCCGCCATCGCGGCGATCGCCGAGGGCTGCGCCGTCGACCTGATTCGGTGCACCTTCGAGGCGAGCCATGCGGCGTCCGGTGCACCGGGGACGGCCTCTGCTATGCAACCCGCGCAGCCCGCCCAAGGCAACGGGGGGAACCCTGCATGCTCGGCGAGCAGTGTATCGACCGTCGCTCCGCTGCCCGAAACCTGCGGCACAGCGGACACCTCCGACGACTCGATCGGGGGGTTGGGCGGTAATGGCTTCGAGACGCGCGGGAGCGATGGCGGCAGCGGCGCTCCCGGCGACGAGACGACTTCCAACATCGGCGAATACCTTACCGCAAGCGCGTCGTGTACCCAGGGCAAGCCAGGCAGAGCGGGTGACGACGGCGCACCAGGCGCAGGGGCAGTCGGCATCGGCCAGCTCTCCACCGCAGGCTACACGGGGTCGTCCGGCCGCAATGGCCAACGCGGAGCGACCGCCCAGGGCGGCGGGGGTGGCGGTGGCATGGGCGGGAGCACATCATGCCCTTCTCGTGACAGCCGTGGCGGCGCCAGCGGCGGCAACGGCGGCGCTGGCGGCTGCGGCGGTGCTGGCGGCAGGGGCGGCTCTGCCGGTGGGTCGAGCATCGCCCTGGTGAGCATCAACGCAACGCTCACGTTCCGTGAGGGCGTCCAGCTGATCGCTCGTAATGGCGGCAGGGGCGGCGACGGTGCCAACGGTCAGGAAGGCGGACATGGCGCGTTGGGCGGGCCGGGCGGGACGGGTTCGAGCGTGCACCACGCGAGCGAAGCCTGCAGCGGCGGACGGGGCGGCAAGGGAGGCTCCGGCGGCCGGGGCGGCGGTGGGCAAGGCGGCCATTCCCTCGGCATCGCCTTCCTGGGCATCCCAAACGCCGTCCCGTCCATCGAGACCGTGACGGTCCAATTGGGCGTGGCCGGCGACGGCGGCGATGGCAGCGATGCCGAACATGCCGGCAGTGCGGGTGAGGCCCAAAAACTGCTGGATTTCTCTCCGCCTCAGCGAACGCCGGCGCCATGACGTCCGCCGGCGTCTCCGCCTCGGTCTGCCCCGCGCCCGCGCGGCGCGTCAACGGCCTTCCGGGGAGCTCGCCCGGCACCCTTGGCTCCGGTGGTCAGGGCATGGCCCTCGACCACGCCAGCGCCACGGCGGATCGCGAGCCATCCGCTCGAGCTCCGCTGAACCGCCCACCGCCCGCATGCACCTCTCCGTCATGAGATTCCGCCGACGGCTCCCCTTGGGTCTGCTGCTCGTGTTCGCGCTCCCGGCCGTGCCGGCCACCGCGATGTCCCGGCCGGCCCAGCCGACCCAGGCAGCCAAGGCCGCGGCGCTGGCCCTCGCCGACAAGGGCTGGGAGCATTTCCAGGGCGGCCGCTACGAGGAGGCGCTCGCTGCCTTCCGCGACGCTTACGACCAGGTCCACGCTCCTCCGATCCTGCTCTACGCGGCGCGATCCTGCGAGCGGCTCGGCCGCCTGATCGAGGCGCGCTCGCTCTTCCAGCGGGTCGTGGACGAGCTGCTCGAGGCCAGCGCGCCGCAGGAGTTCCATGAAGCCCAGGCGAAAGCCAGGGTCGAGCTCGCCGCGCTCGCGTCCCGCATCCCGACCCTGGAGATCGCGATCACGGGCGTGGCGCCAAGCGCGGTGGAGCTGACGCTGGACGGAGAGCCCGTCTTTCAGACCGGGCCGCTGGAGCGCGACCCCGGCGAGCACACGGTCGTCGCGACCATGCCGGGGCAGGCTCCGGTGACGAGGACGATCCGGCTGAGCGAGGGCGCGAAAGAGCGTGTCGCCCTGGTCCTGGCGCCCGCCCCCGCGGTGGCGACGCGATCGGCGCCCCCCTCGGGTGATGGGATCCACTCCGCCAGGAGCGACATGGACATGCCCGTGCTCGTCGGCGGCGCGGTCGCGACCGGCGTCGGCGCGGTGACGGGCGTGCTCTTCACGGTGCTCGCGAACGACCGGGCCGGAGACGCCGAGGCGCTGAAGACGACGCTGCTCGCGGGCGGTCGGAACCCGTGCACGACCCGGCCCGCCCCCGCGGCGTGCACACAGCAGGGCCAGGCGGTCGACGAGAGCCGACTGTACAGCAACGTGGCGTTCTGGAGCTTCGCGGGGGCCGGGGCAACCGGCCTCGGGACGCTGCTCTATGCGCTCGTGCTCCGCCCTGAGGCCCCCGTTCAGGTGACGCCCGCGGTGGGAATGAACGACGTGGGGCTCTCGGTGGGCGGAGCGTTCTGACGACGGTGACCTCGGAATGAGGAAGGATGGCTGATGCCTCGGATTGCTCGTACCGCCGCGCTGTTCGTCCTCGGCCCAATGGCCACCAGCCTCGCTCCGGCGGGCTGCTTCCCGTTCCCGCCCCGAGACGATTGCGAGCACAAGGCCATACGCTGTGAAGAGAATCAGAGCGGGGCAGGCGGAGCGGGAGGCGTGGGCGTCGGAGGGACCGGCGGCGCGGCAGGGAGCGGAGGTGCCACGGGGACCGGAGGAGCCGGGGGAGGGCCGACGCCCGTGGGGTGCGTGCCCAGCGACGGGCAGACCTGGACCGCGGACGCGGCCTGCGGCGTGTTCGTGTCAGCGACGGCGAGCGACGGGGGTGACGGGAGCCCGGGTGCACCGGTGAAGACGCTCGCGGAGGCCATCCAGCTCGCCGCGCAGATCGAGGACAAGGAGGCACGGCGCGTGTACGCATGCGCCCAGACGTTCGAGGAATCGCTCACCGTGACGGCGGGGGTCACCCTCTACGGTGGCCTCGATTGCGACGCAGACTGGCAGTGGGAGGAGGCGAACAAGACCACCCTCACGGCGGCGCCCGGGGTTGTGCCCCTGGCCATGCGCGCTCAAGGCGAGACGGTGCGCCTGGAGGATCTTCATGTCATCGCTCCGACGATCGATCCGGACGATGCGGGGACCTCTGCTATTGCGGCGATCGCCGAGGGCTGCGCGGTCGACCTGGTTCGGTCCACCTTCGAGGCGGGCGATGCAGCGCCCGGTGCCCCGGGGACGGCCCCTTCTCCGCAGCCCGCGCAACTCGCCCAGGGCGCCCGCGGGAGCGCTGCATGCTCGGCGAACACAGTATCGACCGCTGCGCCACCGCCCAATGAGTGCGGCACCGCGGACACCTCCGACGACTCGTTCGGGGGGCGGGGCGGGAATGGCGAGGAAACGCGCGGGCGCGATGGCGGCAGCGGTTCTCCCAGCGCGGAGACCAATCCCAACGCTGGCGCATACCTGGCCGGCGACGAGGAGTGTACCCAGGGCCGGCAAGGCAGAACGGGTGACGTCGGCGCACCAGGCGCAGGGGCAGTCGGCATCGGCCAGCTCTCCAGCGCCGGCTACACCGGGTTGTCCGGCAGCGATGGCCAACGCGGAACTACCGCCCAGGGCGGCGGGGGTGGCGCCGGCACCCGCGGGAACACATCGTGCCCAGCTGGCACCCGGGGCGGCGCCAGCGGCGGCAACGGCGGCGCCGGCGGCTGCGGCGGTGCGGGCGGCAGGGGCGGCTCTCCCGGTGGGTCGAGCATCGCCCTGGTGAGCGTCAACGCGACGCTCACTTTCCGTGAGGTCGTCCGGCTGACCGCCCGTGATGGCGGCAGGGGCGGCGACGGCGCCGCCGGCCAGGCGGGCGGACGCGGCGCCTATGGCGGGCCGGGCGGGATAGGTTCGCCCCAGAACTTCGTGCCCGACGGCTGCAGCGGCGGGCAGGGAGGCCAGGGAGGCTCCGGCGGCCGGGGCGGCGGCGGTCAGGGCGGCCATTCCCTCGCTATCGCCTTCCAGGGCACTCCGGGCACCGCCCCGTCCCTCGAGGGCGTGATGGTCCAGTTGGGCATGCCCGGCGACGGCGGCATTGGCAGCGGTGTCGAGCAGGCCGGCGATGCGGGTCAGGCCAGCAGGCTGCTGGATTTCTCGTCTCCTCAGCGAGCGCCGACGCCATGACGTCCTGCCGGCGTCTCCTCCTCGCTCCGCACCGCGCGGACGACGCCGGCTTTCGTCATGTGATGGTCCCTCAGAAAGGCCGAGGCGGCGCAACGTTCTTCCTCTCCGTCGCAGGCGCTTCGCCCGGCGATGCGCCACGTCCAGTGGGCGCCGTGGATCGCGCAGCCGGCTCCCCATACACCGCGTCCTCCGGCGGCGGCACCTTCGCCAGGCCTGCCCTCTCGCCGGCCTGCAGCGTCCGTTCTCCCGTCACCGCCGCACGCGACGGCAGGCTCACCTGCCCCGTTGTCGCCGCCGGGGCGGGCCGCTTGGCGCCCACCTTCGGCGCGACTTGCGGCGCCTGTGCCGCCTGACCCGCCCCAGCGTCTCTGGCGTCCCCCTCCCCGACCCCGACCGCCTCCACGCCCTTGGGCGCCGCATCCCCAACCTCGGCGGGGGCCCCTGCCACCGCCGTCGTCGTCTGCTCCGGAGCAGACGACGCACCGAGCGTCGCCGCCGCAGCGGACCGCTCCCCTCCCCGAGCGAACGCTGCCGCCGGGTCGCCGCCGCCGTCCGCTCCCGCAGGTGCGACCGGCAGCTGCTCCCGGCGGCTAATCCACACGGCGACCAGCGCGCCCACGATCAGGCCCACCGCAAGCGTCACGACCACGTCAACGGCCCTGGATTTCCCTCTCTCTCGCCTCACCTCGCCGTTACTCGCCCCCCTGGCTGCGGGTTGAGCGCTTGCGACGGGCGCGCCGCCCCTCTTCGCCTGCTCTCTTGCCGCATCCATGATCGCAGCCACCGCCCGCTGCTGCGCTGCGGCCAGCTGATCTCGCATCACGACGGTTCCGCGATGTGTCACCACCGGCCTGGGGTCGACGACCGGCGCCCCGATCGGCATCCCGGCGCTCGAGGCCCCACCGACCTGTTCCCCCGCGCCCGGCCCTCCGAAACGCGCTCCCCCGCTGGCCGACCTCCCATCCCGGACCGACACCACGCTCGCTGGCTGAATCCCCTGCCCCTGCCTCGTCGCCTCCGCTTCCACCCCCGCCTGCCCGCCTGCCCCGCCGCGGTCTTCCCCCCGCCGCTCTCCCGCTCCGACCGCGCCACCGGCACCGTCGTCGCGAGTTCATCCACGCTCGCGCCCTGGCTCCACGCCGGCGCTACCGCCGTCTCCCCGCCCTCCTGCTTCACGACGGTCTCCGGCAGCGCCTCCCCGCCCTCTCCCGCCACTCCGCACCCATCCCAGCGCTCCACCGCCGCCACCCGCTCCACCCCCGCGCCTCCCGCCATTCCCGGCCCTCGCGGCACGAACACCGCCAGCTCCCGCGCCACCTCGTCCGCCGACGCGAACCGCTCCTCCCGCGCCCTGCGAAGGCAGCAATCGACGATCCGCACGAGCCGCTCGTCCACGCGCCGCAGGTAGCGCGACACCTTCGGGATCTCCCCCTCCAGGATCTGCGAGATCAGCTGCGTCCCGTCGCCCTGGAACGGCCGCACGCCGGTCAGCATCTCGAACAGCACCACCCCGAGGGCCCAGAGGTCCGCCCGCGGATCGATGTCCCGGTCGGCGCGGACCTGCTCCGGGCTCATGTAGAACGGCGTGCCCACCGCCGCGTCGAGCGTCGACGTCGCGCCGCTCGCGATCGCCAGGTTCTTCGCCACGCCGAAGTCGAGCACCTTCACCACGAAGTCGCTCGCCTCCGGCGGCCGGTGCAGGAAGAGGTTCGCCGGCTTGAGGTCGCGGTGCACGATCTGCACGGCGTGCGCCGCGGCGAGCGCGCCTGCCACGTCGCGCGCGATCCGCGCCGCCAGCGGCGCGTCCAGCCGCCGCCTCGCCTCGAGCAGCGCCGCCACGCTCTCCCCGACGAGCATCTCCATGATCAGGCACGGCTCGGCGCTCTCGGTGCGGGCCACGTCGATCACGTCGACGATGTTCGGGTGCTGCAGCGCGCCGCACGACTGCGCCTCGCGCAGCAGCCGCTTCCGCAGCGAGGGATCCGGCCGGGCGATCACCTTGAGCGCCACCTCGCGCCCCGTGGCCTCGTTGGTCGCGGCCCAGACGACCCCCATCGCCCCCTGCCCGATCTTGCGGTGCAAGCCGGTACTTGCTGGCGAGCAGCATGCCCGGAAGCAGCTTGTACGCCTCGATCAGCCCCGACATAGGCCCCCAGGTAGCTCCCCCACCTGCGCAGGCTTACCATTGCGCTCGCGCGGCCGGAACGACGGATACCTGGCTCCCCCGCGCGCAACACCGCTCAGGGAGCGTAGGGGTCCTTCTTCTTCGCCTGGTCCCGCAGGCAGTTCGTCCGCATGAACCCTGTCTTGCCCGCGCACGGATCCACGGGTTGCCGCCGGGCGGCCGGTTGCTGCGCAGACCGCGACGGCGCGGGCGCGGGCTGCGCCGGAGGCTGACTCCTGGGCTGCGCCGCGACGACCGCCCGCGCCGACGCAGGCGCCGCAGCAGGTGGCGACGCCGCGACAGCCGACACCGCCGCCGCTGGAGTCGGCGCCTCCACCGCCGGCTGGCTCCGCTCCACCGACGCCGGCTCCACGCCCGCCGGCCCCGCGTCCGGCGCGCTGTTCGCCCCGCCGGCATCCACCGGCTCATCCACCCTGGGCGGCTCAGCCGCCACCGAAGCCTGAGGCGCAGCGGTCGCAGGCGGGGTCGGCGGATCCGGCGGCCTTGCCGCGCTCGTTGCGGCGCTCTCGATCCCGGCCTCCGGCATCGTCTCGATCCCAGCTGCGTTCTCCGCGGGCGCTGGCGAGCGCAGCGCGACGAAGAGCGCTGCGCCCACCAGGCCAGCCGCGCCGGCGGCGAGCGCCGCGACAGCCGCCGGGCCCGGAAGGCGCTTCCAGCCTGCCTGCCGCCGCGGCGGCGTCCGCGGCGCCCGCGGAGGCACCGGCGTTGCGCGCGCTGCCCAGGGCGACGGCTGCGCGCCTCGGCCTGCCTCCGGGCCCAGCACGAGCGGCGCGGTCGTCGATTTCCCCGGCTCACCGTGGCCCCATGCGGGCGGCGCGCCCAGCGCCGCCTCGGCGCTCGCCATGGCCTCCGGCTCGAGCCTCTGGGTCAGCTCGGCGTTCCACTCCGGCGCAGACGCCCCGCTCGCCGTCGGCGACACCACCGCCCCGCTCGCCATCGGCGACACCGGCGCCCCACTCGCCGTCAGTGACACCACCGCCCCGCTCGCCATCGGCGACACCGCCGCCCCGCTCGCCATCGGCGACACCGGCGCCCCTGCCGGCGCCGCGCCGGGAATCGCGGGCGCCTCCATCGCCGCCACCTGCCCGCCGCCCCCGCCCCCGACGGCAAATCCCGCTGCCCTCGCCCCCGCCGCCGTGTACCCCTCGAGGAGGTCCGCCACCTCCGCCGCCGACCCGATCCGCTCGTCCCGGTGGCGCGCCATGCACCGCGCCACGAGCTCCACGAGCCCCGGGTCCACCCGCCGCACGTACCGGGAGATCTTCGGTATCTCGCCCGTCAGGATGCCGGTGAAGACCGCCCTCGCGTCCCCCTGGAACGGCCGCATGCCCGTCAGCATCTCGAACAGCACCACGCCGAGCGACCAGATATCGGCCCGGTGGTCGACGTTCGGCTCGGCCCTCACCTGCTCCGGGCTCATGTAGAGCGGCGATCCCACCGCGCCGCCCGTCGCCGTGCGGATGCCGTCATTCACGGAGAGGTTCTTCGCGACCCCGAAATCGAGCACCTTCACCACCGGCTCGTCCGCGTCGGCCTCGCGGTGCAGGAAGATGTTCGCCGGCTTCAGATCGCGGTGGACGATGTGCAGCGCATGCACCGCCGCGAGCCCCCTCGCCACGTCTCGCCCGATCGACGCCGCCACGTCCGCGTCGAGCCGCCGCCTGCGCACGAGCAGGTCCGCGAGCGTCTCTCCGGTGAGCAGCTGCATCACCAGGAAGGGCTCGCCGAACTCGGTCTCCCCCATGTCATACATGTCGATGACGTTGCGGTGCCGCAGCGCCCCGCCATTGCGCCCTTCACGCTGCAGCCGCCTCCGGAGCTCGGGATCCGGGCGGTGAATCAGCTTCAACGCCACCTCACGCGAGGTGGACAGGTTGAGCGCCGCCCACACGACGCCCATGGATCCCTCTCCCAGCCGCCGCACAAGCTTGTACTTCTCGGCTATCACCAGGCCAGCAGCGATCTGCGTGAAGGAGGTGGACATCGAGCTCAGCAGGGTGGGTCGAGGCGCGTCGCCGCGGCGGGCGAGGTCGCTTTGCCTAGCGCAAACGAGAGGGCGACGCGGAAGGTAGCACGCTCTCCGCCGGGGTCCCTCGGGCGCTCCACCTCGCTGCGCCGCAAGAGATACCCCGCGGCCATGCCGATCCCCAGGAGGAGCGCCGCCGCGACAACGGCCATCGCGATCCACACGACAGGCGAGCGGGCGGGCACAGGAAGCGGCCTCTTCGGCTCGGGGAGCGGATCGAGCGGCACCGTGCCGCCGAGCGACAGCGCCTGTCCGAGGGGAGCGGCCGGACGCGCCAGCGACGCACTGGACTCTGATCGATAGGCGGCCGCCTGCTCGGGTGACATCTTGATCGTCCCGCGGTCCCCCAGCAGAGGATTGCTCGCCATCCGCTCCCGATGCCCCGGGGCCGCCGCCCCGCCCGCCGCCGGCTGCCCCGGCCACGCGCCCGCCGCCGGCTGCCCCGGCCACGCGCCCGCCGCCGGCTGCCCCGGCCACGCGCCCGCCGCCGGCTGCTGCGGCGCCGCGAGCGCCCCGCGCGGCCCTGACACCGGCGTGTTCGGGTGTCCCTGCGGGGCCTGCAGATGCGCCACGGACGCCGGGAGCGGCGTCCCGGTCGCCGGCGTCGGCGACCGCCCGGGAGCGGCCCCACCCCACGACCCTCGCCCGAGCTGCTGCGGGATCTCGTGCCGCAGCTCCGGCGACGACCCCGGCCTCGAGGGCGCGCGCTGCGGCGCCGACGGCGTGACGAACGGCTCGAGCGCCGCCGCGACATCGGCCGCCGAGCGCGGTCGCTTCTCGCGATCGCGCTGGAGACACTGCGTCACCAGGGCATCGAGGCCGGGATCGATCTGCCAGACAGACTGGGACACCGCCGGGATGTCGCCGTGCAGCACGTTTCTCAGGAGCTCATGCGCCTTGCCCTGGATCGGCCGCCTGCTCGTGAGCATCTCGAACATCACCACGCCGAGCGCCCAGAGGTCCGCGCGCGTGTCGATATCGCTCTGCGCCCGCACCTGCTCAGGGCTCATGTACGCCGGCGAGCCAATGAGGATGCCTGTCGCGGTCTTCACCTGTTGAGGACCCGCGAGGAACTTGCTCACGCCGAAGTCGAGTATCTTGACGATGGCGTCGCCCTCGCCAGGCTCGGTGTGGAGAAAGATGTTGGACGGCTTCAGGTCGCGGTGGATGATGCCCCGCTCGTGCGCGGCGGAGAGGCCGCGCGCGATGTCCCGAGCGATGCGCGAGGCATCGTGGATCTCCAGCTTGCGCTTGCGCTTGAGCAAGGACGAGAGCGTCTCGCCGGAGAGCAGCGGCATGACGAGGAACGGATCGCCGTTCTCCGACTCTGCAGCATCGTAGATATCGACGATGTTCCGGTGGCTCACGGCGCCGCAAGCGCGCGCCTCCCGCAGCAGCCGGACGCGGAGCTCCGGGTCGGGCCGCACCAGCAGCTTGAGCGCGACCTCCCGAGAGGTAGCCTCGTTGTGCGCTGCCCAGACGACGCCCATCGCCCCTTCGCCGATCCGCCGAAGAAGGCGGTATTTGCCGCAAATGAGCGCACCTGGCGGCGGCGCGGCAGGAGCCGAAGGGGACTGCATGGGGTGGTCTCGCTGGAGGACGGACGTGGCAGCAGGTCGACGGTGCTTGGAAGAAGTGTCGCAGGTGAGGCAGCGCACCGTCAAGAAAAGCTGCCGGCCGGGCTCGCAGAGCGCGAAGCCGGCTCCGGCGCTTCCGGTGTGGGCACGCGCTCAGCGCACGTGATCGTCGCCACGTCGTCGCTGCCCAGGAATCGCGGCGTTACCGTGGCGTCATTTCGGGAGGGGCGCCCCGAGCCGCGGAGAGGCCGAGTCTATTTCTTGAGCTTCGCCTCGCACTGCTTCTTCGCCAAGAACCTGAGATGAGCGCACGAGGCCGCGGATGGGGCAGGAGCAGCCTTCGCGGGCTGCGATGTCGCGGGAGGCGCCCCGAGCGTCGAGCTGCCCGGCTTCGCGCCGCTCGCCGTCCCCGGCGCCGTGCCCGCGCCGCCGCCTGGCGCCGACGCGCCGGCCGCGCTGCTCGTCGGAAGGGCGCTCGGCGCCGAGGGCACGGCCGGCGCCAGCGCCGAGGAGCCCGGCGGCGCCAGCGCCGAGGAGCCCGGCGGCGCCAGCGCCGAGGAGCCCGGCGGCGCCTCCGCGGATGGCGCCGAGGGTTCCTGCGCTGGGAGCTCCTCGTTCCGCGACGGCGCTCCCCCGCGCTCCGGCGCGGCGACCGTGTCTCCTCCGGCGCGGTCCAACGACGGCATCGCGCTCCCGGACACTTCCGGCGCGGCCGACGACGTCTCCGGCGACCTCAGCGAGATGAGCATCCCCACGAGGATCAGCGACAGCGCAGCAGCCACGATCGCGAGCGTCGCGGCCGTACGCTTGCGCCTCGGTTCGCCGCCGTGCGGGGCCCGCTCCTGAGCGTCCTGGGCCTGGTGCACCCCGACCTGATGGACCGACGGGTGGTTCGAGACGAGCGGGGTCGTCGACGAGCTCCCGGCCTGGCGCGGCGCGCCCGTTGCCGTTGTCGCGCCCGACCTGGAGTCCGAGGCGCTCGCGCCCGCTTCCGGGCCGAGCCTCGCGGCCGGCGCCGAGCTCCAGCTCGGCTGCGCGGAGATGCCTCCCGGCGGCAGCGCGCCAGCAGGGCCGAGGCCGCCTGGCCCCGCCCCTGCCTCGGGCATCGGCGGCGCGTTCATGCGCACCGTCATCGCCCAGGAGCCCTGCTGCGGCGCCGCCACGGGCGCAGGCTGCACCGGAGCGGCTTGCGCCGCGCTCGCCTGGGACGGCTCCGGCGCTGCAAACGCCGCCACCGACGACGACGGGGGCCGAGGCGCAGCGGCGGCAGGCCCCGCCGCCGGATAGGTCCCCGACCCGGCGCGCGGCCCCGCGGCCCCGGCCGCATCCGCGTTCCGCCGCGTGAGGGGCAAGGTCGCCACGTCCTCGTCCCGCAGCGCGCGCACCACGGACGCCGCGGCCAGGTGCTGGCCCGAGCTGCCCGGACGCCGAGGAACCGCGCCCGCCGCATGGCCGGCGCCCGACGCTGGCCCGCCATCCGTCGCGCGGCTCATGCCCGACGCTGGCCCCGCAGCCCCCTGCCCCGGCCCCAGCGACCTGTGCGCCTCAGGCGACTCCTGCACCGGCACCGGGGCCCGCGGCCCCCCACCGAGCAGCGCCAGCGGCAGCGCTCCCGCGCCCCCCTCGACGCTCCCCGACCGGTTCGCCACCGACGCGGGGTACGCCACCGACGCAGGCTGCGCCACCGACGCAGGCTGCGCCGCGAGGGCCGACCCGGGTTGCGCCACCGACGCAGGCTGCGCCGCGAGCGCCAACCCAGGTTGCGCCGCAAGCGCCACCGTGCCGCCTTGCGACTCCTCCCAGCCGCCGTCCACATCCTCGTCCGGGAGCGCCCCCCGCCCCTCCGGCGACGACTGCCGCAGCGCCGCGTCCCTGCCCGGACCCACGCCGCGCTCCGCGTACCGATCGAGCAGCGCAGCGACCTCCGCCGCAGAGCTGATCCGGTCCGCGCGATCCCTGCGCATGCAGCGGGCGATCAGGTCGACGAGCCCCTGGTCCACCCGCCTCAGGTACTTGGACACGGTGGGGATCTCGCCCGTCAAGATCCCCATGAACACCGCCTGCGCGTCCCCCTGGAACGGGCGCATGCCCGTCAGCATCTCGAACAACACGACGCCGAGCGCCCAGATGTCGGCCCGGTGATCGACGTTCGGCTCGGCCCTCACCTGCTCCGGGCTCATGTAGAGCGGCGACCCGACCGCGCCGCCCTGCACCGTGTGCAGGCCGTCGTTGACCGAGAGGTTCTTGGCGACCCCGAAATCGAGCACCTTCACAACCGGCTCGTCCATGTCCGGCTCGCGGTGCAGGAAGATGTTCGCCGGCTTCAGATCGCGGTGGATGATGTGCATCGCGTGCGCCGCCGCGAGCCCCCTCGCCACGTCTCGCCCGATCGACGCCGCCACGGGCGGGTCGAGCCGGCGCCGCCGCGCGAGCAGCTCGGCCACGGTCTCCCCCGTGAGCAGCTGCATCACCAGGAACGGCTCCCCGGCCTCGGTCTCCCCCATGTCGTAGATGTCGATGACGTTCCGGTGCCGCAGCGCCCCGCAGTTGCGCGCCTCGCGCTGCAGCCGCAGCCGGAACTCGGTCTCGGGCCGGTGGATCAGCTTCAGCGCCACCTCGCGGGCCGTCGCCACGTTCACCGCCGCCCAGACCACGCCCATCGCCCCCTCGCCGATCTGGCGCAGGAGCCGGTACTTCCTGTCGATCAGCACACCGGACGCGAGCAATGTCGAGCTCTTCGGCGAGGGCATCATCGGCTTTCCGGAAGCGCGACGCGCCCCGCCGTCACGGAGCGCGCACGGACGGCCGCGACCAGCAGAGCGATGCGAGCGACGGCGCACCCACGACGCCCCCGACGCCCAGCGCTCACGCCGCGCGATCCGTCAACCACCTGCGCCCGCGCGACATGACATCCGGTCCCCAGGTCCACGGGACAGCCTCCTGTGCGGGCATCCTACAGCAGATCTCCCTGGCGCGATACGTTCCCTGCAAGGACGAACGCACGAAGAAAACCGACGAGGAAAGAGGGAGAAGCCCGATTCGCTCCAGCCAGGCGCGGACCCACGCTCGTCGCCAGACCGGCAAATCACTCGTGGAGGAAAGCGAGGCGCACATGAGCGACACAACCGTCATGAAGGTCTCCTCCGGCCGCTCTCCGACAGGCCAGATGGGACAAAAATACCTGGCCTCCGGGATCCAGGTATCGATGCGGCTCTGGGAATGCGAGCCGCCAGGCGACGCCAAACAGCCGACCGCGCGGGATTACGAGACCGTAGGGTTCGTCATCGCTGGACGGGCCGAGCTGCTCATCGAGGGGCAAATGGTGCGCCTCGAGCCGGGCGACTCCTGGACGGTCCCCAAGGGGGCGTCGCACTCTTACAAGATCATCGAACCGTTCACCGCCGTGGAGGCGACGAGCCCGCCCGCCGGCGTCCATGGGCGGGACGAGACCGGGGCGACGCCCTCTGCCAAGACCTGAGACCACGAGGCGGGGGTCTCGCCCCCTGGAAGCCCGAGCTCACCCGGACCTCACAGCGCGGTGCCAGCGCCAGACGCGGGCTTCTCCTTGTCCTGCGCCCCCTTGGCGCGCCCCGCCGGCTGCGGCTCGGCGGCGCCACGCCCCGCGGACTTCTTGTCGTCCGCTCCGCCCGCCGCCGGCTTCTTCTCGCCCTCGGCGGCCTTCTTCTCCTCCGGCCTCGCTCCGGCCAGGTCGCCCGCGCCCGCCGCCCCCGCGCCGCCGGGCTTCGCCTCGCCCGCGCCCGCCTCGACGGGCGCCACGGGCGTCAGCAGCACCGCCGGCTTCACCGGCTCGGCCGCCGCCTTGTCGCCGTCGTCCACCGCGCCCGCGGCCTGAGCCGACGCCACGCGGACCTCATCCTCGCGCGGCTCGACCGGCGCCGGGTCGTCCGGTCGCGAGGTCGGCACGTACACCACCAGCCGATCCCCGGGCATCAGCGGGCTCCGCCGCGAGCGCTGGTTGATCCGCTCCAAGCTGCCGACGCTGAGGCCGTACCGGCTCGCGATCTTGCTGAACGAATCCCCCTCTCGCACCGCGATCTCGATGCGCTTCCGCCCCTTCAGCCCCTCGAAGTGCGCGAAGAACTCCTCCGAGCCGACCTCGATGACGCGCGCGCCGCCTTCGTCGAGCAAGAACACGCCGTCGTGGCGCTGCGACCTCGGGACGAACAGCTGGAGCGTCATCCCCTCATGGAGCGACGCCCCAGGCGCCAGCGTGTTCCAGCGGCAGATCTCGTCGGGCGTCACCGAGAGCACCGCCGCCAGATCCCGCAGCGCATCGCCCGCGACCACCCGATAGAACACCCGCCGGCGCCCCTCGTAGGAGAAGCGCTGCGCCGGGACCACCACGACCGGCTTCCCCTCCGACGACAGCGGCGCGCCGCTCGCGAGCAGGTGCTCGGCCGCCGCCGCCCCGACGCCCTCCGCCGCCGGGACGAACAGCAGCGCCCCGGGACGCACCGGCTCGCCAGCCCGCAGGCCGTTCAACGTCTGCAACGTCCACCGCGTCGTCCGCCGGAACGTCGCGATGTCGTCGAGCGACTCGCCCCAGCGGACCAGGTAACGCTCGAGCTTCGGCTCGCGCTCCAGGAGCTTCGGCATCGACTTCGCCGCGCGCGCCCCCGCACCCGCGGGCACCCGGACCTCCCAGCGCGCCTGCTCCTTCGCGTCCACCGGCGACGGCGGCGTGCGCTTCGCCACGAGCTGCGGGTTGAGCGCCTCGATCTCCGGCGCCGCCGCGCCCGAGGCCGCCGCCACCGCCTGCAGCGACACCCCGGAGCCCAGCGAGATCTTGTCGAACGTCACCGCCGGATCGAGCTCCACGTCGTCGCAGCCGAACACCGCCGGGTTCCGCGCCACGATCGCGATCGCGAGGATCTTCGGCACATAGAGCGCCGTCTCGAGCGGCATCCCCGCCTCGAGCCGCGACAGCTCCCAGAAGTCGTTCGTGTTGTACTTCCGGATCGACGCGAGCAGCCCCCCGTACCCCATGTTGTACGCCGCGAACGCGAGCTCCCAGCCGCCGAAACGCCGCCGCAGATCCGAGAGGTACCGCGCCGCCGCCAAGGTGGATCGCTCTGGATCCAGGCGCTCGTCGACCCAGCGGTCGACGGTGAGGCCATAGATGCGCGCGCCCTCCGGCATGAACTGCCAGAGGCCTGCCGCGCCGGCCGGGGAGTGGATGGTCGGGTCGAAGCCGCTCTCGACGAGCGAGAGCCAGAGGAGATCCTCCGGCAGCCCCTGCTCGCGGAGGACGCGGCGGATGGCGGCGCCGTAGCGGCCGCTCTTCTTGATCCACGTGACCACGGCGGAGCGGCCGCGCGGGTCGTCCTTGTAGTACTCGAGGTAGCGCACCACCCGGCCGTCCCAGCGGACCGGGATCTCGGGCAGCTCGAGCTGACGCAGCCAGGAGATGTCGCGGGTCTCCTCCGCTTCCGCCAGCGGGGCGGGCAGGCCCGCGGGCGGCAGGCCGGAGACCTCGAGGCGCGGCTCGCCTGCGCCGAGCAGGAGCGTGCCGTCGACCGGCCACGCGGGCCCGGCGCTCGGGGCCGCGCCGGGAAACAGCGCCAGGTCGATCGCGCGCAGCGTGCGGAGCTCGGGCGACTCGCCTGTGCTCGCCCCCGCCGGCGTCGCTGTGCCGGCGATGACCCGCCGCGCCGCCTCGTCCGGCGCGCCCGGCTCCCCCGGCTTGCGCGTGTTCTTCGCCGCGCCCTTCTTCGACGGCTTCGATCGCGCAGCGGCCTTCGCCGGCGCCTTGGCCGCGCTCTTCGCGCCGCCCTTCCCGCCAGACACGGCCGCCACCCTGACCGGCGCCGGCTTCTCCGCCTTGCCCTCGGCCGGCCCATCCTTCTTCGCGTCGGCCTTCGCCGGCTCCGCCTTCGCGGGCTCAGCTTTCGCCGCGTCGACCTTCGCGGGCTCCGCCTTCGCCGAGTCGACCTTCGCCGGCTCCGCCTTCGCGGGCTCAGCTTTCACCGCGTCGCCCTTCGCCGGCTCCGCCTTCTTCACGTCGGCCTTCGCCGGCTCCGCCTTCGGCGCACCGGCCGCAGGCCCCGCTACCTCCGAAGGAGGCGCCGCAAGGCCGTCGAAAGCGACGCCCGAGAGGGCGGCCAACCAGCCAAGACATACAAGCCTGCGTGCGGCGCGTCGGATCCGCATGTCAGGGACCGACCTGTCTCACGATGCGCCCGAGGGGTCAACTTTGGCTGCCCGCTGGAACCCAGCTCACCCTAGAGCGGTTCCCACCCGCCCTGGTACGAGCGTCGCAGAGCGGCGGTCACCCGCACAGGAGACGGGTCCAGATCGGCGTTTTCGGCGCGGAAGCGCACTCCAGTGCGCTGAGCACCGAAAACGTCGAGATGGGCCCGTATCCGAAGCGGGTGACCGCCGCTCAGGAGAGCAGCGCGATGAAGTCGCCGATCGCGGTGAAGGGCAGGCTCTCGTTCACGACGCCGGCCCGCACCGCAGCCCCGGGCATGCCGTAGACCACCGCCGAGTCCTCGCTCTCGGCCACCACCGTGCCCCCGGCCGCGCGGACCGCCCGCGCGCCGTTCACCCCGTCGTCGCCCATCCCCGTCAAGATGATGCCCACCGCGCGGCTGCCGCCCACCTGCGCCACGCTCCGGAACAGCCGGTCCGCGCTCGGAACGTACCGGTCCCCAGGCGCCGGCGCCCCCACCCGGATCCGGATGTCGCCGCTCAGCCCGACCCCGCTGCCCGGCGTCACCGCGATCTCCATGCACATCCTACCCGGGCACACATACGCCTTGCGGGCCACCACCTGCTCGCCGTTCTGCGCCTCGACCACCCGGAGGCCGCCCTTCCGATCGAGCCGCTCCGCGAACGTGCGGGTGAACTTGTCCGGCATGTGCTGCGCGATGAAGATCGCGCCGGGGAAACGATCCGGGATCCGGTTGAAGATCTCGAGGAGCGCCGTGGGCCCGCCCGTCGACGAGCCGACCGCCACGAGGTGGCGCAGCGAGACGCCGAGCCGCGACGACTCCTGCACCGCGCGCGGCGACGCAGGCTGCGCCGCCCGCGCCGGGGCCGGCGCGGCCGGCATCGGAGAGCGGGGGCGGAGGTAGCGCACCAGCAGGACCTTCTGGATGATCTCCCGCCGGATCTGCGCGTCCGCCGTGAACTGCCGGTCCGGCTTCGCCACGAAGTCGACGGCGCCCAGCTCGAGCGCCTTGAAGACGTTCTCCTTGTGGCTGTAGCTCGAGACGATGATGACGGGCGTCGGCTGCCTCGCCATCAGGATGCGGAGGAAGGTGAAGCCGTCCATGCGCGGCATCTCGAGATCCAGCGTGATCGCGTCCGGCCGGAGCTGCGCGGCTTGACGGAGCGCGTCGTCGCCGTCACCGGCCTTGCCCACGACCTCGATCTCGTCGCTTCCGCTCAAGATCTCGGCGATGTTGCGCCGGTTGTACGCGGAGTCGTCGACGACGAGCACGCGCAGGGGAGCGAATGTCATGAGCGCAAAACCTTCCGCCGGAGGTTCATTCTACCCCACCCGGAGCGCCATGGGACCAACCGTCGCCTGCGCAGCCTCGACTTCGTCGGCGCCTCATCCGCCCTCCTCCCCGCCGCCCCGCTCCGGGCCGCCCCGATCGGGCGAGATCTCCGGGATCCCCAGACGCAGCGTGGCCGCCGGCTTGCGGTACACGAGATCCTCCCGAAGGTGCACGAGCTCGAACGCGGTCGTGACGTTCAGGAGCGACTCGGAGTGGCCCAGCAGGAGGAACCCGCCGGACGAGAGGCGCTCGTAGAAGATGTCGATCACGCGGCGCCGCGACTCCTCGTCCAGATAGATGAGGACGTTGCGGCAAAAGATGACGTCCACGCGCCCGATCACCGCCGCCCGCGACGAGTCGAGCAGGTTCAGGTGGCCGAACTGGCAGAGCGCCCGCAGCTCGTCCACAACGTGGAACCCGTCCGGGCGCTCCACGAAGTAGCGCCGCTTGAGCTCGGGCGGCGTCGCGCGGAACGACGAGGCGCCGTACACCCCCCGGCGCGCCGCGATCACGCAGCGGCGGGAGATGTCGCTGCCGAAGATGCGGACCTCGCGGCGCTCCGCGGCGCCGGACTCCCGCGCGGCGATCGCGATCGAGTAGACCTCCTCGCCCGTCGAGCAGCCCGCGCTCCAGATGGACAGCCGGCCCTTGGCGCCCCCCGCCTTGACGATCATGGGCACGAGCTCGGTCATGAGCGCGCGCAGCTGGTAGTCCTCGCGGAAGAAATACGTCTCGTTGACCGTGATGAGCTCGAGCGCCTCGTCGAGCTCGGCGCGCCCGCGGCTGTGGAAGCGCAGGTACTCGTAATACTGCGCGAACGACGAGAGCCCGAGCTCGACGACCCGCTCGCGCAGCCGGCGCTCCATCGACGTGCGCGCCTCGGGCCCGAAGTGGAGCCCGCAGTGCTTGTTGAACAGGTCACGCAGCCTCTGGAACTCGTCAGGCAAGAGGCGGATCTCGTCGTCCCGCCGCCGGTTCACAGCACCTTCCCCGACGGCGGCCCGCCGGTCATCCCCGAGGGGGACGCCGGGGCCTCACCGCCGTCGATCGCCACGGGCGCGCTCGGCCGCTCCGCGGCGTCGCTCCAGGGAGGATCCGAGCGGAACGGCGCGCCCCCCTGCGCCGCGGCCGCGATGAGATCGGGCTCCCCCGACGCGCGCACCAGCCCGAGCAGCTCGCGCGCGCGCGCCCGCTCGTCGCTCGCGCGGTCCGAGAGCGACGCGTACAGGCGGCCCAGCGCGCGCGCCGCGGCGAGCCGGACCTCGCGCTCCTCGTCGGCCAGGGAGAGGCTCAGCACGTCGAGCGCAGAGACGCCCGCCGCCGCCGCGATCGCGGTCACGGCCGCGCGGCGCGCGCGCACGTCCCCCGCCGACGCGGCGCTCGTGAGGAACGCGATCTCCTCCGGCTCCGCGTCGCCGAGCGCCTCGATCACGATCGCCGCCGCGAGCTGGGTGTCCTCCGCCAGCGCGAGCCCGCGCGCGAGCTCGCGCGCCGTCTCGGGGTAGCGCTCCGTGAGCCCCGCGAGCGCGCTCTCCGCCGCGCGCGCCACCGGCAGCGAGATCGCGCGCGTCTGCGACACGATGAGCGGGAAGTCGACCGCGGCCCCGATCTTCGCGAGCCCGTAGAGCGCGCTGGTCGCCACGAGCGTCGAGGGACTCCGGACCGACCGCCGCACCGCGCCGAGCAGCTCGGCGAGCGTCGCGTCGATGTCGGGCCGCTCGCCGTCCAGCGCGCCCTCGCGCCCGCCCTGCTCCGCGATCGCCACGGCGCCGTCGAGGAGCGCGGCCGTCGCGTCGTCGACGCCCTCCCAGAGATCCGGGTCGGGATCGATGTGGCGCTCGAGGTAGGACAGCACCGAGGGCAGCGCCTCCGCGCCGAGCAGCCCCAGCGCGCGCTGCGCCGTCTCGACGAGCGCGGGCTCGATCATGGCCTGCACCGCGGCGTCGGCCGCGCCCGGGGCGCGCGCCATCGCCGCGAGCAAGAGCGCCTGGGCGCGCCCGCTCACCGGATCCGCGCCGAGGCCGCGCCACGACGGGGGCTCCGCGCCGCCCGAGCCCGGCGCGCCGGCGGCGGCCTGCACGAGGCGGGCGCCCACATCGGGCGGCGCCGCCCGGAGCGCGTCCACCGCGTGCGACGCGAGCGGCCCCTCGGCGAGCCGCGCGAGCGCCCGGACGAGCTGCGCGAACGCGCCGCCCCGCGCCGTCGCGAGCGCCGCGCAGAGCGCCCGCGGCGCCTCCGGGCTCTCCGCGAGCGCCGCGGCGACCAGCGCCGCCGGCCGGAGGATCGGGTCGTCGATGAGCGACGAGAGCACCCGCCACGGCACCGGCGCCTCGAGCCCGTTCAGCCCGTTCAGCGAGGTCAGCCGCACGAAGCGATCCCGATCGGCGAGCCGCTCGTACAGGATGTCCGTCACCCGCTCGCGCGCGATGAGCCCCATCCCGGCGATCGCCTCGATCGCGCTCTGCCGCAGGTTGTCGTCCTGCTCGGCGAGCGCCGCGTAGAGCGGGTCGAGCGCCGCCGGGTCGCGCGTGCGGCCGAGCGCGTCGACGACGAGCTTGCGCTCGTCCCCCGCGAGCGCGCCGAGCGCGTCGACGAGCGCCGGCGTGGCGTCTCGGCCGCAGTAGCCGAGCACCTCGATGGCCGCGTTCCTGAGGCCGACGTCCTCGCTCTTCTGAAGCGCGTCGAGGAGCGCCGCGACGAGGAGCTGCGGGGCGGACGGCCGCTCGCCCTCCGCGCCGGCGCCGGGTGAGGCCGGCCGCTCCCCCTCGGCGGCCTGCGCCGGCGCGGAGGCCGGCGCGGCCTGGATCAGCCGGTGGCAGGCGTAGGTCGCCTCCTTGCGGACGCGCCAGTCGGGATCGCCGAGCGCGCGGAGCAGCAGCGGCAACGCCTCGACGACGTCGGCCCTGCCGAGCCGCGCGGCCGCCTGGCGGCGCTCCTCGGCGTCGTCCGCGGAGAGCGCCGCGGCGATGACCGCGATCGGCATCGGCGTGCTCCGCACGCTGGGCGAGATGGACTCCGGCTCGGCCGGCCAGGAGCCCGCGTCGCCCGCGCGCGGGCCCTCGAACGGACCCAGATCGTCGAACGCGCGGCTCACGGGGCCTCCAGGAGGGCGCCCGACGCGGCGAGCGCGAGGGCGAGCTCGATGAAGCGCCCGACGTCGAGCACGAAGATCATCCGCTCGTCGTGGGTCGTCACCCCCGTGATGCCGCGCAGATCGCTGCTGCCGCCCACCGGCGGCGTCGGCCGGTAATCGCCGCTCGTCCCGAAGACCTCCGTCACCGCGTCGACCACGAGCCCCACCGTATGCGTCCCCACGTCGACAAGGATCCACTTGGTGCTGCGGGTCGGATCGACCGGAGGCAGCCCGAAGCGCACGCGGAGCTCGATGACCGGCACCACCTCGCCGCGGTGGTTCGCGACGCCGGCGACCTCGGGGGGCGTGTGCGGCAGCGTGGTCACCTCGAGCGGATTCACGATTTCGCGGACCCGCGTGATGTCGATCGCGTAGTGGACGTCGCCGACCACAAAGCCGACGAGGCTCTTCTGCGGGTCGGGACGGCTGCGCTCTCCAGTCAACGGCATCTGAGCCTCCGAGCGCCCGGGCTCTACGAGCCGCCCGGGCGCGGACGAATCGTCCGTTAGGACGCGAGTATGGCCTGCAGGTCGAGCAGGATGATGACGCGCGGCTGCGCCTCGCCCTGGGTGCCATCCGACGCGCTCGCCCCGTGCATGGGCCGGGCGATGCCGGCGATGTAGCCCGCCACGTCCCCCCCGAGCGCCGTCGCGGCGTGCTCGATCTCGGCGTCGGCGAGCCGGTAGACCTGCTGGACCTCGTCGACGAAGAGGCCGAGCGTCTCGCCGTTCGCCGCGTCGACGAGCAGGATGCGCGCCCGCCGCTGCGCCGCGCTCTCGTGCAGCCGCATCCGCCGCCGCAGATCGATGACGGTGACGAGCTGCCCGCGCACGCTGACGATGCCCATCGTCGAGTCCGGCGCGCGCGGCACCGGGGTGAGCGGGGGCGGCTTCAGGATCTCGCGCACGAGCGAGACGGGCGCGGCGTAGGTGTCGCCCGCGAGCGTGAACGCGAGGTACTCGGTCCGCGGGCCGCTCGCCTGCGCGCGCGAGTTCCGCTTCGAGACCGGTATCCGGGCGGGCCTTCGGGTGAGGTTAGCCATGGGTGCTCCGCGGATCGTTGCGCTGCCGGTCCCCGCCGTGGAGGATCTCCTCGATGAGCGCGGGGGCGTCGAGGACGAGCGCGATGCGCTGGTCGCCGAGCTCGGTGGCGCCGGAGAAGCCGCGCACCGAGGAGAGCGACGGGCCGAGCGCCTTGATCACGACGTCCTGCTGCCCGATGAGCGTGCTCACGACGAGGCCCAGCCTGCGCGCGCCGACCGACGCGACGACGATGTACTTGCGCTTGCTGCCCCCCTGGAGCCCGAGCGTCGCGCGGCCGCCGTCGCCCCGGCGCCCGCCGCCCACAGCGGCGCGCGCCGCCGAGCCGCCGCGCGCGCCGCCGAGCAGGCCGGCGATGCGCGCGCTGAGCTCCTCCTCCTCGTTCAGGCCGAAGAGCCGCGCCAGGTAGCAGAGCTGGAGCGTGCTGTTGCGCAGCGTGATCATCTCGCGGCCGTCGATCTGGCGCACCGTGGCCTCGTCGAGCGCGACCGCCTCCTGCACGTTGGTCAGCGGGATCGCGAACAGCCGGTCGGCGACCCGGACGATGAGCGCGCTGATGATCGCGAGCGTGATCGGCAGCGTGACCGTCATCTTGGTGCCGATGCCGGGCTCGCTGTGCACGTCGATGACGCCGCCGAGCTTGCTGATG
This sequence comes from Sorangium sp. So ce1504, assembly GCF_051521635.1. Lineage (NCBI taxonomy): Bacteria > Pseudomonadati > Myxococcota > Polyangiales > Polyangiaceae > Sorangium > Sorangium sp. So ce1504. Next base: position 2,246,774 of record NZ_CP150365.1, on the reverse strand, counting down.
TTCGTCTTCACGACGTCCATCCCGACGCCGCGCCCCGAGATCTCGCTGACGTCGGTCTTGGTCGAGATGCCCGGCTGGAAGATGAGGTTCAGCACCTCGCGGTAGCTCGTCGTCCGCGCGTCCTCCTGGGTCATGACGCCGCGGCGCAGGGCGGCGTCGAGCAGCTTGTCGACGTCGATGCCCTTGCCGTCGTCCTCGATCTCGATGACGACGTGGTTGCCCTTCTGGAAGGCGTTCAGCGCGATCGTGCCGACCGCCGGCTTGCCCACCGCCTCGCGCATGCTCTTCGACTCGATGCCGTGGTCGATGGCGTTGCGCATCATGTGCATGAGCGGGTCGCTGAGCTCCTCGACGATGAGCTTGTCGACCTCGGTCTCGGCGCCCGTGATGACGAGGTTCACGAGCTTGTCGGCGTCGCGGCTGATCTGGCGGACGACGCGCGCGAGCTTGTCGAAGACCTGCCCGAGCGGGACCATCCGGACCTCGAGGATGCCCGCCTGCATCTGGGCGAGGTGCCGGTCGAACGTCCGCTGGAGCCTGTGGAGATCGAGGGAGAGCTCGCGCTCGGTGGGCGCCGCGCGGAGCCGCTCGACGAGGCGGCCGAGCGCGGAGCGGACGAGGGCGAGCTCGCCGACGATGTTCATCAGCCGGTCGAGCTTGTGGATGTCGACCCGCACCGTCTGCGCGACGGAGCGGATCGAGCTGAGCTCCCCCTTGCGGTTGCGCGCGCTCGACGGCGGGCTCGCCGCCGACATCGAGCCGGTCAGGTCGACGGCCCGCGACACGCCGGTCGGCGCGCCGCCCCGGAGCGCCGCGGACATCGACGGCATGCCCGGCGGGGCGACCCGGCCGTGGCCGTTGTTGTTGCGCCGGGGGATCTCCTCGACGGCGGCGCCGGCCTGGTGCAGCGCGCGCTGGAGCTCCTCGAGCGGCGCGCGCGAGGCCATCAGGATGTCGAGCTCGATCGAGTCCTGGTCCGCGCCCGCGCCGGTCGGCAGGTAGGTGATGATCTCGCCGTACGGCTTCGCGGTGATCTTCAGGTCGTCGAGGGCCTGATCGATCGTGGCGAGGTGGAACTGCACGCGGAGCCGGAACAGGGTCATCCCGCTCGCGATGTTCGTGCGCAGCCGGTGCTCTTCGTACTCGGTGAGCACGGAGAGCAGCCCCGGATCGAGATCGTAGTTGTCGTCGGGGAGGCCGGCCGCGCTCGGGCCTGCGTCCTGGTGCAGCTGGCGCAGGAGGTCGTCGACCTCGGGCATCGGCGCGTCGCGCCCGTCCTTCTCGTTCTGGAGGATGCGCCCGTAGAGCTCGACGCTGCGGAACAGGAGGTCGAGGACCGACGCGCTGATCTCGATGCGCCCGAGGCGGAGGTTGTCGAGCAGCTCCTCGAGCTCGTGCGAGAGGGTGGCCATCCGGGTCGCGCCGAAGAGCCCGGCGAGCCCCTTCAGGGTGTGCACGGCGCGGAAGACGTCGTTGATGACGTCGGGGTCGACCTTGCTGGTCCGCACCGCCTCGTCGAGCGCGAGGAGGTCGCGCCCGAGCCCCTCGACGATCTCCTGCGCTTCCGAGAAGAACTCTTCGCGCGCCCGATCGCCGCTCTCGACCATCAGCCGCCGCCTCCCTCGCCGGAGCCGGGCTGCTTGGCGCGGGCCGCGGGCTCCTCCGCGCGCGGGGACGCAGCGGAGGCGCGATCGTCGACGCCGGCGGCGCCGTCAGCGGACGGCGAGGCGCCGGCCTGCGGCGCCTCGGCCCGCGCGTCGAGGCTCGCGACCACCGCGTCGCGCAGGGCCTCGGGCGTGAACGGCTTCGGGAGGAAGCGGTCGGCGCCGAGGCGGAGCCCGCGCTGGATGTCGCGTTCGGTCGCCTGCGTGGAGATGATGAGGATCGCGACGTGCCGGTAGCGGTCGCTCTGCCGGACGAAGCGGATCACCTCGAGCCCGTTGATGTCGGGCATGTTGATGTCGGTGATCACGAGGTCGAACGCGCCGCGCGGCAGGAGCCGGAGCGCGTCGAAGCCGTTCACGGCCTCCACGATGTCGACGTCGCCCGCGAGCCCAAGCACGCGGTCCTCCAGCGTCGAGCGGATGTACGCTCGCATTGCCGGCGAGTCCTCGACGATCAGGATGCGTGCCATGCGGCGACAGGGTAACGGAAATCGGCCCGGGGAGACCAACTCGCTGAGCGCCCGGAGGCGACGCGCGCGGTCTTCGAGGCGCGCGGGCCTATGTACGGCGGTCTCCCTCCCGGAGTAAACCAGCGCGAGCGCCTCCCTGCACGATCGGCGAGGCGGCCGCGCGGGCGGCGCCTCGGGGTGGGGCGCCGCCCGCCCCGCCGGCGCGGCCGCGCGGCCGTGCCCGCCCGGCGGGGCGGCCTCGGGGAGGAGCCGCCTGCGGCAGCGAATTGACATCGCGGCGTCCGATGCGCGCTAATCGCGCGCGTGAAAATCCTCCTTTGTTCTCCAGCGTTCCGGATCCTGCTCGCCGCCCTGTTCGCTCTGTCGAGCGTGGCGTGCGGCGGCGGGCTGCGGGTGACCCGGATCAACTCCGCCCAGAAGAAGCCGAACAACGTCTGGGTGTTCTTCAGCGTCGACGCCGGCGAGGACGAGCCGGTGGGCGGCCTCACGGCCGAGGACTTCGAGATCTACGAGGACGGCGAGATCGTCTCGAAGTTCGAGAGCAAGCAGACCATCCAGAACCCCGAGGTCGCGGCGGTCATGTACACGATGCTGCTCGTCGACATGAGCGGTAGCATCACCGAGGCGGGTCAGGCCGACGCCCTCGTCGACGCCGCGCAGTCGTTCAGCGATCGGGTGGGCAAGAGCCAGAAGGTCGGCGTCTACGCGTTCGACGGCGAGGTAAAGATCCACTCGGTCGTGCCGTTCACCGAGGCGCAGGGCTCGGTCGAGGGCGGGCTCGAGGGGCTCCGGAGCTACAAGCCGAAGGACCCGTCGACGAACCTCCACGGCGGCGTGGTGGAGGGCATCCGGGAGCTCAAGAAGCAGCTCGACAAGGACCGGCGCCCCCTCAAGTTCGGCACGCTCGTCGTCTTCTCGGACGGCACCGATCGCGCGAACCGCGTGAGCCGGGAGGACATGCTGAACGAGCTCAAGAAGGAAGACTACGAGAACTACCAGATCTTCGTCGTCGGCGTCGGCGCCGAGATCGAGAAGGCGCGGCTCGACGAGATCGGGCGCGACGGGACCGAGCTCGCGGCGGACCAGGCGAAGGTCAAGGAGTCGTTCGACAAGATCGCGGCGAAGATCGAGGCGCACATGAAGCGCTTCTACCTGCTCTCGTACTGCACGCCGGCGCGCGCGGGGGAGCACGAGGTGGAGATCAAGGCGATCCGGAAGGATCCGTCGGCCTCGGGGTCGCTCGCGTGGAAGTTCAACGCCGACGGGTTCGGGCCGCCGCCGGAGTGCGATCCCAACACCCCGCCGTCGTTCGAGCTGAAGGCGACCGTGCCCGCAGACGACGACGACGGCGGCGGAGCGGGCGGGAAGGCGAGCTTCAAGGCGAACGCCAACGTGAAGGTCGAGGCGAAGTGAGGTGCGCCGCGGCCGCGAGGGGCGGCCGCGACGCCGTTCCAGCGGCTCGCCGCGCCCCGCGGCGGGCCTGATCCAGCCAGGATCGAGCCTCCTCCCTCCCGTCGACGTTCACGCCTCGACGTTCACGCCTCGACGTTCATCCTCCTCTGCTCGACGCCGGCGCTTGCTGCGGCGTGGCGCGCGCTGCCATCAGGACCCGCCAGGCGGTGGCGCCGAGAAGGACGGCGCCGCCCACGGTCGACCAGATCCCGGGGCGCTCGCCGACGAGGAGGAGCGCCCAGACGGGGTTGAGCACCGGCTCCAGGAGCACCAGCAGCGAGGCCTCGACGGCCGGCGTGTGGCGCATGCCGCGGCTGAACAGGGCGGTCGCCACGCCGATCTGCACCGCGCCGAGGAACACGAGGAGCCCGAGGTCGACGAGCCCCGGGCGGGCCGCGCCGCCCAGGGCCATCGGCAGCGCGCCGAGCCACGCGAGGACGTTGCCCCAGACGAGCACCGCGGGGTTGTCGTCCGGAGCGGCGCGGAACCTCATGATGCACAGCGCGAACGCGAGCCCGGAGAGGAGCGCCAGGGCGTTGCCGAGGAGCTGCCCCGCCGAGAGCTGATCCAGAAAGAAGAGCGCGAGGCCCAGGATGAAGATGGGGGCCGCGACCCTCTCGCCGCGCGAGGGCCGCTCGCCCAGCAGCCAGGGGCTGAGCAAGAGGACGTACACGGGCGAGGTGGACTGCAGGAAGATCGCGTTCGCCGCCGTCGTCAGCTTGGTGGCCTGCACGAACAGCACCATGACGGCGGCGTAGATCGCCGCGACGCCGAGCGTGCGCCACGAGGGGAGGCGGCGCGCGCTCGGCATGGCCAGGCCCAGCGCGAGCGCCGCGATGAACGCGCGGGCCGAGGCGACCTGCCACCCGTCGAGGGAGATCAGCTTGATGGCCGCCCCTCCGGTGGACCAGAGGACCGCGGCGGCGAGGATCATCAGTCGAGAGCGGAGCATGGGCGACGAGGGCGGCGAGCCTAGCCGAACGGTCGACGAGGCGCGCAGGGGCAGATTACGCTGCTCCGCGATGCCACCCCGCCGCCCCGAGCGCGCCGACCGCGACATCGATCCTCGCTCCCGCCGCTCGGAGGAACGCGCCTCGCCCGGGTCGCCGACGTCGCGCGGCGCACGCCGCCGCGGGCGGCTCCTCTCGCTCGCCGTGGCGGCGCTCGTCTCGGCGGCCCGGCCCGCGCCGCTCGCGGCGCAGCCGAGCCGCGCCGAGCCGGCGAGCGAGGACCTCGCCGCGGCCCACGAGCGCTGGAGAGCGGCCGTCGAGAGAGACGATCTGGCCGAGGGCGCCGCCCTCGCCGACCGGTACTTTGCGCTGCTGGAGGGCACCTCCGGGCTCGACAACGAGCTCGCGCATTTCTACCTCGGCTACGGCGACTACGCGCGCGCCGAGGCGCTGCTGGTGCGGGGGCTGACGCGCGAGCAGCCCTCCTTCAACGACGAAGGGATGCTCTATGCCCGGCTCGCCAACGTCTACCTGGACTTCGGGGACCTCCAGAGCGCCGAGGAGCTCCTGAAGCGAGCCCAGCCGCTCCTCCAGGGCTGGGGCGAGTTCTATGCCGTCGACTCGCTCGCGCGGCTGTACCTGGAGCGACGCGCGCTGCGCTCCTTCGCGGAGGCGCTCGACAGGATGCGCGTGATCCTCAGGGAGGCCACCGGCGGCTCGGGGTGGGCCTACGCGATCCCGGATCTGCGCGCCGCGCAGCTCTCCTTGCGGCGCGGGCAGGTCGAGGAGGCCGAGCGGCGCCTCCTCGACCTTCGCCCGCGGCTCGAGCCCGCGCTCCCGGCGCAGAGCGCGGTGCGCGCCGATCTGCTGGAGGAGCTCGGCGTGCTCTTCACCCGCAAAGGCGATCCCGCGGCGGAGGCGCTGCTCCTCCAGGCGCTGGTGATCCGCGAGCGGGTCTTCGCGCCGGATCACCCGGCCATCGTCCGCGCGCTGGGGCACCTCGCGAACCTGTACGTCGCGCAGGGCCGGACCGCCGTCGCCGTGCGGACGCGCGAGCGGGCCGCCGGCCTCCAGGACCGGAGCGCCCGGGCCAACCTGGCGAGGGGCTCCGAGCGGCAGAAGCGCCTCTACATGGGCCTCGTCCAGCGCGACACCGACGCGACCCTCTCGCTGCACCTCCAGGATGCCCCGCGCGACCAGGCCGCGGCGCGGCTCGCCCTGCGGTCGATCCTCCGGCGCAAGGGGCTCGCGCTCGACGCCATCGCCGAGAGCTTCGCGTCGCTGCGGCAGAGCCTCGACGCCGAGGGCCGGGCGCTCCTCGGCGCCCTCACGCAGCTCGACGCGAAGCTGTCCACCGCGATCACGCGCGGCCCGATCGACGTCCCCGCCGAGGAGCACCAGCGCGAGGTGCAGCAGCTCGAGGCCGAGCGCCAGAGGCTCGAGTTCCAGCTCGCCGCGCGGACGCGCGCCGCGCGCCCGGCGGACGCGAAGCAGCCGCCGATCACCGTCGAGGGCGTGCAGGCGGCGATCCCCGACGGGGCGGCGCTCGTCGAGATCGTCCAGTACCGTCCCTATGACCCGTTCGGGCCGCCGGTGAGGCCCACGTGGGGCAAGCCTCGCTACGCGGCCTATGTCGTCGGGCGGCGCGGGGGCGTCACGGGGGTGGATCTCGGCGACGCCGCCGCCATCGACGCGGCGGCCGCGGAGCTCTCGCGGGACCTCTCGAACCCGGAGCGAGACCCCCGGGAGCGCGCGCGCCACCTCGACGCGCTCGTGATGCAGCCGATCCGGGGCGCCCTCGGCCCCGCGCGCTGGCTCCTCCTCAGCCCGGACGGCGCGCTGAACCTCGTGCCGTTCTCCGCGCTCGTCGACGAGGAGGGCGGCTATCTCATCGACCGCGCCTCCTTCACCTACCTGACCAGCGGGCGAGATCTGCTGCGCGCCGCGGGTGTCGTGGCGCCGCAGGCCGGAGCGCCACGTGGAAGCGTGCTGGTCATCGCCGACCCCGCGTTCGGCAGCCTCTCGGAGCTCGCGCCGGACGACGACGCCACGCGCGGGCTGCGCTCCGCCGAGCTGGCCGGGGCGCGCTTCCCGCCCCTGCCGGGCACGGAGCGCGAGGCGGAGGCGGTGCGGAGCGCGCTGGCCAGCGCGACGGTCCTGACCGGCCCGTCGGCCACCGAGGAGGCCCTCAAGCGGGCGCAGCGTCCGCGCGTGCTGCACATCGCGACGCACGGCTTCTTCCTCCCGGACCAGGGCTCCCCGGGCGAGCCGGCGAACACCCGCGGCGCCGAGATCGAGGGCCACGCTTTTCGCGAGAACCCGCTCCTGCGCTCGGGCCTGGCGCTGGCCGGGGCCAACGCGCGGCGGAGCAGCTCGGACGAGGACGACGGCATCCTGACCGCGCTCGAGATCTCCTCGCTGGACCTCCACGGGACCCAGCTCGTGGTGCTCTCGGCCTGCGAGACCGGCCTCGGCGAGGTGCCGCGCGGCGACGGGGTCTACGGGCTCCGCCGCGCGCTGCTGCTCGCCGGGGCGGAGACGCAGGTGATGAGCCTGTGGAAGGTCGGCGACATGGCGACGCGGGATCTCATGACGTCCTACTACGCGGCGCTCGCGCGCGGCGGAGGGCGCAGCGAGGCGCTGCGGTCGGCGCAGCTCCAGATCCGGCGTGAGCGCCCGCACCCGCACGCGTGGGCCGGCTTCATCACCTCCGGCGAGGGCGCCGCGCTCGACGGCAGGCGGGTCGCGCCGAGCTTCCCGCGTGCGGCGCCGGGCCCGCGCGGGTGCGCCTGCGCGGCCGGCGAGGAGGGCCCGAGCGCTCCGCCCGCGCTCGCCGCGCTCGCCGCGGCGCTCGTCCTGGTCGCGCGGAAGCGCTGGCCCCGCAGGGCTGGGAATTGGTAGACGTCGACGCCGGAGCCCACCCATCGCGGGCTCGTGGAGGTCTGCATGCGTCGATCGGCGATCGTTCTGGTGCTCCCCGCCCTGACCTGGGTGCTCTCTGCCTGCGGAGGCGCGCAGGCGCCCGAGCAGCCCGCCGCCAGGGAAGGCGAGGCCGAGATCTGCCCCACGGGCGATCCCAGCGTGCAGCCGTGCCCGGCGGGCTGCGTGTGGGACGAGAAGGTCCAGAAGTGCAACAAGGACCGCGGCATCATCGTGCACTACAACCCGGGCACGACGGCCCCCAAGCCGTGAAGTGATCACCCCCCGTCGAGCCACGCCGCCATCTCCGGCAGGAGGCCTCGCAGGAGGCCGATGACGCGCGGGCTCGACGCGCGCACCTCCCCGACGAGCCGCCGGCGCTCCGCCTCGAGCCTGGCGAGGACTTTCTCCACGCTCGGCGAGGCCCGCCACTTCGGTGTGCCGCACCACACTTCCTCGCGCTGCGATCCGGCTTCCTTTACCTACGCGCTCAAGCCGCCTTGACGGAGGCGACCCGTCGCTCTCTTCTTCTGCTGTGTCAGCGAGATCTTCCACGAGAGTGCATGTATGCAAGAACCGATGACCCGGGGCTCTCTGATACTCAATGCAGCAGCCTACTCGGACGTGCTGTGTGACGAGGCTGGGGTCCGCCGGGTTCGTCACGGGCTCTCTCAGGAGCTCAGGAGGGCGCTGGCCACCATGTCCAGCACGGCGTGGTACCCTCGCGCCTACTACGTCGAGGTGCTGCGCGGCATCGTCCAGGTCCACAACGAGCCATCGCAGAGCTACCTGGACGTCGTGAGGTGCGGCCGGACTGTCTTCGAGAAGGAAGCGAACACCTTGATGAAGCTGCTTCTCAGGGTGATGAACGCTCGGCTCTTCCTCCGGAAGTTCCCCGACTTCTGGGCGCAGGATATGGTCGGCGGGACGCTGCGAGTGGATTGCTCGCAGATCGATCGGAACGAGGCGACGCTGCTCGTGACCGAGGTCGCAGGGTTCGAGCACCTCGGACCGCTGTGCGTCGGCTTCGCCGGCCGTGCGCTGGAGCAGGTGACCGGCAAGCAGGTCGACGCGACCCAGACTGGCTGGTCGTTCGACCAGCCAGACGCTGATGAGGTCACGTTGCGCTTCTCGTGGTGAGCGCGCCGACGCGCCGGGGTGCGCGAGCGGTGACTGCCAGGCGGAGGAGGCGACAACCTCCCTGAGACATAGGGGGAGCGCCGCTCGCTTCGTGAGCGCCTCTCCGCCGCCGCGAAAACGCTATTTCGTTGGATGCGTGGCTGCCATTCCGGAATTCGCTCACGCTCGGCGCTTCCATTCGCGAGGATGTCGGCGGCCGTGGATCACTCCAACAATCACGATCGCGGCGGGCAGAATCCGGTAGAAGACCGCGTACGGGAAACGTTCGACGAGTACGCGCCGGACGTCTCGGTACAGCGGCGGGTACGCGAGCGGTGCGCTCCGGATGTGTTGGATGGCGTCGTCCAGCTCTCGTCGGAAGACGGCGCCAAGCCCAGACCGCTGCTCCTCGTATCAGCGGAAGGTCCCGAGGGCTTCGGCGCGAGCTTCGGCGAGGAGGACAACGCGGCTCATGCCCCGCCGGTCAGGTGCAGCGCCTGGTTCGGCGTGGCTGCCTGGCTGGCCCACGATGCTATTTGTCCCTTTCGGTGTCATTCACGCTTGGCCACTTCGATTCTGATAAACTCGGGCAGGTATGACGGCGTACAGTTTCTGGCGACATGGTCGTCCTTGTAGAGCCCTAATGCTTCCCCGAGCTTGATACATCTGGATCGAAATTCAGGCTCGTGAACACCAATCTGGCAAGCGCAGAAGTTCATTGCCCATTGAACCACGGGCTCAGCATCAGCCATATCGTTTTCCAGGGAGTCAAGCAGTTCTGCACTATTACCGGGAGGAGCTTGCCCGACCCAGCGCAAGCGCGCTTGGTGATACCAGAACCAGCGACGCAGAATCGGGGAAGAACCCTTCTCCCACGTCGCGATAAGGGAGACCAGTTTCTTGTCTTTGGCGAGCTGGTTTGCCAACAGCCAGTCAGCCAATTGGCTGCTTTCTTCCGCGTCATGCCGAAGCACATCCGATGCAAGCTGATCGATGACGTTTTCTGTGAGGAGCTTCTTATCGAAGATGAGGGTCGCGAGCAGACGAGGGTAGTATTCGCCCGTTGACCAAAGCTCCATTGCCAGGTCGTGGTCTTTCTTAATCTCTTTGCCACGCGTTCGCAGGTCGCCCAACATCACGTTTCCATTCGTGATCTCAGCGATAAGTTTCTTTGCTTTTGCCGATAACCCATTTGTCTACATCTCCTGTATTCGCCGAACGCCCTGCCAATCAGCCCGCGCGTGCGCCGCCGAGCGGAGCCCATCCGTTCCCGAACACCAGGTTGCACATCTTCGTGGCGTCGTCGTTGACGGGCATCTTGCCGGCCGTGAGTCGCCGGTCGCATGCCTGGATGATGTAGTCCCGGTTGCCCGTCGAGAGGATCAGCGTCATCTCGAATCCGCTTTTCTGATCTGGCGCATCCGCTCACCGTAGCACGTGGAACGTAGAGGATCCAAAGGGGGTCCTGCGGCGTTCCTGCGGCCAAGTACCATTCTGCCCCACGTGCCCGTTGACGTAATGCCGACACCCGGGAGAGGAGCCCCCTTGAACAGCGCGTCGTGGGGCGTGGTCGTCACAGCGCCCACCATGCCCGCGGTCGGGTCGCGTCGCTACGGAGATCGACAGGCTCCACCCCGTGCCGGCCGCCAACGAGCGGCACCGCATCGCTGCACATTCATGGCGGCTCCCGGGGTTCGGTCATCTCGGGTCGACGCCCGCCCAACGTTGAATTGACCTGCGGCGCGAAGCGCCGTCAGGTCCAATTCTGTGTTGGGCGGTGCCTGGTCGCACATCATGGGATCAGACATCCGAGAGCCGCCTCTTGCCGGGCTGAGAGCCGCCGCTCGCCGCAGCAGCGGTCGTGGTCGCGCCCTACCTCTCCGCCATGGCGCCGCCAGGTCCCGCCGGCTTTCGTCCCGCTGAATTCTCCGCGGAGCACGAGCGGCCCGTGTTTCGCTCGCAGCCGCCGGGATGCTCACCCAAGCGGAGTCTCGGCCGCTGTCGGCGCGTCCAAGGACCTCGCGGCCAGCGCCGCACGCCTACGCGCCTCGCCAACCGCATCAGACCGTGTTGTATGGCCTTGTTCAGGAGCACCTCGCGACCTACGTCGCGCACGCAGCGCGCACGTACGCGGCCCCGCTCCCGAAGTACGTTGTCGCCGCCTTCGATGGCTACCTCGCCTGTGGCGATCTCGCGCGAGGTTTCGTCCGATGTCACTGCGATGGCTGCGGTCACGATGTGCTCGTCGCCTTCTCATGCAAGCTCCGCGGCCCCTGCCCCAGCTGCGCCTCGCGCCGGATGTGCAATGAGGCGGCGACGCTCGTCGATCGTATCTTGCCCAACGTGCCCGTCAGGCAGTGGGTCATGTCGCTTCCGTTTGAGCTGCGTGCGCTTGCGGCCAAAAGGTCCGACGTCCTCGCGGCGATGGAGCGCATCTTCGCGGAGGAGATCGCCCGCGTGACCACGCGGCTCGCGAGCATCGCCGGCGCACGGACGGGCTCGGTCGGGTTCCCTCAGAGATTCGGCTCGAGCTTGAACGTTCACGTCCATTTTCACACGCTGGCAATCGACGGCGTTTTCGAGAAGACCGCCATGGGCGTGCGCTTCCACAATGCGCCGCCGCCTTCGAAGGACGATGTCAGTGAGGTGGCGCGACGGGTGCGCGAGCGTGCGCTTCTTTGGCTACGGCGCCGCGGTTACCTCGACGAGCGCGCGGCCGAGGAGCGCAGCAACGAGACCATCGAGCCCTCCGCGCTCGATGCGTGTACCCAGCTCGCACTCGCAGGTGGAGCGTATCTTGCGCGGCCTTTCGAGCACAAGGACAGTCCCGACGCGGCTTTCGAGCGCCGAGAGCGACGCTTCTCCGCGGCGTGCGACGGGTTCGACGTGCATTGCGCGGTGCGCATGGCAGCGGATGACGATCAGGGGCGCGAGAGGCTCGTGCGGTACTGCTCCCGCCCGGCCTTCGCACTCGATCGAATCGAGCTCCTGCCCGATGGGCGTATAGCGTACTTGCTGAAGACACCTCGGCGGGGACGCACTCACCGCGTCATGAGTCCAATGGAGTTCATGGCCCGGCTCGCGGCTTTGATTCCTCCGCCGAAGATCCCGCTTGTGAGATACCATGGCGTGTTCGCGCCTCGCTCGTCGTGGCGCTCTCTCGTGACACCCAAACCTCCGGCCCGCGCCGCGAAGTCTGAGCCGTGCGCGGGGCACGCGCCTCTGCCCGCCGCGCCCGCGCCCGCGACCGCATCGCCCGCGCCCGCGCCCGCGTCGCCGTGCGCTCCGCCGGCGCTCTCAGCGAGGTCACTCGCGCATGCCGAGCCCACGGTGCGAGTTGAGCCGACCCTGATCTCGGTCTTGCACTGGGGGCGGCTGCTCGAAGGGGAGTTGTTCGCAACGTCGCGCTACGTCGAGTGGGCCGTGCTCATGAAGCGTTCGTTCGGCTTCGATGCGCTCCGCTGCCCGAGATGCGAACGGAGGATGCGCGTGCTTTCCACGATCACCGACTCAGCGGTGGTGCGCCGCATCCTCGATCATCTGAACTTGCCCTCGCAGCCCCGAACGGCAGCCCCCGCGCGCGATCCAACGTGGGGACCGATGGCGTTCGGGTTCGACGCGGCGTAGGTGGGCACCCGGCCCGAGCCCGTCATGGCGAACGCACGTCGCGGTCGTCGAGCCAGAGCTGCACCCAATGCACGGCGCGCGGGCCCTGCGACGGGGCGAGCGGGTGTTTGATGCGCGATAGACGGCCCGCCCGGCGCCGTTCCCGCGGGGCTTGACACCGGCGAGAGTCCTATGGTTTCCTATCCGCTCGAGCCACGCGGCAGGCGCTCGTTCCTCTCGTCGAGGGCTACGTGAGCGACGTCTTCGAAGGCGTGTCGCAGCGCGATTTCGAGGGTTTTCTTGCGTGCCTGGAGCACGTGCTCCGAACCCTCCCGGCAACGACCGGGAGCCAGGAGGATGAGCCATGAAGCTGGTGATCTTTGGTGCGAATGGCCCCGTGGGCCTGCTGCTGGTCCGACAGGCACTCGACAAAGGGCACACGGTCACCGCCGTGACCCGCCGTGCGTCGAGCTTCCCCATTGCGGCGACGGAGCGGCTCACGGTGATGCAGGGCGACGTCCTTCGTCTCGAGGACGTCGAGCGCGCCGTCGCCGGACAAGACGCGGTGCTCTCGACGTTCGGCGTGCCGTTCACGCGCAAGCCCGTGACGGTCTACACCGAGGGCATCACGAACATCATCGCAGCGATGAAGGCTGCGGGGGTACGCCGCATCGTCGCGGTCACCTCTGGCGGAACCAGGCCGGGCATCGATTGGAAGGACGGGATCTTCTTCTCGATCGTGCTGAAGTCCTTCATCGGCAAGACGCTGTACGAGGACCAGCGGCGGATGGAGAACATCCTCATGTCGAGCGGCCTCGCTTGGACGATCGCGCGTCCCGCGCGGCTCGTCGACACGCCGCAGGTCACCCATTACCGCGTCGAGGAAGCGTACGTCGTGAAAGGAGGCTCGCGAACGTCGCGGCGCGACCTCGCCGACTTCATGCTCGAGCACGCATCCCGGCCCGACCAACTCGGCAAGGCCGTGGCGATCGGCACCTTCGACTGAGGATCCCGAGCACGACCGCCCTCAGAAGTCGAACATCTCCCGTCGGTCTCGATGAGCCGATCTTCTTCGAGGTGAAAGATCCGATCGTTCTGGATGCGACGCGGGCGCGGGAGCGTGGTCATGGTCGGCGGCCGAGCGATCAGACGTTCCCCTCTTTGCGCGCGGCCCTCTGCAACGCGTTGAACTTCTCGCGGTCGGTTCGGTACGGCTCGAGCCAGCGTGGTGTAGACAACAATCCACAGCCGAGTGAACTCGTTGGATCTGTTGGTTTTTGTAGGCGGATCAATGGATCCGTACTTTTTGGACGTTATGTCAACTGGCTGTTGTTGGCGTAAAATTCCTGACCGGTCGAAACCGCTCGGTGCGCGCCGGCCGCAAGGCCGAGGACGAGCAGCTCCTGAACCGGCCGGAGCGCGCCAGGCCGGCCGCTACCGATTTCACGCAGACCGATCCGTGGCGGGTCCTCCGGATCCTGGGCGAGCTCGTGGCCGGCTTCGACGCGCTCGCCGAGGTGGACGCCGCGGTGGCCGTCTTCGGTCGAGGGGAGCGGCGGCCGTCGGGCGCCGCTCCTGACGCCGCGCGGACGCGAGATCCAGGGCGAGCCCGGCGGCTCGCCGGGTCCGCCAGGTCGAGCTACGCGCTTCGCGCTGCGATCCGGCTTCTTTTACCTACGCGCTCGATGACGAGCGGTCGCCGGAAACAGTAGCGATTCTCATGGCTTCCGCCTGTTTCGCCGCCGAGGGCGACTCCGGTGTGGCCCAACGGGGCGCCCTCCGCCGTCGCGTCGTCGCGTCGCCCGCGGTTAAGGGCCCGCGGCATCACCGATCGGGGTCGGCGCCTGGCCTGGCGGCGCAGCGCCGCGGGATTCTCCTTCGCTCGCCGCCCTGTTGTCGGGCCCCTCGATGCGCTGCCGCCTGTTTCGGGATCGTGCCTGCGTGCCCGCACTCTGTCAGCCCAACGTCGCAATCAGCTGTGATGCGCGACATATCTACGCATTTCCCCATGTAGGCCGCGAACCATGGCACCCTATCTCCATATTCCCGAGGATACGTCGCGGCTCGTCATGGCCTATCTCCATGATCCCGCAGATAGGCTGTGACCTTCCGCGACCTATCCCCGTCATCCCGCAGATCGGCCGCCGCTGCGTAACTACGTATTCCCGTTGCCAGGTCTCGGACGGCGACGGCGTGTCGTCGCGCAAGATTCGCGCCGACGGCCGGGTACCCCGGGCGACCAGAGCCCGGTCGACCGTGGCGCGGCGGCACGAGAAGGAGCTCGCGGCTGGTCGCGGCGAGGTCGACCTGCCCCCACGCTCTTCTCCCAGGGCCGACGGTGGCCACGCGGATCCCCCTCGCCGGCCGCCTCGCCGCCCGCTCCCTCCCCCGCCGGCGGAGATGGCCGCGATGATCCGCGCCGAGCAGAGCACCTCCGGGAAGGCGCTCGCGGCGCTCCCCGCCGGGGCGGCGGCGCGCCGCCGCGGGACGACACCACGGGGCTCGCGTCGAACCTGGAGCACCGGCCCTCCGGGCCTCCGCGCTCTTCACCGAACGCCGCGAGCTCCTGCAGGGCGGCCGGATCGGCGCCGGACACGAAGAGCGACATCACGACGTCGAGCCGGAGGTCCGCGCCGTCCGCGTGGACCGCGACGGCGGCGAGCGCCGCAGGCGGGCCCCTGTCGCACGGGCATGACACCCGGCGTCGCGCCTGCGTGACAGCGTCACGACGTTGTTCCACGTTGCCCACGTCGCTCGCTCCTGACGGGCTGAAATCCGGGCGATCCGCGCCGTGCGCGCACAGGTACGGCCAATGCACTGCTCGGAATGCGCAGGGGACCTCACCAGAAATGGAGGCGAGTATGTTGAACGATAGGCGCGTTCCGGGTGTTTTCGTCGCAGCTACGCTGCTCGCGGCAGGCTGCGCGGTCGAGGCGGGCGATACGGGGCAGGTCTCGGAGGAGGCGTCCGCGAGCCAGGCCTCGCACGGTTTCGGGCGGGAAACGCCCGAGGAGAGCGCCGGCAACCAGCCCGCTCGGGCCATCGAGAGGATCGAGAGCAAGGTGCTGAATCGATTCGTGGTGCCGCGTGTCGGGACGGTATCGCTGATCGACGAGGATCCGAGCAGCGCGGCGCCCCAGATCGGCGTCCTGGTCGTCTCTTCGCCCGAGGACGACAAGCTCATGCCGCTCGTCCACGAAGACGGGACCGAGATCACGCCGCTCGAGGTTCTTCTGAGCGCCGACGCCTCGGCCGACGTCGCGCCGCGGCTCTTCGAGCAGCACGTCTCGATCGCCGGCGGGACACGGATGCTCTCCGTGGTCTACGACGCGGGGCCGGAGGTGACCGCCGGGAACTGCGCAGCGGCGTCGTGGCAGAGCTACTTCGACAATGAGGCGCTCTCGTTCGGCGGCGTGGACGATTCCGAGCACCTCCCGAGCATGACCACGTCGTTGCCGAGCTGGACGGCGAGCGGCTACCTGGGCAAATACTCGCGCATCGTCGCGGGGGCGTGCTTCGTCAGCCAGGGCGACGGCAACGACGACCTGACGGTGAAGATGGAAAGGCGCGTCGACGGAAGCTGGCAAACCGTGAGTGGAACGCAGGTCACGCTCAATACGACGATCAACGGCGGCAAGGATCGCTATCTTTATTTGAGCGGCTCGTATTGTTATGACCACGAACGCCGCATCACCGTCGCGGGGCGCCCCCCGGGTGGCATCTACCCGCCGGACAAGTTCCACCTCTCGGGCGCGTGGGGAGGGCAGGCGAACGGCTGCTGGATCGAGTCGGGCGGCTGACGCGCGCCCGCCCCTGCGCCTTCCGCGCGAAGAACCGCCGCGCGACCCCCTCCAGAACGCGCCCCCGTGGAGCACTCGGAGGGTCGCGCGGGGGTCCTGGGGCAGGGCGCCAGCGGTCGCTGCGGCCGAAGCACCCGCGTCAGCGCGGCTGCAGGTCAGCTCGCCCAGAGCACCGAGAGATCGAGCTCGACGGCGTCGAAGGGCTCGACGCGGACGCGGGCGGCGTCGCGGTGGACGACCGCAGGTCCCCAGCGGCGATCCGCGCCGAGCATGTACACCTCCAGCGTCCGCTGGATGGGGTCGACCAGCCACGCGTGCCGCACGCCCTCGCGCGCGTAGATCGGCATCTTTTCGTCGCGGTCGACGTCCTCGGTGGAGGCGCTCAGGACCTCGCAGATCCAGTCCGGGGCGAGCGCGAAGTACGCCGTCTCGGGCAGCTCGGGCATGCGCTCGCGGCGCCAGCCGGCGATGTCCGGCACGAGCGCGTCGATCTCACCAGGCGCGTGCGGGTCGGGGAAGTGCAGTTCGGGCTCCACCAGGATGCGCCAGCCGCCAGGGCCCCCGCGCCCGCGCCCGAACGCGCCAGCGAGCTCGGTAGCCAGCTCTGTCTCTGCCTGTGCATGCCGCGGCGCCGGCCGTGGGAACACGTGCAGGGTGCCGCGAACGAGCTCCGCCACCTTGTTCGGCGGGACGGCCTCGAGGTCGGCGTACGTGGCGCGGCGCTGCTTCTCGGCGGGCTGACCCATGACGGAAGCCTGCCCGTGGGCGGGCGGCGGGGCAAGGCGTCCAGGTCCGCCCGTCGCTCACCCTCGCCGCGGCCGCACGGCCCTGATCAGCGCATCGATCCCGCGGGAGCGCCACCTGTAAGCCGTGCTGACCGGCGCGTCTTGCTGCTCGGCCACGTCCTCGATCGACATCTCGAAGATGTCGTGGGCAACGATCACGTCGCCCTCGTGCACGGGTAGCTGGTGCAGCGCCTCGAGGAAGGCAAGGCGCCGCTCCTCGCGCTCGATGGCCTGATCCGGAGTCGGTGCCTCGTGCTCGGCGTGGGGCGGGATCGCAACGATCTCCTCGCGTTGCACCCGGGCACTTTCGAGGTGATGGCGGACGCGGTGATAGGCCAGCGCCCGTATCCAGACACGAAGCGCTTCTGCGGGCTGCACGTCCGGGTCGGGGCGGTAGCGGTCCTCTTCGCTGGCCTCCCACGCGGCGAGGAGCACGTCTTGCGCGAGGTCTTTGACGTCCTCGCGTGTCGCCCGGCGACCTCGGAGGTAGCGCGCGACGAGGGCGCTGACGACGCCTGCTTGCGCGACGAGCTCGGCAGACGTGATGCGCCTTGGCGCGAAGTCCCGCCCCGCGCGGTAGATCGCCGCGAACGCGAAGAGGACAAGATGGCACAGCGCTACGTCGAATCCCGAGATCGCCATATGCTCGCCGCGTGGACCGCTATAAGGGCCATGAACATCACGATGAGGATCTGCTGGGCTCTCTGCCAGGTCAGGAAGATGTTGCCGCGGTAGGGACCGCCCGTGACCATCGCGAGCTCGACAGAGACGATGATGCCGGTCGCAAGCGCCTTGAGTGTCAGCGGCTCACGCGACCGGAACCAGACCAGAAGGCAGCCGAGCGATGCGCACAGCGCGGCGAGCTCGACGGCCAGATAGAGACGCTGGAGGTCAGCTCCGCGCGGGTAGGTCGCCACCATGAACGCCATGGCGGCTGCGTAGGCTATCAGGACGCCCCATGGCCGGCGCTTCGTGAAGACCCAGATCGCGAGCGCGGCGACGCCGGCGGGCCAGGAGATGAACAACGCGCCGTCGATGTCGACCGCCACACGCTCCCAGCCGGTGAACGAGATGGCCGCTGGATCAAGGCCCTGCGCCCGGATAGCGTCGCGCGCAGGCGCGATGATGAGCTCCCGCAGCGCGCGCCGACCGAGGTTCGCGAGCAGGTAGAGGGTGAGGAGCCAGGCGATCGGCCGGTGATCGGGCCTCCGACGCGCCATGGCCCACGCGAGCGCCGCCGCCCCCGCGGTCGCTACGTACGCCAGGAGCACCAAGTTCATGGCCCGAACACCCGCCCCGCCGCCGGTGAAGGGCCGGACACGTGGAGCAACATGCGGGCGAGGCTACTTGGCTACACCGAGGAGGCCCAAAACCCGGGGCTGATCAGCGGGGGTCGAAGGGGGAGCGCGTGGGGGGGCGCCGGCGGGCAGCCGGCGAAGAGGCGCGTCAGGAGCGCGGACGGCGGTTGCGGCGCACGAAGCCCAACCCGAAGCCGAACACGGCCAGGAACTGCGCGAACCAATGGGAGACGATGTGGGGATCGGGCGGTTCGATGGAGAGCATGGCCGGAAGGTTATCAGCGCCGGCTCGTGGACGTCGTCCGCTTTCTTGGCCCGGCGAGTCGACCTGTGGCACGCGCGTGCGCGCGCGATGAGCCCATGCAGGGTCAAGAGGAAAGTCGCGCCCGAGCGCCGCCCTCGCCGCACGAGCGCCTCGACCTCGCTGCAGGACGAGCAGCGCGCGGGAGGCTACCAGGGCTTCCGGCCGGTGGGTGTCGATTTCGTGAGAGAAGATCCGTGGCATCCGTAAGTGGCATCGGCGCGTCACGCGGCGAGCGCCGCCGCGACAGCGACAGGAGCTGGCCGTCGACCCCTCCTCGCCTCGCTCTGGCGGGCCGCCCCCGGGCCGCTGGCCCGCTTGGTACCCGTCGCGCCACGAGGGTGAACGTGTGGAGGAATGCATGCGCACGCGGGCTGTTGCCCATCGCGCTCCGCCGGCCCTGGTGTGCTCGCGCTCCGGCGCTTTCTCGTCCGCCTTTGCGTCGTCACACGCCCTCTCGAGCCGGCCATGGCGCCCAAGCCGGCGAAGTGATCACCCCTCGTCGAGCCACGCCGCCATCTCCGGCAGGAGCCCCCGCAGGAGGCCGATGACGCGCGGGCTCGACGCGCGCACCTCCCCGACGAGCCGCCGGCGCTCCGCCTCGCTCTTGACGAGCTGCGCGCGGCGCAGCGCCGCCCAGAGGCGCGCGCCGGCGGCGATGCTGTCGTCGCCGTGCTCCTCGGCCACGCGCCGGGCCTCCACCGCGTCCTCGAGGGCCTCCCCCACCCGCTCCAGCTCCCAGTGAATCTCGGCGCGCCGGAGCAGCGTCAGCGCGTGGTATCGGTCCCCCCGCGCCCGCTGGAGCTGCTCGGCCTGATCCGCGCTCTCCAGCGCGGCGGCGGGGCGGCCCGCCCGCGTGAGCGCCGCCGCCAGGAGCGAGAGCGCCGCCGCGCGGAGCGCGGGGTCCCCGTCCTGCGCCGCGAGCTCCGCGGTCCGCCGCGCGACCTCCGCCGCCTCGGCGGCGCGCCCCTCGCGCATCAGGAAGGCCGAGAGGTTCTGCAGGAGCAGCCGGAGCTGGCCCCGCATCCCCTGCTGCTCGGCCTCGGCGACGAGCCTGCGCAGCCGGTCGATCGCCACGCCGGTCCGCCCGAGCTCGGCCTCGAGCACCGCGAGATCGCCGCCGATATGGACCCTGTGCCACGCCGAGGCCAGCGGCGCCGCGATGGCGAGCGCGCGCTGGAGATCGCGCTCCAGCAGCTCGTGATCGCGGCGGTTCTGCGCGTAGTTCAGCTCGCACCGGAGCACGCGGGCCGCGAGCTCGGCCGCGGGGCCCGCGCCCGCCGCGAGCTCCACCGCCTCACCCGCGAGCTCCATCGCGCGATCCCCGCCGGCGACCCCCGCGAGCGCCATCCGCGCCTCGCAGCGGAGCGCGGCCTCGCCGAGCGCGTCCGCGTCGGCGAGCAGCCCCGGATCATCGGCCCCCGCCTCGCTGAGCCCGCGCGCCACCTCGAGCCGGTGGATGCGCCGGCGCACGTCGAGCGGCCCGCCGCGCGCCACGACGGCGTGCTCCGAGAGGCGCGCGAGCCGCCGGCTCGCCTCCTCGAGCTTCCGCCCCTGGATGAGCGCCCGGACCGCGTCGATCTCGAGGCCGGCGCGCGCCTCGGGATCCGCCGCGAGCGCGGCCAGCCGATCCGCGAACGCCGCCGCCTCCTCGAAGAGCCCCGCGGCGGCCGCCTCGGCCATCGCGCGGCCGAGCCAGCGGCGCGCCTCGGCCACCGCGCCGAGCCGCTCGTAGCCCGCGCCGAGGAGCCCCGCGTCCACGCGCCCCTGCGCGCCCTCCGCGAGCGCGTCGAGCAGCGCCCGGTGCAGCCGCTGGAACCACGGCCGCCGCTGCGTCAGGTGGAGCGCCGCCTGCCGCAGCATCTCCTGCGGGAAGCTGTACTCCTGCGCGTCGCCGGAGGCCGTCAGCACGCCCGACCCGCCGAGCGCCTCGAGCGCCGCCTCGGCGCGCTCGTCGTCCCCCACGACGCGCAGGAGCACGTCGACGCCGAGCCCGCCGCCGCAGAGCGCCACCGCGGCGAGGGTCCGCAGGGCGCTGCGCTCGGCGGCGCTGTCGGCGGCGAACGAGGCCACCCGCGCCTCGAGCAGATCGGCCACGCCGGGGACCTCCCCCCGCAGGGCCCGGTCGTCCGCGGCGCAGAGGGTCCCGTCGCGGAGCGCCAGGGCGCCGCCCTCGTGCCACGCCATGAGCGCGTGCACGATGTAGAAGGGCACGCCTCCGGACGTCGCGACCACGGCCCGCTCCAGCGCGGGCGCGAGCGGGGCGGCGAGCGCCGCGGCCCCGCCCTGCGTGGCCTCTGGATGCAGGCCGCGGCCCACCGCCTGCGCGAGCTCGGCGGCGGCTTCAGGGTCGAGCGGCGCGAGGCCGAGATAGGTCACCCCGGGACACACCCGCGCCCGCACCTCGCCCAGCAGGGCGCGCAGGGGCGCCGGCCGGCTCGGCTCGTTGCGCGCCGCCGCCATCACGAGCAGCCGGCCCTGCGCCTCCGCGGCGGCGCGCCGCAGGAGCAGCTTGATCAGCTCCAGCGTCGCCGCGTCGGCCCACTGCAGATCGTCGACGAGGAGCAGCAGCGGCTCGCGGGCGCTCGCCCGCAGCAGCGCGTCCTCGATGGCCTCGACCGTGTGCGCGACCTCGTCCGCGGAGGGGAGCAGCGCCGGAGACAGCGCCCGCTCCAGCGCCGCGGGGAGCGCGCGGAGCTCGGGGAGGTCGCTCTCGCCGAGCTCCTCGGCGGCGCGGCGCAGCGGATAGAACGGGCTCCGCCGCTCGGGCAGGCACCGGAGCCGGACGACGTGGCGCAGGTCCCATCCGGTGCGCTCGACCGCCGCATCGAGCAGCCGGCTGCGCCCGATCCCCTGGTGGCCGCCCACCACGATCCCGCGCACGCGGCCCTCCTGCGCGGCCTGCGCAGCGCGCGCGATCGCGTCGAGCTCGGCTCGCCGCCCGAGGAGCGGCGGCCGGCCGTCGGGCGGCGGACGCGCGGGGCGGTCCTCGGGCGGCGGCCGCGCGGGCCGGTCGGACCCGCGAACCGGCGGCTGCGACCCTTCCTTGCTCCCTGGCGGGGCGAGCTCGGGATCGAGCGCGGCGAGGATGCGATCGAGCTCGCGCGCGACCTGATCGGCGTGCCGGGGGCGGCTCTGAGGATCCAGAGCGACCAGCGTTGCCGTGAGGCGAGAGAGGAGGCCGGTCGCCGTCGTCGGGTCGGGCACGAGCGCCTCGAGCGGGGGAGCCGGTCGCCGCGGCACGAGGAGCCAGTGCGCGGGCTCCCCGCTGCGCTGCTCGATCTCGGCGGGGAGGCTGCCGGTCCTCAGGCGGAAGATCAGGACGCCGAGCGCGTAGAGATCGCTGGCGGGCGTGGCGGACTGGCCGACGGCACACTCTGGAGCGATGTAGCCGGGCGTGCCCGCGAGCACGGAGCCCAGCTCCCGGACGCCCCCGGCGACCGCGGGCACGCTCAAGGTCATGGTCGCGCCCGCCGGCTCCTCGGCCAGCACCGTGCCGGAGTAACCGTCGACCGCCACGGTGGGCGGCGGCCCGGTGGGGGCGGCGAGCCCCCGCTCGACCCAGCTCCGCGCGTTTCCCCCGGAGATCCCGAAATCGATCAGCTTGTAGACGCCCGACCCGCGGACGACGTTGGCGGGCTTGACGTCCCGATGGACGAGCCCGGCGGTGTGCACCGCGGAGAGCGCCCAGGCGACGGCGGACGCCGCTTCGAGGACGACGCGCTCGGGGAGGCGGCCTGCCTCGCGAGAGAGCTCATCGAGGCTCGTGCCGGCCACATACTCCATCACGAGGCCGACCACGCCGAGGGCGTCGTCGCGCTGGAACGAATAAAACCGCACGACGTTCGGGTGCTCGACCCGGCAGAGCGCCTGCGCCTCGTCGAGAATCGTGTCTCGCCACGCGGCGGTCGCGTCGGGGGAGCCCGCGAGCTGCTCAGGCACGAAGAAGAGCTTGATGGCGACGTCGCGGAGCTTCCTGCCTTCGTAGATCTCCTCGGCCTGCCAGACCGGCGCGAACCCGCCGCTACCGAGCTGCCGGACGAGCCGGAAGGGACCGAGGCGGGCGCCCTGCCCGAGCGGGGCTCCGGAGGGATTCGGCGACGAACTGGTCATCCGCCGCCGAGCATATCCTAGCCACCCCGGCGCTCCCGCAGGAACTGGTCGCTCGCGCTCTCCCTCGTCCGCTCGTGCGTTCCTGCGCGGGCGCCGTCAGGGCACGATCTCGCGGACGCTGCCCTTCTTGTACAGGAGCCCGTTGGTGCCAACCCCGTCGCTCCGGAAATAGACGCTGATGTTGGGCTTGCCGGTCTCCGACCCCGCTCGGGTCCGCGCCCGCGTGAGCTTCATTGCGGGATCGATGCCCGGCTTACAGGGCTGGCGGCCCACGCCGAAGTCGGTCCCCTTGTCGACGTGCTCGTGGATCTTCACCCAGGTGCCTCCGCGCACGCCGTCGGTCTTGTCGATCCAGAGCTCCTGCTTCACATCGCCGCTCGGCAGGTCGTAGACGAGGTGCTTGTACCCGATCCATACATTCTTCGGCATGCCACCGTCCCAGTACCTCTTGCTGAGGATGGCCGCGGAGGCGGGGTGATTCGTCTCCTTCTCGAAATCGATCTTGCCGTCGTAGCGCATGCGGGCGGCGATCCCGCGCGTGTCGCATTTGTTGACGTCCTCGTCGCCGATCGTGCCGTGGTTGGTGCGCGCCACGCTGACGAGGCCGCCCCAGGCTGTCCCGTCGTCGGCCACCCGCTGGAAATACATCGTCACCTCGACGTCGCGCCATTGGTCGGCGAGCGCGGGGTCGTGCACGTACATCCGCGGGACGCTGCCGCTGATCTTGAGAATGCCCCGGCCGTCGGTGCGATAGGACGCATCGCCGTGGTTGGCGTCGAACCAGGCATCGCGCGGGTCGATCCCCGAAAAGGTGCGCGCGACGCCGTTGTCCCAGGTCGAGAACCACGCTTTGCCCGAAGGCAGCGTGGGCCGCAGCATCGCTATCCCGAACCTGTCGCGCTGTCCCTCTTCCCCTCCCCCGGCGCCGGCCGAGCTGGACGCCGCTGCGCTGCTCGATGATGCGGACGACGCCGCCGCGCCGCCGCGGCCCCCGCAGCCGAGGCCGTCGCTGCCGGGGCCGTCGCTGTCGAAGCCGTCGTTGCCGAGGGCGTTGCCGCCCCCCCCTCCGCCGCCGCCGGATTGGCTTCCTGACGCAGATGCGTGTTCGTCTCCGCAACCGGCGCTGCTCAAGCCGACGGCAGCCGACGTGACCCAAATCGCAATCGTCAATAAGGTTCTCACACCCACCTGCATAACATGATCTCAACGGCTCTGCGAAGCATTGATGGCGAGATACCGACTGCGACGTGCCTAACAGGCGCTTCACGGAACAGCTCGGTTGTTTCGAGAATTGCACATTTCATCGTGCTTCGAGCGGGCAGCCGCTCGACGAGTTCGCCCGCTGGGTATCACGACGCCGGCCGCTTGAATGGGTGCTGGCATGCTAAAGTACCTGCCCATATTCGACGAATATCCATGAGGAGTTCCTGTGGAGGTTCGCGAGGACCGACGACCCGGAGATCGACGCCCGGCAGCGACGGTTCCTCGAGGTCCTGCTCGCGGCCAATCCTCGGATGAGGCAGCGGCTGGCCGATGAGGGTCGCCTCGACGGCCGCCTCGACGAGGCACGCGCAGCCCTTCGCCGCGCGCTGGCACACTGGCAGATCCCGCTCGCCTCGGAGGACGAGGCGCGCATCGAGGCGTGCGCCGACCTCGCGACCTCGGAGCGGTGGCTCGGTCAGCCGCTCGCGGCGTCCAGCGCACAGCAGGCCCTCCGCAGAGCGCCGCGGCCGGCGCTCCTCAGCACCGGAACGGCCGCGGCAGCATCAGCGGCCCTTCCGGAAAGGCCCCTCGCACCAGGAGCCGCGCCGCGCCCGCGCCGCCCATGGCATCGTCGCCGTCCACGAAGACGTGCGGCTCCGCCGTCCCCGCCATGCCGAGCGCGTCCGGGCAGGCGAAGAGCTCCACGCGCCGCACCGGCGCCGGCGGCGCCGAGCGCGCGCGCTCGATCGATGACCTGCGCCAGGCCGGGGGAACACCGTGTCCATGAGCGCGATGAGCTGCGCGCGAAGGCCAGGCTCCGACCAGGATCTGCGCGATGTCTTCATTCCCTGCCCCGTCTATCCATCTTCGCATATCACATCCCAGCGCACTGGACGCGCCATCAGCGTGCGCCGCCCGCATGCCAGAGCAGGAGCAGGCCGACATTCCTGGAAGACGCAGAGAGCTCGATCCATGGCGACATAGAGAATCAGCGCTTCGAGAGAACTGAAAGACCAGCGCTCCGGCTCTCCACTCCCCTCTGCAACCGCGATGCCTCTGCGGCTCGAACGCTCTGGCTCGGTCTCGAGGCCCCAGTTCCAGCAGGATTGCGCCTCCGGAGCGCGCGCCCTAGACAATCCTCAACTGCATCGCTCTGCGGGGCGATTGCCAGGGGGGGAACCATGAAGAGTATGCTCGGCGCGCTGATCCTCGGCGCGCTCTCGCTGTCCGCCGTGCTGTCCAGCAGCGATGTGGCGCAAGCCCAGGACAGGGGTCGTCCGCCACGCGGCTCCTATCTCCAGACGTGCAGGAACGTCCGGACGGAGCGAGGCACGCTGTTCGCCCGCTGCGAGGATCGGAGGGGCAACTTCCACAATACACGGATGGTGGACTGGAGGAGGTGCAGAGGAGACATCGAGAACGACAACGGCCGGCTCCGCTGCTCCCGCGGCCGCTGACGCGCGCCGCGACCGCGCAGGGCGCCCTTGGCGAGGCGGGCTCCCTCAGCGACGAGGAAGCGGGGCCCCCGCCGGGATCCGCCCTTCCTCGACGGCCACGACGTACGGCGGGTACCAGACAAGGTTCCGACGTCCGCTCGTGGATGCGCCTTCGCCGCTACCCCTTCCGCTCCTTCCACGGATCGTCCTGATACAGGTAGTTCGGCTTCAGGATCTTGTTCTCCATGTTGGTGTGGAACACCGCCATGGTCGACGCCGACATCGGCGGGACGATCCACGTCCAGTCCGCATAGACCGGGCGCTCGCACTGCCGCTCCTGCTGCTCGAACTTCTTGAAGTACTCCGAGAGCGTGTGGTGGTCCATCATCCGCACCTTGGCCTGCCGGAACGAGTGCAGCACCGCGACGTTCAGCTCGACCAGCGCGGCGTCCTGCCACAGCGTGTCGCTGCGCGTCCGGTCCAGCCCGAGGCGATCCGCGATGAGCGGCAGCTGGTCGTACCGCGTCACGTCGCTCAGGTTGCGCGCGCCGATCTCGGTGCCCATGTAAAAGCCGTTGAACGGCGCCGCCGTGTACTGGATCCCGCCGAGATCGAGGGCCAGGTTGGAGACCGCCGGCAGCGCGTGCCACTTCAACCCGAGCTCGGCGAACCACGCATACCGCGGGTGCTCGATCGGCACCTCGAGCACCTTCTCCCGCGGCAGCTCGAACCACCTCGGCCGGCCGTCGCCGATCTGGATGATCAGCGGCAGCAGATCGAAGCGCGTCCGCTCCCCGCCCGGCCAGCCCAGCGCGAGCGCCTGGTCCGTCAGCTCCACGTTCCCCGGATCGCCGAGGACGCCGCCCTCCGGGAGCCGGTAACCCGCATAGCGGACCAGCTGGCCGTTCCAGATGCGGATCCGCGGCTCACCCGGCCTGAACACCGTCATGGTCGCCCGGACGTCGCCCCCGTTCGTCGCCAGATCGAGGTGCTCCACCAGCGCCTGGAAGATCTCCTCCTCCGTCTTCAGGTGGCGCAGATCGCGCACGTGGAGCGTCGACCAGAAGAAGCGCCCGATGCAGCGCGAGCTGTTGCGCCACGCGAGCCGGGCGCCATAGGCGAGCTCGTCGGGCAGGTGCGTGTACGTCCCGTGCTTCTCCAGGCTCGCCCGCACCTCCTGCCAGCGCTCTTCCACCGCCGAGGGCACCCCGAGCTCCGCGTAGCACTGGCGCAGGAACGCCTCGGCCTCGGTCGGCACCGCCTCGGGCGCGGTGGGGGTCACGTGAAACGACCCGTGCTCGACCGGACACACCCCGCCGACCGCCCGCGCCACGCCGGCGCGCCGGAGCGGCGTCGGGCGGACCTCGCCGGCGGTGTCGACGTTCGAGCTGAACAGCTCCCGCTGGATGGCGTCCGGCGGCCAGCCCACCGCGCGCAGGTGCTCCTGCGCGTCGCGCATGAAGGCATCGGGACCACACACGAGCGCCTGCGACCCCGGCCGGTAAGGATACAGCTCGGCCACCTGCTCCCTGGACAGCCGCCCCTCCGCCTTCGTCGCGCGCAAGCGGAGCGCGACGCCGGGCGTACGGCCGGCGATCGCGCGCAGATCCTCCTCGAAATAGGCGAAATCCGCGGCGCGCGACGCCGACCAGTCGAGGAGGAAGGCCCGCGCGTCGGGGCGGCCGGCCCTGCCGTCGAGCGCCCGCAGCATCGCCATCGCCGGCGTGACGCCGATCCCGCCCGCGAGGAACACCACCCGCTCCACGGGCGGCGCCGGAAGGACGAAGCTGCCCTTCGGCGCCGACGCGCGCAGCAGCGAGGCCGCGGCGCGCTCGCACAGCCACCGCGAGAACACCCCGAGTTCCTCGCGCTTCACCGTGATCTCGTAGTCGCCGCCGGCGCGCGCCGGCGCCGAGAGCGTGTACGCGCGCGCCACCCAGCGCCGATCGAGGTAGCCCTGCACGAGGACGTGCTGCCCGGGCACCGACGCCGCCGGCGCGCCGCCGACCGGCGAGAGTGTGATCTGGAAGATCCCGGGGGAGAGCTCCCGCGCGGCCTTCACCTCGGCCTGCTGGAGGCTCGATCCGCCGAACATCTCGGCGACCGCCGGGGCGCAGCCGCCGCAGATCTGGCCCGCCCGCGTCCGCTCCGACAGCTCGGCGGGCGTCGCGCACCCGGCCTCGATGAGGCTCGTGATCTGCCCGCGCTTGACCCCGGCGCAGTTGCACACGACCTCGTTCGGCTCGAACAGCGCCGCGGGTTGATCGATCTTCAGCTCGCCGAGCTCCCGGAACGTCGTGAGCTGCCAGCCGGGCAGCGGGCCGCGCGCCATGAGCAGCCGCATCGCCGAGGGGAGGTCGTTCCATTCCCCCTCGACGTGCAGCCCCGTGAGCTGCCCGCTCGACAGGAGCAGCGCGCGTCGCTTGTCGCGATCCCCGCACGGCACCCACCGGAGGCTCTCCATGGGCGCGTCGAGCCACCGCGCCGAGACGCCGCTCCCGTCGAGCGCGCGGGAGAGCGACAGGATGCGGCCGCCGCCGTCGACGATCTTCGAGATCGCGGCCTCCTTGCCGGCCAGGGCGCCCATCGCGGCGCTGCTCTCGACGACCCCCTCGCGCCGGGAGAGCAGCCCCTGCCCGGGCAGGAGGTGGACGTTGACGAAATCGAGCGCGTGCCGCTCGGCCCAGGCATCGACGCTCGCGGGCGGCAGCTCGAGCCAGGCCTCGTCGGACCCGCGGACGTCCGCGGGGATCCCCTCCCTGGCCAGGCTCGCCCAGCCCTCGATCAGCGCCTCGGCCGCCGCCTTCCGCAGGCCCGCCTGGACGAGCGCCGCCGCGGCCCGATCGGCCGGCGTGTCCACGTACCGGAGCTCGAACGGGTCCTCGCGCAGCAGCTGCTGGACCAGGTTGTCGAGCCGCCCCCGCAGCCCGGCGGTGAACTCCTCGAAGTCGACGGTCCCGTCCCCGGTCGTGTCCGCGGCCAGGAGCAGCGCCTTCGCCTCGTCGGCCCGCATCCCGAGGCCGGTGAGGTACGGCAGGAGCTCATCCTCGCTGAGCTTGCGGTCGTGGTCGCGATCGATCTCCTCGAACCGGCGCCAGGCGAAGCGCTCGCTCATCAGGCCGGCGCGGAGGCCGCGGGAGAGCGCGGCCGCCACCTCGGCGCCCGGGGCGGCGGGGCCGCACACGACGGGCGCCGGCGCGGCGGGCTGCTCCAGCGCGCGGATCGCCCTGCGGGCCACGTCCGCGGGCGCCACCCAGGGCAACGCGCCGCCGCCCAGCGGCAGCGGCAGCGTGCGGCGGAGCCGGATGTCCTCGCGCCAGAGGTTGAGCGCGCTCAGCAGAGGTCCGTGCCAGACCGTGGTCACCGCCTGGCCGGAGGCGCGCACGAACGCCTCAGCGTCGCGGATCTGCTGCCCCACCCGGCTCGAGGGAGGGAAGTACGGCGCCACCCAGAGGAGGTGCGACGCGCCCACCTCCCTCGCCGACGCGAGGAAGGTCCGCGCGGCCACGAGCGGATAGGCGAGATCCGCGGTGCCCATCACGAGCGCGATGGCCGGCTTTGCGGGCTCGATCGGCAGCGATTGAAGGAAGGAGGCGAGGTCGTTTCTGGGCTCGGAACAGACGATCTTGAGGAAGCTCATGGTGCTCGGCAGGGGCAGCCGCGGAGGAGCGCAACCGCCCTCGCGGCCGCAGGCGGCGTCGATGGCTGCGCGCAGGCGCGGAGCGCTCCGCGCCAGGATACGGCGCATCACCCGGCCGGCCGAAACCCGAAAACGCCCGCGCGACCCAGCACACACCGCCGCACCCGGATTACCAAGGTGTGCACGGCGTCGGGGGATTCCTTGTTTTGCCTGGAGGAGACCCGTCTGCGCGTCACAATCTGCCTCATGGGGCACTTTGGCGCGCCGGCCTGCGCTCTCACCGCGTCGGGCCACGACGCTGACGGGTCCGCCGCTCGACGTTCCCGCCGCTGGTAGCCGCGCGGCGCCACCGGGACCTCGCCCGCTCGCCCCGGACCGACGGGCGAGCGTTCTCCGTATTCGCGGGAAATCCGACGTGAAGGGAGAGCAGGCGAACGGGCATGCAGGCGCCGATCGCGCGCTCGAGCGCCGCGCTGCGTGCGCTCGTACATCCTGTGGCTGTGTACGACTGCGGGCCGGACATACGGGCACGATCCTTGAATTCGCTCGCTCAGCGCAGCCATGAAGACCCTTACTTCGGATCAACCCCTGGCGATGAGGAGCAAGCAGACGCGGTCATTGGCTGCGTCCCGTCCCGCGGTGTCCACCGCGCGTCATCCCGTCCTGCAGGGCGTGACGATGACGCCGGCGAACGTCTCCGAGGCGCTGATCGCGCTGGAGACGGTCGCCGCGCGGCTGCGCGAGAGGAACGACCCGCGGGCCGTGTTCCCCGACGTCTACGCCGTGATCACGCGCCGCGTGAACGAGGCGGTCGTCGGCGGCTCGGACGGCCGGTTCCTCGAGCCGGCGTGGATCTCGCGCCTGGCGGGGATCTTCTGCGAGTACTACCTGACGGCCCTCGCGGCGTCGCTGGAAGGGCGGTCGACGGGCATCGAGGCGTGGGACGTCGCGTTCCAGTGCGCCAGCGCGGGCGGGGCGGCGGCGGCGGTGCACGGGCTGCTCGGCATCAACGCGCACATCAACTACGACCTGGCCCTCGGGCTCTACAGGAACATCGTCCAGCACGGCGCGGCGCAGGACGCCCGGCTTCTCGACCGCTACCGTCACGACCACGACCTTGTGAATGAAATTCTCGCGGCGGCGATGCCGGAAATCTTCGCGATCCTGCGCGCTCGTTATCGCTGCCCGCTCGCCCGGATCGCGACCTTCAGCCCGGACGTGGAGCGCGCCATCTCGAGCGTCGTGATGTTCCTGCTGAGGCGCTGGCGCGACCGGGTATGGACCGACCTGCTCTCCTTGCTCGCGACGCTCGGGCACACCGGCGAGACGGGCAAGCGCGCGGTGCTCGCCCGGATGGACCAGCGTTCGGGGAAGATCGCCCGTACGTTCGCGGCGGGCCACGGGGCGCTCCGCGTCGGGGCCCCGCTCGCCCGCGGCGCCGCCCTCACGCTGGCTCTGGCTGCCTGACGCGGGCCATCCCCGCGAGCTGACCGCAGGCGCCGCCCACGTCGCGCCCCCGCGGCCGTCGCACGAGCGTCGTCACGCCATGGCCGGACAGCCGCGCCACGAAGGCGTCGAGCCGCGCGGCGGACGGCGGGCGCAGCGCCGGATCCGGGCCGGGGTTGCAGGGGATGACGTTCACCCTGCACCGGAGCCCGGCGACGTACGCCGCGAGCAGATCCGCGTCCTCCGGGGCGTCGTTGAAGCGATCGAAGAGCACGTACTCGAAGAGCACGCGCCGCCCCTGCGGCAGCGCCCGCGCGATCGCCTCCTTCAGCGCCGCCATCGAGAAGCGCGCGTTCACGGGCATGATCGCCTGCCTGCGGGCGTCGTCCGGGGCGTTGAGGCTGACGGCGAGCTCCGCCCGCGCCTCGCGGAAGAACGGCTCGATCTTGTCCGCCACCCCGACGGTGCTCACGGTGACGTGCGACGGCGCGAACCGGAAGGCCCGCGGATCGGTGAGCAGCCGGATGGCCTTCAGCACCTCGCCGAGGTTATCGAACGGCTCGCCCATCCCCATGAAGACGAGGTTCCTGAGGGGCGCGCCGCCGCGCTCGGCCGCGAGCGCCCGGGCGATCCGGACCTGATCGACGATCTCGCCGGCGGCGAGCTGGCGCTCGAGCCCGAGCCGCCCCGTCTCGCAGAACGAGCAGGCCCGGGCGCAGCCGACCTGGCTCGAGACGCAGAGCGTGGTGCGGGCGGGCCCCGGGATCAGCACCGACTCGATGAGCGCGCCGTCACGCGCGCGCAGGACGAGCCGGAGCGTGTCGTCCTGCGCCGGCGCCCGCTCGGCGATCTCGAGCGACGGCGCCGGATCGAGCGCGAGCAACGCCTCGTGCGCCCAGGCCCCCACGCCCAGGGCGGCGAGCGCGCGCGCGTCCCAGGCCGGCGCAGGCACCGGCGCGCCCGGCTCGGCGCCGAAGGCGTGGCGCACCACCTTGCCGGAGACCGCGCGCGCCGCCGACGCCGTGCCGCCGGCCCGGCGGAGCAGCTCCGCCAGCGAAGCCGCGTCGTGGTCGGCGAGCCGCGCGCTCCAACGTGGGACACGCGCGCTCCTCCGGATCAGCGGGCGCCCTGCGACCTGAGCCGGCGGGTCGCCGGCGCGCAAGGGCGACGCCATCTCTTCGGGGATCTCCGGAACGCGCATGCGCACCCGCTAGCACGCCAGCCGCGGCGCCGCGCGGCCCAGCGACACCGCGCCCGGCGCGGCCGCCTCACCCGGACGGCCGCCGGATGGACCGCTCGCCGGGCGCTCCGGCCGGCCGAGCCCCGGCGCCCGCGCGTCCGCCGGATGGACGCTCGCCGGGCGCTCCGGCCGAGCCCCGGCGCCCGCTGCCTCCCCCACCCAGGTCATCGCGAGCTTGTCAATCGCATGTCGATCGCCACCCGAAAGACAAGCGAGAACTCGCCCGGCGCCCCCCATCCGACAGGAAACCTGGGCGCCGTCTGGGGCCATCAGGTGGCCAATCTGTGGACAAGCATGTGGACTGTCAAACCGGGCTCGGGAACGTGATTTTTGGGTTGCAGATTGGTTCCGAAGGAGGGAGTTTAGCGCCCGGAAGTTGGGAGGCGCGCCGGGCCACGGAGCGCCAGAAATCGCAGCAAAATCGGTTGCATCGGTGTGGGCGGCGCGTCCATGCCCGGGCTGGCTTCGGCTGGCGCCGGGGCTTGGAGGGGCTGCCGCCCCGCGATCAGCGCAGGACGGGCAACTGAGTTGCCAGGGTCCCACGGGGTTTCCACAACCTGGGAACAACCTGTGGATTATTTGTCCCTCCTGCGCGTGGCGTGTTCCAGGATCGGGTGAGCGGGGTTCCCGTCCCCAAGCTTTTCTGGCGCTCGCGGACACACCGGTGGGCTACGTTGCGCGCCGATGTCCGCACGCCACGGCCCTGTTTCCTGCGCGCCGCGCGCGTCCCTCGCGATCGCGGGGAGCCTCGCCGGGTGGCTCGCTGCGGGCGCCGCGGCCGCGCAGGCTCCGCCGCGGAACGCGCAGGCGGAGGCGGCCCTGAAGGAGGCGATGGGGACCGACTACCTCGAGACGCGGTTCGCCCAGGCGGAGCGCAAGCTCCGGGCCGCGCTGGACGCCTGCGGCGAGTCGGGCTGCTCGCCCGCGGTCAAGGCGAGGCTGCTGGTCGCGCTGGGCACCGTGCTCGCTCAGAGCAGAAAGGGGCTGGAGGACGCGCGGGGCGCCTTCGCGGACGCCCTCCGCGTCGATCCCTCGGCGAAGCTGGACCCGGATCTGACGACTTCGGAGGTCTCCTCCGCGTTCGAGCAGGCGCGCGCGGCCACCGGCGCCGGGGCGACCGGGTCGCCCGCGGCGGCTGGAACGGGCGGAGCGCCCGCGGCGGCCGGAGCGACCGGGGCACCCGCGGCGCCCGGCGCGGCGGAAGCGCAGCTCCAGATCGCGCCGATGCCCGAGCAGCGCGTCCGCACGCCCGTCCCGCTCCATGCCGAGGTCCCCGCCGAGCTGCTGCCCAGCGTGAAGCAGGTGACCGTCTGGTACCTGGCGCCCGGGGAGCGCGAGGTCCGCTCCCTCGTCATGAAGAAGCTGCGGGGCCAGGGGTTCGGCATCAACGTGCCCTGCGCCGCGGTGGGAAGGACGGGAAAGCTCCTCTATCACGTCGCGGCCGTCGACGAGGACGGC
Source organism: Sorangium sp. So ce1504 (assembly GCF_051521635.1). NCBI lineage: Bacteria > Pseudomonadati > Myxococcota > Polyangiales > Polyangiaceae > Sorangium > Sorangium sp. So ce1504. The sequence continues at coordinate 2,213,874 of NZ_CP150365.1, read as the reverse complement.
GCGATCCTCGCGAGCGCGGGCACGCGCGACGCCCCGCTGGTCACGCAGATCAGGGAGAGCATCAGCTCGGCGCCGCCCCGCTGGCCCGGCCACGCTCCGCCGGCGGAGTGCGCGGCCCCGGAGCAGGAGCGCCCGTGGCAGTGCCTCGACGACCGGCAGTGCGACCGCGGGCTCGCCTGTGTCGGCGGCGCGTGCGTCACGCGAGCCGCCGCGGAGGCTGCGCCGGATGTCCGGAGGAGCTGGGTCACCCTCACCTTTTCACCCGACGTCGCGCTGCTCTCCGGCCAGGACGTGTGCACCGTCGCGTCGCAGCGGAGCGACCATTTCGTGTGCCTGCGCGGCGACGGGACCCGGTACGACGGCACGCCGACGCCGGACGTCGCGAACGACGTGAACCTCGGCTTCGCGCTCGCGACGTTGCGGGTGGCGATCGCCTACGATCGGCTGGTCCTCGACAACCTCACGGTCGGCGGCCGCGTCGGCTTCGCGGCCGGCGGCACGACGGAGGGCGGCGCCTCGTTCCTGCCGCTCCACCTCGAGGCGCGCGCGCAGTACTTCCTCGGCGCGCGGCCCTTCGAGCAGCTCGGCGCGCGCCCGTTCGTGCTCGCCGCGGCCGGGGTCGCGCAGGTCGACACCGAGGTCGACGTGGAGGTCCTCGAGGACGCGACCGCTTGCGGGGCCGACCTTGCCGACAGGACGAGCCCTTGCACGAGGCCGGGAGCGAGCGGCAGAGTCGAGGCTCGGCGACAGACGCTCACCGCGACCCGGCAAGCGGGCCAGGGGTTCGCGTCGGTCGGCGCGGGCGTTGCCTATGCGCCGATCGAGGCCCTCTCGCTGAACCTCGCGCTCCGCGCGAGCCTCACCTTTCCTGCCGTGACCACCGTCCTCTCCCCGGAGGTCGGTCTTTCCCTGGGGTTCTGAATGGCTGACACCTCGGATACGCGCCGGGGGGCGACTCCCCCGGGCGCCTTGCGCAACCCGAAAATCGATGCGGCGATCGAGCGCGCCGTGCAGAGCGGCGACCCGGCCGAGCTGCTCGCGCTGCTCGATCGGAGCTCCGGGCTGCCCGCCCGGCGCGGCGGGGTGCGCGCGCCAGGCCCCGACCTCGGGCCGAACGCCCCCTTGCCGCGCGTGAACCTGGATCTCGCGCGGGCGGTCGGCGCGGCGATCGCGGACCGCGGCGCGCCGGCCGAGCGGCTCGTGCGGGCGCTCTCCGCGACCGCCGAGGAGTACGCGCTCATCGTGGCGGCGCAGGCGCTCGCGTCGCTCGCGGTGAAGGGCGCCACGCCGGCGGGCGGAGCGGGGCAGGCGCCGCGCGCGGGCGGCGCGCGCCGCGGGAAGGGCGGGCTCGATCCGCTCGAGGCGCTCGAGGAGCTGGCCGAGGACCCGCGGCGCGTCGTGCGCGACGGGGTGGTGGCGGCGCTCCGCGCCGTCATCGCGGCGCGCGGCGACGCGGTTGTCGGCGAGCTCTCGTCCTGGACCGACGGCTACCTGCAGGCGTACGTCGCGCTCGAGGCGCTCGCCGAGCGCACGCTGCTCGCCAGCCTCTCGGCAGGCGCGGAGGTGGTCGAGCGCCTCGAGGAGGCGTTCGTGCTGTCGGATCGCTCCCCGCGCGCGGACGAGCGGCTGCAGGGCCTGCGCCTCCTCCGGCAGGGGATGCCCGCGCAGATCGCGTCCCTCGCCGGCCGCTTCCCCGAGGTCGTGCGCTGGCTCGAGGAGAAGACGCGGGCGGAGCGCCCCGAGTCGCGCGACGTCGTGGCGGACGCGATCGCGGCGCTCCGGAAGGCGTCCTTCTCGGATGCGGAGGTCGACCGCCTGTCCGCGGCGCTCGGCGCGACCGCCCCGATACCGCGCTACGCGGCGCGCATCGTCCAGGGGACGCGCAAGCGGAGCAAGGGGCGGCGGTAGGACGAGGCCTGGGCGCCGACACGCACTGCGCGTCGACCGGACGCGGCTGTCACGAGCTCCTCTGCAAGAGGTCAAAAGTCGTCGAACCGAGAGCTACGGCGTCCGACTCAGCGTCATCGCCCGTCGCGCGGCCGTGGATCACCGAGAAGCGGTAGAAGCGTCTCCTCGATCTCCTGCGTATATGCGCGCACACCAGCGTGCGCCCCGTGCTGTTCGAGGGTCTCGAGCGGTGTTTCCTTCCAGCACCTCTCCCACGCCTGGTAAGCGTCCCCATGGGGCCCGAGGAGCGCCTCGCAGACCCGCTTGGCGTCGCGTTTGTCCGTGGCCCGATTGGCGCTGAGCAGCTCGGGCCGGGTCACGGGATCAAAGCCGAGCCTCTTTCGCTCTTCGCCGTGTTGGATCTGGCCCTTGGCCAACCAGGGCGCGGCCCCGGCAATCACCCAGGCTTCGCTCTCCGGGTGCGGCGCCACCACGATCACCCTGAAAGAGGGCGGAGCGCCTCGACCGCGCGCCCCATCCCGGAGCCGCTCGCGGACCTCCTCGTCGCCGTCGGTGTCGTGCACGAGGAACAGCGCATCGATGCGCGGTTCGTCTGGTGACGCCGCGTCGATCTCCGCCGCGATGGCGACCGCTTTGCGCGCCATGGCTCGCTCTGCGCTCATCCCGAGCCCATGCACGCGGATCGAGCGCTCCTCGGCAAGCCGTTTCACCTCCGCCCAGCGACACCACCCCTGCCCTGCCCTGAACCCGCTGAAGGTCCGATGCATGGAGAGCGTACCCTCGTCAGCCCAGAGATCTCTCAACCACTCGACCCCACGCTCAGCGACCACGCGATCCGCCAGATCGCGGGCGAGCCTCTGCCCCAGCTCGTCCTCGGCAACGAGCACGAATCGCGCAGTCATGCTCCGGTCACCCACCCCTCGCCCTCGGCCGTCCACAGCTCACCGCTGGTGAGCACATCGAGCAGCTTCGCTTTGGGGTGCTCCGACAGTCGCCGCGCCGCCACGCGCCCGTCGGCGCCCCGCCCGAGCACGACCACCTCGTCCGACTTCAGCGCATCCACCAGATAGGGCGAGTGACTCGTCGCGATGATCTGCGCCTCCGTCGCTGCGGCCTGGGCCGCGTACAGCATCTTGATGAGATCCTGCTGCGCCTTGGGGTGCAGCGCCCGCTCGATGTCGTCGAGCAGGAGCAAGCGCGGCGCAGCGGGTCCGTACAGCGCCGCGAGGACACCGAGCACGATCAGGGTCCCCTCGCTCGCCGCATGCGCAGGCAGACCGGTAGCGTCCACGAAGTCGAGCACGAGCTCGTCCGCGACCCCCACGTCCCGCTCCTGCACGAGAACTTTCTGCCCCTCGACCGTTATCGCCCGCGCCGCTTGCCGCTCGATCCGCGTCCGCTTGAAGCCAATCCCCCGCAGGGTCGGCACGATCCGGCAGGCGGCGTCCTCGAGCTCCCTGAAACGTGCTGTCGAGATCAGCTTCATGGCCGAGAGCACGGTCGCGAGCCCGTAGCCATCTTCCTGGAGGCCCGGCACCTCTTCCTCGCTGATCGACGGCTCGGCGAGGCGCCTGGAATCGAGCCGAAGCATCACCGCGGTACGCAACGTGCGACCCACCACGGATACCTTCAGGTGAGCGCCTGCGTCCTCGTCCAGCGCAGCAGGCCCCTCCACATCCCAGCCTACGCCTGAATTCAACGAGTCGAACCAGATCCTCCAGGGCGGAGCGTCCTGCCTGCGTCCTTTGAGCTCGACGCGCATCGGCCCCGTCGCCTCACGGCGCCTCAGCCATCGCAGATCGCGAGCGCCGACGAACACCGACTTTGTGGACTCATTGTCCTCAATCGCCCTGCCGAGCAGCTGCAGCGCCTCCAGCACGCTCGACTTGCCCGCCGCGTTGGGCCCGATGAGCACTGTGAGCTGCTGGAGCGGGATCCGCGTCGCCGTGTGCGCCCTGTACTCGTGCAGCGAGAGCTCGGTTAGCATGGGGCGCCGAGCATAGCGCCACCGCCGAGGAGATGCCTCAGCCGCGATCGAGCCCCGCCGGCGCACGGCCGTTCAGGCCGCCCGCTCCGACCGCGCCGGCGACCCGGCGCCCCCTTGCTGCTCCCCTGCGGCCTCGGCGAACAGGAACTGCAGCGCCCCCGGCGCGCGCCGGCGCCACGCGTCCTCGCAGTGGGTCCCGTCCTCGTCCGGGCAGAAGAGCAGGTCGACCTCGCCGTAGCCCCGCTGGCGCAGGTGATCCACGAGGTGCGCGGCGTCGCGCAGCACCGAGCCGTCGTCCTCCTGCGCGCCGGCGTCGACGTACAGCCGCGAGCTCGCCGGGACGGCCTGGGAGGCGATGAAGTCGAAGATCTTCCGCTCGGCGAACCAGAGCGACGGCGACATGCAGAGCGCGGCCCCGAGCACGTCGGGGCGGCGGAAATGGGCGTAGAGCGCCGCGAGGCCCCCCATGGACGAGCCGCCGATCGCCGTGCCGGCCGGGTCGCGCCGCACCGCGAAGCGCTCCTGTACGGCCGGCACGATCTCGGAGGTGATCCAGCCGAGGAAGTCGTCGAGCCTCCCGTCGCTGCCGTCGCCCGGGAACGGCGACAGCTCGGTCAGCCGCTCGCTCCCGCCGTGATCGATCCCCACGAGGACGGGCGCCACGAAGCCTCGGCCCGAGAGATCGCGCACCGCTTGGTGCAGGTGCCAGCCGCCGCTGTAGGACGGGTCGTCGTGAAAGACGTTCTGCCCATCGAACAGGAAGAGCACAGGCGACGGCCCGGCGGGCGCCCCCTCGCTGGGCAGGTAGACGCGGACGTTGCGCTCCCCCTGGAAGCCGGGAATTCGATAAGGACCGAGGAGATAGATGATGTGTTCCGCCATGAGAGCTTCGAGACGGATGACCGGCGCAGCTCGTTTGCTCCGAGCACACCACCGTTCCGTCGTCCGAAGCTCAAAGCAATCGCCGGGCCGCCACTCGGCCGCTGCTCTCCGGCTGTGGAGCGCGGCGCGGCCCGGGCCATCTCGGCTCCCGGGTCGCGCCGCCCCGCCATGGCAGAACGCCTCACGCGTGACACGCTGCTGCGAGCAGGCGGCCGCCGCCGCGGGTGCCTGGCCTAATTGCAGCTCGCCTCGGAGCTGCCGCCGAACACCGTGGTCCAGTAGGACCCGTAGGTCCCGCCTCCGGTCGCCCGCCCGATGCCGATGACCTTGTAGGCGGAGCCGAGCATGTTCTTGTTGTGGCCGTCCGAGTTCTTCCACTGGGTGAACGTCGCCTGGGCCGTCGAGTTGCCAGCGGCGATGTTCTCGGCCATGGCGGTGCCCCCGCAGCCGAGCTCGTAGCAGGCGTTGCACATGCGGGTCCAGGGCGTCCGGCCGTCGAGGCTCGTGTGCGAGAAGTAGTTCTGATCGCGCATGTCCTCGCTGTGCCCCTGAGCAGCGCGGTTCATCGAGGTGCAGCCCGAGAGCGCCCCGAGGCCGTTCTGCGCGCGATACTGGTTGATGATGGTGAGGAACGCCTGCTCCTCGGTGTCGAGCGGAGTCGTGCTGGGCCCGGCGCCGCCGCACACCTGGCATGCGCCGCAGTCGCTCGAGCAGCTCGAGCAGTCCTCGCCCGCGCCGCAAACCCCATTGCCGCAGACCTCACCGCTCGTCGAGCCGCCCGCGCCTCCGGTGCTGCTCGTCGAGCCTCCCGCGCCTCCGGTGCTGCTCGTCGAGCCTCCCGCGCCTCCGGTGCTGCTCGTCGAGCCTCCCGCACCGCCCGCGCCTCCGGTGCCGCTCGTCGCGCCACCCGCGCCACCCGCGCCTCCGGTGCCGCTCGTCGAGCCGCCCGCGCCGCTGCCCGGCGCGGGGCCGCACGCCGCCTGCACGTAGAGCCGCTTCGCGGTCCTCCTGCACGGATCACCGGAGAAGGTCGCGTTGCTCGCCCGCACGGCGCAGCTCGCCTTTCCGAGGCACGCGCGCTCCACGACGGCCTTCGACGTCGGCGCGTTGCACGAGGTGGCCGCGTAGCCGCCGCAGACGCCGCGCGGCCTGCCATAACTCGCGAACTGGATCGCCGTGATGACCTCGCCGGCAGGACAGGAGAGCTCCACATCCGAGCCCTCCGACGCGGTATCGCAGACCGCCCCCGCGAGCGGCGAGGACTGGTCCTCCGACAGCTCCGCCGACGGCTCCTCGTCGACCTCGGTCGAGGCGAGGCAGCCGACTGCAGAACAGCCAGCGATGAAGGCGAGGACAAGCGTCCTGTGCAAAGCGCTCATATGCATGCTCCTTGGTTCTCTGGGCCCGTCCGAGCTCGGCCCGCCCCTGCGTCGCGGCTCGCGCCAGCACGTACGCCGGGGCACACGACACCTCGACGGGCCACCCCAGTACAGCGTTGTTCAGGGGGCGGAGTAGCGCACAGCGCGATCCCACGCAGCGCAGCGCCTCCCTTCGATTCGCTCACACCACGGTGTCACCTGACCGCGGGCATGTCCAGATACGAAACACTCTGGCACGCATGATTTGCCGCCGGATCGCTGGATCTTTTCAAGACCCATGAAACCGAGCTCCCCGGAGCTCGACGACACAGGATTTCTTCACGCAAAGACGGTGTGAGACATGGAGCCATCAGGACACAACATCTCCCCTGGTCCGAAGGGTGGGTGTCCGTGTCCGACGACAGACCGCGATCAGAAGCACGTGGGGGCGACGACACCCTGCGAGCCTCCGCCTCCGCCCGCCGTGGATCGCGCGTCGACGCGCGCCGCGGGGAGCCACAGGCCGCATGTCGGCAGCAGGTCAATCGAACGCCCATGAAATTCCGCGCGACTCCCCCGCTCCTCGCCCCGCACCGCCACGCCGCTCGCCTGAGGGCCCTCGCCCGCTCACGTCCGCGGCAGAGCTCGTCCCTGCGTCACGCGGGGTGGTGGTGGATGTGGCCTCCCGCCGTACGCGCGCGCCATCTCCTCCGCGCGGCAGGCCGGCTGCCGCGCTCGTGGGAAGGTGGAAAGGCGCCCCGACGGCCTGACGCCCCGATGACAGCGCGGCGACCCCGCAGCACGGCCGCTCGACTGCGAACCGCGAGGCCGCACCCGCGGCGGCTCCTGTGCTATGACCGCCGACCATGCGCCTCAAGGACCGCGTTGTCTTCATCACAGGAGCTTCCCGCGGGATCGGACGGGTCGTCGCCCTCGCCTGCGCGCGAGAAGGCGCGGATATCGTCGTCGCCGCGAAGACGGAGGTCGCCGAGAACCCGCGCCTCCCGGGCACGATCCACGACGTCGCCCGCGAGGTCGAGCAGCTCGGCCGCCGCGCGCTGCCCATCAAGCTCGATGTCCGCGACGACGAGGCCTGCAGGGGCGCCGTCGCCACGGCCGTCGAGCGCCTCGGGCGCATCGACGCGCTCATCAACAACGCGGGCGCGCTCTGGTGGGCCGACGTCGTGGACACACCCATGAAGAAGTTCGACCTCATCATGGGCATCAACGTGCGCGCGTCGTTCGCCCTCTCGCAGGCCGTCCTCCCCCAGATGATCGCGCAAAAATACGGCCACATCATCATGATGTCGCCCCCCGTCGACGCCGAGGCCTGCGCCCACCACGGGGCCTATGCGGTCTCCAAATTCGGCATGACGATGATCGCCGACGCCATCGCCGGCGAGTACGCGGAGCACAACATCACGGCCCACGCCCTCTGGCCCGCGACCGCGATCGAGAGCTTCGCCACGATCAACTTCGGCCTCGGCGGCCCGGAGCTCTGGCGCAAGGCGGATATCCTCGCCGACGCGACGCTCGCGCTGCTCTCGCGCGAGCCGTCGGCACGGCGCGGCAAGGCGTGGATCGACGAGGCGCTGCTCCGCGAGGAGGGCGTCACCGATTTCTCGAAGTACCAGTGCGTGCCCGGCGTGGAGCCGCCGCACTTCCCCTTCACCGCGATCCCCAAGGCGACGACCACCAAACACCCATGAGGCGCGACCCGTGACCCGCGAGGACGACAAGAAGACGCGCCCCGCCGCCGGCGGCGGCATCGATCCCGGGCCAGAGCTCGCCGCGGTCTTCGACGACCTGGAGACGCTGCTCAAGAACGGCGACGTGATCGAGGCGCTCACGGCGCGCGGGATCAACGCGAGCCTCGCGCTGCTCGCCGCCGACGCGCTCCGCGCCTACCTTGCGGGCCGCAAGGCCGACGCGGCGGAGGACTTCGCGACCGTCGCGGAGGAGATCCGCGGCCGGCTCGCCGCGAGCGCCGAGGCGCGGGGGCCGGAAGACGGATCGCCAGGGGAGCCGTCACGCTCGAACGGGAGGCGCTGAATGGGCACGAGCTTCGAAGCAGAGCAGACACCGAGGCCAGGCGATGGCGTGCGGCCGGCGCCGCCCTGGGAGCCGGCCGCGGCCCTCTCCGGCGCCGACTACTCGGCCGTCGAGCTGGCGCAGGGCGACGACCGCGTGTTCCTCCTCGAGCAGCGCGAGCTGCCCGAGCGCGAGCGCTACCTTACCGTGACCGACTCCGCCGGCGTCGCCGAGGCCATCCGGACCATGGCGGTCCGCGGCGCCCCGGCCATCGGCATCGCCGCCGCGTACGGGATGGCGCTCGCCGCGCGCGCCGCCCGCGACGAGGGCGCCTCCAGCTACGTCGCCGCCATGCGGGCGGCGGGGGAGCACCTCGCCTCGGCCCGGCCCACCGCCGTGAACCTCGGGTGGGCGGTGCGGCGCGCGATCGCCGCGGCCCTGCAGAACGCCGGGCGCCGCGGCGAGGAGCGCGCGCGGGAGCTCGCCGAGCTCGCCCGCGAGATCCACCGGGAAGACGTCGCCGCCTGCCACCAGATGGGCCGCGCCGGCGCCGCGCGCCTGCCGGAGTCGGGCACGGTCCTCACCCACTGCAACGCGGGCGCGCTCGCGACCGGCGGCTACGGCACGGCGCTCGGCGTGATCCGCGCCGCCATCGAGGAGGGCAAGGCGCTCCGCGTGCTCGCGTGCGAGACCCGCCCGTACCTCCAGGGCGCCCGCCTCACCGCCTGGGAGCTCCAGCGGGACGGCATCCCCGTCGAGGTGATCTCCGACTCGATGGCCGCGTGGTTCATGCAGAAGGGCGAGATCGGCGCCGTCGTCGTCGGGGCCGACCGCATCGCGCGGAACGGCGACGTCGCGAACAAGATCGGGACCTACGGCCTCGCCTGCCTCGCGCGCCACCACGGCATCCCGTTCTACGTGGCCGCCCCGTGGAGCACGATCGACCTCGCCACCGACAGCGGCGCGTCGATCCCGATCGAGGAGCGGAGCCGTGACGAGCTCGCCGTCGTCGGCGGCCGCCGCGTCGTCCCGCCCGGCGTGCCCGTCCGGCACCCGGCCTTCGACGTCACCCCCGCGGAGCTCGTCACGGCCGTCTTCACCGAGCGCGGCAAGCTGACGACGCGCGAGATCAGCCGCTCCGTGCCGCCCGCGCCGCCGTCCGGCTAGCGCACCTCCCCCTCGCGCTCCCCCGCCGCATGGGCTAAGGACACCCCTGATGGCGCAGTTCTCGCCCAAACCTGAATGGCTCAAGGTCCGCGCTCCCGGGGGTGACACGTACCACCACCTCAAGGAGACGTTCCGCAAGCTCGATCTCCACACGGTCTGCGAGGAGGCGCGCTGCCCGAACGTCGGCGAGTGCTGGCGCGAGGGGACCGCGACGGTGATGCTCCTCGGCGACGTGTGCACGCGCGGCTGCCGCTTCTGCGCGGTCACGACGGGCGATCCCCGCGGCGCGGTCGACGTGCGCGAGCCGGAGCACGTGGCCCGCGCCATCGCCCGGCTCTCGCTCCAGTACGTCGTGATGACGATGGTCAACCGCGACGACCTGCTCGACGGCGGCGCCGAGCACGTCGCCCGCACGGTGAGCCGCCTGCACGCGCTCCGGCCCGACCTGCTCATCGAGACGCTTGTCGGCGATTTCCAGGGCCACATGAGCGCCGTCGACATGGTGGTCGACGCCGGGCCCGACGTCTTCGCCCACAACGTCGAGGTCGTCCGCCGCATCACGCGCGTCATCCGCGACGTCCGGTCGAGCTACGACCAGTCGCTCGCCGTGCTCCGGCGCGCGAAGGAGCGCCAGCGGCGCCTCGCCGCCGACGCCGCGGAGGCCGGCGCGCCCGCGCCGCGGCGGCTCACCAAGAGCTCGGTCATGGTCGGCATCGGCGAGACCGACGACGAGGTCCTGGAGGCGCTCCGCGATCTGCGCGAGGCCGGGGTCGACATCGTGACGATCGGCCAGTACCTCCGCCCCTCCTCGAAGCACGCGCCCGTGCAGCGCTTCGTCGAGCCCGAGACGTTCGCCGCGTTCGAGCGCGCGGCGCTCGAGATGGGCTTCCTCTACGCCGCCAGCGCGCCGCTCGTTCGGTCGAGCTACAAGGCGGCCGAGGTCTTCGTCCGCAGCCTGATGGACCGAGGCGGCGCGGCGCTGCCCGCCGGCGCCTCCCCGGCCGGCGAGGATCCCGCAGGCCCGGCAGCCATCGAGGCGCTCCTCGAGGAGCGCCTCGCCGTGGCGCGCCGCGAGGCCGCCCGCCTCACCGCAGAGCTCGATCCGGACGAGCCCCGTCCGCCCGTCGCCCCAGCGACGCCGTCGGCGAGCCCCGCGCGGCTCGTTCCTGCAGCCTCCCTCGTCCGCCGCTAGAGCGGCGCCCACCCGCTTCGGAGACGGGCGGGGCGGGTTGAATGAGAGGCTGAACGCATTCACCGCGGGGACCGCAGCCCCGGGGCTGGCAGGCGCAAGCGCCTTGACGCTTCCCGGCGTTTGGCCGAGCGTATTGGACGGCAGGAGGGTCCAACACCACGATGTCCGCTCCCATCAACAGGCGCCTCGGCGGCATCACTCCAGGCGCCTCGCGCCTCGGCTCGGAGACGCCCCGCGTGCGCGTGGCGTCGATCCTGGCCCAGGCCGCGAGGGCCTACAGCGCGCGCCCTCCCATCGAAGACATCACGATGCCCACCGGCTTCGATCCCGCCGCGGTGGCGCTCTTCGAGACGATCATCGAGGCCGCGTTCCTCGTCGCGAACGCCGACGGCCACTTCGACGACGAGGAGCGCGGGCGCTTCCAGGCGATCGTCGCCGGCGCCTGCCAGAACCTCGTCCACGAGAAGCAGCTCGAGGCGCTCCTCGCGGATCTCGGCGAGATGCTGGCCGAGGACGGGCTGGAGAAGCGCATCAGCATGGTCGCCCGCACGATCGCGCGGACCGAGCACCAGCGCGAGGTGCTCCGCGTGGCGGCCTCCATGGCGCACGCCTCCGGCGGCGTGAGCGCGCAGGAGCACGGCGTGCTCGAGCAGCTCGCGCGCGGCTTCAAGCTCGACGTGGCCGCCGTCGACGAGGCCCTCGCGCAGGCAGCCGAGCCCGTGAACGTCTAGCGTGGACATCCGCGCCGCCGCGTACGGCGGGAGACGCGCATCAGCGCGCGCGCGGGTTCGAGCTCGCCGCGGCGAGTCAAACCCCGAGCGCGATCGCTGCGACGAGTCAACGTCACCTCAACGTCACGCGTAAAGCGAATGAGCGTACGCCGCGTCTGGGCACTGGTCTCGGGCAGCGCCTTTGGTTAGTGTCCCGCGAACCGATGAGCACCGCGACGTACTCCACCGACCGCCCGCCGAACGTCTCAGGGGCAAGCCTCGAGCCGCAGGCTGCCGTCGCGCGGCACCCGCTCGATACGTGTGCCGACGACGTGATCAAGGTCCTGCGCGACGACGGCTCGCTCGACCCCGCGCACGATCCGAAGCTCGAGCCATCGGAGGTGATCGCCCTCTACAAGGCCATGATGCGCACGCGCCTGCTCGACGAGCGGCTCGTGGCGCTGCAGCGCCAGGGGCGCATCGGGTTCCACATCGGCTCGCTGGGTGAGGAGGCTGCGGTCCTCGGCAGCGTGTCCGCGACGCGGCCCCAGGACTGGGTGTTCCCGTGTTACCGCGAGTTCGGGGCGGCGCTCTGGCGAGGGCTGCCGCTCCAGCGGTACATCGACAACATGTTCGGCAACGCGAACGACACGGTGAAGGGGCGGCAGATGCCGGACCACTACACCTACCGCGAGGGCCACTTCGGCTCGGTGAGCTCGCCCATCGGCACGCAGATCACCCAGGCCGTGGGCTTCGCGTGGGCCGCCAAGCTGAAGCGCGACGAGCTCGTCACGCTGGCCTACTTCGGCGACGGCGCGACGAGCTCGTCGGATTTCCACAGCGGCCTGAACTTCGCTGGCGTGTTCAAGGTGCCGGTCATCTTCCTCTGCCGGAACAACGGCTGGGCGATCAGCGTGCCGACCGAGCGCCAGACGTCGAGCAACACGTTTGCGAGCAAGGGCGTCGCCTACGGCGTCCCCGGGGTGCGGGTCGACGGCAACGACGTGTTCGCCGTCGTGAAGGTGACGCGCGACGCGATCGCGCGCGCCTCGCGCGGCGAGGGCGCAACGCTCATCGAGGCGATGACGTACCGCCTGTCGGGCCATTCGACGAGCGACGACCCGAAGGCGTACCGCCCCGACGCGTGGCTCGACCCGTGGCGCCGGCTCGATCCGATCGCGCGGCTCCGGCGGCACGTCGAGCGCACCCAGGGCTGGACGGAGGCGCAGGATCGCGAGATCGAGGCGGCGGTCGACGCGGAGGTCAAGGCCTGCATCGCGGTCTCGGAGAAGGTCCCGCCGCCGCCGCTCGACTCGATGTTCGAGGACGTCTATGCGGAGCCGCCCTGGCACCTCGTGGAGCAGCGGGAGCAGCTCAAGGCGGGCCCGAGGCCCAAGGGCCACGGCGGCCACTAGGCAGCGTGGACGGCGGCGTCGGCGTGGCGGCTCGCCGGACGGCGGCGCGGCGGGGGTGGCGCCGCTGCCCGTGATCGGCGGGGACCCCCGGGGGGCCGGGGCGCCGGTGAGGTTGTACCCCCACCTGTTGGCCGAGAGACGGAGACGAAGAGCATGCCTCAGATGAACATGGTCCAGGCGATCAACGACGCGCTACGCCACGAGATGCGGCGGGACGCGCGGGTCGTCGTGCTCGGCGAGGATGTCGGCAAGGTCGGCGGCGTGTTCCGCGTGACCCAGGGCCTGTTCGACGAGTTCGGGGACGACCGGGTGATCGACACGCCGCTCTCGGAGAACGGGATCGTGGGGACGGCCATCGGGATGGCGCTCTACGGGCTCGTGCCGATCCCGGAGATCCAGTTCGCCGATTTCATCTATCCCGCGTACGACCAGATCGTGTCCGAGCTGGCGAAGTACCGCTACCGCTCGGGGGGAGAGTACCCGTCCAAGCTGGTCATCCGGACGCCGTTCGGCGGCGGCATCCGCGGCGGGCACTACCACTCGCAGTCGCCCGAGGCGCAGTTCATCCACGTGGCGGGCCTGAAGGTCGTGTGCCCGTCGAACCCGGCCGACGCGAAGGGGCTCTTGCTCTCGTCGATCCGGGACCCGGATCCGGTGCTGTTCTTCGAGCCGAAGCGCATCTACCGCGCCGCGAAGGGCGACGTCCCCGACGGAGAGTACACGGTCCCGCTCGGCCAGGCGAAGGTGGTCCGGCCGGGCTGGCACGTGACGCTCGTGGTCTGGGGCGCGATGCTCTACGAGGCGCTCGACGCGGCGAACCAGGCGGCCGCCCAGGGCGTCGAGTGCGAGGTGATCGACCTGCGCACGCTGTGGCCGCTCGACATCGACACGGTGATCGAGTCGGTGAAGCGGACGGGCCGGTTCATCGTTGTGCACGAGGCGCCGAAGACCTGCGGCCTCGGGGGCGAGCTCGTCGCGCTGGTCAACGAGAAGGCGTTCCTCCACCTGGAGGCGCCGCCGCTCCGGGTCACGGGCTTCGACACCCCGTTCCCGTACACCCTCGAGAACGAGTATCTCCCCCTTTCCCATCGTATCCTTCCGGCGATCCTGGAGACGGCGAGGTACTGACGCATGGGCAAGTACGAGTTCAGGCTTCCGGACATCGGCGAGGGCGTCACCGAGGGCGAGATCGTGACCTGGCTGGTGTCGCCGGGTGACATGGTCGCCGAGGACCAGCCGATGGTCGAGGTGATGACCGACAAGGCGACGGTGACGATCACGTCGCCGCGCACGGGCCGGATCGTGGAGACGCGGGGCAAGGTGGGCGGGGTCGTCCCGGTCCACTCGGTGCTCGTCGTGTTCGACCTCGACGACCGGCCTGCGGCGGCGCCGCCGCCCGCGTCGGGGGCGGGGGTGCGCCAGGCAGCGGCGAATGCGGGACCCGCCGAGCCCGCGGCGCCGGCCGCGAAGTCCGGCCCTGCGGAGCCCGCGGCGACGGCGGTCGGCGACATCCGGGAGGACCTCCCGGGGATGAACCTGGTGGCGCCGGCGCGGTCGGCGTGGGCGAACGGCAGCATCGGCGCGGGCGCGCGCGCGGCGGCCTACTTCAACGAGAAGCCGCTCGCGACGCCCGCGACGCGCAAGCTGGCGCGCGACCTCGGGGTCGACCTGCGGCGCGTGCCGCCGACCGGCCCGGCGGGCCGCGTGACGAAGGACGACGTGCGGGCGCTCGAGGCGCCGGAGGTGGAGCCCGCGACGGCTCCGATGGTGTTCGATCCGGGGCATGACCGGGCGGCGGCGCCCCTGGACGCGGGGGAGCGCGCGGCGGCCGGGCGGCTCGAGGAGGACCGCGGGCACGGGGCGGCCCGGCCCGAGGCGGAGCGCGGACGGGGGTTGCCCTCGGCGCCGGGCGACGAGCGCATCCCGCTGCGGGGCGTGCGCAAGCGGATCTTCGAGGCGATGTCGCGGTCGAAGCACACGGCGGCGCACTTCACCTTCGTCGAGGAGTGCGACGTCTCGGCGCTGAAGGAGCGCCGCGCGCGCCTGCGCCCGCTGGCCGAGAAGGCGGGCGTCAAGCTGACCTTCCTGCCCTTCTTCGTGAAGGCCGTCGTCGCGGCGCTGAAGAAGCACCCGACGTTGAACAGCGCCTTCGACGAGGCCGCGCAGGAGATCGTCGTCAAGAAGAGCTATCATATCGGCATCGCGTCCGCGACCGAGGCCGGGCTCATCGTGCCTGTCGTGCGCGACGCGGATCGCCGGAGCGTGCTGGAGATCGCGCAGGAGATCGCGCGGCTCGGCGAGGACACGAAGTCGGGGCGGGTGAAGCCGGAGGATCTCGGCGGCTCGACGTTCACGATCACGTCGCTCGGCCAGCAAGGGGGGCTGTTCGCGACGCCGATACTGAACTTCCCCGAGGTCGCGATCCTGGGTATCCACCAGATGAAGCAGAAGCCGGTGGTGCGCGACGGGCAGATCGTGATCGGCGAGGTGATGCTGGTGTCGCTGTCGTTCGACCACCGGATCATCGATGGCCACGTGGGGGCGGCGTTCGCCTACGAGATCATCGGGTACCTGGAGGATCCGGATCGGCTGTTCCTGGAGATGAGCTGAGCGGCTGCTGCGCGCAGCGGCGGCCGCGCGCGGCAGCGATGCGCCCACGGCTTGTCGCGCGGGGCCGGAACCGGCAACATCGCGCGCCGTGATCGCGATTCCCAAGACCCTCGAGGACGCGCTGCGCGACCGGTTCGTCGTGCCCTTCGTCGGCGCCGGCGTGTCCATGGCCGCGCTGGACCGGAACGGGAAGCGGATGTTCCCCAGCTGGGGAGACCTGCTCCTCGGGGCAGCCGCGCGCCTCCGCGAGGACGGCAAGCGGCCTGAGGCCAACGTCGTGGAAGGGCTGCTGGAGAAGCGGGCGCCCGACTACTTCGAGGCGGCCCGGCACGCGCGCGAGGGCATGGGGCCGGGCTGGTACCGCTACCTCCGCCAGGTGCTCGATCCGCCGGGCAATCGCATCGACACCGGATCTCTGTCGCTCGCGCGCGCCGTCTGGCAGCTGCCGAGCAGGCTGGTGATCACGACCAACTACGATCAGATCCTCCGCTACGCGCTCGACGATCCGAACGATCTCGTGCAGATCAGCGTCGACGCGACGGCGGAGCTGTCCGCCATGCTGCGCGACGAGATCGATCGCCCGACGGTCTGGCACCTGCACGGCTTCATCCAGCAGCCGCAGCGGCTGATCCTGACGCCGGACGGCTACCGCGAGCTGTACCCGAGCCAGGAGGACGAGGTGCGCTACCGCGGCGCGCTGCAGGCGCTGCGCCACCTGCTCGCGGCGCGCACCTTCCTGTTCGTCGGCTTCAGCCTCGACGACGCGATGTTCGGCAACCAGATCGCGTGGGTCCACGAGGCATTCGGCGGCGCCGCAGGGCCGCACTACATGCTCGTTCGGGCGCGCGAGCTGCGCGACACCCAGCGGCGCCTGAGGGACCTGAGCTGCATCGAGTTCCTGACGTTCGAGGAGTTCGGTGATCCCCTGGTGGCGCTGGTCCACGCCCTCGGTTCCGCCGGGAACCGGGAGCCCACCACGCCGCCGCCGCTCATGGCGGGCGCCCCTCGGCCCACCGCGCGCCTCGAGGTGGCAGCCGCCCCGTCCCCCGCCCCCGCTGGGCCCCTCGCGTTCCTCGCCGACGAGGTCGAGGTGATGGTCCCTCCCGTCACCCGGGTCGCACACCGAGCGCTCCTCACCGAGGCGGCGCCCGCCCCGCCCGCCGCCGCCGCGACGCCTCGAAGCTTCGAGACGACCGCAGGGGACGTCGGGATGGACATGGCGCTCGTGAGGCAGAGCTATCGGCTCGTCCACCAGGTTCAGCGCCGCGTCTTCGATCGGCTGGCAGAGCTGTCCGATGCGCTCGCGGGCATCGGGCTCACGTTCGAGCGCTGGGACCCGTCCCTGTTCTCGCGTCACCCGAAATCGACCTCGGAGTTCTTCCGGCGCAAGTACTGGGCCTGGGATTTCCTGCCTGCGTATCGCCTCCAGCTCGTCTGGCAGTCATCGGCCAGCACCTCGCGGAGCGTGGTCCTCGAGGTCGTGTCGGACACGGGCTTCACGCGCGACGGCGGTGGAGAGCCGGATCCGACGCGCTTCGGCGACGCGCGCGCGGCGGGCTCCGAGCTGCAGATCAGCCTGATGCGCTCCTCCGTTCGGAACCTGCCGTGGAACCAGATCTGGTCGTCCTTGAGCGGACAGGAGGACACCCTCTACGACGGAAACGATCACGATCTCGACGCCGGCGGGCGCCCTTGCACCTACCGCTACCTCCGCGTCGATCTCGGCGCCGCGCTGGACAAGGAGGCGTTCAGCGAGCGCGTCATCGCCCCTGTCAGCACCTGGCTCGCTCGGTGATCGGGAGCCTCGGACGAGCGCGCCCCGCCCGGGCGCGGGGCCGTCGGGCGGCGCCACCCCTTCTTGCGATGACGCGTCCTGCTCCAGGAGGGGGAGTCGCACTGTGCGCTGTACCCGGCTTACCTCCCCTTTCGCCGGCTGCCCCCCAACCTCGACCGCCTGTGGTCCGAGAAGCTGGCCGGGTTGGACGACATCGCTGCCTGGAACTTCCTCGACGGGTTATTGTACGGCCATCACGGAGACGTCGAGGTGCCCGATACCCGAACGGCCGAGGAGCGCCGCCGGGACTGGACGTTCTGGAGCGCCCACGATTTCCTGACCAACTGGGGCGAGCAGCTCGCCGGGTGCAAAGCATTCGTCCTCTGTCCGCCCGGCGGCTCGGTTCGCATCCTCTCTCGCGAGCTACCCGGGCACATGGGCCGCGGCGTGGAGGTGTCGCGGGCCGGGCTCGTTGCAGCCGCCGAGGGGTTCGCACGCTGGTTCGAGCAACGGACGCGGCGTCTGGAAGGCGGTGCATCGTCAACGGACGCTTCCTCAGGGGCCTACCGCCTACGGAGGAGCCTGCCGGTGCTGGATGGCGTGCTCGGCTTCCATCGTGTACCGGCGGCTCTCGGCCTCGTCGGGTTCGAGCCCCAGCTCACCATAGCGATAGGCCATCGCCAGCGCCTGGAGCGCGGCGGGGTGCTCCCGCTCGCCAGCGCTCTCGTAGAGCTCCACGGCTCTTCTGTCGTTCCTCGGCACGCCGGCGCCCGCGCGATACGCATTGGCGAGCAGGAACATCGCGTCCGGCGATCCTCCGCGCGCCGCGATCTCGAACCAGCGCGCAGCCTCCGCGGGGTCCGCCTTCACGCCATCGCCGTTCTGGCTCATCACGCCGAGGAAATACGCCGCGCTCGGGTGCTGGGAGGGGGCTGCTCGCAGCAGCCAGGCGCGGGCGCGCGCCGCGTCCCTGGGGACCGACGGAAGCCCCTTCAGGTAGATCCTTCCGAGCGAGACCTGCGCCTCGACGTCTCCCTGCTCGGCCGCCCGCGCGAGTGAATCCATCCCGGCGAGGACCTCCCCGGGATCCGCGAGCGTGAGCAGGCGAAAGCCGAGCGCCCGAGCCTCCATGCCGCTCGGGGGCGGCGCCCCAGGGCGCGACGGCGGCGAGGGCGCCGCGGCGGCCATGGGGCGGTCCGCCTCGGGACGATCGCCCTCGCGCAGCCCTCCAAGGGACAGGGCGGCGGCGCCGCCGAGCACGAGGACGCCGCCGACAAGCACAGCGAGCCGCACGGGACGCGGGGCGCTCACCGGCTCAGGTCGATGGAGTAAACCGAGAGCATCTTGCCGCTGCCGTCATCCTGCGCGACGAGCGAGAGGTTGGTCAGCCCGGCGGCCTCCGCCTTCGGAAGCGCGTTCTGCGCCGAGGTGAAGGTCACGGGGCCCATCGTCGTGACCCGGGCGAAGCGCCAGCTGCGGGCAGAGCCGTTCTGGGCCCGCGTGAGGTTCTCGACCTTCTTGATGTACGTGATGAGCACGTCGCGGTTCGTGTCCGGCGCGGCGTAGATCGTCTTCGAGCCGTCGAGGCCAGGGAAGCTGCCGCCGCCGCTCGCGCGGTAGTTGTTCGTGGCCACGATGAACTCCGCGGCCAGATCCATGGGCTCGCCGTTCCACTGGAGGTTCTTGATCCGGCCGCTGGCCTTCATCCCCGCGGGCGGGAGCGGCTGGGTCACGTCGATCTCGTACGTGATCCTGCTGTCCGTGAACATGTCGAAGTTGTATCCGGGCATCGCGCTGTTGATGAGCGGCTGCGGCTCCGTCTTGCTCGGATCGATCGGATTGAAGCGCGTCGCGGCCCTCTCCAGCCAGTCGAGGATGTCCGCGCCGGTGACCTTCACCGCCTGGACCGTGTTCGCGTACAGGTAGAGATCGGCCGCGTTGTTGATTGCGATGCTCCCCGCCGGCACGTCGGTGTAGTCGTTGCCGCCCTGAAAGCCGGACTTGAACGGCGCGCTCACCGAGAGCACGGGGAGCGACGCGTACTGGGGCAGGTTCTCCTCGATGTAGCGGGCGATGTAGTCGGCCTGGGCCTGGTTCACGATCTGGATCGCGCTGGCGTCCCCCACGTCGGCGAACATCGACGACATCGCGAAATCGCTCGTGCCGATGGGCGTCCTGACGTAGGCGACCGTCGCCTGGTGCTCGGCGTCGAGCAGCGGCGCGAAGGAAGCGTCGGCCGCGACGAGGACCTTCGTCTTGTCCGGCTGCGCGTCGCAGAGCGTCGCGAACGCGCAGGACGCCCCCGTGCGCCAGCGCTCCATCGCATCACACGCCTCGGGGAGCCCCCCTTTGCAGGTCGTGGCGATCGGCCGGGCCTCGACGACCGTCTTCGCCTTGTCGACCGTCCAGCCCTCGCCGTCGTGGGTGAGCCCCAGCTTGATGACACCGAGGTGCTGGCCCCAGAAATTCGCCATGACGGCGGGGACGCCGCCGACCGTGCCCGCGTCCTTGTCGACCTCCGGCAGGCTGAACTGCGCCACGGTGCTGCTCGGGTTGGGGAAGATCTGGTGCGAATGGCCCATGAGCATCGCGTCGATGCCGGGCACCTGGGCGAGGTGCCACGCCTGGTTCTCGAGGGTGGGCGTATACGGCGAGTCGTCGAGGCCGCCGTGGACGATGGCGACGACCAGCTCGGCCCCCCTGGAGCGGAGATCGTCCACCAGCGGGGCCGCGACCTCCTGCACCCCCTTCGTGAAGACCTTGCCCTCGAGCCATTTCTTGTCCCAGCTCAGGATCGTCGGCGGCGTGACGTCGATGAAACCGACCTTGACCGTGCTCTCGATGGCGCCGCCGCCCGGCGCCGTCGCGGTGAGGGTCTTCTCGACGAGGACGGTCTTCGGGAAGAGCGTCTCGCTCGTCTTCAGGCTGAAGACGTTGGAGTTCACCAGCGGGAACCGAGGGCCCTCGCAGTCCGCCGACGCAGCGAGATCGAGCCCGTCGACGTCGAACGGGGTGTGGGTCACCTGCGAGAGAAAGGCGAGGCCGAAGTTGAATTCGTGATTGCCGATCCCGCCGACGTCGAACCCGAGGTGGTTCATGGCCTTGTACATGGCCAGCGTCTCGCCGCACGCGATCGGCTCGACGAGCGCCTGATGGTCGGCGAGGACAGTGCCCTGGATCGTGTCGCCGTTATCGATCAGGAGAGTGTTCGAGAACTCGTCCCGCGCCTGGTTGATCAGGGTCGCGGTGCGCTCGAGGCCAATCGATGGCTCAGCGACCAGCTTGAAGTAATCGAAGCCGAGGATGTTGGTATGGAGATCGGTGGTCTCGAGCAGCGCGAGGTCGGCCGTGGCGCCGCTCGGCGTCGCGGGCGCCCCTCCCGAGCCGCCGCCCCCCTGCTCGCCGCCTCCCGAGCCACCTCCCCCCTGCTCGCCGCCTCCTCCCGCCCCGCCTCCTCCTCCCGACCCGCCTCCCCCGTTGCCGCCTGAGCCTGAGGAACTGGAGGAGGAGCTGGAGCTGGAGGTCGATGAGCCCGTGCCGCCCTGGTCATCGCCGCACGCGGTCAGCGCGGTCATGGCCAGAATCAGCGAGGAAACCGACGCTATCCGTCCGACTCGACCTGTCATCGTGAACACCTTTCCGAGCGCCGCATCGGCCGATGCCTCTTCGCGCGCAACCAGCCATATCGAGTCGAGGCGGTCGAGTTTTCGCACCGATGCACGCCCGGATCAAGGGCTACGATGAGCTGCTCGCCATGTCAACAGCACCGGAGAGGCGATGCGGCGGAAGAACGCTTGAACGGCGCGCCCTCCGCCCTCCGCGCGCCGCTGCGTCAATCCGATGGACGGCTGGTAACAGTCTCGTTAACGCTCGCCACGCGCGAACGACCGCGTGGCCTCAAAACACGATCGTCCAGCCGGGATTGCTCACCTGCTGCTTCGTATAGGACACGCCGTCGACCTTCAGCCCTTCCGCGTTGAGCAGCGTGATGAGCCCGCCCTTGTTGGAGAGGACCATCGGAGCCTGGACGACGACCGTCGTCAGCCCACCTGGCTGAAGCTCTCCGGTGAGCGCCATCTTCGATTTGGCCTTGTCGGCCAGCGACCAGCCAGCGAGGTTGATCTTCCGGTTCGACGTATTCACCAATGTGACGGTCTCCCGTTCGGGTGTGCGCGCGTCGTTCACGAGGGCGGCGACGATCCGCACGATCCCGTCGGGCTGCTCCACCGTGGGGAGCCCACCGCCTCCACCTGCCACGTCCGACGGCGGTCCGGATACCGGGATGTCGAGCGTGTGCCCTGTCTGGTCATCGGTGTGCCACGCCTGCGTCTGAAACTTCAGGAAGATCGCGACCCACTGGTCCCCACGCGGGAAGTGGATGAGGAGGCCGCCGTCCTGCCAGACACCGTCGTCCTTCTTGAAGCGGGCGTCGTTGCCCTGGTTCATGTGGATATCGTGGATGCCGTTTCCCGGCAGGAAGCCGAAGATCTTGTCCTTCTTCCCGTTCTCCGGGCCCCAGCGCTCCCCGAAGGCGTACAGGAGCGCCGTCTCGTCGGCCATCGCCCGCTGCACGTAGTGGTCGAGCTTCTCGTTGAGGTCGTTGTCAGGGCCCGGGGCGGAGAATGGCAGCGGAACGAACTCCGTCCGATCCACGAGGTTCCCCCGGATGAAGTCGAGCCCGAGCCCGCCCGGCTTGCTCTCCAGCGGATGAAAGCCCGGCTTCAGCTCGTGGATCTCTTGAAGCAGCGGGTGCGCAAAATGGGACTTGACGACATACTCGACCTGGGAGCCGTCCTGCGACTGCACATTGACCGCGATGCGATAGTCTATCGTGTCGTCCACGACGTGGATCTGATAGTGCGGGTTCGCTCCCGACGCGAAACGCCGATCGATCACTGTACCCTTCAATACGCCATAGCTCTTCAGCGGCATGTTGCCTCCCGCATCCATCGGCTGAGCACGGCCGGTGCCCGCCTGTGAGATAGTATCAAAACCCTACTTCACTGCTTCGAATGGTGATGAATCATCCGGCATGCGCTCCCCCTTGGAGCCGGTGACCGACGGGTGTTGAATGGAACGCGCGATAGCGCCTTCTACACCATGTGAAGCCGTCATTTTTTTGAAGTCAAGACTGAACTGCCCGCGGACTCGGAAATTCCGCCGCCCTGTCACGCAATGGTCCATGCAGCGGAACGCCAGGGAGCCGACGCCGGAACCCCATCATCTCTCGAGCGGCCAGCGCCGAGCCGAGGCGCACGCTACTTACAGGTACATCAAATTCATCATGGATTCGCTCGCGCGGCGGAAGGCCCGCTTCGAGTCGATTTCGGCCGCGACGGATCTCGCCGGGGCCGTGTTCGAGGTCGGCCGGACCGCTGCCGGCGCGGTTCGCCTTCACGGTCGACCCACAATCGTCTCATGGCCGGAGGGAGCCGTTATCCGCGGTACTCGCGCAGCGCCGTGCCCCGGGCGCGGCCCAGCATGGCGAACGCGCGGCGCTCCGCCTCCCAGAGGATTCGCTCCTCGTCGAGCGTGAGGAGCTCGTGGTCCTTCATGACGAGCCGGCCCGCGATGATCGAGTGGCGAATGTCGCTGGACCTCGCCGAATACACGAGGTTGCCGACCAGGCTATTGCGAGGCCGGAGGTGAGGGCGGCGGGAATCGAAGAGGATCACGTCGGCCGCGGCGCCCGGGGCGATGACGCCGCTCGCCTCGAAGCCCAGGGCCCGCGCGCCGTTCCGTGAGGCCAGGCGGAGCACGGTGTCGCCGGGGAGGGCCTCGGCGTCGCGGAGGTGGGCCTTCTGCAAGAGGCCCGCGAGCTGCGCCTCTTCGAGCATGTCGAGGTTGTTGTTCGAGGCAGGGCCGTCGGTGCCGAGCGCCACGTTGACGCCATGGGCGAGGAGCGAGGGGACGGGCGTCACCCCCATTCCGAGCTTCATGTGGCAGCCGGGGCATTGCGCGACGCTCACGCCGCGGGCGGCGAGGATCGCCATGTCCTCCTGGGTCACAGCGATGCAGTGGGCGGCGAGCTTCTGGCCGGGCACGTCGAGGAGGCCGACCGCGTCGAGCTGCGCGGGGGGCGTCTTCCCGTGGCGCTTCCGCGAGATCTCGACCTGCTCCTCGCTCTCGGAGAGGTGGATATGGACGCCCATGCCCTCCCTGCGCGCCGTCTCGCCGACGGTCTTGAGGAACTCCGGCGGGCAGGTGTACGGCGCGTGCGGGCCAAGGCACGTCTTGATCCGGCCGCCGGCCGCGCCCTGGAAGCGGCGGGCAAAATCCACGGCCCCGGCGAGATCCGTCCCGACCTCGCTGGAGAGGCCGAAGACGCACCACGCGAGGAGCGCCTTCAGGCCGCTCTCTTCGACGATCCGGGCGACGCGATCCATGTGAAAGTAGTGGTCCGCGAACCCGACGGTGCCGCTCCGGATCATCTCGGCCGCGGCGAGATAGGCGCCCCACTCCACGTCGTCCGCGGTGAGTGCGCGCTCGGCGACCCATATCTTTTCATTGAACCAGCGATCGAGCGGCAGATCGTCTGCAAAGCTCCGCTCGAACGTCATGGCTGCGTGCGTGTGCGCGTTCCAGAAGCCGGGCAAGGCGATGAGATCGGTGCCGTCGAGCACCTCGTCGGCAAGAAAGCCGGGGGGCGCCTCGCCAACGGCCACGATCGAGCCGCCCTCGATGGCGATGTCGACCCCGCAGAGCACATCGCCCGCGTCGTTCAGGGTGATCACATCGACGGTCTTGACGAGGAGCGCGGGCATGATGTTCTTACATCATTCTTTGCGCGAGCGTTCAAGGCCCGTGCTGCGTATTCACTACGGACGTGACGGCGCGCCGCGCGAGCGTACACATTGAACGCCGCCGCACGCAGGCGGGGTCGTCGTGGGCCTGCTCCAAGCGGTTGCTTCGAGAGACGAGCGCCGCCTCGCGGCGCTGCGCGGGCCGACTGCGGAAGACGGGCCGGCGGGTGGAGCTCAGCGCACCATGGTGAAGAAGTTGAGCTTGTTGCCGTCCAGGTCGCGGAAATATCCCCCGTAGAAGCTCTGTCCGCGCGGCCCCGGCGCGCCCTCGTCCTTGCCACCCAGCTCCAGGGCCTTGCTGTGGAGCGCGTCCACCTTGGCCGGGCTATCGACGACGAGCGCGACCATCACCCCGTTGCCGACCGTGGCCGGCTGGTGGTCAAAGGGCAGGGCGACGGCGAGCGCGGGCGCGTTCGGCTTCACCGCCCAGATGATCAACCGCTCGATCTGCAAGAGCCGCGTCGCGCCCAGCCCGCCCAGCAAGGCGTCGTAGAAACGAGCGGCGCGCTCCAGATCGTTCGTGCCCAGCGTGACATATCCGATCATCGATCTCTCCGTTCATTGGAATGGTTCGTCATCGTTGGCCCGCCGTGCTCCTCCGCGCTCCAGTGACCGGAGCGGGTCTCGCTTCCAGGCGACCCACGACACTGCTCGCGGGCCGCGCTGGCCGGTGGAAAAGCCCGATCTCCTACGACCACGTTTGGACGGAGACGTCCCGGCCTGGACGCAAACGTAAGAGCACCACGAGCGTATCCTGGTCGAGGCGGGGTGGGAAGGCGTGCCCGGGGACCAGGGAGCAGCAGGGGAACGGCCGGCCGGGGAGAGGCGGGGGCGGTGCGCCGGGCGGCCGGAGGCGCCTGCGGCAACGCTGCGCTGGGCGGTGGGTCAGGTCGCTCGGCACCGGCGGCGAGGGCTCCGGCGAGCGCGGGAGCGCCCCCCTCCCGCTGCTCGATCGGGAGCAGGGTAGCGCCGCGCGCCTCAGCGCGGGAGGAACAGCTGCTCGGGGAGCGCGGTGTTGCAGGGCTCCTGAACGATCTGCGCATACCCCGCGGTGCTGGCATCCTCGACGCTCAGGCACTTCTGGCTGTTCACGTTCATGATCGACCGATAAGCGCCCACCGGCCGCAGGACGAACTTCTGGTTGGGGTTGCCCGTGCAGGTGTATTGGATGAGCTCGGCGCCGTCCTCGAGGCTCGAGTAATAGATGTCGAAGCAGAGCCCGCTGTGCTTCGGCTTGATGAACACGCTCCCGTCCGGGTCACCCGTCGGGATGAGCTCGAAGCTCTGGTTGGGGTTGCCGGTCGCAGGCCATTGAATGATCGGCGAGAGCGGCGTCGTCTCCGAGTAATAGACGTCCATGTTGAGGCCGCTGTTCTGGTTGGTGAAGGTCACCGCCGGGTTGGTGCTGCTCACGCTCCCGAAGTCGACGGTCGTGTCGAGCTTGGGGGAGACAGAGTAGCCTTGGGGATGCGCCTGGACGTAGAAGAAGTTCCAGTCGACATAGATCCCTTGGAGCACCTGGGTGTGCGTGACGGAGAGCGGCACCTTGCCGTTGAACGAGCTCGGCGCGGAATAGACGGTTTGATACGTCGGCTGGAGGGTCGAGACCGCGAGGAACGGGAGCGTGTGGAGCGTCCCGGTCCACTGGTCGACGAGGTCGACGGGGTTCCAGTACGGATAGCCCTGCGCCGAGGTCATCCGGTAGCTCCAGGCCGACGTCAGCCCCGTGCTCTGATCGATCGCGGTGAAGTCGGACAAGGACACGGTGGCGCTGTCCTGGAAGCTGCACGAGAAGCTGGCGCTGGCCGCGTCGGTGCCCCCCTGCGCGCCGACGCTGCAGCCGACGGAGCGCGTGAACGAGTTTTGCCCGTTCGGGGAGTTGGGCACGTGGGCGTACGGGCTCAGCGCCGTGCTGCCAGGCACGACGCTGACGTTCAGCTGCTGCTGGTAATAGCCCCGGTTGAAGTTGCTGTTCGTGTTCAGCGGCCCCGGGTTTGCGCCCGCGCCCACGCCGGTGATGACCATGAATTTGTTGTTGGGCGTGGTCGAAGCGACGAGCTCGACCTCGTAGCTCAGATCCAGGGTCGCGACTTGCGAGGTGCCGGGGACGGTCCACCACGAGGAGCCGTTCACGATGAACTGGCGGTAGGTGCCTGGAGGGGCCGCGCTCGCGACGGAGAGGGCGAACGGCTGCACGATGGGCGCAGCCGCGAGCGTGCGGATGCGCGCCGCCACCTGGGCCGCGACGTCCTCGCGTGACGGACCGGGCGTGGGCGTGGCGCCCTCCGCGGCCTGCCCGGCGAGCTCACGGTCCGGCGCGCGCGCCGCCAGCTCCTCGGGGAACAAGGTAGCGGCCTCGTGGCTCACCTTGATCGTGGCGGAGGGGGACCTCACCGGCGTCGCCTCGATGTTCCCGTAGAGCTTGATGTCGAACCTCGTTCCCCCGCGCGATGGCTCCACGATCGCCACATCGCCCGCGACGCCGTAGCCGAACACCGCGGCCATGCGCGCCGAGTCGCGGACATTCTCGAAGACGAACGGGACCCCGGCCTCGCTCGCGGCCTTGACCAGCGACCGATACATCGCGAGATCCGCCTCACCGAGCTCGTCCATGTCGGCGATCACCGCGCCCGTTCGGCGAAGGAGGTCGCTGCGCTCGGCGGCGCCGGAGCGGAGCGAGTCCAGAGCGCTCTGCGCCGACGTCGCCTGGAGCTCGCCGGCGAGGTGATGGAGGACCGGTGTCCTGTCCGCGGAGATCGGGGTCAGGGCGATGAACCCGGTACGCGCGGCGGGCGCCTCGGACGTCGACGAAACGTCATCGAGCGGCTCGACGTCGGGGCTCTCGCAACCTGTTTGCACAGCTCCGAGGGCGAGCGTCGAGAGCGAGAACACCAGGCCGACTCTGGAACGGATCATGGATTCCTCCCTTGCGGCTTCCTTCGCCCAGGCGAGCGATCGCGCCGTCAGGTCCAGTTACGGCCGACATCGGCATCGGTTTCGCAACCTACTCGCGGCGGCTGCGGCCGGCACGCGCCGGGTCGGTCGCCGGCAGCTCCCCGAGGAGGTGGTCGATGCAGGTCCGGACGGCGGCCGTCAGCGCGCGATGCGCGCGATAGAGGAGGCTGACGCCGCCGGCCTCGGCCTCGTAGCCCTTGAGGACGCGGACGAGGCGCTTCGCGGCCACGTCCTCGGCGCAGAACACCTCCGGGAGCATCGCGATGCCGACGCCCGCGAGCGTCGCGCGGTAGGCGGCGGAGGACTCGCTCACATAGAAGCGGGGCTCGAAGGCGACGCGTCGCCTCCGGCGCCCCTGCCCGAGCGTCCATGTGGCCATTCCGTCCGTCGCGTGCACCGCGATGCAATCGTGACGCGCGAGGTCCTCGATCCGTTGGGGAACGCCCCGCGCCTCGAGGTAACGCGGGCTCGCATACAGCAGCTTCCGCGTCGCCCGCCAGAGCTCTCGCGCCACGAAGTCGGTGGTGTCTTCCACGTGGCCCGGGACGATCGCGATGTCGAAGCCCCCGGCGATCAGGTCGACCCGCCGTGAATCGATCTCGAGGTCGACCGACACGCGGGGGTGCTTCGCGAGATAGGTGCAGACGACGTTCGCCACCGCGGCGCCGAGGGTGATCGGCGCCACGATCCGCACGCGTCCGCGCGGCTCACTCTGGAGCTCGCGGACGAGATGCGTGCCTTGCGTGAGGTCGTCGATCGCCCGTTCGGCGTGGCCGAAGTACGCGCGCCCGGCCTCGGTCAGATCGAGCCGCCGCGTGGTTCGCTCGAGGAGCCGGACACCGAGCGCGGACTCGAGCCGCGCGATGCGCCGGCTCACCGTGGAGACCGGCACGCCGCGCTCGCGGGCTGCAGCCGAGAAGCTGCGCGTCCGGACGACGCGCACGAGGAGCGCGGCGTCGTTCAGGTCCAGATCGATTCGTGCGTCCACGACAACAGTCCCTTCCCTCCAGGCACACTAATGCGCTCCGGCGGCCGCCGCTAGGCTCGACGACGTGAAGAAGCCCATCGTCACCGGGCCACGCGGGGCACGGAGCGCCGCGCCCGCGTGATCTTTGGGATGACCGCGCAGGGTCGCTGCGCCGAACGCAGGAGGAGGTTGTCATGATCATCGTCACTGGAGCCAACGGTCACCTCGGCCGAGCCGTCATGGAGCGGCTCCTTCAGCGCGTGCCCGCCGCTCGGCTCGGCGTCAGCGTCCGCGACCCGGAGCAGGCCAGCGCGCTCGCCGAGCGCGGCGTCCGCGTGCGCCGGGGGGCCTTCGACGACGCCGCGAGCCTGCGCCACGCCTTCGAGGGCGCCTCGCATGTCCTGATCGTCTCCATCAACAGCGCAGGCGAGACCGCGGTGCGCCAGCATGAAGCCGCGCTCGAAGCGGCGCGCGCGGCGGGCGCCCGCCGCGTCCTCTACACGAGCCACATGGGCTCGAACCCGGCGTCCCGCTTCGAGCCCATGCGCGACCACGCAGCCACCGAGGCCTCGCTGCAAAGGTCGGGGATCGCATTCACCTCGCTTCGCAACGGGTTCTATGCGGCGTCCGCGCTCATGCTCCTCGAGCGGGCGCTCGAGACGGGCAAGCTCGTCGCGCCAGAAGACGGTCCGGTCTCGTGGACAGAGCACGGCGACCTGGCCGACGCGGCGGTGATCGCGCTGACCGACGAGGCGCGCCTCGACGGGTTGACACCGCCGCTCACCGCCTCCGCGGCCCTCGACCTCGCGGACATCGCGGCGATCGCCTCGGAGCTCATCGGGCGCTCGATCACGCGGGTGACCGTCAGCGATCACGCGTTCAGGGCAGAGATGGTGTCTCACGGCGCCCCTGAACACCGGGCGGACCTCTTCCTGGGCATGTTCGCGGCGAGCCGAGAGCGCGAGTTCGCCGCGGTGGATCCGACCCTGGAGCGCCTGCTCGGCCGAGCGCCGATGTCCATGCGTCAGTACCTGACGGCGCGCCTGTCACGCTGAGGCAGGGGGGGGACCTCGAAGAGCAGGTCGGCGCAGCGAAAGTCCCCTGAAAAAGCGACGCCCATATCAATAACCTATTCTCCCGGTGCTTCGTCACGCCACCGGGTCGCGTGGGAGCACGGGGCTTCGCGCGGCGCTCCTCCTCCGCAGCGAGGCGCCTCGCGAGCGCTCCCTGCGCGCCGTCGAGCGCTCTGGCGCGCCACTTGTATGCCGTGCTGAGGGGCATCTCTCTCGTCCCGGCGATCTCTCGTACAGAGGCCTTCCGGCCCCCTGTCATTTGTGATTTCCTGTCGCGCGAGCAGTCCCGCGGGGTCACGCCCGGTGCAACGGGTCTGCGCGTGACCTTCGAGGGGCGCAGCGCCATGACCCGCGTGACGCTGGAGCACACGGGGATCGTCCCGATCCGATCCAGCAAAGACCAAGCAAAAACCATGCCGTCACGTGGCCGTACTTCATCCCGCGGCTCGGTGTTGCCGCGAGCGGTGGAGACCCGGGGCCGACCCCCTGGAAAACGTCGCCGCTAGCCAGAGGTGTCCAAAATCCACCCGCTCGAGCGTCATAGGGTGTCGGTCAAGGGGATCGACCCAGCTCATCAGGAGAAAACATGCCGAAGTACTTGTGTTTGCAGCGCAGCCTTCCGGGCGGGGAGCCGCACGGAGAGAAGCCCTCGCCCACCCAGATGCAGGCGATGTATGCGAAGTTCAACGACTGGCGAGAGAAGTTCCAGAAGAACTTGGCCGACCTGGGAGGACGGCTCGGCGCGGGACGGCTGGTTGCGCTGCAGCCCGCGCCGGATGGCCCGTTCGTCGAGGTCAAGGAGCTCGTCGGTGGGTACATGATCGTCTCCGCCGCGAACCTCGAGGAGGCGATCCAGGTCGCCCGCGAGTGCCCGGGACTCGTCCGCCCCGGCTCGGGCGTCGAGGTCATCGAGATCCACGCACCCGGATGACCTCGCAGCTCGGAGAACACTTCTTTCGGCACGAATACGGCCGGCTGGTGGCGATGCTCTCGCGACGCGTCGGGACGCGCCACCTCGAGGCGGTCGAGGATACCGTGCAGCTCGCCCTCCTCGCGGCTGTGGAATCGTGGTCGAAAGGTGCCGTCCCCGAGAACCCGTCGGCGTGGCTCTTCCGCGTGGCACACAACCACTTGGTGGGAGAGCTGCGCCGACGCGCGCGCCGCGACGAGCTCGCAGAGCAGCACGGTCGCGGCGCCCTGGACTCCACGGACAGCGCGCCTACCGCCTTTCTCGCGGGAGACGTGCGCGACGATCTGCTCCGCATGCTCTTTGTATGTTGCGACGACGCGATTCCCGTCGAGTCACAACTCGTCATCGCGCTGAGGACGCTCTGCGGCTTCGACGTCCGGGAGATCGCCGAACGGCTCTTCACGACGGAGGCGAACGTGTACAAGCGCCTCAGCCGCGCTCGAACTCGACTTCGAGACCTGCCGTTCGAGCCCGATGATCTCTCGACGGAGCAGCTCTCTTCACGGTTGCCCGCCGTGCAGTCCATCCTCTATCTGCTGTTCACGGAAGGCTATCTCTCATCTCACGCGGAGGGCGCCATCCGCCGCGAGCTTTGCGACGAAGCCAGACGGTTGACTCAGCTCCTCGCCGAGCATCCGGTGAGTGCGAAGCCTGAGACGTTTGCCTTGTTGGCTCTGATGCACTTTCACAGTGCCCGCATGACTGCTCGACAGGATGGCGCCGGGGGCCTCTTGCTGCTCGAAGAGCAGGATCGTACGCTCTGGGACCAAAGCGAGATCGAGCTGGGCTTGTCGTGGCTCGCCAGGTCCGCGGAAGGCGACCTCTTCTCAAGGTACCACGCGGAGGCTGGCATCGCCGCCGAGCACTGCCTCGCTCCCTCGTTCACCGAGACGCGTTGGGATCGCATCGTCGAGCTCTACGTGCTCCTCGAACGGCTCGCGCCGTCCGCGATCCATACGCTGAATCGCGCAGTCGCGGTGGCGGAATGGCGCGGCCCAGCCCACGGGCTCGCGGTGCTCGAGGGGCTCGAACCACCGTCGTGGCTCGTCGGATCCTACCTCTGGGCGGCAGTGCTCGCAGACCTGCACAGGCGCTGCGGGCACACCGACCTCGCGCAGCGCTATCGGGGCGCGGCCATCGAATCAGCTCCGTCACAGGCCGTGAGAACGGCGCTTCAGCGCCGACTTCGAACCGCCTGATACGGGATGGTCTCTACTGCACCCGCTTGAAGAAGTGGAGCACCTTCACGCGCGGCCAGTAGATGGCCGCGGCACGGGCTCTCCCACCAGCAGGCGGCGCCAATGGTGCTCCAGGATACATTATGTCCGCCTGGTCTATGAACCGGCAGGCCGAGCGCGGCCGTTCGCGTCGGTGGGTCGAGCGCTGAGAGCCGCCCTCCTTCATGCGGGATGGACGCCATGGCGGGTACACAGAGCGCCGGTTCGCGCACAGGGCTCCATCGGTCACCCCTGGATCACGGCGATCTTCGCGGGGTGATCTTTTGGTACTGTGGTCGCAGGCGCCCCCGCCGGCCTGATGCGCGCTCGCTCGGTCGAGCAGGGCGCACCCTGTCGGGAGCCATGCGCCTGATGGGGTTTGAGGGAGGGGCATGCGAACCAAGGCCTTCATCGAGAGAACGATGCTCCGTGCTGTCGCGCTGCTGGCGCTCCCGGCGCTCTGCGCGTGCGGCGCGGAGACACCGCCGTACGACGACCTGCCGCTGCGCGACGCGCTGAGCGCCGCGCCGGAGGTCCTCGCCGCCTTGCCGGAAGAGGTCCTGCGCGACGTGGCGGTGCGGCTGGAGGAGGCGCACGGCGAGCCGGGGGACGAGACGGCGATCGACGGCGCGGAGATCGCGAGCGTCCCCGCGCTGGTCCGCAGCGCGGACGCGGCGCGGGACGAGGTGGGGAAGGACGCGATCGTCCTCGGCGCGCTCGAGCCGTCCGAGGACGGGTTCGTGCTCCGCGCGGTCACGCCCATCGCGGGGGCGCACGAGCCCGAGGCGCCGCTCGATCGATCTGTGCCCGCCCTCGCGGGGCCACCGGCGTCGCCGGAGACCGCGCCGCTGGAGGACGCGGCGCTCGGCGGCCGGGCGGGCCAGATCCTGGCGGAGCTCGCGCGGCGCGCGGACGCGCAGGACCTCGTCCGCGTCACCGGCCTGCCCGCGGGCGTCATCGCCCAGGATCACACGGTGTACGTCAACGCCGCGTGGCTCGTCGCGCTGAGCGCCCTCTCGCCCGAGGACGCGCCCGCGCTCCCCACCCCCTCGGGCGGCGCCGCGATGCCCGCGTGGCCCCGGAGCGAGCCGCGATCCGTGCGCGTCAACCCCTATCACCTCCCCTCGTCCGTCGCGGAGTGCGCCGCCGAGGTGCGGGACGTATGCACCTGCGCCGTGGCCGGGCGGTGCGAGCACGACCGCACCGACCCTGCGTTCGCGGACGCCCAGGCGGAGTGTTCCTGGGTCAACGCCGGGGCGCTGAACGCCGAGGCGCTCTGCATCCTCGCGCTGCTGAGCATCGACGGGGTCAAGGAGTGCGTCCTCTCCGCGGGCAGCGGCGCGTGCGCCGCGCTGCCGATCGCGGGGCGCGACGGCGCGCTGGCGTTCGCCGGGGACGAGGGCTGCATGGCCGTTCTCGACCGCTGCCTCCAGTACGGCAGCCCGACGGTCCCGGCCGTCACCCCGAGCGCGCCGAGCGGCACGTCGAGCAGCGACGACTGCGGCAGCTGCGGCGGCTGCGACAGCTGCAACGAGGACGTCGCGGGTTGCAACCAGAACTGCAGCGATTGCAACCAGAACTGCAGCGATTGCAACCAGAACTGCCGCGACTGCAACCAGAACTGCAAGGACGGCGATCCCTCCACCGGCAGCAACTCGAGCTGCAGGCTGAGCGCCGGCCGGCGCGATCCCGCAGGAGGCCTCCCGCGCGCGCCCGTGCCCCTCGGCGCCGCGTTCTGGCTGCTCCTGCCGGCGGGTTACATGCTGCTGCACATCCGGAGGCGGCCGTGAACCGGGCGGTGATGCTCTGGCTCGAGCGCCACGGCCTGCCGCCGTGGCTCGCGCCGACCTACACCATGATGGTCGCCCTCGCGGGGCTCCTCGGGGCGGCGGCGTTCTTCTGGCTCGTTCGCCGGGATCGGGGCGACGTGGCCGTGGAGGGCCGGGCGCTCCTCTCGGGCTACGTCGCGGCGCTCCTGGGCGGCTACGTCTTCGAGGCGCTGCGCGCCGCGCCCGAGGCGATGGCGAGGGGCTCGTGGGGTCCGATGCTCCACGCCGGCCGCGCGGCCTACGGGGGCCTCATCGCCGGCGTCGCCGTGGCCGGCCTGGTCCTCTACCGCCGCGGCGCGGCCGTGCTCCCGTTCCTCGACCGGCTCGTGCCCGGGCTCGGGCTCACCTACGCCTGCGTGCGCACCGGGTGCTTCCTCGCGGGGTGCGACTACGGCCGCGTCACCGGGGGCGCGCTGGGCGTCCGGTTCCCCGCCGGCAGCCCCGCGGCGGCGGACCACGCGGCGGCCGGCTGGGTGCCCCTCGGCGCGCCGAGCCTGCCCGTGCACCCCACGCAGCTCTACGAGGCGGCGCTCGGGGCGATGGCGAGCGCGCTCGCCGCCCTCTGGCTCGTCCGGGGGCACCGGGACGGGCGCGCGTTCGGGACATGGCTCGCGCTCTACGCGGCGGGCCGGTTCTTCATCGAGCTCCTCCGCGGGGATGCCGGGCGCGGCGTGTACGGGGGGCTCAGCACCGGCCAGCTCGTCTCGCTGGCGCTCCTGCTGGGGCTCGCGGCGGCCGTCGTGCTGGCGCGCCGGGCTCGCAGCGCGCGGCGCGCCGCCGCCGTGGCGCCCGCGCTGGTGGCGCTCGCCTCCCTGAGCCTCGCCGCGGGCGAGGCCGCGGCCCAGCCGGCTCGCCCCGCGCCGCCCGCGCCAGCAAGGCCCGAGGCAGCGACGCCCGCGGCCGCGAGCTCCGCGCCGGCTCCGGCGCCTGCTCAGAGGCCGTCGCCGGCACCAGCGCCCCACCCGTACGCGCCGCCGCCCGCGGGCGGGCAGCCCGCGCCCTACCCCTACCCGCCGCCCGCGGGCGGGTATCCCGCCCCCTACCCCTACCCGCCGCCCGCGGGCGGGTATCCCGCGCCCTACCCCTATCCGCCGCCCGCGGGCGGGTACCCCGCGCCCTACCCCTACCCGCCGCCCTCTGGCGGGTACCCCGCGCCCTACCCCTATCCGCCGCCGCCCGCAGGTGGCCCTCCCCCGGCCTACCCCTACTACCCGCCGCAGGCGGGCGGATACCCCGCGTCCCCCCCTCCCTCGCCCGCGGCTGCCGTACAGCCGCAGAGGCGCACCCCGGATACGTCGCCGGGGCCCGCCGCGGAGCGGCCCGCGACGGGTCATCAGGCGGAGGCCAACGCGCGGCGGATGGCGCTCTCGCTCGGGATCTCCGGCTACTTCGTGCCGGGGCGCTTCACGGTGAAGGACGGGATGTCCGTGGATCTCGACGTCCTCGCGCGCCTCCGCCTGAGCGAGACGCGCCGCTTCGAGGTCGGCCTCGAGCTCCGGACCGTCTCGACCACCGACGTCAACCAGCTCGCAGTCGGCGCGCCGCTCCGGCTCGTGATGGGGGTCGGATCGCACGTCGAGATGTCGGTCGGGATCACGCCGGGCTACCACCGCATCTTCTTCGACTCCCCCTACTTCGAGAGCGTGGGCGCCTTCGGCGCTCGCTTCGGGTGGGGGATCCAGCTCCCGATCACCTCACACCTGTTCCTCGGCTTCTCTCCGCTGAGCTTCCTCGTGCTCGCCTCGGACGACGTGGACGCGCTCGTGGCGTACGAGCCCGGGCTCTGGGCCGGCGCAGGATTGCTGTGACAGCCGTCGCTGGAGCTGCCGGCAGCTCCGGGCCCCGTCGTTCTCTAGGCGCTAGCGATCCTGGTCGCGATGATGAGCCCTGACGACCAGCAGAGCTTGGTCAGCACGAGATCCTGGCGTCGCTCGAGCGCGGCGATCAGCTCTGCCACCTTGGGGGCGTGGTCATCAGGCCAGTTGGGCTGAGGGAGCATGTCGTCGATGACATAGAGCCCGCCGGGCTTGATCAGGCTCAGCGCCTCGTCGAGGGCGTAGTACTTGCCCGGCCATGTATCGGCAAAAACGAGCTCGAATTGCTGACCCCGGACCGAGCGCAAGAAGGCTTCGCCATCCATGTTCTTGAGCGTGAGGCGGGGGTCGCCTCCGAGGTGCTGGCGTGCCACGGCCTGGACCTTCTCGTCGTGCTCCACGGAGACGAGCGTGGAAATGGCATTCATGCCATCGAGGATCCAGCACGTCGAGATGCCCGTGCCGGTCCCGAGCTCGAGGAAAGCGCCCGACTTGGTGGCGGCGAGCGTACGCAGCATCGAGCCCGTCTGCCTGTCACTGGCCATGGCAAACCCGATCTCCGCGGTGGCCCGCTCGATCTCCTCGAGCACCGCAGGCGGTCTCAAATTCTCCAGATCCTTCATGACCCGATCCCTCTTCACGCGGCCAACCGCGCGCGACTGTACAGCACCTCGATCTGGCGGCCCCCCTGGAAAGAGCCAGCGGTGGAGGGCGTGCTGCGCGGGGGGGCGGCGGGGCAGGCCCCCACAAACCCCGAGCGCCGGCCCGCAGCGCAGCCGGTCGCCCCCCGATCTCGCCTTCCGAACAGCGGGCAATGGCCCCCCAAAAGGCGCGAGTTTGTGGGACAGCCCCGCCGCCCCCCCGCGCAGCACGCCCTCCACCGCTGGCTCCGCTGCAGCCGTCCGAGCTCACTCCCCGAGCAACGCCCGCGCGAGCGTCAGAGTCCGTGCGTTCGCGGATACGTTCTCGAGAAAGCTCCTCCGGAGCGCGGGCTCCTCGATCCTGGCCGCGCGAGCGAGCAGCGCCGCGCGCTCCTCTCGGAGGACCGCGCGCGCCGCCTCCGCGTCGCCCTTCGCGTGCAGCGCCTCGGCGTACAGCGCAGGGATCACCTCCTGCCGCATCAGGAAGACCGTGCCGGCCTGCCGCTGGAGCGCGAGCGCCTCGCCGGCCATCGCGCAGGCCTCCTCCGTCCGCCCTTGCCGCAGCCGGATCTCGGCGAACAACGAGAGATGCACGGCCCCGGCGAAGGGCGCCATCACCGCCGGATCCCCCGCCGCGCAGAGCTCCTCCTCCGCCTGGGCGAGATCGCCGAGGAGCAGCCGCCCCTCGGCGAGGAGCTGCCGCGGGATCACGCTCCGGCTGCGATGGCCGCGCGCGAGCATGTGCTGGAGCAGGCTGCTGGACATCTCCACCGCCTCGGTGAGCCTGCGCCGCTCGAGGAGCGAGACGATCCGGCACGTCACCGAGGTCGTGAACACGTAGTCGAGCAGGCCCTCTGTCGCGAGCACGCGATCGAGGCACCCATCGGCGGCGGCCATGTCGCCGAGCCTCGTGTAATCGATCGCCACCAGCATCCACGCCCAGGCGACGAACAGCCCGCTGCCGAGGGACTCGGCGCGCCGCGCCGCGGCGAGGTTCGCCTGGAGCGCTCCCCACAGGTCCCGCGCCGCATGGCAGCGCCAGAAGCCGCGGGTGAGCTCGATCCAGAGGGCCGCATGGAGATCGCCCTCGACGGCCGGCGCGATGACGTGCTCGAGCCGGCGCACGATCCGCTCCGCCAGCGCCGTCCTCCCGTCCCAGAGCAGGCTGAAGACGATCCGGGTCGCGAGCTCCGGGCTCAGGACGTCGACGGGGAGCTCCTCGGCCAGGAGGCGCGGGATCAGCACCTCCACGGCCCGCCGGTCGTCGCAGAGCGCGACGCAGTACATCGCGCCGCTCAGGGCACGCCAGGAAGCGAGGCTCCCGGGCGCGGCGAGCTCGAGCGCCTGGAGCGCGCTCGCGTGGGCGCGCGCGGCGTCGTCGGTCCAGATGAGGGCGTTCATCCGGAGCAGGTGGAGCTCGGCCAGCCGCTCGCCCTCGGCCCCGCAAGCGATCCCCTTCTCCACCCGCGCGAGCGCCGCCTGCACGTCCGCCCCGTGGAGCGCCAGGGTGGCGGCGCGCAGGTAGAACCCCCCCGCGCGCGGCCCATCCCCGCCGCGCGCGAAGTGCTCGGCCAGCACCATCGGATCCTGCTCGCCGGCCGAGAGCAGCCACTCCCCGGCGAGCCTGTGCCCGACCGCCCGGTCGCGCTCGGTGAGCATCGCGTAAGCCCCCTCCCGCAGGAGCGCGTGACGGAACGCGATCTCCTCCTGTCCCACGAAGCGCGAGCTCGGGCGGCGCTCGAGGATCTCGCGATCGAAGAGCTCCGCCCAGGCGTCCGCGTCGCTCGGCCCCGACGCCAGGGTGCGCGCGCCGAGGAGCGCGCTCACACCGCCGATCCACGACACGTCCCCGAAGACGCTCGCCGCCCGGAGCAGCCGCCGCACCTCGGGATCGAGCGCCGCGAGGCGCGCCTCGACCATGCCCAGCACCGTCTCCGGCAACGCGCCGCCGCGCCCCTCGGCCACGGCCCGGACGAGCTCCTCCAGGTAGAAGGCGTTTCCCGCGGCCCGATCCACGATCGCCGCCACGGTCCCCGGCGCGACCGACGCGCCCAGCGCGCCGCGCACGAGCTGCTCGGCGGCCCGCGCGGACAGCTCGCGCAGCCGGATCTGCGTGAGCCCTCGCTCGATCCAGAGCCGGGGGAAGAGCTCGTGGACCTCGGGCCTCGCGAACGCGAGCACCGCATAGGGGCGCTCGCAGAGGGCCCGCAACGCGTGATCGAAAATTTTCACCGAAGGCGCATCTCCCCAGTGCAGATCCTCGAGGACGACGAGCATGGGCCGCGCGCTCGTCACGGCGCGCGCGTAGTCCAGGTAGGCCTCCTGGATCCGGTCGGCCATGTGCGCCGGGTCCTGCCGCGCGGCCCGCACCATCGGCCCGCCGTCGGCGAGAGGAACGCCGAGCAGCTCGCCGAGGAAGCAGGCCACGCGCTGCTGCTGCTCCCCCGCGAACAGCTGGCCCACGGCCCGCGCGAGCTTCTCCCGCTGCGCCTCGGGGGCCTCGCCGGCCGCGATCCCGAGCGCGCCCCGGAGCGACCCGGCGAGCACCGCGAACGCGGAGCCCGCGCCGATGGAGTCCCCGCTGCCGACGCCCAGCACGAGCTCGGGATGGCGCGGCCGCAGCGCCTGGACCAGCTCGTGACGCAGGCGCGATTTGCCCACCCCCGCGGCCGCGGTCACGAGCGCCACCGCGGCGCGCGGCTCGGTGAAGCTCTCCTCGACGAGATCGAGCAGGCTGCGCAGCTCCCGAGCGCGCCCGACATAGGGGCTCGGCTTGCCCAGCAGCCTGCGCGCGCCGTCGGCGACCTCGCGCTCCGCCTCCACCCAGGAGAGCCCGTCCTGCTCCGCGACGTCGAAGCGCGCGTCGAGCAGGGCCCGCGTCACGGCGTCGACCGCGACGCGGAGGTGGCCCGGGCGGTCCCGGGCGGCCGCGTCGTCGAGCAGCGCGGCCGCCCTGTCCAGGACCTCGCCGAGCAGCGATCGTCCCGTCGACTCGCCGCGCCCCGTCACCAGCACGACGTTGGCGCCGGGGACCGACGCGCGGATCCGCAGCGCGCAGCGGGCCGCGATCGCCGCCTGGTCGGTCGCGCTGCCCGCGCCCGCCCCCGCCGCGAGGATCGCCACGACCGCCCCGCTGGCCAGCTCCTGCACGACCGCGCCGAGGGGCGAGGTCTCGTGCCGGACGGCGGCGACCGCGCTCCGCTGCGCTCGACCGGCGGGCACGATCTCCGTCGACGCCGGCGCGCTGACGTCCGCCGGCCCGACGGCCACGATCGAGCAGAGCCACACCTCCGCGGCGGTCACGAGCTCGACGGCGGCCAGGCTGGAGCGAGCGCCGCCCGCCGACGCGGCGCCGAGCGCGTCGAGGCAGCGCACCACGGCCGCGCCGTCGGCCGGGCGCCCCTCCGGGCGCTTGGCCAGCATCTGCGCCAGGAGCTCGTCGAGCGCCTGCGGCACCTCGGGCCGCAGCGCGCTCGCCCGCGGCGGCTCCTCCTGGAGGAGCTTGGTCAGGATGGTCATGAAGTGCCGCCCGTGAAACGCCGGACGACCCGTCAGGCACTCGAAGAGCACGCACCCGAGCGAGAAGACGTCCGCGCGCGCGTCGAGCTGCGCGCGCTCCCCGCTGGCCTGCTCGGGGGCCATGTAGCCGATGGTGCCCACGAGGGCCCCCGTCCGCGTCAGCCGCGCCGAGGCGCCCGAGAGCCAGGCGATGCCGAAGTCGAGCACCTTCACCCGGTCGGCGGCCCCGCCCGGAAGGAACAGGTTGCTCGGCTTGATGTCGCGGTGGACGATCCCGCGCGCGTGCGCCGCGCCGAGCGCATCCGCCACCGCGCGCACGAGCGCGACGCTCTCCTCCACGTCCAGCGGCCGCCGCGACAGCCGGGCCGAGAGGCTCTCTCCGGCGAGCCACTCCATCGCCAGATAAGGCTCCCCGGTGGGCGCCACCCCGTGCGTCACGTAACGCACGACGTGCGGGTGATCGAGCGTGGCGAGCGCCCGCGCCTCGTGACCGAAGCGCGCCGCTGCCTGCGCGTCGAGATCGCCGAGCAGCTTCACGGCGACGACATCGCCGCTCGCGCGATCCACGGTCCGGTAGACAGCGCCCATCCCTCCCGTTCCCGCGAGCTCGACCACCTCGAACCGGCCGGCGAGCAGTCTGCCGTGAAGCATGCGCGCCAAGGATGTCAGCGCGGTCACTCACGCGCCAAGCGGAACGAGCCGCCGCCGGGCGAGCTACGGCGCGATGTCGTCGAAGCGCTCCGCGACGGCGTGGCGGCTCTCCGCGTCCCGCGCCGTCCCCGGCCTGAGCAGCTGCACCGTGCGCATGCCGGCGGCCGCCGCGGCGTCGAGCTCGGCCACGATGTCGGACAGGAACAGCACCTCTCCCGGCTGCAGCCCGAGCGCCTCCGCGATCCGCTGGTAAGCGCCCGCCTCTCGCTTCGGCCCGGTCGTCGTATCGAAGAACGCCGTGAACAGGCCGGTGAGATCGCCGGCCGTCGTGTGCCGGAAGAGGAGCTGCTGCGCCTCGACGGACCCGGAGCTGAACACGGCGAGCGTCACCCCGAGGTCTCGCCATCTCCGCAGCGCCGGCTCCACGTCCGCATACACGTGGCTCCGGAGCCCCCCCGACTCGTAGGCGCTGCGCCAGATCTTGCCCTGGAGCGCCTTCAGCGTCGTCTCCTTGCGATCCTGGTCGATCCACGCGAGCAGCGCCGCTGCGAGCTCGCCGTCGCTCACCGCCTGCTCGCCCTCACCCCGCTCGCGCGCGACCGCGCGCCGGGCGGCCTCGACCTCCGGGCCCCCGGCGTGCGCCGCGACGTACGCGGCCAGATCCCGGCGCGCCACGGAGAACAGCGTGTCGTGCACGAAGCGCACGTCGGTCGTCGTCCCCTCGATGTCGACGAGCACCGCGCGCGCAGAGAGCGCCGCCACGCTCACGCCTCGAGCCGCGGGAAGCGCGACGCGATGTCCGACCCGGTGTGCTCGGCGACCCACCCCTTCGGGTCGGAGAACCACCGGATGCAGGTGAACGAGGGCTCCGGCCCCATGTCGAACCAGTGCCGCGTCCCGGCCGGTACGCTGATGAGATCGCCCTTCTCGACGAGGAACGAGAGCACGCGCTCGCCGTGATGGATGCAGAACAGCCCTCGCCCCTCGACGAAGAAGCGCGCCTCATCCTCGGTGTGGATGTGCTCGTCCAGGAACTTCCGCCTGAGCTCGGCGTGGTTGGGGGTGCCCGGCGACACCGACACGACGTCCGCCGTCACGAACCCGCGCGCCTCGGAGAGCTGCTTCACCGGCCCCGCGTACGCCTCGAGCACCCGCTCCTGCGCCGTGCCCGGCGGCAGCGGGCGCTCGGCGGACCAGCGCTCGAAGCGGATCTGCGCCTCTGCGGCGACGCGGGTGATGTCCTCGAGCGTCGTGTATTCGTCGGCCCTCGTCGGGTCGCTCTCCCGGTAAACCCGCAATCGGCTCATGATAGCCCTCCTTCCAGCAGCGCGCAGTCCAGCATGAACTCGATCGCCTCGATGTGGCGGATGGTGCTCGCGATGTCCGAGCCCCATGTGTACAGGCCGTGACCTGCGATGAGGTAGCCGTACACGGGCGGATGCGCCGACATGAACGCATCGACGTCCTCCGCCAGCTTCCGGATGTCCTGCGTGTTGACGAAGACCGGGAGGAGCACCGTGGCGGTGTGCGTCGCCATCCCGGAGAGCGCCTTCGCCACCTCGTAGCCCGAGAGGGTCACGTACCCCTCCTGCGCGCACCGGCGCGACAGCACCGTCGCCGCCCGCGAGTGGGTGTGCGCGACGGCGCCGATCTCGCTGGAGTGCCGGTAAAGCTGGCAGTGCAGCGCCGTCTCGGCCGACGGGCGGGCCGGCGAGGGCCCGGTCAGCCGGCCGTCCGCATTGACGACGACGATGTCCGACACGCCGAGCGCGCCCTTGGGCCGCCCGGACGCCGTGATCGCGAGGGTGCCGTCGCCGAGCCGGGCGGAGAAATTGCCGCTCGTGGCCGGCGTCCAGCCGCGCTCATGGCAAAAGCGGGACAGCTCGATGAGCTCGGCCGCGGCCGAGGAGAACGATGCAAACGGCGTCCCGCGTACGCTCACGGCGCAAACATACCAAAGCGAACGCGGGCGATCAACGCGCCGCGCCGCCGCTCGATCCGCGTCCGAGCCGCTGAACCCGGGGATCACCCGCGCTGCCCGCGCTCACGGCGCCGGAAGGCGCTCGGCCTCGCGCCGGCCAGCGCCGTCCCGCGCGCCGCGGAGCAGGCCGGCCCAGAACCCGAGCCCGTGCGCGGCGTGCACCGCGGGGAAGATGGCGCAGAGCAGAGGGAAATCGCGCGGCGAGGCGCGCCGCGCGAGCCGGAGCGACTCAGCGATCACGAGCGCGGCATAGGCGAGCAAGGCGAGCGCCAGCCCCGGGCGGACCGCCGGCGCGAGCGCTGACGCGAGCGCGAGCAGCGCGAAGGCCGTCACCATGCAAAACGGCAGCGCCGGCCGGAGCGACAGGAACCTGCGGCGGCACATCAGCGTGCGCGCGCGCCCCTTGCCATACGCGAAATACTGCCGGACGAGCGCGGCGAACGACGACCGCGGGTAGTAATGAGCGACGATCT
This sequence comes from Sorangium sp. So ce1504, assembly GCF_051521635.1. NCBI lineage: Bacteria > Pseudomonadati > Myxococcota > Polyangiales > Polyangiaceae > Sorangium > Sorangium sp. So ce1504. Next base: position 2,171,947 of record NZ_CP150365.1, on the reverse strand, counting down.
CCCGGGACAGGTAGACCGCGCCGCCAGCCTCGATGATGCGCTGGTTCAGCTCGGCGTCCTCGTTGGTGATGGCGGCCGGGTCGTAGAGGCCGGCGATCTCGAACGCCTCGCGCCGGAAAGCCCCGTTGAACACCGACTCGACGAACCCCTCGCGCGACGGGTCCCGGTACGCCGAGCCGCCCACGCCGAGGGGGCTCGAGAGCGCGGCGCAGAGCGCCCGCTGAAAGCCGTTCCGGTGGCGCGGCCGCGCCGCGCCGCCCGCGTTGAGGGCGCCGGTCCTCCGGAGCGCCGCGACCGACGCAGCCACGTAGTCGCCGGCGTAGTCGGCGTGGGCGTCCATCCGGACGATCACCTCACCTCGCGCCCGGCGAATGCCGATGTTCATCGCGGCGGCCTGGATCCGGTCGGGGTTGTGGAGGAGCGTCACCCGTGGATCCTCCGCCGCGACGCGGCCGACGAGCTCCCGTGTGCTGTCGGTCGAGCCGCCGTCGACCACGAAGATCTCGAGGAGCTCTGGAGGATAACGCTGCTCGAGGGCGCAGCGGAGGACGTCCTCGATGTAGCGCTCCTCGTTGTAACAGGGAATGACGATGCTGCACCGCGGCCGCTCGGCGAGCGGGCGCAGAGAGAGACGCCCGCCTCGAGGCGCGCTCGCTGTTCGATCCATGGACTCCCCCGGTCTCTCGCGGGTCGAGCCGACCCGCAGCAGGACTGCGACAGCCGCGGATACAATCGCGGGGCCAGGCGATCTCGCGCGGTCGCCCGGAGCGAACTGCACTGCGCGACGCGGCCTGGACCCGGCCGGGGCAGGCCGCTGGGCTCGGGCTGCACACCGGCGGGCTCATGCGAGGGGCGCGCGGCGCGAGCGCAACCGGACGAGCGCCCGGGCTCATGCTGGCAGGGCAGCGGCTCGAAGCGCGCGGCCGCCGGGCGCGAGCGCCACGGAGCCCGGATCGGGGGGCGCGCGGCCCGCACGGAGCTCATGCTCCGCTCCACGGCCATGCCCCGGTCCGGTGGGCTTTCCACGGTTCCGCGTGGTCCGCGAACGAGCTTCTCGAGGAGGCGTGCAGATGGACTTCGATCTCGTCATCTCGCGGGGAACGATCCTCGATGGCAGCGGCCAGCCTCGCTACGTGGCGGACCTGGGGATCCAGAAGGGCAAGGTCGCCGCGATCGCCGGGCCAGGGGCGCTCGCGGGAGGGCGGACGCTCGACGCCAGCGGGCTCGCCGTCGCGCCCGGCTTCATCGACATCCACTCGCACGTCGACTGGCTGCTCGCGCTGCCCGACCACGAGGACGTCCTCGCGCCGATGGTCGCCCAGGGCATCACGACCGTGGTCGCGGGCAATTGTGGCCATTCCCCTGCCCCGGTCACCGAGGCGTCGATTCCGCTGGTGGAGCACTCCGCGGAGATCCTGAAGGACGGAGCGCTCGCCTACCGGTGGCGCTCGATGGGTGAGCTGCTGAGCGCCCTCGCGGCCGGCGGGCTGCTCGTCAATGCGGCGCTCCTGGTCGGCCACGGCACGCTCCGCCAGGCCGTCATGGGCAACAGCGCCGCTCCCCCGAGCCCGGAGCAGATGGACGCGCTCTGCGCGCTCGCGCGCGCGTCGCTCCGCGAGGGCGCGTTCGGGCTCTCCGCCGGGCTGGCCTACACGCCCGGGGTCTTCGCGCGAAGGCACGAGCTCCTGACGCTGCTCCGGGCGGTGGCCGACGAAGGGGGCGTGTTCACGGTCCACGGCCGGGCCTACACGTGGATATCGCCGTTCTACAGGCCGCTGCTCCTCGGCCCGCCGCACAACCTCCGCTCCGTCCGCGAGCTGCTCGGCCTGGCCGAGGAGAGCGGCGCGAAGATCCAGCTCTCGCACCAGATCTTCATCGGCCGGCGGACGTGGCCCACGGTGCCCTGGGTGCTCCGCGCGATCGAGCGGGCCGTGGACAGAGGGGTCGACGCCGCCTTCGACGCGTTCCCCTACACGGTCGGCAACACCACGGTGAACGCCCTCTTCCCCGCCTGGGTGCTCGACGGCTTCCGCGCCCGCATCGACGACCCGGCCGTCCTCCGCCGGCTCCGGCGGGAGTTCGCGATGTTCCGGCGGCTCCTCGGGCTCTCGTATGCCGACATCCGGCTGCTCTGGGGCGGAGCGCCGGAGCTCGCGGCGCTGGAGGGGCTCGATTTCGAGGCGATCGCGGGGCGCCTCGGCGGGAGCGAGTTCGACGCCTACGTGCACGTCGCCCGCGTGAGCGACGGCAAGGCGCGCGTCCTCCTGAACACGTACTCGGGCGTCGATGCGCACGACGAGCCGCTCCGGGCCGTGCTCTCGCACCCGCTCTGCGCGTTCGAGACCGACGCGATCCTCACCCGGCGCGGCCAGCACAACCCGGCGTCGTTCGGCACGTTCCCGCGGGTGCTCGGCCACTACAGCCGCGACGTCGGCCTGTTCCGGCTCGAGGAGGCCGTGCGCCGGATGACCTCGCTGCCCGCCGAGCGGATCGGGCTCCGCGACGTGGGGCGCATCTTGCCCGGGCACTGGGCGGATCTCGTCGTCTTCGATCCGGCCACGGTGGCGGACAACACGACGCCGCGGCGGGCCGACGCGCCGCCGTCGGGGATCCGCGCCGTCCTGATCACCGGCGAGGTGGTGGCGCAGGACGGCGCGCTAACGGGCAAGACCCGGCAGGGGCGCCTCCTGCGCAGGTAGGCGGGGCGGCCATACCCTTCATTGACGCTCAGGGACGTTCGGTTCCGACCGCTTCAACAGGATCGCGCCGGAGCGCGAGATGAGCGATGGCTCCATCGTTCCGCATGTCAGAAATCCCGCCAGGAACACCGGCCGATGGCGAGCAGTCGCCGGAAACAGTAGCGATTTTCATAGTTTCCGCCTGTTTCACCGCCGCGGGTGGCTCCGGTGGGCCCAACGGGGCGCCCTGCACCGGCGCGTCGCCCGCGGTGAAGGGCCCGCGGCATCACCGATCCCACCGTACGGCCACGCTGCACGCGCTGGTTGAGATAGAGGACCTTACGCGATCCACATCCCTCCTGAAAAAGCGACGCTGTATCAACAACTTATCCATGCATTCGCCAGCAGCACCGCAGGAGCGTCGCGGCGCTGCGCGCGTCTCCCCCAAGCGCCTCAATCCACAATGGGGCGAGCGGGGCAAACGCAGCACCCACCGGAGCGGGCAGGGCACCCGGAGCAGGGTGGGCCGCCGGTGCCAGCGCTCGATCAGCGCGCAGCCTCGCTCCGCTCGATGCTCAGCTCAGGATGGTTCGCCTGGATCCATGCGAGCGCCTGCTCGATCACCGCAGGTTCGTCCGCGTAGAGGATACAGGGGGACACGCAGAACTCGAGGTAGGCGGGCGTCGACCAGATCACCAGGTCGTCGCTCGTCCAGAACGACTGCGTCCGGTCGCTGAGCTCGGGCGCGCGCGGGACCCCAAGGGCCCGCGCCAGCGCCTCGCCCACGTCCTCGGAGAGGCTCGCGCGATGGCGGGCCGGCCAACCCGGGATCACGTCCGGAGCCTCGTGCCCCAGGGCGAACCGCTCCAGGAAGATGCGCCACGAATCGGCGAAGACGAAGCGCTCCACCACCCCGTCGTCGGCGACGATCGCGCCGTCCGCGGCCATGAAGTACAGGCCCTTGGAGAAGGCGCCGATCGGCACCAGCCCGTCGCGGGGCAGGACGCCGCCCTCGAGCTCGAGCGCGGGGCCCAGCCAGTAGAGCTCGCCCTGGTCGCGGGAGACACAGAGGCCGCCCGCGTGCTGCTCGAACGCGAGCAGCGGGTCGCTGGCCGCGACGCCGTGAGGCGCGAGCAGCTCCTCGAGGCGGGCGCGCGAGGCGGTGCGCTGCGGATCCCGGAGCACCCCCCGCGCGCGCAGGGCGTTTACCGCGCGGTCCGTGAGCACGCCCCGGAACCCCTCGGCGGCGAGCATCCATCGCGTGTGCACGAGCCGGTCGCCCGCCGGCGGGAGCTCGCGGCGCTCGAGCACACGCCCGCAGAAGTCGCGCTCCTGGACGAGCGATACGCCTGATGCGGTGCGCTCGACGCGCAGCGCTCCCTGTTGCTCGGGCCGGTCCAGGCCGACGGGCACGAGCCCGCGGCTCGCCGGCGCGGGGGCTTCGCCCGGATCGCGGAGAGCCACGGTGACCTCGTCGCCGGCGATCGCCGCGACCGCCGGCGAGCCCGCGAGCGCTTCGACCGCCCGGGCGAGCCGCTCGACCGACCTGGCGAAGACGAGCGTCCGGTCCGGCGCGGCGCCCGAGGGGTGCCCGTCGAGGAGGACGAGATCCTCGGCGTCCCAGACCGTGTGGTAGGCGTCGCTCGCGGCCGCCACGAGCCGAGCGCCGAGCGCCTCCGCGAGCCGGGCGCCAGCGCGCGGCCGAGCTTCGAGGCGCAGGTGGTGGAGGCCGCGCTGCGCGATGTCGAGGAAGCGCGCGAGCTTCTCGACCAGGATCACGGGGGACCCCGCGTAAGGCAGCAGCAGCTCGCCCGCCTTCCTCGAGAGGTCTCGGACCGAGATGGTGCCGTCCTCGGCCACGAAGAAATCGACCATGCCCTGGGCGCGTTCCGCGCGGTCGTGAGAGACGTCCAGGTACGGATCGAGCCCCGCGAATGCAGCGAAAGGCGCGCTGATCCCGATGGGCCAACAGCCGGCGCGAGACAGCGCCCTCGTCATATTGCGTTCCAGCAGCGCCGCTGGGCCGAGGAGGATCTCCCACCAATCTCGCGAGGGGGGACCGAAGGAACCGCCGCTCGCGAGCTCCAGCGGGTCCCGCGCGCGATCCGAGCCGGCGAAGCCGCCGATCGCAGCCTCGGCGGCGAACAGCGCCTCATGGGTGGGAAGCCCGCGCAGACGCAGCAACTTTTCCAGCTGTTCGCGTCCGGCACGACGCGCCTCGCTGCGGACGATGCCACGGCGGGCGAGGGTCTCGATGGCGAAGGGGGAAATCTCCATGGTGGGACCTCAGCGCGGCATCTGCACCCGCATGTTCGCTGCATTGCGTGGGTTCATGAGGCTCCTCGCGCTCCTCGTCGGTGCGCCCTGGTTCATCGCTTGTTGCCATCCGGGGCTCGGATTGTCGATGCCCGGCGTGGTGCGGCCCACCAGGTCCACGAGCTCGTTCGGCGGTGCGCCCTGGTTCGCCTGATTCTGGAGGTTGCGGAAGAGCACGCCGCAGTTCGGGCAGGCGTTTCGTGCTCCGCCGCCCTGCTGCGTCGAGCTGATCCCATCGATCTCTCGGAGCGCGCCGCGGAGATGCTGGTTGTTCGGATCGCTGGCCGAGCCGCATGTCCCGCGCGGCAAGTTGTTGCGTCGCTCATAGTCATAGAGATGCTCGCTCAGCGCCGCCGGCTCGGAGCAGTTCGCCGGATGGCGCGTCGCCTGAGGGAATTGCCCGTTGGTCGAGCCGTTCGCGGCCTGAACGGGCACCTGCGGCGCCATGTTGTTCCAGACCGCGGGGTGGATGTCGACCGGGTTGTCGGGATCGCGCGCGCCTTGGCTCACACCGCTCGCGTTCGGCAACGGCGTGCGGCTGCCGTCCGGGTTGATCTGCGAGCGCTGGATGTTCGTGGTCATCGCTTGCAAGCCGTCGAGGTCCACCGTGTTGAGCGGCGAGTTGTCGGCGAAGCCGTAGCGGCGGACTATTTCGACGGGATCCGGGCTGATGTAGCGGCCAATGTCGGGGTCGTAATAGCGATGCCTGTTGTAACAAAGGCCGGTCTCCTCATCCGCGTACTGGCCAGGAAACCGCAGCGGCGTGAAGGCCTCTCCCTGCACCGCGCCGAACGCGCGCGCCCGCTGCTCGGCCGCGATCTGCCCCGAGGACGTCACGAGAAGATCGGGGAATCCATTCGGCGCGCTCACGTAGAACCGGGGCGCGCCGCCGTCATCGATGTGCGCCAGCGGGGCGAAGCTCCCATCCGGGAAAACGTACGTTCGCGTCTCGGTCACCGGGACGTCCAGGGACGCGTCGCGCACACGCACCTCGTGAAGCAGGCGCTGATCGTCCCAGACGAAGCGAGTCAGGGCAAGGAGCTGTCCTTGGCTCGAGCGAACCCGCTTGGCCAGCCGCCGGCAGAACGCGTCGTAAATGAACTCCACGATGCGCCCGTCGGGCGCGACGACCGAGGCCAGGCGCCCGCGTCCATCCCAGGTGTACTTCCAGCGGCGCCCGTCGGCGAGGCGTTTTTCCACGAGGCGCGCGCGCTCATCGTAGGCATAGGCCGTCTCTCCCCGCTGCAACAGGGCACCGCCGCGATCGTACGCGTGCTCGCCGGCCTCGGTGGCGTAGAGGTTGCCGACCTCGTCGAAGCCGAAGAGCTCCGCCCTCCCGTGGGCAGGGATCTTGGCGAGGAGCTGTCCCATGGGATCGTACCGGTATCCCGTCGCGCCGAGGCGCGCGTCGAGCTCCTCTTCGAGAAGACCTACAGGGGAGTAGCGATACTGCGTGTCCGAAACGACCCCGTGCGCGATGGGCCCAACCCACTCCGGCTCGCCCGGTCCAACCGCGGCGCGCGCTGTCGCGGAGAAGACGCGCCGCTGGGCGAGGCGACCGGCCGGATCGAAGTCGTACTGAATGCGCCCGCCGCCCGGAAGGACGGCCTGCCGCTCGCGACCGAGCGCGTCGTAGTGGAAGTCCACAACCTCCCGGCCGAGCGCCATCCGCGCGATCTTGCCCATGATGTCTCGATGCATGTGCTCGACGTACCCGAGCGAGCTGACGCGCCGCGTCCTCCGCCCCATGGAGTCGTAGACCGCTTCAATCGTGTGGCGGACGCCGAGCGTGATCTGCTCCTCCTTCACGAGGCAGCCCCGCTCATCGTATGTCAGGTAGCACTCCGTGTCAGGCGTTCGTGCATCGGTCAGCCGCCCCACCTCGTCATAGGCAAACTCCTCCACCCCACCGTCGTAGATCCGCTTGATCAACTGCCCGGCTGCGTCGTACTCGTATTCGACCAGCTCGCCGGTGCTGCTCCGCCACTGCGTCAGCCGGCCGAACAGATCGCGCCGGAAGTCGTGCGTGCGTCCGTCCATCAGCTCCTCGCGGATCACGTGTCCTGCGAGGCTCCGCACGAAGCGATGAACCTGCCCGCGCTCGTTGTGCACCTCGATGAGGTGGCCTTCGCGGTTGTAGCGGTACCGGATGGGCCCCGCGCCGTCGTGCTGCACCTCGCAGAGCACGTTGAGCCCACCCCAGGTGAGCCTGCCGACGCGCCTGGCCGCATCGACGATCCGCGCCAGCCGCCCCTCGGCGTCGAACTCGAACGTGGTGACCCCGCCCGCTGGATCGGAAACGGTGCGCAGCAGGCCGCGCGCGTCGTACGCGTAGCGCGTCACGGCGCCGAGCGCATCGATGGTTGCTACGACGCGGCCGAGGTCGTCGTAATAGATCGTCTTCTTCGCGCCGTTCGGCTCGATCACGGCCGTGCGGTTGCCGTGCGCATCGTGCTCGAAGCGGGTCACTCCCCCGTTCGGAAGCGTTGCCACGCTCACGAGCCCACGCTCGTCGTAATCGTACATGACGATAGCGCCGCGCCGGTCCTCGACCGCGAGAAGATTGCCCAGATCGTCGCGTGTATACCGGAGCGCGCTCCCATCCGCGCGCACGAGCTCGGTCAGCGCGCCGCGATCATCGAAGGCATACTGCGTCCGGCGGCCGAGCGGATCGACGACCGCTGTGACGCGCCCTGCCGCGTCGCGCTCGAAGCGCGTCGTCGCGCCCATGGCGTCCCGAAAAGCGACGATGTTCCCGAGGGAGTCATACTCGTGCGAGAGCACGCCCGCGCCCCATGTCGACCGGTCCACCTTGCCGTGCTTGTTGCCGAAAAAGCGCCGGACACGGAGCGAGTCCGCGACTTCGGAGTAGCCGTCTCCCGAGAACTCCAGCTTGCAATGGAATATGCCACGCGCTCGCGTCACGCCGTCCGCGAGGAACACAGGCACCCCGGCCGCGAGGCTTGGGTCCTCCTGAGCGGGGTATTCACCCCAGGTCTCGATGCAGCGTCCCTCACGGTCGTACCGGTAGTGGACCACGAGCCCGCTGCGGTATGCGTGGGTGACGAGGCGGTGCTCCTCGTCATAGGCGTACCGGCACACATGTCCCTCGGCGTCCGTAGCCTCGACGAGATCCCCGCGCTCGTCATAGCGGTACGTGAAGAAGGCGTGCCAGCCGGAGGGGCTCGTGGTCGTGCGCACCTCAAAGGCGGCGATTCGGCCCGAGCGCTCCCGCCGCACGCGCACGAAGCGCTGAACGCAATCGCGGATCCACGCGAGGCCGGAGACATCGTAACCCAGCTCGATGCAGTTCCCGTTGCGGTCGAGGAGCGCGGTCAGGCGGTAGCGCGACCCCAGCTGATGGCGCTCGTTGAACAACAGCGTGAGCCCGTCCTCGGTCGTGAGGGCGAATCCCCAGGCCGCGCGACGCAGCACGATCTGCCCCACCAGCGGGCGCGTCTCGCCCTCTTCCAGCAGCGGGGCCGTCACCACGGTGCCGTCGTCCTGCGTGATCCGCACGGCGCGCCTGGAGAGCTCGATTTCCCAGGAGAGCGAGTGGCTCCACCCGAAGCCAAGGCCCATGTCGCGATCGCGCGCAGAGGACGAGTAGCGCCGCTGCACTACGAGCGGCAGCGGACCGGGCAGGCCGAGGTCGAGCGTCGGCAGCGTGAAGACGCGGCCGGTGACCACGTCGACCGGATCGCCGGCGGAGGTGCCGCCGGAGCCGCCGTGGACCGGGTTGGAGCAAGCACCGGCCCCCTGTCCATTTCCGCAGCCGTTGGCCCCCTTGCCGCCGCCGTCAGGGTTGTTGCCGCCATGGTTAGCGCTCCCGCCCTGACCGTCTCCATTCCCGCTGCCGCCCCTGCCGCCCTTGCCACCACCGCCGCCTCCACCGCCCATGATCCAGACGCCAGGGTTCATTCCAGGGATCGCAGGGATGTTCGGGACCGGAGCCGTGCGCGCCATTCAGGCATGGTCCCCAGCGATTCTCACCCCTGTCAAGATGAGAACTTGGGTGCCCAGACGCGACCCAGGAAGCCCGCGCGAGACGCTGGAGCATCATCGAACGGGACTCCTTTCAGAGTGGATTCTTCCAGGTGCAGCATGCATTGTCGCGGGAGACTCAGGCGATGACGTGCTACCCGCCCCGAGGGCGGTGCGTTCGATGTCGGCGCGCGGGTGGTCACCAGCGCCGAACCCGGCGCCGGCGGGAGCCTTCCTGCTCGGAGCGTCAGCGGCGCTCGCTGCAAGCAGCTCGTCGGCGATGGCCGGTGCCACCGGCAGCCCGATCAGCCGACCGAGCGCCTCGTGAACGATCCGGGCCGCCACTTCATCCCCGAGGGCGACGGCGCGGCTCAGGGTGCTGGCAAGCGAGGCGACCACGACCGCCCGAGGCGACGGATCGGTCACGGCGAGCTCCCAAGGCCCGGGGCTTGACCATTGGGCCCGGGTTGGGCCCATGCCCCATGAGGGGGTGCGATCCGTCGTCACGCCCTCCCCAAATCCCCGGGGATGCGACGGATCGCGACGGTTCGCCCCCACGGAATCGTCCCGCCAGGATTTCTGGGACGACGAGGCGGATGCGGAAGAAATTTCAATAATTTCAATCTGTTCTGTCTGATTCACGGCCGGGTCGCTCGCTGGCGTGGGCTCGTCGCTTTTCGTGATTGGCTCGTTAGCGAGGCATCGGAACAATAGCGCCAGGCCCGTCAGCCTGCCCCGCCCATCGTGAGCACCATGCGCCAGCGTGTCTACGAACCGCGACTGTGGCGGGCTCCGACGGACAGGGGAGCACCATCGTTTCACGATAGCTGCGCACCGCATGAGCGTTAGAGCATTGTGGCCATCTCGGGCGGCCAGAGATCGCTCGGGCTCAGGGTGCAGGTGACGCGGGGGTAGACGAAGTCGGTTTCCTCGTTCTCCCTGCGGCGGAGCTGGAGGAATTGGTGGCGCTCCTCGTCGTTGGCCAGGGTCAGCGGTGTGCCGTCCGCAAGCTCGGGACGCCCGTCACGAACACATACCCAGGTCTTCGAGGTGCGAAACGTGCCCCCGAGCCAGGGGTTGTCGGGAGCGTCAGTCGCGGGGTCCAGCACGATCCGGTGACGGAACCTTCGATTGGTGTCGGCGGAGAATACGACGACGCGGCCGTGGAGGAGTGGGATTACGAAGGAGGGCCCCCCGGGCTCCTTCGACTCCACCATCAGCCGCCGCGACGGCCCGGCCTGGGGGTGTTCGTAACAGGAGAAAAGGGCGATCTCGCCGGCATCGTCCAGGTCGAGCGCCTGGTCCGAGTGGGCGCGCATGGTGGCGTAGGCGCGGGTGTAGACCTCCAGCAGCGCGTTGTTGAAGGGTAGCGCGAGCGAGGCACACGCGCGGATCTGCCGTGCGAGCGTGGTGTGGATCGGCCGAAAACACTGAGCCGGGAGCTTGTAAGCGGTCGTGGTGCGGATGATGGGGACCCCGCGCGGGCCGTCGCTCACCACGAGCACCGCGCCGCGCCGGCCTTTCCCGAGCTCCTCGAGCCGAGCCGACGCGGACAGCGCCGCGAAGAGGTCGCCCTCGGCGGGCACGGTGTAGGTGCGAAACATGTCCGACGCCTCGTAGATCGGCGCCCGGTAGTCCCCTGCGTTCATGCTGAAGCGAAAGCCGTCTCCGTAGTCGATGGGGGCCGACGTCTTGTTCTCTTCGGCGTACAACCGGCGAAGCGCCGTCATCCCCTCGGGCGTGGGGGCCTCCAGCTCCACCCGCGTCCCGTCCTGGAGCAGGAATGTGCGCCCACCCTCGTGGACCGCCTCGGTCTTCGAGCAGCGCACCACGTAGCCCAGCCGGGTCGGGAGCCGCGCGGCGTCCAACTCGGACGGCACTATCTCGTGAGTGTAGCGTCGGTTGGTCGACAGCGGCATGAAGAACACCGAGTTGGGATACAGCGTGATCGTGAACTGGTCCGGAAATGTGTGTCCCTCCTCGGTCTCGATCTCCTTGTATCGGAAGCGGAGCCGGGTCAATCCGGTGATCGCCCGGTGACCACGATCGAAGCGGTCGCCGGTGATGGGCGCGAGCCGATCGAGGAGTTCGTAGAAGGTGCAGAAGGCCATGACGCCGTCGCCCGGCATGTCCTTGGTCTTGTCGGCGTGGGACGAGATCCGGGCCTTCGCCTGCTTCCTCTCGGCGTCGGCCGGAGTGTTGTGATAGATCTGCGCCAACACGTGGTTGAGCGGCGCCGCCCCCGAGAAGACCAGCGCCGCCTCCTGGTTCAGCGCGTCGACGATATGTCGGTCGGTGGACCGGAAGTTGTCGGTTGGGCCCGACAGGTTGGTGGAGCAGCGCAGCAGGCGGAAAAACAGGGCATCTTGCTGCTTTCGGACCGATGTCAGATAGATCCCGGTGCGGTGTGCCGTCCCCGGTTTGGTGGACTCGGTCAGCGACTGGAATGTGTGCTCGCCGCGGATCCGCTCGACGTAGTTGACCTCCGGGTCGAAGAAGGACCGGTAGTACACGCCGAGCCCGTGTACGTCGATCGGCATCCGGCCCAGGCCCACCACCGGCCAGGCGAGGTCACCCGCCGGGTAGTTGTAAGAGCCCTCCCGGATCACCAGGACCCGCGATGCGGCCGAGAGGTCGAGGGCGGTGGCCTTCGACACGTCACCGCACAGGTAGACGGCCTTCCCCCCGAGGTCGGGCATCCCCGCCGAGGGGGCGGTGACCACCGTGCCGGCGAAGCCGTCCATCAGGCGGTCGTCGCCCCGCGGCGAGAGCACGATCAGGACCTGGCGGGTGTCGACGATGCGGGCTTCGGGGGTCATGGCGGCAGGATATCACCGGGAGAAGCCGGGCTCTCTCGCGCGCAGCGACTCGCGCCCCATGGGGTCGGGGTCGACCGGCGCGGTCGCCGACACGACACCCGGCATCCGGGCTGCGTTCGCCGCTGGCACGTCGCTTGCCCCTCCGTGTCGCGCCGACCGTTCGCAGTCCCCGTCCCCCCAGATGGTCTGGGCTTTCCTAAGAAGCTCCTGCCGCAGCCTGCCCCTCGACGAGCGTCAGGCCCAGCGCATCCGCCCGTCGGCGGAGATTGGCGATCGATCGTTGCCGGTAGCGCTCTTCGTAGTAGTTCGCGCCCGGATCGACGTAGGCCGAGCCGTGCCGCAGGGTGTTGTAGAAAAGTACGGCGATCTTGCGGGCCGTGGCCGTTATAGCCTTCGCCTTGCCGATACGCGCGGCGAGTCGCCGGAAGAACGCTCCGAGCCCTGTGCTCGTTCGACTCACCGAGACCGCTGCAAGGCGCAGCAGGGCCGCTGCACGATTCGCCGAGGGGCGTGTGCGGGAGCTGAGTACCTTGCCGCCCGAAATCTTGGTGCCCGGTGCGAGCGTCAACCACGAGGTGAAGTGTTTTACGGTAGGCCAGCGCGTCATGTCGGTACCGCACTCCGCCACGATCCGCAGCGCCGAGGACGGGCCGAGGCCGTTGATCTGCGTCAGGTCGACGCCGAGCATCGCATGCAGCAGGGCATGGACGTCGAAACGCGGTTCATTCCTCTGGGCCTTGCGTGAGCGTGGAGGAGGTGGTGGCGGGGCAGTCTCCTTCTGTGGCAACGCGCGGACGGTTCGCTCGATCTCGGCATCGCAGTCCTGCAATTTGGCTTGGTAGGTGTCGTAGAGCTCGATGGCCTGCCGAAGAGCGAAGACGTGCTCCGGCCGGTAATTGCCCGTCAGCGCCTCGCAGATCGTCTCGACCGATGCTTTGCAGCGCACGTCACGGTGAGCCGCCAGCACTTCGGGATCGCGCTCAGCACCAATGATCGCCCGCAAGATCTTCATGCCGGTGAGCAAGACCGACCTGATGGAGCCCTTCCCGAGGCTCAAGGCCTACTACGAGCGCTGTCAGGCCCGCCCGGCGTGGCAGCGCACCCTTGGCCTCTACGCCGAGCGACTCGGCGTGAACGTCGACGACATCCGCGAGAGCGTAAGTTCTCGTCACGACAGGGCAGCGCAGGCAGCGCGAGGAGTTAAGAACAACGCGCACCAGCCGCCGCAATTCCTGGACAGGGCGGCCACCAGTCGGTCTAACGTAGCAGTGTGCCGCGGGCGCGCAGCGCCCGTCAGCACCAGCGCCAAGTTCGGCGGCTCTTCCCATCAGATAGCGCGCAAGATCCCATTGGGGGATCATCCAGCCACTCTCGGCAGGGAGAGCGGCGCTCCTCTTCGATTCTTCCGCGTCAGTCGCCTGCGCATCGGTCAGGCCGCTATCGAGCACCGGCCGGTGCGGGGCGCGCCCGCCGGTGACGGTCGTAAAGCGCGTCGCGCCAGGCCACGAGATCAGCGTAGCGTTCCGCAAGCGCTGCGTGCCGCCATGGCGCGCGCGCCGCCGGGCTCAGAGCGATGTACCGGGTATCGACCGGCGCGACGAACTGCAACGTCACGGCCATCGCCATGTCGGCGTACGTCAGGCCCTCGCCGAGCAGGTAGGCGCGGTCACCGGCGAGGGCTTCCCGCAGCCCGTCGAGCTCGCGCGCGAGCGTCGCGTCCGCGACGGCGAGGGCGGCGGCGTCGATCCCGTACTTCCGCCGGAGAAACACGATCGCCAGGTCCGCTGCCGGAACCGACGCGCGTCGCACGGGTGCGGGAAGAAACGGCGGCTGCATCTCGACCTTGGCGGCGCGGTCGTGCGTGAGCCGCTCGAGGTAGAGCGCGCGGCCAGCCGCGAGCGCCGTCTCGCTACGGGCGTTCCACGCGGTGATCGCCGCGTCGTGGTCGGGCGGAAAGAGCGTCGGTCCGCGGCCGATCTGGTCCGCATGCAGCGCGATGGCGAACGAATCGGTCAGCACGCCGTGCGGCGTGACCAGCGCCGGGGTGCTGACCCTGCCGGTCGGTCGTCGCGTGCGCAGTCGCAGCAGCAGCTCACCGAGCAGCGGCACGTGCTCGCGGTAGCTGTACGCGAGGCCATGGTGGTCCAGCGCCCAGCGAGCTTTCTCGGACCAGGGAGCGAAGTGTTCGGCAATCAGCGTTCGCATGGTCCCTCAGGGAACAGAAAAAGCCCGCGCCCGTCCAGCAACGTCACGGGCCCGTGTCGTCGGGAGCGAGCTTCGCGACGTCTCGCCCGTCGGAGAGGGCGAATCGGCTGAAGAAGCTCCGCCAGTGACCCCCTCCGACGACGTCACGTTCCCGTCGAGGACGGGCGTTACGAAGAGGTAAGCGTACATGGAGGCTCGATCCTCTGGAGGGCGGCTCATAGAGTCCACGTCTCCCATGTCCACCGAGGCCGCCGCGGTTCAGCACGTGGGTGTAGATCATCGTCGTGCTCACGTCGCGGTGGCCGAGGAGCTCCTGGATGGTGCGGATGTCGTAGCCGGCTTCCAGCAGGTGCGTGGCGAAGGAGTGACGCAGGGGGTGGCAGCTCGTGCGCCTCGATAGACCGGCGGCGAGGGCGGCCTCTCGCACCGCGCGCTGGAGCACCGTCTCGTGCAGATGATGCCCGCCTGAGCTGACCTGTCTCCCTGTCGCGATAGGGCCGCGTCGCGGGGAAGACCCATTGCCAGGGCCATTCCCGGCCGGCGTTCGGAACCTTGCGGTCCAGGGCGTCGGGGAGGGGCACCCAGCCGGCGCCGGCCGCGACATCGGCGGCGTGCTGGGCGCGCACGGCGGTGAGGTGATCGGAGCGCGAGGACGTGGGTATAGAGGAAGAGGATGGCGGCGAGGGCTTGGTTCTGGGTCGAGGCGCTGACGTGCTGGTCGGTCGCCAGGTGCGTGAGGAACGCCTCAACGTGGGCCAGGCCGAGGTCGCGTGGGTGGCGGCGGTCATGGAAGAGAATGAAGCGCCGGATCCAGGCGCAGTACGCCTCTTCGGTGCGAGGGCTGTAACGGCGGGTCCGGATCGCCTCGCGGACGCGTTCGAGGAGGCGCGGGGGGCGCGCCGTCGGCGCTTCAGGGGTCCGGGGCATGGCGGCGCTCTCGGCAGGCGCCGTGCCAGGCGCGAAGGCCCAGTTTGTTGGGGATCGGCGGCGGCCTCCGGTTTTGCGGGCGCCAATTCCGCCATGGCGGCCGTCAGGGGTTCGGGCGAACCCACCCCGCCCAGGCTGCGTGAGCGCGAACTCATGCGAGCAAGCAAACATGTTCCGTTGTAATGCTCTGGATCAACCAGCCCGACCGGTGAATGCTTACCGGCACGCAACCACCACGCGCGGGCGATCTCAGTAGAGCCCGCGGGCGCCGGCGAGCGGCAAAGCTCCGGCAACGAGTCGACCCGAGCGGCGGGCTCGACGTTCGGCCCAAGCCTGCTCACCCCTCCGGTGCCACCGGCAGCCCGAGCAGCCGACCGATCGCTTCGTGAACGACCCGGGCAGCCACCTCATCCCCGAGGGCGACAGCGTGGCTCAGGGTGCTGGCGAGCGAGGCGACCACGGCCGCCCGAAGCGACGGCTCGGTCACGGCGAGCTCCCCAGGCCCGAGGCTTGACCTTGGGCCCGGGTTGGGCCCACGCCTTCCGAGGGGCTGCGATCCGTCGTCACGCCCTCCCCAAATCCCCGGGGATGCGACGGATCGCGACGGTTCGCCCCCGCGGAATTGTCCCGCCAGAAAAAACGACCGATGACGAGCGGCCGCCGGAAACAGTAGCAATTTTTATGGTTTCCGCCTATTTCGACGCTGAGGGCGGCTCCGGTGTGGCCGAGCGGGGCGCCCTCCGCCGCAGGGCGATGGCGCAGCGCCGGGCAGCTCATCCGGAGGCGGGGACAAGGGGCGTCACATCCGCCCGCACGGACGGCAAAAGCTGCCCGAGCATCTGCCTGCCGAGCGCATTGAGCTGTCGCCGCCGGAGCCTTTCACCTTTCACGCTCGACGTCGAGACCCACCCATCCGCTACGTTTGCATCTCCGCCGGCGGCGTGCCCGGCGGTTTCACTGCTCGACGCCCTCAAGCGTGTGGCAGCCATTGCACGAGAAGTCGCCGGTGTTGGTCATCGGGTCGTACGCGGCGATCTGCAGCACATCGGCCATCCGAGGCATGACCGTCTCGAACATCCATGTGCCCCACCGCTCGATCTCCGGATCCTTCACGTACTCGGCGAACGCCTCCTCGGTGGCGGGGAGCGGGGGGAGGTCGGGGCTCGGCATCGCGAAGGTCCCGTCGGCCGCGCCGCTGCCGTGACAGGTCACGCACGTCATTCCCTCGAACTTCGCGTCGAACGCGACGAAGGTCTCCTTCATCTCCGGCAGGACGACATCCTCCATGAACGCGAAGCGCTGATCGAAGCTCATGTCCTCCCACGCGACGGGCGCGTCGTCCTCCTCACCCCCACATGCAGCGACGATCAGGCACATCGCGATCAAGACGCGCTTCATGACCATATTCCTTCTCCCTTCGTGACAGCTCGTGCAGCTTCTCATCCGGCGGCTCGAACCGCTCTTCCCGGTCGCGGCGGCGACGAAGAGCGCATGCCCCGAGCGCCGCCGCCGTCCCCGGCGACAGCCGGCGTCATGATCGCGACCGGCTGTACCCCATAGACCCCGCTGCCCGAGGAAACTCATCGCTGAAAAAAACGCGGGGGAGAAAAATCGAACGCCCATCGGCCCAGACCGCTATTATGTATCTTGGAACACAAATCGGGGTACATCCAAGCCGACGCCCACGCACTCTACGACGCCCTGTTCCGCGGCACGTCCCCAAGGGGCGCTCGTGCCGACGAGGGACGTGGACCGCCGCCGACCGAGGTCGGATGCTGGTCGTATTGCCGCACCAACAGCTCGCTCGGCGCCCAGGGAGGCATCGACCCGTTCCGGGTCACGTCGCGGATCCGGTTCGCCAAGGACACGACCGTCGCCGACTCCTCGAGCGGAAGGGCGCGATGCCGCCCGCGACATGGCAACCCACGCACGTCTGCCGGACGATGGGGTAGACCTCCCGGTAACACGTCGGCGCGCCGGTTTCTCCCGGGGTCTCTGTCGGTCGTGGTCGGGCCGGGTTGGACATTGATGACCGGAGATGCCGCGCGGGGCTGAAAGTGACGCCTGGCCACCCCTTCCGCGGGACCGCGCGCTGAATCGACAGACACGTGGCCAATGACGCCGGCGCTTCGTCGCCCGGCCTACTGCGCCCTCGAGAAGGACACGCTCCACGTCGGCGCCACCTCGGCGATGATCTCCCTGAACCGCGGCGGGATGTCCGAGAGCTCCGTCATCTGGTGGATCGTGAGCACCTCGGCGCTGCCGAGCCCGACGGGGCAGCGCAGCGCCCAGGCGATCGCCTCTTCCTTCGAGCCCACCTCGATCAGGTAGAAGCCGCCGACGAGCTCCTTCGACTCCGCGAAGGGCCCGTCGAGCAGGACGCGCTTCCCCCCCGAAATCCCGACGCGCGCGCGCGCCCCGGCGGGATTGAGGCCCTCGGACGCGACCAGCACGCCGGCCTTCTGCATGTCTTCGTTGTATTTCATGTACGCGGCGAACAGCGCCTCGTCCGGGGGCGCATCCGCCGCTGCCTGTGCGTCGTGCTTCGCGTCGTCGGTCGCCGGTGCCGCGGTGATCATGAATCGCATCGTCGAGTTTCCTTCCGGTTCGAAGAGGAGCGCCCCGGCGGCGTCGACTGCCCGGCCCCTGTCTCCACCGTCACGACGAACGGGCGACCACGCGATCGACACGCGGGGCGATCTTTTTTTGAATTACACCTAAGGCTTCGTAATCACGATGTTTTCTTCTGGCGGGCGGAGCTGGACGGTGGGCCCGGACGGGGAGCTCGCCGTCCCGGGGCCGGCAGGGCGGCCCCGGCTGCTCTCCGGGGTCGCCACGGGCCGGGGAGCGGGGCCGGCCAGGCCCGCGATTTTATCTGGAGGCGACCGATGATTCCTGACGCCCGCGGGGGGGTCTATGTTCAGCCACACGCTCTTCCCGATCTACGTCGCCGCGTTCCTCTGGGGGGGGCTCGGGCTGCGCGACCGCCGGGTGCGCGCGCTGCTTTCGGCGACGCCGCCTTCCGACCGATGAAAGCGCAAAAACAGCTGGCAGCTCGCCGAGGCGGCCGGCGACCCGACGCCGTACGCGCTGCAGCACCTGCTCGGTCGTGCGCGCTGGGATGCAGACGCCGTGCTCGATGACCCGCGCGCCTACGTCGTCAGAGCATCTCGGCCATCGCACGGGCGTGCTGGCGCTCGACGAGACGGGCTTTTGAAGAGGGGCACGCGGTCGGCCGGCGTACAGCGGCAGTAGCTCTGCCTGCTTATCCTATCCTGAAATTATAAACTCAACGTCTGCTCGTCCGCTACGTCCTCCCGCCACTTTCGTTCGGTCAACGTGGGCGAGGTGCGCTGCGGTGTTTGGTCCCAGCTTGCTCACCCCTCCGGCGCCACCGGCAACCCGAGCAGCCGACCGATCGCCTCGTGAAGGACCCGCGTCGCCACCTCATCTTCGAGGGCGACGGCGCGGCTCAGGGTGCTGGCGAGCGAGGCGACCACCGCAGCCCGACGCGACGGATCGGTCACGGCGAGCTCCCCAGGCCCGGGACTTGGCCCTTGGGCCCGCGTTGGGCCCATGCCTCCCGAGGCGGTGCGATCCGTCGTCACGCCCTCCCTGAATCCCCGGGAAAGCGACGGATCGCGACGGTTCGCCCCCGCGGAATCGTCCCGCCAGGTCTCCGGACCGTCGTCTTGGCGCGGGCTCTCGACGGCCGCGACCGGGTACGCCGGGCGCTGCTCCGAGGCGAGGCGCGCGCGCTCGGGCTCCACTGCGGCGACGGTGTCCGGACGACCCCGTACGAGAGCGCCGAGGCTACAGCCCGAACACGTAGACATCTCTGTTGCTCGTGGGCCAGCAGGCGATCTCGCCGCTCGCGAGGGCGGCGCAGGCTTCCTTGTAGCCGGCAGTGACGTGAACGGCCTCCGGGATGTCGATCGCCTCCAGTGTCATCCTCGCGGAGAACCGCCAGCAGACGACCCTGCCGCCCTGCCGGAGCGCGCAGTACCGGGAGTACCCGGCGCTCACCTGGATCGCATCGTCGAGCCCGGGCACCTCGACCGGCTCGGCGTGCGAGGAGGAGCCATCGCTGCCCCAGCAGACGACCTTGCCCGTCGCGAGGCGGGCGCAGTCGTTGGACCAGCCGGCCGCGATCTCGACGGCGCCCTCGACGCCCTCGACGCGCACGGCCGTGTCCGTCGTCTCACCGGTGGTGAGCCGTCCCCAGCACACCACCTCTCCGGTGCCCCGCAGCGCGCAAGTGTGCATGTAGCTCGCCCCAACCTGCACCGCGTCGTCGACACCGGTGACCGTGACCGGGACCGGCGCCTCCATCTGCCCGGCGCCCTCGACGCCGAGCAACGGCGAGAAGGGGTCGCCCCAGCAGATGACGTTGCCCGAGCCGAGGACGCCGCAGGCATACTCGAAACCCACGGAGACCTGGACGACCCCCTCGAGCTCCGGAAGCACGGCGGGCACCTCGCTGATCTCCTCTTCGGGAATGCTGCGCAGCAAGAGCGGCCCGTTGATGTCCGAACCCTGGCAGGAGACGCGCCCGTCAGCGTGGAGGAAGCACATGTGCATGGGATGGTTGGACGCAGCGACGACGTCGCCGAGGCCCGGACG
Organism: Sorangium sp. So ce1504; assembly: GCF_051521635.1. Taxonomy (NCBI): domain Bacteria; kingdom Pseudomonadati; phylum Myxococcota; order Polyangiales; family Polyangiaceae; genus Sorangium; species Sorangium sp. So ce1504. The sequence goes on along the minus strand of NZ_CP150365.1, from coordinate 2,152,395 downwards.
CTCAACCGGGCCGGCCAGGCGCTCCTGCCGGAGGACTCCGCGCCACCAGCAGAAGACCTTTCCGGAGGTGGTGATGGCGCAGTTCGGAGCGCCCTCCGCGATGCGCACGGCGCACTCTGCGGCAGCGCAGGAGGGAGCTGGCGCCGGGCCGGTCGATGTGCTGGTCGAGCCGGTCGAGGGAGCATTCTCGCCACCGGCACCGGCGCCGCCGGTCCCCGCGCCGGCAGCACCGCCGCCGCTCCCCGCGCCGGCAGCACCGCCGCCGCTCCCCGCGCCGGCAGCACCGCCGCCGCTGCCACCCGAGGTGCCGTACGGGGCGATCTCGACGTAGCCGCAGGCGGCAAGGGCGGCGGGGAGAGCAACGGCATAGAGGAGAGGAGCGACGATGGAGCGCGGCATGAGGTCCTCCGTTCGGCGGGCGCTTTCGCCGTACGGAGGAACTATGGGAGCGGGCGGCGGGGGCGCTCCTTAAACAGATCTTAAAGCGATGCCGGTCAGCCAGCTTGGGCGACGCGGTGGTGGCGCAGGACGGCGCGCTGACGAGCAAGACCCGGCAGGGACGCCTCCTGCGCAGGTAGACGGCGCGGCGGTGCCCTTCGCTCACCAGGCGCGTTGAGCGAACGCCCGCGCAGTTGCGCAGCCCCGCGCGCAACTGCGCGCCACGCCCCGGGTCAGGGGCACGTCGCCGAGTCGTCGTTGTTGATCACGGACGCTCGTGGAACGCCGGTCCGCTCACGGAGCTCTTCCGCTTCACAGGTGGGGAGCTTCGGGTTCGTCGTGATCTCGAGACCGTAGTGGATCCGCTCGAGCGAAGAGAGTCCATCGAGGCTGCTGAGCTCCCGGTTGCTCGAGATGGTGAGATTTTGCTCGATCGCCCGGAGCGCAGAAAGTCCATCGATGGACGTGAGGACGTCGTTGCTCCCGATGGTGAGATCTTGGTAGACAGTCTCGAGCGCCGAGAGCCCCTCGAGGCTCTCGAGCTTCGCGTTGCCGACGAGGAGGAGGTTGGCGAGCTGACTCACGCCTTCGAGGCCCTGCAAGTTCCTGAGAGCCGGGTTGGACTTGAGCGCCACCGCGCCCGTGCCGGCCAGGTTGCGCAGCCCGGCGAGGCTCGCCAGGACGGGGTTGTTCTCGATCTGGATGCCGTGGCGCACCGTCGTCAGACTCTCGAGTCCGCCCAGGTCAGCGAGGCGGAGGTTCGAATGGATGTTCAATGAGCCATCCACCGCCTTCAGGCCTTGAAGCCCCGTCATGCTCGCGAGCGTATCGTTGTTCACGATCGTCAACCCCGCCGCGATGGACTCGAGCCGCTCGAGCCCCTCGAGCGTGGGCAGGTTACGCGTGTACCGGATGGTGATAGTGCCCGTGACGCGCCGCAGACAGCCAAGGCGGTGCAGCCGGTTCACCCCTTCGCTGAGCGTCAGGTCCCCCTGGACCTCCGAGATGAGCGGCAACTCGTCGACGTCGACCTGGTACTTCAAATCGAGCGAGCTCGAGATGGGCCGCGCCGTGGCGCAGTCCAGCTCCGCGGGCGCCCCCACGCTCCCGCCGGTTCCCTCCGGAGCCCCGCCGCTCGTGCTGCCCGCGTCCATGCCGCCCGAGCTCGCTGACGCGCCGCCGTCGCTCGACCCAGCCGATCCGAACATGCCACCCGTACCGGAGCCGTTGCCCGTGGCTCCGCCCGCGCCACTTCCTCCAACACCTCCTCCTGACGCCGTGTTCCCGGCCTCCCCGGAGCCGTCGACCTCGGAGGAGCTTCCCCCTTCCCTGTCGCCCGCGACGCCTGGATCATCAAGAAGCACCCTACCGCAAGCCAATGGGCCTCCTGCTGCGACGAGCCCTGCCGCCGTAATCGGCGCCCAGCACCAAACCCACCTGCTACGCACCGGCATGACCGAACCTCCGCCACCCAGTATACGCTCAGGCGATGCCCCGGGGTGAGGGGTGGCGCCCGGCGAAGCCGCGCGGCTCGAGTCCACACCGTCACGCGCGCCGAAGGTTGCGCCGCCATTGACGGAAATGTGCCATGAGCGCGAAGCGCCGGAGCACCGGGCCCCCGCGGCGCATTCATGGCTCGGGCGCGCGACAAGCCCGTCATGAATCGACGGCATCGTTCCCCGGTGCCTGGCAGTGCAGGTGAAGCGCTTTCACATGCGCGGCGCATGCTCACTCGCCGATCGTTCCCCGATACGCGGCACCTCGGCGACGGCACGCCGCGTGCTCGCGACGAGGTGATGCGCTGGGCAGCGTTCCTCAACGCCGACATGCACAGGGCCTTCAAGCCGATCTTCACGCCGCATCGGTTCCTCGCTGCCCTCGAGCTTCTCCGCTTCAGCGAACGCCTGCGCGCCGACCCGGCCGCGCAGAAGGCGCGCGCGATCGACGCGTCTCCCTGACCGATCACGAGGATCCCATGCTCCAGAATCTCCGTCTCGCCTCTCGCACTTCGCGGTTCGTGAAGAGCGCCGCCACCGTGGCGACCGTCGCGGTGGGCCTGCTCGCCGACCCCGCTGTCGCCGCGCCCGAGCCGGTCGTCACGCAGCTCCTGACGAAGGAGCTCGCGAACATCCCCGGAAAGGAGGTGATGATGCTCCTCGTCGACTACCCCCCCGGCGGCGCCGATCCAGTGCACCGTCACGACGCCCACGGCTTCATCTATGTCCTCGAGGGCTCGATCGTGATGGGCGTGAAAGGCGGCAAGGAGGTGACGCTCACCCCTGGCCAGACCTTCTACGAGGGGCCCAACGACATCCACACCGTCGGCCGGAACGCGAGCACCAAGAAGCCCGCGAAGTTCCTGGTCGTGCTCGTGAAGAACCGGGGCGTGGCCCCGTTGCTGCCCGTCCAATGATGCATCTCGTGAACGCACGACGACGGGCGGGCAGGTGCTCGCAGGAAGAGGGGACGACGCTGCCTGCGCGGATTTTGCGAATTGCCGCGCAGATCGCTGACGACGAACGTGCCGCCGTCCAGAATGCTCACTTGCGGTTCCATGGGCCCCCTCCGATGACGGTGGCTCAGCGCGTCGCTTCCGGAGCCTGTTGATCTCCCGAAGAGAAGACGCTCTGAAACATCTGGGCGGCGCCCAGGTCTCCTCGCACGCCGACGCGGCCCTGCATGATCGCCGTGATCAAGTTCTGTTCACCGCGAAAGATCCGCAGAAAATCGTCGAGCGAGCACGAGAGCTGGCAGTCCTCGATCGCGCCTTCGGACGCGATTCCGAAGGACCCGTCGGCGATCTCAACGACGACGCGCTCGTCGTCGCTGAGCTGCACGGCGCACACCTTCCGTGTTCCTCGCAGGCGAGCGTCGTAGCGTCCTGCCGCGAGATCCTGGATGAGCTTTCTTGCTGGCGACATGACCAAAGAGTGTGTCCCGTTTGCCAACCTGGCCTTCGCGCTCGCCGCGCTCGCCGCGCTCCCCGCGCTCCCCACTCCGAGCAAGGGTGTGCCCATCTGCACGGCGCGGAGGTCGCCTCTTCACGGTCGCGCGTGGAGCACGCGAGCGCCGCCCAGCGCGATCAGGATCATCGACATACCGCCGGTCAGGAGGCTGATTCCGACGAGCAAGCCGAGCACCCTCACGGCCGTGGTGACGCCGCCCGTGATGATCAGCATCCCGAGCCCCAGCGCCAGGATGCCGTCGAACACGAGCCATCCCGAGCCCCGCAGCCCGCGGTGCTGATAGGCGCGGATGAGCTTGAGCGCGCCCTCGGAGACGAAGTACGCCGCGGCGATCACCATCAGCGCGAGCTTGCCGGTCATCGGGGCGACCACAAGGAGGAGCCCGAACGCCACCTGCACCAGGGCGCTCACGAGCTCCCAGCTGGCGCCGGCCCAGCCGCGGCTCTGGATGGCGTGACAGCCCTCGGCCACGCCGGCGAGCACGATCAACCAGCCGAGGGCGATGGCGGTGACCCGGGAGGCGACGAAGGGCATGACGAACGCGAGCACCCCGAGCACCATCGAGGCCACGCCGATCGCGAGGAACCAACCGCGGTTCTCCCGCACGGTGTGAAAGTCGACCTGCGCAAAGCGAAGCGACCTCGGGGACTCTCCGAGCGGAGCAACCATGGGCGACCTCTCTGGTTCGTGGAGCACGCGTGTCCCGTCGGTCACCCGCCGCGCGAGGACGAGGTGGCCGGGACCGCGTCGGCCTCGAGCATCGTCCATGCCAGTGCGCCGGCGGGAACATTGTGCCTGGCGCTCGTGGGAGGCTTCACGGCCGAGGGCGGCCAGCAGCGCACCGCCTGATCAGCGGACGGCGGCCTTCGCGGCCCTGGTGCTCGGGCTGGTCGCCTGCCGGACCTCGCGCCGCTGGAGATTCGAGCCCTGCTTCGCGCGATTGGCGCTCTTGCGCGTCGACTTGCGCGACGGGCGGTCCTGCGCCGAGTCTTCGAGCGACGCGGTGGCCTTCCGTGTCCTCCGCATCGTGTTACGCCGCGCCGTCGAGCCGCCGCCCGCCTTCCGGTCGGTCGCGCTCTGCCCCGGAGCGGCCGTGTCGACGGGAACGTCACGCCGCGACTTCTCGGGCCGCTCCAGCGCGCGCTCGAGGTTCTCCTTGCTGCGCCCCACGCGCCGCCCGATGAAGCTGCCCTCGGGCGATGGATGACCGGGCCGCGCCGGGGCCGCCGCGCTGCGCTTCGCCGCTCGCGCCGTGGGCTTCGGGCCGCGCGCCGGCGCGCGTGATGCGGCGCGCGGCGCGCGCTCGAGGGCGCTCTGCACGGCCCGTACGATCCCCGGGACGGCTCTGTCGATCGTCTCGCGCGGCTCTTGACCTCGCATCTGGTAGACGATGCTCGGGTGCCCGCTCAGGACGACCTTCACGTCGCACGCGACGTCGACGCCGCCGCGTGGCCCGTTCACGTCCGTGAAGCGCACCGTGAGCCGCTCGATGTCGGGCGCGAACCGCCCGAGCTTCGCCCCGAGGGTCTGGCGCACGTGCGCCCTCGTCGCCTCGTCGACGCCCACGCCGAAGGTCCGCACCGCCAACGGGGTCCGCTCCGTCGGTGTGCGCCCGGCGCGCGCCCGGACCGGTCGTGGCACGGTGGAAGGGAACTGCGGACGTCGCCCGGTGGATGGTCGCCCCATGCGCGCAACATCGAGACCGGCCCCCCGTCGTCAAGCGTCGCGGCCACCGGCGACATCGTGTTCCTGTTCCACCCGCCGCACCTCGGTCGGCTGCCAATCCCCGCCCGCCCGGTCACCCACGCATCCACCGTCGGCGTCGGAGCCGCTTGCCGGCTGCTCGTCAATGCGAGTGACAACCCGTGCAAAACAGGGCCGTCTTCACCGGCGGGTCGTTGTTCGGATCCTCGTCAGGTTCCGGACCGTTGGACCAGCTGCGCGATGGCGCGCGCGCTTGCCTCGTTCGCGGGTGAGAACACGAACATCGAGAGGCCGTCGCTGCCTTCGACGTGGAACACCGACGACTCGAGCACGATCTCGCCGACATCGGGACGGACGAGCCGCTTCTGGAACCCGCCGTGCGACCGGATCTCACCTTCGTCCCACAAGCGGCGAAAGTCGGGGCTCGTCTCCATCAATTCGTCGATCAGCGCCGTCGCCTCGTCAGATTGGCCGGCACGCGCGATGTCGACGCGAAACGACGCGAGACAGGTGCGGCGAACGTCTTCGACGTCGTGCACCTTGTCTTCTGAACCCGGCTGGAAGACCCGGCGCAGCAAGTTGCGGTCGCGCTCCGGTACCACCGCATAATCGCCGAGCACCGCGACCGCCGCGCGATTCCAGGCGACGATCTGGAACGTCGGCGTCTTCACGAACGCAGGGACGGAGAGGTTGTCGAGCACGCGCTGGAGCGACGGCGTGACCGCCACGGGCGGCGCGGGCTTGCGCGGCGGCGGGCGGTCGTGCGCCAGCAGGAACAACATCTCGCGGTTCGTATCGTCGAGCTCGAGGGCGCGGGCGAGGCGTTCGAGCACGTCGTCCGATGGCACGCCGCCGCGACCTTGTTCGAGCCACGTGTACCAGGTGATGCTCACGCCGGCCCGGGCGGCGACCTCCTCGCGGCGCAATCCGGGAGTGCGTCGGCGCGCGGTGGTCGCGGGATGGACGCGCCCGCGGCGGTCGCGCAGGAACGTGGGGAGGGTGGTAGCCGCCATACCAGTATAGGCGCCCGTCTTTTCGGACGAGCTCTCCGAACGTACGGTCCTCGCATGACCAAGTCAATGCGAGTGTTCGTCACCGGCGCGACTGGCTGGATCGGTACGGCGGTGCTGAAGGAGCTGCGCCGGGCCGGCCACAGCGTCCTCGGCATGGCGCACAGCGATGCGGGCGCCGACAAGTTGAATGCGCAGGGCGTGGAGGTTTATCGCGGCGACATCAGGGATCCGAGATGCCTCGTCGAGGGCGTCCGCACGACCGATGCGACGATCCACCTGGCGTTCCACATGGACTTCTCGGACTTCCATGGGATCAACCAGATCGATCGCGATGCCATCAGCGCGATGCTCGACGCAATGGCGGGCACGAACAAGGCGTTCGTCGGCACGAACGGCACGCTGGTGGTTTCGAGGCCCGGCAAGGTCGCGTTCGAGACGGACGAGTCGCCGGCGAGCTCGCCGCTCTCGGTCCGGCTGCAGGCCGAACGTCTCGTGGTCGATGCTGCGAAGCGCGGCGTGCGTGGCAGTGTCATCCGGCTGGCTCCGACGGTCCACGGCGCTGGTGACAAGGGCTTCATCGCAATGCTGATCAATTTCGCGCGCGAGAAGAAGACCGCTGGTTACGTCGACGATGGCGACCATCACTGGCCCGCGGTGCATCGCGACGATGCGGCGCGGTTGTACCGGCTTGCCGTCGAGAGCGCACCGCCGGGATCCGTGTTGCACGGCACCGCCGAGGAAGGCATCACGATGCGCGCGATCGCGGAGACGATCAGCAAAGGCACCGGTGTGCCGACGAAGAGCGTGCCGGCCGCTGAGGCAGGCGCTCACTTCGGATGGATGTCGATGGTCGTCAGGCTCGATAACCGGACCTCGAGCGAGGCGACGCGTGAGCTGCTCGGCTGGAAGCCGGAGCAATCGGGCCTGCTCGACGACATGCGCGCTCACTACTTCTGATCTACCATGCAGCCATCAACGGCCTGTTCGTACCTGCCGTTCTTCATCATCGGCCGCTATGAGCAGAGGCGTCCCGCGTCGTGGAGCAGCGACGCATCGAGCGGCCAAGGGCCCTGAAGCGCAGGGCGCCGCCGCCCTGAGCTACCTCCCGCGTCCAGCAGGCGGGTCGGACGAGAAGCCGCGGTCAGTTGGCGGGCGGGATGAAGAGGCCCGGGCAGGGTTCGTCGCCGAAGACCCTGTCGCCGAGCCGGTACATCGTGATCTTCGGGTTCGGCGCCCAGTTCCAGCTGCCCCCGGCGTGGGAGTAATCGTTCGACTGGTTGAACGCCTGCCAGCTCGACGCGTGGAACGCGATGTTGAACCGGTCGGTGGAGGACGAGGGATCGACCGAGAGGAACGGGAGGCGCACGTCGAGGTAATGCGTCGCGCCCGCGCAGCCGCCGCCGGGCACCTCGTGGAAGCTCATCTCGAGCTCGCTCGAGCAACCCCAGCACGTCGCCTCGAGCGAGCCGGGCGGCTCCTGGCTGAAGTAGTACCGCACGGTCGAGCCCGCGAGGTACACGCTCTCGCTTCCCGTGTTGCGCACCTGGATTCCGGGCGTCACCCAGCTCGGCTGCGGCGCGTGGGAGTCGTACAGCACCTCCAGCTGGCAGTCCGCCGGACACGACGTGGTGCTCTCGCCGCTGCTGCACACGCCGTCGCCGCAGGAGCAGTCGCTCGCGCACGAGGCCGGGCTCTCGAGCGGGCCGCAGGCGCCGTCACCGCAGGAGCACAGGTCCGAGACCGTGCGCTCGCACATGGCCTGGATGGCCCGGAAGGCATAGGTCACGTCCTCGCCGCGGCACGCGTCGTCGGCGCAGGTGAACGGACGCACGCAGTCGCCGTCCTGCACGAAGTCGCGCTCGCCGCGCACCAGGATGCCCACGAGCTCCTTCGTGTTCAGGTCGAACACCCCGGACCCGGAGTTGCCCACGAACGTGTCCAGGTTGCCGACGAAGAAGTCGAGGCTCGGCGCGTTGCTCCGGATCGCGGCCCCGTCGGCCAGCTTGAGCGGCAACCCGCGGGGGAAGCCGTGCACGACGAGCGGCGTGCCGATGGCCAGGGGATCGCTCGACACACGCACCGCGGCGGGCGTCCGCCCCACGACCGGCCGATCGAGCCGCACGACCGTGTAGTCCGCTCCCCGCCGGTCCTGGTAATAGCTGACGAAATCCACGCAGCTGTAGACGTCATCGCTGGTGATCTGGCCGAGCTGGCCGGAGGGCGTCATCGCATAATCGAAGACGAAGCGGCTGCTATTGCAGTTGTTGATGCAGTGCGCGGCCGTGAGCACCAGGTCGTCGTCGATCAGCGTTCCGCTGCAGTCGGCGAGCGCCGGCTGGGACGCGAAGCGCTCGTCGGGGCACACGCCGTCGCGCCCCGCCCACGTGGGCCCGGCGATCTGGATGTCGTTCGGGTCCGAGTCGTCGACGGCCGACGCGGGGATGAGCGCCACGGTGAAGTCGAGCGCCCGCGCGGCCCAGGCGGGATCCGCGTACGTGAAGGGCTCCTCGCGGTCATCCTGGCCATAGATGACCTCGGAGCGGGCCTCGCCGGCGGCCTCCTCCCCGGCGGGCGCGGGCGCCGCGCACCCCGCGGCGGCCCCCACGGACAACAAGCCAGCAGCAATGATGAAGTGGTTCGCTCTCATGACAAGCTCCCAGGTGTTCGAGGCAGAGCGAGGATCACCGGGCGGGCCCGATGACGACGTGTCGATGCCTGGCCGGCGTCGAGCAAGGATCTGACGCCCGACAAGCAAGGACCGCTGAGTGGCACGCTCTTCCCGTTCTCAGCGAGGGGGATCTACTTCCTCGTGAGGCGCGCACCAATTCATATGCGCCATGGACCTCATGCACACGCTGCATCGAGCCGGCGCGGCCCGGGGCGCGAGCGCCCGCGGGGGCGCGCCCCTGACGACGGATTGACCATTGTCCAATGGATTGGCGCCGCCTCCAGCAGGCGGACATCCCGGATTTACCCTCGTCGCATCGGGAGAACGTCCTCCTGGGGAGCACCACCATGAAGGTAGCCATCTTGACCGGCAGCGTGAGGAGCGGGAGACAGTCGCACAAGATCGCCCATCACCTGGAGCGGAAGCTCCGGGAGCGGGGCGCCGAGGCCGATCGGATCGATCTGGCGGAGACGCCGTTGCCCATCCTGGAGGACCGGTCGGGTCGCCCCCCGCAGCTCCAGGCGACGGTTCAGGGGCTGAGCGCGCGCCTCCGCGGGGCGGACGCGCTCGTGTTCGTGACGCCGGAATACCACGGGAGCTTCTCGGGCGTGCTCAAGAACGCCCTCGACCATTTCTGGGAGGAGTTCAGCAAGAAGCCGATCGGCGTGGTCGCGGTCTCCGCGGGGAAGCTCGGGGGCATCAACGCCTCGACGCAGCTCCAGCACGTGATCCTGAGCCTGGGAGCATTCCCCCTGCCCCTCAAGCTGCTCGTCCCGGAGGTCCAGAGCGTCTTTGACGAGTCGCTCCAGCTCAGGAGCGAGCAGGTCGCGAAGGCGGCCGACAGGTTCCTCGACGAGTACCTCTGGTTCGCTCAGGCCATCGTCCAGGCGAAGCAGGCCGGCGAGATCTCCCGGCCCCTGGTCGCATGAGGCCCCGCGCCTAAGATCGTCCTCGCCGGCAGCAGCTGCGCGCCAGGCGCGCTCCCCCGATCCGGGGCCGACGAGGTGGGCGCGAGGGTCGACGGGTCGTCCTCCTACATCGACCTCCACGTCCACGCCGACGACAGGAGCGCAAACGGGCGTGCGGGCAAACGGGCGAGCGACCTGGAAGAATAACGGCCGGACGAGGCCAAGCGTGAAGCTCACGAACACCGCTTGGCTCTCCGGCGAGGCAGCCAGGGCTCCGGCTCTCGGGAGCAGGGCGTCTTGCGGTGTGGCGCGATGTTCGATATCGTCGGTCGTCGGCGGAAGGAGCGCCTCAACCACCATCGGATATGGTTCAATACGTTTCTCCTCATCCCGGGCTCGAGGGCCCCGGGGCCACCTTTACGTCGGTCGCCACGGCTCTCGGGGCGCACGGAGACATCGGCAAGAAGGTGCTCTCGACGCTGGGCGTGTCCGAGCTGGTCGCGGGCGAGTGGTACCCTCTCCAGATGCTCCTCGACATGCTGAAGGGCGTGGCCCGGGCGACCGGGGACCATACGCTGCTCGGCATCGGGAAGGCGATCGTGGATCACGCCGTGTGGCCGGCCATGCCGCCGACCATGGTGGATGCCCTCCAGATCGTCGACGTGGCATACCACATGAATCACAGGCTCGACGGAGAGGTGATGTTCGATCCGGCGACCGGCGTCATGCGGGAGGGGATCGGCCACTACCGCTGTCATCCGGAGAAGCACCAGATCATCATGGTCTGCGATACGCCTTATCCCTCGGAGCTCGATCGTGGGATCCTGCTCGGCACGGCGCGGCGAGCGGCGTCGCGCGGGGTCAGGCCGCGCGTCGACGTCGTGCTCGACGAGTCCCGCCCGTCGCGGAAGCGCGGCGCCGACTCCTGTACCTACCGCGTCACCTGGTGAACCGGCGCTGCCGCCCTTCTCCTGCTGGACGCCACCGGCGGGACGAGCAGGAGGCGTCTCCTCCGGGGCTCCGCGCGCGGCGCGCAGCCGGCAGCAGAGCCTCCGCCTCGTCGCGTCGCCTCGTTGGCCGGGCGCGGTCGACCTCGAGACCTCCGGCGGGCAGGAAGCCCAAGCGCCTTTGTGGATGTCAAGAGATTTTAGCCTCTCCAGCCTCCAGCGCATTCCGTTCCATCCCCTATTTGTGAACGTACACACATGCGGCCATGGCCACGTCGCCTCAGGGCCGGCCGAGCGGACCAGCGAAGATCGCGATCCTGCGCCCACCCTCCGGACGGGGCGCTCCGAACGAGCCCTGACCCGACGCGGCGCTCCGAAGGAGGCCCGCCAGCCTCGTCCTCCCGCGGGATCGAGGACAGCCGCGGGCCGGTCGATTGGAATTGACATCGGGAATGTGAGCGTTCACTTTCCTCCTCGAGGGGCCTCCTTTTGCTTTGACGATCGACGGCGTGCCGCCAGGGTCCGTGGGGCGCCTGAAGACCCGTGTCCACGTGCCCCGTCAGCACCGCGGGAGGATGGCAAGGTCAGATAGACATCGAATGTTCCATGACACCGGCCGATGGCGTGCACGACCTCTGCCTGCGTTCGCGGGGAACCGGTCCGATCGGCTGTTCAACCTGGACCATTTCGATTTCAAGCTGGGTATTCTGCCGTCGGCTCAGGCAGCCCTGCGCTCGCCCCGCGTCGTGATTGCATATCGCGACCCCGCCCGGCCGGCGCCGGGCCGGGTTCTGCCGCATCCGAGCTGCGACAAAGATTCATAGCGTGGGTCGAGTCGAGGGCGACGCCTCGGGGGCACACCAGGCCACCAGCGACTCGAATCGCGGAGAGACGCGAGTGGAGTCCATTTCTTCGATCGCTCGAGGTAATACGGTGTCGTTATGAGAAACAAATCGAGTTTGGCTTTCACCTTGGCCGCGCTGGGCATGATCGTCGGCGCTTGCAGCGGCTCCAATGGCGACGGCGACGTTGAGGGGAGCGGCGGAGCCCCGGCGGGCGCAGGAGGGAGCGTGAGCGGCTCGGGCGGCGAGCAGGCGAGCACCACCGGAGGGCCTCTGCCTACGGGCTCGGGCAGCTCGCAGAGCACGGCCGGAGGGTCTGACCCCTCCGGCTCGGGCGCGGGCGGAGGAGCGGCTGCCGGCGGCGGCGGCGGCGGGGAGATGGCGGGCGGGAACGGAGGCTCGGGCGGCGACGGCGGCGGCTTTACCGGCACGTGCACCGAGTCACGACCGGCCGGCGGGAGCCGGTCGGGGAGCGGCCCTCACAAGGTGGTCGTCGAGACGAATTCAGACCCGGGCATCAACCAGGGCACCATCTTTCGTCCGGAGGATCTCGGTGGGAACGCCAAGTATCCGATCTTCGTCTGGGGGCAGGGCGCATGTTCGCGAGACGGGCTCGCGACTGAAGCGGCCATGGCCGAGATTGCCTCGCATGGCTACTTCGTGGTGGCGGACGGGACGCCGGGAGGCAAGGAGCCCAACCGCGAGCTCGGGGGCGGCGGCGACGTGCTGCTCGCCTACGTCGACTGGGTGATCGCCGAGAACGAGAAGCCTTGCAGCGCCTACTACCGGAAGATCGAGACCACGAAGGTCGCCGCGAACGGCTTCTCCTGCGGCGGCTTGATGGCGGCGGGGACCGCCGCAGATCCCAGGATGACGACCTGGGGACACACGAGCAGCGGCTCTTTCTCGGTGAATCGGGCATTCTATGAATCGATTCACACACCCGTATTGATCGTCACCGGCACCGCGGATAGCCTGGGCGCGAACGAGAACGGCGCGAGAGATTTCGAGAACATCGCCGCCTTGGGTGACATCCCGGTCATGATGTTCGCCAAGGTCGGCGCGGACCATGGGGGCGATCTGTGGGCTCGCAACGGCGGCGAGTTCACTCAGGTCAGCCTGGCGTGGCTCAACTGGTGGCTCAAGGGCGACGAATCGGCCACCGGCAAGGGCATGCTCGTCGGCGCGAGCTGCCGCTTCTGCACCGACAGGACCTGGAACGTCTCTTCCGCCAATCTGCCCTAGTACTACAGCCGCACGTCGCCGAATCTCCGCGGATTCCGTTGAGCGGCCGGACGATCGTGACGTGGCCGGCCAGCTCGTCCGCGCGGATCCCGAAGTGGCACAGGAGCGGGAACCCCGCGCCGAGGCAGGCGCTGGCGAGCGCGAAGACAGGCAGCGTCGAGGCCGGCTCCACACCGCGGCCGACGAGGTGCGCGACGGCGGGGGCCACGAGGAAGGCCGCGAGCGCCCCGGCGAAGATCACCCCGCCCACCCGGTAGAGCTGTCCGGAGCGCTGCGCCGCCGCGCTCCGGCAGGAGCGGGGCGAGCTTCGTCGCGAGGGTCTGCGAAGGCATGCTTGCGGCCCTCGGGGCGAATCCGGGGGATCAGGTGGCCATGATGCCCTCACAGATCGGCCTGGCAAGCGCATTCTTTGGTGTCCGGAGCACCAGCGGGGGTCTCGCTTCACCCGCGCCCCGCAGGCTGCGGATGGGCGCTCCGCTGCGGCGGGCGCAGCGACGCGGACCTGGCGGGCGCGATCGCGATTTACGAGGACGCCGCCGCGCTGCTGGAGCAGGTGGACGCGCTCCTGGCCGGACTGGGCGCCGTTGAAAAAACTTCGCGGCCCCCGAACAGTTTCGGCCTCGGCGGCAGTCTTGGATGGGAGAGGCCAAGATTACCATGAAACTGTACGATTTCGCGTTTTCTCCCAATTGCCGCAAGGTCCGCGCCGTCGCCTACGAGCTCGGCGTCTCGTTCGAGCCGGTCCACGTCGACCTGTTTCAACGAGCTTCCCGCGCGCCCGAATTTCTCGAGCTGAACCCGAACGGGCGCGTCCCGGTGCTGGTGGACGACGATCTGGTGCTCTGGGAGTCGACCGCCATCATGCGTTACCTGACCGCAAAATGTGGCGGCGACCTGGTGCCGGCCACGGCGCGGGCCCAGGCCGAGCTGGATCGCTGGCTGGCCTGGCAGCTCGCGCACCTCGGACCGGCCATGACCGCGGTCGCGTTCGAGCGCATCGTGAAGCGCCTGACCGGCCAGGGTGCGCCCAACGAGGCGGTCATCGCCACCAGCAGCGCCGACTTCGCGCACCTCAGCAAGGTGCTCGACGCGGCGCTGTCCGGGCGCGACTACTTGGCCGGATCGCTCTCGCTCGCCGATTTCGCGCTCGCGTCGCACTACAGCCTGGCGCCCCTGTGCGGGCTTTCGCTGGCCGAGTTTCCGCACCTCGAGTCGTGGCTCACGCGCGTGCTCGGCCGCGATAGCATGCGCCGCGCCCTCGCCGACGCCCAAGCCGCCATGAGGCCCCATGCCGCCTAAAGACGACGCCACGTTCTTGCAATCGGTCGAGCCCCTGCGCGGCGCGATCCGCCTGCATTGCTACCGCATGCTCGGCTCCGCGCACGACGGCGACGACGTGGTGCAGGAGACCTGGCTGCGCGCCTGGCGCGCCAAGGATTCGTTGGAGGACGAGGCGCTGGTCAAGCCGTGGCTCTACCGCATCGCGACCAACGTCTGCCTGGACGAGCTGAAGCGCCGGCCGCGGCGCTTGTTTCCGACGGACGCGTTCCCCGCGACGGAGGACGCCAAGCCGCCGCTGCCGCGCGTCGAAGAGCCCGTCTGGCTGGAGCCGATGCCCAGCGCCTGGCTGGAAGGCGTCGAGGAGCGCGACCCCCAAGCGCGCTACGCGCTCAAGGAGAGCGTCGCCCTGGCCTTCGTGGCGGCGCTACAATGCCTGTCCCCGCTGCAGCGGGCGACGCTGCTGCTGCGCGACGTGGTCGGACTGTCGGCGGCGGAGACGGCGCAAGCGCTCGCTACGAGCGTGGAGGCCGCGAACAGCGCCTTGTTCCGCGCCCGCAGCGCGATCGGCAGCAAGCTCGGCGGGGCGGAGCCGGTCGACATCGCGACGACCACGCAAGTGGATCTGCGTTTGCTCGAACAGTACGTGCGCGCCTTCGAGGAGGCGAACTTGGACGCCCTGGTCGCGTTGTTCCACGAAGAGATGCGCACCACCATGCCGCCGGCGCCGACCTGGGTCTCCGGGCGCGCCGCCAACGAGCGCTTCTACCGGCGGATGTTCGGCAGCATCGTCCCTCGGCAATTCCTGCACTTGCGCATCGCCGCGAACGGACAACCGGCATTGGCCTTCTATCGTCCCCGAGCCGCTGGCGCGCCACACACCCTGTCAGCGATTCAGCTCGTCACCACGCGCGACGGCGCGATCGCGACCGTCGACCATTTCATGCTGCCCGAGGTGTACCCGCTGTTCGGCGTGCCGTCGGAGCTGCCCACCTCATGAGCGAGTCCATGCTGCCAAGCAACAAAATCACGGCGATTTACGGCGCGGCCGGCGCCAGCGGCGCCGCGTCCGCCAAGGAAGGCGCACGGCTATTCCTGACGGGGCGAGAGCTCGCGCCAGTCCAGGCCCTGGCCGACGAGATCGTCGAGAATCTGCCAATGTTGCGCGCGCCTCGCGTTGTGCTCGTCGGACATGAAGCAGAAGGGGATGCGATCTGTGCGAGGGTAGGCCGCGCAAAGCCATTCCGACCTGTCAAGAATTTTCTGCCAACGGCCGGCGGTTGACACAACGTACAAAAAGTACGATCCACTGATCCGCCTATAAAAACCAACAGATCCAACGAGTTCACTCGGCCGTGTAATACTGCTCACACCACGTTGAGGATTATTCCCAGCCGACCGAACCAGGAAAGGCTTGCTGCGATGAGCGAACTGACCATCTGGACCTACGACTGGGTGCCTGAAGGCCCTCGTGGTTTTGTGCGTGATCTGAGGCTGAGATGGGCGTGTGAGGAAGCCGACCTCATCTACGTGGTCAAGACAATCCCATTCGATGGTCGCGAGACCAATCATCTCGCGCGCCAGCCATTTGGCCAAGCTCCGTTCCTGAACGACGGAGAGCTGGAGATATTCGAAAGTGGTGCGGGGCTGCTGCATCTGGCCCGGAAGAGCGGCAAGCTGATGCCGCCCGATCCGGCCGGAGAAGCGGAGACATTGCAATGGACGATCGCCGCGCTCAACTCGATCGAGATGGTCACCGTACCGTGGTGGTTTCTGAAAATGTGCGGCGATGAGGACAATCAACTTGCCGGATGGATGGGCAAGCGCCTCGACCAGCTCGAAAAGATACTGAGCGAGCGAGAGTGGCTCGCGGCCGGCCGCTTCACCGTCGCAGACCTGCTGATGGCGGATGTGCTACGGGTCCCGGAGGTCCGCTCTTTCGGCGATCGGCCGGCGACCGAGGCCTATGTAACCCGTGTGACGGATCGCCCCTCATTCAAGAAAGCCCAGGCCGACCAGATTGGCCTTTTCAAAGCGGCCGACGAGAAGAGAACAGAAAAAGGGGCAAACTGACGAGCGGCTTGGCCTCTGTCCTTCGCGCACCGCGCTCGAGCCGCTCGCGCCCGATCGTGTGAACGAGCTGAGCCCCCGGGTCGCCGCGTCCCCGACCGGCGACAGAGCGCGGAGTCGGCGAAGGTGCCAAGGAAAGCGGCGCGGCGAGGGTGACTAGCGCCCCCGGCGCACGACGCGCGCGATCTTGCGAGACAGCGCGTCCGGCGCGACAGGATAACGCGCCACGTCCGCGGCGCCCGCCGCCACGAGCGCGTTCATCCGGTCCGAGGAGAGCCCGGACGCGCACACGACGGCGCGCACGCCGGGCGCCGCGCGGCCGAGCGCCGCGAGCAGCGCGCACGCGCCCTCCACGTCGGCGCCGGCGTCGATCACCGCCACGCCGAGCCCCGCATCGAGCAACGCGGCGGCGTCCGGCACCTCGGCGAGGTGGATCCCCTGCGCGTCGAGCCCGATCTCGCACGCCTCGCTGAGCCCCTGGCCCGCCGGCGCGAGCCGGAGCAGCGCGACCGTACGCTCCGGCACGGACGCGAGCTGCGCGGTCTCGCCGTCCGGCCAGGCCTGCGCCCGCTCCGCCCGGCCGCCGAGCGGCGCGTCCGCCTTGCGCGCGGGCAGCCGCCGCGCCTCGGCCTCCCGCGACATCGCCTCGTCGAGCCGCGACCGCGCCGCCGCGGCGCTCTCCGGGCGCTTCTCCGGCAGCTTCGCCAAGAGGTCCAGCCGGAGCCGCTCCAGGAGCGGCGGGACCGGCGGAGCCCCCGGCGGCCGGCGCAGCGGCGGCGGGATCGAGAACATGTGCATCGCCATGAGCTCCACCGCGGGGAGGCCGACGAACGGCGGCGTTCCCTGCAACAGCGCCGTCAGGATGCAGCCGCACGCGTACAGATCGGTGCTCGGGCCCACCGCGAGCGAGCGGCACTGCTCCGGCTTGAGGTCGCGGTGGACGATGCCGCTCGCGCGACGCCCGGAGCAGCGCGCCGAGCGACTGCCCCTTGAGCAGCTCCATCACCAGGTAGATCTGCCCGTCGCCGCCGTCCTCGTCGCCCCCGAGGTCGAGCACCTTGACCACGTTCCGGTGCACGCCACCGAGGGTAACTGTCCCGGATGCACGAAGAGGGCGAGGAAGTCGATGACTTCGTTCATCGCGCCGCGCGGGCCGTGAACGCGAGTTGACAGATGTCCAATCGAGGCCCTCGCAGCGCCCCCGCCGAGCCTGTCACACGCTCGGCGCAAACGGGCCTCTCTTTACAACTCTTCACAATTGAACTCAGGATTCAGACGATGAATTTTTGTTCGCCAGAGCTTGACGGCCGCGCTCGCATCGAACACTTTTCCGCCTGCATCGATGCTGGCGCTGCTTGGATCGCTCGCCACCGGCTTCGGGGCGCGGCTCGATCTGGGCCGCGTCTGGCGGGAAGTATTGCTTAGGAGCATACATTCGAGCTGCGAGGCGCTCTCGCGTCAGTGCGACCAGGAAGAGCAGGAGTACCTGCGGCTGTATCCGCCCATTGCGTCCACAATCGTCAACTCGAGCCCGATGCAGCCGCCTTACGTGTCGACTTCGCCCTAGAAGGGCCGGCCGCTCAGCGGCGGAGGCCGAGGCTCCGCCCGCGGGGTGAGCGCGCGTGATGGCCGGCGTGAAGCGAAGGCGCGCGGGGCTTGAGGGCTCGGCGGCGTGGTCTTTCCGTCATCAGCACGAGAGGGAGGCGCGCTCGGGAGGGTTCGGCTTGAAGGATCGGGCTTGTTTACTTTTATCCCCGTCGGTGCGACGCGGCGATTGACGGATGTAGTGATGGAGAGGATCGACGCAGCTTGGAGTCGCGATGCACGCTTCCCGTGCGCGCGAGCCCTGAGCCTACGCTTCCTCGTTTCGAAGAAGAAGGTTGGTTCATGATGTTGGTTTCCAAGAAGATTAAGTTTAGAAGCCTCGCTGGCGTGCTCGCTAGCTGTGTCGGTCTGGTCGCCGCTCAGGCGTCGGCAGGCGTGGTCGTGGGTAAGCCCACCCCGCACGGCAACACTGCGTACCCCGAAGCCGGGACAACCATGGCGCGGGCAGGAACCTTCACGCTGGTCGGCGCGCTCCAAGAGCACGTGAAGATCAGCGGCGAGGCAGAGCCCACGTTCCCCAGCACGATGCAGGGCGCCGTCTACTTGATGAACGGGACGAGCGCCACGCCCGCGCGCGTTTACCAGTTCCCGGGGGTCGTCCAGCACAACCTCCAGGCCGGGAGCCAGCTCGCCATCTCGAATCGCTTCCTTGCGTTCGCGACGCGAGGCTCGAACGCCGCCAACTCTCCGCATGCGAACTCCGTGTTCATCGCCCGGAACAGCAACGGCTCATGGGCGGAGTGTCCCCTGGTCAGCGGTCAGCGAAACTGCAACGGCGCGGTGCGCGAGAACGGACAGAACATCAGCCACGCGCTCACTCGCATCCCGCTCACCTACCCCGCGCTCAACAGCTTCAAAGACATCGCGCTCGCCCTGTCCGACGACTACCTCGTGATCGGCTACAAGCGACACAGCGTGCTCGAGATCTACCGCTACAACACCTCGAACGACACGTGGGTCCTCGAGCTCTCGCTCGACGAGCCGGACGAGCGCTTCACCGGCGCCGCGGTCGCGATCGACGGCGACCTTGTCGCGGTCGGATCGCCGTGGTCCGAGGGTGGCACCGCCGGGGCCGAGCTCGGCTCGGTCCGCATCTTCCGCAGGAATGCCAGCAACAGCACCTGGAGCGCCGTGGCCAACACGAACGGCTATTTCTCGACCGGCGCCTTCGGGCGAAGTCTCGCCATGGCTTCCGGGAACTTGGCTGTCACGTCCGGCGCGACATTCCTCGTCAACGTCGTCATGCCGCAGCAGCACCTCTCGTTTTACCGGGTGGCGGCCGACGGTGCGATCTCTGCGCACCAGTCTCTGGAGACTGCCTACCCGCACGTGCACCTGGCGCTTCACGGCGACACGTTGGCCAGTACGGTCAGCAGTGGAGACGAGGGCCTTTCGCTCTACAAGCGCGATGCCGCGTCGGGGCAGTGGGCCTACGAGACCGGCCTGATTCGCGACTTCTACAAGAGCGTCAACAGCTCCAACAGCGGGTACGGCGGCATCGATCCCATCGGCCTCGTAGGTGATGACCTGGTGCTCGGCTGGCGCGCCTTTTCGGGCCTGCTGGGCGGCGTGATCCACGAGAAGGCCAGCCTGATCGACGCTTGCCGAGATCCTCTCAACCTCGTGACGAATTGTTCTTTCGATAATGTGACCAACACCACGCTCGCCGGAAACCAGAGCAGCAGCGGCTGGCAGCTCCTCAACTGGAACGGCGCCTCGGCGTGGGCGGACTGGAGCGGCCGCCAGATGCGCATCAACGTGCAGCAGCCCGGCTCCGACATGTGGCACATCCAGGCTCGCACCACGGTCAACTTGCCGCAGGCGGGAAGCTACCTGCTGACATTCCGCGCCAAGGCGGACGACGTGCGCACGTTCGTGGTGAACCTGGGACGCAACGGCAACGGCGACAACAACTGGGCGAGCTACGGTCGCGTGACCGCGGCGGCGGGCCCCGAATGGGTCATCTACTCGTTCGAGCTCCCGAACGTCCCGCAGGACTCCGCGGCGCTCCTCGACTTCAACATCGGCAACGCAGGAACCGCGGCCGTCACCGTGGATAGCGTGAAGCTCGTTCGTCTGACGCAGTAAACGCGTCGCGCAAGTCGCAGAAGAGGGGCTTGGCGCTAGCGCCCCCGGCGCACGACCCGCGCGATCTTGCGAGACAGCGCGTCCGGCGCGACCGGATAACGCGCCACGTCCGCGGCGCCCGCCGCGACGAGCGCGTTCATCCGGTCCGAGGAGAGCCCGGACGCGCACACGACGGCGCGTACGCCGGGCGCCGCGCGGCCGAGCGCCGCGAGCAGCGCGCACGCGGCCTCCACGTCGGCGCCGGCGTCGATCACCACCACGCCGAGCCCCGACTCGAGCAGCGCGGCGACGTCCGGCACCTCGGCGAGGTGGATCCCCTGCGCGTCGAGCCCGATCTCGCACGCCTCGCTGAGCCCCTGGCCCGCCGGCGCGAGCCGCAGCAACGCGACGGCGCGCTCCGGCGCGGGCGCGAGCTGCGCGGTCTCGCCGTCCGGCCAGGCCTGCGCCCGCTCCGCCCGGCCGCCGAGCGGCGCGTCCGCCTTGCGCGCGGGCAGCCGCCGCGCCTCGGCCTCCCGCGACATCGCCTCGTCGAGCCGCGACCGCGCCGCCGCGGCGCTCTCCGGGCGCTTCTCCGGCAGCTTCGCCAAGAGATCCAGCCGGAGCCGCTCCAGGAGCGGCGGGACCGGCGGAGCCCCCGGCGGCCGGCGCAGCGGCGGCGGGATCGAGAACATGTGCATCGCCATGAGCTCCACCGCGGGGAGGCCGACGAACGGCGGCGTTCCCTGCAACAGCGCCGTCAGGATGCAGCCGCACGCGTACAGATCGGTGCTCGGGCCCACCGCGAGCGAGCGGCACTGCTCCGGGCTCATGTACTCCGGCGTGCCCGCGACCATGTCCTTCGAGGTGAGCGTCGGCCCGGCGTCGAGCGGGTCGTCGATGTGCGCCAGGCCGAAGTCGACGACCTTGGCGACGCGCTCGCCGTCCTGCTCGGCGAGCAGCACGTTCTCCGGCTTGAGGTCGCGGTGGACGATGCCGCTCGCGTGCGCGGCGCCCACGCCGTCGAGGATGTCCGCGAACAGGGCCGCGACCTCCGCGAGCGGCAGCAGCTCGCGCGACGCCCGGAGCAGCGCGCCGAGCGACTGCCCCTTGAGCAGCTCCATCACGAGGTAGATCGAGCCGTCGCCGCCGTCCTCGTCGCCCCCGAGGTCGAGCACCTTGACCACGTTCCGGTGCACGAGCCGCGACGCGGCGCGCGCCTCGCGGAAGAACCTCCGCCGGCTCTCCGGGAGGATCGCGACGTGCGGGTGCATCGTCTTCACCGCGACCGGAACGCCGAGGAGCACGTGCTCCGCCTCGTAGACCTCCCCCATCCCGCCCGCGCCGAGCAGCCGCACGAGGTTGTACTTCCCGCCGAGGACCCGCCCGGCGCGCGCCCGGTGCGGCGCGCCCGCACCGGGCTCATCCGAGAGGAGCGTCTCCGCGGCCGCGAAGCGGTCGGCGCGCGCTCGAGGCGCGGGCGCCCGCCCGTCCGGCGCCCGCTGGCCCTTCAGCACGGTGCGGTCGGGGTCCCCGTCCGGCGGCGGGCGCTCGCCGTCGCCCGCGCTCACGGCGACGCCTCGCGGAAGCCCACCGCGATCTGCGCCGTCACCGGGCCCTCGCCCTCGTCGCGCCACGGGCTCACCCGCACCGACAGCGCCCCGAAGAGCGCGCCGCCCGCCTCCACGCCCGCCGACAGCCCGCCGAGCACGTCGTCCGCCCTGACCTCCCGGTAGACGATGTGCAGATCCAGCGCGCCGTGCAGCCGCAGCCACGGCGCCGGATCCGCCGTCGCCCCCGCCAGCAGGAAGCCCTGCACGGCGGGCGTGGCCGGCTCGCCGTCCGCCGCCGCGCCCTCGCCCCCCGCCGCGCCGTCGCCCGCCCCCACCGCCGCGCCGTCGCCCGAGGCGCGGATGCGGGCCCCGACATCGGTTACCCACGTGAGCCGGCCCGCGGCGCCGCCGAGCGCGATCCCGGGCTCGATGCGGAGCGGCGGGCTCCCGTCGGCCATGGGCACGCCCAGGCGGAGCGTGGGGCCGAGCTCGAGCTCCGAGCGCCCGAGGCGCAGGACGCGCGCGCGCGCGCCGAACCAGCCGGTGCTGCCCGCGCCCGCGCCATCCCCCGCACCGGCCGGGTTCGAGCGGAGCGCGACGTCGAGGCCCAGCGGGCCGATCGCGCCGCTCGCGCGCACCTGCCCCGCGGCGACCCAGCCGCCCCCGGAGCGCGCCGCGGCCGCGCCGACGGCGGCGACCGAGGGCGGCGTCGGCGCGAGCCAGAGCCCGTCGGCCACCCCGGACATCGGCAGGAGCGGGAGGTACGCGCCCAGCACGGGCGCGGCCGGGGGCGGAGGCGCGGCGCGCGGCGCCTCGGGCGCGGCGGGCAGCTCGGCGTCGCTCGTCCCGATCACGCCGCCGCGGCCGTCGGCGACGTCGAGCCGGACGCGCAGCGGCTCGCCGGGGCGCAGCGCCTCCCGGGGCAGCGGGATCCGCGCCGTCAGGGCGCCGCCGCGATCGCCACCGGCGAGCGCGACGGAGCGCACCCCCCCCGGCAGGTGGGCGAAGAGCCGCGGCGCCACCCGCCGCGCGACGTCGACCCCGGCGAGCCCTTCGAGCTCGACCCGGGCCTCGATCGCCG
The DNA here is from genome assembly GCF_051521635.1 of Sorangium sp. So ce1504. Lineage (NCBI taxonomy): Bacteria > Pseudomonadati > Myxococcota > Polyangiales > Polyangiaceae > Sorangium > Sorangium sp. So ce1504. The sequence continues at coordinate 2,130,013 of NZ_CP150365.1, read as the reverse complement.
GCCCGCCCGGCGTCGCCGCCGCCGCGCGCGAGGCCGAGACCACCGCGCCCACCTTCGTGTACCGGACCGGGAGCGACGTCGCCGCGCCGGGAACCGCGCTGCCGCGCTCGCGCAGCCGGAGCGCGCGCGGGGCGCGCTGGAGCAGATCGATGCGCTCGGGGACGGGGCCGAACGGGCCGTCGTCGAGCGAGAGCTCGAGCGCGGGAGACGGCGTGAGCTCGATGATCCCGTACGGGTTCGCGGTGATCTCCTGCGCCGCCGGGACGACGCCCCCGGCGGCCCGCGCGGCGACGAGGTGGAACCTGCGCACCGCGCCCACCCCCAGGTACTCCTCGCGATCGACGACCCGGACCCGGAGGAAATAGGCGCCTGCCGGCATCTTCTCCGCGCGGAACGACAGCACGTCCGGCTTCACTTCCTCGCGGGCGATGAGATCGTTGAACTCCGGGTCGCGCGCGATCTCGACGCGGTAGCCGGCCGCGGCCGGCGCCGGCTTCCACGACGCCGACAGGACGCCGAGCCCCTCCGGGGCGAGCGCGATCTGCGCGGCGTCCGCGGTCGTCCATTCGACCGGCGCCGGCAGCGGGCGCGGGCGCGCGGGCGGCGCTCTGCCCACGAACCGGGTGCCGTGGTCCTTCGGGACCACGACGGAGAGGCCGCCCGACGTGACGCCCGCCTTGCCGTCGAACACCGCGACCGTCGTCCGCTCCCCGCGCCGCTGCACCACCGTGTCCCGCGACGACGCGCTCACGCGGCCGCCCCCGCTCGCGGCGACCTCGACCGACTGGCCCCGCAGCGCGGCGAGCGCGGCCTTCACCTCGCCGTCCGCGAGCTCGACGGCCGCGGGCGGCGTCTTCGATACGCGCGCTCGGCTCGCCGTGCCGTAGATGACGACGAGCGTATTCGGCGCGAGGAGCACCCGAGTCCGATCCACAAACTCGATATCTGCCCTCCCCTCATCCAGCGTGTTCACGCTCGAGTTCGTGAGCAGGGGCATCCCCTGAGCCGCGGGCGACCAGGCGCCGCCGGCCGGGCGCGCGCGCACGTCCGGGTGCATCGACCGGAGCTTCGCGTCGGGGATCGACGTCACCTCGGCCGGGAGGACCAGCGTGAGCCCCTCGGCGAGCGTCGTGCCCGGGCCGCACGCGACGCGGTTGTACCGCTGGATCAGCGCTGCATGCCTGGACGAGCCGTAGAGGACCGCCGCGATGTCGTCGCAGGTCTCTCCCGCCTGCACGCCCCATTGAATGACCGCCTCCGGATATCCGGGCGTCGGCTCTCCGGCGCTCGACACGCCGACGTATCCAACGTGGATCGCAGCGTGGGTGGCGCAGCCGAGGAGCACCGCGATAGCGACGGACTGGCCATTTGACGGTGCCACGGCAGCGGCACGCTACCGGATCGAGATCGGCGTTGCAAGGGACCAGGCAATAGGATACGAGCAGACCGATGGCGTATTGGTCGGCGCGCGTCATCGCGCCCCTCCTGGCCTCCCCGCTGCTCGTCGCAGCGGCCACGGCTTCCATGCCGGCCGCAGCGCAGGAGGCCACAGCGCTCGACAGGCTCGCTCCCGCGCCCGCGGGCGACGGGCTATCCACTGTCCCTTCTGCCGGCGTATCGGGGGAGCTCCGGCCCGCGGTCGGACTTCTGTTCTCCTATTCTCATCAACCCCTCAGCCTGCGCGGGACTGCGCCTGCCGGGTCGGTAACGTGGGTGGGCCGGCAGGCGATCCTCCACGCGCTCGCGAGCGTCGAGCTCCTGCGCCGGATCAAGCTCGATCTCGACGCGCCGTTCGTGCTGGACCAGGGCGGCGCGTCCGGCGCGCTCGGCAGCATCCGCGTCACGGCGCCCGCCGGCGGCGCCACGCTCGGCGATGTCCAGGCGGGAGGGAGGGTGACGCTCCTGCCCCAGGAGGGGCTCCGGCCGGCGGCGGCGCTCGGGCTCTCCGTCTGGTTGCCGACGGGAGACGAGGCGGCGTTCGCCGGCGCGGGCGCCGTGCGCTACGCGCCGCGGGTGATCGTGGGGGCCGAGCACCCGGGCTTCCGCTGGTCGGCCTCGGCGGGGGGCCGGTTCCAGAAGGCCTCGGCGGACAGCCTGACGGGCAGCGAGGTCCTCTTCTCCGCGGGCGCGGGCGTCCGCAAAGGCCCGCTGCAGCTCGGGTCGGAGCTCTCCGTCTGGGCCGCCGCCGGCGAGGGGTCGGCGCTCGAGGTCCCGGGCCGCGCGGGGGCCGAGATCCTGCTCACGGCGCGCTGGTCGCTCGGCCCCCTCACGCTCGACGCGGGCGCGGGCCCTGGCTTCGGGCGGCTGCCCGGCATACCGAAGGCGCGCTTCTTCGCGGCGCTCGGCGTCGCCGCGGACGTCGTTCCGTCGGCGCCCCCTGCCGCTGCCCCCTCGGCCGTCGCCGGCGCGTCCACCGGGACGAAGGGCGCTCGCGGCGCGGCGCGGGCCGCGCCTCCGGCCGCCGACTTCGACGGGGACTCGGTCCCCGACGCGGAGGACGCCTGCCCCCGGGTCATCGGCGAGGCGCGCCCGCCGGCCGCGGCGGCGGGCGCCCGACAGGCGTTCCGCCGCGGCTGCCCGCCGGACCGGGACGACGACGGGATCTACGATGTCGACGATCGCTGCCCGGACGTGCCGGGGGTCAGCAGCGCGGCCGCCGACGCGGGACCGGGCGGCGCGGGGCCTGGGGTCACGTCGGAGGCGCCTGCGCGTGCGGGGTCCCAACCCACGTCCGCAGCACCGGCGAGCGCGGGGTCCCAACCTGCGTCGAAGCACGGGTGCCCCGCGGACACGGACGGCGACGGCATCCCCAACGCCGCGGACGCCTGCCCCTACGAGCGCGGCAAGCCGAGCGAGGATCGCGCGACGCACGGCTGCCCGTTCGCTGTGCGCATCGAGGGCTCGCAGATCGTGATCCTGCAGCAGGTCCAGTTCCGGACGGGCCGGGCCGAGATCGAGCCGGAGAGCTTCGAGCTGCTCTCCGAGGTCGCGGCCGTCCTCGAGGAGCACCCCGAGATCGCCCGTGTCGCGGTCGACGGCCACACGGACAACCAGGGCGCCGCCCAGGCGAACCTGAGCCTCTCGCAGCGCCGCGCGCTCGCCGTCGTCGCGTGGCTGACCGCGCACGGCATCGACGCCCGCCGCCTCGAAGCGCGCGGCTTCGGCGCGCGCCGCCCCCTCGCCGACAACCGCACCCGAGACGGCCGGGCCAGGAACCGCAGGGTGGAGTTCCAGATCCGCAAGCGCACCGACGAGGGCGCGGCCGGCTGGAAAGACGGTCCTCTTGAGTGACGCATCGCCCGCGGAGGCCTCCACGTGAGGGAATTCTCGCTCAAGACGAAGGCGATCGCGCTCTTCACGGCGATGGCGCTCGTCCCCGTCGCTGTCGCCGTGACGCTCCTCATCGACGTGAACCGGCGCGCCGTGCGGACCTCCGAGGAGAGACTGCAGACGGCGATCCTCTCCGAGGTGGCCTCGGCCTCGATCCAGCTCATCCGGGACGTCGAGAGCGATGCCGTCGCGGCGGCGGCCATCTTCGGCCACGCCGCGGGCGGCGCCATCCGGGACGAGGACGCGGTCGCGTCGGTGCGCGCCCTCGTCGCGACGCGCGGGCTCGTCGATGCGGTGCGGCTCGAGGTGCCCGACGCGGGGATCAGCACCTTGATCCGCAAGGCGTCGTCCGACGCGGACGTCCCCGCCGCGCCGGCAGCGCTGCGCCAGCTCGCTGACGAGCGCGGCGTCGGCTTCGGCGTGATCGGGCCGGCCCGCGGCCTCCTCGTCGCCCGCGTGCGGCCCGCCGGGGACGCAGGCGCCGGCGCCGCGGCGCCGCCTCCCCCGGGCGGCCCGGCCGGCTACGTGGTCGCCGAGGTGCCGCTCGACATGCTCGGGCTCAACCTCGAGGTGATCGCCGGGCGCCGCCTCGGGAGCCGCGCGGTGCGCCTGCTCATCGCGGGCCACGACCGCCAGGCGATCGCGGCGTTCGGGGTGCCGGGCGTCGCGCCGGGCAGCGATGTCTCGTCCTTGCCGATCTGGCGCAACCTCCCCTCGGGCGCGGGGTTGAACGACAGGATCGGCGTGCTCGCGCCGCACGACGAGGGCGGCCAGCGGATGATCGGCGCCATCGAGACGGTGCCCGACCTCGGCTGGGCGGTCGCGATCTGGCGCCCCGAGCCCGAGGCCTTCGCCGCGCTCGACGAGATGCGGCGCCGCGGCCTCGCCGTCGCCGCGGGCGCGCTCGTCCTCGCGCTCGCCCTCGCGCTCGTCACCGCCCGCCACGTGACGCGCCCGATCCTCCACCTCGTCGCGCAGGCGCGGCTCATCGGCGCCCGGCGCTGGCGCGAGATCGCGCTCGGCGACGCGCTGCGGGGGCGGCGCGACGAGATCGGCGAGCTCACGACCTCCCTCGGCCGCATGGCCCAGGACCTCGAGCAGGGCGAGGCGGACATCGCCCGGGAGGCGAAGCTCCGCGGCGATCTCGGCCGGTTCATGGACAGGGCCGTCGTCGACGCGATCGTGCGGGGCGAGCACCCGCTCGCCCTCGGCGGCAAGCGGGCGGCCGTGTCGGTGCTCTTCGCCGACGTCGTCGGCTTCACGCCGCTCGCCGAGTCGCGCGACGCCGAGCGGATGGTCGCCCTCCTCAACGAGCTCTTCTCGATGCTCACCGAGATCGTGTTCCGGCACGGGGGCACGGTCGACAAGTTCATCGGCGACTGTGTCATGGCCGTCTGGGGCGCCCCGATCGCGCAGGAGGATCACGCGCGCCGCGCGCTCGCGGCCGCGGAGGACATGATGCGCTTCCTCGAGACGGCGAACGAGGAGTGGCGCGAGCGGTACGACGTCGAGGTCCGCCTCGGCGTGGGCGTGAACTCCGGAGAGGCCATCGTCGGCAACATCGGCTCCGACAAGCGGATGGAGTACACCGTGATAGGCGACGTGGTGAACGTCGCCTCGCGGCTCGAGGCGATCGCGGCGCCGAACCAGGTGCTGGTCTCCGAGGCGACCCGGAACCTCGCCGGCGACGCCTTCCCGCTGCGCGCGCTGGGCGAGCGCAACCTGACGGGGCGAAAGACGACCACGGCCGTATACGCGCTCGATCCGGGCTGAAGGGGGCACAGCGCGCCCGCGCCCGCGTCCGTCAACGCGTGGTGGGGAGTTCCCCCGCCCTGCCGGAACGATGGCCCCGCCGAGGCCCCATGGGACGCCGAGATTTCTGTTGGTGGTTTATGACGTCTTGGCGGCTCAAAAAAGCCCCGCCTTCAGCCAAAGTACCCGCACCATCGGTGTTACCCGAGCTCGTTCGGTCGCGCTCAGGGCCCTGAACGCGCTTGGTTGACGCCGATGCCCCCTCCGTCGAGCGCACCAGCGGAGGGGATGTCGCTCATCCGGACACTCGAACGACGTGCACATCCCATTCAGGTCGAAGCAAAAAGATACCGTTTCGCCAATTTGTGAACGTTCACAAATCCGGTGCAGGTGCAGGCGCAGGCGCACCTCGCGCGATCGCGGCGGCCGGCGCCCGCCCTCTTGACGCAGCGATCCGGAGGAGCTCGCCAGCCCTGCCCTCCCTCGGCCTCGCGGAGTTGCGCGGACCGGTCGATTGGCGTTGACCTCGGCCATGTGATCGTTCACATTTGGTTCAAGGGGCATCCTTTAGCTTCGCGCATGAGCGGGTCGCCCTGCGCGCCGCGCCCTTCGTCATCCAATCGAGTCCTTGTCGATTCTGGAGCTCCGTTCGCCCGACCGCCGCGAAAGCGATGGCCGAGCGATGGTGCTTGGTGTTCTTACCGAGGGTGAGCCACCGGAGGACACCACAGACCTCGTCGATTCGACGGGGGTCGAGAAATCCTCGGTACGGTCCGCCGGGTCACCCCGTCGCATCATCGGAGAGCAAGATGAAGAAGCCGTCATGGCACGAGCTCCGTTTCTCGAGAGAAGTCGCCGCCGTTTGCGCGCTCGCATTCGCGGCTGCGTGCACGGGCGCGCTGGGTGACACGACGGACGGCGCTGGGTCATCCTCTGTCGGCGGCGACGGATCACCGACGGACTCGGATGTCGACGGCGACGGATCACCGACGGGCTCGGACCCGCCGCCGTTCCAGCCCGCGGCCGGGATGCTGCGCCGTTTGACGAGAACGCAGTTCCGCAACGCCGTGCGCGACATGTTGGGCGTCGAGGTCGATATCCACCAGCTCGACGCCGACAGCTGGAACGGGAACTTTGCTGTCGTCGGCGCCGCGACCGTCGTGACCTCGGAGCGAGGCGTCGAGCAGTACCACGCGGCCATCGAGGGCGCCGTCGACGCGGTGTTCGCCGATCCCGCGAGGCGAGACCAGTTCATCGGCTGCGCGCCGAGCGGCGCGGAGGACGACGCTTGCGTGCGTGGTTTCCTCCAGGCGCTGGGGCTTCGCGCGTGGCGCCGCCCGCTCGAGGCCGCCGAGGTCGACCGGCTCGCGGCCGTCGCCACGAAGGCCGCGGCCGAGCTCGAGAGCGCCGTCGAGGGGGCCCGCTGGGCGACGGTGGCCCTCTTCACGTCTCCGAACTTCCTGTATCGCCCGGAGCTCGGCGCTCCGAGCGCCGACGGGTCGCTGCGCTTGACGGGCTACGAGATGGCGTCCCGGCTCGCGTTCCTTGTGTGGAACAGCCTGCCAGACCAGGAGCTGCTCGACCAGGCCGCGAGCGGGGCGCTCGGAACGGTGGAGGGGATCCGCGCGGCGGCGACGCGGCTGCTCGAGGCGCCCGCGGGGCGCGAGGCGGTCGGCGCCTTCGCCGAGGAGTACATGCGGCTCGATCGGATCAGCACGCAGGCAAAAGACACGGCGCTCTTTCCTGAGTATAGCCCCGCGCTGCGAGCGGCGATGGTCCGCGACATGCGAGGCACCTGGGAGGTCCTCGCGTTCGACGATCGAACGAGCGCGCTCGACCTGTTCTCGACCACGAAGGTCGTCGTCAACACCGAGCTCGCCCAGCTCTACGGTCTCGACACGGCCGGCCTCGGCTCGGGCGCCTTCGAGGTCCGCTCGTTGCCCGCGGACGGCCCGCGCGTCGGGATCCTCAGCAAAGCGGGCTTCCTCTCGCAGTTCGCGAACCAGAAGGAGGGCTCTCCCACCTTGCGCGGCAAGTTCATGCGTGACGCCCTCATGTGCACGCCCATCCCGCCGCCCCCCGGCGACGTCGCCCTCGAGCTCCCGGAGCCGCCTGCGGACAAGCCCCTCACGAAGCGTCAGCGGCTCGAGATCCACCGGACCGAGCCGGCCTGCGCCGGCTGCCATTCGTACATGGACCCGCTGGGCCTGCCGCTCGAGACCTTCGACGCGATCGGCCGCTTCCGCACGACCGACCACGGCCTGCCGATCGACCCGAGCGGCGAGTTCGACGGGGTGCCGGTCGCCGACGCGCGCGCGCTCGGCGTGACCCTCAGCTCGGACGCCTCGGTCGCGGAGTGCCTCGTCCGCAAGTACTACACGTATGCAGCGGGTCACGAGGAGAGAGACGTGGACGAGCGCGTGCTGGACGCGCTGACCGCCTCGTTCGAAGGGTCGGGGTACAAGCTGCGCGAGCTGGTCCTCGACGTCGTGACCAACGACGCTTTCTCGTCCGTCGCCCCCCAACCCTGATCGCAGGTACCCCCAATGACGAACAAAGTTTTGAACCGACGAACTGTTCTCCGGGGCATGCTGGCGACGGGCGCCGCCGTCACCATCCCGCTCCCCTTGCTGGAGATCATGCTGAACGAGAGCGGCACGGCGCACGCTCAGACGAAGACCCCGGTCTCGCCGCTCTACGTCACGTGGTTCTTCGGGAACGGCACGCTGCCCGGTCGCTGGAAGCCGACGCGCACGGGCTCCGGTCAGGCCTGGGACCTCAGCCCCGAGCTCGAGCCCCTCGCGGATCTCAAGTCGTATCTCACGGTGATCAGCGGCCTCGAGAACAAGCTGGTGGTCTCCGGCTCAGAGCACCCCACGGGGTCGGCGGGGGCGACGACCGGCGCGCCGCTCAGCGGGAACGCCGTGCGGGCCGCTTCCATCGACCAGGTCGTCGCGAACGCCATCTCGGAGGGGGCGCCGTACCGCTCGCTCGAGGTGGGGGTGACGCCGGCGACGCCGAACGGCGCTCCGGACTCGCTGCATACGGTCTCGCACAGGGGGCCGAACGCGCGCAACAACCCGGAGTTCGATCCAAAGGCCGTGTTCAATCGATTGTTCATGAACGGCCTGCCCGAGCCCAGCGACGACGGCGCGGAGCAGGCCGCGAAGCTCGCGAACGTCCGGAAGAGCGTGCTCGACTCCGTCCTGCAGGACGGCGCGAGCCTGAAGCAGCGGCTCGGGGCGGCCGACAGGCATCGTATCGAGGAGCACCTCGAGTCGATCCGCGCCATCGAGCAGCGCCTCGAGACCATGCCGTCCGGCGGCGGCCCGACGTCGGCGTGCAAGAGCCCGACGGCCCCCACCGCCGGCAAGGATGCGCAGAGCGAGGCCCCCCCTGCGGTGAACACCGCCATGGTCGAGCTCTCGGCGCTCGCGCTCGCCTGCGAGCGGACGCGCGTGCTCTCGTTCATGTTCTCGCTGCCCGCCGCGCACGTCTACTACCGGCACCTCGCGCAGGACATGAACGACGACTTTCACGACACCATCTGCCACGGAGATGCCGGGGATCAATCGAGCCAGCCTCGCGTCGACAAGGGCGTGATGTACACGATGCGCTGCCTGAACGAGTTCTTGACGAAGCTCAAGAACACGCCGCACGGCAGCTCGAACCTGCTCGACAGCTCGCTCGTGTACGTCACGTCCGACACCGCGTGGGGTAAAGTGCACACGAGGACGGAATGGCCGGTGCTCTTCGCCGGGAAAGCCGGAGGGCGGCTGCGCGGCGACGAGCACCGCAATTTCCCCGGCGACAACCTGAGCAAGGCGCTCCTGACGGTCGCCCAGATCATGGGCTTGAACGTGACGGAGATCGGCATCGACGCGGGGCGGGTCACGTCGCCGCTCGCGGGCATCCAGGTCTGACCGCGCCAGCACGCGCCGCGATCCCGCGGAGGGATGGAATACCATGCACCGCATGCTTTCCCGACATGCTCCCTTCTTGCACGCCACGCTGGTCCTCCTCTCATCTGCCGCCTTCCTCGCCTGCGGCGACGACGCCGACACCTCCTCTGCTGGCAGCGGCGGCGCCGGCGCTTCCGGCGGCGGCACCAGCGCCGCCAGCAGCGGCGCCGGCGCTTCTGGCGGCGGCACAGGCACGGCCAGCAGCGGTCAGGGCGGGTCCGGCGGCCATCCTCCGGCGAACCTCGTCGAGCCCGGCGATCCCGGGCCGGGTGATGTCACCTTCACCGTGCGCGCCGATCGGGATGTGCGCCCCATCAGCCGGCTCATCTATGGCGCCAACTGGGCCGAAGACCTGGACGGCGAGCAGCGCGGCACCACCGTCGTGCGCATGGGCGGCAACCGCATGACCGCGTACAACTGGGAGAACAACGCCTCCAACGCCGGCTCGGACTACATGCACCAGAACGACGCGCACCTCGCCGGGAACAGCCCGAACGGCGATGTCCCCGGGGAGGCGGTGCGCATGCACGCCGAGGGCGCGCTGGCGCACGGCGCCGCCTTCATCGCGACCATCCCCATCTGCGGCTATGTCGCGGCGGACAAGGACGGCGGCGGCGACGTCGAGCAGACGCAGAATTACCTCGAGACCCGCTTTCACCCGACGATTGCGCGCAAGGGCGCTCCCTTCTCCTCGTCGCCCGATCTCGACGACAACGCCGTGTACCAGGACGAGTTCGTCGCCTGGATGAAGCAGGCCTTCCCCGACGCCTTCGAAGGCGACGTCGCCAGCGTCCTGTTCTCGCTCGACAACGAGCCCGACCTCTGGAATCACAGCCACGAGCGCATCCACCCGGAGCCGGTGCGCTACGCCGAGCTCGTCGACAAGAACATCGAGTTCGCTTCCGCGATCAAGGACGTCGCGCCGAGCGCGCTCGTCACCGGCTTCGTCTCCTACGGGTATTCAGGCTATGTCAGCCTCCAGGGCGCGCCCGACGCGGACGGCAACTTCATCGAGTACTGGCTCGACGCCATGAAGGCCGCCGAGATGAGCGAGGGGCGCCGCCTGGTCGACGTGCTCGACCTGCACTGGTACACGGAGATCTACGCGAACGGCGAGCGTCTCACGGGCTCAGACGCCTCCCCCGAGTCGGTCGAGGCCCGCGTCCAGGCGCCGCGCTCGCTCTGGGACCCGACCTTCGTCGAGGACAGCTGGATCGCGAACGACGTCGTGAACGGCCCGATCACGCTCATCCCCTGGCTCCAGGGCCTCATCGACGCCCATTACCCGGGCACCGCCCTCGGCATCACCGAGTACAATTACGGCGGCGGCAACCACATCTCCGGCGCGATCGCGCAGGCCGACGCCCTCGGCGTCTTCGGCCGCGAGGGCGTGTTCCTCGCGACGATCTGGGATCCCGGCGAAGAGGTCTCGATGCTCCGGGCCGGCGTGCGCGCCTTCACGAGCTACGACGGGCAGGGCGCGCGCTTCGGCGATACGTCCGTCCGCGCCGAGACGAGCGATGTCGCCAAGGCCACCGTGTACGCGAGCATCGACGAGGCCGATCCGAGCCGAATGGTCCTCGTCGCCATCAACAAGACCGCTGCCCCGCTCACGGCCGCGGTGACCCTCGCCGCCCACGAGAGCTACACGGCCATCGACGCGTGGCAACTCACGTCCACCAAGGCCGATCTCGTGCCTGCGGATCCCATTGCGCCGCGCGCCACGAACGCCTTCACCTACGCGATGCCGGCCCACAGCGTGTCGGTGCTGGTCCCGCGATAGCGGTCCATCGGTCGCGGCGCCAGCCTGTTCTGGCCTGTCCGCAAGAACCTCGTCGTCGGGCTCGGCGTTGTGTCCGCCCTCGACCTCTCGGAGCTCAACGCCGTGCTCGCCCACGAGTTCGGGCACTTCGCCGCTCGATCCGACGCTTTTCCACGCGCAGGAGCCACGCGAGGGCGACGGGGGCGCGGCGACCAGGGGCATCGAGACATCCCGGCCAACAAACGGGATAAACCTCGACAAAATCCAGAGAACAATCTTGGCTTTCTAGCCAATTTCAGGTTCCATCCAGAATTTTGTCTCTCCGATCCAGATAATAATGGCCTAGATCCAGAGAATCAATTCAAAAAACCAGTTCGACGAACCCTGGATCCAGAGAAAGCGCTCAGGAATCGAGCAAATTGGGCCGACCTGAGCGAGCCGCGGGTGGCGGGCGCAGGACGCGGCGCTCAGCGATACGGGCAGTCGAAGTTCCAGCGAAGATTGATGCCGTATTCGCGCGGACAGTAGACCACGTGGGTCTGCACGTCGTTGCTGAGCCCGAAAGGCTGGTTCAGGTCGACCGGCGTGCCCGGCGTTCCGCCGGTGATCCGCCACTGGTAGACGGCGTCCGCCGACCAGACGAGGTTGATCCCGTATTCGCGCTCGCGGTATTTGATGTACTTCTCCGCGCTCGGGTTCGTGACGAAGAGCGCGACCGGCTCGCCGTACCGCACCGCTCCGCCAGCCTGGGGGATGAACCGCACGTTGCCCAGGTTCGAGCCGCTTCGCCACCCGAGGTTGATCCCGTACCTGCGCTCGCTGTACACGACGTACTGGTCCACGAACGTATTCTTGAGACCGACGTACGAGCTCTCGGTGATGGTGCAGGGCACCCCCGGCGTGCACGCCGGTCCCTCTCCCCACCATTCCACGTCGGGCTCGGAGATGGCGAGCTCCGCCTCCTCGACGCGCTCTTCATCCTGTGCTGAACCCTCGCTCTTATCCGCTGAATCCACGGCGCATCCCGTCATCAGGAGGGTCGCGAAAGGCAGCCCGAACACAACACATCGCAGGCCAAAGGACTTGTTCTCAAGCTGATTCGATTTCATGTGAGCTCCTCATGGTTGCAGGGAATTGCCGCCGCAAAGCGGCCTCGACGGATGAGCGCCGGCGCGTGAGCCGCATGCGGGTCCGATCGCTCCAGCGCGACCTGCGTCGGCTCACACCGCTCCTGCGTCACCTGTCGTCGGTGCCGGTGTCGTCGGCGGCGTCGGTGAGCGACAGCAAGCGAGATGCCATGCGAGGAGGCCGTTGCCGAGGCGAGGCGGATGCGTGATGCGGAAGATGACTGTCCGCATTTTCCAGCGATCCGAGCGCCGCCGCGCGTCGAGACCGGCGCGTTCATCCACGGGACCGGCGAGCCACGCGGCGTCGCGGACACATCAGCGAGCTCCCGGCGCGCCAGCAACGCCGCCCGTCGAGCGGCGCTCGAGCGGGTCGCTCGTGCACATCACGGTCGAGTGACGCCGGCGTCGGGCTCGACCCCGGAATCGACAAAGCGCGCCTCTTCAACGTACGCGACGGGCTCGGCCGCTTGTTTGCATCGCTCGGGCCCGCGGCGGAGGTTCGAGGAGCCTCGCAACAGGGAGAAGTTCGCGAGAACTCGACGACCGCCCACGGCGCACCGCGCGATGTCGTCTTTCACTCCCCTGCTTCGCTACCCCTCTCACGCGGCTCTTCGGGGTGACGCTACCCGGTGAGTGAGCCCTGCGATCTGCCGGCGATCAAACGCTCCGCGGTTAAAATGCCCACCCCACGGCGACCTTCGCCGCGGGAAAGAGCTTCGTCCTGGCACCGGAGGAGAGCTCCTCGCCGGCAGTCTCGACACGAGCGCTGGGGAAGTAGAGCCCGACGACGCCGGCGTCGAGGTCGAGCAGGGGACCGTGCCTGGACACGAAGCACTTGCTGGGGTTGGCGTACCCCACCTGGGCCGCGACTTCCGTGATGCTGAGGTGGCGTTGCGCCAGCAAGCGCCGCGCGCGCTCCAGGCGCTCGGTGCGCAGGTAAGCGAACACGGAGGTGCCGAACAGCGTCCGAAAGCCCGTCTTGAGCTTCACTTCGTTCAAGCCGACGTGGCGAGCGAGCTGGCGCAGGCTGGGCGGCGCGTTCATGTGCTCCACGAGGAGGCGCCGCGCGGGCTCGATCTTCAGCGCCAGCTGCTCGCATTCCGCGCCGCTGTCCAGGAACTCGTACCGGGTGCTGGTCGGCTGCGTGGTGTGCTGCACGTGGAGCACACCACCGCGCAGCACCTCGCTCGTCCCATCGGACGAAATCATGCGCGGCCCGGCACCGCGACTGAGGTTGAACTTCAGCGGAGTGGCTGCGGTGCGAAACTGGAACCCCCACGGTTGCTCCCAGCGAAGCCGGGTGGTGCTCAGGCGGATACCGGAGCGCAGGCGGATGGAGCCGGTGGAGCCGGCGTTGCCGTGGCGGTCCCAGCGCATGCGGTGCTCGAAGGGGCTCGGCTCTTCGATCTGCGGGCTGCTCTGGATCACCCTCTGCGCGAAGCGCGTCAGATCCCCTGGTTCACCGCGGAAATCGACCGAAGCCCTCCCCGCACTGTAGCACGGCTCCGCGCTCGCCCCAGGTTGCGCGTCGTGCCGGTGCCACTCACCGTCTTCTGCAGTCGCGAACGCTGCGTCGTACACGCGCTTCGCGAACCTGCTCTATGTCGACACCCGCAGCGCGGGCTTCTCCTACGAGCTCGCGACCGTCGACCCGGCTTCGGACTGCCACGGCGAAACGTCACGGCGCGCGCCGTGGACGCGGGTTGGGCTGGGGCCCGCGGATGGCTCCCGGCCCGCCACGGCAGCATGGACCGCGCTCCCGTCAAATCGCCGGCGCTCGATAGCCGCCGAGCTCCCGCTCGATGTGACCGGCCAGGGCGAGGACGACATCCTCGCGGAAGGGGCGTCCGATGATCTGGACGCCGACCGGCGTTCCTCGCGACGAGGTGCCCGCGCGCACGACGACCGCCGGCCACCCTGTCATGTTGTAAGCGAACGAGTAGCTGAATCCCGCGTAGACCCCGTGCTCGATCCACGCATCGTGGGGCAGCGTCTCGAGGACACACGGCGGGCAGACGATGGCGTCGACGTCCTTCATGAAGCCGAGCATCCGCCCCCGCCACGCGTCCAGCCGCTCGACCGCCGCGGTCAGCTCACCGCTCGGCAGCGGCTCGCTTGTGAGCGCGGCCGCCACCTCGGCGCCGGGGTCCGTGGTCCCGGCCAGATCCAGGAGCCGCTTCAACCAGGCGCCGCCGTCCGCCCGGAAGATATCTGCGTCTATCGTGAGCACGTCGCTCAGCGCGTCGGGCTTCTTCGACTCCACCCGCGCGCCGCCCGCCTCCAGCGCCGCCGCCGCGTCCATCACCGCCTGGCGCACCGCCGCGTCCGGCGCCGCGATCCCGTTGTCGGTGTGCATCGCGATCCGCAGATCCCTGAGCTGCACGTGCTTCGGGTCGCCGAGCGGCGCCGGGATCAGCGCCGCGTCGCGCCAGTCGGGCCCCGCCAGGATGCTGAAGAGAAGCCAGAGATCGTCGACCGAGCGGGCCATCGGCCCGAGCACGGTGAACGATTGGAGCAGCCCCTCCGCCGGGACGATATGGCCCGTCCGCGGGATGCGGCCGGTGGTCGGCTTGAGCCCGGCGATCCCGCAAAAATGCGACGGCACGCGGATGCTCCCGCCGGTGTCGCTTCCCACGTCGAACGGGGAGCCGCCCGCGGCCACGATGGCGCCCGCCCCCCGCTGGAGCCGCCCGGCGACAGGTCGAGACCATACGGATTGTTGGTGCGCCCGTACACGGCATTGTTCGTCTCGTAAGACCACGTCATCTCGGGCGTATTGCTCTTGCCCAGCAGGATCGCCCCCGCTTCCTTGAGGCGCCGGACCACGGTGGCGTCCTCTGCCGGAACGAATTTCGTTCGCCCGCTCGTGCCGCCGGTCGTCACGACGCCGGCGGTATCGATCGAATCCTTGATCGTCATCGGCACGCCGTGCAGCGGGCCAAGGTGCTTGCCTCTCGCCAGGGCCCGGTCCGCCGCCCGCGCCTCGGCTCTCGCCTCGTCGGCGCGGAGCTTCACCACGGCGTTCAGCCGCGGATTGATCTGCGCGATGCGCGCCAGGTGCGCCTCCACGACCTCGAGCGACGACACCCGCTTCCGGCGGATGAGATCCGCCAGCTGACCCCCGGTCGCCCGTGTGAGCTCCGACAGCGCCTCCGCTGCAGGCTCCTCGACGGGCGTCATCCCATCGCATGCGCTCGACAGGGCCGCCACGCTCCCGGCGAACGCCCGCAAGAAGAAGCGGCGCGAGATCTCCCCTGTGTGCCCGGCGGCGCAGCACGCTCTCGAGCGTCAGGAGCGGCGCCTCGCCTTCCTCGAGGCCCTGCACCAGCTGCCCGAGCACGAGAGCGCCGTCCACGCCTTGCTTCGCCGCACGCCCCCGGGCAGTCTCCGGTCATGGGCCAGCCCGCCGAGAAGCAGCGCCGCGCCACGTACACCGACCTCGACGCCGTCCCAGCGAACAAGGTGGCGGAGCTCATCGGGGGCACCTTGCACGTGTCCCCCCGGCCGGCACCGCGGCATTCCAGGGCGGAGAGCGCGCTGCAAGGGGAGCTCTTCGGCCCGTTCGACCGCGGGCGCGGCGGGCCCGGCGGCTGGACCATCTTGGTCGAGCCCGAACTCCACTTCCCCGATCCGGACGCGGAGATCGCGAAGCCTCTTGTGCTGGCCCACGAGCTCGCAGAGCAGGGTCGCTCAGCCGCCGCGCGCGCCCGCGGATTCCTCTTCTAACCCTCCAGGTCCTTGAACGGCTCGCGCCAGGCCTCGAGCTCGTCCAGCTGGTTCGACAGCCGCTGCACCTCGGGATAGTCGGCCAAGGGCAGCCGCGCGCGTGCGGCATACGGAAAGACGAAGGCCACGCGGAAGTCGGCATAGCTCAGCTTGTCGTCGATCAGCCAGCGGCGGCCCTTCAGCAGACCGTTCAGGATCTCGGCGAAATGTCGGAACTCCTTCAGGTGCCGGTCCATGACGGACTGCTCTTCTCGGTCGGTCGTGAACGTGGGCTTGACGATGTATTCGAAGTAGAGCGCGCTCGCCGGCGGATTGAAGTGCTGGTGCGCCCAGCTCAGCCAGCGCAAGAGCTCCGGAAGACGAGCGGGCGGGGGCCAAAATTCCGAGCCAGTCAGCTGGCACAGGCGACAGGCAATGGCATCGGCTTCCCAGAGGGGCGTGCCGTTCTCGATGAGGATCGGGAGGCGGGTGTTGGGGTTGAGCGTTCGGAAGAATTCGATCTGGTCCGGCGCGAACGGGGCCGCGCGGATGAACTCCACCGGCGCCTGGACATGCCGTGCCACTGCCACGGCGAGACGCGGGTTTGAGTTGTGCGAGTAGTAGAGTTTCATCTGACCTCCGTCCGGGCCCGCGCCGCCGCGGACCCACCCAGCTGACCCGTTGGATGGATATCAAACCATCTGCGCCGCCGTCAACCGGGTGGAGGGCGCCGGCGCTCAGCGGTGCACGGCGTTGATGATGCCGTCGAAGAACTCGGTGCAACCGACGTTGTCGAGCATACGGTTCCAGCCGAGCTCGTCGAACGGCTGCGGCAGCCCGTGGTTGGTCAGGAGGACGCCGATGATCTCGAGATCCGGATCGACCCACATGAACGTGCCGGCGCCGCCCGCCTTGCCGAAGGCGCGCGGCGACAGGCGCATGCCGCCGTTCGAGAAGCGCCGCGTCCGCATCTCCCACCCGAGGCCCTTCGGGGCGAGGAGCAGGTTGTTGATGGGTGACGTGTCGGTCTCCGCCTCCGTCACGTAGGGCGTGTTGTTCTTCTTCATCTGCCCGACCAGATCGGGCCGCAGGACCTCGGCGCCGCCATAGGCGCCGCCGTTCAAGATCATCTGGCAGAAGACGGCGACATCGAGCGCGGTGGTGAACACGCCGTCACAGCCGGCGATGCCGCCCAGCGCGAAGTCCTGCTCGTCCTGCACCTGCCCCCGCACGAGGCAGCCCCGGCGGGCGGAGTACCCCGTGGCCGCGACGCGCTCGACGAGCTCCGGGGGCGGGTTGTACATCGTGTCGCTCATGCCGAGAGGACGCCAGACGCACTCTCTCGCGATGGCGTCGAGATCTTCCCCCGCGGCGGCCTCGATCATGCGGCCGAGGAGGCGGTAGGTGAGATCGCTGTACAGCGCCGATCTGCCCGTCGCGTATTCGAGCGGCGTCTCGGCCATGATGCACCAGGCCGTCTCGACGTCCTCATCCAGGCACTGGTTGTCCAGCGGCAGACCGGACGAGTAACGGAGCATGTCGTAGACGGTGACGGCCGCCTTTCCGTTGGCGGCGAACTCCGGCAGGTACCTGGCGACCGGCGCGTCCAGCCGAATCACGCGCTCCTGCACGAGCGCGAGGGCCGCCGCCGCCGTCGAGAGCACCTTGCTCATCGACTGGACGTCGAAGATCGTGTCGAGCGTCACCGGCTCGTCGGCGCCGGCGACCTTGCTGCCGAAGGCCCGGTGACCCACGATGACCCCGCGCCGCGCGACCAGCGCGGTGGCGCCGGGAAACAGGGCGTCGTTCACGCGGCGCTGGATCCGCGCGAAGACGTCCTCCAGCCGCTCCGAGCTCATGCTCACGTCCTCGGGCCGCCCCGCGGTGAGCGTCGTCGAGCAGGCGCCTCTCCATGGGTCCGAACCGAGCGCGGGCGCCGCGGCGGCCACCGAGGCGAACTGGGTCATCCCTTGCAAGAACATCCTGCGGTTGACCGCTCGTCGTTGATCGATCATGGCTCTTCCCAACCTTGCTTTCGTGAAGAACGAATCCTTCCACGGCGTTTGCCCCCCCGGTTGGCCGGAGGCGCGTTCAGCGTGGGCGTCTGGCGTGAAGGCTCGCAATTTGTACGCCAGCGTGACCTGCCGTCTCCTCTTCGAGCTGCACCGCTAAAAAGAGCTGCTACCTGGCCGCTGGTTTCAGCTGAGAGGTCCGGCGCGTCCCCTTCAATGGAGTTGGCACGACTGGAATGGAAGCGCAATCGATTGCGGGATGACGCAAGCAGATGACATCCTGGACGACCGTGGACGACCGCGGACGAATGAACGCGCTGTTCCCGAGGGGTCACGGGCCCTCGTGGCCTGACGTCTCCCCCGCTTCCTCTCCCGTCGTCTCTCTCCCCATCACTCGCGCTCTCGCGCGCCAGCGGACGATACGGGGAGGGTTCTGCTCAAGGCCGAGCTCGGCAGACAGCGTCCGACGGCGCTGCGATCGACGCGGCTCGCCTTGACCGGCCGTCACGCCGCAGCCGACGCGTCGAGTCGATCATCGGACGCCTGGACCGCCGCGGCGCCGGCCGCTCACCGCTGGTACCGATCCTGCCTGTCGATCGACAGCGCAGCGCAGCGCAGGCGCCTTCGAGCGCAGCCGCGCCCCGGAGGCGTGTGTCACGCCCAGCACGCCAGAGCCATGCAAACAGCGACCGAATACCTCGCGGAGGCCGTGCTGGACGAAGGGCCGGATTTCGCGCTCTACCGGGCGCGCGAGCCGGCGGGGCGGAGCGTCCTCGTCAAGGCCCTGAAGGTCGCTCACCCCTCGACGGCCGAGTACGAGGCGCTGCGGCGCGAGCTGGAGGCGACGCGGCTGGTCGGCTGCGACGTGGCCATGGAAGCGGCGCGGATCTGCACGTTCCATGGCCAGCCCGCGCTCGTGATCCAGGACGACGGAGCGACGCCGCTCGCCCGCCTCATGGGCACCCCGATGGCTCTCGGCCGGTTCCTGAGGCTCTCCACCGGCATCGCCGGGGCGCTGGCGACGATCCACGGGCGGCAGATCGTCCACCTCGGCCTCACCCCGCACCGCGTGATGCTCCTGCCCGGCGACGCCATCAAGCTGACCGGGTTCAGCCCCTGGTCGCTCTCGCCGGGCCGGTGTAGCCCCCGATCGGCCCGTCCGTCCCCCTGCACCTGGCCGTACCTGTCGCTCGAGCAGGGCGGGCGCCTCGGCGTGGCGATCGATCACCGGTCGGACCTCTACTCCCTCGGGGTGATCCTGTTCGAGCTCCTCACCGGACGGCTGCCGTTCGCCGCGAACGATCTGCTGGGATGGCTCTACTGCCACGCCGCGGTCGTCCCCCCGTCGCCGCTCGTGTCCGTGCCCGGGCTGCCCTCGACCGTCGCCGAGCTCGTCCTGAAGCTGCTCGCGAAGCTCCCCGAGGACAGGTACCAGAGCGCCGCCGGCCTCCAGCACGATCTCGTCCGGTGCCGGGAGGCGCTCCGGACGGAGGGGCGGATCGCGCCGTTCCAGCCGGGTCTCGCCGACGTGCCGCCGCCTCTGCGGCTGACCCCCGGGCTCTACGGCCGCGCCGGCGAGGTCGCGCGGCTGGAGGGCGCGGTGGCGCGCGTCGGGCGCGATGGCCGGGCGGAGCTCGTCCTGATCTCGGGCCCGCCGGGCGTGGGCAAGACGCGCCTGGTCCATCACCTGGGCGAGTCGGTCCGCGCGCCCGCGGCGCGCTTCACCGGCGGCAGGTGCGAGGTGGCCCCGCGCCATGCCCCGTGCGAGGCGCTCCTCGCGGCGCTGGACGGCGCGCTCGTCCAGGCCCTCGAAGAGGGCGAAGCGTCGCGCGCGGAGCTGCAGCGCGGCCTCGCGGGGACGCTGGGCGCGAACGCGTCGCTGCTGGCCGGCATGCTCCCGGCGCTCGCCCGGATCCTCGGCCAGCAGAGCCCGCCGCCCGAGATCCCGCCCCCCGAGGCCGAGGCGCGGTTCCTGCTGGCGCTCAGCCAGCTCCTCGGCGCGCTCGCGCGGCCGGGGAAGCCGCTCATCGTCTTCCTCGACGATCTCCAGTGGACGGACGCCGAGACGCTGAAGGTCGTCGAGCGCTGGGCGACCGACCCCGACGTCCGCGACACGCTGATCCTCGGCGCGTACCGGAGCAACGAGGTCTCCGATTCCCACGCGGTGCGCCGGATGATCCGCCGGCTCCGCGCGCAGGACGTCGCCGTGACCGAGATCGCGATCGCCCCGCTGTCCGCCGACGCGGTGACCTCGTGGGTGGCCGACTCGCTGCGCGCCCCCCGGGAGGAGGTCGCCCCGCTCGCGGCGAGCCTCCACGAGAAGACAGGGGGAAATCCGCTGTTCATCGCGCAGCTCGCGGGCACGCTCCACCAGGAAGGGCTGATCCGCTTCTCGACCACCGCCCGAGCGTTCCGGTGGGATCTCGAGAAGATCCGGGCGAAGAGGTGCTCGGACGACGTCGCCGAGATCATCGCCGCGAACCTCCGCAGCCTCGACGCGGGCACGCAGGACGCCTTGCGGCGGTTCGCCCTGTTCGGCGACGCCGCGGATCTGACGACGCTGGCGCTCCTCCTCGGCTGCCCGGAAGACGCCGTCATCGAGCGCCTGCAGGCGGCCTTCGCCCTGCGGCTCATCGTCCGGATCGACCGCGAGATCCGCTTCCTTCACGACCGCATCCATCAGGTCGCCTACGAGCTCACCCCCGCCGAGCAGCGGCCCGAGGCGCACCTCGCCGCCGCGCGCGCCCTGCTCGACGGCCTCCCGCCCGACCGCGTCGAGGCCCAGCTCTTCGAGATCGTGCGCCAGATCACCCGCGGAGCGCCGCGGATCACGTCCCCGGAGGAGCGGACGCGGGCCGCCGAGCTCAACCTGCGCGCGGGCCGGAAGGCCCAGGCCGCGACCCACCACGCCGCGGCCATCGGGTTCTTCCTGCTGGGCGCCGAGCTGCTCGCGGGCGCGCGCGGGGAGGCGGCGCGCGCCGGGCTCGCGTTCGAGCTCGACTTCGCGCTGGCCCAGTGCCGGTTCGCGACCGGCGAGCTCGCGGCCGCGGAGCGCATCTGCGCGTCGCTGTGCGAGCGCGCCTCCGGGCCGTGCGTGGCCGCGACCGTGTACGCCCTGCTCGCCGAGATCCAGGTCGCGCAAGGCGCGATGGACGCCGCCGTCGAGAGCTGCGTCGCGGGCTTCGGCAACTGCGGGCTCCCCCTGCCGCGCCACCCGGAGGCCGCCGCGGTGGACGCCGCCGTCGCAGCGGTCCTGGGTCGCCTCGAGGGCGGCGCCCTCGCCATCGCCGCCCTCCCGGACCTGCCGCCCATGACCGACCCGCGCGCCCGGGCCGTCTGCGATCTCGCCGCCACGCTGTACCAGCCCGCTTACCACGCGAGCTGGGACGTCATGGCGGCCGCCGCCAGCGCCGCGGTGGAGCTCTCGCTGACGCACGGGAACACGAGCAGCTCCGCGGCGGCCTACGCGACCTTCGGGCTCGTCCTTGCCGAGCGGCGCGGGCGCCCCGCGGACGCGTTCGCCTTCGGCGAGGCGGGCTATCGGCTCGCCCAGCGCGAGGAGCACTCGCCCTACAGGCCCAGGGCGAGCTTCACGTTCATCGTCTTGCTCGGCTACCTGGAGATGCCTGTCCGACGCTGTCTGGAGCTCGCGCGGCGCGAGCTGGACGCGGCGCTCTCCGCCGGCAACTACCCCTTCTCGTGCTACTTCGGCCACCAGCTCATCGCGTTTCAGCTGTTCGTCGGCGACTCCCTCGACGACGTCGCCGAGGAGGCTTCGCGGCGCCTCGCGCTCGCCGAGCGCACCTGCGGCCCGGTGGACCAGGACATCTTCCGCGATCAGCTGCGGCTGCTCGCGCGGCTGCGCGACCCACCCGCGCCCGGCCGCCCTCCGGAGCGCTCCGCGGACGAGCTCGCGCGGAGGGCGCCGATCAGGGCCTTCTATGGCCATCTCCTCGACCTGCAGACGCGCGTGCTCCTCGGCGATCTGGGCGAGGCCGCCGGAGCGGCGGAGCGCGCGGGCGCCTTGCTGCACGCCGCGCGCCGCTTCCTCGGGGCCGCCCAGGTTCACTTCTACGCGGCGGTCGCGCGCTCCGCCGGCCACGCCCGCGCGCCCCCGCCAGCCTGCCTCGAGGCCGTGCGCGCGCACCTCGCCCACCTGGCGGCGCTCGCGGACGCGTCCCCGGAGAACTTCGCACACCAGGTGGCCCTGGTCTCGGCCGAGCTCGCGCGCCTCTCGGGCGATGAGCTCGCCGCGGAGCGCGGGTACGAGCAGGCCCTCAAGGGCGCCCGCGCGGGCGGGTTCGTCGAGGTCGAGGCGCTCGCCAGCGAGCTCTGCGCGCGCTTCTACGAGCAGCGGGGGCTCGACACGGCGGCGAGCGCCTACCTCGCGCGCGCCCGCGACAGCTACGAGGCCTGGGGCGCGCGGGCGAAGGTCTGCGCCCTGCTCCAGCAGCACCCCGAGCTCGCGCGGCGGCCCGCGTCCGGGGGTGGCGACGTCAAATACCTGGATATGCTCGGTATTTTGAAGGCCTCGCAGGAGATCTCGAGCGCGCTGGTCCTGCCCCAGCTGCACGCCCGGCTCCTGCTCGTGGCCATGGAGCACGTGGGCGCGCAGCGCGGCTGCCTGCTCCTCTCGACGCCGGAGGGCCTCGTCCTGGCGGAGGCGAGCGGCGATGGCGAGCGGGCCTTCGGCCCCGCCGGCCACCTCGCGGCGCCGTCGCAGGTGCCCCTGTCGCTCTGCGCAGCCGTCCTCCGCACCCGCAAGCCCATCGCGATCGCCGACGCGGCCGCGCCGCACCGGTTCGCGATGGATCCCTATTTCGGCGACGCGGTGCGCCCTCGGCGCTCGGTCCTCGGCGTGCCCATCGTGCGCCAGGACGAGGCAATGGGCCTGCTCTACCTCGAGAACAACCTGGTCCCGGGCGCCTTCTCCACCGCGGAGCTGGGCGTCCTCGATGTCCTCGCGTCGCAGGCGGCCATCTCGCTCGAGAACGCGCGGCTCTACGGCGAGCTCCAGCAGGAGAACACGCAGCGCCGGCGCGCGGAAGCGTCCTTGCACGACAGCAGCTCGCTCCTGCACGCCATCCTCGAGAACACGCCCGCCGTCGTGTTCGTCAAGGCCCCGGACGGGCGGTACCTGCTCATCAACCGCCGTTACGAGGACGTCGTGCACGTGAGCCGCGAGGACATCCTCGGCAAGACCGACCACGAGCTGTTCCCGACCGAGATCGCCGACGCGGTGCGCGCCAACGATCTCGCCGCGCTGCGGGAGGATCACCCCATCGAGAGGGACGAGTTCGTTCCGGCCCCCGACGGCATCCACGCTTTCCTCTCCCTCAAGTTCCCGCTGCGCCATCCGGACGGGACGTCGTATGCGGTGTGCGGGATCGCGACGGACGTCACCGAGCGCAAGCGCGCCGAGGAGATGCTGCGCCACTCGCACGCGCTGCTCGAGGCCACGCTCGACTCGACGGCGGACGGCATCCTGGTCGTCGACGACGCGGGCCGCCCCGTGCGGCACAACCGCAGGTTCAGAGAGATGTGGGGCATCCCCGAGCAGGTGCTCCTCTCGCAGGACGACCGCCTGGCGCTCTGCCTCGATCAGCTCGCGGACTCCGAGCAGCTCCTCCAGGAAGCGAGGATGACGAGGAGCGTCGACGACCCCCGCGAGGCGAGCGGCATCGACACCCTGACGTTCGACGACGGGAGGGTCTTCGAGCGCTACTCCCAGCCTCAGCGCGCGAGCGGGCGCATCGTCGGGCGGGTCTGGAGCTTCCGCGACGTCACGACGCGCGTGCAGGCCGAGCAGCAGCGGGACCGCCTGCTCGCGGACGAGCAGCGGGCGCGCGCCCGCGCGGAGGAGGCCGTCCGCGCGCGGGACGAGTTCCTCTCCGTCGCCTCGCACGAGCTCCGGACGCCGCTGACCAGCTTGCAGCTCGCCGTCCACTCGATGGAGAAGAAGCTCTCGCGCGGCCCGGAGGGCATCGAGCGGGCGCGCGCGTCGGTCGATCTCTCGCAGCGGCAGATCAAGCGCCTCGTCGCCCTCGTCGACATGCTCCTCGACGTCTCCCGCATCCACGCGGGGCGCCTGGAGCTCGACCCGATCGAGATCGATCTCCGCGCGATCGTGGGAGAGGTCACGACGTACCTGGACGACCAGCTCGCGCGGGCGGGCTGCGCGCTCGACGTGCGCGCCGCCGGGCCGGTCGTCGGCCGCTGGGACGCGCAGCGCATCGAGCAGGTCGTGACCAACCTGCTGAGCAACGCGATCAAGTTCGGCGGGGGCAAGCCGCTCGAGCTCACCATCGCGTCGGACGGAGAGACCGCCCGGCTCTCGGTCACCGATCATGGCATCGGCATCCCCGCCGACGTGCGAGAGCAGGTCTTCGAGCGGTATCGCCGGGGCGTCTCGTCGCGTCATTACGGCGGGCTCGGGCTGGGCCTCTACATCACGCGCACCATCGTCGAGGCGCACGGAGGGCGGGTGAGCGTATCGAGCGAGATCGGCAAAGGCTCGACCTTCTCCGTCGAGCTGCCGCTCTCGCGCGACGTCAAGCCGCCCGCGGGCGGCCGGGAGCCGCGGCGGCGGCGGCGCATTGAAGATTGAGTAGCGACGAGCGCGTTGACACCGGACGCGCCGGCGCTACCCTGGGCACACCGGTCAGGAACAGGATCCGTCATTCCACCGACCGACGAGTCATGACGGGCCGCGCTCGCGCCTGGCGACGATGGACCTGAGAGTGTCCCTGATCCCACATGGGGTCTCGGGTGATGAGGTCGCGCCATGCGAAAGGCGGAGATTGAGGCCCTGGTGCGCGCGCACCGGGGCCGTGCCCGTCCCGTCGCGTTCTTTCATGTGCTCCGTCAGCCGTCGCTGGAGCCAGACGATCATGCCTTCCTGTCCGAGCACATCGACGAGCTCGGGACATCCGATCTCCTGCGCTGGAGGGCGCGCTGCGAGAGCGGCTTCAGCGGGCCGGTGATCCGGCAGCTCGCGCGGCTCGCGATCCAGGATCCCGCGCACTTCCAGCACGAGGTGCTGGGCGTGCCGCGCCTCGTGCTCGACGAGGAGGAGTGGATCGAGCTGTCGGATCTCGTGCGCGGCAAGGTCCCGGCGGGGATCTACGAGCGCGTGCTCGAGCGTTGCCGGCGCGAGCCTGTCCAGTGGCCCTCGGGGTTCATCCTCGCGCCCAAGGTCCACAAGGGGCTGCCGCCGCTGCTCGACGGGGACGAGCTCGACGGCCTGAACGGGGAGCGCCCCGCGCTGCGCGATCTGCCGGTCCCGAAGATCCTCGCGGCGAGGCGGGCCGGGGCGATTTCGCTCGACGACGACGCGCTGGCCGCGCTGGCGATGGAGCGCGCGCGCGGCTCGGACGAGGACTGGAGCGTCGATATCCTCCATTTTCCCCCGGCGCTCCGGGACGCGATCCTCGAGAAGGCGCGCCGGACGCCGCGGGGCGCGGAGCGGGCGAACCTGCTCGGCTGGCTCGAGGCGCACGGCGTGGCGCGGGCCACGCTGATGGACATCGCGCTCGGCGCGATCCGGGCGGGGGACGACGCGTATGCCGTGCTCTCCTGGCTCGCGCGCCAGCTGACGACGCGGGCGGCGTGGGACAAACACGGCCTGGAGACGCTCTCCACGCTGATGTCGGCGCGCGCCTTCTCGGAGATAGGCGAGCTCGTGACGCTCGCGTGGAGCGAGGCCAGCCAGGGCGGCAAGGAGGTCTCCCGCGGCTTCCTGGAGGCGATCCAGGTCGCCTTCGCGCTGGTGCTGCTCGGGATGGCGCGGGAGGCCCTCGCGGCGGGCCGCGAGGCCGGCGCGACGGCGGCGCTGTCGGCGCTCGCGTGCCTCGACCCGCCGTCGCGGGTGAGCCGCGCTGTGCACGAGCTCCGGCGGATCCCGGGCGCGAGCCCCGACGTGGTGGAGCTCATCGCCGTGAACGAGCGGCTGGTGAAGCACAGCGACGCGCGCGACGCCTCCCTGGAGGGCTTCGTGGCGGCCCTCCACGCGATCGCCGACGCGTCTTCGTGATCGCCGCCGGCGCGGCGCCGCTCGCGGCGGCAGCAGCGGCGCGTCCGCTCGCCGCCGGCCGCGCGTGACGTAGCGCCGGGGAGCAGGCAGCGCGACGCGCCGCGCGACGTGCTGGGGGCGCGCCTCGCGGCGCGCGGGCGCCCCCGGCGCGGCGCAGGACGCCGGGACGCGTGGGGGGCGGCCAGCGCCTCGCCTCCCAGCGCGGGATCGACCACGGACGCCGCTTCCAGCGCGGGCACCGGTGGCCGCCTTCGTTTTCATTGCGCTGGACGACCGCAACCATCGCTTCCAATGCGGTGGCCTCCGGTCGCTTTCAATTTCAATGCGGGGACCGGCCTTGCCTCCCCCTCGAACGTCGACTCTGGAGGAGCACGCCGATGGCGTTCATCAACTATGCGAGCCGGGAGATCTACTGCAAGATCGTCTATTACGGGCCCGGCCTCTGCGGCAAGACGACGAACCTTCACTACGTGTACGATCGGACGGTGCCGAGCGCCAAGGGGCGGCTCATCTCGCTCAAGACCGAGAGCGATCGCACGCTGTTCTTCGACTTCCTTCCGCTCGATCTCGGGGGCCTGTCGGGCTTCCGGACGCGCCTTCAGCTCTACACGGTGCCGGGCCAGATCTTCTACAGGGCGAGCCGGAAGCTCATCCTGAAGGGGCTGGATGGCGTCGTGTTCGTGGCGGACTCTCAGCGCGCCCGGCTCGACGCGAACGTCGAGTCGATGGCCGATCTGTGGGACAACCTGGCCGAGGAGGGCCGCTCGCCCGGGCGGCTGCCGTTCGTCGTCCAGTACAACAAGCGGGATCTCGACGGGATCGCCGATATCGACGAGCTCCGGGAGCTCCTCAACCCGGGCGGAGCGCCCGAGTTCGAGGCCGCGGCGGCGAGCGGGCGCGGCGTGTTCGACACCCTGAGGGCGATCTCGAAGCTCGCGCTCAAGGAGGTGCAGCGCCGCCAGCGGTAGGGCCTTCGCGAGCGCCGATCGGTTGCGGCTCGCGCGCGCCGGGCTCACCCTGCCGGAGGGAGGACACGCCATGACACAGAGATTCGCCTACCACGTCATGCCGGACCCCGACGGCTGGGGCTGGGTGGTCGCGGCCGAGGGATACGTCACCCGCTCGCTCCCGTATGGCACCGTGCAGGAAGCGATCGAGTCCACGGAGGACCTCGTCCGCCAGCACCCGGGGAGCACGCTCGTCGTCGACGAGCAGCCGCCGCAGCTCACGCCGATCGAGATAGAGCATCGGCTCGCGGCGTGACCGCGGCCAGATGGGTCGCCTCATCGAGGCGATGAGCCGGGCCGTCGAGCTGCTCGCCGCCACGGGGCTCGAGCCACGGCAGCGGAGCTCGTCCGCTCTCACCCAGCTCGATCAGCGGACGCCTGGCCCCGCGCTGGGCCTCCGCGCCGCGCCTGACGCGACATTTATCGCCGGGACGCGAGAGAACGCCTGCTCGCGCACAGGAAGTACAGTACACCCGACAGATGGCAGAGACGTGCGGGATTTGCGGAGGCGACGGTCGGATCGCCAACTCGTTTGGAAACACGACCACGTGCCCGAGCTGCCACGGCTCCGGGCGGCGGTCCGACGACGGGGGCTTCCGGGACGTCACCAAGACGAAGGCCTCGCACCACCGGCCGACGAACGTGGCGGCCGTCGTCGAGAAGCAGACGTGGCCCGGGACCTTCGAAGGGGGCCAGCTGGCGAACGAGGTGCGGGCCAGCGCGACGGTCTCGAACGAGACGAAGGCGAAGCTGACGCGAGAGATCATCGAGCACGAGGGCAGCCACGGCAAATGCACGCAGACCTTCATCAAGAAGATCCGCAAGCAGATCCGCCCGGCGGCGCCCTGATCCCTGGCGCGGCTCGCGGGCGCGGCGGCAGGTCCGGCTTCCGCTGACGTCAGGCGTCGAGCAGGCGCGCCAGCAGCCAGGCCCACCGGCAGCGCCCGGCCTTACAGACGCCTGAACATTTGTCCACAGCGTGTGGATTATTTGTGAACAGTGTCGAGCTAGCACGCCGCCGCGGGCTCACACGCGCCGCCCTTTCCCGGTGTCCGACGAGAATCGGCGGCTCCGGCGCTGCTGCGGTGGCGGCGGCGATCGTCGTGGACGAGCACGGTCACTCGTCTGCACGAGATCGGCACGGGATGATGTCGAGAAGATGTCGAGAAATCGCGGGCAAGGGAACCTCGGTGGGCGCCCGCCATCATCAGGCTTCGCGGGACGATCACGCATTCTCGTACGCCGCAAAAACTCCCATCTGCCGAAAAACGCGGAGGACGAGTGGCTTTCGTGATTGGGTCCGAGCTGCTCGAGCAACCATGGAGGTCATTCATTGATCATCGGTCTCCGAGCGCCGCCGGCCCCAGGGCCACCGGCGCTGGAAGCCGAGGACCTTTCGCGTATCGCCTCGCGCTCCGCGTGCTCTGAAAGGAACTTTCCATGCGAACTTGCTTGTCGGCAGCGACCGCCGCTGCCCTCGTGCTCCTCGGAGCGTGCGTCGTGGAGGACGCCTACGGGCCCGAAGGGGGGCTCGAGCAACAGGAAGCCTGGGATCAACCGCTGACGGGCGACGGGCTGACAGCCACGCTGACGGTCGCGTCGGACTGGGGGACCGGGTACTGCGCCGACGTCGCCATCCGGAACACGGGAACCACGACGACGACGAGCTGGCGGATCACCACGAACCTGAACGGCTCCACGCTCACGAACGCGTGGAACACCACCACGAGCGTGAGCGGGTCGCAGCTGGTCGCCACGCCCGCAGCGCACAACGCGACCCTGGCGGTGGGGGCATCGACGAGCTTCGGGTTCTGCGCCAACGCGAGCGGCCCCTCGCAGCGCCCAGCGCTCACCAGCGTGACGGCGGGTGGGTCCGGCAGCAGCAGCGCCAGCGCCAGCAGCAGTAGCAGCGCCAGCAGCACCAGCGCCAGCAGCAGCAGCAGCGCCAGTAGCAGCAGTTCCAGCAGCACCAGCGCCAGCACCGGCAGCGGCGGCGCGGGCGGGTCCGGCGGCGCGGGCGGCTCCGGCGGCAGCGGCGGCTCCGGCGGCAGCGGCGGCGCGGGCGGCTCCGGCGGCGCGGGCGGCGCCGCCCCGACCGGGCATTACCAGATGGAGGACCTCGATCGCGGCGTGGTCGCCGTCAAGGTCTCGAACGGCGTCTACGTCGGATGGCGGATGTTCGGTTACGAGTACGACGCAGCGAACCCGAGCGCGATCTCGTACGATGTGTACCGCAACGGCACGCGCATCGCGAACGTCACGAACAGCACCAACACCCTCGATACCGCCGGCACCAGCTCGTCGACTTATACGGTCCGGGCAGTCGTCGGCGGCGTCGCTCAGGCCGCCTCCCCCGCCGCCGCGACCTGGGGCCAGAACTACCTCCGCATCCCCCTCACGGCCCCCGCGGGCGGAACGACTCCATCGAAGTGCGATAACGCCGGCGAGAGCTACTCGTACTCCGCGAACGACGTGAGCGTCGGAGACGTCGACGGCGACGGGCAGTACGAGATCATCCTCAAGTGGGATCCCTCGAACGCCAAGGACAACTCCCAGGCTGGGTGCACGGGGCCTGTTTACCTCGACGCCTACAAGCTCGACGGGAAGCGCCTCTTCCGCATCGACCTCGGGAGGAACATCCGGGCGGGCGCGCACTACACGCAGTTCGTCGTGTACGACTTCGACGGCGACGGCAACGCGGAGATCGCGGTGAAGACCGCTCCCGGCACGCGCGACGGCGCGGGCGCCTACCTCAGCCGAGGTCCCGCGGCCTCCGACGACGACGCGGCGGACTACCGGAACGCCGCGGGCTACGTGCTCACCGGCCCCGAGTACCTGACGGTGTTCAGCGGCGCGAGCGGCGCGGAGCTCGCGACCGTCGCCTTCGACGTGGCCCGGGGGACGGTCTCCTCGTGGGGGGACTCGTACGGCAACCGGGTCGATCGGTTCCTCGCGAGCGCGGCGTTCGTGAGCGATCTCGGGACAGGCCAGGACGCGAGCGGCAAGCCGGCGATCCTGATGGCCCGCGGCTACTACACGCGAGCCACCGTGACCGCGTGGAGCTTCCGCGGCGGCAAGCTCACCCAGATCTGGAAGGCCGACAGCAACGCGAACACCGCCTACACGGGCCAGGGCGCCCACTCGATGGTCGTGGCCGACGTCGACGCCGACGGGGCGCAGGAGGTCATCTACGGGGCCTCGACGATCGACAGCAACGGCACCCGGAAGTGCTCGACGGCGCTCGGGCACGGCGACGCGCTGCACGTCAGCGACTTCGTCCTCTCACGCCCGGGGCTCGAGGTGTTCGTGCCGCACGAGGACGGCACCAAGCCGACCTACGACATTCACGACGCGAACTCCTGCGCGATCCTCAAGCAGGGCCCCGTCACGGGGGCCGACACCGGGCGCGGCGTGGCGGGCGACGTGCTCGCGAGCAACGCCGGCGCGGAGATGTGGACCAACTCCACGGGAGGGCTCCTGTCCGCGACCAGCGGGTCGAACGTCGGGAGCCAGCCCGCGTCGGCCAACTTCCTGATCTGGTGGGACGCGGACGAGCTGCGCGAGCTGCAGAACAACACGTCGATCACCAAGTACGGCGGCGGCTCGCTCCTCAGCTGCAGCCAGTGCGCCTCGAACAACGGCACGAAGTCGACGCCGGCGCTCACGGCCGACCTGCTCGGCGACTGGCGCGAGGAGATCGTGTGGCGCGAGTCCGACAATTCGGCGCTGCGGCTGTACACGACGACGAACGTGACGACGCGCCGGCTCTACACGCTGATGCACGACCCCCAGTACCGCATGCAGGTCAGCTCGGAGCAGACCGCCTACAACCAGCCGCCCCACCCGAGCTTCCACATCGGCGGCGGAATGGCGGCGCCCCCGAAGCCGGACATCCACGTGAAGTGACGTCGACGCCCTGACCAATTCCCTCATTCTGTTGGCATTTTATCAAAAGAAAAGATTGAACAGGGAGGCGGGGAGACGGGGAGGTTCATGGGATTTCACTCCCAATCTCCCCGCCTCCCTGTGAATTTTTCCGAAATTAGAGAGGATGCTTCAGGTCAATGCCGCGAGCTCGACAGGCGCGTCGGTCCCGTCACTTCCGGTACTGCGCGAGCGTCAGGCCGGCGTCCTCGGTGCCGTCGGCCACCAGGCCCGCCATGACCCGGGCGCCGGTCTCGTTGAAATGGGTTCCGTCGACCGTGCCGTCCGCCCGGACGAGGAAGAAGTCCTCGCCCGCCGCCACACACCCGATCGAGTTCAGGTGGGCGAGCGTCTTCGCGTTGAGATCGATGACGGCCACGTCCAGCTCGTCTCCGAGCTCCCGCATCGCCTTCGCATGGGCGCTCAGGCCGTTGCCGAATTCGTGGCTGTCCCCGGAGCACGATCGCCGCGGGGGCGGGGTGACAAGCACCGGCGTCGCGGCGCGCCCCTGCGCGCCCGTGATGTACTGCTCGAGGTACGATTTGAAGTCCGTCGCGGGGTCCAGGTAATAGGGAATGGTCTCGCCGTCGTGCTCGTACGTCGCGGTCTTGTTGCTGTCGTTCGTGCCGAACTGCACAAGGAAGTAGTCTCCGCTCTGGATGTCCTCGAGGACGTCGTCGAGGCGGCCCTCGTCGATGTACCGGCGCGCGGTCCGGCCGCCGATGGCCCGGTTCTCGACGCGCACCCGCTCATCGAAGAACTCCCCCAGCATCTGGCCCCAGCCCGCCTGGTGAAGGGCGCTGTTCACGTAGGTCTGAACGGTCGAGTCACCGGCGATGTACACCGTGACGTCCGGCAGCTCGGCGCTCCCGCCGCCGCCTTCCGAGCCGCCTGAAGCGCTCGTGGCCCCCCCGGCCGCACCGCCGCCGCCCTCTCCCGCGCCGCCCACACCCGCGGCGCTGGGGCCGGAAGCGCTGCTCGCACCGCCCGCACCGCTGCTGGCGCTTGTGCTTGCGCTGGCGCTGGCGCTGGCGCTGGTGCCGCCACCGCCGCTGCCTGTGGTCTGCGTGGCGGGGTGATCGTCGGGGTCTCCCGAGCTGCAACCCCCCGACGCGAAGCCGATGCCGGCGACGAAAGAATGAAGCACGACGGTCATGAAGATGGGCCGAATTCGCATGACGAGCTCCTGCAGGAAGACAGTGCACGACGAGCACGCGTCGGGTGCGTGCCCGGAAGGACGTACGTGGTCAACGTGGGTGATGAGAGCGCGAAGCGTCCACAAAGCACCGCTCTGTCCTCCCCACGTGCGCCGAGGCGGCTGCGATCAATCACGCGTCGTTCGATTTTCTCGCGGGCGCCTGGCCGTCGCGTCAAAGCGCAAATTTTCATAACAACGACCATCCCACGGCTCGACGCCAGGCCGACGCGACGCCGTCAGAGCTCGACGCCGAGCAGCACGCCAGGCCGGAAACGGTACCGCGCAAGGACGGTCTCGGTCCCTTGCTCGAGCGCGAGATCGTAGCGGACGCGCGCGGGATCGAGCTCGACGAAGAGCTCCGTGAACAGCCGGACATCGCGGCTCAGCGGCAGCTTGGCGACGGCGCCGGCCACGAGCACGAGCGCGTTCGAAGCGCTCGCCCCGGCGGCGACGAACGACGGCGCGCCAGCGCTGCCTGGCCGCGGCGCCGCCTCGACATGATCGAGGCCCGCGCCGAGCCGCGCGCCGAGCTCCAGCGGCGCCGCGCCGGGCGTGAGGGCGTAGAGCCAGGAGGCGCCCGCGCGGAGCGCTATCGTGCGGAGATCGAGGCCGATGCGCGGCTCCTCGTAGCGGCGCTCGAACTGGTACTGGATGCGCGCGTCGAGGGCGAGCCGCTGCCGCCCCGAGCTCCCGCCGAGCGCGACGCGAACGCCGGGGCCGTGCGTCCAGCCGAGCTCCGTCGAGTGCACCGTGACGCCGTAGAACGCCCCGAGCTCCAGCGCGCCGCGCAGCGCCGGCGCAACCTGGCCCGGCGCGCCGCCCGGCGGCGCCGCCTGGCCCGGCGCGCCGCCCGGTGGCGGTGGCGCTGCCTGGCCCGCCGGCGCCGCCTGGCCCGCCGGCGCCGCCTGGCGGAGGACGAGCGCGCGCGCCTGATCCCGATCGAGCGACGCGCGCGCGCCCCCGCGCAGCGACCGCAGCGAGAGCTCCACGACCTGGGCCACGGACTCGCGATCGAGCTCGTCGAAGCCGCCCGAGAGCTCGATCGAGCGCACCAGGAAGCGATCGGCCACGGGATCGGTGAAGTAGAGCGCGGCGCGGCGCGGATCGCTCACGTCGATCCAGCAGGAGAGGGCCACCCCGGAGGAGGCTCGCGCCTCGAAGAGCGCCGCCGCGTCGAACGTCGGCGCGACCCGGAACCGGAGCGTGAACGCGGAGAGCGCCTGAGATTCGAGCGCCGCCCGGATCGCGCCGAGGTTCGGCGCGGGGCCCGTCAGCACGATCTCCACCACCGGCGCGCCGGGCGACGCGGACGCCGCCGAAGGCCCCTCCTCGATGGCCGTGGCGCGCGCCGCGGAGAGCGCGATCGCCGCGGCGACCCCGAGCCAGATCGGCGCTCGCTCCGTGATCACCCTCCGAGCTCGGCGAGGCGGCGGCGGGCGTGCTCGACGTAGGGCGAGCCCGGGTGCTCCCGGAGCAGGCGCCGCCAGGTCTGCGCCTCGTCGCCGGCGCGCCCGAGCGCCCGCAGGGCGCGCCCGCGGCCATAGAGCGCCTCGACCGCGAGCGGGCGCGACCCGGCGACGCCGAGGTACCGGTCGAACTGCGCCAGCGCCGCGGCAGGCGAGCCGTCCTGGAGGAGCAGGCCGCCCAGCGACACGAGGGAGAGCGTGGCCTCGGGCGACGACGCGAACCCCTTCTGGAGCGCGCGGTAGAGCTCGATGGCGCGCCGGGAGCGGCCGGCGCGCCGCGCGTCGTTGGCCTCCCGGAACAGCTGCTCCGCCGTCGAGGCGGTCGGCGATGCGCTCGGCGAGGACGCCGCCGCGCTCGGCCCGCGCTCGGCCTCGCGCGGCTTCGGAGCGGCGGCCGGCGCGCGCTCCGGCGGCGCCGCTCCGGTGGGCGCCGGCGCGGCCTCGCCCTCGGACGGATCGGCCCCGAAAATCTCGGCGGCGCGCGCACGGGACACCGCCGCGCGCAGCGAGGGCTCGAGCAGGCGGGCGCTCCGCCCCATCTCCGCCGCCGGGCGCGGCTGGACGAGCGCCGAGGTCGCGAGCGACACTCCGGCGACGAGGACGGCCGCCGCGGCGCAGAGCCAGGCGCTCCGCGTCCATCCGGCCCAGCGCCGCCCCGCGAGGAGGGTCCCCGGCCGAGCGCCGCCGTCTCCGCGCCGGACGTCGTTGTCGGGCCGCACGGGCGCGCTCGCGAGCCGCACGGGCGCTCCTTCGCGCCGCCGCCGCGCCGGCGCTCCCTCGCACGGCAGGTCGATCACGGCCCCGCCGATCGCGGCGTTCGCGATGCGCGCGAGGAGCTCTGCGTCCCCGGGCTCCGCCGCGCCCGCGGCGTCGAAGTCCAGCGCGAGCACCCAGCTCATCCGGCACGACGCGCAGGTGCCGAGGTGGGCGTCGAGGGCGAGCCGGTCCGGCTCGGTCGCGACGCCGCGGCGCACCCGCGTGAGGAGCTCGCTCCGGCAGTCGGCGGTCATGTCTCCCTGCCCCGGAAGAGCTCGGCCAGCTTCGCGTTGTTGGCGAGCGCGCGCCGCAGCGCCTCCTTGCCGAGCCGGAGCCGACTCCAGACCGTGTTCGGAGAGACGCGGGCGAGCGCCGCGATCTCGTCGACCGTGTAGCCAAGCACGAAATGGAGGGCCAGCGCCTCCGCGGTCGCCTCGGGCATCCTGTCGAGCACCTCGAGCACCATCTTACGCCGCCGGCTCGAGACCGCCTCGGCGAACGGCGACGCGCCGCTCTCGTCCGGGGCCACGTCGATCGGCGCGCCCGGCTCGTCGAAGCGCGCGCGCACGCTGAGGCGCCGGCGCGCGCCGAGCGCGGTCATCACGGCGATCCGGTTGGCGAAGTGGAGCACGGTGCACTCCGCGCGAAAGGACGGCAGCGCCTGGAGCAGCGCGAGCACGGCCTCCTGGGTCACGTCCTCGACGTCGGGGTGATGCGGGCCGAGCACCTTCCGCACGCTCCGCAACATGGCGCCGCCGAGCTCGGTGATGAGCGTGCGGATGGCCGCCGGATCGCGCCCCGCGGCGGCGCGCGCGAGCCCGAGCAGCTCGTCCGCCCGCGGAGGCGCCCCCTCCGGCGGCGCGTGGAGGTCAGTCACGGGCTTTCGCATTCTGGCGACGACGGTGGAGTCCATGAGTCCCGATCAGCAGGGCGCGCAGCGCGGAGCCCGGCGGCGGTGGCGCGACTAGGGCCCTCCGGAGCGCGGAAAGCCGTCGGTGTCCCACGCCAGATCGGAGATCCGCAGCGTGGGGGCGCCGTTCGACTGCGCGTCGTAGGCGTGATAGACGTTGTAAGCGCGATCGCCGGAGAACAGCACGGCGTTGTGCCCGGGCCCTCGCCAGCGGGAGCCTCCTTCCACGACGATGCTGCCGCCGCCGGACATCATCGGTGTCCCCTCCTTGTCGACGTACGGGCCTGTGATGCTCTTCGAACGACCGACGGCGATCTTGTACGTGCTGTCCGTCCCACGGCAGCAGGCGTCGAACGAGACGAACAGGTAATAGAAGCCGCAGCGCCGGACGATGAAGGGCGCCTCGAGCGCCCCGCGGGCGTCGGGGCGGGCGGCGAGGGCGTGGAGCTCCTCGTCGGCCCGCTCCCCCGACGGGGCGAGCTTCACCATCTTGATACCGCCCCAGAAGCTCCCGAACACGAGCCACGGCGTCCCCTCCTCATCTATCGCGACGTTGGGATCGATCGCGTTCCAGTCGTCCCGCGCCGCGCCGTCGTTGGAGCAGATGGCGGCGCCGCGGTCCGTCCAGGGACCTGCCGAGTCGAGCGATGCCTTCGTCGCGTGCCCGATGCACGACCGGTTGCTGCCGAACGTGGAGGCGGAGTAGTAGAGATGGTAGGTGTCGCCGAAGCGCGAGATATCGGGCGCCCACAGGTCGCTCACGCCCGGGACCTTCTGTTCCAGCCAAGCGGGCTTCGCGTCGAACACCCGACCGGCGGCCTGCCACGCGGTGAGGTTCGACGAGCTCTTCATCGGGAGCCTGTCCCCCGTCTG
This sequence comes from Sorangium sp. So ce1504, assembly GCF_051521635.1. Taxonomy (NCBI): domain Bacteria; kingdom Pseudomonadati; phylum Myxococcota; order Polyangiales; family Polyangiaceae; genus Sorangium; species Sorangium sp. So ce1504. Next base: position 2,094,197 of record NZ_CP150365.1, on the reverse strand, counting down.
GAACAGGTAGTAGCGGTCGCCGGCCTGGATGATGGCCGGGTCGTGGGTCCCCAGGTTCCCGGACAGGGGCAGCGCCTCTGGCGGGCTCGCCGGGTCATAGAGGGCATCGGCGCACCTGTCCGCGGCCCCTCCCGCGCCGCCGCTGCCGCCCGCGCCGCCGCTGCCGCCCGCGCCGCCGCTGCCGCCGACGCCGCCGCTCCCGCCCGCGCCGCCGCTGCCGCCGGCGCCCCCGGCGCCACCCACCCCGGACGTCGCGCTCGGATGGCCTCCCGCGCCGCTGCTCGCCGTGGTGGAGGAAGCGGTGGTCGTGCCGCCGGCGCCGGTGGCGCCGCTGTCCTGGCCGCCTGACCCGGAGCCCTGCGCCGAGGGCTCCGTGCTGCAGCCCGCGAGCGTTGCGACGACGCCGATCAGGAGGCTCAACGTGGGCGAGGACACCCGTCGTCGCCGTGATCGGCAAAGCGTGAGACGCATCGTGAACTCCTGAGGATCCATGGGCGGATCATCCGTCGAGGTGCTGGCCATGAGGTCGGCTCGATGTCCTCCGGGACGAGTCGTCCCGCTCTCCCACGTGGGCCGGAGCGCCCACGATCCATCATGGGTTGCTCGAGCTTCTCGTGGAGCGTCAAAAACCGTCTTTGCAGAAATTTTACACCAAGACGGCGATGCCACGACTCATCGTGCGACGCGCCGAGCTTCGTAGATGTCGGCCACCCCGCTCCGCGTCGACGCGAAGAACAGGGCGGCCCCGTCGGGCGAGAGGTGAGGATCGGTGTCGCGCTCTGCGGGAAGGTTCAGCGGCTCACCGAGCGACTCCGCCTCTTCGAAGGCCGCCTCGGTCGACGGCCGTCGCGCCCAGAACAGGTCTCCTCCGCCCTCACGGCTCGATCGGAGCAGGATCTGGCGGCCCTCGTCGAACAGGAACGGAGCGTGCTCGTCGCCCGCGCCGTCCAGCCCGGCGAGCGGGGCGAGCGCGCCCCAGGGGTCCTCCGGGCGTTCGCGCGACGCGATCGCGATGTACGTCTCGGCGCCCGGGGGCTCGACGCCGACCACGACGCGGAGCTCGGAGGGATCGACGTGGGGGGACATCACCTCGCCGTCGCCGGCGACGAGCGCGTCCACGCGGGCCGGCGCGCCCCACGGGTCGTCTCGGCCGGCGCGCTCGGCGCGCCAGATGCCCTTCGGAGCGCGCTCGCTGAAGAACCAGATCCGGAGCCCGTCCTCGGAGACGCAGGGGGTGTCCTCGACGCTATCGGCGCTGTTGAGCGCCTCCACGGCGCGCGGCGCCTCCCAGGGCGAGCCTGGCGCCGCCCGCCGCGACGCCCAGATATCGCGGCTGCCGCTGCGATCGGACATGAAGTAGATCTCGAGGAGATCGCCTGTCAGCGTCGGGTCCTCTTCCCTGGCGTCGCTGTTCAGCTCCGTCACCGCCGCCGGCGCATCGAACGTCGGCCGCTCCGGCGCGCCCGCCGCCCCCCCTCCCCCGCCCTGCCCCGGCGCGAACACGCCGATCACGAAGCGCTGGTCCTCGCACCCCGCCCCGCCGAGCGCGAGCCCGAGCCCGCACGCCACCGTGATCCCCCGGGACCGCCACCTCATCCACCCCCGTTCATACGCGCCCATGTGCGCTGGATCGAGCCCCGTCCCTGGCGACGCGGGCGGGTCGCCTCACCCGACGCCGGCCTCGCTCGGCGGCGCGACGGCCGCGTCTCCCCCGGCGGCCTGGAGCGGCACGCGGGGGAACCACAGCGCCGCGATGAAGCCGGTGACCCCCATGGCCGCGATGATCCAGAACACGGTGGTGAGGCCGGACGTGAGCGCCTCCCCGAGGTGCTGGAGGATCGACGGATCGAGGCCGCGCGCCCCCTCCGCCGTCAGGAGCCGGCTCGCGGCGTCCGCGGGGATCGACGGGTCCTTCGCGAGCTGGGCCGTCAGGACGCCGCCCATGACGCCCACCGCCACGACGCCGCCGAGCAGCCGGGAGAACATCGTGCTCGCGGTGGCGATCCCCCGCTGATCCCACGCGACGCTGCTCTGCACCGCGATGAGCAGCGCGACGTTCGACAGCCCCATGCCCACGCCGAAGACCAGCGTCGTCGCGCGGAGCATCAGCGGCGTGTCGTGCGCCCCGCCGAGCGCGAGCGCGAGCCCCGCCGTCGCCGTGACGCCGAGGCCGATCCAGATGAGCGGGCGGAACCCGACCCGGGGGATGAGCCGCCCGCCGATCGCGCTCGCGACCGGCCAGCCGATGAGCATCGGCGCGATGGCGCTGCCGGCGTCGGTGGGGGTGCCGCGGAGCACGCCCTGCACGAAGAGCGGCACGAACGTGATCGTGCCCATCATCGCGCCGCCGAGGATCGCGCCGGCCACGTTGGAGATGAGCATCACCGGGCGCCGGAAGAGCGGCAGCGGGATCATCGGCTCGGGGGCCCGGCGCTCGACCGCGAAGAACGCGGCGAACAGCGCCGCCGACGCGACCGCCGCGAGCAGCGTCGTCTCCCCGCCCAGCCTCCCCGTGGCGAGCAGCAGCGCGACAACGCCGGCGGACAGGAGCGCCGCGCCGAGGAAATCGAGCTCGTGAGGCCGCCTGTCGATGCGCTCGTGGAACGAGGTCGCCACGAGCGCGACGGACGCAACGCCGAACGGGATGTTGATGTAGAAGACCCAGCGCCAGGAGAAGTAGTGCACGATGAGCCCGCCCACCATCGGGCCGATGATGCCGAACAGCCCCCAGGCGGCCCCGAAGACGCCCTGGATCCGCGCGCGCTCCTTGAGATCGAAGATGTCACCCGAGATGGTCATCGCCATCGGCTGCATCGCCCCGGCGCCGGCCCCCTGGAGGGCGCGGAAGGCGATGAGCTGCGGCATCGTTTGCGCCGCGCCGCTCGCGATCGAGCCGAGCAGGAAGACGGCGATGCCGAAGAGCATGATCGGCTTGCGGCCGTAGATGTCCGACAGCTTGCCGCAGATGGGCACCAGCACCGACGAGGTGAGCAAGTAGGCGGTGGTGACCCAGGCGTACTGGTGAATCCCGCCGAGATCGCCGATCACGGTGGGCATGGCGGTGGCGACGACGGTCGATTCGAGGGCGGCCATGGCGAGGGCCAGGATCAGCCCGGCGACGGTGAGGGCGCGGTGCGTCTTGCGTTCTGGAGCCATGCAGGTGGTGGATGTGGTGTGGATGAGCCGGCGCGGCAAGCGGGACGCCGCGCCGCGCCGCGCGTCGGGGCGGAAGGCGCGGAAGGCGCGGCGAGCGCGCCGTGAGGCCCCCCGCCGCTCGCGCGGTCGGCGACCGCTGTCGGGGCAAGATGAGCGTCAACGTCTTGTGCAGAGAGCTCGTCGCATGACGAGCGCCCGGGGTGGGTCCCGTAGAGGGGGCGGTGCGACGGGCGAGGCTTAACCGCGCTGCTTCACGCGGCGAGCACCGACGACCGGGTCATCACCTGGCTCACGCCGTCCGTCTCGGGGTCGGCCACGGGGGCGCTCACGGGGTGCGCGAGGGCATAGCGCAAGAGCTCGTGTGTCCACGGCTCGAATATCGTGAACACCTCGTCCGCGAGCGCGATGTACCGCGCGCGCGTCTCGGCGTCGAGCGGGATGCGCGCGAGCTCGGCGTGGTCGGCGTTCACCGCGTGGCCCGACTCGCGCTCGAAATGGAACGAGCCGCAGTAGCGCAGCTGCGTGTCGAGGCGCTTCTCCAGGGCCTCCGCCAGGGGAAGCATCGCCCCGAAGAGCACGTTGCCGGTCTCTTCGATCGCCTCGATGATGACGAGCCGCTCGAGGCCCGTCGTGCCCTTGATGAGCGCGGTGAGCCGCGCGGTGAGGATCCGATTCTGTATCGTCTCCTCACCCCAGAGGAAGTGCAGCAGGTCCGTGCTCCGGCCCTCGACGTCGTAGCCGAGCTTGGACAGATCCTCCAGGTACCACGGCCAGTGATGGTCGTCCTCGCGTGTGTGGGCGTTGACCATCTCTTGGTATTTGTCCGCGGCGTGCTCCTCCCGTAATACGAATTTGTTCAGATCACCGAAGCTCAGGATGAAGTACGCCATGCATGGATAGAACGCGAGCCGCTCGCTCGGATCGAGCAGTTCGTTACGCATGTGCTCGAACAGGGGTAGACGAGCGTATGCCTGCTTCTTCTCGAAAATGTGCCGCAAGACCTGCCGCATGAGCGATCTCCTTTTCGGCTGTGGGGTGTCAGTTGGTTGAACAATCCCTCTGTTTGCGCGAACCAAGCGCCGTGAGCGCCTCGAGAGGCCTCAAGGCAAGATCACGGCGCACCGAGCATGGACGCTGCTGCTGGACCTCACCTCGGTTGAAATCCTGCGCTCTCCCCTCGCGCTGCATTCCGAGCTCGATTGCTGCTCGATTACTGGAATTTTCCACCAACCACCTCAGACGTTTCTGCAACGCTGCGGGGTGCGTCCAGCCGGTGCATCCACTGTAGCGCAAGCCCAACGTAAGTTGCACCCACAATCTTGGGATCACCATTCAAATTTGAAACAGCGGCCGGTGGGCGAACCGGCGCTGAGGTGCGATACGGCTTGCGACGTTCGCGATTGGCTGACGATTGATCCTGCGGGACGCCCGAGAGCACGTGGCGACTCAATGGACCGAATGTGGAAGCGGGCCGTGGTCATTGCCTCGTCCCATGTCTCCCCCGCCTTCCCATGGGGCGCATGTCGCGGCTCCCAGTGTTCTGGTGGGGTGCTGGCTGGTCCCACACGCGCGTACCTGAACGATGGCGAGCCGGTCACGATGGCGCGCCGGTATCGACGGCGCCGACCGAGGACGGCCGCCGCGAAGGTGCAGCCAAACAGCTTGAATGCCGGCGGTCGAGGCATGTAACTTGCCAGTTGTCCGTGAAAGACCAACACGACTCAGCTCTGATGGTGGAACCCGAGAGCCGCGCGCTCCCGAAGAGCGGACCCATGCGGGCGGAGATCGTGCGGCTGGTCCGTGAGAAGCGCTACGAGGAGGCGCTGGCGGTGCTGTACCGGGCGCGCTCGGAGTCGCCCGGCGATCGCGAGCTGCAGGCGAGCATCGAGCGGATCAAAGAGTTCCTCGCCGGCGCCTACGCCAAGCGGCTCGGCGGCCTCGATCAGGTGGCGGGACCCATCCCGGTGTCGGCGGGTCGCTCGCCCGACGCGCTCCTGGTGGCGCGGTACATCGACGGCGCCTCGACGTTCGACGACATCATTCAAATGTGCCCGCTCGGGCGGCTCCGCACGCTGCAGGTGCTGGTCGGCCTCTACACGGGGAGGGAGGTGGCGTCGCCGTTCAGCGACCGGCCGTCGGTCTCCTTCAGGCCGCAGCTGGACACGCTGCCGTCCGAGGCCGGCGCCGATCCGGGGCCGCCGACCATGCCGGAGCGCGGTCTGGATCGGCGACCGCCGGGAGCTCCCCCCGCGAGCGCGCCAGCTCCCCCCGCGAGCGCGCCAGCTCCCCCCGCGAGCGCGCCGTTCACGCCACGGGTGTACGAGACCGAGGAGGATCGGCTCTACCGCGAGGCGTTCGCCCGCGGCACCGCCGCGTTCGTGCAGCGCCGCTACGACGCTGCGATCGAGGCGTTCGAGGCGTGCGCGCGCATGCGCCCGGGTGATACGGCGTCGTCGGTCATGCTGCGCCGAGTGCGGCGCGACACGGGAGGCTGATGGCCATCGTCGTGGTCGCCGTTCCCGATCTGCGCGAGCGCATGCGGTGCATCCGCGTCATCGCCGGGCAGGCGCCGGTGAGCGCCCTCGGCGCCGCGACCTGGGAGGAGCTCGATCAAGCCCTCGATGGCGTGCAGAGCGCGGAGCTCATCATCTATGCGCCGTCGCTCCCGGGTGGGCCGGAGGACGCCGTCGCGCAGCTCCTCCGCCGCACGGCGCGGCTGGTGCTCGCCGTCAACGATGGCGTGGAGGTCCCGGGAGCGGCGAGCACCACGCGGGTGACGTGGCCCATCGCCGAGGAGACGCTCATCCTCATGGCGCACGCCGCGGGCGCGCAGTCGGCGCCGATCGGGATGAACTTCGTGCCCGTCGACTTCTTGCAGATGATCTGCATGTCCGGCGAGTCGCACGTCCTCGTGGTCAGCAACGCGAGCGCCGACGTGGGTCTGATCGAGGTGCGGCGCGGCCAGGTGTGGACGGCGTTCGACGGTCTCGGCGTGGGTGAGGAGGCGTTCGCGCGGCTCATCCGCCCTGAGATGCGTGTGCGCGTCACCCCGGCCGTCGGCTCGACGAAGGAGCGCACCATCTTCAAGGATCTGGCGGAGCTGGTGCTCGACTCGCTGCGCCGGATCGACGAAGGCAGCGTGGAGGCGCCGCCGCCGATCTCGTCGAGGCGGATCGAGATCGCGCTCATCTCGCCGGAGCAGCGCGCGGCCCGCATCAAGCAGCTCAATTCCGACGCGCGGCGCCTCTTGATGGAACGCAGCTACAGCGAGGCGGCCTGCGTCCTCATCGACCTCTCGACGCTCGACCCCGCATCCAGCCTCGTGCGCGCTAACCTGGAACAGCTACGCAAGCTCGGATACCCCAAATGACCCGATCCATCGCATTCGCCAGCCTCAAGGGCGGAGTCGGAAAGACCACCGTGGCGCTCAACTGCGCCTTCGCCTTCGCGCGCCGAGGCGCGCGGACCCTGCTCGTCGACACGGATCTGCAGGGCGCCATCGGCATGTCGCTCGACGGCGTCAGCGACCGGCCCGGCCTGGCCGCGAACCTCGCGCGAGGCGGCCCCCCGCTCGAGGGTCTGGTGAAGACCCGGCTCCCGGAGCTCTGCCTCTTGCCCATGGGCCCCGTCGACGCGCTCGATGAGGATCGCTTCGCCATCAACGCGCGCGAGGCCAACATCGTGGGGCGCATCCTGGAGCACAGCCAGCGCGACTTCGACCTCGTCCTCTTCGACACGCCGGCCGGGCTCGGCGGGATGTCGCGCATCGCGCTGGAAGAGGTGGACAGCGTCATCGCCGTCGCGCAGTGCGAGCCGCTCGCGCTGCGGGCCATGCCCCGGCTGCTCGAGCTCCTGGCGCGGCTCCGCGACATCGGCTCCGCCTGCTCCCTGCTCGGCGTGGTCGGCACCATGAGCTCGTTCCGCGATCCGGTGCTGCTGGCCTCGCTGGAGGAGCTGTGGTCCCTCTACCGCGATCAGGTCTTCGACACCGCGGTCCCGCGCGACAGCACGTTCCTCCAGGCGAGCCGCGCGGGCGTGCCGCTCGGTCTGCTCAGCCGCCGCCCTCCGGCGGTCTCCGCGGTGTTCGACAAGCTGGTGGCCGAGATCGAGGAGCGCCTGGGCTCCAATGCAGGAGGCGAGGATGACGGTCCGATCCGTCTCGTGGACTGACGCGCAGCGGGTGACCTCGCTCCTCGCGCGGGTGACCGCGACGCGGTCGCGGGAGCCCGCGACGCTCGTGACCGCCATGGGGGCAGCGCGCGCCGGCGCGCCGGGGAAGGCCGCGCCTGTGCCGGCGAAGGCCGCGCCCAAGGAGGTGAAGGAGGTGAAGGAGGTGCCGCGCCTCGTTCAGACCTCCGACAACCCGGCCGATCGGCTCGACGTGCTCGTCGCCTGGACGCTCGATCACCACCCGTGCGTGGGCGCCTTCGTGGCCGACGACAACGGCCTCACACTGGCGGCGCACGGCATCTCCGAGGCGCACGTGTCCCTCGTGGGCCCGCTGCTCTCGGCGCTGGTCGGCGTCCGCTCCATCCCCGGCGTCGACGCCACGGCGGGCGCGCTCTGGCTGGGCGCGCAGATGATGTCCTGGGTCGAGGCGCGCACGGCGCGCGGCGGCTTCTGCCTCGGCACCGTGGGCAACGAGGCTCTCTCCACGCGGTCGTTCGAGCAGCTGAAGGAGGCGCTCGAGACGACCTTGCGCGGGCTGTAGTACATCCGGGTTTTCAATGCGGGCGCGCGCGCCCAGGAGCGACGGAAGCACGATGATCGATACCAAAGTCCTCGACGCCGCAGTCCATGATCTCCGCAACATCCTCCGCGACGGGCTGCTGGCCACCGACATCTGGGAACGTTCGGCGGGCCTGTCGCTCGCCGGCTTCAACCAGCAACCGGTGGCGGTGGCCCTCTTCACGCGCATCACCGAGGAGCTGGACAGCTCGCTGCGCGACTCGAACTTCCCTCCGCTAGGGCGGTATTACCTGCTCGACATGGCGGGCAACCACACCGTGGTGGTGGTCAACCACGGGAAGCTGCTCCAGGGCATGCTGGTGGACAACAAGCGGGCGAACCTGGGGATCCTCATCTCCGTGGCCATCCCGCGCATGATCGAGACCATTGCGCACGCGAGCGGGCACTGAGCTGCTCGGCACCCCTCGCCCGCCTCGGCGCCGCTGCCCGGAAGAGCGACGCTATATCAACGACTTATTCAAAGGGACCTCCTTCACGCCACAGCGAGCTGCATCGCGCGCCGTGGACGTGGTGTGGATGAGCCGACGCGGCAAGCGTGATGCCGCGCTGCGCCGCGCGCGCCGCTCGCCGCCAGAGACCCCCACGCGGTGGTGCGGCGGCGTTGCGGTGTCATGACAGCGTGACAGCCGGCCGTCATGGCCGCGTGACAGCGCCCCTCGGAGCCGCGCGATCCCGGCCTTGAGCGGAGTGGCCTCTCGGTTGCAACGCCCCGAGCGGCCGCGCTGTCGCGCTCGCTTCGGCAGGAGCGCCATTGAGGCGCATCCTCCGCCCTGCCCAGAACGAAGGAAGAACCCATGAAGCTCAATCGATGGATCGCAGCGTGCTTTGGCGTCGCCCCTTCGCTCGTGGGGTGCGCAACCCCCCAGCCGGAGATCGAGCAAACGGCCTCCGAGGAGCGCGTCCAGGCGTCCTCGGACCGCCTCGATTTCATCGCCGCGACCCCGCCGCCCCTCGTGAACACGGCGCATGACGACCTCGCCTGGAAGCTCGATGACTACACGGGCTACCCGGCCCCGGGCGCGCTCACGCCGGGCATGATCGCCGCGGTCGTCAAGGGCAAGCACATCGTCGCGCTCGGGGCAGCCGGCTTCGCGAAGCTCCCGGAGCAGACCCCGATGACCGAAGACATGATCTTCAACATCGGCTCCAACACGAAGAGCATGACCGCCACGCTGCTCTCGATCCTGATCGAAGAGAGCCCCGCCCTCGACTGGGACACCACGCTCGCCGAGGCGCTCCCCTGGGCCACCGAGCCGGGCAAGGAGTACATCAAGCCCGCCGCGCGCAAGAACGTGACGCTGCGGCAGCTCGTCGCGCACCGCTCGGGCATCGCCTGCAGCTACGAGGTGGGCGACGCCACGGTCGACAACCAGCTGTACAGCCACCCCGATTACAGCGCCGGCTGGAAGAGCAAGACGCACCAGCAGGTGCTGAAGGAGTACGTGCGGGGGCCTTCCATCCCCGTCGGCGGGAACGCCACGGGGCTCCTCGCGGACTGCAGCGACACCATCGGGGTGTACCGCTACGAAAACGCGAACTTCACCATCGCGCAGGCGGTCATCGACCAGTGGGCCGGCATGGCGTTCATCGACTACGCCAGAGAGAAGCTCATCGACGCGCACGGCTTCGGGACCACCTACCAGACCTCCCAGGCGTTCTTCCTCGCGCAGAGCGGCTCGATCAACGGCACCGCCACGCAGAGGGCCTACTGGAATCCGTATTTCTTCAACCCCACGCACCCCTATCTGGCCGCCGGGAAGTTCGTCTGGGGCCACAACGAGGCGGGGACGCCCCACTCGGTGCTCGATCCGGACGTGGACCCCTGGGCCGTCGCGCCCGGCTCGGGCGGGTTCGCCTTCAACATCCTCGACTGGGCCCGCTACGCCATCGCCCACATGCGCGACACCTCGCCTGCCTTCACCAACGTCCACGCGCTGGACTTCTCGAGCTACAACTACGGATGGAGCTCCGGCCCCCGCTGGACCAGCGGCGGCATCCAGTATACCGGCCTGTGCCACTCAGGCTCGATCACGGGCATGCGGTCCAAGATCTGCGTCTACCCCGAGCTCGACATCGCCTATCTCTCGTTCGCGAACGGCGGCCCGGACGCGGGGGCGGCGAACGAGAACGTCGTCACCTGGATGGCGAGCCAGCCCGCCTACGCGCGGACCACGGGCGGGTGCAAGGACGACCCGGACCTCGTCGCGGGGGTGCAGCGCTTCTGGGACGACGAGATGTTCGGCTGCGCCGGCAGCGTGACCTACCCCGACCGCGCGGACCTTTGCAAGACCGGCTATCACGTGTGCAGCGCCGCGGAGTTCGTCGAGAAGAACAGCTATGGCTCCACGAACGCCGAGGCGCCGAAGCACCACTACTGGACCGACGACAACCTCAAGTACACCGGCGTGGGCTCGGGGAGCTGCTCCGCGGCGCCGGCCGGCATGAGCTGCGGCGCCAGCACCCCCATGCGCGTGTGCTCCCCCGACGGCGTCGATCCCGAGGGGAACCAATGCAACTGGGTCAACTGCGGCCACGGCGACAGCACCCAGAACCGCTACTTCGGCGGCTGCGCGGGCAACACCACGGCCGGCACGCTCTGCTGCAAGAGCTGACCGGCCACGGGGCCTGTCGCCGCTCCTCCAGCGCGGCGGGCCTCGGAGCGGCGCGCTCGAGAACGGGCAGCTCGGCGACATGAGCCACCTGACCAGCACGACCTTGCCTCGAAGGGCGCCGGCGTGCGCATCGGATCGCGCGCGTCGTTCCGTCCGACATGCCGCGCGCGTCCGCCCGAGCTCGTCCGTGTCGCCGGTCGCTCGCGTGGATTTGCGCCGGAGCGGCAGCCAGCGCCGCGCACATCTACCGTTCGGGCGACAGCGTCGTCATAACGACCCAATCCACCGTTTACCGCCGGCTCGCGCGTCCGCCGCCGAGCGCACGGTGTCGAGCGGATCACGGAGCGAGAAAGCAGCATGTCCGGAAAGGAAGCCCGCTCGAAGGAAGGTAGGCTGATATCGACACTCCAGCGCTTGCTCGAGCTCCCGGCGGCCGACCTGAGGCAGTCGCTCAACGAGGCGAGTGAGCTCCTCGTCAGCGCTCTCGGCGCCGACAAGATCGATATCTTCCTCTTCGACCCCGGCAGGAACACGCTGCGTGCGCTGGGGACGAGCAACACGCCCATGGGCCGGCGCCAGCGGACGCTCGGGCTCGACATCCATCCGGTCGCCAACGGCGGCTCGATCGCCCGCGTCTTCACGACCGGCGATCCCCACATGACGGGGCATGCGGACCAGGAGCCCGGCGAGCTGCCCGGCCTGGTCCACGAGCTCGGCGTGCGATCGCACATCGCGGTCCGGCTCGCCGTCGACGGCGAGCGGCGCGGCGTCGTCTCTGCTCACGCTGCCGCGCCGGAGTTCTTCTCCGACGAGGATCTCCGCTTCCTCAGCGCGATCACGCACTGGATCGGCGCCCTGACGCACCGGGCGGAGCTCGTCGAGCAGGTCACCTCCGCCGCGCTCGCGCAAGGCCGGCGCCAGGCCGCGGAGGAGCTCATCACCGTGCTGGCGCACGATCTGCGAAACTACCTGACCCCGCTCATGGGCCGCCTTGGTCTGATCCGCCGGCGCGCGGAGGTCGACGGCCGGGCCGACGATCTGCGCGACGTCGACCGCGCGACCGCCTCGGTCGCCCGGCTCGGCCAGCTCATCTCGGATCTGCTGGACGTGGGGCGCATCGAGCAGGGGCTCTTCGAGATCGTGCCTGCGCCCATGAACCTCGCCTCGCTGGCGCGGGACATCGCCGCTGCCCTCGGGACACCCAGCGTCGAGATCCGCGTCGAGGGCCCACCCGAGCTCGTCGTCGTGGCGGACAGGGATCGCCTCCGCCAGGCCCTGGAGAACCTCGTCAGCAATGCGATCAAGCACTCGCCCCCGGGAAAGTGGGTCCTCATCAAGCTCACCAGCGAGCTGATCAAGGGAATGGAGCACGTCCACGTCGACGTCATCGACCGCGGACCCGGCGTGCCTCCGGAGCTCCTTCCCCGCATCTTCGACCGCTTCGTCGCGAGCGGCAATGCGTCGGGGGTCGGCCTCGGGCTGTACCTGGCGAGCAGGATCGCAGCCGCCCACGGGGCCACGTTGGTCGCGAGCTCCCCTCCTGGAAGCGGCGCGACGTTCCGGCTGAGCATGCGTGCGGGCGGCCCCCCCGCTTTTCGGGACGAGCCCTGATCCCGATGCGGCACCGGCGCCGACGCCCCTCGCGCCGGCATGCGCCGCGGTCCGCGCGCGGTGGCGGGCGCCTCCGGCTCGGCTACACCGCGCGGATGCTCCGCCGGCTCCGCGCATGGCTCGACCGCGCGCTCTCGCCCCGCGCGCCCGCGCCGCCCGACCTCGCCGAGATCGGGGCGCCCGTGGCCGGGCCACCCGAAGGGGCGCCCGAGCCGCCCGGCGACGACGACGTCGTGGTCATGCCGATCGAGGACGCGATCGACCTGCACACGTTCGCCCCGCGCGACGTCGCCTCCGTGGTCGAGGAGTACCTCCACGAGGCGCAGCTGCGCGGGTTCCGCGAGGTGCGCATCATCCACGGCCGCGGCAAGGGCGTGCAGCGCCGCGTCGTCCGGGCCGTCCTCTCGCGCCACCCGGCCGTGGACGGCTTCCGCGACGCCCCGGCCTCCCGCGGCGGGTGGGGGGCCACCGTCGTGTGGCTCAAGGCGGCGGGCGGCGACCTCTCGCCCTGAGCCGCCGGCAGGGCCGCCTCTGGACGAGCACAGGCTCGCGCGTAAGATGGCGCGCATGCCGCGCCCCCCCGCCACGCCCGACGACCCCGGCCCGCCGAGCCTCGCGGCCTCCACGGAGCCCCGCATGGCGAAGGGCGAGGTGCTCGCGGTGCCCCGGATCGAGCTGTGCGTCGAGCGCGAGGGGGGCAAGCCCGCGAGCCGGGCCATGGTGCTCGACGGCGATTTCATCCGCATCGGCTCCCACCAGAGCAACGACCTCGTGCTCGCCGACCGCGCCGTCTCCCGCTTCCACTGCATCCTCGAGCGCGTGAAGTCCACGTTCCGGCTGACGGACGTCGGCTCGCTCAACGGGACGACCATCGCCGGCGTCCGCGTGCGCGACGCCGACGCCATCCTGCCGGAGTGCCGCATCGAGCTCGGCGAGTCGGTCGTGCGCATCCGCGACGCCGACGCCGTCGCCGAGACCGAGCTCGCGCGCGCGGTCAGCTTCGGGGCGCTCCAGGGCGTGTCGGTGCCCATGCGGCGCCTCTTCCCCGTCCTCGATCGCGTGGCGAAGAGCGCGCCCGACGTGCTGATCGAGGGCGAGAACGGCACGGGCAAGGAGGTCATCGCCACCGAGCTCGTCCAGCGCGGCGCCCGCGCCGACAAGCCGCTCGTCATCGTCGACTGCGGCGCCATCTCGCCGAGCCTCATCGAGAGCGAGCTGTTCGGCCACGTGCGCGGCTCCTTCACGGGCGCCACGCGCGACCGCGCCGGCGCCTTCGAGGAGGCCGACGGCGGCACCGTCTTCCTCGACGAGATCGGCGAGCTGCCGCTGGAGATGCAGCCGAAGCTCCTCCGCGCCCTCGCCTCGCGCGAGGTGCGCAGGCTCGGCGAGAGCCGGGTGCGCAAGGTCGATATCCGGGTGATCGCCGCCACGAACCGGCGCCTGGAGCGCGAGGTGAACAGCGGCAGGTTCCGCGAGGACCTCTATTACCGCCTCTCGGTGCTCACCGTGCGCGTCCCGCCGCTGCGGGAGCGCAAGGAGGACATCGGCCTCCTCGTCCACTGCTTCCTGAACGAGCTCGGCGCCATCGACAAGGTGCACCTCTTCGCCCCCGAGGTCATCGAGGACATGAAGCGTTACGACTGGCCCGGCAACGTGCGAGAGCTGAGGAACTACGTCGAGCGCCGCGTCGTGCTCGGCGAGGGCGCCTCCATGGGGGCGGCGCCGCCCGAGCGCAGCTCCGCGCCGCCGGGCGCCGCGCCCGAGGAGCCCGCCGCGAACATCGAGATGCCCTTCAAGGAGGCGAAGGACGCGATCATCGACCAGTTCGAGCGGCGCTACCTCGCCGCCCTGCTGGAGTGGTCGAACGGCAACGTGAGCCGCGCCGCGCGCAAAGCAGGGCTCGACCGGATGTACCTCCACCGCCTCCTCCAGCGCCACGGGCTGCGCCGCGCCGCCGCCCTCGACTGAGCCGGGCATGCCGGGCCACATCGGGGCCAGCCCGAGGCCACCACCCCTGCGATAGAAAAGGGCGCAGCGGTGCTGCACATGTCACAGTCGCGTCGCAATGGCGCGATCCGTCCGTGTGCGCAACCTCGCAAAATCTCTGAATATTTCAGAAACCGATCTGCTCCTCTGGCTCGCGGAGCATGCGCCAGCGACGGAGCTCCGCCACCCCGCGGACTTCCTCCCGGCGGAGCTCGCGGGCCAGGCGCAGCAGGCGCTCGGTCGCCCCCCGCCGTCGGCGCCGGCGGAGGAGCGGGTCGAGCGCCGCTGCGCCGAGTGCGCGAAGCTGCCGCCGAAGGCCGGGCTCCGCGTGGTCGAGGTCGGCGCCGACGCCGTCTGCGACCTCTGCGGCAGCTCGGCGAACAAGCGGGCAGCGCTCGCCATGATCGGCGCGTTCCACGCGCGCGGGCTGCGGAGGCTGCTCGTGGTCGGCGGCGGACCAGGCACGTCCGAGGACCTGCGGCAGCTGCTCGCGGGCGAGGTCGAGATCCGCATCGTGGACGGAGAGGGTCACCGCAATGCGACGAAGGCCGACGCCGATCTCCGCTGGGCGGACGTGGTCGCGGTCTGGAGCTCGACGATCCTCTCGCACAAGGTGTCGAAGCTGTACACCGATCAGCGCGCCAGCTTCCGCGACAAGCTCGTCACCGTCCCGAGGCGCGGCGTGGCCGCGCTGTGCATGGCCGTCACCGAGAAGGTGAGCGCGCCCGCGGGATGACCGGCGCCCGGCCGCCTTCCGCCGGGCGGCGCTTCACCCTTGCTCGGAGCGGTTGTTCGGCGAGCGCAAGCGCGAGCGCTCACGCGGGGCGGCTGCTCAGCCGCACCCGACGGAAGGTGCGCCGCGCGTGGGGCACCCAGCCCTGGAAGTGCCAGCGCGCGGCCATGACCAGCCCGCGGACCCACTCGTCGGCGGCGTAGGCGACCCAGACGCCGGCGAGCCCCCAGCCGAGGTGGACGCCGAGAAGCCAGGACAGCCCGACGGCCACGGCGAACATCGAGAAGACGCCGAACCCGACCGGGAAGCGGGCGTCGCCGGTGGCGCGGAGCCCGTTGATGACGACCAGGTTGAGCGTGCGGCCCGGCTCGACGAGGAGGGTCAGCCAGAGCAGCCGGGAGCCGGTGGCGATCACCTCGGGATCGCGCGAGAAGAGGCCGAGCAGGTGGGGGCCGAGCAGCGCGGTGGCGATCACCAGGCTCACGCACACGCAGAACCCGATCGCCAGGCCGCCGCGCACCAGGCGATCGGCGCCCTGCAGATCGCCGGCGCCGATGTGGTGCCCGACCACGATCTCGGTCCCGAAGCCGATCGCCATGCCGAACAGGAGCAGGAAATGCATGATCTGCATCGTGTACGTATGGGTGGTGAGCGCCGTCGGCCCCATGTTGGCGACCATCGCGAGGATGATCATGAAGCTGATGCGATAGACCACGTTCTCGCCCGCCCCCGGCAGGCCGATGTGCAGCATCTCGCGGAGGCGATCGGGGCGAATGCGCCAGAAATCCTCGAAGGTCGGGCGGATGCCGAGGCGCGAGATCCAGAGCTGCCGGTGCATCCAGAACGAGAGCGCGCGCCCGACCACCGCGGCCAGCGCGAGCCCCATCATGCCGAGCCCCGGAGCCCCGGCGACACCGAACATGAGCGGCAGGCTGAGCGCGAGCTGCACGATGTACATGATGACGATGAGGCGCAGCGTGTCGCGGGTGTGGGTGTGCGCGCGCAGCACCGAGCCCATCGAGAAATTCACCGCGTCGAACGCCAGCATCACGCCGACGGCGATCAGATAAGGCTCCGCGATCGGGAACAGGGAAGGCGGCAGGCGCATCAGCTCGAGCAGCGGCCTCGCGCCGATCGCGATGACGGCGAAGCTGAAGACGCCGAGCCAGAGATTGGCCGCGAGCGACGCCCGCGCGACCTGCTCCGCCCCGGCGCGGTCCCGCGCGCCGAGATACTGGGTGACCACCACGCTCGCGCCGACGCTGACGAAGCGAAAGGTGATCATGAAGGTCAACATGATCTGGTTGGACAGCCCGTACGCGGCGGCGGCCTCGTCCGAGAGGCGGCTGACCAGCCATACGCCGAACACGCCGACGAGCATGTGCAGCAGGTTCTCGCTGAAGATGGGCCAGGTGATCTCCAGCAAACGCGGGCGAGGGAGAGCGGGGGCAGGTAGGACCGATTGCAAAGCGCCGCATCCTACTCTGCCGAGGGGCATCTCGCCATGACGGAACACGGCCGCGCGGGCGCCGTCGCGCGGTCTCGGGAAGTCCCGCGATGTCCGGCGATGTCCTGCGCTGTTCGCAGCCGTTCCCCGCTGTTCCCCGCTGTTCCGCGCGGTGTGGTCGCGCGTCGCGCGTCGCGCGGCCGCGGGGCGCGGTGGTACGCGGAACGAAGGTTGGTGCCGCTGTCGCCTATCTCCTCACGGTCCGCGCGATCGCACGGAAACCTAGCGAGGCAGAGCGAAACCGAGCAAGACCGAGCAAGACCGAGCAAGACCGAGCAAGACCGAGCAAAGACCCCCGACTGCCCCGCGCCTCCCCCGGTGGCGCAGATGGAGAGGAGGGCTTCCGTCAACGCACGCAAGAGCGTGCTCTCGCTCGCATCCTTGCATGGTTGTCCCTTCCCGTGTCCCCGCGGTTCGATTACTCTGGGAAGGGGCGGAACAGGGCACACTCGTCCTTCTGCGCCTGGAGGATCAAATGGGGATATTGCACGGCAGCGCCCGATGGCTCCTGGCCGCGGCGGCCATGGCGCCGGCTGTCGCTGGCGGATGCTCCTGCGGCGATTCCGGCGGGACGATCGGCGCGACGTCCGGCGGCGGAGCCGACCAGAGCGCGGGTGGGGGCGGCTCCGGGGGAATCCCCTTCCCTGCGGGGGGCGGCTCCGGGGGAATCCCCTTCCTGGCGGGGAGCGGCGGGTCAGGGGTCACGAGCGGCGGGTGCGAAGGGCTCGAGTGCCAGCAGATCGCCTGTCCAGGCGGCGGCACGACCACCGTGAGCGGCACCGTGTACGAGCCCGCGGGCAAACTCCCGCTGTACAACGTCACGGTGTACGTCCCGAACAGGGAGCTTGAGCCCATCACCGACGGGGCGAGCTGCGATCGGTGCGATGTGACGCTCTCCGGCGATCCGATCGCGACCGCGCTGACGGACACGAACGGGCGCTTCGTGCTGGAGAACGTGCCCGTCGGGGTGGATATCCCGCTGGTCGTCCAGCTCGGCAAATGGCGGCGTCAGATCACGCTGCCGAAGATCGAGGGGTGCGTCGACAACCCGACCGTGGACAGGACGGTCCGCCTGCCGCGCAGCAAGGCGGAGGGCCACCTCCCGAAGATCGCGCTGACGACCGGCGGCTCGGACGTGCTGGAGTGCCTGCTGTACAAGATGGGAATCGACGCGTCGGAGTTCACGCCGGAGGCGGGCGACGGGCGGGTGAACCTGTTCGCCGGGCGCGCCATCGAGGGCGACAGCGCGACGAGCAGGTACCGAGACGGCCTGAACGACGGCGCCCCCTTCTCCCTCGCGCGGGAGTTCTGGGGCTCGCTCGACGACCTGCGTCGATACGACATGGTGATCCTGTCGTGCGAGGGATCCGAGTTCGGGGACGACAAGCCGGAGGCCGCGCTGCGAGCGATGTTCGACTACGCCTCCGCGGGAGGCCGCGTGTTCGCGTCGCACTGGCACAACACCTGGCTCCGGCTCGGGCCGGAGCGGTTCCCGGAGACGGCGGAATGGGACGAGGAGAGCGATCCCGACGACGGGCTCCCCGTGCTCGTCGACACCACGTTCCCGAAGGGCCTGGCGCTCCGGGACTGGCTCGCCAACGTGGGAGCGTCGACCGTGCCCGGGCAGATCGAGATCGACGATCCGCAGCACTGGGTCGACTCGGTGAACGAGGAGATCGCGACGCGGTGGCTCTACAACGAGGCCAACACCGATTTCGACGCGCCCGCGGGGGTCAAATACTTCACGTTCAACACGCCCATCGGCGCGCCGGAAGAAGAGCAGTGCGGCAGGTTCGTGTACACGGACATCCACGTGGCGGCGAGCGACGTCGCCGGGGCGCCGTTCCCGAGCGGCTGTGAAGACCGCGACGGGGCGCCGCATGAGCTGACCGCCCAGGAGAAGGCGCTGCTCTTCATGCTGTTCGACCTGTCCGCCTGCATCGCGCCGGACGACGAGCCGCCCCCAGTGCCGGTGCCGACGTGACGAGCGCCTCGACGGGCGCGGCGCTCGCGGCTTGACATTCCGGAGGCGCTCGCTCGCAATTTCCTGAGCGATATTGACGCCCTGCGCATGGATAGGCGGTTGCCCAGGGTGGTCACCCGACCACCAAGGGGAACACCGTAGCCTGCGTGGACCCGCGCGGCACAGCCCCCGCGCGCAGACCAGAGACGCAGCGCAGCAGCGTCCGCATCACGGGCTCCGCCAACTGGCATATTTTTTGCGAAATTTCTGTTGCCTGCACACCACAGCTCCCTCAGATCGGCGCCCGTGAAGGCTTCGCCTCACGCTCTCGCTGGAGACCACCGGCCGCGGTTGTAACCTGCACGCGCCAATACTGTATTCTGCCATACAAAAAGCGTGGATTTTATCCCTTGATCAGAGGCACGCAGAGGGCTTGCCATGGCGCTGAACTGCCCTTTTAATGCCGCGCCATCCGGATACTTCTCTTGGAGGACATGATGAAAAGTGTTTTGCTTCGCGGTGTGCTTGGCAGGTCGAAGTGGTCATTCGGCCTTGCGGTGGTTGCGTTGCAAGCCACCGTGCTGATCGGCTGCGGTGACGCGGGGACGGACGACGGCGCGGGCGGCGCGGGCGGCGCGGGCGGCGGCGGGGCGACCTCCGCGAGCGCGACGACCTCGAGCGCCTCGACGACCTCCGCGGGCGCGACGACCTCGAGCGCCTCGACGACCTCCGCGAGCGCGACGACCTCGAGCGCGTCGACGACCTCGGCGACGACATCGGCCTCGTCCACGACGAGCGCGAGCACCGGGGGGGTGCCCACGGACGGCACGCCGGTCGAGCGTCATGGCCGGCTCCGGGTCATGAACGGCAACATCGTCGGCGAGCACGGGTCCCCGGTCCAGCTCAAGGGCATGAGCCTGTTCTGGAGCCAGTGGAGCAACTACTACAACGGCAATGTCGTCAACTCGATCGCGGACAACTGGGAGTCGACCGTCGTCCGCGCCGCCATGGGCATCGAGGGCGAAGACGGGTACCTCCAGGACGCGGGCGCCCAGAAGGCCAAGGCGAAGACCATCGCCGACGCGGCGATCGCGAAGGGCATCTACGTCATCCTCGACTGGCACGATCACAACGCGCACCAGCACCTGGACCTGGCGAAGAGCTACTTCCGCGAGGTGGCGCAGGCCTACAAGAACACGCCCAACGTCATCTTCGAGGTCTTCAACGAGCCCCTCAACACGAACACCTGGCCCGCGGTGAAGTCCTACGCCGAGGCGGTGATCTCGGAGATCCGGGGCCAGGGCGCGAACAACCTGGTCATCGTCGGCTCGCCGAACTGGTCGCAGGACGTCGACATCGCCGCGGACAATCCCCTCAGCGATCAGAACGTGGCGTACACCCTCCACTTCTACGCCAACACGCACAAGGGGTCGCTGCGCGAGAAGGCCCAGAAAGCCATCAACAAGAAGCTGGCGCTGTTCGTGACCGAGTGGGGGACCTGCTCCGCCGACGGCAACGGCCAGCTCAACCTCGGCGAGTCGCAGACCTGGCTCGACTTCCTGGACGCGCACAACATCAGCTGGGCCAACTGGTCGCTGGGCGACAAGGCCGAGGCGTGCTCCGCGCTCAGGCCCAACGCAAACCAGATGGGCAACTGGACCGACAACGACCTCACCGAGTCGGGCAAGTGGGTGAAGGGGAAGATCGCAGAGTGATCCCCGCGCGGGTCACCGACCGCTCGCGCCGGTGACCCGGCCCCGACCGAGGGCGCCGCTCACCCGTGCGCTCGTTTGCTCTCCACGGACAGGGGCCGCCCGGCACAGAAGGGGCATTGATCGTCCGAGCACCAGTCGTCGTCCTCGAGGCCGAGCGCCCGGAGCTGCTCCAGCTCCCACGCGCGCGCCTCGGGCGAAAGCGGAGCGGGACAGGTGGACTCGTGGTCTCGCAGGCTGCTCAACATGGACGGTCCCGTTCGGTTGTGCTCCGGAGAGCGATTCCGGGATCTATCGCGCACAGCCCTGCAGCGCCCGCGAAATCGGCCGAGCCGCGCCGCGTCTGTCCATGGTTGAGACGAACGGAAAAGACCTCTGGACGACGGTCCCCTGGCAGATCGTTAACCAAGCTTCCCGCCGCGTCCTCCTACATCCGAACGTTTACGTGGTCGTCGTCGTGGTCGTGGTCGTGGTCGTCAACGATAGGCCGTGAACGACCACGACCACGACCACGACCACGTTCACGACCACGTTCACGTTCACGTTCACGTTGGTGACGGATGGTGGGGTGGCGGGGCCGGCGCGCTCTTCAGCGAAGCGCCCCCGCGCGCAGCCGCTCGGCGACCTCCCGGCGTCGCAGCTTGCCGCTCGTCGTCTTGGGCAGCTCGCCCGGCGGAACCAGGACGACCTGGTCCACCGTGACGCCGTTCGCCCGCAGCGCCTCTCGCACGCGCTCCGCGAGGCCGGCTTGCTCGGACGCCTCGGCGCGCGTCTCGGCCACCACGTAGACCGACTCGGTCTGGCGCTCCTCGACGAACAGCCCGACCGCGACCACGCACCCGGCCCGGATCCCGTCGACCCGGGAGGCGATCTCCTCGATCACGGCGGGGATCATCGTGTGACCGCCCTTGATGATCACCTCCTTCTTCCGGCCGGTGACGAACAGCGTCCCGCGATCGATGAACCCGAGATCGCCCGTGCGCAGCCACCCGCCCACGAGCGCCTCGGCGGTCGCCTCGGGCTCGTTGAAATAGCCCTCCATCACCGTCTCCGAGCGCACCTCGATCTCCCCCACCGTGCGCTCCGGGACGGGGCCGCGCTGGGCGTCCACGATCCGGATCTCCGTGTGCGGGATCGGCCTGCCGACGCCGGCGAGCTCCAGCGAGAGGGGGCCAGGCGCGGCCTCCTCGACGCGGCCCTCGCGCTCCAGCAGGCCGCGATCCACCGTGAGGGCGCGCGGCTCGGCGTAGAGGTCGGGGAAGGTCACGGCGACCGTCGCCTCGGCCAGCCCGTAGACGGGGAAGAACGCCTCGACGCGGAAGCCGCAGGGCGCGAACGCCTCCGCGAAGCGGCGGAGCAAGGCAGGGGAGATCGGCTCGGCGCCGATCATCGCGCACCGCCACGCGCCGAGATCGAGGCCCGCCTCGACGGCGCGGCGGGCGAGGCCGATGCAGATGGAATAGGCGCTCGGCGGCCCGAGCGAGATGACGCCCCGGATGCTCGACATCTCCGCGAGCCACGAGAACGGCCGCGTCCGGAACTCGAGCGGCGAGAGCATGTGAACGGGGAAATCGTTGAAGAGCGGGAAGAGCAGCCCGCCGACGAGGCCCATGTCGTGGTGGAGCGGCAGCCACGAGACGCCCCCCGCGCCCTCGCCGCGCACCGTGAGCCGCTGGCTCATCGCGTCGAGGTGCAGCATCAGCCGCTCGTGCGGGATCACCACGCCGCGCGGGTGCCCGGTGCTGCCGCTCGTGAGCTGGATGAGCGCGGGCCCGGGCGCGCGCTCCGGATCGGGCAGCGAGCCCGCGAGGGGCGCGTCGAGCAGCGGCTCGGCGGCGAGCTGGAGGAGGCCGTCCGCCCCCTCCTCGCCCTGCGCGAAGCCGAGCAGCGCGGACGAGACCACGAGCGCGCGCGCGCCGACGCGGGCGGCCGTCCTCCGGAGCTCGCCGAGGAACGCCGCCACGTCCGTGAGCCGATAGGGCACCCCGACCTGGATCGGCACCGCGCCGAGCACCCAGACGCCGAAGAGGCACGGCACCGCCACCTCCACGTCCGTCACGAGCAGGAGCACCCGATCGCCCGGGCGCACCCCCGCCGCGAGCAGGCCCGACGCCGCCGCGCACGCGCGGCGCCAGTACTCCGCCCACGACCACCCGACGAACTCGCCCTGCTGCTTGTGATAGAACCCGAATCGATCCGGCGTCGCCTCGGCCCGCGCCCTGAGCAGGCCCGCGACCGTCCGCGCGGAGAGCCCGCGGCTCACGGCGCGCGCCCCGGCTCGGGCGAGGGCGCGACGCCGAGGCGCTCGCGGCCGCCGCCCTTCGTCGCCACGATCATGTACTCGAGCGCGGTGCGGCGCGCGAAGGAGAGCCGGCCCACGGTCATGTACGTCTGGAGCAGCCGCGAGAAGCCGGGCGCGCGGGCGTCGATCCGGGCGCGGTTCGTGCGCACGTTGTCGATCCACCGGGCGACCGTGTGCACGTAGGAGCTCGTGAGATCCTCGACGCGCCGGACATCGAGGCCGGCCTGCTCGATCATCCCGAGCTCCTCGGCCAGCGAGATCAGGCGGCAATAGCCGAGCGCCTCGACGAAGATGTACTGCGTCGCAGAGCTCTCCCGGTCCCCGCGGGCGCGCGCCGGGAAATAGCAGTCGGAGATGAGCAGCCTGCCGCCCGGGCGCAGCGCGGCGGCGATCTTCTGGTGGATCCGCTCGCGGTTGTGCATGTGCACGATGCTGCCCACGAAGAGCACGGCGTCGAGCGACTCGGGCGCGAGGTCGATGTCCTCGATATGAGCGAGGTCGATGCGGACCCGCGAGGCGACGCCCGCCCGGTCGGCGCGGCGGAGCGCCTCCTGCCGCTGCTTGTCGCTCAGCGTGACGCCCTGAAAGCTCCCGCCGGTGTGCTCGGCGAGATAGATGAGGTTCGAGCCCCAGCCGCACCCCACGTCGAGGACGCGCTCTCCGGGGTGGATGTCGAGCTCGCGGCGGACCCAGTCGTACTTCCGCTCTTGCGCCTTCTCGAGGCTCTCGGCGGGATCGAGGAAGATGCCCGTCGCGTAGGCCAGGCGGCTGTCGAGGACCATGGAGAATATCTCCGGGTCGTTCTGGTAATGAGCGGCGACCTCGCGCCGCTCGTGCTCCCGCTGCTCCTCGGGCGTCCGGACGGCGGCCTCGCGCTCGGCGCGCGTGCGCGGGGCGATCAAGGCGCCCCTCCCCGGCCGCCCCGGGCCGCGATCTGCGCCTCGACGAAGGCGATGACGTCACCGACCGTGCTGATCTGCGCCTGATCGGGCGCCGCGAAATCGGGCGCCACGATCTGGAATCGCTCCTCGAGCGCGACATTGACCTCGATGAGCGCCAGTGAATCCACGCCGAGGCCGCTCTCGAGCGACAGGTCCGGAGTCACGGCATCGACGCTCATCCCACATCGCTCTGCAATGATGGTACGGACCTCTCTGGCGATCTCCGGATCGCCCCCGCCCGCCACCTGCGGCTGCTTCCGAAGCGCCGCCTCGCTCTTGTTCATCGCGCTCTCCAGTCCAGGGTTCGGCGCGCGCGACCATCAACACGCCAGCGCGATAGATGTTCATGCCAGCGCCGGTCACGGCCGTAGCGCGGCGTACCATGATCGCCAGTCGTCGTCCATGGCCGGACGAGCCCGCTCGACCGCGAGGTCAGCGCGTCGCGGGCTGCGCGCCGGAACCTACGCGCGACAGACGCGCGAGGCCCTGCCGCGGCGCCTCGCCGCGGCCCGGCGCGCCGGCGCGAGCGGCTCAATCGCCGAAATCGCCGTCGAACCCGCCGCCGTCATCGACCCCACCGCCATCATCGACCCCGCCGCCGTCATCACCCCACGGATCGCCGTCATCCGCCCTGTCCCCCTCGTCGCCCGCCGAGAGGTCGTCGCCGCCGCGATCCGCGCCGTTCAAGAGGTCAGGATTCTCGGCGGCCTCCTGCGCCGTGCCGAGCATCGTGCCCGCGGGGTTCACGAAGAGGACGTGTGGGGGCGTGAGCATGTGCATGAACGAGGTGATGAGCATCACGTCCAGCATCATCCCCAGCGGGCTGGGCGGGTAATAGACGACGAACGGGTCATAACCCGGGTGCGTGGGGCCCACGGGAGGCCGCTCGGCGCCCGCGCCGTCGCCCGCGCCGTCGCCCGCCGGCGCGTGCACGACGCGCGCGTCGGCGTGGTGATGCTCCACGCGCGCCTCCGGCATCGTGGCCTTGAGGGCGCCCTCGACCCGCCCGACGAAGGACTCGAACTGCAGCCGCGCCGCCTCGAACAGCGCCGGATCCTTCGCCAGGGGCTCGACGCGGCGGCGGTAGTCCTCCGCGGACTCGCCGGCTCGCGGCTCGAGATCCCGCAGGCGCCCGCCGATGGAGACGAGCCCCGCCGGCTCGTCGTCGGCGTGCTCGGTGCGCGCCCGTGTCTCGATGACCAGGTGCAGCCCTGCTTCCTCGTGCTCGGCGGCGAACCTGAGCTCGCTGAACCCGCGCCCGAACACGGCGGAATGCTCGGACAGCGCGAGCACGAGATCGGGAAGATCGTCCGGCTTCCCGTCGGTGTCCTGGAAGATGACCGTGTCGTCGATCACGAGCGAGAGGGCGTTCGTGACCCCGAGCTGGACGAGCGCCCCCCGCACCTGATCGACCACGGCGGTGGCCTCGAGCTCGACGCGCACGCGATCGGTGTCGAGATCCACCGTGGCGCCGAAGCTGCGCTTCAGCTTCTCCCAGACGGTGGGGTTGCGCTGGATGATGCTGCCCTTGAGCGAAACGTGGATCTGTCCGATGAGCCGCATACGCGCTACTTAGCACCGCGGCGGGGCGCCATCGTCGACGACGTTCGCGAGCGTGGAGGGCAGCAGGGGCGCGGGGGCCGGGTGAACGGCGCGGGGGTCGGGTGAGCGATCCGCCGCGCGGCGGAGCAGGAGCCCGGCCGCCCCTGGCCGACGGAGCTAGCCGAACGTGAACCGCTGCGCCACGCGCTTGTACGCCTGCTCGACGACGCGGCGGGCGTGGTGGATCGCGTTGGAGTGGGGGAACTGCAGCGAGGGCGGCGCGCCCTCGTCGACACCGCGCGTGGAAGACGCCGCGTCCGAGAGCCGGCCCGCGAGGGCGCCCACGGTGTCGACCTCGAAGTCCTTCGAGTTCTCGTCGAGGAAGCGGCAGAGCCCGCGGAGCCGCTCGACGTTGAGCCGGTTCGGGAAGCCGCGGCGCGCCTCCGCCGAGTCGAGGAAATAGAACTCGAACGAGTGGGTCACCAGCGTGACCTCCTTCACCCCGAGGGCGCGGTAGCGGAGGAGACAGTGCTTGATCTCGTCGAGCGTCACCGCCGTGATCTGAAGGTGCCTGAAGCGCTTCGTGGGCTCGATGAAGTTCGTGACCGGCAGCTCGTACACCCCCGGCTCGGGCGTCTCGAAGAGGCCGAGCCGCGCGCCCGGATACTGCATCTTGCAGTTCTTGCTGAAGTAGCAGGGGTTGTAGTTGCTGCTCAGCACGAGCCCCGCCCGCTTCATCGCCCGCCAGGTGTCGTTGCTCGCGCCGAAATTGCCGGCGCGGTAGCCGAGCAGCTCGCTCGCCGGGACGCCCGCGCGCACGAGCAGGTCGCGCCCCTCGAGGAGGAGCCGCGTCTGCTCCTCGACCGGGTAGTCGGCGATGTCGTCGGAGACGCGGGGCTCGCCCCGGGTGTGCCAGTCCGCGCGCCGCTGCACGGGGTGCACGTGCAGCTGCACGTCGTGGCCGCGGCTGTGGAGCGCCTGGCACACGCTCGTCAGCCCGTCCATCCCGAAGCTGTACGAGCCGATGGCCTCGACGAAGAACGTCCCGCGCTGGCCGTACGCCTCGAGCTCGCGCATGATGAGCTCGATGCCGAGGGGCTCGCGCTGGTTGACGAAGCGGCCCCAGATGCGGAGGTCGTAGCCCATCGCGGGAGACTTGGTATCGCCCAGGATGCGCTCCTCGGCGCACTCGACGTCCACGGTGATGTATACCCGCGTCCTCCCGTCAGCCATCGCCAGCTCCTCCCTCACCGCGCTTCTGAAGAACCATCGTGATCGTCGGGGACACGAAGCCCACGTGCATCCCGAGCGGGCCGAGCAGCCGGTTCGCCGCCGAGTAGGCCATGAGCCGCGGCCCGGACAGCCCCATCTTGGCCTTCAGGTCGACGATCAGCCGGCCCCGATCCTGCTGCGAGATGTCGACATAGTCGCCGAACCCGCGCCGGAGCTCCCAGGGGAATACGCTGTAGATCGACCTGCCCGGGAACAGCGGGCGCAGCAGCCGAGGCACGTAGTTCATCAGGATACGGCGGCTGTGGCACTCGACCGGCCAGAGGCGGTTGCTCGTGCCCAGGATGACGATGAACCCCCACGGCCCGAGCACCCGATCGATCTCGCGCTGGACGGCCGGCAGGCGCTCGGGCGGGACGTACTCGAGCACGCTGTTGCAGGAGACGAGCTCGAACTCCCGGTCGGCGAACGGCATCGCGGTCGTGTCGGGGACGTGATGAACGCGGATCCGGTCCGACAGCCCGTGGCGCTCGGCGTTCAGCTGCGCCAGCTCGACGTACATGGGGTCGACGTCGAGCGCGGTCACCTCGGCGCCCAGGGTCGCGAGCACGACCGCCGTCCCGCCGAAGTGGCAGCCGAACTCGAGCACCTTCTTGCCGCGGACCGACGTGAAGAGGTCGTCGTAGGCGTGGCGGCTGCGGCGCCACTCCCACGTGGCATACCCCCCGACCCACGGATCGTCGGGATCCCAGCCGTGGCGCCGCGCGCTCTCGCGGAAGCGGTGATCGGCGTCTGCGTCGCGGACAGCCGGCGGGGTGGCGGCGCTCTGGCTCGGCTCGCTCATCGGGGAAAGGCTCAAGCGTCGGCTGTCCCTGCGGGCAGTAGGGGCGCCCGGTAGATGGCGAACAGGAAGGGCGAGAACCAGGGGTTCGTCTCGCCGGGGACCACCCGGCGCGCGATCGCCTTGAGGGGCGGGACGACCTTCCAGACGACACGCCGCGCCAGGAGCGGCGCCTCGTCGTCCAGCCAGAAATCGAAATGGCCGCCCGTGTAGCGGGCCTGGACGATCTCGGCGCCGTTGCGGCGGGCAGCGGCCTCCAGGAACGGCAGGTTCATGATGCGGGTGTTGTGGCCTTTCAGGTTCTTGCGATCGAGCAGCCAGTGGAGCGCCTTCTGCCCGCCGGCGAAGTTCGGCATGCCCACGACCACGGTGCCCCCCGGCTTCACCAGCTCGAAGTGCCGATCCATCACCGCCCCGGCGTCATCGAAGTGCTCGATGAACCCGAAGGAAGCAACGATATCGAACTTCTGCTGGGGCTTCCAGTTGAAGAAATCCCCCTTCTCGATCTTGCCGACCTTGATGCCGCGCTTCCGGATCTCCTGCTCGACGACCTCCGGGTCGCAGGCGTAATCCAGGCCGTACGCCGTGAACCCCAGGCGCCCACAGAAGTCGACAAGGATACGGCCTGGTGCGCAGCCGATCTCGAAGAACGACAACCCCTCCCCGCGCGGCAGGAACGGAGCGACGTCGTCGTAGATCTCGCAGCCGCCACCCAGATCGTCGGTGCCGACGTAGCCCTTCCAGTGGTTCTCCCAGTACTCCTGTGACGTGAGCTTCAACGTCGCCTCCTCGATGCCATCGCGAAAAGGGCAGCTCCATGAGGAGCCTCCCGGAGAACCGCAGTCGACCACGCGCAGCGCGGGCGATCGAATGCTGCCCGAAATTCGTCCAGTTTGACGAATCCTAGAGGACGGGGAGGCTCACATGCAAGCCAGCCCTCCG
Source organism: Sorangium sp. So ce1504 (assembly GCF_051521635.1). Lineage (NCBI taxonomy): Bacteria > Pseudomonadati > Myxococcota > Polyangiales > Polyangiaceae > Sorangium > Sorangium sp. So ce1504. The sequence continues at coordinate 2,066,370 of NZ_CP150365.1, read as the reverse complement.
CCTTCTTCCCGCGCCTCCGTTCCTCAACGCAGGCGCACGCAGGCGCCCCTACGCGGCGCGGGGTCGCCGCGTAGGGGCGGCGCGCGGGGCGCGCGGGCCCGCTCCCCGGAGCTCCGCTGCGCGCGCGTCGCGCGTCGCCAGCGCTAGGAGGCGGCCCCCTGCTGGAGGCGCTCGCGGAGCAGGACCTCGAGCGAGGCGAGCGCCTTCGCGAAGCCGTCGATGCCCTCGCTCAGCTTGTCGCTGGCCATCCGGTCGGCGGCGTGCATCGCGCGGAACGCCGGCTCATCCATCGGGATCTTCGCGATTTGCAGGGCGCGCGCCGCGTCGGGGTCGAGCTTCCTCGGCAGGTCGCCGCGCGCGGAGGCGAGCTCCGAGAGCAGCTTCGGCGAGATCGTCAGGAGGTCGCAGCCGGCGAGCTCCTTGATCTCGTCGATGTTGCGGAAGCTCGCGCCCATCACCTCGGTCTTGTAGCCGTGCTTCTTGTAGTAGTTGTAGATCTTCGTGACCGAGACGACGCCGGGGTCCTCGGCCGGCGCGTAGCTCGTGCGGCCGGTGTCCTTCAGGTACCAGTCGAGGATGCGCCCGACGAACGGCGAGATGAGCGTCACGCCTGCCTCGGCGCACGCGATCGCCTGGTGCAGCCCGAAGAGCAGCGTGAGGTTGCAGTGGATGCCCTCCTTCTCGAGGACCTCCGCCGCGCGGATGCCCTCCCACGTCGAGGCGATCTTGATGAGGACGCGCTTGCGCGAGACGCCTGCCTCCTCGTAGAGGCGCACGATGCTCCGGCCCTTCTCGATGGTCGCCTGGGTGTCGAAGGAAAGGCGCGCGTCGACCTCGGTCGAGACGCGGCCGGGGATGATCTTCAGGATGCGCAGGCCGAAGTCGACGGCGAGCCGGTCGAACGCGAGGCTCACGACGTCGCCCGGCTCCTTGCCCCGGCCCGCCTCCTTCTGGCCCCAGGCGAGCGCGCCGCTCACGATGTCGGCGTACTCGGGCATCTGGGCCGCCGCCGTGATGAGCGACGGGTTCGTCGTCGCGTCCTGGGGGCGGAATTTCTCGATCGAGTTGATGTCGCCGGTGTCCGCGACGACGACGGTGTACGCCTTGAGGCGCTCCAGCAGGTTCTGGTCCATGGGCGGCATTGTACGAGCAGCCAGCCAGGACGCTTCAAAGCTTTCGTGTCCTTCGTGTGAGGACCCCCCTCCGGCTGGATGCACGGCCGGCGGTGGCCTATGGAGAGGGCCCCGTGGAGCCGCCCCCCAACGCCGTCGCGCAGCGCGTCCTGTCCGCCTACGATGATCGCCTCTCGGTCCTGCGCGCCGAGGCCAGCGCGCTCGATCGCCGCTCGAAGACGTTCTCGCTGCTGCGCGGGGTCTCGTTCCTGGCGGCGGCCGTGGCCGGAGGGTACGCGCTCTTCGGCGACGTGCCGCGGTGGGTCACGTACGCCGCCGGGGCGGTGACCGCGGTGTTCCTCGGGTTGCTCGTCGCGCACGCGCGCCTCGTGACCCGGATGACGGAGCTCGAGCAGCGCATCGGCCTCTACGTGCGCGGCAAGCGGCGGGTCGCCGGCGATTTCGCCGATTTCCCGGAGCGTGGCGACCGGTTCGCCGCGCCGGACCACGATTACGCGGGCGATCTCGACGTGTTCGGGCAGGCGTCGCTGTTCCAGCTGCTCAACGTGGCGCAGACGGGCGAGGGCGAGGCCACGCTCGCGGCCTTCCTCGCGGAGCCCGCCCCGGCGACCGCCGTGGCGGCGCGGCAGGAGGCGGTACGCGAGCTCGCCGGCCTCGGGGCGTTCCGGGAGGATCTCGCGGTGGTGGGCGTGCAGGCGGGGGCGCGCGGGCGCGAGGCCGGCCCGCTCATCGCGTGGGCCGAGGCGCCCCCGGCGCTGCTCGGCCCGGAGGCCCGCGCCGGCGGCCTGCCGGTGAGCGCGCTCCTGACCGCGGCGAAGGTGCTCGTGCCGTTGACGCTGGCGCTGCTCGCGGCGCCGCGGTTCATCCCCGCGGAGCAGCTCGGGCTGCTCCGCCACGCTTACCTCCTGCCGCTGGCCGCCCAGATCCTCGTGCTGGTCCTGCTGCGGCCCGCGGTCGAGCCGATCGTCGCCGCGGCCTCGTCGCGCGAGGCGCCGTTCGCCCGGTACCGGCCGATCCTCGCCCGCGTCGAGGAGCAGGCGTTCTCGTCGGCGCTGCTCCGCGAGCTCAAGGCCGAGCTCGCGGGGCCCTCGGGCGTGCTCGCCTCGCGGGAGATGACGGCGCTCGAGAGCCGGGTCGGCTACTCGGACCTGCGCCACAGCGGGCTCGTCCACATCGTCGCCAACCTCTTCCTGCTCTGGGACGTGTGGTGCGCGCTCGCGCTGGAGCGGTGGAAGCTGCGCGCGGGCCGGCACGTGAAGGCGTGGATGCGGACGCTCGGGCACATGGAGGCGCTCGCGAGCCTCGCGACGTTCGCGCACGAGAACCCCGACTACGCGTACCCCGACGTGAAGGACGGCGAGCCGCGCTTCACGGCGGCGGGGCTCGGCCACCCGCTCCTCCCGCGCGACCGGCGGGTGACGAACGAGGTCTCGCTGGAGGGCGCGGGCGCCGCGCTGCTCGTGACGGGGTCCAACATGTCGGGCAAGAGCACGCTGCTGCGCGCCGTCGGGGTGAACGCCGCCCTCGCCCTCGCGGGCGCGCCGGTCTGCGCGTCGTCGCTGTCGCTCTCGCCGGTCCGCGTGCGGACGAGCATGCGGATCAAGGACTCGCTCGAGCACGGCGTCTCGCACTTCTACGCCGAGCTGACCCGCCTGAAGCGCGTCGTCGACGGCGCGAACGGCGGCGAGCGGGTGCTGTTCCTGCTCGACGAGATCCTCCACGGCACGAACGCGCGGGAGCGCCAGATCGGGGCGAGGGCGGTCGTGCGGCACCTCGTCGCGCGGGGGGCCATCGGCGCGGTCTCGTCGCACGACATGGGGCTCGCCGTGCTGGAGCAGGAGACCGCGGGACGGGTGCGCAACATGCACTTCGAGGAGCTCGTGGTCGAGGACAGGATGACCTTCGACTACAAGCTGAAGCCCGGCGTGGTGACGAGCGCGAACGCGCTGCGGCTCATGAAGATCATCGGGATCGACGTCGACTTCTCGGAGGGCGAGCGGACGGCGACGGCGGCGACCGCGGCGGCGATGGCAGCGACGACCGCGGCGGCGGCGCGGGAATGAGCGGCGGCGACGACCGCGGCGATGGCTCGGGAATGCGCGCGGCCCCCGGCCGCGTTGAGGGCGCCATGCTTTCTCCGCTCCCCGGGTGCCTCTCGCGCCGCGCCCTAGCCTCGGCGCGTCCCTTGCTCTCCTGCGCGCTCCTCGCGATCGTCACGACAGCGAGCGCCTGCGCCACGGCGCCGCCGCCGCCGTCAGCTCCCCCGGCGGCGAGCGGCGGGGCGGCCCCGCCGGCCGCGGCGCCGGGCGCGAGCGCGCCGGGCGCAAGCGCGCCGGCCGCGGCGCGGACCGAGATCGACGAGGGCGGGGCGGCGCTCCTCCGCGCGGAGGGCGTGGACGGCGCGTTCGTCCTGTTCGACGCCGCGCGAGGCGTCACCCGCGTCGTGAACCCCGACCGCGCGGCGGCGCGGTACGTGCCCGCCTCGACCTTCAAGATCCCGAACACGATCATCGGCCTGGAGACCGGGGTCATCCCGGACGAGCGCTTCACGCTGCGGTGGGACGGGGTGCAGCGCCGCGTGCCCGACTGGAACCGCGATCACGATCTCGCGTCGGCGATGAAGCACTCGGTCGTCTGGTTCTACCAGGAGGTCGCGCGCCGGATCGGGCCCGAGCGCATGCAGGCGCACCTCGACGGGCTCGGCTACGGCAACCGCGACATCTCGGGGGGCATCGACCAGTTCTGGCTGACCGGGGGGCTCCGCATCTCCCCGCACGAGCAGATCGATTTCCTGCGGCGGCTCCGCGCCGGCGCGCTGCCCTGCTCCGCGCGGAGCATGGACATCGTGAAGCGGATCCTCGTGCTGGAGCAGACGCCGGCCTACACGCTGCGCGGCAAGACGGGGATGGAGATGGACGAGCGATCGAGCACCGGCTGGCTGGTCGGCTACGTCGAGCGCGGGGCAGACACCTACTTCTTCGCGACCGTGCTCCTCGGCGCAGGCAGCGACGGCGAGCGCATCATGCCGCTGCGCCGCAGCCTGACCCGCGCCCTGCTCAAGCGGCATGGCGCGCTCCCCGAGGACGCCTGACGCCGGCGCCTCTCCCGGCGCCGGCGCCGCCCCCTACGCCGCCGGCGCCGCGCTCGAGGGCGACGGCGCCGCGCCCGGCGACGCCGTCGAGCGCGCCGCCCACGCGAACGCGGCGATCCGCTCGGCGAAGCGGCGCGGGTCGTCGACCTGCGGGCAGTGCCCGATGCCCTCGGGCTCCTCGATCTCCGCGTGCGGAGGGAGGTGCCGCCGGTAGTACTCGAGGTTGCCGCTCGGCATCAGGCGGTCCGAGCGGCCCCAGATCAGCAGGATCGGCATCGAGAGCGCGCCCAGCTGCTCGGGCGTGAACGCGTGGTCGCACCGGGCCGAGCGCCTGAAGGAGAGGATGGTCTCGCGCGAGAACGTCCGCACGACGTCGCCGGCGATGAGCGGGGTGAACCACGGGACGCGGTGGTAGAGGCGCGCGAAGAACGCGTGGGCGTCGGCCCGCGACCGCAGGTTGAACACCGCGAGCAGCTCGGCGAGCTCGGCCTGCTCCATGCCGGCGCCGGCCGGCGACGCGAGCACCAGCGCGCGCACGCGGTCCGGCGAGCTCAGCGCGTAGCTCACCGCGACCGCGCCGCCGAGGGAGTTGCCGACGACGATCGCCGGCTCGTCGAGCTCGCGGTCGAGCAGCTCGTGCATGGCGGCGGCGAGGCACTCCGGCGTGAACGACGACGCCGGCGCCGCGCTCCACCCGTGCCCCGGCGACTCCGCGGCGATGACGCGGCGGGCGCGCCGCCGGAGTCGCTGCAGCACCGGCGCGTACGGGAGCGCCGAGGAGCCGATGCCGTGGAGCAGGACCACCGTCGGGAGCGGCCCCGTGCCCGGAGCATCGTAGAGGTGCAGCCTGCAGACCGACGTGTCGACCCAGCGGCTCTGCACCCCGGACCTGTTCAGCGCCTTCTTGGCGAGGCGTTCGGCGAGCGGGAGGATGCCCATGCGCCGGGCATAGCAGATCGACAGGGTTCCCGCGGGGGCGGAAGCGCAGGCCCGAGCGCGGGGGCTGTCGAGCGATCGGCGGGACGCGGACGAGGCCCGGTGGCGCGCGCCTGATTTCCGTTGAGCTCCATGGAGATCCGCGCCACATCTCCCGCCGTGCGATCGCCTCTCCTCGCCGCCGCCGTCACCCTGGTCGCGTGCTCGCGCCCCGAGCCGCCGACGCTCAAGCCCGAGCTCGCGACGGTGACCGCCGTCACCGTCCAGGGCATCGATCTGCGGGTCCAGATCCAGGCGTACAACCCGAACAGCATCGATCTCTCGACGCGCTCGATGAAGGCGAGCGTGCTGCTCGACGGCAAGTACGACGTCGGCACGGTCACCGCGCTCACGCCGCTCGAGCTGCCCGCGAAGAAGTGGACCCGGATCGAGGCGCCGATCTCGGTGAAGTGGCAGGACCTCACGAGCATCGCGGCGCTGGCGGCGCAGAGCCGCGGTATCCCGTACCAGGTGAGCGGCACCGTCGCGATCGGCGGAGAGACGCTCAACGTGGATGTGCCGTTCCGCCTCGCGGGGACGATCACGCACGAGCAGCTCGTCACGGCGATCGGCAACTCGCTCCCGGCCCTGCCCCTCCCCGGCCTGCGCTGAGGAGGGCTGCCGCGGCCTGCCCTGAGCGAGGCCCCGCGTGAGCCCCGAAGCCGCCTGATCGGACCGACGTCGCGTGAGTGGACCTCACGTGAGCGGTCCGAAGCGCTTCTCGTAAGCTGCAAGCTTCTCCGCGAGCGCCTGGGATCGCTCCTCCGCCGCTCGGGCCTGCTCCTCCGCCGCTCGGGCCTGCTCCTCCGCCGCTCGGGCCTGCTCCTCCGCCGCTCGGGCCTGCTCCTCCGCCGTCGGAAGCACGCGTCCCTCGGCGTCGAGCCAGCGGAGCCATCTCCCTTTGCTGCCCAGGTACAAGCCATCCCGCACACCGAGGCGCAGGCCGAGCTGCTGGCTTGCCAGCTCGCCCTCCGCGTTCAAGGCCATCGGCTCGTAGGCGCGAGAGGCCATGTCGAGCAGATATCCTTCCAGGGTGTTCTTCATCGGATCGAACAGAAAGTACTCCGGCACGCGCAGCACCTTCGCATAGATGCGCATCTTCTCGCCGCGGTCGATCGACTCCGTGCTCTCCGAGAGGAGCTCGATCACCACATCCGGCGTCCTGCCGTTCTCTTGCCACACGACCCAGGACTTCCTGTCTCGGCGTACCGTGTCGAGCACCACGAAGACGTCCGGCCCGCGGAAGTCGTTCTTCATGGTCTGGAGCTCGCTGAAATAGATCGCCATGTTGCCGCTGACGTAAACGTCGTCGCGATCCTTCCAGAAGAGGTCCAGCGACTCGATCAGCAGCAGCATTTGTTTGCGGTGGCGATCGCTCTCCATGGGCTCACCGTCGTCGTGGGGGAGTTCGTCCTCTCCGGGCGGCGGGATCGGGACGAGCGAGGTCTCGCTGGCGTACGGCATGGGCTTCCTCGGCGCAATCTTACCAGGTTCCTGGGAGGCCGCAGCCGTGAAGGCGGACAGCGCGCTCGCGCGCGGCGGACCGCAGCAGAGGGGCGCGCTCGGCTTGCGCGGCTCGCTCCTCGCTCGGTTTACGCGGCTCGCTCCTCGCTCGGTTTACGCGGGACGACGCGCCGCCGTGCCGGGATCGTGACGAGGGCCCGGCCCGCCCTGCGGTCTCCAGCGTTGTCTCGAGCCCACAAAGCTTGCAGAATCGCGGCGGAGGAGACGTCCGTGCCCGTCCACGAGGAGCCCCCCGTTCGCGCGCGCCCGCGGTCATCGACGCGCTCGTCTCCGCCGCCGGAGGGCGCAGCCCCATGTCCGGCGGCCTGATCTTCCACGACGGCGGCGGCGGGGCCGTCGCGCGCTGCACGCGCTGCGGCGCCGAGGCGGCGGGGCCGTGCGCGCGCTGCGGCGCGCCCGTGTGCGGCGACTACTGCGTGCTCACGGAGGGCGGCGCGCGCGTCTGGGCGATCTGCCTCGCGTGCGAGGATCGCGGCGGCCGCTCCCTCCGCCGCGGCTGGGCGACGGTCCTCGGGTGGATCGCGCTGCCCATCGCGGCGCTCGCGCTGATCGTCGGGCTGCTCGCGTGGCTGCAAAGCAACTGAAGAGACCGGAGGAGTCATGTTCAGCGTGAAGGAAGTCGAAGGCGCGATTCCCACCATCGAGCTCGCCGACAGCGACGCCGCGAGCCGCGCGGTGCTGGCCCCGGCCCGCGGCGGCATCCTGACCGAGCTGACCGTCGGCGGCCGCGCGCTGCTCTACCTCGATCGCGGCACGTTCGACGATCGCACCGCCAACGTGCGCGGCGGCAACCCGGTGCTCTTCCCCTCGCCCGGCAAGCTCGCCGGCGACGCCTGGTCCGCCGCCGGCGCGGCGGGCCAGATGCGCCAGCACGGCTTCGCCCGCACCCTGCCGTGGTCGCTCGACGACCATGGCACCCTCGAGTCGGGCGGCGCGTACGCCCGCCTCGTCCTCCGGTCGAGCGAGGCGACGCGCGCGCAGTACCCCTGGGATTTCCGCGCCGAGTTCACCTACACGCTGCGCGGCAGGGCGCTCCGCATCGATATGCGCATCACCAACGAGACCGGCGACGGCGCGCCGCCGATGCCGTTCGGGGCCGGGTTTCACCCCTACTTCGCCGTCTCCCAGGCGGACAAGGCCCGCGCCTCGATCGAGACGCGGGCGACGCGCGCGTTCGACAACACAACGAAGCGGGAAGCGCCGTTCTCCGGCTTCGACCTGACCCGGCCCGAGGTCGACCTCCACCTGCTCGACCACGGCTCCACCGAGAGCGCGCTCTCGATCGAGGGCGCCCCGGGGGTGCGCATCGCCGTCCGCGGCTCGCCCGAGTTCACCCACTGGGTCGTGTGGACCTTGCAGGGCAAGGAATTCGTCTGCCTCGAGCCCTGGACCTGCCCCGGCAACGCCCTCAACACCGGAGAGCGCCTCATCCACCTCCGGTCGCGCGAGACTCGGGCGCTCTGGATCGAGCTCTCCGCCTGAAGCGATGACGGCCGCGCGCGCGACGCGCTGGAGGACGCGCCCGAGCGCCCGAGGAGCCGCGCCGCGCCGGCGGCGACGCGCGGCTTCCCGGTTGACTGCCGGCCGGAAAACGCGTCGAATCCCGCCATGACTTCTACCGATCTCCTTACCGCACATCGATCCCTGCTCACCCCCGCCCGAGCGCTCCTCGCGCGGCGACCTCGCCGCTCGCTCTCCACCCTGGCCGCAGCCGCGCTGGCGACGACGCTCACCGCGGGCGCCTCCGCGGCGCCGGTCTGGACCGGAGACTTCGAGACGGGCAATCTGAACCAGTGGAACACGACCCTGAACGGCGAGCACATCTCCGTGGTGACGTCGCCTGTCCTCCAGGGCACGAGGGCCGGGAGGGTCCAGCTCACCAACGACGCGAGGTGGTCGAACGGTATCAAGCGCGTCGAGCTGAACCACAAGCCGGCCGCCGGGCGCACGGCCGAGGGCGCCCAGACCTACTTCGCCTGGAGCTTCTATCTCCCCGAGGCGCTCGCGGCCGACCCGCCGACGCAGATCGGATACTGGGAGTCCGAAAATAGCTACAACCAGATGATGTCGTTCGAGGTCGTTGGACAGCACATCAGCTTCGCCACCCGCAAGCCCGACAACAAGGTGCACTGGGAGGCGGACGGCGCGGTGACGCCCGGCGTGTGGCACCGCATCGCGCTGCACATCCGGTGGTCGACGAACCCGAACCAGGGCTCCGTCGACGTGTGGTTCGACGGCAAGCAGGTCGTCACCGGCGGAAAGGCGCAGACGCTCGCCGACAACAACGCGCACTTCACGCAGATCGGCCTGCTGCGCAACCCGTCCGAGTTCACGGACAGCCCCGTCATCGTCCTCGATGACGCCGTGGAGGGGGACACCCTCGAGGACGTCCGCCCCGCGCTGCCCTCCTCCGGGGAAGGCGGCGCCGGTGGCGCGGGCGGCTCCGGCGGCGCAGGCGGCGCGGGCGGTGCAGGCGGCGCGGACGGCTCCGGCGGGAGCGGGAGCACCGGGACCGCCGGCGGCGGCGCCACGGGCGGCAGCGACGGCGCGGGCGGCGACGTGGCGCCCGGCCCCAGCGCTTCGAGCTCCTCGTCCGCCGCTTCCGGCGCCGGCTCCACCGGCGCGGGGACCGGCGGCACGGACGAGGTGGAGGTGGCCGAGGGCGACGACGGCTGCAGCTGCCGCACCGCCGGCTCGCCCGCGGCCCCCGCGCCCATGGCCCTCGCCGGCCTCGGCCTCATCGCGGCGCTCGCGTCCGCGCGGCGTCGCGAGCGGCGCTGAACCGTCGCGAGCGGCGCGCGCCGCAGCGCCCCGGGCGGGCCGAAGCCGCGCCGAACGCATGACGAGGGCGGTTCTTAAACAAAATTGATTTTCGGATCAATTTTCATCACATCGACATTGACAATATTGACCTCGGTGAGGACAATCCACTCATCCCGTGGCAAGATTTGTCGTCCGATGTCCTAGCTGTGATGGGGAGCTGCGCGCGACGCGGCTCGGCTGCCAGAGCTGCGGAACCAACCTGGATGGTCAGTTCGAGATCCCCGCGCTGCTCCAGCTGTCGCCGGACGATCTCGCCTTCGTGACCGCGTTCGTGCGCTCTTCAGGCAGCCTGAAGGCGATGGCTCAGGTCCTTCAGATCAGCTACCCGACGGTGCGAAATCGCCTCGACGAGATCATTGGCCGGCTCGACGCGCTGGAGCAGGGCGTCGCGCGGCGCCGGCACGAGATCCTGGATGCGCTCGAGAAGGGAAGGCTCTCCGCGAAGGAGGCCGAGGAGGCTCTGCGCAAGGTGGGATTATGATGATGACCACGCCCGACGAGAGAGTGCGCGCGCTCGTGCGCGACAACGTCATCAAGCCCGCGGAAGGCGAGCGGCTGCTCGCCACGATGTCGCCGCGGCCTCCCCTGCGCGGATGGCGGCTCGCGCTGAATCCATTCGAGCGCTTCGGCGGGGGGCTCGCCGCCGCGGCGGGGCTCGCCGTCGCCGCGCTGAGCGTCGCCGTCACGAGGCTCGGCGTTCGCTTCGACGGCTTCCTCGACCTGCACGCGGCGCCTGCCGTCATCCCGTACCGGACGGCGCTCCTCGAGCAGGTCGTCGCGTGGCCGTTGCCCGCCCTGCTCTTCTGGACGTATGCGCGGCTCCTGCGGCGCCGCGTGCGGCTCATCGACTTTCTCGGTGTGATCGGGCTGTCGCGCGCGCCGCTCGCGCTCGCCGCCGTCGCGCTCGGCCTGCTTGCCCCGCGGCTGCCGGCGGGCGCGCCCGCGTTCACCCCCGAGCTGGCCGTCATCGCCGTCCTCGGAACGGTGTGTCTCGTATGGTCCTTGACGCTCCTCGTTCGGGGCTTCAGGAACGCCTCTGGCCTGCGGGGCGCGCCGCTGATCGCGGGGCTCATCGGCCTCGTGCTCCTGTCGGAGATCCTCTCGAAGGTCGCGCTCGCGCACCTCGGCTGAGTCATCGATCTCCCCGGCGCGCCGCCCCGCTCGCGCGGCGCGCTCTGCGGTGCTCGCGCGACCGCGAGGGCGCACCGGTGCGCCCCGGGCGGCGCTGCACCTCTCTCTCATCCTCGGAGGGCTCGTCATGTCATTGCGATCGGTTCTCGTGGTCCCGGCGCGCCGCGCCGCGCTCGCCGTCTCGTGCGCCGCCGCGCTCGCCTCGTCGCCCCTCTGCGCGGGCTGCGGCGCCGGTGAGCGCGCGTCGTCCGCTGGCGGGAGCGGCGCGCTCCCTGACGACACGGACGTGCCTGACACGGAGACGCCGACAACGCCGGACGCGCCGGGGTGTCCGGCGGCGTCCAGCGCCAGGACCACGGTCGAGAACGCGCGAGGCACGCTGGTTGGCAGGCTCGTGGTGCCGGCCGGGTGCGGGCCGTTCCCTGCGGTCGTGATCATCCCCGGGTCGGGGCCGACCGACCGGGACGGCAATCACGTCGCCGCGGGCGTCGAGCCGGACACGTACAAGCTCCTCGCGGAAGGGCTCCGGGACAGGGGCATCGCGTCGATTCGCTACGACAAGGCCGGCATCGGCGCGAGCGTCTCCGCGGCCCCCCGGACGGAGCAGGAGATGCTCTTCGAGATGGGCGCCGACGACGCCGGCCTGTGGGTGAAGAAGCTCCGGGCGGACGGGCGCTTCGCGACGATCACGGTGGTGGGGCACAGCGAGGGCTCGCTGCTCGGTATGCTTGTCGCCCGGGAGACCGAGATCGACGGGTTCGTCTCGATCGCCGGCGCGGGCCGGCCCATCGGCGATGTCCTGCGCGATCAGCTCAAAGGCCTCCCGGACGAGGATCGCGAGAAGGCAAACGCGATCCTCGACCAGCTCGAGGCCGGGGAGCTCGTCACGGACATCCCGCAAAGTCAGGTGTTCATGAGCCTGTTTCGGCCGAGCGTGCAGCCGTTCGTCATCTCCTGGATGAAGCACGACCCCGCGGTGGAGCTCGCGGCCGTGACGGCGCCGATCCTCCTCCTGCAAGGGACGACCGATCTCCAGACCAAGGTCGAGGACGCGGAGCGGCTCGCCGGCGCGCGGCCGGACGCGACGCTCGTCATCGTCGAGGGAATGAGCCACACGCTGAAGGAGGCGACGCTGTCGAACGCGTCGCAGACCGACGCGTACACCGATCCGAGCCTGCCTGTCGTGCCGCGCGTCTTCGAGGCGATCGAGGCGCTGATTCGGGAGGAGTGACGCGGATCCGGAGGACGAAGGCGGCGTCGGGCGCGCCGACCAGCGTCACGACCTCAGGCAGCGTCCACGGCGCCCGTCGCGAGCGAGTACTCGGCGCCGATGACGACGGCGTCGCCGCGCACGACCATCTCGGCCAGCTGCCCGCTCTGGCTGAGCTCCCGAACCGAGGCGCGCACGTTGGCGCGCGTGGCCGCGGCGAGGATCGCCGCGCGGTCGAGGCCGGGCTGCCTTGCCTCCTCGACCGCCGGCCTGATCCGCGCGAGGATCTCGTGGACAGCCCCGGAGGGCGGGGCGCCGCGCTCCGTCATCCAGTCCAGCGTCGCGGCGAGCGCGCCGCAGTGCGTGTGCCCCATGACGACCACCAGCGCCGTGCCGAACGCGGCGACCGCATACTCGACGCTGCCGACCAGCGTCGGGGCGACGACGTTACCGGCAACGCGCACCACGAACAGGTCCCCGAGCCCCTGATCGAACACGAGCTCGGCCGGGACGCGCGCGTCCGAGCACGACAGGACGATCGCGATCGGCGCCTGGGCTGCGACCAGCGCATTGCGTGCGGCCTGGCTGAGCATTGTGTCGACGCTCCGCACGTTCTGGACGAAGCGGCGATTGCCGTCTCGCAGCCTGCGCAGTGCTTCGCCGGCCGGCATCGGCTCACCGCGTGAGAGACTCGACGGCACGCGCGGACGATCTGAGGGCGTCATGGGTACTGCCTCTAGTACAACAGCCGCACGTCGGTGAGCGCCAAACGAGCTGGGCTCCACCAGTGTGCGGACAAGCCAAGCGTCACGATCGCCCGCCCGCCCATCGAAATCCGCGGAGATTCCGCGACGTGCGGCTGTGGTACTAAGGGACCTGCGTCGCTGCGGCGATGATCGCCTTGACCTCTCGCAGCATCTCGGTCGTCTCGGCGCGCTGCGCCCCCTCGGCGAAATACGCCGAAAGCTTCTCCGAGCCCGCCCGGATCGCGTCGCTCTCCTCGCGCACCACGACGCGGAAGATCGGCCGCTCGGCGGTGCCCGCGAGGTCGACGCTGCCGTCGGCGGGCAGCGCGTCGCTCCGGTAGATCGCGAGCCGCTCGTCCCGGAACAGCTCTCGAAGAGCCGAGATCTGCTCGGCGCTGAGCTCTCCGCGGAGCGCCGTCGTCCCCTGGTGCCCCTCGAACCTGCCGCTCAGCTCGATCCAGACGACGGTCTCCTCGCCTGCGCCGCGGTTCACCTCGAGCTGCGCCCAGGGCGCCGGCGGGATGTCCGAGCCGGGGTGCCCGGCGCACCCTGCGAGGCACAGCGCGCCCCACAGGAAGCCGCCGAGCACCCCCCTCCTAGCAGGTAATGATCTTGCTACCATTGCTCGTGATGTTGAAGCAGGGATTGACGTCGAACATCGTGTTCAGGATCCGGTTCGCCTCGTCCCTCGCGAAGGCCTTCATCGTCGACGAGCTGTGCTGCGCGTCGGCCTCGAAAGCGTACCACCACAGCCACAGGACCTGATAGCCGTCCGCGCCCCGCCCGCTGGGCGACCCGATCCCGGAGCACCCATCCAGGTACTTCTCGTCGCACGACTCGCTCTTCGCAGGGCACTTGTTGCTGCCGTCGTTGCCGCTGTGGCCGCACCAGTCCGAGTGCCGCGACTCGTGGATCAACGTCCCGGCGCGCTCCACGACGTTCTCGTTGTAGAAGAACGGGATGTAGAGCTCCGTGTAGTCGTCGAACCCGCCCCAGGTCGTGTACGCCCGCTTCGACCCGTCCCCGCACCGCGCGTCGAGCTCGTCGAACTCACGAATCGTGTAGTTGCCGCCCCAGCGCAGGATGTTTCCGTTGAAGTCGTTCGTCTGGTGCGGCTCGTTCGGCGACGCGTAGTTGAGGAGCTGGATCGCCTGGAACGTGCGCGCCAGCGGCCGCCTCCGGTCGCACGCGGCCTCCCAGCCGAAGCCGTTGTCCCAGTCCCCCTTGTCGAAGTCGTACGCGTCCCAGAAGAAGTCGATCCACGGCTGCGTGCACCAGAAGCTCGTCATCACGCCGGGATCGGTCCCCCTCACGGTGTCGCAGGTGTCGGCGCGGGCCTCGGAGGCGACGCCGAGGAGCAAACAAGACGCAAGAATGGCGCTGATCGTGGTTTTCATGATCGATCCCTCAACGAGTGATGGCAGGCGTGTCGGTCCGAGGAGCCACCTTGAATACCCGCGATCCGGGCTTCTCCGGCTGCGCCGGCCGACCGTTGTTCGGGTTGTAGTCCTTGATGTCGGCGATATCGTCCGCGAGCGCTTTGGGCGCGTCGATCAGCTGGATCCCGCCGACGTCGATCCCGAGGGCGTAGAGGCTCGCCGCCGCCGGGTTGCGCAGGAGGTCGCCGGCGGAGTAGATGGCCTTCAGCTCCCCCGCGGCGCCGAGCGCCTCGAGCCCGGCGATCGCGCGCAGGCGAACGCGGTATTCATCCGCGAAGAGCTGCTCGTCGGCCTCGGGCTCGGGGAGCTTCGTCGTGGCGATCTCGTTCAGCGGCTTGATGCCGTCGCGCGCGCCGAGCAGGCCAAGGAGGTGAGCCGCCCGCCAGCGCATCTCGCCGGGCCTCGCCGATTCGGCCTTGTCCGGCGGGACCGACACCGACCACGCCTTGTAGACCTCGGCGACCACGGGGACGGCCGCCGGGCCGATGGCCACGAGCTCCCTGAGCGCCCGCGTGAACTCCTCCTCGTTCCCGAACTCGCCCATCAGCGAGAGCTGCCTGTTCACCATCGCCAGGATGCACTCCTTGCTGCACTCGACGGCCTGCGACTCGACCGCCGTTTCCTCCGGCGCGTCCTTCTCGGCGGGCACGGCGCAGCCCGCGGCCGCGCCGATGAGAATGAAGATCATCGCTTTTTTGATGGAGACCGACGACATGGTTCACCTCGGGTTCGGTTCGTGTTCGGGCGCTCTCGCCCCCTCGACGGCACGCGCGGCCGCAGCGCCTCCGCGCCGGCAGGCCTGCGCGCTGGTCTCACGCGAGCGCGACGATAGGGATGCCGGGCAGGCGCTCTTCCCGTCCCTCGACGTCATGGTGGGAATCGCCTGACCGACCGTGCGACCGACGGATGAACGTAATAGCAATCGTCAGGCCATGCGCTGAAGGCACGGCTGGGGGCCATGCGCGGCACCGCCGGAGGCCGCGCGCCGGGCGGCATATCCCCACGCTCGCAGCGCTTGGTCGTGGAGCGAGCGGCGGCTCCGCGTGATGCCCGGGTGCCTGTTGGAATGGTCCGGGCCCCGCTCGGAGGCCATGCCCTGGAGGCCGAGGCCTCCAGGTGTGGAGGCTGGCCCCTCCAGCGCGACGCGCCAGGGCGCATAAGGGCGCCGCCCTGGCGCGGCCCCGCCATTTCGGTCCTCCCGCCGCCGAGGCGTGCTAGAAGGCGACGATCATGAGCAGGCTCTCCGAACGCGCGTTTGCCGAGATGGTCGAGGCGGGGTGTCCCGCGTGCGGGGGACAGAAGCTCAACCTGCGCTCGTATGTCGACGGGCTCGTGCCGCTCATGGAGGGCGAGCCCGTCGGGCCGGTCAAGTGGGTCTACAAGGGCGAGATGTTCGTCGACGGGCTGTACGAGATCACGTGCGGCGCGTGCCAGCACCTCGTGTTCACGGACGACCGCTGCCCGAGGTGCCACGCCGAAGGCGGCCTCGCGCGCGGGCTCACGACGACCAACACGTACGCGGTGCCGGAGCGGTGCTCGCGGTGCGAGCACATCGAGGTGCGTTATATCGCGTTCGTGCCAATGCGCGTGAAATACGAGGGAAAGCGCGCGGACAGGGCACAGACGAGCGTCGAGCTGCACGACCCCGGCTTCCACGGCTATCGCGTCGACTGCAAGGACTGCGGCAAGATCGCCGAGCGCGCGGACGCGTGCCCGATCTGCGAGAGCCCTGCGCCGATCCGGGCGCGCTTCAGCTGATCGTCAGGCGTGGCTCGCGATGAAGCTGGCGGTCGCCTCGGGCGATGAGAGGATCGCCCACTGGCGGTCCGGGTACGAGAAGTTCGTGACGAACGCGTCGGCCACCGGCTGGCTGCGCGCGGCCGCGGCGAGGAGGGCCAGCGCGTGGTCCGGGGGCGGCAGGAGGAAGGCGTTCGTCCACTCCGTGGCCGCCCGGAGCCCGTTCCAGAGGCGATCCTCCAGGTCCGCGCAGAACGCCTCGTCGAACGCGGCGCCGGCGGCCGCCTGCCCGGCGATCTGCTCGGCGGCGAGCGACGCCGCGAGCGTGGCCATGTTCGCGCCCTGGCCCGTGATCGGATCGTGGGTGATGTGGAGATCGCCCAGCGCGAGCGCGAACCTCTCGCCGCCGAGGGGCGCGTACGCGCGGCGCACCACCGGAGTCACGGCGCCCGTCAGGTAGTCGCGCGGGCCGGCCACGCCGAAGCTCGCCCGATCGACGCGCTCGGCCGTGAGCGGCGCGTGCGCGAGCACCGCGTCGAGCAGCGCCGCGTCGAAGCGCGCCGGATCGTCCTCGTAGCGCATCCGCGTGATCGGCTCGAGCGCGCCGCCGGGGATCGCCTCGATGAGCAGCGAGGGAACGATCCCGCCGAGCGTGATGTACTGGTTCTCGAAGATCTCGCCGTGCCCCGGGGAGAGCTGGAACATGAACTCCATCGGCCCGGGCGGCATGCGGAGCCCGCGGACGATGCCCGCGAAGAGCCGCCGCATCGGCGCGGCGTGCGGGCTTCGCTCGGGGACCCTCGGGAAGAGGTCCGTGAGGCCCGCCCGCCCCGTGGCGACGACCACGAGGTCGTGCGCCGCGGCGAGGCCGCGGACGCCGGCCGCGTCGAGCGAGGCCCTCACCACGCGGCCGCCCCGCGCGACGAAGTCCTCGAGCAGCTGGGGCAGATAGACGCGCATGTCGATGAAGAGCGCTTGATCCGCGAGGCGACCGACGAAGTCGATCGGCGGCTCGGCCGCCACGCGGATCCGGATGGTCCTCGTGGCATGTTCGGGCCCCTCCCAGTGCGCGACGCCGAGCGCCCGCTGGCGCTCCCGGGTCAGCAGGGAGAGCCCGACGGTGCTCGGCAGTCGCCCCGTCCGGATCTCGTCCGGCGTGCGCTCCTCGTAGAGGCTCACGTCGAGGCCCTCCTTCTGGAGGTGCAGCGCGAGATGCAGGCCGGCCACGCCGGCGCCGACGATCGCAATGGTGGGCATCCTTGTCCTCATCTCCTCTCAGCTGTGCGTGCGAGCTTCACGGCATGTGAGGTCCGCCGGGCTCTCGGCGCCCCCGACCACGGCGACATCACGGGAGCGGATCGCGGCGGCGAAGGCCCCTCACGCGGCGGCTCCGTCCGGCGGATCCATTGTCGCTACCGTCACCCCTCCGTGGTTCTGACCAGCGTAGTGGAAGTACGAGGACGAGTCGCGGCTTCCGTAGCGGAGGTACGAGCACGAGTCGCGGCTTCCCTAGCGGAAGTACGGGGAAGTACGAGCACGAGTCGCGGCTTCGAGCGCAGCACCGTGACTGGCTTCAGCGCGCGTCGACAGGCTTCATCCCAGGTCCCCCGCCGCCGGCAGGTGCGCAGCGCCGAGCGTCACGCCCTGCGCCGCGCGGATGGCGCGCACCACGGCCAGCGTGCAGACCTCGGCCGCCATGACGCACAGAGTCATCATGCCGGGCGTCGCGCCGGACGCGCCCGTGCCCAGCGCGAAGAGGGCATCGCCGTCGGAGAGCGTGTGCAGCGGGTTGATCGCGCGCGCCAGGCCGTCGTGCCCCACGGTGGCGAGGCGGCAGGCCTGGCTCTTGGTGAGCACGGCGTCGGTGGCGATCACGCCGATGGTTGTGTTGCTGCCCGCGAGCATGGGCCTGGGCGTGTCGCCCCGCAGCAGCGCGCGCCGCGTGTCCAGCAGGTGCGTGCCGCGCTCCGTGCGCGCGCCGGCGAGCACCTGGCCCGTCTCCGGGTCGACGACGTCGCCCAGCGCGTTGCAGGCGACGATGGCGCCCACGGTCACGCCGCCGACGCAGACGGAGGCGCCGCCGATGCCGCCCTTCATCGCGCGGTGGAAGCCGAAGATCTTGCCGACCACGGCGCCGGCCCCGGCCCCCACGTTGCCTTCGGCGGGCGGCGTGTTCGACGCGGCCTCGCAGGCGGCGTAGCCAGCGGCGGCGTCGGGACGGATACGCTGGTCGCCCAGCGCCAGGTCGAACAGCACGGCGCCGGGCACGATGGGCACCCGGGCGGGGCCGACGGTCATGCCCACGCCGCGCTCGTCCAGCCAGCGCATCACGCCGCAGGCCGCGTCCAGGCCCCAGGCGCTGCCGCCGGCCAGCAGGACGCCGTGGACGCGCTCGACCACGTTGGACGGCGAGAGCACGTCGGTCTCGCGCGTGCCCGGCGCGGCGCCGCGCACGTCCGCGCCGGCGACGGCGCCCTCGCGCGCCAGCACCACGGTGCAGCCCGTGGGGCGGCGGCTGTCGGTGAAATGGCCGACCTGGATGCCGGCGACGTCGGTGATCGCGCCGGGGCGCGGGGAGGCGGACGCGGGAGCGCCGGGAGGCATGCGCTGATTGTCCATGGCCCCGGGCAGCCGCGCCATGCGGCCGCGGCCGTCGCGGGGCACACGGCCGCGCAGCGCCGGCGGGCCTCGGCGCCTGCACGTGACGGATCGGATGGATCGAGGCGCGGCGTCGTCCTCAGCAGCTGGACGGATCCGCGAGCATCGAGGCGGCCTCGGCGGAGAGCTCCACGCCGTCGAGGCCCCC
Source organism: Sorangium sp. So ce1504 (assembly GCF_051521635.1). NCBI lineage: Bacteria > Pseudomonadati > Myxococcota > Polyangiales > Polyangiaceae > Sorangium > Sorangium sp. So ce1504. Next base: position 2,047,755 of record NZ_CP150365.1, on the reverse strand, counting down.
GACGAACTCGCTCCACGCCGCGGCGTCGCCCTGGGTCAGCTCGTGGGCGACGCACACCACCAGACCGTCGAGGGGCGTCGTCGACGCCGCGCGCAGCTGCTGGCGCAGCGCGGCCAGGGCCTCCGCGTTCTCCGTCGCGGTGGGCGCCTTCGTGCGACTCAGCCCGTCGAGCGCCTGGTAGAGGAGGTCGAACACCTCCGTGGACGGGACGATCTCGGCGAAGAAGGCGCGGAGGGCGGGGACGTGCTCCGGCCGAGCGCGATCGATGTCGAGGCGGATCCTTGTCATGGCGAGCGAGCGCGCGCGCAGCGAGCTGGACTGCCTGGCGACGTTCGCCCACGCCGATACCACCGTCTCGAGCGGCAGCTCGAAGTTGTACAGGAACAGCAGGTGCGCGTCGGAGAGGTCACCGGCCGGAGGCCCCGCCGCGAGCGCCGACCACTCGTCCGCGTAGAGCGCCAGCGCGTCGACGACCTCGCCGCACGCCCCGTACTCCAGCCACGGCGTGAACTCGGTCCAGCGCGCGAAGGGCGGCCCCGCGAGCAGCGGCGCGAGCGCGCTCGACCACGCCGCGCGCAGCGCTGGATCCAGCGCCGGATCCGCGGCCCTGACGCACGCCGCCGCGACCGCCATGCCCTTGGCGTCCTCGGCGTCGAGACCGTCGAGGAAGGCCGCGAACGCGCCCGGGGCCAGGGTCTCCGGCAAGCCGACATGGAGGGCGGCCGTCTGGTGGACGCCGCCGGCCTCGAGGAGGTTCGCGACCTGCGAGGGGCTCGTGGGAAGGCGAAACGAGGAGAAGCGCGCCGCGTGGCCCTGCGGATCCAGGCTGGAGTCGTCGACCAGGTAGAACCAGGGGATGTGGCGGTCGAGCGGATCGAAGATCAGCAGCTCGCCCTCCTGCTGCGGGGCGACGTCCGCGCCCTGATCGAGCTCGAGCACCTGCGAGCGCGTCGTTCCGTCGTCCGCGATCCAGAGGAGCTCGAGCGGCGCGACGAGCGCGCCGTCCGGATCGCGCAGCGTCACGAGCACGCCGCCGGAGGGCGACCGCCCGAGATCGAGGTGCGGGAGCGCGCTGGCCCGGAGCGCCCGCCGCGCGCGGGCGGTCGCGTCGGGGCCGAGGTGCCGCGCGAAGGCGCCGAGGAACTCGTCCGTACCGATGGCGCCGAAGCGGTGGTCGTTGAGGACGTCGCGCAGCGTGCCCCAGAAAGACTCCTCCCCGATGAGGCTCCGGATCTGGGTGAGCAGCCACGCGGCGCGGTCGTAAGGTCCGCTCGTGTACTTGTCGTCGGGATCGCGGTCCGGATCCACGATGAGGGAGTCCACGACGGCCGCGAAGGAGTCGCCGTTCAGCGTCCCCTCGCCGCTCTCATCCAGGTAGAGGCGCGCGCCCTCCTCTGCGAGCAACGTCGCCATGCCCTCCTTGATCCACAGATCGTCCCAGGTCTTGACGGTCACGAGGTCTCCAAACCACTGGTGGCCGAGCTCGTGGATCGTGAGCCTCAGGTCGCCAGAGCTGGTCGGAGCGGTGCTCCGGGACTCCCCCTGGAAGGTGATGCCGAGGTTCTCGAGGCCGCCGCCGTACTCCGGTACGAGCACCAGCGCGTACTTCTCGAAGGGATACGGCACGAGCAGCTCCTCGAAGAGGCCGATCGAGCGGACCACCTCGTCGAGCAGACGGTCGTAATCGCCCGGGACGCCGCGCCGGTGCCAGACAGAGACGGGGAGGCTCCCCTTCATCGTGCCCTCGACCTCGAAGTCGCCGATCGCGAAGGCCATGAGGTAGATGGGCACCGTGTAGTCCGTCGCGTACTTCATGCGGCGGCCGGACGCGCCCTGCTCGTCGGAGACGAGGTTGCCGTTCGCGATCATCATCTCCTGCGCGCCCATCCCGAGGTCGATGGAGAAGACGGCGCGGTCCTCGGGCGTGTTGTGGCACGGCATCCAGAGCGCGGCGTTGAGCGGCTCCGAGAGCGTGTAGACAGCGCGCGACGCGGCGGGGTCCCCCCGGCGGGCGGGGATCGCGTGGAGGGCGTCGCTCTCGGCGGCCTCGTAGTCGATCTCCAGCGTGATCGCCTGGTCCGCCGCGATGTCAGGCACGCGCGAGACGTCGATGAGGAGCGCCCGGAGCTCGGCGTCGACCGTATAAGGCAGATCCGTGCCCCCGGCCAGCCGGACCGCCTTGACCTCGGCGACCGCGCTGTCGAGGCGCAGCGAGCGCAGGCCGTCGTCGCCTGGCAGGAACGTCACCGCGACCGTCGCGACCAGCCGCCCCCGGCTCCAGTCGAACTCTCCCGTCACCTCGTAGCGCTGGACGTCGATCGGCGCGCCTGGCGGCGGCTCGGGCTCGGTCGGAGGCTCTGGCTGCAGCTCCGTGTCGTCGGGCGGCGATTGCCCTGGAGCGGTGGGATCGGCGCCCGAGCACGCGGCCACGGACGACGCCAGGAAGACGGCAACGAGCCACGTTCCCGGGCGGACAAGAGATCTGGCAAGGTCCATTCGAACTCCTCGATGGACGAAGGGACGCCCTGGACCTCCGTTGATTGGCTCCTCTTCCCGCCGGTTTTGTGCTCCTGGCACGGAGGGACCTGATCGAGGACACGGCGCGCCTCGCGCTGTCGGGGCCTGAGCACGGCCGCGAGGCGAGCCGCTCGTCAGTCGTCGTTCGTGGGCGAGAAAGGCATGACGGGCGCGGATTCCTCGATCTCTCGCCTGGGCGGGTTCTTGACGGAGAGCTGGCTGTCGATGAGGACGGCTCGACGCGGGCGCGGCGCGCTGACCTGCGCTTTGCAAAGCTCCTCGACGACGCGGCCGCGCAGCGCATCGTTCACTTCCTTGTTCTTGCCGGGCGGCACGCGCGCGCTGATACGCAGGACGATCGAACCCTCGTTGAGCTCCTCCACGCCGACGTCCACCTGCCCCGGAGCGCCCGTCTGCAGCTCGACCTCTTTTTCGGCGACCCTCGCGAGGAGCTCACGCACCCGCTGCACGTCCTCCTCGTAAGGCACGTGCACGTCGACCACCGCGTTCACGTAGGATCGCGAATGGTTCGCGACCTTGCGCACCTCGCCATTCGGGATCGAATGGAGCACGCCGATCTCGTCGCGGATCTTCGTGATACGAACGCCGATCTCCTCCACGCGCCCCTGGATGCCGCCGATCTCCACGAGATCCCCGACGAGGAGCAGGTTCTCGAAGAGGATGAAGAAGCCGGCCACGATGTCCCCCACGAACGTCTGCGCGCCGAAGCCGATGGCCACGCCGATGACGCCGGCGCCGGCGAGCAGCGGCGTGGGATCGATGGAAGCCTCGCGCAGGCCCATCACGAGAGCCGAGAAGTAGATCGCGTACCGCACGAAGCCCATGGCCACGGGGACCAGGGTCTTTCGTTGCTGGAGCGTCTGGGGGTTCTCCTCCGCCACCTTCCCGAGGAAGAGGTCGTTGATGAGGAGCACGCAGATCTCGACGAGGACCCGGCTCGCATAGACGATCGCGATGATCCGGAGCCCGACCCGCCCCGCCTGCGAGAGCCACGTGTCGGGCGTGAGCGCGTCGGCGACCCACGTCGCCGCCGTGATGTACACGCAATAATCGACGACGCGCTTCGTGATCCCGAGCAGGTGCGACAGGTTCCCGAGGTACCTGAGAGGGCTCTCGAGACGGGCGAGCCTCGTGGAGTTGTCGAAGAGGACGTCGAGGAGGAGGTATCCGATCCCCGTCGCGAGGCGGCTCACGTAAAACGCGCCCAGCGTGTAGCTGGCGAGCAATACGGCGCGCTGGGTCCCCGGCGCGAGCGCGAGCTTCTCGGTGAGGAGGACCGCGGCGGCGCCGAGGACGACCACGCGGAGCGCCTTGCGCAGGCGTATCGTGACCTCTGCGACCGGCTCGCGCCGCTTCTCCAGCCAGTCCGAGCGCGCGACCGCCTTTCCCAGCGCGTCGGCGAGCCCCCGGGCGAGGGCGTCGACGAAGAGCGCGCCGACGGCGATCCCGAGCGCGCTCAGCAACCGCATCCTGGCGAGCGCGGGATCGTCTCCCGCGAGCCCGACGAGCGCGCTCTTCACCACGTCGAGGGCGCGAATTCCGCGAACCACGGCGAACGCCGCGCCGCCCATGAGCACGGCGCCGACGAGCGCGACCCACACGAGCACGCGGCGACGGACGCGACGCCGGAACGACTTGCGCTCGTCGGCCGTGACGTGCTCCAGCGCCGGCGAGCGCAAGGCGAAGGCGTAGCCCCGATGGATGAGCCTGACCACGAGCTCCGAGAGGAGGAGGAGCGCCACGATCGCGATGCACAGCGCGACGAGGTTGTGGAGGAGCAGGTCGAGATGCAGAGTCATCGGTGCCGTGGAGACTACCGCCCGATCTGGACGTTCTCAAGGACGCCGAGCGCGTCGGGCACCAGCACCGCGGCGGAGTAATAGGTGCTCACGAGGTACGAGGTAATGGCCTTTCCGTCGGTCTCCATCCTGCGGGCCGAGACACCGGGCTCGATCTCCTCGGGGAGGCCCGTGCGGCGGAGGCCGATGACGCCCTGATGCTCCTGCCCCGTGCGCATGACGAGGATGGAGCTCGTCTTGTCCTCGTTGATGGGGATCTTGTCGCAAGGCAGGATCGGGACGCCGCGCCACGCCGCGACCTGCGTGCCGGAGAGCTCGACGGTGGTCGGGTAGATGCCCCGGCGACTGCACTCCCGGTGGAAGGCGGCGATCGTGCGCGGGTGCGCCAGGAAGAACTGCGACTTGCGGCGCCGGCAGAGGATCTCGTCCATGTCGTCGGGCGTCGGGGGGCCGCTCCGGGGATGGAGGCGCTGCTTCAGGTCGGCGTTGTGCAGGAGGCCGAAGTCACGGTTGTTGATGAGCTCGTGCTCCTGCCGCTCGCGCAGGGCCTGGACGGTCAGGCGGAGCTGCTCCTGGAGCTGATCCATCGGATCATTGAAGAGATCCGAGACACGCGTGTGGAGCCGGAGGATCGCCTGCGCGACGCTGAGCTCGTATTCACGCGGCGCGGTCTCGTAATCGACGAACGTCCCCGGGAGCGCGCGCTCGCCCTTGTGACCGGCGGTGAGGGCGATCGCCGCCTGTCCGAGCTTGTCCTGCGGCTTCTTCAGCCGCTCCTTGAGCGACTCGACGTGCGCGTGGAGCGCCGGGGATCGCGAGATCAGCTCCTCGAAGACGCGCTGCGGGAGCTCGAGCACGATGCACGGCGTGACGGCCCTGACCGAATAGGTCCATACGTCGTTCGATTCGATGACGGACTGATCCCCGAAATGGTCCCCGTCCGCGAGGACGTCGAGGATCGTGTCGGCGCCGTACTTGCCTACGCCGAGCTTCTGGGCCTTTCCGTGCGCGAGCAGGAAGATCGTCTCCGCGGGTCTTCCGCGCTCGGCGATCAGCGCGCCGGGCTTGTACTCTCGCTGGATGAACCGGCTCGCCAGGGTGTCGAGCACGGCGTCGTCCGAGAAGCCTTGCAAGAGCGGTAATTCGCAGAGCTCCTGCGGGATCACCTGCACCTTCGCCCCGACGTTGCCGAAGCTCAACCGCCCGTCGCCGACGGCATAACTCAGGCGGCGGTTCACGCGATACGTGCCGCCCGTGACCTCGATCCAGGGCAAGACCCGCAAGAGCCACCGGGACGTGATCCCCTGCATCTGCGGATGCGACTTGGTCGTCGTCGCGAGCTTTCGCGCCCCCGGTGTCCCGAGGCTCGAACGCTCTACATCGTTCCCGATCCCAGGTATTTCGGCGTTTGCCATGATGTACCTTTCCTTCTGCGCGCTTCGGAGAGCAGAGCGCTCCGCGTATCCCCCGCGTTTGCACGGGGCACACGCGGAGCGCCTACCGCTCGCGGTTCATTCGTGGGCGCGTCCGATCTCGACGCTCTCCAGGACGCCGAGCGCGTCGGGGACCAGCACGGCCGTCGAGTAATAGAGGCTGACGAGGTACGACATGATGGCCTTGTCGTTGATCCCCATGAAGCGCACGTTGAGGCTCGGCTCGACCTCGTCCGGAATGCCGGCGTGGTGCAGGCCGATGACGCCCTGGTTCTTCTCGCCCGCGCGCACGAGCAGGATCGAGGTCGTCCGCGTCTCCGAGACCGGGATCTTGTTGCACGGGAAGATCGGCACTCCGCGCCACGCCGGGACGCGGTGGCCGTTCACCTCGATGCTCTGCGGATAGACGCCGACGCGGCTGCACTCCTGGCCGAACGCCGCGATGGCCCGCGGGGGCGCGAGGAAGAACGACGGCTCCCTCCAGACCGTGGCGAGGAGCTCGTCCATGTCGTCCGGCGTCGGAGGGCCGCTGTGGGTGTGGATGCGCTGCTTCAGGTCGGCGTTGTGCAGGAGGCCGAACTCGCGGTTGTTGATGAGCTCGTGCTCCTGGGTCTCCTTCAGGGCCTCGATGGTCAGGCGCAGCTGCTGCTCCGTCTGGTTCATCGGCTCGTTGAACAGATCCGCGACGCGCGTGTGGATGTGGAGCACGGTCTGCGCCACGCTGAGCTCGTACTCGCGGGGCGAGGTCTCGTAATCGACGAACGTGCCGGGGAGGACGGGCTCGCCGGAGTGGCCCGCCGCGATCTCGATCGCCGCCTCGCCCGTGTTGTCCTGCTTCTTCGCGGCGAGCGCCTTGAAGCTGTCGAGGTGCTTCTTCAGCGACGGGTGCTGGGCGACGAGCTCCTCGAAGGCGTTCTGCTGGAGCGTCAGCACCGTGACCGTCGTGACGGCCTTGGCCGTGAACGTCCAGTAATCCTGCGCCTCCAGGAGCGCCTGGTAGCTGTAATGGTCGCCGTCCGCGAGGACCGCGAGGACCGTCTCATCGCCGTACTTGCCCGCGCCGATCTTGTTGACCTTGCCGTGCGCGATGAGGCAGATGTGATCGGCCTCCTTGCCGCGCTCGGTGATGACGTCGCCGGGCTTGTATTCACGCTGCACGAAGCGGTTCGCCAGCGCGGTGAGGACCTCGACGTCATCGTAACCGCGGAGGAGCGGCAGCTCGCAGAGCTCCTGCGGGATGACCTGGATCTTCGCGCCGGTGTTCGTGAACGTCACCCGCCCGTCGCCCACCGCATAGCTCAGGCGGCGGTTCACGCGGTACACGCCGTTGACGTGCACCCACGGCAGGAGCTTGACCAGCCACCGCGACGAGATGCCCTGCATCTGCGGCGCCGACTTGGTCGTCGTCGCGAGCTGCCTCGCGGCCGCCGTCGCGAGGCTGGTCTGGTGCTGATCGATCGAACCCAGATTACCTGTGATAGACATGAGTCCCTCTTTCCCGGACGGCTAGGGCCGCCCCTGCTTCACCGGCACGGACCGCGCCGTACCCATTGAAAGATCCGCCTTCGCAGCAGGAGCCGCGGCGCCGGCTCTTCCGGCGCCGAAGAAGCTGCTGATACGCGCCGCAGAGGCGCCAAACCCACGCGCGCCATCGATCGCCCGTTCGATCGGCTGGCGCTCGAGCTCCGCGTCCACGTACCGGCTCGTCACGACGTGCCAGTTGAGGACGCCAGCCATGTACAATCGCTGCTTCTCGACGTATCCGAGCACGGCCTCGCGGGCCGCCTTGTCGAGGTCGAATTCGTCGAGGATGCGGGGCAGCTCGGTCGCGACGATGTGCTCGAACTCCAGCACGCGCGCCGTCATCAGGTCATTGACGACCTCCTTGGCCCGCTGCGCGTCGCATTCGAGGAACCGCTCGGCGACCAGCACGAGGTTGCTGAGCTCGCCCTCGAACTCGATCTCCTTGCGGTACGAGTAGAGATCGTTGATCCACCCGCCCACGTCGGCCGTTGTGTTGTCGAGCCCTCGCATCGTCCGCGTCCGGAAGACCGCGGCCGGGACCACATCGCCGAGCGTGAGCTTGGACAGGCTCATCGTGAGATCGGCGCCGAACGTCTTGCGGCGCATCTCGACGTAATCGACCGGATCCGGGATCCGGTTCTGGGTCTGGTTCAGGAGCTCCCAGAGCCAGCTCCCGGTCATGGTCTCGACGCTGCGGCGGAGCCATTGCCGCGAATTCATCGACATGGGGGAAGCCGTACGGATCCAGAGATCCAGCAGGCCGCTCTCCACCGGGTTCTCGGGCGCCGGGGCGCCCGCGCAGTCGAGGGGCATGAACATCGAGAGCCGGGCGTTGAACCGCTTCGCGCCCGCCATGTCCCGCGCCGCGCCGAACACGAGCGGGAAATAATCGTCGCCGTACGTCCCCCACGTCAGCCAGGCCGAGGTCAGGTCGAGCTCGTGCGGGGACGCGTCCGGGTGAATGCCCGCGGCGCAGATGGGGAAATCGAAGCCGATGAGCCTGCGCTCGTCCCAGATCCCGGACCCGAAGACGCCCGGCACCACGTCGAGCATCGCGAACTTTCGGGCCCACTCGACGGTGCTCCGGCGCGCTGCGGCCAGATGCGGGCTCAAGCGGAGCTTGAACGGCATGTAGATCTTCGGGAGCGGCGTCCTGCCCACAGGCCGGAACGGGGCGTGGGTGAGGGTCTTGATCCGCTGCAAACCCAGGGCGGCGGGCGTGAGCCTGATCCGGAACGCCGAGGTGCCGAGCCCCGTCGGCGTCCCGGGGAAATCGGGGACGCCCGCGGATTTGTCCGCGTTTTCGTTCATGTAGCGGCTCGACCGCATGTGCCATTCGTGGCCGCCAGACTGCCAATCCTGCAGCCCCTTCACGTACCTGGCGACGTCGACGGCTTGCGCCGGCGTCAGCCCGTGCTCCACGCAGAGCGCCGGCACCTCGACGAGCGCCGTGTTCTCGAATTGCTGGAGCCGCGACGTCAGGATCTCGTTCGTCAGATCGGCCGCCTTTTGCGTGGGGACGCCGAGGAAACGCTCGAGGACGAGCACGCAGTTGGCGTTCTCCCCTTCGTCCTCGACCTCCCGCTGGTACGAGAACAGGTCATTGCGCAGGTGGACGCCGTCCGCGAACGTGTCGCGCAGGACCTCGAGGGGGCGCGTCGCGGCGACGGCGGCCGGGACCTCGGCGCCCACGGCGATCTCGACGAGGCCCGCGGACCAGGGTGCGCCGCCGACCTTGCGGCGCATCTCGATGTATTCGACCGGGTTCGCGACGCGGTTCTCCTGGATATTGGCGAGCTCCCACATGCATTCGAGCATCAGGTTCTTCGTCGCCTCGAGGAAGCGCTCGCGCCAGTGCACCGAGGTGAGCGGGACGGTCCGCGCCCAGAGGTCCGCGAGCGCGCGCTCGACCACGTTCGTCGGCTCCGGCGGCGTCCCCGTGGGCACGACGGGCATGAAGAGCGGCAGGCGGTCGAGGTACGCCTTGGCGCCGCGCATGTCCTTGGTGCGCTTGAAAATCTCGAGGAAATGGTCGTCGAAGAAGAACACCCAGACATACCAATCCGTGATCAGATTGAGCTCGGGCGCGGGCGCGTCGGGGTGGGTGTACGCGCAGAGCAGCGCGTAGTCGTGCGCGTCGAGGTCGCGCTCGGTCCAGATGGGTTTTCCCTGCGGGTTCTCCTCCAGGATACCCATCTCGTAGGACCAGGCCTTGGTATGCGCGCGAGCACCTTCGAGGTGCGGATTGAGGCGCGCCGGATGCGGCATGTAGAAGTCGGGCAGCGTGAAAGGTTGCATATTCGCTGACTTCTCGCGCGCGACGTCGATAGGGGCGACGTGGCGACCTGAATGTCTTGGCGGTCTGCATTCCGGACGCACCTCGGCCGCTCGCACGCAGACGTGCGACGACGCGTTGATAGGGCTCTTCCGTACAGACCGATCGGGATCGTTCGGACGGGGCGGATCTAGACCAGCCCAGCGCTCCCACCAAATTAATTGATGACGAGCTCCAGACCGCAGGAACTCGACACCTGTTGCTTGGTGCGGAACCGCTCGGGCGCCGCGGCGACCGCTTGAGCCTCGCGGGCGGGCTCAGTCATGTCACGCTCACCAGCCGGGTCGGCTCGGCAGCCTGTGAGCCTCCGACAGCAACCACATTTCAGCCCGCTCGTTCGCGCTCACCGCCCGGTGGTGTGGTGCTTACCCCAGCCTACCAGGATGCTGGAGACCGCCAAGGCGCCACAAGACGCCAAGATTTTTGTGGTCTTCTTGACGTCTTGTAGCGTGTCGGCAATCCTTGGCCGGATTTCTGACACACGAAGCTGGGCTATACCCGCGCCGTCTCCTCGAGCTCCTTGCCGCGCGTCTCCGGGAGGAGCCACAGGATGAGCGCGAGCGCGACCAGCGGGAAGAGCGCCGTCGCGGACACCGCCGGTCCCCAACCGATCTCCTCCGCGGCGAAGCCGACGGCGATCGGAGAGAGCATGTAGCCGATCCGGCCGAGCAGGTTGTTCGACCAGGCGATCGCGTCGCTCCGGAGGTGCGTGGGGAAGAGCTCGGTCATGTAGGCGTTCAGCACGGGGAGCACCCCGCTCGCGCCGAAGATGGCGAAGACCAGCGCGGCCGTGAGCCCGCCCCGCGAGCCCAGCGAGTAAGCGCCGAGCACGCCGGCGGCCGCCAGCACATAGATGATCACCGCGCCCTTGCGGCGGCCCACCACGTCGAGCAGCTTGCCCGAGGCGAAGATGAGCGGCATCGAGACGAGCGCGGCGAACGTGATGCTGCCGCCCACCTCGCCGTCGCTGAGCCCGCGCTCCCGGAGCGCGAACGTCTTCCAGAACGTCACCGCGTTCTGGGTGCAAACGTACGTGAGCCCCCAGATCAAGGCGAGCTGCAGCATCCGCCCGCGGTGCGGCGTGCGCAGGATGCGCGTGAACGGCGGCGTCCCCTCCCCCGCCCGCTCGGCCGCCGCCTGCTCGAACCGCGCTGTCTCGCGCAGGCCGCGCCGCGCGACCGCGATGAGCACGAGCGGGATGCCGCCGACGAGGTACACGCTGCGCCACCCGTACGGCGTCGCGAGGAGCAGCGGCACGACGCCCGCGCACACGATGGATCCGAGGCTCGAGAAGGCCTGGATGACGCCGATCACCATCCCGCGCCGATCGCTCGGGTACTCCTCGGCCGCATACACCATGCTGACCGCCCACTCCCCGAGGAGGAAGATGCGCGCGAGGAGCTGCAAGACGGCAAAGACATAGACGTTCGGCGAGAACGCCGTCAGCACGGAGAAGATCGTATACCCCGCGATGGTGACCGAGAGCACCCGCCGCCGCCCCCACTGGTCGGCCTTGCGCACGAGCAGATACGCGATCATCGTGCCCGAGTTGATGACCCCGACGAGGAGCCCCTCGTGGCGGGGCAAGAGGCCCATCTGCGCGCCGAAGTTGGGCAATATCTGCGTGAGCGCCAGGAAGTCGTAGCCCTCGAAGAACGAGGCCACGCTCAGGAACCAGAACAGCCGCCGCTGGTACGGCGTGAACGGCGTCTTCTGGTGCGGGGCAGCTGTCGTCATATCACCTGTTCCTTCCGAGCGGGCGCTCGTAGACGCGATAACGCCGTTCGAGGCGCTCAGTACCCTGCGAGCCGCTTCAGCCGGAAATAGAGGGGCGTGGGGCTGCCCTCGTGCTTCTCTTTGAGCGGTCCGCTCATGAGCGGCAGGTACATCACGCGCCGCTGGCTGGCGTCGCCCGTGGCCGTGGCCTGCGCGACGCGGTGCCAGATGCGGCCGTCGTGGATCGTGAGGTCCCCCGCCGCGGCCTCGAGCGCGAACTCGTCCGGATCGGGCCGGTGGTCGAGGAAATAGGCCTTGCGGGTCATCATCTCGAAGAGGCCTTGTCGGTGAGAGGACGGGATCAGCCGCACGCCGCCCTTCGAGAGGGGCGAGTCGTCGAGATAGAAGCCGACGTTCAGGTAACGGCGCGGCTTCTCGAGATAGAAGAGGTCGCGCAGGCTGTCGGTGTGCCAGCCGAGGCGCCGGTGCGTCGACCCCTCCTCGTTGCGGTAATGGTTGATCACGAGCCCGTCGCGCTCCCGCGCGCCGATCCGGTACCCCGGCCCGGCCACATCGAGGATGGCGCCGAAGCGAGGGTCGCGCAGGAAGGCGCGGAGGCGCTCGCCGAAGAGCGACGCGAACACCATGCGCTGGATGTAACGGGAGCCGTCCTTCCGCGTGCCGAAGAGGAGCGGGACGCCGTTGATGTGCGCCCTGCCCTCCCCGACGAGCCGCCGGTCCACGGCCTCGACCTCCTCGACGAGCGAGCGCACCGCGCCGCGACCTTCGAACCCGCGGAAGCGGATGAACCCGTGCTCGTCGAGGAAGCCCCGCTGCTCGGCCGTGAGCGCGCCGCCGAGCTCGAAATCCGGCAGCCGGATACGGTGGTTCGCCGGAGGCAGGCCGGCGCTCGCGGGCGTGGCGGCAGCTGGCTGCGTGTCGCGCGGGGCGGTCACGTGACGTCTCCTGGCCAGCTCCCTAGCGCAGACGGGCCGCGGCGGGAACAGCGGCCGCAGGGAGCGCGCCCGCCAGCGCGGAATCTGCACCGCTGCGCACGCCTTGCGGCCGCGTGGGCCGGGCCGCAAGGCGTCCCGCGTCGCCCTTCGCGCCGAGTGGGCTCGTCCCCGCCGCCGGGCCGTCGATCGTCGCTCCGGCCGAGACGTAGCGGCACCTGCTTTGCAAAGCGGCGGGTCGAGGATCGAGAGTCGATGAACCGGTCCGGCGATAGATGACCCACGAGCAAGATTCCATGACGGAAGGGCAACGGCGAGATGAACCGCCGGAGCCGCCGGCGCGCGAGCGAGCGCGCGGCGGGCCCGGCTCCACGGGGGCCTTGCTCCTCGCGCTCTGCGTCGCGCTCGGCGTGGCCGCCGGGCTCGGCGGGTACACCTTCGTTTATGCGAAGGGGGCCTCGTACCTGGGGAGCGATCCGTCGGCGTGCGCCAACTGCCACATCATGAACGAGCAGTTCGCCGGGTGGCAGCGCTCCAGCCACCGGGCCGTGGCAGGGTGCAACGACTGTCACGCGCCGCACACGTTCCTGGGGAAATATACCACGAAGGCGTCGAACGGGTTCTGGCACTCGTTCGCCTTCACCTCGGGCCGCTTCCCGGACCCGATCCGGATCAAGCCCAGCAATCTACGCATCACGGAGGAGGCCTGTCGCGGGTGCCACGGCGACGTCGTGGATGCGATCGACAGCGAGCACCACGGCGCCGCGAGGCTCTCGTGCGTGCGCTGCCATGAATCGGTGGGCCACCTGCACTGAGGGGCGCCCGCTGCACGAGGGATGGAATCGATGACGGAGCCGAAGGACGAAGGATCCACGCAGAAGAGCGAGCGCACCGGCAAGCGGCCGGCGCGCTGGCGCTACCTGCCGCTCGCGGCGCTCGCCGCGGCGGCGGCGACCGCCGGGATCGCCGCGCTGCTGGTGAACATCTTCGAGCACAAGCAGGAGGCGAAGAGCCCGTTCTATCGCGTCGTCGAGCTTGACGACACGATAGACGACCCGGCCGTCTGGGGGAAGAACTTCCCCCTCCAGTACGACGGCTACCGGCGCACGGTCGACCAGAAGCGCACGCGCTTCGGCGGGAGCGAGGCGGTGCCGCGCACGCCGACGGACGCCGATCCGCGCAGCGTGGTCGCGCAATCGAAGCTCGAGGAGGACGGGCGGCTGAAGACGATGTGGGCCGGCTACGCCTTCGCGCGGGACTTCCGGGAGGAGCGCGGGCACGCCCACATGCTCGAGGATCAGGTGTACACCGAGCGGCAGATCGCGGCGAAGCAGCCGGGCACCTGCATTCACTGCCATGCGTCCGTGTACGTGCCGTACAAGAAGCTCGGCGGCGGCGACCTGATGCGGGGGTGGGAGGCGATGAACCAGATGCCCTTCCCCGAGGCGCGCAAGCTGGTGACGCACCCGGTCTCGTGCATCGATTGCCATGACCCGGAGTCGATGCAGCTCCGGGTGACGCGGCCGGGGTTCATCGAGGGGATCCGCGCGCTCAAGGCGTCGATGGGTGAGGCCGATTACGACGTCAACACGATGGCCACGCGCCAGGAGATGCGCTCGTACGTCTGCGGCCAGTGCCACGTGGAGTACTACTTCAAGGGCCCGGAGAAGCGGCTCGTGTACCCGTGGGCGAAGGGCCTCAAGGTCGACGAGATCTACGCCTACTACGAGGAGAGCGGCCACTCGGACTGGACGCACGCGGAGTCGGGCGCGAAGGTGCTGAAGGCGCAGCACCCGGAGTTCGAGATGTGGAATCAGGGCGTCCACGCGCGCTCCGGCGTGGCCTGCGCCGACTGCCACATGCCCTACCAGCGGGTCGGCGCGACGAAGATCAGCGATCACCACGTGCAGAGCCCGCTCCTCAACGTGAACCGCGCGTGCCAGACGTGCCACAAGTGGCCCGAGGACGAGCTCCGGCAGCGCGTGGAGACGATCCAGTCGCGCCATTTCGAGGCGCGCAACCGGGCGATGGACGCGGTGACCGCGCTCATCAGCGACATCCGCCGGGCGAAGGAGGCCGGGATGGCCGAAGAGGCGCTCGCGGGGCCTCGCGCGGCGCAGCGGAAATGTCAGTTCTTCGTCGACTTCGCCGAGGCGGAGAACTCGTCCGGCTTCCACGCGCCGCAGGAGGCGATGCGCATCCTCGCGTCCGCCATCGATACCTGCCGGCGAGGGCAGCTCTCGCTGCGAGACGGAACCCCGCCCGAAGAGTAACCCGAGCCAACGTTCACGTTTACGTAAACGTAAACGTAAACGTCCACGACCACATAAACGTTGGGATATAGGAGAACGCGGCGCGAAGATTGGAGTGCCGGACAGCGGACCGCGCGTCTGCGCGAACAGGCCGAGCGGCCTCGTCATCACTCACGGACTGACGAGCTGGACCATGACTCCAGAGCTCCGATGGAGCGGTCATGTGTCCCTCATTGCATTTGACGCGGCTCGATCCAAAGCTCGACTCATCGCGAGATAGTGCTTGGATAATTCGTTTGAGATCCGTACGGTGTCGCCGAAAGGGGAAGACGCCATGACAACCTGCCGCAATCGTTCGAGCGCCGTCGCCGCGCTGTGTGCCGCCTTTGCGCTCGTCTCGACGTCGTGCGCGTCCGGAGATCCGGGCGCGCCGGCGGCCGGAGAGATCCACGTTTCGCACGTGGGCAAGGATACGGTCAGCACGTTCCTGAACCGGCTCGCGACAGAGACTGGCCAGGTCGTCGTGACCCGCGCCAGCGTCGATGACGCCTGGCAGAGCGTCACTCTGAGAGAAGAGCGCGGGGCCTCGCTCTACCTCGTGGAGGGGCCGCTGCCCAGCGCGGCGCTCCCGGGCGAGCGCGCGCGCGTCGGCGGGATCGCCGCCGTCGCCGTCCCGACGGGCCGCGACCCCCATGACTGGCTCGGCTCGCACCGCCTTCACGCGGAGCCGATCGGGGCGCACGAGGTGGCCCTGTCGCGCGCTCCGGGAGCACAGGGGACCCGCGCTCCGGCCGGGACGCGCGCGCGGCTCGACGGCGACGCCGCCGAGCTGCCCGAGCTCCACATCGACGCCGCGTTCCTCGAGGCGCGGCTCAAGGAGCTCTCCGGCGCCGCGCCCGTGACCGTCGGCGGCCGCTCGACGGTCATCCGCGAGCGCGGCTCCGAGGACGGACGCGCGCTCGCCCGCGGCTGGATGCGCCAGCAATTCGAGGCGATCGGGTTCACCGTCGAGGAGCACGCCTATCAGAGCGGCTGGAGCCGGGGCGTCAACCTGACGGCGGACAGGCCCGGCGCCGATCCGTCGCGCGTCCTCATCCTCTCGGCGCACTACGACTCCATGAGCAACGCCGGCGCCGACGACGACGGCTCAGGCATCGTGTCGTCGCTCGCCATCGCCCGCGCGCTGAAGGACGCGAAGCTGAGCATCGGGCTCCGCGTCGTCGCCTTCGATCAAGAGGAGGACGGCCTCCTCGGCTCACGGGCCTACGCGAGCAAGCTCTACCGGAACGGGCAGATGGATCAGGTGGTCGGCGTCCTGGATCTGGAGATGACAGGCTACGACTCCAACGACGACGGGCACTATCACGTCATCCACTGCAACGAGAACACGTCGTCCGATCTGGCCGCGCTGGTCGAGGAGGCCGCGTCGCACGGCGAGCTCGGGCTGACCCGGGTGGACGCCTGCACGAACCGCAGCGATCACTCGGCGTTCTGGCGCTACGGGGCGCCGGCCGTGGCCATATCGCAGGACTTCTTCGGCGACGACGGCAACCCCTGTTACCACCAGCGCTGCGACCGCGTCGATCAGCTCAACTGGGACTACATGCGGCGGCTGACCGAGGCCGCCGGGCGCGCGGCGGTGAAGCTCCTGATGAAGTGATTCGAGCGATCTCGGCGCGCCCTGCGGCGCTACTCTGCCCGCCTCGCCTTCGTCTTCTTCTCTGGCCTGGTCAGCTCGCTGATGGCGGCGGCCAGCGACTGGAAGATCGAGATGTCGTGCAGCTCGATCCCGAGGCCGACCATGCCCTGCGCCATCCTGGGCCCGACGCCGACGAGGCTCACGCGCGCGCCGAGCAGCCGGGTCGCCTGCGCCGTCTGCACCAGCGCCGCCGCGGTCGCCTCGTCGACATACGGCACGCCGGTGACGTCGAGCAGCACCCACCGCGCCCCCTCCCGCGCGACGCCAGAGAGCGCGGCCTCCATGATCTGCTGCGCCCTCGTGGCGTCGATCGCGCCTATCAGCGAGACGAGCAGAACCCCGGGCAGCAGCGGGATGACGGGACAGCCGAGCTCCCGCACCGTGCTCGCCAGCGCGCGCTCGCGCTCGTAGGCGGCCGCCAGCATGTCGCGCTCCGCGTGCAGCGTGGCCTCCATGTCATGGTGCTCGAACGCGGCGATCAGGAGCGACACCCACATGGCCAGCGGATGGAGGTTGTCCAC
Source organism: Sorangium sp. So ce1504 (assembly GCF_051521635.1). NCBI lineage: Bacteria > Pseudomonadati > Myxococcota > Polyangiales > Polyangiaceae > Sorangium > Sorangium sp. So ce1504. The sequence continues at coordinate 2,030,985 of NZ_CP150365.1, read as the reverse complement.
GAAGCTCTCCAGGTGCAGCCCTCCCAGCACCAGAGTCCCCCAGTCGCGCGTCGCGCTCACGAGCGGGATCAGCAGGAGATAGCCGCCCGGCTCGTCCGGCAAGGCAGCCGCGCGCAGGGCGGGCGGCGGAAAGTGGGGGGCCGGATAACGGTGCCCCACGAGCGCGGTCAAGGCCGTATCGCTCGGGTACACGGAGTGGACGAGGAACTCCGGCTCGGCCGAGCCCGACGCATCCGCCCAGAGCGCGACGCACCCGACGCCGACGGAGGTCTGCGCCAGCCACTCCAGGCGCTCCTCGGTCCAGGCGTGCTTCGAGGCGAGGAGCCTGCTCATGTGCACCTTGGCGCGGACCAGCCGCTCGAGGCTCCTCACGTTCCGCCGCTCCCACGCAGCGAGGGCCCGCTGCTGCGCGAGCCGCACGCGGTCGAGGAACGTCTCCAGCCGGCGCGCGGCCTCCGGCTCCGGCGCGCCGGCGAGCCGCCGCGCGGCGGTCTGCTCGACGAGCTTCACCACCGCGAGCAGGACCTCGATCTTGTCGTTTTGCGTGACCCCGGCGGCGAAAGCGCGCTGGAGCGTCCCCACGTCCAGCGGCTCCTCCCCGGCGAGCGCCGCGCCGAGGCCCTGCGCGATCACCTCCGCCTCGGGCCAGCCGAGGGGCGCGTCGCCGGACGGCGAGCGCCCCGACCCATCCAGGAGGAGGCTCATCTGCCGGGAAAGCGCGTGCTGCCAGCCGCCCTCCGGCGCCTCGATCGCTGGCGCGACCGGCGCGGCGTTCCACGCGGCGTGGCCGCTTCCGCACGAGCGACGCACCACCAGCTCGGTCGGGCCGCGGGTCACGGGCTCACGAGGGGGGAGGCCGTCGAGCAAGTCGATGAGCCGCTCGACGGCCGTGCTCCCGAGGAGCGCCGGGTCCTGCCGAACCGTGGTGAGCGGCGGATCGCAGTGCTGGGCGGCGTTGATGTCGTCGAACCCCACCACGGCGATGTCCTCGGGCACGCGGTAGCCGTTTGCCCGGATCGCGTTGATGGCGCCAATCGCCATCTCGTCGTTGCCCGCCACGAGCGCGGTACAGAACTTGCCATTGCGCGCGAGCAGCTCGTGGAAGCGCTGCTCGGTATACAAGATCGCACACTCGTGAAACTCGGAGAGCAGGTTGAGGTCGGCCTCGAGCCCGCGCGCGCGCATCGCCTGATCGAATGCCCTGCCCCGCTCGTGGAAATCGTCCGACCCCGTCATGCCGATGTAAGCGATCCGACGATGTCCGAGCCGGATGAGGTGATCGACGAGCACGTGAATCGAATCGTGGTTCTCCGCACGGACGACCGGGCAGCGCGTCCCGAGCGGGGGCGCGCAGAAGATGACACCCGGCTTCCCATCGGAGAGCAGCTCCTCCAGGCCGTCGATGTTGTACATCGCGATCCAGCCGGCCACCTGGCGAAGCGCCACGCCGCGCTCGAAGACGCGCCGAGGCGTCGCGTAGATGAGGAGGAGCTCGTAGCCCCGGGCTCGCGCGGCGCGGTGCATGCCTCGAAAGGCCGTGGCGTTGAAGGAATTGTCGAGGAAGACCGACGCGACGCCGATCACCTTCGATGTGCGCTGATCGACAGGCCCAGTCTTCATCCCGGTCGCGTTCGCCCCCTCATCCCCCGGGCGAGCCTATCACCGTCCTCGCTGAAACGACTCAAGAACTTCGCGCGTGGGCCAGCCGCCGCTCGATCCTGTGTGATGCGATGGGTGCGCGCATGTAAACAATCCTGAGCGGCTGCTTCCGCCGAGGTTCACGCGCGGCGCCGGTCGCGCAGGACGGCCGGGCGAGCACCTTTCTCAGGGCGGCAGACCGCGGGCGCGGTCAGTTGCCTTGAGCGCGCCCGACGGGGAGCGCCGGGCCGACGCAGCCGCAGCCGCACGCGTCGGAGAATTGCTCCTCTCCCGGCGCGCAGATGAAGTCGACGAGGTGGCAGTACTCCGGATCGTGAGAGACGTAGCGGACGTCCGGATCCGCGGCGTCAGGGCAGGTCTCCGGCGCGGGGCCGACGCAGCCACAGCCGCACTCGCTGGAGAAGAGCTTCTCGGGCGGTGAGCAATCGAAGTCGATGCGGGCGCACTCGTTCGGATCGTGAGAGACGTAACGGACGCCTGGATCGCCCTCGTTCGGGCACGTGGGCTCCCCGTCGATGCAGCCGCAGCCGCACCCTGGTTGGGTCATCAGCCGCTGTCCCTCCGCGCAGACGAAGTCGATGAGCGCGCACTCGTCCGGATCTTGAGAGACGTAGTGGACGCCCGGATCGCTCGGATCCGGGCACGCGGGGGGCGGCTCCTCGTCGATGCAGCCGCAGCCGCACCCGGGCTCGGTCATCAGCCGCTGTCCCTCCGCGCAGACGAAGTCGATGAGCGCGCACTCGTCCGGATCTTGAGAGACGTAGTGGACGCCCGGATCGCTCGGATCCGGGCACGCCCCGCCGCCGCCGCCCGTGGGAGGGTCACAGCCGAGCAGTCCGACGATCGAAGAGGCCGCAAGAAGCAACAAGGCACAGACTCGCATGTTGGTCTCCGTATCTTTCTCGTGTGGGTTGGGAGATGCACCTCCCCCTCGAGGCCCGTCTCGAGCCTCCCGGAGGAGCAGAGAGCTGGAATCGACTCAGGGAGCGCCGGGCACGAAGAGCGTCACCGCCCGCCGGAAGACCTCCGGTGAAGACACCTCGATCAGCGCCACTTCCTCGCGCGCGGCGGCGCCGGTCGGCCGGTACACCACGCGGAGCTCTCCGGCGCTCCCCGCCTCGAGGACGACGGGAGCCGCCGTTCCCTCGAGGCTGTACTCGGGCGCCGGGGCGCGCAGCGCGATCCTGTCGATCGCGAGCGGCGCGCCGCAGGCGTGCGCGAGCGCGACGGCGCTGCTGGACGTCGCGCCGGCGGCCGCCTCGGGCAGGGCGAGCTCGCGCTCGACCTCGAAGCAGTCCGCGAGCGGGCGAGGCGACGGCTCGAGGGCGCCGGCCCCGGCGATGAGGTCCGCCGGCTCGGAGCGCAGCGCGCCGCGCCGCGCCTGGAGGCGCAGCTCGTTCCCGCGGAGGCCGTCGATGTCGAGCGCGAAGCTGCCGTCGCCCGCGACAGGCGCGACGACCGGGGGCGCGGTCCCGTCGAGGTTCACCGCCCAGACCACGTCGGCGTCGGTCACGCTCCCGGGCGCGCCGGTGAGCTTTAGCGGGGCGCCGTCGCACTCGTCGCACACCGCGCCGACGACGTCGCCGGCGAGCGCCGGCGGCCGCTCGAAGGGCGGCTCCGGGATGGGGTTCACCCCGCACCCGGCGGCGCAAGCGACGAGAAGGACCGCAAGCCAGCGCATCACGCCGCCCCTCTGTTCAAGAGTCGCGCCAATGCGATCCGCTGCTTTCCGCGGAGATCGCGGCCCCCTTTTGTACCATTCTGTACCATATTGTACCGATGGTACACCACGGCATTGCGCCAGGGGCCGTGGTCGATGGCCGCTACGAGGTCGTGCGCGCGCTCGGGCGCGGCGGGCTCGCCTCGGTCTACGAGGCGCGCGACCGGCTCTTCGATCGCGACGTCGCGATGAAATCGCTGAGCTTCGGCTCCGCGGGCGCGCTCGAGGCGTTCCGGCGGGAGTTCTCGCTGCTCTCGGCCTGCGCTCACCCGCGCCTCCCGCGGGCGTACGACTTCGCCCGGACGACGTCCGGCGGCGCGCCGGGCCAGCCGCTCACGTATGGCACGACGGAGCTCATCCGCGGCCGGACGCTGGCCGAGCACGCGCGGGGGCGCGCCTTCCGCGCGGCCCTGCCCGTCCTGCTCGACGCGCTCGACGCGCTCGGGTGGCTCCACGGCGCCGGCATCGTCCACGGCGACTTCAAGCCCGAGAACGTCCTCGTGCGGGACGACGGCGCGGGCGTGCTCATCGACCTCAGCGCGGCGCGGAGGATGCGCGCGGACGCGGGGGACCTCTCGGGGACGGCGCGGTTCTTCGCGCCAGAGCTCCTCCGGGGGGCCCCGCCGAGCGCGCGCTCCGATCTCTTCGCGGTGGGGCGGACGCTCGAGGCCCTGTTCCCGCTCCTCTCCGGGGCGCCGCCCGCCGCCGTTCGCCGCCTCGCGGAGCGGCTCACGGCCGAGGATCCGGCGAGCCGCCCCTCCGGGGTCGAGGAGGTCCTCGAGGCCCTCTCCGCCGGCGGCCTGCCGCGGCGCGCGCCCGCCGTCGTGAGCGAGCCGGGCGAGATCGTCGGCCGGGAGCGCGAGGTCGAGGCGTTCGGCGCGGCGCTCGAGGCGCTGCTCCGCGGCGAGCGCGGGCCGCGCGCGGTGATCGTCACGGGCGAGGAAGGCGCGGGCAAATCGCGGCTGTTCCGCGAGCTCAAGTGGCGCGCGCAGCTCCGCGCGCAGGTCGTCGAGGGCGCGCCCCGCGGCGACGATCCGCTGCGCGCGCTGCTGGTCCGGGCGCTCGGCGGCGCGAAGCTCCCGGCCGGCGTCGACGCGCTGCTCGGGGCCCGCGGCGAGCTCGCGGGGGCGCGCGGGCGCGAGGGCGAGGCGGCGCGCGGCCCGGGGGATTCGCGCGATCTGCGGGATTCGCGTGATTCGTACGGATTGCCCGCGCCGCACCGGCCGCGCGTGCTCGCGATCGACGACGCCCACAGGCTGGGCGCGCACGACCGGGCGCTGCTCGAGGCGCTCGTGCGATCGACCGAGCCGACCGACGCCGTCCTCTGGCTGATCGCCTCCGCGGAGCGGCTCGACGTGGGCGGCGGCGCGGTCGTCGAGCTGCCGCTGGGCCCGCTCGGCGAGGACGCGGTCCGGGTCTGGACCGCGCCCCTCGCCACGGCGGCGCGCACGTCGGACCTCCTGCGCGCGAGCGGCGGCCGGCCGCGCGCGCTCAAGGAGCTCTGCGCCGCGCTGGCGCAGCGCAGCCTGAGCGAGGCGGAGCTCGACAGGTTCGTCCACACGACGGGCACCCCGGAGCTCTGGCGGCGGCGCGTGGCGGCGCTCGACCGCGGCGAGGCGCGCGCCCTCGCGGCGCTCGCGGTCGCGGACCCGCTCGGGCCCGAGGCCGCCGCCGCGCTCGGCGTGGGGCGCGCGGCGCTCGACGCGCTCGAGGCCGCGGGGCTCGCGCGGCTCGACGGCGAGGGGTTCCGCCTCGGCCAGCCCGGGCAAGCCAGGGCGCTCCTGCCCTGGCTCGACGCGGGCGTCGTGCGCGAGATCGCGGCCGCGATGGCGGCCCAGCTCGCCGGCGCCGACGAGGCGGCCCTCGGCCCGGCGCTCCGCAGCCAGCGCGCGGCGGACCGGGCGAGGGCGCTCGTGCTCGCGGGCGACCACGAGGCGGCGCGGCGGGCGCTCGCCGCGTCCGGGCCGATGCTCGAGTGGGCGCCGCGCGCCTGGGTGCGCGCGGCGGACGCCGCCTGCGAGGTCCTGCCGGCGCCGCGGACGCTCGTGGCCGCGGCGTCCGCGATCGAGGCGGCCGGCGACCCGCGGCGCGCGCTCTCGCTGCTCGCGCGGGCGAGGCGCGCGGGGCCGCCCGCCGACGTCGGCGCGGAGCTCTCGTACCGGGCGGCGCGCTGCTACGAGAAGCTCGGCAAGGTCGAGCGGGCGCTCTGGCAGCTCGGGCGCGCGCGGGCCCTCTCGCCCGGGCCCTGGGGCGGGCGGCTCGCGAGCCTCTCCGCGCGCTGCCTGCTGCGCCTCGGCCGCTACGACGAGGCCCGGCGCGAAGCGGAGGGGGCGCTCGCGGCGGTCGGATCACGCGAGGTCGAGGGCGCGCCCGCGAGCGGCGAGGCGCGCGAGGCCGACGGCGCCCTCGCGAGCGGCGAGGCGCGCGAGGCCGACGGCGCCCTCGCGAGCGGCGAGGCGCGCGAGGCCGCCGCGGAGCTGGCCGAGACGCTGGGCCTCGCGCTCGGGTACCTGAGCGACCAGGCCGGGGCGCTCCAGAGCCTGGCGCGCGCCGTCGCGCTGCGGCCTGCGTCGGGCTCGCCCCGCGCCCGCGCCCGCACGCTCAGCTACCACGCGCTCCACGCCTACCGCGCCGGCGACGCGGCCCTGGCGGCGCGCGGGTTCCAGGAGGCGCTCGACCTGGCCGAGGCCGAGGGCCTCGGCGACCTGCTCGCGACGGCCGCGCTCAACCTGGGGACGGCGAGGCACCAGCTCGGCGACTGGGGCGCGGCGCTGCGCTGCTACGAGCGCGGGCTCCGGGCGGCGATCGCCTTCGCCAAGGAGCGGACCGAGGCGACCCTGCGCTTCAACCTCGCCAAGATCCACGCGGACGTCGGCCTGCTCGAGCGCGCCGAGCTCGCCGTCGCGCGGATGCGAGCGCCCGAGGGCCCGAGGGCCCCCGAGGAGATCGCCGTGGCGGCGCTCGGGCTCGCGGCGGAGATCGCCGCCGCGCGCGGCGCGCTCGGCGAGGCGGCGCGGCTGCTCGAGGAGGCCCGCGCCGGCCACGCGGCGCGCGGCTCGAAGCGCGAGGCGTGCGAGGCGGTGATCCACGCAGTGGAGGTCGCGCTCGCGGCGCGGGACAGGGCCGCGGCGGGCGCGCGGCTGGCCGAGGCCGCGGCGCTGCTCCGGGAGGCCGACGCGGCGGACCTCGCGCTGCGCCACGCGACGGCGGGCGCGGAGCTCGCGCTGGCCCGCGGCGACACGGGCGCGGCCCTCGCGGAGGTGCAGCGGGGCGCGGGCCTCGTGGCGAGGGTCTCGCAGCTCGAGCTCCACGCGAAGCACGAGGAGGTGTCCGCCGAGGTGCTCCGCCTCCGGTCGGCGGCGGCGCTGGCGGAGCGGCACCGCACGGCCGCGCTCGAGTGCTGGGAGCGCATCGGGAGCACGCTCCCCGCCGAGCTCGCCGAGGTCTTCTGGCGGCACCCCCGGCGGGCCGCGCTCCGCGGCGGGCCCGCGCCGCCGGGGGCCCGCATGGAGCTCGTGCTGAAGCTGCTCGAGGTGAACCGGCGCCTGAGCTCGACGCTCGACGCGGAGGAGGTGCTCCGCCTCGCCATGGACGCGGCCATCGAGCTGACCGGCGCCGAGCGGGGGTTCGTGATTCTCGCGTCGCCGTCGCCGTCGCCGGAACCGGGAGGCCACGCGAAGGGCAGGCTCGAGGTCGCTGTCGCGCGGAACCTCGATCGCGAGCGCGTCGGCAAGAGCCAGCTCAAGTTCAGCCACGGGATCGCGAAGCGGGTGGTCGAGCGCGGGGAGGCGGTGCTCACGGTCGACGCGCTGGCCGACGAGCGGTTCCACGGGAACGCGTCCGTGCACGGCCTGCGGCTCCGGTCGATCGTGTGCGTGCCGATCCGCGCGCACGGCGCGGTGCTCGGCGCCGTCTACCTCGACAACCGGTTCCAGCGCGGCAAGTTCGCGGAGGGCGACGCGGATCTGCTCGGCGCGTTCGCGGACCAGATCGCGGTCGCGCTGCACAACGGCAGGTTGATGGCCGAGCTCCGGGACCGCACGCGGGCCCTGGAGGAGGAGCAGCGGCGGGTCGCGGAGCTCATGCGCTCGCAGGCCGACGAGATCGAGCGGCTCTCGCACGAGCTCGAGCGGACCCGGGCGGACGCGCGCCGCGACTTCCCGGAGATCGCCGGGAGGAGCGCGCCGATGCGCGCGGTGCTCGCGCTCTGCGAGCGCGTCGCGGAGAGCGACGTGACCGTGACGGTGACCGGCGAGAGCGGCACCGGCAAGGAGCTCGTCGCGCGCGCGATCCACGCGGGCGGGCCCCGGCGGGACGGGCCGTTCGTGGCGGTCAACTGCGCCGCGCTGCCCGAGGCGCTGCTCGAGTCGGAGCTCTTCGGCCACGTGAAGGGCGCGTTCACCGGCGCGGTCCGCGATCACGGCGGGCTGTTCGTCTCGGCGCGGGGCGGGACGCTGTTCCTCGACGAGCTCGGGGAGGTGCCGCTCGGCGTGCAGGTGAAGCTGCTCCGCGCGCTCCAGGAGCGCTCGATCCGCCCGGTGGGGTCGGACCGGAGCGTCTCGGTGGCCGACGTGCGGGTCGTCTGCGCGACGAACCGGGATCTGCGGGAGGAGGTCGCCCGGGGGCGCTTTCGCGAGGACCTCTACTACCGGGTCAGCGTCATCGAGATCCGCTTGCCGCCGCTGCGCGACCGGCCGGACGACATCCCGGCGATCGCGCAGGCGATCGTCGAGAAGCTCGCGGCGCGCCAGGGCCGCCCGGCGTTCCGGCTGTCCCGGGGCGCGCTCCGGCGGCTCTCGTCGTACGGCTGGCCCGGCAACGTGAGGCAGCTCGAGAACGTGCTCTCGCGCGCGTGCGTGCTCTCGCCGGGCCCGGAGATCGGCGCCGCCGACATCCAGCTGCCGGCGGCGGCGCCCGCGCCGCGGGGCCGGTCGCGCGCCGAGCACCAGGGCGCCGAGGAGGAGCGGATCCGCGCCGCGCTCGAGCTCTCCCGCTGGAACGTGAGCGAGGTATCGAGGAGCCTCGGGATCCCGAGGATGACGCTGTACCGGAAGCTCGCCCGCTACGGGCTCTTGCGGGAGGAGTGAGGGTCAGCGCGCAAGCGGGGAGGCGTCCCGGCGAGGTGAGGGCGAGCGGAGCGCGGCTCGACTCATGGCCGCGTACTCGGCGTCGTCCGCGACGCTGCGATCGAGCCACGCGCGGGCCTGCGCCCGCACGGCAGGCTCGACCTCTGGCTGGCCCGCGATCACCTGCATGAGGCGGATTCTCGCGAGGTGATCGCGCCTGCGCTCCAGGAGAGATGGCCGCTCGTTGAGCTGCAGCACCTCGTCGATCGTGGCTTCGGCGCGCGGATCCCCCTCGATGGCATAGGCGTACTCGTCGCGAAAGCCGATGCTCTGCTCGGGATCCTCCTGCGCGGGATGAACGAGGAGCGGCGCCTCCGCGGCCAGCTTGGCGCGCGCCGAGCGGGCGCGCTTCCGGGGATCACGCAACGGGAACAGGTTCCTCTTGTGCTTCTCGTTGCAGAGCACGCACGAGAAGAGGAGATTGTCCCACGCGTACGCCAGCCAGTAGTACCCCGGGCGCTCGACGGGCGCCGTCCGCGCCTGCTGCACCGCGGCCTTGGGCCGATAATGCTCCACGTCCCCGTGAGCGACGTGCTTCACCTTCGACTCGCAGTAGCAGCACTTGCCGTGGTGAGCCGTCTCCAGCGCCATCTTCACGGCGGGGTGGGCATAGACGGCAACCTCGAAGTCGAGCGTGGCCGCGCCGCGCTGGATCGACGCGCGCGCGCCGCGGTACGAAGCGCAGACGGCCGCGCGCGCCGCGGGCGCCTTGTCTCGCAGCTTCCTGGGCGCCTGCTCCGGCTTCTTGACCCGGATCATCTGGACGCGCCGCCACCGGCCTTCTTCAGCGAGCGCGCTGCCTGCTGGATGATGTCCATGGCCTCCATCTGCTCGGGCGTCTCGCCGGTCGGCAGCTCGCCGATCTCTCGCTCGACGCGCTCGAGCGCGCGTCGATCCGCCGTCGAGAGGCGGGGCTTGATCAGGATCTCCCGGCGTTCGGCGAGGAGCGCGTCGAGCACAGGCGGCCGCGCGCTCGGCAGCCCGAACAGGTCGCTGGTCAGGATCTGGTCGACACGCCAGTTTCGGACCGCCGCGCCGCTGTTGTCGATGACCACGTGGTCGCCCTCACGACGCAGGACGACGATGTTGGCGTTCTCCGCCGCCTGGACCACGAGCGGGCTGTGCGCGGTGACGATGAACTGGACGTTGGGGAAGCGCTCCGAGAGATAGCTGAGCAGCTTCCGCTGCCAGGCCGGATGCAGGTGCAGATCGATCTCGTCGACGAGGACCACCGCCGGTTCCGCGAGGGGGTTCTCGCTGTCGGGGTAACGCTCGTAGAGGCGGCTGGCGAAGTCGACCATCCACGCGAGCAGGGTCTTGTAGCCGAGGCTCAGGCCCTGGAGGGGCACCCGGCCATAGGGCGTATCGAGCAGGATACCGGGGCGGGGGCGTGCAGGGTTATCGTCCAGATCGGCGAGGATCTGGATGTCCTCGACCTCGGGCAGCAGCTCGATGAGCATCGACCGGACCGCGTCCCGGCGGGCGCGAGCCTGCGCCTGGTGCGGCGAGGGCTTGTTCGCGGCGTAGTCGGCCTGGAGGAGCCACTCCTCGGCGTTGCGCAGGGGCACGTGATCGTGGAAGAGGGTGGCGATCGGATCGTCGTCACGGGGATCCGTCAAGGCGCTCGCGCCCATGCGACGGGAGGCTCCGTAGGCAACACAGAACAGATCGGCCAACTCGACCCGCTTCGCGATATTGCCACGACCTCGGAAATGTTCGACCTTGGCACGCAGTGTCTCCGCGCGAAACTTGGATTCAGGTGCAGAGATCAAGCCGCCGAACGAAATACGGCTCTCGAGGATTGCAGTTCGTGCCGAGGAACGTAGCAGTTCTTCATTGTTGATGAGAAACTTCGATGGCGAAATGATGTGACAGATAACGTACTCGGGCGCTTCGTCAGCCAACACCGGCCGGCTGGCGACGAGCGCCTTCAACAGCGTCGTCTTCCCGACCCCGTTGTTCCCCAGGATCACGGTCCACTGCCGCGGCTTCCCCTCGCCGTTCGACAGGTCGAGCGTCTGCGCCGGCCCGAAGCAGCGCACGTTCTCCAGCGTGAGCGATAAGAAGTAGACGCCACGGGCGCCCTTGCTCGGCCCCAGCTTCCGCGCGACCCGGCGCTTGGCCCCGCCCGCCGCTGCCTTCCTCGTCGTCATCTCGCCTCCCTATCGCCCATCAACCCGGCCAGGGCAAGCCCGGCCGGCGAGGGCATGCCCGGGGAGCCAGGGGGTCCTGGTAGCTCCGCCTGCGCGCGCCAGCAGCCCCTCCCCCCGGCTGGCGCCGGTACACCCTGGTCGCTGGGTCGTCGAACTGTCGGGGTCACGGTGCAGGCGGGCACGAACAGCGCCTAATCCCAGATGCGCACGACCATGAGCCCGAGGTTCGACCGCTTCCCCGCGGCCACGATGCGGCCGTCGCGCTGGACGGTGACGGCGTAGAGGTAGTTCTGGTCCGGATGGTCGTCGAGCACGACGGCGCCCGAGGCGCCGAACCCGGCGTCGCTGGAGCCGTCCGGCAGGAGCCGCAGGATCGAGGCCGTGATGCCCGAGTTCACGGTGCCGCCCGCGACCGCGCCGAGGATCTTGCCGTCGGCCTGGAGGGCGACACCGTAGCCCCGCACATAGGGCTTCTCTTCGCCGCTCGCGTTCACCATGCCAGTCCCGCCGAACGTCGTGTCCGCCGAGCCGTCCGCGTTGAAGCGCGCGAATGCATGGTGATTCACGCCGTCGAGCGCGTATCCCACGAGGACCGGCTTACCGTCGCTTCCGAGGGCGAGGTCGGAATCGTTGTAGGGCGTCTGCGAGAGGTAGGCGATGCCGCCCGTTCCGAAGCCAGGATCGAGAACCCCGTCGCGATCGAGCCGCGCCGCAAGGAAGGTGGGGCCCGCGTCCCGCTCGGTCCCTCCGGCGACGATGTGATCGTCCTCCCCGAGCGCGACGGAGTGCAGCGGCCGCTCATCCATCGAGAAGAGGCCCGAACCGCCGAAGTCGCGATCGAGGTCGCCCGTCGAGGAGAACCGCGCGACGATGCCGCGGCTGCCGGGGCCGACACCGACGGCGATGATCGCGCCATCGCTCTGGACGGCGACGTCGAAGCCCTCCGAATCACTGATCGTGGCCGGATCGAGCTTCGCGATCCCGCTGGCGCCAAAGGCCTGATCGATCCCGCCGTTCCCGTGGAACCGGACGACCGCGAGCTGGTGATCGCGCGTCCCCACCGCCAGGATGCGCCCGTCGGGCTGCAGGGCCAGCGACTCGACCGTCCCTTTCTGGCCGACGACGAGGCCGCCTGTGCCGAACTCCGGATCGAGCACGCCGCTCGGCAGGAAGCGCGCGAGCCCCCAGGTGTCCCCGTCGACCCCTGCGACGAGGATCCTGTCGTCCTCCTGGACGACGATGGCGCGCGCCTCGTGGGGCGTGCCGCTGGTGGCGATGCCCTCGCCGTCGAACGATGCATCGAGCGTCCCCGGCGGATCGGCGACGAGCAGCGAGACCGGCAGCTCCCGATCCTCCAGCCCGGGCGCGCTGGCCACGAGCGAGGGCGCGGCACCGCCGACCGCCGCGAGCGGCTCCGCGGTCAGCGTGAGCACGCCGGTAACCTCGCCGCCCGGGACCACGACCGGGCTCGCCGTGACGCCGCTCGGCAGGCCCGACAGCGAGAGCGCGACGTCGCCCACGAAGTCGTCCGAGCGGGTGACGGCGACGGTGAGCGACGTCGAGCCGCCGCGCACCACGCGCGCCGCCGCCGGGTCGAGCGCGATCGAGAAGCCCGCCTGCGGCGCCCCGCCGCCGCTGCCGTGCGCGGACAGGTCGCCGCCGCCTCCGCCCGACGCGGCGGCGCCACCGGCGCCAGCGCCGCCGTCACCGCCGGCTCCGTCGCGCGAGACGTCGTGAATGCCGAGGATGCCCTGGCAGCCGAGCGCGAGGGAGGCCGCGGCCGCCCCGGCGAGGAAGGCCGCGCGCGCGAGCCGGACACCCCGGGCTGGCCGGGGCAGCGCGCTCCTCTGCGCGAGCGGCGCGAGCGGGAGGATCATGCCGGCAGGCTACCACGTCGGCCCCCCGCCGGACGCAGCGCCCCGACGGCGCCGGGGGTCACGCGCTCGGAGACGACGCGCTCTCCACCTGCTGGGCGAGCTCATTCCACTGGGAGTACGCAAACCGGTACGGCTCGACAGACAGGCGCTTCAGGAACCGGAGGACCGACCGCGCCATGACGTCCACGTCGTGGCGCGGCGCCATCGGGTGAGAGCGCCATGCATGGAACCGCTGGACCACCTCCCGAGGTTCGAACGGAAGACAGCGCGAGTTCGGGCTTGGATCGGGATCCGGATAGGAGGTCAGCACCTCGATCTCCTGCCGCAGGAGGTCGAGCGCCCCGCAAGGATCGGCCTGCTGCAGGAGGCGCGCGTACTCCCGGTACGGGGTGTGGTGCGACGGGCTCAGCCGCAGGGCCTCCTCGTAGTAGAACCGCGCCCGATCCGGATTGCCCAGCCGATCGCGGTACAGGTTCCCGAGCCTGCCGTACGCCTCGACCGTCCCCGGATAGAACCGCTTCACGTCGTAGTAATCCGGGTGGGAGGCGTACGAGTTCCTCGGGGAGAAATCGGGCTCGAGCTCGGCGAAGCGCGCGTAGTGCCGCGCGGCCTGCTCATGAGCGCCCCGACGCTCGTAGAGCTCTCCGAGGTAGAAATGATTGACCGTGTAGAGGCGCGGGTCATGGTAGCAACGCGACACGCTGTCCTGATACCGCTCCTTCAGGGGCGCGCGAGGCATGACCTGAGCCGCTCCGCCCTGCCCCCTCGCCATGAGCGTCTCCGCCAGGTGGAAGGAGCGGAGGAGATGGCGCTCCGCCTGATCCGATTCGTGATAATGCCACAGGAACTGGCTGCTGATGATGTAGGCCCCCAGCGGGTGAATGCTGTCCTCGTCCATGAACGGATCCGCGTGTTGATAGGGGGCCTCGGACTGGAACGAAGGCGCGATCTCGTCCCACCAGCGCTCGAGCTGGCGGAGCGACGCGAGCGCGCGCTCCAGCGACATGGTCAGGCTCCGCTCGGAGTACCAATGGTAGATATCGTACGGCATGCGCAGGAAGTCGACGGCCTGCTTGAGCGCCGTGAGCTCCTCGCTGGACAGCGCTCGCCGCCTGGTCACGTCGTACTCGACGCGAGCGAGCCCCCGGTGCGCCCACCGGATCTGCTCCTCTTCCTCCTCCCGGAGCTCGGTCTGCAGAAGCTCGATCACGGTATCGATGTTCTCCCGGTTCGGCTCGTCGTCCTCGGCCTCGCGGGCGGCTTGCAGGACGGGGATGAACCGGGCCCAGCAAGCTCTGGTGTCGTAGACGCACCAGGCCGCATGGAACCTGACCAGCGGAGACGGAGACCGCAGCGCGCGCTCGTAGAGCGACGCGATCCGGTCGTCGAGCGCGGCTTCACGGCGCGACGCCTCCGCGAGGAACACGAGCGGTTCCGCCGTGCGGGCCAGCTCGCGGTCAGCCAGGTCGATCAGCTCATCGCGGGTGTACTGCGAGAGCGCCTCCCTGCCGAGCCGCGTGACCGCATCCTGAGCCATGAACCTGGGATTCAATCACAATGGACACGGCAGACACAGGCGTTTCCTTGGTCCGCCATGCCAGGACGTCCGCCACTCCCGGACGGTCCGCCGCGCCGCGAGAACCAGGGACAACTGTACATCCGTTCAATGATCTGCTAGCCGATCGACATGCGCCACCGCAAGGCCGCCGCCGCCGTCGTCGTCGTCGAGGAGCTGCCGCCCGCCGAGGAACCCATCGACGCATTCCCGCCCGACGACACCGCGGCGGACGAGCCGACCTCCGCCATCCGGGAGCCGCTCGCGCTCGAGCGGATCTGCATCGACTGCGGCAGCAGCGGCGGCGCCCACGACGGCTGCGCGCACCGCGAGCGCGCCCGCTTCCACGCGCCGCCGCGGGCAGCGCTGGAGCTCGTCGCGCGCCTGCGCCGGGCAGCCGCCGAGCACCGCGCCGCCGCCCGCGCCCTCCGCGCCCTGGTCACCGCCGAGCACGCGCGCGGTCGCGCCGAGATCGAGCGGGCGGATCCGGTCGAACCGCCGCAGCCCGAGGCGGCGCCGGAGCCCCCCTCGCCGCCCCGGCTCGAGATCGCGGCGCCGGAGCCGCCCGCGCCGCCCGCCGTCTGCCCGCGCTGCGCCGAGCAGACCGAGGGCGAGCCGACGGAGTCCGGGGCGCCGCCGCGCCGGCCCAAGCGCAAGGGGCGGGTGGCCCTCGAGCAGCAGGCGTTTCTCTTTTCGAGCGATTCCGAGCAACGCTCGCCGCACGGGACCTGAGCCGCGACCAAGGCGCTGCGGGGTGTCGATGCGCTCGCCATGGAGGCGCCCCCAAGGCCACGTCTTCGATCTCATGCGCCGAGCCGATCAGAAATGGCAACGACACTCGCCCAGTACTTCTTGGGTCTGCGCACAAACAACGTGTGCTCGTTCGAGTGACGAGAGTTGCGCGTCGGAGACCGGACAGGAAAGACCATGACATCGCCCAGCACGGCTCCGAGCCCCTGAGGCCGCCCGCCGCGGCGCCCTTCCGGCGCGCGACAATCGGAGCTGACAAGCATCGCCGTCCATCCGATACTCGCGCCGCTTGCCGCACAGCACGGCCATCAGCAGGCGACCGGGAGCCGGACGTGGGGACGCGGGAACGCTGGAGCTCGCGACGACGAGCGCCCGCTCCCGCCGCGAGCGCGCCGCAGAGCGGCATGGCCACACGGGTGTCGCGTGCTACCAGGTTGCGTTTGTGATCGCGTCACGACGGGACGCGGGCGCTGAGGACCACCGAGGATGCTGCCACCATGTCGCTCGATAGAGCCATCGGCATCATGTGCCCCGACATCTGGGGCAGCTATGTTTGCGAGCTTCTCGGCGGTATCCAGTCGGCCGCCGCGCGCGCCGGATATCGGGTGATCGCCATCAGGGCGTCCCCGCGAGACGTCCACAGGCTGCGGCTCGCGCGAGACCAGGTCGACGGGTGGATCGCGCTCATCGACGCGGCGGAACTCGAGCCCTTCCTCGACGACGGCCGGCCCGTCGTGACGCTCAGCGCGCGCGCAAACGAGGACGCGCGCTGTCCCTACGTCCTGCCCGACAACCACGGTGGCGCCCTCTCGGCCGTACGCCACCTGCTCGACCACGGCCACGAGCGGATCGTCTTCGCGGGCCACATGGCGCACGAGGACATCCGGCAGCGCTTCCAGGCCTACCGGGACGCGCTCGAGGAGCGCGGCATCTCGTTCGACCCCGACCTCGTCTTCGATCTTCCGAACAACGAGCGGGCGAGCGGGCGGCTCGCCGTGCGGCGCCTGCTGGAAGAGGGCGTCACCTGCACCGCGATGTTCATGTCGGCCGACAAGGAGGCGCTCGGGGTCCTCGACGCGTTCGCCGAGGCAGGCATCCGCGTCCCCGAGGACATCGCGCTCGTCGGGTTCGACGACATCGAGGCGGCCCGGTACGCCTCGCCGCCGCTGACGACGGTCCGCCAGCGGTTCGACCGGCTCGGCGGGACGGCCGCCGAGCTGCTCATCGACCTCCTCGCCGGACGGGAGCTCCCCTGCGCGGGGCACATCGCGCCGACGACCCTGGTCCTGCGCCGCTCCTGCGGCTGCTCGCCCGCCCCGGCGCTGCGCGACGCGCCCCCGTCGTCCCGCAGCGCCGCGGCGCCGGCCAGCGCGCCCGCGTCGGCCCGCAGCGCCGCTGCGCGGGCCGGCGCGCTCGCGCGGGAGCTCGCCGCGCTCGCGAGCGCCTCGACGGCGCTCGATCCGAGCTCGCCGCCGGAAGAGGCCTGGCCCGGGGCGACGGAGGTGGTCCTCGGGCTCGAGGCGGCCGTCTGGGGCAGGCCCGGCCCCGCTGCCGCGGCGCTGGAGAGGGCCTGGCGAGAGGCCGCGGAGCAGATGCCCGACATCGACCAGCTCCTCGAGATGGTCGACCGGCTGGAGCGGGCCGGCCAGACGATGCTCCGCGGCGCGGGGGACGCCGCCGCCGAGCGGCGCGTCGCGGCGTACATCCGGGCGGCCCGGCGCGCCATGATGGAGGGCCGGGTCGCGATCGAGGCGGCCCGCGCCGACTACCTGAACGGCCTGCTCGACATCAACCTCGTCATCCGGGAGACGCTCCTGGCGGACGCGGGCGGCAGCGGGAGCAAGCTGAGCTGGCTCTCCGCGGTGCAGATGAGCTGGGGCTGCCTCGCCGTGTGGGAGGCGCCCGAGGACACGGGTCCCCTGCTGCGGGTCGTCGAGAGCTGCTCCCCCGGAGCGGCGGCCGCCACGCCGGAAGCGGGCGCGCGCGTCGCGGCCGAGGCGTTCCCGCGCGGCGACTGGCTGCCTGCCGCCGCCCGGCGGAGCGACCACGTCCTCCGGCTCATCCCGCTCCGCAGCGAGGGTGAGGATCGCGGCATCCTCGCCGTCTGCGCCCCGGTGAGCAGCCCGCTCGGGCTGGATCACCGGGACATGGAGATGTGGGTGGCGATGCTCACCGCGGCGTTCGAGCGCGCGTCGCTGATCGAGTCGCTGGTCGCGCAGGAGCAGCAGGCGCGCGCCGCCTACGAGCGCGAGCGCGCCCTCGCGGACGACGTGCGCCGGCTCGGGTGCCCGGTCATCCCGCTCGACCAGGGCGTGCTGCTCGTGCCGCTCGTCGGCGCCATCGATCTGGAGCGCGCGCGCCACGTGCTCGAGGTGGTGCTCGCGGAGCTCAGCCGCCAGGAAGCCGAGGTGCTGTTGATGGACATCACCGGCGTGCCCTTCGCCGACATGCAGGTCGCGGCGTCGCTGATGAAGACGACCCGCGCCGCCCTCCTGCTCGGCGCCGAGGTCATCGTCGTGGGGATGCGGCCCCAGGTCGCGCAGGGGTTCATCCGCCTCGGCATCGACCTCCAGGGGATGACGCTCCACCAGACCCTCGGCAGCGCGCTCTCGGCGCTGCGCCGCAAACGGCAGCCGCTCGACGCGCCGCGGGTCCCCCGGGCCTGAGCCGTCGGCGCGCGCCGCGCCTCGGCTCCGCTATCCCGCTGCGTCTGGCCTACTGGCTGGACAAGCGCGGCGTGCAGTACCTCGTCGCCGTGCAGACGCCCCAGTACGCGATGGGGTCCATCGACGACGTGAACGCCACGCCGCTGTCGACCGGCGACGGCCGCCCCCAGCTCCTGTCCAACGTCGCGTCGATGTCGCGCGCGACCGGACCGGCGAACATCACCCATTACAACGTCGCGAGGACGTTCGACGTCCAGGCGAACGTCGACGGCACCGACCTCGGCTCGGTCGCGGGCGCCGTCTCGCGCGTCGTCGACGAGCTCAGGCCCGAGCTGCCGCGCGGGACGAAGGTGACCATCAAGGGGCAGGCGGAGAGCATGGACACCTCGTTCACGGGGCTCGGCTACGGGCTCCTCTTCGCGGTCGTGCTCGTCTACCTGCTGATGGTCGTGAACTTCCAGTCGTGGCTCGACCCGCTCATCATCCTGATGGCGCTCCCGGGCGCGGTGGCGGGCATCGCGTGGGTGCTGTTCGTGACGCACACGACGCTGAGCGTGCCCGCGCTCATGGGCTCGATCATGTGCGTCGGCGTCGCCACGGCGAACAGCATCCTCGTCGTGACGTTCGCGAACGACCAGCGCAAGCTGGGCCGCGACGCGGGCACAGCGGCCCTCGCCGCGGGCATGACGCGCCTCAGGCCGGTGCTCATGACGGCGCTCGCGATGATCTTCGGCATGCTGCCCATGTCGCTCGGCCTGGGCGAGGGCGGCGAGCAGAACGCCCCGCTGGGGCGCGCGGTCATCGGCGGTCTCCTCGTCGCGACGCTGAGCACGCTCTTCTTCGTGCCCGTGATGTACAGCCTCCTCAGGAACAAGGCCCCGGCCAGAGACCTGCTCGCAGAGGACCTATGAGCTCCCCCGCCCGCCGATCCGCTGCCCCCCCGACCTCCGCTCCCCCGCCCCCGGGCAGCCCCGCCGACGACCTCGGGTTCGATCTGCCGCCGCCCGCCGTGCTGACGAGGACCCGCGGCCTCGCCCTCGGCGTGGGGTTCGTCGTCGTGCTCGGGGCGGCGTTCGCCGCGGCCTACCTGCCCCGCCGGAACGCCCGCGCCGCGCTCGAGCAGGGCGCGCGGGCCGCCGAGGGCGCGGCCCCGCGCGTGGGGGTCGTCGCGCCGCAGCCGGCGTCGAGCGACCGGGCGCTCGTCCTGCCCGGCAGCATCCAGCCCCTCGCGGAGACGGTCGTCTACCCGCGCGTGAGCGGCTACGTGCGGAGGTGGACCGCGGACATCGGCGACAAGGTCGAGGAGGGGCAGATCCTCGCCGAGATCGACACGCCCGAGCTCGATCAGGAGCTCGCGCAGGCCCGCGCGCAGCTGGTGCAGGCGAGCGCCGGCCTCGTGCAGGCCGAGGCCAACCGCGACCTGTCGAGGTCGAGCGTGAAGCGCTACGAGCAGCTCGTCCCCGCGGGCGTGGCGCCGCAGGAGGAGCTCGAGCAGCGGCAGGGGCAGGCGCACGTCGCCGAGGCGAGCGTCACCGTGGCGCGCGCGGCGATCACCGCGCAGCAGGCGAACGTCCAGCGCATCCTGGATCAGAAGAAGTTCGCGAAGGTCGCCGCGCCGTTCGCGGGGACGGTCACCTCGCGCACGACCGAGCGCGGGGCGCTGGTCACGGCGGGCAACGGGACGCCGCTCTTCACCGTCGCGGCGACCGACCCCGTGCGCGTCTTCGTGGGCGTCCCGCAGGACGTGGCGCCCAGCGTGCGGGTCGACGCGCCGGCGAAGGTCACGGTGCGCGAGTTCGCGGGGCAGCCGTTCCAGGGCACGATCGCGCGCACGGCCGGCGCGCTCGACGCGGCGACCCGGACGATGAACACGGAGGTGCGGGTGCCGAACCCCGACGGCCGGCTCCTCGCCGGCATGTACGCGGAGGTCGCGCTGACCTTGCCCACGCCGCACCGCGTGCTCGAGATCCCGGCGACGGCGCTCTACAACGACGCCAAGGGGCTCCGCGTGGCCGTCATCGACCCCGGGAGCAGGATCCGCTTCGCGCCGATCGTCGTCGAGCGCGACACGGGCGCGACGATCCAGGTGTCGACCGGGCTCGACGGGAGCGAGCGGGTCGTGAAGCTCGCGAGCGCGGAGCTGAGCGAGGGGATGGCGGTCGAGATCCTCCCTGAAGGGCCGCCGCCGCCGCCTCCGGGCGGGCCTAACCGCTGAAGCCAGCCTCGCTCGCGTCGAGCTCCTGGGCAAGCAGCGCCCTGAAGAACGCCGGGTGGTGGGGGACTTACCCCACCTTGCCGGAATGATGGGGTCGCCAAGACGCCATACGACGCCAAGATTTGGATGTCACGCTGTGACAATGTCACGATGTCACGCCGTGACAACGTCACGATGTCACGCTCCGCGAGCGTGCCTTCGTGCGGCGCAGCAGCGCGCCGAGCCTCTCCCCTCCCCCTCGCGACCGGCGCGGCGCCAGGCGGGGGCGGCGCCCGGCGCGGCGCTACCGGGGGCGTCATGATCCTCGCAAGCTGTTGATATAAAACGCATTTTCGCGGACTGCAGGCGGCGCCACGGCCGCTCCCGAGGGGCGCCCGGCCGTCGTCGCGGCCACCACGGCGCGCGCGCCGCGCGGGGTGCGCTGCTCGCCAGAGCGCCGTGCGGCCCGCTGGCACGAAGGGTGGATACGCCCCTGACGGGGCGCGGGCGAAGAGGCGCTCCGAGACCGCAGCGGATGACCCCGATAGCCCTTCGCCCCGCCCCGCGTTGAGGCTGCAGTACCCTTCCAGGAAGGAATCGCGAACATGAGAGCCAGTAGCTTGATCTTCTGTGGAGCCGCGGCCGCCGCCATCGTCGGCATGGCGCCGTCGGCGCACGCCCAGGACACGTACCCTCTGGAGCCGGCGATCAGGTACTCCGTCCGCCCGGGCACACCGGAATCGGTGGGTCTGTCCAGCGCCCTCCTCGACCAGGCGGTCAACGAGCTGGAGGATGCGGTGGACGACGGGGATATCAATGGCGCGGTCCTCCTGGTCGCCCGCCGGGGCCGGGTCGTGCTCCACACCGCCGTGGGGACGAGAGACGGCCTGAACGAGGACGATCCGAGCATGCCCTCGGTGCCGATGCCGCTCGATGGGATCTTCGATCTCCAGTCCATGACCAAGCCGTTCACCGTCTTTCTCGCGATGAGAATGCAAGAGTCCGGGGATTACCCGGGGTTCAACATCAACAACACGGTCGCGACGTATTTCTCGGAGTTCGCCGTCTCCTCGGTCAACAACAAGAGCTCTGTCACGATCAGGGATCTGATGAGCTACGTATCGGGGGAGGATATCGACTACTTCGACGACAGCAACCCGAACGGCCTCTTCGACGACGCCGACCCCTGGCACTCGATGCTCGACGCGCCGCTGGCCCACCCGCGGGGGACGAAGGTCGTCTACAGCGATCTCGGCTTTCGGATCCTGGGCCACGTGCTGGAGACGGTCGGCGGCGACTCGCTCCAGAACCTGATGAAGACCTACATCTTCGACCCGCTGCAAATGAATGACACGGGCTTTCAGCCGTGGCTCAACATGCCGGAGAAGGAGGACCGCTTCGTCGGCACGGCGTGGTCCGCGGCGCGCGAGCGCTATCTCCGGGGCGAGGTGCAGGACGAGACCGACTACTTCCTCGAAGGGGACGGCCCGGACCCGGCCGAGCACCTCACCGGGTGCGACGGCCTGTTCTCGACCGCGAGCGATCTGGCCAGGTTCGCCCAGATGTTGTTGAACCGGGGCAAGCACGCCTACAGCTGCAACCAGTGGCCTCTCAACATGTGCATAGCCACCCTGCTCCCTGCCCAGGCCGTGCTCGACATGACCACGACCCAGACAGGCTCGCTCCACCTCAACAGGTCGGCCTGGACGTACTCCGAGAACCTGATCTACTCGCGCAAGGGGTACGGCTGGGAGATGTGGGACGCAGGCATGTGGCCCGGCGGGGAGTCGACATCGACCGTCGCCTACAGCAAGACAGGCGCCGCAGGGACGCTCATCGTGGTCGATCCCGAGCCGAGCCGCGAGATGTTCACGATCCTGCTCACGAACCACGGGCTGCCGAAGTACGACCATTTCACCGTCGACCCGGCGACGGGCAAGATCTCCTGGGAGGAGTTCGACTGGATGCTCGGTGACATCCGGGCCAACGAGGTCATGACCAAGGTCCACGGCTCCCTCACCTGGTGACCCGGCCCGCGGAGACGAGGCGCGAGCCGGACCATTGCCAGGTGGGGCAAGAACGTTTGCCCTTATCGCGTCTCTGACCGTGCGGTACCACCTCCATACCAGATCACGGTGCTCGTACGAGCTCCGCAACGCGACGGCCACCCCGCTGGAGCGACGGACACCGAAAGCATGAATGGAGGCAGAGCATGACACACGACATCAAGAGCGCACAAGGCACACTCCTCGAAGGCCAGGACGGCTGCACCATGGCCCGACCCAAGGATGACCGACGAGCTCGGTCGAGCGGAAAGGGCCGGGGCATGAGGTTTCTCACGAAGCTCAGCGGGATGATCGCCGTCCTCGCCTCCATGGCGCTCGCGGGCTGCATCGCGCAGGAGGGCGATGAGGCCCTGAGCGAGGAGGACCTGAGCGAGGAGACCGTGGAAGAGGCGGAGCAGGCGCTCCAGATCGGCCTCACGTCGGTGACCTGCAACAGCGGCTGGCCTGGTACGCGGGGCTGCTTCAAGAAGATCACGAGCGCGACGGACATCGTCGCCGGCACGATCACCGTGCAGATCGATGGCCACAACGGCGCCGTCGGGTTCAGCGCGTCCCAGACCGGGCCCCGGACCATCGAGTTCTCGGCGAGCATCCGCGAGGGCGACGCGTTCAACCCGGGGGCGAACACGACCAAGTTCCTCGTGGCGTGGATGCGCCAGTAACAGCGGGACGAAGACCCGACCCAGGTCGGCGGCGCGGCGCAGCTTTGCCGCGCAGGGCCAACCCGGGTCGGGTCCCACAACCCCGGGACGGACGTGCGCGGATCAGGGGACGGAGCGGCCGACCGTCTCGGCCTTCGCCCACATCTGCGCGAAGCCTTCGGCTCCGCCGTAGAGCCGGTCGATGAGCTGCTCTCCGCCCGGAAGCGCCTCGACGTGCTTGAGGAAATCCGGGAAGAGCCCGATGTGAACGACCCCCTCCTCGTTGTAATCCCACGAGCGGCTCCCCATCCGGGCCCTGGGGAAGCTCGAGTAATCGACGCACGCCTCGGCCGCCGGATCGACGCACCGGTACACGATCTCCATGGCCTGCGTACAGAACGCGCGCGTCGCGGCCTGGACGCCGGCGCGGCTGTATTCGTCCGGAGTCGGCGCCTTGTAAGAGCAGGACGTCTTGTCATTGCAGGCGCGGCCGACGAGGCCCGTCAGGTTTCCGCTGGTCTGGATGTCGAGACAGCCGATGCGCGCGGAGCGCACGTCGATCTCGGCCCCTGTGCACCGGAGCTGCGCGGACGGGTGGTTCCAGGCGTCGCCTGGCACCGTCACCACCTGGTCCCGGGGCGCCTGGCACTCGGGAGAGCGCGGCATGACGACCATCCCGTTGATGTCCGAGCCGAGGGTGATCTGAAGCGGCTTGCCGCCTGACGTGATCGCCGCCACGGCGGCCGCGTTCCGCAGGAAGGTCCGTGCATCGGAGTCGCCGAAGCCGACGCCCGCGAGCCCGCCGCGCGCGGCGAGCTCCGTGTACTGGGCGTTCGTCCGGCCGTTCTCGTTGCCGCTCGAGCCGCGGAGCCCGTTGTGCCCCGAGACGAGCGGATACGCGCCGCCGGGCGTCGTTCGGGTGAATGCGAGCACGTCGCTCACCATCCGCTGCGACATGTGATCGATGTCGATGACCATCCCGAGCCTCATCATCTCGTTGAGGGCGACGCGGCCCATGGGCAGGAGCCCCAGCCGGTTCTTGTGGCCTTCCCCCGGCTGGCAGCTCGGGAGCGGGATGTGACCGCCGGCGTCGCCGAGCTTCATCAGCTTGAAGAGGTCGTTCCCCGACTGGATCTGCTTCGTGATGCCCTCTCCGCGGGAGCACTCGAGGTCCCACCATTTCCCCGTCTGGAAGCGGTTGGCGCGCGCTACCTCGTCCTCGTAGGCGGCGGTCCCGCCGAACAGGTTGTCGGTGAGGTGGACCGGGAACACGTAGCGCACGCCGAGGACGTGGAGGCGCTTGATCTCCGCGCGGATCTGGGCCTCCGTGGGCGACGCCTTGTTCCACACGAAGTTGCCGATGTCGTCCAGCTCGACACCGACGATCACCGCGAGCTTGTTCTTCTCCACGATGCGCCGGAGATCGGCGGATGAACGCGCGATCTCCATCCACGCGTCGTGCTTGCCGACGAAGCGGACGAGCTCTTCGATCTGGAGATTGCCCGACGCCCTGTCGTCGACGGGCGGGTTTGCCTCGATGCCGTGGGCGAGCGTGCGGCTGTTGACGGCCAGCGCGACCATCACCCGGAGGCCACCCTCCTTCGCGCGGCGGATCCAGTCGACCCACATCTGCTGGTGCAGGATATCGTTATGCGCCGGGAAGTGCGCGAACGTCGGATAGCCCACGGGGCGCTCGACCTCGAACGAGCGGATGCCGTGGGATCTCGCCATTTCCCCGAGCACGATCTGGCGGACATGATTCCCGCACTTGTTCGTTAGGAAATCGTGACCCCGGTGGGTGCTGTAGCTGGTTCCCAGCGCCTCCGCGACGCTGGCGGCGCGCCGCGCCGACGCATTGCACGTGGCGCCTGACACGCCTTGACCGCTGGGATCGTAGATGGTCCCCGGCGCCATGAGCACGTCGACGTCGGGAGCGCCGTGGAGCACGTGCCCGCCGAAGCCGAGGTGCGCCATCGGGTGGGTGTGGAGATCGGCGAACCCGCGCAGCGGTCGGCCGGGAGCGTTCAGCGCGGAATCGAAGATCGGCGAACGCCGCGCCTGCGCGCTCACGGGGCCGGGGGCCGCGGACGTCACCGCGGCCGCGGCGATCGCAATCCAGGTTGGAGCAAGCGCAGGACCTGTCAATGGGCTTGTTTTCTTCATGCCAAGTTATCCTTCCGAGGTTTGCGAGCGACGGAGTCCATGCGAGTACCCACTTCGCCACCGAGTGGTACCGCATGGCCAGTGGCGCGATGAGGGCAAATTTTCTTGCCACCCTGTCCGCGCGCCGCGCGCTCCGTCGTCACACAGGCGCTTCGAGCAGCTCGATCGTGACCTTGGCGCCGCCTTCCGGGAGGTTGGCGCGCAGGACGAGCCCACCGCTCGATTCCACCATGCCGGCCACGAAGCCGAGCCCCTGTCCGGACCCGCCCGGCTTCAGGCTCGGCGCGTCGTGGAACCCGGGGCCGTCGTCCTTCACCTCGATGGCCACCCGTCCGCCGCCCAGCGGGCGCGCGTCCAGCGTCACGCTGGACGCCCCGCGCTCGCCCGTCCCCTCGCACGCGTTGACGAGGAGGTTGAGGAGCACTCGCTCCAGCACGTCGTGCCCCCCAGCGAACAGGACCGCGGTGCGCTCCGCGCGATCGGTGACGTCGACCTTCACCGCCTGGTAGCGCCGCCGGACGACCCGGAGCGCGCCGCGGGTCGCCTCGCCGATCTCGGCGGGGGCCGTCGCGCGCAGCGCGTCGAGCTCGCGTATCGTCCGATCGCGGATGTGCCCCATGGTCGAGGCGACATCCTCGACGCTCTCGCGGAGCTGCTCCAGCTTCCGCAACATGCGCTCGGCGCTCGCGGACTCGACCCGAAGGAGCTCGCGCCGGAGGAGATCGGTGTCGATGAGGGCGGCCGAGAGCGAGGTCTTCACGTCGTGGTGTTCGTGCAGCATGACGCTCAGGTTCCGCTGCGCGCGCTCGGCGCGCAGCGTGGAGCGCGCCCCGAGCTCGACGACGCGGACCGTGCGCATCGTGGCGAGGAGCGCCGCGCTGGCCGCCGTCAGGAGCAGGAGGAAGAACAGCGACGCCGGCGCCCAGAAGGCGTCGTGTTGGCCGCCGTTCAGCGCGCGGTCGAGCGCGATGAGCACGAGCGCGGAGAGCGCGTTCGCCGCCGTCGCGAGGAGCACCGCCCGGCGGACGAGCCGGAACGCGCTCACGGACACCGTGATCAGGAGCCCGGCCATATCGGGCAGGTGCAAGATTCCCGGGTAGCCGTCCCAGGGCCAGAGCACGTTCGGCAGCAGCGCCAGAAAGCACAGGAGCGCGTCGAGGCCGACCGAGACGAGGATCAGGTGAGGAGGGGCATCGGTCCTCCGGCTCCGCCACCACACGTACAGCGAGGCGGCAACCGCGCCGAGGAGCAGCGGAACCTCGATGAGCGAGCGCGCGTGAGAGCCTGACGGCGTCAACCCTCCGACGGCGAGGAACCGCGCGAGGAGGGCCGCGCAGAAGACGCTCCGCGCGATCGAGGCGGTGCGCTCACCCCGCAGCGCCTCGCGCGTGATGAGGGCGTCGAGCTGCGCGCGAGTCGGCACCGCCGACGGCGCCGACAGCGCCGACAGCGCCGGGAGGCTGGCCAGCTCCGCCCGCTTGAGACTATGCGCCCCCATGACCCGGGGGCATGCTACCACACGATGCTACGCTGGCTGGTCGTGGAGGATGACGCGAGGCTCAGGCGCGCGCTGCGCGAGGCGCTCGAGGCGCGCGGCGCCGAGGTCGTCGCGTGCGCGTCGGTGGCCGAGGCGCACAGCGCGCTCGCAGGCGGGGCGTTTCAAGGGATCATCGCCGACGTGATGCTCCCGGACGGGAACGCCGTCGACGTCGTGGAGCGGGCCATGACCTGCGCTGTCGCGCCGACGATCGTGGCCATCAGCGGCTCGGCGAGCCCGGCCGTCTCGTTCCGGCTCGCCCAGATGGGCGTGCGCTCGTTCCTGGCGAAGCCGCTGCGCCTCGAGGAGCTGGAGCGCACGATCGACGACGCGCTGAGCCGGCCGCCCGATCTCCGGCCGCAGGTGCGCGCGGCGGTGGGGCGGGCGTCGATCCAGGACGTCGAGGAGCAGGTGCGCACCGTCATGGTCGACGAGGCGCTCGCGCGCGCCGGAGGAAACCGCCGGAAGGCGGCAAAGCTCCTGAACGTCTCGCGCCAGCTGCTCCAGCACATCCTCCGGCGGCGATCGTAGGGGAGGCCAGCGCCACCGCGCACGGGCCGTGAACCACGGGAAATTCCTCCTCTACAGCAAGCGGTGGCGAGCGGGACGCGCCGGGGCCGGCGCCGTCACTTCCCCTGTGTCGCCGCGAACGGATTGAGCTCGTTCGTGAACAGGTCCTCGGCCTTGATCTGCCCGGCCTTGAGGTCGCCGTCCTTCACCAGCCAGTCGATCCAGATCTGGTATTCCCCGGCCGACAGGAGCCCGCCTTTGCCGGCGACGCCCAGGCTGGTCCAGTACTTCACCAGCGACGCGTCCTCGTTGCGGCCCCGCCGCTCGATGATGCGCTGCAAGCGGGCCACCACCTCCTCGCGCGGCGTGCTCCGGGCCCACTCGATGGCGCGCCGCGGCCTCCACGAACTTGCGGGCGCTGTTCGGGCTCTCCTTCAAGAATCGCTTGCTCAGCACGTAGCTGCCGGCGGTGAGCTCGCCGGGTACCCCAGATCCTCCGCCAGCTCGGGCACCGAGACCATGCCCGAGAACCCCTGATAGCGCAGCTCCTGCACCTCGTAGTCGCCGGAGGCGCCGTCGCCGTTGCCGGGGCCTCCCTTCGAGCAGGCCGCGAGCGCGAGCGCGGCGCAGAGGGCCGCCGCGAGCCTGCGGCGTGTCGCGGCGATCGAAGATGGCTTGTCGAGCTCTCGCATGGTGGTTGTCTCTCCTCGGCCGTTACTCGGCGGCGGCGGGCTCGGCGGGCGCGGGGCTCGCCGCCGCCGCCGCGCTGGACGTCCTGCGCGCCACGGCGAGGAGCAGGCCGAAGAACACGGACAGGAGCAGGAACATCGTTTGGAGCCCCAGGCTCCGGCCCAGGAGGCCGCCCACGGTGCTGCCGAACAGGCCACCGGACGGCCCCACGAGCGCCTGCAAGCCGGCCACCTTGCCCCGCCCCGCCCGCGCGCCGATCCGGGCGATGCGGGTGAGGTTCGCGATCTGGAGGATGCCGAGCCCGAGGCCGAGCAGCAGGCCGCCGGCCCGCAGCGGCATGAGATCGCGCGAGAGGCCGAGCAAGAGGAGCGCGCTCGGGACGAGGACCAGGCTCGCGAGGTAGACGCGCTCGTGCCCCACCCGGCCCACGAGGCCCCCCAGCGCGAACAGCGCGAAGATGAACGTCACGCCCTGCCAGGCCAGGAGCCCCGACGCCTCGGCCGCCGTCAGGTGGGCGACGGTGACGCCGATGGGGATGATGAAGAACATGAAGAACGAGTTGATCGACTGGGCCGCAAACTCGATCAGGCACACGCTGCGCAGCTCGACGTCCTGCGCGAGCAGGGCGAGGTCGGAGCGGACGCCGGAGAGGCGGAGCGCTCGAGGGTGCGCAGACCGCGCCGTGTAAGGGCCGAAGACGATCGGCGACATGAGCACGGTGATCAGGAACGAGAGCCCGATGAGCCGGTACGTGCCCGAGAAGCCGAGCGCCTTCGTGAGGCTGGCCGCGAGCATGGGGCCGAGCAGGAACATGCCGACCCTATGCGTGCCGCGGTACCAGCCGGCCTTGCCCTCGCCCACCGTCTCGAGCTGCTGCATGAACACGGTGCTCAGCGAGACGAAGCGCATCGGCATGAAGAAGCTGATCGCCGTCGTGAAGGCCAGCAGGAACACCGGAGACGGGACCGCCGGCAAGGCCATGTAGAGGGACCCGGCCACGAGGCTCCCCAGCACGAACAGCCGCGAGGGCCCGAGGTGATCCACGAGGAGCCCGATGGGGATGCTCATCAGGAGCACCCCGACGCTCTGCGATCCGGAGATCAGCCCGAGCAGCGCCTCGTTCGCCCCGAGCTCCAGCGCATACAGCGTCGTGCTCACCTTGGCCACGCCGACGCTGAGGCCCATGACCGAGGACAGCGCCGCGAACACCAGCAGGAAGCGGTTCTTGTCGATGAAGGAGCGCAGTTGGACCTCGGTGCACGGCGCGGATCAAGCCTGTTGATCCGCGCCGGCGAACACCCGCGGTCAGCAACCCCCATGCCGCGCCGGAGCGGGCCGGAACGCGGGGCCGGGAGCTCCCTCGCTGCTGCCGTGGCAGCAGCGGGTGGTGATCCGGTGCCCCGGCGCGAGCAGGCGCGCGCTCGAGCGACCACGCAACGCTGGACCGCTACGACGGCGCGACGCGATCAACCGGCCAAGCGACCAACCGACCAACCGACCAACCGACCAGGCACGCGCGCGCCGCCGATAGCAGGTTTTGCACGGAACCGCCCGCGCTTTGTTGTTGCCCTCGTCATTTCGAGGGTGGTACTGGTGCAAGGCATGAAATTCTCTGCGATTCATGCATTGATCACCGCGTGCGCGCTCTGTTCCACGGCCGCGTGCTCGTGGCAGCCGTATGGCGAGGTCCGCGTCGTGAGGCGGACGAAGGTCGGCGGCGAGCTCGCGATCCTGGGCGATCGCGAGGTGGCCATGCAGAAGGCGAGCCAGACGATGGCCACGACCTGCGGCGGACCCGAGAGCTACGAGATCGTCGAAGAGGGCGAGACCGTGGTCGGGGAAGAGTCCGTGTCGGAGTCCAGCGAGCGCCGCGAGAAGGATTTCTTCGGGCCGAAGAAGCGGAAGCAGGAGAGCACGCAGACGGTGCAGAAGACCGAGTGGCGCGTGAAGTACGAGTGCAAGACGGACGAGCCGGCAGCCGCCGCGGAGGGGTCGCCCGCGGGCGACGCCGCGCCCGCGGAGGCCACCGAGGGCAAGACCGAGGGGCGCCGCGTCCACGAGGTGATCATCCGGTTCTGACGCGCGCGGCGCGCGGCGGCGACCTGTCCGTCGTGGAGCAGCAAAGCCGGCCACCGGGTCGCTCCCGGTCGCGCCGGCTTTGCCATCGTGCTCCCGGCCTGCCCAGTGGTAGATCTGGTGCAGCATGGACGTTCTTGAATTGGTCGAGCGCGCGGCGGCCGCGCCATCATTGCTGCTCGCGACGGACTTCGACGGGACCATCTCCGAGATCACCGCGGTCTCGGGCGGGGCGGTGGCGGCGCCGGGCGCCCTCGGGGCGCTGGAAGCGCTCTCGCGGGCGCCGGGCACGACCGTGGCGATCGTCACGGGGAGGACGATCCAGGACGTCGCGGCGCGCACCGCGGCGGTCGGCGCGGCGTGGCGCGTGGGCGAGCACGGGGCGGAGATCGCGACGCCGGACGGGGAGCTCGTGTACCGGGCGGAGTCGCCGACCGAGGCGCTCAACGCGCTGGAGCGCGAGGCGGACGAGGCGGTGCGGCGGGTCCCTGCGCTGTGGGTCGAGCGCAAGCGCTGCTCGATCGCGCTCCACTGGCGGCTCGTCCCGGCGGAGGCCCGGCCGGCGGCGTTCGACGCGCTCGGGGCGTGGGCGGCCGCGGCGGCGCGGCGGGGGTTCGTGGTCATGAGGGGGCGCAGCATCCACGAGGCCCGGGACGCCGCGCACGACAAGGGCCGCGCCCTCGCGTTCCTGCTGGCGCGGCTGCCGCCGGGGACGCTGGTGGTCTATGCGGGCGACGACACGACCGACGAGCCGGCGATCGCCCATGCCCGGGCGATCGGCGGCGTGGGCGTCTACATCGCCTCGTCCGAGCGGCCGGACACCGCGGTCGAGCCCGACCTGACGCTCGATGGGCCCGGGGCGTGGATCGCGCTCCTCGAGGCGCTCGCGGCGCGGCGCGGCGGCGAGATCGGCGAGGCGCCGCGCCTCGTCTGAGGGCCGTACTCAAGTTCTCCGTTCTTGTACGTCAGAGAGAAGATCAGGAGAAGCGGTGTTGCGTGCGCGGCGCGCGCGACACGGGTGTACGGCGGGCAGATGCGGTGGGGTGGTGAGCCGGACGGCGGTGACGCGCCTCGAACGGAGCGGAATCCCAGCTGCGAGCTCCGCCGCCAGCAAACCGAGCGCGCCGTTCGTCCATGGCCGCTCGAAGGAAGAAGTCTGATTAGCGGGTGAGCTGGACCGACAGTAGAGTTCGGCGCATGTGGACATTTCACATCTCAGCACTTCCGCTCCGCCGCACGAGCCGCGTGCAGGCGACATCGGTGCCGCTGTGCCTCGTCGTCGCGCTGGCGGGCTGTTCGCCCAAGGCCCGCAGCTTCCAGGGGTCCGGCGGCGCGGGCGCCGGCAGCGGCGGGGATCACGGGGTCGGGGCGGGTGACCCCGGCGCTGGCTGGGACGGAGAGGCCCCTGCGTGCGCGGCCGAGACGCAGGCGACCGACTGCGACGATGACAATCCATGCACCGCGGACGCGTGCACCGCAGGCGCGTGCGTCAACGTCCCGCTCGACGGCGTGCCGGCCCTGCCGTCCGGGCAGATCGCGGGCGACTGCCAGATCCTCACCTGCGCTGCGGGACAGCCGTATCCTGCGCCGGACGGCGCCGACGCGGAAGACGACGGCGACCCATGCACGAGCGACGGGTGTCAACGCGGGGTCGCCACGCACGTCGTGGCTGCAGGCTCGCCGTGCGGCCAGGGCCGCGCCTGCGACGCAGCGGGCGCGTGCAGGGGCGCGAACGGCCGGGCGTGCGGCGGGCCGAGGGATTGCGCGAGCTGGAAATGCGTCGACGGCGTCTGCTGCGACACCGCTTGCGACGAGACCTGCATGGCCTGCAACGTCGAGCGGTCGATCGGCACGTGCTCGCCCCTCGGCCCCGGAGTCGAGGACGAGCCGGACTGCGAGCTGGACGACAAGGTCTGCGATGGCGCGGGCGCTTGCAAGCTGGCGCCCGGCCGGCGGTGTCATCGACACGAGAGCTGCGCGAGCGGCGTCTGCCGCGGGAGCGGCCGCTGCGGCGAGTTCACGAACGAATGAACCGCGGGCGACCAGCCCCAGTGCCCCATGGCGTCGCTCATCTGGCCAGGGCCAGCGCCACCGCGTCGGGACCGGCCGGGAAACGGAGCTGCCCCGATACGTCGTTCGCGGCGCGCCACACCCCTTCGGCCACGTCGGACTCGCTCGTCACCAGGGCCGGCTGCCCGAAGGAGGCGAAGATACGCTGCGCGAGAGGCGCGTAGGCGTCGGGAATCAGGCCTTCCATGCGGGGTCCCCCGTTGCTCGTGAAGCGCGTCGTCGGGCCGTAGCCCGGCTCGACGAGCTTCACGCGCACGCCGAAGGCCTCGAGCTCGAACGCGAGCGACGCGGTGAACCCTTCGATGGCCATCTTGCTCGCGGTGTAGACGGCGACCAGCGGCATCGGCGCGAGCGTCGCGCTCGACGTCACGTTCACCACCACGCCCGATCGCCGCGCGCGGAGCTGGGGCAGCACGGCCTGCGTCATCGCCATCACGCCAAACGTGTTGGTCTCGAACACCTCGCGCACCGTGCTCATCGGCGTGGCCTCGAAGGCGCCCATGAGCCCGATGCCAGCGTTGTTGACGAGAACGTCGATGGGCCCGCTCGCCTCGAGCGCAGCCGCGATGCTCTCGGGCTTCGTCACGTCGAGCGCGACCACGCGCAGCCGGTCCGACCGAGGCAGCACGTCCTCGCGCGGCGTTCTCATGGTGGCGACGACGTTCCAGCCCTGCGCGTGGAAGTGGCGCGCGGTTTCGAGTCCATATCCCGAGGAGCAACCCGTGATGAGCACAGTGTTCATGAAGGGAAGATAGCGGCGGCGCGCTGGACTATCTATCATTGGTAGTCCACGTTTCGTTTGCTAGAGTCCGGACATGAACGACCCGCTCTCGGAGGTCATCGCGCTGCTCCAGCCGCGCGCCGTGTTCTCGAAGCGCATCAGCGGCGCCGGTCGCTGGGGGGTCCGCTACGCGGACTTCGGCCAGCCGAGCTTCTGCGCCGTGCTGGAGGGCAGCTGTCGTCTCGCCGTCGACGGCGAGCGTGCCCTGACGCTCGAGGCGGGCGACTTCGTGCTCCTGCCGGCGACGCCGGGGTTCACCCTGTCGGGCTTCGAGCCGGTGAGGCCAGAGCGCATCGACCCGAAGGTGACGCCCGCGCCGACGGGTGAAGTCCGCCACGGGACGCGCGGTGGACGCCCGGACGTGCGGCTGCTCGGCGGCTACTTCCTCTTCGACTCGCCTGACGCGGCGCTGTTCGTGTCGCTGCTGCCAGCGCTGCTGCACGTGCGCGGCGTCGAGCGCCTCTCCGTGCTGGTGCGGCTCGTGGGCGACGAATCCAACGAGCAGCGATCGGGGCGCGATCTCGTGCTCACGCGGCTCGTGGAGGTGCTGCTCATCGAAGCGCTGAGGTCGACCTCGGCTGAGGACGCGCCTCCGGGGCTCCTGCGCGGGCTGGCCGATCCGAGGCTCGCGCCGGCGATACGGCAGATGCACGGTCAGCTCGCGCGCTCGTGGACGGTCGCCCAGCTCGCCAAGACCGCGGCCCTTTCGCGCTCGGCGTTCTTCGAGCGCTTCACCCGCACCGTGGGCATGCCGCCCATGGAATACCTGCTCGCCTGGCGCATGGCCGTCGCGAGGGATCTGCTCCGCCGGCACGATCTCGGGATCGCCGAGGTCGCCGAGCGCGTCGGCTACGGCTCGGCGAGCACCTTCAGCACCGCGTTCAGCCGCCACGTGGGCCAGCCTCCGGGTCGCTACGCGCGCGCGGGGTAGTCGGTGAGGGCAGTGAGCTTCGCCGAAGGATCTCCTGTCTCCTCACGGGCCAGAGCGTCCGGGCGATTTCATTTCACGACGAGCTTCCCAGCGGACGTGACACGGGCTCAGGCGGCCGGCGCTGGACCTACCGGGAGTCGCCAGCGAGCTTTATAGGGATAGCGCGGCGGCACGCGCGCGAGCCCATCAAGCGACGCTTGACCTCCCGGAGCCGCTGAGACCACATGGCAAGCCATGATCAACGCCCCGGTCCGGCCCGGCGACGTCGTGGCGGGCAAGTACCGCGTGGAGCGTCTGCTCGGCGCGGGGGCCGTGGGGGTCGTCGTTGCGGCGGTCCACGTCGAGCTCGGCCAGCGCGTCGCCGTCAAATTCATGCGCTCGGCCCACCACGTCTCCGCCGACGCGCGCGCGCGCTTCTTGCGCGAGGCGCGCGCGGCGGTACGGCTGCGCAGCCAGCACGTCGCCCGCGTGTTCGACGTCGGCACGCTCGAAAGCGGCGCGCCGTACATCGTCATGGAATTCCTCGAAGGGCGTGATCTCGCCGCGTCGCTCAAGGAGAGTGGGTGTCTCTCGCTCGACGACGCCGTGGAGTACGTTCTCCAGACGTGTGAAGCCGTCGGCGAGGCGCACGCCGCCGGGATTGTGCACCGCGACCTGAAGCCGGCGAACCTCTTCGTCACGGAGGACGTCAGCGGCGCGCCGTGCATCAAGGTCCTCGACTTCGGGATCTCGAAGATCAGCGGGGCGGAGCTCGCCCTCACAGAAGACGACGAGCAGCTCGGCACCCCCTACTACATGTCGCCCGAGCAGATGAGCTCGCCGAAGGATGTCGACGCGCGCAGCGACCTCTGGGCGCTCGGCGTCCTCTTGTATGAGCTCATCGCCGGGCAGACGCCGTTTCACGCGGAGACCTTGGCGGAGTTCTATGGGCGCATGCTCGCGGCGAAGCCTACGCCGCTCCACGAGCGCCGGAGCGACGTGCCCCCGGAGATCGACGCGGTGATCCAGCGGTGCATGATGCACGAGCGCGAGCAGCGCTGGAACGACGTGGCAGCGTTCGCCGGCGCCCTCGCGCCTCACGCGCCCCTGCGAGCGCGGGGCTATCCGGAGCGGGTTTGGCGGGTGCTCAACATGTCGCGGTCGTCTTCGCCGGGAGCCAGAGACGCGCCGGAGCCGCGGCGCGCGGCGGCCTCCTCGCCGCCGGCCAGCGCCGGGGCAGCAGGGTCGATCGCGCCGCGCCCGCCGGATGCCATGGCGGACACAGCGCCCACCGCGTCCTGGCGCTATGGAGCCCTATCGGCCTTCGAGGTGCTGCTGTCGAAGCCGCGCTATTGGGCTCCCCTTCTCCTCGGCGGTGCGTTCTTCGCGGGCGCTGCGCTGGCGGTGATCGCCTGGGGGGGGCGGCAGGAGGGGGGGCGGCAGGAGGGGGGGCGGCAGGAGGGGGGGCGGCAGGAGGGGGCGCGATCCCCGGCACCGACAGGCCCGCCGGCGGCCTCCTTCGGGGCGTTGAACGCGGCCCCGTCTGCGCCCGTCGAACCTCAAGCTCCCCGCTCCGCGCCCGCCTCTCCCGACGCGAGCGCGAAAGCGCAGGCGGAGCCCACCTCGCCTTCGCCGGCGGCGACGGCCACGCTGAAGGCGACGAAGCCCTCCCTGCGGGCGAAGCCCCCGGCCAAGGACCTTCTCACCCCGAAGCCCGAGCCGGCGTTCTCGTACGACGAGCGTCGCTAACCCTGGGACAACGGCGCGGGGTGCCAATATACTGGGATCGGTGCGTGGCCCAGGACCGATGCGTGTGAAGCGCAGTGTCACCGCTGCGGGTGCGCTGATCCTGTCGTTATCGCTCGCGCCGCGCGTCCTCGCGGACCCGACCGCCGAGGACCGGGCGGCCGCCGATGTGCTCTTCCGCGAGGGGCGCGCGCTCGTCAAGCAGGGCAGCTACGCCCTGGGGTGCGCGAAGCTCGCCGCCAGCCAGAAGCTGGACCCGATGGCCGGGACGCTGCTCGCCCTGGCGGATTGCTACGAGCTCAATGGCGCGACGGCGAGCGCCTGGGCGACCTTCAACGACGCCGAAGCGATGGCGCGCAAAGCGGGCGACGGGCGGCGCTCGAAGGAAGCGGGGCGGCGTGCGGGCCTCCTCGAGCCGCAGCTCTCGAAGCTCGTCATCGAGGTGGCGCCGGAGGCCCGGGTCGAGGGGCTCGAGGTGCGGCGCAACGCGAAGCCGCTCGATGCGGCGATGTTCGGCTCGGCGATCCCGGTCGATCCGGGCGAGCATGCAATCGCGGCGGTGGCGCCTGGCAAGAAGGCATGGAGCGCGAAGGTGGTCGTCGAGCCGAAGCCAGGGCAGAGGACGGTGCGCGTCCCTCTGCTCGAGGACGCGCCCGCGCCAGGGCGGGGAGCGCCCGCGCCCGCGGCCACGAGCGCCGCGCCCGCGGCGAGCTCGTGGAGCGCGCAGCGGACCGTTGGGCTCGTGCTGGGCGGGGTGAGCTTGGCGGGGATCGCGGTAGGCGCTGTGTTCGGTGTCGAGACGCTCTCGAAGGTGAGCGAGGCGCGCAGCCAGCACGGGTGTACCAACGACGACCCTCCCCGTTGTGACGCCGAGGGGGTCAAGCTCCATCAGGACGCCAACACGACCGCCAACATCTCCAACGTGGCGTTCGCGGCGGGAGGCGCGGCGCTCATCACGGGCCTGGTCGTGTTCCTGACCGCGCCGTCGAGCGACGCCGTGCCGTCGACGGTGCTGGAGGTGCGCCTGGAGCCTCCGGTCCGGGCGGGAGCAGCGGGGCTGTCGCTGCGAGGTAGCTTCTGAGATGCGCCCGACGCGACCATGGGGGCTCGTCATCGTCGGGGGCGCATTGCTCGTCGCCGGCTGCCAGATCATCGCGGGTGTGCGCGCCGACGCGGAGCTGAACCAAGTAGGCAGCGGCGACGAAGCGTGCAGCGTTGCTTCCGAGTGCCAGAGCGGCGTCTGTCAGGACGGCATCTGCAAGCCGGCCGAGGCGAAGTGCGCGCTCGATCTCGAGCCGTTCGACATCCTCACCTCCGAAGACCTCGGCGGCCATGAGGTCGACACCTCCTCGCTCGTGCTGGCAAGCGGACCCGATCGCGTATTTGTCTCGGTCGTCGACAAGATTGCCAGCCGGCTCGTGATCGGGACGGTGCACGAGATCGGAGAGCCAGCCGGGTCGAAGACGGAGTTCCCCTTCACCGACGGCGCGGCCTTCGTCACCGGCCGCGAATCGGGAGGGCAAGTCATCCTTCAGGGCAGGGTGGGGTACGAGATCGGGCAGCTCGTCTTCCCCACGACCGCCGACGGCGTCTCGTCCGAGGGGACGTTCCAGCGGTTTCCCGCGCTCGCACCGGAGTGCGCGAGCCCCAACGTGGCAACGTCGATGGCGTTCGTCCAGGCGGGCGACAACACCCTTTACGCCGCGACCTGCGCGGCGCCGGGCGGCTCGACGCGAGCGCTCGTCGTCGGTGGATCGGCCGAGCCTGCGCCGACCCTGGTGGCCCAGGGCCCACGTACCGATGCCTCGCTCAACGTTCACTACTACACCGTCACGAACGGCCAGCACCTCCTCTTGTTGGATGACAACGCGACCGGAGAGGCGTTCTTCAGAACGGGCGCCTCGCGCGCCGATCTCGGCGTGGCGCACCAGATCCAGTTCAGCCCGTCTCCTGACGAGGTGGAGTCTTTCTTCGGGGCGTTCCCGCTGCCCGAGGGCGATGGCGTCACGCTCTTGATCGTGCACCTCGTTCCTCCGCCGAGGCTCGCCCTCTCGGCGGAGGTAGGCGTCGTGAAGGACTTCTTGTCGCTCGGACAGGTTCCCCCGCCCGGCTTTACCCCTGTCTTCAAGCTCCAGAATGTAAACCAGTACAACCCCCCGGGTCCCGTCGCGAGCGACGGCGAAAACGTGTATTTGACGTTGGTGCCGCCGCCTGGAAAGAGCGTGAACCTGGGCTGGTTCACGCGAACAGGCGAGAGCGTGCTCCCCCACCAGCTCATCTTTTCCCTTCCGGACGGCAGCAGCGCGCAGATCCTCGGCTCGACCGTCGCGCAGCTCGGCGTCAAGCTGCTCGTCGCCTGGATCGAGCAACGCGACGGTGCCTACTCCGTGCGCGGTCAGCGGCTCATCTGCACGCTGCAATGACGGGCCAACCGGCGCGGCCAGCTCGAGCGACCCGTTGGTCGGCGGGAGCTCCTCGGGAGCGCACGTCCTTTCGCGACCCGTCCACGATTCTCACCTGGCTCGCCATCGTCACAGCACGTGGAGGTGCCCAGCCGAGGCTCAGAGCGTCGTTCCGAGCCTCTCCAGGTTGGTGGATACCGCACTGCGTGGCACCGTTTGCAGCATCTTGCTTGATCGAGCAAGCCACCATGGTGGCGAGCGCCGCGCGCGGCGCTCGCCTATGCGCCCGGCGCAGGCAATCGCGCGGAGACGGCGGCCCGCGGCCGCAGGCGCGCCGGGCACGGAGACTGCTAATGCCACGAAGAGGCCCGCACAGAGGTCCGAGGAGTCAGGTGCCGGTGAGTGAGCGATGGCCCGAGAGACCAGCCCGACCCCGGCGTGCACACGAATGCAGGAGAGCACCATGTCAAACACGAAAGACATCGAGCTCGAGCCATCGCAGACAGCGACTGGCCGAGATCACGCCATCGGCGGGGCGCCGGGCCCCGAGGACACCGCGCGTGCGACCAAGATCGTGGCAAAGTCGCTCGTTCGCGAGCTGCTCGCTCAAGGACATCAGGCGTCGCGCCTCGTCTTGCTCGCGGCCGCGCTGGTCGAGGCCGTCACGTTGGAGCTGCAGCGCGCC
The DNA here is from genome assembly GCF_051521635.1 of Sorangium sp. So ce1504. NCBI lineage: Bacteria > Pseudomonadati > Myxococcota > Polyangiales > Polyangiaceae > Sorangium > Sorangium sp. So ce1504. Next base: position 1,993,008 of record NZ_CP150365.1, on the reverse strand, counting down.
GCGTCCGGCCCGATGGCACCGGACGGCCCGGATGGCACGGCGTCCATGACCGCGCGCCCGTGACCAGGCTGGGCGCCTGGAGCTCCGGGTGCCCGCGTTCGCCAGCCGGACCGCCCCCGCCTTGCACCCGGGCGTGAACGCCCTCCTCGTTCTCCGTCCCATCCCTGCCTCCTTGTGCCATCAGGGGTGTCCACCGACGCGAAGGAGGACTAGGTAGCGAGTTGGGTGCGTTGTTCTCAGGCGACGTCCGGCGCTCCGACACCGCGGGTGTGACGCCGCGACCGGCTGCGCGCCAGAGCTACCGGGGAGATCTTCATGGCCGATGTCGTCCTGCCGTTCGAGAAGCCGGTCGCGGAGCTCATCGCCAGGGTCCGGGAGCTGCGCGCGCTCGTCGCGTCCGATCGGAGCCTCGTGGCGGAGCTCGCCGAGCTCGAGGAGAGGATGAACCGGCTCGCGCGCGAGGTCTTCGCTGCGCTGACGCCGATGCAGAAGGTGCAGCTCTCGCGGCACGCGAACCGTCCTCACACGCTCGATTACGTGCAACGGATGTTCACCGATTGGTGCGAGCTGAAGGGGGATCGCCGCTTCGCCGACGACTGCGCGGTCGTCGCCGGGCTCGCGGGGTATCACGGCCGCAGCGTGGTGGTGGTGGGGCACCAGAAAGGGCGCGATGCGAAGGAGAACGTGAAGCGCAACTTCGGCATGCCGCACCCGGAGGGGTACCGGAAAGCCGTGCGGCTCTACGAGCTGGCGGAGAGGTTCCGGCTGCCGATCCTCACGTTCATCGACACCCCCGGCGCTTACCCGGGCCTCGGCGCCGAGGAGCGCGGGCAGAGCGAGGCGATCGGCGCGGCGCTCGCCGTGATGGCGCGGGTGCAGGTGCCGATCGTGGCGACCATCATCGGCGAAGGAGGCTCCGGCGGCGCGCTGGCGCTCGGGCTCGCCAACCGCGTGCTGGTGCTCGAGTTCGGCTGCTACTCGGTCATCTCGCCCGAGGGCTGCGCGGCGATCCTCTGGCACGACCCCGCGCGCGTCGGCGACGCGGCTGCGCAGCTCAAGATCACCGCGCCGGACCTGCTGCGGCTCGGGGTCGTGGACGCGATCGTCGAGGAGCCCACCGGGGGCGCCCATCAGGATTACGACGGCGCCGCGGCGTTGCTCGATCAGGCCCTCTGGACGACGCTCGCTTCGCTCGACGAGCTCGGGACGGAGGCGATCGTCGACGATCGGTACCGGAGGTTCCGCGGGCTCGGGTCGTTCAGCTGACGCTCTAACCTGGAGCTGTCGACCGCGAGCCCGGCAGGGCGACGAGGGGCCGTGGCGCGACCTCCCTCCCCACGCGCCCCCGGTCGAGCCACGACCGACCTCCAGCGTCACGAAAGCGAACGCCCTGAAGCGCTCCACGAGTCACGCCTCCGTGCGCGCGCTGCCCGCGACAGGCTTGCTTCCGATCACCAGGACATCGACGAGCGCCGCATTGGATAGCGACAGAACGAACTCGATCGCCCGGCTGATGTCCGTCGTGGCGAGCATCTGCTCCGCCAGGAGGCCCGACCCGGCCGCCATGTCGGTGTCGACCACATCCGGGCACAACGTCGTCACCTTGATCCCCTTGGGCAACAGCTCCCGTGCCAGAGACCGGCCGTAGCCGACCAGCGCGTGTTTGCTGGCCGCATAACCGCCGACGACGGCGAACGGCTCGACGCCCGTGACGGACGCGATGTTGAAGATGTGGGCCGACCCAGCCTCGGCCAGCGAGCCCAGGCAGGCGACGCACAGGTTGTGTACCGCCTTCACGTTGGTCGTCAGCATCGCGTCGAGATCTTCCATCGCCATGCTGCTGGTACCGAAGCGGAATATGCCGGCCGAATTCACGAGGACGTCGAGGCGCCCCCAGCGGCTGAGCTCCGCCTGAACGGCGCCGCGCGCGGCGTCGAAATCGCACAGATCCACCGCGACGGCGCTCACCGTCCTTCCATATTCCCGGCGCAGAGCCTCCGCGCGTTCTGCCAGCGATGCACGTCCACGGGCCACGAGGATGAGATCGAAGCCACGGCTGGCGAACCAGCGCCCGATCTCTCGTCCGATCCCGCGGCTCGCGCCCGTCACGAGCGCCACTTGAGACATGGTCCTCTCCTTGTCGATCACGAGCAACGCAGCCGCCGCGCTGCGGTCTCTGCCACACAGATGGGGGCGGCTGGTCGCATCGAGCCTGACGAGCCGCCAGCCAACACACCGCCAACACACCATTAACCGCGCGGATCACCCATCGAAGCCGATACTTTGGACCTGCGCGCACAACGAGGGATGGAGCCGATATGTCATCGACCTCTCTCGATGGCGGTCATACGCTCTATCACGCAGAGACTCCTTGAAGTCCTCGGCGCTACGCCATTGCGAGACGTTGAACAGGCGGTACCTGGCCGACGGGGCGGCGGAGCGGAACAGCCGGGCGTTCAGGAAGCCCGGGTGCGCTGCCATGTGGTCCTTGGCCCTGTCCCACATCGCGAGGACGTCCGGGATCTCGGCCTCGCTGATCTCAAAAGGATTGATCAGCCACGCGTGGCCAGGGAGCCCCCGGGACAGCTCCGACAACATGACACCCAGTCGGCACTTCGTGCCTTGGACGAGGCCAGCCGATGCACCGCGGGGCGACACACCACCCAGCGCCGCCTCGCCGACATCGGTGTCATCGAACGCGTAGACGGAGAGCAGCGTGTAATTCACGTCGCGGATCGGCTCGAACACGTGGAACAACTCTGCAGTTCGCAGGCCGCACCGCTTCCGCAGGGCCAGCGCGTGGTCCTGCCAGCGCTCGGCATAGCTCGGCGCGGCCACGGCGTCGACGACGTCTATCCAGTAGATCATGTCCAGACCTCAGCGCGGCGCCGTGTAGAGCGCGACGCGGCGGCTCAGATGGAGAGCAAAATCGCTCTTGAATGGCTCGACGATCGACACGAAGCGGTCGCCGTGGACCCCAGCGAAGAAGCGCTCGGCGCTGTCCCATTCCGCCACGTTGATGAACTTGACCTCGTCAGCCAGGTTCCTGGTCCGGTACAGGCTGGAGTTGACGTACCCGGCGAGCTGGCTCATCGTCTGCGCCGCCTCGGCCCACATGGCGGCATAAGCTGCCATGCGCTCCTCGGGCAGGAACATGAGGTCGACCAGCACCAACTTGCCGGAGGGCGGGCGGAAGCGGTATTCGGAGCCGTCGACGAGATCCATCTTGAAACCGGTGAATTTGGTGCCGGCCGCGCCCAGCACCGAGACAAGCTCTGCGTTCTGTCTCACCGCGGCGCGGGCCCGCTCCCAGTCCTCCGCCGAGCTCCACCGGCAGACGCTCACCATCTCCCAGCCGGTGCGTGGCCTGAGCGTCTGGAAGATCTCGAGCAGCTGCCCCCCCTCAAAGCCTGGTTGCTCGGAGAGGAAGGAGCACACGGCGCGCCATGCATCCGCCGCGACGGGGCGGTTTCTTGTCTCAAGAAGATCGATGACCATAACCATGGATCAAATTCTTTCACTGTGGATGGGTGTCAGCGGCGAGGGCTTCATCCGCCCCTCGCGATTTCATCGACGACGTGTGACAGGCATATCTGAAATGCACCTTCGAACGGGGCAACGAGATTCTTGTAGTCCTTGCCGGCGAGCTGCTTCATGAACGCGTCTTCGCTCTCCCACTCGGCGCGACTGATGAAGTAGTACGTGTCGTGCTCCGGGTGGTAGCTCTGAAAGAGCTCTGCGGAGATGAACCCATCCCGTCCGGCCATGAGGGCCCTCGTCGCGCCCCACATCATCGCGTTCTCCGCCGCCTGTGGCTGCCGGATGCGGTAAGGATTGGTGATGACGAGGTGCGATCCTCGCGCCGGCTGCTCCACGAATTCGCTCCGATCGACGAGCCCGTAGAGGTTGATGCCGCGATCGGCCTCCAGCGGCCGCTCCAGGCCGGCCGCCCGGACAGCATAGTGAGCGTTGATGTCGGTCCATCGAACAACGCTGATCAGGTCGTATCCGCGCGCGTTGAAGCGCTTGAAGACGACGTGAAGCTGGGCATTGAGGAACCCGGGGCACGCGGCCAGCTCACGGGCTGCTCCAACCCACGACCGCCGAAGCGCGTCGGTTCTGTCGGTCTCTACGATGTCTATTTGTGCGATCATGTGAATGCCAATCTGGTCAATGATGCGGGCAGGTGGGCTAGCATGATCTGGCTCTTCGGCTGGAAGCCGCCGCTGATGATCGCCTTGAACGCGGGGCTCGCGAACGCAGCCTGGAACGCGGAGACGCTGGTCCAGCGCGCGACGTTCACGAAGCAGCCCGCGCGCTCGCCGGGCACAGCCTCGAACAGGCGGCTCATGACAAACCCTGCCTGGGTTACCATATAGGCAGTCGCGCGGTCGAACTGCCGCAGGAAGCGCGCGCGATCCTGCAGCGCCAGCGCGCACAGCGTGATCAGCAGGACGCCAGCCGAGGAGCTCGCTCGGGTGATCGCGATCCCGTCACGACGACCGCGAGCGCGGACAACCATGCGAGCGTCGAGCCTGAGCGACGGCTGCGGCGACGAGGCGTCCATGGGGTCATCTCGAGAGAGTCGATCCGGTGTCGTCGAGACCGTCATGAGAACGTACGGTGCCGTGCCATAGCCATCGCGATCCAGGTCATCTTGCTCGATGGCAACGGAGAAGCCGGCGCGTCCACACCCCCGGCGCAGGAGCTGCTCGCCTGCCCTCGCGGGGTGAGCGCTCGCCGAGGACAGGGTAAAAAAATCGAAACGGGTGACCATGATCCTCACTCCCAGCACTGGCCGCCTGACGGCGGCCTCAGCGCAAACTCGTTTCAGGATGGAACCTCGACGCCCCCAGGAAGCCGGGCGTGGTCGCCCTCCTCTTTATCCATGCCATCCCTGCCTTCCCGCCCCCTCGGGGTTGCCCGCGGAATCGGGGGATCATCCTGCCCACCGCTTCTCGTTCGTCCCGGTGCTCAAAGCCAGGCATCGCTCGATGCCGCCCGGGCGCACCGCTGCTACAATGACGACGCGTGGCAGAGCCGGCCGCGGAGCTCCCACGCCGGCGTGCCGGTCCCAGGCATGCGCCATGAGCACGGAAGCATGTGCGATGGGCGCGGGGAGGGTCATAGGATGGCACGAGCACTCGAGGTCGCTTCCGTTGTGTTCACCAGCGCGTTCGCCGGCGGCAGCCTGCTGGTGTCGACCGCCGTGGCTTCCAGTTTTTCATCCATGCGTCCGAGCGAGTTCCTGGACTGGTTCGCGGTCCATGGACCGCGCATGGGCATGACGCTCTTCCCCTTGAACGTCGGGGGAACGGTGGCGTGTGGATACAATCTGTTCAGCGCCATCAAGCGGAAGCAGCACCCGTTGCCGTGGGGGCTGGCCACCGCGTGCATGGCCGGCACGCTCGTCTTGTTGCCTCTCTACTTCGCACGCGCGAACGAGGCTCTGATCGGGAAGACGATCGACGTCCGGGAGGTGCCCGAGGTCATCACGTCGTGGTCCAAGTGGCAGTGGGGACGAACGGGCCTCAGCGTCATGGCAGCGCTCTTCGCTGGAGTTGGAGCGCGCAGGGCGACCTCCGGGTGACTCCCCGCCAGGTGCGCTCACCTCATCAACACGCCGCCGTTCACGTGGAGGACCTGGCCCGTGATCCATCGGCTGTCGTCGGACGCGATGAAGGCCACGACGTCGGCCACGTCCTCGGGCGTCCCGACCCTGCCGAGCGGCGTCATCGAGGCAACCCCCTGGATCCTCTCGTCGGTCATCTGCGTGCGCAGCGCGTCGGTGTCGATGATACCCGGCGCGATCGCGTTCACCGTGATCCCACGCGGCCCGAGCTCCGCGGCGTGGACGCGCGTGAACGCCTCGATCGCCGCCTTGGCACCGGCGTACAGCGACGTCCCCGGCATGGCCATGCACGAGAGATCCGAGGAGATGTTGATGATCCTCCCGGAGTTGCCCATGAGGCGCGCTGCCTCCTCGGAGGCGAAGAGCACCGAGCGCGCGTTCAGATCGAAGATGTTGCTGAACGCAGCCCGGCTCACGTCCTGCAGGGCGCACGCCTCGAACACGGCGGCGTTGTTCACGAGGACGTCCACCCGCTCGAACGCCGCGGCGGCGCGCTCGAAGAGCACCTTGATCTCCTCGACCCTGGAGACGTCGGCGCGCACCGCGGTCGCGCGCCGTCCCATGCCCCTGATGTCCTCGACCACGCGCGCTGCAGCCACCTCGTTCGCTGTGTAATTGACAATCACGTCCGCGCCGTCGCGCGCGAGCCGTCTCGCAACGGCAGCCCCGATCCCGCGTGACGCCCCCGTCACCACCGCAACCTTGCTCTGTCTCATCGCTCTACACCCGTTCTCTTCACGCCCTCGCGGGCGCGTTACATGATTCGCCCTGTTGGCTGGTCGGCCATGGTTCCGCTCCGACCGGCGCTACGCGATCGGCTCCACGAAGCCGACGCCCTGCGCGTGACCCGCGTCCTGAGTCCTCTGCTCGACGACCGCTCGGAGCGTGTCCTCGAAATCCTCGCGACGGACGAACGGGACCAGGAGGCCCCGCTCCCTGAGGCTCGCGAGCGAGACGCCCATCGCCGCGAACCTGGACCGGACGAGGACATTGATGCAATGGACGCGTGGCCTGTTCCGCTTGATCCACATCACCATCCCGGTGCGGTACTCGCGGTCGAAGTCCGTGAGGCGCTCGGCGTCCACGAAGAGGTCCGCCGGGTGGCCGGACGCGGCGAGCGCCTCGAACAGGCTGACCAGCGGGGGGACGAAGGCGGCCTCCCCGTGGCCGCTGCAGCGCACCACGAGCACGCCTGGAGCAGGGTGCTCCAGCCGGACCTCGCCCCGGTCCGTGCTGATCCTGTCATCGCCGATCTGCGATACAAAAAACGCTGGCATCAACGTCTCCTCTCGCCGGGCATCCCAGGCGTGCTCGCCCTCACCGTCACCGTTCTGCCACGACAGTGGCGACCGCGAAGTTCGCCTGATGGGAAATGGTCAGATGTATCTTCTCGACGCCGAGCTCCCTCGCGATCTTCAGCGACGCGCCGGAGAGCTCGAGCGTCGGCCGTCCGCCCTCGGCGCGGATGACCTCGAGCTCGTGCCATGCCAGCCCCGCCGGCGCGCCGAGGGCCTTGACGCAGGCTTCCTTGGCGGCGAACCGGCCAGCGAAATGCTGAGCAGGGGAGCCCCGCATGCGGCAATAGGCGCGCTCCGTCGCGGTAAACAGCCGCTCCTCGAAGCGGCCCTCGTGCCTCTCGATCGCCGCCGCGATGCGATCGATCACGCAAAAATCAACGCCGACACCGATGATCATCCCGTGAGCCCTCTCCCCCGCTGGGTTCACGAACGCTTCGCGCGGTCGACGGCGCCGTGGATGTCCGCCACCGTCTTGAGCGCCTTCTCCGCGCCGTCCCCGAGCCTGACCTGGAAGGCCCGCTCCACCGCGCACACGATCTCGATCATCTCTGTCGAGTCCACGTCCAGGTCGTCCTGGAGCAAGGCGTCGTCCGAGAGGTCCTTCATGGGTCTCCCGAGGAACTCGGCGAGGATCTTCTTCACCTGCATATCGACGGTCTGAGCACTCTGCATCGCTTGCCTCTGCATTGTTAAATCACGTTGCTTGACGTTCTTGTGCGGTTCGAATTTCGTTATCTCCGGTCCTGGCCGATGATCATCGACGCGTTCATGCCGCCGGAGCCGCGGCTGTTGATCTGGGCGAAGCGAAGCTCGCCGTCCTTGATCGCGTCCGTGGTCACCGCGAGGTCGCAGCTCGCGTCGAGCGCGTCGACGTTGGTCGTCGGCGGGACGGTTTGAGAGAAGAGACCCATGGCCGCGAGGGCGGCGTCCATCGCGCCGCCGGCGCCGTACAGGTGTCCAAACATCGATTTAGGCGCCGTCACCTTGACCTTGCTGCCGAGCGCGCCGAACACCTTGTGGATGGCGGCGGCCTCCTGCGCATCTCCGTCGATCGTGGCCATGCCGTCCGCCATGATGAAGGAGACGTCGCTCGGCTCGATCCCGGCTTCGTCGATCGCCTTGCGCATCGCGATGCTCAGGCCGCGCTCCTCCCTCGGCAGCGGCGCGGGGTGGCATGCGTCGCTGGACAGGCCGAAGCCCCTGATTTCACCGTAGATCCTGGCGCGCCGACGGATGGCGTGAGCCCGGTCCTCCAGCACGAGGAACGCCGCCCCCTCGCCCGGGACGAGCCCGTGGCGACCGGCGTCGAACGGGCGATACGCCGCCTCGGGTGGCGTGTCCCGGTCCTGGTTCAGGATGCCTTCCGTGAGGCACGCAGAGTAGGGAAGCGGCGACATGACCGCCTCCGTACCGCCGGCGAGGATGATGTCGCAGTGGCCCTGCGCGATGCTCCGCGCAGCGTATCCGACGCTGGCCAGGCCGCTGGCGCGATCGCACACGATGGTCTTGCTGTGCCCGCGGAGCCCGAACAGGATCGAGACCTGCCCCTGCGGCGCGGCAGGGAACCAGGCGGTGGCCTGGTGGGGGCTCACGTCCCGCACCCCTTTTGTGTACAGGTGCCGCAGCTCGCGATCGGTCACCGTCCAGCCGCCGAAGCAGTTGCCCACGTAAACGCCGAACTGCTGCCTATCGACCTTCTCGAGGTCCACCTCGGCGTCCTTGAGCGCCATCGCGCAGGCGGCGATCGCGTACTGCGTGTACGGGTCCAGCTTGCGGGCCAGGCGGGACGGCATGAAATCGATGGGTTCGAAGCCGGTCACCTCGCCGCCGAAGACGGCCGGGAAGCGGCTGGTGTCGAACTTCGTCACCCTGCGCACGGCGCCGTTCCGGTTCAGCGTGTTGGACCAGACCGTTCGACTACCGACTCCGTTCGGGGCGAGGAGCCCAATTCCGGTGATTACTACCTGACGATTCACTGTTGTGCTCCTGCTCAGCTCGGGGCGCGAAACACCAGCGCGCTGTGGATTCCTGAGAAGCCGCTCGCCGCCTTCAGGACGACGTCCACTCTCCGCTGGATACCTTCGTTGGGGACGTAGTTCAGATCACAGGACATGTCCTTGTTCTCGTAGTTGATGGTGGGGAAGATCTCGGATTTGAGGATGGAGAGGACCGAGGCGACGCTCTCGAGCGCGTTGGCCGCGGCCAGGGGGTGCCCCACCATCGACTTCAGCGAGCTCACCGGCACCTTGTAGGCGTGATCTCCGAGCGTCAGCTTGAGCGCCGCCGTCTCGTTCGTGTCGTTCTGCTTCGTCGAGCTGCCGTGCGCGCACGCATAATCGACCTTGTTCGGCGCGATGTCCGCGTCGAGGAGCGCAAGCCTCATCGCGCGGGACAGATCGATCCCGTCCGAGGACAGGTCGGTCATGTGGTACGCGTTGTTGCACGAAGCGAAGCCGCCCAGCTCGGCGTAGATCGTGGCCCCGCGCCGCAGTGCGTGCTCCCGCTCTTCGAGGATCAGGACCCCGGCGCCCTCGCCCAGCACGAAGCCGTCGCGCTGATCGTCGAACGGCCGCGAGGCGCGCTGCGGGGAGTCGTTGCGCCTGCTCGAGAGGGCACCCAGGATGTCGAACGCGGCCAGCGCGATCGGCGTGATGGGCGCCTCCGACGCGCCGCAGATCATCACGTCTGCATCGCCCGTGCGGATGGTGTCGAGCGCCAGCCCGATGGCGTCCAGGCCGCCCGTGCAACCGGTGCTGAGCGTGCAGCAGGGCCCGCGGGCTCCATAGAGGCCGGCGACCTCCGCCGAGGCCACGTTGAACGTGGACGCCTGATAGAGCGAGCGCTGTACCCACGTCGGATCGTACGGCGCGGTGCCGCGCTCCGTCAGGGCCAGGAACTCCTCTTCCATGAACCTCGTACCGGCGATCGCGTTGCCGATGCAGACGCCGAACCGGTCGGGGTCAGGGACGCCGCCGGCGAAGGCCGCGTCATCCATCGCCATCTTGCTCGCCGCGACGGCAAACTGCGCATATCGGTCCAGCCGCCGAAGCTGATCTTCCCTGAGGCCGTGCGCCCTCGGGTCGAATCCCTGGACCTGACCGGCGATCTTCGATTTGAACCCGTCCACCGGGTAGCTCTCGATCGCGCGGACCCCGGACCGGCCGGCCATCGCGCCAGCCCAGAACTGCTCGACGCCAATGCCGTTAGGAGCGATGATCCCGAGTCCGGTGATGACTGCCCTACGACGATTACCCTTCTGAACGAACTTCACGATATCTAACCCTCTCGCCAGCCATGTGTCTGCCCGACACCGGCCATCATCAATAATTTCCAAGCCCACCGCAGATATTCATCGCCTGTCCGGTGATCCCGCGGGCGCGGTCCGACGCCAGGTAAGCCACCATCTCCGCGACCTCGTCGGGGTCGATGTAGCGACCGATCGGGACGCGCTGCTCGATGCGCCTCTTCGCGTCGTCGACGCTCACGCCCCAGATCTTTGCGTAATTCCCGCGCGCCTTCTCCGCGAGCTCGGTCTCCACGAACCCCGGGCAAACGGCGTTCACCGTGATGCCTTTAGGCGCGAGCTCGAGGGCGAGCGACTTGGTGAAGCCGATGATCCCGTGCTTCGACGCGCTGTACGCCGCGGCGTGGATCACGCCCTGCTTACCGCCGGTCGACGCGACGCTGAGGATCGTCTTCAACGTGCCCTCGGGGGTGTGGTTGAGGACCGACCTGGTGACGTAGAATACGCTGTTCAGGTTCGTGTCGATGATCTCCCGCCACAGCTCGACGTTCATGTCGGCAGTGATCCCTCCGCCGCCCCGTCCCGCGTTGTTGAGCAGGACGCTGATGTGCCCGAGCTCCCGGACGGCAGCCTGGACGGCCGCATCGACCTCCTGCGGCGAGGTGACGTCGCAGATCCCGATCGTCGCAACGCTCCCCGCGGCGCGGACCTCGGCGCTGGTCGCCTCCAGCTGCTGCCTCGAACGCGCGAGGAGAGCGACGCTGAATCCGTCCCTCGCGAGCCTCACGGCCGCCGCCTTGCCGATCCCGCGGCTCGCACCCGTGATGAGAGCGACCTTCCGACCCTGATTCGTCACGACGATCTCCCCTGTGCTTGCTCCGCGGTGCGTCCCTTGATCGCGAGCATCGTACCGCGGCTGTTGTCGTTGATCGCCTTGGTCACTCGCGCCAAGGCGTCGCCGGGGCTGATATCGCCCCAGACCTGCTTCATCCCGTCCGGCCTCAGCTCGACGGCGTGCCATGACACGACGCGGACCCCGCCTGGCACGCGCTCGATGAGCCATTTCCCGCTGTGTCGGCGCAGCGCCGGCGGCGGCTCCGGCTGGAAGTAACTGATGCTCGCGTGCGGCGTGCAGCGTCGGATCGACCGGATTTGCTCCATCTGCCCCTTCACGTCCACGGTCATGATGAACTCCTGGTGCTGACCGTCGTCGTATCGCATCTCGACGTCGTGGCAGTGCGAGAGCACCTGCGGCCAGTCCTGTGCGCGCGCAAGGAGCGAGTACACAGCCTCGGGCGAGGCCGCGATCACCATCTCTTCCTGGAACTCGCCGTAGAGCTCGCTCTGCAGGCCCTGGAACGTCCTCGACTCGAGCGCTTGCTTGATCGCCAGAAGCTCGCGCTTGCTGTTCGTGTCCGTCGATTTCGACATGAAGCTCAGCGCCTCCTCGGGCGTCGACACGCCGTCGACGAGCCCACGAACGTCCGGTTTGATCTCGAACCGGTGCTCCAGGACGATGAGCGTCCCGGTCTGCACCGGGAAGAATCGCCAGGACCCTTCCATGGACCTGAGGAGCGGCGACGGCTGCACCTGGCGGAACGAGATCGCGCGCTGCTCGGGGAAGAGCTCCCTGGTCGAGCGCCAGGTCATGAGCTTGCCATTTGCGAGCGCCGTGATCTCGACGAGCTGCGAGCTATCGGTCCGCTCGATGACCCTCACCCCCTTGCAGGGCGGGAAGATCTGAGGCCACGCCTCCACCTCGGCCGACAGCGCGTAGGCGTCGTTGACATCAGCGGCGACCTCGATCGTGTGCTGGTAGAAGTTCATCTGCAGGTTCCTGTCCCTTGTGTTCATTGACATCAATCCTCGTGTCGCGACTCAGCTCTCTCTGCTGCTCGCCCTGGCAGGGGCCAGGCGGCCGCTCAGCCTGAAGCCGTCGCGCATCATCTTGCTGAGCAAGTAGATGTTCGTCGCCCCAGCCATCAGCTCGGCGGCCTGGAGTCCCACGAACAGCGGCCCGAAATTCCCCCGGCTCGCGAGCCGGTAGAGGACGAAGGCGCACGGCACCAGGACGAGGAGGCCGTTCATGGCGATGAACTTCATGCGCCTCTGCTTGCCGTCCACGATCCTGCCCCCGCGAGAGCGGGCCAGGAAGTTGCCGCTGCCCCCCGCCGCCGCGATGCTCGGGATCAGCAGCGCGAGCCCGTAGAGGATGCCGCGCTTGACCGTGACGATGGTCTCGACGTTCCCCGAGAGCTCCGCGAGCATCGTGGACAGGAAGAAGGTCGAGACGAGGCAGAGCGCGAGTGTCCCAGCGATGCCGTGCACAGTTCTTTTCATATCGCTCTCCGGTGGATAGCCCGCTCGCCGGGAGGTGTGCTCGCGGCGCGGGCGACCGGGTGGAAGCCCAATCACATCCCATGCCACTCCGTCCTCACCCGAACGCGCGCTCCGCGATGCCCGGCGCGGAGCGTTCTGCGAGGCCCGTTGTGCCAGGCTCCGCCGGGCCGGCCGGTCATCTCCGTTGCTCGATCGCGCAACAGGATGCTTCCCGGGAGCGACGGCTTGCCCTGTCTGCGCTCGGCGGCTTCGGTCCGCAGCAGGCGCGCTCTACGGCCGGCGCACGGCGACTGCCGGGGTTCGCTGGCAGCGGCGCTGGACGCGGCGCGCTTCATGTCCGCGGGTCGGGAAGCGTGCTTGAGGATCAGCGCCGCGCAGCTCGCCGGTCCGGCTGCGCATCCGTTCGAGCGTCAGTGCATGGGCAGAAAGAGAGAAAGAAAGCAAACAGCGGCTCGGAGCTTCCCGCGCGTGTCCTTGAGCGTGAGCTGCACCAATCGCGCGAGCCGAACCGTGTGTCAGGTGATCGCGGAGGCGCTGTCCGAGGCGGAGCGCCTGCGGCTCCAGCGGAGCCTGCCGGACTGGGCGCCCACAAGCGGGTTAGGCGCCGTGATAGGCACGACGACACCGAGTGTCTCCCCCGGCCTGACCGGCCAGCGAGAAGACAGACGATGAGCACTCCGTTCCACGGCAAGGAGTTCCCGTTCAACCAACCCGACGGGGCCTCGTTGCGGGTCCGCAGCTTCGGCGATCAGCACTTTGCGAGCTTCGAGACGCTTGACGGGTACACCATCGTCGAGGGTCCGGTGTCCGGCTTCGCTCGGCGGTCGCTCAGAGCGTCGCTCCGAGCCTCTCCAGCACCTTGGGCCACCCGGGCTTCATGCCTTCGAACGCGCTCCTGCCGCTCGCCGAGTCGAGGTTGAAGCCCTCGTGCGTGAGCGTGAGGAGCGTGCCCGTCCCTTCCGGCGTGAGGCGCCACGTGATGAGGGTGTCGAGCTTGCCGATGGCGAAGCGGTACGAGAGGAGCCGCTCCGCTTCGACGGCGAGCACCTCACAGGCCTGCTTGCCCCAGGACCCCATGTCGAGCTCGAAGCGGTGTCCAACCACGGCTTTGACGTCGCCCGGAGCCCACCAGCGCGCGTGCAGCTCCGGATCCGTGAGCGCCCGCCAGACGGCGGACGGAGGCGCTGAGTAACGATGTTCGAGGTGGATGACTGCAGGGGCGTTCATTTTTTTCCTTCTTCGTTAAGGAGCTCTTCGAGGGCGGCGAGGCGCGTCTTCCAGTACTGAGTGAACGTGTCGAGCCACTCGTCGACCTCGCTCAGCGGGCGCGGATCGAGGTGGTAGTAGCGCTCGCGTCCGCGCGGCTCCTCGCGCACGAGGCGCGCTTTGCGGAGCACCTGGAGGTGCTCGGACACCGCGGGGCGGCCCAGGTCGAAGCTACGCGCGAGGTCGTTCACGGCGCGAGGTCCCATGCGGAGCTGCATCAGGATCTCGCGCCGCACCGGGTTGGCGAGCGCCGAGAACACGTCGACTTCAGCCATGTCCTCAATATGTCGGAAATCTCCGACGCGTCAACAAAATCCGACGCGTCGGCCGGCTTTCACGTTCGCTTCAGCGCGTACGCGATGCCGCTCCGCAGCGTCCCCGCCGTGACCAGGCCCCGCAGGTCGACGTCGAGCTCGATGAGCGTCTGCGCGATCGCCGGCTGGATGCCGGTGAGCACCACCTGCGCGCCGAGCAGCCCGACCGCGCGCGCGGCGTGCACGAGCATCTCGGCCACCTGGACGTCCACCGCCTTGACCCCGGTGATATCGATGATCGCGATGCGGGCCGAGTGCCTCTCCACCCCCTGCAGCAGCGTCTCGATGATCCGGCTCGCCCGCGCGCCGTCGAAGAACCCGATGAGCGGCATCACAAGCACCCCCTCGGCGATCGGCAACAGCGGCGTCACGAGCTCACGTATCGTGTCCTGCTGCGCCGCGATCAGCTCGTCCCGCGCCGCCTCCCGCTCGCGCTCCGCCGCCTTGACCCGCGTGATGTCGACAGAGATACCGGCGACCGCGCCCTCCGGGATGCCCTCACCCCAGACAGGGAACTTGATCGAGTAGAACGTCTTCTCGCCTCGGGCGTCAGGGACGGGATCCTCGGCCTCGAGCGGGGCGCCGTTCCTCCGCACCAGGTCATCGACGTCTTTGTAAATAGACGCAACTTCCGATGGAAAGAAGTCGCTATCGGTCTTTCCAAGCATGCTGCCCGGGGTCGCCCCGACGAGCTCTTCCACCGAGCGGCTCACCAGGAGAAAGGCTCCTTCCCCGTCCTTTGCGTACATGAGGACCGGCGCGTGATCACAGAACGTCGCGAGCAGCGCCTCGCTCCTGTGGAGATGCTGCTCGCGGCGCTTTCGCGCTGTCACGTCCTCCGCCGACAGGAAGATCTCGCGCGCGGATCCATCCTCGCTTCGCGCGAAGACCTCCGCGCGCACCGCGAAGATACGCTCGTCTCCCTCGCGGCCTCGCGCCCGGAGCTCGCCCTCGATCACCTCGCCGTCCCGCGCCCGCTTCAGCCGCTCCGCGCTCGCGGCGAGGCCGGCGATGTCGTCCGGGTGGATCCGATCCGAGAGCGCCTCGACGCCGCGTGTCGAGAGCTCTTCGCCCGTACAGCCGAGCGAGCGGGCGAGGGCGGCGTTATGTGCGATGAGCCGCCGCTCGTCGAGGCCCATGACACACAGGATCGTCGGCGCCGCGTCGAGCATCCTCCGGGCTCTCGCGCTGAGCGCGTCCTGCTGCTCCCTGGCCCTGGTCTCGTTCATCGCGGCAGGCCTCTCCTCATGGCGGCTCCTTCCAAGCCCGGCGGCGGACGCGCGGACCAGAGCTCGACCCATGATAGCCACGGCGCGCGCGCGGCGAAACCGAAGACGCTGCGCCGCCTCGCTGTCGCGGCCGGCCGGCCGGCCGGGCGGCGCGGCGCCGTAGCCTGGCCTACCCGCGCAAGCGACGATCGCGGCGCGCGTCACGCAATGCGGCCTGCCGTGCCGAGCAACGCGAGGCTCAGGGGAGCAAGCTGCACTTCGACAGGGGCGTCCGGTAGTCCATCGCCTGGGTGTTGCGCTCGAACTCCTCCAGGTTGTTCGGACAGACGACGTACCAGCCAGCGTCGGTGAAGGCGCTCACTTGCCGGTCGGTGGTGGCCAGATCGTACGCGAGCATGACGGTATCGTAGCCCCAGCCGAACAGCTTCTGGCCGAGGAGCACGTCCACGTACCCCGCGCGCATGCGATCCATGTACTCCGGCAGCGTGTCGAACGCCACCGAGTGAATGGTCTTCTCCTTCGCTCTCGCGGTGAGCGTCTTCGCATTCGCCGCGAGGTCGGGCTCGCCGAGGAGCTTGCTGTAGGAGAAGAAGAAGCCCGTGATCTCCGGGTCGTTCTCCAGGGCCTCCTCCGCGGTCCCCGCGCAGAAAGGGATCGCGTAATCGCAGCACACGCAAGGGAGGCTCACGACGTTCGTCATGTCCGGGTACTTCTTCAGCGCCTCGGAGAAGCCGGCGAGCCGGTCGATGAACGTCCCCGCGGGGGTGGGGGTGTAGACTCCGTTACCGTCGTCATCCATCATCGTCTGCAAGGCGATCTTGCCGGTCTTCCCGTTGATGGTCGCGAGCGCATCCATGAGGAAGGCAGCAGCGGCCTTGTTGTCCATGCCGTAGTAGGTGTGGCGCTTGCTGGCCGGAGCGTCGCCGCCGTACGTGACGACCTTGATGCCGGCGTCCACCGCCTGGTTGACGAGATCGTTCTCGCAGACACCGTCGAAGACATCGACGGATATCGCATCCACCTTCAGGTCGATGACCTCTTGCAGCACCTTCATCTGCGGCCGGGAAAGGTAACAGGCGTCGTCGGGGTCCAGCGGCTTGCCGTCTTCCGTGAGCTCCGGACATTCAGGGTCCAGGATCATCACGTTGACCGGCCGCGTGCTCGTCGTCGACAGCTCGCGCTGCGCCTGCGCGGCGCCCGCGCGACCCAGATCGTGGAACCGATTGCACTTGTTGTGGGTGATGTAAGCGATGGTCAGCGGCGCTTCCGCCGTGCTTTCGCCCGAGCTGCAGGCAAGCGCGCTGGTCGCCAGAAAGATGCCCCCAGAGATGGCGCGATGAACCATGAATCCCCTCCTTTTCTCGATATCGTTCGACCCGTTTCACCGTCCCCTGACGGTTCAGCGCGGCTGTGCGCGCGCCGACATCCGGGACCCCCCTGCGATGGCGCGGGCTACGCGCGCCTCGCTCTCATTCGCGGCGCAAGTGGCGCGGCTCCTGTCCACCGCGGGCTTGCCCGACCGGAACCGCATACGCGATGCCGCTCCGCAGCGTCCCCGCCGTGACCAGGCCCCGCAGATCGACGTCGAGCTCGATGAGCGTCTGCGCGATCGCCGGTTGGATGCCCGTGAGCACCACCTGGGCCCCGAGCAGCCCGGCGGCGCGCGCGGACTGCACGAGCATCTCGGCGACCTGGACGTCCACCGCCTTGACCCCGGTGATATCGATGATCGCGATGCGAGCCGAGTGCCTCTCCACGCCCTCGAGCAGCGTCTCGATGATCCGGCTCGCCCGCGCGCTGTCGAAGAAGCCGATGAGCGGCATCACGAGCACCCCCTCGGCGATCGGCAAGAGCGGCGTCACCAGCTCCCGTATCGTGTCCTGCTGCGCCGCGATCAGCTCGTCCCGCGCCGCCTCTCGCTCGCGCTCCGCCGCCTTGACCCGCGTGATGTCGACGGAGATCCCGGCGACCGCGCCCTCCGGGACGCCCTCGCCGCGGAGGGGGAACTTGATCGTGTACAGGGTCCGATCGCCCTCGGCCTGCGGGACGATCTCCTCGGCCTCGAACGGGGCGCCGGTCCTCCGCACCAGGTCATCGACGTCCTTGTAAATAGACGCAACTTCCGCCGGACAGAAGTCCCTATCGGTCTTTCCGAGCATGTTGCCCGGGGTCGCCCCGACGAGCTCCTCGGTCGAGCGGCTCGCCAGGAGGAAGGCGCCGTCACGGTCTTTCGCGTACATGAAGACAGGGGCGCGGTCGCAGAGCGCCGCGAACACCGCGTCCCTCCTTCGGCCGCCCTGCTCGCGGCGCTTTCGCGCAGTCACGTCCTCTGCGAAGAGGACGACCTCGCGCACGGCGCCGTCGTCCCCTCGCGTGAAGACCTCCGCGCGCACGGCGAAGACGCGCTCGCGCTGCCCTCCCTCGATGCTGCGCGCCCGCAGCTCGCCTTCGACGACCCCGCCGTCGCGCGCCGCGGCGAGCTCGGCCGCGCGCGCGGCGAGGCCGGCGAGATCGTCGGGGTGAATTCGCGCCGAGAGCGCCTCGACGCCCCGCGAAAGGAGCTCTTCTTCCGTGCAGCCGAGCGCCCGGACGAGCGCGGCGTTATGCCCCGTGAGCCGCGGTCCCGCGAGGTCCAGAACACACACGATCACCGGCAAGGCGTCGAGTATCCGCTGGGCTCGCGAGATCGTCGCGCCCTGCATCCGGCTGGCCTCGGTCTCGTTCATCGCGGGCATCGCGGGCATCGCGGGGACTTCTCTCGAGAGCTCCCTGCCCGGTCAGGGCAGGAGATCACACTTCGTTTCTCGTGGTACATCGATGAGGACGGCGCTCGCCTTCATGTCGATGGCTCCCTGATGCGCGTCGGCAGGAGAAGACCGCCAGAGAAATTTCGGTCGTGCACGCTCCCCCTTCACGACAGGGACACGGAGGTCCAGCCGAGTTGCATCATTACGACTATGGCAAACAGGATCGACTGTCAACGCCTTTTGCGTCCTCGTTCCAACGATGCCGACCATGCGAGTTCCAGCCGGAGAGCATGCCAATCGACAGTAGGGTACCGTCGGAGATGACTCCACGGTGGACGATTCGGCCCCTCATGGGGCGATAGGTTGACGCAATCCACCGTGATGAGGCGATAGCCGGCGCGCTCACAGCCCGGCTCCGCCTGAGCCGCCCGAGCCGCCCGAGCCCGCAGAGCCGCCGTCACCGCCTGCGCCGCCCCCGCCATCAGCGCTCCCGCCTGCGCCGCCTCCGCCATCGGCGCTCGCGCCGCCTCCGCCAGCCCCGCCGGCCCCGGTGGTCCCGCTCGCCTGAGAAGAGCTCGCGGAGACGCCCGTGTCGAAGCAGTTCGGGTTGTCGTCCTCGACGAAGCAGCCCACCTCGATGGGGTGGCCGACCTCGACGCAGCCCCCCGCCAGGAGGCCTGTCATGGCCGACAGGCGGATGAGGAGCGCGGGAAAACGTGTGCTCTTCACGGTGAAGCTCCGTGGCTCGCGCGCCCGACGGTCGCGATGGAGGAGGGCCTGGCCGCCGCGGCCGGGCTGCCTGCGGCGTCGTCGTCGTCGAGGTGAAGCTCGATTCCGGCGAAGAGCGTGAGGCGGTTCCTCAACGCGAAATCCGCGGTGGGGCCGCTCTCGACGAGGTAGCGCGGCTGCCCCTGGCTCGGCCCGACGACGTAGGGCTCATGGGCGGAGAACGCGTACTGCCCGCCGAGCGTGTACCCGGCGCCCTTCACCCCGGGTATCGCGCCCGTCACCGCCGCGCGGAGCTCGAGCTGCGGCGGCACCTCGGGGCGAGGGGTGATGTTCGACGGATCGCCGCCATAGTACGCCTGGTCGGCGATCCGCCGGCCCATGTAGGCGGCCGCCAGGGACACGGCGCCAGAGCCGACCTCGTACGATACGCGGGCGTTGCCGTACACCTGCGGCGCGACCGTGATGGGGACGTCGTCGCCGGTGCCGAACCGCGCGTTCCGGGTGATCTGCTCGGCGGACATGCGGCGTCGCGTCGCGGCGAACGTGGAGTTCACGCCGACGCGCAGCTTCCGCTCGAGGAAGCTCGTCTCGAAGCCGAGGTTCGCGCCGTAGTTCTCGATGCCTGGCACGTTGTTGTACCTCGAGACGCTGGGCGCCTTCGCCCTCAGGAGCTGGAGCTCGATGACGTCCCGCCAGTCCGAGTAGAAGCCGCCGGCCGTGAAGGAGTACGCGCCGCTCCGGAACGACGAGACCGCCTCCAGGGAGGAGACCTTCTCCGGCTTGAGGCCGTCCGGGTTCGGCAGGAGCCTGCCGCTCACCGTGTAGAGCTCGACGAAGCTGGGGGCGCGGAACGCGCTCGAATAGATGAGCTTGAGCGACACGCGCTCGTCCGGCGTGAGGATCAGCGCGGCGCGCGGCGAGATCGCGTTCGCCACGTACTCGAGCGGGATACGCGAGTCGAGGTCGACCCGGATCCCGGCGTTGAGCGAGAGGGGCCGGAACAGGCGGAGCGTCTGCTGCACATAGGCCCCGAGCGCGGCCTCGTCCTCGAGACGGTGTCCGCCGCCGTGCCAGCGCGTGCGCGCCGGGTCGGAGCCATAACTCTTCCCCGTGAGCTCGTCGAACGCGACGAACTCGTAGGCCGACGTGCGGAGGCGCCCATCGAGGCCCGCCATGGTCGTGAAGGCGCCGTCGCCTGCCCAGTCGTACCGCGCCTGGAGCTCCAGCCCGACCCAGCGGGAGAGGAACAGCGCGTCCTTCCGGCAGGGACCGGACGGGCCGCGCGGGCACTGCTCCGGATCGAGCACGTCGATCGGGACGTGCGGCACCAGCGGGTCGTGGCCCACCACGTAGCGCGAGCGCTCGATCCGGCTGAACCCGAAGTAGCCGCGCGCCACGCCCTCGAGCCGCTCGCTCAGACGGGCGCGATAACGCACGCTGGTCAGGAGGAGCGTCTGCGTGTTGTCGTTGCGCGCGTCGTCATAGGCCCCGACGCGGTTCTCGTGGAGATCCATGAATGGCGCGGCCCACGACGAGCGCGTCGCCTGCGCGACGGCGCTCAGGTCGCCGACGTCGAGGCGCACGAAGGCGCCTGCCTTGCGGCGAAACCACTGCTCTTCCACCGTGCCGCCCCAGGAGCCGGGCTCGGCGTGCGAGCCGAGATCCATGACGGACACGCCGTCCGCCAGGACCGGGAGCCGCTGCTTCGGGAAGCTCACCTCGGGCCCCTCGAAGCGGTGCATGTCGACCGCCGCCACCACGCCCGCGGGCTGCCCGAGCAGCGTAAAGCGGCGCCCGAAGCCGAGCGCCGCCGTGCCCTCGCCCCCGACGCCCTCGACCTCCGGCGCCCGGATGTCGCCCGATTCGTCGAGCGGCGGCGACGCCCCGAGCGTCAGGGAGGCGCGGATGCCCTGGTGATCGGCGGCCTTCTTCGTGACGACGTTGATGACCCCCAGCATGGCCTGCGCGCCGTAGAGCACGGAGCCAGGGCCCAGGACCACCTCGATGTGGTCGACGATCTCGATCGGGATATCGTGCAGGAAGACGGCGCCGCCGCCCTGCTCGTTCACGACCATGCCGTCGAGCACGATCAGCACGTGGCTGTTCGAGTCCCGGGTCAGGGCGACCCCGCGCGCGCCGACCTCCGGGACCGACATGCGGTCGTGCGCGAAGACGCCGCTCGCGAGGAAGGTGAGCGCGTCGGCGAGGCGCCGTATGCCGAAGAGCTTGAGCTGCGCGCCCGTGATCACCGACGACATGGCGGGCGCGTCGCTCTCGCGCTCCGCGGAGCGCGAGGCGCCGGACACGACGTTCTCTTCGAGGATCTCGAGGAGCGAGCTGACGTCCTCGGCCCGCGCCTCGCGCGGGGCAGCGGTCGACCACGCGAGCGACGCGGCGCAGATCAGTGCGAGACGGGTCGAGCTCACTCAGTAAATCCTTGCCAGTTTGAGGATGGGAGCGGGGAAGTCGATGTGCTGGGCCCGGGCCTGCGCGAGGTTGATGCTCATGCGCGGCTTGCCGTCCGCGACGTCGACGCCGAGCACGGCCCCCTGCGAGACATAGGGCTCCACGGCCGCGAAGCTCAGGATGCCCGTGTCCGTGAGCGCGCCGCGTATCGAGGCGACCTCCCTGCCGAGCCCCGAGGAGATGTACACGACGTTGATGTCGCGCGCGCGGCACGTCGCGGCGAGCTCGGACGCGCTCGAGTACTCGGCGCTCTCCACGCGGATCGGCCTGTCACGCACCTTGCCGATGTCGTTCAGCGCCCTCCTCATCTGGAGCGCGGCGCTCAGCGAGTCCGCGTCGCCCGCCCGAGAGAGCAGCAGGAAAGAGACCTGTCCCTTCACCCGCTCTGGAAAGCCCCTGTCGTACGGCAGGATGCGCGTGACGATCTCCGCTTGCACGGCGAAGGGCGCCGTCGCCGGCTCCGCCATGACATGGAATGGGACGAGGGCGGCCGCGACGAAGAGGCCGAGCACGAGGGCGCGCCGGCGAGGCGTCATGTCTTGCGTTCCTTGCCGCGCGACAGGCCGGCGAGCTTGCGGATGCGGAGCGCCGCTTGCACCTGCGGGGTGAGGGCGAGGAGATCGCCTTTCCTGCTGAAGACGCCGTCGAAGCCGAGCTCCGCGTACCGCGATCCGGCCTCGGCGTCCGTGGTGTAGAGGTAGAAGAGCGGCGCCCTCTCGCCCTCGGGCACCGCGGCCTTGAGCGAGCGGAGGACGGCGGCGCCGTCGAGGCCCGGCATGAAGAAGTCGACGATGACGAGATCGCAGCCGCGCAGGTGACGGGCCGTGCCCACGAGCTGCGTCGTCGTGACCACCTCGTAGCCCGCGCTCGACAGCTCGACGCGGATCCGCATCAGCACGATCTCGCTGTCATCGATCACCAGGATGCGTCCGCCGTGTGACATCGAGTCATTCTCCGTTGCTGAGAGGGACAGCCTGGGGGCGGATCACGAACGCCGTGCCGGTCTGGCGCGACGCGTCCACCTCGATGAGCCAGCCGACCGAGAGGAGATCGGCGCGGACCGCGGAGAGGCCGATGCCGCGGCCCGCGAGGTCGCTCACGTCGCCCTTCGTGCTCACGCCGGGGGTGAACAGGAGCTCGCGCGTCCGGCGCAGATCCTTCGGATCGACGCCGGCGCTCGTCGCGAGGGCGTCGAAGTCGATGCCCTGACCGTCGTCCTCGACGAGGAGGGTGGGCAGCGGCCGCTCCTCGATGCAGCTGGCGCGGATCACGCCGACCTCGGGCTTGCCCATCCGGCTGCGCGCGTCGGGGGGCTCGATTCCATGGGCGATCGCGTTCCGCACGAGGTGGAGGAACACGCCCGGCAGCAAGCGGGCGAGATCCGAAGGAATGGAGGCCTCGCGGCCGTCGATCTCGAGGCGGGCGCGCTTGCCCTCCCGCTCGGCCCAGCGGGGGACGCGCTCGAGGAGCGGCGCGAGCACCTCGCCGAACGGCCGGGCCGCGAGGCGGCGGACGATCTCGGCGGCCTCGCCGCCCTGCGGGCCGACGAGCTCGCCGAGCCGGGTGACGTCCGTGCGGCGGACCGTGATCTGGTCGAGGATCGCGCTGCCCACGGGCGAGGCGTCGACGAACGTCTCCTGCGCGCGCGTGAGCTCGTCCGCGACGCGGGTGAGCCGCGAGCGCCACGACGCCGAGTGCCCCTCGACCGAGGGCCTGTCCTCCGAGCGCGAGCGCGCCTGGACCCTGGAGAGCTCGTCCTCGAGCGTCATGATCTCGTCCGCGAGGCGCTCCAGGTCGAACGACCGGGCCTCGCCCTTCATGGTGTGCAGCTGCTGCAAGAGCTCGTCGATGTCCGCGGGGCCGAGCTCCCCGCCGGGCCTCAGGATCTCGCTGCACCGGTCAACTCGCTCGCGCGAGATCTCGATGAAGCGGACGAAGACCTGGCCGCCGCCGGCGATGAGGCGGCGCATGGCGGCGATCTGGCGCGCGTGCTCCTCGTCCTTGGTCTTGACGCTCTCCGTGAGGCGCCTGAGCTCGGTCTGGTCGGTCGCGAGCAGCATGATGCGCGCGATCTTCTGGCCGGAGACGATGGGGCAGAGCTCGATCCGCAAAAACCTCCGGTCGCCCGGCGCGCGCTCGAACCACACCTCGCGCGGGGCGAGCTCGGCGACCTCCGGGAAGGCGTCGACCTCGGCGTCGAACGCCGCGTCGACCCATTGCCGGAGCGCCTGGCTCTCGACGCAGAGCGGCCCGCCGCGGTAGAGGAGCTCCGCGACGTGGTTGCCCTCCGCGGCGCGGTCGCCGAAGATCTGCCTGGCTTCTTTCGAGGCCTCGCTGCCCAGCCGGCCGTCGGGGCCGAAGGCGACGATGGCCTCACGCATGTTGTCGAAGAGCTCGCGGAGGCTCTCCGTGGCCATCTCGAGCCTGCCCTCGCGCTCGAGGATGGCAGAGCTCATCGCGTTGAAGACGTCGGCGAGCCGGCCGAGCTCGTCGTTCGTGCGGACGTTCACGCGGACGGCGCGGTCCCCTTCCCCGACGCGCCGCGCGGCGTCGACGAGCCTCGAGAGCGGACGCACGATCTGCCACCTTGCGAACGCGAGGAGCAGGAAGGCCGTCATCGCGCCGACGATGCCCGCGAACTCGAGGATGTTGCGGCGGGCCGCGGCGAACGCGGCGTTCTCGGGCTCGAGGGAGAAGACGAGGACGAGCGTCCCGAGGCGCCGCCCGTCGTCGCGCACGATCGGGCGGGCGACGCGTATCTCGCGCTCCAGGACCTGGTTCTCGGCGCCGCGCGCGGTGAACGCCGACAGACCGCCTTCCGGCTGACCGACCTTGGCGACGGGCTCGGCGTCGCTGCCCCACGCGACCGCGGCGATGAGCGCGCGGTTCGACCGGAGCTGGTCGAGATCGCCCTGCGCCGTGTCCCGATCGCCGAAATCGAGCGGCGCGGTCAGGGAGCCCGAGAGCAGATCCGCCATCATCGACGCGGCGTTCGCCTTCGCCGACACGAGGTCATCTCGTGTCTTCTGGATCACCTGATTGGCGACCAGCACGGTGACGCTGGTGAGGACCACCACGGTCGCTGCGGCGAGCTTGACGCCGATGCCGAGCTGAACGCCGGTGCGCCGCCGGTGAGCCGCTGGGGGCCGGGAGACAGGGGCAGAGACCAACATCACGCGTTCGGCGCGGCAGGCCGTATCCGAGCCAAGAAATGGTCGAATCCAAGAGCGTGCGTCATCCGCGCCCCCCTCCACGGCAGAAGCTTCGCCAGGCGCACCATCGGAAGCACCCGAGGGACGAGGACAGGCGCATGGCGATGCCCTTCCGACCTCGACGGTACGTAGTTCATTTCATTTCTGCAACAGGATTTTCCTCGCGCGCCGCCGACGTGGCTGTCCGCTCGTCGCGTCAACGGCAACGGGTCCATGCGTCAACAGGTCCACGCGTTGCTCGCCGCCGCCGCGGCGCCGTGACGTCGCGCGTCACTCCGGCGATGGCGACGCTGCGGGTTCGTGTAGGCTCGCGGACATGCCCATCACGCGACTCACGAAGCCTGATTCGAAGTTTCGCCTCGATGACGTCTCGACCGATCCGGCTCGGGACGCGACGAAGCAGGAGGCAGCGGAGCGGCTCAAGGAGCTCGGCGAAGAGCTGCTCGAGCTGCAGGAGCTCATGTGGGGAGCGAGGACGCACAGCATCCTCATCGTCCTTCAGGGCCGCGACGCGGCCGGCAAGGACGGGGCGATCAAGAACGTCGTCGGCGCGCTGAACCCGCGCGGCGTCACGGTGAGCTCGTTCGGCGTGCCCACGAAGGAGGAGCGAGAGCACGACTTCTTGTGGCGTATCCACCGGCAGGCGCCGCGCGCGGGGGAGTTCGCCATCTTCAACCGCTCTCACTACGAGGATGTGCTCGTCGTGCGCGTGCACGACCTCGCGCCCAAGTCGCTGTGGGGGGAGCGCTACGGTCACATCAACGACTTCGAGGAGCTGCTCTCCGAGCACGGGACCATCGTGATCAAGTTCTTCCTGCACATCAGCAAGAAGGAGCAGGAGAAACGGCTGCTGGAGCGCGAGGAGAACCCGTCGACCGCGTGGAAGCTCAACGTGAACGACTGGAAAGAGCGGGAGCACTGGGACGAGTACACCGAGGCTTACGACGAGGTCTTCCGGCGCTGCTCGTCCAAGCACGCGCCCTGGTGCATCGTGCCGGCCGACGCGAAGTGGTACCGCAACCTCGTCGTCGCCGAGACCGTGGCGGAGACGATGCGGGAATACCGCGACGGCTGGCTGAAGACGCTCGAGCGGAACGGGAAGGCAGGCCGCGAGGAGCTCGACGAGTACCGGAGGTCGCGGGGTGGGCGGAACAAGGGGTGAGCGGACAGGAGATGCGGCGCTGAGCGGCGCGCGCAGGCGGGCGGCAAGCCAGGTCGGGGCGGCCGGCCTCGTGGCATCGCAGCTCCTTGCCTGTCCGTCGTCGCCCGAGCGGGACCGCACGACCGCAGAACCGGCGTCGTCCGCTCCGGCGGCCGCGCCGCCCGCCTCGCCCGCGCGCGCCCCCGCGCCGTCCCAGCCCCTCGCCTCGGCGCTGCCGAAGGTCGAAGCGCCTTCTGCCCCGAGCGCCGAGCCGGGCGCCGCTCTGCAAAGGCGCGGATCGCGCATCGGCGGCGACGGCCGCATCGAGATCGAGCAGGGCGGGAGCGTGCGTCGACTCGAGGGTCCGTGCCAGTTCACCTACGAGGTGGCGGATCCCATGCCCGGGCCCTACGCGGAGGTCCTCGATCCCGACGCGAAGGCGCCGCGGCTCATCCTCGATTCGTGCGGCGCAGGAGGCACGTACTTCGATATCGTCGCCACCGGCCTCAAGCTGCCGGGAGAGCTCGAGGTGATCCGGGTGCGCTTCCTGGATCCGAAGACAGGGTCGGAGTGGACCTCGGACACCGCGAAGCTCAGGGTCACCGAGTTCACCAGCGTCGGAGCGCCTGTGAAGGGCACCTTCGAGGCGACCATGAGCGCGCGTTTGAACCGCCCGGCCGAGCGGATCCGCGGTACCTTCTCGCTCCCCCGGGCGCCCGACCGATATCCGCCCTAGCAGGCGCAGAGCGCAAATCGCACGCTGCGACCTGCGTGAGCCCCTGATGCCATGGCACGGAGTCCACGCGAAGGATTCCGTGGTTGCATGAACAGTCGATTTCCCCCCAGCCGGCGGGGCCGAGCGACGACCTTTGTACTCGTCGACGACTCGACACGTGACTTCACGCGGTGCAGTCAGGAGGTCGTCCACGGTGGCCGCCGGGGGGACGGCCCTTGGCTCGCCGACGTGCTCGTCTTTCAGGGAGCCCGTGGCCGGGCGCCGCCGCGCGTGCGCCGTGTGGGGCCGAGCGGCTCGGCCGATTGACGCGCTGCCGCTCGGGTGATGCAATTCCGACGAGGAGGAGGGGGCATGCAGCTCGACGATCCCAGGCACGAGTACAACCCGTACGCCGCACCGACGACCGACGACGCGCGCTCCTATGGCGAGGACGAGCCGGACGAGCACATCCTCGCCGAACGCGGCACGCGGCTCGGCGCGCGGATCCTCGACAACCTGCTGCTCGTCGGCTCCGTGATCCCCGCCGTGATCCTCCTCGTCGCCACCGGCGCGATGGATGGCGTCGCGACCGACGAGGGGACGCCCTACCCCGAAGGGAAGCTCTACCTGATGATCGGCGTCGGCGCGCTCCTCGGCCCGCTCCCGCTCGTCATCTACCAGTGGTACCTCATCGCCACGCGCGGGCAGACGCTCGGGAAGAAGTGGACGAAGATCAAGATCACCAAGGCGGACGGCTCGCGCGTCGACTTCGTGTCCGGCGTCATCGTCCGCAACTGGCTCATCGCGCTCCCCGGCCTCATCCCAGCCGTCGGCCAGGCGCTCAGCTCGATCGTCAACCTGGTCGACGGCCTCATGATCTTCAGCGATGACCGCCGCTGCCTGCACGATCGCATCGCCGGCACCAAGGTCGTCCTCGCCCCGCCCAGGGCGGGATCCTGATCGCCCTCCTCGCCGCATGATCCACCGCGAGACGCTCCGCGAGCCGCTCGACACGAGCGCCGAGATCGAGACGCCGGAGCACGTGCGGTTCCGCCACCAGATCGCGGGCCCGGCGCGGCGCGCGCTCGCGTACCTCATCGATCTGGTGGTGCGCGGCATCATCGTCTTCGCGGTCGGGATGCTCGCCGCGATCGGCGGCGTCGCCGTGGGGCCAGCGCTGCGCGGCGCGTCGACGGGCTTCGTGCTGCTGGTCCTCTTCGCGATCGAGTGGGGGTATTATGTCTTCTTCGAGACCCTCTGGAGCGGCTGCACGCCCGGCAAGCGCGCCCTCTCGCTGCGCGTCGTCACCGACGGCGGCCAGCCGCTCCGCTTCGGGGACAGCCTGCTGCGCAACCTGCTGCGCGCCGCGGATCTCCTCCCCCCGTTCATCGATCCGCTCTCGTTCCTCGGCACGTACGCGGTCGGCCTCGCCGTCATGGGCCGAGATCCGCGCTTCCGCCGCCTCGGCGATCTCGTGGGCGGCACCCTCGTGATCGTCGAGGCGCGCCACACGGTCGCCGGCCCGCTCGTCCTCCGACCGCCGCCGAGCCCCGCGGAGCTCTCGAGCCTGCCCGCGCGCCTCCCGCTCTCCGGCGAGGAGCTCGACGCCATCGAGCTCTTCCTCCGCCGCCTCGATCGCCTCTCGCCCGCGCGCGCGAGCGAGCTCGCGGAGATGACCGCGCCCGTGTTCGCGCAGCGCATGGGCGTCCGCTACAAGGACGCCACGCGCTTCCTCGGCGTCCTCCACCACCGCGCGCACGCGCACCGCGGCGGCCAGGAGGGGGCCGCGAGCGGCCCAAAGCCCCGCCGCAAGCGCAAGAAGGAGGTGAGCGCGTGATCGGCGCCCGCTCCCAGGACGAGTTCGTCGCGGCCCGCAGGCCGGACTGGCAGGAGCTCGATGGCCTCCTCCTCCACGACAGCGGCTCGCTCGCGAAGAAGGACGGCGCCGCCATCTCGCGCCTCGCCGCGCTCTACCGCTCGCTCTGCACCGATCTGATGCGCGCGCGCGCGGCGCGCTACACGCCCGATCTCACCGCGTACCTCGACGCGCTCGCCGCGCGCGCGCACGCGACGCTCTACGGCGCGGAGCCCTTCCGCCTCCCCGACATCGTCACCTTCTTCACCCGCGATTTCCCGCGCGCATTGCGCGCGAACGGCCGCTTCTTCGCGATCGCCTGCGCGCTCTTCTTCCTCCCCTCGCTCGTCGGCATCGCGGGCGCGCTCGCCTCCGACGAGTTCGCCACCCACGTGCTCCCGAGCCCGGTGCTCCAGGGCATGGCCCAGATGTACAGCGAGGGCCCGAGCGGGCGCGACGCGGGCACCGACACGGGCATGGCGGGGTTCTACGTCTTCAACAACGTCGGCATCGCCTTCCGCTGCTTCGCCACCGGCGTGCTCTTCGGCGCGGGCAGCATCTTCTTCCTCATCTACAACGGCCTCTTCACCGGCACCGTCGTCGGCCACGTGATGAGCGTGGGCCACGGCGGCAACATCTGGACGTTCATGTGCAGCCACGCGCCCTTCGAGCTCACCGCGATCGTGATCGCCGGCGGCGCGGGGCTCGAGATGGGCTACGCGCTCGTCGAGACGCGCGGCCGCACGCGCGTCGGCTCGCTGCGCCGCGCGGCGCCGTCGATCGTGCGCCAGATCCTCGGCGCGGCGGCGATGCTGCTGATCGCCGCGGGGATCGAGGGCTTCTGGTCCCCCTCGGGGCTCCCCCCGCCGGTGAAGTGGGCGGCCTCGGGCGTCTTCTCGCTGCTCATCGTCCTCTACCTGGCGCTCGCGGGCCGCCCCGCGAAGGAGGCCTCGCGATGAACCTCGGCGCCTCCGCGATCGTGCTGCGCCCGCGCCCGCTCTCCGAGATCCTCGATCTCGCCTGCCGCCTCTGCATGTCGCGCGCGCTCGGCCTCTACGCGCGGCTCTCGGCGATCCTCTTCCTTCCGATGCTCGCCGGCTGCCTCGCGCTGCGGCATGCGGCGGGCTGGTCGTGGCTCGGGGTGTGGGGCGTCGCGATCGCGCTCGGCGGCGTCGCGCAAGGCGTGTTCACCGTCGCGGTGGGGCGCCTGCTCTTCTCGGAGGAGCTCAGCGCGGGCCAGGTGCTCCGCCTGTTCAGGGCGCGCCTCTCGTCGTACCTGTGGGTGCTCTTCTTGAGCCGCCTCCTGCTCGCCGCGGCGGCGCTCCCGATGTTCCTCGGCCTCCCCCTCGCCTGGCCGCGCCTCGTCTTCGTGCACGAGGCCAGCTTGCTCGAGGCCGCGCACGCCGGCGACGCCATCCAGCGCAGCAGCCGCTTCGTCACCGGCCGCGTCGCCGCGGTCCTGGGCGCGCTGCTCGCGCTGCTCCTCGCGCAGGCCGGCGTCGCGCTCACGGTGGAGCTGCTCGGCCAGTCGCTCGTCGACGCGATCCTCCAGCTCGGCAAGCCGTTCGGCGCGCTCCTCGACGACGGCGGCTCGCCCTTCGCGCTCGCGGGCTTCTTCGCCGGCATCCCGTACGTCGCGACGGCGCGCTTCCTCCACTACATCGACGCGCGCACGCGCGCCGACGGCTGGGACATCCAGCTCCGCTTCCTCGCGATCGCCGCGCGCGAAGGCGAGAAGAGGGCCGCCGCGTGAGCCGCCGCGCGCGCCTCTTCGCCGCCCTCTTCGCGCTCTCCGCGGGCGCGCCGCTCGCGCGAGACGCCCGGGCGGAGGACGCGGAAAAGAATGTTCACTGGAGCGTGCGCGACGTCCTCGAGGACGATCGCTACCGCTTCTGCCACGAGGACGACTACCCGCTCACCCCCGAGGAGCACGCGTGGTGCCCGATCATCGCCGGATCGAGCGACGTGTGCCCGGAGCTGCCCGCCGCGTGCAAGCTGCCCCCGGTCGAGCTCTCGCGATCGGCCGTGTCCGGCCGCGGCGGCCGCGGCGCGTCCGGCAAACATCGCGCGGGCGGCGCGCCGACCGATCGCGGCCCGAACGAGGACGAGCGCCGCCGCCCCGGGCCCGAGATGCGCGTCGATCTCTCGGGGATGAGCCTCTTCGCGTCGGTGCTCTTCATCGGCCTGCTCGTGGTCTTCTTCGGGGGGGTGATCCACGCGCTGATGAAGAACCTGCTCCGCGATCGCGCGCCCGCCGACGAGGCCAAGGAGGAGAAGGCGCCCGCGCGCGGCCCCACGCCCGAGGAGACGGCGAGGCGCGAGGTCGAGACCGACGTGCAGCGCCTGCTCGCGCGCGCGCGCAGCCACGCGTCCCGCGGCGACCACGCGCGCGCGATCGACGACGCGTACGCCGCGCTCCTGCGCCGCCTCGACGGGGATGGTCTCATCGAGATCCACCCCTCTCGCACCAACGGCGACTACGTGCGCAGCCTGCGCGAGCGGCCCGATCTCAACGGCGCGATGAGATCGATCGTGCGCGACGTGGAGGGCGTGCAGTTCGGCGTCACGCCGCCCTCCGAGCCGATCTTCCGCGCGGTGATGGACCGCGTCGTCCCGCTCGTCAGCCGGGCTCTCGCGCTCGCATTCGTCGCCTTCGGCCTCTCCGCCGCGCTCTCCTGCATCTCCTGCACGCCGCACGCCGGCGGCGACGAGGGCGGCGGCGATCGGTCGCCCTCGGGCACCCAGGCGGTGCTCGAGGTGCTCGACGAGCAGGGCTTCAAGGCGCGGCGCCGCGGCGAGGCGCTCGCGGCGCCCGAGCGCGCGCTCGCGCTGGTGGTGCTGCCGGGCGCGACGATCGACGACGCGACGTGGAAGGACCTGTTCGCGTGGGTGAGCGACAAGGGCGGCACGCTCTTCCTCGCCGGGCTCCCGCGCCTGCCCGACGAGGTCGAGCTCGGCCTGCGCGTGGCCCAGGACGCCGAGACGTCGACGGCGCTCGCCGCGGACTGGTCGCGCGGGCTCCGCGCCTCGCTCCCGCCCGGCAAGCGCCTCGTCGAGGCGAACGGCGACGAGCCCGAAGACCTCTACATGATCTTCCGGGGTGAATCGTCCTCGACCGCGGGCGTCGTCCGCCGCCTCGGCGAGGGCAAGGTCGTCGTCGTCGCGGACGATCGCCTCGTGTCGAACGTCTCGCTCGCGGCCCCCGACAACGCGCAGCTCTTCCTCGATCTGCTCCGGTTCGCGCCGTACGCGACCGAGGTCGAGATCGTCGACGAGTGGACCGGCGTCGGCGCCGAGACGCCCTTCGCGGCCGTGCGCGAGGCGAACCTCTGGCCCGTGATCGCGCAGCTCTTCCTGCTCCTCGCGCTGCTCTACCTCTGGAAGGGCAGCGCCTTCTCGCGCCTCCGCGATCCGCCCGCCGCGGGCCGGCGCGCCTTCGCCGATCACGCCCGCGCGCTCGGCCTCGCCTACCGGCGCGCGCGCGCCTCGCGCCACGCCGCGGGCCTCTACGCGAGCTGGGCGCTCGATCGCCTGCGCGAGCGCGTGCACCGCTCCGGCCGGCGGGGCCTCATCCCGCTCGCCGAGGCGATCGCCGCGCGCACCGGCCGCCCCGAGGCCGAGGTGATGCGCGTGCTGGTCGAGGCCTCCGGCGCCCGCGAGGACGCCGCGCCCGCCTCGTCGCTCCGCGCGCCCGAGAGCGCGCGCGGCGCGCGGCCCTCGCCTCGCTCGCGCGACGGCGCCGCCGCCGATCTCGAGCTCGTGCGCGAGCTCCAGGCCTTCCTCGACGCGACCGGTCAGCGAACCTCCGATCGAAAGACGACATGAACCCGATTGAATTCCGCGATCGCTTCGATCTCCTCCGCCGCGAGGCCGGCAAGGTGCTCCTCGGCCAGGACGATCTCATCCTGCACACGCTCGTCGCCGTCCTCGCCGGCGGTCACGTGCTCATCGAGGGCGTGCCCGGCCTCGGCAAGACGCTGCTCGTGCGCACCCTCGCGCACGTGCTCGGCGCCACCTTCAAGCGCATCCAGTTCACGCCCGATCTGATGCCGAGCGACGTCACCGGCGGCAACGTCTTCAACCAGAAGGAAGACCGCTTCGTCTTCCACGAGGGGCCGATCTTCACGCAGCTCCTCCTCGCCGACGAGATCAACCGCGCGCCCGCCAAGACGCAGAGCGCGCTGCTCGAGGCGATGCAAGATCTCGCGGTCACCTCCGACGGCATCACGCGCGCGCTGCCGGATCCGTTCTTCGTCATCGCCACGCAGAACCCCATCGAGTCGCAGGGCACCTACCCGCTGCCCGAGGCGCAGCTCGACCGCTTCTTGATCCAGGTCAACGTCAAGCACCCCTCGCAGGCGGTCGAGAGGCTGATCCTCAAGAACCACGTCAACGGCTTCCACGCGGCGCGCCTCGATCGCTTCGAGATCCAGCGCGTCGCCACCGCCGCCGAGCTCGTGGAGATGCGCGAGGGGCTCGCGCGGATCCGCGTGGACGACGGCATCATCGAGTACATCGCCGACATCGTCGGCCGGAGCCGCGTGCACCGCTCGGTTTACCTCGGCGCCTCGCCGCGCGCGTCGATCGGCCTGCTCGCGGTCGCGCGCGCCATGGCCGCGAGCGAGGGCCGCGAGTACGTCATCCCCGACGACGTGAAGGCGCTCGCGCCCGCGATCCTGCGCCACCGGCTCATCCTGCACCCCGACGCCGAGATCGAGGGCGTGAGCGCCGACGACTGCGTCGACGACATCCTCCGCGAGGCCAAGGTGCCGAAGACGGCGGCCTGAGCGCGATGATCCCCTCGCGCGCCCTCGTCCTGCTGGCGATCGTGCCCCTCGGGCTCGCGGTGGCGACGCTCGTCGATCGCACGCTGCTCCTGCCCATGCTCGCCGCGGACGCGGGCATCGCGCTCTGGGCCGCGATCGACGCGCTCCTCGCGCGGAGGCCGCTGGTGACGGTGAAGCGCCACGCCCCCGCGGTGCTCTCCATCGGGCGCCCCAACCTGATCACGCTCGAGCTCCGCTCGCTCTCCCGCCGCAAGCTCTCGATCGAGGTCGCCGACGATCTCTTCGATCACGCCGAGAGCGACGACCTGCCGGTGAAGCTCGAGCTCCCGCCCAGGGAGCGCGCGACGGCCCGCTACCACGTGCGCCCCACCCGCCGCGGCGCGCACACGATCGGCGATCACCACGTGCGCTACCTCTCCCCGTTCGGCCTCTGGATCCGGCAGGTCACGGTGCCGGCCGAGACGCCGGTCAAGGTGTACCCCGACGTGCAGGCCGTGCGCACCTTCGAGCTCATGGCGCGCCAGGATCGCGATCCGTCGGCGCTGCGCGCCTCGCGCAAGCGCGGCGGCGAGAGCGAGTTCGAGCGCCTGCGCGAGTACCGCCGCGGCGACGAGTTCCGCTCCATCGACTGGAAGGCGACCGCGCGGCAGAAGAAGATCATCAGCCGCGAGTACCAGCTCGAGAGCAACCAGAACCTCCTCTTCCTCCTCGACGCGGGCCGCCTGATGACCGCGCAGACGCAGGGGCTCTCGCTCTTCGATCACGCGCTCAACGCGAGCTTGATGCTCTCGCACGTCGCCGCGCGCGGCGGCGACCGCGTGGGCCTGCTCGCCTTCGCCGACGGCATCAAGAGCTACGCGCCCCCGGTGAGCGGCGCGGGCGCGGCCAAGCACGTGCTCTCCGCCGGTTATGACCTCTACCCCGAGCTCGTCGAGACCAACTACGGCTCGGCGTTCCAGCACGTGGGCCTGCGCGTGCGCAAGCGGAGCCTGATCGTGCTCTTCACGCAGGTCGTGGACGACGTCGCCGCGAGCGAGCTGCTCCGCCTGATGCGCGGGGTGATGCCGCGCCACCTGCCGCTCATGGTGCTGCTGCGGGACGTGGAGATCGACGCGCTGGTCGAGGGCGGCGAGGCCGACCCGTACACGCGCGGCGCCGCCGCCGAGCTCTCGAGCTTCCGCGACCGGCTCGTGCGCGACCTCAAGAACCACGGCGCGCTGGTGCTCGACGTCGCGCCCGGCCAGCTCACCGGGCAGCTCATCAACCGGTATCTCGAGATCAAAGCGCGCCATTTGCTCTGATCTGCGCGGCGGCCCTGGCGCCCATTGCTGCTCCAGCAGCAATCGGTGCTGATCCATTGCTCCTGCACGAGCACACCGGCGCCGGCCCGAGCAACCGATCAGGGCTCAGCGCGTCACGCTCCGCGGGGTGATCGCTCTAAGATGCGCGCATGTCCAGCGAGCAACCCGAGCAGTCCCTTCCCCTGCCCCGCGCCGAGCGCCGCGGGGCGAGCCGCGTCCTCGACGCGCTGGAGCGCGCCGGCAACAGGCTGCCTGATCCGGCGGTGCTCTTCGTCCTGCTGGCCGCGGTGGTCGTGGTCCTCTCCGCGGCGCTCGCTACGCTCACGTTCAGCGAGATCGACCCGCGCACGAAGCAGCCGCTCGTGGTCCACAGCCAGCTCTCGGGCAAGGCGATCACGGAGTTCCTCTCGACCATGGTGCAGACCTTCACGAGCTTCCCGCCCCTCGGCGTGGTGCTCGTGGCCCTGCTCGGGGTCGGCATCGCCGAGCGCTCGGGGTTCATCAACGCCGGCCTGAAGAAGGTCCTCGCGGTCACGCCGAGGGTGCTGCTCACGCCGATGCTGATCCTCGTGGCCATCGCGAGCCACACCGCGGCGGACGCGGGGTACGTGCTCGTCATCCCGCTCGGCGGCGTCATCTTCCAGGCCGCCGGCCGGCACCCGCTCGCGGGCATCTCCGCGGCGTTCGCGGGCGTGTCGGGCGGCTTCAGCGCGAACTTCATCCCGTCGAGCCTCGACCCGCTGCTGCAGGGCCTCACGCAGGCCGGCGCGAGCATCCTCGACCCGAAGCGCACCGTGAACCCGCTCTGCAACTGGTTCTTCTGCAGCGCCTCCTGCCTCGTGATCGTCGCGGTCGGCTGGTACATCACCGACCGCGTGATCGAGCCGCGCGTCGCCCGGACCCCCGTGGACGCCGCGCCCGAGGGGGAGCAGCGCATGACGGCGGCGCTCACGCCGCGCGAGGCGCGCGCGCTCTGGCTGGCCCTCGCGTCGATGGCGGCCAGCGTCGCGCTGCTGGTCGCGGCGAGCGTGCCGGCCTCGTCGCCGCTGCGCGCGCCGAGCGGGCAGCTCACGGTCAGCGGCGCGCCGCTCATGGGCGCGATCGTGCCGCTCATCTTCCTCTTCTTCCTCGTCCCGGGGCTCGTCTACGGCTACGCGGCCGGCACGTTCACGAGCCACCGCGACGTCATCGACGGCATGAGCAAGACGATGAGCACGATGGCCTATTACCTGGTCATGGCCTTCTTCGCCGCGCAGTTCATCTACCTCTTCAACCGCTCAAACCTCGGCGCGCTCCTCGCGCTGAAGGGCGCCGCGGGGCTGCAGGCGATGGCGCTCCCGAGCGCGGTGACCATCGTGGGCGCCATCCTGCTCACGGCGCTCACCAACGTCCTCATCGGATCCGCGTCGGCGAAATGGGCGCTGCTCGCCCCGATCCTCGTGCCCATGCTCATGTCGCTCGGCATCTCGCCGGAGCTCACGCAGGCGGCGTACCGGATCGGGGATTCGACGACGAACATCATCTCACCGCTGATGGTGTATTTCCCGCTCGTGGTGGTCTTCTGCCAGAAGTACGTGAAGGGTACGGGGATCGGCACGCTCGTCGCGCTGATGGTCCCTTACTCGGTGACCTTCCTCGTCGCCTGGACGCTGTTCCTTCTCGCGTACTGGCAACTCGGCTTCCCGCTCGGGCTGGACGCGCCCTATGTCTACCCCTGATAATCGACCTCTCCGGGGCGGCCGCGCACGAGCCCGCCCTGGAGTGACGTCCTTCGAGCGTCCACCCCGATGCCAGGCAGGTCGCGACCGTGCGCTGGCCGCCTTCGCAATCGCCATAGAAACAGGAGGGGCCGTTTTGCTGCCGGCACTCCGCCTCGGGCACCGGAATGGCCTGCAGGCAAAGTCGTGTGAGCGAGCGCCGCGCCCACCGGCGTGTCCTGCGCACATGGTTTGATGGAACATCGCTGCAGCGTCGTTCGGCAGGCAGGCGCAGGCTGGCTGGCTGCGCTCGCGCTCCTCGCCTGAACGCCGACGCGTTCGTCCCGGCCGCCGATGTGGACATCCGTTCCTATCGAGTGTACACTCGTCCATATGTCGACCCCTCCCGATCTCCGGTCCATGCGCGAGCGGATGCTCGCTGGCGACCTCTACATCGCCGACGATCCCGAGATCGCCGAGCAGAGCGCGGCAGCGCTCGATCTCATGGCGGCCTACAACGCGACGTCGCCACGGCAGCGCCCGCTGCGCCGCCGCTTGCTGGAGCAGCTGCTCGGCGCGATCGGCGAGGGCACCGAGATCCGCCCGCCGTTCTACGTGGACTACGGCTCGCGTATCACCCTCGGGGCGCGCTGCTTCGCGAACTTCGGCCTGGTCGCGCTCGACGTCGCGCCGATCACGATCGGCGACGACGTGCAGATCGGCCCGAACGTGCAGCTGCTGACGCCGACCCACCCGGTGGAGCCCGAGCCCCGGCGGCAGAAATGGGAGGCCGCGAAGCCCATCACGATCGGGAACAACGTGTGGCTCGGCGGCGGCGCCATCGTGCTTCCGGGGGTGACCATCGGCGACAACACCGTGGTCGGCGCGGGCTCCGTCGTGACGCGCGACCTGCCGGCCAACGTGGTCGCGGTCGGGAACCCCGCCCGCGTGATCCGCGCCATCGACGCCACGGGGGCCGCGCAGGCGCCGGGCGAGGCGCGAGGGTGACGGAGGCGCGATGAGCGCCGCCAGGGCGAGGCGCGCCGCCCCCGCGCGGCGGGCCCGCCGCCACGACCCCGGGCGCCGGGAGCGGCTCCTGGCGACCGCGCTCGACGTGATCGCCGAGCAGGGCGTCGCCGGCGCGTCCCACCGCTCGATCGCCCGGGCCGCCGACGTGCCGCTCGGCTCGACCACGTACCACTTCGCCTCGATCGACGAGCTGCTCGCCGCGGCGTTCACCCGGCACGCGGACGACATGGCTACCCGCTTCGAGGAGCAGATGCGCGCCGCGTGCGACCGCGGGGCCGCGGTCGAGCTCCTCGTCGAGCACCTCACCACGGCCCTGCTCGGCTCGGAGCGCGACCTAGTGCTCAGCGTCGAGCTCTACGTCGCCGCCGCCCGGAGGCCCGCGCTGCGCGCCGTCACCCAGGCCTGGATGCTACGGAGCCGGCGCGCGCTGGAGCTCCACTTCGACCCGGTGACCGCGCGGGAGCTCGACGCGCTGATCGAGGGCCTCGTGCTGCACAGCGCCCTATCGACGGATCCCATGGCGCCCGAGCAGATCCGGCACGCCATCCGCCGCTTCACCCGCTGAGCTCCCGCAGGAGAATGCCCCTCAGCAGTCCGTGCCGCATACCAGCCGTCCGTCTGGACACGTCACGCCAGGCGTGCTGTCAGCGCCGCAGCTCACCTTGCA
This sequence comes from Sorangium sp. So ce1504, assembly GCF_051521635.1. Taxonomy (NCBI): domain Bacteria; kingdom Pseudomonadati; phylum Myxococcota; order Polyangiales; family Polyangiaceae; genus Sorangium; species Sorangium sp. So ce1504. The sequence goes on along the minus strand of NZ_CP150365.1, from coordinate 1,955,339 downwards.
CTCCGCCGTCTCGGCGCACGTCGCAACGCAATCGACGTCGCACTTGAGATCGCAGTGACTCTCGTCCTCACACCGGATCGTGGCGCCGGGGCCCAGGTTGAACTTGCACGTGGCCTGATCTCGACAGACCGCCGTGGATCCGCCGTCCGCCTTCAGGTCGCAGTTCGACTGCTCCGTGCACGTGATCACGCTGCCGTCGCCGCCGTTGCCCTTGCACTCGCTCGTGTCGATGCACTGGAGCGTGAGCGCGCCTTCGCTGCTGCCGTTGCACTTGGCGTCCGTCGTGCAGTCGAGCGAGCACGACGTCGAACCGCACTCGGTCTTGCAATCGGCGCCCGCCACGCACTCACAGTCGAACCCGCTGCACGCACATCCTGCACCCGTGCACGTCGCGCTCCCTGTCTCTCCCCCGTCGCTCCCGCACCCGGCAACCGTGAACATCGCGAGCGCCACCAGCCAAGCTCTTGCCGTCATGGTCATCCCCTCCGAGAGTAGGTCGATCGCTAACCGAACGTAGACGGCGTCGCCAACCTCGTCATGCAGAGCAGAACGCGCGTCGCGCCGCATCCGCCCGGCCGCCTGCGGCAGGGGGCGACGAGCGGCGGCGAGCGCTCGCCCGTCACTTCAGCACGACGCGGACGAGCGCGAACTCCGACCCGAACCAGCCGCTCGTCGGCCGCGAGTACGTGATGTACTGCACCCGGCCGCCGTCCTCCTCGTACTCTGCGTGATGAACCGAGTCGTACGGCGCGCGCTCCTCGGGGGCCGTATAGAGGGTGGCCTCGTCCGACCAAGGGCCGGTGAGGTCCGGGGCGGTGCGCGCCACGATCCGGTGGTCGAACGGGGGCGAGTAGACCGCGAGCCACGCCCCGAGGTGCTCACAGTACGAGACGGACATGATGGGCGCGCCGTCGAACAGCTCTGCCGCATCCCCGGCGTCGTCGCTCCAGCCATCGCCGTCGAAGTAGCGGAAGGCACCCCGGTCGAGGGGCGTCTCGAGCGGCACGCGCGCGAGGCTGCACGGCTTGGACAGACTGCCGTCGCACGCGAAGGTGTACAGGTCGTCGCCGTGGGCGACCAGCGCGGCCCCCCAGCCTGGGTCCCCTTCCCCGAAGAGCAGGTCGGGGTGCTCCGCGCTCGCGTCGACGATCGGCCGCTCCGGCGCCTCATCGAGGCCCTCCCAGATCGCGAACGACTGGCCCACGCCGCGGAAGTTGAAGTCGCCCGGCTCCGCATAGATGAGGCCATACGGGATCAAAGCGCGGTCGCGCGCCGGATCGAACACCGGCGCCCCGGGCCACACGGCCCAGCGAGCGCCGCACGGCGCCTCGGCGCAGTCATCGCCGGCGTGAGCGTCGTTGAACGCCTGCTCGCCCGCGGTGGGCGCGATGAAATACCCCGGCGCCCCCACGCCGTCGGCCGGCGATGAGAAGCCACCGATGCCGTCGGACGCGTCGAGATCGTCCGAGATGTCGAACGAGTTATGGTGCCAGTTCGTCCCGGCCTCGTCAGCCTGCGTGAGAACGGTATCGCCATAGACCCAGACCGACTTGCCCCACGCGACAGCGCTGTCCCCACCGTCGCGCCCTTCGATCCATGAGCTCTTTTCGATGACGCCGATCTCCTCGGCAGACTCGACGCCTGGGCCCGGATCCCCGCCACACGCCGCGACGACCAGGTGCGCGAGGACGATGGGGACAGAACGGGAGAGCGTGAGGGATCGGCGTGTGGAGCGCATGACGCCATCATCCCACGACAGCGGACGGCGCAGCTCGTCGGAGCCGATTTCTGCCTTCGAGGGCTCGACTTTTCTCGTACACCGGAGCGCCTCTCGTGAGGCCGAGCGGCGGAGAGGGAGGGGCGGGCTACGAGCGGGACCGGTCGACGATGCGGAGCAGCCTGTCGATCTGGAGAGGCTTCTTCAAGGAATCGACGGCTTGTCGAGCAGGTCGACCAGCTTGGCACTCCGCTCGACATCGTCCTCGACGACTGGATCGCGCACCGCGATCACGGCCGTGTCCCCGCGCCGCTGAGCGCTGAGCTCGACGGGGGCGCTCGCACCCTACTTCAGCGCATTGGACACGAGGTTCGTCACCACCTGCTCGATCCGCAGCGCGTCCCAGCAACCGAGGATCTCGCGCTCGACGCGCAGAGACAGCGAGCAACCCGCCTGCGCCAGCACCACCCGGAGGGGCTCCCCAGCGCCCGCCGGCTCAGGCCATCCGCCGGACCATCTTCGTGTGCGGGATCCCCGCCTCGTCGAAGATCGGCCCCTCCTCGACGAAGCCGAGCTTGCGATAGAACGCCGCTGCAGCGACCTGGGCGTTCAGGACCAGCGCGCGCGCGCCCTCGGCCCCGGCGACGCGGATCGCCTCCTCCATCAGCCGCCGCCCGAGGCCCGCGCCGCGAAGGTCTTTCCTGACGGCGACGCGGCCGACCTTGAGCGCGCCCTCGTACGGCACGATCCGCATCGTCGCGACGACCTCGCCGCCGTCGAGGACCACGAAGTGTTGCGCGACGGCATCGAGCTCGTCGATCTCGATGTCCTCGGGCACGGACTGCTCGACGACGAAGACCTCGCGCCGGAGGCGGAGCGCGGCGGCGTAGAGCGGCGAGTCGCTGCGGATCGGGAGGACGTCGCCGGCCATGCCCGCTTCGTGCGCCGTCTCGGGCGCTGCGTCCACCCGATTCAGCGCGCCTTTTGACTGCTCCGCGCACACGCCCCGGCCTCGGAGGAGCTAGCCTGATCGGACCGTGAAGATCATGACCTTCAACATCCTCTTCGGCGGCGAGGATCGGTTCGAGGCGATCCTCGCGATCGTCGCCGCCGCGCACCCCGATCTGCTCGTCCTCCAGGAGTGCGTGGGCTGGGAGGACGGCGCCCGGCTCCGGGCCGTCGCCGAGGCGATCGGCGCGCCCGCCGGCGAGCGGCACGCCGTCCTGGGCAACGCCAACCCGCGCCCGAACGGGAGGCGCAACCACGTCGCCGTCGTCAGCCGGGCGCCGCTCGCCGGCGCGCGCGTGCACGCGCCCGAGGCGCTGGCGCACTGCCTTGTCGAGGTCGAGCTCTCGCTGGGCGGCGAGCCGCTCGTGGTGCTCGGCACCCACCTCAACGCCGGAAGCGAGGATCGCCGGCTCACCGAGGCCCGCTGGCTGCTCTCCCTCGTGCCGCCCGCCCGGTTCGCCGCGGGCCTCTGGGCGCTCGCCGGCGACCTCAACGCGCTGTCGCGCCGCGACCCCTACCCCGCGGACCTCGGCGCGCGCCTCGCGGCGGCCGGCATCGAGAAGTACGGCAGCCCGCCGCGGTTCGACACGATGGATTCGATCGAGGCGTTCGGCTGGGCCGACGCCCTGCTCCTGAGGCCGCGCTCGTCGCGCTGGTTCACCGCGCTGCGCGGGCGCGACGGCGCGCAGGTGGAGACGCGGACCGACTACGTGCTGCTATCGCCGCGGCTCGCCGGCCGGCTCGCGCTGGCCGACGTCATCGACGTCGGCGCCGCGTCCGACCACCACGCGGTCATCGCCGAGCTCTCCTGACACCGCGCGCCGCGCGGCGGATCCGTCCACGCATCTGCAACTGCAACAGCGAAGCACCGTTCGCTCAGCAATCCTCACGGCGAGCGCGGTGGCGGCAGCGCCCGAGCAACGGACGGAGCGCCGGTGTGACCGGGTCGGACCGGGACGACGCCACTGGAACAGCACACGATGCGATGTCTTCGGCTCGCCAGCGGCCGACAACATGATTGAATCGGCGGCATCGCGCGCGACCCGCGCGGGGGGCTCCGGTACGCAAACGCTTCGGTCCGCGCCATGGATTCACCCTACGGCCTGCAAGCTGGCAGCATCATCGGCGGCGACTTCGAGGTCGTGCGCCCGCTCGGCTCGGGCGGCATGGGCAGCGTCTATCTCTGCCGCCAGCACAGCACCGCGCGCCAGCGCGCCGTGAAGGTCATGCACCCGGTGCGCGCCGTCGACCCCGAGGAGCGCCGCCGCTTCGAGCGAGAGGCGCGAGCTCCTGGGCTCATCGGGTCGCCGCACATCGTCGAGGTGCTGATCGCCGGCGTCGACGGCGTGACGGGCCTGCCCTACCTCGCGATGGAGCTCCTCCAGGGCGAGACCCTCTCGGCCTGCGTCGCGCGGGCAGGCCCGCTCCCGCTCGCGGAGGCGCGCCGCGTCCTCGGGCAGCTGGGGCGCGCGCTCGAGGACGCGCACGGCGCGGGCATCGTTCACCGCGATCTCAAGCCCGAGAACGTCTTTCTGGAGGAAGCCGGCGGCGGCGCCGCGCCGCGGGTCAAGCTCCTCGATTTCGGCATCGCCAAGATCATCGCCGACGCGCGCGCCTCGCTGACGGCCGCCGTCGGCACGCCCCTCTGGATGGCCCCCGAGCAAGCGCGCGAGAGCCAGGGGGCGCTCCCCCAGAGCGACGTCTGGGCCTATGGGCTCCTCGCGTTCTTCGTCCTCACGGGCAAGCCCTTCTGGCAGTGCCGAGACGTCCCGTCGCTCCTCCGGGAAATCCTGTTCGAGCCCATCCCCACCGCGAGCCGGCGCGCGGGCGAGCTCGGACTGCCGCCCTTCTTCGCCGGATTCGACGCCTGGTTCTCTCGCTGCGTCGAGCGCGACCCCCTCGCCCGCTTCACCAGCGCGTCCGCGATGTGCCCTGTCCTCGAGCGCCTCCTCGACGGCGCCGCGCGCGTGGCGCCGACCGCGCCGGCGTCGCGTCGCCGCACCTCGCTCCCGCCGCCGGAGGCGTCGCTCGGCGCCGCGGCGGCGCGTCGCCGCAGCTCGCTCCCTCCGCCCGAGGCCTCCCCGGCCGGCATGGTCACGGCGAGGCCGCCCGCCCCGGTCGCCGCCTGCTTCAACAGCACGCTCGCGGCCCCGCCGCTCAGGGACCACGACGATCCCGCGCCGCCCGCGAGCTCGCCGCCGCCGCGCAGCGAGGGGGAAAGCTGGGCGACGAGGCCTTTCCTCCACGCGCTGGATGAAGATCACTGCGTCGCCACCTGGAAGGGCCTCCTCTTCCAGATCTGGCGCCGGCACACCACGGCAGCTGCGGTGAGCGAGGTCCGGAGCATCCTGCGCGAGCGCGGCAGCGAGCTGCAGGCGACGCTGGTCATCCTCGAGGAGAACACCGTCCCGGCGGGGCGGGAGGTCCGGAGCTCGCTCGCGGAGCTCTCCAGGGAGCTCGCGGCCCACGGGATGTGCGCCGCGCTGGTGTTCGAGGGCCACGGCTTCAAGGCGTCGCTCGTGCGCAACGTGGCCATCGAGTTCATCCTGCTGAGCCGCTCGCGGCTTCGTTACGAGGTGTTCAGCACCATGGACGACGCCGTCGCCTGGCTGATGCGCAATCGCCCGACGCGGGACTGGCTCAGGGAGCTACCGGGGGTCACGGAGGCCCTCCGCCGCGAGGTGGCGGCGCACGCGGCGCGGGCGTCGCACATGCCCTAGCGAGGAGGCCGGGCGCGCCGACCCGGGACGAGCGCGGCAGCTCGCCGGGCGCGCTCCGCGATCCTGCGCGCGCCGCCTTTCGGCTACGCTCGCCGCGCGACCTCTCGCAGGAGGAGGAAGCAGGAGGAGAAGCGAGCGTGGTGGATCTACCGATCATGGACCGTGCGCCCGGGGACGACGCGGCGGCTCGACGCGACCGCCTGCTCGCCGCGCTGCTCCGCGGGCCGGACGCCCTCGTGCTGCTCCGCTGCGACCCGGGCCTGGCGTTCCTCGCGGGCAGGTCGGCGCCCCTCCAGATCGCGCTCGTCACGGCGCCGGGGGACCCGTCGGCCGACGAGCTCCACGCCCTGCTCGAGCCGCTCGTGAAGGCGGTGCAGCCCGGCGGGCCGCCGACGCACGTCGTGCTGGTGGGCGGCGGCGCTGCCCCAGGCCAGGCCGCGCTCGCCAAGGTCGCGCCGTTCGTGCAGCCCGTGCCGATGGGCTTCCACCACCTCGACGCGGCGGGCGGGCTCGCGCGCGTGAAGGGGCAGGCCCTTCCGGCCCTCGAGCGGGCCCACGAGCGCCTCGCCGAGGCGGGCCCGCTCGAGCCCGAGGCGCTCGCTGAGGCGCTCGCCGAGGGGCAGGCGCTGGCGCAGCAGGAGCGCGCGATCGCCGACCGGCTGAGGGGCAGCCGCCGCGTCACGGCGACGCTCATGATCGCGTGCGCCGTGCTCCTCGCCGTGAGCTACGCCTTCGGCTCGGGCACCCACGAGGCGGCGCTGTGGGCCATGGGCGCCAACAGCGGCGAGGCGGTGCGCCATGGGGAGCTCTACCGGCTCCTCGCCTCGGCGTTCCTGCACGCCGACCCGATCCACCTCTTCGTCAACATGCTGGCGCTGTGGTCCTTCGGCCCGATGCTCGAGGCGCTCCTCGGCCCGCGGCGCTTCCTCCTGCTCTACGGGGCCTCGGCGCTCGGCGGGTCGCTCGCGAGCGCGATGCTGGAGGACCGGTGGAGCGTCGGCGCGTCGGGCGCGATCTGGGGCCTCATGACGGCCGGCATCGGCGTCGCGCTCCGGCCGCACGGGCTCCTGCCCCCCGCGATGATCGCGCAGATGCGCAGCCGCGCGTGGCTGCCGCTCGGGCTCAACCTCGTCTACAGCTTTCAGCCCGGCGTCGACCTGCTCGCGCACCTGGGCGGCGGCGTCGTCGGCTTCGCGCTCGTCGTCACGGTCCTCCCCCGGGGCCTCACGCCCGTGGACCGGCGCGAGCGCGCGGCGGACGCCGAGCCGAGGCCGCGCCCCCTCCTCACGGCGGCGGCCGCCCTGACGGCCGCGGCGATGGCGCTGTCCGTGGCGATGGCGTTCGCCGCCGGCCGCCCGTGGGAGCTCCGCGCGCCGCCGGCGCTGACGCGCACCGCGGTCGCGGACACGGGCGTCGCCCTGGACCTGCCGGAGGCGCTCGCGGGCGCCGCGTCCGTGGAGGAGCTGTCCGGCGTCCGCTTCCACACGTACGGCCAGCTGCCCCGGACGCCCGTCGTGTTCCAGGTCGCCGTCTTCCCGCTCGAGGGCCCGGTGCCGCCCGATCAGCTGGACGCCCTCCTCGAGCAGGAGCGCAAGGTGCTCGACGAGCAACGGCCGGCGAACACCGTCACGAAGGGCCCGGCGGCGCGCGTCACGCTGGGCGGGCGGCCGGCGGTGAGCGTCAAGAACGGGCTCAAGAACGGCGTGCAGATGGTGAGCTACGTCGTCGTGCTCGGGGACCGCGAGGTGATGCTCCAGGCCTACTCGACGGCGGATCGGCCGGCGACGTGGGAAGGGATCGAGGAGAAGGTGGCGGCGACGATCGGAGCGCAGTAACACGCGTCGGGCGGCGTCTGCGGCCGGCGCCCTGAGCGAACCACCTTGTGGAGATAGCGATCCCGTGGAGCACATGAATTCTCTGATGCAGCCGATCGGCCACCCCCTCCCCGGCTGGACGCCGCGGCCGCTGCCGCCGCGCGAGATCCTGCTCGGGCGCACGTGCCGACTCGAGCCGCTCGACCCCGAAAAGCACGCGGCGGACCTCCATGCGGCCAACCTCGCGGACGCGGAAGGGCGAGGGTGGACCTACCTGCCCTATGGGCCCTTCGCGACCCTCTCGGACTACCGCGCCTGGATGGACGCCACGTGCCTGGGCGACGATCCGCTGTTCCATGCGATCGTCGACGCGGCGACCGGTCGGGCGGTCGGCGTCGCGGCGTACCTGCGGATCGACCCCAAGAGCGGCGTGATCGAGGTCGGACACCTCAGGTACTCGCCGCTCCTTCAGAGGACGCCTGCGGCGACGGAGGCGATGTACCTGATGATGCGGCGGGCGTTCGACGAGCTCGGCTACCGGCGCTACGAGTGGAAGTGCGACGCGCTCAACGCGGGCTCGCGGGCGGCGGCGGCGAGGCTCGGGTTCCGCTTCGAGGGCGTGTTCCGGCAAGCCATGGTGATCAAGGGGCGCAACCGCGACACCGCGTGGCACGCGATCATCGACAAGGAGTGGCCGGCGGCGAAGGCGGCGTTCGAGCGCTGGCTCGATCCATCGAATTTCGACGGCGCGGGACGCCAGCGGCAGAGCCTCTCTACGCTGATGGGAGTCCAGGAGCGGGGGTAATCGCGGCTTGCGTGAGACTGCCCCTGGATCGATATCGCGTGCGCGGCGTTCTGCGTTTCATCCCCACACCACGCGGTCGAAGTCCGGATCGATCCCCGGTCGGGTCGCGTCGGCCCAGGCGCGACGTTCGTCGATCTCGTACGCGAGAGAATCATCGGCGCAGGCCTCCTGGATCTCCTCCCATCGATAGCCCGGGCCCTCCGTCGTCCGCAGGACGTGGGTCTGCGTCCAGTGCGCGACCGCCGCGCGCGCCTCGTCCGATCCGATCCACGAGAGCGCGGCCCGCACGGAGGCCGATTCCTCGAACGTGGCGGCGTCGTCCAGCGCGAGCACGAGCTCTCGAAGGCACCACGCCTGACCGAGCGCCGCGAGCGCCGCGGCGACGTCCGTCCGGACCGCGGGCGTGCTCGATCGCAGCCCCCGGCGGAGCGCGGCGAGCGCGTGCGGAGGCGCATGCTCGAGGAGCAGCAGGGCAAGCTCGCCGAGGAACGGGTTGCCCAGGTAGCCCGCGACGACCTCGACGCCCGCGAACGCCAGCACCACCTCGACCGCGCGATCGCGCTCGATCCCGCGGCGCAGCAGGTACCGGGCCGCGGCGTGCACGGCGTAGGGATGATGCAGCGCCGGATCCGCGCGGGCGAGCAGCCTGGCTACCGCTGGGCAGACGGGGTAGTCCGGGTGTACGTCGAGCCGCTCGATCGCGTGCCCAGAGGTCGCGTTCACCGACGCGTCGATCAGCCCCGCGCACACATCGACGAACTCCGGCGGCTCGAGCACTGTCTCGAGGGGCTCGATGAACGCGCTTGCCGTCGCCTCGTTCGCGATCCCCGCGAGCAAGTACCGCTTGTAGGCGTCGCGCTGCGCGGCGGCTCGCGCCTGGGCGGCCGCCGAGGGCCGCTCGGCGGCGAGCAGCTCGTGATCGCCGAGGTGCTCCGCCCAGCGAGCGCGGAGGGACGCGTCGGAGAAGTCGATCGCGGCGAACGCCCCGGCGTTCCCCTCGACTTCCTGGACGACGCGGAAGACGTGCCGATGCTCGTTGCGGACGAGCAGTCCCCCCCGGGTGAGCTCGCCGATCGCGGCGGCCATGGCGTCAGCGGTCGGAAGGAATGCGAGCAGGCGCCGCTCGGGGAGCGCGGGGTAAGGGAGGCTCAGGATGCGCTGCGTGAAGAACCAAGGATCTATCGTGAGGCCGTCATCGCCGTGATCATCGACGTCGATCGTCTCGCCGTCGGGTGCGGTCAGGCAGAGGCCGATGCCGTGAAAGTAAAACTTCCAGCCCGGCATGCCCGGTACGTCGCCACGGCGGGAGGCACGAGAGAGGCGCTCACGCTGGACCCGTACCAGCCAGCGCTGCCGATCGACCTGCCGCGCGAGCGCCACGAGGAGCCATGCGTGCCACGGGTCAGGAGGCGGACCGGCGGCGACCGGGCCCGCGGCTAGGCCGGCGCGAACTGCGACGAGGACGGGATGCACAGGCGTCGTCGTGACGCGGCTGGGCTTGCGCGGCAAGGCTCATCCAGCAGGCGACACATCACCTCCTTTCAACGCTCGCGCGCATCGCTCAGCCAAAGCATGTATCTCTTGAGCGGCTTGACGCACCTCGCCACTGTCCAACCCCGGCTCGATCAGCTGGTTGATCCGCTTGAGATTCCCGACCGCATAAGCCCACGCGGCGACGACATCGAGCATGTGGGCACCGTTGTAGAAATCGACCAAGAGCCTCTCGATGTCCATCACGCCTCTCCTCATCCAATTTCCCACTCACCCCTTACGCCAGACCTCAGATGCTGCCGCGGAGGTATCCGCCTCGCACAGGCAGGCGTACACGGGAGGGCTCCGTTCTCCCCGGCGAGCTCGACCCCTCCCCGACCGCCGCGCCGGCGCGCCTCCCGCCCGCGATGCACGCCGCCTGGCCGGAGGCGCCGCGGCGCCCTACCTTGACCCCCATGAAGAAGCTCCGTGTCGATGTCTGGTCCGACATCGCGTGCCCGTGGTGCTACGTCGGCAAGCGCCGGCTGGAGGCCGCGCTCGCCAGGTTCCCGCGCCGGGATGCCGTCGAGGTCGTCTGGCGCGCGTTCGAGCTCGACCCCTCGGCGAAGCGCGTGCTCGACACCGAGGTCTCCTACGCCGGGCGCCTCGCGAAGAAGTACGGCGTGCCGGTCGCCAAGGCCGAGGCGATGATCCGGCAGATGACCGAGGTGGGCGCGGCGGACGGCCTCGATCTCCGCTTCGACAAGGTCCGGCCCGGCAACACCTTCGACGCGCACCGCGTGCTCCACCTCGCGGCCGAGCGCGGCGTGCAGGACGCGGTGAAGGAGCGGCTGCTCCGCGGCTACATGACCGAGGGCGAGGCCATCGGCGAGCCCGAGGTGCTCGCGCGCCTCGCCGGCGAGGCGGGGCTCGACCCGGACGAGGTCCGCGCGGCGCTCGCGAGCGACGCCCACGCGCGCGAGGTGCGGGCCGACGAGGCCGAGGCGCGCGCGATCGGCATCACGGGCGTCCCCTTCTTCGCGTTCGGCGGGCGGTACGGCGTCTCCGGCGCGCAGCCGGCCGAGGCCCTCCTCGGCGTGCTCCAGAAGACGTGGGACGAGGCGGCGGACGCGCCCGAGCAGGCGCTCGCCGAGGGGGCGGCCTGCGGACCGGACGGGTGCGCATGAGCCGCCGGGCGTGATAGAGCTGCGCGGCGGATGTCGATCCAATGGTATCCAGGCCACATGACCAAGGCTCGGCGCACGATCGCCGAGTCGATGCCGTCGCAGGACGTCGTCATCGAGGTGCTCGACGCCCGCATGCCGCTGGCCAGCGAGAACCCCGTCCTGGCCGAGCTGCGCGGCCAGAAGCCGTGCATCAAGGTCCTGAACAAGAGCGATCTGGCGGACCCGGCCGTCACCACGGCGTGGCTCCGCTACTTCGAGGCGGAGGGCGCCGCGCCGCCTGACGAGGCGGAGCGCGGCGCCTCGCCGGGGGGCCAGGTGCTCGCGATCGCGATCTCCGCGAGCCAGTCGTCCGAGGCGCGGCGCCGGATCCCGGAGCTCTGCAAGCGCCTCGCGCCCCCCAAGAACGGCCCCGGCAAGGTGGTGCGGGCCATGATCGTGGGGATCCCCAACGTCGGCAAATCGACGCTCATCAACCTGCTCATGGAGCGCAAGGTCGCCAAGGTCGGCGACGAGCCCGCGGTCACGAAGAGCCAGCAGCTCGTCACCTTGAAGACCGGCATGGCCATCTCCGACAACCCGGGGATCCTCTGGCCCAAGATCGACGATGAGGCGGCCTCGTTCCGCCTGGCCGTGGGCGGGGCGATCCCCGACACGGCCATCGATTACCAGAGCGTCGCCCTGTTCGCGGCGGGGTACTTCCTGCGGCGCTACCCCGAGCTCCTCGTCGCCCGCTACAAGCTGAAGGAGCTGCCGGAGACCGCCGCCGCGCTGATCGAGGAGATCGGCCGCCGCCGCGGCTGCCTGCGCAGCGGCGGGGCGGTGGACCTGCACAAGGCGTCGGACATCCTGGTCCACGACTTCCGCGCCGGCCGGCTCGGGCGCATCAGCCTGGAAGAGCCGCCGGGGCTGGAGTCGCCGTCGGGGATCGAAGAGAGCGCGTGAGCCGCGGCGCGGCGCCGACGGCCGGGCTGGCCGATCGACGTGGGCGCCCAGGATCTTCGACCCGAAGGCCGCCGACGCCCGCTACCATGCCCACCGCGACGGCTGCGCTGCGGCGCCGCCCGTGACGTTCGCCACGCTCCTACGCTCCTACGCTCCTACGCTCCTACCCCATTCACCCGACGAGGACCTCACTCCATGGCCGGAAGCAGCCTGCTCGCCCTGATCGACGACATCGCCACCGTGCTGGACGACGTTGCCGTGCTGACGAAGGTGGCCGCCAAGAAGACCGCCGGCGTGCTGGGCGACGATCTGGCGCTGAACGCGCAGCAGGTGACGGGCGTCAACGCCGAGCGCGAGCTGCCGGTCGTGCTGGCCGTGGCGAAGGGCTCGATGCTCAACAAGGCCATCCTGGTGCCGGCGGCGCTGGCGATCAGCGCCCTCGCGCCCTGGGCCGTCACGCCCCTGCTGATGATCGGCGGCGCCTTCCTCTGTTACGAGGGCTTCGAGAAGGTCGCCCACAAGGTGCTGCACAGCAAGCACGAGGACGAGGCGCACCACGCCGAGCTCGTGCAGGCGCTCTCCGATCCGAAGATCGACCTCGTCGAGTTCGAGAGGGCGAAGATCAAGGGCGCTGTGCGCACCGACTTCATCCTGTCGGCCGAGATCATCGCGATCACGCTGGGCACCGTGGCGGCGTCGCCGTTCGGCACGCAGGTCGCCGTGCTGACCGGCATCGCCCTGCTCATGACCGTGGGCGTCTACGGCCTGGTCGCCGGCATCGTGAAGCTCGACGACGCCGGCCTCTACCTGAGCCGCCAGAGCGGCGGTCTGCAGCAGTCGCTCGGCAGCGGCATCCTGAAGGCGGCGCCGTGGCTGATGAAGGGCCTGTCGGTCGCCGGCACGGCGGCGATGTTCCTCGTCGGCGGCGGCATCCTGACGCACGGCGTGCCGTGGCTGCACCACCACATCGAGGACATGACCCAGGGCGCCGGCGCCGTGCTCGGCGCGGTGGTGCCGTCGCTCGCCAACATGATCGTCGGCGTCGCGGCCGGCGCGGTCGTGCTGGGCGTCGTGACCGCGGTGAAGCAGGCGATGAACCGCGAAAAGGACGGCCACTGACCCTGGAGCGCGGGCTCGCGCCGCGCCGATCAGCCCTGTCCGGACCGCCCTGGCCGCACCAGCGTCGCGAGCAGCCGCTCGAGCGCCGCGGCCGGGTCGGCGCCGAGGCCCGCGTGGACACGCGATGGCTGGACGACGGTGCTCGCCGGGGACACCACCCAGCCGAAGCGCTCGGCCTGGGGGAGCTCGGCGACGTACCCGCACGCCCGATCGCCGGCGCAGACGCGGCGGATGAAGTCGAGGTGGCCGCGGACCGCCTCCAGGTCGAGGTCGGGCCAGAGGGCGAGCAGGCGCCGCTCGTCGGGCTCGAAGCGCGCGTCGAGGAAGCCCCGGGCGCGGCAGAAGAGGACCACCCCGACGTTGACGCGCTCGCCGCGCTCCACGCGCGGGACCACGCGCAGCACGGCGTAATCGAACGGGTCGGCGGCGGGCGCGCCCGGAGGGCTACCGCCGGGCACGGGCTGCATCGAGCGCCTCCTCGACGAAGCCCCGCGGCGACGCGAGGCGGTGGGTCAGGTAGGCGGCGTACGCCGCGCGCCGCGCCGCGACGGGCTGCGGCGCCTCGGCCGCGCCGGGCGAGAACGCGGACCGCCGCTCGCCCGAGGGCCGGGCGCGGGGGTCCTGATCGGCCAGCCACGCGTCCGGGATCGCGGCGACGATCCCCGCGATGCGCTCGGGCGTGAGCCGGGCGCTCAGCGCGGCGTCGGCCGCGGCGAGGTCGCCCGCGAACGGGAGCAGGACATGGCTCTTGACGAGCGGAAAGCGGTCGTCCGCGTCGGCGCGCGGGTCGGTCGCGTCGGTCCAGGCGTGGTGGACATAGAGCGCCGCGCCGTGGTCGATCAGCCAGAGGCGGCGGTGCCACAGGAGCAGGTTGGGGTTCTTGGGCGTCCGGTCCACGTTGCTCATGAAGGCGTCGAACCAGACGACGGCGGCCGCAAGCCCCGGGTCGATCGCCGGGCCGGCGAGCGGCTGGAAGGCGAGCGATCCGGGCAGGTAGTCGAGAGCGAGGTTCAAGCCGGCGCTCGCCGAGAGCAGGTCGGACAGCTCCGGATCCGGCTCGGCGCGCCCGAAGGCGGGGTCGAGCTCCATGAAGACGATCTCCGGCACCGGGAGCCCGAGCGCGCGCCCGATCTCCCCGGCGACGAGCTCCGCGATGAGCGCCTTCGGCCCCTGGCCGGCGCCGCGGAGCTTCAGGACATAGAGCCCATCGTCATCGGCCTCGACGAGGGCCGGCAGCGACCCGCCCTCGCGGAGCGGGGTGACGTAGCGGGTCGTTTGGACGGTTCGGATCATGCTTCAGCAGCGTGGCGGGTGGCGGGGGAATTCCCCGCTCCGCCGGAAGGATGGGGCCGCCAAGACGCCATGAGGCGCCAAGATTTTATGTTTTTCTTGGCGTCTTTGGCGTCCTTGGCGGTTCAAAAGCCCCCACCTTCGGCCAAAGTACGCCGCCACACCGCAGTTATGTGAGACGGGGAAGCTGGGTCGGGCTGGAGCGCACCGGGGAGCGCGCCCTCGATGATCGATGAGGCGGCCCGGACGCTCGCTCCGCGCAGCAGCGCGAGAGCGAGCGCCGCAGGCCCTCGTGGATCACTCGCCGAGGGGATCCAGCCTCGAGCCTGGCACGGTCTGGTAATCGCCGAGCAGGAAGCCCTGCAGCCCGTCCGTGAACTCGAACGGACCGATCACATTGACCACCTCGCCGCTCGCGCCGCCGGCGCCGCCCTCGCCGCTCGTGCCGCCAGCGCCGCCCTCACCGGTGGCGCCCGCCGAGCCGCCCTCGCCGCTCGTGCCGCCAGCGCCGCCCTCACCGGTGGCGCCCGCCGAACCGCCCTCGCCGCTCGTGCCGCCAGCGCCGCCCGAGCCGCCCTCGCCGCTCGTGCCACCAGCACCGCCGGCGCCACCCGCGCCGCCGGCACCGCCCGCGCCGCCCTCGCCGCCGGCACCGCCCGCGCCGCCCTCGCCGCCGGCACCGCCCGAACCGCTCGAGCTGGCAGACCTCGTGACGGTGATGGAGTCGATATAGACGACGGTCGGGTTGGCCCAGGGCCCCTCGGCACCTGCGTCGACCTTGACGCCGATGCGCTTCACCTGGGTCTTGTTGAACATCGCGGACGCCGCGGCGGAGTCATCGACGTCGATGGTGAGCTCGGTCCACTCTTTCAGGTCGCTGAAGCTCGTCCACGCCCAGGGGACGCCCGCCCAGCTCTGTGCATTGCCGTTCTGCACGAAGACCTGCAGACCACCGCCGGTGGCGGCATGAGCCTTCACACGGAACGTGACGGTGGCGCCCGTCAGGTCGACCAGCTGAGCGAAGTCGAACTGGAACAGCGTCCCCGTGGAAGGCGTGGTGAGCGGCACAGCCAGCCGGGCGCAACCCGAGCAGCTCTCCTCCGGACCGGGCCCGATGTCGGGGGCGCCGCCGCCTTCGCCGCCTTCGCCGCCGGCGCCGCCGTCGCTGCCGCCCGCGCCGCCTTCGCCGCCAGCGCCACCGTCGCTGCCGCCCGCGCCGCCTTCGCCGCCTTCGCCGCCGCCCGAGCTGGTCGAGCTGCCGCTGGAGCTCGACGTCGTGCTGGAGCTGGCCCCACCGCCCGCACCCCCCGCACCGCCGCTGCCGGTGGTGTCGTCATCACCGCAACCCGTCATGGCGAATGCGCCGACCAGCATCCCGCACATTGCCAAAGAAAGAACTGATCTCATCCTGACCCTCTCCTGATGTGCACCACGAGGCCACGCAGCCCGGGCCGCCGTTCGCCATGGCGGTTGCCACCGCCCGCTAGCTCCTCCGAGCCAGCCGCGTGGCGCAAGCTACCCTGGGCAGAAATTTTTCTCAACAGCCCGAACGTGTGAGCGCGGCAACCAGATCAGCTCCGTCGAGGCGCGGCGCTCAGCGCCCGCCCGACAAAAGCGCCGCGGCGGGCCCGACGACGGCGTCGCGACGGAATCGTGCGGCACGCCCTCGCCGGGGCGGCCCCTCAGGCGGCGCCCCCGCGCTTCACGTCGTACCGGAGGAGCGAGACGCCGTTCGCGTACGACGTCGCGCCGAGGAGCGCCAGCTCGACCTTCCTGGAGCTGCCGCCGAAGAGCCGGACCCCGTGCCCGAAGACGATGGGATTCACCTTGAGGACGAGCTGATCGATGAGGTCGTGATCGAGGAGGAAGCCGGCGAAGGCGCCGCCCCCGCAGAGATAGATATCGGCCCCGGCGCCCTCCTTCAGCCGCTTCAAGACCGCGATCTCGTCACGGTCCACGACCTCCACCTCGGCGCCCTCGCCGAAGCGGAGGGTCTTCGAGAAGATGTAATGTGCCATGTGCGGGTAGGCTCGCTTCCCCGGGACGAGCCCGAAGGGATAGCCCCACTCGTACGTCCTTCGCCCCATCACGACGGTGTCGTAGCCCTTCAGGCGCTCGACGTAATCGGCGACGTGCTCTCCTTGCATCGCGAAGCCGTCCACCGAGCCGTCCTCGTGCGAGATGAAGCCGTCGACCGTCACCGCGATGTCATAGACGACCTTTCTCATTCGAATCCTCCTTGAAACGCTGTCCTGAGCTCGCCGTGGGTCGGTCCATCGAGCGCGCGGGGTCTCGGCGCGTCGAAGCCATTCTCATCGCGCAGCTCGCGCCAGCGCAACCAGAGAAAGCTCGCCGGGGGGCTTTCGAGCCCCTCCGGCTGGCGTTGTCACGAGTTCAGGCTGTTGGATGCTCTGGCGCGCCGTGCGTGCTTCGCTGCGTCCGGTGCAGCGTGCTCCCCGGCTGGCCCGGGATCACTCGGCGATGTGGGTCAGCAACGAGCCGGCCACCGGCATGTAGTTGCCGACCACCATCGGCTCCGCGCCGGCCGTGAACTCGAACGGACCCACCACGTGGATCACCTCTCCACTGGAGCCGCCGCCTTCGCCGCCCGCGCCGCCGACACCGGACGAGCCGCCTTCGCCGCCCGCGCCGCCGACACCGGACGAGCCGCCTTCGCCGCCCGCGCCGCCGACACCGGACGAGCCGCCTTCGCCGCCGACACCGGCCGTGCCGCCTTCGCCACTGGCGCCGCCCACGCCGCTCTCGCCGCCGGCGCCGCCCACGCCGCTCTCACCACCGGCGCCGACATCACCGCTCGTTCCACCGGCGCCGCCCACGCCGCTCTCGCCGCCGGCGCCACCTTCGCCGCTCCACCCGCCGGCGCCGCCCTCACCGCCGGCGCCGCCCTCGCCGCGCTCGCCGCTCGGTGCGGCGCCTCGCGCGGCGCTCGGAGTGCCGGGCTTCGTGACGGTGATGGAGTCGACGTAGATGACGGTCGGGTTGGTCCAGGGCCCGCTGCCGCCCGCCGTGAGCTGGAGTCCAATCAACTTCACCCGGGCGCGGTCGAAGTTGGGACGCGATGGGGCCAAGGCGTCGACATCGATCGTGATCTCTTTCCAGTCTGCCAGCCCGGCGATCGGATTCCACGAATAGCCGATGTTCGCATAGAACAGGTCCGCCCCGTTTTGCACGAACGGTTGCACGCCGCCGCTCGTACCGGCGTGGGTCTTCACACGGAACGTGACCGTGCTCCCCGTCAGATCGACCGGCGAGGCAAACTCGATGAAGAACTGCGTCGCGGTATTCGCGGTCGTGAACGGCACGGACAGCCGCGCGCAGCCGGAGCAACGCTCCTCCGGGACCGAGCTGCCGCCGCCTTCACCCGAGCTGCCGCCGCCGCCGACACCCGGGCTGCTGCCGCCGTCGCCCGAACCACCGCCGCCATCGCTCGAACCACCGCCGCCATCGCTCGAACCACCGCCGCCGTCGCTCGATCCGTTGCCGCCGTCGCCCGCACCCCCGCCGCCATCCGCGTTTGAACCGCCATCACCCGCGCCGCCGCCGCCGTCAGAGCCCGAGCTGGTCGAGCTCGACGACGTGCTGGAGGTGGACGAGCTCCCGCCGCCCGTCCCGCCCGCACCGCCGCTGCCGGTCGACTCGTCGTCACCGCAACCCGTCATGGCGAACGCGCCGACCAGCACCCCGTACACCGCCAAAGAAAGAACTGATCTCATCGTGACCCCTCCTGGATAGGCCCCCGCGAGGCTGCGCAGCCGAAGCCGCCGTTCGCCGGAGCGGCTCTCACCGCACTCGATCGCTCCCGAGCCAGCCCCGCAAGCAGCGACATTATCCTGGACAGACAACTTTCTCAACAGCCCGGACGTGCGAATCCGTCACCAGAACCCAACGCGCTTGGCATCGTTCGGCGCTGGCGCTGCTGCGAGCGCGGCAGCCACATGAGACCACCTGTGGAGTCGAGCCCGAGCGCGGCGCAGCGGCCACATGCGACCACCTACGGAGTCGCGCAAAGCGAGGCGCGGCAGCCACATGAGACCACCTGCGGAGTCGAGCCCGAGCACAGCGCGGCATCCCGAGAGCGCAGATCAGCGCTCTGTCGTGCCAATCGCTTCCTCAGCGACCATCGTCGCCGCGACGACGCCGCCGACAGCGCACCTCGTTCATTCAAGGCACCTCCGGACGCGGCAGCGCGCTCGGCTCGCCGAGCGTGCCGAGCCCCTCGCCGTCGCGTCCGGAATCGTCGTCAGATCGGTGCAGAAGGATGCTTCAACACGTGTCTCGTGGACCTCCCTGACGGGGTACAGGGGGCGCCACGGGATAGCCAGGGGTCACGGGGCGACGTGGGTCACCGTCGAGCCTTCCACGGGCTGGTAGTCGTTGACCACCATCGGCTCCTCGCTCGTCGTGAACTCGTACGGACCCCTCACATGAATCACATCGACGCTGGAGCCGCCGCCTTCGCCGCCTTCGCCGCCTTCGCCGCCTCCGCCGCCTTCGCCGCCTCCGCTGCTCGCGCTGCTGCTGCTGCTCGCGCTGCTGCTGCTGCTCGCGCTGCTGCTGCTGCTGCTCGCGCTGCCGCCGCCTTCGCCGCCTTCGCCGCCCGCGCCTCCGGCCCCGGCCACCCCACCCGCGCCTCCGGCGCCGCTCATACCCCCCGCGCCGCCATCGCCGCTGGTGCCGCCCGCGCCTCCGGCGCCGCTCATCCCCCCGGCGCCGCCTTCACCCCCGGCGCCGCCTTCGCCGCGCTCCCCGCTAGGGCCAAAGGAGAAGCGCTGGCTGCTCGGAGCCCCTTCGCCTGTGCCGGGTCTCGTGACCGTGACGGAGTCGACATCAACAACGGTCGGATTGGACCAGGGCCCCGTGTTGCCCGCCGTGACCTGAACCCCGATCATCTCCACCACGGTGCGGTTGAAGTTTGGATTTGCCGGAGCCAGCGAATCGACATCGATCTTGAGCTCCGTCCACTGTCCCATGTCGACAAGCGGGTTCCACGAGTAGCCGATGTTCGCATAGCCGAGATCGCCCCCGTTCTGCACGAACGGCTGCAGAGCGCCGCTCGTGCCGGCACGGGTCCTCACGCGGAACGTGACGGTCGCGCCGGTCAGGTCGACCTTCTCGTGGAAGAAGATCATGAACTGTGTGGCCTGCATCGCCCTCGTGAGCGGCACCGAGAGCCGCGCGCAGCCAGGGCAGCCATCGCCCGGATCAACGACGCCTCCACCCACACCGCCGCCGGCACCACCACCTGCGCCGCCATTACCGGTGGTTGCTGCGCCGCTCGAGCTGCTGGTCGCGCCCGTCAAGCCCGACGATGTGCTCGGGGGGAAGGGGAAGCCCCCGCCCGTACCGTCCTGGTTCGCGGGGTTGTCCGTGCAACCCATGACGGCGAACGCGAAAACCAACAACCCACACCCCGCCGTGGAACGAACTGTTCTCATCCTAGCCCCTCCTAGATCCATCCCGCGAGGCCCCGGCCAATGCCGCCGTTCGCCTTCAGCGGCTCCGACCGCGCCCGAGCTCCTCCGAGCCAAACAGCACGGGATGAGACTATCCTGGACAGAGCAACTTCTCAACAACACGGACGTGCGGATCCGTCGTTACAGTTCAGCGCATTTCGCGATCAGCGACGCCGGCGCCAATGCGCGTGAAGAGGCCACATCATGCCACCTGCGAAGTCGCGTCCGGAGCGCGGGCGCCCGCCGGCGCCAGCGGCTGAGCGTCCCTGGCTGCTCGGCCGTGGTGTGATGTCGAGGCGACGGCGGCGCGCGGTGCCCGTGGCGAGGCCACATCGGTCATCGGGGCGCAGGGCTCAACGCCCACCCGGCGACGGGGCCGCGGTGGGGTGGAGTAGCATCATGGCAATGGCGATCACATAAAACGAGAGGCCGACCAGCAGGAACGCGATGGCGACACGGTAGATCGTGGTCTTGCGATCCCGGTAGGCGAGCGAGGCGAAGAGCCAGCCGCGCAGGTCGTCGCCCGGTTGCTCGGTGAGCCAGCGGATGTGCTGCACACCCCAGACGATCAGGGTCGCGGAGAGCAGGACGATCGCCACGCCGGCGATGATCAGCCCCTGCGCGTGGGGGCTGGTGCCGGCGATGAGGCGGCCGGAGAAGCCGGTCGTGGTGATGACGATGCCGCACAGACCGATGAGCACCTGAGCGCGGTTGTGGAGCACGGAGAACTGCCGCTCCAGGATCCCGTGGATGACGTCCCAGGACCCGGCGCCCACGAGCTTGATGAGCCGGTCCACCTCGTCCTCTCTCTCGATCTTCTTCATGACAGGCGCCCTAGCACCGCGGCGCCGGCGCCTCATCACGCCGCGCCGCGCGCGCGACGAACAGGCCGAACGCCGCGCTCGTCAGCGCGACGAGGAGCGCGCCCGAGGCCCACAGCACGGGGCGGTGCCCGTAGCGATCGACGCCCATCCCCACGACGGGCCCGAGCAGCACGAAGGCGAGGCGGAAGAGGAAGCTGCGGAGCGAGACGCAGCTCGCGCGATCGCCGTCGGGCGCGAGGCGCTGCTCCTCGTGGTGGAGCAGCGGCATGTGCAGCCCGCGCACGAGCGTGAGCAGGAAATAGAACGCGACCCCGAGCACGTGGCGCGAGAGCGCGAGGCCGAGGTACCCGGCCGCCACCAGGACGACGCACGCGAGCAGCGTCCCCGTCATGCCGAGGCGGCGGCCGGCGCGCTCGCTCAGCATCGAGCCGAGCGCGGTGGTGAAGCTCGCGAGGGCCCACATGGGGCCTATCCACGCGACCGGGGCGCCGGCCTCGGTCGCGTACAGCGCCATGAGCCACGTCGGCAGGTACGACGCGAGCGCGAGCGCGACGCCGAGCAGCAGCACCGCGCGGAAGTCGGCGCGCTCGAACAGCGCGTCGCGCACGATCGCGCGCATGCGGCCCAGGTGGTCCTCGACCTTCGGCTCGGCGCGCCGCGTCTCGCCGAACCGGAGGGCGATCCCCGCCGCGAGCGCCCAGGCCGCGGCCTCCATCGCGAACGGCAGGCGGGACCAGCGCGCATAAAGGAAGCCCGCGGCGAGCGCGGCGCTCCCCGAGGCGATCTGCGCGATCGAGCGCATGCGGCCGTACCAGCGGGCGAACTCGTGCTCTTTGCCCTGCTCTCGCAGCGAGTCGAAGAGGAGCGCGGAGTCCGCCCCCGAGACAAGGGAGAACCCGACGCCGAGCACCAGCTCGGCGAGCAGCACCGACCAGAGCCCGCGCGAGAGCGCGTAGAGGACCCAGCCGGCCAGGATACAAAAGGAGGCGATCACGAGCGCGCGGCGGTGGCCCAGGCGATCGGCGATGTAGCCCGACGGGAACTCGAAGAGCGCGATGCTCAGGCTGAACGCGCCCTGCACGGTCATCATGGTGGCCACGCTCATGCCGATGTCCTGCGTCCAGAACAGCGGGAAGATGGCCGCCGGGAACATCAGCGATTGAACGCCGTGGTAGACGCAGATGCGCCAGGGGTTCTGCTGGACGGACGACATGGCGGGGAGCCCTGGAGCCCGCGCTGCCGCGGGAGCGCCGGAAGCCTAGAACTCGGTCCCGATCATGTACCTGAGTTGCCCCGTCTTCAGCGAGAACACGTAAAGCGCCGTCCAGCTGGCGAAGAAGACGTCGTTCGCCGAGATCGAGATCCCGGACGAGACCTGCGACTTCTTGTGGACCTGCACGTCCCACAGCCGCTTGCCGGTGCCGGCCTCGAAGCAGGCGAGGCGCGTGCCGTCCTTGTGATCCTTCATGTCATAAGGGACGACCAGGAACCCGCCTTCATAGGCCCCCGCGTCCACCCCCGTGGGCCTCGTGGTCAGCGGGTCGACGCCGGGCACCACCATCTTCCAGAGGACCTTCTTCTTGTCCACCGCGGCCACCATGCCGACCTGGCTGCCCTTGCTCCGGCCGCCGAGCAGGAACCGCGGCCCGGGCCCGCTCGGGATGATCGCGCCGCTCACCGACATGCCCTCGACCTCATGCGACCCGGGCAGCCCGAGCTCGTCGAACTCGTGCCAGCGGGCGAACCGATAACCGGGCGCCTCTTCCTGGATCGAGCTCGGAACCGTCTTGCAGGCCGCGCCCTTCGCGAGCTCGCGCCGGGTCCCGGTCGCCGGATCGAGCCCGTGCTTCACGTCGTCGACCGTCTCGACGACGATGACGCCGTCGCCCTGGCACAGCCGCCTCGCCTTCTCGCCGAGCAACGCCGACCACGACGGCGTCCCGGTGCGCAGATCATAGGCCTGCACCTTGCCGAGCGCGTCGATCGAGATCAGACGGCCGGAGGCGATCGCGCGCCGCGCCTCGTGGTTGGCCGCGTCCTTGGTGAGCGCCGCCGTCTTCCAGATCGGCTTGCCGTCGCGCCCGTCGTAGGCCGCGATCCACTCCTCGCCGGCGGGGACGTTGCTCTTGCCGATCACGTCCGGCGCGCCGTCGCCGTTCACGTCGGCGAGCATCGGCCGATCGCTGAAGTACGCCTTCGGTCCCAGGCCGGGGAGCGGCGCCGACCGGCCCTTGGACGGCCCCGACGCGCTGAACACGAAGGCGCCGGCGGCCGCGCCGGCCACGACCATGGCCATGACGACCGACATCACGATGACCCCCGCCGCGTTGCTGGACGGCGGGGCGACCCGGACGACGTGCATGCCCTGCGGGATCGGCGCGGTGGTCGGCTTCCTGCCGCGATCGATGAGCGACCGCGCGCCGCAGTACTGGCAGGTGACTGCATCCATCGCCGGCTGAATCGGCAGCGGGGCGCCGCAGCGCGGACACCTGGAATCGACGATACGAGCCATCGTCCCACTCTACACGAGCTCGAGACCGTCTATTTCTTCTTCTCGCGCTCGCCCGGGGCCGCGCGCGACGTCGCGCGGCCCGAGGGCGGGGGTCCCAGCAGCGCCGCGCGGGTGAGCCCCTTCCCACCGAAGCGCTCGGCCACCTCCGCCACGACGCCCTCGAGGCGGCGGCGGCGCTCGGAGGCGACCGGGAACAGGCTCAGCGTCGGGCCGCCGGTCTCGCTCGTCAGGTCGCTCGCGGCGACGCCGACGAGCCGCACGGGCCGCGAGAGATCGAAGCGCGACAGCAGCCCCTTCGCGCAGGTGTAGATCGAGTCCGTGTCGCTGACCGGCTCGGACAGCGTCGTCTGGCGCGTCCGCAGCGTGAAGTCCGAGTACTTGAGCTTCACCACCACCGCGCGGCAGGACAGGCCCGCCTTGAGCAGGCGCCGCGCCACGCGGCCCGACAGATCGAGCAGCCAATGCTCGATCGGCTCCCTGCCCCGGAGGTCCTCCTCCACGGTCTCCTCCGCGCCGATCGACTCAGCCGCGCGGCCCGGGACGACCGCGCGCTCGTCGACGCCCGCGGCGAGCAGCCGCACGTGCTCGCCCCACGCGGGGCCGAGCAGCTCGTGGAGGCGCGGCGCGGGGCAGCGCGCGAGATCGCCGATGGTCGCGAGCCCCGCCGCGCGCAGCCGCTCGGCCGCGCGCGGGCCCACGCCCCACATGCGCTCGAGCGGCAGCGGCGCGAGGAAGGCGGCGACGTCGCCGGGGACCACGACGAGGCCGTCGGGCTTCCGCAGATCGCTCGCGATCTTCGCGGCGAACTTGCAGGGCGCGACGCCCGCGGAGGCCGTGAGCCCGGTCTCGTCGCGGATCGCGCGCTTGATCTGCGCCGCGATCGCCTCGCCGTCGCCGAAGAGCGCGCGGCTCGCGGTCACGTCGAGGAACGCCTCGTCGAGCGACAGCCCCTCCACGAGCGGCGTGAAGCGGCGGAAGATCGCGAAGACCTGCGCGCTCACCTCGGCGTAGCGGGCGTGCCGCACCGGCACCACGATCGCCTGCGGGCAGCGGCGGAGCGCCTCGACCATCGGCATCGCCGAGCGGGCGCCCGAGGCGCGCGCCTCGTACGACGCGGCCGCGACGACGCCCCGCCGGGAGGCGCCGCCCACCAGGACGGGGCGGCCTCGCAGCGACGGGTCGTCGAGCTGCTCGACCGACGCGAAGAACGCGTCCATGTCGATGTGGAGGATGTGTCGCATCGGTGCTGCTCTTCTGTACCGCCTCGCCGCCCGCGCGCCGCGGTGAAGCGGGTGAAGCGGGTGAAGCGCCGAAGCGCTGAGCTGAAGGCCGAACGCCCGCGGCGGCGCCGTGCTGCGCGGTGGCGTCGTCGCTCGTTTGCTGCTACGGGTCGACTCTACTTCTTCCTTCGTCAGCCGGACACGTTGGACCGCGTCGCGGATCGTGAGTCATGACGTCGAGCGCCGCACGACCGAACTGCCCCCGTTGCGCCGCGCGCCGGCGCAAGGCGCCCGCGCTGCTCGCGGCGGGGTGGCTCGCGCTGGCGTCGGGCGCGGCCGCGGCGGACGAGCCGCGCGCCCCGGAGCGCGCCGGCGCGGGTGATGCACCCGCGGCGCAGCGCGCGCTCGTGCTGATCGTCGCCGGGCGCCCGGGCTCGCCGCTCGAGGCGCACGCCGCGGCGCTCGTCGCGGCGCACGTCCGGCCCTCGGGCGTCGGGCTCCACGTGGTCCGGCGCGCGCCGGCGCCCGCGCTCGATCTGCACGAGCGCGTCGCGGCGGCGCGCTCGCTCGTGGAGCAATGGTCCGCGCACGGCGCGCTGTGGATCGAGGCGGGTCCGGGCAACGAGCTCGCCCTGTATCTCTTCCCTCGCGGCGGGGAGCGCGTGTACTCGCGGCGGTTCCCTGCGCCTCCCGGGCGGACGTCCGTGGCCGTCGAGGCGCTCGCGAACGTCGCGGGCTCGGCGGCGGCGGAGGCGCTGGAGGGGCCCATCACCGGGGCCGGGATGGCGAGCGTCGACGTCGGCGGCGCCGAGCAGGCCGCGCCCGCCGCGCTGGCGCCCTCGCCTGCGCAGGCCGCGCCGCCGCCGGACGCGCCCGCGCCCCCCGCGGCCCCTCCTGCCCGGCCACCATCGCGGCCCGCACCAGCGCCGGACGAGCGCCCCGCGCCGCCGCCCTCGACGCTCGAGCACGCCGACGCCGCGTGGTGGCGGCGGTGGTTCCTCTCGGCCGGTTATGCGGGCGGCACGTTCGGAGAGCACGTCCCCTGGCAGAGCGCCGTCTCGCTCTCGCTGTCGTGGGCGCCCACGCCCGATTCGTACGTCGGCGCCGGCTACGACTGGATGGACACACAGCACCTCCAGGTGGAGCGCGCGGGCCTCGATCTGGATCTCGATCGGACACCGCTCTTCGCGAGCGGGGGCCACCGATTCGACATCGGGAGCGGGCGCTGGGCCTTCCATCTCGGCGGCCGGGCCACCTTCGACGTCGTCTCGCGGAGCGGCGCGTGGCGAGCGCCGCACGCGCCCTGGAGATCGCCGGGTCCGCCGGAAGCGTCCTCGCCGGAAGGACCGCATCTTTCGTCCGACAAGCGCGTGACCGACCTGCTGATCAGCGTCGCGCCCACGACGGGGCTGAGCCTCCGGATCTCCGATGAGCTCCGCATCGCCCTCTGGACCAGCCTCGACGTGCCGCTGAACCGGCTCTCGACCCCCGCGCCGCGGGTCGCCGATCTCCAGCCGGATCCCCTGCGCTTCCTCGGTGGGATCGGCCTCGAGCTCGGGCCGGCCGCGCGGAGCGCCCCGCCTCGTACGGTCGCGGGGCGGTGACGACGGGGGCGCGGCGGGCTCTCGCCGCGTCGGGCCACCGTCGCGCCGGGCCACCCTCATAAAAATGACCCGATCGTGCCCGCGGGAGGCACAGGGTCACCGTGATCGTGGATGGACAGGCTCTCCTCATGGGTGTGCGCGTCACGGAGGGGACGCGCGCTCACCAGGCCGAAGGTCCCCTCGTCTCTTCCATCGATCTCGAGCGGACCCGCCGCGCCGGGGCGGGTGATCCCGCGGCCCAGGCGTGGCTCGTGGCCAGGCTCCTCCCGGGCGTCCGGCAGGTCGCGCAGGCGTTCCTGCGGCGCTCGGCCGACGCGGACGACGCGGCGCAGCTGGCGATGCTCGCCATCCTGAGGGCCGTGCCCGCGTACCGGGGCGAGGCCGTCATCGAGGGCTGGGCGCGGCGCATCGCCGTGCGGACCGTGCTGCGGTACCTCCGCGCCCTGCGGCGGCGCGACGCCCCCATCGCAGGCGACCTGTCGGACGCCGAGGAGGTCCCGGCGTCGTCGCGCGGGAGCGCCCAGGAGGCGCTCCCGCGCCACGTGCGCGATTACCTGGGGGAGCTGCCCGAAGCCCAGCGCGAGGCGCTGATCCTGCACCACGCGCTCGAACACACCGTCGATGAGATCGCTGAGATGACCGACGTCAGCCCGGACACCGTGCGCAGCCGCCTGCGCCTCGGGATCGCCGCCCTGCGAAAGCGGGTCCGGCAGGACATCGCCGTCGGCCGGAGAAGATCGCCGTGAAGACCATGATGGCCCATGCCTCGGACGAGGAGCGCTGGATCGCGATCGTCGCGGCCGAAGGTCGCGGGACGCCGATCGGGCCCGAGGACGCCGCGTTCCGCCGCCGCTACGAGGAGGCTCACCCGGAGCTCGCCGGCGAAGCCGCGCTCTGGGCCGACCTCGGCCGGCTCGGCGCGCGGCGCGGCGGGGCTCTCGGCCCCGTGGACGACGACGCCCTCGCTGCGCGGATCCTCGCGCAGGCCGCCGGCGAGGCGGGGGCGCAGCGCGTCCCTGCGCCAGAGGAGCGCCCCAGGCGGCGCGCGATCGTGCGGCGCGGGGTCGCGGGCACCTTCGCCGGCGTCGCGCTCGCGGCGACGTTCCTGGCCGCGCTCGCGGCCGAGCTCCTGATCGACCGCGACGTGGCGCCCCCGCCCCCGCGCGCGCCAGACGCGGCGCCCGCGCAGGCCAGCGCCGGGATCGAGCCGCCGCCGCGCTCCCTCGACGTCCAGCCCGCCGCCACGGCGCCCGCGCCGAAGGAGTCGCCCGACGCGGGCGTGGTGGAGGCCGCCGGCGCGGCGGCCGCTCCGAGGGCAGCGCGCGAGGGCCACCGCGGCGAGGCGCACCCCGGTCCGAGCGCCGACGAGCTGCTGCGCGACGCCCAGCTGGCGCTCGCCGCCGGCCGCGACGCCGATGCGTCGGCCGCGTACCTCGCGCTGCTCGCGCGCCATCCGGGCAGCCCCGAGGCGCGCGTCGCGCTCGTATCGCTCGGCCGGCTCTCGCTCTCCGGAGGAGATCCCGCCTCGGCCCTCGGCTATTTCGAGCGGTACCTCGCGGCCGGGCGCGGCGGGCTCGGCGCCGAGGCGCGCTATGGCCGCATCGAGGCCCTGCGCCAGCTCGGGCGCGGAAGCGACGAGCGGGCCGCGATCGACGACTTCCTCTCACGCCACGGCGACAGCGTCTACGCGGCCCGGCTGCGCGCCCGCGCGGAGGGCGCGGCCGAGCATTGATGGAGCGTTGATCCTCCTCGCGACACACCGTCAAATTCATTGACCCGCTCTCGCCCCCGGCGGGCACAAGGAGGGCAGGCAGCCGCGCCTGAAGCGCCCCGCTCTACTACTCCAGCCGCACCTGGTCCGAGGCGCGGCTGGAGGCCTGAGGAATACCCTCATTTCGTGGCCCTTTTCAGCGAATTGAACAGGGAGGCTGGGAGACAGGGAGTATTTTGAATCTCTCCTCCCCGTCTCCCCGCCTCCCTGTGAATTTTCTAAGAATTTCACGGTCGGCGCCCCAACACCCTTAGAACGAGGAGGCTCGCGTGAGCGCGATCCTGCGATTGAAAGAGCTTGCACTCAGCGATACCGGATTCGTGTTCGATCCCGCGTCGGGCGCGACGTTCACCGTCAATCCCACCGGCCTCTGCGCGCTCAACGCCATGAAAGAGGGGCTCTCGCGCGAGGAGGTCGCCGCCCGGCTCCGCGAGCGATTCGACATCCGCGGGGGCGACCCGGCGCGCGACGTCGGCGAGTTCCTGGAGCTCCTCCGGCAGCACGGCCTCCTCTCCGCGGAGCCGGAGGGAGCCCAGTGAAGACGAGGCCCCGCACCATCGCCGTCACCGGCCTCAACGCGACTGACAACCCCGCTCCCGGCGTGGGCGTCATCCGGGCGCTCCGCGCGGGCGGCGACGCCTCGATTCGCCTCGTCGGCCTCGCGTACGACGCGCTCGATCCCGGCGCGTACGCCGGCGACATCGTGAGCGACGTGTTCATGATCCCCTATCCATCGCAGGGCCTGGAAGCGTTCGTGTCCCGCCTCGAGTACGTCCACCGGCGGGTCGGGCTCGACGTGATCATCCCGACGCTCGACGCCGAGCTGCCCTCGTTCATCGACATCGCGCCGCGGCTCCGCGCGATGGGGATCGGCACCTGCTTGCCCACGCGCGAGCAGCTCGATCTCCGCTCGAAGGCGAGCCTCGCCGCGCTCGGCGCCCGCGCCGGCATCCGGGTCCCGCGCACGGCGGCCCTCTCGGACGCCGACGAGCTCCTGCGCATCCACGAGCGGGTGCCCTACCCCTTCCACGTGAAGGGCGTGTTCTACGGCGCGACGCTGGCGACGACCTTCGATGAGGCGGTGTCGGCCTATTACAAGGTGATAGCCCAGTGGGGCCTCCCGGTCCTCGTGCAGGAGCACGTGACCGGGGAGGAGTTCGATGTGGTGGCGGTCGGCGACGGAGAAGGCGGGCTCGTCGGCGCCGTGCCGATGAAGAAGATGCTCCTCACCGACAAGGGAAAGGGCTGGGCCGGCATCACCGTGCGCGACCCCGAGCTCGTCGGCATCGCGCAGGCCTTCGCGGAGGCGACGCGGTGGCGCGGCCCCTTCGAGGTCGAGGTGATGCGCGACGCGCACGGGCGCTATCACCTCATCGAGGTCAACCCGCGCTTCCCGGCGTGGGTGTACCTGAGCGTGGCGGCCGGGATGAACCTGCCTCGCGCCGTGGTCGATCTCGCCGCAGGCGCGCCGATCGAGCCGCTCCGCGGCTACGAGGTCGGCGCGATGTTCGTCCGCATCTCGATCGACCAGGTCGCGCGGATCAGCGACTTTCAGAGCATGGTGACGACGGGCGAGCTCGTCCGTTCAGGAGGCCTCTCGTGAATAGCCCGGTCTACGAATCGCCCAGCATCGTCCGGCACCAGATGGGGGCGATGAACAAGTTCGGCCGCCTCCAGGGCGTGCGGCCCCTCACCCACATCGACGGAGTCGCCATCGCCGATCTCGTCGCCCAGCACGGATCACCGCTCTTCGTGTTCTCGGAGCGGACGCTCGTGAGCCGCTACCGCGAGCTCCACGGCGCGTTCGCGCGCCGCTGGGCCAAGGTGCGGATCGCCTGGTCGTACAAGACGAACTACCTCGAGGCGATCTGCCGCACGTTCCACCGCGAAGGCGCCTGGGCCGAGGTGGTCTCGCCCTTCGAGTACGACAAGGCGATCCTCGCGGGCGTCCCGGCCGAGCGGATCCACTGGAACGGCCCCTACAAGCCCGACGCGGCGCTCGCGCGCGCGGTCTCCGGCGGCTCGATCATCCACATCGACAACCTCGACGAGCTGGCGCGGATCGAGCGGGTCGCCGAGCGGGTCAAGGCGCGCCCGAAGGTGGCCATCCGGGTCAACATGAACATCGAGGGCCTCGCGCCGTGGAGCCGGTTCGGCCTGAACCTCGAGTCCGGCCAGGCCAGGGAGGCGGTGAGCCGCCTCGTGAGCGGAGATCGCATGGAGCTCACCGGGCTGCACTGCCATATCGGCACGTTCATCCTCGACCCGGGCGCCTACGGCAAGGCGGCGTCCAAGCTGGCGCGCCTCGCCAACGAGATACGCGCCGCGCACGGGATCCGGCTCTCGTTCCTCGACCTCGGCGGCGGCTTCGCCTCGAAGAACACGCTCAAGGCGCAGTACCTGCTCGGCGAGCAGGCGTCTCCGTCGTTCGAGCGCTACGCCGAGGCCATCTGCGACGGCCTCGGAGAGCTCGACTGTCCCGCCCGGGAGCTCCCGACGCTCGTCCTCGAGACGGGCCGCGCGCTGGTGGACGACGCGGGGTACCTCATCGCGACGGTCGAGGCCAAGAAGCGCCTCCCCGACGGGCGCAGCGGCCTCGTGCTCGACGCGGGCGTCAACCTGCTCTTCACCTCGTTCTGGTACAAACACGATGTCGTCCCGGCGCAGGAGTTCAGCGCCATGCAGGAGCCCACCGTGATGTTCGGCCCGCTGTGCATGAACATCGACGTGGTGCGCGACACCGTGCAGTTCCCGGCGTCGTCCCCGGGAGATCGGCTCGTGTTCCGCAACGTGGGCGCCTACAATGTGACGCAGTGGCACCAGTTCATCACCCTCCGTCCGGCGGTGGTGATGGTGGGCGAGGGAGGCGCCTCCTGCATCCGCCGCGCGGAGACGCTCGACGATTTCCGCGCCGTCGAGGACGTGCCGGCATGGCTCAGGTGATCCCCGGGCCGACGAGCGACGCGAGCGGCGCGGCGCGCGCGACCGGGACGGCCCGGCGCCGTCGGGTCGCGGCGGCCGTGAGCTCGCGGCTCGCGAGGAGCGGCGTCGTCGAGATGGGGGAGTCGCTCCTCCGGGTCTACGCGCACATCCTGTTCTCGCGCTCGCCGGCGGTGGGGCTGCTCGTGATGCTCGCGACCGCCACCGTGCCTCGCGCCTTCGTGTTCGGCGTCATCGCGGCGTGCGCGGCGAACGGGGCCGCGCTCCTCCTCGACCTCGAGAAGGACGCCGTGAGGGACGGGTCGTACGCGTACAACGCGCTCCTCGTCGGCCTCGGCGTGGCGCAGTCGTTCACCGCGGACGGCCCCGCCGTCGCCGTCGCGCTGCTCGGCGCCGCCGCGTGCGTGGTGGTCACGGCGGCGCTGCGCTCCCTCTCCGGTCCCGGCTCCGGCGGCGCCGCCGGCCTGCCGGTGCTGTCGCTCCCGTTCATCGTCGTCTTCCACCTGACGCTGAGCACCTCGGCGTTCTCCGGGCTCACGCTCGCGGCGCCCGCGCAAGCCCCGCTCGCGTTCGAGGGCCTCCCCGCGCCCATCGCGCTGTTCGCGCGGTGCCTCGGCGGCCTCTTCTTCCTGCCCCGCGCCGACGCGGGCGCGCTGGTGCTCGCGGCGCTCCTCGTCCACAGCCGGATCGCCGCGCTCCTCGCCGCGCTCGCGTTCGCGGCGGCGCTCGGGCTCGCCTCGCGATGGCTCTCGCTCCCAGACGGCGCGCTCGACGTGCTCGGCTACAACGCCGTCCTCACGGCGGTCGGGCTGGGCGGCGTCTGGTTCGTCCCCTCGGCGTCCTCGTTCGCGCTCGGCCTGTCCGGCGCCGTCGCCGCCGCGCTCGTCACCGCCGGCGCGATGGCGCCGCTCGCGCGGCTCGGCGCGGCGCCGCTGATCCTGCCGTTCAACGTCACCGTCGTCGCCGTCCTCCTCGCGATGCGTCGGCGCGCGCGCGACGAGCGGCCCAAGGCGGTGGATTTCCTCCCGGGCACGCCCGAGCAGAACCTCGCGTACCTCCGCACGCGGCGCGCGCGTTTCCAG
Organism: Sorangium sp. So ce1504; assembly: GCF_051521635.1. Taxonomy (NCBI): domain Bacteria; kingdom Pseudomonadati; phylum Myxococcota; order Polyangiales; family Polyangiaceae; genus Sorangium; species Sorangium sp. So ce1504. The sequence goes on along the minus strand of NZ_CP150365.1, from coordinate 1,923,840 downwards.
CAGTCGCCGCACGCCGTGAGCTTCCGGCTCCCGTTCCGCGGCACGTGGACGTGCACGCAGGCGGTCGACGGCGCGTTCACGCACAAGGAGCAATGGCGCCATGCCTTCGATTTCCAGGTGATGGGCGAAGGTCGCCTGGCCTTCCGCGGCGCCGGGAGCGCGCCGCAGGACTTCCACTGCCACCGGCTGCCCGTGGTCGCGGCCGCCGACGGCACCGTGGTGAAGGTCGAGTCGAGCGTGCCCGACAGCGACGTCGGCGCGATGAACCTCGAGCAGAACTGGGGCAACCACGTCATCGTGGCCCACGCGCCCGGCGTGTACTCGATGGTCGCGCACCTCGCGCGCGGGACGCTCAAGGTCGTGGAGGGGCAATGGGTGAAGCGGGGCGACGTCCTCGGGCTCGCGGGCAGCTCGGGTCGATCCCCCGAGCCGCACCTGCACTTCCAGCTGCAGTCGACCCACAAGCTCGGCGCGCCGACGCTCCCGTGCCGGTTCAGCGACGTGGTCACGGTCGGCGAGGAGGCGCGGCTCTGGCCCAGCCTGGAGCCGCGGGAGGGCGACGCCGTGCGCTCCATCGAGGCCGACGAGGACGTGTCCGCGTACTTCGGCTTCACCTGCGCCGACACCTGGGCGTACCGCGTCGGCGCGGACGTCGAGCGCGTCACGTGCGACGTCGACGTCTACGGGCGGCTCCTGATCCGCTCGGAGGACCGCGCCGCGTCGCTCTTCTACGGCAAGAGCGACGACCTGTTCACGAGCTTCGACGCGGTGGGCGACGACGCGTCGGTCGTTCACCTGCTGCGCGCGGCGCTCCCGCGGGTGCCGCTCGAGGGCAGCGCCTCGCTCCGCTGGGCGGACACGCTGCCGGCGCGGCGATTCCGCGCGTTCGCGCTCCGGGTGCTCGCCGACTTCGTCGCCCCCTTCCTGCCAGGCGACGGGATCGAGATGGACCTCAGGATGCGCCGCGAGGGCGACCTCCTCGTGGTCCTCGGCGAGTCGCGGCGGCGCGATCGCCGCGGCGAGCCGCTCGTGCGGACGCGGGCGGAGCTCACGAGGGGCCGAGGGCCGCTCAGGGTCGAGGTCACGGCGCAGGGCCGCACGCGGGTGGCGGAGCGGGTCCAGGGCGCCGGCAGGAAATTCACCGTGTCATTCGGCGAGGAGACGTCATGAGAGCGAGTCGATGGTTCTTCGTGATGCTGGTCGGTTGTGCGTTGAGCGGCGTCCCTTCCGGGGCCGCTGACGCGGAGGGGAGGCCGGCGGACCTGTTCCAGCTGTCCTATGACGCCGAGGCCGCCGGGAAGGTGCAGGACGCGCTCGCCGCGCTCGATCGCCTCCCTGCGCCGCAGAAGGATGGATACGTCGCGGAGCTCCGCCGCGGCTGGCTCTATCACAAGCTCGGGCGCAACAAGGAGGCCGTCGACGCGTACGGAAGGGCGAGCGCGCTCGAGCCGAGATCGGTCGAGTCGCGCGTCGGCGCGCTGCTCCCGCAGATGGCGCTGCGCCGGTGGGCCGACGTGGAAGCGACCGCGCGGAAGGCGCTGCAGCTCGACCCCGCGAACTACCTCGCGAGCCTGCGGCTCGCGTTCGCCCTGTACAACCTGGCGCGCTACCCGGAGGCCGCGACGATCTACGGCCGGCTCGCGGAGATGTACCCGAGCGACGTCGAGGTGCGCTCGGGCCTCGGCTGGTCGCTGCTCAAGATGGGCAAGGGCGGCGACGCCGCGCGGGAGCTCCGGCGGGTCCTCGACATCGCGCCCAAGCACGCGCTGGCCCGAGACGGCCTGCGCGCGGCGGGCGTCTCGAACTGACGTGACCACGCCGCGGATCGCCCGGGTCGGTCAGCCGCCGGGGGGGCCCAGGATCACCGGCCCTGGCGAGAGGACGTGGGTGCCGTTCATCAACCACACCGCTACCTGGCTCGTCCCCGGGCGTTGCCACACGACATCCGACATCAGATCGGCGTTGACGTCACCGGCGGCGACCGCTGTCCAGCCGTCGCCGATCGGCCCGGGGATCACCGGCCCCGCGTCGAGGAGCTCGACGCCATTCATCAGCCAGATCGCCACGAGGCCCCTCTCCTCGTTGGTCCAGAGCACGTCCGACATGCCGTCAGCGTTGAAGTCGGCCGCCCAGAGGACGTCCCATCCCTCGCCGCTCGGCCCGGGGATCACCGGCCCCCGCCCGAGGACCTCCGTGTTGCTCATCAGCCACACCGTCATCAGGTTGTGCACCTGGTCGTTCCAGATCACATCCGCGATGCGATCGAAGTTGAAGTCGGGCGTGGGGCCGATATCCCAGTCGCCGCCCGGCCCCGGGATGAACGGGCCCGGCGCGAGCAGCTGGACGCCATCCAGCAGCCACACCGTCATGAGGTTCTGCTCCTCGCTGTAAAAGAGCACATCCGAGGCGAGGTTGCGGTTGAAGTCGTTCGGCCGGATCACCCAGCCTCCGCCGCGCGGCCCGGGGAGCATCGGGCCCTGCGCGAACGGCCGGCCTCCGTCCGTCAGCCAGATCGTTATCAGGTCCCGCTCATCGTGACGCCAGAGCACGTCCGCCAGGCCGTCGAGGTTGAAGTCGTGCCCTATGGCGATCCAGCCTCTGCCGGCCGGCCCACGGACGATCGGGCCCGGCGTGAGCAGCTGGACTCCGTCCATGAACCATACGGCCATGAGGCTGCGCTCGGCGTCGATCCAGAGCAAATCCTGCTTTCCGTCGAAATTGTAGTCGATCACCTCGATGACCCTCCACCCGTAGGTGCTGGCCCGCTGTTCTGCGACCCCGAGGGTGGGCGTCGCGGCCGCCGCGGATCCGCCCTCATCGGGCAGGTCGACGCCGGCCGCGCAGCCGAGCGCGGCGTGAATCGCAGCGGCGGCACACAGATACTTGGTCACGACCACAGGACTCGTCACGCTCGCCTCTCTTGCGCCGCGTGCGCGGCAAGGCCGCCGATCCTGGGGGGATGCGCGACCTCGCCCGTGGGCACGCCGCTCACGGGCCTCGTGGGACGGCAAGCGGCGGTCCATCCGAGGCCAGCGTTTGCGGGCGGCGCTCTCCGCCGCACTTCAATCCTATCGCAGCGGGCGCTCGGGCCCTCATGCGAGAGCGGTGGTCGCGGCCCTCGCTGGCTCCGTATCACATTCTTCTTCGAGCTCTCGAAGAATCGGAAAGAACGGTACAGAACCGGCTGCGCCTCAGAGCCGGAATTTGCGGCGTTCGCGACATAGCAAACCGTCCACGCAAGCCCGAGTGAGGATTCTGGGTGCCCTGGGCATCTCGTCGCTCGGTGGTGGCCGTTGCAGCCTGGCGAGCTGGGCGCCCGCGCCGGAGCGGGGGGAGTGTGCCTCCAGTGCTCGAGCTCTGCCACGGGTGCAAGCAGTACGTGCTGCCAGGCACGACGAGTTGCCCTCATTGCGGCGGTGACGTCGCCGTGCTGGACTCACGCTACGCAGCCAACCTCGCCGGCGCCCAAGCCGCAGCCGAGCGACTGCGACGGCTCCTCGAGTCGGCCCACCGCACGCCCGCTCCCAAGCGCGAGTAGATCATGCATTTCGTCCTGATTGGCGGGACTCGATTCCTTGGCCCAGCGGTGCTGCGGCGCGCCATGGAGCAACAGCATAGAGTGACCGTGGCGCATCGTGGGACACACGAGATCCCCGACCTGCCCGAGGTGGAGCATCTGCACGGCACGCGGGCGGAGCTGCTCGCGCCCGGAGCAGCGATCGAGCGCGCGCGCCCGGATGTGCTCGTCGATACGTTCGCCGGCGGTGCTACGGCCGAAAAGGCGACGTCACTCGCGGACTGCGCGCGACGCGCAGGAGTGCGGAAGGTCGTCGCGGTGAGCTCGATCGACGTCTACCGCTACCTCGTCCAGGCGGGCATCGGGGACGGTTCAGGACAATCCCTGCTCCCAGATACGCCGCTCCCGCTCACCGAAGACGCGCCCACGCGAACGTCGCCGTATCCAGGAGCGCCGCCGAACCATGATAACGCGGCGATGGAGATGGCTCTCCGTGACAGCGCCGGCGATGTTACCGTGCTGCGGCCCGGAGCCATCTACGGGCCCAACGATCCTCGATCGCGGGCGTGGCCTTTGATCCGGAAGATCCGTTCGGGCATGCGCCGCCTGGAGCTGCCTGACCGCGGCGTCCAGGTATGTCATCAGGTCGCGCTCGATCGCGTGGCCCGGTCCGTCATTGCAGCCGTCGAGCGTGCGCCGCGGGGCTTTTGGGCCTGCAATGTCGTCGACCCTTATACGTGGACATACGCTGGCCTCGCGGCCGTGATCGGACGTATGTTCGACTGGGAATGGGAGCCGGCGGTGGTTCCCTTCGCGGCGGTCGACCACCCCTACAAGGTGTCGAGCCCGGTCCTGATCAGCGATTGCCGGCTGCGCGAAGTGCTCGGCGTGAATGAGCCCGATCCGCTGCAGGCGCTCGAAGAAGCGGTGCGCTGGCTGTGGGAGCACGGCCCCCCCGCAGACGCGACCTTTGCGGGCGACTGACACGAGGCATCTCGATGAATGCAACATTCCTCGACCTCCGATCCCTCCGTGCGCAGCTGCTTGCCTGGCACACGTCCGAGGAGCCGCTGGATGACCCAGCGATTGATCAGCTGCTCGATCTTCGCATAGAGAGCGTGGAAGCTGGCATTGTTCCGCTCAAACGAATCATTCAGTTTCCCGGCGAATGCTCGACTTACGAGGGGGCGTCGTACGCCTCGATTCGACGCTTCTACCGGTGGGCCGCACCGCGACCAGGGGACGTCGTCTACGACCTTGGTGCGGGCTATGGCCGCGTCCTCCTTTATGGCGGATTCATCTGCCAGGCCACGCTCCGGGGCGTTGAACTCATCGCCGCGCGCGTGGAGTGGAGGAGGCGAACCGCGCCCTGGCGCGTCTCGACCTCGACGCCGTCGAGTTGCGGCTAGCATGCCGCTTTTGCGCTACGGCCTGCGGTTCTTCGTCACGAGAGGCGGCTGAGCTCCCCTCCCACGCACGAAGAGCCCGGATTCCTGGGGAGATCAGGCTCTACGGGCACCGCGAGCTCGGGACCGTGTCAATGTCGCCGTCCGCCTGGTCGAGGGAGCTCCTGACGCGCATGCAGTGCTCAGGCTGGGGCGAGGCGACCCGATCCAGATTGCGGAAGCGTCGCCGCCTGGAGAGCGCCGCCCCTCCTTATGCAGGCGTGATGCCGGTGCGAGCCCTATGCCTGGCAGCAGAACGTCGACGGCTCGGCCGGCAGCAGCTCGCCGAACGGCTCGCCGCCGCTCGGGGCGCAGCCGCCGGGATCCACGGCCACGACCTCCGCCGACTTGCTGCCGAGGGCGACGCCGGGCGGCGTGACCCCGCAGAACGGCGCCATGGAGCTGACGAGGTTCGATGCAACCTGCTCGACGCACGCGCCGTCGCTGTAGACGGAGGCCATGACGATGCACGACGCGCCCTCCGGCTCCCCGCAGCCGCACTCGGAGCAGCCGCGCGTGTCGTCGGCGCCGCCGTAGAAGACATGCCTGTCCACGTACGGCGCCTCGCACGTCACGTCGCCCTCGTGGAAGATGCACGTCAGGAAGCCGCCGGGCGGCGGGACCCCGGGCTGGTCCGGCGAGGGCATGCAGGTGCTCCGGTCGCCCACGCACTCCGTGTAGGCGCCGGGCACGCAGGCGAGCGCCCGGGTCTGCCACGGGTCGAGGAGCGCCGGCGGCGGGGGCTCGTCGACCCTCGGCGTGCAGGCGGCGGTGACCAGCACGGCGGGCGCGTCGATCGAGATCGACTTCACACACGGCTGCCCGCCGCAGTCCTGGCCCGCGGGGATGGCGTTCTCGGCGGTGCAGGCGCCGTCCCAGCCGCCGGGCGCAGCGAAGGGGGTCGCGACGCTGCCGGGGTCGCCGGAACACGTCGTCGAGGTGTGCGCCGACCAGCCCAGCGGAAGCTGGCACAAGGCTGTCGCCGCGTCGGGCGGATCGCACAGGCAGGACGCGCAGGCGAGCGGCGCGGGCGCCAGGTCGGCGAACCCCTCGTAGCCGACGTTCGGCGCGGCGGCGGGGCATGCGGGTACCTGGTCCCGCGGGCCGAACCAGAGGAGCGCCGGTCCGAACCAGCCGAGCGGCGCCGGTGGGACGCAATCGCCGGCGCAGGCGGTTTCATCGCCGCCGCCGGCCCCGCCGCCGCCGCTGCCACCCGCACCGCCCTCGCCGCCGGCCCCTCCGCCACCTTGCTCGGGCCACGGGCAGCCAGGGTGGCCGTATTCCTGAGGCTGACAGGGACCGTGGATGATCGCGTCGCCGGAGCAGCCCACCAAGGAGAACAGTCCCACGAACAACCAGGAGAAGAGGCGCATGCCGGAGAAGCTACCTGACGGGACTTCACGCTGACAACGGAGATTCATGACGACACAGGCGATTGCATGCCACATTGCGGATCTCTTCTAAAAATTGTCATGTTGGATGCGGAAGGTCCCCGGCGTCATTCGAGCTCGTTCAATACATTGCCGTGATACCGAATCCGAGCGCAGCGCCGACCGGGGGTGACGACCAGGTGAGGGGTGAAGGCGGTTCACTTCCATCTTTCTGGCGTCGAAGAACCGCGTCTGCGACGATCCAGACGGCTTCGGCGTAAGCGTGCGCGGACCACCTGTCCGACAAGGGCCACGCGCCGCCGAACCGCGGGCCGACGCCGAGCATCGGCTGGCCGGGTGAGCTGATGGTCCACGGCGCCCGAGGGACGAACCGGACCACGCCGATGGAGGCGACCCCGCAACCGAACAGGGTTTGGCCGCGACGACAGGCCAGTGCAGCCGCCGTGAATGCCCTGGTGCGGACGGGTACCGCTTCCACCTCCTGCGCCAGGGACACGAGCCCGCGTCCCTCCACCGCCATCGACCAGTCGTGCCGGCGAACACCGAAGGAGAGCGTCATCCCGACCGCGGCTCCCGGCGTGATCCCCAGGCCCAGGGTCGCCCCGAGCCCCGCTTCGAGCCGCAGCCGCTCCGGCGGAGCCGGCGCCGTCTCCGGCCGAGACGACGCCTGCGACGGCTCGGCCGGCCGAGGTGGCTCCGGCGCGGCACGCTGCGCTTGCGGGGGCGACGCCGCGGGCGGCGAGGAGGGCTCCGGCGGCGAGGGCTCGGGCGGCGGCGAGGAGGGCTCGGGCGGCGGGGATGCCGGCTCCGGCGCGCTCACGACGCGCGCCACGATCGCCAGGGCCACGCCGGAGAGCAGCTCCTCGCAGCCGCTCCGGGTGCCGAACCCGTCAGCCCACCGGGTATCGCCCGCGCCGTCGCGCAGCGCCAGCAAGGCGGTGAGCTCCGGCCCCTCCTGCGCGATGCGGACCGTGAGCACCTGCGGCGCGTCGTCCTGGAACGGGTCGGCGCCGAGCCGGCGCGCCACCTCCGCGCGCAGGAACGCGTCGCCGGGGCAGCTCTCGGTGCCCGGGCCTCGCACGACCTCGATCCGCATCGCCGCGCGCGGCGCGTCCGGCGCGGCGCGGGCGTCCCCGGCGCCGAGCAGGACGGTGGCCGCCGCCACGGCGAAGCGCGCCGAGCGCCCCGTGCGCGCCGAGCGCCCCGCGCCCTGGAGCGGTCCGGTGGCGCAGAGGCCGCGGGCCGGTCGCGGGCCGAGCCCCGCTCTCGGTCTCGCCCTGGACCGGCTCATCGCGCCGGCTCTCTTGCTGGCGCGCCCGGCGCCGGATGGGCGAGGCGCGCCCGGGCCGCCGTGCGAAGCTGCTCTCGCACGGACTTCAGCCGGCCTGCGGGGAACCGCGCCTCGTGCGCGGCGAGCTGCCGGAGCGCCCCGGCGGGATCGCCCGTGGAGAGGCGCTCTTGCGCCGCCGCGAGCAGCCGGCGCTCCTCCACGAAGGCGTCCTCCCGCGCGCCCGCCGGCGGCGCCGCCCGCGGCGCGGCCGGGCACGGGCGCGCGGGCGCGTCGGCCGCCGGCGCCGCCGGCCGCGGTTCCGGGGTTTGCTGCGATGGCTGTGGCGGGGGTGCTGCAAGGCCGGCGCCGGTCGCGGGGAGCTCATAGGCCAGCGCCGCGTCGAAGCGGCGAGCCCAGAGGGGCCGCGGCGGGGCGAGGGCGAGCAGCACGGCCGCGGTCCCGGCGCCGCCCGCCGCAGCGGCGCCGAGGGTGCGGCCGAGCCGGGCGAGCCACGATCGCGGGCTCGGTCCGGCAGGCGCGTACGGCACGCCGGCCGGCGGTACGGCGGTGCTCGCGCCGCCGTCGCGCACAAGGAAGTCGGACGCCAGGGGAAACACGAGCCAGCAGGCGCGCAGCGCCTGTCGCCGCTCCGGGCGCAGCCGCTTGACGGCGGCACGGTAGTCCTCGCGGGCAAGGCGCAGCCGGTTGCTGGCGGTGTTGTAGTTGAGGCCGAGCTCGCGGGCGATCTCGACGAGCGGCACCTCGTAGGCCTCGTGAAGGACCAGGAGGACCCGCCGCTCGGGCGCGATCGTCAAGAGCACCTCCCTCGCGACCTCCAGCCGCTCTTGCTCCGCGATGCGCTCCTCGCTGAGCGGCGCGGGATCGACGGTCTGGTAGCGCGACGCCGGACGCAGGCCGTCCGGCACCTCGCGGCGGCGGTAGGCGCGATCCAGGTGGTGACTGACCTTCCGCCACGCGATCCCGAACACCCAGCGGGCCTCGGGGCTGCTGTGCTGGCGCCGGCCCTCCCGGCGCAGCGGATCGCCGGCGGCCCCGGCCTCGCGCTCCGGCGGGGACCAGGCGGGGTCGAACCGATCCAGGCTCTCGTACGCGGCGAGCAGGACCTCTTGCAAGACGTCGTCGATGTCGGGCTCGGCGACCCCCAGGAGGCGAAGCGCGCGGGGGAGACCTTCCACCGCGGCAGCATGAACGGAATTCCATGTGTGGTCGCGGGAGGAGCCTTCGGAGGGGAAAAGAAGTGTGCTCATATTCTGAAATTGCGCGGAGCTTTCCGGGGCTGTTTGTAAAACGTGCCTCCCGGTGCGCGGGGTTGGAGGCCACGCCCGCCCGCGGTGGGAGGCTCCCCGGTCCGCCGCGGTCGTCCCTGGCTAGCTCCGCTGCCCTCGGCGCACCGGCTGCGGTCGCCCCTGCCTGGCTCGGCGGTGATATCCGGAACCACATCGGCGCCACCCGCGTTCCGGACACTCGCGCGGCGCATCCCGGACACCCCACTCCACTGAGTGGACTTTGCAGCGCGAACGACCGCTAGGTGCCGTACCGCGCGAAGCGGGTCGCGTGCTTCAGCGCCATGATTCCGCCCACATCAGCACGCGATGCCCTGTGCGACCTGCGGCTGCCGCTGAGCTCCCCTGGCTCTAGGTGGAGCGAGCGGTCGAACAGGGGGCTCTATGCGTGGCGCGAAGCTCATCGGTGTCGCCATTGTCGTCTTGTCCGCGAGCTGTGTTGCGAGCACGACCGAGGAGGAGGCCGAAGTGGCAGACTCGGACATCGCTGCGTTCGGGGCTGCGATGGGAGAGCCACGGTCCGATGCCAAGGGGATCTGCCTGCTGCTGACCCACGCGAGTCAGCGGGCAAAGGAGGCATTCTGCCGATCACAGTGGAAGCTGGATCCGGTGAGAAAGAGGGCTTGCTGGGAAGTTGCGAACAGCGGGTCACCGGTCAGATGGGAGGTCTACTGCCTGGTCACGTCGTTTCCGGACTAACCTAGCCCCATGCCCAAGAAGCGCATCGGTGAGCCCATCGCGGTCCGTCACTACGGGGTGGAGGGCCAGCCGGACCGGCAGATCGTACTCGTCATCGGCAAGCCGATTGCTCCCGGCGCGCAGGGCGGCGACTGGTGCTGTCCGGTGCTCATCTCCGGGCTCGGCGCTGAGGTGTTCAAGTGGCAGGAGGGCGTCGACGCGTTGCAAGCCCTCCAGCTCGCCCAGGGCTTCGCCAGGCAGACGCTGGAGGCGTCCGGGCTGCCCATCACCTGGGCCGGCGGGGAGCCCGGCGACCTGGGGCTGTACCGGCCGATCGACTCGCCGTTCGGGCTCTGGTTCCAGCGCCTCGCGGAGCGGGCTTTCGATCTCGCGGTCGACGTCGTTGGCCGGGTCATCGTGGAGGCCAGCCAACAGCATCCGAAGGTCCGCAAGCAGGTGAAGCGAGCGCGCGCACGGCGCGAATGAGCGCTGTGCGCGCACGCCGTGGCATCACAGCTGGTGATTCGCTGTCCGTCGGCGCTCTGCGGCCATCGCACAGAAGAGCCGTCAAACAGGCTGCAATCGCGCATGCGGGCCAGAGCGACAAGCGGGCTGAAAGGTGCCTAAATTCAATGGGTTGCGAGGCCCGACCGATCTGCCGGGAAACAAGCTCCAAGGGCCAGGAATACGGGAGAGAGACGAACCGCAAGGGGCGCAAGGGACCAGAGACGAGATATTTTCTTGCCTTCCCCTTGCGCCCCTTGCGGTTTCTCTTGCCTTCTGTTGATTTCATCGGGACTCCAACGTGATCGGTGCCCTAGCTCTACTGCGGGAAGTTGCCCCGGATCAGCAGAAAAAACCGCCAACCCGCCAAGGACGCCAAGGGGAGAGGGGCATAGGCGTTAACCAAGATCGTTCGGTCACGTTCAGGGCACGAACCCCGCCCCCATCGGTCACCAACGTGAACGTTTACGTGATCGTGGTCGTGGACGTTCACGGCCTATCGTTGACGACCACGACCACGACCACGTAAACGTTCGGATGTAGGAGGACGCTGCGGGAAGCGTGGTTAACCCCTATGCCCCTTCATGCCAGGATCGACTCAAGGGCTCTTGAGCCGGTAGCCCACGCCTGGCTCCGTGATCAGGATCGACGGGCGCGCCGGATCGCGCTCCAGCTTGTGCCGGAGCTGCGCCATGTAGACGCGCAGGTAATGCGTCTGGCCCGCATACGCAGGCCCCCACACCTCGCCGAGGAGCTGGCGATGGGTGAGGACCTTGCCTGCATGTCGGATCAGCGTCGTGAGCAGCTTGTACTCGATGGGCGTCAGGTGGATCTCCTCGCCCGCCCGCAGCACGACCCGGCGCGCGAGATCGACCTCGACGTCATGGACCGCGAAGCAATGGCCCTCCGCCGCCGCCCCGCGCGCCGCGCTGGCGGCGTGGCGCAGGGCCACGCGCAGCCGCGCCAGGAGCTCACCGGCGCTGAAGGGCTTGGTCAGGTAATCGTCGGCGCCGCCGTCCAGCGCGTCGATCTTGTCCTGCTCCTGACCGCGGGCCGACAGCACGATGATGGGGACGGCGCTCCACTCCCGGAGCCGCCGGGTCACCTCCAGGCCGTCCATGTCCGGGAGCCCCAGATCGAGGAGCACGAGATCCGGATTGCGCGTCGTCGCCTGGGCGATCCCGTCGCTGCCCGTCTCCGCCTCCACGAGCCGGTAGCCGCGGGCCGCCAGCATCGCGCGGAGGAACCGGCGCATCTGCGGCTCGTCCTCGATCAGCAGCACGAGGGGGGACGCGTCCGACATTCGCCCAGCCACGTTATCAAGCGCCCGCCGCCGCCGGCAGCTCCGGGCTCGCGAGGTTCGGCGGGCGGCCCTCGATGGGCAGCGTCACGCGGAAGGTCGCGCCCCCGTGAGGCCGGTTCTCCGCCGCGATCCGCCCGCCGTGCGCGGTCACGATGCCACGGCAGATCGTGAGGCCGAGGCCGATGCCCCGCTGCGTGTGGCCGCGCCCCCGGTAGAACTTCTCGAAGAGGGTCTCCTCCTCGCCGGGCGGGAGGCCCGGACCGCGATCCTTGATCTCCAGCGTGGCCACGTTCCCCTCGGTGAACCCCCGGATCCCGATCGGGCTGCCGGCGGGCGAGTACTTGAGCGCATTCTCGAGCAGGTTGATGAGCACCTGCTCGATCAGCACACCATCCATCGGGACGAGATCCATCGCACGGTCGAGCTCGATCGAGACCTCCCGGCCTTGAAGGTGCTCCTCGACCCGGTTCAGCGCAGCCCCGACGACCTCCTCCAGCGGCAGCCACTCCTTCTTGACCGCGAGCGCCCCGGACTCGAGCCGCGTCATGTCCAGCAGGTTGCGCACGAGGCGCTCGAGCCGCTGCGCCTCCTCCAGCACCGTCTGCGTCAGATCGCGGCGAGCGGCCGGGTCGAGCGCCGCCCCGTCGTTGCCGTCATCGAGCAGCGCCCCCGCCGCGCCGGTGATGGTGGCGAGCGGCGTGCGCAGATCGTGCGAGACGGAGCTCAGGAGGGCGTTGCGGAGCTCCTCCGCCTGCGCCTTCAGCCGGGCGCGCTGGGCCTGCCTCGCGAGCAGGGCGCGCTCCAGCGCGAGCGCCGTCTGCGTGGCGAAGGCGCCGAGCAGCTCGCGCCGGCTCAGGTCGAGGAACGGCCACGGTCGGCTCGCGCGGACGCTGAGGACGCCGATCGGCCCGGAGGAGCCCTGGAGCGGCAGGTGCATCGCGCCCGCGCTCGGGAGGGTGTCGGTGCCAGCGCCCGCGGCCTTGCCGCGCGCATACGCCCACTCCGCGACCGCCCGCTCCTGCTCCCCCGCGACCAGATCCTCGGCCGTGCCCGCCCGGACGGCGAGGCGGCCGTCGGCGCCGGGCAGGAGGACGACGGCGTCGGCCTCGAAGACCTCGCGCACATGGCGCGCGGCAGCCAGGCTGAGCTTGTCGATCCCGCGCAGGGCGGCCAGCTCCCGGCTCATCGCGTAGAGCGCCGCGGTGCGCTGCTCGCGCTCGCTGGCGCTCTCGGCCTGGCCGCGGATGCGCGCGGTGAGGCTGGCGATGACGAGGCCCACGCCCAGCATGATGGCGAACGTGAGGAGGTAGCGGAGGTCGCTGACCGCGAAGGTCAGGTACGGCCTTACGAAGAAGAAATCGAAGGCGGCGACGCCGAGCACCGACGCGAGCACCGAGGGCCCGGCGCCGAAACGGCTCGCGACGAAGACGACCCCGAGCAGGTACACCATGATCAGGTTCGCCAGGTCGGAGAACGGGTGCATGAGCCACGAGACCAGCGTGCAGATCACCGCCGCGCACGCGCCCCAGGCGTAGGCCAGCGGCCGGAGCCCGCGCCGCTCCGGCGGCCCGGGCTCCGGCTTCGCCGCCTCCGCCACCCCCTGGATGACGTGGACGTCGATGTCGCCGCTCTGCCGCACGAGATCGTCGAGCAGCGAGCCGTAGATGAAATCCTTCCAGCGGGGGTGGGTCGGCTTGCCGACGACGATCTTGCTGACGTTGTGCTGCCTGGCGTACCGCAGCACCACCCCGGCGACCTCCGCGCCGTGGAGCTGGACCGCGGTGGCGCCGAGGCGCTCGGCGAGCGCGAGGTTCCGGTCGACCCGCTCGCGATCGGCCTCGGACAGCCGCGCCTGGGCCGGCGTCTGTACATAGACCGCGTGCCACTCCGCCTTCAGGCCGCCGGCCATCCGCCGCGTCGCCCGGATGAGCCGCGCCGACATGGGGCTCGGGCCGACGCAGACGACGATCCGCTCGGCGACGGCCCACGTCTTCTGGATCCCGTGGGCGCGCATGTAGCCGCGCATCTGATCGTCGACGCGCTCGGCGGTGCGCCGCAGGGCGAGCTCGCGCAGGGCGATGAGGTTGCCCTTGCGGAAGAAGTTCGTCGCCGCGCGCTCGATCTGCTCCGAGAGGTAGACCTTGCCCTCGCGCAGCCGCTCGAGGAGGTCGTCCGGGGGAAGGTCGATGAGCTCGAGCTCGTCGGCGCGCTCGATCATCGAGTCGGGCACCGTCTCCCGGACCACGACGCCGGTCACCTGCGCCACCACGTCGTTCAGGCTCTCGATGTGCTGGACGTTGAGGGTGGTGTGGACGTCGATCCCGGCGTCGAGCAGGTCCATGACGTCCTGCCAGCGCTTCGGGTGCCTGAGCCCCGGCGCGTTCGTGTGCGCGAGCTCGTCGACGACGAGGAGCTTCGGCCGGCGCTTCAGCGCGGCCTCGAGGTCGAAATCGCGCAGCGTCCTGCCGCGGTGCTCGACCTCGATCGCCGGCAGGCGCGGCAGCGGCGGGGGCTCGTCGAGGAGCGCCTCCGTCTCGGCGCGGCCGTGCGTCTCGACCCAGCCGACGACGACGTCGACCGCTTCCTCGCGGAGCGACCGCGCCGCCTCCAGCATCGCGTACGTCTTGCCGACGCCGGGCGCGGCGCCGAAGAAGATCTTGAGCTTGCCCTTCTTCCCGCGCTCCTCCTCCTCGCGGGCCACGGCGAGCAGCGCCTCGGGATCCGGCCGATCGTCGCTTGCGTCCACCACCTCGCGCTCTCCTCAGCGGGCGCCGTCGAGGGCGAGGTTCAGGAGGAGCACGTTCACGTGGGGCTCGCCGAGGAGCCCGAGCAGGCGCCCCTCCGTGTACCGCGCGACGAGGCGGCGCACGTCGTCCTCTGCCAGGTTCCGCGCGCGCGCCACGCGCCGCACCTGGTACTCCGCCGCCGCGGGGCTGATGTGCGGATCGAGGCCGCTGCCGGAGGCGGTCACCAGGTCGACCGGCACCGGCGCGGTGGCCTCGGGATCCGCGGCGCGGAGCGCCTCGATCCTGGCCTCGACCGCCTCGGTCAGGGCAGGGTTCGTGGGCCCGAGGTTGCTCCCGGCAGAGGCCTGCCCCGCGTAGGGGACAGGGCTCGTCGCCGAGGGGCGGCCCCAGAAGTAGCGCGGGTCGTGGAACGGCTGGCCGAGCAGGCTCGATCCGACCACGCGGCCGCCCTGGAGCACGAGGCTGCCGTTCGCCTGGTGCGGGAACGCGGCCTGCGCGATGGCGGTCGAGAGCAGCGGGTAGGCGAACCCCGTGAGGCCGGTGAGGACGAGGAGGAGGACGAGGGCGGGTCGCAGGTGCGCGAGCATGGTGTTCTTTCCTTGGGACCTCAGACGAGGCCGAGGGCGGACAGGAGCAGATCGATCCCTTTGATCCCCACGAACGGCACGACGAGCCCGCCGAGGCCGTAGACGAGCAGGTTCCTGCGGAGCATCCGCTCCGCGCCGACGGACCGGTAGCGGATGCCCCGGAGCGCGAGCGGGATGAGCGCGACGATGACGAGCGCGTTAAAGATCACCGCGGAGAGCACGGCGCTCCGCGGCGTGGCGAGCCCCATCACGTTGAGCCGCCCGAGCGCAGGGTACGTCGAGACGAATGCCGCCGGGATGATGGCGAAGTACTTCGCGACGTCGTTCGCCAGGCTGAAGGTCGTGAGCGCGCCCCGCGTCATCAGGAGCTGCTTGCCGATCTCGACGATCTCGATGAGCTTGGTCGGGTTCGAGTCGAGGTCGACCATGTTCCCGGCCTCCTTCGCTGCCTGCGT
This sequence comes from Sorangium sp. So ce1504, assembly GCF_051521635.1. Lineage (NCBI taxonomy): Bacteria > Pseudomonadati > Myxococcota > Polyangiales > Polyangiaceae > Sorangium > Sorangium sp. So ce1504. Next base: position 1,908,639 of record NZ_CP150365.1, on the reverse strand, counting down.
GCCGGTGTTCATGGCGACCGCGACGTCCGCCTGCGCCAGCGCGGGGGCGTCGTTCGTCCCGTCGCCGGTCATGGCGACGAGCCGACCGCCCGCCTGGTAATCGCGGATCATCTTCAGCTTCGCCTCGGGCGTGGCCTGCGCGAGGAAGTCGTCGACGCCGGCCTCGGCGGCGATGGCCGCGGCGGTGAGCGGGTTGTCGCCCGTGATCATCACCGTCTTGATCCCCATGCGCCGGAGATCGCCGAAGCGCTCGTGGATGCCGCCCTTCACGATGTCCTTGAGGTGGATGACGCCCAGCACCTCGCCGCCCTCGGCGACCACGAGCGGCGTGCCGCCCTTCCGGGCGATGGCCTCCGTCACCGCGCGCACCGCGGCCGGGACCGCGCCGCCCTTCTCCTTGACGTAGGCCTCGATCGCGTCGAAGGCGCCCTTCCGGATCTCGCGCGCGCCGCTGTCGACGCCGCTCATCCGGGTCTGCGCGGTGAAGGGGACGAAGCGGGCGCCGAGGGTCGAGAGATCGCGCTCGCGCAGGCCGTACTTCTCCTTCGCGAGCACGACGACGCTGCGCCCTTCGGGGGTCTCGTCGGCGAGCGACGCGAGCTGCGCGGCGTCGGCGAGCGCCCTGGCCTCGACCCCGTCCGTCGGGATGAGCTCCGTCGCCTGCCGGTTGCCGAGCGTGATCGTGCCGGTCTTGTCGAGCAGCAGCACGTCCACGTCGCCGGCGGCCTCGACGGCGCGGCCCGACATGGCGATGACGTTCGCCTGGATCATGCGGTCCATCCCGGCGATGCCGATCGCCGAGAGCAGCCCGCCGATCGTCGTCGGGATCAGGCACACGAGCAGCGCCGTGAGCACGGTGATGCTGATCGGGGTCCCCTGCCCTGCTGCCCGGACGCCGAAGACCGAGTACGGCAGCAGCGTCACGGTCGCGAGGAGGAAGACGATGGTGAGCGCGGCGAGCAGGATGTCGAGCGCGATCTCGTTCGGGGTCTTCTTCCGCTTCGCCCCTTCGACCATCGAGATCATCCGGTCGAGGAACGCCTCGCCGGGGTTGGCGGAGATGCGGAGGATGAGCCAGTCGGACAGGACGCGCGTCCCGCCCGTGACGGCGCTCCGGTCGCCGCCGCTCTCCCGCACCACCGGGGCGCTCTCGCCGGTGACGGCGCTCTCGTCGACCGACGCGACGCCGACGACGATATCGCCGTCGCCGGGGATGATCGCGCCCGCCTCCACGAGCACGAGGTCTCCCTTCCGGAGGCTCGACGCGGACACGGCGACCCGCTCCGCGTCGCGCTCCGGGCGGGCGAGCTTCACGGCCTCGACGTCGCGCCGCGCCTTGCGGAGCGTGTCGGCCTGCGCCTTGCCGCGCCCCTCGGCCACGGCCTCCGCGAAGTTCGCGAAGAGCACGGTGAACCAGAGCCAGAGGGAGATGGCGAGGATGAACCCCGGCGGCTCCTCGCCCTCCCCGACGAGCGCGTGCACGAACAGGGCCGTGGTGAGCGCGCTCCCGGCGAGGACCACGAACATCACCGGATTGCGCACCTGGTGGCGCGGGTCGAGCTTGCGGAACGCCGCGACGATCGCCGGCTTGACGATCGCCGGGTCGAAGAGCGGCCTCGCCGCGGTCTTCTTCCCCTCCACGTCGCGGGACGGGTGGCGCGGCCTCGGCGGCGGCGACAGCTCGGGGGGCGGGGGCGCGGGGGCGCCGGGCTTGGCCCTGGCGATCGCCTGTCCGGAGGTGTGAAGGTTCATGGTCATCGCGTCATCTCCAGGTGCTCGACGACCGGGCCCAGCGCGAGCGCGGGGACGAACGTGAGCGCTCCGACGAGCAGCACGGTGCCCGTCAGGAGCCCGACGAACAGCGGCGTGTGCGTGGGCAGCGTGCCCGGGCCGGCCGGCACGAGCTTCTTCCTCGCGAGCGAGCCCGCCAGCGCGAGCACGGGGACGATCACCGCGTAGCGGCCGACGAGCATCGCGACGCCGATGGCGGTGTTGTAGAAGGGGCTGTTCGCGCCGAGGCCGCCGAAGGCGCTGCCGTTGTTGTTCGCGCCGGACGAGAACGCATAGAGCACCTCGCTGAACCCGTGCGGCCCCGGGTTGAAGACGCCCTTCTGCCCTCCCTCGGTCATCACGGCGATCGCGGTGCCGACGAGGACCGTGATCGCCGGAAAGAGCACGACGAGGGACGCCATCTTCATCTCGAACGCCTCGATCTTCTTGCCGAGGTATTCCGGTGTGCGCCCCACCATCAGGCCGGCGACGAAGACTGCGATGACGACGAACATCAGCATGCCGTAGAGGCCCGAGCCGACCCCGCCGAAGACCACCTCGCCGAGCTGTATGAGCCAGAGGGGCACGAGCCCGCCGAGGGGCGTGAAGGAGTCGTGCATCGCGTTGACGGAGCCGTTCGATGCCGCCGTGGTGGCGGTCGCCCAGAGGGCGGAGCTCGTGATGCCGAAGCGCGCCTCCTTCCCTTCCATGTTGCCGCCGGCCTGGAGCGCGCTCGCCGCCTGATCGACGCCCAGGGCGGAGAGCGCAGGGTTGCCCGCCTGCTCCGAGGCGACGCATACGACGAGGAGGACAGCGAAGATGGCCGTCATCGCGGCGAGGACGGCCCAGCCCTGCCGCCTGTCGCCGACCATCCGGCCGAACGTGTGGCACAGCGCGGCGGGGATGAGCAGGATCGCGAGCATCTCGAGGAAGTTCGAGAGGGCCGTGGGGTTCTCGAACGGGTGCGCCGAGTTCACGCTGAAGAACCCGCCGCCGTTGGTCCCGAGCTGCTTGATCGCGATCTGCGAGGCCGCTGGCCCCATCGGGATCACCTGCTCGACGACCGCGCCGCCGCCCTGGTCCTTGACGGCCTGGAGCAGCGACGCGCTCTGGTACCCGCCGAAGCCCTGCACGACCCCCTGGGACACGAGGAGGACAGCGAGCAGGAGCGAGAGCGGCAGGAGGACGTAAAGCGTGCTCCGGACGAGATCGACCCAGAAGCTCCCGACGGTGTCCGCCGTCTTCCGCGTGATCCCGCGGATCAGCGCGACGAGCACGGCCATACCGGTCGCGGCGGACACGAAGTTCTGCACCCCGAGCCCGGCCATCTGCGTCAGGTAGCTGAGCGTCGACTCGCCGCCGTACGCCTGCCAGTTCGTGTTGGAGGCGAAGCTCGCTGCGGTGTTGAACGCGAGATCGGGCGGGACGGCCGCCATGCCCTCGGGGTTCAGCGGCAGGACGCCCTGGAGCCGCTGGAGGGCATAGAGGACGAGGAGCCCGGCCAGGTTGAACGCGAGCACCGCGAAGGCGTAGTCCTTCCAGCGCATCTCCTGATCGGGGCGCACGCCCGCGGCGCGGTAGACGAGCCGCTCGAGCGGCCCGAGGACGCTGGCCATGAGGCCGCGCTCGCCCTGGTAGACCCGCGCCATGTACGTGCCGAGCGGGACGGAGAGGCCGATGAGGACGGCGAGGTAGAGCGCTGGTTGAAGCGCGCCGCTGGCGGTCATGACAGGCGCTCCGGCTCGAGGAGGGCGAAGATCAGGTAAAACAGGAGCCCCAGGGCGAGTGTGCCCGAGATCCAGGTGAACGCGGTCATGGCGCTCAGACCCTTTCACAGAGCTGGATGAGCCCTGCAAACAGCAAGAAACAGGTGACTGTCAGTCCCAGGTAGACCATGTCCATGGCGACCTCATCGGGGGCCATCGGACGCCGCAGACCCCGCGGCGCCCGCGCCGACCGAGCGGGACAGAACGTAGTCCCGCGCGGGTCAAGGGACCGTCAAACCGAGGGGGCCCCTCGTCAAGAAAGTATCAAGACGGCGGGATCCGGCCGCTCGGCCTTCCCCCGCGCCTGCGAGCGGGTTGACGATCTCTTGACGGTGCCCGACCGCCTCTTGACGGCTTCTTGACGCCGGCGGGCCTAGCTTTGCGCCCGTCATGCAGAACAGGCCACCACTCTTCGTCATCCCCACGTACCGGCTGCGCGACGTGGGCGAGACCATCCACCTTTACGACGAGCACTTCTGGCGCAATGGACATGCGATCGCGATGATCGTCTTCGACGACTCGAACATCCACAACCAGCAGAAGTACTACTCGCTGCTCGAGGAGACCGCGACCTACAACGACCTCTACTACGTCGGCCCGCGCGAGAAGGAGGCGTTCATCGCATACCTGAACCAGAGGCTCCGTGACCGCAAGCTCGAGCCGCTCGTCAGGAACCTGTTCCGGCCGAGCTACGGCGGGAACCGCAACTACACCCTGATGTACACGCTGGGCAGCCGCATGCTGAGCGCCGACGACGACATGCGCCCCTACGCGCTGGTCGAGGACAGCCCGGAGTCCCTGGAGAAGGATGAGATCTGCCGGGGCAAGCTCATCAGGGCGAACGGCGGCGGCTTCACCCGGAAATCGTTCGACATCCTGGCTGCGTTCCTCGACGTGCTGGGCAAGCGCGTCACGGACGTCCCGTCGAACCACGTGCGCGGAGAGCTGCTCCGCGACAGCGCCATGGACCTCGAGACCAACCGTGGCCGCCGCCCACGTCGACGCCGCCCAGACGCACGTCAAGAACAACTACATGCGGAGCCCGCTCGCCGCCGAGGTGTTCAACGAGGAGGTGTCGAACCTCCTCAAGCTGAAGATCAAGTCGACCCTCTCGAAGGTCGAGGACCTCAGCATCGGCTTCGACTATGGCGGCGAGGTGACCGCGGAGGACTGCGACCGGATCCTCGGGCGGATCACCGCGCTCCACGCGCGGGTGCTCGGCGCGGCAGCGGCGACCGTGAGCCGCGAGCGCGCCGACGCCCTGCGCACCTTCGCCGTGACCCTCGAGAAGACCTTTTACGGCTTCGAGCCCGATTTTTTCCAGCAGAACCTCGTCCGCATCGTCGACGACGTGATCAGCCAGTTCAAGGGCTCGCTCGAGCTGTGGCCGACGCTCGTCGAGATCTGCTACCTCCAGAAGAACCGCGCCGGACTGCCGCAGTCGCGCGTCCAGAACAAGCGGCGGCATTGACCCGCGCGCGCCTTCGCGCATCGGCTATTCTGGCAAGCATCGACGGCCTGGAGCCTGTGCACGAAGGCAAGAGGAAAGTAGGGGTATGCGACTCGTCATTGCGGCGAAGCTCATGAGCATGATTCCTGCAATATGCGCCATGTTTGCCTGCGCCGACGGCGCCGAGCGCGAAGCGAATGGTCTGCGTTCCGAAGGCCAGAGTCCATCGCCCGGCGTGGCGGCGCAGCGGTTGGACGGCGACAGGTGGAAGACCGCCTACCCGGCCGATTTCAACCGCGACGGCATGGCGGACGTGCTCTGGAACAATGCCGGACGGAACCTGATGGCCGTGTGGCTGATGAACGACAGCCAGCTCCTGGCGCCGGGTCCGAGCATCCCCGGGCCGATCGGCGACGGGTGGGAGGCGATTTCCGCTGGTGATTTCGACCACGACGGCATGGCGGACGTGTTCTGGTACAACAGCCCACAGAACCTGGCGGCCATATGGCTGATGAACGGCAGCCAGCTTTTTGCACCGGGGCCGGTCATCCCCGGACCGCTCGGCGGCAGGTGGGTGGCCGTGACGAGCGCTGCCGACTTCAACTTTGACGGGATGAATGACGTGGTCTTGAACAACCCCCGACAGAATCTGGCGACCGTGTGGCTGATGAACGGCACCCAGCTGCTCGCGCCGGGTCCGAACATCCCCGGACCGATCGGAGACGGATGGATGGCCTCGACAACGGCCGACTTCAACTCCGACGGTATGGCGGACATACTCTGGAACAATGCCGGACAGAACCTGATGGCTGTATGGCTGATGAACGGCACCGAGCTGCTCGCCCCCGGTCCGAACATCCCCGGACCGATCGGAGACGGGTGGGTCACCATCACGGCGCTCGACTTCAACTTCGACGGCATGGCGGACGTGCTGTGGCATGACGCCGCACAGAACCTGATGGCCGTGTGGCTGATGAACGACAGCCAGCTGCTTGCGCCGGGTCCGAACATCCCCGGACCGATCGGCGACGGGTGGGTGCCCGCGTCGGGCGTCGCCGATTTCAACTTCGATGGCATGGCGGACGTGCTGTGGGGCAATGCCGAACAGGACCTGATGGCCGTGTGGCTGATGAACGGCAGCCAGTTCCTTGCGCCGGGTCGGAACATCCCCGGACCGCTCGCAGGCAACTAGCGCTACTGCGGGGAGTCGGGAGGCGAACCGCCATGACGCCAAGGAACCAGGGAAATAGGAGGGCAAATGCAGGAACAGCCCTTCCCCTCGCCTCTTGGCGGCCTCGGCGGTTTTTCTGCTGATCCGGGGCGACTTCGCGCAGTAGTGCCAGGTGCTCTGCGAGGTCACACAAGCAACCGAGCATGTTCCGGTATGGTTCTCAGGGGCAGGCAGTCCGGGCGGTGAACGCATCCACCGTGCTTTGCGCCGGACCTGGGCGCGGCGCCACCTGTGCGCCCACACGGCCAATCCCCGCTTCTTGCATCCATGGTCGTTGGAGATGCATTCGATGCACATCGAGCTGGTCGCGCCCCTGGATCCAGGGTGCTTGCCGCGTTTGCGCGATGGTTTCGGGGGGCCGAGGGAGACCATCGGCTCCTCGGCGCTCTGCACGCCGGCTCGGCTTCGTCTCTTCGCTGCGTTGATTGCAACCCAGGGGAGTGCACATGTTCGTTCCTGACGTGAAGCTCGTGCTCGGTACGGCGATGATGCTCGTTCCATCCATCACTTGCGTGAGCCCGCGCGAGGCGTCCGAGGTACCCGAGCGCGCGGACAGCGGCGTACGAGCCGGAGTCGGCGAGGCCCGGCAGTCCCTGTGTTTCGGTCAGACGATCACGAACGTCCTCGTTCTACCGGAGACGTTCCACTGGGAGGATGCCGCCCACCTGCTCCGCGTGGCGGAGGGGTTCGGCCCGCGGACCCTCAGCGTCTCCGTGTCGGCGAGCGTCTCGCCGTCGGTGAGCGTGGTGCACACCATCACCCCCACGAATCCCGAGCCAGCGGCGCGCACGACGGGCAGCCGCGCGCGCAACGACCTCTGGCCCTTCCCGGCACTCTCGGAAGACGACCCGTTCGGGGTCTTCCAGCCCTTCCCGGGCATGCCGGGCGGCGGTGACACCTGGGGCCCTCAGCCGGCGCCGGGAATGCCGAGCGGCACCTGGGGCCCTCAGCCCTCGACGGGAATGCCGGGCAGCGGCGGCGCCTGGAGCTATCAGCCCGCGCCAGGCATGCCGGGCGGCGGCACCTGGGGTCCTCAGCCTTCCTCGGCCACGTCGGGCGGCGACACGTCCCCGGGCGCCCAGCCCACACCGGGCCCGCTGGACGATTGCGTGCCGTCGAACGAGCAGATCTCCAAGGCCGTCGGGTTCAACGTGAGCGCGACCGTCGGGCTCGACGCGACCTCGGTCCTGTTCGTGCCCACGGCCGCGCTCGCGCGGGTCTCGGCCTATCCGGTCTACCAGCAATACACCTGGGATATCGTCAGCACCGTCGGCTGGAACTGGGAGAACAATGCAGCAGAGACCGTCGTCGTGGGCTCTGGCATCGCCTACAGGCCAATCGGTGTCTATTTCGATACCGACCTCATCTACGATCTGGCCGCGATCGGCGGCGGCGTGATCGACCCTGGCCCGTACGTGGATCCCGGAAACGGCGCCGGCGGCGCGGGCAACGGCTCCATCCCCGGTAACGAGGAGGGCGGCGGCGGCGCGGGAGCCGGCGGTGCCGGGGCTACCGGCGGCGCGGGCGGCGACGGGGCTACCGGCGGCGCGGGCGGCGGCGCCGGCGCCAACGACGGCGCGGGCGGCGCCGGCGGCGCGGGCGGTCCTTGGATCATCGATCCGTAGATCGCTGGCAGCGCCAACGCCTCGGGTAGGGCGGCCGGCACCGGCGGCGCGGGCTCGCAAGGAGCCGATCTCGGCGATCCGACGCGCCACCCAGCGCGCGCCGCCCCTACCGCGCCGCCCGCGCGATCTCGTCGGCCGCCCGCGCCCTCTCCTCCGCCGACTTCGACAGCGGCCCCGTCAGGAGCGCCTGCGCCTCGCGGAAGCGCGCCGCCACGTCGGACCAGTAGCTCGCCTCCGCGCCCTGCGGGGCGGCGATCTGCTTGATGAGCGCCGCGTCGTACGCCGCGATGCCCGCGTACGCCGAGGCGGGCTTCGCGCGGGCCACCCAGTCGAGCGCGGCGATGTCGCCCAGGCCGAGCCCCGCGAGCGGCGCCCGCCGCATCATGAGCGCCGCGTCCTCGGGGCCGTTGCGCAGGCCGAGCGCGACCGCGAGCAGCGCCGTCGCCTCGGCGGCGCGCGGCGTGTCCTTGGGCCACGCCGCGAGCAGCGCTGTCGCCTGATCGAAGTCCACGGCCCGCCAGTAAAGTCGGCCGAGCTCGAGCCGCGCCCTCGCATAGAGGAGCCTCGACTCGGGCGAGAGCTGCGCGGTGCGCAGCGCCGCGCGGTGCTGGAGCGGGACGCCCCGGCCGAGCAGGACGCGCAGGAGCTCGGGCCGCGCCGCCGCCTCGGGCGCGATCAGGCGGCCCGCGTAGTACGTCGGCAGCCGGGCGGCGAGCCGCTCGACGGCCGACGAGGGGGGGCTGCCCGCCGCGAGCGGCGGCAGCTCCAGCGCGTCCAGCGCGTCGACGCGCCGGCCGCCGTAGAGGCGGGAGAGCATCTCGCGCGCGCCGTCGACGCGGGCGTCGCGGAGGACGCCGACCGACGAGAGCTCGCGCAGACCGACGAGCGCGGCGTCACGGCCGCGGGCCTTCCAGGGATCGAGCAGCTGATCGAGCTCGCCGTAGTAGACGTTCGCGAGCTCCGCGTCCTTCCGCATGGCGTCCGGCAGCGGCGCGGACCGGACCGCCTCGACGAGCCGCATGTCGGCCCGCCCGGACTCCACGGCGACGATGCCCTTCGCGTAGAACGGAAGCTCGACGCCGCGCCGCCCGAGATCCTCGATCGCCCGGGCCTGCTCCGTCACCCACGCGAAGAGCGGCCCCTTGGTGAACGCGAGGACGCGCTGGACATCGTAGGGCGGCCGCAGCGTGGGCGGCTCGGTCGCGGTGCGCGCGAGCCGGGCGGAGAGCGTCAGGCCGAGCAGCACCTGGTAGAGGTCGCCCCGGAGCGCGCCGGGCGGCGCTTCGAGGAGCGGCGCGGCGATGGCGTCGCCGCAGGTGATGGGCGCGAGCTCGGCCCGGAGCGCGCGCGCGAGGCCCGCCTCGAGGCCCGCGCACGCCTCGACGCCCGCGAGCCGCGCGTCGCGCTTCGCCGCGTCGTCCTCGGCGAGCGCGGCGTCGAGCGCCTCGATCGCGCCCTGCGCGTCGCCGCAGGGCTGGGCTGGCGCGACGGCGGCGCGCCGCACGAACGCCTCGCAGGCGCGCGGCGCGGCGGGCACGCCGGCCGGCGCCGGGGGGACCAGCGCGGTCTTCGGGTCGAAGGGCGCCGGCTTCAGGATCGGGAGCCACTCGTCCTTGAGCGTGCCGTGGACGGCGAAGGCCTCTTCCTCCGGGAGCGGCGCCGGCGGCGGGGTCGCCGGGCGGCCGTCGCGCGGCGAAACCGGCGCGTTCGGCGCGGGCGGAGGCGCCCCGGCGCAGGCCGCGAGGGAGAGCCCGAGCGCGGCGGCGAGGGCGTTGAAGGCGAAGTGCGAGCGAAGGTTGGAGGGCATCACGTCTCCTTGGACACGGGCGGTCCGCAAAGGTTTCGCGGAGCAGCGGCGGGCGTCCATCACAATCCGAGCGCGGGCGCAACCTGGGCGCCGCCCACGGCACGACGCCGCGGCCGGGGCCCCACCCGGGGTCCCTCTCTCTCGGTCACGCTCTCACCACGGCCCGACAGCGGCGTTCGACGGGCATCGATCGCAAAACGCAAACAGCGAACCTTGTGGTGCGCATCGCACCCACGGCCCTTGACAGCTCCGCCCTCAATGCGATGTCATCGTCGAGAAGGACAACCATGTACACTGGGATGCCTACCGTTCGGGACTGCCTCCATCGAGCCGGCGCGTGGCTGGGTGCTCGCAGGCGACGCGCGCGCTGTATGGAGACCGGGCTGATTGTGGGACTCGCGTCCCTGCTCTCGGCGTCCTGCTCGTCGATGGCGCCCGATGAGCCCGATGAGCCCGAGAACGCCATCAAAATTGGGGCCCTCCTCCCCTTCTCCGGGAGCGAGTCGGCCGTCGGGCGCAACCTCGAGCAAGCCATGTTGCTCGCGGTCGAAGACCTGAACGCCGCGGGCGGGCTCGAAGGGAGGCCGTTCGACATCGTGAGCCGAGACAGCCATTCGAGCCCGGAGCGCGGGCTCGACCAGCTGCTCTCGCTGATCTACACGGATGATGTCCGCTACCTGGTAGGACCCGAAGAGAACGAGCTCGCCCGCGACATCGCGATCGAGGTGAAGAAGGAGAACCTTCTCCACATGCTGCCGAGCTATGCCGCGCCCTCCATCGCGCGCCATGAGGACGACGGCGGCAGGGTGAGGCTCGCCCCTTCCCCGTTCGGCATCGGCTGCGCGCTCGCGAAATACATCGTTAGCGAGGGTGTCCGCACTGCCAATAGCCTCTCCGCGCGGGACGACTACAACACCGCCGTCAGCACCGAGTTCACGACCCATTTCGCGGCGCTCCAGGGCAGGATCCTCCCCTCGGTGACGTTCAAGCCGGGCGCACAGACGTACAAGGACAAGATCAAAGCCGCCTTCAACCCAGAACGGATGGCCGGCCGCACGCTGCTGGCCGCCTATCCCGCCGCCGCCTCGACCATCGTGACCGAATGGACCGTCCACGGGCGTCCGGGCAGGTGGCTCCTCGGCCCTGCATTGCACACCGAGGTGTTCCTCGCCAACATCCCTCAAGGCACCCTCGATGAGAACTCCTATGGGGTCTCGCCCTCGCTCAGCCTGCGGAGCGAGTGCAGCCCCAACCCCAACGACCCAACCGGGGAGGCGCTCAGCTGCACGCACTGGAACGCCGACGCCTTCACCTATCACTTCTCCCGCCGGTGGAACGACGAGGTGCCGTTCCCCGCAGCGCACTTCTATTACGACGGCGTCGTCCTCATCGCGATGGGCCTCGTGTACGGGTACGCCACCACCGGGCAGATCATCACGTCCGGGAATGAGCTGCGGCAGAAGATCCTCGAGCTCAACGACCCCAAGAACGATGTGGCCTTGTGGTGGGATCTGAACGCCGCGATGGCCAAGCTCCGCGCGGGGACCCCGCTCCGCTACATCGGGGCGGCCGCCGAATACGAGTTCGACACCTACGGGGCGAGCCAGAATCACATCATGCAAAAGTGGACCATCAAAGGCGACAAGTTCGTCGATGGCGATCACTTTGACGCCAGGTGTGTGATCCAGCAATGATCTAGAGCGGTTTCCGCCCCCTCTGCGCCATCCAGAGCAGAGCGGCAGCAGAGCGGCAGCAGAGCGGCGGTCTCCCGCACAGGAGACGGGCCCAGATCGGCGTTTTCGGCGCGCAAGCGCACTCCGGTGCGCTGAGCACCGAAAACGCCGAGGTGGGCCCGTATCCGAAGCGGGTGACCGTCGCTCCAGAGCGGTGCAGCTCAGTAACGGTGTCGTAGCTCGAAGAAGATCTCGCGCGGCGCGAGCGGGTACTCGAAGCCAGAGAACCCGGGATCCGGGCCGAAGGTGCCGAGGATGTTCTTGGCGCGCACGGCCAGGGTCGTCTCGTGCCCCGGGATGATCCACAGGTTGCGCGCGACCAGGCTGGCGTTCCACCTGAGGTACGTGGGCAGCTCGAACGCGCCGCCGGCCTCGAGGGTGCTCGCCTCCGCGGACTGCCGGGGCCCGACGAGGATCCCTTGCGTCGAGAGCTCCAGCGGCACGGAGCTCGGCGACGGCAGCTTCACATAGGCGCCGGCGCGGGCGATCCAGCTCGGGTAGGCGACCATCGACGAGCCGACCAGATCCGCCTGGTACCCCACCTGGCCGGAGTCCCGGGTGGAGTGCACGGTCTCGAACGACCCGTAGCCCCCGAAGGCGTCGCCGTGGCGCAGCTCGGCGCGGGTCGCCCAGATCAAGGACTTCTGGCTGGCGATGTTCAGGGCCGTCTGGTTGATGCCCCGCGGGACGAACTCAGCCTTGTCGTTCAAGAGGCTGTACGATACCCCCGTGCTCGCCGAGGCCCAGACAGCAGGCCTCCACGTCAGCTCCGCGTCCACGGTGTGGATGAGCTGAGGCGACAGGCGCTCGTTCCCGATCACGTCTCCCGGCACGAGGGGCTCGGCGAAGAGCAAATACGGGGACGGCGCCTTGAAGGCGCTGCCGTACAGCAGCTTGGCCACGACCGTCTTTCCCAGGTGCGAGGTCGCCCCGAACCGACCGGTCAGCTGATTGCCATACTTGCTGTGGTGATCGTAGCGGAGCCCGCCCGTGACCTTCAGCCACGGATCGAGCACCTTGAGGTTGGCGCTAAGGAGCGCCCCGATGTCGACCAGCTCGGCCGATTGCTGCTCCCGCTCCGGCGAGCCGAAGGACTGCTTCGTTTCCTTGGTGACCCGACGGAAGGACGGCAGGTCCTCCTTGTCGTAGACGGACTCCAGATTCAATATCAGGTTGAATCGGTCCCACGGCATCCACCGGGCCTCGACGCTCGCGTCCACGCCGCGATACGCCATGCGCCGCTCGATGTAGTACCAGCCGCCGGCGACGTCGATGCGGTCGTCCGGCAGGACGCCACCCTGGAAGTACATCCCCTGCACCGCGAACGCGAGCTCCCGGTTCAGCTGGAAGAGCCCGTCGACCGCCACGCGGCGCTGCTGGAGGCTGATCACCGTGCCGGCACGGTTCCCCTCGTCGTCCGTCCCGCCGGTGAGCTGTGCCCATTGCGCAAAATCCCCGCCGCGCCGGAGGCCTGACCAGTACGCGCTGAGCACGAGGTGGTGCCCACGCTCGGGATGGCGATACCCGAGCCGCGCCCCGACGACCCCCGACATGCGCTCGAGGTTCTGGGCGTCCAGGCGCCCCGCGTTGTAGGGCGGGATGACGGGAGCCGGGGACTGGGTGGGCATCTCCAGGCCGCTTCGATCATCGAGCTCCCCCGCGGCCGTCAGCATCATCTCGAAGCGGTCGGTGAACATGCCGCCCACGAGGTCGAAACGGCCGCGCGGGTGGTCCTTCGTCACGCCGCCCTGCACCGTGCCGTCGACGAAGGGAATGTCCTCCGGATCGAGGGTGATGATGTTGACGACCCCGAGGAACGCATCGGCGCCATAGAGCGCCGACGCCGGACCACGGACGATCTCGATCTGCTTGATGGCCGACAGCGGGATCAGCTCCGTGCCCAGCCAGTTGCCGCTGGTGGTCCGGAACGCCGCCGATCGCCCGTTGATCATCACCTTGATCCCGCCGCTCTCGGCCCCCAGCCCGCCCGTCATCCCCTGCACGCCGGCGTTCGGCAGGATGTGGTCGTCGATGAGATAGAACCCGACGACGTGCTCCAGCACCTCGCCGACGCTCGTGTATCCCCAGCGCCGGATCTCTTCCGCGGTGATCGCCGTCATGATGGCGGGCGCGTCGTCGAGGGTCTCCAGCGTCTTGGTGGCAGTGGACACCTCGACGTCGAGCAGCCGGAGCAGGTCGACGTCCTCGAGCGCGTCGTTCCGGCGCTCACCCCCCACCGCCTTCGGCGCTCCCGGCGCCGTCGCGGTCGTCGGCTGGGCCCATGCGAGACCGGGGATCGAAGCGATCACCAGCGCAACCATCCACCGGGTTTCGAGTGAGGCAAGCATCATGCGGGTTCAGTGGGCTCCAGACATTCGTCCATCGTCGATTCGGCGCGATCGTCACGTCGCCTTGGCGGTCGCGGCGAGCTCCTCCTTCAGCGCAGCGCTCACGGAGTCGAACTCGTCACGTAGCCGCGCGAGGTCGCCCGCCTGCGGCAGCTCGCCTTGACCCGCGGCGAGCTGCATCTTCTCCGCCAGCTCCGCGACGCGCGCCGCGCCGATCGAGAGCATGCTGCCCTTCAGCTTGTGAGCGTTCGCCTTGATCTCTGCGGCCACGGCGCTCCGGATGACCGCCTCCAGGCCGTCGAGCTGCGCCGGCACGTTCTTGAGGACGAGCTCGATCAGCTTCCGCGAGCGCGGGACCTCCGGGTCGAGCACCGGCGCGCGCGCCGCCTCCAGTTCGGGGCCGGAGGGAGACGGCGACGACCCAGGCTCGTCCCGGCTCAGGACCACGTGCCGCCACAAGGTCTTCTGCAGAGATTGAGGGCGTACCGGCTTGGCCAGATAATCGTCCATACCCGCCGCGAGCACCCGGTCCCGCTCGCCGACGAGCGCGTGCGCCGTCAGCGCGATGATCACCGTGTGGCGATTCCTCGAGCGCTCCCAGGCGCGGATCTCCTGGGTGGCGGTGTACCCGTCCATCACGGGCATCTGGCAATCCATGAGCACGGCGACATACCGATTTCGCTTGACGCACTCGAGGGCTTCCTGGCCGTTGCACGCGGTCTCCACGCGCAGACCCAGCTGCTCGACCTGCTCCATCGCCACGTAGCGGTTGATCTCGTTGTCATCGACGACCAGCACGGGGAGCTTGCTCGCGATCTTACCCGGCTCAACGCCGGGCTTGCTAGGCGGCGGGGTCGAGGTGCCCGTGAGCGCGCTCTGCAGCGTGTTGTACAGCTCGGAGACGCGGAGCGGCTTGGGGAGCTGCGTGACCATGCTGGAGTCCATCCCGCTCAACGTCACGCTCGATCCCATGTGATAGAGCGCCACCACGGGCAACGTCTGCAGCGCCGGGACCGACTGGATGGTCCTGAGGAACTCCTCGAGGCCGAGGTCGTCCATCTGGACACCGACGACGGCGGCGCTGAACGGCCGCTTCTCCAGCACCGCGAGCTCGAGCCGGTTGATCGCGTCCCTCCCGGAGGCCGCGGACTCGGCGTCGAAGCCCCAGGCCACCAGGTGCTCCACCACGACGTCGCGCCAGCTCCTGCTGTTCTCCACCACGAGCGCGCGGCGCCCGCTCGCCCACTCGGCGGAGCGGATCTGCTCGCCTCCGGCCGTGACGCCGACCCTGATCGTGAACCAGAACCGGCTGCCCTGCCCCGGCGTGCTGTCGAGGCCGACCTCGCCGCCCATGACCTCGACGAGGCGCTTGCTGATCGCGAGCCCGAGGCCCGTGCCGCCGTGCTTGCGGACCAGCGAGCCGTCCACCTGCGAGAAGGCGGCGAAGAGCTTCTTCTGGTCGTCGGGCGCGATGCCGGGGCCGGTGTCCACCACGGCGAGCTTGATGAGCGCCGTGGCCTTTTCCTGCTGAGCCTGCTGAGAGATCGAGGCGTCGATCAGCACCTCTCCGCGATCGGTGAACTTGATCGCGTTGCCGACCAGGTTGGTGAGCACCTGGCGGAACCGGTCGGGATCGCCCACGATGCCCGTGGGGACGCGGCGCTCGACGCGGTACACGAGCTCGAGGCCCTTCTCGTGCGCCTGGCTCGCCATCAGCTCCGCGACCTCCTGGATGACGAGGCGCAGATCGTAGGAGACGTGCTGCGCCACGTACTTGCCGGCCTCGAGCTTCGAGAAGTCGAGCACGTCGTTGATGATCGACATCAACGTGTTGGCGGAGGCGTCGACGGTCTCCACGTAACGCCGCATCTTGCCGTCGAGCGACTGGTTCTGCATGAGCCGGATGACCCCGAGGATCCCGTTCATCGGCGTCCGGATCTCGTGGCTCATGTTGGCGAGGAACTCGCTCTTCATCCGGGACGCCTCGAGCGCCTGCTCGGTCTTCACGCGCAGCTCCTCGAACGCCTGCTCGTTCGCCTCGACCATGCTGTTGAAGGCCGCTCCGAGCAGCTCGAGCTCGTCGCCGCTCGTGATCTGCACGCGCTCCCACTTCTTCCGATCCACGATGGGCGATTCGGTCGGCGGCGCGCTCGAGCGGAGCCCGGTGGCGATGGCCCCCGCCGCCGTGCGCAGCGCGAGCAGCGGCTCGGTGATGTGGACCGCGACCCGCTTGACGAGGAAATAGCTGGCCGCCCCGCTGCCGAGGATCAGCGCCACGATCAGGCCGAGCGTGGTCACGAGCCGGTTCGCGGCGAGGTCCCGGGCCTGGACCATGCGCTCGACGACGCTCCTCGTGCTGATGCCGTAGATCACGGTCCCGGCGTGAGTCCCCTCCGAGATGACCGGGGCCGCGACCTCGAGGACATCCTCCCCGCCCAGGGGGTTCTGCCGCCGCCGCAGCGCGAGCCGGGACGGGTGCACGGTGCTGATCCCGAGGGACTCCAGGTCCGCCGCGGTGAAGTTCGGCGCCGCCGGGCTGGGCGCGTCCTTCGAGGCGGGCACCCGGGCCAGGCCGCTCGCCGCCCAGACCCGGTTCTCCGCGTCGAAGAACAACCCGTAGGCGATGTCGTTGTTCTCCGAGACGGTCTGGTGAATGAGCGCCTTGACATCCCCGAAGAGGTTGTCCGCCACCAGGCTGCGCAGCGCCAGCGCCTGGTTGAAGCCGAGGAGGCGCGCCTTCTCTTCCAGACCGCTCAGGAGCTCCTGCTCACGCTTGGCCTGGACCGCACGATCCGTCGAATAGATGAGCGCGCCGCTCGCAAGCAGCGTGGTGCCCCCGAGCAGCAGCAGCGCGCCCAGGATCAGGCGCAGCAGCTTGATGCGGAGCGAGCCGTGGGTGTTCGGGGTTGCCATGCACTCTACTTTGGGCGCCTCATCGAGGGCGGCGGGTTAGAGGAGGACGACGCCGCAGAAGACCCCGCAGACGAAGACGGCGGCGGGCTGGTCTTCCCGGCGCGCGAGGCCACCGCGCGCTCGACCGCCGGCGCCAGCGCGACGTGCAGCTTCGCTTTCGAGACGATGCCGTCGGCGCCGACCTTCTCGCCGATCGCGCTCAGCTTGTCGATATCACAGCTGGAGACGAGGACGATACCCAGGTTCGAGAGCTGCGCGTTGTCCCGGAGCAGCTTCGCCAGCTTGTCGCCGTTGATGGTCGGCATGTTGATGTCGAGCGCGACCACGGAGATCTTGTCTCGCTTGATGACCGCCGTCGCGCCGATGGGCGTGGCGAGCTCGACCACGTCGAAGCCGGCCCTGACCAGGACGGCGCGCATCGCCTCGCGAGCGATCTCGTCGTCATCGATCACGAGCACCCGGATCATGACGGCGCGCTCCAGGGACGGCAGCCATGCGTGCGACGCTCTCCACACGACGAGCAGCAGATGGCAGGCCTGCCCGGGCGCTCGATGGTTCGAGCTGGCCCGTCGCATCGTGACCATGTGCCCGGTTGGAAAGGTAATCGCACGGCGCCTCCATTCCCCCCGATACGCGCTCACCTACCGATGAGAAAGTCAACCTGGCCGAACTGACTGGAATTCAGGCCGAAGCGCCGTGCGAGCCTCACGTCGACCAGGCGTTTCACCGAGATGGGCAGGCGGACACCCGACGACTGGAGCTTCCAGTCGGCGTCCGCGAGCTCGTAGAGGAGATCCGCCGCTTGCACCGCGAGCGCCTGGGTGTCGGGGATGGCAGCGAACGTCCCGAACTCCGCGTGCTCGTTCACGAGCGAACGCACGGCCACGACCACCGGCGCGCCGAGCCGGTCCACATAGGGCAGCCAGACGTTGGTCAAGAACCTCGGGCTCAGGAGGCCATTGTCGTTCGGCAGCCAGATCGCGTCGACCTTCGCCCGCTGGAGGTTCACGAGCGCGGCGCGGAGGTCCTGCACGCGCGGCTTGTTCGAGAGCTCTTCCTTGACGAAGGCCAGCTTCTCGACGTGCATGAGCGCTTCTTGTCGCGCGATGTGATCCGCGAAGCCCTGGCGGTAGACGACGCCGACCCGATGAGCGTCGAGGCCCAGCGTCCGCAGGCCCACCATGGCCGTGACCGCCGGCACCTCGTAGGAGATGGCGACCGAGTTGGGGACGGTGCGCTGGAGCTCCTCGGCGAAGGACGCCATCAGGATCAGCGCGACCGGCGGGGTCGGAACGGTGCGCGCCCACTCGCGATACAGGAGCACGGTCGAGTTGTTGACCAGCACCACCGCCCGCGGGCGATCGCGGGCGACGATCCGCGCCACGAGGTCGGGGCCCGACTCCTCGCTGCGCAGCAGCGAGATGATGACACGGTGTTCCCCGGACAGCTCGACGCGCAGCGATCTCAGCATGTCGTCGAGCTGCGGATCCGAGGGGGCGATGACGGAGATGACCGGCCTCGCGTCCGGAGGCGGCGGCTGGAGCGTCGGCGCCGGGTCGCTGGCGACGGGTGTCGCCGGGCCCGACGAACAGCTCAGGGACAGCGCGAGCCCCGCGAGGGCGGAGGCCCGCAGCAGCGAGCGCCGAGAGAGGGGACGCGTCGACCTTACTTCCATTCGTCAACCCCCAGATCGGCCAGCACGTGTTTCGGAAGCCTCCGGATCGCGCCCTCCACCGTCTGGCGCTCGCTCAGGAACGTGACCGCCACCAGCCCGACCTTCGCCGTCGAGAGGCTGAGGATCGTGAACGTCATCTTGCTTCTCGACTCGAAGTCAGAACGAAATCGCTCGGGGAGGAGGACCGCATCAGCCGTCTGGAACTGGAGCAGCTGCAAAAGATCTTCGATCTTCGTGACGCGCTGGACCTCAGGCGCGGTGCTCACACCCAGCAGCCCGGCTACGAACTTAGGGAGCGATTTCCGTTCGACCAGATCGACGATCCCGTATCTGAGACCGGAGAGCATCTCCTTGGTCAGCGCCCTCGTCGAGACCAGGAGGTACTGCTCCGCGTCGTTCCCCGCCTTCACGCCCTGGATGTCGGCGGTCCGATTGAGCGAAGCCAGGACCGGCTTTGGCGAGAGGGCCGCGTCGGGCGGCGCCGACTCGAGCGCGGCCTTGAAATCGCTCAACTTTCCGAACACGGTGACATCGACGCCGGGCATCGACTCCTCGATCTTCTGCTCGAGGGCGCGGGCGCGGAGCGGTGTCACCGCATACACATAGAGCGTGGCCACGGGCCCAGCCGTGATAGGCGGGCTGAGCAGCAGAAGGCAGCACCCGACGAGCAGAGCCGCCGCGAGCAGTGCCACCGGCGCGCGCGTCGATCGGAGCCCCCGGCGAAGCGGAACTCCGGTCCTGTCGGGCCAAGCGCGCTCGGCGAGGGTCCTGAGGAGTGAGCGAAATCCCCCGTGCCGAACCGGAGGAGCCGCGCGGTTACTTCGTGGCACCCACGATGATGCCCAGCGGGTTGCGATTCGCGCCCGACACGCGAGGTGCCCCAAGGCCCGCTCGACCGCTGACCGCCGTGCCCCCGTGGAGCGCCTGCAGCTCGTTTCCACCAGGCTCATGCCCTCCCGGTCATCATGGGTAGGCAGCGTAGCCGATGGTTAACCCTCTTTGTCAAGCGCCCCCTGGGAGGCGCCCCCGCGGTCCCACCGAGCTTGGCGAAATGGGGACGCCGGAGAGGGTGACGACACCCGACGGCCGCTCCCCCGCCAGCAGCCGGCCAGCACGACCACGCCGGCGCTGCCGAGCACGCCAAATACCGGGGCGAGCGCTTGACACGCTCCTCACGCACCTCGGTCTCAGGGCTCGATCTGGAGTCCCAGGGGCGGCATGTCCCCCGCACCGCGTAAGCAAGAGATGGCGCCTCCGAGAGACCAGCAGATGGCGCCCCGGATTCGCGCGACACATCATGCCTCGTCGACCTACATGGTGAGCGATGGTGCATCGTGATGTCCGGCAATTTCACCTTGTCATGCACAAACAGCGGATCCATGGGTGCGCCTTCGCTCCCTGCCACCGAGCTCGATAGCTCGCGCGTCGCGCTCGTTCTGCTTACCGCTTGCGTACCGCTGGCGCTCTGCCGCTGGCGCTTGCCACTGGCGCAGGGCGATCGTGGCGTCCAGCTCTCCGGTGCGGCGTCCCGCCAACAATCGCTCCGACAATGGGATTGTAGTCCATCGGGTCGCCACACAGCAACCCTCGCGAACCGCGAACGCAGGGTCGGGGTGTCGGGGATCACAGCGGGTGGCGCGCCACAGAGGCGCTGGCGCCGAGCGCCGCGCAGACGTGAGGCAGGGCCCCTGCGACCCGGCGTATTTGCAAGGAACTCTCGTGACCTGGAGAGCGAAGGTTCCACTCGAAGGGCACTCGGCCAGCGGACGGGCAAACCGCTGCCCGCCGCTGCCCGGAGCGCCGAGCGAGCGGAGCGGCTCGACCGGCGAGGCGGCGCGCCGCGCTCCGGCGCGCCGTTCGTCTCAGTACCACTCGCTGCCGAGGCCCAGCGTGAAGGTGAATGTCGGCCCCTCTGGCAGGAACACCGGGTGGAGATCCGCGCTGATGGCGAAGCCGCTCCGCCGCGCGCCGCTCCCGGCCAGGCCGCCGAGGATGAGGGCGCCCCGCGCGTGAGCGCCGAAGTACCAGGCCGCCGTGCTCTCACAGCCGGCGCTCGGGAGCGGGATGCCGCCCTCCGGGACCTCCGCGCCGCAGGTCGCGACGGCCACGTAATCCATGGAGGGTCCCGCGCCGAGATCGAGGAAGTGGAACAGCGTGAAGCCCGCGAGCACCGAGTTGTAGTCGATGAACCCCGCCTCGAATCCAGCGCTGTTCTCGGTGCTCTCAGGGGTGAGCGTCACCATCGGTGTGTTCTGGTAGTATATCCCGAAATAGTGGTTGACCTGGACACCGAGCCGGCCCGAGAGCGCAAAGACGGCCCCCGCGCCCGTGGGTGACTCGATGATCCCGCCGCCGAGCGTCGTACCGAAACGAAAGCGCATCCCGTCCTTCTCGTCGTCCTCGGGCTCCTCCGGCTTCTCCTCGGGAGCGGGCGGAACCGGCGCGGGCGGCTCCGGAGCGGGCGTGTGCGCGGGCGGCGCGGACCGCGGCGCGGGCGGCGGTGCAGGCGCTGGCGCGGACCGCGGCGCGGGCGGCGGTGCAGGCGCCGGTGTCGACCGCGGCGCAGGCGCGGGCGGCGGTGCAGGTGCCGGTGTCGACCGCGGCGCGAGCGCAGGCCGCGGCGCAGGCGGCACCGGCGTGGGAGAAGGCGGCGGGAACGGCATGGGAGCGGGCGCAGGCGCAGGCGCGGGCTGCACCGGAATCGGCGCAGGCGCGGGTGCAGGCGCAGGTGCGGGCTGCACCGGTGTCGGCGCGGGCGCCGGCTGCACCGGTATCGGCGCAGGCGCCGGCTGCACCGGTGTCGGCGCGGGCGCCGGCTGCACCGGTGTCGGCGCGGGCGCCGGCTGCACCGGTATCGGCGCAGGCGCCGGCTGCACCGGTGTCGGCGCGGGCGCCGGCTGCACCGGTGTCGGCGCGGGCGCGGGCGCGGGCGCCGGCGCTGGCGCTGGCGCGGGCTGCACCGGTGTCGGCGCAGGAGACGGCGGCGGTGCTGGCTGCGCGGAGGCAGACGGGAGCGGCTCTGGAGGAGGAGGCGGCGGGAGGGGAGCGTCGCCCTGGGTCAAGGCCGTCGCCGAGACCGCCAATGGAACGGTGAGCGCCGCGAGCGCGGCAAGCCAGCGAGGGGGTGTCATCCGGTCTTCCTCGATGCGCTCCTCGCGGCCGTCAAGCGCGCGGAGGTGCGCGCTGTCGGCCGCGGTGCGCCGCAGCGGATGATCCGCCCGCGAGCCGTGGAGCGCCAGCGCATCGACGACCGCCCGATGAACGTCGCCCCCCGTCCCTCCACTTTCCTTCACGGAACGCGGCGGCTCCGGTAACCAGCCCCTCGATCCATGCGCCGAGCTCGCCAGGCCCTCCTCTGCGGTACCAGCCCCCTGCCCGGGATCCTCTTCTCCGCGGCTTGCGTGGAGGAAACGCTCCCCCCAGAGGCGACCGCGGGCGGCGGCACTGGAAATCTCCATGAGACGAGCGGCGCGGGTGAGGGCGGCGCCGGCCCCGTGGACCCCAGCGGCACCGGCCCCGTGGACCCCAGCGGCACCGGCGGCGAAGCGGGGCACGCCGATGAGGAGGAGCGCAGCCCGTGACGGCCCGCGCGGCGGTCGCGCCGTCGACACCTCCGCCCGCCGGGGCGGTGCCCGCCGTCCCCGCGGCCGGCGTGCAGGCCGCGCCGCTCGATTTCGCCGAGGTGTACGAGGAGATGTTCCCCTTCGTCTGGCGGACCGTGCGCCGGCTCGGCGTGGACGCCTCGGCGCACGAGGACGTGTGCCAGGAGGTGTTCGTCGTCGTGCACCGGCGGCTCCCGGAGTTCCTGGGCCGCTCGTCGCTGAAGACGTGGGTCTTCGGGATCGTCGTGAACGTCGTGCAGACGCACCGGAGATCGCTGCGCCGCAAGAGCCCCGCCCACCGCGGGACAGGAGAGACCGTGGATCCCGAGCTGCTGGCGGGGCCGAGCAACCTCAGCCCCTACGAGGCCATGACGAGGGCGGAGGCCGCGCGCGTCGCGCACGAGCTGCTCTCGTCGCTCGACGAGGAGAAGCGCGTGGTGCTCCTCCTCGCCGAGCTGGAAGAGATGTCGGCGGCGGAGATCGCGCGGGGCATCGGGGTGAACGTCAACACCGTGTATGCGCGGCTGAGGGCCGCTCGACAGGCGTTTTCCGACGCGGTGCACCGCCACCACGCCAGGATCCGAGGAGGCCGCAATGGATGAGCTGGGGACCGGGGAGCGAGCGCTCCTGAACGCCCTTCGTGACGAGGACGAGCCGACCGACGACGACAGACGTCGGACGCGCGCGGCCGTGTGGGCGAGGCTCGGCCTCGCAGGGACGGCGGCCACGGCCGTGGCCGTGAGCGCCGAGAGCGCCGGAGCCGCCGGCGCCGCGAGCGCCGGCGCGGCCGCGCACGCGGTCGGCCCCGCCGCCGCGAGCATGGCCGCGAGCGCGAGCACCGCGGTCGCAAAAGGGGCGGCCATCACGCTGCTCGGCGCCCCGATGAAGATCGGGCTGGCGGCGCTGGTCGTGGGCCTCGCGACGGGGGCCGCGCTCTACTTCCCGACACCGGGCGAGGCGCCCGACGCGCAACGCGCGCTGGAGGCGGCGGCGGGCGCGGCCGAGGCGCCCCGCGCGGCGCACGCCGCCGCGCCCTCCAGCGCCCCGAGCGACGGGACGCCTGCGTCCGCCGAGGCGAGCGCCTCCAGCAAGGCCGACGCTCCCGAGGCGTCCGGCGCACCGGCCGATCCGAGCGCCGCGCCCCCGGCGGCCGCCGCGGCGCGCGCGACGGCGTCGCGCACGCCCCGGGCGGCGGCCGCCGCGAAGCAGGGCTCGGAGGGGCTCGACGCGGAGATCGCGCTGCTCCGCGACGCGCAGCAGGCGCTGCAGGCGGGCCAGTTCGCGCAGGCGCTCTCGAAGCTCGACGAGCACGCCAGCCGGTACCCGAGGGGCGTGCTCTCGACCGAGCGCGAGGCGTCGCGCGCGATCGCGCTCTGCCGCTCCGGCCGCGCGCCGTCCGGCAGGGCGATCGCGGCGAGGCTGCTCGCGAAGAGCCCGGGCTCGCCGCTCGCGACGCGCGTGCGCGCCGCGTGCGGACAGGAGGAGTAGAGTGCGCGGGTGCACGTATCGAGGTGGGCGCACGCGCCGTCGATCCTCCCGGCGCTGATCGCCGCGGCAGGGCTCCTGCCCGCGCGCGCGCTCGCGGCGCCCGCCGAGCCGCGCACCATCGATCTCCGCTGGGAAGCGCCGGCGGGGTGCCCGCCGGTCGACGAGGTCCGGAGCGAGATCGCCCGGCTGCTGGGAACGTCGGAGCAGCGCCAGCCGATCGAGGTCGAGATCGCGATCGCTCGCGAGCGCGACGAGCGCTACCGGCTCGACCTGCGCATCCGCGCGCCGGCGCCGGGCGAGCGGGTGATCCATGGCGACGACTGCGCGTCCATGTCGCGGGCAGCGGCGCTGATCGTCGCGATGTCGATCGATCCCGACGCGGTCGCGCGGAGCGCCGCCGCGCAGCCCGCGCCGCCCCTGGCGATCGCCGCCCCCGCCGCCAGCGCGCCGCGCCCGCCGCCTCCCGCGCCGCGCCGCCCACCTCCCGCGGCAGCGCGGCCGTCCGCTGCGACCGAGCGCGACGTGGAGGGAGCGCTCTGGGTGAGCGCGCAGCTCGAGCAGGCGCTCGTCCCGACGATCGGCGTCGGGCTCGCCGCGGGCGGCGGGATCCGCAGCGGCTGGTTCCGCGCGGACGGCGCGGCCGGCGTGGTGCCGTCGAGCTCGAGCCACATCGCGGGGCTGGCTGCAGGCGCCGAGTTCCGGCTCTGGTTCCTCGAGGTCGACGCGTGCGCGCTCCCGCTCGAGCGCCCCATCCGCGTCTACGTCTGCGCGCTCGGCCGCCAGCACTGGCTCCGCTCCAGGGGGCGAAACGTCGATGAGCCCTTCACCCTCACGACGCCGATCTTCGCAGCCGGGCTCGGGACGCTGCTCGAATGGCGCATCGCCGCTCCCGTGAGCGTCGAGGGCGCGCTGCACGCCGTCGTCCCGCTGAGGCGGCCCCGCTTCGTCGTCGAGAACCTCGACGGCATCGTCTACCGCCCGCCGGCCGCGGGCCTCAGCGCGCGCCTCGGTCTCGCGCTGGCCTTCTGAGCCTCAGGGCAACTCCGGGCCGGCGCGCCACGCGGCCTCGATCGCGCAGCCGGCCAGCGCCTCGCGGTAGAGGCGCAGCTCGTCGTAACGCCCTCCGAAATACGGATCCTGATCGAACTGGGATCGCCCGAGCCAGTTGTTCGCGTCCTGGATCGCCGAGAGCGGAAAGCCGACCGGCGTGCTGCCGAGGAGCGCACCGTCGAGGTAAAGCGAAAGGATCCCCGCCCCGCCGTCGAAGACCGCGGCGAGCTGATGGATCTCGGCGTCATCGAGCGTGGGCGCGGTGGCGACCTGCACCTGGCCCGCGGCGCCGCTGTCGCTCGCGAGCGCGGCGATACCCGGCGGGTCGAAGCCCGTCGACGGGGTGATGACGAGGTAGGACCGCCCAACGCTCGAGTCGCCTTCGACGGGATTCTCACCTGTGCTGCCGATGCCGAAGTCGACGACGCGCAGGTACGCCCCTCCGCCGTTGCGGGCGACCCAGACCATGACGGTGACGTCGCTCAACCCCGCGAGGAGACCCGCGGGCAGATCGACGTAGTCGTCCTCTCCGTCGAGGGTGAGCCCCCCTCCGCCGTCGAGGCTCGCGCCGCCGAAGATCTCACCGTCGGCGCCGCCGACCGTATCGGCGACGATCGCCCCCACCCCGTCGAACGAGTACCGATGAGCCAGCGACGGCAGCGCATCGCAAGGGGCCGCGCCGCCGCCCCCTTCCCCGCCGCCGCCCGCCTCGCCGCCGCTTCCCGCTTCACCGCCGCTCAGCGCCCCGCCACCACGCCCCCCTTCCCCGCTGCCACGACCACCTTCCCCGCCGCCGCCCACAACCGACGTCGGAGTCATACGGCCCACCGCAATATCCACATCTGCCCCACATCCGGACAAGCCGAGGAGCAGCACCATCATCGTAGTCTTCCGCGCGCACGACACAGGCTGATCCTAGCGCGGGTGTGCGGTCGATTCGATCACGAAAGGCGCGCGCTCCGGCAACGAGGGGGAGAGTGCTGATTCCACACGCGGGAGCCGACCATGATGTGCCGACTTGACCGAGTGTTCGCAAGTCCCTGGCTCGCCGCCGGGGGATGTCTCTTGAGCATCTCGTGCACTGGCCTCCTCGGAGGTGATGACGCTCCGGGACCGGGACAGGAACCCGGAGACGACGCCGTCGTCGCGCCGGGCGGGATGCCTTTGCACCACATGACAGCATCGGAGTACAACAACACGGTCGCCCACCTCCTGGGCACGCGCCTGCGGCCGGCGGACGGATTCCCGGCCTCCGGCGCGAAGGGCTTCGACGCGAACGCCAGCGCGCTCTCGAGCCTCTCGCAGGTGCTCGTCCAGGGGTATTACGACGCCGCCAGGAAGCTGGCGGCCGACGCGTTCTCGAACGAGGCGCAGCGCGCCCAGATCCTCGTGTGCGACCCGGCGGAGGGCGCGGGCGACGGGTGCGCGCGCGAGATCATCGAGCGCTTCGGGCTGCGCGCCTTCCGGCGCCCGCTCGAGGCGGCGGAGGTCGACCGGTACGCGGCGCAGTACGACGACGCGCGCACCACCCTCGAGATGTCCCCCGTCGAGGCGGTGCAGCACGTCGTCCGGACGCTGCTGACGTCGCCGAATTTCTTTCTGCGGATCGAGGTCGGCCCCGACTCGAAGCGATCGCCGGGCGCCCTCGGCGGCCATGAGATCGCGTCGCGCCTCTCGTACCTCCTCTGGAGCTCGCTCCCGGACGAGGAGCTCTTCGACGCCGCAGAGAGCGACGAGCTGGCCACCGAGGACGAGCTCCGGGAGCAGGTGGACCGCATGCTGGCCGACCCGAAGAGCGCCGCGTTCTTCCAGAACTTCTTCGGGCAGTGGCTCGGGACCCGCACGCTCCCGAGCCACAGCGTCGACACAGCGCTGTTCCCGGGCTGGAACGACGAGATGAAGGGCGCGATGATCGACCAGGCCAACGCCTATTTCACCGGCTTCACGACCGGCGAGCGGCCGTGGTCCGAGTTCCTCACGGCGCCCCACCCGGAGAGCCCGCTGCTCGCGCCGCTCTACGCGAACGACCCCGAGGCCGGGCGCGCCGGGTTCCTCACGCTCCCCGCGTTCCTCACGCTGTCCTCGCGCGCCGATCGGACCTCCCCCACGTCCCGCGCGAAGACGATCCTGGCGCAGCTCTACTGCGCCGAGCTGGCCCCTCCCGCCGGCGTGGATATCCCGGAGCTCGAGGCAGCGGGAGGCGACTCGGGCACCGTCGACAACGTCCGCGAGAAGCTCGAGAAGCACCGCGAGTCGCCCGACTGCGCGGGCTGCCACGATGTCCTCGATCCCATCGGGCTGAGCCTCGAGAACTTCGATGCGATAGGCGCCTACCGGACCGAGTACCCGAACGGCGACGCGGTCGACGCGACTGGCGAGTACGGGGGCGCGGCGTTCCAGGACATCTCGGGCCTCATCCCGGAGCTCCAGAAGGACCCCCAGCTGGGGATCTGCCCCTCCGAGCAGCTCTTCACGTATGCGTTGCGCCGGCGCCCGATCGGCGGCGACAGGGGCACGCTCGAGGCGATCGCCGCGCGCTGGGAGAAGGGGACGATCGCGGATCTGGTGAAGCAGGTGGTGACCAGCGAGGCGTTCCGCCTCCGTCCAGCCAAGGTCGGGGCGAAGTGAGGCCGCAGGGCGAAGTGAGGCCGCAGGCGCTGTTTCCGCACGGAACCAGGCACGAAGGAGCGATGCGCACATGAAACGCGGAATGACACGCAGGAACCTGTTGCGCGGCGCGGGCGTCTGCCTGGCGCTGCCGTTTCTCGAGAGCCTCGCGCCGCGCAGGGCGCGGGCGGGGGAGCCCGGCACGCCGAAGCGCTTCTTGCTCTGCACCTTCCCGAACGGGGCGCCCCACCACTGGTGGGAGACGGCGCCCGCGTTCGGCAAGACGCTGAAGGGCGCCGATTTCAAGCTGCCGAGGGTGCTCGAGCACTTCGCGCCGGTGAAGTCGAAGATGCTCATGATAAGCCGCCTCGGCAACCACACGTGGAGCAAGGAGCAGAACGCGTTCCTCGAGCCGTCCCACTCGCGCTGCATGGCCGCGCTGTCGACCTGCGTGGACGCCGATGAGCTCGGGAGGGCCGCCGGGCAGGACCTCGGCGAGTGGGTGGGCAACGGCGTCTCGGTCGACCAGCTCATCGTCCAGAAGGCAGGCCCGGAGCAGGCGACCCGCATCCCGTCGCTCCAGACCGGGCTCGGGGTGAAGCCCGGCTTCTTCGACGGGCGCAGCTACGCCTACAATCAGGCCGTCTCCTGGAAGAGCCCGCGCGAGCCGCTGAAGCGCTCGGTCAACCCGAAGGCGGTGTTCGACGCGCTCATCAACGCGGGCGCCGCGAGCGCGCCCCCCGTGCCAGGGCAGACCGACGAGCAGGCCAGGATCGAGGCGGAGCGCCGCGCGGCGACCGAGAAGAGCGTCATCGACGCGGTGCTCGGGGACGCGAACTCGCTCATGCGCAAGGTAGGCTCGGACGATCGCAAGATCGTCCAGCAGTACCTGGACGCCCTGCGAGAGACCGAGAAGAACGTGACCCGCGTCCAGTCGACGATGACCCCGTCGAGCCTGGGCTGCAGCCCGATCGGCGAGCCCGGCGTGGTCCCCGAGCCGCCGGGGCAGCAGGAGGGGCTCAACGAGAACGACAGCACGGAAGCCGGCGAGTACAAACACGACGATCACGCGAACGTCATGATCGATCTCATCGTCATGGCCATTCAATGCGACGTGACGCGCGTGATCACCCACATGCTCGACGACGCGCGCTCCGAGTTCGAGTACCGGTGCATCCCGGCCGACGTCCGCGCGAAGGTGGGCCTCGAGTACAGGGAGGGCAGCAGCCTCCATTATCACTCCTGCCAGCACGGCCCCGGCAACCTGGGCGCCACGGACGAGGGCGGCCGCTACGCGGTCGTCGAGGAGAGCAACCTCGACTTCGCGGCGATCAACTGCTGGCTCGGCCAGAAGACAGCGCAGCTCGCGCAGCGGCTCGACGCGATCCCCGAGGGGGATGGAACGGTGCTCGATCACTCGGTGATGGTCTACATGAGCGAGATGCGTACGCACGACCACGACGCGTACGATCTGCCCATCGTCCTCCTGGGCGGCGACGGCGTCTTCCTGAACGACGCGCACGTCGCGTATGGCCCCCTCGGCGAGGATCGCCAGCTCCGCGATCTGTGGTTCACCATCATGAACCAGTACTACAACCTCGGCGTCGCGTCGTTCGGCGAGGATCGCCGCGGCGTGCCGAACGCGCTCCTCGAGGAGATCCTGCGGTAGCTCTGCCGTTCACGGTCTCGATGGATGGGCTCACACCGGAGGTCGAAACGCGATGTTCGAAAGCCGCTCACGTCGGTTGGTGTCCGGGGGTCTCCGTGTCGTGCTCGGGCTGCTCGCGACCTGCGCAGCAGAGCTCGGGTGCTCGAGCGACCTGTCGCCCGCGTCTCCCTCGCAGGGGTCGCCCTCGCCGGAGTCGCCCTCGCCGGGCGACGGCGGCGGTCCGGAAGGCGCGCCGCCCTGCGAGGAGACGAGCGGCGGGCCAGCGCTGCCGCAGGCGTTCGCGCTGAACTGCGGCGGGTGCCATAGCGCCCACGGCAAGCCGACCGGCGGGTTTCCCGATCTCTTCGCCTTCGACGGCCCCCTGGAGGAGTTCACGGCGCAGGTGCGCACGGAGCGCACGGGAGACGCGCGCATGCCGGCCTTCGGCGAGCAGCAGATCGCGACGGCCGATATCGAGGCGATCTTCGCTTATTTCTCCGCGGGAGCGCCGCCCGCGCCGGCCTGCGACGGCGGCGAGGTCGATCCCGGCGAGTGCTCCGGCGTGGACGGCGACATCTCCCCGCTGTTCCCCTCCGCGGCGGCGGGCAAGCCGATCACCACGACGGCCGCCGATGGGACGATCACGCTCGAGGCCGCAGGGCGCGTGCGCGGGCGCCACGAGAAAGAGGAAGAGTTCAGCCCGTACCAGCCGCGCTATTTCGAGAACCGAAGCTACAAGTTCATCGTCGAGGACACGATCCCGGCGGGCGGCAGCACCGTCAAGTTCACCTGGCTCCCCAAAGCAAACGCATCGAACAACCAGACCATCAATTTCCGTTGCTGGTACTCGGGCGAAGGCAACGTGTTCGACTCGAACAACGGCATGGAGCGCATCACGAGCACCCACTGGGAGTTCGTCGTCGATCGCAACGCCAGGGACAGCAGGGAGATCCGCGCGGGAGATCTGCTGGAGTTCGAGTTCGGGGTGTTCCTTGACGCGGGCACCGTCGAGGGGAGGACGAGCTATTACAGCGACACGTTCCGCTACCGCGTCGGCAGCGGCGAGCTGACGCCGTTCGACGAGCCGAACGAGGCGGCCCTGTCGGGCGGCGACGGGACGATACCGTACATCTACGAGGAGCCTCATCTCTATTACGAGCAGATGGCGCTCAACATCCAGGAGAGCTCCATCCAGCCCTTCCTCGAGGGGCGCCGCCTGTTCCATACGGATTTTGCCACCGGCGAGCACAGCGAGGGCGGTAACCCCGTCTTCGACGAGCACGCCGGCAAGGCGGGGCCGCTCTCGAACCAGGCGGCGTGCGTGAGCTGCCATATCAACAACGGTCGCGGCGCGCCGCCCGAGCCCGGCGAGGCGATGGAGACCGCCGTCGTGAAGCTGTTCGGCGCAGGCGCGAACGCGGACGGCGGGCCCACCGCCGACCCGAGCTACGGCCGGCAGCTGCAGGACAAGGCGCAGGGCGGGGGCGAAAGCGAGGGTACGGCCACCGTGGCCTACACCGAGGAGCCCGGGCAGTTCCCCGATGGCACGCCGTACGTCCTGCGAAAGCCCACGTTCCGCTTCGACGGGCTCTCCGCAGGGCCTATCGCGAGCTACTCGGTCCGCGTCGCACGCCCGCTCGTGGGCATGGGCCTCCTCGAGGCGATCGCAGAGGACGCGGTGCTCGA
Organism: Sorangium sp. So ce1504; assembly: GCF_051521635.1. NCBI lineage: Bacteria > Pseudomonadati > Myxococcota > Polyangiales > Polyangiaceae > Sorangium > Sorangium sp. So ce1504. The sequence continues at coordinate 1,878,240 of NZ_CP150365.1, read as the reverse complement.
GCGCGCAGACGGGATGGACTGCAATCAGGACGGTATCTCGGGCCGTCCGAACCTGATCCCGGACCCTGTCTCGGGGGCGCTGCAGATAGGGCGCTTCGGCTGGAAGGCGAGCAAGGTGAGCGTGCCTCACCAGGTCGCCGACGCGCTGGTGGCGGACATGGGCGTGACGACGAGCCTGTTCCCGGTCGAGGAGTGCGGCGAGGCGCAGTCAGGTTGCCAGGACGGCACGCGCGGAGATCCCGAGCTCTCCGACGAGGATCTCGACAGGCTCGCCGTCTACATGCGCATGCTGGGCGTGCCGCCGCGCCGAGACACGGCGGACCCGGCCGTCCAGCGCGGAGAGGCGCTGTTCAGCCAGGCAGGGTGCGCGAGCTGCCATGTCCCCTCGATGAAGACGGGGAGCCGCCACCCGCTCGTCGAGCTGCGGGATCAGCTCATCCAGCCCTTCAGCGATCTGCTCCTGCACGACATGGGAGAAGAGCTCGCGGACACGTCGACGAGCGACCACCTCGCGGGGCCGCGCGAGTGGCGGACGCCGCCCCTGTGGGGCATCGGGCTGCTCGAGGCCGTGAACGGCCACACCCAGCTGCTGCACGACGGCCGCGCGCGGAACGTCGTCGAGGCGATCCTGTGGCACGGCGGCGAGGCGGACGCCGCGAAGCAGCGCTTCGTGGCGCTCCCCGCGGAAGATCGCGACGCGGTGGTCGCCTTCCTGCGCTCGCTCTGAGCGCCCGCCTTCCTGCGCTCGCTCTGAGCCCCCGCCTTGCGGAGCTCGCTCCGGGCGCCCCCTCCCCGCCTTCCTTCGGCTTGCTCGGGTGCTCGACCCGCTCGGCGTTCCCGGCACAGGAGGGGCGCGCTCCGCTCAGAACCCGGACCGGCGCGCCATCCGCCTCGAGAGCCAGCGCATGGGGCCAGGCGCCACGCGGGCGGCGAGGCTCGCGGTCTTCACGAACAGGCTCGTCTCCAGGACGTCGCGGCCCGCGTCGACGGCGCGCACGATCATCTCGGCGACCTCGTCCGGGCTCTGCTTCTTGTGGCCGGGCGGGCGGTAGCCGACGTTGTCGTCGGTCACGACGGCGTTCGCGTGGAACGGGGTCTCGACCGGCCCCGGCCGCACCACGAGCACGCGCACGCCGCGCGACGAGAGCTCCGCGCGGAGCGACATCGCGAGCGCCTCCAGCGCGAACTTCGACGAGGCGTACGGGCCCATCCGCGGCGCCGCGACGAGCCCCGCGATCGAGGAGACCATGACGAGGGTGCCTTTCGTGGCCGTGAGGGGCTCGATCGCGAGCTGCGCGAGGCGCACGGGCGCGACGACGTTCAGCCGGTAGAGCGCCTCGAGCTCGGCGGGATCGATCTCGATCGATGGCGTGTAATAGCCGCGCCCGGCGTTGTTCACCAGCACGTCCAGCCGGCCGTACGCGCCGAGCGCCCGCTCGCAGAGCGTCTTGCGGTCCTCCTCGACGGTCACGTCGCCGGCCACCGCGAGGGCGGCGCCGCCCGCCGCGCGCACCTCCGAGGCGACCCCCTCGAGCGCGTCTCGCCCGCGCGCGCTCAGCACCACGCGCGCGCCGCGCTTCGCCCAGGAGAACGCGAGCGATCGACCGATTCCGCTCGATGCACCGGTGATGACGACGACGGGAGCCATGTCGGCGAGAGTACACGACCTCGTGACGGCGAGGAGAAACTTGCTGCCGCCGGTCGCACGGCCGTGGGCGGGCCGTCGGCGGCCGCGCTCCCTCCCTCTCCGATCTCGGGCGCAGCTGCTTGAAGGCGCGACGCTGCCCTCGCAGGAGCAGCGATATCCGGCGCTGGCGTTCTACCGTTCCGGCACAGGACCGTCGCAGAGCTGACAGCCGAATCGTTCTCGAGGAGCGATATCCGGCGCTGGCGTTCTACCGTTCCGGCACAGGACCGTCGCAGAGCTGACAGCCGAATCGTTCTCGAATGCACGAGCTCGCCCATCGAGGACGACAGGATCACGCCATCACAGGACACACGTCGGTATTACGTAACACAAACTTCGCGCATTTCGTTCTCGCGCCTACTATAGTCCGCCCCACACGAAGCCGCCGGGGGGGCTGGCTGGCCGTCCCCCCCCGCATAGCGAGCTATGACGTGCGGGTCTCGATTGCATCGACGCGCCCGAATCGCGCAAATGCGTGAGCCTTCGAGCGCGTCACTATTGCATTCTGACGCGGGGTGACCAGCAGAGGCGGGAGCGCGGCTCGTCCTCCTTCCGCTGGCTGGCAGCGCCGCGGCGGCCGTTCGCGATCGTGGGGGTGACCCGAATGGGCCCGGCCATCAGCTCCACGAAGCCATGGCCGTTCATACAACCTGTTTGGCGGGTCCGGCAGGCGCGATCTCCGCGTCGCGTTCTCATCGCGCGCGCCTGGCGCCGACACCCCAGCGACGCGCTGGAGGCGATTCGCTCCGCGGCTACATGGCTCGTCTTACGAGCAAACAGGTACGGATCGACATAGGACGGAATCTGGTTACGGGGAGGGAATGGGGGACGCACCGGGTGTGCACGCAGTTTGCCAGCGCAGTTCCGAACGGGGCGCCGAGCGGGATCGTGACGGACCGCTGACGAGCGTGAGCGCGAAGAGGCAGCGGTCGAGCGCGCGTAGCGCCGCTCTCGACGAGCAACGCCAGCGCGCGGCGTAGCCGCGGCATTCACAGATTCGTAACAGGAGATCTCGCGAGACGCTCTCAACCTCGAACCCTGATAGAGAATGAAATGAAGAAAAAGTCGATTGTTGCCTTGTCGATGATGGTCGGCGCCGCACTGGTGGCGCAGGCGGAGCACGCGAGCGCCGGGCATTGCCCGGCGGCGTCCGCGGGTGACATCACGGAGTACGCCATTCCTTCGAACTCCACGCCGGGGAACATCACCTTTGGCCCTGACGGCCGCGTCTGGTTCACCGAGGGCTCCGCCAGCAAGATCGCGGCCGCGGATTCCAGCGGCAACGTGACCGAGTACCCGCTCGCGGCCGGATCGAACCCGAGCGGCATCACCCTCGGTCCGGATGGCCGGATCTGGTTCACCGAGCCGGGGACCAACCGGATCGGGGCGATCACGAAGACCGGCGTCGTGACCGAGTACGACATCCCGACGAGCAACTCGAACCCGTTCGGGATCGCGCTGGGATTCGACGGGAATGTGTGGTTCACCGAGCTCCTCGGCAACAAGGTCGGGCGCATCACGCCGGCCGGCGTGATCACCGAGTTCGCGCTGCCGACCGCCAATAGCCAGCCGCGCGGGATCGCGGCTGGAGCCGATGGAAACCTCTGGGTCGCGGAGTCGTTCACGAACAAGATCGCGCGGATCAGCACGTCTGGAACCGTGACCGAGTACCTGCTGCCGGCCTCGGCCTCGAACCCCAACGCGGTGACGCTCGGGCCCGACCTCAAAATCTGGTTCACCACCGCGAACGAGATCGCGAAGATCGACACCAGCGGGACCGTGACGGAGTTCGCGCTCCCCGCGCTGGACCGCGGCCCCACGGCCATCACCCTCGGGGTGGACGGCAATCTCTGGTTCACGGAGCAGTTCGGGAACAAGATCGGACGCATCACCACGAGCGGCGTCGTCACCGAGTTCGATCTCCCGATCGCCAGCTCTCGTCCGCTCGGGATCACGCTGCGCCCGTCGCTCCTGGGGTGCGGCATCCTCGACGTCTGGTTCACCGAGCGGCTGGGGCGGCGCCTCGGCAAGATCCGCACGGTGACCACCCACTGAGCGGCCGCGTCGCGAGAGATAGAGACTTGACCGCCTGACGGCGAGCGCTTCGGCGGCCAGGCGGTTTTCCTTGGATTGTTGCATTGATCGATGTGCGCCGGTGCACCGAGACGATCGAGGTGCACAGGCGCACCGTCACTCTGAACGATGGAGATGAACATGAAGAACATGGGCAAATTGGTCCTTTCGGCGCTCTCGGTCCTCGGCCTCGCGGCGTGCGCCGTGGGCAGCACGAACGAGGAGCTCGTCGGCGAATCGCAGCAGGCGCTCATCAGCGGGGGTTTCTACGGGTCGGACACGCTGTTCAACGCGACCACGGCCGCGATCGCCGCGTCGGGCGTCACGGGCCTCACCTACTACGGTACCGGGTCGGGCAAAGGCGAGCAGTGCCTGGAAGGCACCGGCGCCGCCCCCTGCAACACGAAGGCGCAGACGATCGCTCCGATGTCCAGGGACCTGCAGGGCTCTTGTGACAGCAGTGGCACTGGTCAGAAGAGCAATCGCATCGCGCTCGACGCCGTGTATATCTGGGCGGATAAGAACGCGGACCAGACCGCGACCGGCGCGAACTTGGCGAACGTCAAGGGCGCGTTCTGCGGCGACGGCGACGGGGACGCCACCAGCTGCGCCGGCTTCAACACGTGGGGCGAGTTCACCTCGGGGTCGACGAACCCCTCGAACGCCCTCGTGATGTATCGCCGCGACGACATTTCGGGCACGACCGAAGTCTTCAAGGCCCTCACCGGCTGCACGGCTTTCTGCGCGAACGTGCAGATCGTGGTGGACGACCCAATCGCCGGGCCGCGGCTCTCGACCGACACGCCGGGGACCTCTTCGCTCGTGCCCACGCCCTGCGCGGCGACCGACTCGGCCACCGATTGCATCGGCAAGCTCGTGGGCGCGAACGTCGATGCGATCGGCTATGCGGGCGGCGACGCGAAGGTCGCCTCGGGCACCTACGAAAACAAGCCCCTCGTGATCAACGGCGTCGCGCCGACCGAGGCCAACATCCGCAAACTCATCACGGACCCGAGCAACAAGTACCCGCTCGCTCGCTTCCTGTACCTCAACGAGGGCAACGGAACTCGCGACATCAAGGAGCAGGACTTCCTGGACTGGGCCTTCGGCGTGAACGATATTAACGACGCTATTGCGTTCGAGGATATCCTGATCGCCAACGGCTTCCTCGCGTGCACCGCGACGACCAACTCGCCCCGCACGCCGCTCAATTGCGGTAGCACCGGCACCACGTGCCCCTCCTCGCTGTGAGCTGATAGGCTGATGACGAAGGACGGAGCGCGCCGCGCGATCCATGCGGCAGGCGCGCTCCGTTCGACGCACATGGCCAGCGCGGCGTGCTCAGGCACGCCCCCTTCTCATCACCCGCTGAGCACCGCGCGCCGCGGGAGATAGGGACTTGACCGTCTAGCACAGAGCGGCACGCATAGACATATCCGCGCACGAGGACGTGAGACCCGGCGAAGAGCCTCCGCCGCGCGCTCAGCGTTCAGCCCTCGCGAGGCGCGCCGACACAGCAGCGCAGCAGCGCGTTTTCGACCGCTTTCGGCACGAGTACAACGACCAGCGTCCGCACGAGGCGCTCGGCCAGAGGACGCCGGCTTCGCGCTACACGCCCTCGCGCCGCTCGATGCCGAGCAAGCCCTCGTCGCCGGAATACCCGGACACGATGGCCGTTCGACGCCTCAACGAGAAAGGACGGCTGCAGTTCGGAGGGTCGCAGACCGCCCTCTCCACGCTGCTCGCCGGCGAGCCCGTGGGGCTGCTTCCGATCGCCGACGACGTGTGGGAGCTGTACTACGGCCCGGATTGGTGAGACGAACGCATCGATGAACTGAGGTCGAGCCGACGAGCAATGCTGCCAAGCTCCGAGCTCGGCACGGCGTCCTACGACGCAATACAGGTCCGGCACCGACAGCCCCAGCGGCAGCCCACCCCGCAACACCGCCCAGCGTGGGAGGTCTGCCCGGTGAACGCTTACTCCCCATCAGCGACCGGCGGGAGAGGCGAGCTTGCGGCGCGTAAATCAATGAAAGCGCAATCATCTACGTCGATGGGACCGCAATGGCGTCACGGGTCCGTGACAGCCGGCATTCACGGTTGTTCCAGGAGCTCACCGGTGTCATTTCGGCCGCTGCGACGGTAGGGGGTTCGCCGCTGCGAGCCCGGGGAGCTGGCAACGATGGGTCAAGGTCGGCGTTGGGTGACGATGAGGTCGATGGTGCTGTTGCTCGGGGTCGTGTCCGTGGCCGGGTACGGCTGCGGAGGTGACGACACCGATGAAATCTCGCCCCCGGAGGGCACGAGCGGCGGCGGCGCTACCAGCGGTGGAGACGGCGGCGGCAGCGGCGGAACCGGCGGCAGCGACGGGACCGGCGGCAGCGGCGGGACCGGCGGGACCGGCGGGACCGGCGGGACCGGCGGCAGCGGCGGGACCGGCGGCAGCGGCGGTGACGGGGGGGGCACGCAGCCGCGTCCATGCGCCCCGGCCCGATCGCACGAACCGATCCCTCAGCGCCACTCGGCGACGGTCGAAGATGCCCTCGATACCTTCAGCAACCTTTCGGGGGAGATCGAGATTCAATGTGGCAACTGCCACAAGGCCCCGGCAGAGCAAGGAGATTTCTCCTACGCCGGCACCCCGGAGAACCTGTGCAATGCGCGCGGCAAGAGCGGCAAGACGCCCGTTGACGTCATGCTCAGCGGGGAAATGCCCTACAAGATCGGCGGGCAAGAGGCGCTCGGCCGGCGGCTCCAGGCGTGGATCGCGCAGGGCTGCCCCTCCGGCACGTACGTCCTCCCGAAGGGTGACATGGAGGTCGATCCGGACGGAGATTTCGTGACCCCGCGCGAGATCGGCGATGCGTTGACCGAGCTCGGGAGCTGCATCCCCGACACCGAGATCGTCGGTCGAGACGAGGCGGTGGACGAGCGCTTCGCTGCGATGCGATCGTTCGCGGACCTCCCGGTCAAGCTCTCGGAGACCGATTTCGTCTCGCTGGACGCCGAGGTGCTCGCGCGCAGGGGGACGCTCGCCTACGCGCCGACCTACCCTCTCTGGTCGGACGACGCGGCGAAGCTGCGCTTCGTGCACGTCCCGGCGGGGCAGGCCATCACGTACGACCCGGAGGCGAAGAGCCTCCGCATCCCCCCGAACACCCGCTTCTACAAGACCTTCTTCAGGGCCGTGGTCGAGCCCGACGGCGTCACGCGATACCGCAAGATGGAGACACGCATCATCGTGACGCGCGAGCGGGCCGAGGACGCGATCTTCGGCACGTACGTGTGGAACGCGGAGGAGACGAGCGCGAAGCTCCTCGGGACCGGGCTCGATCCGGCGTCACCGGACAGCAGGGAGCTCTACCTGAACGGAGATCCGTTCCCCGACTACGTCCGCCCTTACACGGCCGACGAGACCACCGGCTCACTGCAGAGCTACGCCGTGCCCGGCGCGACGCGATGCGTGGCGTGCCACACGGGCTCGGAGAGCGAGAGCTTCATCCTTGGCATCACGCCCTTCCAGCTCCACAAGCGACCCAAAGGGGAAGGCGGCGTCTACACGCCGGACGTGCTCGCCGACGAGCTCAATCAGCTCGAGCGTCTCCTCGCCTACGGTGTCGTGCGCGGCACGTTGGCGACCCTCACGCCCGACGACTTCCCCAAGCTGGAGGACTCTGCACTGCCCCGCCGACCGCGCAACGCCGACGAGCTGAACATGCAGGCCTACATGGCGGGCAACTGCGCCCATTGCCATAACCCGCGCGGCTATGCGGTGGCGAGCAAGGCGACGCTGCGAGGCCTGGACATGTCGCCCGGCGGGAGCATCTTCGGGTTTCGCATGGATACCGTGGGCTCGGACGGGCTGCACTACTTTCCTGATGTGCCCGCGTCCTTCGATGAGCTCGTCATCCAGAGCTCCATCCCGGTCGGAGGGATCTACCGTCGCGTCGTCCTGCCCACGGGAGCGTGGACTCCCCGCGCGTTCGGCCTGCCCGTGGACAACGAGGAGGCAAGCGCGTTCTTCAGCCTCCACATGCCGATGCACACGGCGTCGGTGGACTGCCGCCTGCCGGTCCTCGTGGCGCGCTGGTGGGCGTCGGTGCCGCGCGATTACGAGCTCGGAGGACGGGAGGCGCCGGGGGATCCGGAGGCGATCGAGCTCGCCATGCGCGCGGCGGACGCCGCGGAGGCGCGCGCCCTTCACGACTGCGAGGAGCATCGCGAACTCGGGTGGGTGCTCGAGGACACGACCGAGCGCTATCCGTACGTCCCGCGCAACATCGACTGGAGGACGAAGCTCGACGACTGGATCCGCGCGGAGGAGGTGACGAGCGAGCACGAGGCGCTGGCGAAGAAGGTGTATGCTCAGGGGTTCTTCGCCCCAGGCTGCGCGTTCCCCGGGGACGCGCCGGAGCCCGAACCGGTGGAGCAGTGGATGATCAATCCGGGAACCGGGAGGCCGCGCCAGCCGTGGAGCGCGATCTACTGGTCCAACCCAGGGGAGCATATCTACGCCGGTATCTGCTCGAATTGCCATGGAATTTACGGAGACGCCCAGACCGGCGCGGCCAGAGCGCTCCGCGCGACCTCCGGGGCAAGGGTGGCGAGCTTCGTCGACGGGCTCTTCGGCCCGCGCTGGGCACCCAACGAGAACCTCGCCACGTTCCATGGGCCCGACGCAGGGGAGAACGACCTCGGGCCCGACGGGGCGGCGAAGTACCTCGTCTGGATGGCGACCGGGGGCACCACCGTCTCGTTCGGCCGTACCGCGGAGGAGGAGAGGACCTTCTTCAACGTCTTCGTCAGCAATCGGATCGTGGCCGCGGTGCCGATCCCGCTCGATCCGGAGACCGCGAAGGCGGCCTTCAGGCGATCGAGGGCGAACATGCTCGGCGTCGCGCGCGCCGCCTGCGATGAGATCCGCACCGATGCGCATCGGTTCGGAGCCAGTTACGACGCCGCGGCCGCGAGCGGGAATTGGAGTCTCATCCTGAGCAATACGGTGGCTCCAGAGTTCGGCGTGCCCATGTGGAGGGACGTGTGCACGCTCAGGAACCCTCTCTCGGCTGAGCTCCGCGCCGCGGACGCGAGCTCGCCGGAGGTCGACGCATGGCTCCGGAGAGCCGTCTTCAACGCCGGCGTGATGGCCTACATCTACATGCGTGACGAGCTGACGAAGGGAGTCATCGCGGTTCCGCGTGACGCCTGCGCGCTGAAGTTCCCGAAGTAGTGAATCGTTCTGGCGCGTACGACGCGCTACACGGAGATGTGTTACGATGAAGATGCGTCAACGATGGCTGATCATGGTGGGTGCGCTGGCCGGGCTTTCGATCTTCACGAGCGCTTGCGGGGACGACGATACCTCATCACAGTCGGGGCAAGGCGGAGGTGGGACCACGAGCGCCAGCACGTCGTCGGGCGGTAGCTCTGACGGCGGCGGCGGCGGCGGCACGGGCGGCGCCGGCGGCACGGGCGGCGGCGGCACGGGCGGTGCTGGCAGCACAAGCGGCGCTAGCGGCACGGGCGGCGGCGACGCCAGCGGCACGGGCGGCGCTGGCGGCACGGGCGGCGCTGGCGGCACGGGCGGCGGCGGCGACGCGGCCAGCGCCAGCAGCACGGGCGCCAGCACCACGGGCGCCAGCACCACGGGCGGCGCTGGCGGCACGGGCGGCAGCGGCGACGCGGGTGGCGCCGGCGGCACGGGCGGCGCTGGCGGCACAGGCGGCGCTGGCGGCACGGGCGGCGGCGATCCGGCGGAGTGTGGCCTGCCGCCGGACACCGACCCTGAACCCAAGATCCGGCTCATCAACGCCCTCTTGCCGAACCGCACGAACACACCGGTGGGGGTCAGCGACCCGCCCGCGCTCCGCCTCTATGCGAACGGTGCGCCGGTACCCGACACAGAGGCAGTGTCGCCCGGCGTGGTCGCCGCGTCCGTCACGAGGTACGCCAAAGTCACGGCGGACGCGATCACCTTCTCGGCACGGAGCGATGATGGAACCGGTGGTGGCGTAGGCGACGCGCTCACGATTTCGGCCGATCCACTGACGGTCGCCCCTGGGACGCGCTACACGATCGTGGCCGTCGGAATCCTGGGCACGACGGGCACGACGGCGCCGCGGCTTCTCATCGCAGAAGAGAACTTCACGACGCCTTCATGCAGCGAGGTCGCCCTGCGCTTCGTGGGCGCCGACTCCAACTCGTGGAATCCGAAATCGTTCTACATCGACCGTAGCGCCGCGGCCGCCGCGGCGCTCGATTGGTTCACCGCCAGCGCTCCAGAAGGCGTGCTCGTGCCCCTGTCGACCCGGTCGATCACGGTCACCGCGTCGAGGAACTTCGGTCCGACGGGTCAGGCGCCGTTCTCGCTCTCTGCGGCATCGCTCGTCGGTGGGCGATCGTACTTCGTCATCGAGACCGGGGAGCCGACCCGCGTCGCCAGCGACACGCGCGCACACGGCCTGCTCGTCGTCCCGGCAGGGGACGACTCGCCTGCCGTGTTCGTCAAGCGGGATCCGCTCGTCTATTTCTTCCACGCATCGCTGCCGCCCACGCCGTCGCCCCTCGAGGTGTACTCGGGCACGGAGAGGGTCGCCATCAACCTGAGGTATGCGCAGGCGCCGACGTACACCGATCTTCCGCCGGGTGAGTCGACGCTCTCGCTCGTCGCGCCCGGCGCCGGCGAGGGGGGCTCGGATGTCGAGGTGGTCGGCGCTCAGCGGACGGGCCCGCTGGAGCCCGGCGCGATCTACCTGGGAGGTTTGCTTGGCACCACCGGAGAGGCGGGCGACAAGGCGCTGCAGCTCAAGCTGTGGAGGGTTCAGCCGGAGCTGCCCGGGACGTTCACCACCCCGCGCGTCATGTTGATCAACGCCTCGGCGACAGCGCCCTCGGTGGATCTCGGCCACTGGTCGGTCAATGCAGACGGGACCCGAGGCGACACCTTTACACCCGTGCTCACGGACGTCGCGTACGCGTCGGCGAGCGCGAGCACCGGCGCCGAGTTCGCGGCGCCGCGCGGCGCCGGCCAGCAGTGGGTGGGCGTTCGACCGGTCGGCTCGGCCGATGCCATCCGGAGCGTCTCGGCAGCCGTGCAGAACTACTGGTTCACCGCCGTCCTCCTGGGAGATTGGGCCTCATCCGACCCTGCGAGCGGCGCGCGGATCATGTTCATAAGGAACTTCGGCGTCAATCCAGCGGTACTCCCGTATCCGCTGCCGAGCCCCTGACCGGTCGAAATCCTGCGCCCCCCTCGACCGTACCGATTCTCCCCGCGCGCACCCTCACGATACGCAGCTTGCCTGGCGGCCTGCCGGAACGGCACACGCCTTCCGGCCCGCGCGGCTCGTCTGCTACTGCTGACCAGGGTGCACATGAAGAACGTCGTCGAAGCGCTGTTGATGGGCTCATGGCTCCTGGCGGCCGCCGCGTGCGGCGACGACGGGCCGACCGAGCCGCCCTCGGGCCCGGGAGGCGGCGGGAGCGGCGGCGATGCGCCAGGAGGCATCCGTTGCCCCGGCTCGGACATCGTGTGTCCCGGCGGCGCGCGGTGTCAGATCGATGCCGAGGGCAAGCCGTCGGGCTGCGCCGCCGCGTGCGACGAGGCGCGCGCCTGCGGCGACGCGGCGTGCTGCAGCCCCGGCGCCGCGTGCGTGCGCGGCGGCTGCGAGGCGGCGGACCTCGTGCTCGGGCCCCCGGAGCGAGGAGAGCCCGTCACGTTCGCCACGGTCCGCGTGGACGAGGACGCCTGCGAGCTGCTGCATGGCTGCTTCGGCGCGAGCGGCCGGCGGGCGCTCATGCGCTTCCACGTCTCGCTCGCGAACGCCGGCGACGTTCCGCTCGACCTCGGCGCGCCCTCGGAGAGCGACGTCTTCGAGCCGAACTTCTGCGAGGACAGCTACGTCGTCCCGCACTTCTTCCGCGCGCGCCTCAGCCAGGGCGGCGCGGTGGTCGCCGAGGCCGAGCTCGACGCGCGCTGCGTCGCGATGCCAGGCGGCCAGTACGGCTGCGACGCGCAGGGCCTCGGCCCGGGAGAGCACGTCGAGCAGCCCGGCACCGTGGCGTGCAACGCCCTCGACGTGACCGGCGTCCCGGCCGGGCTCTACGAGCTCGAGATCACCGTGAACCCGAACAGGACCCTCGCCGAGGCGCGCTTCGACAACAACACGATCGTCCTCCCGGTCGATTACCCCGCCTGCGACGGCGCGATCTGCGGCGGCGCGTGCTGTCCCGGCGGCCACGCGTGCGAGGCCGGCGTCTGCATCGTGCCCGACCTGCGCCCGGACAGGCAGCGCATCGTCGACACGATCCGGTTCTCGTACCAGACGTTCCCCAGAGACGCCTGCGAGCTCATGGAAAGGTGCATCGGCGGCCCCGGCCGGCGGCATCTCCTCGAGTTCGAGGGGCGCGTCGAGAACGCAGGGCCCGGCCACCTCGACCCCGGCCCCGAGTTCAACAGCCCGCTCTTCGAGTATGCGCAGTGCCACCAGCACTTTCATTTCCTGGACTTCACCGATTACCGGCTGGTGGACGCGGAGGGCGAGGTCGTCTCCCTGGGGCACAAGCAGGCGTTTTGCCTCGTCGACATGGAGCCCCTCGATCCTTCGTCCCCCGCGCCGCGCGGCTACCCGACCTCGGGAGGCATGGGGTGCAACTTCCTGAGCGCGGGGTGGGCCGACACCTACGACGTCGGCACGCCGTGCCAGTGGGTCGACGTGACGGACGTGCCCGAGGGGGACTACACCCTCCGCGTCACCGTCAACCCGATCGGCGCGATCGCCGAGCAAGCGATCGAGAACAACGTGGTCGAGGTGCCCGTCCACGTCCCGGCGTTCGCGCCCTGCGAGCCCGAGCCGGAGATCTGCGGGGACGCGGTGGACCAGGACTGCGATGGGCTCCCCGACGACGGCTGCGAAGGCGAGGGGTGCGCCTCCCCGGTGCCCGAGGTGTGCGGCAACGCGGTCGACGAGAACTGCAACGGCGTCCCGGACGACGGCTGCGCGCCGATCCCGGGCGCCGACAGCTGCGAGACGCCGGGGGAGCTGACGGGCTCGATGGATTACGCGGCGGAGATCACGGCCGGGAACACCTCCGACGTCGCGCTGCCGTGCGGCGGCAGCGGCGGCGAGGTGTTCTTCCGGTTCACGCTCCCGTCCGACGAGGTCGTGTACCTCGGCACCCTGGCGTCGGACGTCGACACGGCGCTCGCGGTGCTCGAGGGCGACGGGTGCGGCGGCCCCCCCGTCGGCTGCGCGGCCAGCAGCTGCGGCGACGCCGCGCCGGGCGCGCACTTCGCGGCCAGGCTCCGGGCCGGGACCTACACGGTGGTGGTCAAGGCCGCGCAGCCGGAGGCGCTCGGCACGGTCCGCCTCAGGTTCCAGCGCGCGTCGTGCCTCGGCGAGAGGGCCGGGGTCATCTCGGGCAGCGGCCTCGTCAGCGGCGACACCACCGGGGCGCCGATCCCTCCCAGCTCCGCGTGCGGCGCGAGCAGCCCTGAGCAGACGTTCTATGTCCCGGTCTGCCCGGGGATGTCGACCGTGGTGTCCTCGTGCGGCCTGACCGACTTCCCGATGACGATCAAGACCGCGGACGACGCATGCAATCCCATCAACATCGAGTGCTTCGGCCCGCTCAGCGCATGCGCGGGCGAGAGGGAGGGCGTGAACTCCCGGATTTACGGGGCACGACCGGGAGGGAGCCTCGGCGCCATCACCGTGAAGGGGCGTACTCCGGTGGATTTCGGGCCGTACCAGCTCTTCGTCGCGCCATTCCAGTGACAGGAGCGCAGCGCCGACCGTGAACCGCGCTGCGCCGCGCCTCCCTTTCCACGAGCGAAGTTTGCGCTCGACCTCGGGCGATCTGCGCTAAAACCGCGCTCATGCGAGCCCACCATCGGTCCGAACGGACGCGCCCCCGGGCGCTCTCGTCCCTGTCCAGCGCGCTCGTCGCCGCGCTCGGCCTGACGTTGCCCGCCTACGCCGCGCCCCCGGCCGCGACGCCGGCGCAGCCTGCGGCGGCTCAACCTGCGGCCAAGCCCGCGCCCGCGGCGGCGCCGGTCGCGACGAAGGCGCAGCCTGCGGCGGCGGCGACCAGCGTGAGCGTCGCCATCCCGGTCGAGAAGTACACGCTGGAGAACGGGCTCGAGGTGGTCCTGCACGAGGATCACCGCACGCCCGTCGTGGCCGTCAACGTCTGGTACCACGTCGGCTCCAAGGACGAGCCGCGGGGGAAGAACGGCTTCGCGCACCTCTTCGAGCACGTCATGTTCCAGGGCTCGAAGCACGTGGGCGAGGACATGTTCTTCAAGTACCTGGAGCGGGCCGGCGCGAGCGATCGCAACGGGACGACGAACACCGACCGCACCAACTACTTCGAGACCGTCCCCGCCAACGAGCTCGCGCTGGTGCTCTGGCTGGAGAGCGACCGGATGGGGTGGCTGCTCGACCACGCGAACGACGCGACCTTCACGAGCCAGCGCAATGTCGTGAAGAACGAGCGCCGCCAGAACTACGAGAACGCGCCCTACGGCCTCGTGCCGCAGTTCCTCCGCGCGGCCCAGTTCCCGGAGAGCCACCCCTACCACCTGCTGACCATCGGCACGCCCGAGGATCTCGACGCGGCGCAGATGGACGACGTGAAGGCCTTCTTCCGGACGTTCTACGTGCCCAACAACGCGACCCTCGTCGTGGCGGGCGACATCGACCGGAGCAAGGCAAAGGAGCTCATCCAGAAGTACTTCGGCCCCATCGCGAAGGGCGCCCCGCCGCCCGTGGCGACGAAGCCCGACCCCGGCGACCTCGCGACCGAGAAGCGCCTCGACATCGAGGCGGACGTCGAGCTGCCCCGCGTGACGATCAGCTGGGTGACGCCGCCGAGCTTCGCGCCCGGCGACGCCGAGCTCGACCTCGTCGCCAACGTCCTCGCCTCGGGCAAGACGAGCCGCCTCTACAAGAAGCTCGTGTACGATCTCCAGATCGCGCAGGACGTCTTCGCGTTCCAGCAATCGAGCCAGCTCGCCAGCACCTTCCAGATCACGGCGACGCTGAAGAAGGGCAAGTCGCCCGAGCAGGCCCTGAAGCTCATCGACGCCGAGCTCGAGCGGCTGCGCAAGGCGCCGCCGACGCAGGACGAGCACGACCGGGCCCAGGCCAAGGTGCTCTCGGAGCTGGTCTTCAGCATGGAGCAGGTGACGGCCCGCGCGAACGCCATCAACAACTACAACCAGCTCACCGGCGATCCGGGGTACTTCCCGAAGGACGTGGCCAGGTACGAGAAGGCCACCGCCGCCGACCTGCAGAAGGCGACCGCGGATCTCCTGCCCCAGGGCAGGCGCGTGATCGCCCTCGTCACGCCGAAGCCGGGCGCTCCGAAGGCCGGGCGCCTCGTGACGCAGAGCGGGGCGGCGACGCCCGCGGCGGCGGGCGCGAAGCCCACCACCGCGGCGCCGTCGGCAGCGGCGAGCGTGAAGCCCGCGGTCGCGGCGCCCGCAGCCACGCCGGCGGGCGCGAAGCCCGCGGCCGCGCCGGCGACCGACAAGCCGGCGGCCGCGCCGGCCATCATGAAGCCCGCTGGCGACAAGCCCGCGGTCGACAAGCCTGCGGCCGGCCCGGCCGCGCCGAAGGGGGGTTGAGCCCATGCGCATGAAACGAACCGTCTCCGCCTCGCTCGCAGCCGTGGCGCTCGCCGCCTGCGCTCCGGTCACGTCGACGCCGCCCCCCGCGCCCCCCGGCGCGCAGGCCCCCGCCGCGGCGCCGCCCGCCGCCGCGTCGGCGGACGACTTCCGCAAATCGCCGCCTCTCCCGGGGCCGGAGGTGGTCTTCCAGCCGCCGCGGATCGAGGAGGCGAAGCTCGCGAACGGGATCCGCGTCCTCGTCGTCGAGCGGCACGAGCTGCCGATCGTGGCCGTGGACGTGACGACCGTCCGCGGCGCCGATCAGGCCGAGCCGGGCGTCGGCGCGTTCGCGGGCGCGATGCTCATGCAGGGCACCAGGACCCGCAGCGCGCTCGCGCTCAGCGACGCGCTCGGCAAGCTCGGCGCGAGCTTCTCGTCCGCGGTCGGCTTCGACGGCGGCGGCGTGCAGGGCCAGAGCGTGACGCCGCGGTTCGGGGAGATGCTCACGCTGCTCGGCGACGCGTACATGAACCCGGCCTTCGCGCCGGCGGAGATCGAGCGCGAGCGGTCGCGCCGCATCACCCAGCTCGCCGAGATGAACGATCGCCCCGCGTCGCTCCTCTCCATCGCCCAGGCCCAGGTCCTTTACCCCGAGGGCCACCCGTACAACGCGCCGCTGATCGGCACCGAGGCGGCGCTGAAGAAGATCACGGCGGGCGCCCTGGCGAAGTTCCACGCCGCGCAGTTCCGGCCGGAGCTGACGACCGTCGCCATCGCCGGGGACATCACCAAGGCCGACGCGGTGAAGGAGGTGGAGCGGGTCTTCGGCGCCTGGAAGGGCCTGGCCTCCGCGCCGCCCGCCCCCGCCAAGGCGGCGATCCCCGCCGATCCGCCGGCGATCGCCGCGGGCGCGCCGCGCGTCGTGGTCGTCGACAGGCCAGGGCTCACGCAGTCGACCGTGACGGTGGCGCTTCCGGGCGTGCCGCGCGCGACGGCGGACTACGACGCGCTGCTCGTGATGAACACCCTCCTCGGCGGGCAGTTCTCGAGCCGGCTCAACCTGAACCTGCGCGAGAAGCACGCCTACACCTACGGCGCGCGCTCCGGCTTCGACATGCGCCACGGAGCGGGCCCCTTCTCCGCGGGCGGCGCCATCGTGCGCGAGAACACGGGCCCCGCCGTGAGGGAGATCTTCGCGGAGATCGACCGGATGCGGCGGGAGCCCGTCACGAACGAGGAGCTCGCGGACGCCAAGGCGAACCTCATCCGCCAGCTGCCGGCGCGCTTCGAGACGGCGGACGCGACCGCGTCGACGATCGCGGGCCTCGCGGTCTACGATCTGCCGCTCGACGAGTACGCGACGCGACCGGCGAGGCTCCAGCGGATCACGCCCGCGGACGTGCAGCGGGTCGCGCAGAAGTACCTCGTGCCCGAGCAGCTCCGGGTCGTCCTTGTGGGCGACGCCGGCGCTGTCGGAGAGCAGCTCTCGGCGTTGCAGCTCGGTGAGGTCATCGTGCAGAAGGCGCCAGGCGTGACGGCCGGACCGGCGGCGGCGGCCAGCAAGCCGGCGGCGCCCGCAGCGCCCCAGGCTGCGAAGCCCGCGGCGCCCGCGCAGCCAGCCGCGCCCCAGACCACAAAGCCTGCAGCGCCCCCCGCAGCGAAGAAGCCGTGAGGTACGCCGCGCCGCTCGCCTGCGTGTGCGCGCTGGCGTGGAGCGCGCCCGCCGCCGCGCAGGCGGGGCCGGCGGCCCCGGACTGGGCGTTCGGCACGCCGGGCGGCGAGGCGGCCCTCGCCGCGGCCTGCACCGCGTCGCTCGCGACGTACCTGCTCCCGCAGCGGCGCTCCGGGTGGGGCGCCGCCACCAGCGAGGAGCGCAACGACGCGGTCGGCCTCGCCAGCGATATCACCGGCGCGGCGGCGGGCACGCTGCTCCTCCTCGGCAGCGGGTACGCCCTCGAGGGCAGCTACCTCGCGGGCGCCGGCGTCCCCCGCCCCTACGCGCGGGCGCTCAGGACATCGCTCATCGAGGTCGAGGCGGTGGCGCTGTCGACCGGCCTCTCGAACGTGATCAAGCGCCTGTCGGGCCGGTGCCGGCCGCGCTCGTGGCGGACCGATCGGTGCGGCGAGACCGACCTCGATTTCGACGCCTTCCCCTCGGGTCACACGACCCCGGTGGCCGCCATCGCGGGCGCGCGCCTGAACCTCGCGCTGCGCACGACCGGCGACGCCGCGCCGCGCCTCGGCGCGCTCGCCCTCGCCGAGGCGGCCACGGTGGTGACGATGGCGCTGCGGATCGGCGCCGGCGCGCACTCGTGGCAGGACGTCGGCGCCGGCATGATCCTGGGCCACGTGACGGGCTTCGCGATCGCGGCCGTCCACCCGATGCAGCCGAGCGAGACCAGGTACGCGGCCGGCGTGATGCCCGGCCCGCCCCCCGAGCCCGCCGCGGTCACCTGGTCGTGGGCGTTCTGATGCCACGTCGAGAGGCCGCCGGGGGCTCGGCGGCCGCGGTTGCGCCCCGCTCCCCCGCCGCCCCGCCTCAGAGGCCCATGCAGCTCGCGTAGTACGTCACGGTGGCTGGCCAGTCGGAGAAGACGCCGCGGACGCCCACGTCGCGCGCGAGCACGTCGAGCATCACCATCGTGTCGCCATCGTTGTCGATGCTGTCCGCGACCGACTGGTAATAGTAGCCGCCGCCGCTCGCCAGCGGGCCCGAGCGCTCGAGCGTCCACGTGATGATGTCGAGGCCGGCGGCCCTGGCGGCCTCGGCGTAGTCCGAGGGCACGATCCCTCCTTTGCCGTCGAGCGTCACGAGCGCGAACATCGGCGGCGCGACGATCTTCACGCCCTGATCCGCGAGGCGCTGCATCCCGGAGACCGCCTCCTCGTACCCCTCGGCCGTGTCGACGCGTTCGTCGAGGTACACGGCCTGCGCGCCGAACTCCGGCTCTCTCTCGAGCCAGTAGAGCACGTCGTCGAGGCGGAACGACTGCGCGAACACCTGCTTCGGATCGATGTCGGCCGCCTTGTACTCGTCGATCATCTGCTGCGCGTAGTCCTGTTGCTCGTACTCGCCCTCGTACGGCATCTCCACCTCCGGGACCTTGAGCTCCGGGGTGAACTTGACGCCCAGGCTCGAGAAGAGCTCGATGCTCTCGGCGTGCGTGAGCAGCGTGCCGCACGTGGCGTAGAGGTCCGTGCGGAACGTGGGCGTCGCGGCCATGTACTCCAGGGCCGTGGCGGCGTCCGGGTTCGCGGAGTCCATCTTGCCGCAGAGCCGCTTGAACTCGGCGAGGGTGATGTCGCTCGTGCAGCACTTCGCCGAGGCGGGCGTTCCGGCCTCGGCGTCGGCCGGCACGAACGGCTCCGAGCACTTCTCGGCGAGCTCCGGGATCGCGAGGATGTTCGTCGTCGTGTGGAGATCGCACTGGGCGTGACGGCACACGAGCTTTCGGTCCCTGGTGAAGGTCACGTCGCACTCCACGATGCCGGCGCCCATGCGGGCGGCCGCCTCGTACGACTCCCTCGTGTGCTCGGGGAACTGCATGCAAGCGCCGCGATGGCCGATGGAGAAATCGGTGCGCTCGAAGGGCCCCTCGGAGCACGAGAGGAGCGCCTCCTTCAGCTCGCCTTCTTCCATGTCCGCGACGAGGTAATACGGCCGCGGGCCGAGCTGCACGCCGTGCTGCGCGGCATCCTCCTCGGCCGGCGGGGCCGGCAGCGGCGCGGGCTGCACCGCCTCGTCGCCGCTGGAGCACGCGCTCAGCGCAGCGACAGGCAGCGCGACAAGCGCCGTGGCCGTGCTCATTCTGGCGCTCTTCCTGATCATGAGACGCTCTCCTCTGGGTGGATTGAAGTTCGGACGGTACTCGCGTGCTCCTGTGAGAATATGTCGTCGGTGAAACAACCAAGCGACATCCCCTCTCCGGCGTGCTGTCGCCAGGAGCGGCGGTGATGCGCGTGCGCTCCTCGAAGAGGGGCGTGATGCGATCCATGCTCGCGCATGCCCACCTTCGAGAAGCGCACGCGCATCGCCGCGCCCCCCGAGCGGGTCTTCGCCTTCCACGAGGAGCCTGACGCCCTCGAGCGCCTCACGCCCCCCTGGGAGCACGCGCGCGTGCTGGAGAAGACTGGAGGCATCCTCGTCGGCGCGCGCGTGGTCGTGGAGACGCGCGTCGGCCCCGTCCTCTTGCGCTGGGTCGCGGAGCACACGCAGTACGAGCGGGGCCGGATGTTCCAGGACACGCAGCGCAGCGGGCCGTTCAAGCGCTGGGTGCACACGCACCGCATGGACCCCGACGGCTCGGGCGGCTGCTACCTCACGGACCGCGTGGAGTACGAGCTCCCGCTCGGCGCGATCGGCCGGCTCGGCGGCGGCCTCTTCGTCCGGCGCAAACTGGAGCGGATGTTCGACTACCGCCACGAGGTGACGCGACGGGCCTGCGAAGCCTCGCCGCGGTAGCCCGCTCGCCGACCGCCGCGTCCGCCGCACGGCGCGCACGCCCCCTGGTTGCCAAGGCGTACGCCGGACCCAAGTTGCTCGCAATGCCGCGGCACGCGGCGACGGCAAGGAGAAGGAGCATGGCTATCTACCGTTGCGGCCGTTGCGGCTCGATCAACCGGGTTGCGGACCAGAGGGTCAAGGATCGGCCGGTCTGTGGCCGCTGCAAGGCTCACCTCGACACGACGGGCGCTCCGCAGCCGGTGGACGGGGCCGCGCTCGAGCAGGCGATTGCGAGCTCTCCTGTCCCCGTCCTTGTCGACTACTGGGCCACCTGGTGCGGCCCGTGCCGTGTCGTCGCGCCGGCCCTCGACGAGCTCGGCCGCAGGAATGCGGGCCAGGTGCTGGTCCTCAAGCTCGACACCGACGCCGATCCGGCGGAGGCCGGGCGCCGGCGCATCCAGGGGGTGCCCACCTTCGTGCTCTTCAGCGGAGGGCGAGAGCTCGATCGCCGCAGCGGCGTGAGCTCGCGCGCCGATCTGGAGCGCTGGATCGAGACCAAGGCCGGGCAGCCCTCCACGGGCGCGAGCCACACTTGAGCCCGCGCTGCGGGCCCTGCCTGCAGGAAGCGGAGCTGGGGAGCTGGGAGCCGGGAAGAGCGGGTGACGCGACGCGCCTGGTCGACGTCACCAGCGCGTCTTCAATCAAGCGTTGCGCGTCCGGCGAGGCAGGCGTGGCGTTGAAGAATCACAGCCGAGCTGACGCGCTGGCTCAACGTTCGCTCAGGTCGTCCCAGGGGCGCGCGGCGCGGGGCTCGCCTCCCCTCGCCCGAACGCGGCGGCCGCCGTCCCGCCGCGCGACGCCCGGTAGCGCGCCAGCTCCCCGAACTGCGCGAGCCGCGCGCGCACGATGTTCCTGCTGATGCCGAGCAGCCTGGCCGTCTGGAGCTGGTTGCGATCGCAGTAGCGGTACGCCGTCCGGATGATCGTCTCCTCGATCTGCTCGTGCAGGTTCGGCAGGTTCTGCTCGAACATCGCGAGCAGCGCGCCCTCCAGCGCCGTCGCCTGCGGCGTCGGCCTGACCTGGGACACGGCGTCCGTCGCCCCCTGCTCCGGCGGAGGAATGCTGGCCCCGGCCTTCGGCTGGAGCGCCGTGAGGCGCAGGTCCGCCGGGGTGACCTCCTGGCCTTTGCAGACCAGGAGCGCGTGGTGCATCGCGTTCTCGAGCTCCCGGATGTTCCCGGGCCACGGGTGCCCGAGGAGCCGCGCTGTCGCCTCCGCCGTGAGCACGGCCGGCCCCGAGCCGAGCCGGTGCGTGTAGAGCTCGAGGAAGTAGCGCGCCAGCGGGAGGATGTCGCCCGGCCGCTCGCGCAGCGGCGGGAGCGCCAGCGTCGCCACGTTGAGCCGGTAGAAGAGATCCTCGCGGAACTTCCGCGCGATCACCGCCTCCTCCAGGTTCACGTTGGTCGCCGCGACGAGCCGCACGTCGATCGGGATCGGCTGGCGCGAGCCGAGCCGCACCACCTCGCGCTCCTGCAGCACGCGGAGCAGCTTGACCTGGAGCGGCAGCGACAGATCCCCGATCTCGTCGAGGAACAGCGTCCCGCCGTCCGCCGCCTCGAACCACCCGGCCTTCGAGGTCGTCGCCCCCGTGAAGGCGCCCTTCTCGTGGCCGAACAGCTCGCTCTCGACGAGGGACTCCGACCAGGCGCCGCAATTCACCGCCACGAAGGGCCGCCCCCGCCGGTGGCTCAACGTGTGGATGTGACGGGCCACGATCTCCTTGCCCGTGCCGGTCTCCCCCGTCACGAGCAACGTCGCGTCGCTCGGCGAGAGCTGCCGGATCCGCTCGAGGATCGCCTGCGAGCGTGGATCCTCGAAGACAAGCGCCTTGGCGCGCACAGAAAGGGCCAACGAGCTCGTGTTGGGAAGCGTGAGCAAGGGCATCGTCATCGGGCTTCACTCACCATAATAGCGGATGGTTCGTCCATTATAACGGATGACCCTGCCATGCGCCAGAGATCTTTCTCTGGCGCGGCCCCACCGGTTGTCCCAGATGGCTTCGGGCCTCCCGTCACGCTGCGCCTCGATCCGTCACGCTAGGCCTCGAGGAGGTAGCCGCGCACCTCGTCGACGAGGGCCTTGATCTCGTGATCGGTGCGGGACCTCGGTCGCGGCGCGCTGACGGGGACGACGCGCTTGATCCTCCCGGGCCGCGGCTCGAGCACGACGACGCGATCGCCGAGGAACACCGCCTCCTCGACGTCGTGCGTGACGAGGATCATGGTGATCTGCTCCTCCTGCCAGATGCGCTGGAGCTCCTGCTGCAGCTTCGCGCGGGTCAGCGCGTCGAGCGCGCCGAACGGCTCGTCGAGCAGCAGGATGCCCGGCCGGTTGACCAGCCCTCGCGCGATCGCCGCCCGCTGGGCCATCCCGCCGGAGAGCTGGTGCGGGTACGCCCGCTTGAACCCGGACAGGCCCACGAGCTCGAGGTGCTCGTCGACCGCGCGGGTCTTCTCCGCGTGCGTCCACGCCGAGCTCTCGAGCCCGAGCGCGACGTTCTGCTCGATGGTGAGCCAGGGGAAGAGCCGGTGCTCCTGGAAGACGATGCCCCGATCGAGGCTCGTCCCCTGGACGCGCGCGCCGCCGACGAGGATATCGCCCTCGTAGTCGCCGTCCAGCCCGACGAGGAGCCGGAGGAGCGTCGACTTGCCGCAACCGCTCGTGCCCACGACGCTGATGAACTCGCCGGGGTGAATGGTCAGGCCGATCCCCCGGAGGACCTCCAGGGGCTTGTCCTTGACCACGTACTTCTTGCTGACATCGCGAATGTTGATGACTCCAGGCGAGCCCATGAGTTCCTCCTCGAAGCAGACGAAGCAGACGAAGCAGACGAAGCAGACGAAGCAGACGAAGCAGACGGAATCAGACGTTGACGACGTTGACGACGTTGTCGACGCTCACACGCCGCGGACGCGCCACCGCAACAGGCGGTCTTCCGCGGCCTTGGCCAGCGCGTTCAGGCCGAAGCCCACGAGGCCGGACACGATCAGCCCGACCAGCACGACATCCATGGCGAAGCGCTCGCGCCCGTCCACCATCAGGCTGCCGATCCCGGGGGCGGGCTCGAGCAGGTACTCGGCCCCGAGCGTGCCGAGCCACGCGTAGATGAGCCCCTGGTGCACGCCCGCGAAGAGCGACGGCGCGGCGGACGGCAGGATGACCTTGCGGAGGATCTGCCACCGCGAGAGGCGGAGCACCCGCGCCACCTCGATGTGTTCGACACCGACGCTGCGCACGCCTTCATAGGTGTTCACGACGACCGGGTAGAAGGCGGAGAGCGCGATGAAGGCGATCTTCGCCTGCTCGCCCACGCCGAGCCACACCGACATGAGCGGGATCCACGCGAACAGCGCGACCTGCTTCGCCGCGTTGAAGCTCGGTGAGAACAGCTTGTCGGCGGTGCGCGAGACGGCGAGCAGGCCGCCGACGGCGCCGCCCGCGAGGATCCCGAGCGCGAGCCCAAGGAGATCCCGGACAAGGCTGGCGCGCAGGTGTGCCCAGAGATCGCCGCTCTCGTGCAGCGCGCTCGCGGCCTTCCAGACCGCGAGCGGCGGGACCAGGATGCGGGTGCTGGCGAGCTCGTAGCGGCAGACCACGAGCCACGCGACGAACAGCAGGACGGGCAGGACCAGGCCGCGCCGCAGCCGCGGCTGGATCAGAGCATGGGTGATAGCGCTCATCGTGTGTGATCTTCGGTGAGGTGTACCAGGGCGTCTTCGGTGAGGTGTTACAGGGCGGCGCGCCGCCAGCGGAGGAGGCGGGCCTCGATCGCCTCGAGCCCCTTGTCGAGCACGAGCCCGACGATCCCCACGACGAGGATCGCCGCGAGCACCACGTCGAGCTGGAACAGCTGGCGGCCCCAGACGATCAGGAACCCGACGCCCTCGGACGAGGCCAGGAGCTCGACCGTGACGAGCGACAGCCACGCTTGCGTCAGGCCGTAACGGATGCCGACGGCGATGGACGGCACCGCGGCGGGGAGCACGACCCTCCGGAGCAGCTGAGCATGGCTGAAGCGGAAGACCCGGGCCACCTCGATGTACGATCTCGGCACGTTCTTGATGCCCTCGAACGTGTTGATCGCCACGGGGATGAGGCTCGCCTGCGCGATGAGGATCAGCTTGAGCGACTCGCCGATCCCCGCCACCATCATGACCAGCGGCAGCCACGCGAGCGCGGGGACCTGCGCGAGCGCCTTGAAGAGCGGGTGGACGTGCTCCTCGATCCGCCGCGAGAGCCCCATGGCAATGCCGAGCGCGAGGCCCGCCGCGCCGCCCGCGGCGAAGCCGCCGAGGACGCGACCGAGGCTGATGGCGATGTTCGTGTGCAGATCGCCCGAGCTCGCGAGCTCGGTCAGCGTCTGCACGACGAGCCCTGGCGCGGGCAGGATCTGCGCCGGGATCAGCTCGCGCTGCGAGGCGTAGCTCCACGCGAGGAGGAGCGCCGCCGGGAAGACGAGCCCCACGGCGACGTTGCCCACCTTCCGCGACAGGAGCCGGGAGGCGCCGCCCGCGGGCAGCGCCACGTCGGGCGCCGCGAGCTTGTAGCCGGCCTGGGTCTGGCTTTCTTGAATTCCCTGCTGCGTCATCTTGGTTGCCTTTCTCTCGTGGCGTTCCGCCCTGCGCTAGGCCCCTTCGCCGCGCGCTCTCCTCTCATGACCTCCCGGGGTGCTTGACCTTCCCGTTCACGTCGAACTCGGGCCAGTAGCCCTCGAGGTTCAGCTCCTTCAGCGCCGCGTTCAGGAACCGCAGATCGATCCAGGAGTCGACGTCGAACGTGTTCCTGATCAGGCCGAACCGCTTCGCGTCGGCGACGGCCGCCTTGTAGCGGGAGATCAGGTATTCATCGAACAGCGGGCTCGCGCGCACCTTGAGCGAGTCGCCCGTCTGGTCCGCCTTGAAGTTCGAGTACGGCACCCCCGACTTGGACCAGAGCTGGTAGATCGGCGCCGGGTTGGCCTCGTTCTGCGCGATCCAGTGGGCGGCCTGCACGACGACCTTGACGACGCGCCTCGTGATGTCGGGATATTTGTTCGCGAAGTCCTCGGTGACGATCAGGTGGGCGTGCCGCAGGTAGGCCGGCGAGTCGTTCTTCGTCGAGTAGACGATCTTGGCGACCCCCTGATCCTGGAGCGTGAGCAGGTCGTACCCGCCGAAGGCGGCGTCGATGTCCCTCGTCGCCAGCGCCGCCTTCGCGGTCGCGCTGTCCATGTTGAGGATCCGGAGATCGCGCTCCGACAGCCCGCTGCCCGCGAGGATCTTGTTGACGGCGAGCTGCAGATTCGTGCCCTTGAAGAGGGCGACCTTCTTCCCCTTGAGGTCCGCGAGCGACGCGATCGACGAGTCCGCCGGGACGGCGAGGTAGGTATGCTGCCTCGTCGACACCCCCGCGAGGAGCTTCGTCTTGAGCCCCCCCGCCCTGCCGATGCTCGACGGCAGGTCTCCCTGGAGCGCGAAGTCGAGCAGCCGGTTCGCGTACGCCTCGTTGACGGCGGGCCCGGCCCCCTTGAAGAAGGACCACTCGATCTTGATATTGTCCTTCTTGAACTCCTCTTCCAGGAGCCCCCGCGCGTGCACCACGCTCAAGCTGCTACCGCCGACGAACGGCCGGTTCCCGATCCCCGCCCCCGCAAATGCAACCCGGATAACGCCAGGCGCCTCCGCCCGCGCCACATGCGCCGTCAACGTCAAAATCGCCGCGACCAGTATCTGCACCCAAATCAAAGCTCGTCTCATAAATTTCCTCTCTGAACTCATTGCCACACACCGCCCCCAGAGGGGGGCTCACCCGCACAGGAGACGGGCCCAGATCGGCGTCTTCGGCGCGCAGGCGTACTCCAGTACGCCGAGCACCGAAGACGCCGAGGTGGGCCCGTATCCGAAGCGGGTGAGCCCCCCTCTAGAAGGAGCCTTGGAGCTGGGCTAGGACCTCGTGTTTGGCCCCCTCGGTGCTCGTGCGGTCGTCTCGACGGTTGACGTTGAGCTGGAACTTCGTCGTCTCCGCGAAGAAGACGTTGAAGCCGAGCGTGTAGACGTCGACCCGGTTCTCTTGCACCTCGGTGCTGGGGTCGAAGAGGTCGACGCGGAGGAACGGCTGGTAGGTCTTCGGCCACCAGTCGTCGTAGCGGCCCTGGTTGCGGTAGCCCCTCAGGAACTGCTCGCCCCAGTTGTAGAAGAAGGTCGCCACGTGCGACAGGCTGGTTTGCCTCGTCTTCCGGGGGTCCTCCGCCGTCGTCCCGAGCGTCACGTCGTCCTGGCCGTAGATGAACTCGTAGGTGACGCCGATCGGATAGTGGTTGTAGTAGATGTCGCCGCCGAAGCGACGCTTGACGCCCTTGCCGGACAGCGTCTTCTTCTCGTCCTTGAGAAACGTGTTTTGCCAGCCGATGTACGCGCTCCCGCCGAGCGTGATCTGGCGGAGGATGGAGTTGTAGTCGGACGGCACGGTGAACGCGAGGCGGCCGATGATGTCCTTCTCGCTGTTGTCGTCGGGCGTGTTCGGCCCGCTCCCGTTGATGATGCCGATCGCGTAGGCGAGGAGGGGCGCCCGGTAGTTGTAGCCGTAGTCCACCTGCGGCAGCACGTCGCCGCGGACGATGAGCCCGAGGTCGCGCCGGTTCAGCCCGAGCTTCGTCGTGAACTGCGCGTTGGTGATCACCGGCTTCAGCTCCTCGCTCGCGGGGACCTCCAGCCCGAAGGGCAGGAGCTGCTGGCCCAGGGTGACCTGCAGGACCCAGTCCTCGGGGGCGAGGGTGGGGAGCACGGAGTACGCCAGCTGGGCGTCCAGCAGGTTGAGGAAGCTGTTGTTGCTCGCCTGCTGGGGCGAGGCGCCGAAGCGCACCGAGTAGGTCAGGTTGCGGCCTTCCTCGTAGTCCTTGTAGAGGATGCCATTGAACGTGAGGGTCGCGGCGCCCGTGTCGAACGTCACCTTGCGATCGTTCGAGGTCGCCGTGTTCACCGGCTGCTCCGTCCATCCGATGCGCGCCTGGATGACGCCGCCGACGAGGAGGGAGCGTGTCGAGAGGGCGGTGTGGAGATCGCGCTCTCGCTGCCACTGGAACTTGAAGTTCTCGAGGTCGGTGACGAGCCCTTGCAGGTCGTCCCGCGTGACGGCGTTGGGATCCGGCTCGACGAAGGCCTCCGCGGCTGCGTCGCCCGCGGGCGGGGCGCCGGGGGTGGCGCCGGGAGCAGCCGGGGCGGCGGTCGCGGCGCCCGGCGCGGCGGGGGCTGCGCCAGCAGGCGCCGCAGCCGCACCGGCAGGCGTAGGGGCCGCGCCGGCAGGCGCCTGAGCCGCACCGGCAGGCGCAGGGGCCGCGCCGGCAGGCGCAGGCGCAGGCGCGGGACGCTCGCCCTGGGCTCTGCCGGGCGGGTTCTGCGCGCTCGCCTGCGTCACGCAAAGGACGAGGCTCGTCGCGAGGATCGATGAAATGGCGGTTCTTGAGCGGTCGAGCAAACGCATGAATGGATCCAGAGGGGTTCGTTGATTCACAGCTACGGTCGGGCGGGGCTGCTTCCGTCGCCCCGCCCGACGCTCCACGTCAGGCCGCCTTGCTCTTCCGCAGCTTCTGCTCGACCGCGGTCCCGGCGAAGAAGCCGGGGTTCTTGCCGGCAAAGAAGTTGTAGGGGTGGGTGAACACGAGATCGCGGAAGTTCGCCTCCGTGAGCGCCCCGCGCTCGACGAGGCTCCAGGTGTCCGCGAGGACCTCGGTCAGATCCGGCACGTCCCAGTGGCCGCTGTCCGACGCCCAGAACGCGTTGAGCTGGACGCCGAGCGGGTTGACCTTCGTGTCGAACGCGTACGCGATCGTGGGGTCGTCCGCCTCGGAGCCGAAGTAGAAGTTCGGCACGTACCGGTCGCGGATGTCCTCGATCCGCTCGATGCCCGCCGCCGCGAAGTCGTCGAGCGCGCCCGGGTCCTGCGGCTGCCTCCGCGAGTTGTTCGAGACGCCGAGCGCCCCGCCGAGGACAGCGTGGATATCGCCGAGCCGCGCCCCGACCTCCTCGCCGCCGTACTGCTGGTACAGCGCGTACAGCAGCTTCGCGTCGATCAGATCAGGGTTGTAGTTCTGGACGGCCCTGCCGTTGCGCTTCTCCCAGTGCCCCACCAGATCCGTGAACAGCGTCGCGCCCCACGCCGCCCCTCCCTCGAGGAAGCCGACGCGGAGATCGGGGAACCGGCGGGTCACGCCGCTGAAGAAGAGCGACTTCGCGAGCGCCTCGGAGGCGGAGGCGAAGTGGCCGATGTGGTTGTACATGTAGCTCGAGACCGAGCTGCGGCTGGTCCACCCCATCCCGGCGGAGTGGGTGGTCAGCACCGTCCTGAGCTCGACCGCCTTGGCCCAGAACGGGTCGTAGTTGTGCTCGCTGTCCACGCCGAACGTGTCGAGCCAGTTCGCGTGCCGCGCGACGTCCGGGTGGTGCCGCGACGGGTACTTCTCGGCCACCGACCGGATCGGCCGCCGGAGGTTGCCCGGGATGAGGGCGACCTTGAGGCCGAGCTCGCGCACGGCGAACTCGAGCTCTTCGACGCCCTCCTCCGGCGTGTGCAGCGGGATGGCCGCGACAGGCGTGAGGCGGTCGGCGTACGGCCGGTACACGTCGGCGTGATAGGCATTGACCGCGCGGATGAGCACCCGGCGCAGGTCCTCCTTGCCGACGTGGGTGGCGAACGTGGAGACGTTCGGGAAAAGAACCGCGTAGTCCGTCCCCGACTCGCCGAGCCGCTCGTGCAGCAGCCTGGGCAGCGACACCGTGGCGAGATCGAGGGTGTTCTTGGTCGGCAGCGCCCACCACGGGGGGCGGACCGAGCGCTGCGCCGCGCGCTGCTCGGGCGTGAGCTCGTACCACTCGTTGCTCAGGTAGCCGAAGCCCCGGTTGATCGCGTCGCGGAACTCGTCGACGGACTTCGCGCCGCCGTACTTCGCGATGTAATCCTCGAGGATCGGCGCGAACTCGATCGTGTGCAGATCGGTGTCGATCACCGGATAATCGAGCTTGTCGCGCACCACCCGCGAGCGAGAGGTCTTCTTGCCGTCTTTCAGCGAGAGGTGAGAGGATGAGACGCTCATGACGATGACTCCATGGCGCGATCGCGCGGTCGCGCGGCGGCCATCGGCGCCGGGCAGCCGCGCCCAGGGCGCACGAGGCCGCGCGCCGACCAGGCGCCCGCTCCTGTGCTGAGAATGTGAGAGGCCTTCGAGCTAGAGCGCCGCGAGCGCGGCGCCCCTACAGCGCGTGGCGGTCCATCGCTCGACGTCAGCGCCGATCCGGCGGGGCGCGAGCCGCTGCGAGCGCCGGGGGAGCGCGGGAGAGCGCCTCTCTGCCGGCGCGCCACAGGCGGCGCGGCTTCGCCCGACAGTCGGCACGCCCGCGCGGGCGTTCGGCATGGTCGAGCTGGCGAGGACAGGTGAGATCGCGCCGCGCGCGATCGCTGGGTTCTTCATAGCTGCCTTCAGGTGAGCTTTCGCCCTGACGCGTTGCATTGCGCGGACCAAACCTTCGCCGTTGCCAGCAAGGCAGGCCGGGCGGAAACTCTGCTGGTGCGCTCCGCGAGCAGCGGCGCCCGCTCTTTCCAGAGCGCCGTCCCGGGGGAGAGACGGAGAGGCCTCGAAGGACCCGGCACCTCCCGGCGACGAAGGAAGATCAACGGATCGCAGCACGCGCCGCGCACCATGTCAGGAGAGCCAATCGGCGAACGTTGCTCCGCCTCCTTTGTGCCTTTATGCATATACATGAGACGTGCCAGACTTATGTCCGCCGTAGAAGACGAAAGTCCGCTATATCGGACACCGCCCTGCTGCTCCAGAAGCAGGGCGTGCTTCGCGGGTGTTGCTGGAGCAACAGTGGGGACCGGCTGGGACCACGTCGATGCTGCGCAGACGTTGCTGCTTCGAAGGGAGCGGGAGCGAGGCGGTGAGCATGACGCCCCGCCCGGTGCGGACCTCGAACGCGAGTTCCGGGGCGGCTCGGTCGGAACGCTCGTTCCTCCACCCCTCGCAGCGCTCGAACACGCAGCGTGGGTGTGGCGCAGCGGTTGTCCGCAGCTTCACCGGATCCCATCACGCCGCGATGAGGACGGAGAATCCCGGCCTGCTCGATGGCGCTCTGCCACGCAGGAGCGCCGCTTCGGAGCGATGTCCCGAGTCCTGACCAGGGCTCGAGGGCACAAAGAACGGAAGCGCTCGATCTTCGCTCGGAGCAATGTTCGCAGAACTTACCTACGGCCTGGACGCCGGCCATGAGTCCCGGCCGCAACGAACGTGTCTTGGTCGGCGAAAACGCTCTGCTCTGGTTGCTCATTTTCTGCGAGGCAGCAACTACACAGGCTCCCAAAGGCACACGGCCTGCTCCACAGTAACCTCAGAGGTCCGCGGCATGGCCGTCATCGGACGTTGAGGGGGGACATATGCTGTCAGTGCACAAACAGGTAGTTTGGCTCGGGATAATTTTCGCGGCGCTCACGACAGGCTGCGTGATCGAGCCGGAGTCGATGAGCGACCTCGATCAGGACGAGGTCGATCTCGAGGAAGCGGACGCCGAGACGATCGGCACCACCTCGGACGAGCTCGAGCAGGTGCAGGGCGGCTCCTCAGATTCGGGCCAGCTCGCGCAGACGGCCAGCAAGGGCTTGCCGTCAAGCTACGCATTCTCGGGTCAGGTCGCGCAGGGCGCCAGCGGGCAGCAAACGCCCGCTGTCCAGCTGTTTCCGAGCGGCGAACAAGGGACGGTAGTGCTACCGACATCAGGAGGTCAGATCAATCTGCCGATCATCGCGTCCGGTTCTAACTATGCGATCATCGTGTACATCATCGACAACAGCGGAGACTACTCCAGCAATGGCGGGAGTCGGGCGCCGCACATCAACCCCTAGCGCGGGCGCCCCGCTCCCCGAGGCCGATGCAGCCCCATTTGCCCCGGCTCGACCCAGACGGTCGCATTCACCGACGCTTTCGGAGCGCGCGTGCGCCGGCGCTGTCATCGGCTGGCGCCAGGACGCGCCCCCCTCACCCCGGTCGTCCTCGGCGTGTCGCTGGGCGCGTCATGCACGATGCACGTTCGAAGAACGCACAACGCCGAGCGGGGACGCAACGTCTTCCCGTCATGGCTGGGACGCCGACGCGGGCGCCAAGCTCATCCCGGTCGCGAACGAGATCGCGCTCTGCAGGTCGCGGCGGGTCACGATGCCGGCAAGATCGATGTCGAGGCTGACGATGGCCTGGGACACCTCCGGCCGGATGCCTGTCAGGACGACCTGCGCCCCGAGCAGCCGGACCGCCCGCGCCACCTGCAGGAGGGCGCTCGCCGAGGCCGTGTCGATGAGCGGCACGCCGGTGACGTCGATGATCGCCACCCGCGCCTGCCGCTCGACCACCTTGCTCAGCAGGTTCTCCATCATCTGCTGCGCCCGCGCCGCGTCTAGCACGCCCACCAGCGGCAGCACGAGGACACCCTGGCTGATGGGCACGATGGGCGTCGACAGCTCCAGGAGCGTCTTCGCCTGCAGCCGGAGCTTATCCTCGAGCCGCTTCCGATCGGTGATCACCTCCGTGAACAGCATGATCCCGCCGATCTCGCCGCTCGACTTGTACCAAGGAAAGATCTTCCAGCGCACCCAGTCGACGCTCCCGTCGGCCCGCGGGAAGGGCTCTTCATCATTCGATTCCGTGGCGCCTGCGATGCAGCGCCGGTGGATCTCCCTCCAGTGCTCGGGGATCTCGGGGAAGAGATCGTAATGGCATCGGCCGATGATGTCCTGCTCCTTCATGCCGAAATCTTCCCGCCAGCGGTGACTGACCAGGATGTAGCGCATGTCCTTATCGAACATGGCCACGGCAGCCGGGCTATAGGTGACAAAGACGCGCGCATGCTCCTCGCTCTGGCGCAGCGCCGCCTGGAGGCGATCCCGCGCCTCCTCGGCCTCCTCCAGCTCCCGGATGCGCTGCCTCAGCTGCTGGTTCTCCGCAACGACAGCCATGTAATCCGCGTCACAGTTCATCCGTACCCTCGGTTCCGTCCTGGTCTGTATACCAAGAAAGCGCGGAGCATGGCGCTCGACCGGCACACGCGTGCGCTACCGAGGGGCGGGACAAGGCTGCAGGCGGCTCGCGTTCACGCGGGAGGATCGGCAGGCGCCCACAGCGGGGCGCCCTGCGCCGGCGTTCAGCGCGCTTCATGCGCGGCCTTGAGACCGGCGATGTCCAGCTCCCCCATCTCGAGCATCACCTCGGGGAGCCGGGCCGCCACCTCCGCCTCTTTCGCGTACCAGAGGTGCGGCGTGATCTTGTTGACCTTGGTGCTCGCCTAGCGCTCCTCTCCGCTCGAGTCGAAGAGGACAGCGAACCCGCCCGAGATCAAGCGCTTGGGGTCGAACGGCGGGTTCTCTGTCATCTGCATGCGCGGGTCGTCCCTCATCTTCGCGCCCGCCTGGTCGCGCACCTCCTTCGATGGCCACACGATCCAGGAGAACACGATGGTCTCGCCTGCCTCGGCCTTCACCGCGCCCTTGAAGTCGGTGATCTTGCCGTCGGGGACGTCGTCGCCCCAGCACTCGACGACCCGCGTCGCACCATACTCCAGCAAGACCTCGGCGGCCTTCACGCAGACCTCGCGATAAGCTGCCTTCTTGCCCGTGGGCACCGGAGTGACAAAACCGTCGATGTAGCTCATAGGCGCGATTATGCGGACCTGTCGATCACGGCGTCAAGCGCGGCTCTCCACGCGAATGGCGGACTCTGCCGTTCACGCGAAGCCCGTCGGCCCCGGGCAGGCCCAGCAAATCGCGGCAAACAGGCCCTGGCGCGGGCAATGATTCGGAGAGAGAGAAATCGAGATACGTACTCGCAATGCGCCCTGCGCGTCGTCGAGGGCGGCGACCGCCGCGCCTGCCATGCGGGCTTTCGGGCGCACCGGATCACGGCGTGCGCCCCGATCCGTACATCGCTAGCGGTAGGGCCCGCCCCCGGGGCCACGCAGGAGGTTGCGCTCGATCCTTGCGCGCACCTCGTCGAGCGTGTCGATGGCCCACACCATCGTGTCCGGCGCGATCGAGGGGGCGATCGGTCCCACGGTCACGCCGCGATCGTCGATGGTAACGGGGCCAGCGCGCTCGTCGAGGGCGAGGAGGGCCACACGGGCGCCAGGGTCGAGCAGCGCGGGGGCTCGGTCGGTCTGCCGCGGATCCACACGCACGTGGAAGCGGCGATCGAACGCCTCGTCCTCAACGACGATGTCCTGCCCGCCCAGCCTCGTGACGAGGCCGTCGAGGAGTCGTTCGCGCCGGACGGCGAGGCCAAGGCCGAGCTCGGTCTCGAAGCTCGCGCGCGCGGTGATCCGGTGGCGTCCGCGCGCCGCGCGCGCCGAGCCGACCTCGATCGGGCCCCCCTCGATCCGGCCCGTGATCGAGAGCGGCACGCTCGCGAAGGCGAGGCCGCGCGCCGAGGCGAGCGCGCGGAGCGCCTCCGCGTGCGCGGCGAGCGACGCGGCGGCGCGGAGGCCAGCGCGCGCATCGTCGAGGAGCTCGACGGTCTGCGCGGCGCTGTGGGCGGCGCGCACGATCCACGCCTCATCGGTGGATCCGTACCGCTCGGAGAGCGTGCAGCCGCCATCATGGACGCGGAGCTCGTAGGACGCGCGGTGCAGCGCCACGAGATGCTCGCGGAGCGCCACGGTGAAGAGATCCCCTGTCCGGGAGGGGTCATCCGCTGCGATCGAGAACTCGCTGTCGAGGTCGTCGCTGCCGGTCAAGACCGCGTTCACGAAGCCCAGGGTCGTCTGCCTGCGCGCCATCTCGAGGCCCAGATCGAGGGGTGGCCGGAGCGAGCCATGGACGAGGACGTGCGGACGATCTTCTGAGTCGCTGAGCTCCACGGAGACGGGACGCCCCGCGACGAGGCCCTTCGCTTCGCCGCCCTGCGCGTCGAGGCCGAGCGTGGCGGCCACGGCCTGGACTTGCTGCTCCCAGCTCCTCATGCACCCACGCTATCCGCGCGATGCACCGGGCGCAATCATCGCAATCCCACGCGCCGCCGCCCGATGGACCTCGCCTCGCTGCGCCCCTGGTCTTGGTGAACGGAGAAGCGTCATTGTTCCTTCGACGCCAGAACGCCTGTGGCGCGCACCTCGAGCTCAGGCCGTTCGAGCCCGCTTCACCCGAGGAGAAGGGGAGGAGTCCCCACAAGGGGACTCCGCGTCTCCCTGGATGTACTGCTGTCGTGCTGCGCAGCCGCCGGGTCGCGGCGCGACTGGCAGCGTCACCGCGGGCCGCGGAGCTCGCTGGGCAGCACCGAGGTGGGCCGCGATCCTTGCCGGGGGTCCGCGCCCCACGCCGTCAGCGTGACGTCATGGCCAGCCGCGCAGGACGTCGAGCGCCCCGGCTTCCTGCCGCATCTCGCGCAGGAGGGCGGCGGCGACGACGCCGGGGTGCGTTCGCTCCGGCGCGGCGCCGAACGCGGCGAGGACCTCCGCGAGCGGGCGAGACGCGTCGTCTTCAGGAGGCGGCCCGCCGAGGCGCGCTGCCCCGAAGAAGAAGCTCGCGGCGTAGAAGGCGAGGGCGATGGCGCGCGCAAGGCCCGCCCGCGCGCGCTCGTCGTCGCTCGCGGGCCTCCCCAGGTACGCCTCGAGCAGCGCCTCGCGCTGCTCGGGCCGCGGGTACGCAAAGACGCCGAGCTGCGCGAGATCGATGAACGGATCTCCCGCGCCCGCGTGGGTCCAGTCGACGAAGTACACGCGCTCGGCCGCCACGAGCACGTTGTTCGGGTTGAGGTCGCGATGACACGCGGCGGCGTGCGCGTGCGGCGCGCTCACACGCTCGAGCTCGACGACCGTGCGCACGAGCTCGGCTGGCAGGCCTGCTCCTGCGAGCGCCGCGCACTGCGCGTCGAGGGAGCGCAGGAAGGCCATGCGCGACGGGCTGCGCGGGAACGGCGGACCGTCGTGGAGCCGCCGCAACGCCGCCGCGACCCGCTCGATCTGCGCCGGATCGCGCGTCGGGCGGAGCTGTGTCCCCGCGATGCGGTCCATGATCGTCACGCCCGTCCGCGCGTCCGCGTGGTGCAGGCGCGGCGCGACGCCGCGCTCGGACGCGATGCGCATGCACGCGCTCTCGCGCGCGGGGCGCTCCGGATCGCTCGGATCGAGCGCGAAGCGCTTCGCGACGTACGGCGCGCCGTCGACGACGAACGCGATCAGCGCGGCGCCGGAGAACCCGCCGGAGAGCGAGGTCACGTCCTGGACCGGGCGCCCCGGGAAAGCAGCCTCGAGCGCGGCGATGAGGTCCGGGTGCAGCTCCGGGGCGCTCATGCCCACCCCCGCATCGAGGCGAGCCGCTTTGCGTAGAGGCGGCTCCGCGCGGCGAGATCGGCGGGCCGTGCCCAGTCCCACCCGATCGCCTGCCAGTCCGGGTCGTCGGGATCGAGCCCGAGCGACGCGACGAACGCGCGATCGGCGACGAAGAAGTGGTGTTTGTACGCGAGGAGATAGCCGCGCGACGCCTCTGGCAGCGCCTCGACGTGGGCGCGCGCCTCCTCGTAGGTCGCGAACCAGTGGTGCAGCACGCCGCCATCCCGGCCGTAGAGCAGCGCCCCGAGCTCGGGCGCGCCGGGCTCTCCCGCGAGGGCAATGCGCGCGCGCTCCCAGCTCGAGAAGCCGCACTCGCGCGCGACCACCGCGAGGCAGTGCTTCCGGCGGACGCCAGGAGCGGCCGCGGCGAGCGCGGCCTCGTCGGCGCGCCCGAGCTCGGGCAGCGCGCGCAGGCGCAAGAGCGCCTTGGCGTCGTTCGACGCGAGCTGCTTGTGCAGCAGCTCAGCGCGGGTCTTCAGCTCGCGAACGGGATCCATCATGGACGTCTCCTCTCGAATCGGCCGCTACCCGCTCCCTCGGCCCGAGGATGTCGACGTGGTCATGACGGTGCGAGGTGACTCGCGGTCGTCGCGTCGCAGGGTGAAAGGCTTCTTTCCGGCGGGGAGGGCGCCCCTGCGCACCCTGGCCAGACGCTAGCGCTTCGCGTCGGGGCGCGCCAGGCGGAATCCAGGGGCGTGCGGGCGCTGAACGCGCAAACGGGCGAACGAGCGCCGGTGCTCCACCGTCTCCACCTCTTCCGAGCCCAAGGTGTGAGCGCACCCTCGCGGCCTCACGCGGGCCCGCACCAGGACGCGAGCGCGCTCCTCAGATCGGCGAGGCGCGTCGCCCGTCGCGCAGCGTCGCTCGCCCACGCGACGTGCCCGTCCGGCCTCACCAGGACCGCATCGACGGCGGCGAGATCGCTCTCCGGGGCGGCCGTCGCGCGGACGACGTCGACGCGATCGCCCCACGCCGCGCCTACCTCCCGGAGATCGACCGCGCCGGAGAGGTCGAGCAGGACGAACCGGGCCGTGTGGAGCAGCTCGTACAGCCGCGAAGCGCCGGAGTCCGTCACGAGCGCGCGATCGGGCGCCCGCCTACCGACCCAGGGGTGCGCCTCCGCTGCCCCGCCGGCCGGATACGCGACGTCGAGCGCGCTGATCATCTCGGAGATCCGCCGATTGACGGGATCCATGGCGAGCAGCTCGCTCATCATCTGGCGGAGCGCCAGCCCCGCTTCCGAGAAGTCGCCGAGCTTGGTCTGAATCTCCGTGTTGCGCCCCAGGGCCACGCCCACGGGGTGACGCTCGGCATGATAGCTGTCCAGGAGGTGGGGCGGCGCCCAGCCGTTCACCTCGGCCGCGAGCTTCCAGCCGAGATTCATCGCGTCTTGCAGCCCGACGTTGAGCCCTTGGCCGCCGGCGGGAAAGTGGATGTGCGCCGCGTCGCCCGCGAGGAGGACCCGCCCGCGCCGGTACCGCTCGGCGACCCGCGTCGCATTGCCAAAGCGCGACAGCCAGCGTGGATTGCGCATCCGGAAGTCCCTTCCGACGATCCGCGCGACGCCGCTCTGCAGCTCCTCGAGCGTGACCGGCTCGGACGTGCTCACGTGCGCCCGTTGCGGATCGAACACGACGAAGCGATAGACGCCCTCGTGATCGCCGGGTGGAAGCGGGGCCGCCAGCACGGAGCCGCGCGAGCCCGTGTGCCTGAACGGCCTGGCCGGGGGCTCGTCGAGCTCCACGTCGCCCAGGATGGCCGTCACCGTCGTCTCCGTGCCCGGAAACCCGACGCCGATCGAGCGTCGTACGACGCTCCTCGCCCCGTCGCACCCCACCACGTAACGCGCGCGCTCCTCGGCCTGCCCCGCGGGGCCTTCGACCCGCAGCGCGACCTCGCCTCCCCTCTCCGCGACCTCGACGACCGAGCGACCACGCTGGATCTCGACGCCCAGCTCGCGAGCCCGCTCCTCCAGGAGCCCCTCTGTCTGCGCCTGGGCCAGCCACAGCGTGTACGGGTGCCGCGTATCGAGGCGCGAGAAATCGAGCGGCGTGTCGAGCCACGCGAAATGCCCTGCCGGCACCGGCACGCCCCGGCGCTGGAAGCGGTCCACGATCCCGCGCTGATCGAGGATTTCCAGCGTCCTCGGGTGCACCGTGAGCGCGCGCGATTGCTCGGTGCGCGTCCACCGCTGCTCCAGCACACGGACCCGGACCTTCGCGAGCGCGAGCTCCGAGGCCAGCAACATCCCAACGGGGCCACCGCCAACCACCACAACATCATCTTTCGTCGACACTGAAACCTCCTCGTCCCAAACTCTAACAACGTTAGAGTAAATTGAACGGTGTTAGAGTCAAGGCCGTGCTTCGACTTCCGGGCGCGAACGAGGGAAGGGCCGGCGATGCGACTACGACGTGAGCAGGTCGTCGCGACGGCGCTGCGCCTCTTGAACGACGTCGGGCTCGACGCGCTGACGATGCGCCGGCTCGGGCAGGAGCTGGATGTCCAGGCGGCGACGCTCTACTGGCACATCAAGAACAAGGAGGAGCTGCTCGACGCGATGGCGGAGGCCATGCTGGCAGGCTGCGCGGAGAGCGCGCCGGCAGCGCTCTCGGGGATGGAGCGCGCGGCGGACATGGCCGAGCGGCTCCGCAGGGCGCTCCTCGCGCACCGCGATGGGGCGCGGGTGTTCGCGGGGACCTACGTCGCGCAGGACAACACGCTGCGGGTCTCGGAGGTGCTGCTCGGCGCCTTGAGCGACGCCGGTCTCTCCCCGCGCGCCGCGGCGTGGGGGTGCTGGTCGATCGTGTACTACGTGATCGGCTTCACCCTCGAGGAGCAGGCCCTCGTGGTCCGCCCGGGAGCGGACCCTGGCAAGGCCGATCCTGCGCTCTTCCGCGAGGCGGTGGAGCGAGGAGCTTACCCGCACCTCGCGGCGGCGCTCCCGCACCTCCTGAGCACCGACACGGACGCGCGGTTCCGGTACGGACTGGAGCTGATCCTCAAGGGACTTGAGGCGGAGCTCGAAGGGGCGCCGCGACCGAGGGAGTCCAGGAGCTCGCACGCCGGAGCCAAGAAGCGGGCGCCCCGCCGGAGCGGCTGACCGCCGCCCGCGCGGATGGCCGAGCCGCTCGGGTCGACGGTCGCTCCCGACCTGGGCCGCGCCGCTGCGGCTCCTGTGCGGCGGCTGCGCCTACCTGGATCGAATCGCTGCGATCACGCGCGCGGAGAACCATCCTCCCGCGGAGCTCACGACGTGCGGAGCGGCTCCGCGAGCCAGCGCACCAGCGCGTCGGCCTCCAGATCGAGCAAGGCATCCTCGACCTCACCCGGACCGATGGCGCGGGCTCGCTCGATGATCGAGCGCTCTTCTTCGGCCGTCGGTCGCCGCCCGAGCCGCCGGGTAAAGAGCCGACCGAGCAGCTCCGCGATCGCCTGCTGCTTGCCTCGCTCCTCACCGCGTCGCTCCCCGCGCTCCTCGCCGCGTCGCTCCCCGCGCTCCTCGCCGCGTCGCTCCCCGCGCTCCTCGCCGCGTCGCTCCCCGCGCTCCTCGCCGCGTCGCTCGGCCTCGATGATCATCTCCCCGATGATCGGCGTGCGCCGGAGCAGCCCCTCTTCCTTGTCCTCCACCATCATGACGAGCTCCTTCAGCAGATTATGCTCCCAGGGATCGATGGTGGCCATCACCAGGAGCGCCGTGTACAGCTCGGCCCGCTCCTCGGCGGTGGCCGCCCCCGTATGGATCTCCGCGACGATCTGCCTCAGCGCCGCCAGGGTCGCGTTCCGGGCGAGAGGCGCGAACACCAGCCAGAGCACGCTGCCACGCGCCCGCAGCTCGGACACCGTGCGCTGGTAGACGGCGTCGATGCGGAAGTGCGCGCCGCTGAACGGCCGCCCCGGCCACGCGATGCAGCGTTTGCCCGTCGTCGGCAGTCGCCGCCTACGGCCCGACAGGACGACGGCGACGCTCTCGATCGGCGGCACCGCCTCCCCGTGGGCATCGAGGCGGAGCGCGGCGAAGAGGAAGCCGAGGTACTCGAAGAGGCGATCCGGAACGTCGTCGCGGAGCGCGAAGCAGAACTCGACGTGCAGCACGCGCGG
Organism: Sorangium sp. So ce1504; assembly: GCF_051521635.1. Lineage (NCBI taxonomy): Bacteria > Pseudomonadati > Myxococcota > Polyangiales > Polyangiaceae > Sorangium > Sorangium sp. So ce1504. Next base: position 1,838,930 of record NZ_CP150365.1, on the reverse strand, counting down.
CTCGCCGTCGATCCGCAAGCGAATGGCCTTGTCGAGGCGACGCTCGATGTTCGTGATCTGGCTGTCGACCCAGCCGAGGACCTCGACGGGACGGCCCTCCGGAACGAGGGCGCGCACCAGATCCTCGGGGCGCCTCCGGGCGAGGTGGCGAAGCGTGATGTCGGCGTCTCCCATGCGCGGTGTCCATGGCAGCGCGCGTACCAGGGGCGCAGGCGGCCGAAATCAGCGGAATTCAGGGTGTGGCGTGGCGTCAGGCAGGTGGCGGCGCCATGGCGGGTGCGGGTCGCGGCCGCACGAGCCGCGGGGCTCCGCCAAGATAGAGCCGACCGAGCAGCGCCGCGATCGCCTGCTGCTCACCTCGCTCCCGTCCTCGTCGCTCCCTGCGCTCTTGCCCGCGTTACTCTCTCCCGCGCGCGACGTCAGGAGCGATGCCCCGGCGCGAGGCCGGTGACAGAATCATCTCACGCGGCCGGTCGCATGGCCGGCCAGGAGGGGCTCGATGCGAACGTTGATCACGACGATACTCGTGCTCGCCGCGGTCTCGGCGGGCTGCGCGGCGGAGCAGGCGGGAGCGCGGGGCAACACCCCAAGAGGCGCTGGCGCGAGCGAGATCCGCCTGCCCGAGGGCGCGCGGCTCGTCGACCTGACCTATCCCTTCGACGACAAGACCATCTACTGGCCCACGGCAACGACGGGATTCACCCACGGTACGGTGCACCACGGCAAGACCGAGGGCGGCTATTTCTACTCGGCGTACACGCTCTGCGCGCCTGAGCATGGCGGCACGCACCTCGACGCGCCCATCCACTTCGCCGAGGGCAAATCGACCGCGGACGCCGTGCCCCTGTCCCGCCTCGTGGGCTCCGCGGTGGTGGTGGACGTGTCGGCCGCCGCGGCCAGGGACAGCGACTACCTCGTGACCCCGGCGGACATCGAGGCGTTCGAGCGGGCGCACGGCGCCATCGAGCCGCTCACCATCGTGATGATCCGGACGGGCTGGGGCGCGCGCTGGCCTGACAAGAAGCGTTACCTCGGCGACGATCGACCTGGCCACGCCGAAGCGCTGCATTTTCCGGGTATCGGCGAGGACGCCGCCCGGGCGCTCATCGAGCGGAACGTGGGGGCGGTGGGCATCGACACGGCGAGCATCGATCACGGCCCATCGAGGAGCTTCATGGCGCATCGGGCGCTGCTCGGGGCGGATATCCCGGCGTTCGAGAACGTCGCCTCGATGGAGTCGCTGCCCCCGCGAGGCGCGCTCGTCATCGCGCTTCCGATGAAGATTCGCGCCGGCTCCGGCGGGCCGCTGCGCATCGTGGCCGTGCTGCCGCGCTGACCGCCGGAGCCGCGCCGGCGCCCGGCCCGCGAGCGCCCGGACGCTAGAGGTTGATCTTGTAGTTCAGCTTGACCTCGTCGCCATGCATCCCCCGAAACCCCCAGTCGTGGGCGGGCGACTCCGAGATACAGATCTCGATGTCCTGGTGGTCGATCCCGACCTCGTCCCGGATCTTGTCGAACAGGAGCCGCACGAGCTTCTTCTTCGTCTCCACGCTGCGCCCGGTGATCATCGAGATCTCGATGATCGTATAGGCGTCGGTGCGCCCGCCCGGCGCCAGCATGTCCTCGCGCTCCATCGGGAAGAAGCGATGCGCCCGCTTGTCCTGCGGCATCTGCAGCGCCTCCATGACGCAGGCGTGGATCACCCTCGACAGGGCCTCCTTCACCGGATTGAGCTTCTCCTTGATTCCGTAAATCTTCACCTGAGCCATGGGGAGTTCTCCTGGAACCACGTCGATTCGTTTCAGTCGTCCGCGTCCTCGCCCTTCGGCCCGGACTGCCCCGCGGCGGCCTCCTCGCCCTCGTCCTCGGGGAGCCCCGCGTCCGCCGCGCCCGGCGCCTCCGCCGCGAGCGCCATCCGCTCGGCGAGGGGCCGCTCGGGCAGCGTGAGCAGCGGGCCGTCGCCGAGCTCGCCGATCATGTTGAGGTACGCGTTCATCGCGTGGCACACCGAGTCGGTGCGCACATAACGATCCCTGACGCTCCAGAACACCCCGCCGGCGGCCGCCTGCGGGTTCTTCACCACGAAGGAGCTCTCCGGACCGTAAGTGTACTGCAAGAGCAACCGGATCGCGGCGACCACCGCGTCCTTGTACCGATCGCAGCCCTCCATGCCCTTCTTCCGGCAATGGTGGTACACCTCCGATATCACCTCGGCGAGCCAGCCGCTCCCGCTGCTCGACAGCGACCGCTGCCAGCGGCCGTAGCGGTAGGCGTCCTCGGGCCTGCGCCACTGCCGCTTCACGAGGTCGTCGGCGCAGCGGAAGACGGTCTGCTCGACGCGCTGGTCGCCGCCGGCCTTCGCGAAGTCGAGCAGCGATTGGACCGCCCACGAGCTCGAGATCGGGTTGGGCTTCCTGTAATCGTCGCCGAGGAAACACCCCTTCTCCGCGATCCTGGCGAGCAGGTAGTCCGCGGTCCGGGCCGCGGCGTCGAGGTACTTCTTGTTGTTCGTGGCCCGGTAGGTGCGTGACAGGGCGGAGAGGACCTGCCCCGTGTAGAGCGTCGAGTCCTTGCCCTGGACCTTCCACGCCCCGCCCTCCTGCCCGGTCAGGGCCGAGCGCACGCTGCCGTCCGGCCGCTGCATCGAGATCAGCCACTCGGCCGCGAGCACGGCGGACTCGAGGTACCTCTTGTCCTTCGTGACGCCGTGGAGCTCGAGGAGCGTGAAGATCGACTTCGACGCCGTGCCGACGACCAGCCGGCGCTCGGGCCGCTCGCGCTCCAGGTCGAACGCATAGAAGAAGCCGCCGGCCGTGCGATCGCGCGCCTCGCGGCTCTGCATGCCCATCATGAAGCCGGCGGCCTCCGTCGCCAGCCGCAGCAGGCGCTCGTCGGGCTTGTAGGCGTGCAGCTTCAGCAGCGTCAGCGCCGTGGACGCGGTGTAGATCGTGTGCAGCTCGCGCTCGAACCGGTCCGCGGGGGCGTGGTAGTACTTGTGAACCCCCTTGTGCCGCGGATCGATGACGCGCAGGAGATAGCCTTTGCCATCCTCGATGCGCCGCGCGAGGAGGGGCTTGTCGAGGACGCGCACCGGCACGAGCCCCTCGACGAGCTCGACGCCCTTCCCCGGGCGCTCGACGCTCTCCACCATCGACTCGTGATGATCCGGAAGCTCCACGACCAGCCGCGCGCCCGCGAGCGCCTCGCGCGCGCCGCCCCCCGCGGCCACGGCCCTGCGCGCGGCCTCCTTCAGCGCGACGCAGAGCCCCGCGTCCGACGCCTCCCCGCGGGCGATCTGCTTCCCCTCCTGAAAGCCCATCACGACAGCGCGGAAGGGGCGTTTGGACGAGAGGGCGAGATCGCACGTCACCTTGTCACCGCCCGCTGCCACCTGGCGGACGAAGGCGACGGCGCGATCGCGGAAGGTGCCATCGTCGAGCTCGGCGCCCGCGCTCCCGCCCTCCGGGGCCTGGATCGCCGGATCGGGCACCCGGGGTAGGTTCGCCGCGATCTGGGCCGCGAAGCGGTCGTCGCCGGCGGGCAGGGCGCGCGGTCTACCTTCCGCACCTTCCGCACCTTCCGCACCTTCCGCGGCGCTGGCCGTCGCGGAAGCCGCGGCGGCGGGCTTCCCGGCCGCAGGGTCCTCGCTCGGCTTGCAGCCGTCACAACCGCTCGTGGCCCCACACGACAGAGCGGCAAAGATCGCCAGGGTTGCGATGGAGAGCGCGCGAGCAGACGGCATGAACAAGGACCCCGGAAGCAGCGATTTCGACGCGTATCAAGAACCCAGAGGCCCCGCAAGGCCGAACGGGGTAGCCGCGCGCCTCGCGATCGCCCGCCCGCGCCCTCGCGATTCGGCCGCATGCGTCCCTCGCTGTTCGCCTGCGCGCGCCCCGCGCTATTCTGCCCGCATGGGACCCGCGCAGATCAAGGGCAAGAACGTGGACATCAAGCTGTGGACCCGGCCGGACGAGGTCGAGGCGATCGCGCTGGAGCAGCTGCGGAACATCAGCGCCCTGCCCTGGGTGTTCCACCACGTCGCCGCCATGCCCGACGTCCACTTCGGCAAGGGCGCGACCGTCGGCTCGGTCATCGCGATGCGGGACGCGGTCGCGCCGGCCGCCGTCGGCGTCGACATCGGCTGCGGGATGGGCGCGCTCCGCACGAACCTCACCGCGGCCGATCTGCCCGACGACCTCCGGCGGATCCGCAGCGACCTCGAGCGGGCGATCCCTGTCGGGTTCGCGGCCCACGATGCCCCGCCGGAGGGGTTCGAGCGCCTCGCGCTCTGGGACGAGTTCGCGAGCCTGAGCCCGAAGGTCCAGGGGCTGTTCACGCGGGCGCGCTGTCAGCTCGGCACGCTGGGGGGCGGCAACCACTTCATCGAGCTCTGCCTCGACACGGGCGGCGGCGTGTGGCTGATGCTCCACTCCGGCTCTCGCAACATCGGCAAGGAGCTCGCCGAGATCCACATCGCCACGGCGAAGAAGCTCGCCCACAACCGCGACCTGCCCGATCGCGATCTCGCGGTGTTCCTCGCCGGCACCCCGGAGATGAAGGCCTACCGGCACGACCTCTTCTGGGCGCAGCGGTACGCGCGGACGAACCGGGAGGCCATGTTCCACCTCGCCGAGGGCGTGCTCCGCCGGCACTTCCCCGAGCTCGCGATCCAGGAAGCCATCACTTGCCATCACAACTACGTGGCAGAAGAGTGTCATTTCGGTGAAGACGTGCTGGTGACGCGCAAGGGCGCGATCCGGGCGGGCAAGGGCGAGCTTGGCATCATCCCCGGCTCGATGGGAACGCGCTCGTACATCGTCCGCGGCCTCGGCAACCCCGAGGCGTTCGAGAGCGCCTCGCATGGCGCGGGGCGCAAGATGAGCCGCGGCGAGGCGAAGCGGCGCTTCACGGTCGACGACCTGGCCGCGCAGACGGCCGGGGTCGAGTGCCGCAAGGATGGCGGTGTCCTCGACGAGATCCCCTCCGCCTACAAGCCGATCGAGCGCGTCATGGAAGACCAGCGCGATCTCGTGGAGGTCGTCGCCGAGCTGCGGCAGGTCCTCTGCGTGAAGGGGTGAACGAGCGGCGCGGGTCCGGACAGGGAACTTTTCGCGGCGGCCCCGTTCGTGGCCCCTCCCCGCCCCGCTCTCGGCTACGATGCGCGTCGCTCTCACGACGCGCGCCGCGTACCCACCGCGGCGCGCGCCGCCGCGCGGAGAAGCCATGAAGTCGGACTGGATCGATCTGGGCCCCCTCTCCGAATTTCCGGCGGAGGTGCCCGTGCTGCGCAAGGACGACACGGGGCGGCGCTTCGCCTGCGTCCTCCGTGGCGGCGAGGTCCACGCGCTCGACGATCGCTGCCCGCACCAGGGTTACCCGCTGTCGCAGGGCGCGCTGCGCGGCGGCGTGCTGACCTGCGCGTGGCACAACTGGAAGTTCGAGCTCGCCTCGGGCGCCTGCACGTTCGGCGGCGAGCCCGTGCGGCGCTACGCCACCCGCGTCGACGGCGGGCGCGTGCAGCTCAACCGGGCCGTCGACACAGCGGCCGAGGTGCGGCGCCTCGTCGCCGGCCTGCGCGAGGCGATCCTGCGCGACGAGCCGGCGCGCGCGCTGCGCGAGGGCCTCCGGCTGGGCGCGCTCGGGCTCCACCGGGGGGAGAGCGGCCTGGGCAGCCTGCACCTCGCGTTCGAGGTGCTCACCAGGGACGGGGCGGAGCGCGCCGAGTACGGCTTCGACCACGGCCTCGCCCTGCTCGCGGACCTCTGCGCCTGGGTCGAGCGCGGCAGGATCCCGGCCGAGGAGGCGTTCGTGGTCGCCGCCCACGCGATCGGCGAGGCGTCGGCCCGGCTGGGCCCCCGCGGCAAGGGCCCCGGCAAGGTGGGGGCGCGCTCGCCCCTCGCGCGCATCGCCGACTTCGAGCTCGACGAGCCGGCGAAGGTGAGCGAGGCGCTCGCGGCGGAGCGCCGCGACGAGGCCGAGGCGCGGATGCGCGAGCTCGTCGAGATCCGCGGCACGGCCGGCGCGCGCCGCGCGCTCATGCCCTTCGTCGCGCAGCACCTGTACGACTACGGGCACGGCGCCATCTTCCTCTCGAAGGCGCTCGAGCTGGCCGAGCGGTTCTCGTCCGCCGCCGACGAGGTCCTCGCCGCCTCCACGGTGCAGCTCGCCTGGGCGACCGCCGACACCAGCCTGCCCCCCTTCACCGCCACGCGCGCCGCGCTCGCGCGCCTCGCCGATCTGCCCCTGCCTGGCCCCGACAGCGCCGCGGCGGCCACGCGCCCGGACGCCGCGCCGCTCGAGGGCGCGGAGCGCGCCGCCTTCGAGGCCGAGGTGCTCGCAGGAGAGCAGCCGGCCGTCGAGGCGACCGTGCGCTGGCTCGCGCGCGGCGCCGGGCCGCTCGCGCTGCTCGGCGCGATCGGCCACGCCGCCGCCGTCCGCCTCGCGCGCTTCGACTCGGCCTGGGAAGCGCGCCTCGACGCCGAGGTCGGGGTGCTCGACGTCACCCACGCCGTCACCTTCGCGGAGGCGGCGGCGGCGCTCGGGCGCGAGGCCCTCCCGCGCGAGGCCGCGCAGCTCGCGGTGCTCGCGGCCGGCTTCGTCGGCAAGCTCCGCAAGGCGGACGCCGCCGCGCCGCACGCGTCCGCTACGACGGCGGCTACCCGCGCGCGAGGCGGCGGGCTGCTCCAGGCGGTGGAGGCGCGCGACGTCGGCGCGGCGCTCGCGATCGCGCGGGAGCTCGACGCCGCGGGTCGCCTGCGCGCGTTCGCCGAGCTCGCCCCCTTCGCCGCGTTCGACGCCGCGGTGAGGCCCATCTTCACGGCGCACGCGGTGAAGACGCTCGAGGCGCTGGAGCGGCTCGAGTCGTCCGATCCTCAGCCCGACGGCGCGTACCTCGCGGCGCTGCTCACCCACGTCGTCCCCGTCCGGCCGGAGCTCTCCGCGCGCCGGATCGCGGCTGTGGCCAAGAAGTTCATGTCCGATGGGCGACCACCCGATGGACTGTATTGAGCCGGCCGCCCGCCCGATGGACAGAGAGAGAAACGTGCACTGGTGCGAGCATCATTCATACTGACTGTCTATGCGGCTTGAGCCTGGTTCCCACGTAGCGCCGCACCTGACGCTCGACACCCTCCTCCGGATGGGAGGCGTCGGCAGCATCTGGACGGCGCATCACCTCGGGCTCGGCAAGGAGGTCGCCGTCAAGTTCATCTCTGCGTCGCTCGCGACCGATGCGACCGCGGTCGCCCGGTTCCACCGCGAAGGCGCGCTCATGGCGAGGATCAAGAGCCCTCACGTGGCCGAGGTGTACGAGCACGGCGTCGCCGCCAACGGTCTCTCGTACATCGTGATGGAGCTGCTGCGGGGCGAGGAGCTGTCCGACCGGCTAGCGCGCGCCGGGCGACTCCCCCTGGAGGAGACGCTCGCGCTCGTCTCGCAGCTCTGCACGGGGCTCACCGCGGCGCACAAGCTCGGCGTCATTCACCGGGACATCACGCCAGAGCACGTCTTCCTCGCCGACACCGGCGGAGGCACCTGCGTCAAGCTGCTCGATTTCGGGGTGGCCAGGGGGGATGTCGACCCGGATGGGACCACGCTCACGAACACGGGCGCGGTGGTCGGCAGCCTCGTTTATATGAGCCCGGAGCAGTTCTTCAACCCGAAGCTGGTCGACGGCCGCTCGGATCTCTGGTCCGTGGGCATCATGGCGTACCACGCGCTCACCGGCGCGCCGCCGTTCGAGCAGAAGGGGATCGAGGCCCTCCTCGGCGCCATCCGGCTCGGCACCTTCTCGCCTCCGAGCCAGCGTTGCGCCGAGATCACGCCCGCCCTCGACGCGTGGTTCGTCAAGGCGCTTGCCCGTGAGCCGTCCGGCCGCTTCGGATCGGCCGAGGAGATGTCCGAAGCGCTTCACCGGGCCGCCGAAGGGCCGCCGGGCCCAGGGAGCGCGCCTCCCAGGGTAGATTGACCGGCATGGCGCGCACCCGCACCCCGAGCCGTTCCAACCATGAGCTCGTGTTTCGCAGCGCCCGCAAGGGCGAGGAGGGCACCCTCGCGACGGTCGCCTACCGCGCGTTCCAGGCGGGTGATCCAGAGGCGTGGCTGCGGTATTTCACCGAGCACGCGCACCTCGCCCTCGACAACGTGATCGTCGCGGAGACCGACGGCCAGCTCGTCGGGTACGTCGCCTCGCTCGACCTGACGATGAGCTTCGCGGGCGCGGACGTGCCGTTCCAGGGCCTCTCGTCCGTCGCGGTGCTGCCGGAGTTCCGCCGCCGGGGCATCGCGGATCGGCTCGTCCGCGAGAGCCTCCGCCGCATGCGCCGCCGGGGCGAGGCGCTCACCCTGCTCCACCCTTTCCGGCTCTCGTTCTACCGGCGGTTCGGCTTCGGCGTCTGCGAGCTCCGGGACGTCGTGCGCACCTCCCCCGATCGGCTCCCGGACTCGGTGCTGCGCCGCCACGTGCGGGCCTTCTCCCGCCCGCGGGACGAGCCGCTCATCAAGCAGGCCTACGACGTCGCGCGGGCCGAGACGACCGGGCAGCTGAAGCGGAGCGACTACTGGTGGGACGTGCGCGTCTTCAAGCGCTCTCCGAGCGGGGCCGTCTACGTGGATCCGGGCTCCAAGGCGATCGCCGGCTACCTGTTCTTCGACGTCCCGGAGGGCGGCGCCTACGGCGCGCAGCAGCTGCTCGTCCGCGAGCTCCACGCGCCGACGCCGGGCGCTTACCGCGGGCTCATCGGCTTCCTCGGCGCGCTCGGCGATCAGTACGAGGTCGTGGAGCTGGCGCTCCCGCGCGGCCAGGGCGCGCCGCTGCTCGATGAGCCCGGCATCCGCGACGAGCCGATCGTGTACGAGACGGCGGCCCGGCACCCCGGCCTGTGCCCGCCCGCGCACACGGCGCAGCGCCGCAGCGTCCTCGGCCTGACGGCGGCGGGCGCGATGGGGCGCATCGTCGACGTCGCCGCCGCGCTCGCGCTCCACCCGTCGCCGCGGAAGCACGGCGTCCGGGGCGCCATCGGCGTCGACGTCGAGGACCCGGTGTTCACGGACGCGCCGCGCGCCTTCGACGTCACCTTCGCCGCGCGCGGCGTCCAGACGGCGCCCGGCAGCACAGCGGGCGATCGCCTCTCGCTCTCCATCGAGCGCCTCACGCAGATCTATTTCGGCGCCTCCTCGGCGCGCGATCTCCTGAGCCAGGGCTTCGTGGTGGGCAGCGCCAAGGCGGCCGCCCTCCTCGACGCCGCGTTCGCCGGCCCCCCCCTCTTCCTCGGCGCCTTCAACGCGTTCTGAGCGCCCTGCTCTACAACGGTTTCCGCCCCCCTCTGCACCCTCATGCAGAGCGCCGGCTGCGGAGGAAGAGCTTGAGCGAGCGCGACGCCAGCGCCGTCTCTTCGCCGCCTTTCCGCGTCTCGAGGGCGGCGTCGTCCTGGGTGTCCACGAGGAGCTGCCACGGCCTGGGCTCATCGGCGAAGGGCAGGAGGAAGCCCAGGTCGCACGGCGACGCGTTGAGCAGCAGGACGAAGTCGTCGTCGATCAGCCGATCGCCCTCCTCGTCCACGTCGTCGAGCCCCTCCCCCGACAGGAACACGCCGAGGCACTGCGTGCACGGGTTCGACCAGTCCTCGTCGGACATGAGCTCTCCGTCCGGGCGATACCACTGGATATCGTAGGTCTTGCCGCCGCGGATCGGGCGCCCCTTGAAGAAGATCGAGCGCCTGAGCGCCGGGTGCTCGTGCCGGATGCGGAGGCATTTGCGCGTGAACTCCAGGAGCGCCCGCGACGGCTCGTCCCAGTCCCACGGCTGCCACGTGAGCGGGCTGTCCTGGCAGTACCCGTTGTTGTTCCCCTGCTGCGTGCGCCCCCGCTCGTCCCCGTGGAGGAGCATCGGAGTCCCCTGCGAGAACAGGAGCGACGCCATGATGTTCCGCGCCTGCCGCGCCCGCAGCTTCAGGATCTCGGGGTCGTCGGTCGGCCCCTCGACGCCGCAGTTCCACGAGCGGTTGTCGTCGGCGCCGTCGCAGCCCCCCTCCCCGTTCGCCTCGTTGTGCTTTTCGTTGTACGAGACGAGATCCGCCAGGGTGAAGCCGTCGTGGGCCGTGACGAAGTTGATGCTCGTGTACGGCTTTCGCCCGCTGTTCTCGTAGAGATCGCTGCTCCCCGTGAGCCGGAACCCGAGATCGGAGGCGATGCCGCCCGAGCCGCGCCAGAAATCGCGCAGCGTGTCCCGATAACGACCGTTCCACTCGGCCCAGCGCACCGGGAAATTGCCCACCTGGTAGCCGCCGGGGCCCACGTCCCAGGGCTCGGCGATGAGCTTCACCTGGCTGAGCACCGGGTCCTGGTGGATGATCGTGAAGAAGCTCGAGAGCTGGTCGACGTCGTGGAGGCCGCGCGCCAGCGCCGCCGCGAGGTCGAAGCGGAACCCGTCCACGTGCATCTCGAGGACCCAGTACCGCAAGGAGTCCATGATCAGCTGGAGCGTCTGCGGGTGACGCACGTTGAGGGTGTTCCCCGTGCCCGTGTAGTCGAAATAGTAGCGCTCGTTGCCAGGGACGAGGCGGTAGTAGGTCGGGTTGTCGATGCCGCGCAGGCTCAGCGTCGGGCCCAGGTGGTTGCCCTCCGCCGTGTGGTTGTAGACGACATCGAGGATGACCTCGATGCCGGCGGCGTGGAGCGCCTTCACCATCTCCTTGAACTGCCGCACCTCCGACGCCACCTCGGCGCCGGCGCGGTACCCGACGTCCGGCGCGAAGAAGCCTATCGAGTGGTATCCCCAGTAGTTCCGTAGCCCCTTGTCGAGCAGGAATTTCTCGTGAACGAACGCGTGCACGGGCAGGAGCTCGATGGCCGTGATGCCGAGATACCGCAGGTATCCGATGATGGCCGGGTGGGCGATGCCAAGGTAGGTCCCGCGGAGCTCCTCCGGGATCTCCGGGTGCTGCATCGTCATGCCGCGGACGTGCGCCTCGTAGATGACGCTGCGGTGGAACGGCACGTACGGGCGCCGGTCTCCGCCCCAGTCGAAGGACGGGTCGATGACGACGCCGAGCGGGGCGCCGAGCGCCTCCCCCTCGGCCATGGCGAGGTCGCCGTCGGGCTCACCGCTCCGGTGGGCGAACGCGCCCGCGTCCCACTGGAGCCGCGAGGCGAGCGCCTTCGCGTACGGATCGAGCAGGCGCACCCGCGGGTTGAAGCGCAACCCCCGCTCCGGCGCCCACGGGCCGTGCACGCGATACGCGTATTTCTGCCCCGGCCCGACCTCCGGCACGTAGACGTGCCAGACGAGGGAGGTGCGGTGACGGACCGGCAGGCGTTGCTCGTTCCCCTCGTCGTCGACGAGGCACAGGTCCACCGCCTCGGCGTTCTCCGAGAAGAGGGCGAACTGCGTTCCAGCGCCGTCCCATGTCGCGCCGAGCGGGTACGGATCCCCGGGGCGCATTCCTTTGCGCTTGTAGCTCATGCTGATCTCGGTTTCGGGATCCACAGTCGAGGCGCGGCGCCCCCTCGGGCCCCGTCGCCCCGGCCGGCGTATTTGCGGGCTAGGCGGCGTGAGCGCGCCGGCTGCCCATGACGTCGGTCACGACATCCGCGACGCTCCGTGCCATCCCCTCCGCGATGCGGAGCGCCTGGGCCTGATCGCCCTCCGGGGTGCACATCCTGAGGCGCTCGATCATGTCCACGAGCCGCCGGGCTAGCTCGCACGCCTCGGTCATCGAAGCTGGTGACTCCAGGGAGGCCCTCCGCGGGAGGGAAACCATCTCTTCGCTCGGCGTCATCGCGGTTGACATCATGCCTGGCTCCTTATCGGTGATGGCTGCGGTCCGCACCCCCCAGAGCAGGCATCGTGCCAGCGCGGCTCCCGTTGGGATGCTCACCGCAGACACAACGGTAGGTGGTCAGCCGACAGGCTGGGCGGCACAAATCGCCACAGGTGGGGCGATTTGTCCCCTCACAGCCATCCTCGCTCGGCAAAGCGGCGCGGCTCACCGAACAGCCAGGCGACAAAATTGAAGACACGATGCATGCCGCAAGGGTTCGCCGCACGGTGGCTGTTCGGGACGGCCGTTCGGGCTCTGCTGGGGTGTGCTTGAGTTTCCATGGCCTCTGCGCACCCCTTTCCGTGGCGGGCGGGCCGCGTGCGCTCGCTGCTTGCGGGGCCGAGGACGGCGTCGCGCGCCTCGCAGGGGGCGAACGCGGCGAGCACGATCACGACGCACGCCCCGTCGCGCGCGCCGTCCGGGGGGCAGGTGGGCCGCGCTCCGCGCGACGTCGCCTGAGACCGCGAGGTGATCTTGATCGCTGCGCGGCCCCGAGGCGGCTATGGCTACGCCCGGGGGGGCCAGGTTAGTATCCGTTCCGCCGCGGCGGCCGCCGGTCCAACGCGTCGCGGTCGAGAGAGCTCATGATCGGAACACTCCAGGCGAAGATCCAGTATCTCAAGAACAAGAACCTTCACAACTGGCTCGGCGGCTACGCCCGGCAGAGGATCGAGAACGCCCGTGCTCCGCGTCCGCTCGGCCCGCGGCACCTGCTCTTCGCGGTCTGCGATCACTGGGAGCCAGGGTGGGAGAACCCCACACCGGAGGTCGGCGACGCGCGGGTGAGGGCGTGGTCGAAGGGGTATCCCGAGATGGCCGGCGCGTACCGCGACGCGGACGGCCGGAACCCGCGTCACAGCTTCTTCTTTCCGGGGGAGCAGTACACGCCCGGGTGGCTCGACGCGCTGGCGGACCTCACGCGCCGCGGCTTCGGCGAGGTGGAGCTGCACCTGCACCACCACAACGACACGGAGGAGAACCTGCGCGCGGACATCCTCAGGTACCTGGACATCCTGGGGAAGCACGGGCATTTCTCGCGCGACCCGGACGGGCGCATGCGTTACGGGTTCATCCACGGCAACTGGTGTCTGGCGAACTCCGGGCGGGACTCGCGGAACTGCGGAGTCGACGCGGAGCTCCCGCTCCTCTTCGAGACGGGCTGCTATGCCGACTACACGTTCCCGTCGGCCCCCGACGAGTCGCAGCACTCCATCGTGAACCAGATCTACTGGCCGACGGGCAACCTGGCGCGCCGGAGTGCCCACGCCGTGGGCGCGCGAGCCAAGGTCGGCGAGGTGCTGGAGGACCGGATCCTGATGATCGAGGGCCCGCTCGCGCTCGCGCTGACGCGCCGGGGAAGCCGGGTGCGGATGCGGATGGAGTACGGCGCGCTCCAGGCGATCGACCCGCCGACGCCGGATCGGGTGAAGACGTGGGTCGATCAGAACATCCATATCGAGGGGAGGCCCGAGTGGGTGTTCGTCAAGGTCTACACGCACGGCGCGCCCGAGGAGCAGGCGGCGTCGCTGCTCGGCGCCGGGGGCCACGAGCTGCACCGGGAGCTCACCACCCGTTACAACGATGGCAAGGAGTGGGTGCTCCACTACGTGACCGCGCGGGAGATGTACAATATCGCGATCGCCGCGCTCGAGGGGAAGACGGGCAATCCCGGTGACTACAGGGATCACCGCCTGAAGCCGCCGCCCTGCGCGAGCTGACGCAACCACTCCCCCTCCGACAACACCGCAGGCCCGGCGCATAGGCGTTAACCAATCTTCGCGCCGCGTTCTCCTACCTCCGAACGTTTACGTGGTCCTGGTCGTGAACGTGGTCGTGGTCGTGGTCGTGGTCGTCAACGGTAGGCCGTGAACGACCACGACCACGACCACGTAAACGTTTACGTTTACGTTGGCGTGTCCGTCGCGCGAGCCGGACAGCTCGCCTCAGCCCGGCCCGCGACCGCGCTGCTCGCCGAGGACCTCTTTCAGGAGCACGTGATAGCGCTCCCCCACGACGTCCCATGACAGCGCCCCCACGCTGCCCCGCAGCGCCTCCGGCTCCCATGCCGTATCCAGCGCTCGCGCCAACGCGGCCCCGAGCGCCCCGGGATCGCCGGGGGGGACGAGGAGGCCATTGCCCCCGTGCCCTTCGCGGACGAGCTCCGGCACGCCGCCGACCCGGGTTCCGACGACGGGGCGGCCCGAGGCGAGCGCCTCCAGGACGACGTTCGGACAGCCCTCGCGGCGGCTCGGCAGACAGAACACGTCGCACGCGGCCATGTAGTCCGGGATCTCCACGGGCAGCGCCCAGCCGAACAGCCGCACGCGATCGCCCAGGCCGAGCGCGCTCACCTTCGCGCGCAGCGGCTCGAGCAGCTCGCCACCGCCCACCATCATCAGGTGAATGTCGCGGCGGCCCGTCCGGTCGAGGTGCGCCATCGCCTCCACGAGGACGTCCACACCCTTCTCGGGCACGTGATAACCGGCGTACAGCACCACCTTCGCGTCCGCCGGGACGCCGAAGCGCCGCCGCGGCTCGGCCCGATCCCGGATCGCGAACCGCGCGCCGTCGACCGCGTTGAGCTGCACCACGACGCGCTCCCGCGGCACCCCGAGCTCCACCAGGCGCTCCCCGAGCGCCCCGCTCACCGCGACCACACGGGCGCAGCGCTGGAGCGCCGGCGCGATCTGCGCCCGCAGCGCGGGGTTCCTCGGCTGCTCGTTGATGTCGCTGCCGAGCACCGTCGTGACGACCGGCACCCCCGCCTCGCGCGCGAACGCCTCCGCGGCGACGGTATCGGGATAGGCCCACGCGGCCAGGATCGCGTCGTACGGAAACTCGCGCCGCAGCCCCGCCATCGTGCGCCCGAGCGATGCACGGAGCGCCCGCGCGTGCAGGCTCGGCAGCCCCGGGACCGACCAGTACGTGGGGAACAGCGCGTCGATGCCGGTGTGCGCCTCGCGCGTGCCGCCGAAGAGCTCCCGTGACGCCCCCCGCGCGCGCGTCCACCAGGGGATCGGGGCCACGAGCCGGAGCTCGCAGCGGCGCGCGAGCGCCCTGTACGTGTGATAGCTGTACGGCGCCATCGTCGGCAGCCGCGTGGAAGGGTAATGATGGGTGAAGACGAGTACCTTCATCGCGCGCTCGCCTGTCACGTGAGACGGAAATAGAGTTGCTCGTATTTGCGCGTCATCTTCTCGAACGAGAAGTCGTCGCGCACCCGCGCGTGCCCCGCCTCGCCGAGCCGCCGCCTCAGCGCCGGGTCGCTCGCGAGCCGCTCGATCGCGTCCGCGAGCGCGTCGTGCCCGTCCACCGGGACGATCAGGCCGTGCTCCTCGTGCCGCACCACCTCCGGGACCCCGCCGACCGGCGTCACCACGACAGGCAGGCTGCGCGCCATGGCCTCGAGGACGGCGAGCGGCAGCCCCTCGTCGCGCGAGGGCAGCGTGAAGAAATCGGCGGCGACGAGCAGATCGGGCACGTCCTTGCGGAAGCCGAGGAAGCGCGCCTCGGCGCCGTGGACCCCGAGCTCCCTCGCGAGCCCATGGATGCGATCGCGCTCGTCGCCGTCGCCGACGACGAGCACCGCGACCGCGACGCCCCGCTCCCGGAGCCGCGCGAGCGCCCGCAGCAGCACGTCGTGCGCCTTCACCGGGTGGAACGCGGCGGGCATGATGCCAAGGAACACGTCCGGGCCGAGCCCGAGCTCGGCGCGCACCTCGTCGCGCGTCCGCTTGGCCGGGGTGATGTCGATCCCGTTGTGGATGACAGAGATGTTGCTGGCCACGCCGACCGCGCCGCTCTTGTCGGCCGTGTCCTGCGAGCAGCCGACGACAGCGTCCGTTTCACGCCACTCGAAGCGCGACGGAACGCGGATGATCCCGCGCGTCTGGGCGTGATCGGTGAAGACGAGCCGCGCGCGCGTAAGGAGCTTGCCGATCGTGGCGTAATGGAGCGCAGTGGGGTTGTGCGCGTGGACGACGTGCGGGCGGGAGCGCGCGAAGGAGAGGGCCGCGTGCGCGAGCCGCGTGGGGAGGCGCCCGCCCAGCACCGTGGTCGGCAGCGTCCGCTGCCGCGCCAGCTCCGCCAGCGGCCCGCCGCGCAGCGCGAGGATCGAGGCGTCGTGGCCGTGGCGCCGCTGCGCCTCGGCGAGGCGCAGTACGAAATGCTCCATACCTCCGCCATTGAGGCTGCTCACGACATGGACGATCCGCAGCGTCGAATTCCCCATGAAGGCTTGCTACCCGAATCGGGTCCCCTGTTGAAGCGCAAACCGCACCCAGCATCAACACACGCGCTGCCAAACGCCCACCCGGCACGCCGGCGGTCGTGGCCTCTGGTGCGCGTCGACGTTCGTCGGCGTTCGTCGGCGTTCGTCCGCGTTCGTCGACGTTCGTCCACGCTCGTTGGCGCGCGTCGCCGCCCGCCGACGCGCGCGCCCAAAGATCGATGGATCAGCGTACCACCTCGCCTCGCCGTCACCTCACCTTTTGATTTGCCGAACGGAAGCGGCTACTAGACGGGCATGAACCCTGAGCTTCGGCGCGCCCTTGACGAAGGCATGCGCCGCGTGCCCGGCATGGACGCCGCGACGAGGCTGCTCGCCGTGCGGCTCGAGACGGTCAGAGCGCTCCTTGCGCGCCGGCTCGCAGAGAACCCGCTCCCCGTGCCCGACGCCGTGACCCCGAGCGAGATCCCATCCGTCGCCGAGCTCGGCCCGGGGGACAGGGTGCTCGCGGAGCTCGATCAGGACGGCTTCGCCTTCGCGGTCCACCCGGCCGACGTCGCCTTCTTCAACCGGCGGAGCGAGAAGATGCCGCGCCTGCGCTACCGGCTGCACGTCGTGCTGCGCAACGGCTACGTCTGCGTCCGCAAGCGCTTCGTCGGACAGCCGCAGAACGCGCCGCTCCAGGCGCACCTCTTCGCCCTGCTCGGTCTCTTCTTCTACAACGAAGCAGCCGCGCTCTTCCGCCTGCGCGACCTCCCCAGCGTCCCGAGGATTCGCGATCTCAGCCTCGCCACGCGCACCCTTTACCTCGACTACGTGCGCGGACGGACGCTGCAACATCAGGTCGCCGAGCGCGGGGAGAAGGTGCTCGACATCGACCTCGCGCCGCTCGGGCAGCTGTTCGATCCAGACCGCGACCGGCGAGAGATCGAGGCGTTCGCGAGCGGCGGCGGCGCGGCCTACCGCGGCCGGATCGAGGAGATCGTCCGGGCGATGAACGCGCGCGGCGTCGCGCCGCTCGACGTCAAGCTGGGCAACGTGCTCATCGGCGAGAAGACGGGCGCCCTGTACTGGATCGATTTCGAGCGAGCCGCGCTCGAGGGCACCCCCCGCTACCGCGATCGCCTCGACGAGCACCATGACCTCGTGAACCGGTGGTTCGGGCTCGCGCTCTCCGGCGACGGCGGGGCGTGAGGCGCGCGGCGCGACGCGGCGCGCTGCAATGCGCTGCGGTGGGCTCGATGGACGGCTCCCGCGATCGAGGGTGCGATCGATGACGAGAGATGAAGACGCGGCGCCGCGGAGCGCCATCGAGCGGATCGGCGAGAAGGCGGGGCGATCGTGGCCGAGCATCGAGGCGGCCGCGCGGCTCTCGACGGAGACCCGGACGCGGCTCGCGGCGCTGCTCCGCGAGCAGATCCCCTGCGACACGAGCGTCGTGGTCTTCGGCTCTCTGGCGCGGGGCGAGTACACGACCGGCAGCGATCTCGACTGGACGCTGCTCATCGACGGTCAGGCCGACGAGGGGCATTTCAGCCAGGTCCAGGCCATCACGAGGATCCTGAGGGAAGCGAAGTTCCATGAGCCGGGCCCGACGGGCGTGTTCGGCAACGTGGCCTTCAGCCACCCGATCCTCCACCAGATCGGCGGGCAGGAGGACACGAACAAGAACACGACCCAGCGCATCCTGCTGCTCCTGGAGTCGCTCGCGATCGGCCAGCCGGACGCCCACGAGCGGGTGCTCAGGCTCGTGCTCTCGCGGTACATCGAGGACGACCGCGGGCTGCGCTACGGCAGCAAGCGCGAGATCCTCCCGATGTTCCTCCTGAACGACATCGTCCGGTACTGGCGCACGGTCGCCGTCGATTTCGTCTACAAGCAGCGGGAGCGCAGCTCGGGCTGGGCGCTCCGCAACGCGAAGCTCAGGATGTCGCGGAAGCTCATCTTCGTGAGCGGGCTCCTCACCTGCTTCGGCTTCGAGCTGTTCTGCAAGGATCGGGCGACGTTGACCGACGACGGCGAGCGGCTCTCGACGCCCGCGCTCGTGCGCTTTCTGCGAGAGCGCATCCGGGTGACGCCCCTGGAGAGCCTGGCCGAGGTGCTGCTCCGGCCCTCGATCTCCGCGGAGACGGCGCGCACGCTGTTCGACAGCTACGACGCGTTCCTCGCGCTCCTCTCGAACGAAGAGGAGCGCGGCCGGCTGAAGCAGCTGCCGCTGGACGATCAGCTGGGCAGCGACCCGACCTTCAAGCGGGTGCGGGACATCGCGCGTGAGTTCCAGGGCGGGCTCGACCGGCTCTTCTTCAAGGAAGACGACGAGCTCCGCAAGCTCCTCCAGACCTATGGAGTGTTCTGATGCTCCTCCAGACCTATGGGGTGTTCTGATGCGACCCGTGGGCTACTCGACAGGGGCGCTCGCCCTCAGCGACGTCGAGCGAGCGCTCTCGATGCTCGAAGGGAGCTCGGCGACCGCCGTGGAGCTCTCCGCGCTGCGGATCTCGGAGCTCAAGCCGCTGCTCCGGCTCCTCGGCTCGCTCGACCTGTCGCGGTACGGCTACGTCTCGTTCCACGCTCCGAGCCGCTTCGACGCGGCGGAGGAGCGCGCCGTCGCCGACGCCATGGCGGAGGTGGCCGCGCTCGGATGGCTCATCGTCCTCCACCCCGACACGCTCCGTGATCTCGGCGCCTTCCGGCAGCTCGGCGGCCTCCTCGCCATCGAGAACATGGATAAGAGAAAGCGGACAGGCCGCACCGTGGAGGAGCTCGGGCCCTTCTTCGACGCGCTGCCGGACGCGTCGTTCTGCTTCGATATCGGCCATGCGCACCAGGTCGATCGCACGATGACCGAGGCCCATTTCCTCGTACGGGAGCACAGGACGCGGCTGAAGCAGCTCCATGTGAGCGAGGTGAACGCGGGGAGCCGCCACGGCGCCCTGAGCCAGAGCGCGGCGCACGCGTTCCAGCGGATCGCCGCCCACCTCCCTGACGACGCGGCGCTGATCCTGGAGACCCCGGCGTCGCCCGCGGAGCTCGAGCGGCAGATGGCCATTGCGCGGGCGGCGCTGTCGAACCCGAAGGGCCTGGAAAACACGCACGCCTGAGGCCGCGCGCAGCGCAGCCTCGACGGGCGCCGCGCCGCTCCCGCAGCGCCCGGGCTCGGCCGCCTCCCCGGCGGCTCCGGGAGCTCCGGATTGCCCGGCGGACGGGCCGCGCGCGCTCGAGGCGCTACGCTTCCGCTCGTTCCCGGCGCGACCTGGGCCGGAACCGGGGGACGACGATGAAGCTGAAGACGCTCGCGGCGGCGAGCACCGCATGGCTCGCCGCCCTCGCGCTGCTGACGGCGAGCGGGTTCACGCTCAGCGCCACGTACATGACCCGCGAGGTCACGTGCCTCTTCAACATCGTCCGGGAGGTGCGGTCCATCACGCAGCTGGAGGTCCACCTCCTCTCCCACGAGCGCGAGAGCGCCCGCGTGGCGCTGACCCAGCTCCCCGAGCACGTCGGCGCGCGCGATACCGCCAGGCGCGAGCTCTCCCGGTGGCTCGAGGACGCCCGCGCGCAGCCGGTCACCGCGGAGAGCGCCAGCGTCTTCGAGGAGGCCGAGCGGGAGATCGAGCGCTACCTCGCCACGCACACGCAAACGCAGGAGCACCGGGAGGCCGGGGTGTCCCACGATGAGGTCGACCGTACGTTCGCCGCGCTCGAGCGGCTGCTCGCCACCAGGCTCGCCGAGGCGCGGATCGCCCGGCAGCGCGTCGATGAGGTGCACCGGCTCTCGGAGATCGTGAGCCTCGGGGCCGCCGGGATGCTGCTGGCCGGCGTACTGCTCGCGCTCTGGCAGCTGCGCAGGTGCGTCTATCGCCCGCTCCTCTCGATCCGCGCCGCGATCGACCGCTACGGGGCCGGCTCGCACGACGCCCGCGCGCCGCAGGGCGGGCTCGACGAGCTGCGCGAGATCGCCGTCGCGTTCAACGAGATGGCCGCCGCGCTGGCCGAGCAGCGCAAGAGGCAGCTCGGGATCCTCGCGAGCGTCGCGCACGACCTGCGCAACCCGCTCGCCGCGCTGAAGCTCACGGTCGACAGCCTCCGGCCGGATCGGCCCCTCCCCCACGAGGAGCGGCTCCGGTCGATGCTCACCCGCATCGGGAAGGAGGCCGCGCGCTGCGACCGGATGCTCACGGACCTCATGGACATCGCGCGGCTCGAGGGCGGTGAGCTCGAGCTGCGCCGCGAGACCCGGGACGCGCGCGAGCTCGCCCGCGACGTCGTGGAGCTCTACCGCCCGACCGCGACCGCGCACGAGCTCAGGCTGTCGCTCCCCGAGGAGCCCGTCCCGCTGTGCTGCGACCCGATCCGGGTCGAGCAGGTGCTCAACAACCTGGTCGCGAACGCCATCAAGTACTCGCCTGCGGGCGGCGCCGTGCAGGTGACCGTCGCGCGGGTAGGCGCCGAGGTCTCCATCGCGGTCTCGGACCGCGGCGTGGGGATCGCGGCCGACGATCAGCGACGGCTGTTCGAGCGCTACTTCCGCGCCCCGTCGTCGAGCGGCGTGGCCCCGGGCGTCGGCCTCGGCCTGTGGGCCGCGCTCCGCATCGCCGAGGCGCACGGCGGGCGCATCGAGGTGACGAGCACCGCAGGCAGGGGCTCGACCTTCACCCTCCGCCTGCCGTCATGAGCGCATCGTCCCGCAAGGAGCGGCTCGTCCGCTCGTCCGGCTACGGGAACAGGCTCCCGGGCTCGTCGGGATCGAGCTCCCAGCCGAAGAGCCCCGGGGTGCGGGCGCGGTGCCCGCCGAGCGCGTCGCCGGGCAGCCGGGGGCCGTCGGCGGCCCAGCGGGTGGCGAAGGCGTCGCGCAGCACGAGCTCCGCGAGCTTGCCCCTCGGCGAGAAGCCCCACTCGGCCTCCTGCGAGACGTCGTCCGGATCGGCGTAGAGCCGCCAGACGAAGAAGCCGGCGCACGTGCGCGCGTCGAGGAACGGCGCGATCACCGCGGCGTAGGCCTCGGCCTGCGAGCGCTGGTCGACCACCACGCCCTTCATGCGATCGGGCCACTCCCACGGGCGCACGGCGGGATCGCGCCGCGTGGTGTAGCCGATCTCCGTCAGCAGGATCGGCTTGCCCCACGCGCGCGCCACGGCGTCCACCCCGGCCGCCACCTTGCGCCCGCCGCGCAGGAGCTCCTCGAACGACGCGCCCTCGCGCTCCGCCAGCGGGTAGAACGCGTTGATGCCGATGAGGTCGAGCGCGTCGAAGATCAGCGTGTGCTCGACGTCGTCCCAGTTCGCCGAGTAGGTGAGCAGCCCCGGGTACACGCGGCGCACCGCCTCGATGATCGGCAGGAAGCTCGCCGCCCGCGGCGTCGTCACCCAGCTCCGCAGCTCGACGCCCACGCTGAGCATCTCCGCGCCTCCCTCGCGCGCGACCGCGGCCCACGTGAGCAGGAACCGGCGGTACGACTCGGCCCAGCGCGCCCAGCCGGCGTCGTCCCCGGGATCGATCTGGGCCCGCCACTCGCCGCTCTCGACCCAGAGGTGCGGGACGAGCAGCACCTTGAGCCCGCGCGCGTGCGCCTGCGCGATCGCCGCGAGCACGTTGCGCCGGTTCTCCTCGAACGGCGCCTCGAAGACGAGATCGACGCCCGTGCCCTTGCCGTCCCACACGCGGCCGAACGGCGTCAGGCTGACCCACGTCGCGCCCATGGCGACCGCCTCATCCATCGCCCGCCCGCTCGCCGCGGTGCCGTAGCCGCGGCCCGGGTGCCGCAGGTTCTCGATCGGCCCGATCGTCACGCCGCGCACGCCGCCCCAGCCCGACACGGCCCACCCCGCCGCGCCGTACGGCAGGTGCTCCGGCGCGACCCGCGGCGCCTGCTGCGCGGCCTGCGGCGCGGCGCTCGCAGGGCGCACAGGAGCGCCGACCGCCGCCGCCGACACGGCGAGCGCGGCGCCCGCCGCGCGGGCGAGCGCGTAACCTCCTCGACTCATCCCTGGCACGGGCCGCCTTATACCAGGCAGGCGGACCACCGGGCCGCGGACGTCACCCGCCGTCGCTCGCCTGAGGTCGCTGCGCGCCGTCGCTCTCCGCGGGTTGCTGCGGCGCGCGCGCGCCCTCGGCGGGCTGCGCCGGCCCAACCGCGCCCTCCTCGGGCCGCGGCGGCTCGCGCCGGGACGCGTCGCGCTCTTGCCGCGCGCGGGTGGTCGCCTCACGCCACGCCCGCTCGCGCTCGAGCTTCTCGCGCCGCCGCCGCCGCTCGCGCTCGACCTCGTCGTAGATGACCTCGGGGCGCCGCGCGTCGAGACGGGCCCCTCGCGCTTGCGCCACACGCGGCGCCTCGCTCTCGGGACCCGCGGCGCTCGCAGGAACCAGCTCGGCCGCCGGGGGCTCGACCGCCGTGGGCTCGGGCGAGGGCTCCGGCGCGGCAGGGACGGCCGCGCTCGATCGCCCCGCCACCACCGACGAGCGCGCCTCCTGAGCCGCGCGCTTCGCCAGCCCCTTCGCCGCAGGCAGCGCGCTCCCGCCTCCGTCGAGCGTGCGCATCTGCACGAGCCACACGCCGCCGACCCCCGCGAGCATCCCGAACAGCGCGAACGCGATCGCGAACCGCCGGGGCCACGGCGACGGCCCCCGGCGCACCACCGTGAGGCGCTCCGCATCGGCCTCGGCCAGGACACGCGCGGTGAGCGCCGGCGTGACGCGAGGCGCCGCGCCATCGCTGACGCGGTGCACGACCTTGCGGCCGAGCGGAACGGGCGTGTCCTCGGCGGTCGGCGGCTGCCCTGGCCCGCCCGCCTGGGGATCGGAGCGGCGCTCCGGCGGGCTCACCGTCAGGACCGGCGGGGGCGGAGTCCGGCTCGCCCGGAGGTGATCGCCGCCGTCCCACGCCGCTCCCGCGTGCGACACCAGCGTGGCGTCGGACAGACGGCCTGCGGGAGATTCCCACTTGGCCGTCGTCTCGAGGTCGCTCATGAGATCGTCGGGCGACATCCTCGGCAGGTCCGCCAGCGTGTCGGCCTCCCACTCGTCCGCGGCGACCGGAGCAGGCGTCGCCATGCGGACGGTCTCGTCCGCCCGGAGCGCCTCCCACACGCGCTCGGCCGCGTCCTCCGCGCCCTCGCCCCCGAAGCGCGCGAGCGCGAACGCGAGCTTCGCGACGTCCGAGGGGCGCGCCTCCGGGTCCTTGGCGAGGCAGCGCAGCAGGAGGGCCCGCAGCTCCGGGGGCTCGACGCCCGCCGGAAAGGGCGCGGGCGGCTCGGTCAGGACCTTGGTGCAGATCTCGAGCTCGGTCGGCGCATCGAACGGGCTCGCCCCGCAGAGCAGCGCGTAGGCGACCGCGCCGATCGACCAGATGTCGGCGCGCTCGTCGATGCCGCCCGCCGACCGCATCTGCTCCGGCGCCATGAAGAGCAGCGACGTCCGCATGGCGCCCGAGGCGGCGTTCGGCCCCTCGCTCTCGACACCGCAGGCGACGGCCGACACCCCGAAGTCGAGGACCTTCACGCTCGGGGCGCCGTCGCCGAAGCTGAGAAAGAGGTTCTCGGGCTTGATATCCCGGTGAAGGATCCCGATGCCGTGCGCCTCGGCGACCGCCTCGCAGATCTGCAGGAGGTACTTCACCGCCTCCCTGACCCGGATCGGCCCGCGGCGCCGCAGGTAGCTCGTGACGTCGGAGCCCTCCAGGTACTCGCTGACCACGAACGGCGCGCCCCCTTCGACCCCGACGTCGAGGATCCGCGCGACGTACCTGCCCTTGAGCGCGCGCGCGGCGCGGGCGCCCCGGAGCAGCCGATCGACGGCGTGCCTGTTCTCGACGAGCCTCGGATCGACGCGCTTGAGCGCGACGCGCTGGCCGGACAGGCGATCGGTGGCGAGCTGGACGACGCCCACGCCGCCGGCGCCGATCCGGGTCTCCACCGCGTACCTGCCGGCGACGATCTCTTGCCACCTCGGGCCGCCCTCGGCCGCCCGCGGCGCACGTTCAGCGTCGGTCCGCTCCCGTGCGGCCGCGCGATCCTCTGCTCTGGGCTTCAGCGACGTCAACGCACTGCCTCGGTGTGTGTCCGCGAGCTCCGCGGACAGAGTCAAAGCCTGTCCCCTGAATAACAGATTCAGAGTGCTGCTATCGCGTCCATGACGTGTCGTCTAGTGACACTCGGGCACGAAAATGTCCGTTCTTCACGCATTTTGGCGCAGCTGGCTGGCCGGCCAGCTGGCCGGCCGGCCGGCCGGCAGCCATCTCCATCAGCGGCATCCGCGGCTATCGTCATGGGCCATCGAGCCATCGACACCGCTTCCATGCGTTCCGCGTGCCATCCACGCGGCTCACGGCGGGAGCCCCAATGCGAGCGCGACCAGAGTATCGACGCCGCTCAGGATCAGGACGAGCGCTGCGGCGGACGCCGCGCCGAGCCCGAGCGCCTTCAGCGCGCGGAAGCGCGCTGTTCCGCGTGTTCCACGCGCCCCCGGCCGCCCGTGCTGGACGCCGCGCGTGACCCAGCACCACCCGAGCATGGACAGCGGGCCAAACGCATAGAGGGCCGCGCCCCAGGTCGCTCCGTTCCAGCAAGCGCCGCGCTGCTCGGGCGTGAGCCGCCGTCGGTCCCAGCGCTGCAGCGCGAACGGTAGCGCGATACCGAGGACCATCTGGAGCGCGAGGCGGAGAGTGCTCATTTCGTGCGCCGAGCTCCCGGGCGAGCGCTCCACTCAGGCAGCGCCGGACAAGCGCAAATCGCCAGAGCACGCCGCAGCGCGTCGCGGCAGAGCTCGGGTGAGCGACTCGCTGCCCGGCTTCGCTGACCTCCTGCCTCGAGGAAAGCGCCGCAAAAATCGCGTGCCGGCCTTCTCGATCTCGACGGGGATTGGTACGAACGAGGGATGACAACGACTGAGGCAGGGGACATCAGGAACGTTGCAATCATCGGACACAAGGGGGCTGGGAAGACATCGCTCGCCGAGGCCATGCTGTACGTCGCCAAGGCGACGGCCAAGCTCGGCAAGGTGGACGACAAGTCGAGTGTCCTCGACGAAACCGCCGAGGAAAAAGAGCACGTTTGCTCGTTCGAGGCGAGCGTCGCGCACCTCGCCTGGGCGGGGAAGAAGGTCAACCTCGTCGACACGCCGGGCGAGGGGAGCTTCCTCGCCGAGACGCGGCTCGCCCTCGCGGCGGTCGACGCGGCCATCCTCGTCGTGAGCGGCAAGGACGGCGTGCAGCCGATCACGGAGCGCGTATTCGGCTGGGTGAGGGACGCAAAGCTACCGTGCATGATCGTCGTCACGAAGGTCGACGCCGAGAACGCCCGCCCCGACGAGGTGCTCGCCGAGATCCGCGCGCGCCTCAAGGCGCCGCTCGCGGTGATGGAGGAGCGCGTCGGCGAGGGGCTCCAGCACCGGGGGGTCGTCGCCATCCGGACGAAGAAGGCCTGGCTCGACAAACCCGAGGCGCCCGCCACGGCCGCGGGCTCTCCCGTGCCGGCCGACGCCGCGGGCGCCGTCGAGAAGGCCCGGGGGAAGCTCGTCGACGACGTCGCCGGCAGCGACGACGAGCTCACCGAGCGGTACCTGACCGAGGGCGATCTCACGCAGGAGGAGCTCGATCAGGGGCTCCGCGCCGCGGTCCGCCAGGGGGCGCTGATCCCGGTCTACTTCGCCTCCGGGGTCCGCCCGAGCGGCGTCGCCGCGCTGCTCGACGGCATCGTCGAGCTCGTGCCGCCGCCGACCGAGCACCCGGCCTGGAGCGGCGTCGTCCCGACCGGCAAGCCCGGCGCCGCGCCGCAGGCCGCGGAGCGGCCGTCGGCGGCGGAGGCCCCGGCCGCGGCGTTCGTCTTCAAGACCTCGATCGATCCGCACGCCGGCCGCACCTCGTTCGTGCGCGTGCTCTCCGGCGTGCTCCGGCCCGACGCCACGATGCTCAACGCGAGCACGGGCGGCACGGAGCGGCTCGGGAAGATCCACAGCGTGGTCGGCAAGGACCACAAGCAGGTGGACGAGGCGCGCGCCGGGGACATCGTGGCGCTGCACAAGCTGAAGGCGACGCTGAGCGGGCACACGCTCTCGGACGAGAAGCACGCGTTCTTGCTCTCCGCGCCGGAGCTGCCGCCGGCCCTCTTCTCGCGCGGCGTGCGGTTCGACGCCAAGGGCGGCGAGGACAAGGTCGGCAACGCGCTCTACCGGCTGACCGAGGAGGACCCGGGGCTCAGCGTGCACCAGGACGCGTCGACCCGCGAGCTCGTCGTCTCGGGGCTCGGCGCCCTGCACCTCGAGATCACGGTGGAGCGCATCCGCCGGCGCGTCGGGGTCGACTGTCGGCTCGGCCCGCCGCACATCGCCTACAAGGAGACGATCTCGAAGAAGGCCACGAACATCGAGGGCAAGCACAAGAAGCAGACGGGCGGACATGGCCAGTTCGGCGTCTGCTACATCGACATGGAGCCTTTGCCGCGCGGCGGCGGCTTCGTCTTCGAGGACGCGGTCGTGGGCGGCGCCGTGCCGCGGCAGTTCATCCCCTCGGTCGAGAAGGGCATCGTCAAGTCGATGTCGAAGGGCGTCCTGGCAGGCTACCCGATGATCGACGTCAAGGTCCGGCTCTTCGACGGCAAGTACC
The DNA here is from genome assembly GCF_051521635.1 of Sorangium sp. So ce1504. Classification (NCBI taxonomy): domain Bacteria; kingdom Pseudomonadati; phylum Myxococcota; order Polyangiales; family Polyangiaceae; genus Sorangium; species Sorangium sp. So ce1504. The sequence continues at coordinate 1,812,286 of NZ_CP150365.1, read as the reverse complement.
ACGACGTCGACTCCTCGGACGCGGCGTTCCAGATGGCGGGCAGCAAGGCGTTCAAGGCTGCCGCCGCGCAGTGCGCGCCGGTGCTGCTCGAGCCCATCGTGCGGCTCTCGGTGACGGTGCCGAGCGCCGCGATGGGCGACATCATCGGCGACATCAACAGCCGCCGCGGGAGGATCATCGGCACGGACTCGGTCGAGAGCCAGACGATCGTGAACGCGTTCGTCCCGCTCGCCGAGGTGCTCGAGTACGAGTCGAAGCTGAAGAGCATGACCCAGGGCAAAGGCACGTTCACGATGAACGTCGAGCACCTGGAGGTCTGCCCGCCGATGGTGCAGGACAAGGTGATCAAGGAGAGCGGCTTCAAGGCCGAGGCCGACGAGGACTGACCCCCGCCGCTCCGCTCTAGGGATGGATGTGGACGATGGTCCCTTCCCCCGTGGCCTTCCCCGCGCTGACCCCGTGCCATCCGTCGGGCACGGGGGGATCGGTCCAGAGGAACACCCGGCGCGCGTCGATCGGCGACAGGTTGATGCACCCGTGGCTGCGCGGCTTGCCGTAGTCGTCGTGCCACGGCGCCGCGTGGATCGCGTAGCCGGCCTCGAAGTACTGCACCCACGGCACGTCGCGGAGCTCGAACTTGTTGTCGACCTCGTGCGCGTCCATGGTCGTCGTGACGTGTTTGTCGCGGATCCGGAACGTCCCGCGCACGGTCGAGAAGGTCTTCTTGGGGTCGCCGAGCCCGTCGCGGCCCGTCGCCGCCGCGGTGGCGTAGACGGGCTTCTTGCCCTCGTAGAGGATGAGCGTCTGGCTCAGGATCGAGATGTCGATCCACTTCACGGTCCCCTGCGCGAACGACGGCAGCTCCGAGGGCTTCACCGCGATGGCGACGTCGGAGTCGCGCACCCACGTCCCGTCCTTCGCCTCGACGAGGCGGGCGCCGCCGACCTTCTTCGAGCGCCCCGTGAGCTGCACGGCGGTGTGCCAGGGCAGCTCGCCCGCCTTCTCCATCTCGCCGCCGGAGATGTCGTAGCGCTTCGCGTCCTGCCGGTGCACGAACGCGAGCGGCAGCTCCCACCCCTTGGTCATGTCGACGCCGTGGAACGTGGAGCCGCGGGCGGGCTTGAGCTTCGAGGTGGGCACGAGCCGCGCGTCGGTGGTCAGGGCGAAGCGCCGCCCGCCGTCGCCCATGAAGGTGTCGATGAGGGCGAGCCCTGCCTTGCGCGCGATCCGGTTGGTGATGATCGCGTAGCCCGGGACCTTGAACGACGAGATGTTCGGGAGCTGCCGGCCGCCCTTGAAGAACCAGGGGATCTCGTCGCTGCCGTTGCCGCCGAAGAGCTCGCTGTCGCCGAGGTCGGGCGGCTCCGCGGGCGGGTCGGCGACGGCGTTGCCCGCGGGGTCGAGCGGCACGTCGTTGGCGCCGACCTTGACCTCGTCCCACTTCTTCTTGAGCTTCTTGTAGCTGCGGAGGTGCCGCTCCAGGCTCATCTCGTACTGGAGCTGCTCCTTCGTGGACGGCATCCGGTAGTAGTTCGGCGCGATGGCCCGGACGAAGGCGTACGGGTACGGCATCGGCTTGGACAGGTCGGGCCGCCGCGTGAGCGCCCGGACGATCGGGTGCTGCGTGTCGATCGTGGCGTCACTGTCCGCGCACATGAACCCGGCGGGCAGCACGCGGTAGTAGCCGCCCTGGCAGTCGTCGAACGCGGCGGGCTTCTCCCCGCGGGGCGCCGTCCCGCCCGCGCGGAGGTAGCCGAGCTTGGCCGAGCGCCGGTCCGCCTTCTCGTAGATGGGCGCGACCATCTGCACGGCGCCGATGCGGGGCCCGTCCGGGCGCGGCAGGGTGGCGGGGTCGTTCTCGGCGGCCTTCTGGGCCGCGCCCGCGGAGAGGCTGATGATGCCCTCGGGCGTGGCGTTCTCCCCGCCGGTGCAGGCCGACAGGGCCGGCAGGGCGAGGGCGGCGACGGCCAGGGCGAGCGGGAGGGGTCCGCGCGCCGGGGCCGGGAGCGCGGAGCTTCGCTGTCGGGCATCCATGCCCCGGGAATGCCGGACAGACGGGCCGGTGGCCAAATTTTGGCCGTCGCCACGCCGCCCTCGCTGGCGGGCGGGCGGCGGCGGCGCCACGGCTGGCGCGGGCCCTCGGCGAGCGACCGGCGACGGCGTGACGGCGTGGGCGGGGCGGGATGGCGGCAACGCGCAAAGGTGGCAAAGGTGCAGGAATGGGGTTGCGCGAGAGCCCGGTCTTGGGTAGGTTCGGGGCCCCTCGCGAAACCCGCGAGAGTGCGCCACTAGCTCAGCTGGATAGAGCGTCGGCCTCCGGAGCCGAAGGCCAGTGGTTCGAATCCACTGTGGCGCGCTGGGTCCTCTGCCTTTCCGCAACGCTCGCGGCTGGCTCGGCTGCGCTTCGCCCGGAATCCACGCGAGCGCAAGGTGGGGAGCTGGTGCCCCGGGCCTCCGCGCGCTGATCGCCGATCGAGGGATCGCCGGCGAGGGCGCGACGGTAGCCGACCGACGCCTCGGCGGTCGCGTCGGTGGCGTGGCCGCGCGCTCGAGGCGAAGTTCTAGGGGCCATCGATCGCTTTTGCGCCAATCAAGACACGCCACTCATCAGCGTAGCTCGGATCGTCGCTTGGGTGGCAGGCGTCATTTTCGCTCATGTGGTTGTCCACGCTCGTGCCCACGATCGCGCGGTATGCCCCGCTCGCGTCGATATCACCTTCGTGCCCGTCGAGAATCGAGGCGCCGGGCACATGGTCGACCCAGAACTGGATCCGGGATCTGCGGCTGCTCAGGCATTCACGTCGGATTTCCACGGGACATCCTTCTTCGGCGGCCGGCAACATCGCGATCGGTGTGAAATAGCCATCAGGGGTCCAGCTCGAAGCGCGAGCGCCTCCCGCGAGCAGCGCGCCCGTGACATCGGAGCCGGCGCGCACCTCGAACCACTGATAGACCTCGCCGAACTCCTCATATCGCGCCGCCCGAAGGAACACGGGACCGCTCGCCGGAATGGCACCGACGATGTGCAGATTGGAAATGGTGAGCGTCAGGCCGTGCACCGTGCCGTCTGCGTACGTGCACGCGAGGTCGCGCGATGCTGCGCTGGCTGCCTCCACCTGGCAGGGCGCGGCGCGTCGCCGCGTAGCCGCGCGGCCCCGTCGGGCGCCCGAGCGCCGCTTCACGCGCGGACGAGCTGCATCTCCGTCGACGTGAACGGCCGCGGCGGCAGCGCCGCGCGGTCACGGAAACCGAACCGCGCGTAGAACGTGTGCGCGTCCTGGGTGCCCAGGTGGACGTGGCTCGCGCCGCGGACCGCGGGGTGCCCGAGCAGCAGCCGCACCACCGCCTCGCCCACGCCGCGGCCCCGCAGCGAGGGCGCGACCATCACGTCGTACATCCACGCGCGCCTGCTCCCGTCGCTGATCGCCCGCGCCGTCGCCACGAGCCGGCCCGCCGCGTCGCGCGCGCCCACCCACGCCGACGAGCCGAGCAGCGCCCGCGCGATCGCCTCGCGCGACACGCCCTGGTTCCAGTAGCCGCCCTCCAGCAGATCGACGGTCGCCGCCACGTCGCGCGGGCCCAGCGCGCACGCGAGCACGCAGCCCGCCGGCGCCTGCAGGAACTCGGGCACCGGCGTGTCCAGGCAAGCGCCGCGGAGCAGCTCGATCGCCGCGGCATCGCCCGGCGCACCCCGCTCCCAGAGCTTCGTGAGGATCCGCGCCCGCTCCTCGGGCGTCCGGTTCTGCGCGAGCTTCGCCTTGCCGTCGAGCCGCGACAGCGGGACCGCGAGCACGAGGATCCCAGCGATCGCCTTGCGGTAGAGCGGGCTCGACGCGTCGAGCGGCGTGTACCCGCCCTCGGGCTGGTACTTCTGCATCAGCGCCTCCAGCACCTCGGCCTTGTGATCCGGATCGTCCACGCGCTCGATCACCCCGTGGACCTGCGCGCTCCGGTAGAGCGTCGTCGCCGGGCACGCCCGCTCCGGATCGGTGAAGTAGCTCGGGATCGACGCGACGACCTGCTCGCACGACACCACCGCGGGCCGGCCGACGGCCTCGATCTTCTCGCCCACGGGCGCGCCGTGGAACGCGATCGCGCCCCGGACCACGACGCCGTGCACCGTCCTCAGCACCGGCTCGCCCTCGGCCGTCGTCGACGCCAGGTGGATCACCTCCGCGAGCCCGAGGAGCGCCTCGGCCTCCGCCCTCTCCATGCGAAAAATCTCCCTGCGCATGGACCGAGGTTGGCGCGCACCTGGTACTCTCGAAAGATCCGGTTCGCCGATTTCTGCTAGACCAGCTGGCATGCCCTGGGAGCTCGCCCTCGCGGTCGATCCCGCCGCACAGCAGCCGATCTTCCTTCAGATCGCGCGCGCCCTCGCCGACGACATCCGCCGCGGCCGGCTCCGCGCCGGCGCCGAGCTGCCGGGCAGCCGCGCGCTCGCGCGGTCCCTGTCGGTCCATCGCAACACCGTCCTCGCCGCGTACCGCGAGCTCGCCGCCGAGGGCTGGATCGAGGCCAGCGCCGCGCGCGGCACCTTCGTCTCGGCGGAGCTGCCGGCGCCGGCGCCCCGCGGCTTCGCCCGGCGCGCGGCCGCGCGGGCGGAGGTGCCGGCGCGGCTCGGCTTCGATCTCGGCGCGACCTCGCTCCGGCACGTGCCCATCATCCCGCCCGGCACGCTCCGCATGAGCGGCGGCCTCCCCGACATGCGCCTCGTCCCGACCGCGGCGCTCGCGCGCGCCTACCGCCGCGCGCTGCACGCCGGGTCGAAGCAGCTGCTCGACTACGCCGATCCGCGCGGCGACGAGCGCCTCCGCGCCGCCCTCGCCGCGATGCTCTCGGCGGTGCGCGGCCTCGCCGCAGGGCCGGAGTCGGTCCTCGTCACGCGCGGCAGCCAGATGGCGCTCGACCTCGTCGCCCGCGCCCTGATCGCGCCGGGCGACGCGGTCGCCGTCGAGTCCTACGGTTACCGCCCCGCGTGGGAGGCGCTCCGCCTCGCCGGCGCGCGGCTCCTCCCGCTGCCGGTCGACGCCGCGGGCCTCTCCGTCGACGCGCTCTCGGAGCTCGCCGAGCGGGAGCGCCTGCGCGCCGTCTACGTCACCCCGCACCACCAGTACCCCACGACCGCGGTGCTCGCGCCCGGCAGGCGCATCGCGCTCCTCGAGCTCTGCCGGGCCCGCCGGATCGCGCTCCTCGAGGACGACTACGATCACGAGTTCCACTACGACGGCCGCCCGGTGCTGCCGCTCGCCAGCGCGGACACGGCCGGCGTCGTCGTCTACATCGGCACCCTGTCCAAGATCCTCGCCCCCGGGCTCCGGATCGGCTTCGTGGTCGCCCCCGGACCGCTGATCGAGCGCCTCTCCCTCCATCGCACCTTCGTCGACCGGCAGGGCGACCACGCCGTGGAGCGCGCCGTCGCCGAGCTCCTCGAGGACGGCGAGGTGCAGCGCCACGCGCAGCGCGCGCGCCGCGCCTACCGGGCGCGGCGCGATCTGCTCGTCGCGTCGCTGCGCGCGCGGCTCCCCGACGCGCTCGACTTCGCCGTGCCAGCCGGCGGTATGGCCCTGTGGGCCAAGGTGGACGCCGCGATCGACGCGGACGCCTGGGCCGAGCGCGCGCTCGCGCGAAAGGTGGCGTTCTCCGCGGGGCGGCGGTTCGCGTTCGACGGCAAGAAGCGCCCCTTCCTGCGGCTCGGGTTCGCGGCGCTGGACGAGCGGGAGATCAGCGATGCGGTGGAGAGGATGGTCGAGGCGGTGTGAGCGCCCAGGCGGGCGGACCAGCTGAGCGCCGCGGCAGTCCCGAAGGTGGACGCCGCGCCACGTGGAAGCGTGGAGGCGTCGACAAAACATCCCTATCTCCCTGTCTCTCCGGATACGCCTCCCCTATGCACCTCGGGCGAACCGAAGGGATACGACAGAACAGATGACGCCAGCAGCAGTGACCACGCTCGGGCTCGTCGCGGCGACCCTCACCACGATCTCCTTTCTTCCACAGGTGCTGCGCACCCTGCGCACGCGCGACACACGCTCGATCTCCGTCGGCATGTACGCGGCGTTCGTCACCGGCGTGGGCCTGTGGCTCGTTTACGGCCTGCTCACGCAGGACGTGCCCATCGTCGTCGCGAACGCGGTCACCCTCGTGCTCTCGGGCGCCGTGTTCCTCCTCAAGCTCCGATACGGCTGAACTCTCCTTCTCCCCCGCAGGCGCTGTCTCCGACAGACCTCGATCGTCCCGCGGCCCCGCCGCCGTCGAAGCGCGCTGCGCCCGCGGTGGATGGATGATGGATCCGACGCGGCGAAAGCCCCGCTGGCTTGACCTCGCTCGCGCCCCCTCTCACGATGCGAAGTAAGGGGGGATACAATGAATGGCGCGGTGCTCTACGACCTCGCGATGCGGCTGCCGCTCGCCGTCCTCATGCTCTATAACGCCCTGTTCGTCGGGCGCGAACTCTATGCTCACCTGTTTCTCTGGAGCGGGCCCAGGGGGCTCACGTACGGGACGACGGTGGCCTCGCTCGCGGCCACCGAGGCCTACCTGCTGCTCGTCGCGGCGTTCACGCTCGTTCGCCTCCGCCCTGTACGCAAGCTGAGCGGCATCGTACCTCGCATCACCGCGCTCGCCGCCGGCCTGCTGCCGGCGAGCATCGCGTGGCTGCCCAAGGCCCCGCCGATGCCCGGCCGTCAGGTGGTTGGCACGCTGTTCATCATCGGTGGAATGGCGCTCGCCGTGGTCAGCATCGGGTGGCTGGGCAAGTCGTTCAGCGTCATGCCCGAGGCGCGACGCCTCATCACCAATGGCCCCTACCGGCTCGTGCGCCACCCGGTCTATCTCGCCACCCTGATCCAGGGGACGGGGATCATCTTGATCTATCCGTCCATCGCCGCTGTCCTGATCTACACGGTCGAGATGATCCTGCAGGTCATCCGCATGGGATACGAGGAGCGCGTGCTGCGCGACACCTTTCCGGAATACGACGACTACGCGCGCCGGACGTCCGCGCGGCTCGTCCCCCGCCTCTATTGAGGAGGGCGCGCGCCCTCCTCAATAGAGGCGGGTACGCGGCGCCATAGGACAGGATGCAACGCCTGTCGCAGGATGCCTCGCTCGTCCGGACCCGGCGCTCTTACCTGGACGGGTCGGCCACGCGGCCGACGAACAGGATCGCGCTCGTCGCGCGATCGCGGATGACGAAGAGGAACGGGCGATCGAAGCGGATGGTGGCGGGCTCGGGCGCCGACGTCTCGCGGATCACCACCGCCGTCGCCGCCGCCGCCTCGGTGCCCGCCTCGTTCACGGAGACGAACGCTTCGTGGAGCACATCGGTGATGAAGAGGCCGCCCTGGCCGTCGATCCCCGAGAAATCCGCGCGATTGGAGAAGGCGGCGGGCATCCCCAGATCCTCGAGCGGCGGGGCGAGATCCAGGGTCGAGGCGATCTTGAACCGCGGCAGCGCCATCGTGACGCTCCGCGACCCGAGGGAGGCGAGGACGCCCTCCAGCCGCTCCCGATCGAGCCCCGCCTCGAAGCCCCCGAGCTCCGACGGCAGCACGAGCACCATCGACAGCTCGCCGCCGTCGTAGGGCAGCTCCAGCGCCTCGTAGCCGTCGCCCTCGCCATAACGGACCTGCGCGTGGTTGGTCATCATCGGAACGGACACCGTGGAGCCGTCCGCCAGCGTGAAGCTCCCCGGAGTCGTCTCCTCCTCCTCGAACGGAAACTGCCAGGCAGCGTTGAAGTAGATGGCGTTCGTCAGCACGAGCCGGGTCGAGGGCCCGAGGGCGCCTTCAGGCAGGATGTCCTTGATGCGGTCCTCGGTGCGCTCGGCCACCCAGCCATTGATGATCTTCCGCGCCTCGTCGGGCGCCTTCACGAAGTCGACGACGTGCAGCCCGGCCCCGTAGCTCTCCGCCAGCACGTCGAGGAACGACGGCACGAACGCGGAGCCGACCTGCCCCCAGATCGCGTTGGCCACGTGGAGCCGGAACCCCTTGCCGTCCTGCCCCTCGGCGCCCTCGCCGCGGCGCGCGAGCGCGAGGTCGAGCGCGTTGAAGGCCGGGTGGAGCCGCGCTTGCGGCAGCGTGAAGCGCAGCGCGCGCGCCATCTGCTCCGCCGTTTCCCCGCGCGCGCCGGCGGTTGTCATCGCCAGCGCGCTCGACACGCTGTACGGCGAACAGAAGAGGTTGCCCGGCGCGGCGCCGATCCGGCGGTAGAGCTCGAGCGCGAACGCCGTGTTGCCGAGGGCGAGCTCCCTGGCGTCGGCCTCCGGCACCCGAGGCGCGCGGGCCCGTTGCCTGTCCGAGGCGACGACGCAGCCCGCGGTGCCCGGATCGGCGCACCCGGACGGCGAGGGCCGCCGCTCCGGCTCGGCGCCGGCAGAGGAGCAACCGGCGCAGAGCAGGGAAAATGGCAACAGGACCACAGGGATCGGAGGCCTACGCATGCGCCCGGCGCAGCAGGGGGCGTGCCGAACCGCCCATGATAGGATGGCTCCCACCATGCGAAGAGCGCGAGATACAGCCCTCGGAGAGGCGCGGCGCCCGTGATCGTGCTCGTGATGGGCGTGAGCGGCGCCGGGAAGACGACCGTCGGGGCGCGCCTTGCGCGCGAGCTCGGATGGGAGCTCGTCGACGCCGACGACTTCCACCCCGCCGCCAACATCGAGAAGATGCGCGCCGGCAAGCCGCTCGACGATCGGGATCGCGCGCCGTGGATCGCGGCGCTCACCGCGCGCATCCGCCAGCTCCTCGGCGAGGGGCGCGGCGCCGTGATCGCCTGCTCGGCGCTCAAGGCGGCGCACCGCGCGCAGCTGCTCGTCGACCCCGCGCGGATGCGCCTCGTGCACCTGACCGGCGATCCAGCGCTGATCGCCGCGCGCCTCTCGGCGCGCAAGGATCACTTCATGCCCCCCGGCCTCCTGTCGACGCAGCTCGCCGCGCTGGAGCCGCCCGAGGACGCGATCCGCGTCGACGTCGGCGGCACCCCCGAGGAGATCGTCGCCGCCGTCCGCCGCGCGCTCGGCGTGTGAGCCGGGCCCGCGCCGCGCCGTCTGCCGGCGCCGGGCGCTTTCCAGGCGATCTCTCCGGGAGAACCCGAGCGCCCCCGCGCTGTCAGCCCGGGTCCGGCAAGCGGGTCAGGAAGAGCGCGCCCTGGTCGCTGGAGAGGCGTTCGCCCCCGAGCGCCATCGTGCCCTGGAAGGACCCGGCCAGCATCGGGCTCTCCCACGGGTCCATCTCCAGCCCGGAGACGTGGACGTCGGCGCCGATGCGCCGGGTCCACTGCTCCTCTCCGCTGGAGCTGAGCCCGGCCGCCCACGCGCTGCACGACGCCGGCTCATCCGCGGACTCGCACAGCGCATCGCCGGCAAGCACCACGCGCTCGCCGCTCGCCGTGATGCGGCGGGGGCTCCGCGCGTCGAAGCGCTTCACCCAGATCACACGGCCATCCGGGCCGATCTTGGCGACGAACGGCCGCGGGCCGCCCGGCAGATCGGGCTCGCCGAAGACGCCGCTGCCGGAGAGCAGCGCGGCGCCTTCTGGATCCACGGCGAGGTCGTACGCCTCCTCGAGCTGATCCGACGAGCCACGGAACCGCTTGTGCCACACGAGCTCTCCGTTCCGGTCCAGCTTGGTCACGAACGTCGCCGTGCCCCGCCCGTCCTGGCTCGCGAGGATCACGTTCCCGTCGCGATCGACCTCGATGCCGATCTCGTCGCTGTCGGAGCCGCTCGGCGGCAGGCTGACCCACGCGAAGCGACCCGACGCGTCGAGCCGGACGACGAAGGCGCCGATGGCCCGCCGCTCGATCCGCGCGCCGGCGACCTTCGCGGCCCCCTCCAGCCTGCCGAGCACGAGCGCGCCGCCGCGGCCATCGGCGGCGAGCGCCGTACCGCTCAGGATCGCGTCCTCCTCCGCGGAGATCTGCGCCGCCCAGCTCGCCGCGCCGCGCGGGCCGAGCTTCGCGAGGAACAGGTCCGCGCCCGAGGGCGACGCCGCCGTGAGCCGGTGGGCGCCGAAGCGGACCGTACCGGAGAAATCGCCGAGCACGAGCGACTGACCCCCGCCGCTCGCGGCCACGTCGATGGCGCTCTGCGCCGTGCCGTCGCCGAACTGCTTGCTCCAGAGCGGAGCGCCGCACGCGTCGAGCTCGGCCACGAAGGCGTCCGTCGCGCCCGCGCTCCGCAGCCGGGTGCTGCCGAAGGTCAGCTCCCCTTCGAAGGAGCCGGCGAGCAGCGCGCGGCCGGCGCCGTCGATCGTGAAGCCGCGCAGCGTCGCGCCCTTGCCAGGATACTGCCGGCTGAACGATCTCTGCCGGCACGCCCGCTCGGCCCGCTCGCCGTCGCCGAGCCCGGCCGCGCCGGCCAACCGCCCGCCGGGTGCGACCGCGGCACCCAGACACACGCCTCCGGGACCGACTGCCCCCATCTCGCACATCCCGGGAGGCGAGGCGTGCTCCGCGTTCGCCCGCGCCGCACCGCCGCTGTCGCCTCCCGGTTCGCCCTCCGCCACAATGTCCGCAGCTTCCGAGGACATACACCCGGCGCCACAGCAGATGGCGCCGCAGAGGGCGCTCCGTGCTCTCAAGACAGACCACATACTGCATCTCCTCTCCCGCCTCGACGCGGGCACACTGGAAACACTGCAGGATGCGGACCATGGCCGGCGCCTTTCAAGCTTCTCGCGAAGTTGAAAAATCCAAACTTTTCTCGCTGGATGCGGGCTCATCCGGGGCAGGAGGACGCGTTCGTTCAGCGCCGCTTCATGTCCTCTTCACACCATCGCTCCGGGGCGCACCGGCCATTCGACCCCGGTCGCGCGCTCGATCGACTCACGCACTGGCAGGCGCGCGTCGACAGAGATGGATAGGGCATCTCTCGCCCTGGACACCGCCTGTTCCGGATCCAGATCATCGATGGTCGAGATCTGGCCGAGTCGCTCGCCGCTGCCGTCGAGGCGCGGGCGACTGGCATCTTGAACGCCGCCTGGCCCGGCGAGGCGCAGGCGATGGGGCGGGTTGCTCGCGCGCAAGGCCCTGACGCCGGGGCGGGAGCCGGGAGCCGCGAGCCGCGGGCGGGGCGCTCGCGCGGACCCCGAGGCCGCCCTCCCCCGGCTCCCCCGGGTGACCGGCGGCGCGCGCAGACCGGAAAGACGGGCGCCTACCACCGTAGCGCACCCACGCCCACTTAAGGTAGGATGCTGTCACACGACTCCGGCGGACGTATTCCCGCTGGAGGAGCCCGCGACCGCGGGCGCCGGCCGCTCCATGACCCCCTATCCATCTACGATCACGACGGAGCTCCCTGCGAGCGAAGGCGCGACTGCGCGGCCCCCCCGCGCCAGCCCCGCCCTCGCCGCCGGTGCCCCCCGCGATCGCCTCGGAGATGGCGATGAAGTTGCTCTGCAAGCCCGCTGACGAGCGCACCGCGCGTGCGCAGGTGCTGAAGGTCGACATCGACGCCTACGCCGCCCTCCCTGACGCGGAGCGGCGCGCGGTCCACCTGCGCCTCGGGCGCATGGCCGAGGCGCGATCGCAGCGCGAGCGCTCGGACGAGGCGCTCTTCGAGGCCGCGCACCACCTGAACCTCGGCGCGCCCTTGATCGTCGAGCCGCGCGAGCGGGCGGCGCTCGCCGCGATGAACCTCGCCGCGGGCCGCAAGGCGAGGGAGCGGGGCGCGACCCCGGCGGCCGCCGATCTCTTCGAGGCCGGGATCGCGGCGCTGCCAGACGGGAGCTTCAAGCGAGACCACGAGATCGCCTTCTCGCTGCACGCGGAGGCGGCCGAGTGCGCGCACCTCGGCGGCCGGCTCGATCGCGCGGAGGCGCTGCTCGACGTGCTCGCGGCGGAGGCGCGCTCGGATCTCGAGCGGGCCAGGGCGCATGAGCTGCGCATCGCCGTGTACACAACCCAGGGCCGGCTCGACGAGGCGGTGGCGCTCGGAAAGACGGCCCTCGCGATGCTCGGCGTCCCCCTCCCCGAGGACGGGCCGGGGCGGAAGGCGGCGGCAGACGCCGAGCTCGCGGCCGCGCGCGCCGCGCTCGGCACGCGCCGGCTCAAGGATCTGCTCGACGAGCCCGAGGCGTCGGACGCCCGGACCCGCGCGGCGCTCCGGCTCCTCATGGCCCTCATGCTCCCCGCCGCGACGGTGAACCCGCCGCTCTGCACGTTCATCGCGGCCAGGCAGGTCAACCTGTCGCTGGAGCGCGGCCACGGCGGAGTTTCCCCGTACGGCTTCATGGCCTACGCCTGGGTCGCCGCGCGGGTGCTCCGCCGCTACGACGAGGCCTACGAGCTCGGCCAGCTCGCGCTCGAGATGAACGAGCGGTCCAGACAGCCCGAGCTCTCCTGCCGGCTGCGCGTCGTGCTCGGGGCCCACGTCAGCGTCTTCACCGATCACCTGCTTTCCAGCCTCGATCTCTTCCAGGCCGCGCTCGAGGCGGGGCACAGGACGGGCGATCTCACCTACCTGTCCCAGGCGTGCGTCCACACCGCGCTCGTTCGATTCGGGCTCGGCGACGAGTGCGAGGCGGTGCGGGCCGAGGTCGACGGGTTCCTCTCGCTGGTGCGGCGCGCGCGGGAGGAGCTCGCCGCCCTCGCGCTGACCGGGGTGCGCCGCGCGCTCGACGACCTGATGGACGCGACGCGCGCCGGCGCGTCACGCCCGCCCAGCCACGGCGATCTCGACGACGCAGGGGATGAAGCGAAGCTCTCGGCGCCGGCGCACGGCGCCGCCGCGCGCGTCCACTACGCGCTGCGGCAGCAGATCTGCTTCCTCAACGAGGACTACGAGGGGGCGCTGCGGATGGGCTCGCTGGCCGAGGCGAGGGTGCAGGGCGGCGTCGACGATCACCTCGCGACCGAGGTGTTCTTCTACACCTGCCTGACGCTGCTCTCGCCCGCGCTGGCGCGCGGCCGGCAGCTGACCACCGTCTCGGTGGCGAGCTACCGGGATCGGTTCTCGGAGTGGGCCGAGCGGTGCCCGGACAACTACCGTCACAAGCACCTCCTCCTCCGCGCGGAGTCCGCGCGCGCCGCCGGCGAGGAGCTCGCGGCGATGAAGCTTTACGATCAGGCGATCGAATCGGCGAAGGTGAACGGTTTCGTCCGGGACGAGGCGCTCGCCAGCGAGCTCTGCGCGAAGTTCCACCTGGCGAGCGGCAGGGAGAGGATCGCCCACGTCTACATGGCCGACGCCCACGAGGGCTATCTGCGGTGGGGCGCGCAGGCCAAAGCGCGACAGCTGTCGCGAAAGTACCCGCACCTCGTGGCGCGCGCCGCGCTCGTCGGGCAGCAGAGCCGTCCGCCGGAGTCCGCGCTCCCGGCGAGCACGGAGCGCCCCACGTCGCTCGACGCGTTCGCCCTCCTCCGCGTCTCGCGCGCGATCTGCGGGGAGCTCGTCCTGGAGCGCCTCTTCGAGCGGCTCCTCCGGGCCCTGAGCGAGAGCGCGGGGGCGCAGCGCGCGGTGCTGCTCCTCGCGCGCGACGGCGCGCTGACCATCGAGGCCGAGCTCGACGGCGACCGCGGAGGGGTCCGCCTCGGACCTGCGACGCCGCTCGAGTCCACCGCCGATCTCGCCGCGAGCGTCGTCCAGCACGTCGCCCAGACACAGCAGCCGATCGCCCTCACCAGCGCGGCCATGGACGAGCGGTTCGCGGACGACCCTTACCTGCTCGAGGGCGGCCTTCGATCGATCCTGTGCCTCGCCATGACGCATCAGGGCCGCCTCACCGGCGTGCTCTACGCGGAGAACGGCGCGACCGCTGGCGCGTTCCGCGCCGGCCAGGTCGAGCTCTGCGGCCTCCTCGCATCGCAGGCGGCGGTGGCCGTGCACAACGCGTTGCGCCACCGCGACGCGCAGAGCACCTCGCGCGAGCTCCGTCGCTGCAACGAGGCCCTCGTCGACGAGGTCGCTCGCCTCACCGAGGAGCTCCGCGCGTGCAACCGCGACGCTAGCCCCACGAGCGAGCTTCGGCGCTGCAACGAGGCGCGCTAGCCCCGCTACAGCGGGGTGCGTCCGGGGTCCATCCCGCCCGACAGGATTCCCCGCCAGGAAGGGGAGAGCTTCAGCGAGGCTTCGCGGGGCGCCGTGGGCAAAGCTCCCATCGCGGAGGGGACATCCCCTCTGGAAAATCCATGACGCCGGCACCAGAGGGGCCGCAAAACATGCATAGCGTGGGCGCGTCCGCGCGCCATGGCTCCGTCCGAGATGCGTGCAAGCGCGAAGGGGAACGCAGTCGTGCGAACAAGATACGCCACAGCGCGAAAGACACGTGGCAGCGCGGTAGAGCGCGCGGCAGCAGCGCAGACGCTGTCCTGCACACAGCCCTCGAGGCCGGCGCTGACAGGCACATGTTCTGAAATCAAAATGCTCGGGACACCACGGGACGGAAGGGAAGACACAAAGCACCTGCCGTCTCCCAGCCTGCCCGTGATTCCCGAGCCTACAGCGCGGCGCAACTTCGTGCGCTACGGGCTCATCCGCGTCGTTCGGCTCGCTTCAGCGCACGTTCGCACGCCTAACGCGCTGTCCTGACGGTCGAGCTAGCATCCCACGAACCTGCACATCGCGATAGAGCGCCGAACAAAGCCAACCGAGCCATGCAGCCGCGAAGGCGCATGGGGACGGGAGGTGATGAGTGGCGCTCCACAGCCTATCCCCCGCCCGCCGTACCGCGGGCTCGGCGGGGGATGGCCGCTATCGACGCGCTCGTCTCAGGCGCCGCCCGCGCCGCCCGCGCCACCGGCGCCGCCCGCGCCGCCCGCGCCGCCGGTGCCGCCGCCCTCGCCCGCGCCACCCTCGCCACCCGCGCCGCCGGTGCCGCCGCCCTCGCCCGCGCCACCCTCGCCGCCGGTGCCGCCGCCCTCGCCCGCGCCACCCTCGCCGCCGGCGCCGCCTTCGCCGCCTTCGCCGCCCGTGCCCGACGCCGAGCTCGTCGTCGTCGAGGAGGAGGTGGTGTTGGTCTCCCCGTCATCGCCGCATCCGGCGCCGATCATCATCATGGTCGCGCCTAGCAGCAGCGCGCTTGCAAAGATGCTCTTCGAAGCGTTCATGGTTCGTTCTCTCCGTTGGGTTGTCCCCCCCAAAGAATGACTCGGCAGAACCCCGCGCCGATCACCGCTCCACACCGCCAAGCGACTCAATCCACGCAAATTCGCGCAAAATGTGCGCCCTAAAAAGCGCTATGAGCACGCTGCGTTCGATGGGCCGGTGTCAACTCCGTGGTGATTCCGTTATGGTGGACGATAGGCCACCATACTGGATTACGCAAGCTTTTTGTCTCACTGCATCATCGTTGCATGTGGGTGCCCCCCCGTGAGCGCCCACCGGTCAAGCACATTCGCCTACATCGGCGCGGGCGAACATGACGCGTGAAGAGCGACTGTGCCTGACAGCTCATCCGCCATAACGGATTGACCTCCAGAGGTGAGGGCCCCATGAGCCAAAGCCTCCTCGCGTGAGCGACCTGGAGGAGCGGCGCCGGCGCCGCGCAACACGCGAACAGAGCCCGACTGCAGCGCGGACGCGCCTCGTCTGGCCCCCGATGGGTCGGCTCCCGGTCTGGTCATGAGGACACGTTCGCGTCATGAAGTGCAAGTCTCAGGCCCAATGCTCATCGGCCATGGTCCTCGTCCCTGCTCATGAGCGCAGGCACGCTGGGGAGAGACCCGATATCGCCGGCGGGTCGGGCAAGGTAGCGGGCGAGCTCAGGTTGGATGTGCGAGCGGCAGAGAACGCGGAGGCGCGCCGCTATGGAGCGCCCGCGGCCCGTCGTCTCCGCGCGATCTTCACGGGTTGATCTCCTCGCTCGACCCTCGCTCCCGGGCGCAGGGGAGGTCGCCTGCGCGGGCCCGGGCCGCGAGGCTGGCCACGGCGGCAACGAGGGCGGCGGGCTCGATCGGCTTCGTGGCGTGCATGTGGAAGCCGGCTTCGAGCGCGCGCTTCTGGTCTTCCTTGCGAGCATAGGCCGTCAGGGCCAGCGCGGGCAGATCACCGCCGGCCTGCGGCGGGCGCTGGCGGATGGCGCGGATGAGCTCGTAGCCGTCCTCGCCCGGCATGGCAATATCGCTCACGAGCACGTGCGGGAGATCCGCGCAGAACGCCGCGAGCGCCTCGTGGGCCGAGGCCACGGCCGTCACCTCGGCGTGGTGCTGCGACAGCACCTCCTGAAGGAGCTCCCTGGCGTCCGCGTCGTCCTCGACGAGCAGGACGCGGACCCCGCCGAGGTTGGACGCGGACTCCGAGCAAGCGAGCGAGCGCGACCTCCCCTCCCTCATGAGCGCCGGGAGCGAGCTGCGCTCGACCCCGAGGAGCGGGAGCCGGACCACGAACGTGGACCCCTTGTGCAACCCAGGGCTGTCGGCAACGACCGAGCCGCCGTGGATCTCGACGAGTTGGCGCACAAGGGACAGCCCGATGCCGAGGCCCGCGTGCGTCCTGCGGCTCGTGCTGTCGGCCTGGCGAAAGCGCTCGAAGACGAGCGGGAGGAAATCCGGCGCGATCCCCTCCCCCGTGTCGCGCACCGTGAGCTCCGCCGTCGCGCCGGCCCGCCGGAGGGAGACGAGGATATGGTCCCCGGGACGCGTGAACTTGAGCGCGTTGGACGTGAGGTTCGAGACGACCTGCTGCAGCCGATCCGCGTCGCCGTTCACCTCGATGTCGAGGTCGAGCGAGACGTCGATCGTGAGGCCCTTTGCCTCGGCGGCGGGGCGGATCGCGTCGATGGCGGTCTCCACGACGGGCGCGAGCGCCATCGGCGCGGCGCTGATGCTCAGCTTGCCCGTCGTGACCCGCGAGACGTCGAGGAGATCCTCGATGAGCTTCGTCTGCGCGGCCACGTTGCGCTCGATCACCTCGAGCCCGTGGGACACCCGCTGCTCATCGAACGGCTCGGACCGCAGGAGGTGCGTCCAGCCGAGGATCGCGTTCAGCGGGCTGCGCAGCTCGTGGGAGAGCGTGGCGAGGAACTCGTCCTTCAGGCGGTTCGCCTCGCGCGCCTCGGCGTGCACGCAGTTCTGGATGGCGATGGAAGCGAGCTGCGCGAGCTGCACGAGGACGGTCTCGTCGTCGTCGGAGAACTCGCCGTCGTTCCGATCCGAGAGCTGGATGGTCCCGATGTTCTGGCCGTCGGCGGCGGTGAGGGGCGCCGCGAGGTACCCCCGCGGCGGCGGCCTCTGCCCGCCGTTGTCCAGCCACTCCGGGTGCAGCGAGAGCTCTCGCTGGGTCAGCCGGAGAGGCCTGTTCCTGGCGCAGACGAGCGCGCACAGCTTGCCGGCGATGGGGGGAGGCGCCTCCTTCTGGAACGTCGTGTACCGCTCCGAGAGCGACACCGCGGTCCGCGCCCGCTCACCGGGCCGCTCCAGCTTCACGAGGGTCATCGCCTGATGGGCGCCGCCGACGTCGCGGGCCGCCTCCGTGATCGCCGCGACCATGGCGTCGAGCGACAGGGCCGAGTTGATCGTGAGCGCGGCGCGGTTGAGCCGCTGGAGCTGCTCCGCGTGCGCGCGCAGCGACTCCGCCTGGAGCTTGATCTTCTGTGTCTTCTTGAAGAGATCGACGAAGACTGACACCTTGGTGCGGAGGACCTCGGGGGCGAACGGGGTCATGATGTAATCGACCGCCCCGAGCGAATAGCTGCGCTCGACATAGACGCGCTCGGTGTGCGCCGTCAGGAAGATGATCGGCGTGTGCAGCGTGCTCCGCCGCTTGCGGATGAGCGTCGCCGTCTCGAACCCATCTATCTCAGGCATCTTGATGTCGAGGAGGATGACCGCGAACTCCTCCTGAAGGAGATGGCGAAGCGCTTCCCTCCCGGACGCCGCCTTGACGATGTTCTCGCCGAGCGGCGCGAGGACTGCCTCCAGGGAGAGGAGCTGCTCAGGCCTGTCGTCAACGATCAGGATGTTGACTCTGCCTACTTCTGCCCTCATCCCGCGTCTCCTTGCCCCCTTGCTCCGTTGTCAGCGCCGCGGCCAGCCTCGCAGCATCCTCAGGAATGGGGCGGTGTCCACCGCTTTCGGGCGGCGTCTGCCGCGTCCGCTCCAGCCCGCTCCAGCGCTCCGTGCGAGGAGGCTCGGGGAAACCACGTCGCCGCAGGGACGCAGCGCGCGCCCGCGGCGGAGGGTGAGCGCGCCCGCCCGCCTGCCGGAGCGCCCCCCGGGCGCCGGAGGGCCTTCCCGGAGGCGGCCCTGCGCGGGTGCGCCGGCGCGCGGAGCGCACGCCGGCCACGCTCAGCCCCGGAACGCTCGACCCGCCCGGCATGGCCGCTCCGCAGATCCATCCAGCCCCTCCCGTGCGCTGCGCTGCGCCGACGAGCTCGTATCGTAATCGAGGCGCTGTCTTACCTGCGACCCAGGTCTCGCCTGCAGTATCCACAAGGGGGCGCCTGACGCCGGTGCATGATCCCCGCACGCAGACCCTACACCGGAGCACGCCAGGGTGGAAAGAGGAATTCGTGCGCCACCGAGGCTCCCCCTCGAAGAGGCCATGAGAGCAGCGCGAGAATCGGTGAGAACACGAAGAAAACCGACGCAAGTGGCGTGGACAGCGATGCATCGACGCTCTCCTGACCCTCTGTCGATACCCGCTCGACGCGCTCGGTGTGCCTCGTGTTTCGGTGGTGAGGAGCCCGTCGCCTGCGCCGCGCGCTAGACGGCGGAGCGCCGCTCCTGGAGCGAGCGCGAGTGCCGGAGGATCACCTCGAAGACCTCGGCGACGCCGTCGGGGTCGAGGCCGAGCTCGACGGCGCAGCGGCGGCGCGACTCCATCAGCCGCGCCTCGCGCACCGGATCCCGGACCGCCGCCCCGATCGTGGCCTTGGCGCGCCCGGCGCGCTGGACGAGCTCGGCCCTTCGCGCGAGCAGGCCGACGAGCTCCAGATCCAGGTCGTCGATGAGCTCCCGCGTCTCGCGGAGCTCGGGAGAGAGCGCGCCGAGATCGGGGATCGCGAGCGCGGCGAGGACCTCGGGCGCGGCGTCCTTGGTCGGGACGTCGAGGCTCCGATCGACGGCGACGAGCGCGTCGATGAGGCGGCGGCGCGCCTCGCCCGCGAAGGGGTTCTCGCGGTGCAGCGCGGCGAACAGGTGCCCCGCGTCCACGCGCACCGTCTCGATCGTGTGCGCGATGCCCTGAAACGAGGGCGGCGCGTAGGGCGCGCCGGCGGGCACGCCCGCGTCCATCATGCCCTTCGCGATGAAGAACGCGAGCGCGTGCGTGAAGGCCATGACGCGGTCGTGCTCCTCCGGCGCCTGCTCCAGCACCTGACAGCCGATCCGCTCGAACAGCGCGATGACGCGGCGCACCGCGTCCGGGTGCGCAGGGTTCGGGCAGACGACGACGCGCAGCGGGCGCTCTCCGCGAGCGAGGCTCGCCGGGCCGAACAGCGGGTGCGTCGCCACCCAGGGCCGGCCTTCGCCGAGCACCTCGGCCATGGCGCTCGCCGGCACGCTCTTCACGCTGCCCACGTCGGCCACCAGCTGCCCCGGCGCAAGGTGCGGCCGCAGCGACAGGAGGGCCTCGCGCACCGCCGGCACCGGGACGGCGACGATGACGAGATCCGCGCCGTCCACGAGCTCCGGGAGCGAGGCGGCCCGCGCGGCGCCGCGGATCTCCGCGGAAGGGTCGAACGCGCGCACCGAGATCCCCGCATCGTGGAGCAACGACCCGAGCGCCGCACCGAAGCGGCCATACCCGAGGAATGCGACCTTGCCGATGCGCACGGGCGGAGCGAGACCGCCCCCGGAATGCGGGAGAGAATGCGGCATGCGGCGGATACTACGACAGCCGCTCTACGCGGATGTCACGTTTTCTCGGCATAGCCGCGAGGATCCGCGACCGCGTCCGTGGGAGACAGGACGGCTCTCCGGCTTCTCCACGCCTGCCGCGCTCGCGGCGACGATGCCCCTCCGGCGAGGGCCGGAGGCGGCGCTCCTGCGCCCGCGGCGGCTCGGCCGGCGCCGGCTCACCTGAGCTGCGTCGCGGCCACGCCGAGGATCGCGAGCAGCGACGCGACGGCGGCGATCAGCGCGATGCGCGCCCTGTTGCGCCCCGTGTCCTGCGCGCCGTGCGCGCCGTGCCGCTGGGTCACCGGGCCCGCCTCCGAGCTCGGTCCGGCGCTCTCGGGCGGACGGGGCCTCGCGCTGAGCCCGAGCCCGATCGTCGGGAGCGAGGCGCGGGGGCGCGGCGGGAGCGTCGCGCCGAGGAGCCGCGCGGCCCGCTCCACGTGATCCTGGCCCTCCGCCGACGCGTGAGGGGCGAGCGCGATCGCCAGCTCGGCCACGCTCGTGGGCCGCCGCGCGGGGTCCTTCTCGAGGCAGCAGAGGAGCACGCGGTCGATGGCAGGGGGGATGTCGGACCGCAGCGCGCTCGGGAGCGCCGGCGCCGCGCTCGCGATGCGCGGCGCGAGATCGGCGAGCGAGCTCGCCTCGAACGGCGGCCGCCCGGTCAGGAGCCGGTACAGGATCGCGCCGAGCGACCAGACATCGGCGCGGGCATCGACCGCGACCGAGGATCGCATCCGCTCCGGCGACATGTAGAGCGGCGCGCCGAGCTCCTCCCGCGTCCGCGCCGGCGCGCCGCCGTCGCTCGCGCCGGGCAGCTCCCTGGACGCGCCGAAGCCGAGCACCTTGAGGAGCGTCGCGCCGCCGGGGGTCGTCGCGAGGAACAGGCGCGCCGGCTCGAGGTCGCGGTGCACGATCCCCGCGGCGTGCGCCTCGGCCACAGCCACGCAGGCCTGCAGCACCCAATCGATGGCCTCCGAGAGCTCGATCCGGCCGCGGCCGCGCAGCAGCTCGGAGAGGTCCTGCCCGTCGAGGTGCTCCGTGACGATGTACGCGACCCCCGAGGCGAGCTGGCCGACGTCGAGCACCCGCGCGACGTGCTCCCCCTTGAGCGCCACCGCCGCGCGCGCCTCCCGGAGCGAGCGCTCCACGCGCTCCGGGCTGCCGTCGGCGAGCAGGAGCTCGATCGCGACCCGCTGCGGAAGCACGAGGTGGCTCGCGAAGGCCACCGTCCCCAGCTCGCCGCTGCCCGAGATCCTGTCGACCCGGTACTTCTCGGCGATCACGTCCCCTGCGACGACAGGTGCGTTCATCAAAGCTCCCCGCAGCGCGCACCGGCGCGGGAGCAGCCGCCCGCCCCCCGTATATGCGCTGATTCATCCTAGCACCTTCGCTCGCCGGATTGGCGGTCGCCGGTCGTCGCCGGAGCTCGAGGCCAGCGCCGCGCTGCCCCTTTCACGCCTGCCCGTTTCACCCCTGTCCGCGCGGCCCGACGGCCTGGCAAAAGACCGCTGGAGGGGAATCCTCGCGACGAGGGTGAGGCCGCGCAGCGCGCGCGTTGTCGTGCCGAGAGGGAGGAAGCGGTGGCGTTGCCGCGCGATGGCGCGAAGCGCACAACCCGACGTTTCTCCCAAATCACGAGACCCGGGACTTCCCGGCTCGCACCAGCACACATCCTGCTTTATATTCTCGCGGCAACGCGCGAGGGGGAACGCGTATGACTCGGGCGGAAGCGACTGAGGTCCACCGCTGCAGCCGATTTCTGCTCCGCAGACAGAGGCTTGCCGGGAGGAAGGTCGTGCAGAAAACCGTTCGGGGGCGTCATCCAGCCCCGGGCGCGGCGGCCCTCCTGCTGCGCGAGCACGCCTTCCTGCGCCGGCTCGATGTGCCGGGGGTCGTGCGGCCGCTCGCGCTGGAGGGCCCGGAGAGCATGCCGGCGCTGCTCCTCGAGGACGCAGGCCCCGAGGACCTCGAGCGGCGGCTCGCGCGAGGGCCGCTCGCGCTGGACGCGTTCTTCGACGTCGCCATCGCGCTCGCGGAGACGTGCGCGCGCATCCATGGGAGCGGCGTCGTCCACCGCGCGCTCGCCCCAGGCCGCGTGGTCCTCGGCGAGGACGGGCAGGTCACCCTGGTCCATTTCTCGGACGCGGCCGAGCTGACGAGCATGCCCCGCGCCGTGGAGCTCGAGAAGCTCGACGCGCTCCCCTTCCTGTCCCCCGAGCAGCTCGGGCGCACGTGCTGGTTCATCGACGCGCGATCGGACCTGTACGCGCTGGGAGCGACCTTCTACGCCATGCTCACCGGCGCGCCGCCCTTCAAGGACCTCGATCCGCTCGCGCTGGTGCACGCCCACATGGCGAGGAGCCCCGTGCCCGCGCACGTCGTGATCCCCAATGTCCCGGCGGCCCTCTCGGAGCTCGTGCAGCGGCTGCTCGCGAAGATGCCGGACCTGCGATACCAGAGCGCCGAGTGCCTCGCCCAGGACCTCCACGAGGCGCAGAGGCGATGGCGCGCCGCGGGCACCATCGCGCCATTCGAGCTCGGCCGCATGGACCTCGCGCGGCGCCTCCCGCTGCCCGAGCGCCTGATCGACCGCGAGCGCGAGCTCGCCGCGCTGCGCGGCGCGCTCGCCCGCGTGTCGAACGGCGGGACGGAGCTCGTGCTGGTGACCGGGGAGGCAGGCGTCGGGAAGACCGCCCTCGTCGAGGCGCTGCAGGCCGCCGTCGCCGAGCGGGACGGGCGGTTCATCGAGGGCAAGTTCGACCTGCGCGCGGCGAACGTGCCCTATGCGTCCCTGGCAGAGGCGCTCCGCGCCCTCGCGGCCGCGCTCCGCGCCGAGCCGGAGGAGAGCCGCGCGCAGCTCAGGGAGGCGGTCAGCGAGCGGAGCCGCGCCCTCGGCGAGCTCTGCCCGGAGCTCGTCGAGCTCCTCGGGGACGCGCCCGCGCTGCCGGCTGCGGATCCGATGCGCGCGGAGAACTGCTTCCTGCTCGCGATCCAGGACTTCGTGCGCGCGGTGGCCAGCCAGCGGCCGCCGCTCGCGATCTTCCTCGACGACCTCCAGTGGACGGACGCCGCGTCGCTCCGCGTCCTCCGCGCCCTCGCCGCGGATCCGGGCAGCAAGCACGTGCTCCTGCTCGGCGCGTACCGGTCGAGGGAAGTCGGCGCCGCGCACCCGCTCCACCAGACCATCGAGGAGATCCGGGGCGCGCAGGTCCCCCCGATGACGCACCTCTCGCTCGTCCCGCTCGGCGTCGAGGCGGTCGTCGCGTTTCTCGCCGAGGCGCTCCGCTGCGAGCCGGAGCGGGCGCGCCCTCTCGCAGAGCTCTTCCTCGCCAAGACGGCGGGCAACCCCTTCTTCATCCGCCAGCTCCTCCGATCGCTCCAGGAGAAAGGGCTGCTCCTCTTCGACGCGATCCGCTCGACATGGACGTGGGATCTCGCCCGGATCGAGCGGGTCGGGGTCACCGACAACGTGGTCCAGCTGATGTCGGAGTCCGTCCGCAGGCTGCCCGAGGCGGCGCAGGAGCTCCTGCAGGTCGCCGCGTGCATCGGCAGGCGCGCGGAGCTCAGGCTCATCGCGGCGGTGCTCGGCCGATCCGTCGACGACACGACCGCATCGCTCGTCCAGCCGCTCCGCGAGGGGCTCGTCGTGCCCGATGGCACGTGTGGGCGCGAAGCGGGGCTCGCGATCCGGTTCGTCCACGATCGGGTCCAGCAGATGGCCTACGAGCTCGGGCCGGAGCAGCTGCGGATGCAGCTGCACCTGGAGATCGGCCGCTTCCTCGAGGCCACCTGCACCAACGGGACGGACGCCGCGCTGTTCGACGCCGCGGACCAGCTGAACCTCGGCGCCGCGCTGCTCGACGCAGAGCAGCGGGACCACCTCGCCGAGCTCAACCACCGCGCGGGCGTGAAGGCGCGCCGCGCCGCGGCTTTCGGCCCGGCGCTCGCGTACTTCCGCAGCAGCCTTCGCCTGCTGCCGGAAGGCGCGTTCCGAGCGCGTTACGAGCTCTGGTTCTCCCTCCACCGCGACGCGGCGGAGTGCGCCGCGCTGACCGATCAGCACGCGGCGGCCCGCGCGCTCGTGGAGGAGGGGCTCCGTCACGCGGCGTCGATCCCGGAGAAGGTCGACCTGGAGGCGCTCCGGATCATGAGCGCGACGATCACCGGCGATCACGATCTGGCGCTCGGCTGGGGGCGCGACGCGCTGCGCGCGCACTTCGGGGTCGAGCTGTCCTTGGCGGACCTCGACAGCGAGATCGCGGCGCGGCGGGGGGTCATCGCCAGGGACCTCGCGGAGCGCTCGCCCGAGTCGCTCGTCGATCTCCCCCGCGTGACCAGCCCGGAAGAGCGGGCCCGCATGAGGCTCCTCGCCGAGATGGTGGCCCCCGCCTGGTTCGCGGACCGGAAGCAGCTGGTGCTCCTCACCTCCCTCGGCGTCCGCTTCGCGCTGGAGCACGGCAACGCGAGCGAGTCGATCCTCTCCTACGCAGGGCACGCGATGCTCCTCGCGGCCGAGGGCGACCTATCGGGCGCCCAGGGCTTCGGCCAGCTCGCCGTGGAGCTCGCGCGGCGGTTCGAGGATCGCGCCCAGGAGACGATCGCCCGGTACATGTACAACGAGTTCGTCCACCCGTGGGTCGCGCCGCTCGCCTCGGGCGGGGAGCCGTTCCGAGAGATCATCGAGCTGGGCGTGTCGTCCGGCGAGCTCCGCTTCTCCTCGTACGCGCGCACGGGGCTCATGGCGCACTCGTTCGCCGCAGGAGTGGAGCTCGATCGCGTGCTGGTCGATCTGAACGACGGGTTCGCGTTCAGCCAGCAGACCGGCAACAAGTCGACGCTCTTCTACCAGCTCGCCTTCCGGCAGATGATCCGGTGCCTCAAGGGGCTGACGAGGGGCCGGAACGTGGCCGATGACGCCGAGTTCGACGAGCGGGCCTTCCTCGAGGCGGCGCAGCGGGAGCTTCCGGCGAGGTGCGTGTATCACATCGGGCGCCTTCAGGTCTCGTACCTGCTCCGGGATCTGGCCGAGGCCATCGCTCACGCCGACGCGGCGGCCCCGTTCATTCACTTTCTCGGCGGCTACATCCCCGAGTGCCAGTACGCGCTGTTCACCGCGCTCACGCTGCTGTGGCGATGCGATGAGGCCGACGAGCAGGAGAGGGCCGCGCTGCTCGCGCGCGTGGCCGACCTGCAGCGCGCCCTGCGAAGGTGGGAGCTGGGCTGCCCGGAGAACTTCCGCCCGCGGCGCCTCCTCGTCGACGCGGAGTTCGCCCGCGTCGAGCGCAGGTTCGAGCTCGCCGGCGCGCTGTACGACGAGGCGGTCGAGGCGGCGACGCGCGGGGGGTTCCTCCACCTCGCGGCGCTCGGCAACGAGCTGGCTGGGCGCTTCTACCACGGGCTCGGGCGGGCGCGGATCGCGGCCATGTACCTGCGCGCCGCGCGCCAGGGGTTCGCCCGCTGGGGGGCCTCGGAGAAGGCCCGCGCGCTCGCGGCGGAGTTCAGGCTCGGCGGGTCCGGCGACGAGCCCGAGCTCGCCGAGGAGCGGCTTCCGGCGGTCGCCCTCGACGCGCTCAGCCTGCTCAAGGCCGCCGAGACCCTCTCGGGCGAGATCGTGCTCGATCGGCTGCTCGAGAAGCTCCTGGGCGTCTGCCTGGAGGCAGCCGGCGCGCAGTGCGGCGCGCTCGTGCTCGAGGAAGAGGGGGAGCTCTTCGTGCGGGCCCAGGGGTCCGTCGCCACCCCGGTCTCCATCGAGCGCACGCCGCTCTCCCGGTCGCGCGAGGTCCCCCGGCGGGTCGTCGAGCACGCGCACGGCGCGGGCGAGATCGTCGTGCTCGACGACGCGGATAACGCGCCGGCGCGCGACCGCGATCCTCACTTCGCCGGGGGCGGCGCGCGGTCGGTCCTGGTCCTGCCCATCCAGCGGAACGAGGCGCGGCTCGGGGTGGTTTACCTGGAGAACAAACTCACCACGTACGCCTTCACGCGCGCTCGCGTCCACGTGCTGGAGCTCCTCTCCGACCAGATCGCGATCGCCCTCGAGAACGCCCGCCTCTACCGCGAGGCGCAGCACGCGGTGCGCGTCCGCGACGAGTTCCTCAGCGTCGCGTCGCACGAGCTCAGGACGCCCGTCACCTCCCTGCGCCTCGGCCTCCAGGCGTTGCTCCGCCGGGGAGACCACGCGTCCGACGAGCGCCTCGCGCGCTCCCTGCAAAGGATGGATCGGCAGGTGCACCGGCTCGTCCGGCTGATCGACGACGTGCTGGACGTGTCGCAGCTCCACACCGGCCGGCTGGAGCTGCACGTCGAGCCGGTCGATCTCGCGGAGGTCGTGGACGACGTCCTGGAGCGGCTCACCGAGCGCATCGCGCACTCCGGCTCGTCCGTGAGCGTGCGCGCCGAGCCGTCCGTCGTGGGATCGTGGGACAGGAGCAGGCTGGAGCAGGTGGTCTCGAACCTGCTCGACAACG
Source organism: Sorangium sp. So ce1504 (assembly GCF_051521635.1). Classification (NCBI taxonomy): domain Bacteria; kingdom Pseudomonadati; phylum Myxococcota; order Polyangiales; family Polyangiaceae; genus Sorangium; species Sorangium sp. So ce1504. The sequence goes on along the minus strand of NZ_CP150365.1, from coordinate 1,786,043 downwards.
CCCTCAAGTTCGGCGCGGGCAAGCCGATCGAGGTCTCGGTCGCGCGGAAGGACGGCACGGCAGAGCTCGTGGTGCAGGATCAGGGCATCGGGATCCCGGCGGGGAGGCTCCCGCACGTGTTCGACCGGTTCGAGCGCGCGGTGTCGAGCCGCCATTTCGGCGGGCTCGGGCTCGGGCTCCACGTCGTGAAGAGCATCGTCGAGGCGCTCGGCGGCGCGGTGCGTGTCGTCAGCCGGCCGGACGACGGGGCGCGGTTCACGGTGGAGCTGCCCTGCGAGCGGCCGGCGGCGAGCCACGCGGCGTCGGCGACGCTCGGCGGCCTGCACGCCTGACGCGAGCCGACGCGAACCAACGCGAACCGACGCGAGGCGATGACGACTACGGCCTGCTCTTCGGCTGCTGCGGGACCATGAGGATGTACGGCGTCGCAGGCTCCTCCTCCGGCGACACCGCGCGGGGAGCGGGGACGCCCTTCTCACCGAGGCTCCGGATGAAGCGGTACATCGCGACGAGATCGCGCTCGTGCAGGGTCACGTAGTTGAGCCATGGCATCGGCGGCCGGCCGGCGGCCTCGCGGAACATCCGCACCCAGGCCTCCTCGCTGAGGTTCTGGGCGGAGATCCGGAGGTTCGCCGCGTAGCTCGTCCCCCACGGACCTCGGTAGCCGACGTCGCTGCCCGTCAGCCACTCCGAGGTTGGGAGCCTGCCGCCCGATCGGTCCCAGCCGGGCGTATGGCAGTCGTTGCACCCGCCCACGAGGATCAGGTACCGGCCGGCCTCCTCCGGGCTCCCCGCCGCGACGTGCGGCGAGGCAGGCGCCCGTGACACGGCTGCACAGCCGATCAACGCCAGGAGCGCCGCGCCGGGCAGCCACTGCACAGTCCGGCGCCCCGCGCGCGCCCGGTCCGCGGCGGACGATCTCGATCCGCCGCGCGTCTCGCTCTGCATTCCAACCATTCCATTCCCCGTGCAGCGCGCGTGCCGGGCTGCGGCGCGGCGCGCGGACGAGCGCGCTAGGGGCCGACAGCGCGGGCCTTCCTGCGCGGCGCCCCCATGAGCGGACGGAGTCCGTTCACGCAGGCGAGGACCGCGGAGCCGTTGTTCATGAGCGTCGCCGCGACCGGGTTGAGGAGCCCGGGGATCGACAGCGCGTACGCGACCGCGTTCACGGCGAGGATCATCGAGAAGTTCTGGTGGATGAGGCGCATCGCGGCGCGCGAGATGTCGATCGCCTCGACGAGCTTCGACAGGTCGTCCTCCACGAGGACGACGCCCGCCGTCTCCCGGGCGATCTCGGCGCCCGCGGACACGCTGATGCCGATGTCGGCGTACGACAGCGCCGGGGAGTCGTTGATGCCGTCCCCGACGACCGCGACCGTGCGGCCCTCCTGCGTCAGCCGGCGCGTGATCTCCGCCTTGTCCTCGGGCAGCATCTCCGCGAAGTACCGGGTGATGCCGAGCTCGAGCGCGACCTGCCTGGCCACCTCGCGGCTGTCGCCCGTCAGCATGACGATATCCTCGATCCCCCGCGCGCGCAGGCTGCGGATCGTGGCGCGGCTCTCGGCCCGGATGGCGTCGCGGCAGGCGAGCGTGGCGACGTGCCGGCCGTCGACGGCGAGGAAGAGGAGCGATTTCGCCGCCGCCTCGAGCGCCTTCCTGGCGCCGGGCTCGGCGCGGCAGGCGACGCCGAGCTCGTCGAGGAAGCGGGGGCTGCCGAGCTGCACGACCTTGCCGAAGACCCTGGCCTGCACGCCCCGGCCGACGAGGTAGCGGGACTCCTCCCGGTCCGGGATCGTCAGGCACCACGCCTCGGCGAGCCGGAGCACGGCCTGCGATACGGGGTGGGTCTGCCGCGCGGACACCGCGGCGGCGAGGGTCGCCGCCTCGCGCGCGGACAGGGCGTCGTGGACGAGGAGGTCCGTCACCTCGGGGATGCCGGAGGTCAGCGTGCCCGTCTTGTCGAACACCACGGTCGACACCTTCGCGAGCTTCTCGATGTAGGCGCCGCCCTTGATGAGGATCCCACGCCGCGCCGCGGCGTTCATCGACGCGAGCACCGTCGTCGGGGCCGAGACCCGCGGGCCGGTGCCGAAGTCGATCGTCAGGATCGCGGACACGCGGCCGAGGTCCCTGGTCGCGGCGAGCACGACCGCCGAGCAGGCGAGGGCCGGCGGGACGAGCCGGTTCGCCACGAGCTCGGCGTAGTTCTGCGCGCGCGTCTCCAGCGCGGGCGCGTTCTCGATGAGCCGCGCCGTGCTCGCGGCGGTCGTGTCGCCGCCGACCCGCTCGGCGCGGATGTACAGCTTGCCGTCCTTGATGACGGTCGCCGCGAAGCAGCGGTCGCCGGGGCCCTTGAGCACGGGCATCGACTCGCCGGTCAGCGTCTGCTGGTCGACGAGCCCCTCGCCGTCCGTGACCGTCCCGTCGACCGGGATCACCGAGCCGGTGTAGACGACGAGGACGTCTCCGGCGGCGAGCTCGGCCACCGGGATCTGCACCTTCGCGTCGCCGCGGACCACCCACGCGAGGTCCTGCTGGTACTCGAGCAGGCCGCTGATCGCGCGCCGGGCGCGCGCCTGGGTGAGATCGCGGATGTGGTCGCCGAGCGTGACCAGCCAGATGATGCCGGCCGCGTTGATGGCGTTTCCGGTCGCCACGGCCGACGCGATCGCCAGGCTGTCGAGCAGGTCGACGTTGAGCTTGCGGTCCCGCACCACCGAGTCCCAGGCCCTCTTGAGGATGGGCGCGGACGTCGCGGCGATGAACGGGTACGCGAGCAGCGGCGAGACGAAGCTGCCGAGCGAGAGGACCATGCCGACGCTCGACAGGTAGAGCGGGCGCTTCGCGAGGGCGGCCGCGCGGCGCGCCTCTCGGGCGGCGCGCGCGGCGCGCAGCGCCCCCCGCGGGGCCGGCGCGGCGGAGGCCGAGGCGGCGGCGCGCACGATGGCGTCGAGGTCGACGTGCCGCGGGTCGTGCTCGACGACGGCGCTCGACGCGCCCTCGGCGATGCGCACGGACAGGACCCCGGGCACGGCGGTGAGCCCCGCCTCGAGCAGCGGGCCGAAGGCCGCGTCCTTCCCGAGGCGCGGGAGCAGCAGGCGGACCCTGCCCGGGATCGCATGGACCACCGAGACCGGCTCGGTCGCGGTCGACAGGAGCGCGGCCATCGTCACCCCGCCTCGCCGCCGGTGGGTGCGCCCGCGCCCGCGCTCACGCCCGCGAAGAAGCTCTGGATACGGCCGTGGTTCAGCACCACGAAGAAGTCGACCCCGTACTTCACCAGGGTGATCCAGTGGGGCATGGCCGGGGAGCGCCGCAGCAGCACCTGGAGCATCCCGGACCCGACGAGGAGCGCCGGGACCAGGAGCTTGAGGTCGACCTGCGGCGGCGGGACGACCTGCGACGCCGCGTTCAGCCTGTCCGCGGCCTGGACGACGAGGCGCGCCGTCCGGCCCGGGCTCGGCGGCTCGGCGGGCGCCGCGCAGGGCGAGGGCGTGAGCCCATCGATCGGGCGACAGCTACAACCCGAGAGCTCGGGGATGTGCGCGAGCTCGGAGAAGACGTCCTCCAGCGGGACATCGGGCTCGTGCTCGACCGTGAGGCTCCCCGCCCACGCGCTCGCCCGCGCATCGACGACGCTGGGGCAGGCGCGCGCCAGCTCCGCGATCTCCTCCGCCCTCGCCGGGTCCCTGCGCAGCGCGGGGACGGCGAGGCGCACGCGCCCTGGAACCCAGTGGATGATGACGACCCCTCGATCGCTCGGCATGGCTCACCTCCCGGCCCGCGAGGCCGGGTCACCGGAACATTCCACTCGTCAGCTCCCGGGCGGCTCCATCTCCGCGCGCGACCACCCCTGCGCGCCGCCCGAGCCGGCGCGCTGCTCCTGGCGCGCCATCTCCTCCCTCACCTCGGCGACGAGGTCGGCGAGCCTTTCCCTGCCCTCGCCGAGCGCGCCCCTGATCGCGTCCACGGCGACGAAGCCTAGCTTCATGGCCCTCTTGACGGTCGGACGGGTGATCCTCGTCAAGCTGGTGAGACCTATCCCGATGATGATGCCGAGCCCGAGGCGTTCCATCCCGACTCCTCTCCTCGAAATCCACGACCCATGGCGCGCCTTGGCGCGCCGAATGCCGACGACGCGCGGACGCGCGCGATGCCGACGACGCGCGAAGGCGCGCCGGATGCTGACGACGCGCAGACGCGCGCCGAAAGGCAGAGAATCTGGATCACATAGGCACGGGGCACACGGAGAGATAGAGACAGGCGATGTCCGCTGTCCCGCCGTGTTCCCACTGCCCGTTTCACTCGGTCCCGAGCCGTTCGGGGCGCTGGCGCCGCGCGGCGCCGCGCGGCCACGACCAGGACGGGCGTCGACGCGGGGGCGTCGGCGCCTGTTCCGGGAGTGCGAGAGGGAAGACTCGAACGAAAGCCCTTATGTCTTCGGCTTCCGTGGGAGCACCCACATGTGATTTGTAACACTGCAGTCGCGCCATCGCCATGGGCTTTTCATGTCCGGTCGACACCTGACTCGCGTGCTGAGGGAGCGTTCCGCGCGGGCGTCCGAGGCGCGCCGAGCGGGCGTTTCTCCTGTGGCAGCGCCGCGCCATGCCGCCCCGGGCCCGGGCGGGGCGGGGCGCGCGGGCGCCGGCGTGTCCGTCGCTTCCAGCCGGCGAGCGACCGTGGTAAATTTCCGGACATGCAAGCGGGGCAGCACGAAGAGCCGGTGATGGGGAGCAATGGCTCTCTCCTTGCGGAGCTCCTGGCGGAGACGAGGGTCGCCCCCACGAGCGGCGCCTACCACGATGTGAAGCGGGGCGTGGAGGCGGTGGTCGGCAAGGTCGCGGGCCGCCCGGAGGCCGGCGCGGCGCTGGACAGCGCCCTCATCGACCTGTGGATCGCGGAGATCGACCAGCGGCTGTCGCGGCAGATCGACGAGATCCTGCATCACCCGGTGTTCCAGCGCCTCGAGGCCGCGTGGCGCGGCCTGAAGTTCGCCATCGATCACATCGACTTCCGGGAGAACATCCGCGTCGAGATCCTCAACTGCTCGAAGGACGATCTGCTCGCGGATTTCGAGGACTCGTCCGAGGTCGTGAGGAGCGGCCTCTACAAGATCGTCTATTCGTCGGAGTTCGGCAATTTCGGTGGCAAGCCGTTCGGCGCCGTCATCTCGAACTACGAGTTCGGCCCCGTGCCCCAGGACATCGCGCTCCTCCAGAAATGCGCGGCGGTGGCGACGATGGCGCACGCGCCCTTCCTGGCCGTCGCGGGCCCGCAGTTCTTCGGGCTCAAGGACTACCGGAAGGTGCCGCACCTAGGCGACATCAAGGCGCTCTTCGAGGGGCCGCAGTACGTGAAGTACACCGCGTTCCGCGAGTCCGAGGACGCGCGCTACGTCGGCCTGCTCCTCCCCCGCTTCCTCCTGCGCCTGCCCTACGGGGCGAGCACCGCCCCCATCCGGGCGTTCTCCTACGAGGAAGACGTCGTCGGCAACCACGCGGCGTACTGCTGGGGGGCGCCCACCTACGCGATGGCGACCCGGCTCGCCGAGAGCTTCGCGCGCCACCGCTGGTGCCTGCACATCATCGGGCCGCAATCCGGCGGCACCGTCGAGGGGCTCACGCTCCACGAGTACGAGGCGCTCGGCGCCATCCAGACGAAGATCCCGACCGAGATCATGCTGACCGAGCGCCGCGAGTTCGAGCTCAGCGAGGAGGGCTTCATCGGGCTCACGTTCCGCAAGGACACGGACAACGCCTGCTTCTTCTCCGCGAACTCGGCGCAAAAGCCCAAGTACTTCGGCCAGAGCGAGGAGGGGCGCGCCGCCGAGGTCAACTACCGGCTCGGCACACAGCTGCCTTACGTCTTCCTCGTCAGCCGGCTCGCCCACTACCTCAAGGTCATGCAGCGCGAGCAGATCGGCACCTGGAAGGAGCGCGGCGACCTCGAGCGCGAGCTGAACAGCTGGCTCAGCCAGTATGTCGCGGACATGGATGTCGTGTCGCCCGCCGTGCGCTCGCGCAGGCCGCTCCGCAAGGGGCGGACGTCGGTGACCGAGGTCGAGGGGAGCGCGGGCTGGTACCGGGTCCACCTCGAGGTGCGCCCACACCTCAAGTACATGGGGGCCTATTTCACGCTGAGCCTGATGGGCAAGCTCGACCGGGAGTGAGGCCGGCCCGCTCCGGGCGGATGCGGGCGCGAGCGCGCGATCCCGCGGCGGGCGGCCATCGCGGGCCCGCGCAACGGCCGGCCTGTGGTAGAGCGCTGTATGCGCACGCTCCGACAGCCTGCCGCTCCCCTCGCGCTCACCGTGGCCCTCTCCGCGCTGGCGGCCTGCGGCCCCGCCGCGAGCCCGCCACCGGCGCTCCCGCCCCCCGCCGTGAAGGCGCTGATGCCGCCGGCGCCGCAGGGCCTCCCTGTCGTCGAGACGAAGCTCGAGAGCGTCGGGCTCGACGAGGCCGCGCTCGATCGATCGGCGAACCCCTGCGAGGACTTCTATCAGTTCGCGTGCGGCGGATGGCTGGCGAAGACCGAGATCCCGGGGGACGAGTCCGCCTGGATGCGGAGCTTCAACGAGATCGAGAAGCGCAACGAGGCGGAGCTCCGGCGCATCCTCGAGGACGCCGCGAGCGCCGGCGACCGGGATCCGGTGACCAAGAAGATCGGCGCCTACTACGGCGCGTGCATGGACGAGCCCGCGGTCGAGGCCGCCGGCGCGAAGCCCATCGCGGACCTCCTCGCGAAGGCGCGGCGGGTGCGCGACCCGAAGGGCCTCGGGGCGCTCGTCACCGAGCTCCACCGCCGCCGCATCTGGGCGCTGTTCGACATCGAATCCGCGCAGGACATGAAGGACGCGACGCGCGTCATCGCGCAGCTCGACCAGAGCGGGCTCGGCCTGCCAGACCGCGACTACTACCTCAACGAGGACGACAAATCGAAGGCGCTCCGCAAGACCTACGAGGAGCACGTCGCGCGGATGATGCGGCTCGCCGGGGCGCAGGAGGCGGCGGCGAAGGCGGCGGCGCTCGACGTCGTGCAGATCGAGACCGAGCTCGCGAAGATCTCGAAGACGCGGGTCGAGCGGCGGGATCCGGCGGGCCTCTACAACAAGCTCGACCGGGCGGCGCTCGCGAAGGCAGCGCCGGCGTTCCCGTGGGACGCGTATTTCCAGGGGCTCGGCCTCCAGGACGCCAAGGAGGTCAACGTGACCTCCGTCCGGTTCTTCGAGGGGCTCTCCCGGCTGCTCACGTCGGTGAAGCCCGCCGCGTGGCAGAGCTACCTCTCGTGGCACGTGGTGCGCTCCATGACGCCCGCGCTGCCCAAGGCGTTCGTCGACGAGAGCTTCACGCTGCAGGCCGCGCTCACCGGGCAGAAGGAGGTGCGGCCGCGCTGGAAGCGCTGCGTGGACGCGACCGATGACGCGCTCGGCGAGCTGCTCGCGCAGCCGTTCGTCAAGACGAGCTTCCCCGGCGCGAGCAAGCCTGCGGCCGAGGCGATGGTGCACCAGATCAGCGACGCGTTCGCGCGCAACGTCCGGGCGCTGGACTGGATGGATGAGGGCACGCGGCAGCGCGCGCTCGCCAAGCTCGCCGCGATGGCGTACCTCATCGGATATCCCGACAAGTGGAGGACCTACGATTTCGAGGTCGATCCGCGATCGTACGCGAAGAACGCGCTCGCCGCGCGCGCCTTCCACACGCAGTGGGACCTCGGGAAGATCGACAAGCCGCTCGATCGCGACGAGTGGCAGATGAGCCCGCCCACCGTGAACGCCTATTACGACCCGCAGCGCAACCACATGGTCTTCCCGGCCGGCATCCTGCAGCCGCCGTTCTACAGCGTGAGCTCGGCCGCGGCGGTGAACCTCGGCGGCATCGGCATGGTGGTCGGGCACGAGCTCACGCACGGGTTCGACGATGAGGGCTCCCAGTTCGACCAGAAGGGCAACCTGGAGGACTGGTGGTCGAAGGAGGTCGGGGTGGCGTTCAGGGAGAAGACCGCGTGCGTCGAGGCGCAGTACTCGGCCTTCGAGGCGCTGCCGGGGCTGAAGCTGAACGGCAAGCTGACCCTGGGCGAGAACATCGCGGATCTCGGGGGCGTGAAGCTCGCCTTCATGGCGTACCGCGCGATGCGCAAGGGCGCGGCGGAGCAGACGGTCGCGAGCGGTTTCACGGAAGATCAGCAGTTCTTCCTCGCGCACGGGCAGTCCTGGTGCGGCAAGCTGCGCGACGAGGCGCTCCGGCTGATGGTCCAGGTGAACCCGCACTCCCCGCCGCGGTTCCGCGTCAACGGCCCGCTCGTGAACCTCCCGGAGTTCGGCGAGGCCTTCAAGTGCGCGCCGGGCACGCCGATGCGGCCGACCAGGACGTGCGCTGTCTGGTAGCCGCGCGCGGCAGGCTCGGTTAAACGCGCCGCCATGATCCTGATTGGCCAGTACGACTCTCCCTTCGTGCGCCGCGTCGCCGTGGCGCTCCAGCATTACGGGCTCGCGTACGAGCACCGCCCGTGGTCGGTGTGGGCCGACGCGGAGTCCATCGCGAAGTACAACCCGCTCCGGCGGGTCCCCGTGCTCGTGACGGACGGCGGGGAGCCGCTCGTGGAGAGCGCGGCGATCCTCGACGCCCTCGACGACCTGGTGGGGCCCGATCGCGCGCTCCTGCCGCGCTCGGGCGAGGCGCGCCGCGCCGGGCTGCGGGTCTCCGCGCTCGCCACGGGGCTCGCGGACAAGGCGGTGAGCCTGCTCTACGAGCACGTGCTGCGCACGGGCGAGCGCCGGAGCCCTGTCTGGGTGGAGCGCTGCACCGCGCAGATCGGCGAGACGCTCGACCTGCTGGAGCGGGAGCGCGCCGCCCGGCGCGGCGACACCTGGTGGCTGGGCGCCTTCAGCCACGCCGACATCGCGGTCGCCTGCGCGCTGCGCTTCGCCTCCGAGGCGCACCCGGCCCTCACCGACGCCGCGAGGCGGCCGGCGCTGGCCGCGCACGCGGCGCGCTGCGAGGCGCTCCCGGTGTTCGCGGCGGTGGTGCAGCCCCTCCACGTGGCCGTGTAACCCCGCGTGCCAGGAATCACCTGGCCATCGACCGCCTGTGAACTGCATTGGATCGGGCTGCTTCCGACTGACCAACGTCAAGAGCGGCAAGGTGCTGGACGTCCCCGACGAGTCGACCACCGACGGGATCGCGCTGAAGCGATGGACCAACCACGGCGGCGACAACCAGGCGTGGCTGCCATCGTCGATGGCCGAGCTGGTCCTGTGCACGAGCACCGCCCAGGTCCCCCGGAAAACACGAGCTCGCGCGAGCCGGGCTCGCGGGACAGCTAACGCGGGCGCCTCGGCCGGCCGCCGCTGCGCACCGCTCCGGATCGAGGACATCCGCGCGCCGGTTCATTTCGATTGACGCCAGCCGTGTGAACGTTCACATTTTACGCCAGGTATCCTTTGGCGTTGCCCTGGATAGGTGCGTCATGCGCACCGGGCCTTTCTCATTGTGCGCGTTCGCCGTGCCGGTCGGGCTGCTGGCTCCAGGTGAGGCGCATGCAGGGGGAGGAGCGTGCCGGCGCCCGTGCTCGGTCGGCATCTCTGCTTCGCGACGTACCGCTGCTTCGCGAGGCTCTGGCAGGGCTCGCGGCAGCGTCGCTGCGGGTCGGTTCCTCACTGAGTTGACGTGTTCTGGAAGCGGCGCGGTGCTCCGCGTGGGCGGCTGGCTCACCTTCCCTTCGAGGCAAACATCATGCGTGAGAGTCACGATTCCACCGTTCGTCACCTCAAGCTGCTGGTCGCCGCATCCCTGACGGCGTTCGCTGGGTTGGCTGCCTGTTCATCGGACGGGACGAGCCCCAACCTGGCCGGCGGCGGCAGCTCGGCTGGCGGCAGCGCAACCGGCGGAGCCGACGCCACTGCAGGAGCCGGAGGAGCGGCAGCGGACGGGGGCGGCGGCGGCGCCGGCGCGATGGCCGGTGGCGGAACGGGCGGCGGCGGCGGCGGCGAGGTTCCAGACGAGACCGGGACGCGGCAGGCGGCGTACTACGTGTCGCCTTCCGGTAGCGACGACAATCCAGGCACGGCCAGCGCGCCGTTCGAGACGGTCACCAAGGCGCGCGACGCCGTCCGCACCCTCAACGCCAACATGACCGGCGACATCTACGTTTACCTCCGAGGTGGCACGTACAGCCTCACCGACGCCATCGCCTTCGCGCCGTCGGACTCGGGCACGAATGGCCATCGCATCTACTATCAGGCTTACCCCGGGGAAAAGCCCGTTTTGAACGGCGCGACGAAGGTGACCGGATGGACGCCGGACGCAGGCAATATCTACAAGGCCAAGCTGGACCGAACGACGAAGCTGCGCAACCTGTACGTGAACGATGCTCGTGCCCGGATGACGAGCAAGCGGGTCACGTCGCGCGGAGGGGTCGGGACGTACAGCGTGACGGCCGGGCAGCACAGCTGGGCTTGGGCGACCGGCAGCGGCAGTGACGGCGCCAAGTACGACCTCAACGCGGTACCTGCCATCGCCAGCAACAAAGACGACCTCGAGATCGTGAACGGCACCACCTGGAACGAGAATATCGTTTGCGTTCGTGATGTCATCACCACGCCAGACAACCTCCGCGCGCTGCTCTTTCAACAGCCCTACGGCGCCATCGCGCAGACCCCCGGCTGGAATTCGGGCTTCAGCGTTTCTGGTTCCCACACGATTTACAACGCGCGCGAGTTCTTGGACTCACCCGGTCAGTTCTATTTCGACAAGACGACCGGGACCCTCTACTACTACCCGCGGCAGGGCGAAGACATGGCTCAGGCCGACGTGCAGGCGCCGATCGCAGAGAAGCTGATCGACATCGTCGGCGCCTCCAGCGCTAGCCGCGTCAAAAACCTCACCTTCCAGGGCATCACCTTCGCCAACACCGACTACAACCTATACAGCGTGGACGGGTCGCGCGGCAAAGCGACGGTACAGGGCGCCACCATCTACGTCGCTTACGGCGACGGCAACTGGCACAACAGCAAGTACGAAATCATCGACACGCTGCCCGGGATGATCACGGTCAACAACGCCGACTCGATCAACTTCATCGGCAACGTGGTGAAGCACAGCGGCAACGAGGGCATTTCCTTCATCAACGACGTCGTGAACTCCAGCATCGTCGGCAACCACATCACCGACATCGCCGGCAGCGGCATCACGGTCGGCCACCCGCAGCACCTGTACGCGGGCGACTCCGGCCCGCACCACAGGTTCGGCCCGGGTGTCGAAGGCGTCTGTAAGAACGACACCATCAGCAACAACCTGCTGTACGACGTGAGCTCACTGCCGGGTTTCGGTGGCCATTCGGGCATCACCGCGTTCTTCGTGGATGGCCTGAAGATAACCTACAACCACATCCAGAAGACGGCCTATAACGGCATCAACCTGGGCTGGGGCTGGCGGAACTTCCCCGACTCGACCACCTGCAAAGACAATGCGATCAACAACAATCGCTTCATCGACACCTTGAGCAGGCTACACGACAGCGGCGCGGTCTACACGCTAGGTCAGATGCCGGGCACGACCATCAACGAGAACTACGTCAAGGGCATTCCGCCCGCGACGAGCGGCCCCACGTACGGCCTGCACAACGACGAGGGCAGCGCGCACATCACGCAGAACGACAACGTGCTCGACATCGACCCCGGCGTAAAATACACGATCAACTGCGAGGATTTCGGGGCCAAGCACCACCTCACCATCCTGAGGACGTACGCCACCGTGAACAAGATGGGCATCAACCCACCCGATAGCAGGATCGACCCGCCGGTCGCGGTTCCGGACAACATGTGGCCTGCAGCGCAATACGAAATTTGCCTGAGCTCCGGCATCCAGGAAGAGCACCGGGGCATCATCCCCAGCAGGCTGCTCGCGGTTCAAGACTACGTGTTCCCGGCGAGCGCCTCGGTGGCACCCGGCACCAAGACAATCAAGATCAGGAGCACCGGCGCGGCGGCCAACGCCGTCTGGCTCGCGCCGGCCGGCACCGGCACGTTCACGGAGGGCGCGACGATGACGAAGGCGGCGGGGGACGCGACGTCCATCGCCGTGCCGGCCAGCGCCGGAACGTACAACCTGCATGTGGTCGATGCGCAGGGCGAGAAGCTCGGTGAATCGGCGGCGCAACTGCGGGTGCGCTGACGTGCCGCGGTGGGCGCTACAGCAGTGGCCTTGCCCGGCCGAGCCTTCGTTGCTGCCCGGCGGGGAGCGCGAGGAGCAGGAGACGAGCAGGCCCGAGGCAAGGAAGCCCAGCGTCAATTCCAATCCACGGGCGCATCGATCGGCGCGGGCCTCTCGCGGATCTCCCCTCGGTGGTCCCGGTTCAGGTTCACCCCACCGCCGTCCTCCGGCGACGACGGATCAAGGTCGAAAGTGCAACTGCCAGAGCAACCAGGGAAGTCCCGACGGACTCCCCCGAATCGGCCCTGCCGACCGCGCACGATCCAGAATCAGCGCTACCGGCCGGGCCACCAGCCGTGACGGCGCCACCCGTTCCACTGCTCCCGCCGCTTCCGCCTGAGGTGCCGCTTCCGCCCGCGGTGCCGCTTCCGCCTGCGGTGCCGCTTCCGCCTGCGGTGCCGCTCGACCCCGTGCTCCCGGCGGTCCCGCCGCTCATGCCGCCCTGCCCCTGTCCGCCACCCCCACCCTCTCCACCGGTTCCGCCTGCGCCGCCGCTTCCGCCCGCCCCACCGCTGCACTGCTCTATCTCGGGATCGACCGGCCCGGTCTTGTCGAGACCCAGAAAGGGGATGACGTACTCAGCGGGGAATAACGCGTCGGAGGGGCCGTGATCGCCGCCAATCGAGGTGAACGCGTCGAGGACCACGTAGCCGCACTCATTCTCCCAGCGCTGCCGCGTCGCATCGTGATTGCCGAGCCGGACTCCCGTATCGGTCGACGTCGGGCTCGCGCCCACGCCCAGGACGTTGGTCCATTGCTTGATGGCCTCCGTGTGGTTCGGGTACCTGATGATGGTGTCCGCGTCTCCGTGGAAGAGCTGCAGCCGCGGGCGATGTCCCGCATACCCCGGGGCCAGCGTACGGGCGATGTCCCCCCACTCTTGCGCTGTGTGGGTCACCGAGCCGCCCGCGCACGCTCCGCTATATCCGCCGTTGTTGCCTGATTCGTTGGCTGCGCGGCACCCGGCCGGCATGCCCGCGAACGCGGCGCCTGCCTTGAAGACGTCCGGGTAGAGGGCAAGCAGGAGCTCGGTCATCATGCCGCCGGACGAATCTCCCGTCGCATAGACGCGATCCGCGTTGCCTCCGTACGTGTCGAGCGCGTACTTCACCATCTGCCTGATGGCGTGACTGTCGCCACCGCCTTCGCGCGTGCGAGTCTTGTCCGAGACGACGTCCCAGCATCTTCCGCTGCTGGGGACGACCATGATGAAGCCATGGTCGTCCGCCGCGTCGACGATGCCCCCGCCCCGCGCCTGACCAAACACTGCACTGGCGGTCCCGCCGCAGTAGTGCACCAGCGTCAGAATCGGAGGATTCTGCGCCACGCGGTCCGGGACATAGACGTACATGCTCACGTCACCAGGCAGACCGCTCACCTTCCAGTCGTTGATCTGCTGCAACGTCGCCGCTCCCGCGGAGGGTACCGGCCCCAGCATGGCTGCCAGCAAGGCGCCCCAAGCAGTCCAATTTCGGCTCATGATGGAGTCCTCTCCTGTGTATAAATTTGCTCTCTCGAACCAAGCAAGGCTGCGACGACATGACGCCGGCGATGTCAATGGCGAATCGCAGCGCTCACCTCAGGTGACAGAAGGTTCCGTACGCGATCCGCCTTCCTCTTGCCGACGATGGCGAAGCAGACCATCCGGACGGAGTCGGCGCCGAGATCCATCGGATGACGAAGATCTCCGTGTTCACGACGACCCATCCATGGCGAAGCAAAAGGATACCGATCGGGTCGATTGTGAGCGTTCACATAGACAACGTCAATTCCAATCGACCGGCCCGCGGTGTCCTCCAGCCCGAGGGAGAAGAGGGTACCTCGGCGGGGGAACACGTGTGGATGGCCGCGCGAGCAGCTCTACAGGCGTCACGATGCGATGCGTCGCTCCCCCGGGCCGGGTACTTCATCCGGTAGGCCACCTCGCCGCTCCTCGGCACCGCTGACGAGGGCGATGCCCACGTCCGCGGCGGCGAGCGCGGGCGCGTCGTTGATGCCGTCGCCGACCATCCCCCCCATGCAGCTCTACCGAGCGCCAGATACGGCCGCCCGGCGCGTCGTGCCTGGCCACTTCGCGAGCAGGCTCGAGACCACCCGGGCGAGCCGCGTCGGACCTGCGTCGAGGTGGATGGGCTCCAGGGGAACGGCGGCCGTGAGCCCGTCGCCGGGCCATTTCGGTTGACGCCGCTGATGTGAGCGCTCACAATTGCTCACGAACTACCCTTTCGCTTTGTCCAGGACAGGCCGTCGTGCGCGCGGGGCGCTCGTCCTCGGATCGATCCCGGCACGGCTCCGCTCGCTCGGTCATCGCGGACAAGCAACTACGCGCGAAACCGAGGAGCGAGATGGCACGTCTGGGAAGCAGATCGAGAGCACGATTCCTGGTGGCTCTCTTATGGACCTCCGGGTGCAGCGACCCCGTGACGACGGCCGGCGGAGACGCAGGACCCGATGCCGAGCCCCCCGCGTGCTCCGAGGGCACCTGGGATCACGATGGCGATAGCGCGACGAGCTGCGTCGCATGGACAGGCTGCACCGCAGGCACCTTCGCGAGCGCCGAGGGCTCGCCTACGGCGGACCGGCGGTGCGCGGCGTGCCCGGAGGACACCTTCAGCGACACGACGAACGCGCCGAGCTGCAGGATGCACACGCCCTGCGCGCCGGGGACGAGGCAGACCGCGCCGGGGACGAGCGCCACGCCCGCGCAGTGTGACGGCTGCTCGCCGGGCACGTACTGCGCGGGCGGGACCGCCGCGCCTGTCGATTGCGCGGACGGCACCTGGGACGACGACGCCGATCCCGCGACGACATGCGTCGCGTGGACCGACTGCGTGCCAGGGGAGCTCGTCGGCACGGAGGGGAGCAGCACCACGGACCGCAGCTGCCTCACGTGCACGAACGGCGAGCACACGGCCACGATGAACGCAACCAGCTGCTCCCCGGGTGCCTGGGTGCTGAGCTACTTCGGGCCGCATCAGGACGTGGCGAGCGATTCGCTGCATCTCGCCTACAGCACCGACGGGCTTCAGTGGTCGACCGTCGCCAATGGACAGCCTGCGTACCAGCTCACCGGGATGGGCACGAATCACATCCGAGATCCGTTCCTGTTCCGCAAGAACGATGGAACGTACATCTATATCGCCACGGACTGGACGCTCTCGGAGAACGACTCGAACTACTGGAACCATCCGAGCTCCAAGGTCTTCGTGGCGGACTCGACCGATCTCATCACCTTCACGAATCCCCGGTTGATCACGCTCACGAACCTTCCGGGCCCCGAGGCCGCCCCGATGCACGCCTGGGCCCCGGAGGCTTATTACGACCCCGATCGCAAGCTCTATGCGATCATCTGGTCCGGGAACGACACCACGGGCGCGAACCGCATCTACGTCAGCTACACCGAGGACTTCGTCACCATCGTCAACCCGACACCCGACGTGCTCTTCGACCCGGGCTACAGCGTCATCGACGCGACGATCACGCAATGGAATGACCGCAACTACCTCTTCTTCAAGGACGAGACGGACAGCAGCGGGAGCGCGCTCACCGGATCGGGCAAGGACATCCAGATCGCGCGCTCCTCGACGCTCGCGCTCGATCCGGCGACGTTCACGCGATGGAGTCCGGACTACATCACGCGCGGGTCGACCCAGAGCAGGAGACGAGCGACGGAGGGACCGTTTGTCATCAAGGATCCGCGGCAGAATCGATGGTACCTGTTCGCCGACTACTACCTGAACGGCGGTGTGTTCGGGTGCTGGAGCACGACGGATCTCGACGCGGATCCGGGCTCTTGGACGGAGCTCCCGAGCGCGCAGTACCGCTTTCCGTCCGGCGTGCGCCACGCGAACGCGGTCCGGGTCACGCAGGCGGAGCTCGACGCGATCATCGCCCACTACTGAACATCCTACCGGACCCACGGATGGGTAGAGTTTCCCCTTATCATGCGCGCACCGAGCTCTTGCCATCCAGAGTGCACTTCCCTCTCTGCGCCACGCGTTGCGCTCACGGCGGCAGCTTGCGCCTTCGCCGCACTGCTCGTGGTGGTCGGGTGCTCGGATGGGCCCTCGACCGATGCGCCGGTCGCGTCGACCAATTCATTGCGGATCATGACGGCGGGCGCAGCGCTCAGCACCTCGGAGTCCGGCGGGCGGGTGACCGTGAGCGTGGCGCTCGACGGCGCGCCGAGCGCGCCGATCATGGTGCCGGTCTCGAGCTCGGATGCGACCGAAGGCTCCGTGTCACCGGCGACCATCTCCTTCACGGTGGAGGATTGGAGCGTCCCTCGAGAGATCACGGTCACGGGGGTGGACGATGCGGAGAGCGACGGGGATCAGTTCTTCCGCGTCCGCTTCGGGCCCTCGGTCTCTGCAGACCCAGCGTGCGACGGCCTCGTCGCGGCGTCCGCTGACATCACGAACACGGACGACGACGGCCCAGGGACGGCAGCGATCGTCGTCAGCGACCCGTCGGGGCCCCTCGCCGAACGCGGCGCGCCCGTGACATTCACCGTGCTCCTCGCATCGCAGCCGAGCGCGCCCGTGACGATCGCCCTCAGCGTCAGCGACACGACCGAGTCGACGCTGAGCCATGCGGGCCTGACGTTCACGGAGGCGAACTGGAACGCGGCGCAGACCGTGACCTTGAGCAGCGTCGATGACTGGGTGGCCGACGGAGCTCAGCCCGTACGCGTCGTCTTCGACGCACCTGTCAGCGAGGACCCCGCGTATGCGGCCCTCGCCGCCCCCGCTGTTCTCGAGCTCTCCAATCTCGACGACGACGTCGGAGGGGGTTACCAGCTTCGCACGACGCACAAGGAGGACGCCCCGCTCTACGTCGCGCACTCCTATTATCACGCGATGATCACCCACCTCGACGATAGGGCAAACAACCAGCTTCCTGGCGACTTCCAGTGGGCGGGTCTTCATCAGCTACTCAGCGAGCGCGACGGACGACCGCTACTGCCTCGGCCTGCTCACGGCGAGCGCGACGGACGACCTGCTGAGCGCCAGCTCGTGGACGAAGAACGAGAATCCAGTGTTCGTCAGCGCAAACGGGCTGTATGGCCCGGGCCACAACTCGTTCACGACCTCGGCGGATGGATCGATCGACGTGCTCGTGTACCACGCGCGGAACTACGAGAAGATCACGGGGGACCCGCTCTACGACCCGAACCGTCACACGCGCGTCCAGCGGCTCGAATGGAACGCAGACGGAACGCCGAACTTCGGCGTACCGCTCCTGAACGGCGCGAATACGATCGGCGACTGACTGTTTCGCGGAGGAATCGAGCACGAGCAGCGAGGTGGGGAGCTCAGCGCGAGGCGGTGAATTTCACGATCGCATTCCCGCTCGATCGTGAACGAAGCGTCGTTGTTCTGCATCGTACCGCCGTCGACCGTCGCCGCGCGACGCACCGCGCCGCAAGCTCGGGCGGGGACAGGCGGTCTTCGTGCAGCATCAGCGGCCTGGCCATGGTGGTTCCTCGCGACACGCATCCTTGCTGCGTCGCGCAGACTTGCCGCGCCGAACGACACGGGTTACCGTCGATGACATGAGCTTGGCAGCCTCCCTGTTGCAGATCGATCCCCGAGATGATGTGGCCGTCGCCGTGCGCGGCATAACCGCAGGTGATTCGGTGGCCGACGCGATCACCGCCCGCGTCGACATCCCGGCCGGGCACAAGGTGGCGCTGCGCGCGATGGCCGCTGGCGAGCTGGTGCGGAAGTACGGCTGGCCAATCGGGCGGGCGACAGTGGACATCCAGCCGGGCGACCACGTGCACACGCACAACCTGGCCACCGCGCTCTCCGGCCTCGACACCTACGCCTACGAGCCCACGAACCCTGAGCCCCTTCCCGCCACCGAGAACCGCACCTTCATGGGCTACCGGCGGAAGAACGGGCGGGTGGGCACCCGCAACGAGATCTGGATCCTGTCGACGGTGGGCTGCGTCTCGCGCACCGCCCAGAAGGTGGCCGCCGAGGCGGACAAACGCTTCAAGGGCCGGGTGGACGGGGTCTACGCCCTTACCCACCCCTTCGGCTGCTCCCAGCTGGGGGGCGACCTCGAGGCCACCCGCCGGATGACCGTGACCCTGGCCGGCCACCCGAACGCGGGCGGAGTGCTGATCATCGGCCTGGGCTGCGAGAACAACCAGCTCGGCCCGCTCCTCGAGAGCGCCGCGCACATCGATCCCGATCGCCTGCGGTCCTTCACCGCCCAGACGGCCGAGGACGAGCTCGAGGCGGGCCTCGAGGCCGTCGAAGAACTGGTGAGGATCGTCGAGCAGGACCGCCGCGAGCCCTGCCCCGCCTCGGACCTGGTGATCGGCCTCAAGTGCGGCGGCTCGGACGGCTTCTCGGGGCTGACCGCCAACCCGCTGGTGGGCCGCATCTCTGACAAGGTCTGCGCCGCCGGCGGCTCGGCCATCCTGACCGAGATCCCGGAGATCTTCGGCGCCGAGCGCCTGCTCATGACCCGCGCCGAGAGCGAGGCGGTCTATGAGGAGATCGTCGGCGTGGTGAACAGCTTCAAGAGCTACTTCATCGCCCACGGCGAGCCGGTGTCGGAGAACCCCTCGCCCGGCAACATCGCCGGCGGCATCACAACGCTGGAGGAGAAGTCCCTGGGCGCGGTGCAGAAGGCCGGCCGCGCCCCGGTGACCGAGGTGGTCCATTACGGCGGTCAGATCCGCGGCACGCCGGGCGTGGCTCTGCTGGAGGCCCCCGGCAACGATGCGGTCTCGTCCACAGCGCTCACAGCCGCCGGCGCGACGGTCATCCTCTTCACCACCGGCCGGGGCACGCCCCTCGGTTTCCCCGCGCCGACCCTCAAGCTCGCCACCAACTCCAGCCTAGCCCAGCGCAAGCAGCGCTGGATCGACTTCGACGCCGGCCGCATCGCTTCGGGCGAATCCATGGACGCGGCCGCCGACGCCCTGATGGACCTGGTGTTGGCCACCGCCTCGGGCCGTCCAACCCGCGCCGAGGAGAACGGCGAGCGCGAGATCGCACTCTGGAAGCGGGGCGTCACCCTGTGAGCCGAAAGCGCCTGTCGGAGGCCAGGCTCGGCCTCCTCGGTCAAACTCCGGGCTGGGGTACCTCGCGGCGATCGGTGCCGACCTGGAGCGGCTCGATCTTGCCGACGATGACGAGGTAGCTGAACGCGCCAAGCAGGCAGAAGCCGCCCGCCACGACGAGCGGGATCGTGAACGATCCCTTGGTCAGCGAGAGCATCACGCCGGTGAACGTCGTGATGACGATGCCGGCCAGATTCGACGCAAAGTTCTGGATGCCGCTGATCGAAGCCACATGGCGCGGCGTGGGCGCGACGTCGCCGGGGAGGGACCAGATGCTGGCGCCGGCGAACGCAAGGCTCGCGTAGGAGATGCCGAAGAAGGCGAGCATCAGATGGATGTTGGAGGTCAATGCCGACAACGTGATCGCCGACGACACCAGCATGCCGCCGACCATGCAGGTCTTGCGTGCGGCGGTGAGGCTCCAGCCACGGCGATAGAGCACGTCGGAGACGAAGCCGCCGATCCAGCCGCCCGGAATCGCCATCAGCGCGGGGATCATGCCGAGCGTGCCGAGCGACTTGAGCGAGAAGCCGCGCGTTTGCACGAGGTAGCTCGGGAACCACGTGATGAAGAAGTAGTTGGTGAAGTTGAGGCAGAAGAAGCCGAGCATCATGCCCCAGAGCGTGCGATGGCGGAAAAGCGACGCCCACGTCACGTTGTTTTGCGCGTCCTCGGCGGGCGCTGCGTGGACGACGTCCTGCTCGCCCGTCATGTCGCCATGTGCGGGGCTGCGGTAGATGACGACCCAGCCGAGGATCCACACCGCGCCGAACAGGCCCGTGATGATGAAGGCCGCCTTCCATCCGAGCGTGTCGATGATGAGCGCGACGAGGGGAATCGACAGCGCCGAGCCGACGCGCGCACCGCTGTCGAAGATGCCCGTCGCGAGCGCGCGCTCGCGCGGCTTGAACCACTGGCTCACGAGCTTGGCGCAGGCCGGGTAGGCGCCGGCCTCGCCCACGCCGAGCAGCAATCGGTAGCCGAACATGGCCGCGACGCTCGACGCCCCGGCGGTCGCCGCGGTGAAGAGCGACCACCAGCCGACGGCGATCGGCAGCGCGATGCGTGCACCCACACGGTCGACGAACCAGCCGAACGGCATCTGCATGAGCGCGTAGGTCCAGAAGAAGCCGCTCATGATAAACCCCATCTGGGCGGGGCCGATGCCGAGCTCCTTCTCGATCTGGGGCGCCGCGACCGCGAGATTGGCGCGATCGATGTAGTTGATGGCGACGGCGAGAAAGCACAGGAAAAGCACGACCCAACGCATCTTCCTCATCTGCATGTCTCCTTGGATACGGTGTCTGTTCGTGCAATCGGCAGCTCTCGCGCGCTGCCCATCGAGCGGCGCTGCCTTGCGGTACGTTGCGCGGGCGGTGCAACGGCGACTGCATCGGGTTGTCGTGGTTATCGGCGCGGCGATCGCGGCGGCTCGCGCGGCCCGTCGATTGCGCGAAGCCGCCCGTGGCAGCCTCACCTGCTCATGCGGGCGCGGCCGTGCAAAGCGCCGCGTGCAGCCGGGGCTGATCGAGGTTCAGGCCGAGCTCGCGCGCGAGCTCGATCACGGGCCCGAACCGGCGTCGCTTCTTCTCGCCATGGTTGCGCGCGATATCGGAGAGCCGGTGATCGAGGAATGGGTTCTGGAAGCGCTGGCGCACCTCGTCGAGGTAGGCGCGCGCGGCAGCACCCTTGCCGAGCGCATCGAAGACGGGCACCACCTCGTCGCGCCAGAGCGCTTCGAGATCGGCGCGCAACGCCGGATCGCGCATCGCGTGCAGCGTGTTCTCGTCCGCGGGGCGCCCGTCCAGCTGCCAGCGCTCGGCGAGGTAGGTGTGCCCGAGGTTCAGCAACAGCAGCTTCAAGCGTTCGTAATGGATCAGGTCGTCCGTCACGATCATCGCTTCATGCTGGCACGGCAGCACCATCCCCTCGCGCCGCTCGATCGCCCAGAGCGCGTAGGGCTCGGCAACCGCGCCGACGGGACGGATCGGCTCCGAGACGATCCGGTCGACGAGCGAGTTCACCCAGATGCACGTGTGCTCGATGTAGCTCAGGAACGCGGCGTCGGCGCCCCATTGGCGCGCGACGCCGGCGACGAGCGCACGCAGCGTGTCACCGTTGTTCGAGACGAGCTCGCAAGGCAGCAGCGTGAGCGGCGCGGCGCCCGCCTCGAAGCGCGCGCGCAGCAGGATGACGAGCTTCGCGGCGAACCCGCGCGGCACGCCCGCGCCGGGCGCAAGCAATGTCGCCGTGTCCTCGGGCAAGCAGACGTATCCGCTGTCGCTCGTGTTCGAGATCACGACGCGCGCATCCTTCGCGAAGCGCTCGCGCACGAGCGGCCAATCGGTGTTCGCATCGAGCGCTTCCGTGATCGAGCTGCATTCGATCGTCGTATCGACGACCTCTTCGCGGCGCAGCCCCCGGATCCGCACGGGGTGACGCCCCTGCGCGCGCAGCGCGTCGATGCGCGCGCGGCTTTCGGGGTTCGACGTGGTCTGCACCACGGTGATGGTCCCGAGCGCGCAGCCGGCGAGAAGCGCCTCCGAGATGAAAAGGTCCGCGTGAGCCTGCAGGAATCGGCTCGTGCCGAACTGAAGAATCGGATTGCCCATGTCAGTGCTCCGGCGGCTCAGCAGGCGCGTACCCACGCGAGGCTCGTGTGCGCGAGGCTCCCGGTCGCGCTCGGCGACACGGTCGACTCGGGATCGTTCTTCGAGAGCAGGTTCTTCATCCGCAGAAACTGGTGGATCGTCTTCATCCGAAATCCCTTCAGTGAAGGCGCCGAATCGCGCACGCTCACGACATACCCACCATGATCTTGGAGGTTTGACCGGGGTGGGCAGCCCAGTCAGCGAGCGCCTCGGGCACGCCTTCGATGGGGATCGATTTCGAGATCAAAATGTTCGGGTCGAACGTGCGTCGCTCGAAGAAGGCGATCACGTCCGAGAACTCGTTCAGGCAGTTGCGCGAGCCGAGGATGTCGAGCTCCTTCATCACGAACAGCCTGGTCTCGTAGCTCACCGGCTCTTTGCCGTACCCGATGTACACGACTCGGCCGCAAAATTTCACCCAATCCACCGCGTTGCGGTAAGTCGCGGTCGCGCCCACGGCTTCGATCACGACATCCGGCCCGTCGCCGTTCGTCAGGTCCATCACGCGCTGGCGTGCATCGGCGTTCCCGAGCACCGCCTCTCGCGCGCCGAGCGCCTTGGCGAGCGCGAACTTTTCGTCCTGCGTGTCGAGCGCGATCACGCGCGCGCCGCGGCTCACCGCGCCGGCGACGGCCCCGAGCCCCACGCCGCCGCAGCCCATCACCAGCACGGTCTCATCGGCCTCGACGCGCCCCCGCGCCGCGGCGTGAAAGCCTACCGAGAACGGCTCGACGAGCGCGAGCTCCGTGAGGCTCAACTTCCGTGACGTGAAGAGCTTCTGGTACGGCACGGCCACGAGCTCGGTCAGCGCGCCGTCGCGCTGTACGCCCATGGTCTTGTTGTCGCGGCAGGCGTTGCGCCGCCCCGCGCGGCACGAGGGACACCCGCCGCACGCCGTGTACGGCGTGAACGTGACGTCGGTACCGACGCGCCAGTCCGCCTCGACGCCCGAGCCGAGCTCCACGATCGTGCCGGCCACCTCGTGCCCCAGCACCCGAGGGTACGTCACCATCGGGTTCTTGCCCAAGAACGTGTTCAAGTCGGAACCGCACAAACCGACCCGTTGCACGCGGATCAACACCTCATCGTGCGCCGGTTTGGGCTCGCGGATCTGGCTCACCTGTGCAACCGACGGACCGGTGATCGTCAGGGCTTTCATGCTGTCATTGCCTCACTGAGCGACTTCGTTCACTCGCGGCTTTCACGGCGCGCTCCGCAGCCGGGGCCGCTTCGTTCTGCCAGAGAACAGAGCGCCATGTCGAATGGCCGAAGCCGAAGCGACGTGGCGTTGCTCTACGATCCGTGAGCGGGGCGGCAGGCGCCGCCTTCGCCGTGGCGCTCGGGACGCCGCTGTTCAGGGGTGACGCGCGTAGAACTTTTGCGCATTCTTGTACATGACCTTGTCACGTGCTTCCTGACCAAACTCCTTGAGGTAGAGCTCGGCGATCTCGATCTCCGAAGCGAGGCTGCCACCCATATCGACCACGGGCCAGTTGCTGCCCCAGATCAGCCGGTCTTCGCCGAAGGCCTTCATCAGCACGTCGAAGTGCGCCTTGTACGCCGCGAGGTCGGTCGGCGCCTTCCAGGGATCGTCCTCGGTGGCGGCCGGGTTGTACATGTCGAAGAACGACGAGAACTTGATGTAGATGTTCGGGTGCCTGGCCAGCCGCTGCATCGCGTCGACCCAAGCCGGATCCGGCGTCGGCCCCTTCGCGCCCGCCAGGTGATCGATGATGATACGGAGCTTGGGCACCGCGGTTGCGAGCGCCTCGACCTTGTCCTTCGGGTTCAGGGTGCCGCGGCTGATGATGTCGAGGGTCATGCCCTTGGCCGCGAGCTCCTCCAGCGAGGCGAGTTGCTTGGCGTCGAGCGCCAGCTTCGGGCTCCAGAGGAAGCCGCGAATGCCGACCACGCGCGGGTCCGCGACGAGGCGCGCCAGATCGGCGCTGAAGCTCGGCGAGCCGATCTCGAGCTGCGCGACGAGGAACTTGAAGAAGTCGTTGCCCTTCGTCGTCTCGAGGACCTTGAAGTTGTCGTCGACGACGGGGCTGGCTTCGACGATGCCGGTGCCGATGATGCCATTCTGCTTCGCGATGGCTTCATACTCCGGGGGCAACACGTCGCGGTAAATCGGCTTCTGCTTGGCTTCCGGCCAAACGACGCCGCCCGGACGCGTGACCTGGTAGAGATGGATGTGCGTGTCGAGGATCGGACCACGCTGCTTCGCCGGCACGGCCAGCGGGGCCGCCGCTTTGCTCGTGTCGCCCGCCGTCTCGGGTGGCGTCGCGGTGGTCGCGGAAGACGACGCACACGCCGCGAGCGGCGAGAGCGTCATCATCAGGCACAACTTGGCGAAAGTCGTCGGAATACTCGTGAGTATTTTCATGGCGGAGTTTTTTTTGAGTCGGTGCCGAACTCGATCCCGAGTGCGAAGGAGTCGCTGCCCATGACGACCCCCTCAGGGCAAAGTCGAAGAATGAGGCCTCAATGTGAACGTTCACATAATCGGTGTCAACACCAATCCGTCCCTCCGGCCAAGCTCGGACTCGGGTGGCGGGCAAGTCTCCTCCGGAGCGGCGCGACAAGAGAGGCGGGCACCGGGCCGCGGTCATGTTCGATGTGGATTGCAATTTCCAATCAGATCGCCCCGCGGCCAAGGGCCTATCCCAGGAGGGAGCATCTGGGATCTGGGGAGACTCGGAGCGCCGAACAAACCGGACCGAGCCGGGCGCCCGAGGGTGGGTGCAGCGCTGGGCGCGACGAGTATTTTGGTTGACACCTGTAATGTGAACGCTCACAATTCGTCTTGGGGCTTCCTTTCGCTCTCCCCTGAGCAAGCCGTCATGCGCGGCGGCCCTTCGTCCCTGGGACCGGGATCGATCTCTGCACCGACTCCGTTCGCCCGGTTGTCGTGGGCGCGAGCAATGGTGAGGTCGCGAGGGCATCGCCCGGGCTGGGTTCGAGGTCTCACCTGCGACCCGCGCGCGTACCGGTTCACTGGGAATCTCAGCCGCGGGGGGAACGGGAAAGCGCTGGTCGTCGACGGCGGCTGGATGAGCCGTCGAGGAGAAGAAGATGCAGATTCGCAGTGCAAAAGGTTGCCAGTGGGACCAGGTGAGCCTCGGCGAGGTGATGCTGCGCCTCGACCCGGGTGAGCGCCGCGTCCACACGGCGCGGACGTTCGACGTCGGGGAGGGCGGGGGAGAGTACAACGTGGCGCGGGGGCTCCGGCGCTGCTTCGGGCTCCGCACCGCCATCGTCACGGCGCTCGCGGACAACGCCGTCGGGCGCCTCATCGAGGACCTGATGCTCCAGGGCGGGGTCGACACGTCCTTCCTGCGCTGGGTCGACTACGACGGCGTGGGCCGGGACGTGCGCAACGGCCTCAACTTCACCGAGCGCGGCTTCGGGCCCCGCGCCGCCGCCGGCTGCTCGGACCGCGGCCACAGCGCGGCGTCCAAGCTCAGGCCCGGCGACGTGCCGTGGAAGACCCTCTTCGGCGAGCGCGGCGCGCGCTGGTTCCACACCGGCGGCATCTTCTGCGCTCTATCGGAGACCACGGCCGGCGTGGCGCACGAGGCCATGGAGGTCGCGCGCGCGCACGACGTGCGGATCTCCTACGACCTCAACTACCGGCCCTCGCTGTGGAAGAACTTCGGCGGCCAGCGGCAGGCGCGCGAGGTCAATCGCGCCCTCATGCCGTACGTCGACTGCGTGTTCGGCAACGAGGAGGACTTCGTCGCGGGCCTCGGCTTCGAGGTGTCCGGCGTGGACAGCAGCTACAGCCAGCTCGACACGAGCGGCTTCCGCCGGATGATCTCCGAGGTCGTCGCGGCGTACCCCAACATCTCGGTCGTCGCCACGAGCCTCCGGACGGCCAAGACCGCCAGCGTGAACGGCTGGGGTGGCATCCTGTACTACAAGGGCGAGTTCCACGAGGTCCCGCAGCGAGACATCGAGATCCTGGACCGCGTGGGCGGCGGCGACTCGTTCGCTTCGGGGATCATCTATGGCCTCTTGACCGAGCAGAGCCCGCAGTGGGCAATCGAGTGCGGCGTCGCGCACGGCGCGCTGGCGATGTCGACCCCGGGGGACACCTCGATGGCGTCGCTCGCCGAGGTGCGGAGGGCCATGAGCGGAGCCGGCGCGAGGATCGAGCGATGAACAGGGAGCAAGTCGTCCGCCGCATCGAGGAGATCGGCATCGTCCCCGTCGTGCGCGCGCCGAGCGGAGAGCTCGCCGTGCGGGCCGCTCGCGCGCTGTGCGCGGGCGGCATCGAGGTCATCGAGATCACGATGACCGTCCCCGACGCCCTGTCCGTCATGCGCGAGATCGCCTCGCGGATGGGGGACCACGTCCTCGTCGGCGCGGGCACCGTGCTCACCGCGGACGCGGCCCGCAGGTGCATCGAGGCCGGCGCCGAGTTCATCGTGAGCCCGGGGCTCAACCTGGAGGTCATCCGCGCGGCGCACGATCTCGGGAAGGCGGTCTTCCCGGGGGCGCTCACGCCGACCGAGGTGATCACCGCGTGGAACGCCGGCGCCGACACGGTGAAGCTGTTCCCGTGCTCCGCGATGGGGGGCGCGAAGTACCTGCGCGCCCTGCGCGCGCCGCTCCCGGAGGTGAAGATGATGCCGACCGGCGGGGTCAACCTGACGACAGCCAGGGATTTCATCGAGGCCGGCGCCGTGGCGCTCGGGGTCGGCGGCGAGCTCGTGGACGCCGCGGCGCTCGCGGCGGGCAAGGACGAGGTCCTCACGGAGCGCGCGCGCGAGTTCATGTCCGTGGTCAGCGCCGCGCGTGCAGAGCTCGAGAACAGCGCGCGGGCGTAGAGAGGAGAGCGCCAGTCCATGGAGCGCACACGCGCGGCGCGCCGCTCATTCCACCGATGGCCAGGGGGCCCTCGCGATCCTGGTCGTGACGCAGGCGGGCTGCTCGGGCGCGGCGCCCGTGACCGCGCCTCCGCCGCCGGCCGCTGCATCCCAGGGAGCCCAGCCGCCGGCGCCGCCGGCGGCCGCGCCGGCGGCTTCTGCGGCGCAGGACGCGCCGCCCCCGAGGGCGTGAGGTCGCCGCACGCTGCAATGCGATACGGAGAGACGCTGCTCCTCACCGAGTTCGACGACGCTGGTGCAGCTGGGGAGGCGGACGGCCGCCTGCTCATCCTGCGATCTTCGCCTCGCTGACGCCGAGCCATGCCCCAGCTCGGTCGGCGGGCCAGCGTCCCGGGAGCGAGCGCGCGGCGGCGCGCGCATGGCCAGCACGGTCCAGCGCGAAGGCGCGATCATTCTTCCGGCGGCTTCACGCCGGGGGTCGGCCGCCCGACGACGTAGCCGTCCGCGGCCCATTGGTAGGCCAGGCTCACGCCGGGTACCTGAGCTTCGAGCACGAGGCCGCCATCGCTCACGCCGCCGCGTGCCGTCAGCACGAGCTCGCCGCCGCTCGGATCGAGCGCAAAGCTCGTGTGGAGCTCGCCCTGGTCCGTGTCGCCGTCGGCAAACAGGACGAGCACCTCGTGACGCGGAAGGGTGACGGCGGGCAGCGGCCACTTGCCGCGCTCGGCGAAGTCGTCGGACAGCGTCCAGCCCGTCAGATCGACGTCCTCCGCCGACGGATTGAACAGCTCGATCCACGGCTCGTACTCGCCGGATTCATCCGCCAGCGTGGTCGTGTTGTTGAGCATGACCTCCGAGATCGACACGGCCAGCGGCGCAGGACACCCCCAACAGAACGCCGGGCTGCCGGTCGAGATCATCGGGACGGCGTCGACGAGCACGGCGCCGTCGGCGGCGAAGGCGCTGAACGTGAACGGAGCGCCGAGATCGAACTTGAGCTCGTAGCGAGCCGTGCCCGCATCGGCTCGCGCGATGTCCGTCCAGTTATGATGGCTGTTGACGTACTCGAGGCGGCTCGGTTCGGTGACGCACGCCGTCGTTCCGTCGAGCGATACGCTGAAACCGTCCAATCGATACAAGGAGGATTCGCCGACACCGATGTCCTCCCAGGTCCGCCTGAGCTGGACCACCGCGCGCCCGTCAGAGGCCTCGAAGCGCAGCACGTGGGTCGCTCCGAGACGGCCGCCGGGACGTTCGCCGCACAGCGCGTCGCTCGAGTCCGGCGGTGCTCCGCCGGCTCCGCCCGCGCTCGCTCCGTTCCCCGGCTCGGAGCTGGAACAGCCGGCGCACGCCAGCGAGAACCCGAGGCCGTACAGGATCGTTTTCAAGGTCATGTCTGGCTCCATCATGGCGTGTAGGGTCTGGCTTGCTTGATCACGGTGCGCCCGTCCATCGTGACGTCCACTTCCACGTCGAGCGACAGCGGGGCGAGGCTTGGGTACACGCTGGCCGCGAAATGGTCCTGCACCACGAACAACAGCCCCGCGAGCTCGTTCAACGCTGCATCGGACCAGAGCCGAGCGCCGCCCGCCGCCAGCGAGGACGGTGACACCAGCGTGACCTCGCTCGGCGATCCGCCGGAAGAGCGCCGGAACGTCAGGATCTCAGGGCTGGCGGTGGGATCCAGCGGCTCGACGACGCCCACCTCTCCCACCTGGCTGACCACACGATACAAAGGCTCCGGCGCGCCGGGTTCGAGCCCCGTGAGCGCGACGGCTTCCAGGCGTTCACCGACGAACGTGGGGTGGACCGCGACGCCCATGAACACCTTGGTGTGATCGATGCCATAGTACTCGCGATCGTCGAACGCGCGTTCGTTCCACAAGCTGGCCCAGACCCGGCGCACCGCGAGCAGGGCGCTCTTTTCTTCGGTCAAGTCCTGCTCCAGATCCTCGATGATCGGCAGCAGATGGCTCCGGTCGGGGTGCTCGGCGAGCTCGAGCTCTCGCCGCTCGAGCTCGGCGCGCAGGTAGGCCTCGTGCTCCGGGCTCAAGCAGGCCGACGGCCCGAGCGTGTCCGGATCGAGGTCGTCAGCCAGGCAGCCGCTCCGGGAGTCGTACAGACCTGCTCCCGACAGACCCGGCAGGTCCTCGGCGTTGGTGCTGCTGCGAAAACGCAGCCGGGTGACCAGCCCCGCGGCGCCGTAGGCCTGGCGAACGGCCGCTTCGAGCGCCGCGCCGAATTCGGGCAAGTGCTCGGCGGCGCGCATGCGACCCCGGAGCTCCGACAGGCGGCGCTGCTTGGTGTCGGCGTCCGTGAACACCCGGGGATCGGCCAGCAGCGCCGCGACGTCGGCATTGAACCCGCGCCGCTCCATGAAGTCTGCATAGGCGCGGAACGGAATCGCAAAGCCATCCACGCGGTTCTGTTCGGGCAGGATCCGGGACAGCTCTCCGAGGTTCGCGGCCTTGGTGCCGAACGCCGCGACATCCGCCGAGCCGAGCGACGCCAGGGCTGCCGGCGTGGCGACCTCCAGGTCCGCGGCTGGATCTCCGAGCGGCGGCCGGCGGGTGCTCCAGAACGCCTCGGCGTCTTCCAGGCGCGCGGGCTCGATCTCCACGTGGGTGCCCCGGGCCGTGAGGTGGACCAGCCCATGGGCGAGCGCGCGGAGCACGCTGTTGTCGAACACGCCCGGCACCGCGGCGCTCGGGATCCCCTTCTCGCGCAAGCGCAGGTTCACGTGGCTGGCCAGGCTCTGCGGCTGCCGCGTGACGAGGCCGGCGACCAGCCCCAGATCGCTCGGCGCCGCGTCGATCACCAGCACGTCGCGCGGTCCGGCGCTGCCTGCGGCGGCGCCATCCACGATCTTCAGGTAACCGTACGCCTCGCCCTCGCTGTACGTCTCGGCGGACAGCCCGCTCAACAGCGTATCCGGATCGACCAGCGCGACGCCTGCTGCCACGAGCTCGCCGGCGATGGCTTGCACCGCCGCGGTCTGGGCAGATCCATCCGGTGAGAACACCAGGAAGTCCTCAGCGAACGGACTACACCCCTTGAGCCGCCGGTCGGCTTGCACGATGTCGTCGACCGTCAGGAGCTCATCGGGCGCGGCTTCGCTGTAGACCGTGTACGCCAGCACGCCCGCCGCTCCGGTCAGCGGATGAGGCGTGGCCGGGTAGAGCTTCATGCCGCCGCCCCACATCACGCGGCTGGCGCGGCGCAGCACCATGTCCGCATAACGTTCCGGCGCGAGCGCCGCGTACTCGGGGAAGGTACGAAGGAACTGCAAATGGTACGGGTGGTCGTCGGTATTCTGAAACAGGCACGCTGCGCCGGCGAACATCGCCGGAGGCTCGCGGCCGTCGACGATCGTCAGGTACTTCACCTCCGCGCCCTCGCCTGCCAGGGAAGTGTAGTCGTCGCGCGTGACGAGCTCCGTGAGATACTCCGTGTCAGCCCCCGGCGCTCCCCCCGCGCCGGCGGCGCTCACGGCCGAGGAATCGCCACATGCGGTCAACGCGACTGCCAAAAGCAAGGCCGATGCTGGCGCCAAAGTCCAAGGTTGCATCGATTGGGCTTCCCTCCCCGATGTGGCCGGGGTCGAGCAAGCGTGGTGCCAGGCCGGCGGCGGCGCTGGCTACCGCCGGAGGCGGCGCTCGAAGGGCCGCAGCCGTGACATCCGCGTCGCGGAGTGTGCCGCGGCCGTCATGGCACAGAGCCCCTTCGCGCCACCGGCGAGAACCAGCCGTTCTCATCGGGATCCCGGGACTTCGCCACGAACACGCCGGACTCGGCCGGCTCGCCGCGTGCCGTGCCAGGTGGAAGAGCGCATGCGGCCTCCCCGCGCTACGAGGACCTTGACGCTCGGAGATGGCCCTAATGAGAGATATTGACGAAGACGTTCACGCTCCCGTCCTGCTGGGCCGGGGCGGAGACGACGAGCACGTCCGGCCTCTGGTCGGCGTTCACGTCTCCGATCGCGAGCGCCCTGGTGAAGACGCTTTGATACAGGAGCGCTGCGTCGAACGTGCCGTCGCCCTTGCCGCGAAGCACACCCACCGTCCCACCGCCGCCGAGCGCAAGGAAGATATCGGGCCGCGTATCCGAGTCGAAATCCGCCGTGCTGAGCGCTGTCTCGATGGGGAAGTAGACCGGCATGGTGATCGGCGCGCCGAACATCCCCCGTGGCTGGCCGGGGAGCACGCCGACGACGCTCGCGCTGCCCACCGTCGCGAAAGCCATGTCGAGCACGCCGTCGCCCGTGAAATCGGCGGGCGCGACGGTCCACGCGGAGCTGCCGACCGGGAGGCTCGTGGCCGCCTCGAACGTGCCGTCTCCGTCGCCGATGAGGAGCCGGATATCATCGCTGTCGTAGTTCGCCGTCGCCAGATCCGCCTTCCCATCGCCATTGAAATCGCGCGCCGTCACATCCAGGATGTTCATCCCCGCGGGATACGCGATCGGCGGCAGGAACCCGCCAGCCTTGTCATTGAGGAGCACTCGCACGTCCTCGAAGGTGATCGCGGCGATATCGGCGGCGCCGTCTCCGTTCATGTCGGCGAGCGCGATCCTCCTCCCGCCCTCGTGGAGCGTCACGGGGCCGAACGAGCCTGCGCCGTCACCGAGGAGCACACCGACCTTTCCCGCCGCGATGGTGCCGAACACGACATCGAGATGCCCGTCGCCGTTCACGTCCCACGCGACGACCTGCTCCGGATCCACACCGCCGGCAGGCATGGTCACGGGCATATCGAACGCGCCGCTCCCTTTTCCGACAAAGAGCGAGAGCGACTGGCCATCGGCATACGCAACGACCACGTCGGCCTCGCCGTCTTCATTCCAATCGCCGAGCGCCGCGCCTCTCGCGCCCTTGCCCCCGAGGAGCGCCGGAGCTGCGTGGAACGTCCCATCTCCGCGACCTCGCGCGACCACGAGGCCGCTCATCGACATGACGAGATCCGCTTTGCCGTCCCCGTCGAGATCTCCCGACCGGACGCGCGAGCCACGGTGTCCAGTGAAATACGTCACCCGCGACTCGAGCCCTCCGAGCCCGTCACCCCGAAAAACGCTCAGGATCGAGTCGTCCATGCTCTCCACCGCGATGTCTTGTCTTCCGTCGCTGTCCCAGTCGCCGATGACGACGCCGCTCGGCGCGAGGCCGGCCGGGACGCGCTTGGTCGCCGAGAGCGCGCCCGACGGGCCACCCATCAAGAGGGTCATTCCCTTCGTATCCACGGCAGCGATATCGGGGTTGCCGTCGGCGTCGAGGTCGCCGACCGCCAGATCAGCCGCGCTGCCGACCGGCACGCCATCTTGCGCGGAGATCGTGGTCCTTGTCACGGGGCCGAACGCGCCGCCGGCCTGACCGAAGCGCACGCTGACGACCGGCGCGGAGATCTCCGTGTCATAGCCAACGATGTCGCGCACGCCGTCGCTATCGAGGTCGGCCAGCGTGATGAAGCGACAGCTCGTGGTCCCGGTGAGCGTGCTCGACGTCGTGAACGCGCCCGCGCCATCCCCCGCCAGGATCGTGATGCTATTGCCATTGCGGCTCGCCACGATGTCGAGCTTCGCATCTCCGTTCACGTCGGCGAGGACGGGCGAGACGTAGTCCGCTCCCGGGCTCGAGATCGGGGCCTGGAACGTGCCGTCGCCGTTGCCGAGCAGGACGCGGACGCCAGCGTCGGCGCTCAGGAGCGTGACGACCAGATCCTGGTTCCTGTCGCCGTTCACGTCGCCCACGGCGACGTCGTGCGCGCCATTCACGACGTGCTCTGTCCGAGGAAGAAACCCACCCTTGCCATCGGCGAGGAGCACCGAGACCCTATTCGCGCTGCGTAGCGCCATCGCACCGTCGGCCAGTCCATCGCCATTGAGGTCCGTGAGCGCGAATGGGGTGCCGCCATAGCTCGATCCGGTCGCATAGAATCTGACGACATCAAAATCGATCGTCTCCGCGGCCTGAGGCGCCCCCCCACCTGCTCCGCCTGCGCCATCTTGGCCGCCGCTCCCGCCCGTGCCGCCTGTGCCGCCGCTCCCGCCCGTGCCGCCGCTGCCGCTGCCGCCTGCGCCGCCGCTCCCGCCCGTGCTGCCGGCGCCGCCTGCACCGCCGCTCCCGCCTGTGCCGCCAACGCCGCCCGCGCCACCTTGACCGCCGAGCCCCCCGGCGCC
Organism: Sorangium sp. So ce1504; assembly: GCF_051521635.1. Taxonomy (NCBI): domain Bacteria; kingdom Pseudomonadati; phylum Myxococcota; order Polyangiales; family Polyangiaceae; genus Sorangium; species Sorangium sp. So ce1504. Next base: position 1,753,099 of record NZ_CP150365.1, on the reverse strand, counting down.
GCCCTGACCAACGGGCTGATCGGACGGAACGTCCCCGCACGCATAGCTGCAGAAGATGACGAACGCCGATGCCACAACTCCGCCATGTGTACGCATTTGAATATCACCTTGCAATGAGCCGCGATTGGGAAGATAGTCCGCGCAAATCCATTTCTATTTGTCAAGAACTTTGCGCCAGCGCGTGCAGCGTGGCTGTACGGTGGGACGGCCGCCACGAGGAGATTGACTTCCGGATCGCGTTTGGATTTCCTGGCCCCTGTGCCGCCGCGATCAGAGAGGAATTCATCATGAATGCGCGTTATGCGATTGGACTCATCGTCGTTGGTTGTGGTTGCGCGGGATCGACGCCGAGCGCCTCGAGCCCGCCGCCGAGCGAACCGCTTGCGAGCGCGGAAGCTCCCGCGCCCGTCGCGCCCGCGCCGTCGGCACCGGCGCCTTTGCAAACGGCGCCCGCGGCCGAACCCGCGGCGACTGCGAGCGTCCCCAAGCTAGCGCCCCCCGAAACACCCGATGCCATCAAGGCGCCGAGCACGGCCAATCTCGTATTGAAGGCGAACGCCAAGGGCGCGCAGATCTACGTGTGCGGCAAGAAGAAGGAGCCCAAGGCGAAATTCGAATGGACGCTCAAAGCCCCGGACGCGACGCTCTCGGACGAGGCAGGTAAGACGCTGGGCAAGCATTACGGCGGCCCGACCTGGGAAGCGGCAGACGGCAGCAAAATCGTTGGTGCCATGAAGGCCAAGGTCGATGCTCCCGACACCACCGCGATCCCCTGGCTGCTCCTGGAGATCAAGTCGACCGAGGGGCAAGGCGTGCTCAGCCACGTCGCGTGGATTCAGCGCGTTCAGACCGTGGGCGGCAAAGCTCCGGCGGACGGCTGCGACAAAGCGCACGATGGCGCCGAAGCGCGCATCGACTACAGCGCGACCTACTACTTCTACGCGAACCCGTGAGCTCGCTCGCTCTCTGAGCCCGCTCGGACAGCCGCGTTGGCGCTGGCCGCCGCCCTGCGCGCCGAGCGGGGCGCTCTTACCAAGGATCCGCCGACTCAGCGCGCAGCGGTCAGCTGCTTGGCAGACGGGGTTGTCGCCCTCGCATAGAGGCTATCGAGGAGCAGGGTCATCGAGAGGTACAGCTGCGCACCAGGGCTGTGGAGCAGGGAACGGTGCTGTCCGTCCTCCCCCAGGCCGGGCGCGGTGCTGTCGTAGCCGAGCTCGAACCACGCGATGTCCTCGGCCGGGTAGCTCAGCGACACCTCGAACGTGGTGTCGACCGTTGCCGACGAGCCGCGCGACGCCACGGGCGCGCACGTCGGCACGGTCTGCACACAGCCTCCATCGCTCGGCACATCACGGACTCTGCTTGCCCGCTGGCGCCGGCCTCTCGTCGAGCTTCCTCTCGAGCGGCCCCGCTTCCGCGCTCTTCTTCTTTTCGATCCACGCGATCACCGGATCTCGCCACGACACCCCCGTCCCCACGGGCTTCGGATCTCGCGCCGCGAAGACGGCGCCGTCACCGCCCCCGTACATGAAATCGGTGATGATGACCGTGTAGCGCTTCTTCGGATCCATCGGCTTGCCGCCCACCGACCAATCTCCGTTCGGCGCTCTCTTCGCGCCGGAGATGATGAACGACTTCGCCTCGAGGTCCTTCGCGAGCGACGCGCCGTCGATAGACACCTTCACCAGGCGGTTGTCGAACGGGAGCACGCTCCAGATCGTCGCGTGGGTGATCGGCCCCCGTGGGATGGTTTGTCGCACGCCGCCTCGGTTCATGATCGCCACGTCGCCGCCCACCTCGTGGAGCCAGGCGTCGCTCACGATCTTGCCGACAGCCTCCTCCGGGCCGATCCCGTCCTCCGAATGGCCGATGACCTTCCCGAGCGCGCCGTCGACCTTCGTTCTCGACGCCGTGACGAGCCGCGCGAGCGGAGGATCCGCTGGCACTTGCGGATCGGTCGCCACGTCGACGATGGAATGGCTGATCGTGACGACGCGGGCCCGCGGGGGATTGTCGGGGTTGATGGTGATGGCGACGCGGGCGTACTGGTGCAGGCGCCAGCCGGGGGTGATGACGGGCGTGTCGCCTGCGCGCGCGTCGATCTTCCTGTGGCAATGGCCCCCTCCGACGAACGCGAGCTGCCACTCCGGGTGTCTCTTCACGATGGGCACGAGATCGTCGGGGCATTCGTGCGCGGTCACGACGACGACGTCGGCGGCTCCCGTCTCCCGCGCTTCATGGATCGCTCTGTCGAGCGAGGCCTCGGTGGGCTCGAACGTGATCCCTCGAAAGCGCTCGGCCATCGCGGCCTTCAGCGTCTCTGCTGCGGCGAGCCCCACGACGCCGATCTTCACGCCCTTGCGCTCGAAGACCTCGTAACGCCGGATGGCGAGCTCGTCCGCGAGCTTCGCGTCGTCGATCTTCACGTTCGCCGCGAGGTAACGCAGTCGCGCGAGGTCACGGAGCTTCGAGAACTGAGGCACGCCGAAATCGAACTCGTGATTACCGAACGCCGAGGCGGCATAACCCATACGCCCCATCGCGCTCGCCATGGACACACCGTTGAAATACGTCGAGATGGCGGGGCCGGTGAAATTGTCGCCGCCCGAGAGGAGGAGCGTGCGCGGAGAGGTGCAATCCTCGGGCGCGGCGGGCGTGAGCGCCCCTGCCGCGTCGATGCCCGCGGGAACAGGCCCTGGGCAGTGCCCTTCGTACTTCACGAGCCTCCCGAGCAGCTCGGCCGCGCCTCCGCGGCTCACGCCTTCCTCCGACAAACTCTCGAGCCAGCCGTGTTCGTCCGTCGTGTAGAGCAGCGTGACGGTGACGTCGCCTCGCGGCTTCACGGCGAGCGGAGGCGTCTCGCTCGCGAGGTTCGCTGCGCCCGCCTCCGCCGAGGCACCCGGGGGTTTCAGCGGGGCGCCCGGGCCCCCCTGAGGCTGGGCAGGGCCGCAAGCAAGAGGAAACAGGACGGTGCACGAGCCGAAGAGCAGGGCCAACGGGCGCATGGTCGAGCACGATAGTCCAGGCCAGGTGTCGTCGGCACGAAAAACCAGATGAAGGCGATGCGTGTAGCCCTGGAGGCGGGTTCGGACTCTGCCACGTCACAGGGTCATGGGGCGGCCTGCCCGAGCTCGGGCCGCCGAACCATGGTGGCGGCGGCGCGACGACGGGCGCGTCGCGCTGATTCAGAACCAGCGCGCGAGCGCGTCGTCGAGCGACGTCGACGACGCGTCTGTCCACGCGATGCAGCCGTCGGGTCGGACGAGCATCGACGGGCCGTCTTTGGTGCGTGCATGGTGCACGTCTTGCGGGAGTGACCGTTCCGAAGGCGAGATGAAGAGGCCGCCGCCCTTCTCCATCAGCACATAGAGCCGCTCTTCGCTGCCGCCTTCGAGCGTGAGGAGCTCGTCCTTCGCGAGGATGCCGACGAGCGGGTCGTCGTCACCGAGGTCGTAACGAACGCCGACGCCCGTGAGCATCTCGCCGAAGTAGCGGTTGCCTTCGGGGAGCTTCATCAGGTCGCTCACGATGGCGCGGAGCGCGCTCGTGAGCGGGTCAGGACGCATGAGGGCGACTTGCGCGCGGGTATTCTCGAGGACGCGCGCAGCGACGGGGTGGCGCTCGGCGGTGTACGAGTCGAGGAGATGCTCGCGCCCCTTCACCGCCGCGGCGAGCTTGAAGCCGAGGTTCGCGGCGTCGACGAGGCCGAGGTTCAAGCCCTGGCCGCCGAAGGGCGAGTGGACGTGCGCGGCGTCACCGGCGAGAAGGACGCGGCCCATCCTGTAGGTCGTTGCTTGCCGGGCGTTGTCGGTCCAGCGCGTCGCCATCGTCATCGACAGGATCTTGACGTCGGTGCCGCTCACGCGCTGGATCGCCGCTTCGACCTCGGCTTGCGTGATCGGCGCATCCCGATTGGGCGGCGGCCCGTTGAACTCCGCCGTGAAGACGCGCCCCGGCATCGGTCCGGACGCGACGAGGCCGCGCGGCGTTCGGTGCCAGCCCGTCGCGAGCTTCTCGGGCATATCGAGCTCGACGACGGCTTGATAGCCGGTGATGGTCGGATCCGTGCCGGGGAACTCGAAGCCGGCGAGCTTGCGGACGCGGCTCCGGCCGCCGTCGCAGCCGACGAGGTACTTCGCGCTCAGCGGGCCCGCGCTCGTCTGCACGGTCACGCCGTCGCTGTCCCGCTCGAAACCTTCCACCGTGACGCCGCGACGGATTTCGATCCCGAGCTCCGTCGCGCGCGCGATCAGGATCTTCTCGAGCGCCTCCTGCGGCACGAGACGCATGTGGCGCTCCGGGTCGCGCTGGAGGCTCGGGTCGATCAAGAACAGTCCAGAAAAATGGCCTCCCGGCCTCTTCATCGGTCCAGGTCCGAGGCGCGCCTTCAGCGCCGGCATCATCAGCGCCATGGTGGCGCGGCGCTCGTCATCGAGCGCACGCGCGAGCCCGCGTCGTTCCAGCGCCTCGGCCGCCACCGCGCCGACCCCGCCGGCCTTGATCGTGCGGTCGGGCTCCGCGAGCCGCTCCAGCACGAGCGGCTTCACGCCCGCGGTCGCGAGCTCGATCGAGAGGAAAAGCCCGACCGGGCCGGCGCCTACGATGACCACATCGTGCATCATGACGTGAAGTTTATACTAGGTAAAACTTTGATCAAGACAAAATTTTTATCTTGGTCTACTATTTGATCCATGGGCGAGCTCCGCGAAAGCAAGAAGCGCGAGACGAGGCAGCGGATCTCCGACATCGCGACGGCGATGTTCTTCGCGCGCGGCTTCGACGCGGTGACGATCGAAGAGATCGCCGCCGCCGCAAACGTCTCCAAGATGACGGTGTTCAACTACTTCGCGCGCAAGGAGGACCTCCTCCTGGATCGCGAGGACGAGGTGAAGCTGCTCTTGCGCGAGGCAATCCGCGGGAGGTCGCAAGGGCAGCCGCCGATCGACGCGCTCCGCCGCCTCGTCGACAGGCTCTGCGAGCAGAAGCATCCGTTCGCTCGCATCGACGGCCAGACGGTCGGCTGGTGGCGCGTCGTTGCGGCGAGCCCGTCGCTCAAGGCGCGCCTCCACGAGATCGGGGACGAGGTGATCGAGGGGCTCGCGGTCGAGCTCGGTGGTCCAAAGCCCGATGGCCTCGCGCGGCTCGTCGCCGGCATGGTCGTGCTGACGTGGCGCACGGCGTACGGCGAAGCGATCCGCGTGTTCGAGCGCGGAGGCTCGGCGAAGAAGGCGAACGCTGCGTTCATCGCGCTGATCGATCGCGGCTTTGCGGCCCTCCACGGAATGGCGGCGGGCTCGAGCTGGCAGACGGACGGATGACCCATCCCCACCCAGGGAGCGCGCTGCCCCACCACTCCGGTCCTCGCGGCGCTCGCCTCCCCCGCTTCGGCGAGCTCGAGATCCTGTAAATCTTCCGCCGAGCATCAGCGACATGCCCTTGGCGCTGGGCGCTCGAGCCTCCGGGGCTCGTCGTCGCCGCGGCCCACCGCAGCGCCGGCGCCGACGAGACTGCATAAGTGCCAGAGGAGCAGAAGTCGACGCATCGCCGCACGCTCCAGCTGCAAGGAGTTGCCATCTCCGGTCTCGGAGCCCGGGGCGAAATGCATTAGAGTCGAATTCAGGTCGAGGCGTGGAAGGGCGCCGCGCTCCGGCGCCGAGTGGGAGCAGCGCGATGAACGAGATCAATTTCTACAAGCTTCCGCGTACCATCCAGGACGGCGTGATCGAGGCGTTCCGCGGGCGGTTCGCGCCGGCGCCGATCGTCAGCCGGTTCGGGACTCGGCGCACCATCGTGGCTTGGCTCACGGTCAGCGCCGCCTCGGGCCTCCTGCTGGCGGCGCTCTGTGCGGCCGGCCTGGGCGACGTCAACAGCGTTCTCGCGCTCCACCCGACGTCGGCGGCCGCCGCGTACGTGCTGCTCGCCGCGATCACCGTCATCGGCGTGCTCCGGGCGCTCGCCTACAACGCCGACCTCATCACGCTGCCGTTCGCGCCCGGCCTGTTCGTCTTCCCCGCGAACCTGGTCGACGCGCGCGACCACAGGCTCCGGGTCTTCTCGCTCGCGGAGCTCTCGCGCGTCTCGGCGGGCCCTCGGGGCGCCGTGGTCCTCACGTTCGGCGGCACGCAGCACGCCTTTCCCCTCGAGGACCCGTCGCGCTCGGACGACGTGATCCGGGAGGTCGAAGCGGCGTGCAGCCGCATGAAGGCGAAGCCCGACGCCGCGGAGCTGCGCCGGCTCGATCCCTTCGAGCCGCCTGCCATCGAGAGCCCGTTCGCGTCGCCGATCCCGCTCTCGCGCGAGGTCCCGGGGTGGCAGAGCTATGCATGGCTCCTCGCGGCCGCGGTCGGCGTGGCCCTCGGCCTTGGGCTCTTCTTCCTCCGCAACCGGATGAGCGACGCTCGGATGTACGCCGCGGCGCGGGAGCGCGACGACGTGGCCGCGTACCAGAGCTACGTCGCGCGCGGCCGCGGCCACGCGGAGGTCGTCTCGCAGGTGCTGCTGCCGCGGGCCGAGCTGCGCCTCGCGGTGGCGAAAGGCTCGGTCGAGGCCATCGACGACTTCCTCCGCGCCTACCCCAGGACGGGCATCCAGGCCGAGGTCGCCGCGGCCCGCCGCGCCGCGCTCGCCGCGGAGCTCGAGCGGGCGCGGGAGGTGGGTACGCTCGCGGCGCTGCTGGCGTTCGCGGAGCGCTACCCGAAGCACGGCCTGGACAAGGCGTTCAACGACGCCAGGCACGCGCTCTATGCGCGCGCGCTCGACCGGTACAAGAGCGAGATGCCCGAAGGGAGCGAGCAGAACGCGGGCTTCGTGCAGCGGCTCCTCGCCTACGCGGAGCGCGTGGGGCCCAGGAGCACGCCGCAGGGCCTCCGCGGCCCGGCCGTCCAGGTCCGCTTCCGGCGGCTTCCGTCGCAGGACCTGGAGCGCGCCGACGAGATCGTCAGGAAGATCCCGATGTTCAGCGGCGCCGCGTCCCTGCCGAGCCGCTACGTGGATGCGACCCGCCTCGATCCCCAGGAGAAGCGGACCGCGTCGGCCCTGGTGGAGGGGCTCGCGCGGGGGTTCGAGCCGGAGTTCGTCACCTTCGAGCCGGGCCCGCCCCTCGAGGGCGCCGCCGAGGAGCAGCTCACCGTGACCTCCCCCTCCCTCGTGGTGAGCTATCGCGTCGAGTCGTCCGGGATCGCCCACGCCAGCAAGAAGCCGCAGCTCATCATCATGGGGCTCAAGTTCTTCTTCAAGACGGAGTTCATCTTGCCCGGAGACGCGGAGCCGCTGCTCACGAGCTACAAGATCTCGCGGAAGGTCCCGGCCGGGCTCATTCAACAGCAGACCCCCGCCCCGCGCCCTGGGGTCCTCGAGGCCATCGTCTACGAGGCCATGATGCGCGAAGCCTTCATCGACCTCGAAGAGCGCTACCTCTCCAAGTGGTTCAGGAAGCGCGACGCGCCCCGGTGAGGGTGGACGCGGCGGGCGCGCGCCGGCCCGTCGACCGCAGCTGCGCTCCTCATCGCAGCGCCGGGCTGCGACTGGCTCGGCCGGGACGACATCCGCTGCTTCGAGTGGCCCGAGGAGCTCGGGACGTGCCTGGACCGCGAGCAAGCGGTGGAGGAGCTCAACCTGATCGATGGACGTTTCACCGACCGGAGATGGTTGACTGCGGAGCCTCACGACACGAGCGTCTAATTTCGGCAAATCTCAGAGACACATGACAGCGCTTCGACGGCAGGCGCACATCTTAGCCGCTCGACCGCGCCTCCCCGCCCGACAGCAATGCGATGAGGCCGTGCGGGGCGGTTTCGCCGAAGCAAAGCTCGAAGGTCGCCGCGGCTTCGGGGGCGGCCTTCGCTCCACGAACGAACATCGCTTCTTCGTATTCGGCGAGCGCGGCTTCGAGGTCATTCGGGTGCGCGGCGATGGCCTTGCCGAGCTCCGCGCCGTCGACCATCGCGAGGTTTGCGCCTTCCCCGTCGGGCGGGCTCAGGTGCGCGGCGTCGCCGAGGAGCGTCACGCCGGGCACGCGATCCCAGCGATGCCCGGCGGGGAGCTTGTGGATCATGCGCGGGACCGGATCGGTCTCGCCGTCGGTGATGAGCGCGGTCAGGGCCGGGGCCCAGCCGTCGAACTCCGCGGCGACGCGCGCCCGCGCCGTCTCCGGGTCGGTGAAGTCGATGTCCTCGATCCACGCCTTTGGCCTCGTGAGCGCGACGTAGGTGTGGAGGACGCCGTTCGTTTCGCGGTGCGTGATGATGCCTTTGCCGGGCGTGAGCGCGTAGAACGCGCCCCCGCCGACGAGCTTGGCGCTGGCGGAATGCCGCGCGTCGGCGTCGAGCAGGTGCGTCTCGATGTAGGTGGTGCCGACGTATTCGGGCTTCGCGTCGGAGAGGAGCGGCCGAATCCTCGACCACGCGCCGTCGGCGCCGACGACGAGGCCGGTGGTCACGGTCGACCCGTCCGCGAAGGTGAGCTCGTGCTTTCCGTCGCCGAGCGCGCGCACGCCCGTGAGCTTGCGGCCCCATCGCACGGTGTCAGGCGGGAGTGAGTCGAGGAGGATGCGCCGGAGGTCGCCGCGGAGCACCTCGGGGCGAACGCCGGAGCCGTCGTCCGGCTGGTCGAGGAGGACCGTGCCCCGCGGATCGACCAGGCGCATCGCCTCACCGCCTTCGTGGACGATGCCGCGGAACTCGTCGGAGAGGCCGGCGGCCTCGAGCGCGAGCTGGCCGTTGTAGTCGTGGATGTCGAGCATCCCGCCCTGGGTGCGCGCCTCGGCGGAGGCGTCCGCCTCGTACACGGTCGCCCGGATCCCGTGGACGTGGAGGACGCGCGCGAGGGTGAGCCCGCCCGGTCCGGCGCCGATGATGGTGATGGAAGTCATCTTGATTCCTCTCGGTCTTCAGCCTGGAACATCGTTCCACTCATTTACCTGGAACGCCGCTCCAGAACTGTCAAGATGGAGCCGTGGCGAAGAAGGCGGCGCGAGGGCCGGAGCGCGAGAAACGCCGCGAGGATGCGCTCTCGCGCGAGCGGATCGTCGAAGCGGCGATCGCGCTGCTGGACGCGGACGGTGAGGATGGGCTGACGTTCCGCGCGCTCGCGACGAGCCTTTCGACGGGCCCGGGCGCAATCTACTGGCACGTCACGAACAGGAGCGAGCTCCTCGCCGCCGCGACCGACGCCGTGGTCGCGCGCACGATGGGCGAAGTGCGCGGCTCGACCCGGCCGCACGAGGCGATCCGTCGCGTCGCGCTCGGCGTGTTCGACGCGATCGAGGCGCACCCGTGGGTGGGTGCGCAGCTCTCACGCGCTCCGTGGGAGACGGCGATGCTGCGGATCTACGAGCGCCTCGGCCGCCAGGTCGAGGCGCTGGGCGTCCGCGGGAGCGCCCAGTTCACCGCGGCGTCGACGCTGCTCAGCTACGTCATCGGGGTGAGCGTCCAGAACGCCACGGCGAGCCAGTTCGCGCGCCGCGAGCTCGCGCCGTCGACGAACCGCGTCGACTTCCTCGAGGCGGCGGCGGCGCGCTGGCGCGAGCTCGACGCCCGTGAGTACCCGTTCACCCGAAACGTCGCCGCCCACCTCGCCGGCCACGACGACCGCAAAGAGTTCCTCGCCGGGATCGACCTGATCCTCGCCGGAGTCGCGGCCTCGAAGTAAGCCGCGGACGTCGCGATGCAAGCGCCGGTCGGTGAAACCTCCGAGGGCGCGAGGACGCGCATCGTCGCCGACGACGATGCGGACATGCGCGGCTACCTGGAGCGCTTACTCCGCCCGCTCCGCGTCATCGAGCTCGCTTTCAGGAGGGATGCGGTTCTCTACGTCAACCAGCGCGTACAGCGTGGCTGTATGGTGGGATGGCCACGACGAGGAGATTGACATTCGGATCGCGTTTGGATTTCCTGGCTCCTGTGGCGCTCAATGGTAAATCGACCGACGCTGCACCTGCGGCGCATCGCGCATTGGAGCAGCGACGCGGAGGAAGCGTCACAGGACGGCGAACCCACGATTCGTCGGATTCGTCGTTCATACGTGAGCGGCAACCCCTGGAGGAAATAAGACGACCATGAATTTGAGAGAGCTGAGCATTGCAACCTTCAATCTCTTCAACCTCAACGAACCCGGATTACCGATGTACTCGGACCCGGAGGGCTGGACCCAGGATCAATACAATCTCAAGCTCAAATGGGTCGCCTGGCAGCTAAAAATACTGAAACCCGACGTTTGCGGGTTCCAGGAATTATGGCACCGAGATTCCTTGAACAAATGCTTGCAGGCCGCGGGCATGACGGAAAATTACGATGTGCTGACGCCGGCAGAGGCTACGGGAACGAAGATCGTCTGTGCCGCCATCGTACGCAAGGGACTCCTGGAAGGCCAGCCGAGCTGGATAGAGCGTTTCCCCAGAAAATTCGTTCTGCAATCCAGCGGCGACGATCCGCAAACGCCGGACATCAACGTGGGCATCAGCGGCTTCTCCAGACCGGTCCTCCACTTCACGATAAAACCGCGCGAAAACGACCCTGCGATTCATGTCTACGTATGCCACTTCAAATCCAAGGCGCCGACGAAAGTATTCAACGAAGCCTGGTTCAAGGCAGACAGGACTGCATATTCAAAGCACTCGGCCGGGCTCGGGTCGGCGCTTTCGACGATCCGTCGAACGGCGGAGGCGGCAGCGCTTCGCTTCCTTTTGACAGAACAGATGAAGGGCAACAATACACCCGTCATCGTGATCGGCGATATCAACGATGGGCAGCAGAGCAACACTGCCAACGTGTTGACCGGCCAACCGAAGTACCTGGTAGGCGATTCGGCTGGAGGTGGGGACACCGCACTCTATACCGCGCAGACCTTGCAGGAGTATCGCGACACAAGGGACGTCTACTACACGCATGTCCATCAGGACATACGCGAATCGCTCGATCACATCCTGGTGAGCCAGGAGTTTTACGACAACAGCCGCAAACGTTTATGGATGTTCGACGGCATGACGGTGAATAACGATCATTTGAACTTCGAGGATCACAAGGCCGACGGCACCAACGATCACGGCATCATTCGCGCGATCTTCAAGTACAAGCCGATGAAGAAGGAAGCGCAGGACGTGATCGAAGAGGAGGCTTGAGCCCGCTCGCGGGTTCTGCGGCTTTGCGCGCTGTAACGCCCGCAGGCTGCGGAGTGAACGCGGCCTCCTCGATGCATCGATAAGCTCCTGATACAGCGTCACTTTTTCGAGGAGCAGAGCGGCGGTCTCCCGCGCAGGAGACGGGCCCAGATCGGCGTTTTCGGCGCGCAAGCGTACGAAGGTGCGCTGAGCACCGAGAACGTCGAGGTGGGCCCGTATCCGAAGCGGGCGACCGTCGCTCTAGAACGGGACGAAGTCCTGATCGCCTGCGGCGCGCGGCGCGCGCCCGTTGCTCGATGCGCCGCCGCTCGGGGGGCCCTTCTGCGGCGGCCTCCACAGCGCCTTGCCGCCGCGGCGGTCCGGTAAACGCCCCGGCGCCGCTGGCCTCTGGCCCGGGTCGCCGTCGCTCTCCTGCGCGAGGCGGAACGACGCCATCACGTTCTGGAGCTGCTCTGCCTGCGCCGAGAGCTCGGCCGCCGTGCTGGCGAGCTCCTCGGAGATCGCCGCGTTGCGCTGCGTGGCCTGCTCTATCAGCTCCACCGCCCCGCTGATCTGGGCCACGCCGTTCGACTGCTCCTTGGACGCCACGGCGACGCCCTGCACCAGCTCCGCGGTCTCCCGGATCGACGGGACGAGCTCCGCGATGAGCTGTCCCGAGCGCTCCGCGACGACGATGCTCGACGCGGCGAACGAGCCGATCTCCTTCGCCGAATCCCGGCTTCGCTCGGCCAGCCGCCGCACCTCCGTGGCGACCACGGCGAAGCCCTTGCCGTGCTCGCCCGCGCGAGCCGCCTCGATCGCGGCGTTCAAGGCGAGCAGGTTCGTCTGGTACGCGATCTCCTCGATGATCACGATCCGCTGGGTGATCGCCTTCATCGCCTCGACCGTCTCCCGGACCGCCTGACCGCTCTGCTCCGCGTCCCTCGTCCTCCGGTGCGCCGTCTCCTCGACCTGCTTGCAGTTGGCGGCGTTCTTCGCGATCGTGCCGCTCAGCTGCTGCAGGCTGGTCATCGTCTCCTCCACGGACGCCGCCTGCTCGCTGGTGCCCTGCGACAGGCTCTGCGCCGTCGCCGAGAGCTGCACCGAGACCGAGGAGACCGAGACCGCGCCGCTCCGGACCTCGCCGATGAGGCCCGCGAGGCGCTCCGACATGGCCTTCACGGCGCCGAGCATCTGGCCGAACTCGTCGGAGCTCTTCACCGTGACATTGCCCGTGAAGTCGCCCCCGGCGATGCGCTGGTGGATCGACACCGCCTGGGTGAGCGGCAAGAGGATCATCCTGCTGAAGACGACGGCGAGCACGGCGGCGACGACGATCGCGAGCAGACCTCCTATCTGCAGCGTCACGTACATCGTCTTGACGAGCGCGTTCGTCGCCGCCTGCCGCTGGGCGAGGAGGGCGACCTCCTCGTCGTCGATCTCCTTGAGCGCCGTGCGCATCTGGTCCATGAGGCCCTTCCCGCGCCCCTGCTTGACCTCCTCGACGGCGCGATCCGCCGGCCCCCTCGCCTCGTCCGCGCTGCGGCGCTGCTGGATGATCGGCTCCAGCACGGAGGAGAGCCACTCGTCGTGGAGCTTGTCGATCTTCTCGAGGCGCGTCTGCTGGCGCGGGTTGTCCCTGGTGAGCTCCCGGGCACGGCTCAGGCTTTGCTCGAACCGGTCTCGCCCGCTGCGGTACGGCTCCAGGAACGATTCCACCCCGGTGATGACGAAGCCGCGCTCTCCTGTCTCGGTGTCGAGCAGCGACGCCATGATCTCTCTCGTCGTGAGCATCACCTCGTAGGTGTGCTGGTCCCACGAGCGGGCCTCGTCGAGCTCCGCGAACCTCATGTAGGACGTGCCCGCCAGTCCGAGGACGATGACGACCATGGCGGCGAAGCCGAGGTAGAGCTTCCGGCCTACTCCGATATGCGCAAGCATGATGCATGCTCCGGGCTAGATGTGGTGCGGCTTCCTGCGAGCCCCGCCGGGGGCGGGAGCCGATAAACGGATGGCGCGACGCACCGCACGCGGTGGTCCGTCCCGTGGAGGCCCTCGGCGTGTCCGAGGAACAGGTACCCTGAAGGCGCGAGGCTGGCGATGAGCCTCGCCACGATCGACGCCTTCGTCGCGGCGTCGAAGTAGATGAGGACGTTCCGGCAGAAGATCAGATCGAAGAGGCCGAATCGCTTGGGTGCCGCGTCGAGCAGGTTGAAGCGCCGGAAGGTGATGAGCCTGCGCAGCTCCGGCCGGGCCTTCATGAGGCCCGCGCTCGCGCCCGTCCCGCGGAGCATGTAGCTGCGCAGGCGCTCCTCCGGGATCTCCGAGGCCCGCTCGATCGGCCACACCGCGCGTTGCGCCTGGTCGAGCGCGCGGACGGACAGGTCCGTCGCGAGGATGCAGATCCCCGGAGCGCCGGTCGACGCGGCGGCGGCCCGTGGCGGCGCCTGTCCCGCCGCGTCGCTGCGATCCCGGGAGGGCAGGCTGTCGAGCAACGACATCGCTATCGAGTAGGGCTCTTCCCCGGTCGAGCAGGCCGCGCTCCAGGCGCGCAGCGGGCGGCGGCCGCGCGCGAAGGACGCTCCGTGGCCTGCGCTGTCGTGCCACGCCGGGAGGATCTCGCGCTCGAGGAGCTCGAACTGATCGCGCTCCCGGAAGAAATGGGTCTCGTTCGTGCAGATGCAGTCGAGCATGTGCACGAGCTCGCCCTCGCCGCCCGGCGCGGTCACGCGGCGGTAGTACTCGCCGAAGCTGCGGAGCCCGAGCGCGCGGAGCCGGGGCCCGAGGCGGCAGATCAGGAGCGGCTTCTTCTGCGGGCCGAGCGCGATGCCCGAGGCGCTCTTGACGAGCCTCTGGAACAGCGCGAACTCCTCGTCGCTGAGGGCGCGCGGGCCCAGCTCGGCGAGCGAGATCATGGCCTGTCCCCTTCGCCGGCCGGCGCACCGTGGCCGCCCGGGAGCGCCGGCGGGGCCCCGGGGGCCGAGGGGCCGGGCGTCGTCGAGGCCATGAGCTCCGCCGGCGAGAGGATGCGGTCGATGTTGAGCAGCAGCACGAGCTTCTGGCCCACCTTCGCCATCCCGAGCAGCTGATCCACGCGCACCTGCGCGCCAAAGGCCGGCGCGTGCTCGATCTCGCCCTCGGAGAGCGTGAGCACATCGCCCACACCGTCGATGAGCAGGCCGAGGCGGGTGTTCTCGCCGTCGAGCTCGGTCTCGACGATGAGGACGCACGTCCACCGGCTCACCCTCGTCGGCGGCAGCCCGAGCTTGACCGCGAGATCGATGACCGGCACGACGCGGCCCCGAAGGTTCATGGCGCCGACGATGCACGCTGGCATCATCGGGACCCGCGATGTGACGCTGTGCTCGACGATCTCCCGCGCCCGGAGGATGTTCACCGCGTACTCGTCCCCCGCGATGATGAAGGAGATATATTGCGACACGGGGCTCGACGCGTCGGAGATCATGACGCCTCCATGGAGAGAGATGGCAAACGGGCGCCCTGCGCGCCGGGGCGCCGGCTCATCCTGGGCTGCCTCCGGCGGCCGCTGGCGCTGCCCTGCGCTCGTCGGGGGCCTCGACCGGGCCGAGGTCCCCGAGGACGCCGCCGAGCAACGCGTCGACGTCGAGGATCATCGCCACGCTGCCGTCGCCGAGGATGGTCGAGCCGGAGATGCCCCGGACGCGGCGAAACAGCTGGCCGAGCGGCTTGACCACCGTGCGCCCCTCGCCGTCGAGGAGGTCGACCACGAGGCCGGCCTCGGAGCCGTCGTGCGCGACGATGACGACGCGCTCGTCCGGCGGGGGAGATCCGCCGAGCCCGAAGAGCGCCCGGAGGCGGACGCACGGCAGCGCGCGTCCGCGCCGGATCATGAGCCCCTGGGCGCCGCCGTGCGCGAGCGCGCCGCGGGGCAGATCGCAGCAGGCGAGCACCGCGCGGAGCGGGATCACGTACCGCTCGCCGCCGATCCCGACGGAGAGCCCCTCGATGGTGGCCAGGGTGAGCGGGAGCTGGATCGACAGCGACGTGCCGTGCCCTTCGCGGCTCTCGATCCGGATCGTGCCCTGGATCGACTCCACGCTGCGCCGCACGACATCCATGCCCATGCCGCGCCCCGCCAGGTGGGACGACTCCGCCGCCGTGGAGAACCCGGGCTCGAACACGAGGCTGAAGAGCTCATGATCGGGGAGCGCCTCGGGCTCCGGGTGCCTCCCCAGCGCGCAGACGCGGGCGGCGATGCGCTCGCGGCTCATCCCGGCGCCGTCGTCGGAGATCCGGAGCGCGATGCCGCCCCGCTCGTGCGCGGCGTGAAGGGTGATCGTGCCGCAGGGGTCCTTGCCCGCGGCGCGCCGCGCCTCGGGCGGCTCGATGCCGTGACAGATCGCGTTGCGCAGGATGTGCGTCAGGGCGTCCCGGAACCGCTCGACCACGGCCGTGTCCACCTCGACGTCGCCGTGCACGACGAGAAGGCGCGCCTGCCTGCCGTGCGCGTGGGCGAGATCGCGCACCGTGCGCTCGTAGTGCCGGAACCAGGGGCCGACCGGCACCATGCGCGCGGCGCGCACCGCCTCCTCCAGCTCCTTGCAGAGCCGATCTTGCTCCTCCATCTCGTCGCGCAGCGCAGCGCCGGCGTCGCCGCGCACCGCGCGGAGCGTCCGGGCGATCCTGTTCCGGCCGAGGGTGAGCTCTCCGATGAGATCCGCCATGCAATCCAGCTTCTCGACGGCGACACGGATGCTCTTGATGCCGGTCGCTCCCTCCGCGTCGTCCTCGGTCGCGCGGCGCGCGCTCGTCGCCCCCGCGTCCTCCTCCGCCTTCAGCCCTCCGCGCCGCGCTTCCTCCAGGCGCGCGACGACCCCTCTGTACGAGGTGCTGCGCTCGGCCTGCCCCCGCTCGACCTCGGCAACGAGCCGGCGGGCTGCGTCCACCGTCTCGAGCAGCAGCGAGACCACGGGCGTCGAGAGCGGGAGCTCGCCGCGGCAGAGCGCCTCGATGATGTCCTCGGCGGCGTGCCCGAGATCGCTCAAGCCGCCGAGGCCTATCGAGCCGGCGCTCCCCTTGAGCGTATGGGTGGCGCGGAAGACGCGCTGGAGGACCTCGTGAGCGTCGCGGCCGGTCTCGAGTTGCAGCAGCGCGCGCTCGATCTCGTCGAGGAGCTCGTGCGCCTCTGGCGTGAACGTCTGGAGCAGCTCGTCGCGATCGCTGTCCATGCGGCTCACAGAGGCCGGATCGAGATGGCGCCGTCGCTCGTCCGGAAGACGATCTCTAGTGCTTGCTCAGCGCCATCTGCTCGATATGCAGGAGGGTCTGAGAATCGTCGACCAGCAGGATTTTCTTCCGCGGCATCGTTGCCCCCCTCGATCCGATTCAGCGGACATGGCGCGGCTGTGCCATCGCGCATGAGCACGACTCCCCCTCTTCCACCTGCCAGCCACCTGCCAGCCACCTGCCAGCAGGGCGTCTCCCCCGAGCAGGATCACCCTACCACGAGAGCAGGCGGAACCTCCAATAGAAATTTGCAACAGGCACGCATCTGGTCCCTGTCGGTCGCGATGATTTACCGGCTCGCCCGGATCCTCTCCATGAGGTTCGCGACCACGGCGCTGGCGGCATGCGGGCGGGCAGGCGCTGGTAGGCCTGCAGCCGGAGCGCGCGGCCTCGAGTGGAGGCGCCATCCCCGCAGCGACAGCGATCGCGCGCGGACCAGGCGCGCGAGCTCCGCGACCGGGAGCTCATGGAGGTCGAAGGCAGCTGGAAGGGAGGCGGCAGGGAGACAGGTAGCAGGGAAGCAAAGGATGTGCGCCGCAACAACGCACAGCAAGCCTGAAGGAGCGACGCGCGGGTGCGTTCGGATGTCGAGCCACAAGGACGCCTGGAGGGCGTGAGCGCCGCCCGCGACCCATGGACGGTGCGGTCCGGCGAGATCCGTTGTCGGACCGCACCCTCGAATCCATCGCTCGGCGCTCCGCGAGGGTTCCTGAGGGTCGAGGGCGGCGCCCTCGGGAAGGCAGAACAGGCCGAGCTCGACCGCGGGAGCGTGGTAGCTCGACTGGCACAGCTGCCAGAGCAGCCGATCATCGATTGCGCGTGGACGGCATCAACGCTGGCGCTCGCTCGCGGGTCACGATGCCGTTGCTGCTGAAGCATCACGGTTACTTACCGACTGCTGCCCCACCAACACCAGGATCGCGCGACGGGCCTCGCCCGACCGGATCGCGCGGAGGTGGCACCTCGAGGGCTGGTTCACCGCGCTGGCGCAGCGCCTGGCTTCCGGCGCCCTGAGCGCCCCGCCTCCGGGGTGCTCGGGGC
Organism: Sorangium sp. So ce1504; assembly: GCF_051521635.1. NCBI lineage: Bacteria > Pseudomonadati > Myxococcota > Polyangiales > Polyangiaceae > Sorangium > Sorangium sp. So ce1504. Next base: position 1,735,695 of record NZ_CP150365.1, on the reverse strand, counting down.
AGCCGTCGGGTCCGGGCCCCGAGGGGCGCGCGTGCGCCGCGCTCACCGCTCCTGCTCGACCATCGCGCTCCCGCCGTGGCGCCGGACCGGCTCGGCGACCGCGGTCACGGTCCCATCGCCGTCGAAGCGCAGGGCCGTGGCCGCGCCGATCTCGCCTCCCATCGTGCCCGCGTCGGAGAGGACGTGGCCCAGGGACGCGAGCCCCTCGGCCTCCGGGGCGCTCAGGAACGCCGTCTCCGCGTCGGTGGCGCCGTCGCCCGAGTTGCGCTGCGACAGGCGCGGCGCCGCGAGCGCCCTGTCGATGGGGAGGCCCAGATCGAACTGGCCGACGAGGATCTGCAGCACCGTGGTGATGATGGTGGACCCGCCTGGCGAGCCGAGCGCGAGCACGGGCTTGCCGTCCTTGAGGACGATCGTGGGGCTCATGCTGCTGCGCGGCCGCTTGCCCGGCTCGACGGCGTTGGGTGCGGCGAGCTCGGGTCGGGCGGGATGTTGAAGTCCGTGAGCTCGTTGTTCAGCAGGAAGCCGTACCCCGGTACGACGATGCCATTGCCGCCCTCGAACTCGATGGTGCAGGTATAGGACACGATGTTCCCGGCGGCGTTCCCCCCTCGCTTCAGGATCTCGATGGCGGCCAGCGTCCCGCGGAGATCGACCGTCGCCGCCGCCCCCCGCCGCCCGGTGGCCGTCGGCGCGATCTCCGGGAGCCGGGCGAACAGGTCGTCCCCGGCGCCGCCCTCGGTGGCGTCCGGCTCGGCGCCTGCGTGGCCCGGCGCGGAGCCGCCGTGGCCCACCGGAGCGAGCCTCTCGTCCGGTCTGCAGGCGCTGCAGGAGGCGCAAAGGAGGAAGAGAGCGAGAAGGAGTCCGGGTGTCTTCATGGGTCCTCTCGGGGTGCGCTGGAGGACGGACGGCTCACGGTCGCACCCCGCCTCTGCGGCAGAGTCGGCCGTGAGGGCCCTGTCCAGGAGCCGCCATGTGCGGCATCGCATTGCTCCGGAGATTCACAATGCAACCGCCGTACCGGCGTTCGCAGCCGAGCGGGCGGCTGTGAGGTCGAGCCGGTCCTTGCCACAAGGCAACCATCGCGGTAATGGGTTCGGCAGGTCATGAGCGCCAGCGCGTAGCCCCGGCTCGCTGGCCGACAACCCTCCGATCCGCGGTGGGGTGTCCCGGGTGACGACCTGGCCGGCCGCATGTGCGGCGGGCAAGCGCGGACTCTGGTCGCCCGGAGTCCCCTGGACTCGTGAGGTGGTATGTCGATCACGAGGCGATCGCGCGGGCCGACGGCGCGCTGCGCGGCGTGCTCTCACGCCATCGGCTGCTCGCCGTGACGGGGGCGAGCAACGTCACGGGCGAGCTGTGGCCGCTCCCGGAGCTCGCCGCGGTCGCCCATCGCCACGGCGCGCGGCTCGCCGTGGACGCGGCCCAGCTCGCTCCACACCGGCGAGCTTCGGCGTCGGCACCAGCGGGCCGGACATCGACCGGTTCCTCCTCGCGATCGCCGAGCTCGTCGCCCGGGGTCCCCGCTGGCGTTATCGCCTCGACGGAGGGCGGCATGTCCCCGATCCGGATCCTCGCCCGCGCCCTGCGCTGGCGGGCCTCCTCGCCGGGGGCGCGGCCAGCGCGGCGCTCGGGCCCCTGGCGAGCCAGCTCGCGCCCTGCCAGGCGCCCCCCTGAGGCGGATCAGCCCCCGGGCGCGCGGCCGAGGGCGAGCGCGCGCCGCGCGAGCGCGCGCAGGTCGGCGAGGGTCGCCCCCTCCAGCGGCGAGGCCTCGGCGTCGAAGTCCTCGCCGCGCGCCGGCGCATCCCCCCGGCCGAGCGCGTCGAGGAGCCAGCGCGCCGTGAGCACGTCGCCGCCGAGCCACGCGCGCGCCGGCGAAACGAGCGGGACGTGCGGATCGTCGGCGAGCGCCGCGGCCTCGATCCAGCCGATGGGCACGCGCGCCAGCACCGCGGCGGAGGCGCCCGGCGGCACCGGATCGTCGGGCGCGGTCACGGGCTGGAAGCGCTCGGCCGCGAGCTCGGGCGCCTCGCCGCCGTCGATCAGCGGGAGCGCGGCGCGGAGGGCGACCCCCTCGACGACGGCGCGCGCGAGCGCCTCGAGCGACAGGCGCGCCGGGAGGACCTCGGAGAGCGCGGCCGGGGCCTTGCCCAGCCAGCGGTCGATGACGCGCTCGTCCGGCGCCGCGAGCTCCGGGGGGATCGCGGGCGCCGCGTCGAGGCCCGCGAAGACCTCGATGAGGACCGCGCCGTCCGGCGTGGCGTCGAGGCCGAGCAGCGCGGCGGGGCGGTGCTGCAGCGAGATCCACTCGCGCCCGAAGTAATGCGCGGGCGCGCCGGCGCGGGAGAAGCCCTTGAGAAAGCCGCGCACGTTGCGGTTGAGGAGCGTCCGGGCCGTGGCGTCGGGCGCGAGCGCGGCGGCGTGCGGCAGCGCGAGGGTCCACACGACGCCGCGCCCGCCGAGGAACGCGGCGGTGCCCGTCGTGGCGCGCCGCAGGACCTTCGCGCCGCGCGCGGCGCAGGCCGAGAGGTCGACCACGCGCGCTGCGCGCTGGGCCGCGCCCAGCACCACGGCAGGCCCCTCGACGAGGCTGGCGGCGAGCCAGGGCGCCTCCCCTGCGGAGCGGGCGCGCGCGAGCAGCGCGGGGCCGAGCGCGAGCGCGTCCTCGAGAGGGCGATGAACCGGCGGGAGCGAGTGCATGGCGGGCATCGAGGGAGTCTCCTTGGCGTGAAGCTCGGCGCGCGGCGATGCGGCGATCTGCCGGCCTGCGGAAGCCATCGACCCGTTGACGGCAGCCCGGGGTGGGGTGTGCCATGGTGCCATGTTCAACGCCCGCCCCGATCGACCATGGCTCCCCGCCGAGCCCGCGGAGCGACTGCTCCGGGTGGAGATCACGGTACCCCGGCCCGAGGGGAGCCAGGCCCGCAAGCCTGTCCACCTCTCGCTGGTGATCGACCGCTCCGGCTCCATGTCCGGCGAGAAGCTCCGGCTCGCGCTGGAAGCTGCTCGCCAGGCCATCCGCACCCTCCAGCCCGGCGACCGCTTCAGCGTGGTCACCTTCGACCACCAGGTCGAGGTGCCCATCCCCTCCACCGAGGCCACGCCTGGGGCGCGGCTCCGCGCCGAGGCCGCGCTCGACACGGTGACCGCGCGAGGCAACACCGACCTGGGCGGCGGCTGGCTCCGCGGCTGCGCCGAGGTGGGCGCGCACCTGCCCGAGGATGCCATCGGCCGCGTCCTCCTGCTCACCGACGGCCAGGCCAACCACGGGATCACCTCGCCCGACGAGCTGACCTCCCATGCCCGCTCCCAGCGGCTGCGCCGGGTGACCACCAGCACCATTGGCCTGGGCGAGGGCTTCAATGAATTCCTCCTGGGCCGCCTCTCCGAGGAGGGCGGCGGCAACTTCTATTTCGCTGCGCGCGCCGACGAGCTCCCCGGCTTCGTCGGCCGGGAGATCGGCGAGGTGCTCTCCGTGGTCGCCCGCGACGCCGCGCTCCTGATCCGCGCGCCCGAGAGCGTCGAGGTGGAGTCGCTCAATGACTACCCCTGCACCCGCGACGGCGGGACTTGCTCCTTCTCGCTCGGCTCGCTCCCGGGCGGGATGGTGCTGGCCCCGATGTTCCGGCTGCGCTTCCCCGCCGGCGCGATCGGCGAGACGCACCTGGTCGACGTCGCGCTCACGGACCGGGACGGCGCGCTGTCGAAGGAGCCCTGGACGCTGGCATGGCCTCGGGTCGCGGAGGAGCAGGTCCGCGCCCAGCCGGCGGATCCGGAGGTGCTCCGGGCCGCGGCTGCGCTCGACGCCGCCCGCGCTCGCCGGGTGGCCCTGGGGCTCAACGACGATCGCCGGTGGCAGGAAGCCGCGTCCACGCTGGCCGACGCGGCCAACCGGCTCCGAGGCTACGCCGACGGGGATCCCGAGATCCGGGCCGAGGCGGACCGGCTCGACGCCGAGCGAGATGCCTATTCCAGGCCGATGTCCTCCCTGAGCAAGAAGAGCCATTATTACGACGCGATGATGGCCATGAAGATGGGCGGCCGCGGCCGTGCCCGGCCGGGCCCTCGGGTCCTCGGGGTCCCCACGGCTGCCCGGCTGGACCCGCTGCTCCGGACGGCATCCCAGGCGCTCGGCGGTGTGAAGGGCGCGCCGGCCTTCGACGTGGACGTGTCGTTCCAGGGGGCCTCGATCCCTGCCGGTCCGCTCTCGCAGCGCGGCGAGGACGAGCTGGCCACCTACGCGGACTCGCTGGATCCCGGCGCCCTCAAGGTGGTCTTCGTGGAGCAGCCCCTGCTGGACCGCTGGTTCTCGCACTGGCATCCGGGACACCGGACGGCGGTGATCTCGCTGGCCGGCCTGGATCAGCTCATCTCCTTGCCAGCCGCGTCCTTCGTGGCCTACGAGCTGCTCCTCTACGGGCTACACGCCCTCTCCGCCGATTATGAGCCCGCGAAGCTGTTGCACACCGAGACCCTCGCCTGCCTCTTCGACCTCTGCCAGCAGAAGGCCGACGTGGCTATCAAGCTCCAGGCCGGTCATGTCTGCGCCGGGTGCCTCGGGAAGCTCTCTACCGTCGGCCTGGATCGCGACGTGGTGACCCAGCTATGGCGAGCGGTCCAGGCGCTCGCTCAGTCGGGGACGTCCACGGGGCGCTGACCTCCAGCATCTGCTTGTCTTATCCGCCGCAAGACGGTCGCGGAAGCTCGTAGGCCGGAGATTTGTCGAAGACGATGCCTTGGGTTTGGAACATGTGTGCAACAGAGGGCGGCGCTCAGCAGCTTCCTCCTCAGCGAGCTCCCCCACGCCGGGATCGCCACGGGGCTGGGCTGGCTGACGTTCTACGGGTTCACCCTCCTTGGTGATGGCCAGCGGCGACATTCGTGCGCTCTGGCTGACCCGCGGAGGGGTCGGCGGCCCCCCCGGCGCGCCCCCTCGATCACGGTCCAATGCGCTGCCAGGACCCTCCCGGGAGACTTGAAATTCAAACTGGCGCGGGACGAGGCCCGGCGGGCAGCCGCCGGTGGTAGCATCTCCCCATGGTGACCGAAGAGGAGCTGGCAGAGCAGCGCGTCGGCACGCGGATCGGCCCCTGGGCGGTGGAGAGCGTCCTCGGGGTCGGCGGCATGGCGAGCGTCTTCTTTTGCCGCCGGGCGGACGGGTGCGTGGCGGCGCTCAAGGTCCTGCACGCCGAGCTCGCCGAGATCGAGGCGGTGCGGAAGCGGTTCTTGCGCGAGGGGCCGATCGGGAGCGCGCTGGCCGCCGTGGCGCCGCTCTGCGACGGGCTCCCCCAGGTGCTGGAGTCCGGGGCCACCGACGACGGCCTTGTCTACATGGCCATGGAGGTGCTCGAGGGAGAGACCGTGTTCGACCGCATGGCGCGGCACGGGACGCTCCCTGTCGGGCAGGTGCTCGCGCTCGGCGAGCGGGTCCTCGACGTGCTGATCGTGGCGCACGAGCACGGCGTCGTTCACCGCGATCTCAAGCCCGAGAACCTCCACATCGGGAGCGACGGGCGCGTGCGGGTGCTGGATTTCGGCCTCGCGCGCGTCCTCGACCCGCTGCTCGAGGACGTCGCCGGGGTGCCGGAGATGACGAAGACCAAGACGGGCGTGTCGATCGGCACCGACGATTACATGGCGCCCGAGCAGGCCCTGGGCCTCATCCACGAGATCGACGGCCGGACCGACCTCTTCGGCCTTGGAGCGACGATGTTCCGGCTGCTCGCGGGCCGCACGATCCACGGCAACCTGGACGACGCGCGCCTGCTCATCGCGGTCGCCACCGAGAAGGCGCCGCCCCTCGCGATGCACGCCCCCACGGCGCCGCCCGGCCTGTGCGCCGTGGTCGACCGCGCCCTCGCCTTCCTCAAGCAGGAGCGATATCCCGACGCGAGGACGATGCGCGCCGATCTCGCCGCCGTGCGCGCCGGCCGCGAGCCGCCTTATGCGACGGCCGCGGCGCGGCAGCCGCGCGGGGCGACGGGGGCGTAGGGACCGGGGGCAGACCGCGCTCCAGGTGGATCCAGAAGGCGGGAAGGCCGGAAGAAAGATCGATGATCTTCGTGCCTTCATGGAACTCTCTCCGGGTCGATGGGCGCTGACGGGCCGGCAGGCAGGTCATCTCTTGCTCAGCGGCCGCGCGATCTGGACGATCTTCTCCCGCGCGAACTTGCACGCCTCGTCGTCGTCCGTGGCGGCGGGCCACAGCAGCTCCATGTACCCGGGCTGGACCTCGAACGGCAGGGGCTTGGTCCGGAGGTGCGCCCTGACGGCGCGGATGTCGTCGGCGACGATCTCGGGCACGGTCGCCAGCATCGCCGTGCCGTCGATCAGCGCGCCCAGGTTGGAGAAGCTCGCGACGGAGCACCGGATCCTCCGCGTCTTGCCGAGCAGGTCCTCCACGAAGCCGCGCAGGTCCCCGTTGTACGAGACGATGACGTGATCGTGCGCGAAGTACTGGGCCTCCGTCAGCTTGCGCAGGCGCGCGTGGCGCGGGTCGTACAGGCAGGTGAAGCCGGTCTTCAAGAGCGGCCGCCGGCGGACGTTCGAAGGCAGATCGTCGGCGACCGTGATCGCCGCGTCGACGCCGCCGGCGAGCGCTGCGCCCACGGTGCGGAACTGCACGGGCACGGCGACGACGCGCATGCGCGGCGCCTCGCGCTCGAGCGCGCGCAAGAGCGGCGGGAGCAGCCACACCTCGGCCGTGTCGGAGAGCCCGAGGCGGAGGGTGCGCTCGCACGTCTTCGCGTCGAAGGTCGGCGGCGCCAGCGCGGCGTCGATCAGGGCGCCGAGGTGCGGCTTCAGCGACGCGCGCAGCCGTTCGCCGCGGCTCGTCAGCGCGACCCCGCGCCCGCTCCGCACGAAGAGCGGCGCGCCGATCGTCGCGGTCAGGCGCCGGAGCGCGGCGCTCACGGCCGGCTGCGTCAGGTACAGCCGGCTCGCCGCCTCCGTGACGCTGCCCGCCTCGGCGACGACGGCGAAGACGCGGAGCAGGTTCAGGTCGAGGTTTCTCCCATAAACGTCAGGCATGTCGAGAATACATACTATTCATTGGAGCAATGAAACGCGAGCGCCTAGGGTGACGGCATGACGACGACGAACACCACCAAGCTCGGCAAAGCTGGCCCCTCCGTCTTCCCCCTCGCCCTCGGCTGCATGAGCATGGGCGGGGGCAGCTGGTACGGCGAGAGCGACGAGGCGGAGAGCATCGCGACCATCCACGCGGCGCTCGATCGGGGCGTGAGCCTCCTCGACACCGGCGACTTCTACGGCATGGGCAAGAACGAGATGCTCGTCGGCCGGGCCATCAAGGACCGGCGCGACAAGGCCGTGCTCAGCGTGAAGTACGGCGGCCTGCGCGCGCCCGACGGCACCTTCCTCGGATTCGACGCCCGTCCGATGGCGACGAAGAGCTTCCTCGCCCATAGCCTGTCGCGCCTCGGCGTCGACTACGTCGACATCTACCGGCCCGCGCGCCTGGACCCGGCGGTCCCGATCGAGGACACGATCGGCGCCATCGCCGACATGGTGAAGGCGGGCTATGTCCGCCACATCGCCCTCTCCGAGGTGGGCGTGGAGACGATCCGCCGCGCCGCGAAGGTGCACCCGATCGTGGACCTCCAGATCGAGTATGCGCTCGTGAGCCGCGGCCCCGAGGCGACGATCTTCCCCGCGCTCGCCGAGCTCGGCGTCGCGGTCACCGCGTACGGCGTGCTCTCGCGCGGCCTGCTGGCCGGGAGCAAGCCGGCCGGCGCGGGCGACATGCGGGCCCACCTGCCGCGCTTCTCGGGCGACAACGCCCGGAAGAACCAGGCCCTCGTCGACGCCTTCGTTCGCCTCGCAGAGAGGCGCGGCGTCACCCCCGTGCAGCTCGCGATCGCCTGGGTCCGCGCCAAGGGCGCCGCGCAGGGCGTCACGGTGATCCCGACCATGGGCGCGCGCACGCGGAAGCAGCTCGAGGATGCCCTCGCCGGCCTCGAGATCGCGCTTTCGCCCTCCGACCTCGCCGAGCTCGAGGCCGCCGTCCCCGCGGAGGAGATCGCCGGCACCCGCTACCCCGCGCCCATGATGGCGATGCTCGACAGCGAGAGGTGACCTCAGGGCCGCCTCATCGTCGATGCATGGATGAATCGATCGGGTTGGGCGGAGAGGAAGAAGGAAAGATTCACAGGGAGGCGAGGATGCGGGGAGACGAGAGATGGGGATCCTATCTCTCTCTTCCCCGTCTCCCTGTGTACGCTCTTGCTCTGCCTCCCGTGCTGTCGAGTGAAGGCCGTCCGCATCGAAGGGGCCGCCTTCACTTCATAGCCTGCTGGGCCGCTGAATGGACGCGCGTCGTCCCGCATCGAACGGGCGGGAGACGAACCCCATGATGACGCGAGGGATGTGGCGGAGCGTTGTGCGGCTGTCGATCGTGACGGCGCTGTCGTCCGTGGCACTGGCGTGCGATGACGCGCCGAGCGGCGACGGATCAGGGCGAGCCGGTACCGGGGGCGCTGGCGCTGGTGTGGCTGAGAGCGCGGCAAGCTCCAGCGGCGAAGGCGGCGGCGGCGCTGACGGTAGCGGCGGAGTCGGCGGCGAAGGCGGCGACGCTGGCGGTAGCGGCGGAGTTGGCGGCGACGCTGGCGGTAGCGGCGGAGTTGGCGGCGACGCTGGCGGTAGCGGCGGCGAAGGCGGCGGTGGCGCTGGCGGTAGCGGCGGCGCTGGCGGTAGCGGCGGAGCCGGCGGCGCTGGCGGTAGCGGCGGAGCCGGCGGTAGCGGCGGAGCCGGCGGCAGTCAGGCGTGCGTTCCCTTCAGCACGATCGCCTGCTACACAGGCCCTGGCGGGACCGCCGGGGTCGGCCAATGCGCAGAGGGGGTCGCCACCTGCGCGGCCGACGGCGCAGGATTCGGCCCGTGCACGGGCGAGGTTACCCCGGCGACGGAGGCCTGCACAACACCGGTCGACGAGAACTGCGACGGCGCGGCCCCGCCCTGCGCCGGAGGGGAGCACGTCTGGAGCAGGCACTTCGGCTTCCAGCCGCAGAGCCGGGCCGTGGACGTCGTCATGCACCCGTCGGGGTACACCCTGTTCGTCGGTTCGCTGCATCGCGGCGTCAGAAACATCGGAACCGGAAGCTCGACAGCGCGGGGGCTCCGCTCTGGAGCAGGCGCCTCGGCGGCGAGGGGGACCAGCGCGCGACGAGCGTCGCGTGCAACGCGGCCGGCGACGTGCTCCTGGCAGGGCGCTTCGAGGGGGAAATGGAGCTCGACGGCGTCTCGGTGGTGAGCGCCGGCGGCGCGGACGCCTTCGTGGCGAGCCTCGGCGCGGCGGGCGAGCCGATCTGGATCGAAGGGTTCGGCGACACCGGGCACGACGAGGCCAGCGACGTGACCGTCGACAGCGCGCAGCGGACGGTCGTGACCGGCTCCTTCGAAGGCACGGTGGACTTCGGCGGCGGTCCGCTGGTGAGCGCCGGCGGCGCGGATGCCTTCGTGGCGCAGCTCGACGCGGCCGGGCTTCACCGCTACAGCTTCCGGCTCGGCGACGAGGGCGAGCAGGCCGGCCGCAGCCTCTCGGCGGGTCCGTCCGGCACCGTGGCGCTCGGTGGTGTCTTTCAAGGATCGATCGCGCTCGGTGCTCGGGTGCTGACGAGCGCCGGTGGTACGGAACTCTTCTGGGCGAAGCTCGACGCCGACGGCAATCCGCTCCTCGGCGGGCGCGCAGGCGACGGAGGCGACCAGCACCACGTGGCGGTCGCCAGCGCGGCGTCCGGGGCCATCACCCTGGCGGGATCCTACCAGGGCGAGATCGCGTTCGGCAGCGAGGTCCTCATGGGCGCCGGGGAAACCGCGTATACCGCCGAGCTGGGGGACTCCGGATCGTTCGAGTCCACCTGGCATTACGACGCGATGGGCGCGCAGCACGGCCACGACATCACCGTCGATCGGAGCGGCAACGTGTTCGCGCTCGGCGCCTTCGAAAAGAAAGCGCAGATCGGCGGCGACGTGCCGATCGTGAAATCGAGCGGGGGCAGCAACAGGCTCCTGGTCAAGCTCGATCCTTCGGGCGAGCCCGTGTGGCACAAGGTGCTCGCGGACCATGGCATCTACCTCGGGTCGAACGCTGCCATCGCGGTGGACGCGCTCGGGAACGTGTTCCTGACCGGGAATCGGAGCGAGGACAACATGGTCCTGGTGAAGCTCGATGCCGCGGGCACTTGGCGCTGGGAGCTGTCCTTCGCGAGTCCCCACGACATCACGGCGCTCGACGTGCTGGCGGATCCCGCCGGGGACATCGTCCTCCTGGGCAGCACGGAGGCGACGGAGCTCGACTTCGGAGGCGGTCCTTTCTGGGTCGGCGGTACGGTGGGCTCCGCGTCGCATTTCGTGCTCAAGATGACGGGCGACCACGAGCTGCTCTGGGCCAGGGGGGTCGACGACGACACCCCTTCCCGCGATGCCAGGGTCGGGGTCGACGCGGCCGGCAACGTGGTCGTGACGTGGATCGAGGTCATTCGGGAGCCAGTTCTCATCGAGCCGGACTTTGACTATGGCGACAGCGATCTCGTCGTGACGAAGCTCGACCCGGCGGGCAACGAGCTCTGGAACTGGAGCGTCGGCGCCGGCCCCGAAGATTACGGCTATATCCGCCCCCAGCTCGCCGCCGTGGATGATGTGGGCAACGTGTTCATCCACGCGGGGGTGATCGGCCGGTGCGATTTCGGCGGAGGTCCGGTCTCTGACACCCACGTGCTGGTCAAGCTCGACGCCGACGGCCAGCTCCTCTGGGACACCTCGCTCCCGTCAGAATGGCTGACCGCAATGGCGCCGGTCGGAGACGGCGGGCTGCTCCTCGCCGGCTGGGAATGGGGCATGGGCGATGTCCTCAGGGTGGTCGAGCTCGACGGCGTGGGCTCGGAACGCTGGAGCAAGGGCGACATGGAGTACGTCGTAGGCGAGTTCGAGCGGCCGATGATCAACGCCATGGCCTGGGACGGCGCGGGGAGCATCGTGATGACGGGCGAATTCGCGCACAAGCTCGATCTCGGTGGCAGCGCTCTGTACGGGACAGGGGAAGAGACGATGTTCGTCGCGAAGCTCGCGCGATAGCGGCAGCGGCTTACGAGCGGCGCGACATCGATGGCGAAATAACCGCCATGAGGCCGGTCGGGCGCGGGCGTGTTGTCGCGGGCCGGACGTCGAGCCCGCCGCTCGCGTGGACTCGCTGCCGGAGCCTTGCCGCTTGCCAGCGCCCGCGGGCTGTGCGGAGATCGCCCGCGCGCGGCGATGCGATGGGCATCGCCGCCTCCCCGCAACGAAACAGACAGGAGATCTGGATGAAAATCCGCGTGCTCGTACTCCCCCTCCTCATGTTCACGAGCGCCGCTTCGGCCGGCGCCCCGCCGCCGAACTTCTCGCAGCAGGTCTATCTGTGCAACAGCCATCTGCAAGCGAAGGTCGATATCACCTTCGGCCAGACGACCAGCACCGCGACCGTCCAGTCCCAGTCCGGGCAGGTCAAGGACAATCCGTTCGTGCCAGGCGTCGAGAGCGGCATGGAGTACTCCGTGTTCGTCGCCTCCTCGATCAAGCCCAGCTCGACCGCGTCCTGGTCGGCGGTGAGCGCGCAGCAGGACGGCCTGGTCGGCACGCCGCAGGCCCCTGTCGCCATCGGCAACAGCACGTTCGTGAGTTCGTCATCGTGCCAGATCAAGGGCACGGTGATCCTTTCGACCGGTTGCCCCAGTGCCAGCGGAATGACCCAGGACTACAAGACCATCGAGCGTACCTGGGTCGGCTGCGGCCTGTGATCGCAGGGCCTTGGAGAGGAAGATCCATGAAACTGTACTTCAGCCGAAACTTGAATCCACGAGTCGCCGTCGCCGTGGCGCGCCACCTCGATGCACCTGTGGAATACGTCCACGCGGCTCCTCTCGACCCGTCACAGCGGGAGAAGTTTCGAGCGCTGAACCCGAACCTGCGCGTGCCCATCCTGGTCGAGGGGGACCAGTCGCTCTGGGAGACAGACGCGATCGCGTGCCGCCTTTCGCAGCTCACGGGCTCGGATTTCTGGCGCACGGGCACCGCGCAACCGGAGATGATCCGCTGGTTGAGCTGGGGCACGCACAACTTCGTCGCCGCGTGCGACAAGGTCCATTTCGAGCGGGTGACGAAGCAGCGCTACGGGCTCGGTCCCATCCGCGACGACCTCGTGGCGGAGGGGCTTTCGGGGTTTGCCGAGGCGGCGACGCTGCTCGAGCAGGTCCTGAGCGGCAGGGACTGGCTCGTCGGGAGCGCGGCTTCGTATGCAGACTTTCGCGTGGCGTCGGTGCTTCCGTTCGCGGATCTCGCCGGCCTGCCGCTTTCGGACTACCCGCGCGTCGCGGCCTGGCACGCGCGCCTGTGGCAGCTCGACGCCTGGCGCGATCCGTTCGCGGGGCTCGATGCCCCGGAGCTCCCGGAGGTTCCGCGCTTCGATGCCGCCGGTCGGCGCGGGTGAGCAGGTCAGCCGTAGGCGACCAGCCATCGCCATGGGCGCGACCCCTCGCCGCTCTCGCCGGGGTCGACGCCGTCGCTGGATGATGTCTCGAGCGCCGAACGAGCTCCCCGACACGAGCTCATCGTGTCTTCGCGACCACGGCGAGGAGGGTGTCGAGATCGATCGGCTTCTTGAGCAGCGCACACACGTCCAGGGTGGCTGCTCTGGCTTCCAGTGAGTCGACGCCCGACAGGATCGCCACCGGGATGTCCGCCAGCGCGGGCTCCCGTCGCTTGAGCGCGAGAAACTCCCAGCCGTTGATCTCCGGCATCATGAGATCGAGCAGGATGATGCTCGGGCGGAGGCCGCGGCGGAGCAGATCCAGCGCCACCGCGCCGTTCTCCGCGCAGACGACCTCGTAGCCGCATGCCTGCAAGAGCTCTTCCACGACGGAGCGAAACCCGCCGTCGTCATCGACGATCATGACACCGTCGTGATGATCATCCTGCGGGCTCATCGGGACCTCCAGCCGGCAGAGACACCTCGGTCGGCAGAGCGTGGCAGCGCCGGCGCAGGGGGAGCTCCACGATGAAGGCAGCCCCCGCGCCGAGCTCGCTCTCGACCCGGATCGAGCCATCATGGGCGTTCACGATCCGGCGGCTGATGTACAGCCCCAGGCCGAGGCCGCCGTAGTGCTGCGCCGAGACGCCTCGCTCGAAGCGTTCGAAGATGTACGGCGCGCAGCTCGCATCGATCCCGATGCCGCGATCGGCGACGACCAGCCTGGCCACCTCGCCCTCGGCCGCGACGCTGATCTCGATCGGCTTGCCCCTCCCATACTTGATGGCGTTCAGCACCAGGTTCGTCACCACCTGCTCCAGACGGGCCCTGTCCCACATGCCCACCACGGGGGCGTCCGCCCGCCAACTCACCGCACTTCCTGCCTGCTTCAGCTCCACGTCGAAGTGCTCCACGACCTCCTGCGAAAGCGCCCGGAGATCGACGTCTCCCAGCTTCAGATCGAGCTTGTCTGCCTGGATCCGAGCCACGTCGAGCAGATCCTCGATGAGCCTGACGAGCCGCTGGCACTGCCGCTCGGCCATCCTGGCCAGCTTCGTCGCGCCGGCGGGGAGCGTCGTCGCCTCGCGCATCAAGCCTTGCACGGCGAGCTTCAGGCCCGCGATGGGGGTATAGAGCTCATGTGAGGCGATCGACAGGAAGTCGTCGCGCATCCGCACCGCTGCTTCGGCGGCGGTCCGAGCCCTCTGCTCGTGCTCCAGGACCAGGGCGCGCTCCGCCTCGATCTTCTTCCGCTCCGTGATGTCCGTGGAGATGCCGCCCACCGCGTACGGGACGCCGGCGACGTCGCGCAGAGGGAACTTGATGGTGAGATAGGTGTGCACGCCGTCGTCCTCGGGCATCACCTCTTCGTCTTTCAGCGCCGTCCCGGCGAGGAGCGCCCGCCGGTCGAAAGCGCGAAGCGCCTCGGCGTGCTCCCGAGAGAACACGTCATCGTCGCTCTTGCCCACGATGGCCTCGCGAGCGACGCCGAACAGCTCCTCGAAGCGGCGGTTGACGAGGAGGTAGCGCCCCTCGATGTCCTTGACGGCGACGATGGCCGTCGAGCTGTCGATGATGGCGCGCAGGAGCTCCTGGCTCGTGCGCAACGCCTCCTCCGCGCACCTGCACTCCTCCGCGACCTTCCGCAGCGCCGCCTCCGTCCGCTCGTGCTCGGCGATCTTCTGCCTGAGCTGGGCGTTGGCATGGCGCAGGTCGGCGGTGCGCTCGGCGACCTGCTGCTCCAGCCGCTCTTTTGCCCGGGCCTCTTCTGTCAGGCGAGCATCGAGGGCGAAGATGGATTTCAAGTCCATCTCGATCACGTCGCGACACTGCTGCATGAGCGCCTGGTAGGCCTTGCTGTAATGGTTCGCGCGGTCATCCAGCACGCAGATGGTTCCGAAGATATCCCCCGTGGGCCAGGTGATCGGGAAGCCGAGATAGGATATCAACCCGAGCTCGATGTCCGGATTCGACTTCCACTGCTCGTCTTTCAGGGCGTCAGGGATCAGCAGCGGCGTTCGGGTCTTCATCACGCTCTCGCAGTAGAGCCCGGAGCCGAGGCGCGCTCGTTCGTTGGGCGCGAAGGGGTTCCCCTTCGACTCGCTGGAGACGCAGACGACCATCTCCGGCGGCTCGATCCTCATGATCAGAGCGGCCGGGACGCGCAGGATCTCCGCGAGGAGATCGGTCATCTCCTGCCACTTGCGAGCGATGTCCGTCGGGATGTCGGTCGCGACCGTGCTCGACTGGGCTCTTCGGCCGCTCCCCGGCGGAGGGCTCTTCGTCCCGAGATCGTCCGTACGTTGCTCCGGCGGGCAGCCCGAGGCGGCCTTATGCGGCCCGAGGCCCGCGCGCTCAGCGCGCTCCGCGGGCTCGCCCGGCCCCGGGTGGCGGGCGTGCTCGACAACGAGCGCGCCTGGCTCCGTTTGATCGTCGGGTCCGGTACGCATGCTCCCCCACGATGAGGAATCGTGCGAAGGGCCATCAGGTTGTCAAGCAATCCACAATGACGCTCACCGACCCCCCAGCGATCCGGCAACGTACGCGCCCCGGACCTGGTGACGTCACGCTGGCCGGCCCGTCGCCGCTCGGGCGAGCGCGGCGGCTCCCGGGTCTCCGGACGGTGAAAATGGGGCGAAGCCGGCGGATCGCCTCCTGGGCCTCGGCGAACAGCCGGGCGCTGTCGAGCGCGACAAGGAGCATCGTCGGGTGCTGGGCGCACCACGGACTCTACGTGTAGCACAACAGCTCATGCCGGCGCCCAGGCTGTCCCGCTTGACGCCTGTAAGAGGCCACGCAGATCCGTGGAGCGCAGCGCGAACTCGGGTCGCCCTGCGCTGAGCCGCCCTCCCAGGTGCGCAGATTGCGTCTTCCACTGGCCGCAGATCCCTGTAGCATTGTCCATGTGCGGGCAGTTCGGGGGCATGGCCGCAGTGGACGGGCACGCTGGGATCTGGGCAGACCAGCTACGACGGCAGTAGCCGAGCTACCCTTCGGTCGGCTCGACAACAGAGAGGTTCACTCCTCTTGCAAACTCTGCGTTCGAAGGTTGTGCAACGAACCCAACAACAAGGGATGAGCGTGATGTCTGCGAGACTGCTGCATGGACCTCCCCCCTCGGCGTCACGCCGATGGGGTCGAGTCTTTCTGATGGCCAATACCGTTGCTTTTTCGTTCCTTGGTTGCGTCTATGACAGCGAACAGCCCTGTGGACCTGGCCAGACCATCAGGGCCGAGTCGGAGTACCTGGAGGTCTGCGTCTGCGCCGAGGGTCATGCTGCGACGACGGCGGGCTGCGTGCGCTGTGGCGAGAACGAAGAGGTCGGGCCAAGCGGCTGTGTCTGCGAAGCCGGATACGGCCGCGCTGACGCCACGGCGTCCTGCACGGCATGTGGCGAGAATGAGGTGACCGGAGCGACAGGGGCGTGCGAATGCGCCGCCGGGTTCAGCAGGGCGTCCGCCGAGGCGCCATGCACGGCGACCCCGGCCGGCCTGGCTGCGGCATGCGACACCGCGACGATGCCTTGCCCCGAAGCCACGTACAACACCTGTCACGCCGTCTCGGGGACCAGCGGCTACTGCACCAGCCAGGGATGCGAGGGCTCTGCCGACTGCGCGGATGGATACATGTGCGACCTCACGGTCACCCCATCCTACTGTCGCCGACCGCCGATCGGTGCGGGGAAGCCCTGCACCAGCGACGCGGATTGCGCAGGAACCGAGGCCACGTACTGCAATATCCATCTGACGCAGAAGTGTCAGGTCCAAGGCTGCACGCTCTCGCCGAACAATTGCTTCACCGGCACCGTGTGCTGCGACTTGACCGCCTATGGAGTCGAGCAATATCAGTGCGTCGCGGAAGGGAGCTGCGCCAATTGAGAACGCGATCCGTTGCACTCCGCGGCGTGCCCATTCACCTTGCCTTCGCCGTATCCTCCGCGCTGTTGCTCGGGTCGTCGTTCGCGGCGGCACAAGCAGCTCCGGCGCCTGCGGAGGCCACGGGGCCAGCGGCCCCCTCCGGACCAGCGCCGTCACCGGACGCCTCGGGCGCCGTTGGATCTCCGGAGCCAGCGTCTCCGGCGCAACCTGCCGCGAGCGCGCAGCCGGGCGGGGCAAAGACACCTTCGCCGGCGGCCAGCCCGGCTTCGAGCGCCGCGGCGCCTCGACCAGAGGCAGGGGCTACCGGCCCGGTCGACGCGGGCGCCGCGCCGGGAGCCGGCGGAGAATCGGTCGCTCAAGCGTTGGCCGGCGAGGTAGTCGCGGAGGAGCTCACCTCCGAAGAGACCAAGATCAGCGTCTACGGCTTCGCTGATTTCACCTTCGCCACGCTGCTCAGCGACGAGAAGACATCCGGGGCCTCGAGCGGAGTGGGCCCGAACCCGACGTTCTACATCGGCAATCTCAACGTCTACCTCGACTCGAACCTGGGCAAGAAGTTCCGCTCCTTGATCGAGCTCCGATTCACTTACCTGCCCGACGGGGCAGTCGTGACCGACCCGGCGACGTTCCAGAGCACCCGTATCAGCGCTGCCTTCCCAGACTACACCGACTTCTCTCGGGCGAAGAAGGTGGGCGGAGTGATCATCGAGCGCGCATGGCTTGAATACGCTGCCCATCCTCTCTTCAACGTCCGGCTCGGACAGTGGCTTACCCCGTATGGGATCTGGAACGTGGACCACGGGACACCTGTCATCCTGAGCGTCACGCGACCCTATGTCGTTGGCTCCGAGTGGCTGCCCCAGCGACAAACCGGCATCGAAGCGCATGGAAGTCATGGCATCAATGATACGCAGGTAGGGTACCACCTTACGTTGTCGAATGGCCGCGGCCCGGTCGATAGCTACATGGATCTGGACAAGAACAAGGCAGTTGGCTGGCGTCTCTGGCTACGGCAAGACACTCCGTTCGGCAACTTCGCCGTCGGCACATCGGGCTACAAGGGCCGCTACACCGACGCCGAGCAGGTCACGACGCTGGAGAACGGCACGCCTGCTACCAGCTTCCCGATCACCTCGAGCTACGACGAGCTCGGCCTGGCCGCAGATCTCAAGTACACCTGGGGCGGATTCTTGTTCCAGACCGAGTACATCATGCATGATGTACGCTACGACGACGACCACCGGCCTGCTGGCTTTGCCCCGGGGACATGGACCCCTGACAACCGTGCCTGGGGCGTTTACTTTCAAACCGGTTATCGATTGCCCTGGTACGGCATCATGCCCTGGTTCGGCTTCGAATACGACCGCCTGGGCAAATCCAGCTTCGTGTACGAGGCGTGCGATATCGTCGGCGGCTTGAACATACGCCCCACGGAGAACGTCGTGCTGAAGCTCGTCGGTGTGCATGTATGGATGCCCTACATGAAAGAGAAGAGCTTCGATTTCGATCAGTTCGTCACGCAGGCCGCGTGGAGTTTCTAGCATGATCGCTCGAAGAACCCTCTTGACGTCGTGCGCATGGGTGTTCGCGGCGGTGGTCACGGCAGCGCCGGAGGAGACGTACGGCGCGGGAGACCTGGGACCTCTGGCGATCGTCGTCTCGAAGAGCTTCCCCGCGGAAGGGATCTCGTTTGGAGATCTGAAGCGCGCGTACATGGGCAGCCAGGTCATGGTGAACGGGAAGCTGCTGGTGCCCGTCACCTATCCCAGGGTCGCTCCAGAGCGCATCGCTTTCGACCAGGCGGTCCTCAGCATGTCACCCGAGGAGGTTGGTCTCTACTGGATCGATCGCAAGATTCGTGGCCAACCCGGTCCGCCGAAGGGCGTGTCGAACGCGGCTACAGTCGTCTGGATCGTGGGCAGGGTGGACGGAGCCATCGGGTTCGTTCGCGCATCTGCAGCGGGGAATGACGTCAAGGTGCTTCGCGTCGACGGCAAGCTGCCCCGCGATCCGGGGTATCGTCTCTAGAGCGGCGGTCACCCGCTTCGGATACGGGCCCATCTCGACGTTTTCGGTGCTCAGCGCACCGGAGTGCGCTTCCGCGCCGAAAACGCCGATCTGGACCCGTCTCCTGTGCGGGTGACCGCCGCTCTGCGACGCTCGTACCCGGGGGCGGGTGGGAGCCGTTCTAGTGCATCGATTTCATCGATCCAGCGCGATGAAGCCGCCGACGAGGAAGCGCGGCGTGATCGGCTCCTCCAGCCACGGCCATGCGAGCACCAGGCCGGCCAACGGCTGGACCTGAACCCGCCTCCCGCGTCAGCCCGCGCGAGCGCCCCGCCCCGGAAGCCCTACCTCGACAATCTGGCTCTCGGGCTCCTCCGCGTCGCCCGGCTCCACGGCCGCCGCCTCGCCGGCCCCGCTCTCGGCCTCGCCCATGTGCCCCGCCTCCTCGGGCGGCTCCTCCCACGGCCGCGTGACCTGCGCGGGTCGCACCAGCGGCACCCACGGCCTCGGCCCCGCCGCCGCCATGCGCCCCTCCTCGGCCGCGATCTCCATCAGGCTCTCGCGGCTGATGCTCACCAGCTCGAGGCGCACCGCCTCCGGCATCGATCCCACCCGCGCGGGCTCCGGCATCTCCGCCCCGATCGCCGCCGCGGCCCCCTCCCCCGCCGACGCCGCGCCGAGCCGGATCTCGGGCGCCGACGGCCACGCCCCGCCGAGCTCTCGCCCGATGGCGTCGAGGCTCTCGCGCCCGAGCGTCGCCTCGCCGATGCGGATGTCCGGCAGCGACCCGGCCGGCCCCGCCGGCGCCCCGGGGGACGCCGGCGCCTCGCGCAGCGCCACCGGGCGCGCCAGCGACCGCGGCGGCCCCCCGTTGGCGAGGAGGGCCAGCCCCGCGACCGCGCTCCGCTTGCGGGCCGGCGGCGACGGCGGCGGCGGGCGCCTCGAGGCCGGGGCCGGCGCCTCGCACACGACCGCGGCCCCGCAGATGGCCGACGGCACCTCGCGCACCTCGGCGACCGGCCGGCGCGTTGAGGCAGGCACCGCCTCCCCCCGCGGCCGCGACCGGGTGCGCCGCGGCGCGCTCCGGATCGGCTGCGGCGCCGCCAGGGTCCCCTCGTCGATGGCACGCAGGCCGCGCTCGATCGCTGGCACCACGTCCCGCCGGTCCGCCCACGTGGGCATCACCACGCAGAGGATCGCCTCGGCGGCCACGCCGAAGTACACGTCGACGGGCGCCGCGCCCCCGTACGGCACCAGATCCTCGCGCCGCAGCTCGACGCACCCGAGCCGCCCTCGCTCCCCGAGGCTCAGCGCCGCGTCGACGATCTGGGTGCGGCCCTCCCTGGGCATGTCGCGCGGCACGCGTTTGGTGATGACCCGCCCCCGCCGGGTGATCACGAACGCGAAGTCCGCCCCCGCAGCCACGTAGGTTCGGTCCGAGATCACATCGAGATCCACCACGCTCCCATCCTACCCGATCCAGGGCGTCCCCGTCTCGAGATCATGCCTTTCCGCGCCTCGCAGCCCCCTCCCGCCGCGGCGGAGGTGATGTGTTGTGCGAGATACCGACAGAGCCCCTGTTTTTCTACAGCCCTGTTATCAACCCAGCCCGCGCACCGCTCGCCCCCCGCGTCCCGCTCCGCGCGCTTCGCCGCCTTCCCCCGCCGCCGCCTCTCACCGCGCTCACCGCGCTCACCGCGCTCACCGCGCTCACCGCGCTCACCGCGCTCACCGCGCTCACCGCGCTCACCGCGCTCACCGCACGACTTGCAGCATCCCCATCATGCCCGCGTCGGCGTGATCGAGGATGTGGCAGTGGAACATCCACATGCCAGGCCGGTTGTCGTAACGCACCGCGAAGCGCGCCGCGCCGTCCACAGGCACGTTCACCGTGTCCTTCCACGCGAGCGGCCTCACCGGCTGGCCATCGGCGCCAAGCACCTGGAAGAAGAAGCCGTGCAGGTGGAACGGGTGATCGAACTCCATCGTGTTCTCGATGATCCACACCGCGGTCTCGCCCACCGCCGCCACGAGCGGCTCCGCCTCCCAGGAGGGCACGCCGTTGATGCCCATCACGAGGTCGCCCGGGCCCTCCTCCCGCGTCAGCTGCAGATCGACGCGCCTCGCCGCCGCCGTGTCGAGCGCCTCGATGCCCCGCGCGATCGCGGGGAGCGGATCGTCCTCGGCCAGGGGCTCGTCCGCGAGGCGCAGCCGGAACGCCTCGACCTCGGGCCTCCCGAAGGTCGTGCCGTAGCCCCGATCGTAGGGCACCCAGCGCACCGAGAGCGTCGCGCCCGGCGCCCCGCCACCGTGGCACGCAGCAGCGGGCCGGGGAGCCCGCCGTTGTAGGTCCACGTCGGCGTCCTCTTGCCGGCCACGATCTCCACGTCCTCGACGCGCGCCGTCAGATCGACCTCGAGCACCCCCGGGCTCGCGTCGAGATCGCGCGCCGGTCGCAGCGCCACCGCGCTGTCCCACCCCTTGGGCTGCGACGGAGGCTCGCCCGCACACCCGATCGAGGAGACGACGAGCCAGAAGCTCACGAAAGGACCAGCCGAACGCCCGCACAGCATATCGCGGGGACGGATCCTACCACCGATCGGCGAAGAACCCGCGTGGTTTCGCGGGCTTCGCGGGCCCGCCGCACGTCAGCTCCAGGTCAGCTCACCCGAGGCGCGGCCTCCGGCGGGTCGTCGATGGCGGGCGCCGGCGCCTCTTCGCGGCGCAGGTGGCTCTCGCCGCGGCGCGCGGCGAACGCCGCGGCGAACACCTCGTCGACCTCCGGGCGCTCGGGCGCATCGTACAGGAACCACGCGCCCTGCACGCGCTCCGGCGTCACGTCGAGGATCGCGTACCCGCGGCGCCACAGGTCGGCGTACTTGACGTGCGGGTTCGCGAGGACCAGCGGCTCGGCCGCCCGGGCCTGCTCCTCGGTGAGCCACGGGGAGGTGATCCCCGGCACCGCGATCTCGACCGCCAGCGCGCCCCGGCCCGTCGCGGCGTCGTAGCGCGCCGGATCGAGCGGCGCCGGCGCGAGATCGATCGCCCACGACGCGTGGGTGTCGCCGCTGAGCACGACGACGTCGCGCACGCGCTCCTCGTCGAGGAGCTCGAAGAAGCGCTGGCGCGCCGCCGGATACCCGTCCCACGCGTCCGTGTTCAGGTCCTGCGGGATCTGGCCCATCAGCACCTGTTGGCCGATGACCTTCCACGCCGCCGTCGAGCCCGCGAGCTCCGCGCGCAGCCACGCCTCCTGATCGCGCCCGAGGATCGTCCGCGCCGGCGCCTCGATCTCCCCGCGGTCGCTCGGGTCGGCCTGCCGGTCGCGCCCCCAGGAGCGCGTGTCGAGCAGGAAGAGGTCGACGAGATCGCCGTAGCGCAGCGCGCGCCAGATCCGGCCGGCGCCGCGCCGCTCCTCGCCGCGCTCGCGGATCGGCATCCACTCCGCGTAGACGCGCTGCGCGACCGCCCTGCGCTCCTCCCACGAGCCCTCGGCAGGCCACGCGTGGTTCCCCGCGCCGCCCTTCCAGGTGTTGTTCGCCAGCTCATGGTCGTCCCAGACCGTGATGAACGGGTGCTGCTGGTGCGCCGCCTGGAGGTCCCTGTCGCGCCGGTACTGGGCATAACGCGCGCGGTAGTCGGCGAGCGTCACGATCTCGTGCGCGGGCTCGTAATGCCGCGCGCTCCCGTACTGGCCGGCGCCGAATTCGTAGATGTAATCGCCGAGGTGGATCACCGCGTCGAGGTCGAGGCGCGCGGCGATGTGCCGGTACCCGTGGAACAGCCCGTGCGCATAGCTCGAGCACGACGCGACGGCGAAGCGCAGCCGCCCGGCGCGGCCGCGCGGCGCCGTCCTCGTGCGCCCGACGGGCGACGATCCGCCGAGGGCGATGAACCGGTAATAATAGGTCTTCCCTGGGTCGAGCCCGCCGGCGTCGACCTTGACCGTGTGATCGCGCTCCTCGTCCGTCAGGAGGGCCCCCGAGCCCACGATCCGCGTGAAGCCAGCGTCGAGCGCGATCTGCCATGTCACCGCCACCGCGCCCGCCTTCCCCGGCGTCACGCGCGTCCAGAGGATGACGGCATCGGGCAGCGGATCGCCGCTCGCCACGCCGTGCTGGAATACCGTCTTCGACAGCTCGCTGGCCGGCGACGGAGCGTCCCCCGACGCCGGCAAAGGCGCGTCGCCGTCCGGCGCGGCGCCCCAGCCGCCCGACAATCCGGGGAGCGCAGCGAGGCTGAACATGGATACGCTGCAAAGGATGCTTCGCCGGGCCATCGACATGATCTCTCCCCTTGTCGACCGCGTGCGGTGAGCTGCGTATGACGCACCCACCGCCGCCCCGGCAAGCGGAAACGAGCGCTGTAACGCGCCCGTCGCGCCGCGCTCTCAGCGATGTTTGTTTCGGGCGTCCCGGCGCCGACTCAGGTGTTGCGACCGACCACGTCGAGCAACGCGACGAGATCGACAGGCTTCTTCAGGATGTCGACCGATCCGAGCTCCGTGGCCCGCGGCGCCGCCCCCGCTGTCAGCACGACCACGGGGACGTCGGAGATCGCGGGCGTGCGCAGCTGCTCTGCGCGGAACGCGTATCCGTCCATCCCCGGCATCATCAGATCGAGCACGATGAGCGCCGGCGTCGGCGCCTCGCGGAGCCTGGCCAGCGCGTCCTCGCCGTCCCCGGCCGTCATCACATCGTATCCCTCATCGCGCAGGACGGTCACGAGCGCATCGCAGACGCCTGGGTCGTCCTCGATGATGAAGATCGTCTTCCGTCGAGAGGGGCCCTGCTCGGCGAGCCTCCGCCCCATCGCGCCCGGAGGGCACGGCGGCGCGGCCGGCGGATCGCCCCGCTCCGCGCCGCCCCCCCTTCCGGGGGCGCACGGGACATCGACGCCGCCGCCCCTGCGCAATCCGCTCCGGACCATCAAGGGACCCATAAGGCGTGGAGCCGCGACGCGCAATTTGAATCGCGCCGCGCGCCGCGCGCCCTGCGCCATGCGTCATCCACGGCTGCAGGGCCTGCCAGCGGGCCGCTCATGCCGTTCTCGACGATGCCATGACGGGGCGCGCGGCGAGCTCATCGGGGTTGGCATGAAGCGCTCCGGCCATGTGATCACGGCGGTATGAGGGCTGCATGCGCGCTCGGCATGAACGTGGCCGTGATCTTCTATTCCCGCTATGGCGGCACGGCCGCGCTCGCGGCCGCCGTCGCGCAGGGCGCCAGGCAGGCCGGAGCGACCGTGCGGCTCCGGCGCGTCGCCGATCTGACGGCGATCGAGGACCGGTGGAGCGCGGCGAATGAGCGGATCCGTGCCGCGCGGGAACACCTCGCCTCCGTCCCGCTGGCGCGGCAAGACGACCTCTTCTGGGCGGACGGCATCGCCATCGGCTCGCCTGCGCGCTATGGCGCGATGTGCGCGGAGATCCGGCGCTTCCTCGACGGATCGAGGCAGCCCTCGGGAGATCTCGCCGGCAAGGTAGCCTCGGTGTTCTGCTCGCCGTCCGCGGTCGAGGGAGCGCAGCGCGCGACGCTCCAGGCGACGCTCGCCTCCCTCGCCGGCCATGGAGTCCTGCTCCAGGCCCCCGCCCGCGCGGAGATGGATCCGACGAGCAGGGCCGCGCAGCGCG
The DNA here is from genome assembly GCF_051521635.1 of Sorangium sp. So ce1504. Lineage (NCBI taxonomy): Bacteria > Pseudomonadati > Myxococcota > Polyangiales > Polyangiaceae > Sorangium > Sorangium sp. So ce1504. The sequence goes on along the minus strand of NZ_CP150365.1, from coordinate 1,711,657 downwards.
ACGGCCCGCCTCAGGCGATCGCGGATCACGCGCCGGCGGAGCTCGACCTCGCGCCGGCGCGCGCCCTCGGCCAGAGGCTCGCGCTGCTCGAGAGCCGGACTCGCGGGTAGGCGCGGAGAGCCGGCCGCGCCGTCGGCCTGTGCCGTTGGCCGCGCCGGCGTCGCTGGCCCTGGAGTCCCGGACAACCGCGCAGCAAATCAGCGAGCGCCGACCTCTTCTCCGGCACTCACGTAGAGCGCGTCCGCGTCGGGCTGTTACACCAGCGGCGATACCTCACTACCGGTCGTAACCGATGGATCGTCAGGCCGGGCCCGAGATGGGCCGCCGACGACCACCTCAGCCGTAGACAGGAGAGAGCTCAGCGAACCATGAGCGCACCGGCTCACCGCAAGCACTATCATCCTTCGCCTCGGCGCGAAGGCAGGGTCAGGTTTTCGAGGCACTCTCCGCGGACGACCGCGCAGCTGACGGCCGCGCGCGCCGCGCCCAGCCAGCCGGCCGGCGCGGAGCGGGTCCGCTTCTTCGTCCGGGTGGGCGCCTATTTCAAGGGCGAGTGGGCGCGCCTCGGGGCGCTCGCCGTGCTGGTCTGCGTCTCGATCGCGATCAGCCTGCTCCAGGTGTGGCCCGTCGCCGTGATCGTGGATCTCATCTCGACCGGCCCGCGCGCGGGGGACTTCGTCCATCGCATCCTGCTCGCGCCGCTCCCGGACAGCCTGCTCGGCCGCGTCCTCGGGCTCGCGGCGATCACGCTCGTCCTCCGCGTGGCGCAGGAGTTCGTGGGCATGGGCCGCGCCTTGCTCACGTTCCGCATCGGCTATGGCGGGCTCACGCGCGTGCGGCGCGACGTGTACCGGAAGCTCCAGGCGCTCCATATGGGCTATCACCGGGCGCAGCCGCAGGGGGACGCCCTCTACCGGCTCAACCAGGACGCCTCCGGGTTCCACGGCATCCTCAACGTGGCGGTCGCGGTGATGGGGAGCGCGCTGACGCTCGCCGTGATGATCTGCATCATGGCCTCGCGCAGCCTGGAGCTCACGCTGCTCGCGCTCGCGGTCGTCCCGCCGCTCCTCCTCACGAACGTCAGGTTCGGGCGCGTGCTGCACAAGAAATGCACCGAGGCGAAGGAGGTCGAGAGCGAGTTCGCGACGTCCGTCCAGCGCTCGATGGCGTCGATCGGCCTCGTCCAGGCGTTCGGCCGCGAGGCGGACGAGGAGGCGCGCTTCCACACGACGCTGCGCAACAGCGTGAAGGCGTGGCTCCGGCTCCACCACGACGAGCTCCGCCACACGCTCGCCATGGGCTCGATCCTCGGGCTCGGCGGCGCGCTGGTGCTCGGCTACGGCGGCTACCTCATCGTCCAGGCCCGGGCGGGCGGGGGCGAGGCCGGCATGACGCTCGGCGCGCTGACGGCGTTCCTCGGGTACCTGGGCATGCTCTACGACCCGCTCTGCAAGCTGACCGGCGCCGGCGCCGCGGTGCAGGGCGGCGTCGCGGGCGCGCAGCGCGTCTTCGAGGTGCTGGACCGCGACCAGGCGGTCGTCGACAGGCACGACGCGGCCACCCTCCCGCCCCAGCCGCGCGCGCTCTCGCTCGATGGCGTCGGGTTCGAGTACCGCCCGGGCCACCCGGTGCTGCGCGGGCTCGACGCGACCATCCGGCCGGGCGAGATGGTCGCGTTCGTGGGCTCGGTCGGCGCCGGCAAGACGACGCTGCTCGGCCTGCTGCCGCGCTTCCACAACCCGACCTGCGGCGCGCTGCGGCTCGACGGCATCGACACGCGCGCGGTCCGCGTGGCGGACCTGCGCCGGCACATCGCGCTCGTCCTCCAGGACAGCATCCTCCTGCCGGCGACGATCGCGGAGAACATCGCCTACGGTCGCCCCTCCGCGACCGACCCGGAGATCCGGAGGGCGGCCGAGATGGCGGGGGCGGCCGGCTTCATCGAGGCGCTGCCGGACGGCTACCTGACGGCGATCGCCGACGGCGGGCTCAACCTGTCGACCGGCCAGCGGCAGCGCATCGCGATCGCGCGCGCGCTGCTGACGGACGCGCCCATCCTGGTGATCGACGAGCCGACCGACGGGCTCGACGCCGAGCACGAGCGGACCATCGGCGAGGCGCTGCGGGCCCTGAAGGGGAAGCGGACGATCGTCCTGATGAGCCACCGCCTGAGCACGGTCGTCGACTGCGACCAGATCTTCGTGATGGAGCGCGGCCGCATCGTCGAGAACGGCGGGCACGGAGAGCTCCTGCGGCGGGGCGGCGTCTACACCAAGATGGCGCGCTGGCAGCACCTCCACACCGGCCACGCCGCCGCGGCGAAGAGCAGCCCGCGCCGCGTCCAGCCGGCGCCGTCGTCCGAAGCGTACCGCGGCGAGGACGGCAGCTGGGCCGATGGGCTGATGGGCTGAGCGAGACGTCGGGCGCCGTCCGCCGCCCCGAGGCGGCGAGGACGTGATAGAGCAGATGGGGCGCGCGCCGGCCGCGCCTTCGCCGGATCGCCATCGATGCTGCGGGCCACGAACATCGACAGCTTGAGCCGCGACACGTTCGACGTCCTCGTCCTCGGCGGCGGGATCAACGGCGCCGTCGCGGCCGCGGCCCTCGCCGCGCGGGGGGCGAAGGTCGCGCTGATCGATCGGGGCGACTTCGCCGGGTTCACCAGCCAGGAGTCGTCGAACCTCGCCTGGGGCGGCATCAAGTACATGGAGAGCTTCGAGTTTCCGCTCGTGCGGAAGCTCTGCACGTCGAGGAACCTCCTCCTCAGGAGCTACCCGTCGTCGGTGCAGGAGATCCGGTTCTACGCCGCGCACGAGCGGGGCTTCCGCCACGGGCTCTTCAAGCTCTTCCTCGGCACCTGGCTCTACTGGATCATCGGCAGCTTCTTCACGCGCATCCCCCGCCTGCTCTCCCGCCGGGCGATCGCGCGGGAGGAGCCGATCGTCAACCTGGACGGCTGCGACGGAGGATTCGAGTACTCCGACGCGTACCTGGTCGACAACGACGCGCGGTTCGTCTGGGGCTTCGTGCGCGCGGCGCTCGATCACGGCGCGCGGGCGGCCAACTACGTCGAGTCGCTCGGCGCGCGGCGCGAGGGGGGCGCGTGGGTCACGCGCGCCCGCGACGTCCTGTCGGGCAGGGAGCTCGCCGTCCGGTCGCGCGTGCTCGTCAACGCCTGCGGGCCGTTCGTGGACGCGCACAACGAGCTGACGGGCCAGCGGACGAGGCACCGCCACATCTTCTCGAAGGGCATCCACCTCATCGTGGATCGGCTCACCTCGAGCCGGCGGGTGCTCACGTTCTTCGCGGACGACGGCCGGCTGTTCTTCGTGATCCCGATGGGCTCGAGGACGTGCATCGGCACGACCGACACCCGCGTCGAGGGCCCGCGCGCGGCGGTGACGCCCGAAGATCGGCGCTTCGTGCTCTCCAACATCAACAAGCGCCTCAACCTGCCCCGCCCGCTGACCGAGGCCGACGTCATCGCGGAGCGCTGCGGGGTGCGCCCCCTGGCCGTCGAGGGCGGCGGGGACGGCGAGGACTGGCTGCAGCTCTCGCGCAAGCACGCCCTCGAGGTGGACGGGGCGCAGGCCCACGTGAGCATCTTCGGCGGCAAGCTCACCGATTGCATCAACGTGGGCGACGAGGTCTGCGCCGCCGTGCAGGGGCTCGGCGTCGCGCTGCCCCGCCCTGCGCAGCGCTGGTATGGCGAGCCCGGCGAGGCGCTTCGTAAAGAGTTCTTTCACAAGGCGCGCGCCCTCGATCTCGACGCGCTGACGCCGCCGCGCGCCTCGGAGACGCTCAGCACGCGGCTATGGCGCCGCTATGGCGCGCAGGCGCTCGGGCTGCTCGAGGACATCCAGAGCGATCCGCGGATGGCCGATCCGCTGTTCGAAGGGGCGGACGACCTGCGCTGCGAGGTCGCCCACGCCGCGAAGCACGAGATGATCGCGAAGCTCGATGATTTCCTGCGGCGGCGCACGAAGATCTCGCTCTTGCTCCGCCGCGAGGCGCTCGCGAGGTCGCCCGGCCTCCGCGAGGCGTGCAAGCTCCTCTTCGGGGACGAGGCCGACAGGCGGCTTTCGGAGTACTTCCACGAGCACGGCGCCGGCCGCCTCGCGGAGGGGAAGGCGCCCGCCGCGGGCGCTGCCGGTCAGGTAGCGCCGCGCCCCGGAGCCTGATCAGGGCCCCCGAGCCGCCCCAGCGCCGCCCTGGCGCGCGATCTCGATGGGCGGGCGCGCGCGCCCCGCCCGGCTCATCACGCCGGCGCGCCGCAGATGCGGTGGACGAGCTCGAGCAGCGGCTCGATCTGGAGCGGCTTCTTCAGCAGGCCCGCGACGCGCAGCCGCGACGCCTCCTGCTCGACCCGCACGTCGGCGGACACGATCACCACCGGGATCGACGCCAGCGCCGGGTCGCGCTGGAGCTCGGCGCGGAGCTGCCACCCATCCATGACCGGCATCATCAGATCGAGCAGGATCAGCGCGGGCGGCGCGTCCCGCCGCAGCAGCGCGAGCGCCTCGGCGCCGTCCGCCGCCTCCTCGACGTCGTACCCCTCGAACGCGAGGAGCTGCGTCAGAATGCTCCTGATATCCAGATCGTCCTCGACGACCAGGATGCGGCCAGTTTTCTCGATCATGACCGAACCTCACGACCGGACTGCGCCGCGCGGCGCGCTTCCTCTGCCGCCCCGCCGAGCAGCCCAGCTGCGGCCCTGACCGATCGAGTGTTCATGGGGCCGGTGACGCAACTTGAGCGAACGCCGCGGCCCTGGCAAGCGGTCGGTCCCGCGGAGCGGCCCCGCGGCGCGCCGGAGCACGGACGGCGCGCCGCCTGTCGGAGCCCGTCCGCCAAGGACGGCGGAGCGCCTACTGAGCGGCCTCCTCGGGAAGCTCATCGGAGGCCCCGCCCGAGGCGGCGTTGCGCTCCTCTCCTGCCCCCGCGCGATGGTCATGGACAGGCAAGAGCACGCGGAAACACGCGCCCTTGCCGACCTCGCTCTCCACGCCGATCTCGCCCCGGAAGCTCGTCACGATGCCGTGGCAGATCGCGAGCCCGAGCCCCGTCCCTTCCCCGATGGGCTTCGTCGTGAAGAACGGGTCGAAGATGCGGCTCCGCAGCTCCGGCGCGATCCCTGGCCCGGTGTCGCACACCTCGATGCACACGCGTCCGGGCGGCGCGGGGGCGGTGGAGATCCGGATCTCGTTCTCCGACACCTTCCCCTCCGGCAGCGCCTGGGCGGCGTTCACGAGCAGGTTCAGGAGCACCTGGCCGAGCTGCGCCTCGTTCGCGTGGACGGCCGGCACCGGGCGGAGCGCCAGGACGAGCCGCGCCTTGCTCTGTATCTGCTGCTGCGCCATCCGCAGGACCAGCTGGATCACCGGGTCGACGTCGACCGGGCCGAGCTCGCCGTCGTCGGCCCGCGAGAACGTCTTCAGGCCGCCCACGATGTGCCGCACCCGCGAGCCGCCCTCCGCGGCCTCGTCGAGCGCCGAGAGGAGCGCGTCGAGGCGCGCGCCGGCCCCCTTCGCGCGGAGCTCCTTGCGCGCGAAATCGACGTTCGCGACCATGTACGCGAGGGGGTTGTTGATCTCGTGCGCCACCCCGGCCGCGAGCGTGCCGAGCGAGGCCATGCGATCGGCGAGCTGGAGCCGCGTCTCCATCTGCCGGCGCTCCGTGACGTCGGACACGGCCCCGAGCATCCGGTACGCCCTGCCGGTCGCGTCGCGCAGCACGATGCCCCGATCGTGGACGTCGGCGTAGCTGCCGTCCGCGAGCAGGCACCGGTACCAGAGCTCGAACGTCCCCCCGTCCCCCTCCATCGCGCGCCGCAGCCCGTTCATCACGCGATCGCGATCCTCGGGGTGGACCCGCTCGAACCACCACACCGCGTCCTCCTCGATGTCGGCGCCGCCCGTGCCATAGAAGCTCCGCATGCGCTCGCTGCCGGTGACGCGCCCGGACGAGAGATCCCAGTCCCAGAAGGCGTCGCTCGTGGCGCGCACGACGAGCCGCATGCGCTCCTCGCTCGTCCGGAGCGCGTCCTCTGCGGCCTTGCGCGCCTTCATGTCGAAGGCGAAGCAGACGCCCCGATCGCGCGCCCCCTCGACCAGGGCAGGCGCGATGAGGACGGGCACGCGCCGCCCGTCGCGGGCCAGGAACTCCTTCTCGAACGGCGGACAGACGCCGTTCTTCAGGACCTCCGAGAGGGCGCGCTGGTCCGCGGCGCGGTGCTCTGGCGGCGTGATCGCCATCCAGTTGAGGCGCCCCGCCTCGACGTCCTCGCGCGTGTAGCCCACCATGCCGAGGAACGCGTCGTTCGCGTCGAGCACGCCCCCCGCCGCGTCCCACACGAGGAGGCCGATCACCTCCGCGGACGCGTCGCGGAAGGAGCGCGCGGCGCGCTCGAGCAGCGCGCGCTCCGCGGGCGCCCGGTCGGCCACGTGCGCCGACGGCCGCCGCACCCACCACACCGCCGCGTCGAGCTGGATGGCGATCGACGGCTCGAGCGCCGCCGCCACGACCGTCGCGCCCGCCTCGAGCAGCGCCGCGGTCGCGCCCGCGCTCCCGGTGACGGCGACCACGGCCACGCGATCGCCCCCGGGCGCCGCGCGCAGCCGCCGGCAGAGCGCGAGCGTGTCCTCGAGCGGCCCCTCGTCCGCCAGCACGGCCACGTCGAACGGCTGAGTCGCCAGGAGATCCAGCCCGGCCTCGACGTCCCGCGCCGGGACCGCGACATAGCCGCGCGCCGCGGCGAGCGCCTGCGCAGCGCCCGAGGGGCCGCCTGGGAAGATCAGGATCCTGGGTGCCTGTGGTCCCGCCACGCGCGCAACATCCCGCGCGCGGCGCGCAGACGCAATACCGGCGCAGCGGTCATCCACGTTCTCGCACGTTCCCGCGCGTTCCCGCGCGTTCCCGCGCGCTCCGCGCCTACCCCCGCCTCACCCGACCCCGGCCCTCCGGTCGTCGAACCATTGCCACGCGTTCGCGAACCCCACGCGCTGGGATGATTTCTTGTAGCAGAGGAAGTAGAGCCTTCCGCCCTGAACACCGCACTCCGTACGGTCTTTCCAGCAGGTGAGGAGATCCGGGTCCACGGCCGGATTGCTCGAAAACACCGTCCCTTCGTCGAGCTCCTGTGTCCCGGCGGCGTCCAGGCAGGCCGCCGGGCCGGGGGTCACCGGAAGGCCCACCGCGCTCGATTCCACGCCCGTGTTGAAGAGCGCCTCGGCCACCCGGCGCACGGCGGCTGCGCGGTCTGGACCGCAGAGAGAGAGGATATCGAGGCTCGCGCGATCGACCTGGACGAGAATGAAGTTGCGCCCCTCGATGACGGTGAGCCCGAGCCCGCCCGCGGCGTACTCGTGGCGGAGCAGGTCGGGCGTATCGTCCGTGGCGGCATGGAACGCGTGGCGCGCCTTCACGGCCTCGCCGTGCGGGTTGAGCTCGTCCCGGAAGATGGAGTCGCACCAGTAGAACGACTCCGCGCGCGCCTGGGCCGGCACGTCGTCGAACCGCTCGACGGGCGTGAAGCCATCCGGCGAGACGCGCGCCACGGCCGCGAGCCACCCCGCGATCTTCGTGTCGACGTCTTGCTTCTGAAATGCGTGCGCGCTCATCCCCAGCCTCCGTTTCTGTAGGTCGCCACGATCTGCTCGACGCGGAACCCTTCGTCCGGCGCCGAGCTGAACCAGATGAGCCCCCAGAAGACGCCCAGGATCGGCTCCACGGAATCGAACACGCCGGCGCCGCCCGCGTAATACCTGGTCACGCCGCCGTGGGAGAACTCGAGGCACGCCTCGTACCGGTTGAGCCCCGGGCTGACCGTCCCGTCGGGGAGGCGCGTATGGGACGCCGGATAGGTCCTCCCCACCTCCACCGGCCCGTCGACGAGCGCGGCGCGCCACACGCGGCCGCCCTCGACCTTCGTGACGTCGAGCCCCGCCCACGGATTCTGCTCGACATCGGCCGACAGCGTCTTGCGCCCGCCGCCCACGTTGGGGTCGCCCCAGACCACGATCATGCGCGTCCGCCCCGGGATCCCGAGCTGGCGCAGCATGCCGCGGAGGAGGCGGACGATCGCCTGGCACTCCCCGCTCTCCTCCACGTGATCGGTCATCGGCCAGGCGCCGCCCTCGCCGTTCATGTACGTCGGGTGATGGTACCGCCGGGGCACCCTGGGGCTCGGCAGGAGCGTGTACGTCGGGAACCTGGCCATGACCCCCTCCACGATCTCGTGGGGATCGACTGTATCCATCGGCGCGATCCAGGAAACCGCCCTGTCCATCCGCTTCAAGGTCACCCCATCTTCCTGCCAGACATCCTGTCTGTCGGTCTGGGGCCTGCCCATCGTGACATAGACGACGTTCGAGGTCCGGGCGGGCGACACCGCAGCTCCCGCGCCTGCAGACCAGCTCAGGGCGAGGTTGAACTTCTGGATCTTCCTCCCGAGCTGCCGCGAGGAGAAGAGATCGAGCGGCGCGGCGACGGCCCCGTTACCGCGGCTCTCGAGGACGATGCCCCCCGGCCCCACGGCGCGGATCTCGGCCGCCGCCGCGCTGTAGGCGTCGCGCTGCGAGAGCTCGAGCCGGACGACGATGTGCCGGCCCATCGAGATCGAGAGGGGGACGGCGCCCCCCCGCGTCCACTCCGGCCGTGGGCACAGGGCCCCTTCGTTCCTCCAGCCGCTCTCCTCCTTGCAGTCCTTCAGGAGACCGTGATCGGACCTGAACTCGATGGAATGCAGCGCGATGGACCGCGCCGCATCGGGCTCCGGGCTCTCCATGGTCGGATCCGCCATATCGACCTTCCTCGCTCGCGGCGCTCATGCACTCGACGCTTGCCGAGCCGCACGCCGGGTCACGACGATCGTAGTGCGCGAGCCGGCCGGGCCAAGTCGGGAGTCCACGCAGGGGGCGACGGCGCTCTGCCGGACGCGCCGCCACCCGCGCGCCCGCCCTGCCATCCGCCGCCGCGCCCCGCCCGGAGGCAGCGCGCTCGGCCGAGCCGGCGCGGCCCGCGCGCTCTCCCGGAAGGCCGGCCACGGCGCGAGCCGGGTTCCTGCGGCAGCGCGCCCGAGCTAGATTGCGCGCATGTCCAACAGCCTGTTCGTCGTACATGTGCATGTACGTGTCAGACCCGAGCTCGTCGACGCCTTCCGGAGCGCGACGATCGAGAACGCACGCGAGAGCGTCAAGGAGCCGGGGATCGCCCGGTTCGACGTCGTCCAGGACACCGAGGATCCCGCGCGGTTCGTGCTCGTCGAGGTCTACAGGACCAAGGAAGCGCCGGCCGCACACAAGGAAACGGCGCACTACCAGCGGTGGCGGGACACCGTCGCGGAGATGATGGCCGAGCCGCGGACCAGCCGGAAATACGTCAATGTCTTCCCTGACGACGCGGGGTATTGACATGGCGCCTCCCATCCATGAACCCGCCTTCGAGTTCGCCACCGCGACGCGCATCGCCTTCGGCGCAGGCAAGGTCGCCGAGGTGCCCGCGGCCGTGCGGGGCCTCGGCGGGACGCGGGCGCTCGTCGTCACCGGGCAGGATCCCGGCCGCGCCGCGCCGCTCCTCGCCGCGCTCGCGGCGGCGGGCGTCGCCGCGGTGCGCTTCGCCGTCGCGGGCGAGCCCACGGTGGACGTCGCCCGCGAGGGGACGTCGCGGGCCGCGGCCGAGCGGTGCGACGTCGTGGTGGCGCTCGGCGGCGGCAGCGCGATCGACGCCGGCAAGGCGATCGCCGCGCTCGTCGCGAACGGCGGCGACCCGCTCGATTACCTGGAGGTCATCGGCAAGGGGAGAGCGCTCTCCAGGCCGTCCGTGCCGTTCGTGGCGATCCCCACGACCGCGGGCACCGGCGCGGAGGTGACGCGCAACGCGGTGCTCGCGTCGCGGGAGGCCGGCGTGAAGGCGAGCCTGCGCAGCCCGCACATGCTGCCGCGCCTCGCGGTGGTCGATCCCGACCTGCTCGCGGGCGCCCCGCCCGGGGTGCTCGCGTCGAGCGGGCTCGACGCGCTCTCGCAGCTCATCGAGCCGTTCCTGTCGAGCCGCAGCAACCCGCTCACGGACGGCCTCGCGCGCGAGGGCATCCGCCGCTCGGTGCGCTCGCTGCGCCGCGCGGTCCTGGAGGGCGCCGACGCGCCGGCCCGGGACGACCTCGCGATCGCCAGCCTGCTCGGCGGCCTCTGCCTCGCGAACGCCGGCCTCGGGGCGGTCCACGGCTTCGCTGGGCCCGCGGGGGGCATGTTCGACGCGCCGCACGGCGCGGTGTGCGCCGCGCTCTTACCCGCCGTCCTGGAGGTCAACCTGCGGGCGCTGCGCGCGCGCGACCCGGCTCACCGCGCGCTGCCGCGCTTCGACGAGCTGGCCGCGCTCGTCACGGGGCGCGCCGGAGCCAGCGCCGAGGAAGGGATCGCCTGGGTCCGCGAGCTCTGCCGTGATCTCGCGATCCCGGGGCTCCGGCGCTACGGCATGGATGAGGCGGACCTCCCGGCGCTGGTCGCGAAGGCCAGGGCGGCGAGCAGCATGAAGGCGAACCCGCTGCCGCTCACCGACGAGGAGCTGTTCGACATCGCGGCGGCGTCCTTGTGATCGCGGCGCTGGTGGTATCATCAGGGGGTGGCAAGCCCGTACCGCACGAGACCGCCCACTCCGCCGCGGGTCCGGTCGATCGACCAGCGGCGGCGGATCAGCGTGGCGAGCCTCGTGTTCGGCATGCTCTGCGGCGTGACGGGGATCTCGCTCGCCGACGAGGGTCGGGCAGAGTGCGCGCTGCTGTTCACGGGCGTCTGCGGCTTCGTCTTGCTCCTCCAGCGCTAGGGTGCACGCTAGCCTTGACCCCACCCCCGACGACCGGAGCTCGATGAAGAACGATCCCGCCCCGAATCCCACCCTCGACGCCATGCTCGCCGCCCAGCGCATCGCGTTTGCGCCCGTCATGTTCCAGGTGGCGCGGGTGATGCGAAACCGCGGCGTCCTCAAAGCGCTCCAGCGCGCTGGCAAGGGCGGCAGGACACCGGCGGAGGTGGCCCAGGACACCGGCCTCTCCGCCTATGCCGCCAAGACCTTGCTGGAGGCGAGCCTGAGCTTCGGCCTGGTGGAGCGCGCAGGCGTCGCAGGCGGCGCAAACGCCCACGCAGAGCCGCGAGAGCGTGGCGAGCGCTACACGATCACGCGGGTCGGGCTCATCGTCGAGAATGACAGGATGACCCGCATCAACATGGATTTCATCCATGACGTCTGTTACGAGGGCATGCGCTTTCTCGACGAGGCCATCGAGGGCGGCAAGCCGGCTGGCCTGAAGGTCTTTGGCGAGTGGCCGACGGTCTATGAGGCGCTCCCGGCGCTCCCGCCGAAGGTGAGGGAGAGCTGGTTTGCGTTCGATCACCTCTACTCCGACTCCGCGTTCCCCGAGGCGCTGCCCGTCGTGTTCGAGCGGAGGCCGAGGACGCTCCTCGACATCGGCGGCAACACGGGGCGGTGGGCGATCCAGTGCTGCACGCACGACCCCGACGTGCGCGTCACGCTGCTCGACCTGCCGGGCCAGCTGGAGGACGCGCGCGTCAACGTCGAGCAGCACGGCTTGCTCGGCCGGATCGTGGGCACCCCCATCGACTTCCTGGATCACGGCCAGGCGTTCCCGACGGGCTTCGACGCCATCTGGATGAGCCAGTTCCTCGTGTGCTTCTCCGAGGCGGACATCCTCCAGATCCTCCGGCGGGCCGCGTCGGCCATGGGGGACGAGACGGTGCTCTGGATCCTCGACACGTTCTGGGATCGGCAGACGAACGAGGTGGCGGTCCACTGTCTTCACGGCTCTTCCCTGTATTTCACGTGCCTCGCGAACGGGAACAGCCGCATGTACAGCGCCGCCGATATCCGGCGTTGCGTCGACGAGGCAGGCCTCGTCGTCGAGGCGGAGATCGACCACCTCGGCCTCGCCCACACGCTGCTCCGGTGCCGCCGGCGCGACGCGCCCGCGGGCAAGCGCGCGTGAGCGTCCAGGTGAAGCAACGCGCGTGGCAGCCTGGACGATCCCGGCCCCGGAGCGAGCGGCGACACCACGGATGAGGCGGCTCGGGGCGGCGCGCCCCGTCCGCCGCCGACGCGGCGTGGCCTGCGTTGCGCCGCGGCGATGACCGGGCGGGGCGCGCTCGAACGGCTTTCGCTCGTGGCCCTCGCGTAGCATAGTGGGGCGACGCCGCCACGGCGCCGCGCTGCGCCATGGGCCCACAAGGAGAAACCGTCGTGTCCCACCCCCCGCTCACCCAGCTCTCCGACGAGGAGCGCCTCTTCCGCGACTCGGTGCTTGATTTCGCCCGGAAGCGCGTCGCGCCGCGCGCGGCGGCGATGGACGAAGAGGGCGCGCTCGACCACGATCTGCTCCCTCCGCTGTTCGAGCTCGGCCTCATGGGGATCGAGATCCCGGAGGCGTACGGGGGCTCTGGAGCGGGCTTCTTCAGCGCGATCCTCGCGATCGAGGCGCTCGCCGTGGTCGACCCGAGCGTGAGCGTGCTCGTCGACGTGCAGAACACCCTGGTGGCCAATGCGTTCCTCCGCTGGGGCACCGAGGCGCAGAAGGAGAGGTATCTCCCGCGGCTCTCCCGCGACTGGATCGGCTCGTATGCGCTGAGCGAGGCGGGCTCCGGCTCGGACGCGTTCGCGCTCGCGGCCCGCGCCGAGCGCCGGGGCGACCGCTGGATCCTGAACGGCCGCAAGCTCTGGATCACGAACGCGAACGAGAGCTCGGTGTTCCTGGTGTTCGCCAACGTCGATCCGACGAAGGGCTACAAGGGCATCACGGCCTTCGTGGTCGAGCGTTCCTTCCCCGGCTTCTCGGTGGGCAAGAAGGAGAACAAGCTCGGGATCCGCGCCTCCAGCACGTGTGAGCTCGTCCTCGAGGACTGCGAGGTGCCGGAGGGCAACGTGATCGGCGAGGTCGGCAAGGGCTACAAGATCGCCATCGAGACGCTGAACGAGGGCCGTATCGGCATCGGCGCGCAGATGCTCGGCCTGGCCGCGGGGGCGTTCGACCACGCGATGCGCTACATGGGCGAGCGGAAGCAGTTCGGGCAGTCGATCGCGAGCTTCCAGGGCGTGCAGTTCCAGTATGCGCGCGTCGCCATGGAGATCGAGGCCGCGCGCCTCCTCGTCTACAACGCCGCGCGGCTCAAGGACGCGGGCCAGCCGTTCGTGAAGGAGGCGGCGATGGCCAAGCTGTTCGCGTCCGAGGTGGCCGAGCGGACGGCGTCGCTCTGCATCGAGTTCATGGGCGGCGTCGGCTTCACCAAGGACTACCCTGTCGAGAAGCTCTACCGCGACGCGAAGATCGGGAAGATCTACGAGGGGACGTCGAACATGCAGCTCTCGACGATCGCGAAGCTGCTCCAGGCGGGATACGACGCGAAGGGCTGAGCGGGGGTGTTCGCCCCCGTCCCAACACCGGAGTTGCCCTCAGCGTCTCCGCTTCCATGACTCGGGTCTTCGGCGCGTGTGAAAGCACGCGACGAAGACGACGACGTCATCCATCAGACGAAAGAACAGCCCATAGGGGAAGCGCCGGACGAGCGCTCGCCGTGTTTGGCGGTGCAGAACAGCGTAGGCCGTCGGCGCCTCGACGACCGCCTGCATCGCCGCGCGGACCTCCACGAGGAACTCCTCTCCTAGCCCGTCGCGCTCTCGCTCGTACCAGGCATATGCCCGCGCGATGTCCGCCGCAGCAGCGGGCCGAACGAGGTACGGCCTCACCGTGACCGAGCGCGTGCCTGGGCGACGACCTCATCCCAGGTGAGCCCGACCGGCCCCTCGGCCTCGAGCTCATCGAGGCGCCGATCGAGCTCGACCCGCTGGGCGTCGCTGAGAGGCAGCGCGTCAGGGTCTCGCCCGAGGCTCGCCCACAACTCGTCGAGGAGGTCGAGCTGCTCGTCGCGGCTCAGTCGGGTAATGTCCAGCGCAGCCCTGCCCATACGCCCGAAAGTATCGCACGGGGGGCCCGCCCGAACAATCCGCCGACGGCTTCCCGCGTCACGGCAGCTGCCGCTTGAGATCCGCGAGCGAGCGGCGCGTCGACACCTGCTGCGGCAAGATCACGTCCCGCACCAGGGCGTGCGACTCGGTGTCGAGCTCCTCGATGTCGTTCCGGTAGTCCTTCAGGCCGTGCTCCTCCCCCTCGGCCAGCGCCGAGAGCGCCGTCTTGTGGCCAAGCGCCAGCGCGGTCCCCTCGACGGCCTTGGCGAACGCGCCCCATGGCCCGGAGCTCGCCGGGGGGTCGCCTCCGAGCTCCTCGATCCGCCGGCGCAGCACCTTCACCCGCGCCTCGTGCGACGCGAGGTTCAGCCGGAGGTGGTGAGCAACCCAGCCCTGGCGCGCCGCGGCGATGGCTTGACGGTAGGTCTCGACCGCGGACATCTCGCCGCGGCAGAACGATTTGAGCTGTTCGATCGAGTCATCGTCGATGAGTCCGTCCAGGCCCACGCTCTCGTCTGCGAATGCGACCGGTTCCATGGGTACTCTCCTGAGATGTCTGGTGAACGCCCGATTCCTCTCCTCCTTACCTCCCAAGGTGGGCCACCACGCCATACGTCCACGCAGGAGCCGCGATCGCCAGGGATCGTCGCCGCTGCGGGAAGGCGCGCGCCCCCTGTTGCCTCAGGGGTACATGTTCGCCTCGTACTGCATCAGTCTCGGCTGAACCCTTTCATTCCCTTCAAGTCCCGTTCCAATGTCCGGGACTTCGCGGTCATGAAGCGAGCTCATCGATCCAGCGGCTCCCTCGAGCGGCGACGCGGAGCGGTGAGCGCCGGCGGCTCACAGCGCGGCGAACACACGGGCTCCCTTGCCCGTCCCACAGAAATCGCCGTTGCCCGCGTCTCGCAGGATCGCGCGCAGCGCCGCGGCGTCCTTCTCGTCGCGCGCGAGGGCGCCGAGGAGCATCGCGCCTTCCTTGAGGCGCCTCTCGATCTCCGGCGCGCTCTGCTCGGGGATCCCGGCGTCGACGAGCACGCTGCTCAGGCTGGCCGTCTCGCTCGCCGAGCTCGCGTCCGCGAGCCTCACCGCGATGGGGCCGGCCACCGCGAGCCGCAGCCCCGGGACCACGAGCCCCGCGCTCGCCGCGGCGAGGACGGAGGTCAGCGCGCTCCCGTGCGAGGCCGCACCGTATGCGCGTGAGCGCAAGATGTGCTGGCGGCGCGTCGCTTCGCTCACGATGGCGCAGACGTCCCGTCGCGTGTGCCCGCTGTCCAGGATGCGCCGGACGACGTCTTCGGCCTCCCCACGTGCTCGCACCATCCCGGTGATCAACCTCTGGCTCGCCATGCAGACCTCCTTGGCTGAGGGTTCGCGCCGCGCGCGCTGGTTTCCAAGGAGCTACGCACAACACGAACCGTACCGCGCGCGTATCCGGCGCGAGATCGCGGGCCGCTCGCGACCCCAGCAACAGCCCCCGTCGCGTCCGCGGCACGATGCCACAGCGGGGCGATCACGCTGTGACGCAACGACACGGCAGACTCGTCGGGAACAGCGGGGCGAGGCGCATCCCCGCGCGGCCGCTGCGGCGCTCGCCGCGGCGCGGCTCAGGCCGCGGCGCGTCGTTCCCTGGGGGGATGCTTCGCGCTCTTGCCGGCTCGCCGCGCGTTCACCGCGCGCGCCGAGCGCACGCTCTCGCGGAGGCGGGTGACGAGCGGCACCGCCTCTCGCTCGCCGAAGCCGCGGACGATCCGGAGCATCTTCGCCTCTTCGGGCCGGAGCGCCGCGAGCGCCCCGTCCGCGACGGCCTCCTCCACGTCGATCAGGGACTGCAGGGCGCCCTCCGTGTAAGCGCGGATCACGGCGGGGTGGACATAACAACGCTGACAGACCGCCCGTGTGTTGCCCAGGCGGGCAGACACCCTGTCGATCACCTGCGCCACGCGCTTCTTCACCTGGCGGACCGAGCTCGCGATCGCCATCTCGCAGAAGAACGACGCGCACAGCACGGTGCCGGTCCAGGTGCGGAAGTCCTTCGCCGTGAAGTCGTGGCCCGCGACCGAGCGCAGGTACTCGTTCACGTCGTCCGAATGGATCCTTTGCCGCCGGCCCTCGCCGTCGATGTACTGGAACAGCTCGTGGCCGGGCACGTCCTGACAGCGCTTCACGATGCGGGCGAGCCGCCGATCCCGCACCGTCATCGCGTGCTCCTTGCCGCCCTTGCCCCTGAAGTGGAACCTGATGAGGCTCCCCTCTATCTCGACGTGCTCGTCGTGAAGCGTGGTGAGTCCATACGAGTCGTTGTCGCGCGCGTACTCGTCGTTCCCTATGCGGATCGACGTCTCGTCGAGCAGGCGCACCACGGCCGCCAGCACCTTCTCGCGCGGCAGGCCAGGCAGCGCGAGATCCCGCTCGGTCGCCGCGCGGATCGCCGGGAGCGCCGCGCCGAACGCGAGCATGCGGTCGTACTTCGTCTCGTCGCGGACCTCGCGCCAGCGCGGGTGATACCGGTACTGCTTTCGGCCGCGCGCGTCCCGCCCTGTCGCCTGGATGTGCCCGCGCTCGCTCCGGCAGATCCACACCTCGGTCCACGCGGGCGGGATCGCGAGGCGGCGGATCCGCGCGAGCGTCGCCTCGTCCTTGACGGGGCGGCCGTCGGCGTCGACGTAACGAAAGCCCTTGCCCGCCCCTCGCCTGGAGATCCCCGGCTCACCGTCGTTCACGTACCGGAGCCCGGCCGACTCGGCGGACTCGACCGGTGACGGGGTGAGCTGCCCTGTCCCCGCGAGCTCGCCGTTCGCGCGGGCGAGCTCGACCGTCTCGACGGACTTGATCGACACGCTGACGCGGCGCCGGCGGAGGACGACGCCACTCGCGGCGGAGCGGCGCGGAGCGCTCCGCGGGCGGCGCCTTTCATGGGTGGTCGTGGCGCTTCCGCTCTTCATGGCGCGGACCGCTCAGAGCGCCTCCTGCGCGACCGCGCTCGGAGCGCGCCGCCGCGCGCGATCGCGGTGCGCGTCATCGATGCACCGCCTCACCTCGGCGTCGATCGCCGCGATCGCCATCCGGTTGAACATGCGCAGCGGCAGCGGCATGTCGATCGCGAAGTCGACGGCCCTGGGCCGGAGCTCGAGCCGCCCGGAGAGCGTGAAGCCCTTGAAGGAGAGGCCGACATCCGCGCGCCGCTCGTCGCTCCAGAAAATGCAGGGAGCGTACTCCGCGTATCGATCACAATACTTCGCCATCGCCCGCAGGACGGCGCTCTTCGCTTCTTCGTCGTTCAGGTCGTGATGGACAGTGTGGTTCATGATGACCTCGGGTGATGGCTGGAAGCCGGAAGATCGACTCCAGCGGACCTCCAGCTGCGTCGACGCGACAGGCTCGCCAGCGCCGGCGTTCGCGGGGTTAGCAAGCCGGGTGCCTGTCGGGTCCGACGGGGGCCGAGCGCTCGCGGCAGGGCCATTTCCGGGCGCGTCCGCGCGAGAGCGGGCCCCCCCGCGGTCCGCGCATGTCGACCTTCGCCACGAGCGGGGCAGATCGCCACGGCCAGGCTTGAGCCTGCCCCCTCGCGCCGCGGCTCAGCTCGCGGCATGGCCCGTGCGATCGGATGGGCTCATGCACGCGCTCCTGCACGAAGCTGCCGCGCTGAAGTCCCCACATGCGCTCAGCGGGCGGCTAGGGCCACGGGCCAGGAGGGCGCTGAAAACGCTGTTGATCCTGCCTCTCGCGCTCTGGCTCGGCTACGTCGTCGTCGTGAACGTCATGCTGAGCACGGGGCTCATCGCGAGGCTCGTCAGCTACAACCCCGTCGACGCCTCGCTCTATTACGGGTCGGCGTGGAGCCTCTGGCCGGGCGTCGTTCACGTGAAAGAGCTCCGGCTCAGCGGCTCCGACAGCGTGCTTCAGTGGGCGGTGGAGCTCGACGAAGCGGACGTCGATATCCACCTGACCGATCTCCTCCGGAAGAAGTTCTATGCGGAGGACATCCGCGCCAGGGGCTTCGTGTTCCGGCTGCGGATGCTCGTGGATCCGACGAGCGAGCGCGATCTGGAGGCGCCGCACATCGAGGCGCTGCCGCCCATCCCGGAGTTCGCGAACCCTCCGCTCAAGCCGGAGCTGCCGCCGAAGCACGATCTCGAGAACTCGGACGAGGGCTACAACCTGTGGACGGTGCACCTGGAAGGCATCGACACGACGCTCAAGGAGGTCTGGATCCAGCAAGTCCGGTATGCCGGCGGCGGTCGCGTGCGGGGAGGGTTCTATTACAAGCCGCTCCGCGCCGCTCGCGTCGGGCCCGTCGCGCTGGAGCTCCGGTCCGGCGAGGTCCACGTCGCCGATCGCGTCGTCGCGCGGCTCGACGCCGACGCCGACGTGACGATGAGCACGTTCGATCCGCGGGACGTCGACGGGCTCGACGTCCTCGAAACCGCCTGGGCGCGCGTCCGCCTCGACGCGCAGCTGCCGGGGCTCGATTTCATCCCCCTTCCCGCGGGCGAGGGCGCCGGACCCCGGCTCGAGGATGGGAGCGGAGAGCTCCGGACGAACCTCGTCGTGAACCGGGGGAGCGTCGAGCCGGGCAGCACCGCGTCCTACGAGACGAGCCACCTCGTGGCCTCCACCGCGTCGCTCCGCGCGACCGCCGAGGCGCGCGCGGCGCTCCGCGTCGACGAGCGCGGAGCGGCGCGCCTCGCCGTGACGCTGCCCCGCGCGACGCTCGAGCGCCCGGGAAGCGGGCTGCCGCCCATCGTCGTGGAGAGGGCGAGCGCCACCTTCGACGCGCCGGAGCTCCATCTCCTGCGGCTCCAGCCGGGGTTCGCGTCGAAGGTGGATGTCGTCGCCGCGGCGATCCCGGACCTGCGCTGGCTGAACGTCGAGGGCGCCGCGCCGGACGCGCCGCGGTTCACCGGCGGCGCAGCCTTCATGCGGAGCAGCCTGGAGGTCGACCCGCTGGGCCGGGGGACGGGCTCGCTGAACCTGCTGCTGAAACACGGCGCCCTGCAGTGGAAGAAGACGAGGGTGAAGGGCGACGTGGCGGCGCGCATGACGCTCGACGCGGCGGACGTCTTGAATCAGGCAGCCAAGCTGCGGAAGGGCCGCATCGACATCGAGGACCTCGCGATCGAGCACGAGGGCGAGGCGATCCCTGGCTGGTGGGCGCACATCGACATCGAGGACGCCGAGGTGAGGCGGGGGCTCATGGAGGCGGCGATCCGGGTGGAATGCAAGGACGCGCGGCCGGCCGTGATGCTGCTCGACGCCGAGGATGCCATTCCCGGCTGGGCCGCGGGGCTCCTCACGATGGAGGGGCTCAAGGCATCCGCGAAGGTGAGGCGCGCGGACGCCGGCGTCGATTTCAGGCTGCTGGAGGCGAAGGGGGGCGATCTCGCGATCCGCGGGCGGCTCACGAAGTCCGACGGGCAGACCCCCAGGGGAGCGTTCCTCGTGAAGAGTGGGCTGCTCTCCGTGGGCCTCGCGCTCGATCGGGACGGGGCCGGCGTGCACCCCCTCGCCGGCGACGACTGGGTAAACGAGAGGATGATTGCGCTGGGCAGGTGATCTCGCAAGGCTCGACGCTGGCTTCCGCACCGGGTTAATCTTTGCTTTGCTCAGCCCACCAGAACGCAGTGGTCGGTGTCTCGAGAGGCGGGGGCACGACAGAAGGACGCGTGAACTGAGCAGGAGGAACTTGGTATGTGCCAGAAGCTCTGTGGAAACGACTCGAACCATGACGGAGAGCCAGGCGAGGCGGGCTCGTCTCGTCGCCGGTTTCTCGCGGTGGGAGCTTCAGCGCTCGGTGCTGCGGCGGCCTTCTCGACTCCCGCGGCGGCGATGGGGAGGGCGGAGCACGATGATGACATGCCGCACGGGACCGGCGCCTCGCACCGGCGTTACATCCTGAGAGGCGGCGCCGTGCTCAGCATGGATCCAAACGTGGGGGACTTCGCCCGGGGCGACGTGCTCGTGCAGGGCAAGAAGATCATCGCGGTCGGGCCGCACCTGCACGCGCCAGGCGCGGAGATCATCGACGCGACGGGCACGATCGTGATGCCGGGGTTCGTCGACACCCATCATCACCAGTACCAGACCGCGCTGCGGAGCTTCCTCTCGGACGGCCTCCTGGCCAACGACGGGCTGCCGCACGGCGAGAAGAACTACCTCGACTACATCCACTTCACCATCACGCCGGTCTTCCGGCCGCGGGACGCTTTCCTCGCCCTACTCGCCTCCTCGCTCAGCCAGCTGGATGCCGGGGTGACGACGGTCGTCGACACGTCCCAGGTGGGCCACACGCCGGAGCACACCGATGCCGTCATCCATGGGCTGCAGGAATCGGGCCGCCGAGCGCTCTTCGTGTACTCGCCGGGTGCGGGCCCCGGCAACATCTTCCCGAACGATCTCGATCGGATCCAGAGCCAGTACTTCTCCTCGACCGACCAGCTCCTGACCCTGGCCATGGGCGGGGAGGTGTTCGACCCCGCGTGGCGCGATACCTGGGCGCTCGGGCGCCAGCACGGCCTGCCCATCGTGACGCACCTCGTCGGCAGCATCGGCCAGGGGACGCTCATCGAGCAGATCGAGAGCGAGGGTCTGATGGGGCCTGATCTCGAGTTCATCCACGCCAGCGCCATCTCGGAGGCCTCCTGGCAGGCGATCGCCGATTCGGGCGCGAACGTCTCGATCGCGGCCCCGATCGAGATGACCATGCGGCACGGCATGCCGCCTATCCAGGCCGCGCTCGATCATGGCGTCCAGCCCGCGCTCAGCACCGACGTCGAGTGCACCATGACCGCGGACTTCTTCACCCAGATGCGGACCGTCTTCACGCTTCAGCGGGCGCTCATCAACGAACGCGCGCTGGCCGGAGAGACGGATCTGCCCGAGCTCCTCACGTGCCGCGATGTCATTCGCCTGGCCACGGTCGAGGGGGCCCGGGTGGCCGGGCTCTCCCACAAGGTCGGCACGCTGACTCCGGGCAAGGAGGCCGACATCATCCTGCTGCGAGCGGATGCCATCAATGTGGCGCCGCTCAACAACGTACCGGGGGCCGTGGTGACGTTGATGGACCGCAGCAACGTGGACACGGTCATCGTCGCGGGGAGCATCCGCAAATGGCGAGGCAAGCTCGTCGGCGTGAACTTTGGCCGGCTCCGCGCCGGCCTCGAGGCGTCCAGGGACTACCTCCTCGACGCTGCGGGCGTCGAGCGCGTGCTCTTCTGAGGCTGTAACTGCCGCGTTCGGGGGAGGGAGAGTTCAACGCAAAGGAGCAAAGACGCAAAGGCGCAAGAGAGAGAGAGAAAGAATTTTCATGCATTTTTGCGTCTTTGCGCCTTTGCGTTGAACTCTCCCTTCGGACTCCTGGCGGCCGAAACTAGCCGCGAGCCTTCTCACGAACGGCGATCTGACGGATCGCCTCCTCGATCGCCCCCGCGACGCCGCGGATCCGCGGAACGCGCCGCAGATCCCGGTGGACCACGAGGTACACGCTCACCGTCGGGAGCGGCGTCGCGCAGGCGAGCCGCCGCAGCCCGGGCACGTCACGCGCGAGCGCGTCCGCGAAGATGCAGATGCCCTGGGACTCGCTCGCGGCCGTGAGCATCGCGTCGTCCGAGCTCGAACGGAACGGGAACCGACGCGCGCCGCGGGCGACGAGCCACCGCTCCTGCTCGGACTCCCGCCCCGGCCCGTCGTAGCCGACGAAGTCGTGCCGCGGGAAGTCCGCCTCGCGCAGGTGGCCGTCGCGCAGGTGTCGCTCCACATACTCGTTCGAGGCCCAGAGGCCGTACGAGAACGTGCCGAGGCGCTTCTCGACGAGCGCCTTCGACGACGAGCGCACCGTCCGGACGCCGAGGTCGGCCTCACGCTTCGCCACGTCCGCGAGGCGCGCCTCCGAGGCGAGCTCGATCAGCGTCTCGGGGTGGATACGCCGCCACGCGGAGAGGACCTTCGCCATCGGGCGCGCGAAGCTCTCCTTGATCGAGACGCGCACCACGCCCTCGAGCGACTCGGCGCCGCGCGCGTCCCTCCCTTCGACGCGGAGCTCCCTCTCCATGCCCTCGGCGAGCGCGACGAGCGCGCGCGCCGCCGGATCGATCGAGGTCCCGGCGGTCGTCCGGTGCACGAGCTTCCGGCCGAGCGCGAGCTCGAGCGCGTCGATGCGCCGCCCGACCGTCGAGGTGGAGAGCCCGAGCGCCTTGCCCGCGCCGAGGAAGCTGCGACGTCGATCGACCTCGAGGAGCACGCGCAGGTCGTCCCAGGAGAAGGCGTCGTTTTTCATCCGTGGAACTCCGATGCCCGAAGATGTCCGTTCTCGCGAATCCACCCAGAGCTTACACATGGAGGCATGACGCGACACCCCTTCGAGAACCGGAACGCCCTGGTCACTGGAGCCTCCACCGGCATCGGCGCCGAATTCGCCCGCCAGCTCGCCGCGCAGCGATGCCACCTGATCCTCGTCGCCCGCTCGCGCGACAAGCTCGAGGCGCTCGCCGCCGAGCTGCGCGCCGCGCACGGCGTCCGCGTCGAGGTGATCGCCGACGATCTCACGAGCGCGGGGGCGATCGGGCGCGTGCACGCCGAGGTCGCGCGCCGCGGCGTGTCCGTCAATCTGCTCATCAACAACGCCGGATTCGCGACCCACGGCCGCTTCGAGGAGACGCCGATCGAAAGGCAGCTCGAGGAGATCGCGCTCAACGTGAGCGCGCTCGTCGCGATGACCCACGCGTTCCTGCCCGATCTCGTGAGGACGCGCGGCGCGGTCCTCAACGTCGCGTCCACGGCGGCGTTCTACCCGATCGCCTCGATGGCGGTGTACGGGGCGACCAAGGCCTTCGTGCTCTCGTTCAGCGAGGCGCTCTGGGCCGAGCTCGGCGAGCGGGGCGTGAAGGTGGTCGCGCTCTGCCCCGGCGCGACCGAGACGCCGTTCTTCGAGATCGCCGGGGAAGCCGCGGCCGTGGGCGCCAAGGCGAAGGCGAGCGACGTCGTGCGGCTCGGCCTGAGCGCCCTCTCGACGGGGCGAACCCACGCCATCCACGGCCTCGGCAACTACATCCTCTCGAACCTCGCGCGCTTCGTGCCGCGCGCCATGGCGGCTCGCCTGACGGCGGAGGTCATGCGGAAGAACCAGGTGCGCGCCCTGCCCGCCAGGACGGCGGGCGCACGTCCCTGAGCTGCGCTCGGCCGCGCGCCGCGCCCCCCCCGGCAGCGCGTCACTGCGATACGGGCGCCTTGAGCGCGAGCTCGCGCCGCAGCAGGATCTGCTGGAGCCCGAGCTGGCCGAGCGTGGTGCCGACCGATACGAGCCAGATGGTGTGCATACGGAAGCCGGGGCGCGCACTCAGGACGAGCACGGGGAGGATGAACGCGAGCGCGCGCGCCCCCGAGGCGGCGAGCGAAGGCCAGGTGTTGCCGAGGCCTTGAAAGACGCCGGCGCAGACGAACACGATGCCGCTCGCGAAGTAACCCCAGGAGGTCACCTGGAGGTAGTCGACGCCGGCCGCGATGACGTCCGGCGCGGGCGAGAAGAGCGCGACGAGCTGCGCGGGGAAGACCTGGCAGACCAGGGTGAAGAAGAGCATGAACCCGAGCACGAGCTTCACGCTCTCGAGCGCGGTCTCGCGGACGCGAGCGTAGGCGCGGGAGCCGTAGTTCTGGCCGACGACCGCCGCAGCGGAGAAGCTGATCGCCACGGCAGGCATGAAGCCGGCCTGCATCAGCCGCAGCCCGATGCCGAACCCGGCCTGCGCCTCCGAGCCGAAGGGGCGCGTGACCACGTAGATCACGCCCATGGTGACGGCCAGCAACAAGAACTCCGCGCCCGAGGGCAAGCCGATGGCCACCAGCTTTCTCCATGTGGCGAGGTCTGGCTGCCAGTCGGCGAGGCGGAGGCGAAGGAAGGTCTTGCCGCGCAGCAGATAGACGGCGAGCCCCACGACGGCGGCCGCGGTCGCGAGGAGCGTGGCGAGGCCCGCGCCGAATACGCCGAGCGGGCGCCCCGATACCCACCCGAAGACGAGGAAGGGCGCGAGGACCATGTTGAGCAGCACGCTCGCGGTCTGGGCCACGAGGCCCGGCTTCATGTCGCCGATGCCGCGCAGGGCCGAGCCGAGCCCCACCATCGTGAACTGCAGCGCGAGCGCCGGAATGAACGCGAGCAGAAAGCTGCTCGCGAGCTCGGCGGTCATGGCGTCTCCCGAGAGCCGCTCGGCGTACGTGCGGTGAAGCGCGAGGCCGAGCACGAGAAAGAGGGCGCCCGCCCACGTGGCGAGGCTCTGCACCTGGTTGAACAGGCGCTGCACCTCGCCGTGCTCCTTTCTCCCGGCCGCCTGCGAGACGAGCGCCACGCAGCCGACCGAGAGCATCTGCGTCGCGGCCAGGGAGACGAACATCAGGTTGCTGGAGACCGCCACGGCGGCGACGGCCTCCTTCCCGAGGCGACCCACCCAGTAGATGTCGATCAGGCCATAGAGGGTCTGGATCGCCATGCCGGCCAGGATGAACAGCATGACGCGCACGACGTGCGCGCGCGGCTTGCCCTGCGTCATGTCGTGCACGCCGCGCGGCGCGGACGGCGCTTCGACTTCGATGTTGGTGTCCATATATTTTTACCGGGTAGTATCTGACCGTCTCGCGGATGGCGGCTCGGCGGCTGCGGCTACCTCGTTCGCCGCGGTTTGCCCTCGCGCGCTGCAGGGAAGGCCCCGCCCTCGCGCAAGAGCTCGTTCAGGTGCTCTCGCACGTCCGCGGGCCAGGAGCGCGTGAGCTCCGTGAAGCGCCGCTTGTCCGACGCGAAGAGCGCGCGCGACGCCTCCTCGAACAGGGGCAGGTCGCCGGCCATGACCCACATGAAGCGGCTGGCGGCGGCGCGCGCCTCCCGGGCGCGATCCTCGTCCGGGGCGCGCTTGCTGGCCTCCTCCACCAGCCTGCGGAGCGCGGCCGAGATCCCCTGCGGCTGACGCTCGAGCCACTCCCAGTGGCGGGGCAGGAGCGACACCTCGCGCGAGACGACCCCGAGCTTCGGGCGACCGGGGCCCGCCCTGGCCGGGCGCTCCGGCCTGGCGCGCGAGAGGACCTGATCGAGGGTGCCCCGGAAGTCGAAGTCGACCTGCTTCCCCGAGGCGTCCTCGAAGATCAAGAGCCGGAGCTCCGGATCCGCGTCGAGCCGCTTCTTGGCCTCGCGCAGCATCTCCTCCAGCGTGCCGCGGACGACGCGCTCGGCGCCGGCGAAGGCGGTGAAGGTCGGCAACGTCGGCGGGTCGCTCATGATGGCGACAATATTACCCGGGTATATTATTTTGGCAAGGGCCAGGCGCGACGAGCGTGGCTCGGAGGCTCCGCTCTTGCGGTTTTCCGTGCAAAAGCACAGAGTGGCGGGATGATGAAGCCCTCGTGCCTTGTGGCGATCGCCACCTTGCTCGCAGCGCCGCTGCTCACCTCTTCTTCAGCGCGGGCGGACGTCCCGCCGCCCGAGAGCTGCGACACGCCGGGGTCGAGCTGTAACAACGCAGGGCCCGCTTACAACGAGCCTGGCACGTGCACGCAGCAGAAGTGCCAGCGAACGCTGCCAGGCGAGGACGGCGGCTTCACCACGATGGAATACGACTGCAATCTGTGCATTTCCTCGGGCGGGAGCGCGACGTCCGCCGGCAGCGCGGGCGCGGACAAGGCGTCATCGGACGACGGCGGCTGCGCCATGAGCGGCGCCGCCTCGGGCGGCGCGATGGCGGGGCTGATGCTGCTCTGCGGCGCCGCGGCGCTCGTGACCGCCCGCCGGCGCCGCTGAACCGGGCGTCGACCGTGCGCGCGCCCGGTCCTCCGCCTGCGAGCGTGGCCCGCCTGCTCGAGCGCGGCGTCGCGCCGCTCGACGGCGCGCGTCGGCGCCTCTTCGGCCTGCTCCGCCGGAGCGAGCTCGCGATCGCCGTCGTGGCGCGCCCCGATCGCAGGATAGCCACCCTCGCCGCGGCCAACGCGCTCGGCGCCTTCACCATGGCGGTCTTTGCGCCGAGCGCGCTGCTCGTGCTCGGGCCCGTCCTGCTCGGCGTCCTGCACGTCGCGGCCGACGTGCGCTACCTCGTGCTGCGGCGCGGGCTGCCGTCGTGGTGGCGCGGCGTCGTCTGGGCGGCCTGCGCCGCGCTTTTGGGGCTGCGGGGCGCCCAGGAGCTCTTCGGCTCGGCCGCGGCGCTGCTCCGCGCCGAGCACGCATTGCTCGCCGCCTGGCTCGGCGCCGCGGTCGTCGCCGGCGCGCTCGCGTCGCGCGCGTGGCGGCGCGTCGCGCTGGCCGCCGCCGCCGCCGTGGCGCTGTCGGCGGCGGCGCTCGCCGCGCCGCGCGGCTTCCGGCTCGTCCTCGCGCACGCGCACAACCTGGTCGCGCTCGCGCTGTGGCTCGCGCTCTTCCGCCGCCGGGTGCGCGCGGTCGCCTGGCCGCTCGGGCTCGTGCTGGCCGGGACCGCGCTCCTCGCGAGCGGGGCGATGACCTCGCTCACCCTGCGCGCCGGGTGGCTGGACGCCTTCGGGCTGCACCTCTTCCTGGCGAGCGACTGGCTCGCTCCCGGCCTGCCGACCCGCTCCGCGGTCGCGCTCACCGCATGTTATGCGTTCCTGCAGTCCGTCCATTACGCGGTCTGGCTGCTGCTCATTCCCCAGGAAGATCACCCGGACCAGCGGACGACCACCTTCCGCATGTCCGCGCGCTCGCTCCGGCGCGACTTCGGGGACGCAGGGCTCGCCGCCGTGGCGCTCATCGCCGGCCTGGTGCTGCTCGGCGCCCTGCGCAGCGCGCTCGGCGCGCGCAACCTTGTGCTCTCGCTCGCCTCCTTCCACGGGTACCTGGAGCTCGCGCTGCTCGCGTACTTCTATGTCCGCGGCGACGTCGGCCGCCGCGCCGCGGAGGCGCGCCAGGAGCGGTCCGGGCGCGCGCGCGGGGTGGACGGCGGCGGGCCCGAGATCGCCGCGCAGCCGGCCGCGCCATGAGCCGCGTCTTCACCGATCCGCTGGTGGCCGCCTGGGCGCGCGCGTTCGCGTTCACGCTGCTCATCGAGCTCGCCGTCGCCTCACCGCTGCTCGGCGCGGCGGAGCGGTCACGAGGCCGCCGCGCCGCGCTCGTCGTCGTCGCCAACCTCGCGAGTCACCCGGCGGTGTGGTTCATCTTCCCCGCGCTCGCGATCGGCGCCACGGCGCGACTGGCCTTCTCGGAGCTCTGGGCGGTGCTGCTCGAGCTCGGCGTCTACCGGCTCACGCTGCGCGAGCTGCCTGCCACGCACGCCATCGCGGCCTCGGCGCTCGCGAACGGCGCGTCGCTCGGGCTCGGGCTGCTCCTGCGCGCCACGACCGGCTGGGTGTGAGCGGGCCGCGGGGCGCCGCTCCGCCGGCTCCGGAGCAACACCACCGCGGACAGCGCCCCTGCGGGCGGGCTCGTCCGGCGCGACATCGCTCGTTCGCCGACAGCGTGGGTGTTCGTCTCACGCAGCGCGGACGGCTCCGCTGCGCTATGACTGCGAGATGTTTGGTCCAGGGCGCCCTCAGTACCCTCCGCAGCAGCCGCCTCAGTACCCTCCGCAACCGCCGCCTTACTACCCTCCGCAGCCGCCGCCTTACTACCCTCCGCAGCCGCCGCAGCGTCCGAAGTCAGGCCTGTCGCCGCTCGTGATCGTGCTCATCGTCCTCGGCGGGTTGTTCGCGCTGGGCGTGGGCGCCATCCTCGTGATCGGCGGCGCGGTGTACCTGGTGGCGAGCGCATCGCCGGAGCAAACCGTCGTCGAGACCACGCCCTCCGGCGTGTCGACCGCCGGCGGCCTCTCGCCGGTGGTGCCCACGTCGACGAGCACCCCGCTTCGCCCCGACCAGGAGGCCGACGAGGCGGCGGGCGAAGACCCGTCCACCGGCGACCGCGCCGCGGGCGAGGCGCCGTCGCCTGCTGCCGACGACGAGACGGGCGAGGCGCCGGCGCCTCTGTCGACAGCAGCGCGGACGCCCACCTCACCGAGCGAGGGCTCCTCGAATGGAAGCCCGAGCAACGGAGGCGCGGCGGGCGGGACGTCCTGGTGGTGTACGGCGAGCGCGTCCGTGCGCGTCTGCGGCTTCGCGGGCGCGTGCAACTATCAGATGGTGTTCGGCAATGGCTCGGCGAAGGACCGCTTCCTGGCGTCGCAGCAAGCGAAGCGGTCGTGCGAGGCGAGCGCCCGCGCCAAGGGCGCCACGGCCTTCTGCGTCGTGCAGTGCAGCCCTCGCTGACGGGCGATAACGTCGCTCGCTCCGCTCCGCTCAGCTCCTCGCGCCAGCGCTAGTAGCCGCCGCTGCCGCCGACCCCCGCCGCGCTGTAGCCAGAGCTGTAGTCGCCGCCGCCCGCACCCCCGACTCCGACCGAAGTTCCGTATCCACCCTCGCCACCGTAGTAGTCGTCCGGATCTTCGTAGACGTTGATGTCGAGGTTCACCTTGCCGTTGAGCCACAGCTCGCTGCTCCCGATACCGAACGCATACTGAACCCAGCTCGTCGAATGCGGCGAGACGTTAACGTAGACATTCTGCGACGACAGCAGCGTGGCCTCCACGTTTGGATCCGTCACCGTGCCGTCCTCGACCTTCTCGAAGTGCCAGCCCGGAAGGAGCCTGACGCCGTAGTTGCCCTGCTCCAGATCGACGAGGATGGAGCTCGCGTCCGGATCCTCGTCCTCGCTGCTGACCGTCACCACAGTTCCGTAGCCACCACCGACAGCCATGGCCGAGGTATTCTCATCTTCGTAGTAGTAATAACCGTTCGAGATCTCGAACGTGGCGTCGCGGAGCCGATATCGCGCTCCAGACGCTGCATCGGCCGCGAGCGGCAAGCTGATCGAGCCGACGTCCGGCCCGCGCTCAGCACCCTGCGAGCCGCAACCGCTGAGCAAGGCCGCGAACACCACGCCAGCCGCCGCCACCGACCCAAACCCTCTGATCGTCTTGGTCATTCTATCCTCCAGATAAGCTGCCCCTCCCGGACCGGCGGCGGCGTGTGCCGTGACCTGCCATCGGTCCAGAGTGGGCCACCACCTGAGAGCAACCCGCGGGCCAACCTGAATTTCCCATAAATCAGCGTATGCCCATGGGCACACGTTCAGCACATGGCCCACAGTGAGCCAATAGATGGGCCATAGTTGGCCTGTGCAATGCCTATCTGTGCCACCGCGAGCGCACGCAAGCCGAGGCCGGGAGCGTCATGGCGCCGGCGACCGTCGATCGGCTGAGCCGGACCGGCTCGTCATCAGGCCGACCGCTCGGCGGCAGCTACCCCTCGCCCGAGAGCACCGCGGCGATCGCGACGCGCTGCCCTCGCTGCTGCCCCGCCGCGTCGGCGTGGGCCATGTCGAGGGCGGCCAGCACCGTCGACAGCGTCGTCTGGTCCAGGACCGACGACGCCTCGACGGCGTGGAGGTCTTCTCCCACGAAGTTCTTCGGGCAGGCGTCGATGACCGGCAGCGCGCGCTCGCTGGCCGGCGCGAACCGGATGGGCAGGCCGTGCGTGCGGCAGATGAGCGGCCGCGCCGCGTAGATCGCGCACCTCCCCTCCCCGTCGAGCGCCGGGCACACGCCCGGATCGCCCGCCCGCGCGCGCTCGGCCAGCGCCGCGCGGTCGGCCTCCGGGAGCGCCGCGAGCGCCTCGCGGATCGCGTCGGCCTCGATCGACGTCACCGAGAACCGCCGCCGGCAGCAGTCGCTGCACCCGGTGCGGCAGGCCATCCGCCCGCCGTGGCGGGCGCTCGCGCTCGCGAAGAACGCGTCGACCTTGGTGAAGAGCTCGTGGAGGCGCTCGCGCGGCGTGCGGTGCATTCGCCGGCGTCTATAGCGGGGCGGATCCTCGCGCGCCAAGGGCGCCTCCGCGCCGCTCGGCTCGCCCCGGCGTGCTTTCCACGTTATCCGGCGGCCACGGCGCGGCCGCTTTCGTACTCCGGCGAGGGCGCGTGCCGGGCCACGAGCTGGGCGACCTCGCCGCGGCAGGAGCCGCACCCCGTGCCGGCCTTGGTCGCGGCGCACGCCGCCTCGAGCGAGCAAGCGCCGCCCTCGATGGCCTCCCGGAGGGTCGCCTCGCTGACCTTGTGACAGTTGCAGACGATGCGCTCGGCCTGCGCCGCCGGCCCCGCGCCGCCGCCGGCGCAGAGCGCCTCCAGAGGATCGGCGGGCAGCGGATCGTTGCGATCGAAGAGCTGCACGAGCGTGGCCGCGGCCGCGGTGTTGCCGACGAACTGGGCGCCTAACAGTCGCCCGTCGCGGAGGATCAGCTTCCGGTACGTGCTCTTCCGCGTCTCCACGACCTGGAGCACGTCGTCGCTCTCGAGCTCCGGCTCGGTGCTGCCCATGGAGGTGACGTCGACGCCCGCCACCTTCAGCCGGGTATACATCTTCGTGCCTCGGTAGCGCGCCTGCGGGTTCGCGCCCGTCAGGACGTCGGCGAGGACGGCGGCCTGCTCCCAGATGGGCGTCACGATGCCATAGAGCCTGCCCCGGTGCTCCGCGCACTCGCCGATCGCGTAGATGCCGGGTACCTGGGTGGCCATCGTGTCGTTGACGACGATGCCCTTGTTGATGGGCAGGTTGGAGGCGCGCGCGGCGTCGACGCGAGGCCGGACGCCGCACGCGAGGACGACCATGTCCGCCGGCAGGACGCTGCCGTCGTCGAGGCGACAGCCCTCGACCGCCTCCTCCCCGCAGATGGCCTCGACGGTGCGCCCGGTGCGGACGAAGATGCCGCAGCGCTCGATATGCTGCTCGAGCATGTCGCCGCCCATCGGATCGAGCTGCGCGTTCATGAGGCTCTTCGCGACGTGGATGACGGTCACGTGGAGGCCCATGTCGCTCAGCACCTTGGCCGCCTCCAGGCCGAGGAGCCCGCCGCCGACCACGATGGCGTTGTCGCCCGCCCGCGCGCAGCCGCGCATCCGGACGCAATCGTCCATCGTCCTGTACACGAACACGCCCTGGCGCAGATCGCCCTCCGAGGTCGTCATGCCCTCGAGCGGCGGGACGAGCGGCTGGCTGCCGGTCGCGAGCACGGCGACGTCGTAACGATGGCGCGCGCCGTCCGCCGACACGACCGCCCTCGACCCGGTGTCGATCCGCGCCACGGAGGTCCCGCTGACGAGCCGCACCCCGTTCCGCTCGTACCAGGCGGGGGGCTTCGTGACGATGGAGTCGGGCGCCTCCCCTGCGAGCACCTTGCTGAGCAGGACGCGGTTGTAGGCGCCGCCCCGCTCCTCGCCGAAGACGGTGATGTCGTAGCGGTCCCTGGCGCCGCGCGACATCAGCTCGTCCAGCAGGCGGCACGCCGCCATGCCGTTGCCAACGATGACAAGGTCCTTCCTTCGCATCAGTTCGACTCCGAGACCCGGCGCGCCCTGACGGCGCACACCTTGAACTCCGGCATCCGGCTGGTCGGGTCCAGCGCCGGCACGGTGAGGACATTGGCGGCCTTCCTGCCGCCCCAGTGAAACGGAGCAAAGAGCGTGTCCGGCCGGATCGAAGGCACGACCGCTACCCGGAAGGTGACCGCCCCTCGCCGGCTCTCGACGAGCAGGGAGTCGCCGTCGACGACGCCGAGGCGCGCCGCCAGCCTGGGGTGGACCTCGACCTTCGGCTCGGGCTTGGCCTCCTCGAGCTTGGAGACCCGGCGCGTCTGGGCGCCGGAGTTGTAGTGTTCCTTGTAGCGGCCCGTCGTGAAGTAGAGCGGATAGGCGTCGTCGGGGAGCTCGGCGGCGGGGCGGTGGTGGACGGCGTGGAACCGCGCACGGCCGTTCGGGTGATGGAACCGCTCGGCGAAGAGGCGCGGAGTCCCCGGGTGCTCGACCGACGGGCACGGCCAGAAGACGCCTCGGTGCCGGCGTATCTTGTCGTAGGTGATGCCGCTGTAGTCCGCCTTGGCGCCCGCGGTCGCCCGGCGCAGCTCGTCGAACACCTGCTCCGCGGACGTGTACTGGAAGTGCCTGCCCGCGCCGAGGCGGCGCGCGAGCTCGCAGAAGATCTCGATATCGGTCTTCACCTCGGGGGGCGCGGGGCGGACTTTTTGCCGCAGGATCACCCGCCCTTCGAGGTTCGTCATCGTCCCCTCCTCCTCGGCGAACTGGGCGACCGGAAGGAGGACGTGGGCGTCCCGGGCCGTCTCGTTGACGAAGGCGTCACAGACCACGAGCAGATCGAGCGAGGCGAGCCGCCGCTCGATGTTGAGCGCGTTGGGCGACGCGACAGCCACGTTGGATCCGAACACGAGCAGCGCGCGGATCCCCCCCTCGGGGCCGAGCGCGTCGAGCAGCTCGTAGGCGCTCTTCCCCTTGGCCGGCAGCTCGGCAGGGTCGATGCCCCAGACGCGGGCGATGGCCGCCCGGTGCTCCGCGTCCTCGATATGCCGGTAGCCGGGGAGCTGATCGGCCTTCTGGCCGTGCTCGCGGCCCCCCTGGCCGTTGCCCTGTCCGGTGAGGCAGCCATAGCCGCTGTACGGCTTGCCGACCTTGCCGAGCGCGAGCATCAGGTTGATGAAGGAGAGCACGGTGTCTGCCCCCTTCGACTGCTGCTCCGGCCCGCGGCCGGAGAGCAGCATGCTGCTCGGCGCCTCGGCGAGCAGCCGCACGGCCTTGAGCTGATCCTGCGTGGAGACCCCGGTCAGCCGCTCGACGTGCGCCGGGTGGTACGAGAGGACGACGCGCCGGAGATCGTCGAACCCGTCCGTGCGCGCGGCGATGTACGCCGTGTCGATGAGCTTCTCCTCGAGGGCGAGGTAGAGCAGGCCGTTCGCGAGCGCCAGGTCGGACCCGGGCGTGGGCTGGAGGTGGAGCGCCGCGGCGCGCGCCGTGTCGGTGCGCCGCGGGTCGACGACGATCAGCGCGCCGCCGTTGTCGCGCTGCGCGAAGATCCATTGCATGATCGGCGGCAGGGTCTCCGCGCAGTTCGCGCCCCAGAGGAGGAGCGCCTTGGTCTGGGCGATGTCGGACACGGGGAACGGCAGGCCGCGGTCGATGCCAAACGCCTTGTTGTGCCCCGCGGCCGCCGAGGACATGCAATAACGGCCGTTGTAATCGACGTTCGGCGACTGGAGGGCGAGGCGG
This sequence comes from Sorangium sp. So ce1504, assembly GCF_051521635.1. Classification (NCBI taxonomy): domain Bacteria; kingdom Pseudomonadati; phylum Myxococcota; order Polyangiales; family Polyangiaceae; genus Sorangium; species Sorangium sp. So ce1504. The sequence goes on along the minus strand of NZ_CP150365.1, from coordinate 1,678,632 downwards.
GCGAATTTGCCGAGGAGGTAGGTCTTCTCGTTCGTCAGGGCGCCGCTGCCGAACGCGGCCAGCGCCGCGGGGCCGTGGAGCTCGCGCAGCCGGAGGAGCCGCTCGGCGACGAAATCGAGCGCCGTGTCCCAGCGCGCCGGCAGGAGGCGGCCGGCGCGCCCGCGGATCTTCGGCACGGTCAGCCGCTCGGGGTGATCGAGCAGCGCCGCGGAGGTGAACCCCTTGATGCACATCTGCCCGCGGTTGACGGGGAAATCGTCGTCCGGTCGGACGTCGATCGCCCCCGCGTGGTCCGCGCGATCCGTCATGACCACGCCGCACTGGAAGGCGCAGTAAGGACAGTGGGTGTGCGTGGTCGTCTCGGAGGTGACGATCTTGAGCCGGAGGGAACAGCGCGGTGCCATGGAGTCGCGTCGGCCACCCTCACCGAGCGCGTCGAGGAGGCTCTCCCTGGTGTAGCAATCGCTCTGTTTCGAACGTATTTCTGAGGAATGTGCGGGCAGTTAATCTGTCGACGCCCGATGTCGCCGGCGCAGCAGAACGTTCTCCCCCAGCGCCCACACCTCGGCCCCGTCCCCGCGCACCTCGAACAGGGTGCCCCAGGTGCCGGACGCCTCGCCTCGCCAGGTGCGGCCGCCATCGATGGAGCGCAGGAGCACGCCGCGCGCGCCGCAGGCCCACAGCGTGCCAGCGTCGTCTCCCCAGAGGCTCCTGAGGCTGCCGGAGACCTGGGCCACCACCGCCCAGGTCGCGCCGCCGTCTCGAGAGCGCAGCACGTCGAAGACGCCCAGTCCGCCAGCCACGAAGAGCTCGTCGCCCCTGCCCCAGATCGCGGACAGATCGCGGGAGCTGCCGCTCTCCGCGGCTTCCCACGTGGCGCCGTCGTCGATCGTGCGGACGATGGTCCCGCCGGAGCCGACCGCCACGGCGCGCTGCTCCGGCCCCGCCCAGACGGCGCGGAGGCGCGGCTCGCGCGGGACCTCCAGCTCCAGCCACCGTGAACCGCCCGCGCCGAGGCGGCAGACCCGGCCATCGAGGACGGCGAACGCCCTTGTCTCGTTCTGCCCGTGGACCGAGGCGCCGCCGGGTTTGCCTGTCACGTCGATCCAGGAGCGCCCGCCGTCCTCGGTCCGGATCTGCGAGATGCCCTCGCCGACAGCCAGGATCGTCTCGCCGCTGCCCCACACGGAGATCAGCGCGCCGGCGTCCTCCACGGCGCTCCTCTCCCAGGTCTGGCCGCCGTCGTGGGTTCGCGCGACGGTGCCTCCGTCGCCCACCAGCACGACCCTCCCCTGGCCTTGCACCCAGAGACCCCGGAACTTCCCCCGGACAGGCACCTTTTCCCAGGGCCCGTCGAGCGGCGCGTCCCCTGCCTGGACTGGCACCTTGGCGAAGCTCTTCCCGCCATCGAGGGATCGGGCGGCGGGGCCGTCTCCCACGCACCAGATCGCGCCCTCGTCATCGCCCCACGCCGCGCAGCGGTGCTGATCGGACCGGAGCGCGGTGCGCCTCCAGGTGCGGCCCTCGTCCTCGCTGATCGCCAGGATGCCGCTTTCGCCGGACGCGATCACGACGCCCGCGGCGCCGAGCCACAGCGCCTTGATCGAGCGCCCTGTCCCGGTGGAATGCGACTCCCAGGAGGCGCCCCCGTCCCGGCTCGCGTGGGCATGGCCGTCGCCGTCGCCCACGATCACGAGCCCGCCTCGCGCGCAGAGCGCCCTCGGACTCCGGCCCGGGACCTTGTGGCGCGTCCATGTCGCCCCTTGCAGGGTGGCGAGCTGTCCTTCGAGCGCCAGCGCGAGGAAGCGGCCCTCGGCGTCGACCGCGGCGGCCTCCAGGCAGAGGTCTCCGGGGCTCGGCCCGGCTCCCCAGGTCTGGCCGTGATCGCCGGAGCGGAGGACCGTCCCGCCGAGCCCCACCGCGATGGCCTCGCCGTCGTCCCGCAGGGCGACGCCGCGCAGGTCCGCCGTCGCGCCGCAGCCCACGTCGGACCAGCGCTGCCCGTCATCGTGCGAGGACAGCAGGGTCCCGCAGTGTCCGGCGGCGATCAGCGCCGCGCCGGTGCCTGCGAGCGCGCTGAGGTCCTGGCGGGTGGACGTCTGCGCCCTCTTCCAGCGCTGGCCGCCGTCCTCCGAGCGGAGCACGTGCCCCTCGGATCCCGCGATGACAATCAGGCGACCTCGTCCCCAGACGGCGCTGTGCCGGATGCTCATTCCGGGCACGATACCAGGCCGGTGCACCGGGGGCGCTCGCGATCGTGTCAGGCCCCCGTGCGCTGCCGGCGAAGGCTCGCGATGGTCGACATCGTCGGTTGGCAACGTCGGTGGCCGTCCGACGTCTCATGCCCTCACCACAAGGAAGATCGGCGTGAGGACGGCGGCGTGTACCGGCTGCCCGACATCCGACAGGAGCGGGGTCAGACATCACCGGGCTCCTTCCGGAAGAAGTGACCGTGGAGGAACTGCCCGTCCGCCGGATCTCGGTGAACGTTGTACTTGAAGCAGCGGCTCGGGCAGCTCACATCAAACAGGTTTGGCGAATCGTGGACGCTCAGCACCGCCGAACACAAGGGGCAAACGGCCTCCACGCCCTCGTGCCTCGCGATGCAGCCGCAGAGGTGCTGGAGCTGTCGACCTTCCGCCTTGTATCGATCGCGGCGGGCGGGAGTCCAGAGGTAGAGCGGTTTGTTCCTTCTTGCGGAGAACGCCCTGGCCTGCGCACGGAACACCAGCTCGACCTCGATCGTGTCATCGCCCGACGAACGATGGAACGCGAACTCAAATTTATAGATGTCGCGGACGGCGCTGTTCGGACCGCAGTACCGTTCTGCATCGTAGGCCGCCACCAGGGCTCCGCTCGTCGACTCGAAAGGCTGTTCGACCTGCGGCAGCAATTCCTTCTCCAGAAATGCGCCGAGCGCCTCCTTGAACTCCGGGGTCATCGCTGCCGCGTGGTAGGCGCTCGCAAAGGGACCGAATTGAATGACGGCGAAGGCGGGATGCATCTTCGATCCCCAATACCGTCGTTCAGCAGCGGGCGCCAGAGCGACAGCGAGGCCCGCAGGCCGTGGCGCGAGAGCGGCCCTTCGACAGATGGATAAGTTGTCGATACAGCGTCACTTTTCAAGGAGGGAGGCGGATCGCGTGAGGTGCTCGATGTCAACCAGCGCGTACAGCGTGGCTGTACGGTGGAACCGGTGATGCCGCGGGCCCTTCATCGCGGGCGACGCGGCGGCGGAGGGCGCCCCGGCCCGCTGGAGACGCGTCGACTGCCGCCGGTGCTCGACGGACCTGCCCCATGGCGCTGGACAGCATCGGGGCCTTGCGGCGCAGAGCCGATTCATGAGACCTTTCGTGGGGGAGGCGCGACATCGCCAGTCGGTCCACCTTCGTGAAAGTCACACTCGAGTAGCCTTCTGCCCCGCCATCCCGGCCGACGGCCTCCCGCCGCGGCTGAATGTCACAGGACCTGGTGTTGCAGGATCGCGGGGAGGTCGTGGCGGTCCTCACACGAATCGACCTTCCCGGGAGCTCGGAGCCCTTCGCGCGCTCGTGGGACGTGCCCAGGAGAGCGCTCCTCAACATGATCCAGGCGGTCCACTCCATCATCAGCATGCTGGAGGCCAGCCACACGGAACGGGCGCTTGCCCTGATCTCACAACATCAGCGCGCAAGGAGCTCGAAGCCGTAATCGGACTGGAGAGCGAAGCCTCCAGCTGCGCTGCTGCAGGGCTTCACCGGTTACCTGCGGGGCGATGGCCACGCAGGGTACGGCGCGATGCTGCGCGGAGGCGGCGCCCTGCGCTCGATAGCACTGTTTCATTTCTCGAACGCCGCCGTTCCAGCCCGCCGTCTGGCGTCGCCCGCCGTGTCGCCGCATACTCTGGACGTGATCCCGGCGCGGATGCGGGGCGGGTCGGATGCGCCTGCCTCCGCACCTCGGGCTGCAGCGGGCTCATCATGTGGCTCCGCCGGTGCAGAGGACATCACGGCGGATGGAACCTGGCCTCGATGATCCGCCGCGGTGCTCCGGGCGCGTCCTTCGAGCGCGAGGGTCGCGCGCGGCCGCTGCGGCTCTTCGAGACTGGCGATTGCCGTGAAGGGAGACGACGTCGCGAGCGGCACGCGCCTCGCCGAGCTCTGGGACCCACGAGCGAATTGCAGAGCCCGACTGAAGGCAAGGCCCGTTCTACTGACCGGGTGACTAGGATCAGATTGCCATTTCCACTCCAATCATAGATATCCATGAAAACGACACGCCCGTTTAGACATTGACAGCGTTTCCGCTTCTGAGAATGATGCCTCCGCGCTGGCCGATGAAGCACGGAGCGGGCTCTCCACTGCGGAGCCCACGGGGCGTCTTGCGACGTGACCAGGATGCACCAAGGAACGCCTGCGCACGACCACGCGCTTGGCTTGGAAACATAACCCATCATAACAACACATTGGCGAACAAATGAAACACTTCTGTCACACGATGCCCATGGGCGCCCTGATCTGCGGCCTTGTCGCCGGAGGCATCTCGCTGAGCGCACCGGCTCAAGCTCAGGCGCTGGAGTTCGGAGTATACGAAGGAGAATCTTGCCCCGTAGGGTACACACCGTTGACCCCACTCGACGCCTTCTGGACGTTCTTCGCCCGCTGCGATGAGCTCCCCTATTCAGGGGTCTTTCGTATCGCAGACGGGTCCTCGATAGATGGCCCGTGGAACAACTGCCAGCAGCACGCCGACGATACCCGCGAGCTGGACTACATCCTCTGCAAGCCCAACTACCAGCTCTTTGAGATTGACGGGACCACCTTCGCGGTAGTGAGAGGCGGAGATCAGTGCCTGGAAGGCTTCGAGCACGTGGATTTCGCTACCGCCTCCGCGTACTCGGATGAGATATGCACTCACGTCGGGTACTGGGGGATTGCGAGGATCGGTGGAGGGGGCTCCATCGACGGTCCAGGTTACGGCTGCGGCGTCCGCGCGACCGACTCTCGCGAGCTCGGTGATGCCATCTGCGTAGAAATCGAGTGAACATCCCGAACCAGAGGCAAGGAGCTTGACTTTCGAGTCGCGTCTCGATTTCCTGGCCCCAAGTTCGGCAAAGGAGTGGACACTTGGAAGGCGCGACAGCGACCGGCTTGCACAATGCGCACATCGAATGCCCGTTTACCGCGGGAAGCGTCCAGCTGGCAGGCACTACCCTGTGCGACAATTGTTTCTCGCGGCTTCCGTTCGGCGCGCGCAAGGGTGTTCCCGGTTGGCGACCTCCCACGGCGTGCGACGCCTGTGGCCTGCCGCTCGCATCGCTCATCGGCAAGCCGGTGCGGTTGGACGATGGGCGGTGGACGATCCGCTGCGACTGTGGGGACCTCCTGCGAGGCTCACACCGTCGCGGCGCATTGTTCGGCACCTGGGCTTTCGTGGGAGTGCTGCCATCGGTGGAGCTCAACGTTGGTGACGGGCTCATTCCCGAGGCCGTCAGGAGCTCGAGTGACCTGGGAGCAACCTGGCGCTCGACGGTGATGAACGGGCTCGACGTGGCTGACCTGGTCACGTGGCGCTCAGGCACCATCAACAGTCTGGAATTCTCTGACGGATCGACTCACAGGTTTCTGCTCCAGTTCCGGCGGGAGAATCCCGCCAGCTGGGTCGCATACGGTGGCGCAGGTGTCGGCGGCGCAGGCATGCTTCTCTGGGCGCCGCTCATGAGGGATCCCGAGCTTGAGCGGAGGATTGCAGCCATGCTCGACAGAGCGATTCGCTGGAGGCAATCGGCTCTGGCGGGCGGCAAGCAGGGAGTGATCGAGCCGCTTCGCGCCCTCGGGAACTTCTACGCGTATCTCTGCTGACAGGTCCTGGAGCGACGGTCACCCGCACAGGAGACGGGCCCACCTCGACGTTTTCGGTGCTCAGCGCACCGGAGTGCGCTTGCGCGCCGAAAACGCCGATCTGGGCCCGTCTCCTGTGCGGGTGACCGCCGCTCTGCTCTGCATGGTGCAGAGGTGGGCGGAAACCGCTGTAGTCTCGAGGTGGGCACAGCTGCCCGGTGTCAGGCAGCTGTGTCCACCTCGAGACTAGCAGTCGAAGACCCCGGCGCCCCGCTCGATCTCGCCGAACGGATCCATGAGCGCGCGCAGGATCAGGCGCGCCGGCGCGCTCTCGATGCCCCCTGCCGCGCGCCAGGTCGCGTACCGGAGCTCGCCCAGGAGGACCCCGGCGAGCGGCGTGTAGACAAGATCGAGCGCCGAGGGCCGGACGCCGTTGGCCTCGTAGCCGTACTCCCAGAGGTGGGTGCCGGCGATGGCGAACGCGAGCGCGGCCGGGGCGCCGAAGCGGCATATCCGCGCCCTGAGGTACATCTCGCTCCCGAGCAGGCCGTGGCCGACCACGTTGATCGGCCACGGGTCGTGATCCCACCGGAAGGCGGGCTGAGCGGCGTCGAAGAGCGGCGGCTTCGTGAGCGCCTCGCCATAGTGGTATCCCCATCGCTCCGCGCGAAGGTCGGCGAAGGGCTCGGGCCACAGCACCGCCTCGACGCTGCGGGTCACCGTGAGCACGGCCAGCGTGTGCACGATCGGCGGCGCCCAGGCGGGCTCCACGGCCTCGGCCGCGGCAGCACGTGGTGACGCCTGGGGCTCCCCCGCGGCAGGCGCGCGCTCCGGCAAGGGGGCCGGGAGGCCAGGCGGAAAGGCCGACTCGGCCGGAGGAACCGCCGTGGTCCGGCCGGCGCACGCGGCGACGAGGACGGTGAGCAAAGCGGCAGCGCACAGGCGGATCGGGGCCATCGGGGAGCGGCCGCGGCGCGCGGTGGGTGCGGCGACCAGACTCGAGTCTAGAGCGACCAGCGGGTCGAAGCCGCATGCAAACAGCAAGAAGTTGAGCTGCCAGGTCGCCAGGGACGCCAAGATTTTGGTGTCTTCCTGGCGACCTGGCGGCTCATCTTCTTGTCTTCCTGACGACTCGGCGGCTCATCTTCTTGGCGTGCTTGGCGTCCTTGGCGTGCTTGGCGCTTTGGCGGCTCATTTCTCTGGTTTCCAAGCTGCTCAGCGCTCCAGCGCGACCGCGAGCCTCACAGCACCCCGCCTCGCCGCGGGCTCGCGTAGGCTCCCGCGCCATGGCCGACATCATGCTCGTCACGGGCGGCAGCCGCGGGATCGGCGCCGCCACCGCGCTGCTCGCCGCGAGCCGAGGCTACGCGGTCGCCGTGAGCTACCTGCGCGACGAGGGCGCCGCGGCGAGGGTGGTCGACGAGATCCGCGCGCACGGCGGCGTCGCCCTCGCGATCGCGGCCGACGTGAGCCGCGAAGAGGACGTCGTGCGCCTGCTCCAGAGCGTCGACCGCGACCTCGGCCCGATCGCGGCGCTCGTCAACAACGCGGGCGTGCTCGACCGGCAGGCGCGCCTCGAGGACATGACCGCGGCGCGGGTGGAGCGCATCCTCGCATCGCCCTGCCAGGGGCGAAGCCGGGCCGCTCGCGCGCTCGGCCTCAGAGGTCCATGAGGCAGTCGCAGCCGCACTGGACGGTGGCCTCCTGCTGGTTGTATTGCCGCGAGCCGATGGCACAGCCGGATTCTTCCCACGTGTCCGTGTCCGTCACCTCGTACGAGCACATCCCCGTGCCGGTCGTCTCGTCGTACCCGTTGAACTCGCAGATCTCCCGACAGAGGATGTCCCAGACCTCCGGGTTATCGTCCCGGATCGCCTCACACTCGTTCTCCGCGTGGGCCTCGAGCGCGTCGATCGCGCGGCTCTCGGCGTTCTTCTTCCGCCCGATGAGGGCACAGGACGAGCCGACGCCGTACGCCTCCATCTCGAACATCGACATGGCCACGGGAACGCACCCGAACCCTTGATATTCGTTTTCGATCGGGCTGGCGAACGCCTCGACCTCCTCCACGTCGGTCTCCTTCGAGCCTTCGAGCCCGCCACAGGCTCCAGCCGAGCCGACCGACAGCATGAGCACGGACATCCCCACGATCTTCTTGAGCAGCATGAGCGTCTCCTCCGTCTACGAGGTCACGGGTCTCGCGGATTGCGACTTCGATGCCAGCCCGTCCTCGCGGCGAGGACCCGCGCGATCTCCGCGTGCGCGCGGTCCGCTCCTGCTTTTGGCGCTCGCGCGCCCGTCCTGCGACGCCGGGGAGCCTGCCACACGGACCGGGTGTGACAGGTGTCAGGTGTGGCAGGCGGTGACACGGCGATGGCCTGCATCGGCGTGCTCTCCGGAACGCGCCCGGACCAGCGGGCCGGATCGCGGACGAGCCCTGCTCGTACGGCGCGGCGGTGGGCGCGGCGCTCGCTCACGACGGGCGGTACCGCGTCCCTGGGGGACAAGTCCTATCGCGGCGGCGACCCCGGCCATGCGCCGGCCTCGCCCGCGCCGATCGCCTCGCTCACCACGGCCGCCAGCGTCCGCGCCGCATCCCGGAGCGCGCCCTCCGAGTGCGCGCCGAACCCCAGGATGAGCCCGGGCGCGCGCGGCGCGCGGGCCGAAGCGCGCGCCGCCGTGCTGCGCGAGAGCGGCTGCGCGTCCACGCCCCGCGCCGCGAGCGCCTGGACGATGGCCACGTCGTCCACGCCCGCGGGCAGGTCGAGCGTCAGCACCGAGCCCCCCGCGGGCGCCCGCGCCCGGACGGCGCTCGGCAAGAGCAGCCCGAGCTCCGCGAGCAAGAGGTCGCGCCGGCGCCGCGTCGCCTGCTTCAGCTTCCGGAGGTGGCGCGCGAAGTGGCCCTCGTCGATGAAATCGGCGAGCGCGGCCTGCAGCAGGTAGGGCGGCGAGCGCGTCGACGCCGCGCGCACCATGGCCACGGCGCGCACCAGCGCGGGCGGCACGATCATGAAGCCGAGCCGCAGGCCCGGGAACAGCGAGCGGCTGAAGGTCCCCACGTGGATCACGCGATCCTTCACGCCCTCGAGGTCGAGGCTGAGGAGCGAGGGCAGCGGGGTGCCGTCGAACCGCAGCTCGCCCTCGTAGTCGATCTCGACGACGGCGGCGCCCGCCCTGGCGGCCCAGGACAGGAGCTCGATGCGCCGCGGCAGCGTGAGCCGCGCCCCCGAGGGGAACGCGTAGGCCGGCGACACGAAGGCGACCCGCGCGCGCGGAGCGCCCCGACGTCGATGCGCGCCGGCGTGCACCCGGAGCCCGTCCTCGTCGACCGGGATCGGGATCGGCCGCGCGCCCGCCATGCGCACCGCCGCGCGGAGGGCCAGCGGCCCCGGGTCCTCCACCCAGGCGGCGTCGCCCGGATCGAGCAGCGCGCGGCAGCACAGGTCCACCGCGGCCTGGGATCCCTCCGTGATGAACACCTGGTCGACCGTCGCGCGCACGCCGCGGGCCACCGCGATGTGGTGGAGCACCGCGCGCCGGAGCAGCGGCGCGCCCCGCGGATCGTGATCGAGCGCGTCGGCCGCCGACATCGAGCGGACGCGGCGCGCGAGGCACCGCTCGAAGATGCGCCACGGGAGCAGCTCGAGGTCCGGCAGGCCGACGCCGAACGGGCGCGACCGCGCGCGGCTGCCGAGGAGCGCGTCGAGCTTGTCGGGGGGCACCACCGCCGAGAGCCGCCGCGCGCTCTTCGACGTGCGCGGCGCGGCCGCCGCCGGCTGGACGCGGGCGGCGCTCTGCCACCCCGCGCGCGCCGGCACGTGCGCGACGACCGGCGCCCGCCGAGGGCGCACCACGATGGTGCCGTCCGCGGCCAGCGCCTCGTACGCCGCCACAGTGGTGTTGCGCGACACGCCGAGCTCCCGCGCGAGCTCGCGGGACGACGGGAGCAGGTGATCGGGCTGGAGGACGCCGTCCAGCACGGCGCGGCGCAGCTGCTCGACCAGCTGGGCGGCCAGCGTCGCCGGCGCGCCGCGCTGCAGGTGGAGGAAGGCGTGGGCGGCGTGAGAGGCGGAGCGCGCTGGCACCATCGAAACCGGCGTATCTGGAGCTTTCCAGGGTGCCAGATCCAGGGCACCGTGTCGACGAGGAGCCAGCCATGCCCACCGCCGATGACCTCACGACGCTGTTGACCGCCCGCGAGCGGCCCACCGCCCGCGAGCGGCCCACCGCTCCCCCGCGGCGGCCGCTCGAAGGCGGCAAGACAGGCGAGCTCTCGTCGCGCATCGCCCGCCGGGCGGCCGAGGCGCACGCCGGTCAGCCGCTCGATCGGCTCCTCGCCGAGGACCTCCCGGGCAACGAGCTGACCACGCTCCTGCTCCATTGCCTGCGCCGCCGCGCGCTGCGGCGGAGCTTCGCCGACGTCCTCGATCACGCGGAGCGCGCGCCCATGACGCACGCCTCGACGGCGGACGCCCGGCGGCTGCACGCCCTCGACGCGGCGGCGTACGCGGCGGCGGCGGGCTTCGAGGCGGTGGATCTCGCCCCGATCGGGCCGCTCGGCGCCACGGCGTGCGCGGGCGTCGAGCCGAACAACGTGCTCGCGACGGTCCGCTTCGCCGAGGTCGCCGCGGATCCCACGACGGGGCTCGCGCTGCACGCCGCGCGGCGCCGGCGCGGGACCCGGGGCGGAGAGCCGCTGCGGTTCTGCGCGAGCCAGCGCGTCCTGCGCATGCAGCCCACGACCCAGCCGGGCTTCACGCCGCACTTCCGCCTGTTCGCCCTCGTGACGGCGGCCCGCTCGCCGGCCCGCGGCGAGGACGACGCGTGCGAGCGGCGCGCCCTGCTCGAGCACCTCGTCGTCTGGGCGGACCTCGTCCGCGCGCTGCCTCACGCGGGCTTCCGCGCCGCGGGGCTGCGCGTCGTGCTCTCCGACACGTCGCTGGTCCGCGCGAGCCTCGGCGCGCGCGGCGTCGACGCGGACGCGATGGCGCGGCGGGCGAAGGCGCACGAGCCCGGGTCGTCCGAGGCGGCCCTGCGCGAGGCCGGCGTCGATCTGCCGCGGCGCGCGGCGGATCTCGTGGGGGCCGCGCGGTCCCTCGGCCTCGGCCCCGAGCTCCTCGCGCGCGCCGAGCGCTGGGTCGCCGAGGTCAGCGAGCCGCTCGCGCGCGCGCGCCCGGAGGTCGAGGTCGTGCACGATCTCGGGCGGCTGCAGGGGCTCGGCTACTACGCCGGGCCGTTCATCCAGCTCGTCGTCCGCCGGGACGACGGCCTCGAGCTCCCGCTCGGGGACGGCGGCGCCTTGCCGTGGCTCGGCGCCCTGCTCTCGAACCGCCGCGAGCGGATGGTCGCGACCGGCATCGGGAGCGAGATCCTCGTGAAGCTCTTCGATCGATCGGAGGCTCGGGCCGGCGAGGCTCGACCGGAGGGAGCGACGCCATGATCCTCGAGATGCCCGCGTTCACCCTGCGTCCCTGGGCGGCGGTCGACGTCGACGCGCTCGTGAAGAACGCGAACGACCGCCGCGTCTGGGCGAACCTCCGCGATCGCTTTCCGCACCCGTACACGCGCGACGACGCCGAGGGCTGGATCGCGCACTGCGCGGCGCGCGCGCGGCCCGGCGAGGCCCTGGCGATCGTGGTCGCCGGCGAGGCGGCCGGCGGCATCGGCCTCGAGCGCCTCGACGACGTGCACCGGCACACCGCGGAGCTCGGCTACTGGCTCGGCGCGGCCTACTGGGGCCGCGGGCTGGCGACCGAGGCGGTGATCGCGCTGACGCGGTACGGCTTCGAGCAGCTGGGCCTCGAGCGCATCCAGGCCGGCGTCTTCGACTGGAACGGGGCGTCCGCCCGCGTGCTCGAGAAGGCGGGTTACGCGCTCGAGGCGCGGATGCGCCGCCACGTCGTGAAGGACGGGCGGCTCGGCGACGTGCTGCTCTACGCGCGCGTCCGGGAGGACGCGCTGGCCGGCGGGCAGCCGTGAAGCGCCGGGCGGCACGGGCGCCGCCGCGCGCCGCGCGCCGCGTGGATCGACGCCTCACCCGCGCGGGCGGCCCTCGCCTCCCGCCGAGGGCGCGGGCGCCTCTGCCGCCGCGGGCGCCTCGTGCCCCGCCGCCTCGGCGATCGGGAGCGTGAAGTAGAACCGGGCCCCCTGCCCGACCTCGCTCTCCACCCAGATGCGGCCGCCGTGCGCGTCGACGATCCCCTTGGCGATGTAGAGCCCGAGGCCGGTGCCCTTCTTCCCGGGCGTCTCGTCCTTCCAGAACCGCTCGAAGATGCTCGTGAGGTTCTGGGGTGGGATCCCCGGCCCCGAGTCGAGGACGGCGAAGCGGGCCATCGCCCCGTCCCGGTCCACCGAGAGGGTCACCTGGCCGCTCTTGGGCGTGAATTTCAGCGCGTTCCCGAGGAGGTTCGACAGCACCTGGAGCACGCGCTCCCACTCCGCGCGGATCACGAGCCCGGGCTCCTTCAGGGATTGCTCGAACCGGACCTGCTTCGACTCGGAGAGCGGCCCGAACATCTCCATGGTCTCGTGCAGGAGATCCTCCACCGCGCACGGCTTCGGCGTCACCGAGAACCTGGAGGCTTGCATCGTCGTCACGTCGAGCATCGTCCTGATGAGGTGCTCCATCCGCAGCGAGACGTGCTCGATCGACTCCGCTTGCTGCCGTGTTCGCTCGGAGTCGGCGCCCCGCCGCAGCCACGCGGCCTTCAGCGCGATGGCGCCGAGCGGGTTGCGCAGATCGTGGGCCACGATGCCCATGAGCTCGTCGCGGGCCGCCAGCGCCAGGCGCGCGGCGTCGCGCGCCTCCCGCGCCTTGTGGTACGGGCCGCCGAGGAGCTTCGTGAAGTACCAGGCGATCCCCAGGCCGGCCAGCACCAGCAAGCCCAGCAGGCCCTCGAGCCACAGCTCCAGCCGGGCTCGCTCCGCCTTCGCGTCATCGTAGAGCTGCTTGAGGAGGTCTTGCTTATGGTCGACGAGGCGGGCGAGGGAGCCCTCGAGATCGCGGTGACGCGGCCTCAGCTCCTCATCGAATCGACGCACGAGCTCGCTCGCGTCGCCGGTCCGCTGCCGGGCGGCGAGCAGCTCTTCCTGAATCCGGACGAAGTGCCTGGCCGCCTGCTCGACCTCGGCCACCCGCTGGAGACCGGTCGGGCTGAGCGTCCGGTCTCGAAGCGCGCTGACGTGCTCTTCGAAGCGCGCCCTGGCGCTCTTCGCCTGCTCGAGGAGCTCGCGATCGCCGGAGATGAGGTAGCCCCTGCCGTCAGACACGATGAGCTCGCTGCTCCACCGGAGCCGCTCAGCGAGCGTGATCTCGTGCTCTTTGGCGCGTAGCCGATCGATCTGAGCCTCGGCCACGGACGAGAAGCGCCGCACCGAGAACGCCATGCCGAGCGCCAGGAGCAGGGTGAGGATGGCGTAACCCATCCTCGCCGTGGCCTCGAAGCGCGTCCGCGTCGGCATGACCGAAGTTCCGTCCTCTCGGCGGGCGTCGGCGGATCCGTGGGGCTGAGCCACTCCGCGAAGGCTAGGCCGCGTTGCGCGAAGAGCAAGGCGCCCCGGCGCCGCACAGCATGGCGAGACGCGCTCCGGCGGCGAGCGGGAGCGTGGCAGGACAATGCGCGACGAGCGGGGCGACTCGACCTGTCGAGGGGGCGAGGGGCATCTCGAGGCGGCCAACGGATGACAAGAAAGCGTTCCTCGGTGTAAAGAGTGTGCGTCATGACGGACCGAGCGGCGAACCGGGTTCGCGCGCGGCGCGAGGCGCGCGGGCTGTCCCAGGTGGCGCTCGCCGAGCGCGCCCGCCTCACGAGGCAGAGCGTGGGCGCCATCGAGGCGGGCCGCGCGACCCCGGCGGTCGACGTCGCGCTGCGCCTCGCGAGCGCCCTCGACTGCTCGGTCGAGGTCCTCTTCGGGGGGTCGAGCGCGGCGGCGGACCTCGCGACCGAGACCGACGCTCCGGCGGCGCTGGGCCGCGCCGCGGTCGCGCGCATCGCGGACCGCTGGGTCTCCTACCCCCTCGAGCAGGACGCGGTGCGGGTGGCCGCGGACGGCATCGTGACCGGCGAGCGGCGCGGGAGGGCTGTCGTCGAGCCCCTCCGGGCGCTCGCCGAGGTCGAGGAGAACGTCGTCGTGATGGGCTGCGCGGCCGGCCTCGGGTTGCTCGCCGACCGGCTCAACACGAGGCCGGGGCCGGGGCGGTTCCTCTGGTTCCCCCGCTCGAGCACCGCGGCCCTCCAGGCGCTGGCCCGGCAGCGGACCCACGTCGCGGGCGTCCACCTCGTCGACGCGCGCACCGGCGAGGCGAACGTCGCCGACGTCCGCCGGCTCGGGCACGCCGAGCCGATCGTCCTCATCACGCTGGCGCGCTGGGAGGCGGGCCTCCTCGTTCGCCGCGAGGACGCCGGCCGCATCCGCGGCGTGGCCGACCTCGATCTCCCCGGCCTGCGCCTCGCCGGCCGCGAGGCGGGCGCCGGCGCCCAGCGGCTCCTCGAGCGCGAGGTCCGCGGCCACGGGCTGCCGCTCGAGCTCGCGCGCAAGCCGCACCTGCGGGTCGCCGGCCACCTCGACGTCGCGCGCGCCGTGGCGATGGGCGCGGCGGACACCGGCGTCGCGACGCGCGACGCGGCGATGGCGTTCGGGCTCGGCTTCGTGCCCCTGGCCGAGGAGCGCTACGACCTCGCTGTCCCGCGCGAGGGGCTCGATGACGGCAGGGTGCAGCGCCTGCTCGACGTCCTCGTCTCAGGGGAGTTCCGCCGTGAGCTCTCGGCGCTCGCCTACGACGCTCGGCAGGCGGGCGAGCGGGTCGCCGAGGTGCGAGCGGCATGACGGCGCGGACCGAGCCAGAGAACGACGGAACAGAGGAGTCTCCCGGATGAATTGCCCCCGACGACAGCTGGCGCGCGCCCTCCCCCTCCTGATCCTCGCGGCGTGCCTCGCCGTCCTCGGCGGCTGCGAGCACCCTTCGCCGGCGTCCGCCCAGCGGGAGGACAGGCTCGTCGTCTTCGCCGCCGCCTCCCTCCGGGACGTGTTCACCGCGCTGGGGGAGGACTTCAAGCGCTCTTATCCGGGCGTCGAGGTCACGTTCAATTTCGCCGGCACGCAGGAGCTCCGCACGCAGCTCGAGCACGGCGCCGCGGTCGACGTGTTCGCCTCGGCGGATCAGCGCCACATGGACGAGCTCGTGAAATCCCAGCGCGCCGCGGGCCCCGTCGTCTTCGCGCGCAACGAGCCCGTCCTCGTCGTCGCGAGCGAGAGCGCCGCGACCGTCCGGGGGCTCGCCGACCTCCCCGCCGCGACCCGCATCGTCATCGGCACCCCCGAGGTCCCGATCGGCCGCTACACGCTGCAGATCCTCGATCGCGCGTCGGCCTCCCTGGGCGCGGATTTCCGCGCGCGCGTGGAGTCCAGGGTCGCCTCGCGCGAGCCCAACGTGCGGCAGGTGCTCGCCAAGGTGCGCCTCGGGGAAGCGCAGGCGGGCGTTGTCTACCGGACGGACGCGCAGGCCGCGCAGGACGGCGTGGTCGTCGTCGCGATCCCGCCCGAGGTCAACGTCCTCGCCGAGTACCCGATCGCCGTCGTGTCCGGCGCCGCGCACCCCGGGCTCGCGCGCGCGTGGATCGATCTCGTGACGTCGGAGGCCGGCCGGACGGCGCTGTGGCGCGCCGGGTTCCTGGTGCCTTCCGGCGGGGGCGCGCCTCGGTGAGCGGGCGCCTCCGCGCGGAGCGGGTCGCCCTGGCCGCGGTCGGCGCGGTCCTCGTGGCCTTCCTGGCCGTCCCGATCCTGGCCTTGTTCGCGACGGCCACGGCGGGGGACGTCGAGCAGGGGCTCCGCCACCCCCTCGTGTGGCCCGCGCTGCGCCTGAGCCTCCTGACGACCTCCGCGAGCCTCGCCGTCGTGGTCGTCCTGGGGACGCCGCTCGCCTGGACGCTGGCGCGCTCGCGCGGGCGGCTCTCGCGCGCGGTCGAGACGGTGGTGCAGCTGCCCATCGTCGTCCCGCCCGCGGTCGCCGGCGTCGCGATGCTGCTCGCGTTCGGCCGCCGCGGGCTCCTCGCCGGGTGGCTCTACCCCGTGGGGTGGTCCGTCTCGTTCACGACGACGGCGGTCGTTGTCGCCGAGGTGTTCGTCTCGGCGCCGTTCTTCGTGCAGGCGGCGACCAGCGCGTTCCGGAGGGTCGACGCGAGGCTCCTCGTGGTGGCGCGGACCTTCGGCGCGTCGCCGCTCCGGGTGTTCTTCCGCGTGGCGCTGCCGCTCTCGGCCCCTGGGCTCGCCGCGGGGGCCGCGATGAGCTGGGCCCGCTCCCTCGGCGAGTTCGGCGCGACGCTCATGTTCGCCGGCAACCTGGAGGGGCGGACGCAGACGCTGCCGCTCGCCATCTACACGGCGCTCGAGTCGGAGCTGCGCGCCGCGCAGGCGCTGTCGATGGTCCTTGTCGTCGTGGCGTTCACGCTGCTCCTGTTCGTGCGGGCCGTGCTGGGGCGCTCCACCGAGGCCGAGCGCCCCGAGGCGGCGCCGTGATGGCGGCGGAGCGCCTCCGCGCCCGCGTGACCGCGCGCATCGGGCGCCTGCGCATCGAGGCCGATCTCGACACCGGCGGCGGGTCGCTCGTCCTGGTGGGGCCGAACGGCGCCGGGAAGACGACCTTGCTCTCGCTCCTCCTGGGCATCTTGCCCGTGGAGCGAGGGCGCGTGGAGGTCGGCGAGGCGGTGCTCCTCGACACGGCGGCCGGGATCGACGTGCCCGTCGAGCAGCGCGGGATCGGCTATGTGCCCCAGGACTACGCGCTGTTCCCGCACCTCAGCGTCCGTGAGAACGTCGCGTTCGCGGTGCGGAGCGATCCGGCGCGGCGGGGGCGCGCGGCCGACGCCGAGGTCGTCGACGCCATGCTCGACGACCTCGGCATCGCCGCGCACGCGCACCGGCGGACGCAGGCGCTCTCCGGGGGCGAGAAGCAGCGCGTGGCGCTCGCGCGCGCGCTCTCCGTGAGCCCGCGGGCGCTGCTCCTCGACGAGCCGCTCGCCGCACTCGACGTCCACTCGCGCCGCGAGGTCCGGGCGTTCCTCTCGGACTACCTGCGGACGCTCGCCCTCCCCACCGTCGTCGTCACGCACGACGCCACGGACGCGCGGCTCCTGGGAGATCGCATCGCCGTCCTCGAGGCAGGGCGCGTGACGCAGGCAGGCACCTGGGAGGAGCTCTCCGCCCGACCGGCGTCGCCCTTCGTGGAGGAGTTCGTCGCCTCGGCGCGCAGCGCCGGCGACGCGCCGCCCTCCCGTAGCGCGGATTCGGCCTGAAAATTCAGCAAGGAGCAGCGAAGACCCTCTGTCACGGCCGGATCTCCGGGCGCGAGGCCATCCGTCGGTCAGTCGCCACCCAGTCACAGTCGCCCCCCAGTCACAGTCGCCCCCCAGCGCGATCATGTTGAAAATGATAATCATTCGCGTTACCGTCTCGCTCGGGAGGTCGACTTGTCAAACTCGAAGGACTGTCGTCACGAAACCCTCGCGTACAACGGCGTCGCGCACGTCCAGCGGTGCTTGGACTGCGGGGGTATCTCGATTCACCTCGGCCCCGTCTCCGTCCGGCTCGACGATTCCAGCCTGGAGGCGTTGTGGGCCGTGCTCGGAGAGGCCTCCGCGGAGCTCCACGCGCGGAGGACGACCGAGGTGATGAGCGTCGTGAGGCGAGGTGTCGCGTGAGGGCCCGGGCGCTCGCGCGCGCGGCCTCGACGGCGCTTCCGCTGGACGGGCCCAGGGGGACGTTCGGCGTGCGGGTCCGGGGGCTCGCGTGCGCGGCCATGGGGCGCCTTGGCCGGTGGGTCGCCGTGGCCGGCTGCGCGGCGATGTTCGGCTTCGTCGGCGCGTTCGTCGCCCTGAGCGCCGGCTGGGTCGAGTGGCCTGGCTACCTGACGGCGGTGTCCGGGTCGCTGCTCATGTACGCCGCCTGCCTCGCGGTCGGGCACGCCGGTGATCCGGTCGCGCTGCGGCGCCGGCAGGGCGCCTCTCGCGCGTCAGCCCTCGACGCCGGCAGCGCTGCAGTCCTTGCAGACCCCGAGCAGCTCGTGGACGTGGCCCGTCAAGCGGAAGCCGAATCTCTCCGCGACATCGCGCTGAAGAACCTCGATCGCCTCGAACTCGAACTCCACGACCTTGCCGCAGCGTGTGCAGATCAGATGGTCGTGATGTTCACGCTCGAACGCTCGCTCGTACCGCGCGCCGTCGCCCTTCGACACGAGCGTCATCTGGAGGAGCCCCGCTTCCACCAGGAGGGGTAGGACCCGGTAGACCGTGGCGGGGTGGGCATCGACGACGCCGCTCTCGCGGAGCTCCTTCAGCAGGTCGTCGACCGAGAAGTGGCCTCGCCTGAGGAGCGCCGCGCGCGCGATGGAGTCGCGGACCGACGACCCCTTCAGGCCGCGCTGCCGCACCGTGCGCCGCAGCCGCTCCAGCGCCCGCTCGAGGCCGGCCTCGTCGAGCGCGGGCGGCTGGGTCACATGGCGCACGCGGGGAACTATACGAACCGTTCGCAAGATGGTCAACGCCAAGCCCGTCGATCCCTTGGAGCGCATGAGCAGGAGGCGATCGCAGCTCGATCCAGTCCAGGGTGGTCACGTCGGGCAGATCTCTGCCCAGGCGAAGCCCTACGTTGAGCTCTGCGACGACGGCAGGTGGGACGAGCAAGTGCCGATAGAGCTGTTGCAGAAGCTCGAGGCGCCCGAGTCGGTGAAGGTAGCTCAGCGGCCCCGTATCGCTGATCACCGCGACCGGAAGCGTCATCTCGCTGCCGTCTTGGCAACATCCACATCGGCCGGGTCGAACGCCGCGGTCGGGATGCCGATCTCCGCGAGCCGGGCTGCGAAGCGAAAACGCTCCACGCATGCAATTTCGGCGGCCTTGGCCAGCGACACCCGGCCTTCCTCGTAGAGGCGGATCGCGGCGGCGAAGGCGATCTCGGACGCCAGCCGTTCGGCCGGCACCTGCAGCGCTGCGCAGAGGTCGTCGGGTACCGTCAGGGCGACGATGGTCATGCCTCTGAGTATCGCGCGAAGCGCCCCGGTGTCGAGGTCGGCTCGGGGGCCACAGCCGGCGTCGGCGCTGCGATTCTGGGCGGCGCTCGACTGCCGCGCCCGAATGCTTGCGCTGCAAGCCGCCCTCTTATGGCGCTTCCCGTTCACGCGTCGACGACGGAGGCTCCTCGACCATCCGGCGCAGCCGCTCGAGCGCGCGATCCCAGCCTGCGGAGATGCCGTCGAGGAACACGCGGGCTTCCTCGATCCGCCGCGGCTCGAGCGCGTAGAGGACCTCGCGCCCGCGCCGCTCGTGCGTCACGAGGCCCGCGCCCTCGAGCACCCGGAGGTGCTTCACGATCGCCTGTCGCGTCACCTTCGCTCCGTCGGAGAGCGCGGTCGCCGACAGCGCCCCTCCGGCGCCGAGCCGGGTCACCACCGACAGCCGCGTCCCGTCGCCGAGGGCGAAGAAGACGTCAGCGACCGCCGGTTCACACGTTTTCGACATACTTCGCGATGTTCTCGGCCTGAGCGGCCCATCCCCCCTCGTTCATGCGGAACGCGCGCTCGCGCCGATGCGCTGGCACACGGTCGAAGCCGGACTCCACGATGGTGAGCAGGGTGCCGTCGGCGACCCCCTCGAGGCGGAACTCGACGAGCGTCGTCGGCTCGTTGTCCGGGTCGGCCTCGGCGTCGATGCCATACGGGATCCAGCGAAAGCTGAAGTACCGCTCCGGCTCGATGCGCTCCACCGTGCAGAACACCGCGCCCTTCTCGGGGAGCTTCACCTTCGAAGGCCGGAGACCGCGGCTCTTCTGGTAGTCCATGATGGCGGCCTCGTTGAGCCCCTCGTCGAAGATGCCCGTGAGCGTCTTGCCCGCGGCGAACTCGCCCTCGAGCTCGATCCCGAACCAGCGCCCGAACTCCCGGGCGTCGGCGATAGCCCGCCACACGCGTGACACGGGCGCGCGCAGCGTGACCTGCTTCTCGATCCTGTCCGTCGATGCCATGTGCAACCTCCTGGATGCACAATACCGAGCAGCGCAACGAAGTGCAACCATTTGATTGCACATCATCCGCACAGCGCGACCGTGGCGTCCGGCGCCAGCAAGGCAGGCGAGCTCCAGCGTTGCGTCCGACGACGCCTTCAGGGGGTCTTCCACCTCGAGGGTCTCGAGGTGGAAGACCTTCGCTTGACTTCCGGCAGCCAATACACAACCATATGGTTGTGGATTCGCTGAGCACGACCCTGGCCGCCCTGAGCGACGCCACCCGGCGCGCGATCCTCGTGCGGCTCAAGACGGGGCCTGCGTCGGTGCACGAGCTGGCGCAGCCGTTTCAGATCTCGCAACAGGCCATCTCCAAGCACCTGGCAACCCTGGAACGAGCGGGTCTGATCGAGAAGCGGCGCGACGGGCGGCAGCACGTTTGCCAGCTCAATCCCGCGCCGATGCGGGAGGTGGCGAGCTGGGTCGAGCAGTACCGGCAGCACTGGGACGAGGCGTTCGGCCGCCTGGACGACCTCCTGCACGAGCTGCATCCGCCGAAGAAAGGGTGATCACGTCACGATGCAATTTTCTCAAACCCCTCATGAGCCCACGGTCCTCATCGAGCGCACGTTCGATTTTCCGCGCGACGTGGTGTTCGATGCGTGGACGAATCCCGACCTGCTGGCGCGCTGGTTCGCGCCGCGGGGGTGCACCATCCGCTTCGCGCGGATCGACGTCCGACCGGGAGGGGGCTTCCACTCGTGCATCCACAACCCGCAGTTCGGCGATTGCTGGACCATCGGTGTCTACAGCGAGGTCGTGCGGCCGGAGCGGCTCGCGTTCACCATGCGGATCGCTGACGCGAACGGGAATCCCGTCTCCTCCGAGAGCCAGGGGCACGACCGGGACTGGCCCGAGGAGACGCTCGTGTCGATCACCTTCGTCGAGCGAAACGGGCGGACGCTCGTGAGGCTCGAGCAGAACGTGAGCGAGGCGCTCGCTCGCCGGACCGGCGCGCACCCGAGCTGGCTCCAGATGCTGGACGCGCTCGGCGAGGAGCTGGCGAGGGGCGCGCGGAGGCCTGGCTAGGACATCGATCAGGCTGATTTTGTGAGAACTTCGGGCGCTCCGATGGAACGCTCGACGGTCTCGCCGGACGCTTGCAGACACGAACCGCTCGCAGACACGCGAAGCAGCAAGGCCACCATGACGACACCGATCCTCTACGCCCACCCCTTCTCGTCCTACTCCCAGAAGGCCTTCATCGCCTTCTATGAAAAGGACGTCCCTTTCGAGCTGCGCCTGCTGGAGCCTTCCAACCCGCAGGCCGGCGCCGAGCTGGCGGCGCTCTGGCCGCTCGGCAAGTTCCCGGTGCTCCGGGTCGGCGACCTCGCCCTGTGGGAGGCGACCATCGTTGTCGAGTGGCTCGACCAGGCGCATCCGGATCCTGCCCGCCTGATCCCGCGCGATCCGGCCGCCGCGCTCCAGGTGCGGATGTTCGACCGCATCTTCGACAACTACGTCATGAATACGATGCAGGTGATCGTGAACAACCGCATCCGCGAGATGCAGTCCAACCCGCGCGATGAGTACGGGGAGGTTCAGGCCCGCGCCGCCCTGGACAAGGTCTACGCCTGGCTCGACGGCGAGCTCGCCGGCCGCACCTGGGCGACAGGCGACGCCTTTACCCTCGCCGACTGCGCCGCCGCCCCGTCGCTTTTCTACGCCGACTGGGTCCACCCCTTCGACGACCGCCCCAACCTGCGCGCCTACTACCGCCGCCTGCGCGAGCGCCCGTCCGTCGATCGCGCGGTGGAGGGCGGCCGACCCTACCGCCACTATTTCCCGGGCGGCGCGCCGGCCGATCGCGACTAGCTCCAGTCTACGGGCGGATCGCCAGCAGCTCGGCGGCCTCATTCGGCACCGCGGTCGCCATCATGTCGATGAGCATCCGGGGCTCCGCGGCGCCGAGCGCGCCGAGGTTCCGGAGCTCCTGGGTGCGGCTCATGAGCCACAACAAGCCGGTGGTGAGCATGCGCGGCAGACGGCTGAGCAGCGCCACCACGGTGGGCTCGATGGCGTGGCCCAGGCCGCGCACGATGTGAAACCCCTGGGCGAGCGCGGCGGCGTAGCGGCGCGCCTCACGCCATGTGATGCCGGCGTTCCTGTGCGCCACGACGACGCCGATCGACATGAGGGGGATCACCATGGCGGCGTGCGAGCGCAACCATCCATGCATATCGGCGCTGGTCACGGTCGGGATCCCTGCAGCGCCGAACACCTTCGCCCAGGCCGCATTGCCCACGGTGGTGCCGGGCAGGATGCGCCTCCGCAGCTTGCCGTCGATGAGATGCGCGAGCACGCCGCCGGGGAAGCCGAACGAGAAGCGCTCGGCGCCCACCGCGTCCCGCAGTCGATCCAGCGGCTCGAAGGTGTTGAACATGAACATGATGTGTCTCGCGGCGCTCTGTCGCAGCGCGGGTAAGACGCTGTCGACCTGAGGCGCCAGCACCGTCACGAGCACGAGATCGTACGGGACGCTCGGGTCGAGCGTGCCGGCGACGGCCACAGGGGCGCGCGCGCCATCGCTCAGAACAATGGCGCGGTCTTCCCGCAGGCGCTCCAGCCGCGCGCCGCGCGCGACGGCCGTGACCTCGTGGCCGGCTTTAACCAGCTGGTAAGCGAATGTGCTGCCGATGGCTCCTGTACCGAGCACTGCCATTTTCATGGAGACAGCATAACCTGCGCCGCATCACGGGGGTTTTGCGCTGGTACAAAGCCGTTTTGCATGGACGAAGATCCGTCGAGGTGGCAGGGTCGTCCCATGGACTGGGACGATTGTCGTGTGCTGCTCGAGGTCCACCGCCGCGGGAGCTTCCTCGCGGCCGGACAGCGCCTCGGCATGTCGGCCTCCACGGTCATGCGGCGCGTCTCGACGCTCGAGCGCGCGCTCGGGCGCTCCGTCGTCCACCGGACGAGCCACGGGGTGCGGCTGGAACGCGAGGCCCTCGCGCTCGTGAACATCGCCGCCGGGTTCGAGCAAGCGCTCGGGGCGCACGATCGTGAACGAGCCGGCACCGTGCGCCTCTCCGTGCCGGAGGGGTTTGGCGCCGTGGCAGCCCAGGCGGCGCGGCGATGCTGGGAGCAGGACCAGACGACCATCGTCGAGGTGTCGGTCGAGTCGCGGCTCGTCGATCTGGCGGAGCGCGAGGCCGACATCGGGCTCCGCGGGGGTCGTTCGGCCTCGAACGTGCTCATCGAGAAGCGCGTCGGCGAGGTCAAGCCGGCTTTGTACGCGAGCGCCGCTTACCTGGCGGCGCATCTGCCCGGACGCCGGGTCACGCGAGATGACTACACAGGCCAGCGCTTCATCGTCGATGAGCGAGTCACCCAGGGACTCGGCCCCTTCCACTGGCTCGTGGAGCGCGGCGCGCGAAATTTCCCGCTTCGTTCGAACGCCGTGGAGACGCGGATCGAGGCAGCGCGGGCAGGCATGGGCATCGTCGTGCACGCGGCCGGCGTCGATGTTCCGGGTCTGGAGCCCGTGGCGCTCGACGCCGCGGGTCCGTCGGTCCCGTTCTACGTCGTGATGCATCGAGAGCTGCGCCAGGTGCCGCGCATGCGCGCGATGGCGAAAGCGTTGAGCGAGCTGTTCGCGGAGTACACGACCGGGGCCGCCGCTCGTGGATGACAGCGGGCCCTCGCGCCGCTCCAGCGTGTCGACCGGCGCGACGGCGGGGTGGTGCTGCAGGCGCCGCCGGTCCGCGGCCGTGCCCGCTGGCGCCCCGCGTCGTGGCAGCGCGGACGCAGCGACGCTTGACATCCTAGGACAATCGTCCTACTAGATCGACTCTCCGCGGCTGCGACAGCGGCCGTCCGGCGAGGCGATGCTGTGAGCAACCCGACGACGCGCGCTCAGATCGTTCAAGCGGCTGATGGTCTCTTCTATCGACGGGGCTACGAGCACACATCCTTCGCTGATATCGCGGAGGCCGTCGGTATCTCACGCGGCAACTTCTATTACCACTTCAAGACGAAGGACGAGATCCTGGATGCGGTGATCGACGAGCGCCTCGCGAGCACGCAGCAGATGCTCGATCGGTGGGAGATCGAGGGCAACAGCCCCGCGGACCGAATACGTAGCTTCATCGGTATCCTGATCGCGAACCGCGCCAGCATCAAACGATACGGTTGCCCCGTTGGCACCCTGTGCGCTGAGCTCGCAAAGCTCGACCACCCTTCTCGACCGGGAGCCAACCGGCTGTTCACGCTCTTCCGGACGTGGCTGAGTCGGCAGTTCGTCCAGCTCGGCCGGGCGGACGACGCCGATGAGCTCGCGATGCACCTCCTGGCCCGGAGCCAGGGGGTGGCCACGCTGGCGAGCGCCTTCCACGACGAGACCTTCATCGCGCAGGAAGTGGAGCAGATGCACGCGTGGTTGCTGTCGCTGGCGACCAGCGCCGGCCCGCCTGACCCCGACGCTCGGTCAGAGCGGGGGCTCCAGGCGACGCAACGCAAGACGACACGTGGCCGCCCCCGCGGCAGACGTGAGCCGTAACCCCAGGAGCGTGCGCCGTGTTTCTTGTCCTTCTCAAATTCTCCGACAACAAGGGTCAAGCCAGCCTGCACATGGAGCAACACAACGCCTGGATCCGGCGTGGCTTCGACGAAGGAGTGTTCGTGCTGGTCGGGAGCCTGAAGCCCCACGGCGGCGGCGGGATCCTCGCGCATCGGACCACGATGGACGAGCTCCGCGACAGGGTGAACGGCGATCCGTTCGTCGCCGCGGGCGTCGTCAGCGCCGAGATCCTCGAGATCGCGCCGTCTCGCGTCGACGAGCGGCTCGGGTTCCTGCGAGGCGACGCGCCATGAGCGCCGCGACGATCGTGGGACCCGACGGTCGAGCGCGTTGCCGCTGGTCCGGCGCGGCGCCGGAGTTCATCGACTATCACGATCGCGAGTGGGGGTTTCCTGTCAGCGACGACCGCCGGCTGTTCGAGAAGCTGAGCCTCGAGGGCTTCCAGTCCGGGTTGAGCTGGCGCACCGTCCTCGCCAAGCGTGAGAGCTTCCGCGCGGTGTTCCACGGCTTCGACGTCGACGAGATCGCTCGCTTCACCGGGCGAGACGTCGAACGGCTCCTCGGAGATGAGCGGATCATCCGCCACCGCGGCAAGATCGAGGCGGTCATCCACAACGCTCGATGCGCCGGAGAGCTCGTCGAGCGCGAGGGCTCGCTGGCGGCGTTCGTCTGGCGCTATGAGCCCGCCGCGGAGCGGCTCGCGCGCCCGCAGACCGTATCGACGTCACCGGAGTCGGTCGCCCTCTCGAAGGACCTGAAGAAGCTCGGCTGGAAGTTCGTCGGCCCCACGACGGTGTACGCGTTCATGCAGGCGATGGGGCTGGTGAACGATCACGTCGAGGGCTGCGTCATCCGAGGAGACGTCGAGCGCTCGCGCGAGCGATTCAAGCGCCCCCGACGCTGACGGCTCGTACCCGTCACGGTCGGGGACACCGCGGCTTTCATCTGCCCATCCGCCCACCGTCATGGCTGCGGTGCGAGCCAGCACGCAGCGCGCTGACGATCCCGGCGCTCAGCGTCAGCGCGGCACCGATACCGAGGCCGATGCGCGGCGCGGCATCGATTGGCATGAGCGTGAAGAGCAAGGTCATGACGACAGCGCCCGCCGTCTGGCCGGCCAGCCGCGCGGTGCCCTGCATGCCGCCCGCGGCGGCGCTCCGCGCGCGCGGGGCCGCGAGGAACATGTTGCGGTTGTTCGGCACCTGGAACAGGCCAAAGCCCGCGCCGCACAGCGCCACGAACGGCACCAGCGAAAGCGCGCTGCCGTGCGCCGGCGACAGCGCGAGCGCAGCGAGCCCCAGCGCGAGACACCCCGCGCCCGTCGCGCACAGCCAGGCCGTCGAGATGCGGTCGGCGAGGCGGCCCGCGACGGGCGCCAGGAGGGCCACGCTCAGCGGCCAGGGCGTGATCAGCAGCCCGGTGCTCAGAGCCTCTTGGCCAAAGCTGTGCCGCAGATAGAAGGGCAGCGCGACCAGCGCCGAGGCCTGTCCCGCGAAGCACGCGACCGACGCGATCACGGAGACGCGAAACGAACGGCTGCGCAGCAGGTCGAGCGGCACCAGGGGCGCCTCCTTCGGCAGCTCGCGGCGGAGCAACAGCGTCGCGCTCAGGGCGGCCGCGGCGAGCAGGCCGGCCCCGAGCGCCGGCGCCGCCGGCAGCAGCTCCGCGCCTGCGATCAGCGCGCCGAAGGCCCCCGCGTTCAGCGCCATGCTTGTCGCGTCCAGCGCCCGCGCCGTGCCGGGGACCTCGGGGAGGCCGCGCGAGGCGAGCAGCACCGCCACGCCGAGCGGAAGATTGACGGCGAACAGCCAGGGCCAGCTTGCGCTCGAGAGCAGCACGGCGCCGACCGTGGGCGCCGCGGCCGAGGACAGCGCCACGGCGAGCGCGTTCCAGCCGATGGCGGCTGCCAGCTGCGCCTGCGGAACCACGAAGCGCAGCAGCGCCACCCCGAGCGCCATCACGGCGGCGCCCCCGAGCCCCTGCAAAAAGCGCGCGGCGACCAGCCAGTGGAGCGATGGCGCCAGCGCACACAGCACCGACGCGCCCGTGAACAGCCCGACGCCTGCCGTGAACACGGCGCGATAGCCCAGGCTCTCGCCCAGCGCGGCGCACGGCAACAGAGCCATCACCAGCCCGAGCTGGTAGGCGCTGACGACGCGCACCGACGCGGCGGGCGTCACCTGGAACGCGTGCGCCAGCGCAGGCAGCGCCACGTTGGCGATGCCCGCGGAGAGCACCACCAGCACCATGGCCGCGAGCACGCACGCGATCGCCTCCGCGCGCGCCGGGCCCTGCACACCGGAAGCCGCCTGCTCGGGCGCCTCGCTCGGCAGGGGCGCGCCCGCGATCGAGGTGCGCAGCGCCATCATGTTCCCACCGTCCAGACGCCGTTGCGCTCGACATAGCGGGTCACGCGCCGCGCGACCTGATCTTCCTGTCGGAGATCGCGCTCGGTGAAGCGGAACAGCAGCGCCGGGCCGGCGACGCAGCGCGTGTCGTGGATGTCTCCCGGCAAGAACAGCTGCGCCTGCCCGGCGCGCAGCAGCGTCTCGTCACGCTTGACCAGCTGGACGCCGGCTCCGGTCTCGACGCGAGCGTAGGTCGACATCGCGATCTCTCCGCGCTGCAGGGCGTAAATCACCCAGCCGCGACCGTGGTCATGCGGCGGGCGGTAAAGCCCGGGCTGCTCGGTGTGGGCCTGCAGCACGAAGCCGTGCTTCGCATCCCGGTAGAGCTCCCTGGACGCGGGCGCGTCCTCGTGAAGCGCCGCGAGCCAGGGCTCGGAGGCGTGCGCCTTCGCCAGCTGTTCCAGGTGATCGCGACAGCTGGCGACAAGGTCGCTGCTGAGCGGTCCCCAGCTGGCGCGGGTGCGATGGACGAACAGGTCAAGGGCGTTCTCGGTCATGCGTGGCCTCCGGCTCGGCTCGAATCGAGGTGATCCGACCTTCGACGTCGAAACTAGAGCGCCGGCACGGATTGCGGAACGCGCAACGATCGCAACAACTATGTGCGTATGACGCCATGGTTCGCCCCGACCTCTGCTAGCCTGGTGGCATGTCGCTGCCCGACCTGAACCTGCTCGTGACGCTCGACGTGCTGCTCACGGAAGGCAGCGTCACCGGCGCGGCCCGACGCCTGAGCCTGAGCCCGTCGGCGATGAGTCGGGCGCTCGCGCGCCTGCGGGAGACCCTGGACGACCCCCTGTTGGTGCGCGCTGGACGCGGCCTGGTGCCGACCCCACGCGCGCTCGAGCTGCGCGAGCGCGTGAGCCACCTGGTGCAGGGCGCCGAGGCCGTCCTGCGCCCGGCCGAGAAGCTCGACCTGAAGCGCCTGGTGCGCACCTTCACGCTGCGCACCAGCGAGGGATTCGTCGAGAGCTTCGGTCCAGCCCTGATCGAGCGCACCGGCGCCGAGGCGCCAGGCGTCCGGCTGCGCTTCGTGGCCAAGCCCGACAAGGACAGCGCGCCGCTGCGCACGGGCGCTGTCGACCTCGAGACGGGCGTCGTCGACGAAGACACCAGCCCCGAGCTGCGCACCCAGGCGCTGTTCCGCGACCGCTTCATCGGCCTCGTGCGCAGCGACCACCCCCTCGGCCGCGCGAAGATCACGCCCGCGCGCTACGCCGCCGGACGCCACGTCGTGTTCTCGCGGCGCGGCGTGGCCAAGGGGCGCATCGACGAGAGCCTGGCCGCGCTCGGTCTGGCGCGCGAGGTGGTGACCATCGTCGGCGGGTTCGCCACGGCGATCGCCCTGGCGCGCGCGACCGACCTGATCGCCACCGTTCCGGATCACCACACCAGGAGCCTGCGCGACGGCCTGTTCAGCTTCGCGCTGCCCTTCGCCGCGCCGGAGATCACCGTCTCGTTGCTGTGGCACCCGAGGCTGGACGCGGACCCCGCTCACCGCTGGTTGCGCGACAGCGTGCGGGAGGTCGTGGCAGGCGGGGAAGAGACGGCGGCGCGGAACGGGCGTGCTGGGCAGCGCCGCGAGCCACGGAGGAGGCGAAGGGGCTAGTGCCGCCCTTCAGTGTTGACGATGACCTATGGCCTTACCGCTGTGGCCCGACGGCCAAGCTGGCGGTGTCGATGACGAAGCGATACTTGACGTCGCCCTTGAGCATCCGCTCGTACGCCTGTTCGATCCGCTGGATCGGAATCACCTCGATGTCGGCGACGATCCCCTTCTCCGCGCAGAAATCGAGCATCTCCTGCGTCTCGGCGATGCCGCCGATCGTCGACCCAGCGATCGTCCTCCGCTTGAGCACGAGGTTGAAGACGGTGGGCGACGGGTGGGCGTCTTTCGGCACGCCCACGAGCACCAGGGCGCCGTCCCGCCTGAGCAGCCTCGTAAAGGCGTCAAGGTCATGGCTCACCGCGACCGTGTTCAGGATCATATCGAAGCTCTCGGCGTGGCGGTCCATCTCGTTCGCGTTGCGCGACACCACGACCTCGTCCGCGCCGAGGGCCTTGGCGTCTTGCCGCTTCGACTCCGACGTCGTGAACGCGACGGTGTGCGCGCCCATCGCGTGGGCGAGCTTGACGCCCATGTGGCCGAGCCCGCCGATGCCCACCACGCCGATCTTCTTGCCGGGCCCGGCGTTCCAGTGCCGAAGCGGCGAATAGGTCGTGATGCCGGCGCAGAGCAGCGGGGCCACGGCCGCCAGCTGTTCCTCGCGATGACTGATCTTCACCACGTGCTTGTCGTTGACGACGATCCGCTGGGAGTAGCCGCCCAGCGTGTGCCCGGGGGCGTCCGGGGTCGGAGAGTTGTAGGTGAGCGTCATGCCCCTCTCGCAGTACTGCTCGAGGTGCTCGGTGCAGGACGCGCAGCGGCCGCAGCTGTCGACGATGCAACCGACGCCGACCAGCTCGCCCTTCTTGAAGCGAGATACCTGGGCCCCCACAGCGGACACCCGCCCCACGATCTCGTGCCCAGGAACGCACGGATAGAGCGTGCCCGCCCATTCACCTCGGACGGTGTGCAAGTCCGAGTGGCAGACGCCGCAGTAGGCGATGTCGATCTGCACATCGTGGTCGCCCGGGGCGCGACGAAAGATGTCGAGCGCTTCCAGCGGCTTGTCGGCGGCATGGGCACCAAAGGCTTTCACGGTCATCTTGAACTCCTGGAAGAGCTTGAGCTCCTGGAAGAGGGAGGGTAGGCCCGCCTCGCTCGTCGGCTGCCGGGCCACGTGCAGCACTATCATGCGCTCGGCGTCGACGGTGAACCAGAGCGCCAAACGGGAAGAAATTCGAACAAATACGCAAACTTAGCAGGCAGTGCACCGAGCGACCCCCTCCTCGAAGCGTTCGGCCCGTTGTTTCTAGCCGCGTCGCCGTCGCCGCCGGCGCTCGCTCTCCTGTCTGCGCGGTCCCATCTCCCGATCGCGAAGCGCGGCGCCGAATTCACGTACCAGGTCGACGAGCGGTCGGAGCAGGACAGACTGCGCGTCGGGCCGCCACATCGCAATGTTGCGCATCTCCAGACCGAGATCGCTGACCGGCTTCCAGATCGCGGTGCCGACCGCGAGGAAGGGCGCCGCGGGTTCCGCGCCGAAGGTCAATCCGAAGCCGCTCGCCACGAGCGTCAACAGGGCTTCTCCGTCGAGGATCTCCGAAGCCACGTTCAGGGTCACGCCGCGCGCGCGAACGGCGGCGATGATGTCGTCATACAAACGAGGGTTGCTCTTCCGCGGATCCATGAGCATGGGCTCGTTCGCCAGGTCCTTGACTTTGATCATGGATTCGGTCGCCAGAGGGTGCTGCTCCGGCACGATGATCCCCAGGCGATGCCGGGCAAGCACGACGCTCTGGAGCGAGGAGTCATCCGGGACGTAGTTCCCATAGCCGAGCGAGATCTGCCCCGCGCGCAAGGCGTCCCACTGCTGCGCGCTGCTCATGGGCACGAGCTCCACGTTCACTCGAGGCGCCTGCTCCCGAAACCGCGTGAGGATCGTCGACAACGGCCCTACATACGCAGAGCCGCTCTCGAAGCCGATCGTGACCGTCCCGATCTGGCCTTCGGCCGTCTCCCGCGCCTCTTTCGCCGCAGCGTGCACGTCTGAGAGGATCGTCTTCGCTCTGTCCAGGAGAAGCCGCCCGGCGGGCGTGAGCTTCACGCCGCGTCCCGATGGCTCGAAGAGCTCCGCGCCGATCTCCTCCTCGAGCTGCTGCATCTGACGACTCAACGGCGACTGCGATACGTGCAGCGTCTCTGCCGCGCGCCTGAAGTTCTCCTCCTCGGCGATGGCGATGAAGTAGCGCAGGTGACGGAGTTCCATCGGTTTGGTCCTCGATCCCAGGGCTGGCCGCAGCCCCCCATCGATGCTCAGCAGGTCTCAAATCGAGCCCAATATCGTCCTGGACGACTCGGTTGTCAAACGTTACCAATCACGCAGGGTCATGAAGGTCGCAAGGAATCGCCTGGTCACCCAGTCAACGACCAGGCGTCGCACGCATGGCCGTTCATTCAGAAGGAAAGGGATTATAGATATGAATTCGATCAGCGACGGCCAGGTCGCAGAGGTCCTCGAGCGTCTTCATGGGGAAGCGGAGGCAGCCGACGCGCCGCTGGCCGCCAGCGCAGCGAGCGAGGCGGCCACCAGGGAAGAGACGATCACCCAGCTCCTCAAGGACGAAGCCAACGATCTGAAAGGCACGTATCGCGGGTTCGCGGAGAATTTCCTCAATGTCTCCCCGGATCTTGGACGTTTTCTCTACATGTGTGCCCGCGCATGCAAGGCCAAGTGCATCGTGGAGTTCGGCTCCTCGATGGGGATCTCCACGATCTATCTGGCGACCGCGCTGCGCGATATGGGCGGCGGCCGCTTGATCGGGACCGACCTTGTGCCCAGCAAGGTCGAGCGGGCGCGGGCGAACGTCGCCGCCGCCGGGCTGTCCGGTCTCGTCGAGCTCCGGGTCGGTGATGCTCGAGAGACCCTCAAGTCGGGTGTCGACGGTGATATCGACATGGTGTTGCTCGACGGCGCCTTCACCCTTTACCTGGACGTTCTCAAGCTGCTCGAGCCGCATCTGAAGCCTGGCGCGATCATCATCGGCGAAAACGCGTTCGAGCAGGCCTCGGGCTATATCGACTACGTGCGCAACCCGCAGAACGGCTACCTCTCCCAGCCGCTCCCGTTCGACGCGGGACGCGGCAACGAGCTCACGATCAAGACGGGTTGAGCACCCTGGCCGAGGCACGTTGCAGGGTCATGGGGCCACCCGGGTTCCCTCGTAGGATCCGCAACGCTCACGCCGTACGAGCTGCCGGCGCGGGCGATGGCGCGGTCCTGGAACAGCCGCGGCACCCACACGCGCAGAGCGCGGTAGCCGCGGCGGCGGGCCCCCGTGGAGCATCAGGGCTGGCACGGCGGCGCGCTCTCCATGCCGCTCATCGCGGGGTTTGCTGCGGGCAAGGTCTCCTTCTGAAGCTCGGCGCGCGCGGCATCGGGTCGAATAGCCGCCTTGCCACAAAAGCGGCCACCCGGCGCGCACCGTCCGCGTCGATTGCTGCCAGCCCGGAAGCGCTGCCCGAGTAGAATGCGCCGGTGAGCAACGTGCCCAGCGCCGCCGACGAGGTCGAGCGGTACCTCCGCACCGGCGAGACCGACCCACACAACGCGGCGTGGCCCGGCGAGTTCATGGAGCGTGCGAACCGCGCCCACGAGGAGCTCCGAGGCGCGCTCGTTCGCGAGGTGCGGCGGCGGGCCGAAGGACTCGCGCACGAATCCCTGCCGCACGCCGACGCCGTCGCCATCACGCGCGGCAAGGTCGAGCCGATGGTGCGGGGGCTGTTCCCGCGGGTCGAGCAGGACGCGGTGCTCGCGACGCTCGAGAAGTCGGTCGTGTTCGTCACGAGCGAGAACATCGAGCCGCTCTTGCTGGAGCATGGATACGACAGCTCGGCGTGGACGCTCGCCAACCTGTACCTCGCGAGCCTCGGCGCGGATCTGCTCGGCGAGGACGCGCCGTGCCTCGTTGGCTTGAGCGAGGGGACGACCTGCTATGTCTCGGTCGAGTACTTCGCGGACGACGATCCGTTCGCCGACTTCATCGTTCACGAGGCGGCGCACATCTTCCACAACTGCAAGCGCGCGACCGTCGGTCTTCGCGAGACGCGGACGAAGGAGTGGCTCCTCGACATCGAGTACCGCAAGCGCGAGACGTTCGCGTACTCGTGCGAGGCCTACGCGTGCATCCTCGCGCGCGCCAAGGGCCCAGCCGAGCGCCGCGCGCTCGCCGCGGAGTATGGTGCGACGGCGCGGCTCTCCGAAGAGCGGGTGGATCCGAGCGAGGTCGCAGACATCGTCGCGGAGGCGGCGAGCGCACGGAACGGCTGGAAGCGCATCCTCGCGCGGTGCGCTCCGACGAGCCGTCCGCGGTCGGCTATCCAGCTGCTACGAGCATCGTGGGCCGCTGAGGATGCTGCCCGGCGTCGGTGATCGAGTCGGGTCCGGTATCCATGCATTTCGGCCCGTCGGCCCGGCACGCCTTCTACGTCATCGTCCCCGCACCGCCGTCACGTTTACGGGGAACCAGCACACGCACGCGCTATCGTGACATCACGACGTTCGAGGCGCAGGGCGCCGACATCGAACTCCCGGAAGATCGGAGGGTCGGGCAGGTTCGCCACGCGGCGCACAGCAGATGGACGCCCCGGTCTGCTGGAGGACCTGCTCCCCTCCCATCGGGCGTCCCACCCGGTCGAGGGGTCGCCCCTCGTCCGAGCTGGGATCGCACCGGGTCGAAGGGGGGGCCGCATCGGGTCGGAGGGGGCCTCGGCCCGGACCGATTCTGTGACGGCTGCGAGAAACGCCCCGTAATTCTGAGCATGAGCCCTTCTCGTCCTCCGGCCGACCCGGTCCAGCACGGCGCCTGGACATCCATGCACACAACCGCGGTTCATGTCCTCCCTGGTATGCTCCGGTTCCTCGGGGTCGCCGAGGACGACCTGGACGACCTGTGCCAGGACGTCCTGCTGGGCGCCTACCGCAGCTTCCCCCGGTACGACCCGATGCGGTCCAGCAGCGCGCGCGCCGCGGCCCTGGTGGCCTCGCCAGACACCGTGGGATACGCCGCAGCGCCCGCGCAGGCCGCCGTCGTCGCCGCAGACAGCGCACCGGGTGACACGCCTCCCCGGCCGCGCAGCACACCCACGGGCATGCCCGATCCAGCGCGACCGGAGCGCCTCGGCGAGCACTGGAGGGCGGAGGCGTCGTGGCTCTTCGGGATCGCCTGGCGGCAGGTCCGCCATCACCTGGAGCGCGCCTACCGGCGCCGCGAGGTGCCTGTAGGGCTCGCGGACGCCGCTTGCTTCCAGCAGGCAGACGTCGCGGCGAGCAGCGAGCATCACATCGCCGCGCAGGAGCGGCTCGCGCTCGCGATCCGCCTCCTGTCGGAGCTCGCGCCCGAGCGCCGCGCCGTCCTCCTCCTGGCCGACGCGTACGATGTCCCGATGCGCGAGATCGCGCGCGCCCTTTCGCTCAACGAGCACACCGCCGCGAGCCGGCTGCGCCTCGCGCGCCGGGACTACCGCGCCGCCGAGAAGCGGCTGCGCCCCGAAGAGAGACGGGCGCTCCGGTCCAGCGTCCTCGTGCTCCCGCTGTTCTCCGCGACCTCGTTGCGTTCGCTCCGCGAGACGATCCTGCCCGCGAGCGACCCGGCCGCGCCGAGCGCCGGAGCGCGGGTCGATGGGACACGGTGGCGAGCACGCCTCGCGCGGCTCGCGCGCGCGACCCCCCGGGCCCTTCGCCCGGCGCTCGGGTGGGGTGCGGCAGGCGTCGCCGGTGGCCTGCTCCTGGCCGCCTGGCTCGCTCGAGCACCGGTCGACTGGGCGCGCCACCTGGGCCCGGCCGCGATACCCATCGTCGTCGCCCGAAGCACTCATCCAGCCCCGACGCCGGAGCCACGACCCCAAGGCGTTCTCGGTGAAGCGCCGCGCCCCGACGACGCCACGCGCTCCGCCGACACCCAGAGCCCCCGAGCGCCCGCGGCACGGACGACCGATGGGCCAGGCCAGCGCAAGCCCGCTGGATCGAGGCACGCCCCGGCGCCCCCAGACCAGAGCCAGGATCGTCTCGACGAGGAGCTCGCGCTGCTCGATGCGGCCAGGCAAGCGCTGTTGCATGGCGAGCGCGGCGCCGCCCTGAAGCACATCGATGCGCACGCGCAGCGGTTTCCACGGAGCCGGCTGACGTTGCTGCGCGAGCGGCTTCGGTCGAGGGCGGAGGCGCTGCCGGTGACGACGACCGGCGGCACGGCGGGGCACGAGCGGCGATGAGCGCAGAACCGCCGCTTCACGCGCGCGTCGCGTCGCGCGCCCCGCGACGGGGAAAGCGGGCATGGTGCGCAGCGTTCGCTTCGATGGTCGCGGCCCTTGCCGCGCAGCTCGCGGCCGCGCCGGTCCGGGCTGATTCCGGACCGCGCCGGGCCCACGTGCGGATCGAGCTCACGCGCGCTCCAGGCACCGAGCGCTGCCCCGACGAGCGGTTCCTGCGCGCGGAGATCGCCCGGCGCATGGGCTTCGACCCCTTCGACGCGGAGGCTCCGCTCACGATGGCGGTGTCGATAGAACAAGGGCAGCGCGAGCTCATCGCGTCGATATACCTGCGCGATCGCCGCGGCGTGGTGATCTGGACCGACGGCTACAGGGCGCGCGGCGACTGCAAGGCGCTGGTTTCGACGGTGGCCCTGTCGATCGCGGTGCAGCTCGACGAGACGGGCGAGCTCCCGCCGCCGCAGGCAGCGCCGGCCCCGCGGGGAGAGCCGGCGATGCCGGCGGAAGCGCCGTGCTCCCCCGAGCGCCCGTGCGCGGGACAGCCGGCGCCGCCGCCGAACGAGGCGCCGCCCGCGCGCGAGCTGCCATCCGTGCGGGCACCACCCCGCCACCGCGCGGAGCAAGCTGCGGCGGAGCGCTTCCGGTGGAGCGTTGGCGCCGGCGCCACGATGGCGCTGGGGCTGACGCCCGGCGTTGCGGTTGGACCGACGTTGGCGGTCACGGGACGCTGGCCGGCATGGTCGGTCGCGCTGGAAGCCCGCGGGCTCTCGTCGCTGTCGACAAAAATAGAGGGCGTGCGCGTGGCATCATCGGCGCTCACCGCGAACGCTGCCCTGTGCCTTCACCGGCAGCTTCTCTTCGCGTGCGGGGTCGGAGAGCTCGGCGTGCTCCGTGTCGTGCCCGACGCTCCAAGGCTCGCGAGAATGCTGCTGAATCTTCGTGCCGGAATCGGTGCGCGAGCCGGCGTCAGGTGGCCGCTGTCAGAGGGCCTCTCTGGGTACGGAAGTGCCGAGGCGGTTCAGCGCACGATCGATGCGTCACTCCTCCGCCGTGGAGGCATCGCCGAAGCAGAGCGCGCAATCTGGAGCGCTCCCGCGCTCGGTGCGGCGTTCGGGATCGGTCTCGAACTGAACCTATGAGGAGGTCCGGCGGCAGAGATATCCGCCGTCCCCCAAGGTGACAAGAATGAGAAACTTTTCACGACCGAGGGAATGCTCAGCGCGCGCCAGGCCCGCGGGGCGACAGCCGCCTTGCGCTCAGGGCCATCATTCCAATAGGGTACAACGCATGCGCGTTCCGAGCTTTGCCCTCGCAGGCGTCCTGTTGACCGCGAGCTGCACCCAAGCCCCCATCGTCATTGAGGGCCCATGTTCGGACGAAGAGCGCGTCCTCTACCCTGAGTGGTGTGAGAAGTACGGCGGCGACGGCGGCCAGGGCGGTGGTGGTGACGGCGGCGGTCAGGGCGGCGCTGGCGGACAGGGCGGCGCTGGCGGCGAGGAGCACAGCGCGCTGTGCTCCGGCCAGTGCGTCTCCCCCGCCCCGCTCGGCTGGTCCGGCCCGGCGCTCCTCTGGTTCGGCCCGCCGGAGGCCGCCCCCGATTGCCCCGCCGACGCGCCGACGATCGGCTACGAGGGCTTCGCCGATCTCCAGCAGGTGCCGAAGACGTGCCCGACCTGCGCGTGCGACCCGCCCGAGGTCTCGTGTTCGCTCCCCACCGCGTGGGCCGCATCGTCCTCCTCGTGCCCCGGCGACGAACCCGACGCCGTCGCAACGCCGTTCGCCGCGCCCGACGCATGGGACGGCGCCTGCACCGCCGGGAGCGCGATCCCTGCCGATCAGGACTGCAACGGCGAGCCCTGCGTGCAGTCGCTGACGATCGCGGCGCCCTCGATCGCGGCCGGCGCATGTACGCCCCGCATCGAAGCCCCGCAGCCCATCCCCCAGAACGCGCTCTTGTGGGCGACGCGCGCGAGGGCCTGCGTCGCCGGGGCGCACACCGCGTGCGCCAACGCGACCACGTGCGCGCCGGCAGCGCCGCCCGGGTTCCTGACCTGCGTCTACCACGAGGGCGAAGCCGAGTGTCCGAAGGGCTACGCCCAGAGGCATGTCTTCTATAAAGACGTGCTCGACGGCCGCGACTGTACTCCATGCAGCTGCGGCGAGCCGACCGGCGCCTCGTGCACGATCATGGCGTCCGTGTACCGCGACGCGGCATGCACGGACCTAGTCGCATCGACCCTCGTCGACTCCAGCGTTCCGTTCTGCGGGGTGACACCGCCCGGCGTCGGCCTGGGAAGCAAGTCGGCCGCGGTCGTGGCGGTGGAGCCGGGCGCGTGCGCACCGCAGGGCGGCGAGCCCGTCGGCGAGCTCCAGCCGGCCGAGCCGTCCACGTTCTGCTGCATCGCCTGAGCTCGCCGGAGCCGCCGCCGCCCGGCGGAGCCGCGGCCCGGCGCAACGACCGGCTACCGGCGCCCCCAAAACCGGCGGCGTCGTCTCAGATGGCTGCGAACGGCGATGGGCGATGGTGAATGGGGGCGAACGCGCCGCGGAGCGCAGTTTCCGCGCGGACGGCGAACCGGCTGGGATGACGGCGGCCGACCGCCGGCCGATGTCTAGGAGGTCGCGGGCGCGGGGGTCGCGGGCGCGGGCGCCGCCGCCGGCTTGCCGTTGGCCTGTCCGGCCTCGGCGGCCTTGCGGGCCTTCTCGCGCCGCGCCACCGCACGCCGGCGCCGCTCGTAGGCGCTCGTCACCTCACGGGCGATCTCGGGGTGGCGCCGGAATACGTGGGCCGCGATCTTCCGGATGGCGCCGACGCGCCCGACCATGAGGTGCAGGAGCTGGTTGCGGATCGTGGTCGCGGCGGCCGAGGCGCCGGCCTCGGGGGCCGCTTCCAGCGCCCGCCGTTGCAGATCCTCCGCGAGCTTCCTGGCCTCGGCGATGAGGCGCACGTCGAACGCCTCGTCCGCCTCGACCAGGCGGTCCTTGAGCGACTCCGCGAGCCCCGCGTAATCGCGGAGCGCCTGGGAGAGGGCGCTCGAGCGCTGGCCGTCCTGCGCGTGGAACTCCTTGATGCGCGCGAGCTGCGCGTCGGCGGGCTCGTCGACGTCGTCGTCGAGCAGGAACTCGAGCGCCGACTCGAGCTCATCGACGACGAACCGGGCGCGCTCTCCGAGATCGGCCACGGCCGGATCGACGATGAGGAGCAGCCGCGTCTGCGCCTCCTGCACGGCGTGCACGATGGAGAGCAGCTCCTCGCTGCTCGAGGCGGGCAGGCGGCTCTTGACCCGCTTGAGGCCCGGGCGATCGCCGTCGGGCTCCCAGTACTTCTTCACGAACGCCGCGGCGGCAACCGCCTCGCGCACGGCGATGTCGTACGGAATGTTCAGCGGGTTGTCGGTCCGCTCCGACCCGGCGGCGACCTTGACCCAGCGATCGAAGTCCTGTCCTTGCTTTGCCATGACTGCTTGACCCCTCCTCCTGCGACCCGCGCCCCTCGGGGCACGACGCAAAGCGGCAAGGATGAGCTCGGTCGTGGGGACGTCCAGCGCGGAGCAGGGTCTGGACGGGGGTGGGGGGAGCCGGGAGGCGAGGCGCGCGGGGTGGGATGTCCAGATGGGCAACGGGGATGTCCAGATGACCCCACCCCCTGTCCAGATGCGCGGGGGGATGTCCAGATGACCCCACCCGCTGTCCAGATGCGCGGGGGGATGTCCAGACGGGCGACGGGGATGTCCAGATGGGTCCGCCCCTTGTCCGGATGGGCGACGGGGATGTCCAGACGAGTCCGCCCCTTGTCCGGATGGGCGGGCCGGGTGCCCCAGATGGGTCGGGAAGGATGTCCGACAGGCTCAGGCCGAGCACGGCGAGCATCGCGCAGGTCGCCTGCATGCTTGCCCTCGCACGCCACCTCCAGGGCGCCATCGACCGGAACCTCACGCGGGTCGCGCCGCCGTGGCGCGCTAGCTGGGGCTAACGCGGGCGCACGCTAGCTGGGGCTAACGCGGGCGCAGATGACGCGCCCGCTCGACTTGCTCCTCCTCGCGCCCAATCTTCAAGACGCCGTCCGTGCGCTCGAAGCCGCCGACGGCGCAGAGCCGATGGCCGAGCGGCCCGCCCGATCGGTGGCCCACGCGGGGACGTGGGCCCCGCAGCGGGAGGTGTGCGCGTCCGTCATCCGGCGCGGGTAGGTTCCGAGCCACACCTGTTCTTCTCGACTCTAGTCGGGTCTTGTTGGCAGAACCCGGCCCGGGTAGCGTGCTCCGGTGCACACGGGATTCCACGCGACCGGAGCGGAGCCGATGACGACAGAGCGTTGGGCCTCGGTGGAAGACGTCGCCAGGCACCTTGGGGTGGCGAAGGACTCGGCCTACCCATCGATCGAGACGCGGAGCCTGCCGGCGCACAAAATAGGACGTCTCTGGAAGTTCCAGCTTTCCGAGGTCGACGAGTGGGTGCGTGCTGGCAGTGCCGATGCCCACGACGGCACTACGAAGGGGGGCACCCGATGACCGGAGCAGCGCTCGATCTCGATCGGCTGCTGAAGCTTCGCCTCCTGGTCGCACGCTTCGGTGAGATGGACCTCGCCAAGTGGTGGAACACCAAGGGCCAGCTCGGGCGCCTCGGATCCGCCGCCCTGCGGCGCGGCTTCCCGCGCACGCATCGCTTCGCGCAAGCACGCTCGGTGTTCGCAGTCGCTGCTCAACGGTGCGCGGAAGTCTTCCAGCCCCCGGGCAGCGCCACGCTCTGGCGGCTTCCCGAGGCACTCGAGGAGGAGTTCGCCGCGCGCTGGGAACACTGGCTCGACAACGCCAGCGAGTGGACCCCGTTCTTCGAGAAGCTTGAGACGCTGTCGGGTTCGGACCTCACAAGTATTCTGCGCGCTTACGAGGTCGTGTCCGATCGCGATCTCGAAGCCTATGCCCGCCTCCGTCGCTCGGCAGAGGGCCGCGCCGTACCGTTGCCCAGCCCCTTCTCGGGCAGCGACGACGACGTGGCGCTCCTCGCCCTCGGCTTCGCCCGCGGAGAACCCGGCGCGCTCGCCGTCCCCTACGCGCGAAGGGCCGACGCATGAAGTCGTCCTCGCGTGCGAACGTCGCATCGTCCTTCACCGTCGTGAAGGGCGCGATGATCGACGAGACCTACACCGTGTTTGCGGCGTGGGACTTCGAGCGTTCGAAGCGCGAGAACCTCGATCGCCTGAGGCAGGAGAACTTCATCGGCGCAAGCAGCGCGACCTGGCTTCGCGACATCGCCTGGGTACTGAACCGTCGCTTCGATCCGGAAGGGCGCGACCGTCCCCTCGCCGTGCTGGCGAAGCACGGGCTGCCCATCGATGAGTGGAAACCCTTGCTCCTCTGGCACATGACCCGCGACGAGTTCCTCGTACGCGACTTCATCGAGACGTGGCTCTTCGCTGCGTACGACGCAGGGACCTTCCGCGTCCGCACCGAGGACGTAGAGAAGTACCTGGGCGACATCGGCAAGCGGGGCGGCACTACGGAGCACGCGTGGTCCGAGCAGACCACCAAGCGCGTGGCAGCGGGCCTCCTCAAGATGGCCGTCGACTTCGGCCTGCTGCGCGGCTCCATCGCCAAGGAATTCGTCTCGTTCCACCTGCCGGAGCGGAGCTTCCTGTACCTGCTTCACGCGATGCGCGACGAGAAGCGGAGCCCGAGCAGGCTCGTCTCGTCGCCCGACTGGCGCCTCTTCCTGATGCGCCCCGCTGATGTCGAACACGAGCTCCTGCGGCTCCACCAGTACCGCAAGCTCGAATACCAGGTCGCCGGCAGCCTCGTGCAGCTCTCCCTGCCGTGCACGAGCACCCGCGAGTACGCCGAGAGGATGGTTGCATGAGCGACCTCGAACACCGCATCACACACAGCCTCGAGCCAGTCCTCGATCTGCCCGACCCCCGGCAGCGCATCAGCGCGTACCATGACATGCCGTACGCCCTGTTCCGCTACGATCCCGAGGACGAGTTCGAACTGCGCAAACAAGTGACGCTGCTCGAGACGCGCCTCGACCAGAAGGGCAAACGCGTGAAGCGGATCTCGCTCGCGGAGTGTCTGGACGAGGCGATGCGCTCGCAGCGCCCGCTGGAGGAGTGGTTCACCGCCGAGCGCGAACAGGGGATCGAGACCCTCGTCGAGACGGTTCACTCGATCCTGTCCGAGTACTCGCCGCTCGTCGACCTCGTCGCCGCGCGCATGCCAGAGGCCCCGGATCCCCTGCGTGACGTGGTCTTCATCCTCCGTACCGGCGCCCTGTTCCCGGTGTACCGGACCTTCTCGCTCCTCGAACAGCTCCAGGGACGGGTCCACGTCCCGACCGTTCTCTTCTACCCCGGCGACCTCGATGGCGCGGCAGGTCTGCGTTTCATGGGCGTGCTCGATGCGGAGCACAATTACCGCCCGAAGATCTTCTGAGGACTACCGACGATGACGACGCCCACGCCCATCAAGACCCTCTTCGCCAACGACATCCACCGTCGCATCGAAGAAGTCATCAAGGTCGACCAGACCGACGAAGAGATCATTCGCGACGAGATCAACGAGTACGTCGTCACGGACGCGATCCGCTCGCACTACACCAGCATCTTCGACGCCTACCGCGAGACGCCGAACAAGCCGCACGAGGGGATCGCCATCTGGGTCTCGGGTTTCTTCGGCTCCGGTAAGTCGAGCTTCGCGAAGATGCTAGGCATCTCCGTGGCGAACCGCATCGTGGCGGGCGAGTCGGCAGCAGAGCGCTTCGCCGAGCGCGCGGGCGACAGGAAGCTCCACGTCCTGCTCAAGGCCATCAACGAGAAGATCCCGACCCACGCCGTCATCTTCGACGTCTCGACGGACCGAGGAATCCGCAGCGGCAATCAGACGCTCACCGAAATCATGTACGGGCTCTTCCTGCAGAGCCTCGGCTACGCGAAGGATCTCGACCTTTCGGAGCTCGAGATTGGCCTCGAGGAAAAGGGGCAGCTCGCGCGCTTCGAGGAGGAGTACAGGCGCCTCTTCAAGAAGGACTGGGCCGCCGAGAAGGGCAAGGTCGCCTTCGCGCTGTCCGAGGCGAGCCGCGTGCTGCACAGCCTCGACCCCGACACGTACCCGGTCGCCGACTCGTGGGTGAAGGCCGTCAAGAACAAGGCCGACATCACGCCGGGCAAGCTCGCGGAGCGCGCGGGCGAGCTGATGAAGCGCAGGAAGCCCGGGCTCTCGCTGATGTTCGTGGTCGACGAGGTTGGCCAGTTCGTCGCCCGTGACGTTCAGAAGATGCTCGACCTCCAGGCCATCGTGCAGAGCCTCGGCGTGAAGGGGCGCGGCAAGCACTGGGTCGTCGTCACGTCCCAGGAGAAGCTCGGCGAGCTCGTCTCGGGCCTCGACGACAAGAAGATCGAGCTTGCCCGCTTGATGGACCGCTTCCCGCTCCAGGTTCACCTGGAGCCGTCGGACATCTCCGAGGTCACGAGCCGCCGCGTGCTCTCGAAGAACGCCGCAGCGCAGGCAGCCCTCGGAAAGCTCTTCGACAAGCACCGTGGCCGTCTCACGGAGCACACGCGGCTCACCGCCGACATCAAGCTCCCCGAGCTGACACGCGAGAGCTTCATCGACCTGTACCCGCTGCTGCCCTACCAGATCGACCTCATCATCCAGGTCGTCTCGGGCCTGCGCACGCAAGGCGGCGCGACCAAGCACGTCGGCGGCGCGAACCGCACCATCATCAAGCTCGCGCAGCAGCTCCTCATCAACCCCGCCGTGAACCTGGCCGACAGCCAGCTCGGCGACCTCGTCCGCCTCGACCAGGTCTACGACCTCGTCGAAGGGAACATCGGCTCCGAGGTCCGCGCGAAGATCGCCGCCATTTCGAAGGAGCTGAACCACCCGCTCGCCCAGCCGGTCGCGAGGGTGATCTGCCTGCTTCAGTACGTGAAGAGCGTCCATCGGAGCGCCGAGAACATCGCCGCCGCGCTCCACCCGAGCGTCGGCGGCGACTCGCAGCTCGCGTCGGTGAAGGAGGCGCTCCGCGAGCTCGAGGCGGGACACAAGGTTCGCCACGGGGACGACGGCTACCGCATTCCCACGCCTGCCGAGGACGATTGGGAGCGCCTGCGCAACGGCATCAGCCCGAAGCCCGGCGACGCGCACCGCCTCACCTCCGAGGTGCTATCGGCGTTCTGGCAACCGCAGCCGTCGCACACGCTGTTCGACACCAAGACCTTCAAGGCGGGTCTCGCCATCCATGGCCGCGAGGTGACGAGCGGCGACATGATGTTCCAGGTCCACCTCGCCGACGACGGGAAGGAGTTCGACGCGCTCGCCGCAGAGCTGCGTGCGCGCAGCCAGCAGGAGCGCAAGCACGTCTTCTGGGCCGTCGCGCTGACCGACGCCATCGACCGCGAGACCGTCGAGCTGTTCCGGAGCAAGGAGATGCTCGCGCGGAAGGAGCGCGAGACGAAGGGCGAGGACACCCCGGCGCTCATCGCCGAGGAGCGCGTGCGCCTGCGGCGCCACGGAGACGAGCTACGCCGTCTCCTCCGCGCCGCGTGCCTCTCGGGGCGCATCTACTTCCGCGGCAACGACCGCAGCCCCGGCGACCGCGCCGTGGACGTCGGCAAGACCGCCGCCGAGGTGCTGGGTCAGGTGCTGCCGGAGGTCTTCGATCGCTTCAAGGAAGCCGCCGCGAAGGCGACGGACGTGAAGAAGGGAACGGACGCCCTGTTCACC
The DNA here is from genome assembly GCF_051521635.1 of Sorangium sp. So ce1504. NCBI lineage: Bacteria > Pseudomonadati > Myxococcota > Polyangiales > Polyangiaceae > Sorangium > Sorangium sp. So ce1504. The sequence continues at coordinate 1,635,250 of NZ_CP150365.1, read as the reverse complement.
GCCGAGAACCTCCAGGGGCTGCCCAGCGTGTTCGGCGGCATCGGCCTCCTGCGCGACGAGAAGGGCAAGACCGTCTTCCGCACCGAGAGCGGCCCGCTCAAGGAAGTCCTCGACCGCATCGAGGAGCGCGCGAACTACGGCGACACCGCGAGCGGCCGCTACCTCGCCGACGAGTTCGCGAAGGAGCCGTTCGGCTGGGACTTCGAGGTCGTGCGCCTGCTCGTCCTCTCGCTGCTTCGCGCGGGCAAGATCGAGGCGACAAGCAAGGGCCAGACGATCGACACGGTCACGGGCGTCGAGGCGCGCGACACGTTCTCGAACAACAACCTGTTCCGGCAAGCGTCGTTTCGGCCCCGCTCGGGCGGATGCGACTTTGCCACGATCCTTCAAGGAGCCGAGCACGCCAAGGATGTCTTCGGGCTCGAAGCCAAGGAGCTGCAGGAGAGCGTCGTCGCGACGATCATCCGCGATGCGTTGAGCCGTGAGGAGCAGCGCGTCCAGGACATGCTCGTGACGTTGCGCTCACGCGCTCTTCCCGGTGTGGCCGTGCTGCAAACGGCCAGCGATGCGATCCGCAGCATTCGCTCGCGACGAGACTGTCCCGCGATTCAAGAGTTCTCTGCCGCCCATCGGAGCCTGAAGGACGCCATCAAACGCGCTGTCGAGCTCGAGCAGGCGCTCAGCGAGCCGCGCCTCCACGACCTCGAGCGCGCGCGCACGGCGATGACCATCGCATGGCCCGTGCTGAAGGATGAGCCGGGCATTGGCCCCGACCTGGAGTCCCGGGCCGCACAGCTCGACGATCTGCTGAAGCGCGAGACCTTCTATCGAGAGCTCCCCGCGATCGAGCAGCACGCGCGCGCGATCGAGCTCCAGTACGCGCGCCGCTTCGACGACGCGCAGCAGGCCCGCGTCGACGCCTACCGCAAGGCGTTCGAGCGTCTCACGAAGACGCCGGGCTGGCACGAGATCCCGGAGGACACGCAACGCGAGATAGCCGCGCCCCTGCTCGCGGGGAAGGAGCCGCTGCCGCGGACGACGCCGATCCCTCTCTTGCGATCGGAGCGCGATGCGTGCGAAGCGCGGCTCAAGAGCGCGATCCGACGGGTGCAGGAGACCGTCGAGGGCGAGCGACTGGCTTCCGTGCAGGTCCAGCCCTACTTCGGCGCCGGCATCGAGACGGAAGAGCAGCTCGACGCTGCGCTGGCTGGCCTGCGCGATGAGTGTGCGCGCCTCATCGGGGCGGGCAAGAAGGTGGTGCTCTCGTGACGGCCCGCATCGACCTCGTGGAGCTCGCGAGACGGGAGAGCGAGCAGACGGAATGGAAAGAGAACGTCGCTGACGTCAACGACGTCGTCGAGACGCTCTCTGCCTTCGCGAACGACCTCCAGAATCTGGGCGGCGGCTACGTGGTATGCGGTGCGAAGGAGGAGAAGGACGAGAGCGGATTTCCCAGGCTCGTTCGCACGGGGCTCACCGCGGCGCGCTTGAAGGAGGTCGAGAACACCGTCCTGACGCGGTGCAGGGATCGCGTTTCTCCGCCCCTGGCGCCGTTGGTCGAGGAGCTCGAGTCGGACGATCCGCAGCAGCGGATCCTGGTCTTCCTCCAACCTGCTACTGGCTCCGCGCACACGTTTCGCCGAAACAACGAGGGGGCGAAGCACTTCGTGCGGGTGAGCCGCTCCACCATCGAGGCGCGGAACGGGCTCCTCAAGGACCTGCTCGTTCGCAAGGGGGCACTGGAGCCCTGGGATCGGAGGCCGTGCAACGCCGCGACCGTGAACGACATCGATCTGCTCACGCTGAGGGACGCGCTGCAGCGCATGGGGGTCTTCACGCTCGACCGTGGTGTCGAGCCCTACCTGGTCGACGGGATCCAGCTGTCGCCGTTCGTGCCGTCGCTGTGCGTGGCCGAGCCGCTCTCCGGCGTGCTGCGTCCGAGGAACTTCGCCGTGTTGCTCTTCGGACGAGAACCCCAGCGCTTCATCCCCGGCGCGTTCTCGATCTTCTCCGCGTACCCTGGGCTCGATCGCACCGATCCCGTCGCTCGTCGCTTCGAGATCCCCGGGACGCTGCTCGATCAGGCGCGCCGCCTCCAGGAGCTCCTCGACGCCGAAGCCGTGACGCTGTTCGACAAGACCAACCTCGAGGCGCCGAATGCGGAGAAGTATCCACGGCGAGCTCTCCAGGAGGCGATGGTCAACGCGCTCGCGCATCGAGACTATGAGCTCGTCGATCCTGGCCGCTTCACCTCGTACCGTGATCGCATCGAGTTCGTCTCACCGGGGCCGCTTCCCGTCGGTGTGACGCTGGAGAACCTCCGCACGGGCTCCGTCACGCCCCGCTGGCGAAACCAGGCGCTCGCCTGGTTCCTCTCTCGCCTCCAGCTCGCCCAGGCGGAGGGACAAGGTATCCAGACCATCCGCAGCACGATGAATGCAACGGGCTGTCCCCCGCCCATCTTCGATGCCACGGACGTCTCCGTGACTTGCATCCTGCGGGCCCATCCCCGCTTCGAGTCGGCGAAGCGAGGGAAGACCATGGCGAGAGGCGGAGCCGCGAAGCCCGCTGCTTCGAAGAAGACCAAGCCGAAGGCAAAGAAGGTCGCATCGAAGTCGAAACCTGTGGCGAAGCCCGGGAAGACGGGCACGAAGGCGACCCAGAAGAGCAGCAAGAAGGGGGTGCGTCGTGGATAAGGACACACGCAACGCCATCGAACGCGCCACCCAGCGAGCGCGGAAGCTCCTCGAGGAGGACTTCGCCGCGCAGCTCGAGGGCGACTTCGACGTGCAGAAGGACGGCGAGATGGCCGCCAAGGCGGGCAAGCACCTCTCGGCACGTCAGGCTTTCCAGCGCGAGCGCATCGTCGCGGCCATCGAGCACAAGCGCGCCGCCGGGATGAGCACCGCCGAGGCTGCGCGCGACTACCTGCGCGACGCCGCGTTCACCGCGCTCAACCGCTTTGTGGCGCTGAAGATGCTCGAGGCGCGCGAGCTGGTGCAGGAGTGCATCACCAAGGGCGACCAGTCGGCGGGCTATCGAGAGTTTTGCGGCATGGCTCCGGGGCTGCCGCTCTTGCCGGACAGCGCGGGCTACCGGCTGTACATCGAGTCGCTCTTCGACGAGCTGTCGACCGAGGTGAAGGTCCTCTTCGATCGGCGAGATCCGTCGAGCGTGCTTTGGCCGAAGCGGGCGACGTTCGAGGAGCTCCTCGAGATCCTGAACGCCGCCGAGCTCGGCCGCGTGTGGGGCGAGGACGAGACCATCGGGTGGGTGTACCAGTTCTTCAACGGCCAGGACGAGCGCCGCAAGATGCGCGAGGAGAGCCAGGCGCCGCGCAACAGCCGTGAGCTGGCGGTGCGCAACCAGTTCTTCACGCCGCGCTACGTGGTTCAGTTCCTCACTGACAACACGCTCGGACGCATCTGGTACGAGATGCGCGGCATCGAGACGGTGCTCGCCGAGAAGTGCGAGTACATGGTCAGGAGGCCCGGCGAGGGGTTTGCACCGCGCGCAAAGAAGGATCCGCGCGACCTGCGCGTGCTCGACCCGGCGTGCGGCAGCGGGCATTTCCTGCTGTACGCGTTCGACCTGCTGCTCGCGATCTACGAGGAGGCCCACGCCGACCCGGAGAGCCCGAACAGCGAGGCGACGGGCAAGGCGCTGGCCGAGGACTACCCGAGCCTTGACGTGCTTCGGAAGGCCGTCCCCCGGCTCGTGCTCGCGCACAACCTCCACGGCGTCGACATCGACCCGCGCTGCGCGCAGATCGCCCAGCTCGCCCTGTGGATGCGCGCGCAGAAGGCCTATCGCGACTTTGGCATTGGGCGCGCCGAACGCGCGCAGATTCGGCGCTCCAACATCGTAGTGGCCGAGCCTCTCGTCGCCGATGAACAGATCGCCAAGGAGTTCGTTGCGAAGCTGGGCGACGCTGAGCTCGGGCGCGTGTTCACGTCGCTCGTAGAGTCGTTGAACCTTGCGGGCGACCTGGGGCTCCTCCAGCGCGTGGAGCAACTCGTCGCACGCCAGGGCAAGCGAGGGCAGACCGGCGACCTCTTCGCGCCGCCGGAGGAGCGCATCCGCGCGGCGCTCGACCGCTTCGCACGCGAGGATGCCAGCGCGACGAACATGCGGCGGCGCCTCTTCGCCGACGATGCCGCGCACGGCGTGGCGCTCCTCTGCGTCGCCGAAACGAAGTTTGATGTCGTGCTCATGAATCCACCGTTCGGTGCGGGCAGCATGCGAGCGAAAAGGAACTTTGAGAAGGCGTACCCGAGGACGAAGAACGACGTCTACGCGGCGTTCGTCGAGCGCTCACTCGAGCTCATTCACGAGGAGGGACGCATTGGCGCCCTCACATCGAGAACGGGTTTCTTTCTGAAGAGCTTTCGGGAGTGGCGTGAAGAGACCCTGCTCACCCACGGCCGAGAGATGATTCTTGCGGATCTTGGAATTGGCGTCCTGGATGACGCGATGGTTGAAACGGCGGCCTACACTATCGGCAAGGGGACCTGCTCTACCTTCATCCGCCTGACAAGCGAGGCATCGAAAGGAGATGCCTTGCTTGCGTCGGTCGCGCGTAGCGATAACAGCGGAGCTCAGAACATTCATTGCCTAAGCCTGCAAGAATTTCGAGCCGTCGAGGGCGCGCCGTTCTCATACTGGCTCGCCACGTCGGTCCGGCGGCTTTTCCGAGCTTTGCCGCCCTTCGAGTCCGAGGAGCGCTTTGCGCGGCTCGGTGCTTCGACCAAGGATGACTTTCGTTTTCTGCGCCTCTGGTGGGAGGTGCCTCTAGGATCGGTCGCAACTGCCGCGACCGAGACGGAGAAGTGTCGGTGGGTCACGTTCGCGAAGGGCGGGCCGAGCACTCCCTTCTACTCAGAACTAAGCTCAGTGGTCAACTGGGCCTACGACGGCCACGAACTGAAAGCCTTCATCAGCGCCTATCGCGAGAGCCACGGATGGGGCGACCACTGGCGCGCAGAGCTTCACAACTCAGACTACTACTTCCGCGAGGGCATCACGTGGCCGTTGCGCGCGAGTGCGTTCTGTCCCCAGATATTGCCGAGTGGTTGTATATTCAGCGTTCGCGGCTACGCGGTGCTTGCTCCGAGTGATCAGCTCCTGCCGCTTGTGGGTTTGCTTTCCTCCAGTGCTTTCGACTTTCTTTTTAAGTCGTTGCTGGGCAGGTTTGGCTTTCCAGAGTTCGTTGTTGGCGCACTGCAGAAGCTCCCGATTCCAGAGCTGTCCACACTTCACGATGAGCTGGGTCGGCTCGCGCGCGACGGTTGGCTAGCATCGCGACGGCTGGTGAGCATGCAAGAGACGGCCCGCGAGTTCGTCGCGGTCGACACCGGGAGGCAGCGCAGGCAAGAACTCGATGCGACTCTCGCTGCTACTAGCTCGCGCCTTGATGCACTCGGCTTGGCGGCCTACAGCTTGTCGCAGAGTGACATCGCCCTTGCCATCGAGGAGCCAAACTCCGACACGGTTGAGAGGACGGAACCGGCCGAAGACGATGAACCTTATTGCGCAACTGGCGAGCGGGCAACGCCAAGCATCTCGTGGGTGCTCGGCGTCTCCTTCGGCCGCTTCGACCCGCGCCTCGCGACGGGCGAGCGCCCCATCCCGCCAGTGCCCGAGCCCTTCGACCCGTTGCCTTCACGCTCGCCCGGCATGTACCCCGAGGGCGAAGAGCCCGCCGAGCGCCCCGACATCCGCGTTGACGACGAAGGCCATGCCGACGACCTCGTAGCGCGCGTCCTGGCCGTCGCCGAGCGTGTTCACGTCGATGTGCCAGAGAACCTCCGTGGCTGGCTCGCCAAGGAGTTCTTCCCGCTGCACATCAAGATGTACTCGAAGAGCCGTCGTAAGGCGCCGATCTACTGGCAGCTCGCGACGCCCTCGGCAAGCTACTCGGCCTGGCTCTACATCCACGCGTTCAGCAGGGACACGCTCTTCCGCGTCCAGAATGACTATGCCGCGCCCAAGCTCGCGCACGAGGAGCGGCGCCTCGAGTCGATCACCAGCGATCTACGCGACGGCGCAACCGCCGCTCAACGCAAGGCCCTCGCCGCGCAGGAAGCCTTCGTCGAAGAGCTGCGCGCCTTCCTCGACGAGGTGAAGCGCATAGCGCCGCTCTGGAACCCGAACCTCGACGACGGCGTCATCCTCAACTTCGCCCCGCTCTGGCGGCTCGTTCCTCAGAACAAGTCCTGGCAGAAGGAGCTGAAGTCCACCTGGGACTCGCTCTGCGAAGGCAAGTACGACTGGGCTCACCTCGCGATGCACCTCTGGCCCGAACGCGTGGTCCCGAAGTGCGCCAAGGACCGCAGCCTCGCCATCGCCCATGGGCTCGAGGACGTGTTCTGGATCGCGGGCACCGACGGCAAGTGGACCGCGCGCAAGACGCCCACGCGGAGCGCCGACGAGCTTGTCCGCGAGCGCACCTCGCCTGCCGTGAAGTCCGCGCTGAAGAGCCTGCTCGAAGCGCCCGTCGCCAGCGGCGCGGCCAAGAAGACGAAGAAGGGCAAAGCCAATGCTTGATTCCCTCCAACTCCAGAACGTCGGCCCCGCGCCCGAGATGAAATTGGAGCTCGCGCCCCGACTCAACCTCATCACCGGCGACAACGGCCTCGGCAAGAGCTTCCTGCTCGACGTCGCATGGTGGGCTCTCACGCGGAAGTGGCCGCAGGACCTCAACGAGAACCTGACCTCGGGCTACGTTGCGCGGCCCACCGACGTTGGCCAGAAGGCCACGATCAAGTTCTCCGTCGAGAGCAAGACGGGCCGTGTCGAGTACGAGAGTTCCTACGTGCCCGCAGATCAGTCGTGGCTCGGCAAGGCCGGACGCCCGTGGAACCCAGGGCTCGTCGTCTACGCGCTTGCCGACGGCGGCTTCGCCGTGTGGGACCCGGCGCGGAACTACTGGAAGAAGAGGGGCAACATCGACGTGCAGGAGCGGCTGCCCGCCTACGTCTTCAGCTCGAAGCAGGTCTGGGACGGTCTGCCGGTGCTCGTCGACGGCAAGACGACGAAGGTCAGCAACGGACTGGTCGCCGACTGGGCGTCGTGGATTCGCGAAGGCAAGGCCGACGCGAAGCGCATGGCGGCCGTGCTCGCGACTCTCGCGCCGACGTCGGGCGACGACGGTCTGCAGGTCGGCGACACGTTTGCGCGGCTGTCGGTCAACGACGCACGCGACATCCCCACGGTGCGCATGGCGTACGGGCAGGACGTTCCGATTCTCTACGCATCGCTCGGTGTCCGCCGCATCGCCGCCCTCGCCTACATGCTCTCGTGGGCATGGCGCGAGCACCTCATCGCGTCGCAGCAGCTCGGGCAGCAGCCGTCGTCCCGCATCGTGGTGCTGTTCGACGAGATCGAGGCCCACCTCCACCCGCGCTGGCAGCGCGCCGTCGTGCCCGCGCTCCTCAAGGTGGTGCAGACGCTGACGGCCGATGCCGGGGCATCGGTCCAGCTCATCGCCGCGACGCACTCGCCGCTGGTGCTCGCGTCGGTGGAGCCGCTGTTCGATGTCGAGAAGGACAAGCTCTTCGTCCTCGACATCGAAGACCATGTCGTCACCCTTCGCGAGAAGCCATGGGCAATGCAGGGGGACGTCATCAACTGGCTCGTCTCCGAGAGCTTCGGGCTTCAGCAGGCACGCTCGATCGAAGCCGAGAAGGCTGTCGAGGCTGCGGAGGCATGGATGCGTGGGGACACCGATGCGCTTCCGCCGGACCTCTCGACGAAGGAAGCGATCCATGCCGAACTCGCGCGTGTCCTTGCGGGGCATGACCCCTTCTGGCCGCGCTGGGTCGTGAAGTTCGAGAAGGCGGGAGGGCGCCCGTGATTCGCTTTGAACGACGCCCCAAGCCGGAGGGCTTCGAGAAGCGCGTCGAGGAGCCCGGAGCTGCGTGGCTCGAGGCCAACGCGACCGGGCGCCCGCCGGCACACTGGCGCGAGTTTCGCCCACAGCTCGCCGACGCATTCGGATCGCTGTGCGCGTATTGCGCGATGTTCGAGCCGGTCGGTACCGTGGACCACTTCGTCAGCATCGATGAGGACAGGAGCAAGTCCTACGACTGGACGAACTACAGGTTCTCCGCTGGCTGGATCAACTCGAGCAAGCAGTCGCTGAAGTCGACGCAGGTCATCGATCCGTTCGCGGTCACCAATGAGTGGTTCGCGGTTCAGTTGCCGTCGATGCAGCTCGTCCTCACCGACCACGTTCCACCCGAGGAACGTGAACGCGCGCAGTTCGTGCTCGACCGCCTGCATCTCGGGCATGACGAGCGCGTCGTCCGGCAACGTCGTGAGTGGTACCGCATGTACCAGGAAGGCGAGCTTGACCTCATCGGGCTCAGAAGAAAGGCACCGCTCATCGCGGCGGCCGTCAAGAAGCAGGAGGCCGCCTGATGCACCCTCTTCACGAGTACGTAGCGAAGCAGCTCGCCGGTAAGCTCAAGGACCGTCGGGTCGTCGTCTGGTACGACGAGCGCCGCGAGTTCCAGCCCTTCGTCGACGAGGTGCGCGGCGGCCCTCGTTCGGCGAGCGAGCCCGTTCCGGTCGCTGTCGCTGGTACGACGGCGAGCCTCGCCGAGTATGCGGGCTCGCTCTTCGAGCTGCGCGCCGTCGTCGAGCGACTCGTCAGCGGCGACAAGCCGGACGCCGTGGTGATCTACATCCCCGGCCTCGCGCACGACGCGAAGGCGTCGGTGCTGATGGAGCTGGAGAAGGCCGGGCGGACGTGGAAGCCGGAGCTGAAGCAGCTCGCCAAGAACGTCCTGCTCCAGAAGTACACGCTCGGCGTCGTCGACGAGATGCTGCCCTTCGACCGCAAGGTCACCTACAACGACCTTGCGCGCGCGGCCGCCGGCAACTCCGGCGCGGAGCCGCCGTCGATCCTCAAGAGCATCTTCCACGACGCCGGCGGCGACGACGGGCCGCTCACGGCGTGGCTCGTGAGCGATGCGCGCGACGCCGAGATCGCCGGCAAGGAGGCGACCCGCGAGCTGACCAAGCTCGTGAAGGCACGCCTCGGGCTCGACCTCACTACTGACTCCCCGCTGGCGAAGCTCCGCGCAATCACGCTGCGCTACGTGCTCGCTGGAGAGTTCCGGCTCGACCTGTCGTGTGACGCCCCTGCGTCGCTCGACGGCATCGCGAAGCCGCCGACGAAGGACGAGGAGTCGGCCGTGCGGGAGATCGCGCGGCGCCTGCGCGCGGGCCACGCCAACGCCTACGCCGCGCTCGCGGACCGCGTCGAGGAAGAGCTCGGGCTCAAGAACGCCAAGCTGCCCCCCGGGGCGCTCGGCTCGATCGACACGTTCCGCTTCGAGGAACGCGCCCTGCTTCGTCACGCGGGCAACCTCATCGCGAACGGCAAGTTCAGCGAGGCGCTCGCGCTCGTCGCGGATCGAGAGCACAGCTTCTGGCTCGACCGAGACGTCAGCAGGAAGGCCCAGTGGGAGGCCGCTCGACGCATGGCCGAGCTCGGCAGCGCAGCGATGGACGTGCGAAGGGCCGTCAACAAGACCTCGGGAGACGCCGCCGCGTGGCTGGAAGCCTACGTGTCGAAGGACGGTTGGTTCCGCCTCGACCAGGCCCAGCGTCGCCTCGAGGCGTGGGTCGCGAACCTCGACGAGGAGCCTGAGGAGCGGCCTCTCGGCGTCGTCCGCCGCGCCCACGAGGACGCCTGCCACGCGATGGCGGAAGGCTTCACCAAGGCGCTCGTGAAGGCCGGCTGGACCGTGCCAGGCGCGCTCCACCAGACGCGCATCTGGAGCGAGGTCGTCTCCGACAAGCCCAGGCCCGTTGCCTACTTCCTCGTCGATGCGATGCGCTTCGAGATGGGCGTCGAGCTCGCCGAGCGCCTGCCGAAGACATCCGAGGTCTCGGTGCGCGCGGCCGTCGGCGCACTCCCGAGCATCACGCCCATCGGCATGGCGGCGCTCATGCCCGGGGCATCCGCGAGCTTCGCGGTCGTCGAACAGAACGGGAAGCTCGGCGCCCGCATCGACGATGCCTTTCTGCCCGACCTCGCGAGCCGCAAGAAGTTCGCGGCAGCACGCGTCCCGAAGGTGGTCGACTTCGCGCTCGACGAGCTCCTTAGCCTCCCGCCGTCGAAGCTCGCGAAGAAGCTGGACGGCGCGCAGGTCGTCGTCGTCCGCTCGCAGGAGATCGATCACGCGGGCGAGACCGGCTTCACCTTCCAGGCGCGGCAGGTGATGGATACGGTCATCGACAACCTGGCGCGCGCGATGCGCAAGCTCGCTGCCGCGGGCGTCGAGCACTCGGTCATCAGCGCCGACCACGGTCACCTGTTCTTCGCCAGCGACCGCGACGAGTCGATGCGCACGGACGCCCCGGGTGGCGATACGGTGGATCTGCACCGGCGCTGCTGGATCGGTCGCGGCGGCGCTACGCCCCCTGGTTGCGTCCGCGTGGCTGCGTCGTCGCTCGGATACGCGTCCGATCTCGACCTCGTCTTCCCTGCCTCGAGCGGCGTCTTCAAAGCGGGTGGCGACCTCGCGTTTCATCATGGGGGTCCGTCGCTCCAGGAACTGGTCATCCCGGTGCTCACGGTTCGAACGAAGGTACGAGAATCCGCACGCCCCTCGGCGGGTCCGATCACGGCATCTGCGCTCCCGGAGGCGGTCACGAACCGCATCTTCAGCGTGGCGTTCACCTTCGGCGGAAAGCAGATCATGCTCGGAGCGACAGGCATTCAGGTTCGCCCGCTGCTGATGGCAGCGGGAAAACAGGTCGGCGCCGTCGGGATGGCCATCGACGCGCAGTTCGATCGTGCGACTGGGTGCGTGAAGCTGGAGCCGAACAAGCCCGTCACGGTCGCGTTCCTGCTCAGCGACGAGAGCGCTGCGTCGCTCCGCGTGGTGGTCCAGGACCCGACGACCGACGCGGAGCTCTACCGCTCGCCCACCGACATCCCGGTTCGACTTGGAGTGTAAGCCATGAGCAGCGGAGCAACCCCGACACGAGATGCGCTCGACGACAAGGTCAATCGCCTGTTCGCCGGGAAGGTGGTGCGCAAGGACCTCGTCCGAAAGGTGAAGGTCGGCGCCAACGTGCCGGTCTTCGTGCTCGAGTTCCTCCTCGGGAAGTACTGCGCCTCCTCCGACGAGGTGGCCATCCAGATGGGGCTCCAGGTCGTCAACGACACCCTCGCCAACAACTACATCCGATCAGACGAGTCGATGAAGGCGCAGGCGACGGTGAAGGATCGGGGCCGGCACACCTTCATCGACAAGGTGAAGGTCCGCCTCGTCGACTCGGACTACTGGGCTGAGGTCACGAATTTCGGCCACAGGAACGTGCACGTCCCGGAGCACTACGTCCGCGACTACGAGCGCCTCGTGATGGGCGGCGTCTGGGCTCAGGTCGACATGCGCTTCGAGTACGACGAGGAGACACGCGGCAAGAACCCGTTCTGGATCGACAAGCTCACGCCGATCCAGATCGCCACCTTCGATCTCGAGGAGTACCGCCGCGTCCGCAGCGAGTTCACGACCGACGAGTGGCTCGACCTCATCATGCGAAGCATGGGGTACGAGCCCGGCGAGATGTCCCGACGACTGAAGATGCTCTTCCTCTTGCGGCTCGTTCCGCTCGCCGAACGCAACTACAACCTCGTCGAGCTCGGGCCGCGCGGCACCGGCAAGAGCTACGTGGTGCAGGAGGTCTCGCCGTACTCGGCGCTGCTCACCGGCGGCACCACGGTCGCCAACCTCTTCGGGCACATGAGCGGGCGGCAGAAGGGCATGGTGCAGATCTGGGACGTCGTCGGGTTCGACGAGGTCGCCGACCTCCAGAAGATGCCGAAGGAGGTCATCACGACGATGAAGACCTACTGCGAGTCCGGCACCTTCCAGCGCGGGCAGGAGGCGGTCTCGGGCGACGCGAGCATCGCGATGTTCGGCAACACGAACCAGCCCGTCGACGTGATGGTCCAGACCGGGCACCTGTTCGCGCCGATGCCCGACATCATCCGCGACGACATGGCGTTCATCGACCGCATGCACTTCTACCTCCCGGGCTGGGAGATCCCGAAGATGCGGAACGACCTCTTCACGAACCACTACGGGTTCGTCGTCGACTACCTCGCCGAGGCGCTCCGTGAGATGCGGAGACACAATTTCACGGAGATCATCGACCGCCATTTCTCGCTCGGCGCGCACCTCAACGCGCGCGACCGGAAGGCGGTGCGCAAGACCGTCTCGGGAGTGATGAAGATCCTCTTCCCGCACGGCGAGGTCACCCAGGAAGAGCTCGCCGAGGTTCTCGAGCTCGCCCTCGAGGGACGGCGGCGTGTGAAGGAGCAGCTCAAGAAGATGGGCTCCTTCGAATACTACCACACGTCCTTCAGCTACACGCTGGCGGAGACCGGCGAGGAGAAGTTCGTCGGCGTGCCCGAGCAGGGCGGCCGCGACCTCATCTCCACCGACCCGCTGGCCCCTGGGACCGTCTACAGCGCGGGTGTCACGTCCGATGGCACCGTCGGCCTCTATCGCGTCGAGGTCTCCGTCTCGAGTGGCACCGGCAAGCTGAAGCTCGCGGGCGGCGTCGCCGGTGCGATGAAGGAGTCCGTCCAGCGCGCCTTCAGCTTCTTGCAGGCGAAGAAGACGGAGCTCGGCATCGCGCGTGACCTCGACGTCTCCGACGTCCACGTCGAGGTGATCGACCTGCTCGCGAACCGCGTCGAGGCCGAGCTCGGTGTGGCGTTCTTCGTTGCCTGCTACTCCGCGCTGCGAAAGGCGCCCGTCAGCCCCGCGCTCCTCATCCTCGGCGACATGAGCGTGCAGGGGAACATCAAGCCCCTGCGCTCACTCACCGAGCCTCTGCAGGTCGCCAAGGACAACGGCGCGAAGCGCGCCCTCATCCCGATCGAGAACAAGCGAAACTTCCTGGACGTCAGCGCCGACATCATGGAGCACGTCGACCCGATCTTCTTCGGTGATCCGAAGACGGCCGCGATAAAAGCCCTCGGCCTGACATGAGGGGCCCCTGGCCAGCTCAACGTCAGCGGTCCCGTCCCGGAAAATGAGCTTCGCTGTTGAACGCACTCGGCGTCTCTCTCCCCGGAGGACAGAACAGAGATTCCGGGCGCCGTCCAGAACGCCCTCGGCGCTCTCTGCACGGCTCGTACTGCACGAGATCTGCGCAGCTGACGGAGTGCAGTACGAGCCACGGAGCGCAGCGAAGTGCACGCTGTCCACGCGCGCGTCGTGCTCGCCGACGCGCCGCAGGTCGCGGAAACACGACGGCCCCGGAGATCGCTCTTCGAGGCCGCTGTTCAAAGTTGTGGGGTCGCGTTTCCGCGACCCACGTAGATGGCTCCAGCTGCTGGACTCGAACCAGCGACCCGGCGGTTAACAGCCGCCTGCTCTACCAACTGAGCTAAGCTGGAATGCGTTGGAGACGGGCGCGAGGATAGTCAGCGAGGCCTTCCCGTCAAGCGAATCCGCACCGCCCCTGAAGTTTACGTGACGCCCCGGTGTGCTCGCCCGCTCCGCGCGAGATTGCCCGCCCGGCGTGCTTCTGCGACAACGCCGCCGTGCAGCGCGCCGCCGTGCCCTTCCCGCCGCAGCCGCCGGACGCCCCGGCCCCCTCCCCCTCCGCCGCCCGCTCCGCCGGCCGCGGCGGCCTCGCCATCGCCGGCGCCAAGGTCTCCTTCATCCTCTTCGGCTTCGTCCAGCAGCTCATCCTCCCGCGGCTGCTCGGCACCGACGGCTACGGCGCGGTCTCCGTCGTCCTCGCGGGCGTGGGCGTCGTCAACAACGTCATCGTCGCGACCGGCATCCAGGGCGTCTCGCGCGCCGTCTCCAGCGTCGCGGAAGAGGACGTCGCCGCGGCCTTCCGCCGCACGCTCGCCCTCCACGCCCTCCTCGCCGCGGTCGTCTCCGCCGGCTTCGCGCTCCTCGCCGGCGCCATCGCCGACTTCTCCGAGGCCCCGCACGTCGCCGGCCCGCTGCGGCTCGCCGCCGCCGTCGTGCTCCTCTACGGCCTCTACGCCCCGCTCGTCGGCGCGCTCAACGGCCAGCGGCGCTTCGTCACGCAGGCCGCCTTCGACGTCGGCTACGGCGCGCTCCGCACCGCGAGCATCGCCGCCTTCGCCCTGCTCTTCCTCCGCGCCGGCCAGAGCGGCGTCCTCGGCGCGATCGCCGGCTTCGTCGCCGCGGCCGCCGTCATCGTCCCGCTCGCGCTCACCAGGACCGGCCTCGGCCGCCCCGGCAGCGCCGGCCCCTCGATCCGCCAGCACGCCGCCTTCCTCCTGCCGCTCGCCGTCTCGCAGACGTTCCTGAACCTCCTGCTCCAGACCGACTTCTTCCTCCTCCGCCGCTTCCTCGGGCAGGCCACGAGCGGGCTCGCGCTCGGCGCGAAAGCTGCGGACGACCTCATCGGCGTCTACCGCGGCGCGCAGCTCTTCGCGTTCCTGCCGTACCAGCTGCTCCTCTCGGTCACGTTCATCCTCTTCCCGATGCTCGCCCGCGCGCACGCCGAGCACGACCGCGCCGCGGTCCGCCGCTACGCCATGACCGGCGTCCGCCTCTCGTTCCTGCTCACCGGGCTCCTCTGCGCCCCGATCTCGGGCCTCGCCCCGCACGTCCTGCGCTTCGCCTTCCCGGTCGAGATCTGGAGCCGCGGCGGCGACACGCTCCGCGTGCTCTCCCTCGGCATGGGCGCGTTCGCCGTCCTCGGCGTCGCCTCGGCCGCGCTCACCAGCCTGCACCGGGAGCGCGTGGCCGCCGCCCTCACGGCCGCCACCGTCTTCCTCGTCGCCACCGGGTGCTCGATCGCCGTCCCGCGCGCCGCGTTCGGCCCCGACATGCTTGTGCGCTCCGCCGTCGCCACCTCGCTGGCGCTCGCCACCGCCGCGGTCGCCGGCGGCGCCCTGCTCCACCGCGCCGCCGGCGGCTTCGTCCCCGCCCGGACGGCGCTCCGCGTCGGCGCCGCGCTGCTCGCCGGGATCGCCGTGGGCGCGCAGCTCCCGTGGCTCGGCAAGATCGCCGTGCTCGGCGAGGCGATCCTGGTCGCCCTCGTGTACCTCGCCGTCCTCGTCGCCACGCGCGAGGTCGGCCGCGAGGACCTCGCCGCCCTCAAGCAGGCGTTCGGGCGCGGCGCGCGACGCGCCTAGCTCCGCCCGTCCGTCCCGGCGCGCGCCCTGCGCGCCCGCCTACAGCCGCCTCCGCGCCCTCTTGACCGTCAGCCGGCGATCTCGCATACGGCCTCTCCCCCCAGCCCGGCCAGCGCCGCGCCCGCTCGAAGGCCGAGCGGGGCCCCACGGCGCGCCGGGCACGCACAGGCAGGCGAAGACGTGGCCCCTCAATTCATCTTCACGATGCAGGATGTCCGGAAGGTGCACCCCCCGAACAAGGAGGTGCTGAAGGGCCTGTGGCTCTCCTTCTACCCGGGCGCGAAGATCGGCGTCCTCGGCTCGAACGGCGCCGGCAAGAGCACCCTGCTGCGCATCATGGCGGGCGTCGACAAGGAGTACCTCGGCGAAGCGAAGCCCGCCGACGGCATCCGCATCGGCTACCTCGCCCAGGAGCCGCAGCTCGAGGCCGGCAAGACCGTGCAGGAGCACGTCGAGATGGCGGTCCACGACGTCCGCTCCCTCGTCCAGCGCTTCGAGGAGATCGGCGCGAAGCTCGGCGAGTCGCCCCCCGACATGGAGGCGCTGCTCGAGGAGTACGCCGCGCTCCAGGACAAGATCGAGGCCGCGAACGGCTGGGAGATCGACCGCGTCGTCGAGCGCGCCATGGACGCCCTCCGGCTGCCGCCGCCCGACGCCGACGTCACCAAGCTCTCCGGCGGCGAGCGCCGCCGCGTCGCCCTCTGCCGGCTCCTCCTCGAGAAGCCGGACATCCTGCTGCTCGACGAGCCGACCAACCACCTCGACGCCGAGAGCGTCGCGTGGCTCGAGCGCTTCCTCCACGACTACCCCGGCACCGTCGTCGCGGTCACCCACGACCGGTACTTCCTCGACAACGTCGCCGGCTGGATCCTCGAGCTCGACCGCGGCGCCGGCATCCCGTACGAGGGCAACTACACAGGCTGGCTCGAGCAGAAGAAGAAGCGCCTCGATCTGGAGCAGAAGCAGGAGAGCGCGCGCAAGCGCACCCTGGAGCGCGAGCTCGAGTGGGTGCGCCTGGCCCCGCGCGCCCGCCAGGCCAAGAGCAAGGCCCGCCTCGCCGCCTACGAGACGCTGCTCGCCGAGGACAGGTCGAAGAAGGTCGAGGAGAACGAGATCCACATCCCCGCCGGCCAGCGGCTCGGGAACGTGGTCGTCGAGGCCGAGCACCTCCGCAAGGGCTTCGGCGACCGCGTCCTCATCGACGACCTCAGCTTCTCGCTCCCGCGCGGCGGCATCGTCGGCATCATCGGGCCGAACGGCGCCGGCAAGACCACGCTCTTCCGCATGATCATGGGCCTCGAGCAGCCCGACGGCGGCGCGCTCAAGCTCGGCGAGACCGTGGAGCTCGCGTACGTCGACCAGTCGCGCGACGCGCTCAACCCGACCAACAACGTCTGGCAGGAGATCTCCGGCGGCGAGGACCGCCTCCTCGTCGGCAAGCGCGAGGTCAACTCGCGCGCGTACGTCGCCAGCTTCAACTTCGCCGGCAGCGACCAGCAGAAGAAGGTCCGCGATCTCTCCGGCGGCGAGCGCAACCGCCTCCACCTCGCCAAGCTGCTCCGCCGCGGCGGCAACGTCCTCCTGCTCGACGAGCCCACCAACGACCTCGACGTCGACACGCTCCGCTCGCTCGAGGAGGCGCTGCTCAACTTCGCCGGCTGCGCCGTGGTCATCAGCCACGATCGCTGGTTCCTCGACCGGATCGCGACCCACATCCTCGCCTTCGAGGGCGACAGCAAGGTCGTCTGGTTCGAGGGCAACTACGCCGACTACGAGGCCGACCTGAAGCGCCGCCTCGGCGCCGACGCGGCCGAGCCCCGCAAGCTCCGCTACCGCAAGCTCACCGCGGGCTGACCCGGCCCGGCGCGCCTCGCACGGCGCCCCCGCGGCATTCCACCCTGGAGCACGTTTCCGGTCGGGTGCGACGCGCACGCACCGGCATTTTCCCGTCACAGGATCCCCCCGCCCACGTAAGCGTCCGACCGCGCATCAGCTAAGCTGCGCCCCGATGCACGGCACGAGGAGAAAGGGCTCCCCGCCGAGCGCCCGCAGGGACTGGGGGCGCCTCGCCGTGCGCGTCGTGTGCGCCGTGTTCGCGGTGATCGGCGCGATCCCGCTCGCGCTCGGCTTCCTCGTGCGCACCGAGACGGTGCGGGCCTGGGCGGCGCGCGAGACGGCGGCGCTGCTCCAGCGCGAGCTCGGCATCACGGCCCGCTACGACGTGCGCGTCCAGGCCTGGCCCCTCATGGTCGGCCTGAACCGCCTCGTCGTCGACTCCTCGGACGGCGGCGCGCCGTTCCTCGAGCTCGAGCGCGTGGCCATCCGCCCGCGCCTGTTCTCGCTGCTCGCGGGGCACATCGACGCCGGGGACGTCGAGATCATCGGCCCCCGCGTCCGCGCGGTGCTGAAGGACGGGGAGCTCCGCAACCTCACCCTCCCGAGCACCGGCAAGGGCGGCGGGGGCGGCCTCGACCGCGCGCCGCTCTCCTCGGTGGCCATCACCGACGCGCGGCTCGACCTGACGATCGACAACGTCCGCGTCCAGGCCACCGAGGTCGACGTCGACGTCTCCGCCGAGCCGTCGGACGCGTTCGAGATCGCGATGCGCTCCGGCCTCGTCTCGGTCGTCCGCACGCACGCCGCGCCCGGCCACGAGGCCGAGGAGGACAGCGTCGACGAGGACGTCGTCTGCCGCTTCGACACGCGCGTCCGCGTCGAGCCGGGCCGCGCGCTCGTCCGCCGGCTGATCCTCGAGGGCGCCGCCGACTTCGACCCGGATCCCGGCACCGCGCCGCCCTGCGAGCTCCAGGACGGCGACTGGCGCCGGGTGGAGCTCGAGCTCGGCGCCCTCCGCGCCGTCGGCCTCGGCGACGGCATGCCCCACCGGATCGAGGGCCGCGTGCGGGCGCGCCTCCCCGTGCCGATCGTGCACCGCTTCGTGAACCTGCCGCCCGCGTCCGGCTCGGTCTCGCTCGACGTCGATGCGGAGTACGACGCGGCGTCCGCGCCGCTCGGCCTTTCGCTCCCCCGCCTCAAGGGCACGCTCCTGCTCGACCGGCCGGGCCTCGACGGCAGGGTCTTCGCCACGCGCCTCGCGGGCAAGGTCTCGACGACCCCTGACGCCGTGCAGCTCTCCGACACCGACGTCGCCTGGGCCGACGGCACGCTGAAGATCTCGAGCGTGGAGATCAAGCCGTTCGAGAAGGGCGTGCCGCTCCAGGCCGGGCCGATCGACCTCGCCAACGTCGAGCTGCCCGGCCTGCTCCGCGACCTCGCGGTCCACCCGCAGGCGCACGTCGCGTGGACGCTGCGCGACGGGAGGTTCGATCGCTTCGGCGGCACGCTGTCCCCGCTCGCCCTCGAGGGCCCCCTCGCCGTGCAGACGCACGGCTTCGACATCTTCGATCACCCGACGAAGGACCCTGCCCGCAAGCGCCTGATGGGCGTCAAGGAGGCCACGGTCCGCGGCTCGTTCCAGGTGCGGCCGAACGCCGTCGTGCTCTCGGGCTTCTCGGTCGACACGCCGAGCTCGCACCTCAGGACCACCGTCTCGCTCGGCTTCAACGACCAGCTCGGGGTCGAGGTCCACCCGGGCTCGCGCGTGGACCTCGCCGAGATCTCCCCGCTCGCCGCGCTCGAGCTCGCCGGCGTCGCCACGATGAAGGCGGCGATGCACGGCTCCTACGAGCACCCGAAGCTCACCGGCGAGATCGGCGTCGAGAAGTTCGTGTTCGGGGGCTTCCCCATCGGCGACCTCGAGCCCTCGCCGGTCGCGTTCGAGCCGCTCGCCCTGACGCTCGAGAACGCGCGGGTCCGGCACGGGGCGAGCCGCGTCCGGGTCCCGTCGATCAAGATCGATTTCGACCCGGCCGGCAACCTGCCCAAGGGCCGCCCGCTCGACAGCTCGGCGGGGATCGTCGTCGTGGACGCGACCGTCGACACGCGCGAGGCGCCGCACCTCGCCGCGCGCGACCTGCTCGAGGTGCTCCGCCTCGACAAGGATCCGCGGTTCGCCGACTACAAGGCGACCGCGAGCGGGACGGCCCGCGCCCACTTCGCGCTCGGCGGCCCCGAGGACCGCTGCGGCGGCGGCTACCTCGCCGTGAACGCGGGCATGCGGCTCACCGGCGTCGAGCTGCTCGACGAGCGCTTCGACGAGGGCGAGGTCGACCTCGACATGATCTGGGACGACCAGGCCGCCGGCGCCGACGGCATGCGGCTCGACGTCCGCTCGGCGTCGCTGCGCAAGGGCACGGGCTCCGTGCTGGCGAGCGCCTCCGTCGCGCACGGCGGCGCGCTGAAGGGGAGCGTCATCGCGAGCGGCCTCCCGCTCTCGCGGATCGACGGGCTCGGGGCGGCGGCCTCGCAGTTCGACGGCTCGGTGTCGGTCGTCGCCAGCCTGGGCGGCACCGTGAGCAGGCTCGCCGGCTTCGCGGACGTGCACGTCTCGCGCATCGGCATCCGCCGCACGCACGCGAGCCTGCCGCCCTCGCGGGTCGCGCTCACGATCCTGCCGAACGACAAGCCGCCGAAGGTCATCGGCAGGACGCCGATCTGCGGCAACCCCCAGGGCGCGCCGTTCGATCCGGCGGAGTACGAGCGCGACCTCCCCGACGGCTCCCTCGTCGCGAACGGCTCGCTGTTCGGCGGGCAGGTCGCGCTGAAGGGGCTCCGCGTCACGCGCCAGCGGCGCAAGATCGTGGACGGGGACGTGCGCATGGACGCGCTCGACCTGGGCACGCTCGCGAACCTGATCCCGGGCGCCGCGCTCGCGGCGGCGCCGAAGGGCACGATGACCGGGTCGCTCGACATCGAGCGGCTCCCCCTCACGGATTTCCGGCAGGCGGCGCTCACGCTCACGGTCGACGCGCTCAAGCTCGATCGGGAGGGCCAGGGGGTCCACCTCACGAGCCCGAGCGGCCCGATCCGCCTCGCGGGCAACACGCTGAAGGTGCCGGAGCTCCACCTCGAGGCGCACACCGCCTCGCGCCTGTCCGCCGCGTTCACGGCGTCCGGCGACGTCAAGCGGGTGTTCACGGCGCCGGACCTCGACGTGGCGATCCGGGTAAGCCCGACGAGCCTCTCGCGGCTCAGCGCCGACATCCCGCAGATCCGGCACGCGCGGGGCACGGTGCAGGCCGAGGTCCAGGTGGCCGGGCCGCTCCAGGGGCTGCGCTACACGGGCTCGGCGACGCTCAAGGAGGGAGAGCTCGACGTGGTCGGCCTGCCGGTGTCGCTCGACGACATCGACGTGGAGTTCGCGATCGGCGGCGACCAGGTGCGCCTCACGAAGGCGAGCGCGCGGGTCGGCACGGGCACGGTGACCGCGGTGGGGCACATGCCGGTGCGCGGCCTGACCCTCGGCACGGCGCAGGCATCCATCGTGGCGACCGGCGTGAAGCTGCCGGTCGCCGACGGGGTGAACCTCACCGCGAACGCCAACCTGACGGCGAGCTTCCGGCCCGGCGTCGAGGACGAGGCGTCGGGGGAGAAGAACCTGCCGCGGGTCGAGGGCAAGATCACGCTCACGTCGTTCAGCTACACGCGCCCCATCCTGATGAGCATGGACCTCGGCGATCTCACGGGGCGCCAGCGGACGACGGTGCAGACCTACGACCCCGCCGCCGACGTGGTCCGGTTCGACGTCACCGTCGCCTCGCCGAACCCGCTCCGCTTCTCGAACGATCTGGCCGACATGCGGCTCGAGGTCTCGCAGCCCGGGCTCGCGCTCTCGGGCACGAACCAGCGCTTCGGCGCGCGCGGCACGCTGCGCATCCTGCCCGACTCGAAGCTCATGCTGCGCAGCACCGAGTTCGAGGTCCGGGACGGCTACGTCCGCTTCGACGATCCGTTCCGCATCGCGCCCAAGGTCGACGTGCGCGCCGAGAGCGAGTACCGCCGCTACACGTCGACGAGCACCGCCGCCGCGGCGGACGCGACGTCGGGCGCGGAGCCCACGGCGCCGACGGCCGCGGCCGCGGGCAGCAGCGCGAACTCCAGCGGGCTCTGGCGCATCAAGCTGCACGCCCAGGGCGACGCCGACAACCTCCAGCTCAACCTGACGAGCGATCCGCCGCTCAGCCAGGAGGACATCGTCCTGCTGCTGACGCTCGGCATGACGCGCGCCGAGCTCAACCAGGGCGTCGTGTCGTCGCTCGGCGAGACCATGGGCCTCGAGGCGCTCTCGTCGCTGACGGGCGCCGACAAGGCGGTGAAGACGATGGTCCCCCTCATCGACGAGTTCCGCTTCGGCACCGGCTACTCGTCCAAGAACGGCGCCCCGGAGCCGACGGTGACGATCGGCAAGCGCATCACGGACGCGGTGCGCGCCAACGTGACGACGGGGCTCTCGCAGGGCAGCCAGGTGCGCGCGGGCGTCGAGGTGAAGCTCAGCGACCGGATGAGCCTCCAGGGGTCGTACGACAACTCGAGCGACGCCTCGAGCTCGCCGCTCGGCAACGTGGGCGCCGACCTGAGGTGGCGGCTCGAGTTCGAGTGACGGTCGAGCCGCGGATGGCGCTCGAAGGACGCTCGCGCGGCGCTCGATCCGCGGCCGTCAGGTGGCCGCGGCGAGCGCCGCGTCGAGGGCGCCGTACCGGTCGTCGCGGCCGGAGACCCACTGCTTGTGGCCCATGAGCTCGAAGATGCGCCGGTGCTTCGGGTTCTTCCAGGTCATGCTGAGCAGCGCGCGCTGGAACGCCTCGGCCTTCGCCTCGGGCAGCGCCGGCAGCGCGTCGAACATCGCGAAATCGTAGGCCGGCGTGGTCCAGAGGACGTCGACCCGGCGGAGGTCGATGTGGCCGTTCGCCTGCTCGGCGAGCCACACCGCGTCCCCGACCGCCGCCGCCTGCGCCTTGCCCTCGTGCAGCGCCGCGAGCGCCTGGACCTCGCTCGTCGCGGTGTCCCCGTGCTTGCCGACGTCCACCTCGAACGGCATGAGCTGGATCTTCTCCACGGCCACGCCCGCCTGCCGGAGGAAGTGGAGCGGCAGGATGCGCGCGTGCGCCGAGTCGACGCTCCCGACAGCGAGCGCCTTGCCCTCCAGATCGCTGAGCGCCCCGACGGCGGCGTCGCGGCGGACGAGCAGCTTGCTGTGGAAGTCGCGATCGATCTCGCGCATCGCGAGCGAGCGGGACCGGCCCTCGGTCTGCCGCTTCACCCGCACGTGCGCGACGGCGCTGTTCCAGGCGACGTCGATGTGCCCGCGGATCAGCGACTCGACCTGGCGCTCGTAGGTAGAGAACAGCGCGAAATCAATCAGGATTCCATGTTCGCGGAAGTGCTCGCGCAGGCTCTCCCACAGCGTCACCACCTTGGCGTCATGCGCCACGGCGCCGACGAGCATCGCCAGGTCCTTCATCCGGTGCCTCGCACGGGCGGCGACGCTAGCACGAGCTCTGCCCGCCGAGAGCCCCGCGTCTCGCACATCGGGGCCTCGCGGGCGGCCTCTTGCCCATCCAGCGCCCAACCGGGCTACGCTGCGTCCGTCGTGCACGCCGGCGCCGGTTCATTTCCGTTTCGTCCCCCGGCGCTCCGCGCCTGATGGCTCGCTTCCGTTCCACCCTCATTCCCCTTCTGCTCGGCTTTTTGCCGCTCGGCGCGATCGCCATCCCGGCGCACGCCGACCCGACCCCCGCACGTCCGGCTCAGGCCAGCCCCAACCCCGGTCAGGCCAGCCTCAACCCCGGTCAGGCCAGCCCCAACCCCGGTCAGGCCAGCCCCAACCCCGGTCAGGCCAACCTCAACCCCGGTCAGGCCAGCCTCGACCCTGTCGACTCTGTCAACCCTGCGGCACGGGCCGTGCCCTCGGGCGAGGCCGGCACCCAGGCCACCGACGTGCCGTCGCTCGGCCAGCCGCTGGCCCTGGGAGAGCTCGTCGGCAAGCCGATCGTCCGCATCGATGTCACCGCGCAGGGCGACCGATGGCAGATCGTGTCGCCGGTCACCAGCGTCGACCTCGGCGAGCCGCTCAGCCCCGACGCCGCGCGCCGCGCCATGCGCGAGCTGCTCGCCTCCGGCAACTTCGCCCGCGCGTCGGCCGAGGCGTACCTCGTGCCGGACGGCGCCGCGCTCCGGATCTTCGTCGTCCCCCGCCGGAGCATCGCCACCGTCCAGATCACCGGCGGCGCGCTCGACCGGCAGGACACCCTCGAGGCCGCCGGCATCGCCGAGGGCGGCGAGATCACCGCGACCACGCTGGCCGAGATCAGCCCCCGCATCCGCGCGTTCTACGCGCTTCACGGCTACCCCGCGGCCGCCGTCACGGTCCGCGCCGTCGACACCGACGAGCCCTCCCAGGTCGTCCTCGCCCTCGACATCGAGGCCGGCGCCCCGCGCGTCGTCTCGGAGCGCGTCTTCGTCGTGGCGCCGCGCGCAGACCGGGAGCTCGGCTCGCTCAAGCAGAGCTACGGCCTCGGCGTCGGCGCCCGCGTCGACGAGCCCGCCCTCGCCGAGGCCGACCGCGAGATGGCCGAGCTGCTCCGCCGGAGCGGCTTTCACGACGCCGAGGTCTCCCACCGCGTGCTCGCGGTCGGCCCGCACAACTACCTCTACGTCTACCTCGAGCCCGGCGCGCGCATCGTCCCCGCCTTCGACGGCAACCGCGCCTTCGACGACGACGCCCTCGAGGCCGCGCTCGATCTCGGCGAGACGACCGAGACGAAGACGAACGATCTCACCGATCGGCTCCGCGCGTTCTACGTCGAGCGCGGCTTCCTCGACGCCGAGGTCACCCCCTCGCTGGGCGGCAAGCCCGACGATGCGGTCCGTTACCTGACCTTCACCGTCCGCGAGCACGACCAGGTGCGCGTCACGAAGCGCGTCTTCCCCTGCCTCACGGGCGACCTCAGCCCGGACGACCTCGGCCGCGAGATCGAGAGCTTCCTCGAGGAGGACCTGCCCGGCGCCGACGCCTTCTCGATGCCCGACCCGCGAGGCATCTCGGACCTCTTCGGCCCGACCCGCGGCGCCGGCGGCCGGGCCAGGCCGGTCGAGCTCATCCCCTCGATGACGTACGCGCAGGAGACCTACGAGCGCGCCCTCAAGCACCTTCGCGATCTCTACTTCAGCAAGGGCTACCTGAACGCCGTCGTCGGCCCGGTCTCGGTGCTCCGCGCCACCTGCTCGCGCCGTTCCCCGCCGGGCGCCTGCATCCCCGAGCCGGTCGCCGAGCGCGTCACGGCCCAGTGCCTCACCGACGCGCAAGGGCTGCCCCTCCCCGAGCCGCCCGTCCCCGCCGCCCTCACGTGCCGCCCCGACGCCGCCCGGCACATCGCGTGCTCCCCCGAGGTGACGCTCCGCATTCCGGTCCATCCCGGCCCGCAGACCCAGCTCTACGATCTCGCCTTCGAGGGGAACAAGGGCTTCTGCGGCCAGGCCGGCCTGAGCGAGCGCGACCGCGCCCTCTGCGCCGAGGAGCGGCCGTTCAGCGAGCGCTGGCTCAGCGACCTCGTCGATCTGAAGGTCGGACAGCCCCTCTCGACGCTCGCGCTCGACGCCGCGCGGCTGCGCATCATGGATGCTTACCGCGACCTGGGCTACGCGTTCGCCGAGGTCCGCACGGCCATCGAGCCCTCGCCCGACCGCACGCGCGCCCGCGCGCGGTTCATCGTCTCGGAGCGAGATCGGGTGTTCGTCACCGGCATCGTCGTCAAGGGCGCCGTCCGGACCGACGAGCAGCTGATCCTCCGCCGCGTGCTGCTCCGCGAGGGCGCGCCGTTCCGCCAGTCGCAGGCCCGCCTGAGCGAGGAGCGCATCGCAGCGCTCGGCCCGTTCTCCAGCGTGTCGATATCGCTCGAGGATCCCGACGTCCCGCAGAAGAACAAGCGGGTCGTCATCCACGTGGTCGAGCAGCTGCCGCAGTACCTCAACCCGCAGATCGGGTTCTCGACCGGCGAGGGCGCGCGCCTCGCCTTCGAGTACGGACACCGCAACATCGGCGGCCTCGCCATCGGCCTCACGATGGGCGTCCAGCTCAGCTACCTGTTCGAGTTCATGATCGTCGACAAGGCGGCGAGCCGCCACTACGAGGAGCTCCAGATCGACGACCAGCTGGAGCGCCGCATCGCGGTCTCGGTCACGCTCCCGGACATCGGCCTCGGCCCGCTCGTCAGCATGTCGCTCGCGGGCATCAACGTGCGCGACAACCAGCTGGATTTCGGCGTCACGAAGACGGCGATCATCCCCGCGATCACCTACCGCCCGCGGCGCGCCGTCACGACGCAGCTCGCCCTGTCGACCGAGCTGAACAAAGTCGGCTTCTTCCCCGGCGCCGTCGGCGCCGACAAGCGGGATATCCTCGACCAGCTGCGCATGCCCGAGGGCGAGACGATCGCCCTGGCGCAGCGGATCGACGCGTCCTGGGACACGCGGGACACCCCCTTCGCCGCGACCCGGGGCTTCCTCCTCTCCGGCGGCGTCGAGCACGTCGACGCCTTCGACGCCTTCGCCTCGGTCCGGGCCCAATCGAGCTTCCCCGAGAGCCACTTCCTGCGATTCACGGGCCGTGTGTCGGGCTATATCCCCCTCGCGCCGCGGTCGCGGCTCACCCTCGCCCTGAGCCTGTCCGGAGGGTATATTCAGCCGCTCGTGGCCGAGAGCGGGACGTACCCGGATCGCCTGTTCTTCCTCGGCGGCGTCGACTCGCTCCGTTCCCATCTGGCCGAGTCGCTGTATCCTGAGGACGGGCTCGAGGAGGCGAGAAAGGCGCTGGGCGGGGACGCCGAGGTATCGACCGACGATATCCCGCGCGGCGGGACGGTGATGGTGAACCCCCGCGCCGAGCTGCGCATTCCGCTGACGGATCTGCTCCAGCTCGGGCTCTTCCTCGACGCGGGCAACCTCTGGATCAGGGCGAGGAACGTCAACCTCGATCCGCGGCTCTTGCGTTACGGGCTCGGCGCCGGCTTGCGGGTGAACACGCCCATCGGCCCCCTCGCCTTCGACTACGGCTTCAACCTGGATCCGCGCGACGAGCTGGATGAGATCGACGGTGCACTCCACTTCTCCGTGGGGCTCTTTTGACAGGCGGCCTCGCGCGCGACGCGCGCGAGGCGGCTCCCAACGCATGATGATAACGAGGCTCCCCTGATGAACCGTTCACTCCGCATGTGTGCTTTGCTCGCCCTGACATCGACCCTCACGATCGCCGGCTGCGGCGACGACGAGAGCGCCGCGCCGAGCAGCGCGGCGAGCACGTCCGGCGCCGGCGGGTCCGGCGGGCAAGGTGGGCAAGGTGGGGCCGGCGGATCGGCGGGCAGCGGCGGAGAGGGCGGGCAAGGCGGCTCGACGAGCAGCGCCTCGGCTGGCGGCGATGCCACGGGCGGCGGCGGAGAGGGCGGGCAAGGCGGCTCGACGAGCAGCGCCTCGGCTGGCGGCGATGCCACGGGCGGCGGCGGAGCGGGCGGGCAAGGCGGCTCGACGAGCAGCGCCTCGGCGGGCGGCGGCGGCGACGGGGCCGGCGGCGGCTCGGTGAGCAGCGCCTCGGCGAGCAGCGCTTCGACGGGCGGCGGCGACGCCGCCGGCGGCGGCGGCGAGGGTGGGGCGTCGGCGTGCGGCGATCTGCGGTGTGACACCGGCGAGACGTGCGATTCGTGCGCCGACGACTGCGGCGTGTGCCCGCCGGTCTGCGGTGACGGCGTGTGCGAGCCCGACAGGGAGAACTGCCAGGCGTGCGCCACCGACTGCGGCGTGTGCCCGCCGGCCGAGTGCAGCCACGACCTCTGCGAGGAAGGAGCGCCCCTCCTCATGGCCTGCGACCCGTGCGTGACCGAGCTGTGCGCGGAGGACCCGGCGTGCTGCATGAGCAACTGGGACACCCACTGCGTCGCCGGCCTCACCGCCGCCTGCGGGCGGGCCTGCGGGTGCGCCCACGACCTCTGCGAGGAGGGCGCGCCCCTCGACGCGACCTGCAACAGCTGCGTCGAGACCGTGTGCGGAGAGGACGGAGACAGCTTCTGCTGCACGATCGGGTGGGACGAGGGCTGCATCGCGCTCTCGGAGAGGCTGTGCGACGTCACGTGCCTGTGAGCTCGGCTCGCCGCCCGAAAGGCGAACCACGCAGGGCGCGATAGCGACGGCGCTCCGCCGCGAACCTGGCCGGCTCGGCGGGTGGAACCCGGCGCGCTCAGCGCGCCGTCGCCGCCTTCATCTCGCGGACGAAGCTCGCGACGGCGCGCGCGGCCGCCTCGGGATCACCGAGGTTCGCCGAGACCCGCTGCACGACCGCGGACCCGCTGACCACGCCGAACGCCCCGGCGGCGAGGGCGTCGCGCACGTGCTCGGGCTTCGAGATGCCGAACCCCAGGATCGCGGGCGGCGCGCCGAACCGGCGCAGCGTCTCGAAGAGCGCCCCGTGGCCCAGGCGCAGCTGCTCGTCCGCCCCCGTCACGCCCTTGCGCGTCACGCAGTACGTGTACGCGCTGCACCGCTCCGCGAGCCGCTGCAGCGTGGCCTCCGAGGCGTTCAGCGGCGCGATCAGCACCGGCGCCACCCCCACGGCGCGCGCCGCCGCCACGTACGGATCCGACTCCCTCACCGGCACGTCGGCGACGAGCACGCTGTCGACCCCGGCCGCGGCCACCGACGCGTAGAAGCCCGCCAGATCGCGGTGCTTCACGAGGTTCGCGTACGTCAGGATGCCGATCGGCACCTCCGGCGCCTCCGCCCGGAACCGCGCCAGGAGCTCGATGCAGTCGCCCGGCCTCACGCCGGCCGCGAGCGCCCGCACGGCCGCCGCCTGGATCGTCGGGCCGTCCGCGATCGGATCCGAGAACGGGATCCCGACCTCGATCGCGTCCGCGCCGCCCTCCACGGCCGCGCGCAGCAGCCGCGCGCTCGTGGCGAGGTCCGGATCCCCCAGCATCAGGAAGGGGATGAACGCCCCCTCGCCGCGCTGCTGCAGCCGCTCGAATGCGCGATCGTAGCGCGTCGTCACCGTCTCCCGACTCATGTCGACCTCCCGGGATCGAGCAGCTTTTGCGCCTGCTCCATGTCCTTGTCTCCGCGGCCCGACAGGTTCACGACGAGCACCGTCTCGCGCCCTGCCTGCGCCGCCTCCGCCACCATCTTCAGCGCGTGCGCGATCGCGTGCGCCGACTCGAACGCCGGGATGATGCCCTCGCTGCGCGCGAGCCGCTGGAACGCGTCGAGCGCCTCGTCGTCGGTCGCCGCGACGTACGTCGCCCGGCCCGACGTCATGAGGTGCGCGTGCTCCGGCCCGACGCCGGGGTAGTCGAGCCCCGCCGAGACCGAGTGCGTCTCGGCGACCTGTCCGTGCTCGTCCTGGAGGATGTAGGTCTCCGACCCGTGCAGCACCCCCGGGCGGCCCTTGAGGAGCGTCGCCCCGTGCATGGCGGTCGACAGGCCGTGGCCGGCGGGCTCCACGCCGACGAGCGCCACGTCCTTGTCCGGGATGAACTCGGAGAAGATCCCCATGGCGTTGCTGCCGCCGCCCACGCACGCGACCACCGCGTCTGGCAAGCGCCCCTCGGCCTCCAGGATCTGGGCGCGCGCCTCGCGGCCGATCACCCACTGGAAATCGCGCACGATCGTGGGGAACGGGTGAGGCCCGGCGACCGTCCCGATCAGGTAATGCGTGTCCTCGTAGCTCTCGGTCCAGTAGCGCAGCGCCTCGTTGAGGGCGTCTTTCAGCGTCTGCGAGCCCGAGGTCACGGGCACCACCTCGGCCCCCATGAGGCGCATCCGGAAGACGTTGAGCCGCTGCCGCTCGACGTCCTTCGCGCCCATGTAGATGCGCGTGGGCATGCCGAGCAGGGCCCCGATCATGGCGGTCGCGACGCCGTGCTGGCCGGCCCCGGTCTCGGCGATGAGCCGCCGCTTGCCCATGCGCCGCGCGAGCAGCCCCTGGCCGAGCGCCTGGTTCGTCTTGTGCGCGCCGCCGTGGAGCAGGTCCTCGCGCTTGAGGTACAGCTTCACGCGCGGATCGCCGGTCAGGTTGCGGCACAGGGTGAGCGGCGTCGGTCGCCCCGCGTAGGTCGTCAGCAAGGCGTCGAACTCCGCCGCGAACGACGGATCGCCGCGCGCCTCCAGGTACGCGCGCTCAAGCTGCTCGAGCGCGGGCACGAGGATCTCCGGGACATAGGCGCCGCCAAAGGCGCCGAAGCGGCCGCTTTGCTGCATGTGATTGCCTCGATCGTCGGTGGTGCGTTGTGCGTTGTGCGTCGTGAGAGCTGCCGTCAGGGGGAGGCGCGGTCCGCCGGGGCCGCGGGGTCATGGTCGTGGCGCGACGGGCCGCGCGCGCTGTCGAACAGGCGCACGAGCAGGTCGGCGCACTTCTCGCCGGGCGCGCGCTCGACGCCCGACGCGACGTCGAGCCCCCACGTCCCCACCCGGCGCGCCGCGGCGATGTTGTCCGGGTTCAGCCCGCCCGCGAGCAGGCTCCGGGCGCGCGCCGGGTGGCCGTCGATCGCGCTCCAGGCGAACGTCCGCCCCGTGCCTCCGCGCGCCTCCGCCGTGCGCGTGTCGAAGACCAGCCGATCGGCGCTGCGCTCGACCTCCGCGCCCGCGCCCTGCTCCCCGGCCGCGCCCGCGGCGGCCGCCGCGCCGGCGGCCTCCCCGGACGGCGCCATCGGGACCGCCTTCCAGACCTCGCACCCCTCGGGGAGCTCGCGCCGCAGCGCCTCGATGAACGCGGCGTCCTCGTCGCCGTGGAGCTGCACGGCGCGCAGCCCGATCGCCCGCGCCGTATCCGCGACGAAGTCCACGGATTGATTGAGGAAAACGCCGACGAAGGGCAGCCCCGCGGCCGTGGCGACCACGATCTCGGCCTGCTCGCGCGTCACCCGGCGCGGCGAGGTCTCGGCGAAGACGAGGCCGCCGAAGCGGGCCCCGAGCCGCTCCGCCTCGCGCGCGTCCCCGGGCCGGGTCAGGCCGCAGATCTTCACCCTGCCGGTCACCAGCGCGCGCGCGGCGTCCGCGATGTCGGGGCTGCGCATGAGCGACGTGCCGACGAGGAACCCGTCCACCGAGGGCGCGAGCCGCTCCACGTGGGCGCGCGACTCGACGCCCGACTCCGCGATGACGATGCGATCGCGCGGCACGCGCGGGGCGAGCCGCTCCGAGACGGCGAGATCGACCTTGAGCGTCTTGAGATCGCGGTTGTTGATGCCGATCACGGGCGCGGGCAGCGCGAGCGCGCGCTCGAGCTCCGCCTCGTCGTGGACCTCGACGAGGCAGTCCATGCCGAGCGCCTCGGCGGCGCCCAGGCACAGGAGCGCGGTCGCGTCGTCCAGCACCGACAGCATGAGCAGGATCGCGTCCGCGCCGTTCGCCCGCGCCTCGATCACCTGGTAGGGCGTCACGACGAAGTCCTTGCAGAGGATCGGGACGTCCACGACCGCGCGCACGGCCTGGAGGATCTCGAAGCTGCCCTGGAAGAAGGGCTCGTCGGTCAGCACGCTCACCGCGTCGGCGACGCCGTAATACGCGGCGGCGACGGCGTGCGGGTCGAAATCCGGCCGGATGAGGCCCTCGGACGGAGAGGCCTTCTTGCACTCCAGGACGAACCGCGCGCCAGGCGCGGAGAGCGCGCGCCGGAGGCTCCGCGAGGTGGGCGGCGCGTTCGCCCGAAGGCCGGCGAGCGGGGTCCGCCGCTCGCGCTCCGCCACGTCCGCCCGCTTCCGCTCCACGATGCGCGCGAGCACATTGCCCTGCTCAGCCATGTTTCGCCTCCTTCCGCGCTTCCTGGGCCCCGTCCCGGCTCAGCGCCACGAAGCGCGTGAGCCGCTCCGCCGCGCGCCCGGAGCCCAGCGCCTCGAGCGCCAGGGCCGTCCCCTCCCGCAGCCCCTCGGCGCGCCCGGCGATCCAGAGCAGCGCGCCGGCGTTGATCGCGACGGCGTCGCGGTGCGCGGGCGCGCCGCGCCCGGCGAGCAGGTCGCGGAGCCACGCCGCGTTCGCCGCCGGGCCAGCGCCCCGGAGCGCCTCGATCGGCGCCGGCGCGACCCCCGCGTCGGCCGGGTCGATCAAGAGCTCCTCGACGACCCCATCGCGGAGCCGGGCCGCGCGCGTCGGGGCGTGCAGGGCGACCTCGTCGAGCCCCCCGCCGTGGACGACGAGCGCGGCCTGGCACCCGAGCATGCCGAGCGTGCGCGCGGCGTGGGTGACGAGCTCCGGATCGTAGATGCCCATCACCTGGATCGGCGGCGCGCTCGGGTTCACGAGGGGGCCGAGCAGGTTCATGATCGTGCGCACCTTGAGGGCGCGGCGCACGGGCATCGCGTGGCGGAGCCCGGCGTGGTACTGCGGCGCGAAGAGGAAGCAGAAGCCGACCTCATCGAGGGCGCGGCGCGAGACCTCGGCCGGCGGGTCGAGCCGGGCGCCGAGCGCCTCGAGCGCGTCGGCGGAGCCGCACTGGGAGGAGACCGAGCGGTTGCCGTGCTTGGCGACCGGCAGGCCTGCTTCGGCCGCGACGAAGGCGACGGCCGTCGACACGTTCACGGTGGACTGCCCGTCTCCGCCGGTGCCGCAGCAGTCGGCATAGACATAAGCCGGCCGCGCGAACGGCACCGATGTCCCCCGGAGCGCGCGCGCCGCGCCCGCGATCTCGGCGGGGGTCTCGCCCTTCGCCTTGAGCGCCACGAACAGCGCGGAGAGCTCGATCTCCGTCAGCGCCCCGGCGATCAGGTCGCGGAACAGCGCCTCGGTCTGCTCCGCGGAGAGGTCGACGCCGGCGCAGAGCGCATCGATGACTGCATGCATCATGGTTCTCTCCTCATCTTCACGGCTGTTCTGGCAGACACGGATCCTCGGGACTCGGGCGTCGCGCTGCGGCGCCCTGCATAGCGGACAAAAGCGAAAAGGCCCACCGTTGTTCGGCGGGCCCTCTTTCTTCTTTCCTTCAGGTCGTCCTCCCTGCAGGGAGGCGCGTTACCCGGGGTAAGGGCCCGCCTTGGTAGAGCACCAGCGCCACCAGCGCAGCCCTGCCACGCACGAACCCACCTCGGCGGCCGAGCGCGACGCGCCGCCGAGGACGAAGGCCTCGGAGCGGCGGCGAGCGCAGGACGCGGGGAGCGCGCGGGGCATGCGGGGAACATAGCTTGCGGGCGAGACGAGCGTCAAGCGGGTTCCGCGCCCGCCGACGAGCCGCCGCTCAGCCGCGGTGGCCCGAGCTTCCTCGGATCAGCGAACCTCCGAAGCCTCCGCGCTCTCCACCGCCATCCGCCGGCGACGCCTCCGCAGGAGGGTCCTCGTGCCCTCGCAGGCGGCCAGCGCCGGCGTCGCGACGGTGGACAGCGGGCTGAAGGCCGGCGCGGGATACCGGTTCTCGTCGGCGCCTCGGTACGCTCTGAAGACGGAGAGCACGCTATCGAAGATCTCAGCGAGCTCGTGCCGGCGCCGCATCACACCCGTCATGTGGCAGACGCGATAACCGATGTGGAATATCGCATAGAAGACATCGTCTAGCGACAGCTTGCGTCGCGCAAGGAGCGTCGGTCATCGGTCAACTGAGGGTCAACTGAGCGCGCGTGCCAGGTGAGCTCGTCGATCCCGGAGAGCGGCGCCGCCTTGACGACCGCGCCGTCGGCCTCCCCTGCGGCCGGCGCCGAGAACATGACGCGTCACCGAGGACGCAGGCCTCGGAACGGCCCCGCGTGCGGCGCGCGGGGCATGTGGTAGGGAACGCCCGGCAGCGTCGTTGGAAGGGTCGTGGTCGCAGGGAGGCCACGAGAGAGCACGGGAAGGTTCATGTTGAGGAGTGCGGTTCTTGGAGGCGGGATCGCCGGGTTGAGCGCGGCGATCGCCCTCGCCGGACGGGGGTTCGAGGTCGAGGTCTTCGAGCGACACGCTGCGCCGACGGACATCGGCGCGGGGATCGTCTGCTGGCCAAACGCCTCGTTCGTGCTCCAGGAGCTCGGGCTCCTGGAATCGGTCGCCAGGCTGGCGGGGCGCCCGACCCGGATGCGGAGGGTCTCGTGGACCGGCGAGGAGCTCGGCGCGCTGGACATCCGGAAGCTGGACCAGCTCATGGGATCCCCGAGCCTCTCGGTGCTGAGGAGAGAGCTCCAGGCGGCGCTGCTGTCGCGCGTCACCGAGCTGGGTGTCCGCGTGCGGTACGGGCACGCCGCCGATCGCATCGAGCCCTCGGCCACCGGCTCGGCGAGCGTTCACTTCGCGAACGGAGCGACCGTCGCGGCGGACGTGATCCTCGGAGCGGACGGGCGGATGAGATCGGTCGCGAGGGCGTTCGTGCACGGCGACAATCGCCCGAGATATCAGGGCTTCGTCAACTGGCTTGGCACGTTCGAGAGCGATCGCGCGGTGTTCTCGGAATCGCAGATCGAGGTGATGGACTGCTGGGGTGTCGGCGTGCGCTTCGGCGTCGTGCCCGTATCTCGGTCGAAGGCGTACTGGGCCGGCGCCGCGGCCTGCCCTGAAGCTCGGGGCAAGGAGCCAGCAGATTACCGGGCCGAGCTCCGCGCCCTCTTCCGCGGGTGGCCGAGCCCGATACCGGAATTGATCGAGGAGACGCCCCCCGAGCGCATGAACAAGATCTACGTCCACGACCACGATCCCATCGACGCGTGGCATCGAGACAACGTCTTGCTGATCGGCGACGCCGCGCACGCGGCGCTTCCCACGTCGGGTCAAGGCGCCAGTCAGGCCCTCGAGGACGCGTGGCACCTGGCCGACTGCCTGGGCAGCGCGGCCTCCCTCGAGGAGGCGTTCACCGCCTTCACGAAGCGCCGCCACGCCAAGAACGCCGCGATCAACGCGGGCGCCCGCGAGCTGGCGCGCTCGCTGTTCGCGACCGATCCTGCGCTCTGCGAGGCGAGGAATCGCGGGAGCAAGGCGACCGACTACGAGGCCATGGTGCAGGGCATGGCGAGGGGCTGGTCCAGCGGACTGCCGATGAGCGCGCTCACGAACGCCCCGCCGGCTCAGCCTCAGGCCTGACCAGCCCGGGAGGGCGCCGGTACGTTCAGATTCCGGCCGCCGGCGCCCCCGGCTCGTCCGCTCCCGCAGGATACTTTGCGGCCCGGTACACCGATGGTAGGCCCCGTTCTCCAGGGCGCACGACCTCGCGGCCAGGCGCGACAGGCCCTCGCGAGACGCCCCCGCGGCCCTCCCCCCCTGCGTGCCCATGATCACCGCCGAACCAGGTCCCCCGCCGCCGCCGAGCGCCGCCGGCTCTCATGACAGCGTCCCGCCGCGATCGCCGAGCGGCCCGCCCGCCCGGCAGAGCGCGCCGCCGGGGCGGTCCGTCCCCCCGCCGGGGCGGTCGGCCCCTCCTCCGCCGCGCCGCAGCGCCTGGACGACCCGCCTCGGCGAGGCCTGCGTGCTCGGCCTCGGCGTCGCCTCGCTCTCCGCCGTGCCGACCGCGCTCCGCACCGCCCGCGCCGGCGCGTCCTTCCTCGACGGGCTCCTCGTCGGCACCGCCGTCCTGCTCCCGCTCGTCACGCTCGCGCTCATCCTCTCGCGCGCGGCCGGCCGCGGCTTCCGCGGCATCGTCGGCACGGGCGGCGAGCGGCTCGCCGTCCTCCGTGTCGCGCTCTGGATCGGCGTCGCCTTCCCGGTGCTCGCCGCGCTCGCCGCCCTCCTCAAGGCGACGACCCACCACCGAGGCCTCGCCGGCGCGACCTTCGGCGTCCTCGGCCTCGCCGGCGCCGTGGCCGCGGCGCTCGTCACCCAGCGCCTCGTCGCGCTCGGCGATCGCCTCGCCGCCCGCGGCGTGAAGCCGTGGCTCCTCGCCGTCGCCGGCACGGCCATCGGCGTCGTGCCCCTCGTCGCCGCGCTCGCTCCGCTCGCCGCCCACGCGGCCAGCACGACCGGTGACGCCGGGGCCGCCGTGCGCGCCGCCATCGTCGACGGCGCCATCGCGCTCGTGGCGACCGCGCTCGTCTCGAGCGTCGACCTCAGCGCGGCCGTCGGCCGCATCGCCGGCGTCGCGGGCGTCCCGCTCGCCGCCCTGGTCCTCATGACCGCGACCGCCCGGATCGAGTCGTTCCCCCCGCTCGGCCAGGCCGTGCGCGCCGGCGGCGGGCTCGCGGCCACCCTCTTCAGCGCGCTCGAGCAGTGGACCGACCGCGACGGCGACGGGATGGGCTCGCACTTCGGCGGCCTCGACTGCGACGAGGGCGATCCCACCCGGTATCACGGCGCACGGGAAACGCCGGGCGACGGCATCGATCAGGACTGCAGCGACGGGGCCCACGAGGGTGCCGCCCCCCTGCCCGCCAGGGCCGTCGCGGGCTCGCCGACCGGCACGTTGACGACCGCGGCCGCCGGCGCCCCACCTGCCACCGCTTCCGGAGCCGCGCCGACCGCTCCTGCCGGCGCCCCGCCGGCCGCGCACGTGCGCGCCGCCTCCACGCCCGCCGGGCGCGACGAGGGCGGCGCGGTCATCCCGGCCGTCCTGACCAAGACCATCGCCCCCGCCGGGACCACGCCTGCGTCCCCCGCGCCCGCCGCCGCGCCGACGCGCCCCGACGTCCTCCTCGTCACGCTCGACACGGTCCGCGCCGATCACACGTCGGCCTACGGCTACGGCCGCGACACCAGCCCGCGGCTCGCCGAGCTCGCGGCCCGCGGCGTGCTGTTCGAGCGCGCCTACGCCGCCTCGAGCGAGACGCAGCGGGCCATCTCGCCGCTCGTCACCGGCCGCCGCCTCAACCGAGCGGCGCGCGACCGCCGCGAGTGGCCCACGCTGCTGCCCGAGAACGACACCCTCGCGGAGCGCATGAAGCGCGCCGGCTACCTCACCGCCGCGGTCAGCTCGTTCACGTGGATCAGCCAGGAGCGCGGCTTCGATCAAGGGTTCGACCGCTTCGAGACCGTCTACGGCGACGCCCACCCGGAGCGCGAGGCGACAGGCCACCTCGCGGTCGAGAAGGCCATCGAGCTCCTCGAGGGGGTTGCCCAGCGCACCCAGCCGATCTTCCTCTGGCTCCACCTCTTCGACGCCCACGAGCGCTACCTCGCTCACCCCGGCATCCGCTTCGGCGCCGGCAGGACCGCCGCCTACGACGGCGAGATCGCCTACGTCGACCGGCAGCTCGGCGCCCTGCTCGACGCCGTGGCGAGGGGCCCCCGCGCCGGCCGCACGGCGGTCATCGTCCACGGCTCGCAGGGTGAGGGGCTCGGCGAGCACGGCCCCGTGGGGCACGGCGTCGAGCTTTACGAGGAGGCGATCCGCGTCCCCCTCGTCATCGCCCTCCCCGGCGCCGCGCCTGGCCGCTACCCGCATCCGGTAAGCACGGTCGACATCGCGCCCACCGTCCTCGACGTCGGCGGCGCGGAGACCACGGCCGTCGAAGGCGCCTCCCTGGCCGCGATCGCCGCCGGCGCCGAGCGCGCGCCCCGGGGACCGGTGTTCGCGCGCACGGCGCGCCGCGCCGCGGTCGTCGACGGGCAGCTCAAGCTCCTCGTGATCCAGCGGAAGAAGCGGGACCGGCTGCTCCTGTTCGATCTCGGGAGCGATCCCCGGGAGACCCGTGACCTGTCCGGCGAGCGGCGCTTCGAGGCCGACCTCGGGCGGCTCCGCCAAAAGTTGTCTGCCTTCGAGTCTCCCTCGCAGTAGAGTTTACTGCGAGGGATCATGCACCGATTCGCCCCTTCGACGCGGAAGCCCGCGTCCCCCCGCGCGAGGGCGCTGCGCGCCGCCGTCGCCGTCGGCTTCGCGCTGGGCCTCGCCTCGCTCGCGCTGCTCGTCGTGCGGCTCGCGGAGGCGCCGTCGGTGCCGCTGACGCTCGGCGCGGGCGCCATCACGGGCTCGCTGCCGCGGCGCCTCCGGTTCGAGTGGCGCCTCGTGCGCGATCGCCACTGGCAGATCGCCTCGTCGCCTGCCGAGTCGCGCGAGGCCACCGACCAGATCGAGGGCACCCGCGGCACCTGCCCGACGGGCATGGTCGAGGTCTCCGGCCTCATGAAGCTCGACCCTGCCCCGAAGGCCCAGGGCGACCTGCGCTCCATCGACGAGATGCAGCGGACCACCTGCAAGCACTGGATCAGCAGGGATTACCCCGAGCGGTGCGCGGAGTTCGATCGCGAGAAGTGGCTCTCGATGTCGAAGGACCTCGACACGAAGCCGATGCACTTCTGCATGGATCGCTACGAGTACCCCAACCAGAAGGGCGTCTATCCATTCATCCTCGTCTCGTTCTACGAGGCGAACGAGCTCTGCGCCGAGGAGGGCAAGCGCCTCTGCGACGAGGCCGAGTGGACCTTCGCCTGCGAGGGCGAGGAGGCGCGCCCCTACCCCTACGGTTACGTCCGCGAGCCTGAAGCGTGCGTCGTCGATCAGGCATGGCGCCCGTACATCGAGACCGCGCTGCGCCCGCGGGGCGGCCCCGCGGCCATGGCCGAGATGGACCGGCTCTGGCAAGGCATGGCGGCGGGCGTCCAGCCCCGCTGCCGGAGCCCCTTCGGCGTCTACGACATGACCGGCAACATCGATGAGTGGACCCGTTCCGTCCGCGAGGGCGAGCGCCCCTCCATCCTGAAGGGCGGCTACTGGGGTCCTGTCCGCACGCGCTGCCGCCCCTCGACCCGCTCGCACGACGAGAACCACATGTTTTACCAGCAGGGCTTCCGCTGCTGCGCGGACCGCGGCGCCACGATCGGCGTCCCCGCGGAGCGCGCCGTCTCCGGCGATCCTGCCGCCGCCCCGCTGCCGCGCGAGGTCCGCTGACGCGCTCGCCGGCGCGGCGGGTCGAGCGTCATCGGAGCTCGCGCCGCCGCGCAGCCGACCGCGCGCCGCCGCGCAGTCGACCGCGCTCGCCGCAGCGCGTATCCTCTGCGCTGATGGACCACCCCCCCGCCGGACAGGGCGCCTCGCCTGGCCCCCGCGACGTGCGCGCCGAGCACGCCGGCACGCGCCTCGCTGCCCGGGCGGAGCCGCCGGGCGCCGCGCCGGCCCCGCCGCGCGCGCGCCAGCTCGATCGGCTGACCGGGCTCGTGCTCCTCGCCGCCGCCGCCGTCGTGCTGCTCCCGACGGCGCCAGTCGTGTTCCGGGCGGTCGCCGGCGATCGCTCGCCGGCGCAGAGCGCTGGCCGGTTCGCGCACCTCCTCGATGGGCGTTCCCCGGCGGACCGGCGCGCGCAGGTCCACCCTCGTTTCCCGTTCGACGACGATCCTGGCTCCGACGAGCGGCCATCCCCTCACGACGACGGCCCTGCCTTCGACGACGAGGAGGACCCGGGCGCGCCTGCGCGCCTCCAGGCGGGCATCGCCTCGCGCGGCATCACGCTGCTCGACGAGCCGCGGGCGGACGGCACACGGGTCGGCGCCATCGCCGCGGGCGAGATCGTGATGATCGTGCGCGAGTCGGGCGCGTGGGCCCTCGTCATGACGAACGGCGGGGGCGAGCTGCTCATGGGCTGGGCCCGCCGGAGCGAGATCGCCATCCGATGAGCGCGCGGCCGCTGGAGTCGCCGCGCGCCTACCGCGGTCGCCTGCTCACCCCGATCCCCGCGTCGCCGGACGGCGCTCGGGTCCGAACCATCGACGACGCGCTGCTCGTGGTCGGCAGCGACGGTCGGATCGCCCAGGCAGCGCCGTTCGCCCCGGGCGCGTTCCGCGGGCCGGTGCTGGACCTGCGGCCTGCGGTGTTGATGCCGGGCTTCATCGACGCGCACGTCCACTTCCCGCAGACGCGCATCATCGGCAGCGCCAGCGGCCCGCTGCTCGACTGGCTCGAGCGGTCGGTCTTCCCCGAGGAGGCCCGCTTCCGCGACGAGGCCTATGCCGCGCTCGTCGCCGGCGAGTTCACGAGCCGGCTGCTCGCGTCGGGCACGACCACCTGCGTCGTCTTCTCCAGCTCGTGCGCCGGCGCGACCGACCGGCTGTTCCGCGCCCTGCTGGCCGCCGGCTTGCGCGGCATCGCCGGCCTCACGCTCATGGACCAGAGCTGCCCGGAGGCGCTCCGCGTCCCTCGCGACGAGGCCATCGCCGCCGCCCGCGATCTCGCGCAGCGCTGGCACGGAGAGGGCGGCGGCCTCCTCGAGTTCGCGATCACCCCCCGCTTTGCCCCGAGCTGCTCCCGTCCCTTGATGGAGGCGGCCGCGCGGCTCGCCCGCGATCACGGCCTCCTCGTGCAGACGCACGTCGCCGAGAACCCGGCCGAGGGCGAGGCCACCTTGCGCGCGCACCCCTGGGCGCGCGACTACGTCGACGTCTACGACCGCGTCGGTCTGCTCACCGGGCGCGCCCTGCTCGCGCATGCCATTCACCTCTCGCCGCGCGAGTGGGACCGCCTCGCGGAGA
The DNA here is from genome assembly GCF_051521635.1 of Sorangium sp. So ce1504. Lineage (NCBI taxonomy): Bacteria > Pseudomonadati > Myxococcota > Polyangiales > Polyangiaceae > Sorangium > Sorangium sp. So ce1504. The sequence continues at coordinate 1,595,874 of NZ_CP150365.1, read as the reverse complement.
CGGGCTCCTCGGTCGTCCACTGCCCCGACTCGAACTTCTTCCTGGGCAGCGGCCGCATGCGCCTCTCCGACCCGCGCGCGCGCGGGGTCTCGGTCGGGCTGGGCAGCGACGTCGGCGCTGGCCGCAGCTTCGACATGCGCCGCAGCATGTCGAGCGCCTTCGACAACGCCCTCTGCCTCGGCGACCGCCTGACCCCGGCGGATCTCTTCGTCATGGCCACGCAGGGCACCGCCGACGCCGTTGGCCTCGGCCGCGTCGTCGGCAGCCTCGACGTCGGCAAGGAGGCGGACTTCATCGCCGTGCGTTTCCCCGAGCACGTGCTCGGCGAGGCCGAGACGCTGAACCACCTCGTCTTCGCGTCCGACGCGACCGTCCAGCGCGCGTTCGTGCGCGGCCGGCCAGTCTACCCCTGACCGGTCCCCCTCTCGTCCTCGGCGGCCTCATAGACCTCGAGCTCCCAGACGAGGATCTCGAAATCTCGCCGCAGGATGTACCGTGCGCCGTCGTCCCCGCGCACCTTGAAGTAGAGGTGATCGCCCCCGGGCCACCGGTCGAGGATCTCCGTCACCCGCACGCGGCGCTCCCCCAGGGTGACCGTCTCGGGCTCTTCGCTCCCGCCGTGGCCGGCACGGCACGCCACATCGACCCGCATCTGCCTCTCGCGCAGGGTAGCAGGTGCGGGCGCCTGGCTCCCGCGATCCCTCCACGGAGAGGGCTCGCCCGGCCGGACGCCCCGGAATGGCGGCGCTCCCGGGGTGTCGCGCCCGGGAGCGCCTCCTCGCTCAGTTCGGGTTGACCGAACAGCCGTAGAGCAGCTCCATGCCCGCGGTGTTGTCTTGCGCCGCCATGGCGCACGTGTCCTCGCACAGCTTGATGAGCCCCTCCTCGATGTAGAAGGACGAGGACGCCCCGGCGCACTCCTCGAGGCTCTTCACCTGGGAGAAGGTCTTCTTCTGCCCGCCGTCGCTCGGCGTGAACTCGATCTGCACCGTCTTCAGGTCGATCGAGTGCCCATCCGGCGCCTTGGGCACCTCGATCTCGCACGACAGCTTGGCGCCCGAGATCACGCTGTCTGCGATGGCCTGGAACACCGCATCGTAGGTGGCGTGCTGCTGGATCGGGTATCTCAGCCCGCCGGTCATGACGCTGAGGACCTGATAGGTCGTCCCCGGATCGACCGAGTCTGGCCGGCACTGCTCCCAGGTGGCTGGCGCCTCCGGCGGCCAGGGGGCGGTCAGTGGGTCGTTCTCCTTGATGCCCACGAAGCTGAAGAACTTGTAGTTGCGCGCGTCCTTCGAGCCGAAGAACTCCGGCGCGGCCGCCGTCAGGGCCGCGTCGAAGAGCTCTGCCGCCTGGGTGCCACCGGCGACGTTCTTGTTTTCATCATCTGCGGTGTCGAGGAGCTTGATGTCGCCGTCATCGAAGGCCTCCTTGTTCGCGCCGAGCGACGTCGTCGTGCAGTCGACGCCGTCATCGGTGATCTCCACGAACACCTTCAGCGAGTCCATCCGCAGCCACTGCGACCACCCGGGCGACGTGGTCTCGCCCCGGGGCTGGATCGCCCCCTTCAGCGTGTCGATCGCCATGCAGAGCGAGTCGAGGCTGCCGATATCCTGGTTGTACTGGTAGAAGTGCGGCGGGTTGGTGTTCGGGTTCAGTGGAACCGGCGAGCAGCTCCCGCTGCCGAGCGGCGCCTCGATGCAGACCGACTGCTCCAGCGTCGAGCTGCCGTGTCTCGAGAGCATGATGACGCGGTAATCGATCTTGCTCGCCGCGATGATCGAGGCGAAGTTCTGGTTGATGTTCCGCTGGACGCTGTTGATCTCGTCCGTCATGCTCCCCGAGTTGTCGATGATGAAGATGATGTCGGCCGGGCGCTGCTGGTAATCGGCCTGCAATCGGGTCGCGACGCACGCCGTATCGCCATTCAGCGACGCGTCCTTGTCCCCGGTCCCTGCGTCGACATCGAACCCACCGCCGTCCCCGATCCCGCTCCCGGACGTCTCGCCGCTGCTGCCGCTGCCGCCGCTGCCGCTGCCGCTGCCGCTTCCAGAGCCGCTATTGCCGGGGTTCGCCTCACCACCACCCCCGCCGGAGCACCCACCGATGGCTGCCGCCGCCGCAAGCAAACCCAGACCAACCAGCCCAACAAGCGTCTTCGTCGAGAGCTTCAAAATGACCTCCAAATTGGGGAACGCGACAATGCGCAGCGACGGATGTTACCAGACTCACGTCCCAGTGGACGCGATCGGCATGAAATAATCTAGACCGACATGAGGTAGACAACCGACCACCGTTGTCGGTCAAGGTACCTTGTCGACGACCGTTCGACTCGCCCTCTGGGACAGGCTCACCAAAGGAGCGAGGACATGGCCGAGGGCGGGTGAACCGGAGCGCCGCACGACGCGGCGGCCCCAGGGCAGCCCGGCGAGACCACCCTCGGGTACACGCAGCGAGCGCGGCGCACAGCCATCCTGACGGCTCCCCTCGGCCGCTCGGCGACGGGAATCGCAACGATGCGGCGGGGGGTAGCGCTAGACTGCGCTCTTCGAGGCAACGAGTTCGCGCGCCGCCGCGAGCAGGCGCTCGGGCGTGTTCGCCTCGGGCTCTTCGGTGACGAGCTCGACGAGGCGCTCCAGGAGCTCGCCGACGAGCCGGCTCGGCGGAATGCCGAGCTCCTTCATCAATCGATTGCCGTTCACGGCGAGATCCTTGGCGGAGAGCGCCGCGCCCGCGGCGAGCAGCGCGTCCACGCGCTCCCGGAGCCGCCCAATCGTGGCGATGTCCTCGGTCGCCTCGCGCCCCTTGCCGAGCGCGTCGGCGAAGCCGATCTCGTAGAGATCCGGCGCCAGCGCCGGGGTCACCCGGCGGAGCCAGCGGCGCACCGCTGCGTCCGTCCAGGTGTCGTCGTAGCAGATCAGGTGGTGTCGGATGAGCGCCACGATCCGCGCGCGCTCGTCGTTCGAGAAGCGGAGCCGCGTGAGGATCGGGTCGGCCATCTCGGCCCCGACCCGCTCGTGCTCGTAGAACGTGTAGTCCTTCGTCTTGTCGGAGAACTCGCGCGTCCTCGGCTTCCCGATGTCGTGCATCAGCGCCGCGACGCGGAGGATCGGCTCGGGCTTGCACGCGTCGAGGCAGGCCATCGCGTGCCCCCACACATCGTAGGCGTGCCATCGGTTCTGCTCGCACCCGACCGACTCGATCATCTCCGGGCAGGTGATCGCCAGCAGCTCCGTCCGGCGCATGATCTCGAACGCCACGCTCGGGCGGCGCGCGCGCATCGCCTTCAGCCACTCGTCGCGCACCCGCTCCGCGCTCACGCAGCGGAACGTCTGGTGCGACCGCGCGGTGCCCATCGCGCGCTCGGTCTCGGGGTCCAGCGTGCCCTCCAGCGTCGCGGCGAAGCGCGCCGCGCGCAGCACCCGCAGCCCGTCCTCGGCGAACCGCTCGCCCGGATCGCCGACCGCGCGGATGATCTTCGCCTCGAGATCGCTCCTCCCGCCGAACGGATCGATGAGGTGCCCGTCCACCGGATCGATCGCGATGGCGTTCATGGTGAAGTCCCGCCGCGCGAGATCGGCGGTGATGTCGTCCACGAACTCGACCCGGTCCGGCCGCCTGCCGTCGCTGTAGGTCCCGTCGCCGCGCAGGGTCGTGACCTCGTACGGCACGCCGCGCACGAGGACGGTCACCGTCCCGTGCTGGATCCCGGTCGGGATCACCTTCCGGAACGCGGCCACGACCTCCTCCGGCCGCGCGTCGGTCGCGACGTCCCAGTCCTTGGCGTCCTGCCCGCGGAGCAGGTCGCGCACGCAGCCGCCCACGATCCAGCCGCGCTTGCCGCGCTCGCGGAGGCGGCGACAGATGCCGAGCACGTCCTCGGGGACGGCCTCGATGAGGTGATCGATCCGGGTCACGCCTGCGGCTTATCACGGGGCACGGCGAGCAGGGCCCCCGCCGAGCGCACGCTCACTTCTTCGGGTGAGCCCAGGGGTCCCGGACATCCGGGTTCTTGGGGGTCCGGGTCGTCGGCGCCGCCGGCGGCCGTCCCGCCCCGGGCCTCGCCTTCGGACCGCTCTTCTCGTCGGCCTCGAGCTTCACGAGCTTGCTCGGCTCGGTGCCGTCGAGCACCACCGTGCTGGTCTGGTACCCCTCGGCCCGGATGTCGATCGTGACCGTCTGCCCGTGCTCCACGTCGATGCTCGCCGGCAGCTTCAGCTCCACGCCGTTGCGGTAGCCGACCGCCGTCTCCGGCACCGCGGCCAGCGCCACCACCGTCTTCTGGACCGGCGGCGGCTCGGGGGGCACCGGCTTGGCGGGCGCCTCGACCGGCGGCTTCTGCGCCTTCTGGGCGTTGTCCCTGGCCGACCCGCTCGCGCCGATGACGAAGATCGCCGTCACGATCCCCACCGCGGCCGCCGCCCCGGCGACCCACACGTAGCGGGGCCAAGGCGAGCGCGGGGGCGACGGCGGCGTCGCGGGGACGATCACCTTCGAGGTCTTGAAGTAATCGTGCGGCACGTTGAAGCCGCCCGAGCGCGCCATCATCTCCGCGACCGCGCCCGGCACGCCCCCGCACTTCACCTGCTCGAGGTCGGCGTGGAGATCGCTCATGGTCTGGTAGCGCGACTCCGGCTTCTTGGAGAGGCACTTCAGGATCACCGCCTCGAGCCCAGGCGGGCAGTCGGGGCCGCCGACGAGCGCGCGGATGGGGACCGGCGCCTTGTACATGTGCTGCGTCAGGATCCCCATGAAGTTGTCGGCGTTGAACGGGAGCTGGCGGCTCACGAGCTCGTAGAGCATCACGCCGAGCGAGTAGATGTCGGTCCGGTGATCGATGGGCGCCCCCGCGGCCTGCTCCGGGGACATGTAGTGCGGCGTCCCGAACACCGCGCCGGCGCGCGTCAGCTTGGTCGTCGTGCTCGTCGACACCTTCGCGATCCCGAAGTCGAGGATCTTCACGAAGTTCGGATCGCTGCCGCGGGCGACCACGAAGACGTTGTCCGGCTTGAGATCGCGGTGGATGATGCCGGCGTCGTGCGCGGCGGCGAGCCCCGCGGACAGCTGCAGCGCGATGTGACAGATGCGCTCCATCGGCAGCTCGTTCGGCGAGTCGATGAGCTGCGCCAGGCTCACGCCTTCCAGGTACTCCATGACGAAGTACGTGGAGCCGTCCGGCAGGTCGCCGAAATCGGAGATGTCCACGATGTGCGGGTTGCCGATGCTCGACGCGGAGCGGGCCTCCTGCACGAAGCGCTCGAAGATCTCGCGGTCCCTGGCGAGCTCCGCGCGGAGCACCTTCACCGCGACGCGCTTGTCGATCACCTTGTGGCGGGCGAGGTAGACGAACCCCATCCCGCCCTCGCCGAGCAGCCGCTCGATCTTGTACCGGTGATCGAAGGTCGTCCCGATGTAAGGGTCCTTGGCGCCCGGCGGCCGCCGCTCGCGCGGCTCGACCTCGTCCGGCGGCGGGATCTCCAGGGAAGGCTCCCCCTCGCTGATCGGCACCGGGCTCGTTCGCCCGCCGATCTCGCCGGCATCAGGCTCGCTCTGCCGCCCGAACCGCGGGGCCATCTGGCGCAGCGGCGGCGGCGCCCGGAAGCTCGGCGGCACCTCGCTCGCGGGCCCCTCGACCCACCCTGCCCTGGAGGGCCTCGACGAGGGGCGGAGCTCGACCTCCACCGGCACGTCGTCGTCTGCGCCGCTCGGCTCCATGGAGGAGGGAACGAACGCGGCCGCGACACCGGACGAGCGAGGCCCGCCCGCCGCGCTCTTGGGGCGCGACGGGGGCGGCTCCTCGAGCGCGCCTTCCTCGGCGTTGAAGACCCTGCTGCGCGCGGTGTGGTGCTCGTTTTTGGTGGCGCTCATGAAAGGCTCGCGGGCAGAAGTGCACGCCACATGCCGGCAGCTGCGACAGGGTTGGATTCTAGCAGGCGTTCGGTCCGGGAAGCGAGATCATGCGGACCCCGCGCGCGAAAGGGCGCGGCGAGCGCGCGTCGACGGCATGTCGGCCCGCCGCCGACGATGGCGGCCCAGCGTGCCGCGCGCGCCGCGTTCTGCTAGGAGGGCACCGCGATGAGCTACCCTATCGAGGTCGCGCTGCGATATCTCGGCTCCAAGAAGCGGGCGTTCATCTCGGTCGGCACCACGTTCGCGATCCTCGGGGTCGCGCTCGGGGTCGCGGCGCTCGCGACCGTGATGAGCGTGACCGGGGGCTTTCAGGCGGAGTTCCGCGAGAAGGTCCTGGGCGTCAACGCGCACGTCCTGGTGATCAAGTACTCGACGGACTTCCGTGAGTACCGCTCGATCATGGAGCAGGTCTCCAAGGTTCCCGGCGTCGTCGGCGTCGCGCCGTTCAGCATCAACCCCATGATGCTGACGCACGGCGACGCGACGGCGACCGGCGTCCTGGTCAAGGGGGTCGACCCGGCCAGGAGCCTCGGCGTGGGGGCCGAGGGCGCCTCCACGGCCGTGCTCGACCTGCCCCGTCACATCCTCCCGGGCGGCGATCTCGCCGGGCTGCGGCGCCCTGGCTCGAAGCCCGCCGAGCGCGCCGTGCCGTCGTTGCCCGATGTCCCCCTCCTGGAGCCGGACGCTGGCGCGCGGGGCGCGCTCGCGCCAGACGCGGGCGCCGAGATCGATCTGCTGAAGGCCTACGAGGCGCGGATCCTCGAGGACGAGCGCGCCGCGGCCGCGCGCGACGCCGCGCTCACGCCCGCGACGACGCGCGCGGCCGAGGCGGAAGGCGCGCCGGGCGCCGGGGCCGAGGAGGCGGAGGTCGCGCTCGACGAGGGCGCCCCGCGGGGCGCGATCGAGCCGCAGGGCGGCTATGGCAGCGTTCTCCCGGACGACGACGAGCTGCCGCCCGAGGTCGATCCGGACCCCTGCGCCGACAAGGAGCAGATCGCCAGGATGCCGGGCATCGTGATCGGCGCCGCGCTGGCGAAGAACCTGTCGCTCGACCTCGGCCAGTGCGTCACTGTCACCTCGCCCACGATCGGCTTCTCGTTCGCGAACGGCGCCATCAAGCCGCCGGTCGCCAAGCGATTCCGGGTCATCGCGATCTTCGAGGCCGGCTTCGAGCAGTACGACACCAAGCTGGCGTACGCCGATCTCTACGAGACGCAGGCGTTCTACGACCAGGGCGACACGGTGACCGGCGTCGAGATGAAGGTCGACGACATCGACAACGCGAGCGGCATCGCGCGCGAGATCAGCAAGCTCCTCGGCAGCGGGCTCTATTACACGATGGACTGGGAGGAGCTGAACCACGGGCTCTTCACGGCGCTGCGCATCCAGCAGATCGGCATGAGCGCGGTGCTGGCGCTCATCATCGTGGTCGCCGCGTTCACGGTGATCGCGACGCTGATCATGGTGGTGCTCGACAAGAAGAAGGAGATCGCGGTCCTCAAGGCGATGGGCGCGACGGACGGCGCCGTCCTGCGCATCTTCCTCTACCAGGGCGGGATCATCGGCGTCGCGGGCACCACGCTGGGCCTCTTGCTCGGCGTGGCGGTGTGCAAGGGGCTCCTGGTGTACGGCTTCCCGCTCGACCCGAAGGTCTATTTCATCTCCCGCCTTCCCGTCCAGGCGCGCCCGCAGGAGTTCCTCATCACGGGCTGCATCGCCATCCTCATCTGCCTCGCCGCCACGATCGTCCCCAGCCTCTACGCCGCGCGCCTCCGCCCCGCCGAGGGCTTCCGCGCGCAGTGAGCCCCCGTCTCTCCCCGCGCCCCCGGTAGGCGCGAGGCGGCCCTGCTCGCCGCGCCGACTACCGCCGAGAGGCGGCGTAGAGCTTCTGCTGCCCGTTTTTGTCGGACGCCAGGTAGAGCGTGCACTCGTCCGGGGACAGCGACGGCGTCATGACGGCGACGCTCGGGTCCAGGTTCGGCAGCAGCATCCTCGCCGGCTGATCGTCCACGGGCAGCCCGTCGTCCCCGAGCGCCACGTAGAAGCTCCGCAGCACCGACGCCTCCTCGCACTCGCCGCGCGCGCTGTAGGGCGCCTGGAAGAAGAGCAGGCGGCCGTCGGGCGTCACCCACGGGGCGAGGTCGTCTCCCTGCGCCGGGCAGTCGCCTGGCAGGTGGATGTCGAGCACCTGCACCTCCGCGTCCTCTGCGCGCCTCGTGACGAGCCGGCTCGTGGTCCCGCCGGCGTCCTGGAGCCCGTTCATGAACCAGTACCGGTAGGAGGGCCGCTGCCCGTGGGCGACCGCCACCGAGCGGCTCCCCCCCTCCGGGTTCAGCGCGGGGAGCGCGTCCGCCTGGGTCGCGTCCAGCCCATCCGCGACGAGCAGCAGCGGGAGGCTGCCCGGCGCGGTGGAAAGGCGATCGAAGAGCAGCGAGCCCGCGGGGAAGCCGCCCTGCGGCGAGGGCGCGTCCAGGGGCAGGAGGAGCGGGCCCGACTCCTGCCCTTCGGCGTCGACGATGAAGCTGGAGACGACCTCGCCAGCCGTCCAGGGCCGCCCGGTGGCCGTGGCGATCTTCGTGTCGTCCGATCCGAACTTCGCCGTGTAAACGAGCCGGAGCGTCGCCTCACCCTCTCCGGTCTCCGCGCGCACGCGCGGGAACGCGGGCATCGCCCCCGCGACCTCGACCTCCGAGAGCGCGCCGAACGACAGCACGCCGCCGCGGGCCGCGCAGGAGACGCACGTCTCGCTGGCCGTGCAGAACTCCCCCTCCTTGCACGCGCCGCACCCGCCCTCGCCGCCCCCGCCCGACGCGGCGGACGACGAGGCCGAGCCCCCGCCTCCCCCGCTGCCCCCGCCCCCGTCGCCGCCGGCGCCGCCCTCGCCGCCGCTCGACGACGTGGACGTGGCGCTCGCGCCGGCCGCCGTGAACCGCTCGCCGCAGCCGGCGAGCGCCGCGAGCGCCAGCTGCGCGGCGAGCGAGAAGGGTCCGTAGAAGCGAAGCGTGCGCACCCGAGCTGCCTCCTGTCGTGGTCCCGCCGCGCGGAGCCGGCGTGCGCGGTCAAGACGCCTTGTTGTAGTCCGTGTCCTCGAGAAGGATGACGTTCGTCTTCGAGCGGGTCTCGCCGACGCTGGTCACGTAGACCGCGGGCTTGTCCTGCACCGGACACACCTTCTCGCACGCGCCGCAGCCGATGCACAGCGACGGATCGACGTGCGGACGCTGCACGTGGACCATCTTCATCGGCGGCTCCTTGCCGTGCTCGGCCGCCACCGGCTCGCGCTTCGGGATGTCGACCTCCTCGACCCAGATCGCCTTGGGCGACGTCGGGCAGAACTCCTCGCAGACGATGCACGGCACGCTCATCGACCACGGCAGGCAGCGCCCCTGATCGTAGAACGCGGTGCCGATCGAGATCGGCTTCTGGCCGATGCCCATCTTCTGCTCCTCGGTGATCTTCTGGATCGCTCCGGTCGGGCAGACGTCGCCGCAGAGGACGCAGGAGTGCTCGCAGTACCCGATGCGCGGGATGACGATCGGCGTCCAGAGCCCCTCGATGCCCGCCTCGAAGAACGCGGGGTGGATCGCGTTGTTGGGGCAGACCTTCATGCACTCCGCGCACCGGATGCAGCGCTCCAGGAACTCGCGCTCCTCGACCGAGCCCGGCGGCCGGATCACGCGGTGGTCATAGTTCGCGTCGAGCACGTCGGCGATGCGCGCCGTCGGGATGATCACCGCGCCGGCCGCGGCGGTCGCGAGGGCGGTGCGGCGGCCCGTGTCGGGGGTCACGAGGGCGCTCTTCCGGTTCGGCAGGAAGCGGAACTTGATGACGTCCTCGGGGCAGGCGCTCTCGCAGTTGAGGCACATGTGGCACTCGTCCTGCCGCCACTTCACCCCGCCCTGGGGCGAGTCGGCGCCCTGGCAGTGCACGAGGCACAGGTTGCAGTCGGTGCACTTCGCGTGATCCTTCTGCATCCCGAAGAGCGCGAAGCGCGCGAACACGCCGAGGAACGCGCCGAGCGGGCAGAGCACGCGGCACCAGAACCGCGGGATGAACCGGTTCATGAAGAGGATCGCGACGAACAGGATCCCGACGAACCACGTGTGGTGGAAGTAGAACTGCTTCGTCTGCCACACGCTCGCGGCCAGGAAATCCTGCGCGTGATCCGCGGCGAGCTGCACCGGCCGGCTCCCGGTCGTGGCCGCGGAGCCGGTCACCACGGCGGCGACGTACTGCGCGGCCGGGATGACGGCGAGGCCGATGGCCCGGACCGCCACGCAGATCGGATCGAACAGCCCGCCGATCACGCTGCCGGTCGCGCTCGCCGCGAGGAAGGCGTACATCAGGTAGTACTTCACCCGCTGCCGCGTGTACGTCTTGTTCGCCTCGACGCGCTTGCCGCCCTTGCCGTAGCGCGACGGGAAGATCCACCCGAAGAAATGGTGGAGGGTGCCGAAGGGGCAGATCCAGCCGCAGAACACGCGCCCGAAGACGAGCGTCAGCGCGAGGATCCCGAGCGACCAGAGCAGGCCGCGGTAGACGGTGTGCGTCGAGAGCAGGGTCATCGCGCCGACGAACGGGTCGGCGAGGAGGAAACCCTCGACGGGGAGCGGCAGGCGCACGCGCGCCTCGGCGGAGGCGAACGAGCCGCGGAAGCCCGTCTGGAACAGGAAGTAGAGGAACAGCCCGAGGCAGCCGGCCTGCACGGCGCGGCGCGCCCAGACGAGCACCTGGATCACCTTGCGCGCCGGCAGCCCCGAGCCGGCCCGGCGCTTCGGTGCGGGCCGGACGATGGCGCCGGCCTTGCGCAGCAGCGCCCCCCAGCGGGCCTCCTTCGCGGGCGCGGCGGGCGGCGCCGCGTTCGGCGCGGCGGGCGGCCGCGCGCTCGCCTTCGCGGGCGCCACGGCCGCTCCTGCCGCCGGTTCACGGTGCGCCGGCGCGGCCGGTGTCGGATCGAGGTTTGCCATGACTACTACACCTCGGCGAGCCGCAGGTTCTGCCAGTGCATCGTGCCCAGGCCCCGGTCGTGGCCCATCTTCAGGTACGGGATCTCCTCCGGCTTGCGGCCGATGAGCTGGCAGCCGTACGCGTCGGCGGCGACCTGATCGGTCGTCGCGATCACGGTGTGCATGTCCTTCGCGTCGGCGACGTTCCCGCCCTGCGGCCCGTTGCGCATGAGGACGCGGACGGCGTCCACGATCGTGAGCGTCGGCTGGATGAACGTCGCGAGATCGGCGATCGACACGTCGATGTTCTGGTGGAGGCGGTTGCGCCGGCCGCCGAGCGCCCCGTACCAGTTCTTCATCGCGCCGGTGTACCTGGACAGGTTGTGGTGCTTCGCGATGGGGACGTTGATGACCTTGTCCGCGTTGACCAGCGGCGTGTAGACGGGCCAGTCGTCGAGCACCTCGCCCTTCAGGCGCATGCCGCGGAAGCGGTGCGCCGCGGGGATGACGACCTCCCCGCCGACGTCGTAGGCGGCCTTCCAGATGCCGGAGCGCTGGAAGCAGCGGTTCGGCTCGTTGCACGAGGCGTCCGTCACGATGACGGTCTTGGCGCCGGCGTCGTAGGCGAGGCGCACCACCTCGGCCACGACCTTGGGGTTCGTGTTCGCCGCGTGGATCGGCGTGCGATCCCAGCCGATGTTCGGCTTCACGACCACGACGTCGCCGCGCGAGATGAAGCGGCGCATCCCGCCGAGCGCGTCGACCGCCTTCCGGACCAGGGCGGCCGGATCCGGGGCGCCCGCGGCGAGCGCCTCGGCGCCGGCGCGGGCGACGACGAGCTCCGGCACCCCTGCGGGCGCGTCGCGGAGCCGGTAGTCCCGCGTCTGCTGGCGCTCGGCGGCGACGGCGGCGCTGCCGCCGCGGTCCCACCGGGCCGCCGCGAGCCCCCCCGCGCCCCCGAGGACGAGGCCCGCCGCACTCAGCCGACGCAGCATTTCACGTCGAGAAATGTCACCCATGGCCCTCGCCTTCCCTGGACCTACGGATAGCCTCCCCGGGCGGTCGCCACAAGCAGAGGTGGCCTGGCGGCAGCGATGTGCGCCGCCTCCCGGCGCTTCCAGCAACGGCGATCAAGGAGGAGCCGCGGCGGACGTCGCCGGGGCCGCCGGGGCCCCCGGCGTCGCCGGAGCGCCTGCGGCGGGGGAAGCGCCCGTGCTCGCCGGCTGCGACGCCTGCGGCGCTTGCGGCGGCGCGCCGCTCGCGGCGGGCGGCGCGTGCGCAGGCGGCGAGGGCGGCGGGGCGGCGGGCTCGTCCGGCTCGTACGGGTCGGCCTTCAGGCGATCGCGCTCTGCAAAACAGCTGGCGCGCTCCGCGTCGCACGCGGCCCGCAGCTGCGCCGCGTTGGCGAGCTCCGCCGAGCGCTGGTCGGCGAGCGCCCTGGCCTCGTCGCGCTCGGTGGTGACGGCGGCGCGCGCCTTCTCGACCTCGGCGAGCCGCTCGCGCTCGTCCATGGCCGCCTTCTGCGCGGCCGCCGCGCTGTCCTCGCAAGTTTTGAGGCGCGCCGCCTGGGTGGCGTGCAGCACCTGGATCTCGCGGGCGTGCTCCGCCTCCGACGTGGAGCCGCTCTTCTGGAGGGTGGCCAGCGTCGCGTTGAACTCCGCGCGATCCTGATCGCGGGCGCCGCGGCATGCGATCGCCTCGGACTGGGCGATCTGGTGGCTGGCGACGCAGGTGTCGAGCTTGTCGAACGACTCGGCGCCCCGCTGGCGGGCCTGCTCGAGCTCGTTCGCGAGCCGCAGGGTCTCGCGCTTCGAGAAACCGAGCAGCACGACCGCGCAGCCCACGAGGGTCATCGCGCCGGCCGCGATCCGCGCGCGCAGGTAGGACGTCTTCTGCCTGATCCGCAGCCGCTCCGCCTCGCGATCCGCCTCGCGCTCCGGCTCGAGCAGCACGTCGAGCTCCTCGGCGAGCTGGGTCATCGACGGGCGCTCGTTCGGATCGATCGCGAGCCATCGCCTGAGCGCGGCCTGGAACATCTCGCGCGGGCGCCCGGTGAGGTCTGGCAGCGCGTTGTCGGCGAGCGGCTTGTCGGCGCGGACGTCGTGCGCCTCGGCGAGCTCGGTGCGGCTCTGCGCGGACTCGCCCGGGAAGTCCCTGGGGTTCACGAGCGAGTAGAGCAGGGTCGTGGCGAGCCCGTACGTGTCCATCTTCTCGGAGAGCGGCACGGCGCCGGGGAACCCGTTCAGCGCCCGGAGCTGCTCGGGTGAGGCGTAGAGCGCGGTGCCGGCGCAGAAGGAGGCCTCTCGCTCCGCGGCCACGCCCAGGTCGAGCAGGATGGGGTGGACGCGGCCGGCGAACCTGGCGAGGAAGATGTTGTCGGGCTTGACGTCCTGGTGCCGGAGCCCGGCGGCGTGGAGCGCCTCGAGCCCGCGCGCGACGGCGAGGAAGATGTCGTGCGCCTCGCGCTGGGCGAGGGGGCTGCGCTCGAGGCGCTGGGCGAGGGTCTCGCCCTCGTAGACCGGCATGGTGAGCCACACGTAGTCGGCGTTCATGCCGTGGTCCTTCAGCTGGACGACGTGCGGGTGCCCGACGGTCGCGAGCATGACGAGCTCTCGCTCGACGTTCCGCATCGCGTACAGCGAGCGGGGCATGAGCTTGAGGGCGACCTGGTGCTCGGGGACGTCGATCCGCTGGGCGACGTACACCTTGCCGAACATGCCCTGCCCAAGGAGGCGCCCCAGGCGGTAGAGCCCGCCGACAATCTGGCCGACCTCGGGGAGGATCGAGGGGCCGCGGCTGCTGCTCCTCGCGGGGTCGTCGCTCCCGCCGCGCGACGTGGTGCGCACCAGGCTGGACGGATCCGCCACCGTGACGGCGAACGCGTGGACGATCGTGGTGCGGAGGTTGGGGTCGACGGGCGGCACAGCGATTGCCAGAGTAGCGGAAGCCGCGAGCGCTGAGAAAGAAGCCGGCGGACGGAAGACGGCCGGCGCGGGGCGTTTATTCGAGGGGGCTGGCGGAGGCGCCGGGGGGCTCACCCGTTCGCGCCGTTGCGCCGCCGGTGTGTGGACTGTGCCCCGGCCTCGCGCTCTGGATCGCTTGCCGCGGCGAGGCGAGCCCCTCGCCTGCCGCTCAGCCCTCCAGCGGCATCTCCGACACCGCCGGCGAAGGCGCCGCCGGCGCTGGTGTTGCCGGCGAGGGGGCCGCCGTCGCCTTGGCCCGCCGGGCCGCCGCGCGCTTGCGGCGCTCGTACGCGCTCGTCACCTCGCGCACGATCTCGGGCTGGCCACGGAACACGAAGCGCGCCGCGTTCCGGACGAGGCCCATGCGCTCGACGAGCAGCGTCGCCAGCTTGTTGCGGAGCAGCAGCGCGTCCTGCGCCTGCCTGGAGATCGCCTCCGCCTGCGCCGGCCGGCTCCGCAGCTCGGCCGCCACGGCGCGCGCCTCGTCGAGGTGGGCCGCGTCGAAGCCGCCGAGCCCGTCGAGCGCGTCGCGGTGCTTCTCCCCGAGCAGCGCGTAGTCGTCGAGCGCGCTCGCCAGGGCGTCGGCCGTGTCGGGATCCTCCGCGTGCGCCGCGTCGATGCGGGCGAGCATCTCGTCCTTCGCGTCGTCCACGCCGTCGTCGAAGTAGAAGCGCAGCGTCGCCGAGATCTCCCCCAGCAAGAACTTCCCGCGCTCGCGGGGGCTCTCGTTCTTCTCGACGGTCAGGAGATACCGCGTCTGCGCCTCCTGCGTGGCGCGCTGCAGCGAGAGGATCTCTTCTGCCGTCCTCGGCCCGAGGCGCGCGGCGTCCCCCTTCTTGCCGTCCTTCGGGACCGCCGACTCGAGGCCCAGGCGGGTCACCCGCTTCTGGGCATCGACCTGTGTCTTCCAGTACTTGTCGCAGAACCTCGCCACGTCGACCGCCTCCCCGAAGAGCACGTGCAAGGGCACCGTGATCGCCGGGAGATTGCCGGCGCTCATCTGCTGGACGACGTCCGACCACCGCTCGATATCGCTCGTCTTCTTCGCCATCTCGACCTCCCCTGGGTTGCGGCGCCGGACACCCCGTCCGGAGCGGCAATCCCGGGCATCCATTCCGGAGAGCCCTGGCTCGGACTCCCCTCCACAAGGACCTGAGCCCGAGACTCCCGCCCTCTCGCACCACGAGCCGCCGAGAGCGGGTCATGAAGCGCGCGAGATGCGGGAGCTTCGCGGCAGGGCGACAGGGATCCACGTCCCGTGCCTGGACGACACGGCGCCAGGGACACGCGAAGACGCTCCGGGGTGTCCCTGGCGCTTCACGACGTGTCCCTTGCGCTTCACGACGTGTCCCTGGCGACGATCTCCGTGTCCCTGGCGACGATCTCCGTGTCCCTGGCGACGATCTCCGTGTCCCTGGCGAGAACACCGCCGGTCGAGGTCGACGCTGCCGCTTGTCCCTGTCGGCCGGTTCCCTGTCCCTGCCCCTCATTTCCATGTCCCTGGCGCCGCTCGACGAACAGCGGCATGACCATCGCTGCCGATTCGCTCGGATGGTCCTTGTGGATCATTGCAATGAGGGCTGTCGATTCCGGGGCGTCGCCCGCGACAAGAGGTCACACGCGGGGGCTCAGGCGCCGTCATCGGATGCGCAACAGCGCAATCCATTGCGCAATGGGCAGAGGCGACAGGAGAGGTCGTCGCAGCGGTCGCGTGCCCCGGAAGAGCAAGAAGCCGGCGATGCTCCGGCGGCGCCGCCGCCGGCGGCTCCGGGCTCCTCCTCGAGGGACGGCACCAGCGACCACGTGTCGCTCCCCGGCTCGTGGAGCTGAACGGCAGAGGCATCGCGCCGAGGATCGGACCAGCAGCGGACGACCTGGACCCTGCCATCGGCGAGGAGCACGGCGCTCGGGGCCATGGGCCAGATCAGCCCGGCTCGTCCGCGGGCAGCGAGCAGCTCGCGCGCACGGATCGCGCCGGCCAGGCTGGCCTGCCCGATGCACAGCGCGAGCCCAGGCGCGCCGCCGGGAGCGACGGTGCCACCGGCGCCGCGAGATCGGGAATCCACGCAAATGCTCGCCAGAACCGCGCTCGTGATCGCCTGTCTGGAGCTCGCCGGGTGCGCCGCGTTCAGGCCGCCGGCGTCGCCGCCCGAGCTCGCCCGCTCCCGGGCGGCGATCCGCGCGGCCGAGCGGGAGGGCGCGAGCGCCGACCGGCGCGCGGCCATGCACCTCGCGCTGGCGAGGAGCGAGCTCGCGCGGGCGCGGCGGCGGATCTCGGTGGGCGACGTGGAGAGCGCGCGCTGGCTGCTGCGGCGGGCCGAGGTCGACGCGGAGCTCGCGGCGCTCCTCGTGAGGGAAGCGGGGCTGCGCGACGCCGCGGGCCGCACGCTGGACCAGGCGAGCACGCTCGCCGAGGGGAAGGAGTAGGGCCCGCGTGCGCGCCGGAGCCCCGCTCGCCATGGCGCTCGCGCTCGCGGGCTGCGCGACGCGCGCGGCCGCGCCGCCGCCCGAGCTGCTGACGGCGCGCGCCGCCGTCGTGCAGGCGCAGGACAATCCGCTCTCGCCGCTCGCGATCGCCGAGCTGAGGCGGGCGGAGGAGGCGCTGGCGATCGCCGAGCGCGTGGAGCGCGAGCGCCCGCGCTCGACGGTCGCGCGCGACGCGGCCTACGTCGCGCGGCGGAGGGCGCAGTGCTCGCTGCTGTCCTCGCTCGTGCGCGCGAACCAGAGCGCGCTCGTGCGCGCGCGGCAGAGCCAGCGCGCCGCGACGCAGCGCGCGCGCCCCGGCGGCGAGCCTGAGCCCGCGGCGCCCGACCCTGCCGTCGATGTCGGTCGCGGCGTCGCGCTCGACGGCGCGCGCACGCGGCCCCAGCAGTCCGCCAGGTGATCGCGGCCGCGCTCCTGCGCTGCCGCGCCGTCGCGCTCATCGCTGCGCGCCCGCGCGACGCCTGATTTGCCGCCGGGATCCGGGCGGATCGGCCCGAGCGCCCCCGCGCGCCGCGTACCGCCCAGGGCGTCGGCGCGGCTTCCATCGAACAGTTTCTCCTGGGAGTGGCCGATTTTTGGATCCAAGATGCGCGCGACGCGCCTCCGACGGCATCGAAAGCGTCCCGGAGGTCAGCGTCGGTCGAAGTTCGAAGTTCGACGGGACACCCGGTCCCGCGTGCGAGGAGAGCGCGATGAAGGAAGGCGCGAACGTGATACTGGTGCCCGTCGACTTCGAGGCGGCCTCGATGAAGGCGATCGAGCTCGCGAAGGATCTCGGCGCGAGGCTCGGGCACCGGGTCGTGCTGCTGCACGTCTACCAGCTCCCGGTCTACACGTACCCCGGGCTCGAGCCGGCGCTGATGCCCGGGTTCCACGCCGAGGTGAGCGCCGCCGCGTCGCGCGCGGTCCAGCAGCTCTCGGCGCAGACAGGGGGACTCTCGACGGCGCTGCGCGAGGGCGACCCTGCGACCGAGATCCTCGCCGCCGCCGACGAGCAGGCGGCGGCGATGATCGTCATGGGCACGCACGGCCGCCGGGGGCTCTCGCACCTCTTCCTCGGGAGCGTCGCCGAGCAGGTGATCCGGAAGAGCAACGTCCCCGTGCTCACGGTGCGCGTGGCCAGCTGATCGTCCGCGGCGCCTCGCGGTGGGCGGGCCGGCGCGGCTGCCGGCCGGGGCGCGGCGGGCAGGGCCGCGCTCGACTGGGTTAGGGCGGGCTCGGCCGCGCTCGACGTGGGTCAGGGCCCCGGCTTCTGCGTCGCATGCGGCGCGTGGAGTTCCTCGCATGTCGCCCCTGTGTCCGCGCGATCTCGCGCTTCCGCCGAACCTCGTGAGCCTGGCCCGGCTGCCGCTGGCGGCCCTGTTCCCGATCGTGGCCACGCGGCCTGCGCTCGCCCTCGCCGTCCTCTGCTGCGCAGGCCTGACGGACGTGCTCGACGGCTGGCTGGCCCGCCGCTCCGGTCAGGTGACGCCCACCGGGGCGATCGTCGACCCGATCGCGGACAAGGTGTTCGCGCTCGCGGTGGTGGGCACGCTCCTCGAGAGCGGCGCGCTCCCCCTCTGGGGCATCCCGGCGCTGCTGGCCCGCGAGCTCCTCGAGCTGCCGCTCGCGCTCTGGATCGCGGTGAGCCGCCGCTTCCAGGGCGCGCGCCTGTCGGCGGCGAGCGCCAACATCCCTGGCAAGCTCGCGACGGTGGTGCAGTTCGCGGCGGTCTTCACCGCGATCGCGCTCCCGTCGGCGCTGCCCGCGATGCTCGCCGCGTCGGCGATCGCGGGCGCGGCCGCGGGCGTCTCGTACTGGGCGCGCCAGCTCCGCCGCGTGCCCGGGGCGGCGTAGGTGCCGCCTGGAGGCGCTCCTGGTGTAAGGTCGGCCCAGGCGGCGCGTTGAGCGTCTGCCACCGGCTCCATGCTCCGAGGAACCATGCGAAGAACGCTGCCCGTCTGGGCTCTCCTTGCCTCGCTCGCCGGCCCTGCCGCCTGCAGCTCCGCCCCTTCGGCGGCGCGCGACGCCTCCAGCTCGCCGGCGTACGGAGCGGCGCCTGCCCCGATGGCAGGGATGCCTCCTGGAGTCCTCCAGACGACCGGCGAGTCGACGCGCTCGGGGTCGGTGCGCGAGGAGTCGTACGATGCCGAGGTGTCGGTGGCGGCGGATTTCGCCAAGGCTGCGCCGCCGCCGGCCCCCGGCGGCGGCGCTCAGCCCCCGATGGCGAGGCCGGCGCCGACCGCCACCACGCCGCAGCCGGCGCCGACCTCGTCCGGCGCCGCACCGCAGGCCGCGCCCCAGGCCGCCGGCGAGGTGAGCGCGGCGCGCGCGCCCCTCCTCGTCTACACGGCGGAGATCGGGATGGCGGTGTTCGAGGTGGGCGCGTCGCTCGGCAAGGTCGAGGCGCTCGCGCGGGATCTCGGCGGCTTCCTCGCCCGCCGCGACGACCGGACGATCACGATCCGCGTCCCCGCCGCCCGGTTCGACGAGGCGCTGAAGCGCCTGGAGGGGCTCGGCGACATCCTCCAGCGCAACGTGGTCGCCGAGGACGTGACCGAGGAGTTCTTCGATCTCGCCATTCGCATCCGGAACGCGCGGGCCGTGCGCGATCGCCTGGAGAAGCTCCTCGAGAAGGCCGCCAAGGTCGAGGAGTCGATCCAGCTGGAGCGCGAGCTCGCGCGCGTCTCCAGCGAGCTCGAGCGCCTCGAGGGGCGGCTCAAGTTCCTGCGCGATCGGGTCGCGTTCTCGACCCTCACCGTGACCTTCCAGCCGCGCTCGACGGAGACCCTCGCCCCGTCGGGACCGCGGCTCCCCATCGACTGGCTCAACGAGCTCGGCCTCTCGCGGCTCCTCAACCTGTGAACCGGGCGCCTCCGATGAACCACTCCCTTCGCCACGCCTTCGCCCTCGTCGCCACGCTCACCGGCGCGGCGGCGCTGCTCGCCTGCGGCCGGCCCTTCGTCCCCGCGACCCCGCCGGGGTTCGTCGATCTCGACGATCGCTACGGCGACGACGAGTACCGCGCGACCACCGCCGAGGGGCTGGTGATCGGGATCCGTGCGTTCGAGAACGATCCGAAGGGCGACCTCGCCTTCTGGTCCCGCGTGATCGAGAAGCGGCTGCGCGAGGGCGGCGGCTACGCGCTGCTCGGCAAGACCGACGTGAAGGCCCGGAACGGCCTGCCGGGCGTCCAGCTGCGCTTCGGGCACGACGAGGGGAAGGAAGCGCACCTTTATTACCTCACCGTCTTCGTCAACGACGATCGCGTCTTCCTCCACGAGGCAGGCGGAGCGAAGGCGCTGGTCGAGCGGCATCAGCAGCAGATCGACTGGGCCATCCGCAACTTCCTGCCGGAGTGACGCGCGCTGCCCGCGTCGGCCGCGCGCGCGTCACTGCAGCCCCTGCGCCGCTGCGCTTGCTCGCGGAAGCCCTGTTTGCTACCTGGCGGACGTGCGTTCCCGCCCCATTCCCTGTGACGCGCGGCAGCGCCGGTGGAGCCAGGCGCTGCTCCTCGCCCTCGCGGCCACGCTCGGCAGCGCCGACGCCCTGGCGCACGGCGGAGGAGAGAAGCCGCTCGCCACGGTGCCCGCGCCGCCCCCCGGCGACGGCGCCAAGGCGGCGCAGATCCTCCGCGAGATCGAGGGCCGCGTCGCGCCCCCGCCCGCAGCCGTCGCCGGCGAGAAGGCCGCCGGCGGCGAGGAGACCGCTGTCGGGGCGCCGAGCGCGGCGAGCGGGCCTTCGCCGAGCGCCGCGAAGGTCGTGGCCGAGCCGATGGCGCACGCGAAGCGCGCGCTCCAGCGCGCGCACGGCGCGCGCGCGGCGGGCGACGCGACGAACGCGCGGCGGCTCGACGCGGTGGCCCTCGAGTGGGCGGAGGCGGCGAGGACGCTGCTGCGCGCCGCCGCGGCGGAGGCGGCGGCCGTGGAGGCCGCGAAGCGCGCGCGCGAGGTCGAGACGAAGCTCGAGCGGGCGCGCGCGCTGCTCGAAGAGACGCAGGCGCGGCGAGGCCGCGCCGCGGCGGAGCTCGAGCGGATCGAGGCCGAGGCGCGCGAGGCGACCAGGACAGCGGCGAACGTCGAAGCGCAGCGGATCGAAGCTGGCAAGAGAGGGGAGAGAGGGGAGAGAGGGGAGAGAGGGGCGGCGCCCAAGGAGGCGACGCCCGCGACGCGGGGGGCCGAGCGGGCACCCACCGCGGCGCCAGGCGCCGGGCCCAAGGGCGGCGCCGGCAAGGCGACGGCTCCGGTGGGCCAGGAGGGCACGCCTTGAGCGCGCGTCGCCTCGCAGGGATCGCCGTCGCGGGGGTGCTCCTCGGCGCGTGCGCGCCGATCCCGCGGCCAGCGGTGCTCGATGAGCTCGATCACGTCCGCGCGGGGGCGGCCGCCGCCGAGTCGAAGCGGCACGCGCCGGGCGCGTTCGCGCGGGCGGAGAAGCTGCGCGGCGACGCGCTCGCCGCGCTCGAGAGCGAGGATCGATCCGGGGCGCAGATCCTGGGCGAGCAGGCCATCGCGGCGCACGCGCACGCGCACGCGCTCTCGCGGGTAGCTCGGGCCGAGGCGGCCGAGACCGAGGCGAAGGCGCAGCGCTCCGCGGGCGAGGCGTCGCTCGCGGGCCTCGAGGCCGAGCAGTCGCGCGTCGCGGCCGAGGTCGACGCGCTCGACATGCGGACCAAGGTCGCCCGGGACGCGCAGCCCGTGGTCCCGTCGGGCAAGGCCGATGCGGATCGCGAGAAGGCGCGCCTCGCCGCCGCGCGCTCGCTCGCGCTCCAGGCCCGCTTGCTGTGCGGCGCGGCGCGCCTCCTGATCGCACCGGCGCCGCAGGACAGCTCGCAGCCCGCAAGCGCAAGCCCCGCCGGACCCCAGCCCGCAGGCGCTACCCCCGCCGGCGCGCAGCCCGCAGGCGCGAGCCCCGCCGGCGCGCAGCCCACGGCCGCAAGCCCCGCCGGACCCCAGCCCGGCAGCGCCCAGCCTGGCAGCGCCGAGCTCGCGACGCAGCTCGAGGGGGCGACCGCCGCGATCAAGAAGCTCGACGCGGAGCTCGCCGAGGCGAGCGGCTCCACCCGCGCCCTCCCGGCGCCCATCGACCAGGCTTCCCGCGCCAGGGCGGGCTGCCTCGCCGCGCTGACGGCCGCGCGCCGCGCCGCCACGCCGGTGACCCGCGCGCCTGGCGCTGGTGACGCGCTCCTCGCAGAGCTCTCGGCCGCAGGCACCTGGTCGCCCGTCCGCGACGATCGCGGCATCGTTGTCACGCTTCGCGGGCTGTTCGCCGGCAACGCCCTCACGAAGGCCGGCGAGGCGCGCCTCCGCGACCTCGCGCTGGTCGCCACGGCGCACCCCTCCTTTCCCGTGGCCGTGGTCGTGCACACGGACCGGGAGATCCGCGCCAGGGAAGAGCCCGCGTGGGCGGCGCGGGCCGATGCCGTCGTCCGCGCCCTCGGTCCGGCGCAAGGTGCGACCGCCGCGGGGGCGCCCGCGGGCCCGTCCATCGCGCCGTTCCTCGCGGGATCCGCGTCCCCGGTCGTCGATCCGGGGGGCAGCGAGCGCGCCCGCAACGCCCGGGTCGAGATCATCTTTGTAACCCCGGAAACCCTGTGAGGCGTGATGGTCCCGGCCGCCGGAACTCCGCTCGTCTCGGAGAGTCGTTCTCGATGATGCGCTCTTCCACCTTCGCCCGAAGCGAAAGCAAGCCTGCCGTGCTCGCCTGTGCGCTGGCCGCCGCCCTCGGGAGCGCGTGTCAGGAGGACGGCAAGACCTCCCAGAAGCACGCCGCGGAGCTCTGCGCCAAGCTCGCGCCGGTCGTCGCGGAGGACGTCGGCCAGGTGCGGACGGGCCTCCCCGCGGGCTCGCAGAAGCTCGCTGCGCTGGTGGACACCGACCCGGGCGCGAACCTGCTCGGGCTCCAGAAGGCGATCGCGGGAGCGCGCGCCTCGGTGAAGGACCTCGAGTTCGCGAAGAG
Organism: Sorangium sp. So ce1504; assembly: GCF_051521635.1. Classification (NCBI taxonomy): domain Bacteria; kingdom Pseudomonadati; phylum Myxococcota; order Polyangiales; family Polyangiaceae; genus Sorangium; species Sorangium sp. So ce1504. Next base: position 1,573,637 of record NZ_CP150365.1, on the reverse strand, counting down.
CACCTTCTTCTCTTTCGCCGATCCGAGCGGCACGGTGCTGCGCAGCGAGGCCGATCCGGACATGCTCGCCAACAGGTCCGTCCTGGCCTCGTTCCCCGAGCTCAGGAAGGTGCTGGCCCCGGGCAGCGGCGTCGTCGAGGCGTTCGGGGAGATGCAGGAGATGCGCGGGGTCAGGAACGGCCCCGATCTCCAGTGGGTCGCCGTGCACCCGGTCACACGGAGCGGCGGCGAGCTCCAGGGCCTCTTCGTCACGGGCTGGTCGTTCCGCGCCTACGCGTACCGGCTGCAGGAGGCGGCCAAGCGCGACATCGCCGAGATCGCCAAGCGGGACGGGCTGAAGTCGACGCCGCTGCTCTACGTCTTCGCGTGGAAGGGCGCGAAGGCGTACGGCGGACCGGTGACGCCCGACGTCAACACCGAGGCGCTCGAGAAGCTGGACTTGCCGGTGAAGACGGCCTCGGGCCCCTGGAGCGGCACGGTGGAGATCGCCGGCCGCACCTTCGGCGCTGCGGCGCAGCGCGTTCCGGAGCTCGCCGCGGACGCCGGCGTCGCCGCGCTCGTCTCGACGCTCTGAGCGCGCCCTCCGGGGCGGTCCCCCTGGCTACGGCCCGGGTGCTGTCACGGCCGGCGGCGGGCCTGAGATCTCCTTATCGAGCGCTACCGTGCTAGGCTGTGGCGACTGGCTCGCGCTGCCGAGCTCACCCCCATGCCGGCTTCCATCGATCAGCTTCTCAAGGTTTGCCGCGAGGTGATCGCGCCGCTCGTCCGAGCCGACGGCGGTGAGCTCTACATCGTGGCCGTCGAGCCCGATCACCTGACGCTCCACCTGGCCGGCGCGTGCTCGGGCTGCCCCGGGGCCATGCTCACCGCGCGCGCGGTGATCGAGCCAGCGGTGCTCGCCGTCGCGCCGTCCGCGCGGGTCATCGTGACGAACGGCATGCGTGTCCCCGACGGCGCCTCCCTGGCCTGAGGCGGGCACCCGCTGCGGAGACGGGCCCATCTCGACGTTTTCGGTGCTCAGCGCACTGGAGTGCGCTTCCGCGCCGAAAACGCCGATCTGGACCCGTCTCCTGTGCGGGTGACCGCCTCAGGCGGGCTACTGGGACGGAGGGGAGAGAAGAAAAAGGGTGCGATGAGCTAACACGAGGGCCGGACGGGGGCGCGGCGGGTCGTGGGGCTACTTCTTTTTGCCGGGCTTGTCGGCGGAGGGGGGCGGGGCGGGAGGGGGCTCTTCCTTGCGGACGGCGGAGGCTACGGCGGGGTCGATGGCGTTCGCGTCGACCGGCTTGTTGGGGCGGAGCGAATCGAGGCTGCCCAACGTGACCAGGTCCTCGTAGGCGAACGCGATCTCGGAGTCGTTCCGCTCGATCGCACGGAAGTGCGTGGCCGCGTCCTTCCAGTCGACCTCGTTGACGTAGCGGCCCTTGTCCGGAGCAGGCGGCGTCACGCGGCCAGGCACCCCGAACGCCGTCGCGAGCTTGACCACGGCGGACGCATAGTCCTTCCCGCGGGCGGCCTTCTCGCCCAGCGGGTGCTCGTCGATGATCTTCCAGAGCTTGTCCTGGATGAAGAAGAAGTACCGCTTCCCGCTCTCGCGGGTCAGCGTCATCATCGATTCCTTGTTGAGGTAGGTGTACTCGCCCTTGAGCGGCGTCGCGTCGATGCCGGTCGGCAACCCGCCGAAGTCGATGCGGCTGCGGCGGAACGCGCTCTTCTCCTCGGCGAGCTCCGCGTCGAGCGCCCTCATCTTCACGCCGGGCGAGATCGCCTTGTAACGCGGCACGTACGCCTCATCGAGCATCTTGTCGATCACCGCCGCCACCTGCTTGGTGGTCATCCCCCAGGCGATGCCCGGCGGCGTCAGCGCGATCGTCTTCTTCGTCGCAGGCGTATCGGCAGGCTTGGCAGGAGCCGCGGCAGGCGCCCCGCTCGTCCCCCGCTTCTGCTGGGCAGCCGCCACGGTCGCACTCGTGATCGCCGCAAGGCCCAGCCCCAGAGCCAGCGCCGCTCCCAGGAGCCTCTTCGCTTTCATGTTCCTCCTCCAGCCGGCGCAGGCCCTGTCCCCGCGCTCTGTGCAATCGCAAAAGCCAGGAAACCCAGCCCGGCAAGCCGGAGAACGCTAGCACCTGCGGTAGGACAGGAGAATAGGTTCTCCGCACCGAGCGGGGTCGACCGCCGTTGGACGATCGCTCGGCCGGATCGATGGAGAGCGAGCGCGAGGCGGATCGCGACGAGGGCAAAACAGCCTCGACAGCGCTTGTGGCCGGTGTGTGCCAGGTCCTGACAGGGACCAGACGACGTGCTACGAGCTCTGGCCCCAAGGATGATCCCTGCCGCCGGTGCTGCACCTTTGCGCCTTGCGCTCGCCGCGCTGGCGACCGTTGGCCCCGCCGGCGGCTGCGTCGCCGATCACGAGCGCCCCGCGGCGTCCGTCGATCCACAGGCCGGCCTGCCCCCATGGGAGGGGCGCGCGCGCGAGGTCTTCGACGACAACATCGAGCCTGCCGCCGTGGGCTTCTCGCTGGACGGCCCCTCGCCCAGATCCGACCTGTTCCTCCGCGAGAGGGCGCAGACGGGAGACGTGGTCGCGCGGGTCCGCGTCAACACGGTGACCGTCGACTCGATCGGCGAACAGAGCACCTACCACCTCGGGATCCAGGTCGGCTACCCTCCGCTGGCCACACCCCGGGCGCCGGACCGGGCGTTCGAGCTCCACATCCGGCCGCAGAGCCGCGCGTTCGGCGTCGCGAAGGCGATCGACGCGCGGCTCCGCGGGCTCACCTTCATCGCCTTCATCCGGCGCTTCGCCGGCGAGGCCGGCGAGCCGGAGATCCACTGGCACCTTTCACCTGATACAGCGGAGGTCGCCGCGGCCGTCAAAGAGGCCGTCGTCCTCGGGGAGCTGTCTGCGCCGTGAGCAACGTGAGCATCAAGACGGTCAAAGAAGTCGACGCCCTCCGCACGGCCTCACAGATGGCTGCGGAGACGCTCCTCGGCGTCGGCGAGATGATCCGCGCCGGCATCACCACCGAGGACATCAACACCTTCGTCCACGAGGACACGATCCGCCGCGGCGGCTACCCCGCGCCGCTCAACTACCACGGGTTCCCGAAGAGCGTCTGCACCTCGATCAACGAGGTGGTCTGCCACGGCATCCCGTGCGATCGCGTCCTCGTTCCGGGCGACATCATCAACGTGGACGTCACCACGATCTACAACGGCTTCTACGGCGACACGTCCGCGACCTTCTACATCGGCAAGCCCTCGGCCGAGGCGAAGCACGTGACCGAGGTGTCCCGGCGCAGCCTGCAGCTCGGCATCGCCCAGGTCCGGGACGGGGCGCGCCTTGGCGACATCGGGGCCGCCATCCAAGAATTCGCCGAGGGCGAGGGCTGCTCGGTGGTGCGGGCCTTCGTCGGGCACGGCATCGGGCGGCGCTTCCACGAGGCGCCGCAGGTCTCGCACGTCGGCAAGTACGGCAGCGGCGCCCGCCTCCGCGCCGGCATGTGCTTCACGATCGAGCCGATGATCAACCTCGGCACCTACGAGGTCGAGATCCAGGAAGACAAGTGGACCGCGCTGACGGCCGATCGCTCGCTGTCGGCGCAGTTCGAGCACACCATCGTCGTGACGAGGAACGGCTGCGAGGTGCTGACCCGTCGCAGCCGGCCGCTCGCGAACAGCGAGATCTTCCCCGATCCGTTCGCCGTCTCCGCGGCGCGAGCGCTCTGACGCAGAGCGCGCTCGACGACGCGCACAACGCCGAACGCGCGCCGCGCCCGGACCGCGCGCGCCGGCCAGCCCCGGCCACGAGGGCCTGCGCGGCGGTGCGTCGACGTGGCCCGGATCTGTCGATCGGAAACCCAGTTTTGTCGACCGTCCGGCCTGCGATTGGGAGTAGAAGCAGGTGCATGGCCTTGGACGAAGCGTCGCGTGCCCGAATCGCGCCGTATGTGTCGAGCCCGACGGCCGACGTCTTCTCGCTGTCGGGTCTGCCGGAAGAAGTCATCGCCGTCCTGTTCGCGTACTACTCGCGCAGCCGAGACGATCTGCGCACCAACCTGGCGCGCCTGCTCGGCGACGAGGAGCTCGACGTCGCCCCGGAGGCCGACGGCCGGCCGCGCCGGGGCCTCGCGTTCGCGTCGGACAAGGCGCGGAGCTTCCACGAGAAATGGGTCGTGGGCTACGGCCACGCGTCGGTCGCCGAGCACGCCGTGGTGCACCTCGCGATCGAGAACGTCAGCATCGTCGCCTCCAAGGTGATCGAGGACCTGCGGCTCGGCTCGTACACGGAGAAGAGCACGCGCTACGTGGTCTTCGATCAGCACTCGTTCATCGACCTGCCGGAGCTCGACGCCGAGCACGCCGCGAAATACAAGGCCTCGAGCGAGCGGCTCTTCGCGACCTACCTCGACCTCGTCCCCAGGGTGACCGAGCGGCTCGGCGCGCGCTCGCCGAAGCCCGAGAAGATGTCGGACGCCGCCTACAAGGGGGCGCTGCGCGCGCAGGCGTGCGATCTCCTGCGCGGCCTCCTGCCGGCGGGGACGCGGACGAACATCGGCCTCACCGCGAACGCGAGGGCGCTCGAGGTCCTGCTCACGAAGATGCTGTCGCACCCGCTCGAGGAGGTGCGCAGGGTCGCCCGCGACATGCACACGGCGGCGCTCGCCGTGACCCCGACGCTCGTGAAGTACGCCGCGCCGAACGAGCTCCGGCAGACGCTGCAGGCCAGCGTCGCCGCGGCGATGAAGCGGGTCTACACGCCGCCGGACGAGGGCGTGAGCGCGACGATGGTGATCAACCAGCCTGTCCGGCTGGTGCGCTACGACAAGGACGCGCTGGAGCGCGTCGCGCTCGCGCTCGCGTACGACGGGAGCGATCCGGGCGTGCACGCCTACAACCTGGGCGACGCGCTCCACCGCGCGACGCTGCCGGAGCTCATCGGGATCGCGAAGGCCGCGTGCGAGAAGCGCGGCCCGTACGACGCGCCGCCGCGCGCGTTCGAGGCGTCGACGATGACCTTCGAGCTGATGCTCGACTACGGCGCGTACCGCGACCTGCAGCGCCACAGGATGCTGACGCCGGCGACGCAGCGGCTCACCTGCCGGCTCGGCTTCGAGACGCCGCAGGCCCTCTCGGATCTCGGCCACGCCGAGGCCTACCAGGACGCGATGCTCGCCGCGCGCGACGCGTGGAACGCGATGGAGGAGCGCTACCCCCTCGAGTCGCAGTACGCGGTGCCGCTCGGCTTCCGCGTGAGGACCCTCTGGACGCTGAACCTGCGCGAGCTCTTCCACGTCATCGAGCTCCGCTCGGCGAAGCAGGGGCACACGAGCTACCGGCGCATGGCCCAGGGGCTCTACCGCACCGCGATCACGGTGCACCCCTGGCTCAAGGACCTGATCCGCGTCGATCTGAACGACTACGCGCTCGCGCGGAGCTGATCCGCCCCACGCACCCCGCCTCGGGTACGCCGTCGCAGAGCGGTGGTCACCCGCACAGGAGACGGGTCCAGATCGGCGTTTTCGGTGCTCAGCGCACTCCAGTGCGCTGAGCACCGAAAACGTCGAGATGGGCCCGTATCCGAAGCGGGTGACCGCCGCTCAAAGGCGCGCTGCTTCGATGAGCTCCGTCGCGGCCCTGAGCGACGCGCCGGTGACCTTCGCCCCCGACAGCATCCGCGCCACCTCGGCGATGCGGTCCTTCTTGTCGACGCGCGTGACCGAGCTCTTGGCGATGCCGCCCGCGTTCTCCTTGGCGACGACGAAGTGAGCGCCGGCGAACGCCGCGATGGGCGCGAGGTGGGTGATGCAGAGCACCTGGTGGTGGCGCGCCACGTCGCCGATCGCGCGCCCGATCTTGTCGGCGACGGCGCCGCCGACGCCGCTGTCGACCTCGTCGAAGACGTAGAGCCCGGCGGGCCCGCACTCCGCGAGCACCCGCTTCAGGGCGAGCAGGGCGCGCGAGAGCTCGCCGCCCGAGGCGATGCGGCGCAGGGGGCGAGGCTCGATCCCCTTGTTGGGCGAGATGAGGAACTCGACGCGGTCGATCCCGTCCTGGCCGAGGCGGGCGCCGTCGACGACCAGCTCGGCGCGGTCGCCGCCGTGCGGCTCGATGTCCACGACGACCCGCGCCCCGCCCATGCCGAGATCGGCGAGCTCCGAGGAGATCGCGGCGCCGAGCTTCTCGCCGGCCTTCCGCCGCTTCGCCGAGAGCTTGCGGGCGCGCTCGGCGGCGACGGCGAGCAAGACGTCGCGCCGCCGCTCGAGCTCCGCGACGTGGCTCTCGACCCCCGAGAGGCGCTCCAGCTCGGCCGCGAGGCGCGCCCGCGCGGCGAGCACGTCGTCGAGCGTGGGGCCGTGCTGCCGCAGCAGGCCCTCGAGGCGGTACATGCGATCCTCGATCTCGGAGAGGCGATCCGGGTCGGCCTCCGCGCGCTCGGCGTAACGGGCGATCTGGCGGGCCGCCTCGCTGAGCTCCGTCCAGCAGCCGTCGACCGCGCGGGCGACATCGTCGAGCGCTGGATCGATCTCCGCCGCCGCCCGGAGCTCCGAGGCGAGGCGCGCGAGCTCGTCGCACATCGCGTCGTCCCCTTGATCGAGGCGGGACGCGGCGCGCCGCGTGATGTCGTGCAGGCGGCCCGCGTGGCGGAGCCGGTTGCGCTCGGCCGCGAGATCGGCGAGCTCGCCGGGGCGCGGCGACAGCGCGTCGATGGCCTGGAGCTGGAAGGAGAGGAACGCCTCGCGCTCGCCGCGGCCGCGCTCGAGCTCGCGGGCGGCCCTGAGCTCGGCGGTGAGCGCCTCGAGCGCGCTGACGTCCGCCGCGAGCTCGCTGCGCGCAGGCACGAGGCGGCCGAAGCGATCGAGGTAGCCGAGGTGCGTCGACGGATCGGTCAGCGCGACGCTCTCGTGCTGCGAGGCGACGTCGGCGAGCTCCGGGGCGAGCGCCTGGAGCTCGCCCGCGGTGCAGAGACGGCCGTTCAGGTAGGCGCGCGAGCGGCCGGTCGCCTGGACCACGCGGCGGACCACGAGCTCGCCCTCGCTCGCGATGCCGGCGGCGTCGAGCATCGCCATCGCGCGATCGGAGCCGCGCACGTCGAAGAGCGCCTCGATCTCGGCCTCGTCCGCGCCGGGGCGGACCTGCTCGGCGCTCGCGCGGCCGCCGAGGACCAGCGAGAGCGCGCCCACGACGATGGACTTGCCCGCGCCCGTCTCGCCGGTGAGCACGTTGAACCCGGGCTCGAGCCGGAGCTCGAGGGCGTCCATCAGGATGAAGTTCTTGACCCGAAGCGCGACCAGCACAGCGGCGGGAGGATAGAAAGCTTTCGACCCGTCGTCAGCGGATCTTCACTTGCTTCATGACGGTGACCGGAATTCCTTCGAAAGGCGGCACCGCGACGTCGCGGAATGCAGCGGCGATGCACCCGGCGGTGGCGGTCCCGACCAGGTCGCCCCCCTCCACGCGCGCCGACATGGCCTTCCCCGTGGGCGCGAAGGTGACGGCCACGCGGGCCGTGCCGGTGAGGCCCTCGCCGGTGCACCCGGCGGCGGCCGCCGCCGCGGACGCGAGGACGCTGGACGCCGCGCTCTGATCGAAGCGCGCTGGCTCGTCCTTCGCCGGAAGGAGCGGCGCCGGCGGCGGCTGCTTGCCCGCCGGCTTGGCGCGCTCGGGCTCGCTCGGCGCCGCGGCCCGGGCAGGGCGCTCGGGTACATCAGGCTTCTCGCTGGCCTGCGGCGCGGCGGTCGCCGCCGGCGCAGCGGTCGCCGCTGGCGCAGCGGTCGCCGCTGGCGCGGGGTTCACCGCCGGCGCGGCGGTCGCTGCTGGCGCGGCGCTCGCCGCCGGCGCGGCGGTCGGCTCGGGTACCGCCCCGGGAGCAGCCCCTGCCTGCACGGGCTGCGGCGGTGCAGCTGGCTCGCCGGCAGGGCCGGCGGAGGCGGCCAGCGCCTGCTCCGCAGGGCCGGGAGCGGCGGCCGGCGACTCCGCGACCGGCTCGTCGTCCAGGGACGGCTCCCGGTCGGCGATCTGGCCAGCGGGAGCCGCCGCGGCGGACGACGGAGGCGGCACCTCGGGCGGCGCCGCAACGAGCGCGCCGCTGCCCGCGGGCGCGCCCTGGGTCGCCACGGCGCTGGACGAGCGGCCGTGAGCCTGCGCGAGGTAGAGCGCAGCGCCGAACACGATGAAGACGACGGTCACCCAGCCGGCGAGCGCCATGTTCTGGCGCGATGCCGGCGTCGAGAAGGAGCGCAGCTTCTCGGACACGAGGGAGCCGGCCGTGATCGAGGTGCGCACCGGCGTCTCTTCCCCGGAGGACGTGTGTCCCTCGACGGCCAGGAGCTCGGGCTCGACGGGCTGCGAGGGGAACGAGGAGTCCGAGCTCCGCCCAGCGGCGGCGTCATCGAACAGCCCGCTGTTGATGCTCAGGATCTCGTGATCGGCCCGGTCCTCGTTGCGGCGCGCCTCGCCCTCCTCGCCGGGCGGCGGCGCCATGCTGCGCAGGTCGATCAGGCCCGAGGTCTCCTTGCGCTCGGCGCGCCCGCGAGGCTCGTTCTGGCTGGGCCAGTCGCCCGCCGCGTGGGCGGTCGACCGCGGGGAGAGGTTCGTGAGCGCGATCGGCTCGTGCGACGGCCGCTCGTCGCTCCCCTGATCCCGCGGCCCTCCCGCGGCGCCCTGCGCCTCGGCCGCCTTGGACCTGGCGCGATCTCGCCGCTGCTCCTCGGCGGCGCGCGGCGGGCCCGCGGCCGGCGACGGGGCGAGCGAACCCAGCAAAGCGAGGTCCGCCGGAGAGGCGTCGGCGGGCTGCGCGGCGCTCGGACCGGACCGGGCGCGCCGCGCGGACGGCATGGGCTGAGGGGCGAGCGCCGCCATCGCCTGCACGTCCTGGAGCCGGAGCTCGGGCGACGAGCGGTGCGACGACGGCCGGCCCTCGTCGATGGACAGCGGCGCCGACGGTATCTCGGAGAGCGGCGCCGGCGGCATCTCCGACGGCGGCGCGATAGGCCGCGCGGAGCCGCCGGCGCGCGGGACAGCAGCGGTCCGCGGCCGCGCCACCGGCGACGTTGTGCGCTGCTCGCGCCGCGCCGGCGGTCGCGCCGGGACCGGCGTGCGCGGGGTCGCGCGGGGCACGGCAGCGGGTTCGGGCGCGGGCGCGGGCTGGCTCGCGCGCTCCTCCTCGAGGGCGTGCGAGCCGAACGAGAGCGAGGGCGGCTCGACGCCCGGGGAGAGCATCTGCGCGAGGTCCTGGATCGAGACGGGATCCGAGTCGGCGGGAGGGAGCGCGGACGGGCTCCTGCCGGTCGGCGCCGCGCCGCCACGGGGCGTGTCGTCCCAGGAGAGGCCGGCGAACGTGCGATGCCGCGCCGGGACCTCACGCCGCCCCAGCCCGCCGTCCGGCGTCACGACGGCGTGCTCGAGCGAGGCCTCGGCCGCCGCGTAGAACGCATCCAGCGCCCTCGGGCTGGACTCAGGCGCGACGTCCAGCTCCTGCTGCGCGATCCGCTCCGCGAGCGTGAGCCCTCGCCTGCGCCCGGCCGCCTCCGGCGCCGCGCGCCGCTCCGTCTCGCCCGCGGGCTCCAGCCGGTGCTGGATGCCAGCGCCCGGGAGCGTCGTCTCGGCGTCCAGCACATCGCTCGAGAGCCCGGCCCCCCTCTCCGAGCGGCGCCCGGAGGACGGCTTCGCGCGCTCCGGCTCGCTCGACGGCTCTCGCCGGTCGCGTCCGCTCGCGGAGCTCGGAACGCCCGAGGGGGAAGACCGTGGCTCACCCCTCTCGGACGCGGACTGCTTGCTCTTCATGCGACACGTCTTGCAGACAAACGGCAAGGACGGACGCATCTCGCGTCCTACACCGATCTCCACGTAGGTCCTGCAGAGAGAGCAGGCGAGTTGCACCTTGAGAAGAGAATCGCGCAGCTCGCCAGCACGCGCAATCTTCTTCACAGGTGACCAGGGCGGTCGTCCTCGGGCTCGCCCGCTCCGCCCGGCTCCGGGCCGCGGGATTCCGCCGGATCCCGCTGGATTCGTCTAGGCGGAGGGCTCACCGGCGGGCGCCGGCAGGGGCGCGGGCGGGCGCACCCAGCGTTGCTCCAACCAGTCCAGCGACACCGGCGCGCTCCGCAGCGCCGTGTCGACGGCGCGCGCGACCGGATCGGGGGCGGGGGCTGACCCGGAAGCGCGGGTCGACAGGATCCAGTTCGACAGCTCGTAGTGGTGGAGGAGCGGCGCGAACCGGTGGGCGTCGAAGCCGGCGAGGATCTCCGCGGCGCGGCTCAGGCGATCGCAGCGCACGAGCGCCGTCGTGACGTCGAAGAGCAGGGCGCGGAGGTCCTCGAAGGCGCGCTCCGGGTTCCCGGCCACGCTCTCCAGGAGCGCCTCGAACCCGGCGTCGGAGAGGCCGGCCGCCTCGGCCGCCTCGGCCATCGCGGGCACCTGCGTGGCCAGGAAGTCGGAGCTGGGGGCGTGCCCAAGGAGGCGCCCGACGAGGTACAGATCGAACGCGCTGGCGATGGCCTCGGCGAGCAGGAGCGCCTCCGCGCTGGGCGGAGCGCCGGCGCCCGCGGCCGTGAGCGCGCGGTGGGCGAGGTGGTGCCACGCGACGTGCGCGACGACGTCGGCGGCGAGGTGGTCGCCGGCGATCAGGTCGCCTTGCTCGCTCTGGCTCCAGAACGTCAGGTTCAAGAAGACGACGCGATCCCAGCTCGCCTCGCCCTCGGGCACGCGAAAGCGGTACCCGTCGCGCCGGAGTGCCTGCTTCAGATCGTCGTAGAGCGCGACGTGCCGGAAGGAGCGCTCGTCGTCGATGGTCAGCTCGTCCAGGGTCAAGGTTCGCAGCTTCACGCGGCGGACATTAGACCCGGAACGTTTCGTCAGCCACAGCGGAGGCCGGGGGAGGATAGCCCCGGCGGAGGCCTGGAAGAACCGAGCGGCGTCGCGTGTTTTGGGCCGCGGGCGGGGTTTTCCCGACCAGGGCCGCAAGTTCTCGCCCCTGGCCGGGTGTTGCAAGCGCCGCCGGCTTAGGCATGATGCGCCCGTTCCTGCGCCAGCCGAGGAGGCACACCGAATGATTTCCGTCAGGTCTCTCTGTTCTATCGCGCTCGTGCTCGTCGCCAGCGGTGCCGCCGGCTGCAAGGAGGACCCGCCCCCTCCCCAGCCGGAGCCGGCAAGCTCCGCGGCGGCGAACACGAACAAGGGAAAGGCGAGCCTGCGGACGCCCGTGTCGCCGATGGCGAAGGTCGACCCGCAGTCGATGAAGGAGTACCGCGTCGACGTCTGCTACTTCGGGACGCTCTCGCTGAAGCAGGCCCGCGACGCGTACCTCGCGAGCCTCGGCAAGGATGAGCCCAGCGAGAAGAAGATCCCGAGCTTCGGCAACGACGATCAGGCGAAGGCCGGAGACGCCGCGAAGGGCGCGCTCCCCGCGAAGCCGCCCGCGCCCGGCGCCGCCGCCGCGCCGAAGACGACCGGCCTGCCCGGCGCCGCCGCCGCGCCGGGCGGCACCAGCGCCCCCGCCGCCAAGGGCGCGCCGACCCCGCCTGGCAAGCCGGACGAGCGCCGGCCGATCAACTTCAGCGCGCGCGCGCCGCACGAGCGCAACGCGCGCGCCTGCACCGTCGCCCTCAGCCTCAAGGAGCCGGCCATGGCGGACGTCGACGCCGCGCTCGCCGAGTACGCGCCGTTCGCGACCGAGCTGGCGAAGAACATCGCCGCGGCGGCCAACTACTACCAGCGCGAGGAGTACAAGAAGGACAGCTTCGCGAAGGGCAAGGAGCTCCACGCGAAGCTCCTCGCCGACTTCCAGAAGCTCGACGCGCACTCCGACAAGCTCGGCCTCGCGGTGTCCGCGTGGCACGCGTCGCACCTGCCCGACCTCGCGAAGGCGGACGAGGGTCAGAAGGAGGCGATCACGGCCCTCGAGGACGCGCGGGCGCTCATGCTGATCCTCGCCAGCAAGAACGTCGATCCGGCGGCGGAGAAGACCGCGCTCCAGAAGCTGGAGACGTCCGCGGCCGCGCTCAAGGTGTACGGCTCGACCCACCAGACCGACCCGTGGGCCAAGATCATGGAGCCCGCGCTCGCCGGCTTCATCCGCGACGTGAAGGCGGCCGAGCCCAAGCTGACGGACAAGGGGATCACCTCCCCTGCCCTGTTCCTGCCGGTCGTCACGAGCTTCGTGTCGGTGATCGAGGGGAAGCACCGCGCGCTCTCCCGCTCGCTCATGGCGAAGAGCCAGGCGGCGACGCGCGAGGCCGCCGGGACCGCGCAGCCGGCCGCGCCGGCCGCGCCGGCCGCCCCCGAGAAGGAGTGACGCGCCCGGGCGCGCTCCCCGCGAGGGAGGCGCGCCCGCCCACGCGAGGGAGGCACGCGCCGATCGCGCCGCGCCTCCGCCGGGGGCGCGGTCAGAACGGGCGGCCGGTGCGGCGGGCGATCGCGAGGCGGTAGAGGGCCTCGTACTGCCGCGCGGCTTGCGCCCAGCCGAAGTTCTTCTTCATCGCCCGCAGCTGCATCGACCGGAAGTAGGCCGGGTCGGCGCGGTAGAGGTGCACCGCCCACGCGACGGTGTTCCCGAGCGCGCTCGACGACATCTCCTCGAACTTGAAGCCCGTGACGTTGTTCTCGACCGTGTCGTCGAGGCCGCCGACGGCGCGCACGACCGGCAGCGTCCCGTAGCGCTGGCTGTACATCTGGTTCAGCCCGCAGGGCTCGTAGCGCGACGGCATCAGGAAGAGATCGGCGCCCGCCTCGATGCGGTGGGCGAGCCCCTCGTTCATGCCGACGTAGACGCGGAAGCGGTCGCTCGCGCCGGAGATCCGCGAGAAGAGGTCCTCGGCCCAGCGCTCGCCGGAGCCCAGGACGATGAGCTGGACGTCGAGCGAGAGGATGTGGTCGAGCGCGCCCGCGAGGATGTCGATCCCCTTCTGGGTCGCCAGGCGGCTGATGAGCCCGAGGAGCGGGACGTCGGGGCGCTCCTCGAGCCCCATCTCTCGCTGGAGCGCCGCCTTGCAGAGGCGCTTGCCGCCAAGATCCTCGGCGGAGAACGGCGCCGCGATGTGGGGATCGGTCGCGGGGTTCCAGATGGAATCGTCGATGCCGTTGAGGATCCCGATCACGTCGGTGCCGCGATCCCGCAGAACGCCGTCGAGCCCCTCGCCGCCCTCCCACGTCTGGATCTCCTGCGCGTACCTGGGGGAGACCGTGGAGACGAGCGTGGCGTTGTAGATGCCGCCCTTGAGCAGGTTGATGCTGTCGTACGCCTCCAGGCAGAACCTGTGGAACTGATCCCACCCGAGCCCGGTCGTGGGGAGCTGTCCCTTGTTGAACCAGCCCTGGTAGCCGAGGTTGTGGATCGTCAGCACGGACGCGGCGCGGGCGAGCGGCGACCGGTGCTCGAGAACGTTGAGGTAGAGCGGGACGAGCGCCGACTGCCAGTCGTGGACGTGGACGATGTCCGGCCAGAACTCGAGCGCGTGGCAGAGCTGCAGCGCGCCGCGAGACAGGAGCGCGTAGCGGGCGAGGTTGTCGCCGAACTCGCCGTGCGCGTCGCCGTAGATGCCGTCGCGATCGTAGAGGACGTCGTGCTCGAGCAGGTACACGCGGGGCGCAGGTGTGCCGGGCGCCCCGGGATCGAGGCGCGTCTCCCAGACGGCGGTCCACGCCTCGCCGCCGCCAAGGGGCACGCCGAGCGAGATCGGCAGCCGGTGCGGCACGAAGCGCTCCGCCGGAGGCTCGCCGTCTCCGCCTTGGGTCGCGTCTGCCGCCGGGGCGGCGTCGGCCGCCGGGGCGGCGTCGGCCGCCGGGGCCGCGCCAGTCGCCGGGGCCGCGCCAGCCGCCGGGGCCGCGTCGGCCGCTGAGGCGGCGAGCCCGTTGCCCGCGGCCGCGGCGGCGGCGACGGCCGGCGCGGCGACGGCCTCGCTGCCCGCGGGCCGCTGCTCGGCGAGCGCGATCTGGCGGGCAAGGTAACGCTTGGCGGCACGGTACGCCGGCATCACGACGCGCACGTCGTGACCGGCCGCGGCGAGCGCGATCGGCAGCGCGCCCGCCACGTCGGCTAGACCACCCGTCTTGCTGAAGGGGACGCACTCGGACACCACGAAGAGAATTTTGAGGCGCGGCATGGACATGGGGAGGAGGGGGAGCGCGCCCCCGACTCAAGGCGAGCGCGTCGCGTTCCTTCTACCAGCTTCACGCGCGATCTTGACCACGCGATCGACAGAGCGCGCGAGACCGAGCGCCGACGTGTCCACCGCGAAGTCGGCCTGCTCATAGAGCGCGCGCCGCGCCTGGAAGAGCGCCCTGAGCTCCTTCATGGCGTCGGCCCGGTTGGCCATGGGGCGCGCGTCCCCCTGCTCGACCACGCGGCGCCAGTGGTCCTCGGGCGTCGCCCGCAGCCACACCGTCACCGCGCAGCGCCTCAGTCGCTCGAAGGTCGCCGGATCGGTCACCAGGCCGCCCCCCGTGGCCACGATCCCGTGGGCGCGCGCGCCCTCGAGCCGCGCGAGCTCCTCGCGCTCCAGCCGCCGGTAGTAGGCGTTCCCATGGATCTCGAACAGGGCGGCGAGGCTCATCCCCGCGCGCGCGGCCACGAGGGCGTCGAGCTCGAGGAAGGGCACGCCGAGCCGCGCCGCGGCGCGGCCGCCGATCGTGGTCTTGCCGGCCCCGCGCAGGCCGAGCAGCGCGACGAGGGGCTCGCCCGCCCCTTCCCCGTCCTCGCCGGCCGACCGGCCGCGCGGCGGCGCCTCCTCGCCGAGCTCGCCCGCCGAGAGCAGCGCGGCGGCCGAGGTGCCCAGCGCGCGGCCGATGTCCTCGAGCCGCACCACGGAGACGTTCGCCCGCCCGCTCTCGATCAGCACCAGGAAGCGCTCGCTCACGCCGGCGAGCTCGGCGAGCTCGCGCAAGGTGAGCGCGAGCTCCGTCCGCCGCTGCCGGAGCCGACCGCCGAGGTACGCGAGGATCGGCGGCGCGCCGTCCGCGACGCCCCCCGCGCCGGCCTCCGGCCCCTGGCCTGCCCGCGCCCTGCGCGATGTCTGACGGGACGCCATCTCGTCGATGCACTATATTTCATGAAAGCCTGTCCAACAAGAACTATACTGCTTGACTGAACCCCGGCGCGGTGGTGGGCTCGTCGGGTATGGAAGCGACCACCTCTCCTCCTTCCGCGGCGCCGGCGCCGCAGACCAGGGCCCGGGAAGACGGCGCGTCCGGCGAGGACGCGCCCCTCCGCTTCGAGACGGAGCCAGGCCGCTACAGGCACTGGAAGCTCTCGTTCGAGGGGGCGATCGCGCGCGTGGCGATGGACGTCGACGAGGACGCGGCGGCGCGGCCCGGCTACCAGCTGAAGCTCAACAGCTACGACATCGCGGTCGACATCGAGCTCGCCGACATCGTGCAGCGGCTGCGCTTCGAGCACCCCGAGGTGAAGGCGGTCGTCGTGACGAGCGCGCAGCCGCGGATCTTCTGCGCCGGCGCGAACATCTACATGCTCGGGTCGTCGACGCACGCGTTCAAGGTCAACTTCTGCAAGTTCACGAACGAGACGCGCCTCGCGATCGAGGAGGCGTGCTCCGAGAGCGGGCAGCGCTACCTCGCGGCGCTGAACGGCGTCGCCTCGGGCGGCGGCTACGAGCTCGCGCTCGCGTGCGAGGAGATCCTCCTCGCCGACGACGGGAGCAGCGCCGTCTCGTTCCCGGAGACGCCGCTGCTCGCCGTGCTCCCGGGGACCGGGGGGCTCACGCGGCTCGTGGACAAGCGCAAGGTGCGGCGCGATCTCGCGGACGTGTTCTCGACGCTGGCCGAGGGGGTGCGCGGCAAGCGCGCGGAGCAGTGGGGCCTCGTCGATCGATCGATCCCGAAGAGCCGCTTCGAGCAGGTGGTGGCCCAGCGCGCCGCCGAGCTCGCGGCGGCGACGCCGGACAGGGCGGGGCCCGGGGTGAGGCTCTCGCCGCTCGAGGCGCGGCGCGCCACGGCGGGCGACGTGTCCACCTGCGACTACCGCCACGTGTCGATGAAGGTGGACCGCGCCGCGAGGACCGCGGAGATCCGCGTGCTCGGGCCGGACGGCGAAGGGCGCGAGACGCGCGAGACGCGCGAGACGCGCGAGACGCCGACCGACGCCGCCGGGATGCGCCGGGCGGGCGCGGACCTGTGGGCGCTCCGCGCGTTCCGCGAGCTCGACGACGCGCTGCTCGACCTCCGCTTCAACCACCCGACGGTGGGCCTCGTGCTCCTGCGGACGTCCGGCTCTCCCGCCGCGGTGCGGGCCGCGGACGAGGCGCTGTGGGCGAGCCGCGACGACTGGTTCGTGAAGGAGGTGCTGCTCCACATGCGGCGCGTGCTCAAGCGGCTCGACCTCACGGCGCGCAGCGTGTTCGCGCTGATCGAGCCGGGCTCCTGCTTCGCGGGGAGCCTGTTCGAGCTCGCCCTCGCGGCGGACCGCTCCTACATGCTGGACGGCGGAGGGGACGAGGGGCAGGCAGGGGCGCCCGCGTCGCCCGCGTCGCCCGCGTCCATTGCGCTGAGCTCGCTGAACTTCGGTCCGCTCGTCATGTCGAACGGCCTGACGCGGCTCGCGTCGCGCTTCCTCGGCGCGCCGGAGCGCGTGGCCGCGCTGAAGGAGAAGAGGGGCCTCCTGTCCGCCGAGGAGGCGCTGGAGGAGGGCCTCTGCACCTTCGCGCCGGACGCGATGGACTGGGACGACGAGGTGCGGCTCGCGATCGAGGAGCGGGTGAGCCTGTCGCCCGACGCGCTCACCGGGATGGAGGCGAGCCTGCGCTTCTGCGGGCCCGAGACGATGGAGACGAAGATCTTTTCGCGGCTGTCAGCCTGGCAGAACTGGATCTTCCAGCGCCCCAATGCGGTGGGCCAGCGGGGCGCGCTGACGGTGTACGGGCGGCCGGAGCGCCCCGAATTCGACTGGAGGCGGACATGAGCGCGGTCGTCAACTCGGAGAGGATCCCGAACAACGTCGACCTCGCGTCGGACAGGAAGCTGCAGCGCGCCCTCGAGGCGTGGCAGCCGAAGTTCCTGGACTGGTGGCGGGAGACGGGGCCCGAGGGCTTCCAGGCGGACGACATCTACCTGCGCACGGCGATCAGCGTCGATCACGAGGGGTGGGCGCATTTCGACTACGTGAAGATGCCGGAGTACCGCTGGGGCATCTTCCTCGCGGATCGGGTGGCGGACCGGACGATCGGCTTCGGCGACCACCTGGGCGAGCCGGCGTGGCAAGAGGTGCCGGGGGAGCTCCGGAACATGCTGCGGCGGCTGGTGGTGACGCAGGGAGACACGGAGCCCGCGAGCGTGGAGCAGCAGCGGCTGCTCGGCCAGAGCTGCCCGAGCGTCTACGACCTGCGGAACCTGCTCCAGGTGAACGTCGAGGAGGGGCGGCACCTCTGGGCGATGGTGTACCTCCTGCACAGCCACTTCGGCCGCGACGGCCGGGAGGAGGCGGAGGCGCTCCTGGAGCGGCGCAGCGGCGACCCGGACAAGCCGCGGATCCTGGGCGCCTTCAACGAGCCGTGCACGAACTGGCTCTCGTTCTTCATGTTCACCTACTTCACGGATCGCGACGGCAAGTACCAGCTGCTCGCGCTCGCGGAGAGCGGCTTCGATCCGCTGTCGCGCACGACGCGGTTCATGCTGACCGAGGAGGCGCACCACATGTTCGTCGGCGAGACGGGCCTGCTCCGCATCGTCGAGCGCACGTGCGAGCTGATGAAGCGCAACGCGAACGAGGACGCGCGCGCCGAGGGCGGCATCGATCTGCCGACGATGCAGAAGTACCTGAACCTCTGGTACTCGCTGTCGCTGGACCTCTTCGGCGGGGAGATCTCGTCGAACGCGGCGTCGTTCTTCGCCTCGAGCGTGAAGGGCCGCGCGAAGGAGGCGTCGTACGACGACCACCGGGCGCTCGACGGCGTGTACGTGATCGACGTGCCGCACGTGCCGCACGTGCCGCACGTGCCCGCCGCCGGGGGCGGCGCGGTGACCGGCTGGCGGCGCGAGGAGGTGCCGCTCAGGAACGCGATGAACGAGGTGCTGCGCGACGAGTACGTGGCCGACTCGCAGCGCGGGATCGACAAGATGAACCGGGTGATCGAGGCGTCCGGCGTGTCGTTCAAGCTGAGCCTGCCGAGCCGGCGCTTCCACCGGAGCTCGGGGATCTACGCGGGGCTCCACTTCGACGTCGACGGCAACCCGCTCTCGAAGGAGGCGTGGGAGCGCCAGCGCGACGCGTGGCTGCCGACGGCGAGCGACGAGGCCTACGTGCGGAGCCTGATGGAGAAGCCGGTGTTCGATCCGAAGCAGATGGCGAACTGGATCGCTGCGCCGACCAAGGGGCTCAAGGGCAAGCCCGTCGACTTCGAGTACGTGCGGCGCGGCTAGGGCGCGCCGGCGTCGGGCGAAGGCGCGCCCGCGTCAGGGGGAGGTGCGCCCCCGCCTGAAGGCGCCTTCTTCGGCGGGTCGCCGTGCTCGTCGGCGAGCTTCTTCACGAGCCCGTCGAGGAGCACCTGCTCGTGGTACTGCGGCATCGCCGGGAGCTGCACGGCGACGTGCACCCCGGCGCGGCCGTCCACGACCTCGATCGCCCCCTGCGTCACCCTGCCGCCGCTCTCCGGGCTCCGGTACTCGAAGAGCAGGTAACCATTGGAGACGTCCTTCTCGACGATCTTGAAGCCGAGATCGACGCGCACGAGGCGCAGCGCCGTGCCGAAGGTCTGCTCGAAGGTGTAAGGCGACTCATAGGCGACGCTGGCGCTGGCGTGCCGCTCGCCGAGGCCGCTCGCCACGGGGACGGCGAGCGCGATGAGGGCGACGAGCGCGATCGACGGGAGGCGACGCATGACCGCGGCGTAGAGGGGCTGGCGAGGACGGGCCAAGTTCCTTGCTGCCGAGCGAGCGGCTATGCTGGGGTCGATCTCGATGGACCGACCCTACGTCGAGCAGCTCCGCATCCAGGGCTACGGCTGCGTTCAGGACGCGACCCTGGAGCTGACGCCGCTGCATGCGCTCATCGGGCCCAACGACAGCGGCAAGAGCACGGTGCTGCGGGCGCTCCGCACGCTCTCCTCCGTCCTCGAGCGGGCGCTCGGGGCGCCGTCGCCGGACACGTTCGGGCGCGCCGGCCCCACGAGCAAGGCCCCGGACGGCGCCGTGTTCGAGGTGTCGGCGGCGAGCACGACGTGGCGCGTGGAGCTCGACGCCGGGGGCCGGGTCCGGTCCATGTCGTTCCCCAGGGACCTCGAGCCCCCTTCCCTGCTCGACGACGCAGACGGGGACGACGCGGGCGGCGCGCCCAGCCCGGAGCGCCCTGCCCTGGACATCGTCCAGGCGCTGCGCGGGGCGCAGATGCTCCGCCTCGATCCCGACGCGCTGAGGGCCCCGCACCCGCTCATCCCCGACGGGCACCCGCTCTGCTTCGCCGACGAGCGCGGCACGGGCCTGCCGGCCGTCTACGACGCCGTCATCAGCCGCGACCTGTCGGCGTACGTCGATCTGAACGAGGAGCTCACCCGCCTGTTCCCCAGCGTGAAGAGCCTCCACCTCGCCAACCCGAGCTCCACGACGAAGGCCATCGGCGTGAAGCTCGAGGGCGGCGCCGTCGTGCCGGCGTCGCTGATGAGCGAGGGCATGCTCTACTACCTCGCCTTCGCGGCGCTGCCGCACCTCGATCCGACGCCCCTGCTCCTCGTCGAGGAGCCCGAGCACGGGCTGCACCCCGCGCGCATCGCCGACGTGATGCGCGCGCTGCGCCTCGTCTCCGAGAAGACCCAGGTCCTCCTCGCGACGCACAGCCCGCTCGTGGTCAACGAGCTGCAGCCGGAGGAGGTCACGGTCGTCACCCGCGCTGGCGAGCGGGGGATGAGGGCCACGCGCATCCTGGACACGCCGGGCTTCGAGGATCGGGCGAGGGTGTACGCGCTGGGGGAGCTCTGGCTGAGCTACGCCAACGGCGGTGACGAGGCGCCGCTCCTCGGGGGAGGGCCGCGGCCGTGATGAAGGCGCCCGAGCGGATCCGGGTCTTCCTTGTCGGCGAGGGCGAGAGCGAGCTGGGCAGCCGCGCCGGGGCGCCCGCCTACCAGTCGGACAAGCACCCCGGCGTGCTCTTCACGCTGCTCTCCCGCGTCCAGCCGAGCGGGTGGGTCGTCGGAGGCGCCCGCGAGTGGAAGAGCATCCGGAAGTACCAGGCGCGCGGCGCGGCCCACGAGGACACGCACCACGTGCTCGGCGCGGCGCTCGACGCGCAGGAGGCGGGGTGCGAGATCCTCGCGTTCGCCCGCGACATCGACCGCGATCCGGCGCGCCGCGAGGCGATCGCCGAGGGCATCCGGCGCGTCTCGTCGGCCCTGTCCTCGCCACCCGACGTGATCGGCGGCGTGGCCGCGCCGGCGCTCGGAGCCTGGATCCTCGCGCTGCTCGGCGAGAAGACGACCGAGGAGATGTCGCCCCTCAGGGCGCAGGCGATGCTCGCTGCAAAGGGCATGATGCCCGGCGACGGCGCCGCCATGGTGCGCGTGGCGGAGGACGCCGACCTCGACGCGGTCCCCCCGGACGCCACGTCGCTCGGCGAGTGGCTCGCACGCGCGCGCACGGTGCTGCCGCGGCGGGCAGGACGCGTCGTGAGATGAGCGCTGACGCCCTCACGATGGAACAGCCATGGTCGGAAGGGGCTATCCCAGAAGTCGAAGCGTGCGAGCTGCTTCGGCGGCGACCCTTGCGCGTTTGTCCTTCACGAACGTCTCGATGAGAGGTCGATCCTGTTCGCGGCCGAACTCTGAGAGTACCGCGAGGGCGCCGATGAGTTGCGCGGTTTGGCCGGCGGAGCTCGTGAGAATCGAGAGCGCGCGGTCGCGGTGGTCGACGCTCCTATGGAGCTTGCGGAGGTAGCGCCGAGCGTACAAGCGCACATTGGCGTTGCCGTCGAGGCATGCGACCTCGATGCGATCGGCGTCCGCGCGCCGACGATGCTCACGCAATGCCAGGAGTCGGAGCGACGGGCTGCGATTGGCTGCGAGCAGCCGAAGAAGAGGTTCCAGCTCATGTTGTGGAACGACGGAGAGCGCGTCCGGTTTGCGACGCCAGCCAGCGAGATGGCTTCCACTCGGACGGCGAGCGCGGAGACGGTACGCTGACGCAGGTAGCCGTCGCGCTGCATGGCGAGACAAACCAGGAGCAGGGTGGACAGGCTGGAGATATCGAAGGGGAGCAGCGAAGAGAACTCGGTGAGGTCGAGACCGACCCTGGCGTAGGCTTCACGACTGCGCAGGATCCGGTCGAAGTAGCGAAAGGCGCGCGCCCCGTCCCGCTCGAGGCGAGCTCGCAGGGTCGGGGAGTGCGTGGCGTCGTCCAGAAGCGCGTCCCGAACCAGCTTGTGAAGGTTGAGCACGCGTTTCGTTGGCCGATGAAGGAGAGTGGAGAGCGAGGGGCATCGCTGGCGGCCTGCCGCCCCCCTGCCGGCCTTCGATTCTCAGTCAGCGGCGGCCGCACTGCGGCGCCGCGGAAAGCGCTGCCCTCGCCGCCTCGCGCAGGCCGTGCGGCGTGTCCTTGTCGAGGAGCGGCTTGAGGCGCGCGGGCAGATCCGCCGGGTGCACCGACCCGAGCGCCGCGAGCGCCGCCGAGCCAAGCCGCTGATCGTGCTCGCCGATCGGCGCCTTCGCCCGGTGCGCGAGCCGCGTCCACAGGTCGACCGAGCTCGCGTCGCACATCGCCCCGAGCGCGAGGATCGCCCGCGCGCGCACCTCGACGTCCTCCTCCTTGTCCTCCGCCCGGTCGCGCACGGCCTCGATGTGCGCTGTCGCGCGGTGCGCGCCGAGGCCGTCGAGCGCGTGCCGGCGCACCTCGGGCGAGCTGTCGGCGAGCGCCCCGACGAGCGCCCGATCGCCCGCCGGCGTCGCCTGCATCGCGCCGATCGCGAGCGCAGCGCCGCCCCGGATGAACGTCCACGGGTCCGAGGTGAGCCGCGCCGCGAGCGCCTCGGCCGCGCCGGCGGGCAGCTTCGCGCCGGCAGAGGCCGCGCGCGCGAGCGCCACGATCGCCGCCTCGCGCACGCGCGCGTCCGGATCGGAGGCCGCCGCGAGCAGGTCCTGCGCGAGCGACGGCACGTCCGCCGCGACCTCGGCCGCGCGGAGGCGCACGTGCGCGTCCGCGTCCTTCCGGAGCGACGCCCGGAGGTACGCCTCCGCCGGCGCCTCGCCCGCGCGCGCGAGCGCCGCGGCCGGCGCTTGCAGCAGGTAACGCCGCTCGAAGGGCGCGCTACCCGCCGAAGCGAGCGCCTGGAACGCCGCCCCGCCGCCCTTCACCCGCCCGAGCGCCGGCCCGAGCGCGCGCAGCAGATCGAGCTGCGCGTCCTCCGGCCGGGCGCGGAGCCGCTCGATCTGCACCTCTTCCTCGACCACGGAAGCGGCCCGCTCGCTCCGCGCCGCCAGCGCGAGCGCGGCCCGGAACTCCCTCCGCGCCGCGCCGCGCGCCCCGGCGAGGGCGTCGAGCAGCGCCGGGATCGCCTCGGCCGGCGCGACGAGCGCGAGCTCCCGGGCCGCCGTCACCCTGGCCGCGGCCGCGCCCGCCTTCACGATCTCCGCGAGCGCCGGCGCGGCCGCGCGCCCGCAGCGGCGGATGCGATCGCGCGCGTGGTGGAGCTCCGGATCGGGCTCGGGCGGCGCGGCGCGAGGGGCGCGCCCCGGCGCGGCCGATGCCAACCCGGACGCGCGCCCCGCGGATGCCGCGCCGGGCGCGAGCTGCGCCGCCGACGCCGCGCCGGACGCCAGCCGCGCGGTGAGGAACGGGATCTGCACCGCGCAGGGCGCCGTGTCGATCACGCCCCGGGCGAGCTGCCTGCCCGCGGGGTCGAGCCTGTCATAGCCGGCGATCGCCGCCTCGACCGCCTCCGGCCCGCCGCGCGCGAGCAGCGCCGCCGCCGCCCTGGATCGCTCGCCGCCGCCCGCGAGCGCGCCCACGAGCGCCTCCGGACCCTGCCCGTCGAACGCCGTGCGCGCCGTGACCTCGGCGATCGTGACCCGCGCCTCCGGCGCCGCGGGCGCGCCGCGACCCCCGGCCCCCGCCGGCGCGTACGCGTCGTCGAGCACGACGGCGATGCACGAGGCCTTGATCTCCTCGGGGAGCTTCACCTCGTAGCCGGCGGACTCCTTGAGCCACGCGTCCTCGGGCAGGCTCACCTGGAAGAGCCGGTCGGGCGTCGCCACGAAGAGCGTGCGCGGCGCGGCGCCGCCCTCGACGCCGTCGGGCGGCTTGATGCGCAGACCCAGGCCCGTGATCCCGACCTCGTCCGCCGACGAGAACGACACGAACTCGCCCCGGCCCGCGCCCGCCTTGCCCTCGGACCACGCGGTCTTCGGATCGCCGTCGGCGATCTCCGCGAAGCGCTTGCCGACCGCGCTCGACGCGGCGGTCGGGCGCAGCAGCCGGAAGGCAGCCGCCGCCGCGTCGGCGTCACGGCGCTCGGCGACCACCTTGCCTGCACCGCGCCGCTCCTCCGCCGAGAGGTTCTGGAAGCTGGCCCCCTTCAGGAGCGTCATGGTCCGGGGATCGACCTCGCTCGCGCCGACCAGCGCCGGCCGCCCGCAGAGGGTCACGTCGTCTCGCAGCTGCCCGACGAGCACACGGCTGCCGCTGCCGCCGAGCGGCTCCACGACCACGGCGTCGCTCCGCCCCTCGCCGTGCTCCCCGGTCGCGACGCCGGTCCAGCCGCTCCAGAGCACGAGCGGCTCCGTCCCCTTCCCCGCGAGCGGCGCCGCGAGCAGCATCACCCAGCTGCCGCTCGCGCCTTCCGGCGCGCCGGCGCCCGCCGGCTTTCCCCCGGCCGGCGCCTCGATCTTGGCGAGGCGCTTGCCGTCCGCCAGGGTGACCGGCACGACGCGCGCGCCGCCGAGCAGCGGCGCCACCTCGGACGGCACGGCGAGGACCTTGCCGCCGTCGGGCGCGCACGCCGCCGCGGCGGGACAGGCGCGGGCAGTGACCCCGCCCGGATCGATGCGGACAGCGAGCGCCTGCTGGCCCGCCGCGTGAGGGAGCACCACGGGCGCGGCCTGCGCGGCGGCGCTGCCACCCACGGCCGCGGAGGCTGCGATCACCCCGGCCACGGCGCCAAGGCGAGGCCGCCGGAAACGAAACGGCGATCTGGACATGCGCGCCATCCTAATCGCCCGGCGCGGCGAGACCCCTCGAGAGTTGACGCCTCGAGCACAGCGCCGCTCCCACCCGGACCGGCGCTGCGGCGCGTCGTCCGGGCGGGCCCGCCGCGCACGGCGAGCCCGCGCGCCCTCGCTACTTCGGCGTCTCCGAGGCGGGGATCCAGAAGCCGCCCTCGTCCGGCGGCGTCATCCCGAGCGCCTTCGGGAGCACGTTGGTCCAGCCCGCCACCGTCTCGAGCAGGTAGATCTCCGCGCCGGCCTCGATCTCGCCGATCGGCTTCTCCTTCTCGTCGCGCCGCGCGCGGACCGGGATCGCCCTCGTCGCCTTCACGATCGGCGGCGCCTTGTCGAGCGCCAGCTGCGCGCCGGCCACCGCGGTCGTCGGCGGGATGTACTGGTCCATCATCTCGCCCTTCTTCAGCGGCTCGAGATCCTTGAGGCGACCCCAGGCGTCGATCGTGAGGTCGCCCCGCGACATCAGGTGAACGAAGCCGGACTTCGCCTCGGTGCTCCAGAAGAGCTGGGCCGTCCCCTCCAGCATCCTCAGCGTGAAGATCACGTCGCCGTCCGGGCGATCGAAGAGCTCGATCGTCGACGTCTTCATCAGGTACCCGCGGGCGCTGCCGGGGATCTCCATCTTCGTGGAGACGCCGCGCTGCAGCGCGAAGGCGTCGCAGGGGGCCGAGGCCTTCGCCGTCTGCCTTTCAGACCCGGAGATCGAGAGCTCCGCGCGCAGCGAGTCGCCCGTGGCCGCGACGAGCTTCACCTTCTGCGCGCTCGAGATCCACACGTGCCCGGCGATGACCGGGATGTCGCGCGTCGTGAACACCGCGACGTCCGAGGGCGCGATGTAGCCGTCGATCCGCAGCGCAGGCGAGCTGTCCGACGTGCTCAGCCGCGCGCGGCCCGCCGCCGGATCCGCCGGGATCGCGCTCAGCGTCATCGGGACCAGCGCGCCGGTGAAGCTCGCGACCGTCCTGCCGCCGCTCGGCGCGTCATGCAGCCGGGCGCCCTTGGGCACCGGCGCCGTCCCCTTCAGCTTGCACGCCGGCCCCGACACCGCCTGGCCGACCGCCGCGGTCGCCTGCGCGGCCGCCCCCGTCACCTGCGCGGCCGACACCACCACCTGGGCGGGCTCTGCCTTCGCCTCGGAGACGGCCGGCGTGCCCGGGAGCCCCGCGCAGAGCACCCCCCCAAGAGCCAGAAGACCGAGTCCCAGAACGTCGCTTCTCATCCACTTCCTCCGACACAGGCCAGCAGCCCCGCTCGCGCGGCGAGCCCGAGCGCGGTCCCCGCCTGTCGAGTCTCCCTGGAACCGCCGGCCTGCTCTGCGCGGCGGCGCACTCGCTGCGGGGCCGCCCGGCACGCCGAGCCGCCACTGCCGTTGGTCGGATCATCCTAGCGGATCATTCAGGCCTCGCCCGAGAAAGGTCCTCCACCGCAGCGCTTCGACCGTTTCGGGTGTATGGAGCAGGGCGCCCGACGCGGCACGCGCCGGGTCGCCCGGCTGGACGGTACCTACCTCCCCGGGAAGCCACGCCATGCACGGATTCGATCTCGCCTTCGCCTCCCCCCGCAAGCTCCCCCGCGCCCGCGATCTGCGCGGCAACGTCGCCGTTCTCGATATCGCCTTCGCCTCGGAGGCGGGGGGCAAGAGCTTCGAGACGGTCACGCTGCCCTTCATCCAGGACCTCGGGCCGCGGCTCGCCGCCTGGGTCGACCACCACGACAGCGCCCACCACGCGCGCTTCGCCGGCGATCCGCGCTTCGTCCTGTCGACCAAGGCCGAGCACGGCGCCTGCCCCGAGATGATCACGCCGGAGCTCGTCGCCCGCGCCGGGCGCGTCGACACCCTCGTCTGCCACGTCGACTTCGACGGCCTCGCCAGCGGCGCGAAGTGGATGCGCGGCGGCGTCGAGCCCTACCCCGGCTGCGACGACGACGCCCGCGCCATCGACACCCGCATCGGCGTCCCGGGCCCGGCCGCCACCCGCATGGACCGCGCGCTCCGCGCCCGCCCCCGCGATCAGGCCCTCTTCGGCCTCATCGTCCGGCACCTCGCGTCAGGCCTCTCCGACCCGTCGCTCTGGACTCCCATCGACCAGGCCGGCGCCGAGCTCGCCACCATGGAAGCCGAGACCCGCCGGATCGCGCTCCGCTACGAGCGCGTCGAGCCGGGCCTCGTCCTCGTCGACGCCTCCCAGCGGGGCGGGGCCTACGACAAGACCCTGCTCCTCCTCATCGGGCAGGAGCGCGCGCCCATCTCCGTCGTCGTCGACAACGACAGCATCACCTTCGCCGCCCGGTTCGACAGCGGGGTGAACTTCCTCGAGACGTTCAAGATCTCCGGAGGGATGCCGACCCGCATCTCCCTCCAGCGCTCCCGGCTCCAGGAGGCGCTCGTGGCCCTCGGGGTCAAGGCGACCGACGCGAGCCGGCTCGCCGCGACCCCCTGAGCCCCTCCTCACCGCGATCCCGCCGACATCGTTGACGCTGTGGGCCTCGACGGCTAGGGGGGGCATTGCAGATCTGCAATTTGCAATTCTGCAATGAACATCTGATCCGAGGCGTCACGTCTGCGCCGAGCACGAGGGGGTATGGCAGCGACAAACTTGTCTTCGACGGCGAGCAGCGGTGTCGACGAGCTCCTGTTCCGGAACGACTCCGTCTCGCTCTGTCTGCTGGTCAATCGACGGCACCGGACGCTCCGCATCGTCGACTTCCGAGCGGGACCCACGCCGTCCAAGCGGAGCTTCGTCCTGTCGACCGCCAAGCGCGAGGGGGTCGAGAAGATCTTCACGCTGGTCGAGCGCGACGAGGTGCCGACGTGGACCCGCCTCGGGTTCACGCGGGAGGGGTCGATCCCCGGCTTTTACAAGCGCAGCGACGCCTGGATCCTCGGGGCGGTCGTGTCCGAGATGACGTCGCGGCTGCGCACGAGCGGCGACGGCGAGGAGGGCGGCGAGGGAGACGACGTCGCGGCCTCTCCGGCGGTCCTGCTCGCGGAGCGCACGATCGGCCGCGCGAGGCGGCTGCTCCGGGAGGCCGAGGGGCGGCCGCTGCCCGCGATCAAGATCGCGCCCGCGAGCGGCGTCGAGCTGCGGCGCGCGGTCGCGGCCGCGCAGCGGGCGGGGCGGGCGCTGACGGGCTTCGAGCCGTTCGGGCGCGACGCGGTGCGGACGGGCTACGTGCTGTCCGCGCGGGGCGGCTTCACGCTGCACGCCGCGTGGGAGATGCAGTCGTGCTTCGGCAACTCGTTCCTGGAGATCCTGTGCCCGCCGCGCCACGAGGCGGAGCGGCTCGCCACGACGGCCGCCATCGGCGCGCTCTGCGACCGCCTCGTCGAGGAGAAGGCCGTGAGCACGTTCACCTTCGCCCCCGCGGACGACCAGGAGCTGTGCGCCGCCCTCCTCGCGAACGGCTTCCGCCGCTCGGCCGTGCTGGCGCGGCACCTCGTCGTCGGCCGCGCCCGCAAGGACGCCATCCTCTGGGCGAAGAAGCTCGTCGCGCCCGAGGCCTGAGCCGCCGGCCCCCGAGGGCCGGGGCGAGGGCTACGGCGCGATCGTGACCTCGTAGTCCTCGATGACGGTGTTGGCGAGCATCTCGTCCGCCATCTTCTTCAGCCGCTGCTCGAGGTCGGGCGCGCTGCCGAGCGAGGGGTCGAGCTCTATCTCGATGAGCTTGCCCACGCGCACGCCCTTCACGCCGGGGAACCCGAGCGAGGTGAGGGCGCGCTTCACGGCGTCGCCCTGCGGATCGAGGACCTCTTTCTTCAGTCGGACGTTGACGACGGCTTTCACTGGCTTTGCTCCACGCGCTCTTCGCGCGACGCGATGGCGGTGCGCACCTGCGCCCCGCGACGATTCATGGGCGCGGCCGCGCCCGCCTCACACCCCCAGGTTGCGCGGGATGCGCACCGCCGGGTCCTCGAGGTCGGGGACGAACGCCGCCCCGGTGATCCGCTCGAACGCCTCGATGTAGCGGCGGGACGCCTCGATCCGGACCTCGTCCGGGATCGAGGGGATCGGCCCGTCGCCCTGGAAGCCGCGCGCGGCGAGCCAGCGGCGCACGTACTCCTTGTCGAACGACTCCGGGTCCTCGCCGGCCGCGAAGCGCTCGCCGTAGGACGAGGCGAACCAGAAGCGGGACGAGTCGGGGGTGTGGATCTCGTCGATGACGACGATGTTCCCGTCCCGGTCCTTGCCGAACTCGTACTTGGTGTCGACGAGGATGAGCCCCTGCTCCGCGCACGCGCGGGCGCCGTGCTCGAAGAGCGCGAGGGCCATCTCGGCGGCGGCGTCGAAGTCGCGCGGCGCGATCGTGCCGAGGGCGAGGATCTCCTCGCGCGAGGCGGAGAGATCGTGCCCGCCCTTCGGCGCCTTGGTGCTCGGCGTCAGGATGGGCCGCGGCAGGCGCTCGTTCTTGCGGAGGCCCTCGGGGAGCCGGTGGCCGCAGAAGACGCGCTCGCCGCGCGCGTAGTGCGTCCAGATGCTGGTCGAGGTCACGCCCGTCACGTAGGCGCGCACCACCATCTCGACCGGCAGGGGCACACACTCGATCGCCTCGAGGACGTTCGGGTCGGGCTGGGAGATCATGTGGTTCGGCGCGACGCTCCGCGTGCGCTCGAACCAGAAGGCGGACAGCCGGTTCAGCACCTGGCCCTTGAGCGGCAGCGTGCCGAGCACGCGATCGAAGGCGCTGATGCGGTCGGTGACGACGAGCAGGCGGCGGCCGTCCGGCGTCGTGTAGCAGTCCCGCACCTTGCCCTCGTAGCGGGCGAAGGGGCCCGCGAGCGAGGTGCGTTCGAGCACCCTGCCGAGCGCGGTGCGCAGATCGTCCTCGGTGACCATGGGGCGCGGCTTACCCGGGCTCGCGGGCCGAGTCGACAGGTTTCGAAGACGCCGGCCGAGTTCCCTCCTCCGTGCCCGCCCTGGAGCCCCGTTGGTCTCCGGCCGGGGGGGTGGTAATAGGGCCGCCCATGGCAAACCGAAGAAAGATCGCCCTTATCGGCGCCGGCAACATCGGCGGGGAGCTCGCGGCCCTCATCGCGCGCAAGGAGCTCGGGGACGTCGTTCTGTTCGACATCCCCCAGAAGACGGACTTCGCGAAAGGCAAGGCGCTCGACCTCGAGCAGAACGGCGCCGTGCTGGGCTACGACGCCTCGATCAAGGGCACCTCGAGCTGGGCGGACTGTGCAGGGGCCGACGTCCTCATCGTCACGGCCGGCATCCCGCGCAAGCCGGGCCAGAGCCGTGACGACCTGGTCGCGACGAACCTGCCGATCATCCGCAGCGTGGCGGACGGCGCGAAGGAGCACTGCCCGAACGCGCTGGTGATCGTCATCTCGAACCCGATCGACGCGATGGTCTACGAGTTCAAGCGCCGCACCGGCTTCCCGCGCGAGCGCGTGCTCGGCATGGCGGGCGTGCTCGACAGCGCGCGCTTCCAGCTGTTCCTGGCGCGCGAGGCGAACGTGTCCGTGAAGGACGTGCGCGCGATGGTCCTCGGCGGCCACGGCGACGACATGGTGCCCATCCCGTCGGCGTGCACGATCAACGGCGTGCGCGCGACCGAGCTCATCAGCAAGGAGAAGCTCGACGCGCTCATCGCGAGGACCCGCAAGGGCGGCGGCGAGATCGTCCAGCTCATGGGGACGAGCGCCTACTACGCGCCCGCCTCGAGCGCCGTCGCGATGGCCGAGAGCTACCTGCTCGACCAGAAGCGGCTGCTCCCCGTCGCGGCCTACCTGGACGGCGAGTACGGCTACAAGGATATCTTCATGGGCGTGCCGGTCATCCTCGGCGGCAAGGGCATCGAGAAGATCGTCGAGCTGCCGCTGACCGCAGAAGAGAAGGAGATGCTCGCGAAGAGCGCGAAGAGCGTGCAGGGCATCACCGACGTGGTGAAGGCCTCGAGCTAGCGCCGGTCGCGCCGCCTGCGCTGGCGCGCCGCGCGTCACGAAGAGCACGGGCGGCAGGAGCGAAACGCGCGCCAGGAGCGGGAGGGAGAGGAGAGGGCGAAGGGCTCTCCCTCTCCCTCGGCGCTTCAGCGGTTCACATCACACCGCCGTAGAGGCCATCCAGCACGGCCGTCAGCTCGCGCCGAGGATCGCGGGCGAGCTCGCCGGGGCTCGCGCCGCCCGCCGGCATCTCGGCGGCCGCGTCGCCGTCCCCTGCAGCGATGTCGCTGATGCGCTGGCAGATCAGGTTCATCATCTGCCAGCCCTCGGTGAGCGCGCCCCGCAGCGGGCCGAGGTCCAGGCCGGGGAAGCCCTTCAGAAGGCTGTACCCGAGCTTGAAGTGCTCGGCGTCCACCTCGGCGTGCGTCGCGAAGTAGTCCGAGTCGGGGAAGACCTGCTGGGCCGCCGTGAGGAGGATGTCGGCGCAGCGCTCGATGACGAAGTGGACGAGGACCGTCCGCTCCTCGGTGGACGCCGAGCCCATCCGCTCGATGAACCAGGACGACGCCGCGGCGATGCCGCGGTCCCAGGACGGCGAGCTCCGCGGGTCGTGCATCCTGGAGAGCCTCCGGTTGTGCCCGACCTCGTCGGCCAGGTGGCGCTCGGCGATCGCGATGGCCCCGGGGTGCGACTCGAAGACGACCCTGGCGCACAGGACCTTCTGGAACGCGTTCGACCAGATCTGGAGCGCGCCGAGCATCCGCCGCTTCACGTCGTCCCGGAGGGCGCGCTCGGACCGGATGAGCTGCATCAAGGGGCTGCCCGCGAACTCCCGCGCGTGGACCTCGTTCTCCTCGACGAGGAGATCCACGGGGGACACGGCGCGATCCGGGGACGCCTCGTCCGCGCTGTCCTCCCGCCCGAGCGCCGCGCACAGACACGGCGTGTCCCACCGAGGCTCGCTTTCGTCGAGCTCCTCGAGATGGATGGATATCGCGGAGAGCCCGTCCGGCGCGCCGCCCACGAGCCCCTGCAGCCCGCCGGGAGGGACCATCACGACGTCTCCCGCCCGGACGCTGCTGGGCGAGTCCCCGATGACCTCGCCCGAGCCTTCGGTGACGACGATCATGCCTTTGCCGAGGAGCCCGCGAGGCCTGAGCGGCTGACCTTCGAGGAGGCGTACCCATCGCAAGGACAGGTGGCAGACTTCGGGCAGGTAAGCCGAGAGCTCCGAATGTTTCCGGAGCTCCTTGAACAGCCCCAGCAGGGTGCGCTCATCCGCCTTGAGAGACTCGATCGCGAGGATGTCGGCTGTGTTGACTACGCGCATCTACACGGTCCTCCGGGTCGACATGATGGTGCGTCGACTCTGCACGGCTTGATCGCCTGTGTCTAGATCACACTCGGGCATGAAGGCGAATCGCACGGGCCTAAAAAGGAAGAACTCCCGAGGTTCTTTTCATTCACGCTTCCCGCTCCCTGCGCTGCGGCTTCTCAGTATATCTGTTTTTCCGCTCGTCTGTTTCTCTGCTCCTCTGCTCCCCTGCCCCTCTGCTTCCGTGATTCCGTGATTCCGCGATTCCGTGCGGGACCGCCATGTGTTGTGGCAGGATGCGTGCATGAGCCAGCCGCAGCTCGTACCCGCCATCCGCCGCGCCGCCGAGGCAGACCTGCCGGCGATCGTCCATCTCTTCTCGATCCCGGACGAGGGCAACGCGAAGACGGACCACCCCGGCCCGCCGCTCGATCCGCGCTACCGCGAGGCGCTCGCCGCCATCGCGGAAGATCCGAACAACGCGCTGCTCGTCGCGGAGGTCGAGGGGCGCGTCGCCGGCGCGTTCCACCTGACCATCATCCAGTACGTGGCGAACCGCGGAGCACGGGTGGCGCAGATCGAGAACGTCATCGTGGACCCGAGCCTGCGGGGCCGCGGGATCGGCGAGGCGATGATGCGATGGGCCATCGACGAGGCGCGGCGGCGGGGGTGCTTCCGGGTGCAGCTCACCTCGAACAAGGCGCGGCTGCGCGCGCACCGCTTCTACGAGCGGCTCGGCTTCGTGGCGAGCCACGAGGGGATGAAGCTGAAGCTGTAGACACGAGCAGCCGCGCGGCCAGCACGACCGCCACGGCACGAGGGGAGCCGCCTCAGCGGCCGCTCACGAGGAGCGGCTCCCCCTCGGCCCCGAGCAGCGACAGCGGGAAGACCTGCGCTCCGGCGAGCACGTCGCCGCAATAGAGCTCCACGTCGGGGCCGCGCAGCGGCAAGGCCGCGAGCTCCTCCAGCGTGACCCAGCGCGCCTCGAGCGAGTGCTCGTCCGGCTGGCTCTTCGGGGGCGTGGCGTCCCGAGGCCGCGCGAGGAAGATCACCCGGAAGCGCGCCTGCCAGGGGCCCGGGCTGTGCTCGATGCGCAGGATGCCCTCCAGCTCCACCGGGACGCCGGTCTCCTCCAGCGCCTCGCGCCGCGCCGCGTCCGCGAACGTCTCCCCGGGCTCGACGCGGCCCGCCGGCAGATACCAGAGCTGGTCGTGCTTGCGCTCGTGCACGAGGAGGAACCGGTTCCGGTGCCTCACCAGCACCACGGCGAAGCACCAGGTCGGGATGGCCGTGCGCGACATGATCGAACCTGCGACAGCCTATCCGGGGGCGCCGTTCGCCAGAAGGGGGGACGCGAGGATCACCCAGGCGCCGCGCCAGCCGGAGCCTCAGGCCCGGGGGGCTCGCTCGGCACCGCGAACGCGGCGATGGTGAGCACCGCCATGAGGGCGCCGAACACGAGGAGCCCCATGAACAAGGCGATCCCGGCGTGCAGCGCCACGGTGGCGACGACCCAGGGCAGCCGCGTGCGGCGCGGCCAGATCAGGAAGCCATAGCCGATCTCCACGAGCAGCACCGTCCACCCGGCGACCGCCGCGAGCCAGGGGGCGCCGGCGAGCCACGAGAGGTCGAACTGCCGGTATTCCGGCAACATGACCGAACGCCAGATCGCCTCGCCGTCCCACCACGCCTCGCCCGCTGCTTTTCCCAGCCCGCTGACGAGGTAAGCGAACGAGAGGTGCAGCTGCACCACGCGCAACCCGAGCCGGGCTGCCGGCGTGGGCCCTCCCCGCACGCGCCCGAGCCGGCGATCCATGGAGAAGGCGGCCTCCGAGGGCATCCAGAGGAGATAGAAGAGAAAGATGCTGGCGAAGCTGTCCACGCCATAGACGGTGGAGCTCGCCGTCGTCACCAGCATCAGGTGGGTGAGCCACGCCAGGAAGGCCGCGGCCCTGGTGCACCAACCGGCCAGGAGCGCGGCGAGGGCAACCACGTAGATCACCCCCGTGCCCACGATGACCGGATCCTCCCCGATCCCGAGCGGGGCAAGGAGCTCCACCGCCCAGCCGATGCGTGGCAGATCGGTCCTCGCGAACACGTCGCGCAGAGGCCCCTGGAGGATCCCGGACCGGCCGTAGAGCTCGAAGAGCGCGGGCGCGACGAGCGCCGCTTGAAGCAAGAGCACGGCCGCGAGCCCGATGCGGAGGGCCGCGAGCGGCGCCGCCGAGGCCGGCGCCAGCGCGAAGCGCTCGATCGCGCGGAGGACGCGCGCGGGCTCGCCGCCTGCGGCCGCCCCGCGGAGGCCGATCGAAGGATCCTTCACCGCGCACCCCCGCTCGCCTCTCGAGAGGCCCGGAGCTTCGCGCGGATCATGAACTTCGCCTCGTACTGCAGGTTCCAGCTGGACCGCTTCCCCTCCCGGTACTCCCGCATCGACGGCAGATCGCACGTCTCCAGTCGGACGAGGATGCTCTCGGCCGCGGGGTGTCTCGCCAGCACCTTGCCCGCCCACGAGGCGGCGATCGAGCGCTGGATCGTCGGGTCCTCCACGCTCAAGAAAGGCGTGATGAGGTTCAGTATCCGGATCTCCGTCTCGCGGCTGGCGCCCGACTCGAGGGCGTCGGTGAGGGTCGCACCGCCGGCATCCGAGACGTGAAAGCTGGCCCTGGGCAGCGGGGTGATGCTGTCCGCGAAGAAGGCATAGCCGCTCTCGGCCCCGGAGAGCGCGCCGTAAACCGCGAGCGCCCGCGCAAGCCAGCCGTCTCCCTCGGGATGGATCTGGAGAGCGCCCATGACGACGAGGCCTAGATGGCCCACGACGGCGACCAGGGCTGCGGCGTGGCTCCGGCTGTTTCGCTTTCCCTCCATGCAGCTCCCTCCGGGTGTGCCCGCCTGCGAGCGCCCGCGAACCTGACCGACAAGAGCGAGACGGGGAGAGGGCCGCCCGTCCCGCTCTCCTGCCGCGGCGCCGGCGCCCTCGACGATCCGTCCTGCCCCCCATCGGGCGTCCGCCGGCCGAGGGGGCGAGGCCCCCCATCGGACCGCCGCCGGTCATGTCACCGCCAGTGCCCGTACCAGAGACCATGCCAATGACCATGCCAGTGACCATGACCGTGCCAGTGACCATGACCGTGCCAGTGACCGTGCCAATGACCGTGCCAGTACCCATGCCAGGGCCTGTACCAGTGACCATACCAGGACGCGTACCAGTGACCGTACCAGGGCCGCTGGCGTGCAGGACGAGCGTCGGCTGCATCCGCAGCGACGGGAGCTCGTGTTTCCGCGATGAGGACGAGCTCCTCGACGGGCGTCGTGGGTGAGGCCGAGGCGAGCTGCGCTGCCCCGAGGCATGCGAGCGGCGCGGCCAGCAGGCCGATGATGTTGATGCGCTTCATGTTCATCCCCCCGTGTGACCGCTGCTCATGACGAGCGCCGAACATGGCCGAGTGTCCTCAACACCCATGCAAGCCGCACGCCCCGGCTGCATCCGGCGGATGGTCGTCGCTTCCCCGATCTCGGGGTGACAATCACGATAAAGCGGAGCTCACGCACCTCGCCCGGCACGCGGCTCGACGCCGACCGGCGACGGCAGATCCTGCGCTATTCCTGCGCTATTCCTGCGCTATTCCTGCGCTATTCCTGCCAAAGAACGCCGAGCTCGATCTCCACGGCGTCGAACGGCGCCGCGCGCACGGTGACGTCACCCTCCCACGCGCCCACGCGCGCGAACCGCCCACCGTCGATGCGGTAGACCTCCAGGAGCCGGAGCCGCGGGTCGATCAGCCAGTAGTGCGCCACGAGCTCGCGCGCGTAGATCTCCATCTTGTCGCGGCGATCGAGCGCCTCGGTGGACGGCGAGATCACCTCGCACACCCAGTCGGGCGCGAGGAAGATCGCCGCGTTCCGCATCGGGATCTGCGGCATCCGGTCGCGGCGCCACGCGGCGATGTCAGGGATCACGATGTCCGGATCGGTGCCGAGGTGCAGCTCGGGCTCGACCAGCAGCGCCCACCGGCCAGGCCCCTTGATGCCCCGACGAAATGGCAGGTAAAGCTCGCCCGCGAGCACCGACGTCACGTTGCGGGAGGACACGGAGGGCCGCGGCGTCGCGTGGAGGACGCCGTTCAGGACCTCCGCCACCTGATTCGGCGGCGTGTCAAGCACATCCTGGTACGTGGCGCGACGGGCGCAATCGGACATGGTCGGATGTTAGCATGCACGCCGCGCGCGGCGGCTCGCCAGGCGAAAATCCGTGAGCAGCCCCCCTCCGATCGCCGCGGGTTCGTTGTAGATTCCGCCGCCATGAGCGAAGCAGCCCCCTCCCCCACGCAACGCCCCCGTCCGCTCGTCCTCTGCATCCTCGATGGATTCGGCGAGCGCGAAGAAAAGGACCAGAACGCGATCGCCCTCGCGGCGATGCCGAACCTCGACGCGATCAAGCGCGACTCCGAGAAGACGCTGATCGGGACGAGCGGCCCGGACGTCGGGCTCCCGGTGGGGCAGATGGGCAACAGCGAGGTCGGCCACCTGAACTTCGGCGCGGGGAGGATCGCGCTGATGGACATCTCGCGCATCGACGTCGCGATCGCCGAGAACAAGCTCGGCTCGAACGAGATCATCGACCGGACGTTCCGGATCGCGCAGGACCGCAAGTGCCGGGTGCACCTCTTCGGGCTCGTCTCCGACGGCGGCGTCCACTCGTCGCTCGACCACTTCCTCGCGCTGATCAAGCTCGCGAAGTTCCACGAGGTGCCCCTCGTCCTGCACGCGTTCCTCGACGGCCGCGACACGCCGCCGAAGAGCGCGTGGGGCTACGTCGAGAAGATCGAGGAGGCGCTCCAGGGCATCGGCGTCATCGGCACCATCTCGGGCCGGTACTACGCCATGGACCGCGACAAGCGCTGGGACCGCGTCATGAAGGCCTACACCGCGATCGTGCGCGGCGACGCGCCGCGGGCCGACACGGCGTTCGACGCGATCCAGCAGTCGTACGCGGCCGGGAAGACGGACGAGTTCGTCGAGCCCGTCCGCATCGGCGACTATAACGGCATCAAGGGCGACTTCGTGGCCGACTTCGCCTCGAAGGAGCCCCGCTGGGAGTGGCAGGGAGAGGAGGTCGGCCTCTCCGTCAACTTCAGGCCCGACCGCATGCGCGAGATCTCGGCGATGCTCACGCGGCGGAACCTGCCGGCCGAGGTGCTGGAGCTCCTCTCGGACCGGGGCAAGCCGGTCTTCGCCTTCCAGGAGAACTGTTACAGCGGCATGACCGAGTACGACGCGGCGCTGAAGCTGCCGGTCGCGTTCCCGAAGGACGAGGTGACCGAGTCGTTCCCCGAGGTGATCGCCCGCGCCGGGCTCACGCAGCTCCGGTGCGCGGAGACCGAGAAGTACGCGCACGTCACGTACTTCTTCAACGGCGGCCGCGAGGAGACGTTCCCGGGCGAGGACAGGAAGCTCGTGCCCTCGCCGCGCGACGTCGCCACCTACGACAAGAAGCCGGAGATGAGCGCGGCGGGCGTCGCGAGCGAGGTCGTGGCCGCGATCAAGAGCGGCAAGTACGACTTCATCCTGGTGAACTTCGCGAACCCGGACATGGTCGGGCACACCGGCATCCTCGAGGCCGCCATCCACGCCAACGAGGCGGTCGACAAGGGGCTCGGCGCCATCGGGGACGCCGTGCGCGAGGCCGGCGGCGCGCTGATGATCACCGCGGACCACGGCAACTGCGAGCAGATGAAGGACGAGCACGGCAACCCGCACACCGCCCACACGCTCAACCCGGTGCCGTTCTACTACCTGAACAAGAACGACCCCGGCATCGTGCTCCGGTCCGGCGGCCGCATCTGCGACGTGGCGCCGACGATGCTCGAGATCCTCGGCCTCCCGCAGCCCGCGGCGATGACGGGGCGCACGCTCCGCGTCCGACAGCGGTAAGTGGGCGCCGACCAGAGGCAGCTCGGCCCGTACATCCTGCGCGAGGCCGTCTCGTCGCGGGCGCTCACCGTGACGTACCGGGCCGAGCACGCCGGGCTCGGCCGGGCGGCGCTGATCAAGACGCTCAAGCCCACGGTGTCGGCCGCGAGCGCGTTCGCGGCCGGCCTCGAGCGCGAGGCGAAGATCCTCGCGCGCATCCGGCACCCCAACATCATCGACATCCACGACTTCCAGCGCGACGAGGACCGGATATGGCTCGTGCTGGAGCCGCTCTCGGGGCCGACGCTCGCGGCCCTGTGCGCCCGCGCTGGCCGCCTCGAGGAGGGCGCCGCGGCGGCCATCGCGCTGGAGATCGCGCGCGGCCTCGGGCACGCGCACGAGCGGGGCGTCGTGCACCGCGAGCTGCGCCCCGAGCGCGTCATCGTCACGCCCGCGGGCGGCGTGAAGATCCTGGAGTTCGCGGCGGCGTCCGACGGCCGGCAACCCTCGCTGCCAGAGCCGTTCGAGGGCAGCGACACGTTCGCACGGCCCGACTACATGGCGCCGGAGCAGATCCTCGGGGCAGAGCCCGGGCCTCAGGCGGACGTCTTCACGCTCGGCGTGGTGCTGTTCGAGATGCTCACCGGCGTGCGCCCGTTCGACGAGCCGAAGGCGGGGCCGGAGGATGCCAATCATACGTCGAGCCACGCGTCGAACCACCCGTCGAACCGCGCGCCGGGCGCGCCCGGCGCGCCGCGCGAGCGCGGCGAGGACCGGTGGGCCGAGGGCAGGGCCATCGCCCACCGGATCCGCAACGCGCCGCCGCAGCCGCTGCGGGGGCTCGTGCCCGACGTGTCGCGCGGCCTGGAGCGCGTGGTGCTCCGGTGCCTCGAGAAAGAGCCGGAGCAGCGCTACGAGAGCGGCCGCGCCGTCGCGGACGCCCTGG
Source organism: Sorangium sp. So ce1504 (assembly GCF_051521635.1). Lineage (NCBI taxonomy): Bacteria > Pseudomonadati > Myxococcota > Polyangiales > Polyangiaceae > Sorangium > Sorangium sp. So ce1504. The sequence continues at coordinate 1,535,430 of NZ_CP150365.1, read as the reverse complement.
CCGAGGAGCTCGCGGAGCGCGGCCATCCGCAGCCGCGCGCGCTCATCGCGAGGGCCCTCGCGGCGGCCAAGCTCGGCGGCGACGAGCTGCCGCCCGCTCAGGCGCCCTCCGCGCGCCCCGCCGTCGAGCAGCGCAGCGCGCCGTCGCTCGCGCCCGACGTGGGGCGGCTCGTCGGCATCTTCGCGCTGGTCGTCGCGGGCGGCGCGCTCATCGAGCTCAGCCTCCGCCAGCACGACGCCGCGGAGCCGCCCAGCGCCGAGGTCAGGCAGCCCGGCGCGCGCTCGGAGGAGCGCGGCTACCTGAAGGTCCTCGCCAGGCCGTGGGCGGAGGTCGTCATCGATGGGGAGCTCATCGACGTGACGCCGATGGCGCGGGCGATCCCGCTCCAGGCCGGACGGCACTACGTCACGTTCCGGCACCCGAACGCGCCCGAGGAGAAGCGCACGATCAGCGTCTCCGAGGGGCAGACGGTCACGCTCGACGTGAGCATGCGGATCGATCGCGGCGCGATCGACGCAGGCGCACCGCCGGTGGAGGACAGGGACGCGTCGCCCTGACGGCGGCGCCGGCCGCACCTACACGGCGCCGCCCGCCGCCCCCGCGCCGTTTGCGCCCCCCTCGTCTCCCTCGCCGCTCGCGCCGCCCGCGCGGCGGCGGAGCGCCTCGAGCGCGAGGAGCGGCCGCTCCCGCTTCTCGTGCAGGTCGCCGAGGCACGCGCCGCTGCCGCGCTCGAGCGCGCGGCAGCAGTCGGGCCGCACCTCGTAGATCGAGCACAGGAAGCGGCCGCGCTCCGCGTCCAGCGTGAGCGCGGCGCAGCGGCCGTCCTCGATGCGCATGTAGCAGCGGTTGCCGATGAAGCGCGTGAGCCCCCGCGCGCGATCGTCCATGCGATCGTAGTCGCAGCCGAAGACCCGGACGTACTCCGGCAGGGTCGAGAAGCAGCAGGTGCCGCACGCGGTGCACTCGGGGACGACCGCATCCCCCTCGCCGCGCGCGCCGCCCGCGCGCGCCGCGCCCCGCTCGCCCTTGCGCGTCAGAGCCGGACCTCCACGTGCGTCCCGCGCTTCAGGTCGTCGAGCCACTTCTGCTTGGCCTTCGTCATGATCTCCGCCTGCAGCCGCTGCAAGACCTCCGGGCGAGCCGCATCGAGCGTCGTGAAGCGGGACGGCTGGCGGCTCAGGAGCTTCATGACCACGAACGCGTCGCCCGCGCGCATCGGCCCTGTGACGCCGCCCGGCTCGATCGCCATCAGCGCGGCCTCGAGCTCCGGGGCCATCACCTCGCGCTGGCCGGTCGCCGCGGCCTGCGTCCCCTGCGGCGCGCGGACCCCGAGGTCGCCGCCCTCCTCGCGGGTCGCGGTGTCGTCCGAGAACTGCCGCGCGAGCGCCGCGAAATCCTCCCCGCCGCGCGCGCGCTCCGCGAGCGCGGCGGCGAGCGCGCGGCGCTCCTCGACCGCCTCGGCGCTCGAGCCGGGCAGGACGCGCAGGACGATCCACGCCGGGTGGTAGTCGCGCCGCCGGCGCTCCTCGCGCACCAGCCGATCGAAGGCGGACCGCACGTCCTGCTCGGTGATGCGCACGCGGCCCTTCACCCGGAGCTGCAGCATCTTGCCCTCGAGGATCTGCCGGCGGATCTCGTCGCGGTACTCCTGCTCGGTGAGCCCCGAGCTCGCCCGCGCCGTCCGGAACAGCTCCTCGACCGTCATCTGCTCCGCGGCCGCGATGTTCCGGAAGGCGTTCTCGATCTCCTCGGAGGTCACGCGGATATTGGCCTTCTCGGCGGCCTGGCCCTCGAGCTCCTCGTCCACCATCTTCTGGAGGAGATCGCGGAAGACCTGCGACTCGGCCGCCGCCTGCTGCGCGCCCGGCGGAACGCGGGCCTGGATCTGCAGCAGGAAGGGGCGAGCCCGCTGCCGCAGATCCGAGAGCAGGATGGCGCGATCGCCTACGACGGCGACGATCCGCTCGCTCACGACCGCGTGGGCGAGCGGCGAGGCGAAGGCGGCGGCGGCGACGAGCCCGGCGAGGGCGAGGCGGAGCGGAACACGCATCGCGCGCCTCTACCACTGGGCCCCAGGCGGTTCCACGCGTTTCCGGCCCCGCGCGGCCCGGGTTGCCCCGGACTCAGCCGGAGCCGGGATACACCGTCCGACGGGAGGCGCGCTCGCGGACGGCCTCGCGCGCGAGCGCGTCGGCGCGCTCGTTGAGCAGCACGCCGGCGTGCCCCGGCACATACACGAGGCGCGCGCGCGGCCGCGCGGCGAGCGCGCCTCGCAGCGAGGCGATGAGCTCGGCGTTCGCCTTCGCCTTCCACCCCTTCTGGAGCACGCCGATCGAGTACTGGCTGTCCGTGTGGATCACGATGGGCCGCCCCGGCTCGTCCACCTCCTCGAGCGAGCGGAGGATGGCCGTCAGCTCGGCGATGTTGTTGGTCGCGGTGCCGAGGAACTCGCTGCGCTCGATCCGCCGGCTGCCGTCGATGATCACCACGCCGAGCCCCGCGGGCCCCGGGTTCCCCGAGCACGCGCCGTCCGCGTAGACGATGACAGCCCCTTCCGGGACGGGCGCCGCGCCGGCCTCCCCCCGCGCCGGCGCCTTGCGCTGCGCGCGCCCGGCAGGCGCCGGGGCGGCCGCGCCCCCCTCGGGCTGCTCGCCGGCGCGCGCCTTCACGACCGCCTCCGCAGGCCCACAGGTGTCGTCGGGCAACACCTTCGGGTCGACCACGGTCAGGTTGTCGGCGCGCGCCTTGTATCTGCGGCCGTCGTGCGGCTTGTAGCGGATCTCGACGCCGCCGCCCTCCTCTGCGACCAGGGCGCCGGCGGCGTCGGCGCGAGCATAGACGGATTGACCTCGAAGCGATGCGCGGACCCAGGGCACGAGCGCACCCTGGCATGGATCGAAGGCCGCCGGTACGGGAGACCACGCCAGGCGAGCCCGGCCGATCGGGCCGGCCGGGCGCGGCCGCGACTGCCCTCGTCGCAGCCCTCGCGCCGCGCTCGGCGGACAGCGTGGCTGGCGGCGCGCGCGCGGCCGCGCCGCCCTGCGATCACGGGTCGATGCAGAGCGCGAGGGACCACGCGGTCAGCGTACCGGAGTCGGACCCGGCGTCGTCCCCGACCCGGAGCGTCCACGCGCCGTTCGCCGGCCCCGAGAGGAAGGCCGCGAACGACGACTCCGGGCGGAAGCAGCCGCGGAACGGCGCCATCGCTCCCGTGACAGCGGTCGCGCAGCCCATGTCGAAGACGGTCCTCCGGTAGTTGTCGCCGGAGCCGCCGTTGTCGCTCGACACATCGACCGTCGCGCCAGCCGGCGAGGTGAGCGAGATATCGAGATCTCCGTCGAACGAATGCGCGATGTCGAGCTCGAGCGTCACGCGCCGGATCGCGCCCCTCGAGACGACAGGGAGGACGCTGGCAGCGACGGCGCGATCCGTGACGGTCTTCGGGATGTCCGTGGACGACTGCACCCACAGCACCTGCCCGGGCGAGCACGCGCCGACGGCATCGTCGCAGCCGAGCGCGCAGTCCGGGTCGGCGCAGTCCGTCTCGCCGTCGAGGTCATCGTCCGCCGCGTCGCCGCAGTTGCGCTCCTTGGAGTACGTGCACACGCTCGGCGTGCCCCGGCAGGTGTACCGCGCTTCCACGACGCAGCTCGCGCTGCAGCCGTCGCCGCTCGACGTGTTGGCGTCGTCGCAGCCCTCGACGCCGTCCCGCACGAAGCCGTCGCCGCACCTCGCGGCGCGACAGGTGATCGGGCAGCCGTCGGCGCTGTCGGCGTCGCCGTCGTCGCACTCCTCGCCGGCCTGGATCGCGCCGTCGCCGCAGCCGTCGAGGAGGCACCCTGGGCTGCACCCGTCGCCCGCGTTCCGGTTCCCGTCGTCACACGCCTCGACGCCGGCACGGACGAACCCGTCCCCGCACACCGCGCGCGCGCAGCTCGTCGGGCAGGCGTCGGTGTTGCTCGCGTTTCCGTCGTCGCACGCCTCGACGCCGGCGCGGACGAACCCGTCCCCGCACGAGGCGGCGACGCACGTGGTGAGGCACGCGTCCGTGGTGCTCGTATTGCCGTCATCACACGCCTCGGCGGCGGCGTTCACCACACCGTCGCCGCAGACCGGCGCGGCGCAGGTGCCTGCCGCGCTGCACACGTGGCTCAGGCAATCGCGCCCGGCGGCGCAGCGCATTCCGGCGGCGCACCCGACGCACGCGGGGCCGCCGCAGTCGATATCGGTCTCCGCCCCGTTCCGGGCGATGTCGGTGCACGACGGGAGGCACGTCGTCCCTGAACAGCGGCCGCCCAGGCAGTCGCCGTCCGCGGCGCACGCCTTGCCGGTGGCGCAAGGCGAGCACGCCGGTCCGCCGCAGTCGACGTCGGTCTCCGCCCCGTTCGTCGCGCCGTCGGTGCACGACGACGCGCGGCACCTGCCGTCCGCGCAGATCCCGCTCCGGCAGTCCGCGCCGGTGAGGCAGGCCTCGAGATCCGCGCACCGCACGCAATCCGAGCCGCCGCAGTCGACGCCGGTCTCGGCGCCGTTCACCGCGCCATCGCCGCAATCGGGCGCGACGCAGCTGTTCTCGACGCAGATGTTGCTCAGGCAATCGCCTGCGACGAGACACTCGACACAAGCGCCGTTCCCATCACAATAGCGCGCTCCGGTCGCGTCGGATCCGCCGCACTCCGTGGTCGCCGGCGCCGGAAGGTTCTTCGGCGCCCCTGCGACGCACACGTCGGCCGAGCACGGGTCTCCGTCGGAGAAGGCGTCTTGGTCGTCGTCGAGCTCGATCACGGCGCCATGCCCATCGCAAACGCGCGCCTTGCAGTCGCCCAGCACCTGCTCGCCCACGGGCTTTCCCCGCGGCGCGGCGTCGAGGGCGCACCGGCCGCCTTCGCAGGTGCGCAGCTGACACGCGCCGTCGACCCCGGGGCAGTCCGCGGCCGTGACGCAAGGCGCTCCGCCCCCTCCGCCCCCGCCGTCCTCGCCGCCTCCGCCGTCCTCGCCGCCTCCGCCGTTCCCGTCGTTCCCGCCGTTCCCGCCATCGCCGGCCTCCGGCCCCGGCGCCTGCCGGGGACGATCGCAGTCGACCGCGGTCAAAGCAGCAGCGATGACGAGCGGCGACAGAACCTTCGTGAACGGAGCGCTTCTGAAGAGGTCCGCTCGCACTGACACCTCGATTCCTCTGCTTCTGGCGGGAACGGCGACGTCCCTTCAAGGCTCGATCCGAGCCTGACGGACGCGCAGGCGGTCGATCATCGGCGCACTAGACTGATATGGAATCGAGAGGACGCCAGCAGCCAAACGGATCGGGAGAGCCCCTATTGCGACGCGCGGCGCTCGCAGCGCGCCGGGCCCTCGGCCACGCCATGGCGGCGGCCAGCTCGCCGCCGCGTACACCTCCCGGCCGCCGCGTGAGCGCACGCGTCCACCGGGAACCGGGAACCGGGAACCGTGAGAGGAGCCGCCCGCGAGCGCGGCCGGGCGCGCCGCATGCCGATGTGAGGCAGCCCTCGCACTGCCGAGCAACGCGCCCGGCTGATGCTTGACATCTCCAGGCCGTTCTGGGTTTCATTCCCTCTTCTGCGCTCGTTCGGGATACCACCTTGCTCCTCCGAACCGCTTTGGATTTGATTCTCCCCCGAGCTGTTCCCGCTGGCGGAGCCCCTGTGCGCTCTTCTGCCCACCACCGGACTCGATCCATGCAGGCGTAGGCGATGCAACCACTGTTGAGCACCTCGCTCCGCCCCGTATGGAGCAATCTACGCGCGACCCGGGCCTCGGTGCGCAATGCCCTCGCGCAGTACCCGAGCGCGCTCGTGGACGCGGCAGAGATGACGGCCTGCGAGCTGCTGGAGAACGCCATCAAGTACGGCGAGGAGGTCCCCGCAGCGCGCGCCATTCGCTTCACGCTCAGCCTGACCGAGGACAGGATCGAACTCGTCACGATCAACGGCTGCACCGATCGAGGGTCGGTCAATCGACTGCTCTGCCGGATAGAGTCCCTGCGCAGCGCCCCGAACAAGACGGAGCTCTACATCGAACAGCTGGAGGAGCTGCTCGTCAGCCCGCGCGAGGGCGCCAACGTGGGCATCTACAGGATCGCGATGGAAGGCGGCTTTGCGCTCGACGCAACGTACGCAGACGATACGGTCATTGTGACAGCCACCAGGAGAATCCATGACCGAGTCGACATTTGAGCGCGACGGGCTGAAAGTACGCATCTCCGTGGCCGGCGATTCGTCGCGAATCGAGTGGTCGGGCGTCAGCGACATCCGCAGCCCCGCCATGTTCCTCAATCCCCTCTTCGAGGACTGGACCGGGAAGACCAGGAACACGGTCGTCACGGTGGATCTGACGAAGCTCGAGTACATGAACTCGGCCACGGTGAAGCCCCTGGTGGACCTGATAAAATTGCTGGATCAGACGAGCCTCGGCGTGGTCGTCGTCTTCCGCGACAACGACTGGCAGCGAGCGCACCGCAACTGCATGTCGGCCCTGGCGCGCACCCTGAAGAAGACAAAGGTGCAATGATCTGGAGCGACAAGGCCATCGGCGCGCTCACCGCCCAGATCTCGGAACGAAACCGATCCTCATGAATCCACCATGATCACCTTGTCCGACCGCTACACCCTGAACGCGAAGGTGCGCGAGACCCAGAGCTCCGAGGTGTACCGCGGCTATCGCGTCGTCGACGGGGCATCGGTGCTGGTGAAGCTGCTCAGGAGCGAGCGCCCGACCGCGCTCGAGGTGGGACGCCTCCGCCATGAATATGAAGTGTTGACGTGCCTCGACATGCCCGAGGTCGTCAAGGCCATCGGGCTGGAGCGGCATGGGCACGGCCTGGCCCTGGTCATGGAGGACGCGGGAGACGTGTCCGTCGACAAGCTGATTCGATCGGGTCGCCTGGATCTGCTGCGCTCGCTCGAGCTTTCGCTGGCCATGGCGCGAACGCTCGCGGCGGTCCACCGCAGGCACGTCATCCACAAGGACATCAAACCCCATCACTTCTTCGTCACCGACGGCCCGAGCTCGATCGTGCTCGTCGACTTCGGGATCGCGACGCGCCTCTCCCAGAAAGTCGACGCGCTCTCGGGGGTCACGCAGCTGGAAGGCACGCTGGCGTACATCGCGCCCGAGCAGACGGGGCGGATGAACCGGAGCGTGGACTTTCGAGCCGACCTGTATTCGCTCGGGGTCACCCTGTACGAGCTCTTCACCGGCGCGCTGCCCTTCGACGCCAGCGATCCGCTGGAGCTGGTGCACGGCCACATCGCTCGCAGCCCCAGGGCGCCCCTGGCATCCAGGCCGGACTTGCCGCCGGTCCTGTCGGACGTGATCCTCAAGCTGCTCAGCAAGTCCGTGGAGCAGCGATACCAGACCGCAGCTGGGTTGCAGCACGATCTGAAGCAAATTCTGGATCAGGTCAAGGGGTCTGGCGCGGCGGAGGTCTTCGGTCTGGGCCAGCGCGACAGATCCGATGAGCTCTCGATCCCCGAGAAGCTCTATGGCCGCGAGCGCGACCTCGAAGCGCTCCTGGAGAGCTTCGGCCGCGCCAGGCAGGGCAGGAGCGAGCTCGTCCTCCTGTCCGGACAGGCGGGCGTCGGGAAATCCGCGCTCGTCGAGGAGCTGCACCAGCACATCCTCGGCCGGGCGTACTTCGGCGCGGGAAAGTTCGACTCCCTGGCGCGGAGCGTCCCCTACGGCCCGATCGCCCTCGCTTGCCGTGCTCTCGTCCGGTCCGTGCTCGCGGAGCCCCCGGGCGTGCTCGAGCAGCGGCGACGTGAAATCCTCGAAGCGGTCGGACCGAACGCGGGTCTCCTCACGGATCTGATCCCCGAGCTGAAGCACGTCGTCGGCGAACACCCCCCCGTGCCAGCGCTCGGTCCGACCGAGTCGCAGCGCCGCTTCGAACATGTCTTCTTGAGCTTTCTCCGTGCGCTGGCGGCTGAAGAGCACCCGCTCGTGCTCTTCCTGGATGACCTGCAGTGGGCGGACGCCAGCTCGACCCGGCTCTTGCAGCACGTGCTGACGGCCGCCGGCGCGCGCCACGTGCTCGTGATCGGAGCTTACCGAGAGCTCGAGATCGACGCCGCGCACCCGCTGTCTCTCATGCTCCAGGAGCTGCGCCAGGCCGGCGTCACGAGGCATGAGATCACGCTCGGCCCGCTCGGCCAGCCCCACATCGCGGACCTCCTCGGCGACACGCTCGGGTGCGGCGCCGAGGCGGTGGGCGGGCTCAGTGCTGCCTTGTTCGAGAAGACCCGCGGAAACCCCTTCTTCCTCGCGCAGTTCTTGATCGCGCTGCACCGGGACGGCCTGCTGCGCTTCGACCACGGGGACCTCGCCTGGAGGTGGGACACCGCGCGGGTGTGGGAGCGGCTGGCGACGGACAACGTGATCGATTTCATGGTGTCCGAGCTGCGGCGATTGCCTCCGTCGAGCCAGGACGTGCTGCGCTTCGCCGCCTGTGTGGGGCATAGCTTCGACATGGCCACGCTGGCCGCCGTGTCTCAGCGCTCTCACGGCGATGTCGCGGACCACCTCTGGGAAGCGCTGCGCCAGGGGTTCATCGCCTCGCTGGACGGCAAATACCGCTACAGGGCCGACGCTCATCACGACGCGACAGGGATCGTCGACGGCGCGCTCGACGCCGCGTTCCGCTTCTCGCACGATCGCGTCCAGCAGGCGGCCTACTCGCTGTTCGGCCCGGAGGAGCGGGACGCCATCCACCTGCGCATCGGTCGGCTGCTGCGGGAGCGCGGCGGTGCAGATCCGGGCGATCGTGAGCTGTTCGCGATCGTGGATCACCTGAACCGTGGCGCGAGCCTGATCGTGGAGCCGGCCGAGAGGCGCGGGCTCGCGCGCTCGAATCTGAACGCTGGCCGCAAGGCGCGCGCTCGAGCGGCGCCCGACGCGGCGGTGCATTACCTGAGGGCGGCGCTCGACGTGCTCGGGGAGACGGGGTGGATTGAAGAGTACGAGGTCGTCTGCGCCGCTCACCTGACCATGGCGGAGTGCGAGTACCTCACCGGGAACCTGGATTCCGCGTTCGGGCTGCTCCAGGTCGTGGAGCGGAACGCGCGGTCGGTGGTGGATCGGGTCATGGGGCGCAACCTCGAGGTGCTCCTGCTCACCAACACGGGCAGGCTCAATGCTGCGTGTGCGAAGGGCATCGACGCGCTGCGCCTCCTCGACGTGGAGCTGCCTCCCCTGGCAGACAAGGCGGCCCTCGGCGCCGCGATTGGCGCCGAGTTCGGAGCGTATCAATCTGCGATAGCGGGGTCGGAGATCGAGTCTCTGGGGACGGTGTCGGGGATGAGCGACGCCCACGGGCTCGCGGTGCTCGACACCCTGGCCACCAGCATCCCGGCGGCGTTCCAGGCCGTTCCAGAGCTTCACGTCCTGCTCGTGCTCAAGGGAGTCCAGCTGCTCCGCCGGGGCACGGCGCCGCTCGCGGGCTTCTTCTATGCGCAGTACGCGATCGTCCACCTCGCCATCACGGGGAACCGGGAGCACGCGTTTCGCTTCGGCCGGCTGGGCCTGGAGCTCGCTACCCGTGGCGGCAGCCCCGCCAGCAGGGGCCAGGTTCATTTCCTCTTCGGGGGCTTCATCGCCCACTGGTGTCAGCACATCTCGCACAACCTCGAGGTGCTGCGGTCAGGGCTGAGGCTCAGCCTCGAGATGGGAGACCAGATCTACGCGTCTTACTGCGCTGCGTTCGTGGTCTACTATCGGATGTATGCCGGCGAGAGCCTGCAGGACCTGGAGAACAGCCTCCTGGCCGCCCGCGACCTCGCGAACAGGACGGGAGACGTCGTCAACCAGGGCTTCTGCAGCATCGCCCAGCAGGCCATCCGGGCGCTGACCGGGCGGACTCGGCATCCCGCGAGCCTGGAGAGCGCTGATTTCGAGGAGAGCACGTTCATCGCCTCTGCGCCGCCGCCGACGCTGGCGATGTACGGAGTCGTGAAGGCGACCGCCGAGTTTTTCGCTGGCCACTTCCGCGATGCCCTGGCCACCGGCGACGGCTGCAAGCTCGTCCCTGGTTTCTTCTATCACGCTGAGCACGTCTTCTATCGGGCGCTGACCCTGGCTGAGCTGACGCGCACCGCCGCTCCTGAGGAGCGAGCCGGGCTCCTGGCTCGCCTGCGTGAAGACACCGCCACGCTCGAAGCCTGGGCCCTGTCGTCGCCTGCCAACTTCGCGCACCGCGCCGCGCTGGCGCAGGCCGAGATCGCGCGGATCGAGCGGCGCACCGAAGGCGCGCTGGATCTCTACGATCGCGCGATAGCCCTCGCGCAGGAGCACGGCTTCGTGCACGCCGAGGCCATCGGCAACGAGCTGGCTGGCCGATTTCACCTGGACGAGCGCAGGAACAGGGTGGCGAGCGCCTACCTGGCCGAGGCGATCTACGCGTACCAGCGCTGGGGGGCGACGTGCAAGACAGAGGAGCTGAAGTCGAGATACGCTCACGTGCTCCGGAGCAACGCGGCGCTCTCATCCCCCCTCAATCCAGCAGACGAAACGGCAACGAGCCAGCAAAGAACATCCAGCCAGACCTCCAGCCAGACCTCCAGCACGCTTCGATCGGGCGAGAGCCTCGACCTCACGGCGGTCATCCGCGCGACCGAGGCGATCTCCGCGGAGCTCGTCATCGATCGGCTGCTCGAGCGGCTGATGCGGACGCTGCTCGAGAACGCGGGAGCTCAACGGGGATGCTTGATCCTCGATCGCGCCGGGGTGCTCACCCTGGAGGCGAGCATGACCATCGATCCCGATACGATAACGCTGGACGCCCGCGCGCTGCAGGGCGGCTCGGAGGTCCCGGAGTCGCTCGTGCGCTACGTGGCGCGCACGCGCGAGCTGACGGTGCTCACGGACGCGCACCGTGACATGCGCTTCGCCTCCGACCAATACTTCACCCAGGCTCGGCCCAAATCGGTGATGTGCGCTCCGATGCTCCAGGGCGGAAAGGTCACGGGCGTCGTGTACCTGGAGAACAGCATCACCGCGGAGGCGTTCAGCCCTGCGCGGTGCGGGCTCTTGCAATTTCTCGCGACGCAGGCCGCCGTATCCCTCGAGAACGCGATGCTCTACGGGCGGCTGGAGGCCGCATCGCAGGAGCTCCGGCGCGCGAACGAGAACCTCGAGGCGCTCGTCGCCGAGCGCACCGCCGAGCTCAGGCGCCTGGTCGCGGAGCTGTGGAGCGAGATGGATCTCGCGCGCAAGATACAGACGGTGCTCCTGCCGCAGCAAAGCCGTCTGAAGGATTACGACATGGCCGCCCTGATGACGCCGGCCGAGAGCGTCGGCGGCGACTACTACGACGTGGTCCAGACGGGCGGGAGCAGCTGGGTCCTCATCGGCGATGTGTCCGGCCATGGGGTCACCGCCGGCCTGACGATGATGATGGTTCAGACCGCCGTTCGGACCATCCTTACGACGTCGCCGCGCGACGGCGAGCCCCTCACCCCTGCAGTCGTGCTGAGCCGGGCGAACCGCGCGGTCCGGGAGAACCTGCTCCGCGTCAGCCCCGATCAGTACATGACGATCGTCGCGCTGGAGCTCGGCTCCGGCACGGTCCGCTACGCGGGCCTTCACCTGGACATCTTGATCCACAGGGCGCTGTCCAACACGGTGGAGCTCGTCGAGACCAGCGGGATGTGGATCGGGATCGAGGACGATATCACGGCGCTGCTCCGGGACGATGTGATCGAGATCGGCGCCGGGGACACGATGCTGCTGTACACCGATGGGCTCACGGAGTCTGTCACCTCCGCGGGCGGAATGCTGGAGACCCACGGGCTGGCAGAGCGATTCCACGCGCTCGCGGCGCAAGGGATGTCACCGGGCGCCGTCCTGAAGGGCCTCGTGGGCCCCATGGCAGGGCAGCAGCTCCGTGACGACGTCACCGTGATGGTGATCCGCTACTCTCCGGCCGAGCGGCCGCCGGATGCAAACTAGGTGTTCCGGAGGCCACGCAATCCCTTGATGAGCGCGCCGCTCGGGGTTAACAACCATGCACACGATCACGATGAAAATGCTCCGCGCTTCGGTCTCTGCGGTCGCTTCGGGCCTGCTTCTCTCCGCGCTGCCTGCCGCCCTGGGAGGGTGCAGCGCCCCGGCGCCGGCCGCGGCGCCCGCGCCGGCGCCACCTGCCGTGTCCGCCGCGGCTCGCCGTGACCACGGTGACGAGCCGCTCCGCCGCCGGCTCGATGCGGTCGTCGAGGCGGCCATCGCGGAGGGGCGGGTCGTCGGCACCGTCGTCGTCGTCGCGCGCGACGGCGAGGTCGTCTACCGGCGCGCCGCCGGCTTCGCCGACCGGGAGGCGGGGCGGCCGATGCGCGAAGATACGGTGTTCCGTCTCGCGTCGCTGACCAAGCCGATCGTGTCCGCGGCCGCGCTCGCGCTCGTGGACGCGAGCGCGCTGGGGCTCGACGATCCGGTGACGAAGTGGCTCCCCGCGTTCGCGCCGCGGCTCGCGGACGGCCGGGCCGCGACGATCACGGTGCGGCAGCTGCTCACCCATACCGCGGGGCTCGGCTACACCTTCGCGGAGCCCCCGGACGGGCCTTACCACCGCGCGCGCGTGTCGGACGGCCTCGATCAGCCCGGCCTCTCCCTCGACGAGAACCTCGCGCGGATCGCCCAGGCGCCGCTGCTCTTCGAGCCTGGCACGGCGTGGGGCTACTCGCTGGCGACCGACGTGCTCGGGGGCGTCGTGGCCAAGGCGGGCGGCGCGCCGCTGCCGGACGTGGTCCGCCGGCTCGTGACCGGGCCGCTCGGGCTCGACGCCTCGTTCACGGTCGGCGATCCAGGCCGGCTGGCCGTCCCCTACGGCGACGCGAGCCCGCGCCCGGCGCGCATGGCCGATCCGCAGCCCGTCTCGCTCGGGCCGGCCACGGTCACGTTCTCGCCGTCCCGCGCGCTCGATCCGCGCTCGTATCCGTCGGGCGGCGCCGGCATGGTCGGCACCGCCGACGACTACGTCCGGTTCCTCGAGGTGCTGCGCACCGGCGGCGGGAAGATCTTGCGACCCGAGACGGCCGCCGCCATGACCTCGAACCAGACTGGCCAGCTGAAGGTGCAGCAGGCCGGCGGGACGTGGGGATTCGGGTTTGGCGCCGCGGTCCTCACGGCGCCGGACCCGAGCACGATGCCCTCCGCCGCGGGCACATGGCAGTGGATGGGCGCCTACGGCAATCACTTCTGGGTCGATCCGAGCGCGAAGCTCACGGTCGTCGTCCTGACCAACACCGCCTTCGCTGGCATGCTGGGCGAGTTTCCCGACGCCGTACGGCGCGCGGTCTACGGCCCCGCTCAGCCGTGATGCGGGCGCTGGCGACGGCGGCGCCGCTGCCGCTGGACCGCCCGCTTGTCTGTGCACACGCCGAGCGCGCTCCGTCGCCTTGGATGGATTGCGTCCCGCGTTGACCTCTACGTAACGTGCCCGGATCCGTGCGCGCACCCGGGAGGCCGGTCGCCCTCGACCGCGGTGAGTCGCGCGATTGACGCCCGGTTCCCTGTGCCATATCCCCGTCCGCGCTGGTCCGAAACGCTCCCTCGGAGGGCTTCATCATGTCGAGGAAAAGCCGGCTACGCAGCGTACGCCCTCAGCGGACTTACCGAATCCCAGATCGTCGATCCTGAAACCATCGACGAAGAAACGCTGCTGCGGCTCATCGAGGAGAACGCGCCGCTCGCCTGGGAGATGGCGGAGCAATGGATCGCCTCGCTGGATCCGACGACGCTCTCGTACGGGTACCCGATCAACGTTGAATGCATGAATCGGCCGTTCTCGTGTCAATCCAGCGTCGAATGCGACTTCGCCAAAATTTGCGTCCTCGACGACTGCGGGGACGGCAAGTGCAAGCCATGCCCGGACACGTGGGGCCTCGGGAACCTCATCACCAGCGGATGGTGCACGTACACGTGTTACCTGGGAAATGACGGCGACATCGTCGGCGCGGCAATCACGTTTCGACCCAGGATCGGCAGCCACATCGTCCCATGGGTCAAGCTCTGCAGCCCGAATTAGCAAGTGGAGGGCACGACGATGGACGAGTCGACCAGAGCACAGACGCAGTCCAGAGAATGGGCCCAGTGCATGGTGCAGATCGTGAACTACGCGGGCGCGCTCGCGGCGCCGCGGGTAGCGCAAAGCCTCGGTGCCGCGCCGAGCCGGGAGGAGCTCCTCACGCTCCTGGATCGCTTCATCGCGCTGAACGGTGAAGGGTCGCGGGTGACGATCGGCGACGGGAGGCCGATCCACGAGGTCACGGCGCACGTGCGGACGCTTCGCGCCCTGTGCGAGACGTGGACGCCGTCGCCCGCGGTCCCGGCCGAGATCCAGCAAGCCGCGCGGAGCCTGCTCGCCGCGTTCGGCTTCCCCGAGCCGCCCGAGGGCTGGGACGCGCTGGAGGCCCCGCCGGAGGTGCCGCCGGAGCCCGAGGACCCGGACCTCCGCCCGCCGCCGACCGAAGCGGAGCTGGCGGCGCGACCGCACCCGTTTGCCTTCGGCGTGGCCATCGGGTGGTGCCACTACCTGGCGTCGCCCAGGATGGTCGCGAAGATCCCGCCCGCGGATCTCCGGTTCCCGGCGCTCGGTCACCTCGACAACATGCTGGCTTTGTTCCGGACCGCCCGCAGCAAGAACGCTGAAGGGTGCGCCTATTTTGCCACGCTGATCCAACGTCTTGAGATCTTGCGCGCTCTCTGCGCGGCGTGGGACGGTGCCGAGGCGCCGCCCGCGCGCCTGCAAGAGGTAGCGCGCGCGGTACACATGCAGATGCAACACAAGAGCGATCCACGCGAGTACGACGAGTTCGAGGAAGACGTCGACCCGGTCTACTTGACGATCCCCAAGGTGCGGAACGCCTGAACGCATTGCGCTCTCGCATGAAAATTTCGCTCCATATTCGCATGGCGTAGCCCGTGTGCGGGGGCCCGAGCCGCTCCGGCCGCTCGCGTGCGCCGGCCTCCTGCCCGGCGCGCATCCTTTGCTGCGAAGCGCCTTCCGGCGGCTGAGCAAATTGCCGCCGCGCCGCGCGGGTTGCCTCCGGCTACGACGTCCACGTAGCTTCCCGAGATCCGCGCGCGCCGCACTCGGCGGGCGCCCAACCAAGGAGGTCGGTTCATGCCCAAGCAACCTGTGCAAGACCCCACGGACGTCGATCAGCTCTCGGCCGCCCAGATCGAGGAGCGCGTCGAGAAGACGCTCCAGCACATCGAGGCCATCCAGGCGCTCTGGCCTGGTCTCGAGCGGCTCGAGGAGGGCCGGCGCACGCGCAGCGTCGGCCGCAGCCTCGGCGTGCTGGGGCCTCCGCTCGCCAAGCTGTTCGCGCTCCTGCGCCCCAAGGACGGCAAGGACAGCCCGCTCGCGAGATCGTTCCACGTGCTCGGCGACCAGGACGACGGCGATGACCCCGAGCGGTTCGAGGTGGAGCTGCTCGAGCGGCGCCTGAAGCGCGCCCTGGCCCAGCAGAAGGTCGCCGACGCGCTCGAGGACCTGGCGCGCCACCTCGACGACGACGTCCTCGCCACCGCCGAGATCGTCATCGGCCCCGGCCTCGCCGCGCTCGACCTGGCGCGCACGATCGCCCGCCAGAACGCGACCTTCCGCGCCATTCTGGCGCCGGTCCTCGACGACTTCCGGGCGATGACCAAGCAGGCGCGCAAGGGGAAGAAGCCCGAGGCGCCGAAGCCTGAGCAACCGGCGCCCGAGCCGATCTGACGGCGGCGCGGGATTGCCCAAACCGTCCCCGCCGTCCCAATCTAGCACCTGGTACTGGTCCGGCGGGTGAGGCGTCCTCCCATGCCGGCGCCGCCGTCCGTTGACCCCAGACCGACGTTCCTGCATTGCCCCGCGAGGTATCCGGCGATACCTCGGCAGGTATACGGCGATATCCCGCGAGGTATCGCCGGATACCTCGCCAGGCATCCGCCGGTACCTCGCCAGGCATCCGCCGGTACCTCGCCAGGCATCTGCCGGTACCTCGCCAGGCATCCGCCGGAGCCGCCGTCTCGTCAGTACTCGACGTCCTGCTTGAAGATGAGCTCCGAGGACGGCGACTCGGGGTTGGCGGTCTTCTCGAGGCTGATGACGAGCTCGAACCGGGTGAGCGGCACGCTCACGTCCTTGAGCTTGCCGGTGCGGGCATCGGGGTCGAAGTTGAGCGCGCCGATCCGCTGCCAGGGCGAGTCGCTGTCCGGACGCGCCCAGACGACGTAGGCGGTGCCGCTCGAATCGAGGCGATCGGGCGGCGGGAGGTCCTTCGCGTTGATGTCGAGGCGGGTCATGGCCGCGTCGAAGTTGACGTCGGCGATGATCACGGCGTCCGCGCCCGGCGCCTTCCCCATGCCCTGCGGCGTGTAGCGCAGCGGGCCGCCGCAGCCCGCCATCAGCGCGCACGCAAACGCCACGACAGCGAGCCGCAGCACCCTGGAAACATGTCCTCTCATCTCGGTAGCTCCTCCTTCGTCCCTCTGCTGCGGGCGAAGACGCCTCGCGAGCCGCCAGCACCGGCCGGCGGCCGAAACAGCCGCGGCATCATAGCCGCTTTCGGCCGCGCCGACGGCGCTCGACGCAGCAGGAGGCGGCCTGGCCCGCCGGACGTGCTCGACGCGCCGGAAACCCCGCCGCCTCGCGCGCCCGGCCGGCGAGGCGCCGTCCGCGAGCGCAGCTCACGCCCCCGGCGTCGGGGAACGGAGCGGATCGGACGGATCGCGTGGCGGAGCGCCGCCCATAGACTAAAGTCTCGAAATCGAGATGGATTTGGCACACACACGGCTCGGAGCGCGGGGCGACCGCTGGTCGACCGGGCGGGGAGTCCTCGATGTTCGAACGCCGGCGTCCGACGTCGTGACGAGGCGCCTCGAGGGGTACGCGTCGCTCGATCTCATCGAGCCGGCGATCAGGCACCTGGAGACCCTCGTCGAGGCGGGCGTGCACCCGGTCGTGTTCGACGATTTCGAGCTCGGCACCGGCTATGACAGCGACGTCCGGGCCAGGCTCACGGCGTGGCACCTGCGGAACCCCGGCAAGCTGAAGGAGGTCCATATCCTCGTGCGGCCGGGGCTCGTCGCCATGGGCGTCACGGTCGCCAACCTCGCCACGGGCGGCCGCTTCAACGTGTACACCGACCGCTCCGCGTTCGAATGGGCGCTCGCGGGCGTGCTGACGACGAGGATCACGGCGGGGCCCGCCTCGTCGGTTCGCGCGCCGTCCCTGCGCTGACGAGCGCACCCGGCTGCGCGCACGCGGCTCGCGCGCTGCCGACCCGAGCTCAGGGGTGCTGCACGGCCCCGTTCGCCGGAGCACCCCTGGCGCCGAGCGTGATCTCGCTCATCCGCTCCGGGTGCTTTCCTTCGATACCCTCGTAGAGACGGCGGATCGCCGCCATGTCGGCCTCGATGTCGCCCGTCGGGTGGAACACGTGGAGGATCCCGCCCCGCTTGCGGGGGAAGTCGAGGTATCCGAGGAGGATCGGGACGCCGGCGCCGAGCGCGACGTAGTAGAAGCCCGTCTTCCAGCGCTTCGTGCGCGAGCGCGTGCCCTCGGGCGCGATGATCAGGATGAGCTCGTCGCGCTCCTTCAGCACGTCGACCACGGCCGCGACGAGGTTGTTCCGGTCGCGGCGGTCGACGGGGACGCCGCCGAGCCACTTGAAGAAGAAGCCGAACGGCGGCTCGAAGAGCGTGTGCTTGCCGAGCCAGGAGAACTCGAGGTCGAGCACGTAGCTGACCGCGAGCGTGAACGGGAAATCCCAGTTCGAGGTGTGGGGCGCCGCGATGATCACCGCCTTCGACGGGAGCTCCGCCATGCCCTCCACGCGCCAGCCGAACACGGACAACCAGGTGCGGCCGACGAACCGGCGAACGGCGCGGCGCGCGGCGGAAAAACGTGGAGCGGGTGCGTTCGGCATGGAGGACCTCGACGGTAAGCAGCCGGAGGTTCGTCGCTGCCCGGGTGGAAGTCACGTCACCTTTCCGTCATCCCGCGCTCGATCAGCGCCGTTCGATCAGCGCCGTTCGATCAGCGCCGCTCGATCAACGCCGTTCGATTCCGTGCGGCTTGCCCTCGCCGTAGCCCGCCAGCGTCTGCACCCCGATGACGGCCTTGTCGTGGAGCTCGTCGAGGTTCGCCGCGCCGGCGTAGGTGCACGCCGACTGCACGCCGGTGATCATCTCGATCAGGATGGCGCCGACGCTCTCGCGCCCCTCGTGGATGTAGATGCGCGACGTCGAGATGCCCTCGCGGAAGAAGGCCTTCTTGGCGCGCTCGAACGCGTCGAGGTCCGCGGTGCGCTCGCTGACCGCGCGGGCGCTCGCCATGCCGTAGTTCTCCTTGTAGAGCAGCCCGTCGCGGTCCTCCATGACGTCGCCCGGGCTCTCGTACGTGCCGGCGAGCGTCGTCCCGACCATGACGCGCGAGGCGCCGGCGGCGAGGTAGAGCGCCACGTCGCGCGGGTGACGGACGCCGCCGTCGGCCCAGACGCGCTTGCCGTGGCGGCGCGCCTCGCGGGCGCACGCGAGCACCGAGGAGAACGTCGGGCGGCCGGCGCCGGTCTGCATGCGCGTCGTGCACATCGCGCCGGGGCCGACGTTCACCTTCACGATGCCGGCGCCCGCCTCGATGAGGGCCCGCGTGCCCTCCGCCGTGCAGACGTTGCCGGCCACGAGCGGGACGGCGTCGCCGACGGCGCCCCGCACGGCGCGGATCGCCTCGATCATCCGGCGCTGGTGGCCGTGCGCGGTGTCGAGCACGATCGCGGACACGCCGATCTCGAGCAGGCGCGCGGCGCTCTGGGCCGCCTGCGCGGAGATCCCGATCGCCGCCGCGACCATGAGCTCGCCGCCGCCGTCGAGCGTCGGCTTGAGCAGCTCGAGCCGCACGGCGTCGTCGCGCGTCAGCACGCCGTGGAGCCGCCCGTCCCCGTCGAGCACGGGGACCGCCTTCACGCGGGCGTCTTCCATCAACAGGAAGGCCGTCCGGTTCGGCGTGCCGGCCGGGATGGTGATGAGGCGCGGCGACATGAGCGCGGACGCGGGCGTGTACTGATCCCGGTCGCGCAGGTCGGCGTGGGTGACGATGCCGATCGGCCGCCGCTCGTCGTCGACCACGACCACCATGTCGTGCGATCGCTTGCGGATGATGCCGTGCACGTCGCGGAGCGTCGCCCGCGGGGAGACCGAGAGGGGCGTGTCGTAGCGCGGGTCGGCGCGCTTGATGTGGCGGACGATGCGCTCGACCGTGTCGAGATCCATGTCCTGCGGGAGCACGCCGAGGCCGCCGAAGCGGGCCATCGTCTCCGCCATCCGCTTGCCGGTGACCGCGTTCATGTTCGCCGAGACGATCGGGTGCGAGCCGCCAGGGAAGTCCGCCGGGCGCAGGTCGGTCTCGAGGCGGGAGCCGCCGGCGAAGTACCCGGGGGTCAGGAACACGTCTTCGAGCGCGAGTTCCAGGCTCTCGTCATGCTCGGGGTGGAGAAAGCGCATGCACAGCTCCGAGGAAGGGGGATGGCGCCGTGAAGGCGGCGCGGCGCGCGCCAGTCTAGTGCCTGACGGCAGGGCGGGGTCGGCGCTGGTTGCGCGACGGCCCCCTCCCCGCCGGGCTACCATGTTCAAGCAGGCTGGCGGGCGCTACGCGCGGTCGCGTCGGTGATGACGCGGTCCAGGATCGCGGCGACGCTGGCCGCGGCCGCCTCGGACGACAGCTCCGCGGGCGGAGGCGCCGGGACCGGCAGCGCGCCCGTCTCCCGGAAGCGCGCGAGGTGACGCGCGAGCGCGGCGGCGATGCCGTCCGCGTCGTCCGGCGCGACGCGCGCGTTGTCGCTCCGGTACGAGAGGAGCTCTTCGACCTCGCGGTTCGCGGTCACGCTGACGACGGGCATCCCCGACGCGGCGTAGTCGTAGGTCTTGGCCGAGACGCGCAGCACGACGTGGGGGCTGAGCATCGCGAGCAGCACGTGCGCCCGCCTGAGCTCGCCGAGCACGTCGCGCTGCGGGACCGGGGGGAGCGCCTCGATGTACGGCGTGAGCCCCATGCGCTCGAAGCAGGCGCGATCGTGGTCGGACATCCGGCCGATCTGCCGGAGGACGACGTCCTCGGGCGCGAGCCGCTCGCGGTCGATGAACCGCCGCAGCGCGGCGCCTATCTGGTCCGCCGAGGCCTCCTCGCGGATCGTGCCGAGGTGGAGCACGACGAAGCGGCGGGGCGGCTCCGGCACGGGCGGCGGCGCGTACAGCGCGAGATCGAAGTGGTTGCGCACGAACGAGGACTTCGACGAGAGCTCGGGGAAGCGCGCGCGGTAGGCCTCGAGCGCGGCCCGCGTGTTGAAGATCACGTGGTCGGCGCCCTCGAGCCAGCGACGCTCCAGGCGCGGGACGATGGCGCGCCGGGCCCGCTCGGCCAGGCCGGACGGCGGCCCGCTCCCCGTCTCGTGCAGCGAGTACGGGTCGCGCATGTCGAGGACGAGCGGCACGCCGAGCGTCCGCTTCACGTGGAGGCCGACCGGGCAGGCCGAGTACGGCCCGGCGCTCACCACGACGGCCCGCGCGCCGGTGCGGCGGGCCAGGGCCACGGCCGCGCGCGCCCCGCGCGGCGCGTGCGCGATCCAGCGGTCGGTGATCGCCTGGAACGGGCGGAGCCCGACGAGCGGCCCCGCGCGCCCCGCGGGGAGCGGCGCCCGCGCGCGGAGGGCGCGCAGCGCGGCGCCCGCGGCGAGGACGGCCGGATCGAGGTACTCGTCGAAGACCTCGACCTCGGGCGGCAGCGCGGCGAGCAACCCGTCGTCGCGCGGATCCTCGGGAAAGGTCCCCGACAGGACGGCGACGCGGAAGCCGTGGCGCGGCAGGTGCCGCGCGAGCTTCACCCAGCGGAAGGCGCCGACGCTCGTCTGGGGCGCGAAGGCGGGGGAGATCAGCAGGAAGGGGCGCACGATCGATCCTCTCGCGTCCTCTCGCGTCCTCTCGCGTCCTCTCGCGGGCAAGCTGGCGTCCACGACGTCAGCCCTCGCCGCGCACGCCGCGCTCGAGCAGGTCCGCGTAGAGCGCGAACAGCGCTTCGAAGTGCTCGTCGCTCGTGGGCAGCCGCTCCCCCGCGGCCCGCGCCGCCGCGACGCGCTCCTCCCGCGGGCGCGCAAGCACCCGCTCGATCGCGGCGGCCACCTCGCCCGGCGAGGCGCGCGGCGCGTACACCTCGGCGGCGCCGGGCTGCACGAAATCCAGCGCGGCGCCGGCGGCCGGGACGACGAGCGGCAGGCCCGAGCACAGCGCCTCGCCCAGCACGAAGCCGAACGTCTCGGCGGCGCCCCCGTGGACGAAGACATCGGCGCTGGCGTGCAGCGCGGCGTAGGTGGCGCGGTCCTTGGCGAAGCCGAGGAAGGTCACCTGCGGAAGGGCGGCCGCGCGGCGCTCGAGCCGCGCCCGCTCGGGCCCGTCGCCCAGCACCGCGAGGGCGACCGGGCGCCGCGCCGCGAGCTCCCGCGCGGCGTCGATCACGAGCGCGACCCGCTTCTCGACGGCCAGCCGGCATGCGACGAGGAGCAGCGCAGCCGAGGGCTCGTCCGCGAACCGGCCGAGCAGGCCGCGGCGCAGCGCCGCGTCCGCGCGGGAGGGGTCGAAGTCGCCGCGCTTCACGCCGAAGGTGACGCGGTGGACGCGCTCGCAGCCGTGGCTGCGGAGCTGCTCCGCGATGAACGTCCCGGGGGCGATCGTCGCGTCGAACCGCCGCGACAGCGCGCGCGGCCAGGCGAACAGCGCGCCCTCGAGCGCCCGGGCGACCGCGCGCGGGCGCACCCGGTCGAGCAGCGGCGCCGCGTAGGTGCTGATCTGATCCGAGTGGTACACGAGCGTGCGGAGCGGGACCTCGCGGGCGCTCGCCGCGACGAGCGCGGCCGTGTACGGCGCGCTCGCCTGCACCACGTCCGGCGCCTCGCGGCGGATGATCGCCCGCGCCGCGCCGAGCCGGAGGAGCGCGTGGTAGGTCGGGTCGTACGGCATCGGCGGGCCGGCCACCCGCACGATGCGGCCCCCCTCGAGCGGCACCACCTCGTCGCGCGGCCCGGGCGCCACGACGACGATCTCGTGGCCGCGCCGGCTCCCCTGGCGCACGAGCTCCTCCAGGTACGACCGCACGCCGCCCCCGCGGGACGAGAAGAACTCCGCGACGTCGAGGATCTTCACGAATGGTTGCTCCCGCGCAGGAGGAGGCCGCCCTTCCACGAGCGCCGCATCCGCGCCGAGCGGTTCATGACGTGGAGCAGCGCCGGGAGGAACAGGAGCGCGCACACGACGCACGCCACCTCGCCGCTGACCGCGACCCAGCCGAACGAGTTCAGCGCCTGGTTGTCGGCGAAGATGAGCGACCCGTAGCCCAGCACGGTCGTGTAGCTGCAGAGGGCCACGGGGCCGGCCGAGCGCTTGACCGCGAGCGACACATCGCCGCCGAGCAGCCGCGCGCGATCGAAGACGTTGAAGGGGTACTCGCAGCCGATGCCGAACGTGATCGGGAGCGCGATGAAGTTCAGGAAGTTGATCTTGACGTCGAGCGCCGCCATGGCGGTGGCCGTCGCGAGCACGCCGAGCACGAGGGACAGGAGGACCGCGAGCGCGCCCGCCATGCTGCCCGTCGCGAGCACCACGACGGCCGTGACCGCGAGGAGCGAGGCGGCCGTCGCCAGCGGGCCGTCGCGCTCCATCGACCGGATCATCTCGGCGAAGACCGTCGGCCTGCTCGCCGTGACGACGTGGGTCCCGTCAGGGAGGACCACGTTGCCGGTCGTGTCGGCCATCCGCAGGAGGTTCCTGCCGTTCGAGAACGAGACGTTGTTCTTGTACTTCACGTAGAACACCGTCCCCACCACGCCGTTGTTCTCCTCGAACCTGCGGCGGATGAGGTCGGGCAGGTCCTTCGGGCCGATGACGCGCAGCGCCTCCGGCGGCTTCATGCTGAGGACGCGCTCGCGCTCCTCGGGGCGCAGGGCCTTCAGCACCCGCGGGGTCAGCCGGTCCCGGATGCGCTCCAGGATCTCGATCTTCCGCCGCTGCTCCTCGGCCGTGCCGGGGAGGGCGTCGGCGACCATCGCGACGTCGGCCACGAGCTGGCCCTGCGGATCCTTCGCGTCGTTCGCCAGGATCTGCGCCTTGATGGCCGGCACCTGCTCGGGTGTGTCGGCGAGCATCATCGCGCCGGCGACGTTCATCTTCCCGCCGAAGACCTCGGACGCCTTGAGCGACCAGCTCCCCGCGCCCTTCTCCCGCGAGCTCTTCGAGCCGAGGCGCGCGAAGTTGTACTCCCAGGGATCCCGGATGTACGCGGGGAGCTTCCACGCGGCGAGCGCGACGATGACCGGCGCGACCGCGAGGAACGCGAGCGGCCACCGCGACGTCACGCGCGCGAGCGCCCGCGCGCCGGGCCCGGAGGCGCCCTCGTCCGAGACGCGCGGCGCCGGATCGCGCATCCAGCGCGGGAGCCTCGCCTGGATGCGCTCGATCGCGACGAGCGTCGCGGGCACGAGCGGCACGATGGACGCCCACACCATGAACATCCCGACGAAGCCGATCGTGCCGAACTGGCTGAACCCGCGGAAGTGCGTGATCGTGAGCGATCCGTAGGCGATCGCCGCCACGCTCGCCCCGACGAGCTCGGCGCGGAACGCGTTGATGACCGCCTCGCGCCGCGCCTCGTCCGCGGGCATGCCGCGCGCGCGGAAGTCGCGGTACCTCGACAGGAGCACGATCGGGTAATTGACCCCGTTGCCGACGATGATCGCCCCGAGGAAGGCGCCGACCGTGTTGACGTAGCCGTAGGTCAGGGTCGCGAACGCGTACCCAGCGCTGGCGCCGAGGGCCGTGGGGAGCAGGATCACCACGAGCGACCAGGGCGAGCGGTAGTAGATCATCACGCCGCCGACGATCAGCACGAGCGCGATGGCGGTGGCCCACACCGCCTCGCTCACGAGCGACTTCTGCTCGGCGATGGCGTTCGGGATGTCGCCCGCGTACCCGACCTGCATGGCCGGGTGGAACGCCGCAGGATCGAGGCGCGAGACGAGCGCGGTCACCTGGTCGAGGAGCTCCGCCGCGCGGCGATCGCCCATCCCGGCGCTGCGCGAGACGATGCGGAGCGCGACCATGCGCCCGTCGGGCGTGGCGAAGTAGCCGCTCGGGAACTCGTCGATCTTCTTCAGGCGCCGCTGGAGCTCCTGCCAGGTCTCGTCGAGCGACAGCCCCTTCTGGGCCGGCGCCGGCGTCGCCGCCGCGCCCGCGTCACCGCCGGGCGCCCCGGAAGCCTCCAGATCCTCGATGAGGCCGCTCCGCAGCGCGAGCTCCAGCTCGATCGCCTCGTCCGCCGCCTCGAGCTCGCGGACGCTCGCGTAGAGCCACTTGTTCGCGTCGAAGAAGCTGCGGACCTCCTTCGTGCCGGACTCCACGTAGCGGATGAGCGCCGGCGGCCCGCACGCCGCCCGGCAGGCGTCGTCGCCGCACGCCGCGGCGCAGGCCGCGCGCTTCCGGAGAGGCTCGTTCAGCTGCTCCGCGAGCGCGTCGATGAACCGCTCGTTCGCGCCGCGATCCGGTGACTCGGCGATGACGATGAGCTGCGCTCCGCCGTCCACGCGCCGGGCCTGACGCTCGTAGGCCTGGAACGCCGGGCTGTCGCTCGGCAAGAGCTCGCGGAGCTCCGTGCGCAGCTCGAGCCGCGACGCGTACCCCCATAGCCCTGCCATGGAGAGGAGGGCGAGCGCGATGACGAGCCAGGGACGGCGCCCGCTGATATCGACGAGCGCACCGATCATCCTGAGGAGCATTCGAAGGACACCTCGAAACCGGGAACACCTCGAAGCGGCCGCGTGCGGGCCGTCTTCGGGCCGGTCTTACCACGCGCGCTAGGCGCAGAACGACGGCTGGATACCCTTGGGCCGCGGCGCCGCCGCGGGGCGCAGGTGGCCGAACGCGAAGAGGCCGCCGGTGAAGCCCATCCAGGTGCGGAAGTGCCGGAAAGTCTCCAGCCACTGGAGCGCCTTCGGCCCGTCGACGAGCGGGCGCAGGTTGGATTGCCTCGCGTGCTCGCGCGCGTGCGCGAACGCGTTCGCGAGCATGCGCTGCACGACGAGGGGCGAGGACCGCTCGCGCGCCCGCTGCGCGGCCGCGTTTCCGAGCCGCGCGGCGGCGAGCGGATCGCGCGTGAGCGCGAGCACGGCCTTGCCGTACGCGGCGTTCGCGCTCTCCTCGGCGATCGGCCCGCGGCCCGGGTCGATCAGCAGGCCGTTGTGGCCGCTCTGGATCTGCGAGCTCACGCCCATGCCGTCGGCGAACGCGACCGTCGGGGAGCCGCACCAGAGCGCCTCGCTGAGCACGTTTCCGAACGTCTCGCTCAGCGAGGCGTGCAGGAAGAGGTTCGCGTGCCGGTAGTAGTCCGAGATCTGGCTGTACGGCACCTCGCCCGTGAAGATGACCCGGCGCGCGACGCCCAGCTCGCGCGCGAGCGCCGCGTACGCCACGCTGTCCGGCCCGTCGCCCACGAGCGTGAGCGTCGCCTGCGGCTCGTGCGGGGCGATGTGCTCGGCGAAGATGCGGATCAGCCGGTGCTGCGACTTCTCCCGGGTGTGGCGGCCCGCGCAGACGAGGCGGGGGCCGCGCGGGTCGAGCCCGCGCTCCTCGAGCAGCTGCACGTAGGGGTCGGGGCCGAGCGGGCGCTCGAACACGTCCTCGGGGACCATCCGCGGGATGACGTGGATGGGCACCGTCACGCCCCGTTCGCGCCAGTAATCGCGAAGGCCCTCGCTCAGCACGACGAGGCCGTCTCCCTGGTTGTACAGGTCCACGAAGAGCCGCTCCATCGGCGCGCGCAGCGTCTTGTGGAGCACCGTGTGGACCGCGCCGATCCGGGAGACCCGCTCCGGCAGGAGCACGTCGTACGCGGCCGCGAGGTGCGTCGTGTTCACGCAGAGCAGCGGGATGCCGCGCATCTTGCGCAGCCAGATGCCGAACTCGACGAGCAGGGTCGTGGTCTGCGCAAAGCAGATGTCAAAATCCCACCGCATCGGATCGAGCACCGAGGATCCCACGGGGATGGGCAGGTGCACCCCCGGGTAGGTGCGCAGCGGCAGGCTGGGCAAGGCGACGGTGCCGGGAGGGACCTCGTCGGCCGAGGCATCCGGATCCCGAGGTCCGATCAGTGTTGCCTGGTGACCACAGGTGTTGAGCGCGCGATACAGGGCCCGCGTCTGGAAGACCGCGCCATTCGCGTAAGGAATGCGCGTGAAATCGCTGAGGATGGCGACCTTGAGCGGCCGCCCGTTGGCGCCGGAGAGGGCAGCGAAGGGATTCTCTGGAATGGCCGCTTGCACCCTGACGGAGGAGAGCCCTCCCCGCGCGGGTCCCGTCGACGGCGTGGGACGCGCCGGCGCGATCGCCTCGTGCGGCGCGCGATCGCTCCGGTGGTCGCTGAGCGGCAGAATTGCATCCATCGTCATCTTCGTTGCTCCTGGAGAAGCGGCGCGAACCGTGGTCGATGGCCGACCGAGGCGCGCAGCGTGACGGGCGGTAGGGCGCTCGTGTCGCGCCCGCGACAGCCGTGTCACGCTGCGGCCGCGAGCGCTGCCTGCTGCTCGGCACAGCAGCCATTCCTCGTCGGCCAATCGGCCTGTCGGCAGCGGGCGTAATTAGCAAAGCTCATGCCGCTTGTGTCGACTTCGGCCACGGTGCGAGGTGCGAACGTCGCGATGCACCTCGTCACGAGGCGCCCGCGCACGCTTCCTCCAGCAGGGTGAGCACGGCGGAAGGCGCGCTCGGCAGCGCGCGCTCCAGGTCGATGCGAGCGAAGTCGGCGGCGCGGCAGCGATCGAAGAAGCGCGCCACGACGTCCGGCGAGAGCGCCGCGAGCGAGCTCGCGACGGCGACGCCGGCCCGCTCGGCGAGGAGCGCGTTGAGCGTCTGCTCGTTGTGGCGGTCGTCGTAGAGCGCGAGCACGGGCTTGCCGGCGAGCACGCACTCGGCGAGGACGTTGCTGCCGGCGGTGGTCACGACCGCCGACG
This sequence comes from Sorangium sp. So ce1504, assembly GCF_051521635.1. Lineage (NCBI taxonomy): Bacteria > Pseudomonadati > Myxococcota > Polyangiales > Polyangiaceae > Sorangium > Sorangium sp. So ce1504. The sequence goes on along the minus strand of NZ_CP150365.1, from coordinate 1,508,398 downwards.
CGCCCTCGAGGTGACCGAGGAACGCGCCCGGATCGAAGGGGCGCGCCTCGACGCCGGGCACGTCGAGACCCGGGTCGCCGAACGCGATGACGCGCCGGCCGTCGCGCGCGACGAGATCGAGCACGCGGCGCGCGTCGCACTCGCTGAAGTAGCAGACGACGGCCCCGGGCTCGCCGGCGCGCGCGGGGGCGAGCCGGCGCTCGGGCCGCGCGACGAGGGTGCCCGGCGTCTCCGGCTCGATCGGCAGGAAGTGGACGGCGACCGCGCGGCGCGCCCGGCTGGAGGCCCAGGTCGTGCGCCGGCACGCGAGCACCCGCAGCCTCGGCAGCCCCTCGGGCAGGCGGCAGCGCGAGAAGACGAGATCGTGGCCGAGCGCGACGGCGGGGATCCCGAGCGCGCGCGCGGCGAGCAGCGACGGGACGTCGCCGTCGCTCACGATGGCGTCGGGCCGGAAGCCCGCCTGCTCGACGATCTCCTTCGCCAGGCGGCGCGGGAGCTCGATCACGCCCGCGAGCCCGCGGTGGATCGGCCGCACGAGGCGGTGCTCCGGGAGCGCGCCGAGCAGGTCCGCCGCCTGGCCGCCGCCGTAGATCCGGAGCTCGTGGCCGCGCTCGCGGAGGGCTCCCACGATCGGGAGCGCGCGGCTCGCGTGCCCGCGCCCGCGCCCGTGGACGTAGTAGCCGATCTTCGCCACGGGCCGTCAGCGCACCGGCGCGCCGCAGCAGCCGCGCGCGCGAGAGAGGGCCCGTCCCAGGATCGCGCGCGGGCCCATGGCCGCCCGCGCGGGGGCCGCGCCGGCGAGCACGCCATTGCGGACCGCGATGATCATGAGCGCACGTCTCTGCTTCATCCCATTTCCCCGCGGATCGCCGCCGAGATCGCCGCCATGGCGGGGGTCTCGGAGCGAGCGCGGAGCGCCTCTACAACGGACGCCCCGCCGGCGGAACCCCGGAGGCGCGCTCGCCGCGCCGCGCCCGGGCGGCGCCCGCGTGGTGCGTACGACGTGGGGCAACGCGTACGACGTGTGTGATGCGCGCGATGCGCGCCCCACGTACGTTGCGTGCGACACGTGCGATGCGTCATTTCTCGCTCCTCCCGACGGGCGACGTGCGCTTTGACTCCGCGCCAGCGCAGGGCTCCAATGGCCTGCGATACGGCCCGCGCCGCACCATGACCGCCTCGAGCAGCTTCCATTCGACGGGATCCCAGGGACCTCGAGGCGTCAGCTCGGCGGACGAGCGCCGCGCGATGGCGCGGGGCCTCCCCACGGCGCTCGTGACCTGGCCCACGTTCGCGGCGCTCGACGTGTTCGTGGTGCTCGCCGTGTTTCCGAGCGCCTCGGTCACCCGGCTGCTGCTCTACCGGCTGCTCGGCGAGGTCATCCTGCTCTGGCTGTACCTCCTCGCTCGGCGCGAGCAGACCTCGGCCGAGCTCCTCGACGCGGCGCACGTCTTCGCGGTGTGGAGCACGGGGGGGCTCATCTCCGTGATGGCGCTGGAGTTCGGGGATCTGACCTGGAACTACATGCACGGGCTGTCGATCGTGATGCTCGTCGACGCGACGATCCTGCCCACGCACTTCTCGCGATCGCTCCGGATGACGATCCCTGTGGCGCTCAGCTTCCCCATCATCATGGGCGCGGGGGCGTCCCTCGACCCGGCGCTGGCTGCGCAGTGGACGTCGCCGCGGTCGCTCGTGATCTTCGCCTGCAATTACATCTTCGTGCTCGCCACCGCGATCCTGGTGTCGGCGGCGAGCCACGGCCTCTGGTCGGCGCGCCAGCAGGTCTACGAGGCCCGCAAGCTCGGCCGCTACCGGCTCGTGGCGCCGGTCGGTCGGGGCGGGCAGAACGAGGTGTGGCTCGCCTGGGACGAGTCGCTCCGCCGCGACGTGGCGCTGAAGCTGCTCCGCAGCGAGAGCAAGTCCGAGGGCGACGTGCGCAGCTTCGAGCGCGAGGCGCGCGCGACGAGCCGGCTCACGTCGCCGCACACGATCCGGATCTTCGATTTCGGCGCGAGCAGCGACGGCATCTTCTACATCGCGATGGAGCACCTGGCCGGCGCCGACCTGGCCACCCTGGTGCGCGATCACGGCCCGATGCCGCCCTCCCGGGTCGTCCATTTCGCGCGGCAGGCCTGCCTCTCGCTGGCGGAGGCGCACGACGCGGGCGTCATCCACCGCGACATCAAGCCCCACAACCTCTACATCACGCGCGTGGGGGACGAGCAGGACGTGCTCAAGGTGCTCGACTTCGGGATCGCGAAGCAGGTGAGCCTGGAGGGAGACGCGAGCATGACGGACGTCGGCGTGATCAAGGGAACGCCGACGTACATGTCCCCGGAGATGATCTCGGCCGGCGCCGTGGACGCCCGGAGCGACATCTACTCGCTCGGGGTCACGCTCTATTACCTGCTGACGGGCGTGGCCCCCTTCGACGGCCGGAGCTTCGGCAAGCTCGTCTACTCGCACCTGACGATGCCGCCGATCCCGCCGTCGCTGCGCGCGCCCTGGCCGCTGTCGTCGGAGCTGGAAGAGGTGGTGATGCGGTGCCTCGCCAAGCGGCCAGGCGACCGTTACCAGAGCGCGCGCGAGCTGCTCGCCGCGCTCGACGCATGCGAGCCGGCGCCAGCGTGGACGCCGGACGACGCAAGGAGCTTCTGGACGGCGCGCGCCGCGATGCCGCGCGCCGAGCCGCCGCCCCCGGATCCCGGCCCCACCGTTCGCCTGCGGCCAGAAAAGGCCGTGCCCGTGGCCTGAGGCGGGGCCAGGGCCCTTCAGGCCTGGCCGACCCCGAGCTGCGCGCCGTCGGGGAACCGCCGCGAGGGGGGCGGCGCCCGTCGCACGGATGCAGGGGGTTGCGCGTCCGCCTGGAGCGCGGGGCCGTTGTCGATCACGGGCACGCGCAGCGGCGCGGGCGCGGGCGCTGGCGAGCGCCGCTCGCTCCGCGCCAGGACGAGCGTGTCGTGGAGCGCGCGAGCGCTCTCGTCCCACCCCTTGGACCCGGCGAGCGCCGAGATCCGCTCGGGATCGTAGGGCGCGTGCGCCGCGCGCGCCATGGCGCCGGCCAGGGCGGGGAGATCGCCGGGCGAGACGAGCTCGCCGAGCTCGGGGCGGCTGATCACGTCGGGGATGCCCCCGACCCGCGTCGCGACCACCCGGCGGCCCGACGCGAGCGACTCGATCACGACGTTGGGCGTGCCCTCGTGATGGCTCGGCAGGACGAGCGCATCGCAGGCGGCGACCCAGCGCGCCACCTCGTGGTGCGGCAGGCGACCGGTCATCAGAACGCGCCCGCCGAGCCGCTCCGCCGCCGACCTGCAGGCCTGCTCGTCCGCGCCGCTCCCGACCAGCGCGAGGTCGATGTCGGGGTGCGCGGCGGCGATGCGCTCGAACGCGGCGATCGCGTCGAGCGCGCCCTTGTCGCGGAGCAGGTGGCCGACGTAGAGCAGCAGCCGGCGCTCCGCGGGGCGGCCCAGGGCGGCGCGGGCCTCGCCCCGGTCGCGCGGGTAGAACAGGCCGCGATCGACGCCGTTCATGACGACATCGATGCGGTCGCGACGGACGCCGAGCGCGTGGACCCCCTCGGCCAGCTGCTTGCTCACGGCGACGACGCGGGTCGCGCGCCGGAGACCCCACTCGAGCGAGGGCCTGACCGCCGGTTGCTGCGAGAGCACGTCGACGTCCGAGCCATGCACCTTGACGACCGCCGGGACGCCGAGCAGCTCCGCGAGGCACACCGCGGCGAATCCGTCCGGATAGGCGAACGAGCCCACGATGACGTCCGGCGCAGGACGGTGGCGCGCCAGCTCGAAGAGCATGGACGCCGCATAGAGCGGGCCATTGAGATACGGCGCCACCTTGGGCACATAGAGGAATCGCGGGTGGCGCACCGGCAACCCCTCGATCACGTCCTCGCGAGGCGCGTCGCTCGACATGGACCACCGGGAGAACCTGGAAGCCCCGGGGAACCAGGGGATCGTCGCGAAGACGTCGATGTCGCAATACCTCGAGAGCGCGGCGAACTGCCGCCGGTTGAACGGCGCCTGTCCCGGGTTCGTCGCGTTCGGGAAGATCTTGGTGATAAGCAGGACGCGCATACCTCTGCTCCTTCGGACTCGCCCGCTCGGCTCGACGGAAATCCTCCGATCAGCGGAGCATCTCGCCGCGCGGTCGAGCGGTGTCGAGCAGAGAACATGCCACTGCGAGAAAGCTGGAAACGAGGCAAGGAATGGGAGCAACGTGCCCAGACGAGCGATGAGCGAACAGCCATGCTGCCCCAGCGAGGCAAATTGCCACGCGCCGTAGGTGACCTTGGCAGAAGAGGTGGGCAAACAGCGCGCAGCGCTAGCGAGCGAGCGCGACGATTGCAATGAGAACGGTATTTATAAAGAGAGCTTCGCGACGAACGCGTCGCCCTGGCCCGCGCTCGAGAGCGCCCCTTGACCGAAGTTGATGGCGCCGTAGAAACGGCCGGCGATCAACACGCTCGCGCCTGAGCCCGCCGCCACGTCGAGGCCGACCTGCGTCTGGACGTCGCCGAACAGCTTGCTGAACACGTGATCGTTCGAGGCGCCGAGCTTGACCAGGTAGACATCGGTCTTGCCTCGGCTCGTCAGCGGCCCTCCGCCGAAGTCCGCCGAGCCGAACAGCGGCCCCGCGAGCAGGAGATTGCCGGCGGAGTCCACCGCGACGCTCGCGCGCGCCCCGGTCTCGAAATCGGTGAGCAGCTGGTCCTCGTCGTCGCCGAAGCGCCGGCTCATGAGGTGCGCGCCGGCGCCGGAGAGCCTGGCGACGAACAGATCCCGCCCGCCGGCGCTCACCATCGGCTCGCCGCCGAGGTCGATGGTCGACGCGAACGTGCCCGTGAGCGCCACGTCACCCGTGGCCTGGTGGACCGCGACGTCGTGGGCCTCGTCCGCCTCGGCGCCGCCGAACCGGGCGCTCCAGACGTGGTCGCCGGAAGGACGGAGCTTGGCGAGGAAGATGTCGGAGAGGCCGGCGCTCACGAGCTGCGCGCCGCCGAGATCGATGGATCCATCGAAATACCCCGCGACGACCAGGTTGCCGTCGGCGTCGACCGCGATCCCGTGGGCGTAGTCGTCGCCTTCGCCGCCGGCGCGCAGGGCGAGGAGCGTCCGGCCGTCGCCCGAGGCGAGGCGCAGCACGAAGGCGTCGCGCATGCCCGCGCTCGTGAGCTCGCCGGCGCCGAAGTCGACGGCGCCGTGGTAGCCGCCCGCCACGAGCACGTTGCCCGCCGCGTCGACGGCGATGCGGTCGCAGCGATCCGCGCCGGATCCGCCGAAGATCCTGCTCCAGATGTGCTCGCCGCCGCCGCCCAGCTTGACGACGAAGACGTCGTCGCTCCCGTGCGACGCGAGCTCGCCGCCGCCGAGATCGACGCGGCCGAAGGCGCGGCCCGCCACGAGGACGCTGCCCGCCGCGTCGACCGCGAGCGCCATCGCGAACTGGTTGCCGTCGCCCGGGAACAGCTTGCTCCAGACGTGCGCGCCGAACCTGTCGAACTTCGCCACGAAGGCGTCCGTGCCGGTGGCCGTGAGCGGGCCGCCGCCGAGATCGACGGTCCCCTCCAGCTGGCCGGCCACGATCACGTTGCCGTCCGCGTCGAACGCGACGGATCGGGCGTACTGGCCGGTCGCGTCGCCGAAGCCGCGGCTCCACACGTCCTCGCAGGCGGGCGTCGCGCCGTCGCAGTCCTCGTCGTCGGGCGTGTCGCACGCGTCGAACGCGGGCAGGACCTCCCCCATGCACGGGCCCCACGACGTGCCCTCCGCGTTGCAGACGCGCGTGCCGGCCACGCAGCGCCCGACGCCGTCCGTCCCCCCCGGGCCCGTGTAACACGCCTCCTGCGCGCTGGGCGTGCACACGCAGCCGGGACAGCCGCAGTCGAGGCCGCTGCACGCGGCCGGCGTGAGCTCCGCGATCCAGGCGGCGACACACGCGATCTCCTCGGACGAGTACGGGGCCCCCCCGAGCGGCATGCGCGCGCCGCACGAAGGCGCGTCGGTGAGCCGCACGTAGAGCGCGCTCTCCTCCGGCCGATCGGGGTCGGCGAGCACGCCGGCGCAGCTCGTGGCCGGGCGGCCGGCGACGCGATCGCCGACGCCGAGCGTGACGAGGTCGAGGCCGGCCGCGGGCTCGCCCGGCCCGTGGCAGCTCGCGCCGCCGCACCGCTCGGCGAACACCGCGGGCACGTCGGCGCACGCGGCCTGCGGGCCGCCGCCGCCGCCGTGCCGCCGGTCGAACCGCTCCTGATCGTCGATCGTCCCCGGACACCCCGCGAGCAGCGGCAAGGCCGGAGCGACGAGCGCCGCCGCCGTCGCCGCCGTCGCCGCCGTGAAGCGCCCGCCGCGACGGGCAGACCCGGCGCGCGCCGCGCGCGCTGAGCGCACCTCACTCCCCATGATAAGCCACCCCCAGGTGAACGCTGAAGTGCTGGTCGAGCGCCCCGCCAGCGATGTACGTGTCCTCTGGCTCGGAGTCGAAGTCGTAGAAGAACCGCGCGTACGACGCGCCGGCGCGCGCCTCGAGCCCCGGCGCGAACGGGGCGGCGACCGCGACGCGGAGATCGACGCCTCCGGCGCTCGGCGCGCGGAAATGAGACGCGAGGGCTCCCATCGAGAGGGGCGCCTGGACCCCTCCCCCGGCCTCCAGCGCGACCGGGCCGACCGGCAATCGCCCGTCCACCCCCACGCGCAAGGCGACGTAAGACACCGACGCGGCGTCGCGCGACGGGTCGCCCGTCGACTCGATATCGAAGTCGGTCCAGCGGAGTCCGCCGCCCGCGAACAGGACCGGCCCGTCCTGCCCGGCGAGGCGGTAACGGCCCCGGAGGCCGGCGTGGAGCCGGCTCCACGAGGTCGATACGCTCGCTCCGCCGGCGCCCTCCGAGTCGAGGCCGAGGGCGCGAGCGTACGAGAGCTCGACACCGAGGTCGCGGAGCACCGGGACGGCGCTTCGCGCGAACGGGTACAGCTCGCCCCGGAGGGACGGCATGGGCACGCCCAGCACCTCGTAGGTGCGGAGGTTGTCGGAGAGCAGATCGCTATAGGACAGCGTACGACCCGCGATCTCGAGATCGACACCCGCGCTGAAGAGCGCGGTCCCCGCGGCGGGCGGGCGGGCGCCTTCATCGCGCTCGGCGCGATCGGCGCTGGACGCCGCGCTGGGATCGGCGAGCGCCGAGCCTGGCGAAAGGAGCGCCAGGAGCATCGACAGCGCCGAGAGCGCCGCGCCGAGCGGCGCGGCCGCAGGAGAGCGGCGCGCGCGGCGCCGCGGCGCCCGAGGAGAGAGACGAGAGACAGGACAGGCGAGCGTTCGCCTTTGCATTGGGCGCGAGCATAGTCGCTCCGTACACCGCAGGTCGAGCCGCCTTCGAAGGCCGGAGTCCGCGGCAACGCCGTAAGACACGCGCACACGGGATGATCACATCGGCCCCGTGCTCCCACTTGATTCGGCCGCTCCGAGCGCGGCTCCTATCCGGGAGCGACGGTTTGCCATACGCTCCTTGAAGATGGCGAGATGGCGCGCCACGCACACGGCCGCGCCGCGCGCGCTGCACGGAGGGGAACGCGCCGTGCCCTGCTCGCGCTCGCCGACGAGGCACCATGGCTGAACCAAGAGCTCTCCGCTGGCCCATCGGCCTGCTCCTCCTCGCCTCCTGCTCAGGGCAGTTCGGCGATCTCCCCGCGAACGACGACGACGACGACGGCGAGGCGACGGCACCGCTCTGCGCCTCCATCGAGCCAGGCGAGTCGCCGCTCCGCCGCATGACACGGGTGGAGTACGACAATACGATACTCGATCTCCTCGGCGACGACAGCCGCCCTGCGAGGGGCTTCGTGCCCGAGGAGGAGTCGCTCGGCTTCAACAACCAGGCGGCGGCGCTCGTGGTGAGCCCGCTGCTCGCGGAGCAGTACATGACCGCCGCCGAGGGCATCGCGGCGCGCGCGGCGGGCAAGCTGCTCGGCGAGGCGCCCTCGTGCCGCGGGGCCGCGGCGGGCGCCGCGTGCCGCGGCGAGATCACGGCGCTCATCGCGTCGCTCGGCAAGCGGGCGTTCCGCCGGCCCCTCGCCGAGGACGAGGTCGCCGAGCTCGCGGCGCTCTTCGACCGCGGGCTCGGCCTCGGGGACACGCCCGACGACGCGTCGACCGGCCTCTCGCTCGTTGTCCAGGCGATGCTCCAGTCGCCGCACTTCCTCTACCGCGTCGAGCTCGGCATGCCGGATCCGGTGGAGGGCGACGTCGTGCCGCTCACCTCGTACGAGATCGCCTCGCGGCTCTCGTACCTGCTCTGGGGCACGATGCCCGACGACGCGCTCTTCGCGGCCGCCGAGGAGGGGGCGCTCGGCACCGCCGCGGAGATCGCGGCGCAGGCGCGGCGCATGCTGGACGATCCGCGGGCGCGCGAGGCCGCGAAGAACTTCCACCGCCAGTGGCTCGGGCTCTCGAAGATCGACGAGATCGCCGCGGGCGGGAGGGATCCGGAGCTCTACCCCGAGTACCGGGACGAGCTCCTGCCGCTGTTCCAGGCCGAGACCGAGGCGTTCCTGGATCACGCGATCTTCGAGGAGGACGCGAGCGTGAGCACGCTGTTCACGGCGTCCTATTCGATGATGAACCGGGAGCTCGCCGAGCTCTACGGCGTCGAGGGAGGCCCGAAGGGCGAGGCGTTCGAGCGGGTGGAGCTCGATCCGTCGCAGCGCGCCGGCTTCCTGACGCACGCCGGGCTGCTCTCGCTCTACGCGAAGCCGAACCGGTCCTCGCCGGTGCACCGCGGCCGGTTCGTGCGCCAGAGCCTGCTCTGCCAGATCCCGCCGCCGCCGCCGGACGTGGTCCCGGAGCCGCCGATGGTCGACCGGACGAAGACGACGCGCGAGCAGTTCTCGCAGCACGTGTCCGACCCGGGCTGCAGGAGCTGCCACACGCTGCTCGACCCGATCGGGTTCGGCTTCGAGCACTACGACGCGCTCGGCCGCTGGCGGGACGCCGAGAACGGCATCCCGGTCGACGCCAGCGGCGAGCTCACGCAGACCGACATCGACGGGCCGTTCGACGGGGCGGTCGAGCTCGCGCGGCGGCTCGCGGAGAGCGAGCAGGTGCGCGCGTGCGTCGTGAAGCAGTGGTTCCGCTTCGGTTATGGCCGCGCCGAGCAGCGCGAGGACGCCTGCAGCCTCTCGCAGGCGACGGAGGCGTTCGAGGCGTCCCGGTACAACATCAGGGCGCTGCTCGTGGCGCTCACCCAGACCGACGCGTTCCGCTACCGGCGCGAGATCAACGTGGGAGACGACGCAGGGGGCGCCTCGGAGAGCGCCCCGGGAGGAGAGCCGTGATGAAGCCGTACCGACTCAGCCGCCGCGCCGTGCTCAGGGGCCTCGGCGGCGCGGCGCTCGCGCTGCCGTTCCTCGAGGCAATGGGCTGCTCGAAGCGGCTCGCGCCGGCGTCGGAGCAGACGGGGCGGGCCGCGTTCGGGCTCGAGTTCCCGAAGCGGTTCATCGTGCTCTACACGCCGAACGGGACCGTCCCACCGGACTTCTGGCCGTCGTCCTCGACGTTCCAGGACGGCGAGGAGCTGTCGCCCATCCTCGCGCCGCTCAAGGACCACAACAGGGATCTGCTGGTCCTCGGCAACGTGAGCGCGCTGTCGGCGCTGACGGGGCCGGGCGACGCGCACCAGAAGGGCACGGGGCAGTGCCTGACCGCGCGCGCGATGCAGGAGGGCGACTTCCCCGGCGACGCCGGGCTGTCGTGCGGCTGGGCCGACGGCATCTCGCTCGACCAGGAGATCGCGAACCACATCGGCACGAAGACCAAGTTCCTCTCGCTCGAGCTCGGCGTGCTCGTCTACGGGGCGACCGTGGGCGCGCGCCTCGCGTACCGCGGGCCGGCGCAGCCGCTGCCGCCGGAGAACAGCCCGTACGCCGCGTTCGACCGGCTCTTCTCCGACCTGTCGGTCGCGCCCGCCGACGCGACGCGGAAGACCGAGCAGCGCAGGGCGGTGCTCGGCAAGGTGGCCTCGGACTACGACCGGCTGCGCAAGCGGCTGGGCGCCGCGGATCGGCTGAAGCTCGACGGGCACCTCGCGTCGGTGGAGGACATCGCGTCGCGCCTCGATCGCGGCTCGGCGCCGACCTCGCCGGCGTGCGCCGCGCCGGCGCTGACGCCGGATCTCGACGTCGACAAGGTCGCCAGCATGCCGGAGCTCTGCCGGCTCCAGCTGGATCTCATCGCGATGTCCCTCGCCTGCGATCTGACGCGGGTCGCGAGCCTGCACTTCACGAACTCCGCGACGACCAAGGTGCTGAGCTTCCTCGGGCCGGACATCACCGAGGGCCACCACCCGATGGCGCACAACGGCTACGCCGATCAGGTGAACCGCGAGCGGCTCACCAGGATCAGCCGCTTCTACGCCGAGCAGCTCGCGTACCTGATCGCCAGGCTGAAGAGCATGCCGGAGGGCGACGGCACGGTCTTCGACAACACGGTGATCTTCTGGACCAACGAGCACGCGGACGGCAATCACCTGCGCAAGAACATCCCTTATGTCGTCGCCGGGAGCGCAGGAGGTCAATTCAAGACGGGCCGATACGTCGTCCAGCAGAAGGAGGTCGCGCACAACGACCTGCTCCTGTCGCTGCTCCACGCGATGGGCATCGAGGCCGACACGTTCGGCGACCCGGACTTCTGCACAGGACCGCTGGTAGGGATGATCTGACGGCGGCCTGCCGGCCGCGCTCGCCAGCGCGAGGCGCAGGTTCGTGGGCGAGCGCCGCCGTGGACCGCGGCGGCCCCCTCAAAACCGGCCACCGAATCCGGTCGGGCGGCCCTCGCTGGGGGCTCCCTGGCCCGCCCCCACCTGCTCGGGATGGGGGTCGTGCGCGAGGAGGAGGCCGGCCGACAAGGCCGCGGCGACGACCGCCCCGGCGCCGGCGATCCATACCCACGACGGCGTCCCGCCGCGCTTCTCGGCCGGCACCAGGCCGACGCGGACGCTGCTCAGCGCCTCGTCCTGAATCCGTATCTGAGCCTGGTAGGGCACCTTCCCCGGCGCCGACACCCTCACCACGTGACGGCCGCTCGGCACGATGCCCTCCCACTGCCCTTCGCCCAGGAACTCGCCGTCGAGCGCGAGGCGATCGCCCGGAGAGGCAAGGATGGAGAGCCTGCCGCCGTTCATCGGCCGCGCCAGCCGGACGTCGAGCGCCAGCTGCGCGCCAGGGGACACGCTCTCCACGCGGAGGTGCTCCTTGAACCCCGGCTTGAAGACACGGATTCTCCTGGTGCCGGCGTCGACGATCACCTTGCCCGGGAGCGGCGTCTTCCCGATCAGCTCGCCGTCGATCGTCACCTCCGCGTCCCGCTCGCTCGCGGCGATGTCCAGGTGACCGACGAGGGCCCTGGCGTTCCGCTCGACCTCGGCGATCGTCGCCCAGTCCTCCGGGAGCAGGACGCCGCGGTCCTCCTGCTTCAACCTCTCCACCAGCGCAAGGAGCTGGCTGTACCGGTGCATCTTGGAGGTGCAGGCGATCATGTTCCAGAGGAGGCGCGCGTCCTTCGAGCTCTCGTAGGCGCTCTGGAACTTGAGGAAGGCGCTGGCGAAGTCGCCGTTGCGAAAGAGCGCCTTGCCGGACTCGTAATCGGCCCTGGCCTCACCGCTCAGCCGCTCGCGGGCGGGCGCAGAAGCAGCCTCGCCCGGCGCGGAAGGGGCCGGCGCGGGAGCGGCCGGCGGGGGAGCGGCCGGTGCAGGAGCCGCCGCCGGCGCGGGAGCGGCCTTCGCAAGAGCCGCCGGCGCGGGAGCGGCCTTCGCAAGAGCCGCCGGCGCGGGAGCGGCCGGCGCAGGAGCCGCCGCAGGGGCGGGCTGGGGTTGCTGCGCGGCCGCGCCGCCGGCCGTGGTCAACACCACGATGGCGACCGCTGGCGCGAGCCCCGTCGCCGGGCGGCGCGAACGCACCGGCGCCTCGCCTGTATCCGGCTGGAATGCGGGGTGCCGCCGGTCGGAGGCCGGAGGTTCCTGTCTCATTTGATCGGTAGTTCCAAGGGATTCGTCCCTCCGGGCGCCGACGGCGCCTTCAGCGTCGCCGACGCGCTCGTCGCCGGGGGCACGCGCCGGCCCTCGAGCGCCGCCCCGGAGGGCGCCGCGTCGTTGGCCGGCGCGACGACCGGGGAGACCGACGGCGGCTGTGGCGGCAAGGCGTCACGGACCGCCGGCGGCGGCTCCGGCGCGATCAGCGGGTCCGCGCCGCGCGCCGCGGTGTCCTGCCGCGCGCGCCGCGGCGCCGTGTCGTCCCGCGAGGCCGCCGCGGCCTGCAGCGCCGCCGCCTCCGGCGCTCTGCCTGGCAACGCGACCGCGCCCCAGAGGGCGAGCGCGAGCACGGCGATCGCGACCGCCCCGAGCGCCGCCCCGAGGATCCTGCGCGACCCGGGCCGCGCGGACGTCCGCGTGAGCCCCCGCGTCGTGGGCAGGAGGCTCGCCATCGCGCCGGACGGGGCGCTCGGAGGGCCGCTGGCCGTCACGAGCCGCGGCGGCGGCACCGAACCGGTCGGCGGCGGCGTCGCCTGCGCCCCCGCCCCGAGGATCCGCGCGGCGCGCTCCGCGCGCTCCTGCCCGCCCGCCGTAGCGAAGGGCACCAGCGCGCGCGCCAGGTCGGCCACGGTCTGCGGCCGCCGGGCCGGATCCTTCTGGAGGCAATGGAGGATCGCGGCCTCGAGCCCCGGTGGGATGTCGCTCCTGAGCGCGGTGGGCGGGATCGGCTCGGCGCTCGCGACCTGCAGCACGAGCTCGGCGAGCGCCGGGGCCTCGAACGGCGGCTGCCCTACCAGGAGGCGGTAGAGCAGCGCGCCGAGCGCCCACACGTCCGAGCGGGCGTCGACCGAGCGCGACGACCGCATCTGCTCCGGGGACATGTAGATGGGCGAGCCGAGCATCTCCCGCGTCTGCGTCAACGATGCGCCGACGCCCTCGGTGCTGCCCGGCACCTCCTTCGAGATCCCGAAGTCGAGGACCTTGATGAGCGTCGCCCCGCCGGGCGTCGTCGTGAGGAAGAGGTTCGCCGGCTTGAGATCGCGGTGCACGATGCCCGCGGCGTGCGCCTCGGCCATCGCCAGGCAGGCCTGCAGGACGTAGTCGGCCGCGTCCACGACGCTGAGCGTGCCGCGGGCGCGGAGCACATCGGAGAGATCTTCGCCCTCCAGGTACTCCATCACGATGTACGGGATGCCGGAGCCGAGCTCGCCGACGTCGAACACCCGCACGACGTGCTCGCCCTTGAGGCGGACCACCGCGCGCGCCTCGCGGAGAAACCGCTGCACGAGCGCCGGGCTCTCCGTGCTGAGAAGGAGCTTGATCGCGACACGCTGCGGAAGGAACAGGTGGCTCGCCGCGACCACGATGCCCATGCCGCCTCGGCCCACGACGCGATCGACCCGGTACTTGCCGGCGATGACGTCTCCTTCGACGACAGGTGGCTTCATGAGAGCTCCGTGCTTCACGCCCGGCCACGGGGCGCGCCGCCATCCGAGCCTGCTGTGGTCGACGGTAGCACAGGTGCCCCCCGGCCGGTCCATCGACGGAGGCGTGCCCTCGTCTGCGATCGCGGGCCGGAGGGCGATACGATGCGACGATGAAGCGCTCACCTCGATGCATCTCAATGGCGGTAGGCTCGCTCGCGCTGCTCGTCCAAAGCGCGTGCGGCGGCGCGGTGATCATGGACGGCGGAGGAGGCGGGGCCGGCGGCGCGGGCAGCACGACCGGCCAGGGCAGCACGAGCGGCCAGGGCAGCCCGGATGGCCCGGATGGCCCGGATGGCCCGGATGGCCCGATCTCGACGACGAGCTCGGTCGCGCCGTCGCCGACGACCTCGGGCGGCGGTGGGCGCCGGGTGAGCGCGATCGTCTTCGGCGACTCGTCGAGCGTGACGCTCCGTGTCGCCACCCTGGCCCTGTCCTGCAGCGATCCCGACGCGAACCCCACGTACGAGCCCTGCAGCGACTGGTGGGACCTGGAGCTGCGCATGCCCGAGTCGATGCTCGCCGTGGGCGAGGTGGACACGGCGAGCGGGGATCTCACGATCTTCGGGACGTCCTCTCGCGCGGACTGCAGCAGCACGGGGGCCGTCAGCGGCGGCGGCGACGCGGGATTCGGCAGGCTCACCATCACGGCGATCGACGCAAGATCGGTCAGCTTCGAGCTCTCCGACGTGGGTCCCGTGTTCGTCGACGACGACCCGAACGGCCGCTACGTCGCGGTACGGTGCGCCGCGCGGTAGCACCGCGCCGCCGGAGAAAGAATTCACGGCGATTGGACGGGCTGCGCGGGCTGCCGGTGCCGCCGGAGGGGTGTGCGAGCAAGCTTGAACGCTCCGTCTCGAAAGGCCGCCCCCGCGGCCCGCGCTCGTGAAACGTCAGAACGGACGTCGCGACAGAGAATCCGGCGTAATTTTGCAGGAGCGCCCAGGTCCTGACCTGGACCTCGCCTCCCAAGCAGGATCCTGGAGAGATCGCGACCTGGGCGCTGGTCAAAAACGACGGCTTGGACAGGTCGCGACCTCCGCGCCGCCTCCAAAACGGCCCTTCCGCCAGGTCGCGACCTCCGCGCCGCCTCCAAAACGACCCTCCCGCCAGGTCGCCACCTCCACGCCGCCTCCAAAACGGCCCTTCCGCCAGGTCGCCACCTCCACGCCGCCTCCAAAACGGCCCTTCCGCCAGGTCGCCACCTCCACGCCGCCTCCCAAACGACCCTCCCGCCAGGTCGCCACCTCCACGCCGCGTCCAAAACGACCCTTGGCAGGGTGCTTCACTCCAGCGCGACGCTCACGCTCTTCGTGCCCTCGTATCCGTCGCCGCGCACGGTCACCGTGAGCCCGAGCTTCTGACCTTCGAGCGTCTTGCGGTCCCATGCGAACGGGTGGTAGAACGCGCCGTCCGAGACCAGGAAAGAACCGGTCTTGATGAACTGGACGTTGAACTGCGCGGCGGCGAGCCCGCGGGGATCGTCGGCGAGCGGACCCTCGAACTCGTTCGCGAGGCGCACCACATGGCACGTCTCCTCCGCGTCGCCGGGCAGGGCCTCCACCTGGACCCAGGGCGTGATCATCATCGAGCCCTGGTTGCCGAGGATCAGTTGCACGCTGGCGCCGTCGGCGTAGGGCACGAACGTCCC
Organism: Sorangium sp. So ce1504; assembly: GCF_051521635.1. Classification (NCBI taxonomy): domain Bacteria; kingdom Pseudomonadati; phylum Myxococcota; order Polyangiales; family Polyangiaceae; genus Sorangium; species Sorangium sp. So ce1504. The sequence goes on along the minus strand of NZ_CP150365.1, from coordinate 1,493,223 downwards.
GGACGACGCGTCGCCGATGTCGACGGCGCGGGTCTCGGTGAAGTCCTCGCCGAACAGCGCGGGACAATCGCTGGCTTCCGCGGGGATCGACGGCTCACGGTCGACAGGGCCACACCCGGAGAGGGACGCGAGAAAAGAGAAGGCGGACGGTAAAAGGCAGGATCGCATTGCGCGCGCAGAGCTCCGAAAAACGCCGGGACGAGCCGGACAGGAGAGACGCCGGCTCGCAGAGGCGCGAGGGCGAGGGCGAGGGCGAGGGCGAGCTGTAGCACGCCGGGTCCGGAGCAACCTCGGCGAGCAAAGCGCGTCCGAGTGGCACGCGCGCTGCTATCGGCTCGCGGCGATGCTGAACTCATCACGGCGAAACGCCGGCGGCCCCGCAGATGCTCTGACGTTGGTGTCGCGGTCACGACAATCTGTGTCGCCTCGATTCGCGGTCCTCCGCCACCCCCTCTTCCTTGGCGCCCTGGCGCTCCTGGTGGTCAACGACCACCTCCTGAAAGGCGCCGGGCTCTTGCCAGGCGCGCTCACCGGCAAGCTCAGCGACCTCGCCGGCCTCGTGGTCGCCCCCGTCCTCGCAGCGGCGCTCGTGGACGCGCGCACCTCGCGCGGGCGAGCGGTGGCGTTCGCGGCGGTGGTCGCGCCGTTCGCGGCGATCAAGCTCTCGGCCGCTGCCGCGCAGCTCCTCGTGGGGCTCGTGGGGCTCGCGGGGATCACGTGGCGTATCTGGCAAGATCCGACGGACCTGGCCGCGCTCGTGGTCCTCGTCCCGGCATGGCGCCTCTCGGCGCGCGCGGCTTCCAGCCGGGAGCTCTCGGCCCCGAGCGCCGAGGAAGGCCCGCGCACCGCCTGGGTGCTCGAGCGCACGATCCTGGGGGCGTCCGCCGTCGCCTGCGTCGCGACCGGCACCCCCGCACCCGAGGGCTATTCCACGGACGCCTATCTCATCAATGCCACGTCCGGGATCGTGGACGTCCGCGTGCGCTGGGTGGACGCGTCGCTCGATTGCTCTGACGTCACCTCCGGCGATCCGACACGCATGTTCGGGCCGAGCGCGTTCAACCTCGGGATCACGTATCGGCTGGACCCGCAGGACACGCTCCCGCTCAACCGGGTAGTGGCCCACCTCGCCGCAGGCAACTTCGAGGAGACGGTGCCGGCCTCGGAAGAGCCTTGCGAGGTGGTGCTGCTCGAGACGGATGGAATGCGGCCTGTGATGGCATGGTGGTCCGACCTGCAATTCGTCCTGATTCCGCAGAACGTGAACGACAACAGGGATTTCTGGGAGGACACGGAGATGTTGGCGGGGCGCGTCGCGCTGAAGCCGCTCACGGTGGTGGCGCCCGGACAGGTGAAGACGGGCGCGCTGCAGACGAACGTCGTGCCCTCGGTGTGCGCTGGCGCGCCTCAATCGTCCTTCCAGTGGGCGGGCCCCTGGTCGAAGCAGGTGGTCGGCGAGATCGCGAACATCGATGCACTGTCGGATGGCTGCATCGAATTGACCATGAACTACCCGCGGCTCGGCCCCGGCAATGGCTCGGGCGGCGCTGGCGGCGTGGGCACAGGCGGCGCCGGTGCCGGCGGAGCCGACGTTGGAGGCGCTGGCGGCGCGGGTGCCGGCGGAGCCGACGTTGGAGGCGCTGGCGGCGCGGGTGCTGGCGGAGCCGACGTTGGAGGCGCTGGCGGCGCGGGTGCCGGCGGCGCCGACGTTGGAGGCGCTGGCGGCGCGGGTGCCGGCGGCGCCGACGTTGGAGGCGCTGGCGGCGCGGGTGCCGGCGGAGCCGGCGGTGATGATGGAATGGGCACCGGCGGCGAGGGCAGCGGCGAGCCGGACCCGAGCTTCACCCGTCAGACTCACTACCTGTGCATTCCGATCGAAGACTTCCCGTTCTCGGCGGGCGAAACGGTAGAATGGTTCGACAAGGGCGACCACCTCGAGGTCTCGGCCGTCGACTCGACGAAGCGGCTCGAGGTCTATCTCAACGTTGTCGAGCTCCAGCGCGCGGACCTCGCTGCCTCGATCGAGGCAACCGAGTGCGAGGGCGACCGGCTGAGCTGCGGCGCCTACGTCACCGACGCGGTGGTGGCGGTGCAGAGCGGCGGCGAGAAGACCCTGCTGGGCCCTGGAGACGCCCTCGAAGGGCCGGATTTCCGCGTGCGGGTCGGCCGCGCCGAGCGCGTGCTCGCCGGGCGTGACGAGTGCGACGCGGGGTACGAGACGCCCAGCGCGTCCGCGGACCTGTTGATTGTTCACGAATGAGGAGAGGTCATATGTCGTCGAAGATGAAGCTGGTCTCACTCGGCCTCTGCGCCGCCGCCGTCGGTTGCGGCACCGACAGCAGCGACGGCGCGGGCAGCGACGTCCCCACAGGCTCGGTCAACGTGGCCCAGGGCGGGGCGCAGGACATTTCCCAGTTCCGCGCGATCGTGAAGGCGGGGAAGGTGCCCGCGCTCGACACGCTGGATCCGATCGGGTTCTTCGCCGAGCACGCGATCGACCTGCCCCAGGCCGACTGCGGCAAGGACGTCTGCATTCACCCGTTCCTCGCGGTGGCGCCGCGCTTCAACGAGGGGAACTGGACGATGGCCTTCGTCGCGATGAACACCGCGGTCGACCCTTCGATGCTGGACAGGCCGCCGGTTCACCTGGCGATCGCCGTCGAGAACAGCCGCTTCGCCGGCATCGATGAGAACGCGCTGGACGCGGGAATGGGAGGGCTGCTCGAAAGCCTCCGTCCCGAGGACCGCGTCAGCGTCATCCGCTATGGCGAGAGGGTCGAGCGCCGCGCCTTCCTCGAAGCGCCGGAGTCGGCGGAGCTCACGCGCCTCATCGCCGACGAGCGCCTCGGCGACGGCGCCGGCGAGCTCGTCGGCCTCTACGAGGGGATCGCCGCCGCCGAGAACGCGTTCGAGGAGGGCGACGCGGCCGGCTTCGAGGGCGCGCACCGCGTGCTCCTGCTCACGAGCGGGCACGCGACCAGCGGTATCACCGATCCCGACCGCATCCTCGGTCTGGGCGAGGCGCTTGTGGAGAAGGGCACGGCGTTCGGCGTGATCGGCGTGGGCGAGAGCTTCCTGGTGAAGATCCCATCGGCGCTGGGCTCGATGGGCGCGGGCACGTACGCCTACGCGCTGAGCTCGGGCGACCTCGGCGGCCTGCTCTCGGAGGAGGGGAAGACCACGCTCTTCCCGCTGGCAACGGACTTCAACCTGGAGGTGACCCCGTCGGCCGGCTACAAGGTGGGGCGCATCTACGGGACGAAGCGGGCGACCGCCAGCGCCGCGGGGGCGGCCCTGGAGATGCCGGCGCTGTTCATCGGCCAGCGCGACGGCGCGACCGACGTGGGCGGCAGCCGCCGCGGCGGCGGTGGCGGTCTGTTCGTGGAGCTCCTCGCCGACGCGTCCCTCGGCGACGACATCGGGCCGGACAAGGCGGCCTTCCAGGTGACGGCAGGCTGGACCTCGGCGAAGGACGGAGCCACGCAGAACGTCGACACCACGCTGCTCAACGCGCTGCCTCCCGGGCAGAACCCCGACTCGATGTGGTGGAACATCTCCGACGGCGGCTCGGGCAAGCCGTACATGATGCTGAACATGTACCTGGCGCTGCGCGGCGCGCTCGACTTCTACCAGGCGGGCGACTGCCGGCGCTCGCTCGGGGTCATCGAGATGATGAAGCCGTCGGTCGGGGGGTGGCTCGGGGAGTACCCGGACACGGACATCCAGGACGACAACAACCTGATGTTGATGTTGCGACAGAACATCGAGGATGCCTGTCGTGAATCGCAGTCGTCCACGGAGCCCACGCCCCCCTTCGACTTCGACGGCGGCTGCGGCTGGCTGTGACCGCCGCCTTCCCCCTCTGAACGCCGCTCGGCGGCGGTGGGGGCGGGGGTCGCGCTCCCTTCATCCCGCGAGGGTAAATCGACAGGCGGTCACGGAGAGCCGATGTGCATCATGACTGTCCGATACCCGCGATCGCCCGGAGCGCCTGGACCGTGTTGTCGAGGTGCCCCCTGGCCTGGACGAGGTGGCTGATCGTCCTTCGGATCTCGCGCACCGCCGGGCGGAAGATATAGAGCCCTTCGAGAAAGAGGACCCCCAGGGTCACACACAGCAGGATCAGCTCGACGAGCCGGAGCCGCTCGATCCGCGCCGTCGCTTCGTGGGCAACCTGAGAGACGACCCGGTCCATCCCGCTCAGGAAGCCCGGCTCCGCGGCGAGGATCGCGGCGACGATCGGCTGGATGGCGGCCGCCTCCACCGGCTTTTCGCCGCCGGCGCCGACCGCGGCGAGGAGATCCTTCCCGTCCCGGAGCATGCTCTGGTGCAGCGGCTCGATCGCCTGGAACATACGGGTCACCTCCGGCGTGTTCTTCCCCGGCAATCCCATCGCCGGATCGCCGTGCTGGAGCGCGCGATGCGACCGCTCCCAGAGCGCCATCGCCTGCGCCAGCTCGTCGGCGCGGCCCTTGCGCTCGGCGGGGTCGGTGGTCACCTGGAACGTGAGCGCGGCCTTGCTGAGCCGCTGGCTGAGCATTCGCTGGCGCCCGGCCACGTTGACGACGTGGGCGTCGCTCGTCTGCTGGTTCAACGCGTGCTGCACGAGGAGCTGCGCCACGACCGACAAGAGCGCCACGGCGCCGAGCGCGCTGACGTACAGGCGCGTCAACCGGCGGGTCGGTGCCAGGAGCTCAGAGGATACCTGCGCCATTGTTCTCTCTCCATGGGCGAGGAGGGAGACATTACCCGCGCATCGGAACGAACATGTATCGCTCATGTTTCCGCAGATTGCTTTGCGCGCGCTGCCCGCGCTCCGCCATTTCAGGCGGACGCATTCAAAAAAAATCTGACATCTCATGACCGCTCCATGGTAAGACCCGCCTGAGAGCGCTCTTCGCGAGGCCCCTTTGCGCTGGCCTTGCAGTAGCGTCCACTGGAACCAGGAGAATGTCTCATGCAAGAGCGTACCGCGTTGGCCGCGGGCGGCGCGCCGCCGAGCACGGCCGGAAACGCACCTGAGCTCTTGCCGAAACAGTTCGGCAAATACACGCTCCTGTCGAAGCTCTCGGCGGGGGGCATGGCGGAGATCTTCCTCGCGCTGCATCGCTCGTCCTTCGGCTTCGAGAAGCTCGTGGTGATCAAGCGCATCCTGCCCTCGATGAACCAGGATCCGTCGCTCATCGACATGCTGCTCCACGAGGCGCGCATCGCGGCGACGCTCTCGCATCCCAACATCGTCCAGACGTTCGACGCCGGGCAGGTGGACAGGACGTATTTCATCGCGATGGAGCACATCCACGGCGAGGACGTCGGCTCGATCGTGCGCGAGGCGGCGGAGCGCGACCCGGGAGGGATCCCGCTCGAGCACGCGCTCAGCATCATCCTCGGCGTCTGCGCGGGGCTCGCGTACATCCACGACAAGCGCGGCCTCGACGGTGCGCCGCTCGGCATCGTCCACAGGGACATCTCGCCGCGCAACGTGGTCGTGAGCTACACGGGGGACGTGAAGATCGTCGACTTCGGCATCGCGCGGAGCGAGCTCGGCGACGTCGAAGAGCAGAGAGAGAACGTGCTGATGGGCAAGTTCGCCTACATGGCCCCGGAGCACGTGGCGGGGGATCGCATCGACCATCGCGCGGACATCTTCGCCGCCGGCGTGGTCCTGTTCGAGATGACGACGGGCAGACGGCTGTTCAAGGGCGGTACCCAGATGCGGACGCTCCTCCAGATCCACGGCTCGGAGTACCCCCTCCCGAGCGCGATCAAGCCCGGCTACCCGAAGGGGCTGGAGAAGATCGTCCTGCGCGCGCTCGAGAAGCGGCGCGAGGATCGCTACCAGTCTGCCCGGGAGATGCACGCCGCGCTCGAGGAGCTCATCCGCGACGAGCGCATCCCCGCCTCGCCCATGGGCCTCACGGCATGGATGGAGTCGCTCTTCCGGGACAAGCTCGCTCGCCACAAGGAGGCGCTCCTCGGCGTCAGGCAGCTCATCGACGTGATCGCGGCGCAGCAGCAGCGCTGGTCGCTGGAGATGAGCGGCGGCGCGACCGTCTCCCAGAGCGGCGTCCCGACGAGCACGAGCCCGACGACCTTGAGCAGCCCGCCGCCGCTCGCGGGCAAGGGAGGTGTTGCGGCGTTCATCCCGGCCGCCAGCGCGCTCGCGCTCGTGCCTGGGTTCCTCTACATGCAGGGGCAGCTCTCGGAGCGGCACGCCGAGTTCATGACGATGGTCCACGACGCCCAGGCGAGCCGCCAGGAGCCGCCCGCGCAGGTCGAGGCGAAGGGCTCGCTGGAGATCACGAGCAAGCCGGAGGGCTGCACGTTATGGGTGAACGGCGAGCGTCACCCCGTCGCCACGCCGGCCAAGCTCCACGGGCTTCCGCTCGGGCGTGAGCTCCACATCAAGCTCACAAGAGACGGATACAAGCCGTACCGCACGGCCGTGAAGCTGAGCGACGAGGCGCGCTTCAAAGAGATCGTGGCCGATCTGGAGAGGCTCACGGCGACGGTGGTGCTCTGGGTCGATCCGCCGGCCAACGTCGTCGTCGACGGGAAGCTCTGGAAGGGCAATCGCACGAGGATCGAGGGGCTCACGGTGGGCGAGGGACACCGCTTCGTGCTGTCCGCCCCTGGGCATGCGTCCAAGACGCTGATGGTCAACGTGGAGCCGGGAGAGATGAAGACGCTGAGCGTCCGGCTTCCGAAGCTCGGCGCGCAAGCGCCGGTGGAGGAGCGCGCCGAGGGCGCGCAGTGACGCCGCGCGCCGCGCGTCTCCCTCGTTATGCCCGGATCATTTGCTGCTCGCCCGGATCACCGCGCAGGAACGCCAGCGCCGCGCGGGCGAACGGCTCCTTCCACTCGCCGAAGATGGGGCCGTGTCCGCCGTTCGGCAGGATCCACAGGCAGGAGCGCGGGATGGCGCGGTACAGCTCCAGGGCGATCTCGGCCGGGTAGAGGGGATCGCGGTCGCCGCTCACGATCATCGTGCGCGCCGTGATGGTCGACAGGTGGGGGGGCGTGAAGTTCATGTCGTCGTGGCTGGCCGCGAAGCGGCGCGGCTGATTCCACAGCGCTCGGATCTGCGCGTCGCCGAGCGCATGGCGGCTCCTCATGTCCCGCCATTCCTCCTCCGAGCGGCCCTCGTCGGAGACGAGGCGCATGATCGCCCTGGCCTGCTCGGGGAAGTACGGTGTCGCGGACACGAGGACCATCGACGCGACGCGGTCCGGCTGCTGCGTGGCCAGGTGCAGGAGGCACTTGGCGCCGAAGCTGAGGCCGATGGCCCGGAACGCCTTCACCCCCAGGTGGTCGAGGAGGGCGAACACGTCGGAGGCGCACTGACGGATCGTCAGCGAGCCAGCCGGGTTGGTCGAGCGGCCGTGGCCGCGCAGATCGGGGGCGATGACCGTGTGTCCACACCCGAGCTCCGCGAGGTCGAACACGTGAGCCCAGTCCCCGCCCGCTCCGGTGAAGCCGTGGAGCAGCACGAGCGGCGGCCCTTCGCCGCGGAGCTCGTAGTACATCTCGATGTCGTTGACGGGCGCGGTGCGCCCGGTGGCCGTCGCTGTCGCCATTCGCTCCTCCGATCGCTCGACCGCGGCCGATCCGCGGCCGGTCACCCACGATCTGTAAGCGGCGCGCTCCGCTCTTGATAGCTGTGACCTTTTCGCATAGAATGCCAGTCGGTTGGTGAGGGGACGGCCGACGAGCGTATCCTGTTGAACGCGCTGAACAGACGCTCAGCGTCCGCGGTCCTGACGACAACGCGTGTTCGTCAGCCGACGAGGAAGTGGCGCAGGAACTCGTCTGCTTCGCGGAGGATACGAGGAATCGAGGCGACGAGCTCGTGGCCGTCGTCCACCTCGATGAGCCGGACATGCCGCTTCCCTGCGGCGAACGTCCGCGAGAGCTCGATGTCCACCACCTCGTCGCTCCGGCCATGGACGATCAGCGTGGGTACACGCACGTCAGGCCAGCCCCCCGAGCGCTCATCCACCTCGGCCGCGTCGGCGGCGAAGCCGAAGTCCACCCGGGCTCGCTTCTTCTCCGCGTAGTCGTCGACCTCGAGCCACCCCCGCTCCTCCCACGCCCGGAAGCCCTCCTCACCCAGCCGCAGCCGCCATCGCTCCATGATCCGGAACGCGGGCGCGAGCAGCACCAGCGCGCACACCCGCGCGTCCTCCTCGGCGACGCGGCACGCGGTGAGGCCGCCGAGGCTCGATCCCATCACCACCGCCCGGTCGCGCTCTCCGCCGATCGCCTGCTTCACGGCGCCGATCATCGCGCTCAGGCGCAAGCGCTCGAAGGCGGGCACCCGCAGGTTGAGCCGCTCGACGGCGACCCCGCGCCCCTCGAGGTGCGCGGCGATCCGGACGCCCTTGGTCGAGCTCGGGCCCGAGGCGAAGCCGTGCAGGTACAGCCAGCGCGGGCCGGCGGCGGAGGGCGGCGTCGTCATGGTCATGCAGGCGGGGAGCCTACTCCCTCCACCGCGGCGCGACGATGCGGTATGACGCGCCGGAGAGACGCCATGATCCGCCCCGCCACCGCCGCCGACATCCCCACCATCGCCCGCCTCATCCGGATGCTCGCCGAGTACGAGCGGCTCGCGCACGAGGTCACCTTCGACGAGCGAGAGCTCGAAGCGCACCTCTTCGGCCCGAGGCCAGCAGCCGAGGTCGTCCTGGCCGAAGCGGAGGGGATCCCGGTGGGATTCGCGCTCTTCTTCCAGAGCTTCTCCACCTTCCTCGGCAAGCCCGGGATCTACCTCGAAGACCTCTTCGTGCTCCCGGATCACCGCGGAGGAGGCCACGGCAAGGCCCTGCTCGTGCACCTCGCGAAGCTCGCGGTGGAGCGCGGCTGCGGGCGCTTCGAGTGGTCCGTGCTCGACTGGAACGAGCCGGCGCTCGGCTTTTACCGGAAGCTCGGCGCCAAGCCCATGGACGAGTGGACCGTCCACCGCCTCACCGGCGAGGCGCTCGCCCGGCTCGCGCAGGGCTGACGCGCTCGCCACGGGCGTTGCTCGTGGCGGCGCAGCCGAGCACCACAGGCTGCTGCTGGAGCAGCAGCGGCCGCGACCCCTCGGCGCGCTCTTGGCCTGATCACGCCCGAGGCGCGCCGTCCAGACGACCACCGCGGGCGCGGGGATCTTGGTACGGATGTTGCGATTCATGGCAAATGGCGGATTGCGAATCGCCCATCACACACGCCGCGTGGGCTGATAACGGCGTCGCGACTCCTGGACTCGGTCGCGACATGCCCTGCTGCTCATCGTGGTTGAGCGAGAGTCCACAACGCCCCACCAGGGCCGCCGCAGGCGCCGAGATGTCTTCCAACAACCTCACCGGGCTCGGCGTGCTGCGCCACCGGAGCTTCGCGTTCTACCTCGCGGCCAGGCTGCTCTCCGCGGTCGCTGTGCAGATGCAGAGCGTCGCGATCGGCTGGCAGGTCTACGCGCTGACCGGCGATGTCTTCGATCTGGGCCTCATCGGCCTCGCCCAGTTCGCGCCCTTCTTCGCGCTGATCCTCTTCGCCGGCCAGGCGGCGGATCGGTTCGACCGGCGCCGCATCATCACGGTCGGCCTCGGCGTGGAGCTGCTCTGCTCCCTCCTGCTGCTCGCGTTCACGGTGTCCGGCCTGACGGTGGTGTGGCCCGTGTTCGCGGTGCTGGTGCTGTTCGGCAGCGCGCGCGCCTTCATGATGCCGGCGCAGCAGGCGATCCTGATGAACCTGGTGCCGCAGCACAGCTTCAGCGAGGCGGTCGCGCTCAGCTCATCGAGCTTCCATGTCGCGGTCATCGTCGGGCCGACGCTCGGCGGGCTCCTTTACCTCGCCGGGTCGACGATCGTGTATTCGATCGTCGCGGCGCTGCTCCTCGTCTCTCTCGTGCTCATGAGCCTCGTGCGCGCGGCCCGGCAGGCGAGGCGCGCCGAGCCGACGTCGTGGAGCGCGGTGCTGGAGGGGCTTCGCTTCGTCTGGTCGAAGCCGGCGGTGCTCGGCGCCATCTCGCTCGACCTGTTCGCGGTGCTGTTCGGCGGGGCGGTCGCGCTCCTGCCCGCGGTTGCGCGCGACGTGCTCCACGCCGGCCCGACCGGCCTCGGCCTGCTCCGCACGGCGCCGGCCGCGGGCGCCGCGATCACCGCCGGCGTCCTCGCCTTCCGGCCGATCACGCGCCAGGTGGGCCGCTGGATGTTCGGCGGCGTCGCCGTGTTCGGGCTCGCCACCATCGCCCTCGGGCAGACCCGGAGCTTCACCGTCGCGCTCATCGCCCTGTTCCTCGTCGGCGCAGGCGACATGGTGAGCGTCTATATCCGTCACATCCTCGTGCAGTTCGAGACGCCGGACTCCATCCGAGGGCGGGTGAGCGCGGTCAACGCGGTGTTCATCGGCGCCTCCAACGAGCTCGGCGAGTTCGAGTCCGGCCTCACCGCCAGCTGGCTCGGCCTGCTGCCCGCCATCCTCCTCGGCGGCAGCGCCACCCTCGTGGTCGCCGCGCTGTGGGCCCTCGGCTTCCCCGTTCTCAGCCGCATGGACCGCTTCCCGCACGCGAAGCGAGATCCCGAGCAGAGCGCGGACGGCGGCGGAGCGACCGAGGCCGCCGCGACGACGTGAGGAGCTGCTACTCCGCGCGGAGGGCCTCGATCGGGTCGAGCCGCGCGGCGCGCCAGGCCGGGTAGAAGCCGAAGACCACGCCGATCGTGACCGAGAGGCCGAGGCCGAGGAAGAGCGACCAGGGCTCGACCTGGAACGCCCAGCGGCCGACCACCTGCGCGAGCAGCGCGCTGGCGAGCCAGGAGAGGGCGAGCCCCGAGAGCACGCCGAGCACGCCGCCGAGCAGCGAGACGGCCGCCGCCTCGCACAGGAACTGCAGCAGGATCGCGCGCGGCGAGGCCCCGACCGCGCGGCGGATGCCGATCTCCCGCGTCCGCTCGGTCACGGTGACCAGCATGATGTTCATGATGTTGATGCCCCCCACGATCAGCGCGACAACGCCGGTGCTGAGCAGCAGCATCTTGATGATGTCGAGGACGAGCTTCTCCTGGCCGTGGCTGTCCTCGTCCTCGATCCTGAAGTTCTTGACCCCGTGATGGCGGCGCTGGAGCGTCGCGTCGATGACGCCGCGGAGCGCGGCGAGCGGGGTCCGGACGGTGACGAGCGGATCCTGCCGGACGTACAGGCGGTCGGTCCTGTGCGACGGCGCGTAGAGCGCGTCGTAGGTGGTCTCCGGGACGAGGACCTTGCGGTTCCAGATGTTCGTGTCGTCCGTGGAGCCGAGGATCGGCCGGTCCCGGAGCACGCCGACGACCGTCCACACGTGGCCGTCGGCCGTCATGTGCAGGGGCTCGGCCTGCGCGGCCCGCGCAGGAGGGCCGCCGAAGAGCTCGGCCCAGACCTCGTGGCCGACCACGCACACGCGCCGCCGCGCCGCGAGATCCGCCTCGACGAGGAAACGGCCCGCCGCGAGCTCCAGGTCGTAGAGGGCCGGCGCCGCCGGCACGGCGCTGACGAGGGAGATCCGCTTCTTCTTGCCGCCGGCGCGGGCCTCGGTCGGGCGCACCGACTCGCTCAGGGCAGAGGCGCCGCCGAGGGCGCGCGAGGCGGCGAGCGCGCGGGCGTCGTCCCGCGAGAGATCGCGCCGGGTGCGGCGCCGGTCGCCGACGCTCACCTCCGCGGGGTGGACCTGGATGAGGTCGGCCTCCACGGCCTGCTGGCTCGCCCGGAGGAGCGCCTCCTCGCCGCCCGCGAGCAGCGAGGCGAGCAGCACGATCGAGCCGGTGCCGATGATGATGCCGAGCAGCGTGAGCGCGGCGCGGGTCCGGTCGGCGACCACGGCGCGCGTCGAGTGGAGGAGATCGTCGAGCCTCATCGCCGCATCGCCGCCACGGGGTCGAGCCGGCCCGCGCGCTGGGCCGGCAGCCACCCGAAGACCACGCCCACGCCGGAGGAGACGAGCAGCGCCGCGATCACGGCCGGCGTGGAGACCGCGCCGATCCAGCTCGGCGCGAAGCGGCGGATGACCGCCGAGGCGAGCTCGGCCGCGGCGGCGCCGCCGGCGACCCCGAGCAGGCCGCCGAAGCCCGAGAGCAGCGCCGCCTCGGCCAGGAACTGCGCGCTGATGTCGCGCGGCGACGCCCCGAGCGCCTTGCGGATGCCGATCTCACGCACGCGCTCGGACACGCTGACGAGCATCATGTTCATCACGCCCACGCCGCCGATGAGCAGCGCGACGCCCGCGATGAGGCCGACGATCGCCTTCATCGTGGTGAACATGGCCTCGAATTTCTGCATGATGCTGCTGAAATCGAGGAGGGTGAAGTCGTCGACGCCGTGGTGGCGGTCGACGAGGAGCGCGTTGATGATGCGCTTCACCGGGTCGTTGTTGCGGACGTCGTCGGTCTTGATGACGAGCAGCGCCGAGGTGCTCACCGCCTTCTCGACGTCCGCCGCCGTGTCGAGCGGGGCGACGAGCAGGTCGACCCAGCTGAAGCCGAAGTTGACGCCCATCCGATCGGCGTCGGCCAGCACGCCGATCACGCGGCAGCGCAGGGCCCCGACCGTCACCCACCGGCCGATCGGGTCGCCGCGCCAGAGCCGCGCCGCGAGCTTCGGGCCGGCGACGCAGACCCGGGCCCGGCGGCGGTCCTCCTCGTCGGAGAACGTCCGGCCGCGCGCGACGGGCATCCGGAAGGCGTCGAGGAAGCCGCTGTCGGCCGCGATGAAGTCGGTGCGATCCTCCTTGCCCTCGTCGGAGGTGACGTCGCGCGAGCCGAGCATGGCGTACATGGTGTGCTCGGCGACGTGGGGGACGCCGCGCGCGAGCCGATCGCGATCCCGGCGGGTGAAGCCGGTGACGTACATCGTCTTCTTCCGCTCGGCGCGCTCCGGCTCCTTCGGGACGACGAGGATGAGCCGCGCCCCGCCGAGCTGCTCGATGCCGCGGCCCAGCGTGAGCAGGCCGCCCTCCGCGAGCGAGGTCATGAGCACGATGGCGAAGGCGCCCAGGGTGATGCTGAGGACGGTCAGGAGCGACCGCAGCTTGTGCGCCGAGAGGGCCTTCGCGGCGATCGCGAGGTAGGCGGACCACCTCACATCTTCGTCTCGTTCGCGGCCGCCGAGGGCGGGTTGATGAGCACGCGGGCCCCCTCCGGGACGCCGTTCACGATCTCGACGTCGCGATCGTTGCGCGCGCCGAGCGCGACCTCGACCTTCTCGGTCGTCTGCTTGCCGTCGGGGCCGTCGACGACGCGCGTGACGAGCTGCTTGCCGCCCTCGTCGGCGACGGCCTCGATGGGCAGGGAGACCACGCCTGGCCTGCTGTCGAGCCGGATGCGCACGTCGGCGGTCATGCCGGGCTTGATGAGGCCGTCGATCTGGGTGAGCTCGGCCTCGACCGGGAAGACGTCGACCTCGCGGCCCTCGAGCTTCACCGAGGCGGGCGCGATCTTGGTGACCCTGGCCGCGTACGTCTTGCCGGGCAGGGCGTCGAGCGTCAGGGTCGCCGTCTGGCCGAGCGCGACCTTGGCCACGTCGATCTGGTTGAGGTCCACCTTGACCACGAGCGTCGAGAGGTCGGCCACGGTGAGCAGCGCCTTGCCGTTGAAGGTCGACTGCACGCCCGGCGTGACGACCTCGCCGGGCTCGATGTTGCGCTGGATGACGGTGCCGTCGAGGGGCGAGGAGATCTTCGTGTACCGGAGCTGGTCCCTGGCGGCGCTGAGCGCGACCTCGGCGAGCCGGATGGCGACGGTCTTCTCGGTGAGGTCGTGCTTGGCCGTGTCGAGCTCCTGCGCGGGGACGACGCTGGCCTCGACGCCGGCGGTCCGCTGCGCGACCACGCGCTTGGCGAAGCCCGCGGCGGCCCTGGCCCGGGCGAGCTCGGCCTCGGCGCGGGCGACCTCACGCTCGTAGTCGGTCGGGTCGAGCACGAGCAGCAGCTGGTCCTTCTGGACCCGGGCGCCCTCGTCCGCGAGCACCTCGGCGACCTGGCCCGCGACCTTGGACTTGAGCTCGACCTGCTCGCGGGCCTCGATGCGCCCGGTCTCGAGGATCTCGACGGCGAGGTCGCCGCGCTTCGCGGTCACGACGAGCGCCGGGTCGATGGGCGCGGGGCCGGCGCCGGCCTTCGCGAGGACGGCGGCGCCGCCCCCGGCGAGCGCCAGCGCCCCGACGAGCCACGGCCAGAGGCGCCGCCGACGCCGGGCGCTCACGAGAGGCCTCCGGGAGGGGACGACGCTGGTCCAGGAACCGGCGACGCTGGTCCAGGAACCGATGACGATGGTCCAGGAACCGGCGACGAGACGTCCACGCGCCGGCCGCGAGGGCCGGTGTCCTCGACGATGGCGCCGTCCCTGAAGGTGACGACGCGGGTGGCGTAGTCGGCGATCGAGCGGTCGTGGGTCACGACGACGACCGTCATCCCCTGCGCGTGCAGCGCGCAGAAGAGATCCATGACCTGCCCGGTGGTGGCGGAGTCGAGCGCGCCGGTCGGCTCGTCCGCGAGGAGGAGCGGCGGCTCGTTGACGATCGCGCGGGCGATCGCCACGCGCTGCTGCTGGCCGCCGGACAGCTGGTTCGGCAGGTGGTGCGCCCGGTCCTCGAGGCCGACGCGCGCGAGCGCCCGCGCGGCCCGCGCCCGCCGGTCGGCCGGCCGGACGCCGGCGTAGACCATGGGCAGCTCGACGTTCGCGAGGGCGGTGTCGCGCGGAAGGAGGTTGAACGACTGGAAGACGAACCCGATCTTGCGGTTGCGGAGCTGGGCCAGCTCGACCTCGTCGAGCTCCTCGACCGGCTCGTCGTCGAGGAGGTAACGGCCGCCGGTGGGGCGGTCGAGCGTGCCGATGACGTTCAGGGTCGTCGATTTGCCTGACCCCGAGGCCCCCATGATGGCGACCATCTCGCCCCGCGAGAGCTCCAGCGAGACGCCGCGGAGCGCCTGCACCTCCACCTCGCCCATCCAGTAGACCTTGGTGATCGCGTCGAGCTTCACGAGTGCAGGCATGAGGGTCCTCGGCGGTGGCCTGCGCGCCGTCCCCAGGGACGGCCGCGGCCCGCGCGAGCCCGGTTCACCTGACCCGCGCGTGACGCACCAGGGTGCGCCGCTCTCGTCGCTCCGGCCATCGCGCTGCGAAGGCCGGCGGACGCGCTGAGGCGTAGGCGAAGCGCAGCAGCAAGGCAACCGCGGCGCAGGAGCGCGGCGGTCGCGCGCCGAGGCCACGGCGAGCGTGGCGCTGGCAGCGCTACAGCCCGGACGTTTCGACGAGCGCCAGGACCACGGCCCCGACGCCGTACGAGAGGTCGTCGCGGAGCTCGACCGCCGCGTAATCCTCGAGCTTGCCGACCGTCGTGGGCCCGGAGATTCCGGTCACCACCGGCCGCCCGGAGCCGTCCTCCTCGATGCGCGAGCGCACGCCCGCCATGGCGCGGTCGATCGCCGGGCGCACCGAGGCGTCGAGGAAGCCGTGGCGCAACCCGCGCGCGAGCCCGACGGCGAAGAGGGCCGTCGCGCTCGTCTCCAGGTAGATCTCGCCGGGGCGGTTCATGATCGTCCACCACAGGCCGCTGTCCTGGTCCTGCGCGCCCAGGACCGCCGCGACCTGCCGCTCGAGCGCCCCGGCCACGGCGTCGTCGCGCTCGCCGCGCGCCGCGCGCACGCGGAGGTACTCGTAGCCGGCCGCCGTGATCCAGGCGTTGCCGCGCGCCCAGTACACGTCCGGATCCTGCGGCGCCGCCCAGTTGTACGCGTGCCGGAACAGCCCGGGCTCGTCCTGGAGGAGCGATGCGAAGATCTGGAATTGATTCGAGAATTCGTCGATCGGACGCGCCTCGCCCGAGCGCTCGCCGGCGCGGACGAGCACGTTGCCGAACATGAACAGCGAGTCGACCCAGAGGGTGGGCTCGAACAGCGGCGACACGCCGAGGTGATTGATGCCGCCCTGCTCCGTCCGGCGCGCTTCCTCGTAGAGGTAGCGGAGCACGTCGTCGACGACCTTCGCATAGGGAGCCGCGCACGTTTCCTCGTGGAGCGCGAGCGCGGCCATGGCCGGCGGGCAGCGGTCGCTGGTCGTGATCTCGTAGCCGTCCTCGATGTGGCGGTCGATGGTGCGCCGGTAGTAGTCCCGGTACGGGGAGTGCTGCGTGACGCGGTACAGCTCGACCAGCGAGAGCATGACCGTGCCCTCGCCCCAGTCCCACGGCAGCGACTCCGCCGGGTGCTCGGTGATCCAGCGGTCGGCGATGGCGCGCGCCAGCGTGATGCTCTCGGAGTCGGCTGCGCGCTCGCGCGCGAACGCGTCCTCCGCCGACGGCGAGCTCGGAGCGCACCTCGCCCCGGAGCTGCCCGGCTGCCCGGCGCCCGGGTCCCCCGCGCACCCGCCGGCCGCGGCGGCACACGCGGCGGCAGCGACGAGCAGCGCGCGGAAGCGCGACGTGCGCGACATGGGAGGGCGAGCTCTCGGCGGCATCTCACTCCTCCACGGCGAGGCCGGTGGCGTCGGGCGCGGTGACGAGGGGGCTCCCGTCCAGGAGCACCCTGGTCCCCCTCGCCATCAGCGCGAACGGCCGGTCGCCCTCGATCCGCAGCACGACGAGCTCCGCGTCGGTCTCGAGGACCTGCCCCCCAGGCAGCGCCAGCGCCTCCGGGGCTCCCTTGCTCCGCAGCACCGCGACGTCGGTCCCTCCTTCGCTCTCGATCTGCCACGCGACGACGCCGGGCTCCGCCGCGATCGGCGCCGCCTGGAGCGGCGCGTCGGGACCCGCGTCCACGCCGACCTTGTAGGGCAGGAGCACCGCCAGGAACCCCGGCGCCTCGGCCTGCACGGCTGCGTCGATGACGGCGTGGTCGGCGGCCTCGCGGTCCTCCTCGAACTCGTGGACGTGGGGCGCGGTGAGCGGCGTGTACGGCGGCTCCACGACGGCGAGCCCCGGCGACGTCGACTGCACGCGCGCCTCGACGCCCGCCCGCGCCCTCTCCCATCGGCCGCCGTCGGGGAGGAGCTCGAAGGTGCCTCCGGACGTGAGCCCCGCGTAGCCGTGCAGCCGCCACGCGTGAGCGCGGGCCGCCGGGTGCGACGTCGAGAGGCGGTCGCCGACCACGAAGTAGCGGCCGTCGATGAAGGCCACGGATCGCTCGACGTGCGTGTCCTGGTAGTCCTGGTGCGCCTCCGCGTAGTCGACGGCGTCGCCGTCGTGGGTGTTCCGGAGGAAGGCGTCCGCGTCGCCGAAATCGTTGAAGAGCCCCTTGTCGGGCGCGGATCGGCCGTCGATGAGGACCACGTTGTGCGACGGCGACTGGCTGGTCTTGGCGTTGTCGAGCGAATCGGGCTTGTAGTAGCCGGCGTCGATCAACAGGTACTCTCCGTAGGCCGCGAGGGAGAACGACGTGCCGTCCACGTGGTCGTGGATCGCCTTGCGCGCCGAGCCGTGCTCCGCGAGGAGCAGGAGCCAGCGCGCGTCGTCGCCCCAGTCCGATCGGAACACCGCGTGGCCGGTGTCGGGGAAGAAGCGCGTGAGGAAGCGCGGCGCCTCTGGGGCCACTGCGTCGTCGACGTAGAGCAGGTGATGGGCGATGAGGTCGGCGCCGAACTCCATGGCCTGGGGGTCGCGGTTCTGCTCCCAGTCCCACAGGTACTCCCCGCTTCCGCCGAAGGACGTGAGCAGCGGGCTCCCGTTGAACGGGGTGAAGACCCCGTCGTCGACGGGGGGCCGGCTGCCCCAGGGGAGGCGCAGCGAGAGCGACCAGTCGACGGCCTTCGTGAAGAGCCCGCCGCGCAGCGGGACCTTGAGCGCGCCCTGCTCGCCGTCGACGCAGCCATGTCCGGCCCACGGGTCCTCGTCGGAGCGGGTACGGCAGTCGCGGGTGAAGGCCACCTCGCCCTCGAGCGCGTTGTCGAGGGCGATGAAGAACGCCGCCGTGGGGCCCCAGGCGAAGCCGGAGTAATACGGGCCCTCGGACGCCCCGCCGTCGGGCTGCACGTACTGGCCGTCCGGGCCCCAGAGGTAATCGAGCTCCGAGATCGACCAGCTCCACCAGGTCGCGGCGGCCGGGTGCTCGGGGAACGCGAGCGCCACATAACCGAGCGCGTCGGCGGTCCGGATCGGGTGGTTGTTCTGCGCGGGGCGCAGCAGGAGATCTCGATAGAAATCCTGCTCGAGGTACTTGGCGAAGAACTGACCGGTGATGTCGGTGATCTTGCTCTCGGCCTGGGCGGACTCCTCGTCGGGGAACCACGGCGTGGCGCTCAGGAGGTCCCACGTGTTCGTGTACCCCATGAGGATCTTCGCCATCCGGATGTTCATGTCGAGGACCGTGTTCGTGTCCCAGCGGGTCTCCAGGCGGCGCAGGAACTCGCGCGCCTTGTCGGCCGCCGCCCGGTCCTCGAAGGCCCAGGCGAGGAGGGCATTCGCCTGCGCGGTCGAGGCGTTGTTGCCGTTCGTCTTGTGGTCCCATGAAGCGGGGTCGGGCTCTTCCTCGTAGGGGCGGTCGGCGCGGCGCTTCAGGGTGGCGAGGATCGAGGCGTAGGGCTCGCGATCGACGCGCGAGCGCAGGAGGTCGCGGTGCTCCGGGCGCGCGAGGAGCCGCGGATGAACGCCGGTGTCCCGCGGCTCGCTCGGCCCGGTGGCGTCCGTGCCGCACGCCGCGGCCGCGAGCGCGACGCACGCGAGCGCCGGAGCGAGAGAGTGAAGAGGGAGAGGAAAGCCGCGAGACAGTGATTTCATGGACGGATGGGGCGAGGGCTCAGAGGGACGAGCTGGTGCGTGAGGCGCAGCGTATCAGCTCGTCCCGGCCTGGGGCCGCCCGAGTTCTCGCTGCCGTGGGGGCGATCACCACATGTCCACGATGGGCAGTCTCGGCAGCCGCCGACACGCCGGAAGATCCGACCAGAGCGGAGAGAACAACGCTGGCGACGCGCGGTCGCGAGGGGAATGCGGGAGAGGAGGAGCCTTCTGTGAGCCCGCCAGGATCAGCCTGGCAGGCGCCCCGGGGAGCGTGTCCTGCGAGCTGAGCCGTGCCTGTTGCGATGGCCTGGCGCGGGCTGCGTCGAGCGCGCCCGCGGCCTTCTCCGCGTGAGGGGCCGCGCTCGCCCAGGGTGGTGCGATCCTGCGCGAGCGTCTGCCCGCTGTAGCAGAACGCGACGGGCGGGGTGGAGTGACCGCGCCGCTCGCGCAGAACCCTCCACACAGGGGCTCCCCGCTGCGCGGTCTCCCGCTTGCATTGCCCGGCCCCGGTAGGGGGAGTCGAGGAGGTTTGATATGGCGACCGAGCAGAAGCAGGGAATGGGCGCACAGGGGCAGCAGGGCGCTGGCCTACAGGAGGGCCGCAGCGAGAGCAGCGTGGTCCCCGACAAGGACTACAACCTGGTCAGCGTGCTCTACCATGTGCTCAAGGGCGCGGAGACCCACTCACAGTACATCCAGGATGCGAAGAAGGAGGGGGATCAAGAGCTCGCCTCCTTCTTCAGCGAGGTCCGGCAGGAGGAGCTGCGGCTCGCGGAGCGCGCGAAGCACCTCCTCGGACAGCGGCTGAGCGGAGGGCGCCCGGGCCAGGGAGGGGCCCGCGCGAGCGCCTAGGGCTCACGGCGCTCCGGGCCGCCCTGACGGGCCCTCAATCGGCGATATACTGGTTTCGACCAACGAAATCGAGATACGGGTACAACGCCGAACGCAGGTTATCCACCTGAACACTCGAGTTGATACCGCCGACCTCCCACCCGTTCCACTTGGACGGGTTCCGGGTCGTCGCGTTCAAGAACAGCGGCACCTCCAGCAATGACTCCACGACGCCGGTCGTGGACATCTTGTCAAAATCGACGAGGACCGGAGCGGTGTTGTCCGTCAGGTTCTTCACCCAGACACGCGCAGCGCCGAAGTCACCGCCCGCGACGCCGTCGATGTCGCGGCTCGGGTCGACCTGCACCTGAAGTTCGTACCACTTGCCCGAAGCCGGCGCGAAGTTGGTCGCCTTGTACAGCTCGCCGCTGTCCCGCGACCCCCGGAGGCGCAGCTGCCCCTGCTCGAACTGCACAAGGAACCCGACGTAGTTGTTCGGGGTGAGGCCGTTGCTCGCGCTGGCGACCGTGTTGACAGGAGCAAAGTAGACACCTGTGGTGCCGTACAGCTGGCCGGAATAGACCGTCAGGTCGCTCGCGTCGTGGTCGGTCAGCTCGGTCTCCCACCAGGCGCTGGCCGCGTTCGAGCCCGTCGGACGAACCGCGAGCGTCGAGGTGTTGCCCGTACCGTACGGCGCAGAAGCCGTGAGCTGCCCTGGCCCGCCGGAGGCCGGCCCCTTCCACACCAGCTGCGGAACGACTTGACTATCCATGGCGACGCCGGACTGATAATGGTCGAAATTATCATTCAGCTGCGGCACGTAGTACCCCATCGAGAGGTCATCCACGGCGTTGCTGTCGCCGTAGGCCGCCACGATGAACCCGTTGAAATTGGAGGGGTTCTTGTTCACGCCCATGAGCAGCGGGACAACCAGCACCCGCTCGGTCACGCCGGTCGTATTGATATTGTCGAAGACGACGCGCGTGAAGTCCTTCTGCCCGTCCGTCACATTGCGGACGTACAGCGAGCCAAGACCGGTGCCCACAGTGGGGTTGACGACCATCTTCACCTCCAGCCATTTGCCCATCGTGGCGGGGATGTTGACGGCTTGATAGACATCTCCGCCGTCATAGCCAGAACGAAGACGCAGCGCCCCCCAGGCCATGGAAACGGTCGGCCCCTGGTAGGCAGGGAGGGCGTAGCCCGTCGGGCTCCCGCCGGCCACGTTGATCGGCTCGAACGCGACGCCTGAGATGGCATTGTAGATGAGACCCGAGTAGACGACCTTGTCCGTGCTGTTGAAGCTCGGACCATCGAACGCGGACCAGGCTACCTTGCCGTTGTAGCCGCCCGTGGAGACGATGCTCTGCTCGGAGTCATTCCCGCTTCCCGGCGGCGAGCCGATCGCGAACTTGTCCGGGTTCGCCCCCGACCAGCTGTTCGCGCCTTGGTTGTTCATCGCGTTGCCAAAGACGTGCTGCTCGTAGTCCTCGCGATCCATGGTGCAGGCCTCATACTGAAGGCGCACGTGGTCGTGGTAAGCGACGTCCGGCGACCGGGAGGGCAACGCCGCCACATGAGACCAGTCGGCGTGCTGCGTGGTGGTGTTCATGTTGCTCACCAGCACATCGACGCGGCCCCCTCTCTGAACACCGGACCACTCGATGCCGGCGTTCTTGTTGGTCGCCAGGTTGAGGGTGCGCAGCTCGCCGTCCCGCGCGAACACGCCGTCCAGCGCCTGCCACGCGTCAGCCATGTCGGCAGTGAACGCGAGCGTCGCGGTGACGACGTTGCCATACGTCTGGATGTAGTAGGTGGTCGCCCCCGTCTGGTTGACGTTGACCTCCCACGTCCTGAACCCGTCAGCCCCGCGGAGCCGGTAATGCTGGATTTGCGCGACGTTGTCCGTCGGCAGGAGGACCTGCGACTGAGGCACACCATAGTTGGGTTTGTTGACGAAGTCCGCGATATAGGGAATCAACAAATCACCAGCAGGAAGGTGGCGCGCCGCCACGCTCACCGTCTCGAGCCCCTGCCAGAAGATCGCGGAGATCTGGGTGGGCGCCGTTCCGCCGACATAAGGCACGCCATTGATCGAGGAGGCGACATGCAACGCCGATTGGCTCGAGTTGTACGCCACGGGCATCGCGACATTGATGCCTGACGTAGTGTAGATATTCTCTCGATCAATCTTGAACTGCTCACCGACATTCCAGGGCCACGCGCCGGACGTATCGACGCTCATCCCAGGGTAGTAGCCATAGTTGCCCACATAGGCCTCCGAGATATCCGCGTCTGGGTCGGTTCGAACGCGGTCGACGTTGTCCAGGAGCAGATCGTAGTGCGCCTGGGTGTCCCCCTCGATGTCCATCAACAGGTAATCGAGCGCATAGCCGTTGCTGCTGATCCAATCGAGCGCAGGGTCCAGCGTCGCCAGGCCCCACCCCCTGGTCTCGAGCCCCGTAGGGACCCCGGCCAGGGTGTTGCTGATGATCACGTCGTCGTAGTCGCCCCGCTCTGCCCACCCCACCGCGGCGATGTCGCCCCCGTTCTGGACAATCTCGGGGTTGGTCGGCTCGAACGCCTGCCAGCTCGTGAAGTAGCCCTCGGCTTGCGCCATCGCGGTCGAGCCGCTCTCGAGCACGCCGAGCAGCGCGCCTCCCATCACGAGCACCCCATGCAGCGCTGTTCTGTTTTTACCGTGCGTTCGCATCTGAGACACCTTCTTCATGGCGTTCTGGTAACGGCCCCGAGACGCATCTCGGCCATGGGCAGGCGCGGTCGGGCGCAGGGGGACCGCGCAGGCTGCGCCGCCCGCGGCGGGATCTCCGATTGGATCACAAGGACGGGAGGGATTGGACCAAAATCGTCCGTCCAGCGTGTCCACGCATCCAGCGCGCCACAAGAAAATTGAAGTGCGTGTACAGACGCCGGTCGCGAGCCGCTCCGATCAGGGGCTCACCGGTCGAGGCAAGCGAAGCGTGCCGCTACGCTATCGAAGTGAACTTGGTTTTGCAGGGGTATGCACGAACCGCGTGCGCCGTGGAAGGCTGCCCGGTTCGCGGAGCGAGCTTCGAAAGCTCGAGCGCCGCTCCGCATGCGATCACCGCCGCCGGGGCGGGTGCCGGTCGGGGCGCCCCTTGCGAGGCGCCCCGTCGCCCCGAGCGGCTACTGGAGGGTCGGCGCCGTCCACTTCATCCACCTGTTCAGATCGGCCGTCGCCCCGTCGCCCTTGAGCAGGTTGGTGTCCGCGGTGCCGCCGCCGACGAGGAACTTCTTCACGTACGCATCGAGGGCCGCCCTCTGCGAGGACGGGAACGCGCAGTGGGCATGGGCGGCGGTCTGCCAGTAACCCATCTTGTCCGGCACCCCGAGCCCCTTCCAGATCTGCTGGGCGATGGACCCCGCCGTGAAGGTGCTGTTGATGCCGAGCCAGTCGATCCTGTTGTCGATGACGAGCAGCGCGCGCGGCGCGACGAGCCCCATGACCATGTGATGGTCGAAGGGCAAGGACGTCACCCGGTTGCCGAAGGTCGAGCCGAAGTTCGCGCGGAACCACGGCTGCTCGCTGGCCGCGCTGGACAGGGTCTGCACGTTCTCCCCGGCGTTGGCGCCCGCCTGCGAGACGCGCCAGCTCGCCGAGCCGCCGGCGCCCGACTCCTGGGGGATCGTCAGCACGATGCG
Organism: Sorangium sp. So ce1504; assembly: GCF_051521635.1. Taxonomy (NCBI): domain Bacteria; kingdom Pseudomonadati; phylum Myxococcota; order Polyangiales; family Polyangiaceae; genus Sorangium; species Sorangium sp. So ce1504. Next base: position 1,469,994 of record NZ_CP150365.1, on the reverse strand, counting down.
CTCGTCGAACGCGCCGGCCGTGAGCGCGCCCTTGCCGTTGCGCGAGCAACCCGTCACCGCGATGCGCTTCGGGTCGATGTTGGCCCCCGGGGTCTTCTCCAGCGCGTCGATGATCCGGCTCACGCCCCAGGCCCACGCGATCATCGAGCTGGCCGAGTGGTTGCTGCCGTAGAGGTTGTAGAACGTGCCCGTCCCGCGCGAGCCGCCGCCGTTCTGCGCGCCCATCGCGTTGTTGTCGAAGGTCGCCATCGCGACACCGTTCTGGGTGAACACGCTGTTGTCCAGATTCGAACCGCCGATGCCGATGACGAGCGGGATCGGACCAGCAGGCGCGCCGGAAGGCCGGCTGATGTTGATGGAGAAGGAGGCGCTCTTCCCTGCATCGTTGACGTTGACCGTCAGCCTGTTCGCCGAGAACTGCCCCGTGACATTGTCCTTGGACACCACCGGCTTCGATCCGGACTCATACGTCTCGACCTGCGACTTGATCTCCGCGCGCCGGCACGCCCACTCCGACTTCTTCGTGATGCGTGAACCGCTCAAGCTCAGGAACGGATCGTGATGCGTGTCGAACACCGGGAGAGACGAGGCGGCGGGCAACGTCGGCTTGGGGCAGCTCGCGCCGCTGTCTTCGACCGCGCCCGTGCTCCCGCCCGACCCGCCGGAGCCGCCCGACCCGCCGGAGCCGCCCGACCCGCCGGAGCCGCCGGAGCCGCCCGCACCGGAGCCGCCCGCACCGCCCGAGCCGCCTGCCCCGCCCGCCCCCGTGCTGCTGCTGCTCGACGACGAGCTGCTGCTCGACGACGAGCTGCTGCTCGATGACGAGCTCGCGCTGCTGCTCGACGAGGAGGACGCGCCCGTGCCGACGATCGTGCCTCCGCTGCCGGTGACCGACGCGACCGCGGGCCGCCCGCTGCCGTTTGCGCAGAACCCCCACTCCACCCAACCTTTCTCCTTGATCGCTGCGTTGTGGGTCACGTTCGTGGCGGTGAACTGCCCGTTCGAGGATACGGAGGTCACGTTCCACGCATTGGCCAGCGTCGAGCCGTTGAGCCGGACGCCCACGTTCCAGCCGGTGGTGGCCGGGGAGCGGGACTTGTTCGTCACCCTCACGTTCGCGCAGTAGCCGTTCCCCCAGTCCGACTGAATCGCGATATCCGCCGACATCGAGCCGTCAGCGCTGTCCAGGGCGCCGTCCAGCGTGTCGAGGTCCTCTTCCTCGATCGGCTCCACGGCGCACGCAAACAGACCGAGCGCGAACGAAGCGGAGATGCAGCCAAGCAAGCGAGTGGTACGCATAAGGTTCTCCATGATCAGAACGTCTGAGTCGCGGGCTTCTGCTCAAGGTGGATACGTGCACCAGCGAGACGCCTGCGAACCCTCGTTCAATTGGTAGAGCTCAATATTCCCGGCCAGCGTGCACCTGATCATGAACACCTCGCGAACCTTGCCGACCCCATGCCTGGCAACCACGGTGTTCGTCGGACAGCTACTCACATGCGGATACCCCGCGATGGGGCGGGACACCCTGAGAAAGCAAGAGCAACCATGAAGCGCAGCTGCAAGGAGCGAGCGCTCCGGGCAGCGCTCTCTCTCGAACGCTGAGTCCGGCGATGTGATGACAGCGGCGCCCAGAGACGACATGGTTCACGTCCCCCGCACACCGGGCCGGACCATGCTGTTGCCGCTCAGGCTGCCTGGGCGCGCGCCAGCGTCGAGTTACGCCGTTCCGAGGCCGGGCGTCACGCCGGCTTGCGCCCCGACACCAGGTAGAACGTCACCCCGTGCGCGCCGCCGTGCGTGCGCGCGAGCGCGGCCTGCTTCCACGCGCGGGCCTCCTGCATGGCGATCGCCCACAGCCGCTCGAACTGCGCCGGATCGCCGCCGCCGGCCAGATACCAGGCGTGGGCCTGGTCGCGGGTGCCGCCCGTTCCGAGCCAGATGCCGCCGTCGATCCACGCCAGCATCTGGCGCAGCTCCGCGCGCTCCGCGGGCGTCTCGTACGGCGGGATCAGCGCGGCGCACTTGTCCGACTGGCACACGTGGAGATCGCCGAGCCCTGCCTCGCGGAAGAGCCCTGGCAGTCGCTCGCCCACGGAGCTGTCCCCCTGTCCCAGCGCGCGCTTGCCGTCCTGGCAGGTTGCCTCGAGCTCGAGCAGCGAGAGCCGGTCGGCGCGCGACAGGCCGGGCGCGGTGACCAGGGCGGTGGCCTTCTCGGCGAAGTTGTTCGGCTCGACCGCCAGCAAAAGGCCGCCGGGGCGCAGGACACGGCGCATCTCGCGCAGCACCCGCAGCGGGTCGGCGACGTGCATCAGGACCGTCTGGCACGTGGCGAGGTCGACGCTCGCGTCGGGCAGCGGGAGGGCCTCGGCGAGGCCCTCGAGGTACGACGTGCGCGCCGCCACCCCGCACGCGTCGGCCTCGGCGGCGGCGCGCGCGCCCCGTCGCTCTGATGATCGAACGGCAAGGACGTCACCCGGTTGCCGAAGCTCGAGCCGAAGTTCGGGCGGAACCACGGCTGCTCACCATTCCCAGTGGAAGGCGCCTCGATCACGGTGATTGGCAGCTTCAGTCCGCATTCCTGACGTTTTTTGCTCGGACCCCGCCAGAAATGCAGGAGCGCTGAACACTTCGCGCACGACGGCACGAGAAGCGACCTCTGACGAGGTGAGCAAGGCATGGCGGAGCCGCGGTGCGTTGCAGTCTTGCACGGCGCGTTTAGCCCTTGACGGGCGTCGAGATTCACCCTCGAGATCCGCGAATCGGTTTGTTCACTCTCTTTCCCAAGCCCCCTCCATGGAAAGGCTGATTCAGATGGCGCCTCCTTCGGAAAACAAGATGCCACGTCGCGCGGGTCGACCGCCCACCAGACGGCCTCATTCGATGAAGATCCTGAGGGTGCCGCTCCTCGTCGTCGGGCTCTTGAGCGCGGCGCTCGCGGGCGCTTGCTCCTCGAGCGGCACCGATGAGCCGAACGAGGTGACCGGCAGCGGCGGCTCCAGCGCGGCGGGGAGCCCCAGCGGGGCCACCGGCACGGGCGGAGGCGCGAGCAGCGGCGCGAACAGCGGCACAGGCGGCGGCGCATCGGTCGGCCAGGGCGGCGTGGACACGACAGGATCGACCGGGAGCACGGGCGGCATGTCGGGCTCCGACGAGGAGTACCCCGCGCCGGGCGCCCTGCCGGACGAGACGGGCGCAGACCTCTGGCTCAGGTACCCGAAGGTGCCGATTCCGGGGCGCCTCGCGGAGTACCAGGCGGCCTTCAAGCGCGTGGTCAAATCGGGGACCGGCGCGAGCCTCGACATCGCCGAGGCCGAGCTCGTCAAAGGGCTGAGCGGCTTGACGGGCGGAACCGTCGGGACCGGCGCGGCCGTCGACGGACCGGGCGCCGTGGTGATCGGGACGGCCACAGCGGACGTCATCAAGGGCCTGCCGCTCGCAGCGCGCCTCGGCGCCCTGGGCCCCGAGGGCTACCTCGTCGAGGCCGCCGACGTCGGAGGCCAGCCGGTGATCGCCGTGGCAGGCAACACCGAGGTCGGCGTGCTCTATGGCACCTTCGCGCTCCTCCGGCACGTCCAGAGCCACAGCGCCCTCGACAGGCTGTCGCTCACCGGCTCTCCGAAGATCGGCCATCGCATCCTGAACCACTGGGACAACCTCGATCGCAGCGTGGAGCGCGGCTACGCGGGCCGATCCATCTGGGACTGGAGCGCGCTGCCCGGCACGCTCTCTCCCCGTTACAAGGACTACGCGAGGGCCAACGCCTCCATCGGCATCAACGGGACGGTGCTGACCAACGTGAACGCCAACGCGCAGGTCCTGACGCCATCGTACCTCACGAAGGTCAAGGCGCTCGCCGACGTCTTCCGCCCTTATGGCATCAAGGTCTACCTCACGGCGCGATTCAGCGCGCCGGTCGAGATCGGCAACCTGAGCACGGCCGATCCGACCAACGCCAGCGTCAAGCAATGGTGGACGAACAAGGTCAACGAGATCTACCAGCAGATCCCCGACTTCGGTGGTTTCCTTGTGAAGGCGAACTCCGAGGGGCAGCCAGGGCCGCAAGACTACGGGCGGACCCACGCCGACGGCGCCAACATGCTCGCCGACGCCCTCGCGCCGCATGACGGCATCGTGATATGGCGCGCCTTCGTCTACTCCGACACCAGCCCCCCGGACCGCATCAAGCAGGCCTACGAGGAGTTCAAGCCTCTGGACGGCAAATTCAAGAGCAACGTCCTCGTGCAGGCCAAGAACGGCCCGCTCGATTTCCAGCCCCGGGAGCCGTTCCATCCGCTGTTCGGGGCCATGCCGAAGACGCCCCTCGCCCTCGAGCTCCAGATCACGAAGGAGTACCTCGGCGAGGACACGCACCTCGCCTACCTCGGCCCGCTCTACGAGGAGGTCCTCAAGGCGGACACCTACGCGGGCGGCGAGGGCTCGACCGTGGCGCGGGTCATCGACGGCACCCTCCACAAGTATACGACCACCGCGATCTCGGGCGTCGCCAACGTCGGTGACGACACGAACTGGACTGGATCGCAGATGAATCAGGCGAACTGGTACGTGTTCGGGCGCCTGGCGTGGAACCCGGACCTCTCCTCGGAGGCCATCGCAGAGGAGTGGGTCCGGCAGACCTTCTCGAACGACCCCGTCGTCGTCGAGCCGGTCGTTCAGATCATGATGGAGTCACGCGAGGCGCTGGTCGACTACATGACGCCCCTCGGCCTTGTCCACATCATGGGCAACGACCATCACTACGGGCCGGGGCCGTGGCTGAACAGCCTGAGCCGCGCCGAGTGGAACCCGGTCTACTATCACAAGGCGGACGCGAACAGCATCGGCTTCAACCGCACCTCGGCGGGCAGCAACGCTGTTGCCCAGTACGCCGCGCAGGTGGGACAGACGTTTGGGAGCCGGGACACGGTCCCGGACGATCTCGTGCTCTTCTTCCACCGCGTCGGCTGGCAAGACAAGCTGAAGTCGGGGAGGACGGTCTGGGAGGAGCTCGTCCATCGTTACAGCCAGGGCGTCGATGAGGTGGGGGTCATGCGAGAGACATGGAAGTCCGTCGAGGGCCGTATCGATGGCAAGCGCTTCGGTGACGTGAGCGACTTCCTTGAGATCCAGCACTACGAGGCGCGCTGGTGGCGCGACGCGTGCCTCGCCTACTTCGGCTCGGTGTCGAAGCTCCAGGTCCCGAGCGGCTATGCCCCCCTGGCGAACACGCTGAGCTTCTACCAGGGGCTCCGCTGCCCGTCCGACCCGAAGAAGCCCCGCTGCTCGCAGGTCTATACGGGGAATCCGTCCCCGGCCATCCTCCAGTGAGAGCGGCGGGCCAGCTCGGTCTGGCCCGCGGCCTGCTGGCGATCTTCACGCCCCTGCCCCCGTCAAGCGCACAGCATCCTCCGGGTCTTGCTGACTCGGCGATCTAGCCAGGTCACAACACCGGAGTCGTCGCATGACCTCGTCGTGGTCCGCGATCGACGTGAACGCACACACGCTGTTACCGTCCCGCTGGCTCATCCATCAGAGAACGGCGTGGTGCGCGTCGGCTGCAAGGCCGTCAGGAGGTGCGTCGTGACGCTGGCTTCGAGTCGAGCATTGTTGCTGTTGATGGCGGGGTGCGCCTCGGCGTGCAGCGCGCCTGGACCGCAGGCGGCGGGGACCGGTCCTGCCGAGCGCCCCGCGGAGCGCGCGCTCCGGCCGAGCGGCGCCGCGCCGGTCGAGCTCGGGCGGATCGTGAGCAGGGCGCGGGCGAGCTTTCGATCCACGCGACAAGGGCTCTCCGCCGAGGGCGCCGCCCACCGGATCGACGTCGAGGGCGGCGCGGCGCGGATCCGCGCGAAGCCCTCGGCGAGGGCGGCACGCAGGGGGCGAGCGAGGCAGCTCCAGGCGCTCGCCGGGGCGCGCACCGCCGCCGAGCTGACGGCGCGCCGCCGCGCGCTCCGCGGGCCTCTCCTCGAGGGCGCGCCCGGCGAGCTCCAGCCAGGGAGCGCGCTCACGCTGACGACGCGATCGATCGCCCGCGCCGGCCACGAGTGCGTGAACGGCGAGGGCCGCGTGCGCATGGCGGCGGACGGCGGCGCGGAGCGCGCGTTCGAGACCTGCAGCGAGCTGTGGAAGAACCACGAGGCGAACGCCGAGCAGGCGTTCCGGTTCCCCGAGCGGCCCGGGGGGCGCGGCGATCTCGTCGTGCGCGTGAGCGCCCGGCTCGGCGCCGCGGACGCCGCGCCCTCGGTCGCGAGCGACGCCCGCGGCCTCGTCCTCGGCGCCGCGCCGGGGCAGCGGTTCGTGTACGGCCACGGCACGTGGATCGACGCGTCGGGCCGCCGCGTTCCGGTGCCCGCCCGCTGGGCGGACGGCCACATCGAGCTGCGCGTGCCCGCCTCGGTCGTCGAGGAGAGCGGCTATCCGGCGCTGCTCGATCCGGAGGTGGGCCCGGAGATCGGGACGGAGCCGCCCGTGCCCGTCCAGCAAGACGTAGGGTTCGATCCGGAGATCGCGACCGACGGGACGAGCTACGTCGTCGTCTTCGAGGATCTGTCGCGCATCCGCGCGGTCCGCGTCGGCGCGCGCGGGGACGTGCTCGATCTCGACTGGCTGGATCTGGGCGAGGAGTCCGCCGGTCAGTACCTGCCCAGCGTGGCGTACGGCGGAGGCCGCTACCTCGTCACCTGGAGCCAGTACGGCGACGACGCCCGGATCACCATCCGCGGCCGCGTGATGCGACCCGACGGCACGCTCGAAGGGCCGGCGAGCTTCGCGATCTCGACGTCGGCCGAGGGCGTGTATCCCTCGGTCGAGTGGAACGGGGAGCGCTTCGTGACCGCCTGGCTCAGCCTCGCCGACGATGGGGCCGACGACGTCCGCGCGACGCTCGTCGACCCGAGCGGCAGCGCCGTTCCCGGCGCCGAGCGCGCCCTGTCCACGAGCGGCCGCGCGTCGCGGCCGGCGGTCGGCGCCGGGGCGGACGTCTCCGTCGTGGCCTGGGACGAGGACGTCGCCGGCGGCGGCGCGCGGGCCATCCGTGCGGCGCGGGTGGCCAGCGATGGGACGGCGCTCGACGCCTTTGGCGTTCAGATCTCGGAGGACCCGGGCAACGCGCGGCTGGCCGCGCTCGCGTCCGGCGGGACGAGCTTCCTGGCCACGTGGGTACGGGACGATCCCACGAGCACGATCCGGGGCGCGGTGCTGCGCGCAGACGGCACGATCGCGGCAAGGGACTTCCCGATCTCGCGGCCGAGCCCGGGCGCCGGGGCCCCCGCCGCGGCGTTCGACGGCAGCAGCTATCTCGTGGCCTGGGCCGACGAGCGGGACGGTCGCGCGATGTACGGGGCCCGCGTCTCGGCCGAGGGCGTCGTGCAGGGGACCGACGACGTGAGGCTCGCGGACGGGTCGCCTCGCTCCGTCCGGGATTCGGATCGGAACGCGCTCGTGTGGAACGGTTCGCGCTTCCTGCTCGCGTTCCACGGCCAGGGCATCGAGGGCAGCCTGATCGGCCCGGATCTCGCGCTGGCCGCGGGCCGACTCGGGCTCAGCCCCCTGCCGAACAGGCAGGGCGCCCCGCGCGTGGCCTGGACCGGCGAGAGCTACCTCGTCGCCTGGACCGACGAGCCGGACCCGGAAGGGGAGCGGACGACCGCGCGCGCGGTGCGCGTGAGCGCGGCCGGCGAGGTCGTCGATCCGGTCGGGATCGAGCTCGCGAGCAGCGCCTTCGCGATCGATCTGGCCTCGAACGGCGGCGGCGCGTCGGTGCTCACCTGGAGCGCGCTCGGCGCCGGCGGGGATCACCTGCGGCGGGTGTCGGGCGACGGCGCGCTCGGGGAGAGCGTCGCCGTCTCGTCGCTCCACCTGTCGGCGACGCCGTCGGTCGCGGGCAACGGCGACGGTTATCTGGTGACCTTCGTGGAGAGGACCGCGGAGGAGCCCTTCGTGTATACAGCGTCGGGCCGCCTGCTCGGCGCTTCGGGGAGCGCTGGCCCGGTGTTCCCCATCGTGCCCTCGGTCGGGGCGGAGTCGCACGCGATGCCGCTCCGCGCCGGGCAGGACTACCTGGTGGCCTATTTGAAGGCCGGCCTGCATCTCGTCCCCGTGAGCCGCACGGGAGACGTCGGGGAGGGCTTCCTGCTGTCGAGCGCATCGGCCGCCATCGCCGGGGCGACGGACGGCACGGACACGCTCGTTGTCTGGCCGGAGTCCGGAGGTAGCTGGCCGGAGGGCGGTGATGGGCCGGTGCACGGTCGAATCTACGGCACGGGCGGCTGGAGGGGCGAAGCATTCCTGATCTCGCCGACGAGCGCTGGTCATGCGGCGGCCGTGGCCTGGGACGGCGCGAGCTACCAGGTGGTGTGGGAAGAGGCGGAGACGCACCGGCTCCGGATCCGCGCCGTGGCCCCCGATGGAACGCCGGGCATGGAGGCGCTGCTCGTGGATGACGCGTGCAATGCGCCGATGCTGGCCCGCGGCGAGGATGGCCGGTTCCTCCTGAGCTATGACAAGCTCGGCCCTGCTGCGCGCACGCGGCGCGTCGTCTCGCGGCTGCTCAGCTGGGAGCCCTCACCCGGGCCCGGCGCAGGCGGCGGCGCGGGTGGAAGCGGCGGCGCAGGGCTCGGTACGGACGGAAGCGGCACTGTGGGGCCGGGCGCGGGCGGAAATGGCGGTGCGGAGCCGGGCGCGGGCGGGAGCGGCGGTGCGGAGCCGGGCGCGGGCGGCCGAGCAGGGAACGGCGCGGGCGGCGGCACCTCCAGCGCTGCCGCCGGCAGCAGCAGAATGGATGGGACCGACGACACCGGCGACGACGCACAATGCAGCTTTCACGGCGCCGGCAGCAGGGCAGCGTACCTCGGGCTCACGGTCGCCCTGTTCGGCATCGCCCTCGTCGCGCGACGCCGCGGCGCCAGGAGTGGCGCTATGACGTCAGGTTCGTGAGCGGCCCGGTGCAATGCTCCGGGGTGCCGAACGTGGTCCGGGTGTCGCCGAACAGGTTCAAGATCGACACGAGCAGGTTGTTGTGCGGGAGGTTCTTGTACCGGAGCCAGCGCCCCGTACGCAGGCCTCCGCCGCCGCCGGCCAGGAGGAACGGCATGTTCGTCTTCTTGTGGCTCGGCGGATCCGAGATCTCGGAGCCGAAGAAGACGACGCTCTCGTCGAGCAGCGAGTGTCCGCCCATGTCGACCTTCTCCATCTCCTGCAGGAGATAGAGGTGTTGCTTCGAATACCAGTTGCAGATGAGCTCGCACTCCGCCGCCCTGAAGCCGCCGTCGTGCTGGTAGTAATGGTGGTGCTCGCTCAGGTTCAGCCAGGGGAAGGTGTGCTTCGCCTCGGTGTCGCTCCACTGAAGGGTGCCGACCGCGGTGATGTCGCAGGCGAGCGCCATCACCAGCATGTCCGTCATGAGCTTGCCGACCTTGGGGATCGCCGCGTCGGTCGACGTGTCCTTGATCGAGCCGTTGTCGGCGGAGTTGCGCCCCGTGCGCGGGTTGTAGTCGGACGTGTCGACCTTCGCCGGCGCCTGGCAGGCGCCCGCCGCGGTCGGCGCCTTGCTGAGGCTCTCCTCGATCTCGCGGATCTTCGTCAGGTGCTGATCGATCTTCTGCCTGTCAGCCGCGCCGAGCCGCGAGGAAAGGGCAGAGTAGCGCCGGTCGAGGAAGTCGAGGATCGACTGCTTCCGCGCGAGGCGACGGGCGGCGTCGTTGTCGGCGCCGGGGTTCAGCGTGCCGAAGAGATCGGTGAAGATCTCCACCGGATCGATGCGCGGCGGGATCGGGCTGTAGGGCGCGTCGTTCTCGAAATTCGCGATGTTCATCGGAGACAGCAGGCCGTGGGACTTTCCCGTCGCCCAGCGCACCGCGATCTCGAGGCTCGCCTTCGCCTTTTGCCCCCCGGAGATCCGGGAGGCGATCACCTGATCGATCGACGGCCCGCTCCCGTAGGCGCGGCCCGCGGCGCCGTCCTGCGGCGTACCCGTGAGCCAGGCGATGATCCCCGCCTGGTGCTGCTCGCCGAGCCCGCTCTTCATGTCGAGGCCGTCGACGACGAGCAGCCGGCTCTGCACCGGCGCGAGCGGCGCCAGGATGGGGCTCAGCGTGAAGCTCGTCTCGGAGCCCGTCGGCCGCCAGCGGTCCATCACGGTCCCGCCGGGCGTGTAGACGGCGAGGAAGCGCTTCGCGGGGGCGGCTTGCGCGCGCGCCGTGGGCTCGGTGCCCATGATCTCCAGCCACGGGAGCGCGATGGCGATGCCGCCAGCACCTCGCAGCAAGGCACGCCGGTTCAAGCGAAACGTCGAGCGAAACGTCGAGCGAAACGTCGACATAGCCGTCACTCCTCCCGGGGAGCCATGGTGTGGAAGGCGTCCGTCTGCGTGAGCTCGATGAGGAGCTGTTTCACGTTGTATCCGGACGTCTTGAAGGCGGCCGTGACGGCCTCTCGGGTGCACTTGTCCTCGGCGCGCAGGGTGAGGCCGTAGGCGTATTCGATCCAGTGCGTCGCGAAGCAGCTCTGCACGTCCTCGGTCTCGGCGAGCTTGCGCACCAGCTCGATCGGCCCGCTCACCGTCCCCTCCGTGCCCGGCACCGAGCCGCTCGCGTCGATCGCGACGTCGTTCTCGGTCGTGCGGAACAGCCCGACGGCGTCGTAGTTCTCGAACGAGAAGCCGACCGGATCCATGAACTGGTGGCACGTCGCGCAGACCTTGTCCTCGCTGTGCTGACTGAAGCGCTCCCGCGCCGTCTTGCCGGTGTACGGGTCCGGCGGCTTCACCTTCTCCAGGATGTCGCCCGTGGGGAGCGGGATCACGTGGCACATCAGCTTCTGGACCACGAAGGAACCGCGGACCACGGGGTTCGTCATGTTCGAGTGCGTCGTCCCGGCCATCACCCCCGCCTGGGTGAGGAGCCCGAGGCGCTGGGTCGTATCGAGCTCCACGCGCTGGAACGCGTCGCCCGTCACGCCGGAGACGCCGTAGAACGCCGCGAGCGGGCCGTTCATGTACGTGTACGGGGCGGTCAAGATGGACGGCCAGGTGCCGGCCTCCTCGAAGATCTCCTGCTCGAGGAACCGCTGCGTCTCCTCGCGCATCAGCGAGCCGATGGTGCGAGAGAACTTCGGGAAGGCCTCCGCGTCCCGCTCGAGATCCGCGAGGCTGCTGATGGGGAGCAGGCTGTCGAAGAAGAACCGCACGACGGGCCGGGCCCGAGGGTCGTCAAGCATGCGCTCGGCGTGCGAGCGCACGCCTTCCTTCGTCGCGAGCTCCCCCGCCCGCGCGGCCGAGCGCAGCTGCTCGTCGGGCATCGTGCCCCAGAACAGGTACGAGAGCCGCGTCGCCATCTCGTCGCCCGTCGGCCGGCGGAGCGCCGGGCGCGCGGGATCGGGCGCGCCCCACTCGACGCGGTAGAGGAAATCGGGCGACTGGAGCACCGCCTCGATCACCATCGCGATGCCGGCGGCGAACGTCGCGTCCTCTCGCCCGACGCTGTACAGCGCGAGGAGCTCGTCCGCCTCGCCGGCCTGGAGCGGCCGGCGATAGGCGCGCGCCGCGAGGTCCTCGACGATCGTGCGCGCGCACGCTTCCTCGCTCGCCGCCGTCACGTCGCCCGCGCAGGGAGCGAGCCTCGCGAGCGCCTCCGGCGTCGCTGTCGCGCGCTGGGCGATGCCCTCCGCGATGGTGCCCAGCTGCTCGGCGAGCAGGCTCGAGACAGACAGCGTGTCCGCGTCGTTGCCGAAGCCGTTCCCGATATCCTCGCTCGGCAGCGAGAAGGCGGGCTCCGTCGTGTCCCCCAGGAGGTCGCGAACCGTGTTGTTGTATTCGAAGCGCGTCAACCGCCGGAGCGGCGCTCGCCCGGGGTACACCGTGTCGTCCTGGCAAACACCGATCGGATCGTCGGTACCAGGTTTGCCGGAGCCGGAGCTCGAGCCGGAGCCGGAGCCGGCGCCCGGCTCACCCACGGATCCCGTACAGCCGCCGGCGAGGACCAGCGCGATCGGCGCGGCCCACCGAGCGCCTCCGCGACGACGCGCAGGCTGGTGACGCGAGGGTCTGGACATCGTTGTCGCTCCTCACCAGCGCTGGGAGCGCTGAAGTCCCGCGATTAGACAACAAGCGCTCTTCAATCGCCAGGAAATTGAGAGCGGATCCCTCCCCTTCGACCGCACAGGAGCCGTCGGGACCGTCCCGGCGGCCCCGTGATTCCAGTGACGGCGACATGATTTGATTTTTCAGGACGTGTTGCCCCCCGGCGCGCCCACGTTCCGTTCGTTCCGTTCAGCAGCGAAAATCACACGAACAAGGCGCTTCTCGTTGGCTGCAATTTTCTCGCGATGGGCGTTCGCGCAGGACCGGATGGGTACTTTCGCAAAGCCCCGGTCACGGAGATGGATTGGGCTCCAGATCCGCGATGCGCGCCGTCGCGTCTACCGGGCGAGCGCGACGGCGAAGGGCGCGAGCCCTCGCCTTCGCAGCACGGAGGGGACGAGCAAGGCGACCGCCTCGGGGCCGCGCGCGGTCTCGATGTCTCCGAGATCTTCGATCCAGTCGGCCGGCCAGCCCAGATCACCGAGCAACCGCCCGACGACCGCCTTCGCGCCCTCGTCGTTGCCGGAGAGGAACGCGGTCGGGGCGGCGCGCAGGCTCGTGGGATCGGCCATGACGGTGAACAGCATGGTGTTCAGCGTCTTGACCACGGCCGTCTCGGGCAGCGCAGCCTGCAGGCGCTCGGCGACGCTGCCGTTCGGGTAAAGCAGGCTGCCGGGGAGGCCGTCGCGGCCGCGCAGCGTCGCGTTGGAGATGTCGACGAGGATCTTTCCCTTCAGCGCGTCGCGCAGGGCGCCGAGCCGCTCCACGCTCGTGTCCCCGGGGGTGGCGTTGATGACGATCGCGGCCAGGCGCGCGGTCTCCGCGTGATCCCTGAGCTCGACGCGCGCTCCCGACCATTTCAGCGCCGCTTGCGCCGGGTCCCTGGCGCCGATCGTGACGGCGTGCCCGGCGCCCGCGAGCTTGTTGGCGAGGACCGTGGCGACACGGCCCGAACCGAGGATTCCAATGTTTCCCATGAGTCGATCCATGTTCAGCCTCCTCCTCTCATCGGACGGTCGACAGGACGAAGGCCGCGCCGGCGTGGAGCCCGGGCGCTGCAGCCAGGAAGTCCTCGCTGGCGAGGGTCCAGCGCTCCCCGCGTGTGTCCGTGACCGTGCCCCCGGCCTCCGCGACGAGCAGCGCCCCCGCGACGAGCCCGGAGCGGATCTGGCTGTACTGCCAGAAGACGTCCATCCGGCCGGCCGCGACCTGAACGAGCTGGAGGGTGGCCGGGACCGAGACGCGCAGGACGAGCGCGCTTCCGAGCATCGCGGTGACGGACATGCCAATCCGCCGGTACGTCTCGTCGTCCTCACCCGGCTTCGCCTGGCCGGTCCCGACGTAGGCAGCGCCGAGCGCCGTCTTCGCCGACGCTCGGATCCTCCTGGTCCCGAGGTACGCGCCGGCGCCCTTCCGGGCGGTGTACGTGTCGCCGGTCAGGGGCAGGTGCACCGCCGTCAGGACCGGCTCGTTGTCGCGGACGAGGGTCGCCGTGACGCACCAGTCCGCCATCCCGTGAACATGGTTGATGTTCCCCTCGACGGTGTCGGTGACCCACCACTCCCCCGGCGGGAGGGGCCCGCACTCGAGCTCGTCCTCGACCCACCGGGCCTCCGGGCGAGCGCGCGACAAGGGCTCGCGGAGCGCCTCGAGGGAGACCGCATCGTTGGCGCCGAGCGCGGCGAAGATGTCCTCTCGGCTCCTCGGGCGCGGCTCTGTCGAGAAGCGACCGACGAGCCGCTCGCCCGCCGCGGAGAGCGCCGCGACGACCACGGGCAGCAGGGGCTCGCCCTCCGCGCGGCCCGGGCTCCGGTCTCGCCACATCACATCGTTGTTCATCTGCTCGGAATGATCGGAATGAATCGACATGAATCCTCCTCGGACGAGCGCCTCGCGCGTGCTCGTGAACCGCTGAACCACCGCGCGGAGGAATAAACCCTGGACGACTCATACCGTCCAATGCATAGTTGATATGAGGAAGAATTACCGCCATGCATGTGGACCTGAACCTGTTGCCGGCGCTGGACGCGTTGCTCGAGGAGAGGAGCGTCAGCGCCGCGGCGGCCCGCTTGCGCCTGTCCCAGCCCGCGATGAGCCGAACGCTGGGGCGCATCCGGGACGCCACGGGGGACCCGATCCTTGTGCGCGCCGGCCGGACGATGGCGCTCACGCCCCGCGCGCTGGCCTTGCGACAGGAGGTCCAGGCCATCGTCCAGCGAGCGCACGCGGTGTTCGCGCCCGAGCGGGAGCTCGACCTGGCGAGGCTCGAGCGGACCTTCACCGTCCGCTGCCACGACGCCCTGACGACGGCGCTCGGCACGCGGCTCTTGCGAGCGGTGCAGGAGCAGGCGCCTCTCGCGAAGGTCCGGCTCCTGGCCGAGCCCGCGGGAGACACGGACGACCTGCGCCACGGGCGCGTGGATCTCGAGATCGGCTCGACGGAGCCCGCGCTCCCCGAGATCCGCGGGGAGCTGGTCGGCGAAGATCGCGTCGTCGTCGCCCTCCGCCGGGCCCACCCGCTCGCGCGCGGCCGGCTCACCGCCAGGCGCTACGCCGAGGCGCTCCACGTCATCGTCTCACGCCGTGGCCGCCTGCGCGATCCGATCGACGAGGCGCTCGAGGCCCTGGGGCTGCGGCGGCGCGTCGTCGCGGCGGCTCCCACGTGCGCGGCGGCCATCCATTTCGCCCACGAGAGCGATCTCGTCGTCGCGCTGCCGGCGCGCGTCTGCGGTCCCATCGTGCGGGCGCTGGGCCTCAGCACCCGCCCGCTGCCGCTCGACGCGCCGGAGCTCAGGATCGTTCAGCTGTGGCACCAGCGCTGCGAGGGCGACAAGGCGCACGCATGGCTGCGCGGACACACGCGCGAGATCCTCCGAGCGATCTGCCGTGGAGAGGCGTGACCCAGCAGCAGCGCGCCGGTCGGCCGGCGCTCGCGGACATGACGTCGACCGGCCTGGCGAGCGCGCTCCGCCGGAGGTCCGGCCGGCGCGGCCCTCAACCCCTCCTCCGGCGGCGCGGGGCCTTCCCGGCCGCCGCGGGCGCCCCGGCGCCGTGGCCGCAGCGCCCGAGCGCCTCCCAGAGCGCCTGCGCGACGACGCCGTGCGGGCGATCGCGGCGGCGGATCACGAACAGCTCCATGATGTCGGCCACGAACTCGGGGACCTGCAGCGCCACGAGCTCGCCCGCCGCCAGCGCGCCGGCGGCCACGTGCTCGGGCAGCCCGCCCCAGCCCATGCCCGCGAGGATGACGTCCTTCTTCGCCGCGACGTCGGTGACCGTCCAGCGCAGGCCGCCCTCCAGCACGTTCAGGGACGGCGAGGCGCTCGCCCTCGCGCTGTCGCGCAGGACGATCTGCGCGTGCGCCCGCAGCAGCGCCGGCGGGATCGGCGCGCCGCAGGTCGCCAGGGGGTGATCGAAGCGCGCCACCGGGATCACCCGCACGTCGCAGAAGCGCGCCGTCTCCACCGCTGAGCCGTCGATCCCGAGCTTCGTGGCGACGGCGAGATCGGCGCGGTCCTCGCGCAGCGCGTCGGCGGTGCCCGCCAGCCGCTCGGTGCCGAGCTCGATGCGCACCAGGGGATGACGCGCCTGGAGCCCCCGGAAGATGTCCATGATGGGGCCGAGCGGCGTCACCGCGTCGACGGCGAGCCGCACGATCGGCTCCGCCTTCCCCGAGAGGCGCATGCCGAAGCTGCGCAGCGCCTCGGTGCCCTCGATGACGGCCGCGGCGCGCTCGTGGAACAGGCGGCCGGCGTCGGTGAGCGTGGCGCGGTACTCCCGGCGATCGAACAGCTCGATCCCCAGCTCTCGCTCGAGGTTGCGCACCAGCTTGCTCACGGCCGGCTGGGACTTGTGCAGCCGCGCGGACGCGGCGCTGAACGTGCCCTCGCCCGCGACGGCGAGGAAGGCGACGAGCTGATCGTAGGTCATGGCGGGGCCCGCGGGATCAGAACCTCGGGTTATGGTGTTGATAGAAACATACCACTTTCTCGGTTCGAGGGGCGGCCGTAGGTTGTCGACGCGAAAGGAACGACACTCCATGTCCACCAGGATCGATCGCGTCATCATCACAGGCGCCAGCAGCGGTATCGGCCTCGACCTCGCCAGGAGCTTCCTGGCCGAGGGATCGAGCGTCGTCATGAACGGCCGCGACCCGGAGAAGCTCGAGCAGGCGCGGCGGAGCCTCGACGGCGGGGCGCGCGTCGTCGCCGTGCCGGGCCACGTGGGGGATCGGGCCACGGCGCGGGCCGTCGCCGCGGCCGCGCGCGAGCGCTTCGGCGGCGTCGACGTGCTGATCAACAACGCCGGGATCTTCGGCGTGAAGCCGTTCCTCGAGAGCACGGAGGAGGACCTGGAGCGGTTCTTCACCACCAACGTGAAGGGGACGTTCCTGATGACGCAGGCGGCGGTGCCGCTGATGATCGAGGGCGGCGGGGGCTCGATCATCAATATCGGCACGGTGCTCGTCCAGCAGGCCATGGCGCGGATGCCGGCCTCGGCCGCCATGGCCAGCAAAGGCGGCGTCCACGCGCTCACCGTGTCGCTGGCCGCCGAGCTCGCCGCCCACAACATCCGCGTGAACACGCTGGCGCCCGGCATCATCCGCACGCCGCTCATCGGCGAAGGCGCCGATTCGCTGGCCTCGATCCACCCGCTGCAGCGCGTCGGCGAGGTGCGGGACACGACGGAAGCGGCGCTGTTCCTGGCCAGGGCCGGCTTCGTGACAGGCACGACGCTCGACGTGGATGGAGGCTACTCCCATGGGCGCTGAGGGCCGGCAGCACGTGCTCCTGGTGGGGCTCCAGCTGGCGGACGAGGCGTCCTACGCCCGCTACCGCGCCAGCATGATGCCGATCCTGTTGTCCTACGGCGGCGCGTTCGGCCACGATTTCGTCGTGTCGCGCGTGCTGAAGGGGGATGAGCGGATCAACCGCGTCTTCACCCTGCTGTTCCCCGACCGCGCGGCGCGGGAGCGGTTCTTCGCCGACCCGCAGTACCGCGCCGTGCGCGCCGAGCTCTTCGAGCCGGCGGTCGCGGCGACCTTCATCCTCGGCGAGCTCGAAGCGACGGCGGGGTGAGCTGCCTCCTCAAGGCGTGTAGACGATATCGCCGTCATCGAAGAAGCCGCCGGGGATCGAGACGCCGACCGCGCCGTAGTAGTTCACGTCGACGGCGTCGACGCCCGCGCCTGGGCTGCCCAGGTCAGAGAAGGTGAAGCGGTTCGCCGCAGCGAACGCGCCGCCCGAGGTCCAGCACGTGCCATGGCCATCGAAGCTCCAGCTTCCGCCGCTCACGGTATGGGGACGGAAGCGCAGGTAGCGGCAGGTGACGGGGTCTTCGCCGGGATTGTGGATGATGATCGTGAAATGCCCCCTGAGCGAGCCGTCGGCCTGCTGGCTCACCGAGCCCATGAAGCTGGCATGGCCGCGCACGCCCCATCCGGAGAGCGTCGGCAGCGGCCCGGCCGCCGCAGGGGACGAGAACGCGGTGACGGCCAGGCCGGCGGCCATCGTGAGGGACATGACGAGGGAGCGGGTCTTGCGGGTCGTGTTCGTGGGCAGCATCGTATCTCCTTGGTCGTTGCAGCGTCGTTGCAGCGAGCCTCGCGGGAGGCTTCCTACGTGCGGAGAGCAGGCGGACACTGGCATGAGGCGTACCAGGGCCCACGACGCGAGCGGGTCGCGCGGGGGCGGCTAATTCAGCCGAGATCCTGGGACGGGCGCGGCGCGAGGAACGCGGGATGGAGGGACGCGCCTCCATGTCCGGTGGTGGCTCGCGGCACCACCGGGGGGGCGGGGCGCCGTGCGCAGGATTGACCTCGCGGACGCCATGTTCCTATCATGCCTATCCCCCACGCTCATGCAGGTGAAGCCGCGACGGCGGCTCCGCCCCGGCAAGCGGCGGGCCCCCCCCAGCTCTCCGAGGTCCCGATGAGGTTTTCGCGCTTCGTTTCCATCCTCGCCACCACGGTCGCGCTCGGTCTCTCGCACGCCCCCGCGGCGCTGGCCGACGACGCCGCCGACAAGGCGCTGGCAGCGACCGAAGCGGCCATGAACAAGGCCAAGACGCTCTACTTCGAATACGAGGCCAAGACGACGGAGAGCGGCAGACCCGACAAGACCGTCGGCCTGAACGTGTGGATGAAGGGCGAGAAGCGCCTCGCCGAGTTCACAGCTCCCGCCGACCTCAAAGGCACCAAGGTCCTCATCCTCTCCCCTTCCGAGATGTACGTCTATCTGCCGTCCTTCGGCAAAGTCCGCCGCATCGCCAGCCACACGAGCGATCAGAGCGCCTTCGGCATGGCCTTCAGCCAGGGAGACCTGGCCACCCAGAAGTACGGCAGCTACACGCCGGCCGTCAGCTCCTCCAGCGACAAGGAGGTCAAGCTCACGCTCACGCCCAGGAGCGGCCAGGCGACCTCCTACGCCAAGATCGAGATGACGATCACGAAGGACAAGAACGTCCCCAGCGAGATCAAGTATTACAAGACCGAGGGCAAGCTGGTGAAGACCGAGACCCGCACCGGCTACTCCTGCGACGGCGACGTCTGCACCCCCGGCACCCTCAAGATGGTGGACCACACAAAGAACCTCACCACCACGCTCACGCGCAAGAAGGTGAAGGTGAACGAGGCCATCAGCGACGACACCTTCTCCAAGCGCAACCTGGAGAAGTGAGCGGCGCGGCCGTCGACGGCCACCATCTCCTGAAGCACTCGACCTCAGGGTCGCCTCCTCCTCGATGAAGGGCATCAAGGAGGAAGAGGCACGCCTCGCATGGGCTGCTGGTTGCGGAGCGATCGAGCGATGAGGCTGCCGATCGCGGACCAGGACGTTCGGTGAGGAGGAACTCGGGGAGGGAGCGGCGCAGGAGGGGAAGCGGCCGAGGAGAGGGGGAGGGGCCAGCGCAGGTCGCGCTTGAGGAGGTTCGCTCGGGGCGGGCGCTGGCCTCGGGGGAGCTCTCGGCTTGCTGGCCGATCACCGGTTATCGGCCGATCATCGGTCAGTCACGGTGCGGCGCGCAGAGGAGGCCGTTGTTGTAGTTGTCGAGCTTCGTGGCGAGCGGCTCGCCGGTCGCCCAGGGCGAGCTCTTGCCTCCCTCCTTCACGTTGCTGCCGAGCGGGTAACTCTTGAGCCAGGCGTCGGCCGCGGCGATGGTGTCCTCGATGCAGCTCGACTGGTTGCCGATACCGACGTTGAGCTTGGCGACGATGAGGTGCTTCGCGATGGTGTACGTGACGTCACCCTTGGTCGGACGGCTGATGATGTCGAGGAGCTGGGACTTCGTATAGGTCTTGCCGCCGATGGTCAGCTGCGAGACCTTCCAGGCGCTCTCGTGGTTCTTCCAGTAGCCGGGGGTGCCGGTGCCGGGGGAGGCGCACTGGCAGGCGCCGCAGTCGGTCGCGCAGCTCGAGCAGTCCTCGGAGCCGGCCTTGCAGACGCCATCGCCGCATACCGGCGGGCACTCGCCGCAGTCGGCCGCGCAGCTCGAGCAGGTCTCACCGGCCTCGCAGACGCCGCTGCCGCAGACCGGCGGGCAGATGCCGCAGTCGCTCGGGACCTCGAAGCAGTTCTCGCCGGCCTCGCACACGCCGTTGCCGGGGACCGCGGGGCAAGCGCCGCAGTCGCCGGTGCAGGTCGAGCAGTCCTCGCCGTTCTCGCAGACGTTGTTGCCGCAGACCGCGGGGCAGGCGCCGCAGTCGTCCGAGCAGCTGCCGCAGTCCTCGCCGGCCTCGCAGGTGCCGTTACCGCAGACCGGCGGGCAGGTGCCGCAGTCGGCCGCGCAGGTGCCGCAGCTCTCGCTGCCGTTGCAGGTGCCGTCGCCGCAGGCGGGCGGGCAGACCTCGCAGTCGGCGCTGCAGCTGCTGCAGTCCTCGCCGGCCTCGCAGGTGCCGTTGCCGCACTGGGGCGGGCAGACGCCGCAGTCGACGGCGCAGGTGGAACAGCTCTCGTCGCCGCCGCAGACGCCGTTGCCGCAGGAGAGCTGGTAGCCGAAGTCCGCGTCGAGCAGGTCCTGTGCCCAGCCGAGCGAGACAACGCCCACGTTGTCGAGCCCGCCATCGGGATCGGCCGTCGGCTCCTGTCCAGCGAGCGGACCGCTCGTCATGAAGTTGTCGGGCGTGATGACCACCGAGTAGGTGCCCGCCGGGAGCGTGTCGAAGAGGTAGAAGCCGGGCTGGCCGGTGTAGGGGCTCGTGCCGGTGATGGTGAAGTCGACCAGCTGGGTCCCCTGGAACAGCTCGACACGGACGCCGTTGACGCCGAGCTCGCCGGTCTCCGGCTCGTAGAGCCCATCGGCGTCGCTGTCGAGCCAGACCGTGTCGCCGATCGACGAGTACGTCACGTAGCCGAAGTCGGCGTTGGCCACGTTCTCACCCACGTCGAGGGACACGCCGAGCGGCTCGTCGTCGCTGGTCAGGATATGGCCGAGCGGGAGCGTCGCGTCGTCGACGTCGACGACGTAACAGCCCGCCTCGAGCTCGGTGAAGCGGTAGATGCCGTTCGCGCCGGTCACCGCCGTCTGGAGCAGGGCGCCGTCGGCGACGCCGTCGCAGTTCGCGTCGCCGAAGAGGTCGACGACGACGCCGGAGATACCGAGCTCGGAGGCGTCCTCGATGCCGTCCGCGTTCGCGTCGAACCACACCTTGTCGCCGATCGAGCCCTTCGGCACCGTGTAACAGACCTCGAGGAGAGGCCGGTAACCCATGTCGGTGTGGGCGCTGCCCTTGTACGACGTCTTCCCGCTGGCGCCCTCCTCGAGGAGGATCCCGTAGCTCGGCGCCGTCCCGCTCACCCACTGCTGCACCATCCCGGTGAGGTCGACGGTGGTCCACCCGGTGACGTTGGGCACGAACGAGGTGAACGCGGCGGGGTCCATGCCACCGAAGTTATTCCACGTGACGAGCGGCTCGCTCCAGGGAGCGAGCACCTGGTGGACGTACACGGTCTTCGCGGTGCTCGTGTACGTCAGGGCGTAGAACTTGGCCGACGTGACGAGAGAGCCGGCGGGGATGGGGCTGAGATCGAAGCGGAACAGGGCGCGCTTCTCTCCGACCGAGCTGGAGTACCCGGTGTTGACCTCGAACGGGGACGGGACGTGGTAGCTCGGGGCGAGGCTCCAGATCTCCGCGTTGTAGATGTCGCCCAGGACACCCCGCTTGATCACGGTGCACGTGGGAGACGGAGCGGTCGTGTTGGCGAGGCTGGTGGCGGTGATGAACAGCGTGGCGAGCGCGGCAGAAGATGCGATTGCGATCTGCTTCATTGGTAGCTCCTCGAGGTCCTCACGGGTGAACCATTGCTGGAGCGTCATCCGAATAGCAGGCACCATGACACACGGGTCAGGCGAGGTCGGTTTCGCGGGCTCCGGTCGGAATGAGCCCCCGCGGGCTGATCAGGATCGGATCAAGTACGCGGGTGCTTGTGCTTCGATCAGAGGGCGGATGCGCAAGGTGACAGTGTTCAAGATAGCAACTCGACTACGAAGGTGTCCAGATCTTTTTGAAGACAGACCAGAAAAATACATCGAGTTGCGCAGTGACAATTTTGGGTCGTGCGGTGACGTTTTTGGGCGTCTCGCGTCGTCTCGCTTCTTCCCGCATCTTCCCGCATCTTCTCGCGTCTTCTCGCGATCTGTGGGGAGGAACGCAGAGACGAGCGTGGTCTGTCGCATCGATGTCGCATCGATATCGATGGCCAGTGCGCAGGTCGCGGTCCGCGGGTTGCGGCGTGCCCCGCGCGGCGCGTGCGGCGGCGGCACGCCACGACGCTCAGCCGGATCAGCAGCCCTCGCCGACCCTTCGAGGAGGCCGAGGGACGAACACGATCCGATCAGGTACGCGGGAGTGTCTGACGAGATTTGATGCAGAATGCGCACGGGACCATTTTTCAAGATAACGAGTCTTCGCTTCGCCTGTCTAGATCCATTTTTTGCCGCGTGAGCTTTTTATGTGGCTCTTGGTCTCGTTCTCGTATGCGGGCTCGTATGCGGGCTCGCATGCGGGCTCGCGTGCGGGTGGGTGTCAGGCGCCGGGCGCAGCTCATCGCGCACCGTTCATCACATACCGTTCATCGCGCACCGTTCATCGCACACGTTCATCGTCCACCGCGCCCACCGCCGAGGGAGACCCGCCCGACGACGGCCCGGCCAGCCGGCCGGCCGGCCGCGCGCGCCGCGCCGCGCCGCGCCGCCATGCGCCGGATGAGTCGGTGCGCCTCTTGGCGCCTTTCGATCCGGTCGTGTGGGACCGCCGCCGCTTCGAGCTGCTGTGGGGCTGGGCCTATCGCTTCGAGGCCTATGTGCCGGCGCCCAACCGCAAGCTGGGCTACCACGCGCTGCCGCTGCCGTGGGGCGAACTTGATGGTCCGCTGCGCTGCACCCGCGCTGCCACCCCAATACCGGATCTTCCTGCTTACAGGGGATGACCAGCGGCGCGCGCAACACGATATCAGCACGTCTTCGAGCTCGTCGAACCCGGGCCAGCGTGGAAGCGGCTCCAACCGTGGGCGGCTGCTCGCCCCCGGCGCGGCGCCGGAGGTCCGCCGCCGCTGGTACGCCGCACACCAAAGCCGGCTCACCAGGGCGCCCGACCAGAATGGTGGGCCCGGCCACGCGCTTCCCGCTGCGCGCGGCGCTGAGCGGGACCGCGGCCGAGCGGCGCGACAGGCGGCCCTCGAGCAGCTAGACAGGGACGGGCTCCTGGCGTAGCCGCGTCCGCCGGGTCCGGCGAGCGCCGAATCATCGGCATGGGCTTGACGACCATCCCCCCGGCGGAAGGACAATACGCCACAATGATAACGGTCCGTCCTCCTCCGATGACGGCCGAGCTACTCGAGCGCACGGACGGGTACGTGGTGGCGGTGTGGCGGCGGCTCATGCTGCTGGTCTGGCGGGGCGAGGCCACCGCGGTCGGGATCGATCGCTCGCGAGAGCTCTTCGCGCGCTGGGCGGCGGACCAGCCGGGCGGCGCGGTCTTCGTCGTCGTCCTCCCCCTTCAGCACACCCTACCGCCGGACGAGGCGAGCCGGGCCGCGATGCGGCGGGCGGCGAGCTCCCCTTCCCGGAACCTCAGGGGCACGGCCACGCTCGTCGAGTCGGAGGGGTTCATCGCCGCCTCGGTCCGCTCCATCATGATGCTGCTGCACACGGGGCGGGCGCCGAACGTCTTCCGGACGACCGGCGAGCTCGCGACCTGGGCGGCGACGCTCCTGAAGGACCCCGAGCTCACCTCCGCCGGCCTCGCGGAGGCGATCCGCGTGGCGCGCGAGGGTTGAGGCGAGGCGCTCACCCCGCGGGCCCTGCCTCGGGGATCGGCACGCGGCCAATCGCGTGAGGCAGGATACGCGCGATGTTGCGCGCGTCGTCGATCCCGCGGTGGTGTGTCCCGTGGAGCGGGAGTCCTAGCCGCTCGAGCGCGCTCGCCATGCCGTAGCGCTGGGTCACCCCGAGCGCCGCGGAGAAGCGCTTCTTGAGGTTCATGTGCCCCTGCAGCGGCAAGGGCACGCCCCAGCGGGCCGCGTCGATCTCGAACTGCTTGCGGTCGTAATCGCCCCACGAGCAGAAGAGCGCCTCCCGCTGGCCGACGAAGCGCCCGAGCGCCGCGACGGCTTCGGGGAACGTGGGCGCGGCGTCGACGTCTGCTTGCGTGATCGTGGTGAGCTTCGTGCAGAACGCCGTGAGCTTCGGCCGGATGACCGGGCGCACGAAGGTGGCGAGCTCGCTCACGGGCTCGAGCGTCGCGCCGTCCACGAGGACCGCGCCGATCTCGATGATCTCCATGATGCGCTCGGGGATGCGGCCCTCCTCGTCGCACGTCGCCTCCAGATCGATCACCAGGAAAAACGCAGGTTCCTTTCCCATGTCCGTCCTCCTCTCTTCTGCTGGACCTTGATAGGATCCGCGCGAAGAAAATGCCCGGACACGAAACCGGACAGGCCGCTCCCGCGGGCTTTTCCTGGGAGGACTACGTCGCCTGGCTCGTCGCGCAGCACGGCTCCTTGACCGCGGTCGCCGAGCGGCTCTCCTCCCTGCGTGGCTACGAGGACGACGTGTACTCGATCGAGCGCGCCCTGCGCCGGCTGCGGACGCGCGGCCAGCGGGACGGCGGGACGTGGGGGGCGCGCGCGCTCGCGGCCTTCGGCTTGCCGGACGCGCTCACCGAGCGCGCCCGCTGGATGGGCGCCTATCACTCGCGGTTCACCGACCTGCCCCTGCCCCTCGCCCAGGACCTCTTGCGCCTCTGGGATCGACCGCCGGTGAGCGAGGATCCGACCTCCCACGTCTTCCTCGCCCTCGCCCACGCCACCTGCGTGCTGCGCGGCGACGACCGCGAGGCCGGAAAGACGCACCTCGCCCGCATCCGGCCGCTGCTCGGAAAGGCCCCGCCCGAGGCGCGGGTGGAGGCCCTGCTCACAGAGGCCTTCGTGGCGAGCCGTGATGACGTCGCGCGCGTGCCCGGTCTGCTCGACGAGATCGAGCCGCTCTTCGAGCTGCCGATGCCCGCCTGCGACCGAGCCTGCCTGTTCGCCCGGTGGATCGATCAACGCGCCTTCGAGCGGAACCGCTCCTGGGGCGGCAAGCAGCCGGATCCGGCGGCCGCGGAGGCGCTTTACCGGCGCATCCCGGAGGACGGTCCGGCCTTCGCGCGGTCGCGGCGGGCGAACGGGCTGGCGTATGCGCGGTGGAAGCAGGGTTTCCCCGAGGAAGGCGCCGCGCTCGCGCGCGAGGCGTGCCGGCACGCGGGGGACGGCGGGCACATGCGGATGCGCGCGATGGCGCTGAACATGCTGGCGCGGATCGTGGGCGGCGACGAGGGCGCGGCGGCGCGGCGGCGGGCGATGGCGATCGCGAACGAGCTCGAGGACGAGGTGCTCAGGCTGCGGTTCGAGCGGCGAGCGGGGAACAAGGGCTGAGGCGGATCAAGCCGCCTGCGCGGCCTTCTCCTTTTCCTTCTGGGAGACGGGCCGCACCCCGGTTGGGTGAGCGCGCTGGAACATCGGTGGGCGCGCCGACTCAGTCCTCGTCGACGGTCTGGCGCCCCTTGGGGAAGAAGTCCTCGAAGATCGCGATCTCCTCCCGGGCCGCGACGAGCTCCGCAATGCGCTGGCCCTCGGCTTTCGGCAGGTAGGCGAAGCCGACCTCCTGTCCCCACGATCGCGAACAGAACGCATAGAAGCGGCCCGACGCGCCGTCCGCCTCGAGCGCGCGATCGAGCTGCTCGACGAGCGCCGGATGGTCGATCCAGTCGGTATCGCCCTCCAGGCGGAGCTCGATCGCCGCTCGCGCGCCCCGCTCGAGCACGATCGTGCGCGTCGCGCCCTCCTCGAAGCGGCGCGTGGTGACACCGAGCACGCCGCCCGAGATCGCGTCGAGCGCGTCGAGGACCCGGCCGTAATCGCGCACGTCGTCGACGCTCTCTCCGTCGGTCACGCCCACCGCCGCGTCGCCCGCCGCCGCGCGGACGATCTCCTCGAGGTTCTCGGACTCGCGAAGCTCTTCGTCCTCGTTCATCCGGGCACGATACCAGGAAGTGTGGCACGGCGAACCGAAGTAGCGGGACCGCTCGCGTCGCGATGCCTCGTTCTGTCCTCAGCTCAGCTTACCCAAGTCATTCGGCCCGAGTTCCCATGAAGAGCCGGCAAATCGAGCTCCAGAGCCACAGAGGACACGGAGTTTCTTTGCTCGCCCCTCCGTATCCTCTATGCCTCCACTCCTCTCATCTCGTGACGCCGCGTTCCCCGGGCTGGTTGCTGGTTCCGGGAGGCGCTGGGCCGCTGGGCCTACGAGGACGTCCGACATCGGGGCGTCCTCGACAGGCCATCGTCAACGGGACCGTCGCTGGCGCGCGCGTGAAGGGGTGATGAGGGACGACGGCGCGCGAAGGAGCTCGACGAAGCGCGCGAGCGGAAAGCGCGCAGCCGCGTCGCGCCTGTAGACGGCCGCCCACTGCTCCGGGAGGCCGTCGCGGGTGAGGCGGCGCGCGGCGACCTCGCCGCGCGCGATGTTCGGCGCGACGGCCCAGCGGGAGACGAGCCCGACGCCGAGACCGGCCTTGACCAGATCCACGAGCGCGTCGGTGAGCGGCACGCGCGCGGCGAGCGGCATCGGCGCGCGCTCGCTGGCGATGAGCTCGCGAAGGCGCTCGACGTCGCTCCGCGGGGCGTCGACGGTGAGGAGCTTCTCGTGACCGAGCTCGATCGCGGTGACGTACGGACGCGCGGCGAGCGGATGCGACGGTGAGACGATAACCGTCCACTCGTCGTCGAAGAGCGGCTCGACGACGAGCGCGCGATCGCGCACCGGCGAGCTCACGATGGCGATCTCGATCTCGCCGCGGAGGAGCGCGGCGACGGGCTCGCGCCGCGCCTCGAGCACGATGCGCACGTCGACATGCGGATGGTCCTTCGCGAGCGCCGAGAGGACCGGCGGGAGCCAGTAGTACGTGGTGAAGCACTCGACGGCGATGCGGAAGACCTCGTGCCTGCGCGATCCGGCGTACTGCAGGTCCCGCTCGATACGCGCCAGATCGACGAGCATCGTGCGCGCGGCGTCGAGCAGCCGCGCGCCGGCCGGGGTGAGCTTGAGCCGGCGCCGGACGCGCGTGAACAGGACGACCCCGAGGCGGCCTTCGAGCTCGGCGAGCTGATGGCTCACGGCGGACTGGGTCAGGTGAAGGCGCGCCGCGGCGCGCGTGGGCCCGCCCTCTTCGGCGATGGCGCGGACGAGGCGGAGGTGGCGGATCTCGAGCATCTGGGACATGAGCTGCTCTCATGAAGTCATGCGAAACATGAGTTTCTCACATACCGAGGCGACGATCATAGTGGGTTCATGAACACGACGACCTTCCACCAGCAGCAAGATCAGTCCTTCGAGACCGTCGCGCCCGGCATCCAGTTCAGCTTCCTGCGCCGCCACGACGGCGGCAAAGGGCTGACGGTGCTCGTTCGCATGGAGAAGGGGGCGCACGCGCGGCGCCACGACCACCCCGGCGGCGAAGAGACGTACCTCGTCTCGGGGAGGCTTCGGATCGGCGAGCGGGTGCTCTCGCCAGGCGACTACCTCTGGACCGCGCCGGGCGAGAGCCACGACGGATACGCCGAGGAGGAGAGCGTCTTTTTCGTCGTCCTCCCGGGCGGCCTCGACCTCACCGACGCGCGCTGAGCGGCGGCCCTCGGTCGGGTGAGCGCGCTTGAACATCGGTGGGCTCGCCGAGCTCGGTGAGCAAGCCACGCGCCCTGGAGACGCAAGACCGGCAGCTCGGGCAGACAGCGAGGCAGCTTGCGGCGCACGCGCTTCCGCCGGATCGAGGCGCTCAGCGACAGCCGTCCTGGCGCGACGCGCGAACGCCGAGCGTCGACAGGCGCGAACGCCGCGACTAGGCTCGCCGCCCGCAAGGAGCGGCTGATGAAACGAACGTATTGCCTCTTGCTCGCGCTGGCGCTCTCCACGCTGGGCGCGGGCTGTGGGGGCGAAGAGATCGAGAACGGCGGGCAGGGAGCGACGCTGCCGTGTTATCCGCCGGACGCCGCGGTGGCCGACGGCGACCCGAGCGCGCTGTACGCGGCCAGCGACGTCCCGCGCTTCGACTTCCGGCTTCGCGACGAGACCTGGGCGGACCTCCAGGCCAACCCGATCGAGGAGGAGTACGTCGAGGCGGAGGCCTGCTACAGGGGCAGCAGCCTGGGCCTCGTGGGCCTGCGCTTCAAGGGCGGCTACGGCACCCTCGAGATGTGCGTCGAGGAGCAGCAAGAGCTCCCCTGCCCGAAGCTCAGCATGAAGGTGAGATTCGACGAGTATGTCGACGGACAGCGCTTCTTCCGGCAGAAGCGCCTGAACTTCCATTCCATGATCCGCGACCCCACGAAGCTCCACGAGCGGCTCGCCTATGATCTCTACAGGGACATGGGCGTGGCCGCCCCGAGGAGCGCGTGGGCCACGCTGCACGTGAACGGCGAGCCGCTCGGCCTCTTCTCGATGGTGGAGGACGCCGACGGCCGCTTCACGGAGAACCAGTTTCCCGAGGATCCCGACGGCAGCCTCTACGAAGCAGCCTGGCCGGTCTCGACCGACCCCGCTTACTATGCCGAGAAGATCAAGACGAACGAAGAGGAGGCCACGCACGAGCGCTTCATCGCGTTCGCGGAGGACCTCGCGTCCACCGAGGGCGCGGAGCGCCTCGCCGCCCTGTCGACATGGATGGATGTCGAGGAGCTCCAGCGCTACCTGGCCGTCGATGACGCCATCTTGAACTGGGACGGGATCACCACCTTCTACGTCGACGCGGACGGCTCCGCCGCGAACCACAACTACTTCGTCTACGAAGAGCCCTCGTCGGGCACGTTCCGCATCGTTCCGTGGGATCTCGACAACACCTTGAGCCTGGGCAGCTGGCGCTTCTTCGGCGGGGCGGCTCACTGGACGGAGACGCCGGAGACGTGCCCCGAAGACGTCCCGGTCCTCGAAGGCAGAGCGCAGCTGCGCGTGCCCGGCTGCGACGTGCTGTTCAGCGCCCTTCGCCAGGACCTCGCGGGCTACCGGGGCGCGGTCCGGGGCCTGCTCGACGGCCCGTTCCGCGAAGGGCGGCTCGAGGAGCAGGTGGACCGCTACGCCAAGCTCATTCGCTCTTCCGTCGAGGAAGACGCGCATGGGCCCCCCCGCCCCGCGTGGGAGGCGGACGTCGCGTACCTCAGGAGCGAACTGTCGGAGATGCGGAGCCGCATGGAGCGCTTCCTCGACGAGGCGGCGCGCACGGAGCGCGGCGAATAAGGGGCTCACCGCGCGGGCGGCGCGCCTCGAAGGGCGCCGCCTTCACGCCACGGCGAGACGCGCCGCGGGCACACGTCGCCCTCCGGGCGCTCCTGATCCGCGTGCTTCGAGCGCGCCTGGATGACGCGCGCCGGATCACGTGCCCGTGAGCTAGCCGGCCACGAGACGCGTCGTCTCGTCGAGGAACGTCTTCATCCTCGGACCGGCGACGTAGGCGCCGTCGTTCACCACCGCCGTGTGCGTCAGCGTCTCGACCGTCTTCACGCACATGAAGGCCGCGAGGTCGAGATCGTCCACCGCGAGCGTCGGCTGGCTCTCACAGCCGCTTCAGAAAGGCCACCAGGTCGCTCTTCTGATCGGCGGTCAACGCTTCGGGAGGGCCGATATCCCCATCATCGTCCGGCTCCTTCTCCCCAGGCAGGGTGAGGGATGGGAATCTGGAGAGCAGGTGGTCGCTGTAGGCGTCAACAACCCTCTCCAGGGTGTCCGCGGCATTGTCGTGGAAGTAGGGAGCAGTTTTCCCTATTCCACGCAATGTCGGTACGTCGAATGCCTCAAAGTCGTTGGGGCTCCCGGTGATCATGGCGCGACCCGGATCGGCGGAGAAAAGTTGTAGCCCGAAGTTCGGCCCCGCGACGGGGTTGCCATCGCTGTCCAGATCGTCATTGAGGCCCGCGGGGTCGCCATCGCCGCCCGGATCGTCATCGAAGCCCGGCGGGGGAGCCGGAGGCAGGTCCGCGGCTATCTCCCTTCGAGAATCGTCCGTGTAGAACCGATACCGGTAACGTGGAAAGCTCACATCCCTTGTAAAGACATGCGAATCAGGGTCCAGCTGACCCATGAATGTTTCGTATGCCGACCCAATATTAAGAAATTCGTTCTTGGGCTGAGCGGCGAGCACCGGGGTCGGGGGATCTGTCGCTGGCACTTCATAAAGCACGGTTCCGTCGGGTTTGATGACCGGGAACGCCAGATCGTGGATATCCCGATCCACGATGGTCGCCTGGTTGCCGCCCCCATGGCACGCCGCGCATATGGCCTTGTAAACCTCTCGTCCCCGCTCCTCCGTCGGAGTGAGATCGAGCTCGTCCTCGACGTCGGGCGCGCTCTCCGGGGCACCGCCGCCGGCGAGAACCTCCGCGACGCTGCGCGCCCGGCTCGAGGAGAAGACGTCGCGCTCGAACGCGGCGATGCGCTCGAGCTCGCTCCGGGGAGCCTCGCCGCCTTCGCTGTGCCCGGTGATGGCTCCTTGGGCTTGATCTTCGAGCGTTTTCATACGTCCATCCAGCTGAAAAGGCGCAGTCAACGCCGAGTCAGCGATGGAGGGCACTCCGCGCCACACGAAGAGCTTGCGATCGCTCGGGGTGATCACGTCGCCCGCATCGTCTATGAGGTCCACGTTGTCGGGCAACGTGAGCCACACGCGCACGAGGCCCTTTTTCAGGTGCTCGAAGGTGAGCTTTTCGGCCGTGGGGTCGTCGGCGTCGATCGCGTTGAACAGCGGGTCGTCCGGGTTCGTCTCCAGCAGCCGCGCCACGTGGGTGGGTGTGAGCGTGAAGTTGTCCTCCGGTACGTGGCAGGTGGCGCACGAGCGGCCGTTGGAGCGCGGAAAGGGCGTGCTGAAGAGCTGCTCTCCCGTGAGGTCCTCTCTGCTCGCGCTGCTCGTGCCACAGGCGCTCGTCGCCATCAGCACGACTGCGGCCCAATGCCAAGGGCGGGTCACGAGCCGGCCTGGACGCGAGCCGCCGGACGGCTCGCGCTCTCTGCGGAATGTGTGTTGGGTCATGGTTCGTCCGTCTGAGCGAGTGGGAGTGATGGGTTGGCTGGGGTTCTCAGCTCTCCCATCTGGCGCGCGGCTCTGCCGTGCACTTCCGACGAGCCGGGTGTTGGTTCCGACGAGCCGTCGCTCCTCGCGCACGAGCCGGTGAGCGCTCGGTTGCGGCCCTTCTTCGCTTCATCGTGCGAGCGGCGAACGTTGTGGACCGTCTCCCCGAATGGTAGCTTTCCTTCATGGAAGGCTCTGCTTCGCGCGCGCCGCTGACCCTCCATACCCGGCGACGTTGGCTCCTCGGCATGGCCTCGGCCATCGGCGTCGGGGTGCTCCAGACCGCCCCTGATCTCGGCGGCGAGGAGCACATCGCGAGCATCGTCATCAGCTTCTCGCTCTGGCTGGTCGCGGCGCCGGTGGTGCTGCTCGCCCTCACCGCCGCCTTCGAGCGCGGCGTCGAGCGCAGCTTCAGCCCGACGAGGTTGCTGGTCGTGAGCCTCCTCGGGGCGGTCGTCGTCGGGGCCCTGTTCGCGCTCGCGTTCGTGCTCGTCTTCGAGGGGCTCCTCGGCGTCGAGCTCGACGAGAAGGGGCCGCTCTCCCCACCGCTCGTCGCGGGATTCGGCGCCATGATGGGCCTCGTGCTCGCCGGCATCTGGGGGCTCGTCTTCGTGTCCCCGCACGTGACCGAACAAGCCCAGCGCCGCGCGCTCGAGACGGAGAAGCTCCGCCTCGAGGCGGAGCAACTCCGGGTCTCGGCGGAGCTCGCGCGC
The DNA here is from genome assembly GCF_051521635.1 of Sorangium sp. So ce1504. Taxonomy (NCBI): domain Bacteria; kingdom Pseudomonadati; phylum Myxococcota; order Polyangiales; family Polyangiaceae; genus Sorangium; species Sorangium sp. So ce1504. The sequence goes on along the minus strand of NZ_CP150365.1, from coordinate 1,438,619 downwards.
TTGCGCTCACAGCTCGAGCCGCACTTCCTCCTCAACACGCTCAACACGATCGCGGGGCTCGTCGTGCAGGATCCGCGCGAGGCGCGGCGCTTGATCGGGTCACTCGGAGACCTGCTCCGGGGCTCGCTGCAAGGGGAGGACGAGATGCAGCCGCTGGACCAGGAGATCACGTGGCTCAGGCGCTATGCAGAGATCCTCGAGTCACGCCACCGCGACGCCCTGCGCTTCGACTGGGACATTCCGGCCGACGTCGGCGGCGTGCTGCTGCCGCGGCTCTTGCTGCAACCCCTGGTGGAGAACGCGGTCCAGCACGGCGCGCTGTGTCGCGCGGGCGGCGGACGGGTGACCGTGCGGGCGGCGATCCATGAGGCCGGCACGTCATCGAAGCTCGTATGTACCGTGACGGACAACGGGCCCGGTCTCTCGGCGAACGAGCCGCGCTCGGGCGCGCTCGGCCTCCACACCGTGCGTCGGCGACTCCAGCTGAGGTGCCCCGGATCACAGCTGCGCCTCTCGTCGTCGAGCGAAGGAACCGCTGCGGTCGTCGAGGTGCTGATGACTCGAGGAGCGACGGCATGAGCACGAAGGGCGACGCGAAGCTACGTACGCTCGTCGTCGAGGACGAGTGGGCGGCGCGCGACTACCTCGTCGAGCTCCTCGATGGCTCGAACCTCGCGCAGGTCGCGGGCGCCGTATCGTCCGCGGGAGAAGCGCGGGAGCTCCTCCTCGGAGAAGGGCGCCGCGCCTTCGATGTTGTGTTCCTCGACGTGCGCCTCTCCGGCGGTCGCAACGAGGGGCTCGACGTCGCGCGCGAGCTCGCGGCGCTGCCGGGCGCTCCGTTGCTCGTGCTCGCGACCGCGTTCCACACGCATGCGCTCGAGGCCTACGATCTCGGCGTCTCCGACTACCTCCTGAAGCCCTTCACCGAGCAACGTGTCGAGCAGTGCCTGAAGAGGCTGCGGGCGCGCGACCCGCGGCCGGAGCGCGCGAGTCCGCTGCGGATCGCCGCGCGGCGGAACAAGGGCCTCGTGCTGTTCGACCGAGACGAGGTCTGGGCGTTCGAGGCCGCGGAGCGCTTGACGCAGGTGCACACCTCCCACGGCGCCTTCGACATCGACCTCTCGCTCGCGGCCATCGAGTCGTCCTTCGGGCGGTCCTTCGCGCGTGTGCACCGCAACTGGCTGATCAACGTGGCGCACGTCAAGGAGCTCACGCGAGAGGGCGAGACCCGCGTCTGGGTGGGCGACGGCCTCGCGGCGCACGGTCGCGGTGTCCAGGTTCCGGTCGCGCGTGAGCGCGCGCAGCAGGTGCTCGACTTGCTGCTCGCAAACACCGCTGGATTGCGCCGCGGAAACGAGCCCACGCGATCGAGACACGGCGAGGAGGTCACGCCGGGTACGCGGGGAGCACGAGGTCGCTGGCGGCGCTCGTGACCATCTTCTCGAACCAGCGGGAGAGCGGGCGCGACGTGAGCGCCCGGTACATCGCGTTGCGCAGCGCGAGGTGCACGCGGGTCGGCGGTGCGAAGAACGAGCCGACGTGCTTCGCCCCCTGCTGGCAGCGCCGGGCATATCGACGGATCCGCGCTTCGTAGCGCTGGAACGCGGCGCGGTGGTCTCCCTTCGCGACGGCGAGCTCACCCGCGAGCACGTACGCGCAGACCACGGCGAGCCCGGTCCCCTGTCCGCCGAGGGTGCCGCCGTAGCCGGCGTCGCCCAGGAGCACGACGCGACCGCGCGAAGTGCGATCCATGTCGATCCGCCCCACGGCGTCGAAATACAGACTCGGACTCTGCCTCATCGCCTCGAGCAGACGCGGCACCTCCCACCCCATCCCCGCAAAACGCTCGGCGAGGATGGCCTTGTGCTGCGCCACGTCGCGCGGATCGTGGCCGAGCGGCCTGGAGGCGAACATCAGGAGCGCCGTCGCCTCCTCGGGGCGGCGGGCGCTCGCGATGCTGGCGGCCCGCCCCGGCTCGCTGAAGATGAGGCCCTGGTGATCGAGGTCGAGGTGGTTCGGCGCGGCGAACGTCGCCACGTAATGGCCGTGGAAGCGCAGGAACCTCGACTCGTCGCCGAACGCGAGCGCGCGCACGCGGGAGTGCAGCCCGTCGGCGCCCACGACCAGGTCGAAACGCCTCGGCCGGCCGCGTTCGAACGTGACGTCGACGCCGTCGGGCGTGTCGGTGAGCGAGGCGATGCTGTCGCCGAACACGAACTCGGCCGCGTCCTTCGCGGCCTCGTGGAGGATGCGGCTGAGGTCGCCGCGCTCGATCTCCACGTCGCCGCTCGCGAACGCCGCGGGGAGCGTGACGAGGCGCCGGCCGGTCTCGTCCACCATCGCGAGATCCCGCATGTGAGTCTGATGCTGTCGAATCGCGTCGAGCACCCCCATCTCGCCGAGGACGCGCAGGTGCGTCGGCCCGCGGAAGTCCACGGCGTTGCCTCCTGCCCGCAGGGCGGGGGCGCGCTCGACCACGGTGGGAGTGAACCCGCGACGCGAGAGCCAGTAGGCGAGCGCGGGGCCTGCGATGCCTGCGCCGGAGACGAGAACGGTGCCGTTCGACATGGGGGACCTCGGAGGGGAAGGTTGCGTACGACGTACGCAACCGACCGCGTATGACGTACGCACGAGCATGGCGACGACGGCGGCATCCGGCACCCCACGAGTGGCGCCATGGCCCAACATTCTAGGCTAGAACAGCCGCGGTCGCGCGCCGCGCCAGGCAGCGTCGCGCGCGCTTTCAACCGACCATCTGTGCTAGTACAGTCACCATGCCTCCGGTGAAGCGCGGCGCGTCGACGAACCGCCGCAAGTCGGCCGACGGACCGCCCTACCTGCAGATCGCGAACGACCTGCGCGCGCGCATCGCGTCCGGGCGCCTCCGTGCGGGCGATCGCATCCCTTCGACGCGCCAGATCGTCCGCTCCTTCGGCGTCGCGCTCGCCACCGCCACCAAGGCGCTGTCGACCCTGCGCCACGAGGGGCTCATCCGCTCGATCCCGCGCTCGGGCCACGTGGTGGCCGAGAGCGTTCGCGCGGCATGTGAGCCGTCCGAGCGAGGCGGCGCCTTGACGCGCGAGCGGATCGTGCAGGCCGCCATCCGGCTCGCCGACGACGAGGGGCTCGACGCCCTCTCCATGCGCGGTGTCGCCGCGAAGCTCGGCGTGCCGACGATGTCGCTCTACCGTTACGTGGAGGGGAAAGACGCGCTCGTGCTCCTCATGATCGACGCGGTGTTCGGCGAGCACCCGCTGCCGAGGTCGCCTCCTTGCGATCTGCGCGAGGCCCTGATCCGCGCGGCCCGCGCGCAGTGGGCGCTGTACCGGCGGCACGGATGGCTCGCGCACGTGCTGCCGCTCGCGCGGCCGGTCGCGCTGCGGAACGTGATCGCGCACGCCGAGTGGATCCTCGGTGCCATGGAAGCCCCCGGGCTCGACGCGGCGACCCGGCTCGAGGCGCACATGACGCTCTACAGCTACGTTCGCGGCATCGCCGTGAACCTCGAGTCGGAGCGCGAGGCCGAGGCCACCACGGGGATGACCGAAGCGCAGTGGAACGAATCGCAGGGGGCCGCGTTCCTGGCGATCGCGACGTCGGGGCCGTATCCGAGCTTCGCCAGGCTGCTGGACGAGCTCTCGGGCGGGTACGATTTCAACCTCGATCGCGTGTTCGAGTTCGGCCTCCAGCCGATGATCGACGGCCTCATGAAGACGCTGCGGCCGCGCGAATGAACGGGCCCGCAGCGCAAAGCGCGCGATGAGCGAGCGGACCCCCGCCGTGAAGGCGTAGCGCCGAGGCCTCGACCCGGCAGCGGAGGCGTTCACCAGGGCGAGGGGGGCGGATGACTATCCCCGAGGGGGTGCGTGCATTTTTGCACGGGCCTGGGCGCGCATTGCGAATCGACGGTTCGTCCGCCGGCGGGTACCAAAGCCTTGCAACGACGGCAGGGCGAGTCCCGCGCCGCCCGCCCCATCGCGGGGGCGCGCGCCGCCCCGACCCGTTCAGGGCGCCGTCATCCCACGCACCAAGGAACCCCAATGACATTTCGGTCGACTCACCTGTCTTTCCTGGCACGCGCCCTTCCGGCGTCCATTCTTTTGCCTACAGCTTGCGGCACCCCCGGCGTCGATCTCGAGCCCGCGCCCGACGGCGCCCCCGTGGCCGAGGTGTCGGCCGGGCTATCGTCTTCGACGACCATCATCCACCGAGAGATTCCAATCCGGTTCGTTCAGTTCGTCGACGGCACCGACGACTCGCTCGGCCGGACCGCCCTGAACGAGCAGATTGCCGGCGCGAACGCCGCCTTCGTCAAGGCGGGCATTCGCTTCTCGCTGGCCGCATCGGTCGTCATCACGAGCCCGACCTTCACCACCATCGGCGGCAGCTACGCCTGGCCCTCGCCCCCCTCGTCGGCGCCCCCCGTCGCCTTCAACGCCGGCTGCGCGGCCCCGGGGCTGAGCGGCACCGAGTCGGAAGAGATGGCCCTCTTTCGCGCCGCCTCGCTCTGCGGCAACGAAAACGAGATCGTCGTCTTCACCGTGCGCTCGAGCAGCCAAGCCTGGGGCGCCTACCCGTGGGAGGGCAACGGCATCATCATACAACGCTACAACATGGGCGCGGGCAACCGCACCTTCGCCCACGAGCTGGGGCACTACTTGGGCCTCTCGCACTCGTTCCGCGGCGCGGGCCTCGGCTACGATCTGTCGAACCCCAACCTGAAGAACCCCGCGACCGGCGCCCCGGCCAAGCTCGCCGACTTCTGGGACCTCGTCTACAAACCCGCCGACCTGCCCCCGGCGACCACGACCAACGTCTACTTCTCGAGCCGAGCGCAGGCCGCAGGCTACCCCGAATCGTCGCTACGGCCCATTCAAGGCAACAGCGGCTGGGCGCAGAGCCCGCTCGGCTTCGCCTGCTACGGCTCGCTCAACAACTGCCCCCCGGCCAAGCCCGACCGCACGTTGCGCTTGGCCGTGCCGCGCACGGGCTTCGAGTACGCCGACTGCAACCAGGCCGACCCCGGTTACAGCCAAACGTGCCTTTGCGTCAGCTTCCCTTCGGCCTGCGACATTCTTTATACGGGCGACGACGGGTTGAAGGGCCTCGGCCTCACGCTGCCCGGCCACACGCCGTCGGCGCCGAACCTCGGCGCCAACGTCATGAGCTATAACTACGATCCGGGCTACACCGGCGACCGCTGGTCGCTCAGCGACTCGCAGGTCGAGCAGGTGAAGCGCGTTCTGAGCTACGACGTCGACTCGTCGTGGTTCGCCGGCGCCCGGGGCAAAAGGCCCGCGCTCGGCATCGGCAGAGGCTGGGGCGACTGGGAGCCCGCCGGCGCCGGGGTACGGGGGCTTCCGGCCGCCGCGACCAAGCCGTCGGGCCAGCTCGATCTCGTCGTCAGAAACGCCGACGCCACCTTCGGCAACAAGGTGCAAACCCCCGGCTCGCCCCCCTCGTGGTGGCCGTCGCAGCTCGGCCTGGCGGGCCTCGGCGGCTCGTCGAGCAAAGCGCCGGCGCTCGTCAGGCGGGGCGACCACCTGAGCGCCTTCATGCTCGGCAACGACAACTCGGTTTACCACAAAGTGTGGGATCCTATCCTCGCCGGCTGGTGGCCCTCGCAAACCACGTGGGACTCTCTCGGGGGCCCCGCTTCGACACCGCCGGTCGCCGTCTCGCCCGACCCCGACTCGCTCGACGTATTCACGCTAAGCGCGTCGGGCAAGGTCTTGCACAAGTCGTGGTCGACCTTGACGGGCCAGTGGTCGCCCTCTCCATCTGGCTGGAACGACCTTGGCACGATGGGCTCCGCGCCGACGGCCGCCTCGTGGGGCGCCGGCCATATCGACGTCATCGCGCTCGACGCGAGCAAGCGGGCGTACAACAAGGTCTACAACGCGTCGGCCGGCTGGTGGCCCTCCCAGACGGGCTGGCAGGGCCTCGGCGGCAGGCAGTTCGCCGAAACCCCGGTCGTCGATTCGTGGGGCGCCGGCCACCTCGACATCGTCGGCCGCGGCGCCGACGGCCGCGCGTACAACAAGGCCTGGGAGGCGTCGGGTTGGTCGCCCAGCCAGACCGAGTGGTATGACATGGGCGGCAACCTCGCGGGGCCCCCGTCGCTGGTCTCGTCGGACGTCGGCCACCTCGAAGTCGTCGCCCGGAGCACTGATGGTCGATTGCTTTACAAAGAGTGGAGCGCGGGCAGCTGGTGGCCCGGGCAGACCGAGTGGGCGACGCTCGCCGTCGACGTCGGCGGCGACCCCATCATCGTGAGCTCGGCCCCGGGCAGGCTCGACGTCTTCGTCGTGGGCCCCGACGGCACCCTCTGGCACCGTTCGCGGGACCTTTAACCCCGAATGGCCCCGGGGCAGGGCGCCGCTCGTCAGCGGCGCCCTGGGGTCCCGAGGTGCCCGCGCAACGCCTCGGTGACGAGCTCGATGACCGCCCTCACCGGCTCGGCGAGGGGCGCCTCTTTGCGGTATACGATCGAGAGCCGGCTCTTGCCGAGGCTCTCGCCCGTGAGCCGCCGGAGCGAAGGCTCGAGCGAAGCGAGCAGGCAAGGCAAGATGGTGAGGCCCATGCCCGCGACGCAGGCGGCCAGAAGGTCGCTCACCTCGCGGTACCGCATGAGCACGCGGGCGCCTTCGCTGCGCTCTTCGAGCCACCGGGCCAGAGGGGTGTTGCTGATGCCGACCTCGAAACCCAACAGGTCGTGCCCCCGAAGGTCGCACGAGCCGGCCGAAGCCGGGTGCCGCGCCAGGTAGGCTTCCGAGGCATACAGCGACCAATCGAGCTCGCCGATCTTCTTGGCGATGAGATCGTCGCCGTCGACCGTGCCCGAACGCAGCGCGACGTCGGCCTCGCCCTTTCTGAGGTCGGCCGGGCGGCTACCGCTGAGTATCTCCAGGACGATTTCGGGGCGGGCGGCCTGGAAGGCGCCAATGTGCGGGGCGAGTAAGCGGCCGAAGGCCGAGGGGGTGGCCAGCTTGACCCGAACCGTTTGCGACCGCACGGCCGCTTGCACCGCGAGCGCCGCCTGCTCCATTTGCTCGAGCAGCGGCGCGACCGTCTGGCCTATCGCCGTGAGCGAAAGCCCCTCGGGGCCGCGCGTGAGCAGCGGGGCGCCCAGCGCCGTTTCGAGCGCCACGAGCCTGCGGCCTACCGTCGAGTGCTCGACGCCCAGCGAGCGCGCCGCGCCAGCCAACGTTTTGGCCCTCACGGCGGCGAGGGCGTAGCGAAGGTCGTTCCAGTCGAGGTCTGACGGCTTGGTCACGAGGGGTCGAGCTTAGCCCAGGTGTGCCTTCAGCTGGAACGTCACGAAGCTGGCCGGCACTGACAGCGCCCCGGCATTTCTGGCAGGATTTCTGACCCGCGGTCCTGGCGCCCTCAGCGCGCGGGCCGGTCGAGCGCTGCGAGCGCCTTCTGCGCGCCCCGGTGTTTGGGATCGAGCCGCAGCGCCTCCTCGAGGTGCTTCTTCGCCTCGGCGAGCAGCTCGGCGCGTCTCTGCTGCTCCTGCTCCTTCTCCGCCAGCGCCCGGAGGTACAGCGCCATGCCGTGCGGCGCCTCGGCGCTCCCGGGGTACGCCTCCCTCGCGGCGAGGAACTGCGCCCGCGCGCCCTCGAGGTCCTGCCGGGCGAGCAGCTGCCGGCCCTTGCCGCAGAGCGCGCTGGCCAGGATCGTGCGCCCTATCGGGTAATCGCTCGTGGCGAGGGCGGCTCGCGCCATGTCCACCGCCCGATCGTGCTCCTCTCTCCACGTGAGAAAGGCGGCGTAGTTGCCCTTGGCCCAGGCAGACTTCGGATCGAGGCGAACGATCGCCAGGTAGGTATCCTCCACGGCGTCCCACTCACGCATGGCCTTGTAGACGTCGGTGAGGATGTCGTAAGCGCGCGCCAGCACCTGCGGGTTCTTGCTGCTCTCGATGATCCGCTTCGCGCCCGCGAGGGCCTCCTCGGTCTTCCCCTCGCGCTCGGCGAGGGTGGCCGACAGGAGGACCACGTCGTCGGCGCCTGGGCGGAGCGCCTCCGCGGCCTCGACCCTCTTGCGCGCCTCGCCGTGGTTCTTCTGGAACATGTAGGCCCAGCCCTTGACCACATGGGCGTCCAGGCACCCGGGGTCGAGCTCCAGCGCCTTGTCCGTGTGCTCGTGGGCGCGCACAAGGCTGTCCGGCTCGTACTCGTTGCCACGGAGGTAACCGCTCTTGTACGCGACGCGGCCGAGCGCCGCGTGGGCCGGCGCGTAGGCGGGGTTCGTGCGGATCGCCTGATCGAGGAGCGCGCGCGCCCGCTGGTAGACGCTCTGCGATCTGGCCTCGTCGAGCAGCGCGTTGGCGTCGCGGACGAGCGACGCCTCGACGGAGGGCGACGGCTCGGGGACGACGGGCGCTGGCGCGTAGTCGGCGGGCGGCACCGGCGGCCTCCACACCTTGCCCGGCGCCGCCCAGATGCGGATCTGGTTGTTCCCGCCGCCCGCGGCGAACTGCGCGCCGCCCGGGTGGAAGGCGAGCGCGATCACGCCGTTCAGGCCGGCGCGCTGCTCTCTCCTGAGCTTGCCCGAGTAAACGTCCCAGACCCGGATCATGTCGTCCTTGCCGCCGCTCACCAGGGTGTCGCCGGTCGGTGAGAGGGCGAGCGACCAGACCTCGTCGGTGTGCCCGGAGAGCGTGGTGAGCGGCTTCCGGCTGCCGAGGTGGAAGAGGCGGATGGTGCGATCGTCGCTCGCGCTGATCACGGTCTGCCCGTCGGGCCCGATCACGATGCGGTTCACCGGCCCGGCGTGGCCCGAAAGCACGCCGATCTCGCTGGCCGTCTCGACCGACCAGATCCGGACGGCCCCGCGGTCGTCGCCGCTCAGGACCACGCGCCCGTCGGCCGTCATCGCGACGGACATGACGCGCCCGCCGTTCTGGAACGTCTTCTCGCTCTCGCTCGTCCGGATCGAGAACACCCGCACGGTCCCATCCATGCTCGAGACGGCGACCCGGCCGCCGTCGGCGGACAGCGCGAGATCGGTGATGACCCCGGCGCCGGCGTCGAGCGTCTTCAGCGGCGCGCCCGAGTCGACGTCCCAGAGCCGCACGGTCGAGTCGGCCGCAGAAACAAGCGCCTTGCCGTCCGGCGTGAACGCGATCCCTCCGATGCGCTTCGTGTGCCCGGCGAAGGAGCGCAGCGGCTGGCCGTCGTCGAGGTTCCAGAGCTTGAGCGCGAGATCGTTGCTGCCGCTCGCGAGGCGCTTGCCCCCGGGGTCATAAGCGACCTCGAAGATCGCGGACCAGTGCCCCGAGAGCGTGCGCAGAGGGGCGAAGGACGCCCGTTCCTTCGCTTCCTTCGCGGCGGTCGTCGCGGGCGTGCCGGGCGTGCCGGGCGCGTCGCGCGAGACGGCCGCGGTGGGGAGCGGAACCGATCGGGTGCGATGGACGACCAGGGCGGCGCCGCCGGCGGCCGTGAGGCCGAGGGCGACCGCGGCCACCGCGAACAGGCCCCGCCGGGGGCTGCGTTCCGCCGGGCGATCGAGCGCGAGGAGCGCTTCCCTCGCCGTGGCGAACCGGCGATCCAGGTCGGGATCGAGCATGCGATCGAGCCAGTCGGCGAAGGGGGGCGAGACCTGGACGCTGCCGCGGACGTCGAACCGCATGCCCTTCTGGGGCAGATCCGCGGGATCGCGGCCGGAGAGCACGTGCAGCAGCGTGGCGCCGAGCCCATAGAGATCGCTCCCGGGCGCGGCGCGGCCGCGGAACTGCTCCGGGGCCATGTAACCGTACGTGCCCACCACCGTGCTCCCTCCCGACGTCGTGTCCCGCGCCTCCCCCACGGCGCCGAAATCGACGAGGTACACGGAGCCGTCCTCGTGGCGGAGGAGGTTCTGCGGCTTGATGTCGCGGTGGACGATGGGCTGGCTGAAGCCCTGGAGATAAAGCAACGTCCGCAGGACGTGCCGCGCGATGGTCGACGCCTCGGCCTCGTCGGCGCGCCATCCGCCCTTGACCCAGGCCGAGAGCGGTCGCCCCGGCGCGAGCTCCTGCACCAGATAGAAACAAGGCCCCTGCGCGCCGTCGAGCTTGAGGTAATCGATATAGCGAGGAATGCTGGGGTGGGTGAGGTTCGCGAGGACCCTCGCCTCGCGCTCGAACAGATCGAGGGCCTTCCACTCCGCGCGCTTCCAGATCAGGAGCTGTTTGACGGCGACGCGCCCCCCGGTCGAGAGGTCCTCGGCCTCGTAGGTGATCGCGCTGCCGCCGCGGCCAAGCACGCGAACGACGCGGTACCGATCGGCGATCACATGCCCTTCGAGGTACGCAGAGTCCATGACGAGCGAGAGGATATCATGCGGAATGCGCTGCTCTCCGCGCGGTTCGCTCCGCCGGAGCGCCGGAATCGTGCCCCGAGGCGAGGGCGGCTCCGGGGCCCATGGACGTCGTGAGGACACGCAAATGACCCGATTCGTTCAACAATGCCTCGCTCGAGAGGCGCTGTCGCTCACGTGAGCAGCGCCGACGTCGCGCAGCGGGATCGGCGGTCCGACCGCGCGCCGGCCGCGAGGCGTCTGGCAGGCGCGCTGGGCGATCGCCGAGCCGCGGCGCAATCCGCGCCAGGCGCCGGAGCCGGACGGGCAAGCGCCCTCGAACGCCGGGGCCTTTCTGCCTGGGACGCCGGAACCACCCCGGATCGCCCAGCGTGTGGCGGCGCCCGCTGAGCCGTTGTAAACGCGGGGCGTGACCCAGGTGCGCTCGATCTTCGCCCCAGGACTCTTCGAACGCCAGGTGGCGATCGTCACCGGCGGGGGCAGCGGCATCGGCCTCGCGTGTGCGCGTGAGCTCGCTTACCTCGGCGCGAAGGTCGCGCTCTGCGGCCGCCGGGCCGACAAGCTCGAGGCCGCGGCGAGCACGCTCGCGGGCGACGGCGTCCCCGGCGACGACGTGCTCGCCGCGCCGTGTGATATCCGCGAGCCGGAGCAGATCGCCGCCTTCGTGGGCCAGGTCCTCGGGAAATTCGGCCGCGTCGACGTCCTCGTGAACAACGCCGGCGGCCAGTTCCCGAGCCCGGCCAGCGACATGACGCCGAAGGGCTGGGAGGCGGTCGTCCGCAACAACCTGAACGGCACCTTCTTCATGACGCGCGAGGTCGCGAGGCGCGCGATGCTCCCGGCGCGCCGCGGCCGGATCGTGAACGTCACCGCGTCGGTGAGCCGCGGCTTCCCGGGCATGGCGCACACGGGCGCCGCGCGCGCCGGCGTGGAGAACCTGACCCGCTCGCTCGCCGTCGAGTGGGCGGCGCTCGGCATCCGGGTCAACGCGGTCGCGCCCGGCAGCAACATCCGGTCGAGCGGCACGTCGCAGTACGGCGACGAGCTGCTCGAGCTCGCGCGGCGCGCCACGCCGCTCAAGCGCCTCGCTACCCCCGAGGAGGTCTCGCGGCTCATCGTCTTCCTCGCCAGCGACCAGAACGACTTCATCACGGGCGCGGTCTACGGCGTCGACGGCGGCCAGCCGCTCTGGGGCGACATCTGGTCCATCCCCGAGCCGGACGGCGCGCCGGGCGCTCCACCGGACGTGAAGGGCTGAGAGGGCGCGGCGTGACCTATCGGCCCCCGTCCCCTGCCGCCGCGCGCGACCCCATGTCCAGCGCGCTCGACGACGACACGACGACGCCGTACGGGCCGCCGTCCTCCGGGCCGCCGCCGTCCTTCGGGCCGCCGCCGTCCTCCGGGCTGCCGCCGTCCTCCGGGCCGCCGCCGTCGGCAGGGCCGCCCGCCACGCCGTCCTTCCTCGGGGACGCCGCGCGGCGCGTGCGCGACTACTTCCTCGGGCTCGACCCGACGTTCCTGTCCGCGATCGCGCCGCTCGCGCTGGTCGCCGTCATCCTCTTCACGCGCGCACCGTCGACGAACTACATCTTCGACGAGCAGGAGGCGCTCCTCGCCAACCCGTACGTGAACGCGAAGGGCGGGATCGGCTTCCTCGAGGCGATCCACCGCGATTTCTGGGGGCTGCCGCCCGACCGGAGCGTCGGCTCCTACCGCCCGCTGCCGAACTTCCTCTGGCGCACGATCTGGGCGGTCACGAAGCAGCCGTTCTTCCACCACTTCTACAACGTCCTCTTCCACGCGGTGAACGGCGCGCTGCTCACGTGCGTCACGTTCTGGCTCACGCGGCGGCGCGGGCTCGCGTACCTCACAGGGCTCCTCTTCGTCAGCTGCGCGGTGCTCACCGAGGCGGTGAGCGGTATCGTGGGCATCGCCGACGTGCTCGGGGGCATGGGGGCGATCGCCGCCCTCGCCGCCCTCGCGCTGCCCGCGTGGGCGATGCCGTTCGGCGTGTTCGCGGCCGTGCTCCTCGGCCTCTTCTCCAAGGAGAGCGCGCTCGTCTGCGTGCCGCTCGTCCCGTTCGCCGCGCTGATCGCCGCGCCGCTCACCCACCCCACGCGGCCGGCGCGGTTCGTCCGGGCGTTGCTCGCGCTGCTCGCCGCGGGCGCGGCGTTCGTGCTCTACGTCGAGCTCCGGCGGCGCTGGTTCCCCGCGCCCATGCCGGCCGAGCTCGCCGCGGCGCTCCCCGAGGGCGCGCCGCTCGTGAAGCGCGCGCTCCACGAGGCGCTCGTCTGGTTCCACCAGGCGCCCCTGCCGCGCGATCCGCTCAACAACCCGCTCGGCGCCGCGGACATGCCGCACCGGATCGCCGGCGCGCTGCGCGTCTACTGGCGGGGCCTCACCCAGATCGTGTTCCCGTGGACGCTGAGCGGCGACTACTCGTACCCGCAGGAGCCGGTGCCGGACAGGCTTGTCTTCTTCGGCAGCGTCGCCGGCGCCGCGATGATGGTGCTGCCCCCGCTCGGCTCGCTCGCGCTCTGGATCGCGGCCCTCCGCCGCGAGCACCTGGAGCGGCGCGAGCGGCGCTCGGTGCGCGCCGCCTTCCTGGTGGACGGCGGCCAGGCGACGTCGCGGAGGTGGCCGCTGCTCCTCGCGGGGGCGCTCCTCGCGATCGCGGCGGCGGCGCTCGCGGCGTACGACTGGCACGTGCTCCGCCCGGCGGGGCGCGCGCCGCTGCTCCGGGCGCTGCCGCTCGTGCTCTGGCCGCTGCCGTTCCTGCCCGCGTTCCTCCTCGGGCTCGGGCTGCTTGTCGAGGGCGCGCGCCCCCTGCCCTGCCCGGCGACGGCGGACCGGAGCGCCTGGGTGCCGCTGCGCCGCGGCTACGCGGGGATGTGCATCGCGGCGATCGGGCTGACCTGGGTCGTGGTCAGCTACTTCCCGCACTCGAACATCCCGGTCGTCCTGCCGACGGTGCGCGCCGAGCGCTTCTGGTACTTCCCGGCCATCGGCTCGTCGCTCGTGCTCGCCGTCGCCTTCTCGTGGCTCCACGAGGCGCTCGCGGGCTCGACCCTCACGCCGCGCGCGCGCTGGTCGTGGAGGGCGTGGGTGACGCCGGCGCTGTTCGTGCTCTTCTTCGGCTTCCAGTGCGCGCAGGCCTACCGGCACGCGATGGACTACCGCAACGACCTCGATTTCTGGGCGGCGACGAAGGAGGCGGTCCCGAACAGCGCCAAGGCGCACCTCAACTACTCGGTGATGAAGGGCGCTCGCGGCGACCTCGAGACCCGCCTCGCCGAGAGCAAGATCGCGATGGAGCTCGCCCCGACGTGGCCGATGGCGCACGTGTACACGGGCGACACGCTCTGCCGGATGCACCGCCCCGACGAGGCCTTCCCGCACTACCAGCGCGGCATGGAGCTCGGCCCGAACGAGCTGAGCCTGATCGCGCTCGCGCTGCAGTGCCTGCACGACGAGCAGCGCCTCGCGGCGCACGACGCGGAGCTCCGGCGGCTCGCGGAGGAGCACCCCGGGACGTGGCTCGCGTACCTCGCGACCGACACGCTCGACAACGGCGCGACGCACGGCGGAGTGGACCCGAAGTACCGGCCGCGCGGCTACAACGAGGGGCCGAAGGAGTGACCGCGGGCTGGCACGTCTACATCCTGCGCTGCGGTGACGGGTCGTTTTACACGGGGATCGCGCGCGACGTGGAGGCGCGCTTCGCGCAGCACGCGGCGGGGCGCGGGGCGCGGTACACGCGCGGACGGGGGCCGCTCGCGCTGGTCCACGTCGAGGCGGCGGCCGACAGGGGGGAGGCTCTGCGGAGGGAGGCGGCGATCCGGAGGCTGGGGCGCGCGGGAAAGGTGGCGCTCGCCGCCGGGGGCCGGGGGGCAACGTGAACGTTTACGTGGACGTGAACGTGGTCGTGGTCGTGGTCGTTCACGGCCTACCGTTGACGACCACGACCACGACCACGACCACGACCACGTAAACGTTCACGACCACGTAAATGTTCGGATGTAGGAGAACGCGGCGCGAAGCTTGGTGGTTGCCGTGGATCTCACGCCCGGGATGTAGACTACACTCGTCGGGGTGAAGCCCTGCCCCTTCTGCGCGGAGCAGATCCAGGACGCCGCGATCAAGTGCCGATTCTGCGGCAGCATGCTCGACGAGCGAGCGCCGGTGGCCGCGGCCCCCGCCGCGGCGCTCGCCCCCGCCGCCCACGCCGGCGGCGCGCTCGCCCACGCCGGCGGCGCGCTCGCCCACGCCGGCGGCGCGCTCGCCCACGCGCCGGGCGCGGCGCGCGTCCTCTTCGAGGGCACGCCGAGCTGGAAGGCGTGGTTCTGGTCCTACGTGGCGGCGAGCGTGCTCTCGCTCGTGCTGGTGGGCCTCATCTGGCTCGGCATCCTGCACTGGAAGCGCAAGAGCCTCCGCTACAAGATCACCGATCGCACGATCGACTACGAGGCCGGCCTGCTCACGCGCCGGATCGAGACCCTGCAGCTCTGGCGGGTCCTCGACATCGACCTCCGCCAGACGTTCATGCAGCGGCTGCTCGACGTCGCGGAGATCCGCGTGTTCACGAAGGACGCGAGCGATCCCGAGCTCGTCATCCGGGGGCTGCCGGCGTCGCGCGAGCTGTTCGAGGCCCTCAAGAACGCGGCGGAGCTCGCGCGCCAGCAGCGCGTGCTCGGCGTCGTGCAGTGAGCGCGGCCCACGAAGGCCAGATCTCGGAGCCTGACCATGCCCCCTAGGCGATCCCCGCTCGACGAGCTCCCGGATGTGCGCGACGGCCTGACCCGCGCCGAGCGCATCATCCTGTGGAAGCTCTCCGAGCTCGAGAAGGAGTTCAACGGCCGCAACGTGCCCACGGCCACGCTCTACGGCCGCGTCGTCGAGCACATCGACCTCTCGGTCCCCGAGTTCCAGCGCCTGATGCAGCGCCTCGTCGGCGTGCGCTGAGCGCTGCGTGACCCCTCCTCGCGCGGGCGCGGCGCGCCCCGTCAGGCGGCCGCCTGCTCGATGGCGGCCCGCAGCGCGGACACGGACGCGCTGCGCAGGTACACGACCTGAGCGCCGTCCGCCGCGAGGCGCTGCATCTGGTCGCGCAGCGCGTGCGAGACCATCGTCACCATGATCACGATGAGCGCGATCCTCCCCACGCCGTGGCGCGCGCCCGGCGGCACGCGGTTCTCGTAATGGCGCAGCGACCAGCCGTGCTTCTCGACCACATCGCGGTAGCGGCTCGACATGCCGCCGCTGCCCCCGATGACCAGCACCGTCTGCTCCTCACGCCTCCCGTCGCTCCCCTGACTCCGCCGCTCCGCCTTCATGCGATCTCCCTGGAGCAAGGCGCAAGCCACGCTCTCCAGCTCGCCATTTCCGGCGAAATCCTCGTCGTCGGACTCTATTCCTGGGCAAATTGTCCTCGAATCGCAAAGGCCCTTGTCACCGTGACAGCGCGAGCGTCGGAACGCAGGACAGACATGCTCGAGGAGGGTCGGGAGAGGAGAGGAGAGGAGAGGAGCAGGAGAGGAGGCGCGACGCCGGCTCCGGGGGAGAGGGCCTCTCCTCGCCGCGGCGGCGCGACGTGGTGTCAGGCGGACCGCTGCTCGATCGCGGCCCGCAGCGCCGAGACGGAGGCGCTGCGCAGGTACACGACGGGGGCGCCATCCGCCGCGAGGCTCTGCATCTGATCGCGCAGCGCGTGCGAGACCATCGTCACCATGATCACGATGAGCGCGATCCTCCCCACGCCGTGGCGCGCGCCCGGCGGCACGCGGTTCTCGTAATGGCGCAGCGACCAGCCGTGCTTCTCGACCACATCGCGGTAGCGGCTCGACATGCCGCCGCTGCCCCCGATGACCAGCACCGTCTGCTCCTCGCGCCTGCTGTCGACCGCCTGGGAACGCCGCTCCGCCTTCATGCGATCTCCCTGGAGCAAGGCGTAAGCCACGCTGCTCCAGCGGCCATTTCCGCGCAAATGTCGCGGCTCCGGCCTATTCCCCGGCAAAATGTCGTCGAGTCACCGAGGCCTCTGTCATCGTGACATCGCGAGCGCGAGGACCCGACGCTGCGCGGCGGTAGCCGCGAGGATCGGGGAATATTCTCCCCCTCGCAGCAGTTCCTGCCGGCGCGCGCGGCCCGGGCGAGGAGACGGATCGCAGGCGCTACCGCGAGCGTCCCGCCAAAGCCACGAGAGCGCCGCGACTACGACCGCTCGGTGCGGAAGGCAAACCTACCGGCACCGAGATAGCCCGACATGCCGTCCCCGCTGCCCGCGGCCGGGGTGCGCCCGGTGAGGGCGTGCCGGATGCGGCCACGAAGGCGGGAAGGCCGGAATAAAATTCAACAATAGTCCAGATTTAACGCCTCCATGGGGGCGCTCTCCTGGCGGATGCCACGGCGTTCCGCCGGCGACGTCGAGCTGTGGTAGGGAGCGGCGTCCCCCCTGCCCCGCCGTGCCATGATGTCTCCCGCCACGCCGCCCAGCGATCCGCCTCCGCCCCCGCCCGACACCGTCGAGCGCTGGGCCTGGGATTACGTCCTCTCGACCGACCTCGAGCACAAGCTCTCTCCGCCGCCCGTGCCCTCCCTCTGGGAGTCGGATGCCACGCTGTCTGCGTCGGGCGCCGCGCCGGCCCCGCCGCGGCGCCTCGAGCGACCTGGACGGCCCGCCGCGCTGCGCATCTCGGAGCGCGCGCAGAAGAGCCCGGGGCCCGAGGCGCTGCGCAACCCGGCGCGCCGCGCGCAGCTCTTCCACGCGTTCCTGCACCACGAGCTCCAGGCGGCGGAGCTCATGGCCTGGGCGCTGCTCGCCTTCCCCGAGACGCCGCGCGCCTTCCGCGGCGGCCTCGTCCGGATCGCCCTCGACGAGGTGCGCCACATGCGGCTCTACGCCGCGTACCTCGCCGCGATCGGCCACCGCTTCGGCGACTTCCCGGTGCGCGACTGGTTCTGGACGCGGGTGCCCGCCGCCGCGTCGCCCGCGCAGTTCGTGGCCGTGATGGGCATGGGCCTCGAGGGGGGCAACCTCGACCACACGGCGCGCTTCGCCGAGCGCTTCCGCGCCATCGGCGACGTCGAGGGCGCCGCGCTCACGGAGCGGGTCTGCGCGGAGGAGATCCCGCACGTGCGCTTCGGAGTCCGCTGGTTCCGCCGCTTCACGCAGGCGAGCGGGAGCGCTGGCCAGGCGGCGCCTTCCACGTCTGCCGCAGGCAATCCGGCCGCCGCGGGTGAAGCCGCGCCGCACGGGCCGGATGACGTCGCGCAGCGCGGGCCGAGCGATTTCGAGGCGTGGGTCCGCCACATCCCGCCGCCCCTCTCGCCGCTGCTCATGCGGGGCGAGCCGATGAACCGCCGCGACCGCAGCCGCACCGGGCTCTCCGAACCGTTCCTCGACGCGCTGGCCTCATGGACCGAGCGAGCGCCTGGATCCTGAACTTCGACGCCGACGAGGAGCTGGCGCGCCCCGCGGGGTACACCCCGCGCGCCGCGGTCGCCGGCCGGGCTCCCGAGCTCGCCGGCCGGGTCTCGGCCCTGCTGCGCCCCGGCGACGTCGTGCTCAGCCCCGAGCTCCCCTCGCCTCTCGTGCCGCCGGCGCCTCCTGGAACGCCGCTCGTCGGCCGCGCGTGGTGCCCCACGCCCCGCGCCCTTCGCCTCCTCGGCCGCGCCGGCGTCGCGCTCGCGGAGGCGCCGCCGCTCGAGGTGCTCCGGCGCGTCAACCACCGGAGGTTCTGCGCGGACCTCGGCCAGACGCTGCCCGGCGCGCGCTACGTCGCCTCCCTGGCCGAGCTCGAGGCCGCGATCGCGGAGCCCACGCCGACGGGCCACTGGCTGCTCAAGCGGCCGTTCGGGTTCGCCGGGCGCGGCCGGCGCCGGGTCGCCCGCGGCGCGCTGCCGCCCGATGCGCGGCCCTGGGCCGCCGCGTCGCTCGATCCCGCGTCGCCGGACAGCGGCCTGCAGGTCGAACCGTGGGTCGAGCGCCGCGGCGACTTCTCGCTGCACGGGCACGTCGCCCGCGGCGGCCCGGTGCGCCTCGGCGACCCGTGTGTCCAGCGCTGCGACGCGAATGGGGCGTACCTCGGGGCCGCCCTGGCCGGCGACGGCGACCTCGGCGACGGCGAGCGCCGGAGGCTCGTCGAGGCCGCGCTCGAGGCGGGGCAGGCGCTCGCCGCCGCGGGCTATTTCGGGCCGTTCGGGATCGACGCCTTCCGCTGGGAGGACGAGCACGGCGAGCTGCGCTGGAACCCCCGGTGCGAGATCAACGCGCGTTACACGATGGCGTGGGCCATCGGCATGGGCAGGGCGCGGCCTGATCTGGAGTGACCGAGGTCGTCCCCTCGGGCGGCGTGCACCGGGCTCCGCGCCCCGAGAGCGACGCGAACCACGTCGCGCAAGGATGAACGACTTTGCAGGCGCGAAGACGCTCACCCACGCCGTCGCTCTCGTGCCCGGTGAACCCCTGCGTCGTCTCACTCGGGAACGACGCAGGCGGGCGCTCCCCCCACACGGGGTTCCTGCGCTGCCCGAACGGGTCGTAGCTCCGCCGCTCGATCACGTCGCCGTCCTCGTCGGTGAGCGCATCGATCGAGCCGAGGTGATCGACATGCACGTAGCGCGTGCCGTCCTCCGAGCCCCCACGGGTCACGATCGCCACCACGCGCTCCGGCGAGTGGACGTGGTACCGATGCTTCACGGCGCCTGACGCCGCCTCGGTGACCCGCTCGTACAGATCGCCGAAGTAGAGCGTCGCCTTTTCCGGCGTGGTCTTGCGGATCCGCTGCTGGTCGCCGTCGTAGCCGAACGTGATGGTGCTCGCGCCGTGCGTGATCTGCTCCGGCAGGTCGAACGGCGTATAGCGCACCGTCGTGCCGCCGGGCCGCGCCGCCTGATTACCGACAGCGTCATGAGCGAAGCTGTCCGTACCGGCGCCGGTGATCGCATGCGGGTGCAGCGGGTCGTCATACGAGAGGTCACCGACGTCCGACTTGAAGGTGAGATTGCCGTTCGGGTGGTAGTCGTAGCGGAGCGCGCAGGGTGCCGTCGCGCTCTCGAGATCGCCGAAGTACGCGCAGGTCAGCCGATGGATCGGATCATACCGGAAGCGCTCCGTCGTGTTCTCTGGCTGGAGCGCGTCGGTGCGGCGCGTGAGATTCAGGAGATCGTCGAACCCATAGTCCAGGTCTTGCACCTCACCCGCACCGCTCTGCGTCGTCAAGTGCCTCAGGCGCTGCTTATCCGGGAAGTAGCTCCGCTCCGTGGCGGCGCCGTTGCCGAACACCTCCTCCCGGAAGCGCCCCGCGTCGTCCACGTCCACCAAGCGCCAGTAGGCGAGGTTCGTTCCGCTGTCGCGCGATCACGGTGTACGATCCACCGCGCGTGCCGCACCTCGTCGGAGCGCTGAACGGGCGGTTCAGCTGGTCCGTCCACGGTAGGGCACGCCGATTGGACGGCTTCGAAGTCGCGCGGTCATTGGAGTCTTGGTGAACGGATTGATCCCTGAACGCTCCTCAAACGTGAACAGGCTCTCCGCGAGTGAAACACCATTGACCCAGTCAGCCATCCAGTCATGAAGCGATATCTGCGTGTCGGCGAGGCCTGTTTCGTCCAACATTAGCACATGTCCAGTGTCTTCGTCGACGCACCACCATGTGCCGCTGCCCCAATCGCAGAGAGGGACTACCTGCGCAGGTACACCAGCACCCGTAGCGTCTGCGAAGAGCTGCTCGCGGAGCTCTACGACCGATCGACCGTCGTCATCAACTTTGCCTCCCGGTAAGCCAATGATACCATTCGCTGGACCGAATCCACCATTTCCGACCTCTTGGAGCAGCCTTCGGTGCAATGGGTGGAGCTTACACTTCAATACCTGCTCGGCTCGCTCCACCTGCTCCAGTGTGGCGCACGGAGCTAGCTCAGGCGTGTCTCGGTCCGGCCAATCCGTGCGGGTCGTCGGATCTGTTGCTCGTCTGATGATCGCGCCAATGAGGGTGTCTTCTTTCATGGTTAGAACTCGAATGTGTGCTTTCCGGTGACGCGGCCTCCGAGGCCTCCGATGAACTCAGTGCATCCACCGGGGCCTGTGTAAATGGTGCTGGTGGTTACGCCGCGCGTAGGTGTCAGGCCGAGCTTTCCGGCTCCGAAAATTGCGGTTGGCTCAGCATGAACTCCTGGCATCGGTGGTGCTGAAGTCAGCCCGAGCCTCCCGCAGCGATTTGAGCGGCGGATAGAGCGCTCGCGCCTCCAGCAACTAGCGTCGGTCCTTCGGCCGTTTCGACGAGCACAACCGTTCGTCTGAAGTTCATCGGCACACGTTCGACGTTGGCAATATGCTGAGCGAGCTCGCGAGTGGCTCCTGCCCCTCGTACCGCCCCCGCCGCAACCGCCGATCCCTCTGCTGCCCCGAGCCCCCTTCCCATCCCGAAGACGGTGGCCGCGGCGAGCACCATCGTCTTGGTCCCCGCCGCGCCCGCTGTCCGATAGTCATCCCGATCGATGGCGAGGGCCGTGTCCGCCGCGCCGCGGCCGATGTGGTAGAGCGGGTTGACGGCGTTGAGCGCGCCGACGAGGCCGTCTTCGTCGTAGCCGTCCCACATCGCGCTGGTGAACTCGTAGCCGCTGTACATCCCGAGCGTCAGCGCATTCAGCACGAGCATCCGCCCGATCCCTGCTCCGAGGTCGCGCGTCCCCTCCGCGGCGCCCAGCAAGGTCTGGCCGACGACGGTGCCTGGGCCACCGACGCCCGAGTGCTCCGGCGAGACGGTCACCGGCTGCGGCACGTACCCGGATGAGCTTCCGGTCGTGCCCACGTCGACAGGTGCCATCGAGGTGCCGACCTCGGCGGCCTCGCGCAGCTCGTCCCGGGGCTGCTTCCCCTCCCGCGGCGGGTAGCGGATCTCTACAAGGTTCTCGTGCTTGTGCTCCTTCGAGTAGATCGGCAGGATCGGCGGCGGCTCCGGCTCTGCCTGGAACCCGCTCGGAGCGACGTAATTGAGCGGGCTGTTGAGCACGTAGCTGTACGGGTTCCAGCCCTGTCCGGAGTGCGGCTGTGCCACGATCGGCTCGGTCATCAAGAACCGGCACGCGGGCGCAGCGGGTCGTCGTAGGAGAGCGCGCCGACGTCCGACTTGAAGGAGAGATTGCCGTTGGGCTTGCCCTCGTAGCGGAGATCGCGGGGCGCCGTCGCGCTCTCGGTGTCGCTGAAGTACGCGCACGTCAGCCGCTGGAGCGCGTCGTACCTCCACTCGGTCACGAGCCCATGATGCTGCGATCCGGGCGGTATCATGCTATATATTTCTATCGCCCAATTGCTGGTTCAGGATGTCGTGCAGCGGCGTTCCGTTGGGGCTGTTTATCTCCCACTCGTGTCCACCCTTTCGGAATATCAGCCTGAATTCTCCCTTCTCTGCGTCATCTTCGATCACTCTCGAACCGTCAAGGACAGCGAGAAAACCGAAAACTGCTTGATGGGCCGCCATATTGAGCACTCGGAGCAGTGTCGCCTGATCCTGGTCGGACAAGGTTCCAAACCACCGACTGGCCTCAATAAGATTTTTCTCCGGCCGACGCCCCGGCGGGTGCTCCAATGTTGCCACCGTCGCCTCGGTTGCGGCTTCGAGGACGTTTTTTTGTATCGCTGCGACAAACTTTTCCGGTGTCATTTTGTAAAAGCTCCAGGGTACATTTCCTTATTGAGTCGAATTAGTTCTCGGAGTGCGCCGTTTGGCACATTGGTGGACTGACGCAAGTTCCAAATGTCATGAGCGAGCAGTGCCCGTGGTGAGAGTGATACAGGCCCTCGGAGCGTCGGAACCAAGGCGTGTTCACCGCGGGGTAGGGCGATGGCAGGTCCGGAAGCCCTGCTATAGCCAGGGGCGATTTGCTCCATTGCGTGCGCCTGTCCCACATGATGAATGTCGAGTGCATCTCCAACAACTGAGCGAGCTTTCAGTGCGTCGTAGGTTCCCACTTCGTATGCGGCGACTCTCGGGGCTCCGCCTGCAGCTCGAGCCGCAACCGCCGACTCCTCCGCCGCCGCCCCCAGCCCCCGTCCCATCCCGAAGACGGTGGCCGCGGCGAGCACCATCGTCTTGGTCCCCGCCGCGCCCGCTGTCCGATAGTCATCCCGATCGATGGCGAGGGCCGTGTCCGCCGCGCCGCGGCCGATGTGGTAGAGCGGATTGACGGCATTGAGCGCGCCGACGATCCCGTCATTGTCGTAGCCCTCCCACATCGCGCGCGCGAACTCGTAGCCGCTGTACATCCCGAGCGTCAGCGCATTCAGCACGAGCATCCGCCCGATCCCTGCTCCGAGGTCGCGCGTCCCCTCCGCGGCGCCCAGCAAGGTCTGGCCGACGACGGTGGCTGGGCCGCCGACGCCCGAGTGCTCCGGCGAGACGGTCACCGGCTGCGGCACGTACCCGGACGAGCTTCCGGTCGTGCCCACGTCGATAGGCGCCGTCGTGGCGCCGACCTCCACGGCCTCGCGCGGTCCTTCTTCAGGCTGGTTTGCTTTCGGCGGCGAGTAGAAGATCTCTACAGCGTATTGTTCCGGGCGCACCACCGAGTAGACCGGCAGGATCGGCGCCTCCACCGGCTCTTCCTGGAACCCGCTCGGATCCACGTGATTGAGCGGGCTGTTGAGCACGTAGCTGTACGGATTCCAGCTCTGCCCGAAGGACGGAATCGAAACGATCGGGTCCGTCGTCAAGAACCGCCCGATCCTTGGATCATAGAGCCGGCCCTTCATGTTCACGAGCCCGAGGTCGTCGTCGCTCTCGTGTCCGGTGAACCCCTGCGTCGTCTCGCTCGGGAACGACGCCGGCGGGCGCTCCCCCCAGACGGGGTTCCTGCGCTGCCCGAACGGGTCGTAGCTCCGCCGTTCGATCACGTCGCCGTCCTCGTCGGTGAGCGCATCGATCGAGCCGAGGTGATCGACATGCACGTAGCGCGTGCCGTCGTCCGAGCCTCCCCGGGTCACGATCGCCACCACGCGCTCCGGCGAGTGGACGTGGTACCGGTGCTCCACGACGCCTGACGCCGCATCGGTGACTCGTTCGTACAGATCGCCGAAGTAGAGCGTCTCCTTTTCCGGCGTGGTCTTGCGGATCCGCTGCTGGCCGCCGTCGTAGCCGAACGTGATGGTGCTCGCGCCCTGCGTGATCTGCTCCGGCAGGTCGAACGGCGTATAGCGCACCGTCGTGCCGCCGGGCCGCGCCGTCTGATTACCGACAGCGTCATGCGCGAAGGTGTCCGTACCCGCGCCGGTGATCGCATGCGGGTGCAGCGGGTCGTCATACGAGAGGTCACCGACGTCCGACTTGAAGGTGAGATTGCCGTTCGGGTGGTAGTCGTAGCGGAGCGCGCAGGGCGCCGCCGAGCTCTCGAGATCGCCGAAGTACGCGCACGTCAGCCGATGGAGCGAATCGTACCGGAAGCGCTCCGTCGTGTTCTCGGGCTGGAGCGCGTCGGTGCGGCGCGTGAGATTCAGGAGATCATCGAACCCGTAGTCCAGGTCCTGCACCTCCCCCGCGCCGCTCTGCGTCGCCATGTGCCTCAGGCGCTGCTTGTCGGCGAAGTAGGTCCGCTCCGTGACGGCGCCGTTGCCGAACACCTCCTCGCGGAAGCGCCCCGCGTCGTCCACGTCCGCCAAGCGCCAGTAAGCGAGGTTCGTTCCGCTGTCGCGCACGGCGAGCACATGGCCGTGCGCGTCGCGGTCGTGGGCCACGACGAACGGCGCCGCGCCGGCCGGTGCCGGATACGTGACCGTCTCGACGCGGCCGAGCGCGTCGTAACCCAGCCTTGCCTCCAGGGGAGAGCGCTCTCCATCGATGCGGAGCGAGATCGTGTCGAGCTGGCCACGGCCCGTGTACCCGTACGTCTTCTCCCCGTCGGGGCTCGCGAGCGTGTGCAGCTTGCCGACGCCGTGCGCCGCGGTGTCCCAGGTCCACGTGGTCGTCAGGCTCTCCGCGCCGTCCTGGTCCACGCGTGAGCGGGGTCGACCGAGCGCGTCGTACGTCCACGTGACCTTTCGCTCGAGCGCATCGGTCGACGAGATCTGATCGCCGAAGCCGTCATGGATCGAGACCGTCGTGCCCCGATCGGGATCGTCGAGCTGCCGGACGCGGCCGAATGCGTCGCGCGTCGTGCGCGTCACCGCCTCGCCCGGATCGGTGACCGTGTGCAGCAGTCCGAAGGGGCCGTACGCGTAACGGGTGATCCCGTCGGCCGCGTCGGTGATGGTCTTGATGCGCCCCAGCGGGTCCTGCTCGGTCACGGTCACATGGTCGAGCGGGTCGGTGACGCGCACGCGAAGGCCATCGTACGCCGTCGTCGAGACCGCGTTCCACGGCGTCGTATGGCGCACTTCGCGGCTCGCGGCATCGTACTCGTAGCGATCGTACAGGATCGCGCTCTCGGACGTGTCCTCCCTGACCGGTACCGAGCGCCGCGCGACGTGCTCGCCCAGCGCGTCGTACACGACTTCCTGCATGATGCGCTTCGCATCGCCCGAGCCCTCCGACGGTTCCGGTTCGGGCCCGTATCCCAGCCACCGGATCGGGCGGCCGAGGCTGTCGAACTCCACCGTATCGTCGGCCCCGCCGGTCGTGATGCTCTCCTGCCTCACCCGCCACGCATCCTGCGCCGGGCCGCCGTCCTTGGTGCGGGAGAGCGCGACCGTCGTCGTCGTGCCATCCGGGCGCCTCTCGATGCCGAGCCGCCCGAAACCGTCGTGCGCCCACGTCGTCACGAGCTGATTCGGATCGACCTGCTTGAGGAGCACACCGAGCGCGTCGTCGAACTCCACGAGCGTGGAATGCTCGGCCGCGTTCACGTACTTCTCGGGGAACATGCCCTGCTCGTCGAAGTCCGTGCTGGATGTCCTCTTGTGCCCGAAGGCGTCCTCGGCCGTGACGCCGGTGATGTTCCCGAAGTCGTCGCGCGCGTAGGTGAGCTTCAGCTTCGTGTCCGGCAGGCCGTCGTCGCTTTCGGTGGACTCGGTCTCGACCTCGCCGTAGATCGTTGTCGTTCGCGTGAGGGTCCTGCACTGCGACATCCCCGCCGCCGCGCTGCACTCCTTCTGCGTCTCGAGCTGGCCGAGCACCCAGCGCTCGGTGTCGTTCTTGAACGACCGCGTGACCTCGAGCGTCAGGTCGACGCCCTCCGTCGAGACCTCCTCGGCGCGCACGTTGCCGAACATGTCGAAGTCCGTCACCTTCGACACCGAGTCGCGCAGCAGCGTCGCGCCGTCGCCGCCGCGCTCGATCTCCCGCACGTACGCCTCGATCGAGGTCGCGTCACCGCTCGGGGGCGGATAGACCCCTTGCGCTCGCCTCACCCGGCGCTCGGTGGGCAGCGTGAAGTACGTGGCGCCGTCGTTGGTCGGCACGAGCGTCCGCGTCACGTCGCTGAACGAGAGCTCGATCTGCTCCGGTCTGGGCTGGCTCGCGAGCCCCGGAGCCCCGCGCAGCGTCCGCTGGACGCTCCCCGCGAAGGGAAAGACCTGGAGCTCGTCGTCGAAGGTGACGTGGTCGTAGACGTCGATCGTCACGGCACCCGTATCCAGGTCGGTGACGATCCGCTCGCCGAACCCGAGAAATCCGCGGCCCAGCCGGTGGTAGCGTCCGTCGCGGTAGCCGACCTCGAAGCGCCGCGGCCGGTCCGCGCCGTTGTTGAGCGCGTACGCGCTGACCACCCGGCGAGGGCCCACGACGCAGCGCCGCGGATAGCCGCAGTCGTCCGCCGCGCCGGAACGCGCGACGTAGAGCGCGCTCCTCCGGTCCGGATCCTCCTCCGCGCCTCCGCTCGTGACCGGCGCATCGGTCAGGTGGCCGTACGAGATGCTCACGTTGGGCACGAAGCCCGGCTCGGTCGGCTCGTGCGCGTTCATCCCGTCAGAGACTGCGACCAGGAGATCCTGGTCGGCCGAGAGGTTCTGGAAGACGTTGAATACGCCGTCGAGCGGCAGGATCACGTCCTGGGCCCCGTCCCCGTTGAGATCGCCGGTGCGCGGCCCGCGCGGATCGGCGAGCGTGATCGCGTCACCGAGCTTGGCCTCGAAAGGAATCCCTGCGTTGACGAGCTTGAACGGCGGCCCCGCCAGGTCGCCCGTCGCTTGCAGGACGGCCCAGGAGGGGAGGACATTGGAGCCACTCAGCAGCATGCCTGGAGGGACGGGCATGAGCAGATCCTGCCGTCCATCGCCGTTGAAGTCGAGCGGCACCGCGAGGCGGAAAAGCGCGTCCTGGTCCGGGACCCCCAGCACATCGCCGAAGCTGAACGCGTCGACGGTCCGGAACGGCGATATCACGAACGTCGACCCCGTGTTGAGGTAGGTGTAGAGCTGGCCGCTAAAGCCGGATTCGACGGCATCGGGCAGGCCGTCGCCGTTGACGTCGAGAAAGACGACGCGGCCCCCGC
This sequence comes from Sorangium sp. So ce1504, assembly GCF_051521635.1. Taxonomy (NCBI): domain Bacteria; kingdom Pseudomonadati; phylum Myxococcota; order Polyangiales; family Polyangiaceae; genus Sorangium; species Sorangium sp. So ce1504. The sequence continues at coordinate 1,411,892 of NZ_CP150365.1, read as the reverse complement.
GCGGCACGACAGGGAGCTTGGTGTCGATGACCCCCCAGCGTCCCTCGCCCCGGCGCATGATCGCCTCGTAGCTATCTTTGATGAGGGCCGTCCCGTCACCAAACAACTTCACGGAGGGCACGATGAGATCGATCTTGCTGTCGGCGTCGATGTCGAGCGTGTGGATCTCCATTGCGCAGGGATAGCCGGTGAGCAGCTCGATCGATTCGCCCGTGGGGTCGAATCCCGCGGACGTCGCGCCGCGCGCGGGCCTCCAGAGGTGGACGGTCCACACGGCGGAGAGCGGGTTCGGTACCAGCTCCTCGGCGTGGTCCTGGCACTGGATCAGATCCGGCACCGAGTCGCCGTCGAGATCGGCGAGGTGCACCGAGGCGCCGGGGCGTCTCAGGCTCGGCGGCGCAGGCGTGACCCCGAGCGGGAACGGCCGGCGGATGCCCGTGTCATGGAGCGCGAAGGTCCGGTCCGGCTGGGACAGCAGCACCTGCCATGTGGTCTTGGTGTCGAAGACGTCGTGGAGAAAGACGTCCATCTGCCCATCGTCGTTGTAATCGAGCACCGTCCCGAGCTCGGGCTGAAGAAGGGCCGGGTCGGACGGTCCATCCGGATCGGCGACGAACAGCCAATCCTCGAGGAAGGCGAGCTCAGGCGCCGCGAGAAAGGACGGCGAGGCGCGGGGCCCGAGGTTGCGCGCGACCCCCCACGCGGTGATCGGATGCGACGGCGTGCTGGACCCCGCGACGATGTCCGGAATCACGAGATCGTCGAGGCCGTCGGCGTCGATGTCGAACACCATCGGGCTCGCCTTCTCGGAGACCGGCTTGTCGATGTCCGTCGTGAGCCGCTCGAATCCGGGCTTTCCGCGGCTGTACTGAAACCGTGTCGGAGGCTTGCAGACCCCGTCGCTCGCGCACTCCTCGACCTGGTTGAGGAGCGTCCGGCTCGTCGTCGGGCTGAGCTCGTAGCGGAAACCGTAGCTCCGGACCAGCGCGTCGCCCGGACCGAGCATCTGGATCTCCTCCAGGCGAAGCGAGCGCTGGAGCGCCACGCCGCCCGAGTAGCCCGTGCGAACCGCGGCCGAGTCCTTGGTCCCGTACACGAAGCGCACCGCCCGGGAAGGCTCGAGCGACGGCGTGCCCTCGAAGCTCGTGTAGCGGATCTCGTCCACCGCATATTCGGCGGTATGGCCGTCCTTGGCCTCTGCGAGGCAATAGGCGTACGTCATGGCGTTGCCACGGCCGTCTCGGGCCTCGTTCGCGAGCCACGCGCGCGGGACGCCACCTCGCGCGAGCGGCTTGCTGCCCTCGGTACGCCCGTACTCGACGACGCGGCCGGTGGGCAGATAGGCCTCGAAGAAGAGCGCCTCGGCGGGCGCGCCGCGTTCCGGAGGGGTGTGACCGACCACCTTGACGAAGGTATCCGGGAACGTGCGGTACTCGATGGTTCCCGGCCCCTCTCCCACGGGGACGAGGCGCTGGCCGTCGAGGCAGAGCGCGTCGTCGCCGTCGTACCGCACGCCGCGGATCTCCCCGTCTTGCGCGAGGCTCTTCGGACATCGCGTGATCGCGGACAGCCCGGTGAGGGAGAAGCCGTTGCCGAGCACGCCGTCGCCGCCGTCGCTGCGGTAGACGATCTGGAGCCCAGGACCCATGCCCGCACGCGAGGGCGGGGAGGCCAGATCCATGGTGTACACGGCCTCACCGGTGCTCGTGATGGAAAACGCCCCGGGGATGGTGCCGGCGGCGACGGTCTCGACCTCTGGCGCGGGACGGGACGTGGCAGGGCCATGCGCGCGCTGCGTCCGGCAGGCGACGAGGCCAGGCGGCTCCGGAAGCGGCTCACCGAAGACGCACTGGCACCCGCCCGACCCGAGCACGCAAGCCAGAAACATCCAGAGCGGGATCAACGCCCTGAGCGACCAACGCGGAACTGGCGACATCACGGCCTCCCCGGCGAACAGCAGTGCCACGGCGCTGCATCGCGCGTCAAGCGCTGCGCTCATGCCGAACCGCGCCATCGATGCCGAGGTCGAGGCATTCGTGAATCCCTCTGTACCTGACCGGTGTGCGCGCGGCGGGCGCCACAGTTGCCCTCGTCGAGGCGCGATTGGCCGTCCATGATGAAGTCACGACGAGGAGAGGGCAACCGAGCGTGAACGCGCGCATGACGGCGTGCCCCCTGCCTCGACGATCACAACCGCGGTTCTCGGCTGAGCCTCGCACGGCCCAGATTGAGTGGATTGAGCCGGTACGGGAGGTCAGCACGCACGACGGCGTGATCGGAGCGCTCGCCGGCCGCCCAAGCGCAGGGACGACTCGATCGGCGTTGCCTACCTCGACGAGGACCAGCTCACGCTGGGGTTACCTACGATCTGGAACCGCCGGGCACGGGAAGCTGGAGTCTCGGACACGGGCGACGATCTGCGCGCCAGATCCAGCGCGCTCCGTGGTAGGATCTCATCATGGCCGAGCCCATGCCGACGCCGGACGCCGCGCTGTCGCATCGCCTCGGAGCGCGTTCGGCGCTCGGGGCACGCGCGCAGGAGCTCTTCGAGGAGCTCTCCCCCTACCGCGGCGACGGGCTGCGCAACCACTGTCTTCGCGTATTCCACTTCACGATGCTGCTCCTCGAGCGCCGCCGCCAGAAGGCCGATCCCGACCTGCTCCACGCGCTGGCGATGATTCATGATCTCGGGCTGCTGTGCCCGGACGAGCAGGGCGGAGACTACATGCAGCGCAGCCGCTCGCTGTTCCACCGCGCCTTCGCCGCAAAGTCGTTCGAGCTCTCCCCGCACGACCTGCGCGTGGCCGACGAGTGCCTCCTCTACAACCATCGCCTCCGCCCGACGCCGGCGTTGTGCCCTGAATCGACGGCGTTCCGGCAGTCGGTGTGGATGGACCACTCCCTCGGTGTGCGCCGCTACGACCTCGACGCCGCCTCGGTGCGCGACGGCTTCGCGCGTTATCCGCGGGGCGACTTCAACGCGGTCCTCCTCGACTTCGCCCGGCGCGTCCTGACGCGCGAGCCCTGGACCCTCGTCGACGGCATCTTCATGTGAGGGCCAGGCCGCATGTCGACCCTGCGTGGCGCCATGTTCCGGGACCCCGCCGACGCGCGGCGGCTCGCCGTCGTCGCGGCAGCCGAGGTGATCCTCCTCGGGATCGGCGTGTGGAGCGGAGGCGGCGCCCTCGCCGGAGCGCTCTTCTGGGCGGCTGGCCTCGCGGGATGGACCTTGATCGAGTACCTGCTCCACCGCTTCCTCTTCCACCTGCCGGCGGAGCACCCGCTCGCCTTCCTCGGCGCCCGTATCCACCTGGCGCACCACGAGGCCCCTGACCAGACGCCGATCGCCAAACCCCCCGCCGCCACGCTCGGGGCCTTCTCCGCAGGCTTCTGCGCGACCGCGGCGGCCGCGGGGGTCTCTCGCGCCGCGCCGCTCTGGGCCGGGCTCCTCGCCGGCTATCTTCTTTATGAGCTCTCCCATCTCGCGGCGCACCTGCTCAGCGACGCGGAGCACCCTCTTCCGGCGCAGCGCCGCCATCACCTCCGGCACCACGCCGCGCCGCGCGCGCGCTTCGGGGTGAGCTCCGCGCTCTGGGACCGGGCGTTCGACACCGGGCGCGAGGCAGGCCAGTGAGCGCGTCTGACCAGAATGGCTCGCCCGACCCCGCCCCGCTCGACGACTCGGGCCGGGCCGAGCTGCGGCGGCGCCGGGTCATGTCGATGCCGCGGTGGTACTCTCCCTGGCTCCACCTGGCGAGCACGGTCGGCCTCGGGTGTGGGCTCGCGGCGCTCTCGCTCACGCGGTTGCATGGCCTGCGGGCCTGGGAGCTCGCCGCGATTCCGCTTTTCTTCGTCTTTTGCAATGCCGTCGAGTGGCGGGCGCATCGGGGTCTGCTTCACCGGAGGCGGCGCTTCCTCGAGGCGTTCTACGACCGGCACACGCCGGTGCACCACCGCGTGTTCGTCGAGCGCGACATGGCGATCCGCACACCGCGTGAGCTCGGCTTCGTGCTGATCCCGTCGTACGGCATCGCGGGTGTCTTCGCGCTGACGCTCCCGCTCGCGCTCGCCCTCAGCGCGGCCGGTCAAGGCAACCTCGCGTCGCTCTTCGTGGCGACCTGCATGGCGTACATGGTGCTGTACGAGTGTCTCCATCTCTCGTACCACCTCCCGCCGGACGGCAGGATAGGCCGCAGCCGCGTCGTGGCACGGCTCCGGCGCCACCACGGCGCGCACCACAGGCCGTCGTTGATGCGGCAGTGGAACTTCAACGTCACCTTCCCGCTCTGGGATCTGGTTCGCGGGACGTACTACCGCGGCGACGCCACGGACGCGACGACCCGGGATGTGCGCTCCAGATCAGCGCTCGAGCGTCTCGAACGGTGATGTCAGCGCCCGGGAACCGCCGGGCGGATCCGACGACCGAGCGCCGCGCCCTCGCCGACACAGACTTGTTGCACACTGGCCCGTCCAGCTCCTTTACGTTCCCGCCCGCCGAACGACACGGGCCATCCAGGATTGTCCGATGGCCACGTGAGAGGAGGGAGCGGCATGGATCTTCCAACGTGCGTGGCGGTGCGACGTGCGGTGAGGCATCGCGCGGTGCGACGGGGCACCAGCGCGACGACGAGCGTGGGGCTCGGGGCGTTCGGCGCGCTCGTGGCGCTCGTCGCGGCGTGCGGGGACGGCGGCGACGACGGAACGGGCGCGGCCCGAGGGCCCTGCGGCGGCGTGTTCTGCGCCGCGGATCAGTACTGCAACTACCCGCCAGGCGACTGCGGAGAGGGCGGCGTCGTCCCGGGAAATTACGGTATCTGCCAGGAGCGGCCCACGTCGTGCGACACCGCCACGCCGCGCGAGGTCTGCGCCTGCGACGGGCGCTCCTACGCCAACGCCTGTGAGGCCGCGCGGGCCGGCGTGAGCGTCGGCAACGGCGAGGAGTGCGCGGGCGCAGCGCCGCCGGGGACGTTCGCCTGCGGAAGCTACTTCTGCCGATCGGACAGCGAGTACTGCCAGACCATCGAGGATCAACACGACGAGCTGTTCCGGCTGCCGCCGCAGAGCTCCTGCAAAGCGGTCGCCGTCGCCTGCGCGCCGGAGCCCTCCTGCGCCTGCCTGATCGAGGTGGTCAAGCCGGCTGGCAGCAGCGACAAAAGGGAGTGCACCACCGCACCGACCTGCACGCAGGACGCATCAGGCAATTTCGCCCTCCGGTGCGCCGGCGATCTCTACTGAGCTGCCATCGCGAGCGGCGGGATCTGCTGAGCCTGCGAGGCGCGGCGCCAGGCAAACGCTCAGTCGAACGTACCAGGATGGAACACGATCTTCATGGAATTGTATCCAGTAACGGAACAACACTTCCATTAACCTGCCCGTGCCTCGCTCACACCTACGTTCGAGATCAGGAGAAAGGGTAGACAGACTCATGCAGAATTCGCGCACGCGAGAGGACGCAGGCACACACGACCACCGAGAGACGGGCTGGTCGAGACGATCGAAGGGCGCCCTCTGCGCCGCCCTGCCGGCGCTCGCGGTCATCCATGCCTGTGGCGCAAATGACGAGTACATCGAGGAGGTCCTGGAGACGCGGCAGACGCTGACCACGGTCTCCTTCCAGCAGGGGTCGCTCCCGAGCTCGTCGTACGCCGGCTCGACCGACGCGACCCTCCGGCAGGCCGCCGCCACCACGAACTACGGCGGAGCCACCACGTGCGAGGCCGACGGCGACGACGGCTCGGGCGTGGACAAATCTTGCCTGCTGAAATGGACCCTCTCCGGCATCCCCGCGGGGAGCATCGTCCAGTCGGCGTCAATCACCCTCCAGGTGACGGACGGCTCCGCGAACACGTACAGCGTCTACGAGGTGAAGCGCTCGTGGAGCGAGTCGCAGGTCACCTGGAACAACGCGACGTCCACGACGGCGTGGGCCACCGCGGGCGCGATGGGCTCGACCGATCGCGGAAGCCTCGTGGGCAGCGTCACCGGCAGCGCCGGCGCCAGGACGATCACGCTGAACGCGGCCGGCGTGGCGCTCGTCCAGGCGTGGATCGACGGGACCTCCAACGACGGCCTCCTCATCGCGAGCGCGTCGAACACCGATGGCATCGACTTCGCGTCCTCGGAGCACGCCACCGTGGCGCAGCGGCCCAAGCTCACCATCACGTATGGCTCGCCCGGCGGCGGCGCGGGCACGCCGACCGATCCGGATCTCCTGATCGCCTTCATCGGCGACCAGGGCGCGAACGGCAACTCGGACGCGGTGCTCAACCTGATCAAGAACGAGGGCGCCGCGGCCACCATCCACAACGGTGACTTCGACTATGCGAACAACCCGACCGCGTGGGACAACCGGATCAACGGCATCCTCGGCGCGAACTATCCTTATTTCGCGATCATCGGCAACCACGACGCCGCGGCCTGGGGCGGCACGAGCGGCTACGCCAGCAAGATCCAGGCTCGCCACGCGGCCGTGCCGTCGATGAACTGTACCGGCGAGCTCGGCGTCAAGTCGACGTGCAACTTCCGCGGGCTGCACATCATCCAGTCCTGCATCGGGACGAGCGAGCTCCGCTCGACCTGCGCCGCCAACGCGGCCGACCAGGTGGACTTCATCCGCGACTCGCTCGCCGCCGACAGCTCGATCTGGTCCATCTGCAACTGGCACAAGAACCAGAACGACATGCAGGTCGGCACCAAGGGCAACGAGGTCGGCTGGAGCGCGTACCAGGAGTGCATGAACGCCGGCGCCATCGTCTCGACCGGCCACGAGCACTCCTACTCGCGCACGCTGACCCTGACCGACGTCGGCAACGCCGCGACCGGCCACGGCAAGACCGGCGCCTACGACCTCGTGGAGCTCGGCCCGAGCCGCAACTTCGTGTTCGTCTCCGGCCTCGCCGGCGTCGGCATCCGCGACTACGACGCGGCCAGCCACGACGACGACACGTGGTGGGCCTCCTACTACGCCAGCAACAAGTGGAAGAAGAACAACGTGGTCATGTCGGGCACCGCCGCCTATGGCGCCCTGTTCATCCGCTTCCACGTCGGCGGGGATCCGAAGCGCGCGACGGCGTACTTCAAGGACGTGAACGGCCGCCTCGCGGACGAGTTCACGATCCAGGTCCAGTAAACCCGGGCGGCCCCGGCGAACCTGCGGGATCCGCACGTTCCGCCAGGGAACAGCCTTCTACTAACACGACCGAGAATCCCACGGCGTTGTTCCTGGCCACGTGGTAGGTGAGATCGACATTGTGCTCGTTCACATTTTTGATGTCAACGATGCTCTGTCAGTCCGCGGCCAAGCTCGACATCGGATGGCTGGCAAGTCTCCTCCGGAGCGGCGCGTCAAGAGGGCGGGCGCAGGGCCACGGTATTGTTCGACGTGGATTCCAATTTCGGGATCGAGGCTCGCCTCGCGCCAGTTCATTTGAGTTGACATGCAGAATGTGAACGTTCACAATTTCGTCTCAGGGTGTCGTTTCGCTTTGTCCCGGGTAGCCGTCGTGCGCACCGGACTCTTGGTCCTTTGTACCGGGATCGATCTCTGCGCCGGCTCCGCTCGGGTGTCGTGAACGCAAGCCATGGCGAGATCGCGGGGGCTCGCCCGCGCTGGGCTCGCTCAGGTGGAGCCGATCCAGGTGAGACAATCGTGGCGGAGGGAACAGCATGGCGATGGGTAGGACGAGATCGTGGTTCGGATTGACGATGACGGCGTGCCTCGCCGGCGCGTGCGGCGGCGCGCAGACCGTCGACACGCCCCCTGCGGCAGCGCCGCCTGCGCCGGCGGCGGCCCCCGCGGCGGACGCCGCTCCAGCGGCCCCGGCCGCCAGATCCGAGCCACCTGGTGGTGAAGCCGTGAACGCAAAGCCCGCTTCCGTCTCCAAGGCGCCTTTCGGCAACGCCGATGGCAAAGAGGTGATCCTCTACACGCTCACGAACGCGAACGGCCTGGTCGCGAAGGTGATGACCTACGGCGCGACGGTGACCGAGCTCCACGTCCCCGACAAGACAGGGAAGATGGGCGACATCGTCCTCGGCCACGACAACCTCGACGGGTACCTGAAGAGCAGCCCGTACTTCGGGTCGACGGTCGGCCGCGTGGCCAATCGCATCAAGAACGCGCAGTTCCAGCTCGATGGCAAGACCTACAAGCTCTCCGCGAACAACGGCGCCCACACGCTGCACGGCGGCAAGAAGGGCTGGGACAAGGTCGTCTGGGACGCGGAAGCGACCGAGACGCCGGACGGCCCCTCCATCAAGCTCACGTACGTATCGAAGGACGGGGAAGAAGGATACCCCGGCACGGTCAACGCGACCACGACCTACACGCTCACCAACAAGAACGAGCTCAGGGTCGAGATGTCGGCGACGACCGACAAGACAACGATCGTCAACATGGCCCACCACGGCTACTGGAACCTGGGAGGGCACGGCTCGGGCTCCGTCGCCGACCAGGAGCTGACGCTGCACGCCGACAGCTACACCCCGCCGGACGCCACCGACATCCCCTCGGGCCAGATCAAGCCGGTGAAGGGGACGCCGCTCGATTTCACCACCGCCAAGCCGATCGGCAGGGACCTGAAAGCCATGGGCGGCAAGCCGGTCGGATACGACCACAACCTCGTCATCAGCGGCGACCCGCACAAGCTCCGCGAGGCGGCTCGGGTCAAGGATCCGAAGACCGGTCGGGTGCTGACGATCGAGGCCGATCAGCCGGGGATCCAGTTCTATACGGGCAACTACCTCGACGGGTCGATCAAGGGCAAGGGCGGCGCGGTTTACGAGCAGTACAGCGGCCTGTGCCTCGAGCCGCAGAAGTTCCCGAACTCGATCAACGTCCCGGCCTGGAAGAACGAGGTCATCCTCAAGCCCGGCCAGCGCTACGCGCAGACGGCCGTCTTCCGGTTCACCACCGAGTAGCTCGCCGACGGTCACCCGCGCTGCCTCGCAACGCCTGCGCGCTCACGCGAACGTCACGATCGGCTTCACGTCCGCCGACCGGCGCGCGAGCGCCACGGCCCGACGTCCGTGCCGCACACGCCGATGGCGGGCGGCAACCCAATCTCAGGAGGATCCATGACCCGCTCGATCCCATGCAGTATCTCGCTCCTTGTCGCGCTTTCAATCGCTGCTTGCGGGTCCGACGACGCCGCCGACGGCTCGGGCGGCAGCGGAGGAAAAGGAAGCAGCAGCGCTTCGAGCAGCAGCAGCAGCAGCAGTTCTTCGAGCAGCAGCAGCAGCCCTTCGAGCAGCAGCAGCACCTCGGGCGCGGGCGGCACGGACGACCCGAACCCGAGCGGCGGGGGAGGACAGGGCGGGACGGTCGATCCGGTCGGCACCGAAGGCGACGGCGATTTCGAGATCGGGCCTGACTACCAGGACGCCCCGGAGATCAAGAGGATCGACGGCGTTCCCCGGGGGCGGACGTTCACGTTCTCCCTCTCGTCCCGGGAGAGCGAAATCTTCACCGGCCACGATCCGACCTTGAACGACAACGCCAAGGGGGATTTCAACCGCCGCGTGGAGGTCGCGATCCCCGCGACGTACGTCGACGGCGCGGAGGCGCCGTTCATGGTCGTCCAGGACGCGACCAACAGGGACGAGATCATCAACACGATCAACAACTTCGTCGCGGATCCGAGCAACCGTTTCCCGAGCGTCATCGCGATCTTCGCCGCGAACGGAGGGGGCGACTCGTACGGCAGCGAGCGGGGGCTCGAATACGACACCATGTCGGACGCCTATCAGAGGTTCGTGGATACGGAGCTCCTTGAGGCGGTCAAGAACGACCAAGCCGTCCACGCCGCGTACCCCAACCTGAAGTTCACGAGCAACCCGGACGGCCGCGCCACGTACGGATGCAGCTCGGGCGGGGCGGCGGCGCTGACCATGGGCTGGTTCGGCCACGACACCTACCGCAAGATCGTCACCTACTCCGGCACGTTCGTCGACCAGCAGAACCCCCGCGCGCCCACCGAGGCCGAGTATCCCGACGGCGCCTGGGAGTACACGGAGGGGCTCATCCGGGATAACCCGGTCAAGCCGCTGCGCGTCTTCCTGCAGGTCGGCGAGAACGACCTCGGCAGCACCAGGGATGAAGCCAGCCACCACAACTGGGTGATGGCGAACCAGCGCGTGGCGGCGATCCTCAAGGAGAAGGGGTATCATTACCGCTTCGTCTACGCGAAGGGCGCCAGCCACTGCGACGGGAGGGTGCTCAAGCAGACGCTCCCCGACACGCTGCGCTGGATGTGGCGGGGCTATCCGGTCGATTGACGGTACGGACCGGTGGCCTGGGGAACGGTTCAGACCGGCAGCCTTGGCGACCTAGAGCGGTTCCCACCCGCCCCTGGTACGAGCGGCGCAGAGCGGCGGTCACCCGCACAGGAGACGGGTCCAGATCGGCGTTTTCGGCGCGGAAGCGCACTCCGGTGCGCTGAGCACCGAAAACGTCGAGATGGGCCCCCCCGCCTCCAGCTCCACCGGTGAGGCGCGGCGCATCGGCCTCTGCCGCGGGGCCTCGCTCGCTGCAGCCCATGAGCGCCCCGCACAACGCGCCGACGCACAGGGTCGTGAAGCGAACGGTCCGACGCTCGATCATGGATGTCGCTCCAGGGGAAATCAGGGCATCGGGATGACGAAGGTGGTGACGGAAAAGGCCGGGACCGTGACCACCAGGCGATAGTCTTCGATCGCCATGTCGGGGAGCCGATCGAGGTCCTCCGTGCGCGAGGTGCGGTGCACCTCCGCGGCGGGACCGACCGTGGGGAGCCGGGTGAGATCGAGCGTGTAGCCGCGGCTCGCGTTGCGATCACCGTTGCGGACCACGAGCGAGAGAGAGCCCCCGTCGGCGCTGACCGCGGCCACCATGTCCTCGCTATCGACGTCGACGAAGCGCGCGCCGGGCCGGATGTAGCGGCTGAAGCCGGCATGCATGTAGAAGCGCTTGATGGGAGCGAAGGACTGCTCGCGGTCGTTCAGCGTGAAGCTCGCCCAGCTGCGCGACGGATCGCCCGACTGCCAGTCCACCCAGGCCTCCGGCTTCAGCTCGCGCAGATCGTCGATGATGCGCTCCGCCATGAACAGCGCCGCGTCCGTGTCGTCGCTGATGCTCTGCCCGAGCGGCCCCGATTCCGATTGCCACAGCCGCTTGCCGAGCCTGGTCGCGAGCTGCCGGAGCTCGCTGCGCTGGCTGCCCGCGTAGGAGTGGACGTTGAGCTGCTGAAAGGCGGCGAGCGTCCCCGCGCCGAAGGCGCCGATGTTCCGGACGGCGTCATCCATGCTGTTCTCGTCCGACGCGCTGACCACCGTCTCGCCGAGGCCCTTGCTGGTCAGCTGCCTGGCCACCTCCTGGATGATCTTCTCCTGGCTCGCCCGGTCGAAGTGGCATCCTTCCTGGGAGCCGTTCGATTTCCACCAGTCGGCAAAAGGCTCGTTCAGCGGCTCCAGCGTGCGAAAGGTGATCCCGTGCTCGTCCCTGTAGTGACGGACGACCTCCGTGAGGTAGTGGGCGAAGTCGTCGTAATGGTCCGCTTTAAGGTTGTCTTTGCCGTTGCTGCTGCCCGAGGCGCAACCGCTGTTCGTCATCCAGTAGGGGGGAGAGTTGGAGAACGCCTCGAAGATCAGATCCGCTCCGCGCTCCGCGATGCGCAGGAGGATGGCGCGCTGCCTGGCGTCGTTCGCCCACGTGAAGGTCCCGTCGGCGCTCTGGAATCCAGGCATCTCGCGGTGCTCCTTCATGTGCTCGTGGGACGGGTTCTCCCCGCCGCCGATGTTGTAGCGGAACACGTTGTAGCCGAGGCCATTCACCGGATCGACGACCGCTTCGACCACGGCGTTGCGCTTGGCTTCCTGCCATCCGCCCACGTGATCGGCCCACCAGCACAAGCTCGTGCCCCAGCCCTCGAAGGATTGGTGCATCACGTTCGTGTCGACCCGGACGAGCTCCGTGCCCGGAGCGGCCGTCACCGTGGGGCGAGGCTCGCTCGGTGAGCCCCCGCTCGCGCCCGACGAGCCGCCGCTGGTCGAAGCCGCGCTCGCCGCCCCTGCCCCACCGGAGCCCGCCGGCGCCCCGCCCGAGCCCGCCGGCGCCCCGCCCGAGCCCGCCGCTCCTCCTGCTCCGGTCGAGGGCGCGCCGCCGCTTCCACCGCTCGACCCAGCCTCGTCCGAGGGAGCCGCCGAATCACGACCGCAGCCCGATACGAGGACCAGGGTGATCGCGAGGAGGGACGAGGTTCTCGAGGTCCTGGTCATCATGGGGCCGTCCCCGAGCACCGGCGCCTCCCGGTCGCTCCACGGTGAGAGGTCTCAACAGCTCTCAGGTGGTCGATGACCTGTCCGGCCGGACAGGGCGCCGAACAGGCAGCGTCTTCCCGAGAACGGCAACAGTAGAGCATGACGGCGCGGAGCGTGGAAGATGGGACCCGAGCCGATCCCACATTCCCGCCCTCATGTAGTTCTCTTGCGCTGTTTCACGCGACTCGGCGCGTCAGGGAGCCAGCGCGTCAGGGAGCCAGGGTGACGGGGGGAGACGCTTGCCTCGGCGGCTGTTGGCAAACCCACGGTACCGGGGGCGGTCGTGCGACCTCGTCCGCTGCTCGGCCGGGTCGAGCCTGAGGCGGGCTGTGGACCAGCGGCTGGAATGGCTCTACGGGCCGTTGTCGCCACCGAGCCCAGATGCTAGCCATGATCACGAGATCGGCTGCAGGGAATTGACTCATTTCGCCAAGGAGGATCTGTGAGTTTAACTTTGTTAAAACATTTTACTATCGCCCTGGGATTCATCGCTGTGGGGTGCGCGGGGCCGGACGATTCCTCTGCAGAAGACACCGGGGCGGGTGGCAGCTCGTCCGGGACGGGCGGCGTGACCTCGGGCAGCGCCGGCACCACCGGCAGCACCGCGGGCCCGGGCGGCGTGACCTCGGGCAGCACCGGCACCACCGGCAGCACGGCGGGCCCGGGCGGGTCGACCACGAGCGGGACCGGGGGCTCGGACGGGTCCGGGGGTGCGGGCAGCACGACAACGAGCAGCTCCACCGCGGGCAGCACGACAACGAGCAGCACGACAACGAGCAGCTCCACCGCGAGCAGCACGAGCGCGAGCACCACGGCCTCGACGGGGACCGGCACGCCCACCCGGTGCACGGAAGCCGACCTGGAGGTCTGCAGCGACAGGACAGGCACCCATTGCGGGCTCACCTTCGAATACTGGAAGGACCGAGGAGACGGGTGCCTGCTCAACACGGCGGATGGCTTCAGCGTGAACTGGAGCAACATCAACAACCTGCTGGGCCGTAAAGGCGTGAGGCCGGGCGGGAAGAACAATGTCGTCACCTACGAGGCCGACTACCGGCCAAACGGCAATTCCTACCTGGGCGTCTACGGGTGGACGAGGAGCCCGCTCATCGAGTATTACATCATCGATAGCTGGGGCAACTGGCGTCCGCCGGGCGGAGAAGGGCACGTGGGCACCGTCTCCAGCGACGGAGGTACCTACGACATCTACAAGACCCAGCGAGTCAACCAACCTTCCATCGATGGCACGGCGACTTTCTATCAGTTTTGGAGCGTCCGGCAGCAGAAGCGCACGAGCGGAACCATCACTGTCGGCAACCACTTCGACGCGTGGGGGAAGCAGGGGCTGACCCTCGGGACCTTCTATGAGGTCTCGCTGGTCGTGGAAGGCTATCAAAGCAGCGGCAGCGCCGATGTGAAGGTCTCGATCGAGTGAGCGCCGAGCCCTGAGCATCGTTTCGGCCGACAGCCGTCCCTGAACGGAGCAACGACGGGCACCTGGAGCATCCCCTCGAATTTTTCGGGGGGAGAATTCACAGGGAGGCGGGGAGACGGGGAGTAAAATCCCGACGATCTCACCGTCTCCCTGTTCAGTTTCCCGGCAAGATGCCGACCCATGAGGGGGTTGTTCAGGACGACGCCACGCGCCCCGTCCAGGCGCTCGCCGCCCTGCGCGCCCCCGAGCGCCGGCCGCGCCGGCCCGCTCGTGCGGCGCTCGAAGGTGGACCGCCCGTCGGGTACGCTGCGGGCCGGACATGAAACAGCACGCGCCGCGCTCCCCTGACGCCCCGGCCCCCGGGGCCCACGCGAACGCGCCCTCGCTGCCGTCGCCGCCGCCTTCCAGCGCCACGGCGCCGGTCCACAAGACGCGCGTCCCGGAGGCCTTCGGAGAGGCGCCCACGATCATGTACATGCCGGGCGACGAGCCCGATCGCTCGCCGGGCCACGCCCCGCCCCACGCGGCCGGACAGGCCCGGCCCCCGGCGACCGACGAGGCCACCCTGCGCATGCCGCCCAGGGCCGGCGCCCAGGCCGGGGACGAGGCCACCCTGCGCATGCCGCCCAGGGCCGGCGCCCAGGCCGGGGACGAGGCCACCCTGCGCATGCCGCCCAGGGCCAGCACCCCGGGCGGGGAGCACGACGACCGCACGCTCAAGATGCCCGAGCGGCCAGCGCGCGGCGCGGCAGCGGACGAGGACAACGCGCCCACCGTCAAGGCCGAGCCCAAGGCGTCCTACGTCGACCTGAACGCCGAGGACGAGGACAAGCCCGGGGACCTCCGATCGTCCGCCCGCGCCTTCCTCAAGCGCCACCACAAGAAGCTCTGGTGGCTGCACACCGCGTATGCGCTCAGCCTCGGCGCCTTCGTGGTGACCTTCGCGCAGAAGGGGTTCCAGCACGCGCGCTTCCTCGCGGTCACGGTCAGCGTCGCCTGGCTGCTCGTGCTCCTCTTCTTCCGGCTCTTCGGCACCGGCGCCCGCCAGGACTTCGCGACGGCGTGGCGCGGCGCCCGGCTGCGCTTCCTCGTGATGACCTATGTCCTGAAGAACCTCTATCAGGGCATGCTCTTCTTCCTCCTCCCGTTCTACTGGAAGAGCGCCAGCCTGGACGCGCCGAACCGGTGGTTCGTCCTCCTCCTCGCCGCCTGCGCGGTGCTCTCGACGCTCGATCTCGTCTTCGACCGCGTGCTCATGCGCTGGAAGACCCTCGCCTCGGTGTTCTACGGGGTGACGCTGTTCGCGTGCCTGAACCTCGTCATCCCCGCGCTCCTCCCCGACACCCGCACGCTGTACACGCTGCTCTCCGCCGCCCTCGTGTCCGTGCTCGGCTTCTGCACGCTGCACCTGCCGTTCGGGGCCCTCTGGAGCCGGATGGGCGCCGTGTTCCTCGTCGTCGCGATGGCCGCCGGGGTCGGGCTCGCCTACGGGACGCGCGAGCTCATCCCGCCCGTCCCGATGCACCTGTCCTCCGCGGCCGTGGGCCCCTCGGTGCTCCCGGACGGACGTCTCGCCATGTCCGTGAAATCACTTCATTTTTCTGTGATCCGCGAGCTGCGCGCGGTGACCGACGTGGTGGTGCCGGGCGGCGACGGCGATCGCCTGCTCCACGTCTGGCGGCGCGAGGGGCGCGAGGTCCTCCGCGCGCCCGAGGAGACGCTGCGGGTGCCCGGGCCGGAGGGCGCGGTGCGGCTCAAGTCGCAGCTCGTGGGCGGGAGCCTGCCGCGCCGCCTGGCAGGGCGCTGGACGGTGGATGTCGAGACCGAGGACGGCCAGCTCGTCGGCCGCACCTCGTTCGAGGTGACGGAATGAGCTGGCCGCTCCGGGGCGGAGGCGAGGCGAGCGCCGCGGAGCGCGCGCGCTGGGTCGACGCCGGCAACATCGCGAACGGGTTCCTCGTGTTCGGCAACGTCGTCACGGGCTTCATCGCGATCGGCAACGTCGCGCGCGGCTTCATCGCGATCGGCAACGTCGCCGTCGGCGTCGTCGCGATCGGCAACGTCGCCGTCGGCGTGGTCGGCGGGTTCGGCGCGACGATCGCCGTGGGCGCCTTCGCCGGCGCGGGCGTGCTCGCCCTGCCGGTGCTCGACGGGGTGGCGGGCGTGACCAGCCTGCTCGCCCTGAATCCATTCCTGTCGGTGCTCCCGATCGCCCTCTGGCTCCTCGCCGCGCGCGTCCTCCCGGGGGAGCGCGCGCCCCGGCTGGGCCCCGATCCCAAGCTCGCGTCGCTCTCGTCGGTGCTCCGCGGCGAGCGCTCCGAGGGCTGGGTCCGGGGGCGGGTCGAGCGCGCGGGGGACGGCGCGCTCCGCCTCACGCAGCGCGGCCGGGCCGTCGAGCTGCCCGCGACGCCGGAGGCGCTGCGCGCGGGCGCGGCGCTGCTCCCGGAGGGGCGCGGCGCGCGGCTCCTCGCCCTCGTGCGGGCGGAGGAGCACGTCCGCGGCGGCGAGGGCGGCTACCGCGCGGCGCAGGAGCGCGAGCGGGTCCTCACCGTCGCCGATCTGCTGGCGCCGCCGGCGTGGGTGCCGCCGTGGATCAACGGCGCCGAGGTGCAGTGGTGGCTCGCGCGCGCGTGGAACGTCGGGGCGGTCGTGGCGGTCCTCCTGAGGGCGGCGCAGCTCATCGCGGGCGCGATGGGATGAGCGCCCGCGACTCCCCTACTCCGTCTGTCCGTTGCGCCGTTCCGCCGCCGCCCTCCGCTCGCTCTCGGGCACCAGAGCGGCGTCGCCTCCCTCGATCTCCGGAGGCAGCGGCAGCCGGACGCGGAACGTCGTGCCCTGGCCTGGCTCGCTGTCGACCAGGATCTCTCCGCCGTGCGCCCATACGATCAACCGGCAGACGTAGAGCCCGACGCCGAGCCCGCTGTGCGCCTCCGGTGTCCACCGGAACGGCTCGAAGAGCCTGTCCCGCTGCTCCGGCGTGATGCCGACGCCGCGATCGTGCACGGAGATCACCGCAAAGCCGCCCTGCCGGACGACCGACAGCGTGATCGGCTGTCCAGCGCCGTGCCGCGACGCGTTCGACAGCAGGTTCGTGATGACCTGCTCGACGCGCGCGTCGTCCCAGTAGCCAAACACGGATCGATCGAGCTGGAGCTCCAGGGAACACCCGTCGGCCTCGAGCTGCTCTGTCACCTGCCGGGCGGTCCTGCGCACGATCTCGTTGATCTCCGTCCTCTCCAGGTTCAGCGCCGGCGGGCCGGTCGCGAAGCTCGCGACGACGAACATGTTGTTGATGACCTGCGTGATCCGGGCGAGCTCCCGCGAGGACACCTTCAAGAATCGGCTGATGTCCTTCGAGCCCAGCGTCGCCATGAGGGGCTGCGATCGCGATCGCAGCATGTGCTCGTACAGGAGCCGCAGGCTCGTCAGCGGCGTGCGCAGCTCGTGCGAGGCGAACCGCAGGAACTCCTCGCGGACGCGGATGGCGTCCTTGAGCTCCGCCTCCGCGCACTCCAGGCGACGGACGCGATCCTCGAGCTCCCTGCGCAGCTCCTTCTCGCGCCGCACGCCGGTGGCCAGGTCCTTCGCGCGCCGCTGCAGCAGGATCGTCAGGACGAGCGTGGCGAGCATCATCACGCCGCAGGCCGTGAGGACCACACGGCGCGTCACGACATACACGCCATAGGCATCGTCCTTGTCGATCTCGGTCGCGAGGCCGAGCTCGAGCTCCTGATCCCACAGCCACGAGCCGACGACCGGGACGCCGCGATAATCGCGGTATCCCTCGACGTCGACCCCGGCGATCCCCGCAACGGCGCTGGTCGCCATGCGCGTGAGCGGCTGCTCCATGCGAGGCAAGGGGCGCGCGGAGCCGTCCGGCGCTTCGCCCCCGGGGTCGCGTATCTCCACGTTGAGGCTCGTGCGCTCGCCGGCCGCCAGGAGGCCCATGTCGCGGAGGTTCTGGGCGAACCTGAGCTCCGTGACGGCACGACCGTGCCTGTCGAACGCGTAGGTCTCCCCTGACGCGCCGACCTGTCCGCGATGGGCGATCTGCGTCAGCTCCTTCCCGGGATCGATGCGGAAGGCGAGCGCCGCGATGATCTCCCCTTCCCCGACGACGGAGCGCACCGGCGCCGCGACCACGAGGACGGGGGTGACCCTTCCGATGACGGTAGACCGCATGGCGAAGGGAGTACCCATGACCGTCGAGCCGCGCAGGGCCGCGGCGATGGTGTCCGGGTCGTGGACGCTCAGCGTCCTGGTGGCGAGGAGCTCATCGCGATCCGAGGCGATGTGGGTGCCATCCAGCGCGATGACGTCGAAGCCGAGGCACTGTTCCCGCTCGACGACGTTCTCCAGCTCCAGCCGCAGATCCTGGAGGTACGGGCTATCGCGGAGCGAGCGTTCGCTGCGGCGCACCTCGACCTGGGCCGCGACCGCGCGCCGTATCCTCGGCTCGTTCGCCCAGAACCCCGCGGCGCCCTTCGCCTGCCGCGCCCAGGTCAAGAGCCCTTCGCGGGTCGTCGAGAGCACCGCCTGCAGGGTCGCCGCGATGTTCCTGCGATGGACGTCCTGGATCTCGTGGAGGCTCAGGAGCAAGACGACGCCGATCGGCAGCAGCGCCGCCAGGGGCATCCAGTCGAGCCATTCCTTCCTTCGCCGTTCGTTTCCCATGCATGATGCAGGCGAGACGCGGGGGAACGGCTCCTCACAAACCACGCCACCACCCCGTGTGAGCGCGCTTCACGCTCGCCCGCTCGGCCCGGGCCTGCCTCGATCCCCGGCGCCGAGGCGAGCCGGCGCCTCGCCTCGGTCAATGCGCAGGCGGGCCCGAGGGCGCGGGGCTCCCCTCCACGATCGAAGGGCTCCCGCTGTACACCACCGCGTCGAGCAGCCGCTCCTCCCGCACCATCGCGAGCGCCGGCGCGTCCCGGCGCACCGAGATGCTTCCGCCAGGATCCGCGAACCCGCACGCCTCCGCCCCCCGCTGCGAGCCGATCTCCCAGAGCGCCTCGGCGGGCGTCGCCCCGCCCTCGCCCCGCAGCGTCACGCGCCGGCCCGTCCGCAGCCGCTCGCCGAGCTCGACGCCGCGCATGTCCTCGAACGGATCGGTGATCACGTGGCTGTCGATCCCGACGCACAGCCGCGCGCCCGCCGCGCGCAGCGCGCCCACGTCGGGCAATCCGTCGCCGAGGTCGCGCTCGGTCGTCGGGCACAGGCACGCGAACGCCCTCGCCGCGCCGAGCAGCGCCGGCTCGTGCGGCGCGAGGTGCGTCGCGTGCACCGCCACGAAGCGCTCGCCGAGGACCCCGCGCTCGGCCAGGAGCTCCACCGGCCGCCGGCCCGTCTCGGCGAGGCACGCCTCGATCTCGGCCGGCTGCTCGGCCACGTGCATGTGCACCATGAGCCCGCGCTCCGCGGCGTACCGCGCGATCTCACCGAGCCACGCCGGGGGCACGGCGCGCACGCTGTGGGGCGCCACGCCGACGCGCACGTCCTCGCAGCCCGCGTAGCGCGCCCGGAGCGCCTCGACGTCCGCGAGCGCCGCGTCGAGCGAGGCGTCCGAGAACCGCCGCTGCGCCCCCTCGGGCGCCCTGCCCGCGCCGGCGCGCGCGTAGACGACCCGGAGGAGCGCGATCCGGAGGCCCTCCTCGCGCGCGGCCTCGATCACCGCGTCCGCGAGGACCGTGCGATCCGCGTAGGGCGCGCCGCCCGGCTGGTGGTGCACGTAATGAAACTCGCCGACCGTGCGCACGCCCGCTGCGCGGAGCTCGCGATAAGCCACCTTCGAGATCGCATGAATGGACTCCGGCGTGAGCGACTCGGCGAGCGCGTACATGGCGCTGCGCCACGACCAGAAGTCGTCCGCCCCCGACGGCCCCGGCCGCTGCGCCTCACCGCGCATCCCGCGCTGGAAAGCATGCGAGTGGGCGCTCGCGAGCGCCGGCAGCTCGATGGCTCGCTCGGTCAGCCTCATGGAGCACGTCTATCACGTCCATCGCGTCCATCACGTTGGGACAGACGGGAAAAGGCGTGGGCAGGCCGCTCTGCCGGGCCGGCGCCGCGATCCAGAGCGGCCATCTGTACCGCGGCAGGGAGCGCAGCGGTCCGGGACGCGCGCCTTCCAGTCAATTCCCGTCAATTCCGGTCAATCATCGCTCGGCGTCAGGAGGAGCGGGAGGCAGCCGACGTTGAGCTTGCTGCAGGCCCCATCGAGCACGGCGGGGTCCTCGTCGGATTGCTCGTAAAACGCCATGGTGAGCGCGCTGCACTCGGGGAGCACATCGCGCGTGTACGCTCGCACCTCGGCGGCGCAGGCGTCGATCTCCGCGATCGTGGCCGTGCACTGCGTCGGCTGGCCGCAGGGCTTTGCGTCGACCTCCATGAGGGCCTGCTCCATCAGCTGCTCTGCCTGGCTCGGGTCGGCCATGCACCCCTCGACCAGCTCGGAGCACTTCGCCTGCAGCTCGGCGTCGCTGGTCCCGGCGTCGTCCCCGTACGCCGCGCCGAGCACGCCCTGCATGAGGCAGACGTACTCGACGGTCACCTGCTCGGCGCTGCAGCGGCGATACCCCTTGCACGCCTGCTCGACCTCCGCGGGCGAGAGCTCGCTGACGAGCGCCGACGTGTCGAGTCCGGAGCAGGACGCGGCCCCGGAGCCCCCGCCTCCCGCCGAACCCGCCGAGTCGCCGGGCGTCGCCCCGTCGTCGTCTCCCCCGCAGCCCAGCCCCGAGAGGCCGCAAGCCAAGCACACCCCCACCACACAAGCCCAGAACGTCGTTCGCATTCCTCTGCGCTCCCGATGAAAGGTCAAGAATCGAGCCCTGCCGCGGCGGCAGAACCACGTTTCCTTACGCCGGGCCGCTGTGGTTCCCCCCCTGGCGAGGCCGTCACGATGCTGCTCGCCGCGACGCGACGCCGGATCGTGGTCGTCTGGGTCTTCCTCGGGCTTTCGCGGCCCGAGCGCGCCTCACGGCTTCGGCTCGACCTCGAGCTCTGGCAACCCCGCGAGCTTCACCTCGACCTCCGCGGCGGGCGGCGCTTCACGGGCCTCCTCGCGGCGGGGCGCCATGACCGTCAGGGCGCGCGGGAGGCACTCCACCACGAGCGGCGTCGTCCCGGCCTCCTCGCCGTCGATGAGCACGTTCTGGGGCGGATCGGTCGTGATGCAGACCCGCCGGGCGGCGAGGAAACCTATGTTGTCGCGCTCGGCCGGCTCGCCGTCGATCGCGGTCCTCAGGAGGTGCAGTCCGGTCGCGACCGCCTCCACCAGCGTCGTGGCCGACACGATGGTCAGGTCGAGCCGCCCGTCGTCGGGGGACAGGACGGGCGGCCCCTGCGCCAGCACCGTGCGCGGAGGCGCCATGTTCGCGACGGTCACCGCGACCGCACGGCAGTGGATCCGCTGATCCTCGGTCTCGATCTCGACCACGAACGGCTCGAGGCTCATCAGCTTTCTCAGCCCGGTGCGGATGTACGCGAGCACACCCCAGCGCTGCTTCTCGTCCTGCGGGGTCTCGCCGACCGTGTCGGCGTGCAGCCCGACCGCCGAGAGCAGGATCATGGTCTTCCCGTTGGCGCGGGCGGCGTCGATGCGCGTCGGCTCACCGTGGACGAGCACGTCGATCGCCCCCTCCAGGTCGGCCGGGATTCCCAGGGAGTGCGCGATCGAGTTCGCCGTTCCCAGCGGCAGGACACCCAGGCACGCATCGGCCCCGAGGAGCGCGGACGCCACGCTGGAGATCGTCCCGTCGCCGCCCGCCGCGATCACCAGGGAGGCCCCTTCGCGGCGCGCTGCGTCGGCGCAGGCGGCGGCAGAGCGCTCCGCGCTCGTCTCGTAGACGCTCAGCGCAAACTCGCGCTGGAGCCGGGCAGGCAGCGACTCGACCGAATCGCCCGCGTGGCCGGCAGCAGGGTTGACGATCAGCGCCGCTCTCCGCTCGGTCATGGCGGCATCGTAGAACGCCGAACCGGTTGAAACCCCAAGAAAAATCGGCAGGGTGGCCGCGAGAAGACCCGCGCGAGCAG
Organism: Sorangium sp. So ce1504; assembly: GCF_051521635.1. Lineage (NCBI taxonomy): Bacteria > Pseudomonadati > Myxococcota > Polyangiales > Polyangiaceae > Sorangium > Sorangium sp. So ce1504. The sequence goes on along the minus strand of NZ_CP150365.1, from coordinate 1,390,135 downwards.
CCGCGCCGCGCCCGTACGGCTGTGCCTGCGTGCGCCACGCGCGCGACAGCGACGCCCCGCCGCGCAGCCCAGAGATGCCGCTGGCCGCACGATGGCACGGCAGTTGTACCGCGATGTTGTTCATGAGACTTCAGCGAATCGGTCGACCGGCTTGTCTTGCGCTCGCGCTCCTCGGCGCGGGGACGCTCGCCGCCTGCGGAGAGGACTCGTCAGGGGGCGCGGGTGGCAGCGGCGCCACCAGCAGCGGAGGCGCCACCGGCGGCGAAGGCGGCGAAGGCGGCGCGGGCGGCGAAGGCGGGGGGGCCGGCGGGAGCGCCGGAGGCGGCGCGTCATGGCCCGTCGACACCTACCCGATCGACATCACGCCATCGGAGGACTGGAAGAACCAGATCAGCTTCCCCTTCGAGCCCTTCGCCGCCTGGCCCGCGACCTTCCAGACGCCGGGCTGGGTGAAGTTCACCGTGCTGATGCACGACCCCACCAAGGTCTACTACCAGGACAGCAACAAGTTCCCGTTCCATGGCGAGTTCGCCACGGCGCGGCTCGACCCGTTCTTCGAGATGTCGCGGGACGAGTTCGACCAGGTCTCGCTGCACGAGGAGGGGCAGAAGGCCATCCTCGGCGCCGTGCTCTTCCCGCCGACCCCGGAGAGCGTGCCGGAGTACGGCATCCAGCTCGTCCGCCAGGAGGCTTACGACCCCGAGGTGGCGCGCGTCGTCCTGGAGCTCGTGAAGGACAGCGTCATCGCGCCCCAGGGGGCGCGGCCCTTCTATTTCCCGACGTACGAGCAAGCCGCGTCGGCCGCGGAGAACAGCGCGTTCTTCGAGGCGAGCGGCTTCCCGGTGAGCTCGGTCGAGCGGTGGCTGGACGGCGACGCGTGTTATGCGACGGGCTGGGCCGTGGGCCGGCTCCGCTATGTCCCGCCGGACGCGATCGACGCCGCCTACGCGAGCGGCGAGCTCCGGGCCGAGGACATCCTGCTCACCGACTCCATCCCTGCGGAGGTGCCGTATGTGGCGGGCATCGTCTCGCTGTCGCCCGCGACGCCGAACGCGCACACCGCCCTCCTCGCGACCTCGTTCGGCATCCCGTTCGTCTACCTCGGCGATCCGGGCGCCGCCGAGGCGGCAAAGGCGCTCGACGGCGAGGAGGTCGCGCTGCGGGCCTCGCTGCAATACGGGTCCATCTGCCGCGCCGTGCTCTTCGAGGCCGGAGGGATCGCGCCGGCGGACAGGGAGCAGCTGCTCGCGCTGAAGCGGCCCGGCGAGCTCGGGATCCAGCCCAAGGAGCCCCTCGGCGCCTACGCCGGATCCACCGAGGATCTCGGCCCCGCGGAACTCGTGCATTTCGGGGGCAAGGCCGCGAACTATGGCCTGCTGCGGGACGCCATCCCGGAGAGCTCCGATGTCGCTGTCGCGCTGTCGTTCGATCTCTGGGACGATTTCCTCGATCAGGTCGTGCCCGGCGGCCGCACGCTGCGCGCCGAGATCGCGGAGCGCCTCGCGGGCCATAGCTACCCGCCCGACATGCTGGCGCTCAAGGCCGATCTCGCGGCGATCCGCGCGCGGATCACCGGGGAGACCGCCTTCTCGGCAGGGCAGCGGCAGGCGATCGAGGCGGCGCTCGAGGGCTTCACGCCCACGAAGAAGATCCGGTTCCGGAGCTCGACCAACGTGGAGGACAGCGCCGTCTTCACGGGCGCGGGCCTCTACGACAGCTACAGCGGCTGCCTGGCCGACGATCGGGACGCCGACCAGGAGGGGCCGAGCCTGTGCGACCCCGGCGAGGCCGGCGAGCGCGGCGTGTTCCGCGCGATCCGCAAGGTGTACGCGAGCTTCTACAACGACAACGCCTTCCTCGCCCGGCTCCTCCATGGCGTCGACGAGGCCGAGGTCGGGATGGGCGTCCTCGTCCATCACTCCTATCCTGACGACGACGAGATGGCGAACGGCGTCGCGACGCTCGAGCGGCGCGAGCTGGTCAATGACCAGATCCAGATCGTGACGCAGCTCGGGGCGACGTCCGTCACCAACCCGGAAGGCGGAGCGCAGCCGGAGGTCGTGACCGCGAGCCTCTTCGACGAGGAAACCTCCGTTTACCTCCTGTCCGGCTCGACGCTCGTCCCGCTCGGCGGCCACGTGATGCAATGGGAGGACGATTACCACGCGCTCGCCGCGCTGCTCGGCCGCGTCGAGGCGCGGTTCAGCGAGGTGAACCCCGGCAGGAAGTCGTTCCTGCTCGATTACGAGTTCAAGAAGATGAAGCCCGGAGACCTCGTCGTGAAGCAGGTGCGGGAGGTCGCGCTCCCGGACACGGCGCCGAGCCTCACGCCGTTCCTGCTCGACGAGCCCCGGGAGGTCTGCACCTTCCAGGGCGAATTCGGCAACGTGTTCGCGAACCACCGGCTCAAGGTGCGCGCGAGGCTCTCGGCGAAGAGCGGGTTCCTCACGCCGGCGGCGCTCGCCAGCACGCTCTTCGACGAGGACGCGCGGCTCGATTACCTCTCCGGTGGATCGGTGACGACACTCTCGGGGAGCCCTGCGGCGTGGCCGGCCGCGTCCCACGCGTATGCCGAGGAGACGGCCACGGACTCCTTCGTGGACGGCGCCGGGGCCTCGGAGATCACCTATGCTCTCGCCGCCTCCCCGGTGCCCGAGCTCCTGCCGCCGTCGCTGGGCCCGCTGGTCGCGCTGCGCGACGTCGGGATGATGCTGAGCGCCACCTACGCCACGCCCGTGCCGGCGCTCGAGTGGGACGGCACGCCGCTCGACGTGTCCTCGGAGGTGGTGCAGCTCGACGCCTGTCCCGCGGACGGCCCCCCGGTGGCAGGCGCGCTGCTCCAGGAGCGCTCGCTCTCGTGGGCGTCCGGCGTCACGGTGGAGACCTCGTTCTACTGGCCGCCGGCCCCCACGGGCCCCACGGCGGGGTACACGGCGCCGCTCCACAAGTGGGTGGAGACGCGCATCGAGGGGCTGACGAGCGCACCGATCGTGCTCAGGGGCTACCACGCGCAGACGTACCACCCGCAGCACCACAACTTCTCGGAGGATTTCATCTTCGAGCCCCGCCTCGAGCCCGGCCTGGATCCCGCGATCCTCGCCGAGCTGGAGCAGAAGGGCATCCGGCTGATCCACGTCCGGACGCCGGACGGCGGCGAGGGCGGCGCGAAGCTGTGGACCCTCGATCCAGCGGGCGTGTTCCACCGGGTCGACTGAGCGGCGCACGGGCGGCCTGCGGAGCCCCGGCGAGCCCGCCGCCTGAGGCTCCGCCGGGCTCGTCACTCCTCCTCGAAGCATACAGCCGAGCGCGACTGCCGCTTCAGACGGCCGCGCGACGTGAACCGGCGCCGGCGCGCGCGCGGAGTTGACGCGCGGAGGCCGCGGGTGGACCAGAGGCGCCGGCTGTTCCTGCTGACGAGGAGAAGATCATGAGCCTTTACGACAGCTCGTTCCCCCAGATGACTCGCATGCTCGGCCAGGTGCTGGTCTGGCTCGACAAGGCGGAGGCCTACGCACAGCAGAAGAAGTTCGATCCGGAGGTGCTCCTCACCGCGCGCCTCGCGCCCGATCAATGGAACTTCAGGCGTCAGCTCCAGAACGTCATCGCCTGGCCCCTGAGGCTGAGCGCGCTGCTCACCGGCGGGGAGCCGCCGCAGCTCGAGACGGGCGACGAGACGCTCGCGGAGCTGCGCGCGCGCATCGGCAAGGCGATCGAACAGGTGAAGGCGGTGAAGCCGGAGCAGCTGAAGGGCGCGGAAGACCGCACGATTCCGCTCTTCTTCCTGCCGGGCAAGGGCATGAAGGCCCCGGCGTTCGTGTTCGAGTTCGCGCTCCCCAACTTCTACTTCCACGCCACCACCGCGTACTCGATCCTGCGGCACAACGGGCTCGACGTCGGCAAGTCCGACTTCATCGGGTCGCTCGACCTCCGCGACCTGTGACCGCGGCCGCCCTCCCCCGCGGGGAGGCGGCGGGCGACCGTCAGTCGTCCTCGCGCTCGTCCCCGAAGAGCACGCCGACCTGAAGCTCGATCGCATCGAACGGCTCGGCCCTGATGCGCTCGCCCCGCTCCGCGCGGAGCGCCACCAGGTACCCCTCCGAGGTCCACCGGTGCACGGTCAGCGTCTCCTCCCGGGGATCGACGATCCAGTAATGGGGGAGCTGACAGCGCTGGTAAACGCGCATCTTCTTGACCGTATCGTTGCGCGCGTTGCTCGGGGAGAGCACCTCACAGACCCAGTCGGGCCGGAGCCGGACAGGGCACCCGCTGGGCCGCTCCGGCGCGCGCTCGCGACGCCAGCCGACCACGTCAGGCCGGTACACCTGGTCCGGCATGAACTCGACCTCGATCTCCGTGGCGAACCACCATCCTCCGGGCCAGCGGCCCCCGGGGCGCCGCTGGAAGGGGATCTTCACGTGCGCGACGATGGCGGACTGCGCGTCGCCGTGCTCGAACGAAGGCACGGCCTTCTGCACGAGCTCGCCGTCGAGGATCTCGTGAAAGCGCTGCTCCTCGGGGATGGCCAGGAGATCCGCCACCGTGGCTGGGTGTGGCTTCTGTGCAGCGGTGGGCACGCGTCGAGCATAGCGCTTCCGACAATGGGTCGCGACCCTTTGCTTTCCATAGCAATTTCAATATCTTACAGCCTGGCGCCACAGGGGAGCCGACCCGGTTTCGGCGCCCCCTCAGCGTGCGCTCGCCTTGCGATCAGCGAGCGCCGCGAGCGTCTCGAGGAGTTCTCGGCGGTCGCGTCGCCCGCAACGCTGGGAGCGCGCGGCCGCCCGGAGACGGCGCGGGAGCTCGCGGAGCACAGGTTCGTGGTCTTCGACGCGGATCTCGCGATGCACGCCGCGTGGTGGCGGGCCTCGTTCGGCAAGAAGGCCCGCTGCCGCCGAAGATCGCCTGCCGCATCACGAGCCTCGACGAGATGCTGGCGCTCGTGATCGCGGGCGTCGGGATCGCGGTCCTGCCCAACTACTTCATCGCCGAGGCGGTCGCGGCGAAGCAGGTCGTGGTGGTGGGGCCGCGGCCGGGCAAGGGGCGCCGGAGCGCCCGGAACACGATCCACCTCGCCTGGCGCAAGGGCGCGGCGCAGAGCGCGCGCTTCCGGGCCGTGCAGGCGGCGCTGCTGGAGGAGGGCTGAGCGCCGCGCGCGGCCTCGCTCGGTCTCACCGCGGGGCGCTAGGGCTGGGAGCGTGCGCCTGGCGGCCGGAGCCCGTACGCTTGGCCGGGCCGCAGGCGCGCCGTCGAGCGATTCGGCGGAGCGCGAGCGGAACGGCGGCTACACTAAACCGGAAAGCCCATGCTGACCTCGATCGAGCTCGAGAACTTCAAGAGCTTCCGGAAGGCGACGATCCCGCTTGGACCCTTCACCCTGCTAGTCGGGACGAACGCCTCGGGCAAGAGCAAACTCCGCGACGCGTTCCGCTTTCTCCACGGCATCGGTCGCGGCTACTCGCTGGCAGAGATCCTGGGCGAGAAGTACGGCAGAACCTGTCGTCCGTTCTGCAGGCGATCTCCCAGGACCCAAAGAAGAGAGCCACGCTCCTCGAATGGATCCGCGCGCTCACGCCGCTCGATGTCGTGGATCTCGAATTCCCTCAGGATTTCTCGGGACGCGTCCTCGTGCACCTCGTGGAGCAGGGCGGGCGCAGGATCTCGGCCTACAGCGCCTCGGACGGCACGCTGCGCTTCCTCGCGATCCTCGCCGCTCTTCTCGACACCGACTCCGCTCACTTCTACTTCTTCGAGGAGATCGAGAACGGCATCCATCCGACGCGCCTTCACCTCCTCGTGCAGCTCATCGAACAACAGTGTCGCACCAGGGATGTCCAGGTCATCGCGACGACCCATTCGCCCCAGCTCCTCGGATTCCTGAGCCCCGAGTCCAGGGCGAGCGCCCTCCTCATCTATCGGCTCCGCGGCGCCGACGAGTCCAGCGTGCGCAAGGTGGTCGACCTCCCCGATCTGAACCGGGTCCTCGAGACGCAGGACCTCGCTCGGCTCCACGCCTCGGGGTGGCTGGAAGACATGGTAGAGCTCATGGCCGACGACGCGGGCGAGGCCGCGCAGTGAGCTACCGCGTGCTCATCATCCCCGAGGACTTTCGCGAGGATCAATACGTCCTCGAGCCAATCATCACGAAGATGTTCGAGGCCATCGGCCGCAAAGCCAAGGTGATCGTCTGCCGCGATCCGCTCCTCGGCGGCGTCGACCAGGCGCTCCGGTGGGAGCGCGTCCAGGAGATACTTCTGCGCTACCAGGCGATGATCGAGTGCTTCCTGCTCATCGTCGATCGCGATGGCAAACCGGGGCGGCGCGAGGCCCTCGATCGACTGGAGTCGCTGGCCAGCGCCGCGCTTCCCCCGGGAAAACGTTTTCTGGCCGAGAACGCCTGGCAATGCCCGGAGATCGCGGACCTCGAGCGGCGCCTCGGCGCGTAGCGCCCCTGCGCCCCGTACAGGCTCACCCGCCCCAGTCGACCTTCGGCCTCCCCGGCGGCGTGACGTTCGGCATCTCGTGGAAGAGCCCCCGCGCGAGGTCGGGAAGCGGCGCGCACGCCTGCTCTCCCAGGTTGGTCAGCTCCAGCGGGTCCTCGAGCACGTTGAAGCAGTGGTACTCGCCGTCCCACTCGCGCGCCTCGATCTTCATCGGCCCCTGCATCATCCCCCAGTTGCGGAACGCGCAGCCCCACACCCACGTGCAGTTCGTGAGCGGCATCGGCGCGACCGTGCGCTCCGGCCGCGTCAACGGGTGCCCGATCATCCGCCGGCGGAACGGATCGAGCCCCGGCTCGTCCCAGAGGCCCATCAGATCGAGGAACGTCGGCGCCAGGTCGAGGTGCCACACGAACGTGTCCTTCGCGCCCTCGATGCTCGCCCGCTCCTCCGGCGCGAGCGTCCCCTCCGGCGCGTCGACCCACGTCGGGACGAGGATCTCCTCGTCCCAGAGCGAGCTCGTGTGGCCGAGCTGCCAGTGCTCCCGGAACGACTCGCCATGATCCGACGTGTACACGATGACCGTGCGCTCGCCGCTCGGCGTCCCGCGGATGTGCTCGATGAGCCGGCCAACCGCCATGTCCGACAGGTAAACGACGTTCTTGTAGTAGTTCTTGAAGTGCTCGTTCTTCTCGGGCGCCTTCGTCAGCTCGCTCGGTTGAAACGGCGAGTGGAGCGGATCGCTCACGTACGGGAAATGGACGTTCGAGTAATGGACGACCGCGAAGAACGGCTCGACGAGCTCGCCCCACTCCTCGATCACCCGATCCGTGAGCTGCCGATCATAGGCGCCGTAATCGAGGTCGGCGCCCGGATCGAGCTGGGTCGCGACCGCCCGGTGCGAGACCGGGATGTCTTGCACGTAGAGCCGGGCGTTCCCGAACATGAGGTTCTGGCTCGTCCAGTACGCGGTGTCCCACCCGGCCGCGTGGGCGTAATCCCAGAGCAGCGGCGCAGCGCCGAGCACCGCGAGGCTCTCCGTCGGAGGGACGCCGGACCAGATGTTCGAGATGGAGATGGCCGTCGTCGAGTCGTGGGCCCGCATCTGCAGGAGCGGCATGCGGCGGGGCGCGGCGGCGTTGGAGAACGGCGTCGCCTTGTCGCAGGCCGGGTCATACGCGACGCACGTCACGTCCGCCCGCTGGCTCTCCTGCAGGATGAGCACCACGTTCCGCGGCCGCGCAGGCCGCGCCGAGAGCCGCGGCACGCGCTCCGGGTTGCGGCGCTGCACCCGCAGATCCGGTGAGTCGTTCGTGACGCCGAGGTGCTCCTTCACCACGGCGGTGATGCCGTGGAAGTAGATCATGTCGGCCGACGACGACTGGATCACCCGGTAGCTCACCGGGATCATCGCCACGCCGGCCAGCGCGAGCGGCACGACCGCGGCGGCGAGGCGCCGCCTGAGCCGCCGGGGGCGCACGAGCCGTCGGGAGAGCCGGAGCGCCCCAAGGGCGAGCCCGAGCGCGACCGCGAAGTGGGCGATCACGCGCGGGTGCCCGAGCGGGAGCGTGCCCACGATCGACCAGGGGATCGACTGGGAGTGGATCTGGGAGTCGACCGAACAGTAGATGTTGTAGAGGGCGTGGAAGCCCCCCTGGACGCCGCACGCGAGCGTGAAGAGCGCGACGAACAGCGCGCCCACGGCGCCGCGCGCCGCGCCGCGGCGGCCCGAGGCGACGTAGAGCAAGAGGCCCCAGAACCCCAGCGACGCCGCCACGGTCGCGGCGTACCCCGCGGCGTGCGGCCGATCGAACGTGGTCATGTGGCGGGCCCGGCGCAGCACGTCGGCGACGAGGATCCAGAGCGCCGGCGAGGCCAGGAGGGCAGCGCTGATCAGGCGGCCGCGGCGGAGCGCGGCCCTCCGCGCAGCGCGCGGGCGGACGCGGGCACGGGCGGCGCGATCGTCCGCGCGCGCGGGGCGGATGGCGGGGGACGTGGGCGGCTCGGCGAGCGCGCCGCCCTGTCGGTCGATGTCCTGGGTCATCCGGATCAGTCGTGGCGAGGCCCGACCGCGAGGTCGCGGAGGTGGGCGGGGACGTCGACGCTGCCGGCGGGACCGCCGTAGAGGGCGTCCGCGAGCCGGGGCAGGTCGCCGCAGGCGGCGGGCCCGAGGTCGCGCTGCTCGCGGGGGTCGGCGAGCACGTCGTAACAGTGCCAGGCGGTGTCCCAGGCGCGGGATTCGAGCTTCATGTTGCCGCGCATCATCCCCCAGTTCTTGAACGCGCAGCCCCAGATCCCGGTGCAGTTCGTGAGCGCCAGCGCCGCCGGCCCCGGCGACGGCCGGAGCAGGCTGTGCCCGACCATCGCCGCCCGGTACCCCGCGAGCGCAGGCTCCTCCCAGAGGCCCATCAGGTCGAGCAGGGTCGGCGCCACGTCGGTGTGGAAGACGGGCTCGTCCCGGGCCGCGCGCAGCGCGCCCTCCTCCGCGGCCGTGAGGGTGCCCGGCGGAGCGTCGACCCATCCGGGCACCCGGATCTCCTCGTCGAGGATCGAGCCCGTGTGGCCGAGCTGGCCGTGCTCCCGGAACGCCTCGCCGTGGTCGGACGTGAAGACGATGACCGTGCGCTCGCCGACCGGAGAGCTGCGGACGAAGCGGATGAGCTCCGCGATGGCCGCGTCCTGACGGTAGACCGCGTTCCTGTAGAAGTTGCGGTACGCCTCGTTGTCGTCCGGCGCCTTGCTCTCGAGGGCGGGCTGGAACGGCGCGTCCTCCGGATCGACCAGGTAGGGGACGTGGGTGTTCCCGAAGTGCGCGACCGCGAGGAACGGCTCGCGCAGCGAGAGCACCTCGGACCGGACGTGCGCCGAGAGCAGCCGGTCGTCGGCCCCGAGATCGATGTCGGCGAGCGGATCGAGCTCGGTCGCGCCGCACTGGTGCGAGACCGGCAGGTCCTGCACGTAGAGGCGCGAGTTGGCGAACATCATGTGGTGGCTCGTCCAGTAAGCGCTGTCGAAGCCGGCGGCGTGCGCGTAGTCGAAGACGAGCGGCGCCGTGTGGAGCGCCTCGCGGGTCGCGACCGGCTGGAGGCCGGACCAGAGCACCGCGAGCCCGATCGCCGTCGTCGAGGCGTTCGAGCGCATCTGCGTGAGCGGCAGCCGGTCGGGGACTGCGGCGTCGATGCGCGGCGTGCCGGGGCACGCGACGGGCGCCTCGCCGGCGGCGACCCCGACGCCGACGGGCGCGCGCGCCGAGCACGTCGCGTCGGCGCGCACGCTCTCGGTCAGGATGAAGAGGACGTTGCGCCGCGGGCCCGGCCGCGGGGTGACAGGCGGCAGCGAGGGCGGCGTGCGGAGCCCGGGGCGCACCTGCGCCGTGGTCTGGACGCCGGCGAGCTCCTTGAGCAGGCCGCCGATCGCGTGGAAGTAGATGACGTCGGGCGTGGAGGCCTGCACCGTGCGGTAGGAGCACGGCAGGACGAACGCGGCCACCACGACCGCGGGCGCGGCGAGGCGGGCGGCGCGGGCCCACGCCGTGCGGCCTGGCCGCACGATCCGCCGGCCCAGCCACACGAGCGCGATCGCGAGCAGGAGCGGCGGGAGGACCGAGCGGAAGAAGTTCTCGCCGTCGGCCCGGAGCTGGCCGAAGAGGCTGGCCGAGAGCGAGGTCCCGAAGAGCGTCGCGTCGAGGTTGAGGTACGTCGCGTACTGGCGGTGGAAGTAGAGCTGGCCGCCGAGCGACAGCGTCGCGAGCGCCACGAAGAGCAGCGCCGCGAGCCACCGCGACGCGCCCCGCCGCGACGAGGCCGCGAAGAGCAGGAGCCCCCAGAGCGCGGCGCTCTCGACCATCGCGCCGAGGTAGCTCGCGATGTGCTTCCCGCCCAGATCGAGCAGGCGATCGCCGCGGAGGAGGACGTCCGCCACCACGATGAGGAGCAGCGGGAGCGCGAGGAACAGGCGGCCGTAGCGGCGGCGGGCGCGGGCGACGGCGCGCAGCCGCGCGCGCGCCGCGGCGCGATCTGCGCCCAGATCGCGGGCGAAGCCGCGGGACGAGCGGCTTGCGGCGTCGGCCTCGACCGGCCGTGGATCGTTGAGCGCCTTGGAGCGGAGCACGGAGGCGCGCGAGTTTACCGAGGACGTGGCGTATCGGGAACGTTTCTGAGGCGGCTCGGTGGCATCGAGGTGACGGCGCCGGCCGGGATTGCCCGCCCGGGATACGAGAAAACCCTTCGACCGCCGCGCGAGGCGTGCCATGGAGGCGTTCGCATGGCGGAGCAGCTCTTCCTGAACGGGATGCCCGGCGCGCAGCAGGCCTCCGGGGCCGGGGCGCCGCCGGCCGAACCCGCGTCGACCGAGGCCCCCGCGGAGCCTGAGGCGAGGCCGTCGCCGGGCGCGCCCGCGCCCGAGTCGCCGCTCGAGACGGCGGCCAGGCTCAGCGCCGAGCTGGAGGCCGCGCTCGTGCGCGAGCTCATGGCGGCCTACCAGAGCCTGAACTACACGCATTTCCGGCGGAAGCTGCGCTCTGCGTCCATCGAGCTGTCCGACGCCGCGAGCCGGCTCGGGCGGTGGATCTCGGAGACGCGCGCGATCGAGATCTCGCGGCCGCTCGTCCTGACGCAGCCGTGGGGCGTCGTGATCGAGGTGCTGAAGCACGAGATGGCGCACCAGTACGTGCACGAGGTGCTGGGCGTCAGGGACGAGGCGGCGCACGGGCCGGCGTTCCGCGAGGTGTGCACGCGCCTCGGCATCGACGGGACGGCGGCCGGGATGCCGGCCGCGGGGCGCTCGCCGGCGGATCCTGGCGGGGCCGCGCGCGGCGGCGACGCGGGCGCGTCGGAGGCGAGCGTGGACGCCCGGATCCTCGATCGCATCGCGCGGCTGCTCGCGCTCGCCGACAGCCCGAACGCGAACGAGGCGCAGGCGGCGATGAGCGCCGCGCAGCGGCTGATGCTGAAGTACAACCTCGACGTCGCGAAGGCGCGCACCGCGCGGCAGTACGGCTTCCGCCACCTCGGCGCGCCGAGCGGGCGCGTGGGCGAGACCGAGCGGATCGTCGGCGGCATCCTGGGGAAGCACTTCTTCGTCGAGGCGATCTGGGTGCCCGTCTACGTGCCGCTCGAGGGCAAGCGGGGCAGCGTCCTCGAGATCTGCGGGACGCCGGCGAACCTGGAGATGGCGGCCTACGTGCACGCGTTCCTGCACCACACGGCCGAGCAGCTGTGGAACGAGCACAAGCGGACCCAAGGGGTGAAGGGCAACAAGGACCGGCGGACCTACCAGGCCGGGGTGATGCTCGGGTTCCTCGAGAAGCTGAACGCGGAGCGGAAGGTGTCCGTCGAGCAGGGGCTCGTCTGGGTGAGGGACGCCGATCTGGACGGCTACTATCGGACGCGCCACCCGCACGTGCAGCACCTGCGCCACGCGGGCAACCAGCGGACGGCGGCGCACGCGCACGGGCGCGAGGCAGGGCGAAAGATCGTCCTGCACCGCCCGATGCAGGGGGCGACCGGCAACCGGGGCATGCTGCTGCCGCCGGGCAAGAAGGGCTGAGCTCGCGACTCCGGATCCGGGCCGCGCGAGGAGCTCGGACGGAAGCCGGACGATGCGAGATGGCGGAGCGCCAGCGTCTCGGCCGCGGCGCACGCTCGACGCGCTCGTTGACGGAGAAGGATCGGTTCCGGCACGATGGCGCGGCGCGCGGAAAAGCCTAGGAGAAGAACGAGATGCCGCTCCTGTTCACCATTGAAGAGCGCTTCGATGCATCGCCCGAGGACGTCTTCCGGCTCGCGACCGACATCGACGCGTTCGGCGACTGGATGCCCAATTTCGTGCGGGTAGAGAAGCTCACGGGCGCCGTCGTCGGCAAGGGCGCGATGTGGCGTGAGACCCGCAAGATGTTCGGCAAGGAATCGACCGAGCTGTTCGAGGTCACGGCGGCGGAGCCAGGCAGGCGTCTGGACCTCTTCGTCGACGGGCAAAAGGGCACCACGGGGCGGGGGGCCTACCGCTTCCGGTATGTCTTCGAGCCCGAGGGCGCCGGCACGCTGCTCAAGATGGAGGGCGAGATCGCCGGGATGGGCTGGTTCATGGAGGCGCTGGGGCGGCTGTTCATTGGCAGCTTCAAGAAGGCGGTGCACGGGGATCTCAAGGCCATGAAGACGCACCTGGAGCGGCGGCGGGCGAGCTAGCGCTGCGCCGCCCCACGAACACCCTCTCCGGGGGCCTCATCGGTGTTCACCAAGCTCGTTCGATCGCGCTCAGGGCACCAAGGCCGACCAGCGCTCACCAGCGTAATCGTGGTTATCTCATCCTCCCTCGACACGAGCCTGGGGGACATCCGCTGATGCAGCGAGGGTGATCCGCCACGGCTCCGGCGTACTTCCCGCGTTGCGCTCGGGCGGACGGCGGAACAGCATCCCGGCATGGCGATGCGACGGAGGAAGGACCCGGCGAGAGCGAAGTCTTCTCTTATGCTCGAGCGGCTGCCGTCTATCCTGCTGTCGCTGTTTGCGGCCTTCTTCGTCGCCATCGCGAGCTTCGTGATCTCCGCCGGCTACGCGGAGCACCGAGCCGCCGAGATCGACGCGGCGGCCATGAGCTTGGCGGAGAACGCCACGCCGAGCATCATGCACCTGGCGGCCGCGCGCGCCGAGCTGAGGCATACCCAGGCGCTCCTGAGCGACCTCGTCAACGACGCCGCGCTGGGCCGCCCGCGCGACCGCCACGAGCTCGACGAGGCGCGCGACAATCTATCCCGGAGCATCGACGTCTACCTCGGCATGCCCGTCTACCCGGGCGAGCTCAAGCAATGGCAGACCGTCGCGCAGGCGCTCGGCAAGCTCGATCAGGACACCGATCGGGTCCTCTCGCTGGTGGCGAACGGCCATCCGGACGAGGCCAACCAGCTCGTGGACGGCGCGCTGCGGGCGGACTTCAACTCGACGAACGACGCCGTGATGGCCAGCATCGAGCTCAACGCCCGGCAGGCACGCCGTCTGGCGATCGAGATCGCAGCCAACCGCGTTCGCTCCCGTCGGACCGCGCTCGTGCTCAACACGGCGAGCGTGACGTTCGCGCTGCTGGCCTGCGCGGCGGCCGCCGTGCAGGTCCGGCGCCACGTGAGGCTGCTCTGGCAGCAAGGCGTGGTCCTGGAGCGTCGAGCGGATGAGCTCGAGCAGTTCGCCGGCCGGGTCGCGCACGACGTGCTCAGCCCCCTCGGCGCGGTTGCGCTCGCGCTCGACCTCGCCTTGCGGCGGTGCGGCGAGGGAGATCCGGCACGAAAAGGGCTCGAACGGGGCCGGCAGGCCATCCTGCGCGTCAAGCGCATGACCGACGGGCTGCTGGCGTTTGCTCGCGCGGGCGCGAGTCCGGAGCCAGGCGCGCGCGCCGAGGTGCACCCCATCATCGACGATCTCATGGTCGAGCTCGCTCCTGTCGCGGTGGAGCTCGGCGCGGAGCTCCGCGTCGAGCCCTTCGCCCCGTGCGCGGTGGCCGCGAGCCCCGGCGTGCTGACCAGCATCCTCGCCAACCTGACCCGCAACGCGCTCAAGTACCTCGGCGACGCGGCGGTCTGTCGCGTCGTGATCCGGGTGATCGACGCGAGAGAAGCTGTGCGGATCGAGGTGGAGGACACGGGGCCCGGCGTCGCGCCGGCCCTGGAGCAGATGGTGTTCGAGCCTCATGTCCGAGCGCAAGGCGCTCGAGTGCCGGGTCTGGGCCTGGGCCTCGCCACCGTCAAACGCTTGACCGAGGCGCACGGCGGCCGCGTGGGGCTCCGCACGGTCGTGGGCAAGGGGAGCCTCTTTTGGTTCGAGCTGCCCAGAGCGAGCAGCGAGGCAGCGCACGCGCCCGAAATCGGCCCGAGCTCCACCGCATGACCTCCGGGAGGCTGCGCTCCGCGAGCGACGTGAGGATGCGCTTGCGAAAAAAGAGAGGCGCCGAGATCGTGCTCGACACGCCGGTCCCGGACGCGCCGCAGGTGCCGCCCTATCCGAACGGGGCCGGCGGCGCCTCCCCTCGCACGAGGCTGCCGCCGAGCAGACCCACCGCGCCTCGAACTTGTACGCGGTTGCCCCCTCGGACGACCCCGGTCCCCTTCAGTCCACGCCGATCCGTCTTTGTTGACCCGGTGCGCAGCCCCAGGCACCATCGGCGCGCAGCGCCCGGCCGGCCTGCATGGCTGGAGGCTCGACTCCGGCTCGCTCCCCTTCCCTAAACAAGCTGTTGAGGTGCTTTGATGCCCGTTCGTACGATGCTCTTGCTCTGCTTCGCGCCCTTTGTCATGGGCGCTCTCCAAGGTTGCGGCGGCGATGACGGCGGCGGCGATACCTCCGGGGGATCGCCGCTCGGTGAGTGTCCGCCCGACTCGACCGCGCAGGCGGAGGCGGGCTACCAGGCGCTCCAGGACCAGTGCGTGCCCTGTCACTTGTCGACCTCGGAGGGCGCGTCGCGCATCGGCGCTCCGGAGGATGTCAACGTCGACGACCCCGCCAGCGTCACCGCCGAGGCGGCGGAGATCCTCAAGGAGATCCGGATCGGCGGCGCGAATGGCGGGGACGGGATGCCCATCGGCGCGAAGCTCTCGGACGACACGATCGAGTCCATCCGGGTCTTCCTCGCCTGCGACGCGGCCCAGTAACGCCGCGCCCCCCGCCACGCCCGCTTCTCACGTCCGAACGCCGGCGCGCCAGCTCACGAGAGGGCGCGCCGGCGGCTCGCAGATGCGCCGCTCGCCTCGATCGCTGTGCGACCGCGCGATCCGGAGTATGGTGCAGGCATGTTCAGGCTGGATGCCCGCTCCGGGGCCGCCGCGCTCGCGCTGGCCGCCACGCTCGCGCTGACCGCGTCGCTCGGCGCCTCGTGCGCCGGCGCGCCCCCCGCGCAGCGCGGGGCGGCGGCCTGCCCGCCGCTCTGCCCGCAGCCGGCGCCCCCGCCGAGCGCGGCGCCGGCGGGGCCCGTCGTCCCGGGCACGCCGGGCGAGGCGCCGGCGTTCGACCCCGAGCGCCTCACCCTCGTGCTGGACGACCCGCGGCTCGCGCAGGTGCAGAAGCTCGTCGAGCAGGAGGCGTACGCAGGCGCGGCCGCGGCGATGGCCCAGGCGCTCTCGGCGCCCCTGTCGCCCGCGGACGCAGCGGCGTTCCGCTACCAGCTCGGGCGGCTGCGCGCCCTCGCGGGCGATCCCGTGGGCGCGGCGAAGGAGTACGACGCCGCCGCGGCGGCGGGCGGGCCGCTCGCGGATCACGCGAGGTTCGCGGCGGCCGATCTCCTCGCCAGGGCGGGGCAGCCCGACGCGGCGCTCGAGCGCGCGCGCGCCGTCGCGTCGGACGTCGCGATCGCCGACGAGCTCGATCGCATCGTCGCCGGCGCGCTCGCCGACAAGGGCGACATCGAGGGCGCGGCCGCGCGCTGGCGCGCGTACCTCGCCCGCAGCTGGCCGGCGTCGACGTGGGTGCCCGAGGCGCTCCGCTTCGCGCGCGCGCTGCTCCGCCACCCGAGCGAAGACCACGCCGAGGAGGCGATCCGTGTCACCCGGCGCGTCATCGACGAGGCGCCGGGCGGCGCCGGCGCCGGGGAGGCGAAGGAGATCCAGGACCAGGCCCTGTCGACGCTGCCGTTCGCGCGGCGCAAGCCGTTCCTCGACCTGGGCCCCGCCGATCTGCTCGCCCGCGCGCGTGCCTTGCTCGCCTCGCGCCAGGACAAGGAAGCGCTCGCCGTCACCGACGCGCTGATCGCCCTCCCCGAGGCGCAGGCGCCCTCGGCCTTCGCCTGCGACGCGTTCGCCGCGCGCGGCGAGGCGCTCGGGCGCCTCCGGCGGCGGGCCGAGGCCGCCGACCTCTTCGGCACGGCGATCGAGCGCTGCGGGCCGGCGGCGCCCGCCGCTGCAGGCGTTGCGCCCACCGCTGCAGGCGTCGCGCCCACCGCTGCAGGTGCGAGCGCGCCCGCCGCAGCCGGGGCGCCCGCCGCAGCCGGGGCGCCCGCCCCGCGGCGGCCCGAGACCCTCTACAACGCCGGGCGCGCGTCGCTCCGCGTCGATCGGCACGCCGAGGCGGCCGCGCGCTTCGCGCTGCTCGAGAAGGAATACCCGGATCACCGGCTCGCGGACGACGCGCGCTACCTCGGCGCGCGCGCGCTGCTCGGGCTCGGGGACCAGGCGCAGTTCGTGCAGCTGCTCACCGCCATGCCCGACGATTACCCGTCGGGTGACATGGTCGCCGACGGCCTGTTCGAGCTCGCGCTCTTCGAGATGGAGCGCGGCGACTGGGCGGGCGCGGTCAGGCCGCTCGAGCGCGCGCTCGAGCGGTTCCCGCACGAACGCGCGTACCACGCCGCCGGCAGGCTCCCCTATTACCTCGGGCGCGCCCACATCGAGACGGGCTCGCCCGACAAGGGGAAGGCGCTGCTCGAGCAGGTGATCCGCGATTACCCGCTCTCTTTCTACATGGCGCTCTCCCACGCGCGGCTCGCCGACGTGGACCCCGCCGCCGCCCAGCGCGCCCTGTCCGCGGCCCTGGAGCGCGACGCGAGCGCGCCGTACACCGAGCTCAGGAGCCCGCTCTTCGCGCAACCCGCGTTCACGCGCGCGGTCGAGCTCGCGCGCCAGGGGGAAGCGAAGCTCGCGCGGCGCGAGCTCGACCTGCTCGGCGTCGGGGGCAAGACGGCGCCGCGCGAGGTGATGTGGGCCTCGGCGTTCCTGCTCGCGCGCTCGGGCGCGCTGCCGCAGTCGTACAGCATCCTGCGCACCGCCATGGCGGCGCCGGCGGCCGTCGAGCTCGCGGGCGAGTGGGTCGATCACTACCCGGTCGGGCGCTGGCGCGGCGCCTGGGAGCTCGCCTACCCGCGCCCCTTCTCCGGCCTCGTCGCCGCGGAGACCAAGCGGAGCGGGATCCCCGAGGCCCTCGCCTACGCGATCATGCGCGAAGAGTCGGCCTTCGACCCGAGGGTGGCCTCGCCGGCCCAGGCGTTCGGGCTGATGCAGCTCATCGTGCCGACCGCGAAGCGGGTGGCCAAGCCGCTCGGGCTGCCGTGGAGCGCCGACGCGCTGAAGCGCCCCGAGGTGAACATCGCGCTCGGCTGCCGTTACCTCTCGCAGCTGCGCGGCCAGTTCTCGGACAACCCCCTGCTGGCGATCCCCGCCTACAACGCGGGGGGCGGCGCGCCGAAGCGATGGATCGCGGAGCGCCCCTCGCAGAGCTTCGACCTGTGGGTCGAGCGCATCCCGTACGAGGAGACGCGGCTCTACACGAAGCGCGTGATGACGAGCCTCGCCGTCTACGAGCTCCTCTACGCCGGCGCTCAGCCGGGCGAGGCCCTGCGGACGCCGCTGCCCGCGAGCCCGGCCGCGCGCTCGGCCGTGGCGAACGCCGCGCCCTGACACCCGCGCCGGCGGAGCCGCACGCCGAAGCGCCGGCGGAGCCGCACGCCGAAGCGCCGGCGGAACCGGAAGCCAAACGCCGCCGAGGTTTCGGCGAGCGGGCCGCGGTGAAGCTTTGGTAGAGTCCGCGTGTGATCGACCCATCGAGCCCTTCCCATCAGCTCGTGGGCGCCGTGCTCAGCGGGCGCTTCCGGATCCTGCGTCTCCTCGGCGAGGGGGGCATGGGCGCGGTCTACGAGGCCGAGAGCCTTCGCGGCGAGGGCAAGCGGGCGATCAAGGTGCTCCACCCCGAGTTCACGCAGGAGGAGCAGGTCCTCCACCGCTTCTTCGCCGAGGCGGAGGCGACGAGGGGGTTCGTCCACCAGAACATCGCCTCGGTCTTCGAGGCGACCCGCGCCGAGGACGGCACGCCCTACCTCGTCATGGAGCTCCTGCAGGGCGTCCCGCTCGCCGCGTACATCGACACGGGCAACCCGATCCCCCCGCAACAGGCCGTGCCGATCATCCACGAGGTGCTCCAGGCGCTCATGGCGGCGCACAGCCACAAGGTGATCCACCGCGATCTGAAGCCCGAGAACCTGTTCCTCATCCGCGATCCGCGCGGGGGCTTCCGCGTGAAGGTGCTCGACTTCGGCATCGCGAAGGTGATGGACGCGGCCGGCGGAATGGGCCTGAAGACCCGCGCTGGCACGCTCCTCGGGACGCCCGGCTACATGAGCCCCGAGCAGATCAAGAACGCGCAGGGCGTCGACGCGCGCGCCGATCTCTGGAGCGTCGGCGTGATCTTCTACGAGATGCTCACGGCGACGCAGCCGTTCCCAGCCGAGAACGAGTTCGCGCGGCTCACCGCCGTGCTCGCCAAGGAGGTGCGCCCGATCGAGCAGGTCGCGCCCCACCTCGCGGCCTGGGGCCTCTTCTTCCAGCGCGCCCTCTGCAAGGACGTGGCCGGGCGCTTCCAGACGGCCGAGGAGATGGCGCAGACGCTGGGCGCCATCGCGCACCGCACGGGCATCGCGACGCCCAGCGCGCGGCCCGACGCGCCGGCGTCGCCCGCGCTGACGCACCAGCTGCCCTCGCTGCCGCCGCCGCAGCCGCTTCAGAACGCGACGCAGTCGCCGCAGAACATGGCGCCACCGCCGCAGAACATCACGCAGCCGGTGCAGAGCGTGCCGCCGGTCGCGTCCAGGATCCCGACGGTGCCCCCGCCGCGCACGTCAGCGCCGCCCGTCCAGGCGTCCCCGTCGGTGGCGCCCACGGCGACCTTCTCGGCCAGGCCAACCCACATCAGCGCGCAGCAGCCCGCCGGCGTGCCGACGCTCACGGGCGGCCATTACGACGTGCGGGTCGTGGACGTCCCCCTGGCCGCCGAGGGCGGGGGCTCGGAGGGCGCTGCCTGGTGGCTCGTGGGGCTCATCGGGCTCGTGTGCCTCGGCGTCGGCTTCGCGCTGGGCGTGCTGGTGAGCGGGTGAGCGCATGAACGGAAGCGCCCGCGTCCGCGCCCTGCTCGCCGTCACCTGCGCCGCCGGCGCCCTGGGCGCGCCGCGGCCCACGCTCGGCGACCCGCCCGCGGAGCCCCCCGTGCCGGTCGTCGATCTGCACGTCGACGTGCCCTGGCAGGTCCACTTCAAGGGGCGCGACAGGCGCCTCGGCGAAGGCCACGCCCGCAGGGAGACGCTCGTCGCGGGCCACTACCTCGGCATCGTGCTGCCGATCTACCTGCCCGACCAGGCGCGCCCCGAGGGCCCGCAGATCGAGGACGCCAGCGCGGTCCTCGCGACGATCGAGGCGATCATCGCCGCGAACCCCGTGCTCCTCCCGCTCGGCGCGGCGCGGGCCGAGCCGGGGAAGATCAGCACCTTCCTCTCGATCGAGGGGGCCGGCGCGTTCGCGGCGGACATCGCGCAGATCGACCGCTTCATCGCGCGCGGCGTGCGGCTCATCAGCCCGAACCACGCGAAGAACACGCGGCTCTCGTCGTCCGCGACCGGCGAGCCGGCGGCGTACGGGCTGACCGAGCTCGGCAAGCGGTTCTGCGAGCGCGTCTACGACCAGGGCGCCCTGATCGACGTCTCGCACATCTCGGACGCCGCGTTCGCGGATCTCGTCCCGATCGCCGCGGCGCACGGCGCGCCGATCGTCGCGACCCACTCGAACGCGCGCGCGGTGGCGAACCGGCCGCGCAACCTGACGGACGAGCAGCTGCGGCTCATCGCGCGGAGCGGCGGGGTCGCGGGGCTCAACTTCCACGCCCCCTTCGTGAACGGCACGAGCGAGGCGGACGTCGACGACGTGGTCGCGCAGGTCGATCACATGGTCCGCGTGGCCGGCGTCGATCACGTCGCGATCGGCTCGGATTTCGACGGCGGCATCGTCCCGCCGAGGGGGCTCGACGACGCGTCGGCGCTGCCGGCGCTCGCCGCGCGGCTCAGGCAGCGCGGCATGTCGCGCGAGGACGTGGTGAAGATCTTCGCGCAGAACGCGCTGCGCATCCTCGGCTGGCGGCCGGCGATGGATGCGAAGAGCGCGAGCGCGGCCGGCGGCGCGCGCCCGTAGCCGAAGGCCGCGGCGCGCCGCCCGCGCGCTCGTGGTAAAGGCCACGCATGCGCAGGGGAGTCGCCCGGTCGGCGCGAGGGCTTCTCGCCCTCGCGCTCCTCGCGTCCATCGCCGGCCCGAGCTGCGCCGAGCTCCCGCGCGTCGAGGGCGCCGGCGAGGCCGTCTGCCCCGAGCTGCGCGGCCCGGGCGACGTCCTCGGGGCCCAGCTCTCCGCGGACGCCCGGGCGAACGCGAAGGTGAGGACGTTCGTGCAGGCCGCCAAGGACATGGCGGCCGTGTCGGCCGCAATCGAGGCGCAGGTGGCCGGCGCGTGCCGCCGGATGGGCGCGGATCTCGGGATACCCCCCGCGCAGATGGCGCCGCGCGACGAGGCGGGGGGCCAGGCCAGCGGCGCCTGCGGCCCGGTCTCGGCGGCGATCGACGCCATCCTGCTCCAGGGCGCCGGGGTAGGGGTCACGCTGAGGCGGCCGGCCTGCGAGGCGAACGGCGCGCAGTGCAGCGGCTCGTGCAACGTGCAGCTGGCTCCAGGGCAGATCGTGGCGTACTGCGAGCCCGCGCGGCTCTCCGGCCACTGCCAGGGCCGCTGCGACGGGCGGTGCGACGGGCGCTGCACCGGGCAGTGCCGGGGGCAGTGCTCCGCCTACGACGCGCAGGGCCGCTGCGTGGGGCAGTGCGACGGCGAGTGCGACGGCGGCTGCGACGCCACGTGCCACGCGCGCTGCGAGGGCACCTGGCAGGCGCCGCAGTGCTCCTGGGTGGAGTGGCCCCCGAGCGGCGACGCCGAGTGCGAGGCGTGCTGCCGCGCGCACGCGGCCGTCCACGCGGCCTGCACGCCCACGCGGGTCCAGGTGCGCGTGGTGCAGGGCGGCGAGATGGCCGCGCGGCTCGCGGCGACGCTGCAGGCCAACCTGCCGGCGTTGCTGCACGCCGAGGTGGCGCTCGGCCGCCGGCTCCTCGGCGACGCCCAGACGGTGGTCCAGGTCGGCGCCGCGCTCCCGCGGATCGTGGGCGACGCGGGAGCGCGCGCGCTCGCGTGCGTCACCGGGGCGGCCGAGGCCTCGAAGAGCGCGTCGGCGCGCATCCAGGCGAGCGTGCGCGCGAGCGCGAGCGTCACGGGGCGCATCGGGCTGACGGACGGATGATCGCGGGGCTGCCGCGGCAGAGCGCGCGCGCTGCGCGGCGCGCCGCCCGCGAGCCCCGATCGACGCGCGCCCGCGCCGGCGACGCGCGCTCGCGCCGGCAACGATGTCCTGGTCGCAGCGCCCGGCGCCCGAAGCGGCGCCGAGCGCCTTCGCCTGCATGGATGGCATGGACGGCGCCGCGCCCCTCGGACTACCCTCGCGCTCCCGCCGGGAGGATCCCATGACCGATCTCGACGACCGCTGTCTCGACACGTTCCCCGAGTGGCTGCGCAGCCTCGCCTCGGACGCCACGGATCTGGCGGGCCTGCTCGCCTCGCCGGAGAGCCCGGAGGCCACGCGCCGCTCGCTCGCGGGGGGCCTCAACTACCTCTTCAAGTCGCTCGACCTCATCCCGGACGGCATCGAGGATCTCGGCTTCCTCGACGACGCCTTCGTGCTGCGCGTCGCGGCGTCCTTCGCCGCGGCGGAGAGCCCTGAGCTGCGCGATCAGGCGCCGGCCCTCGCGCGGCTCGCCCGCGACGCGGAGCTCATCGCCGAGCTGCTCGGCGGCGACTACGCCCGGCTCAAGGGCTACGTGCGCTCGCTGGAGAAGGGCGCCGCGCGCGGCCGCACCGTCGACGACATCCTGAGCGACGAGCAGGTCCGCACCTCGTTCATGCACGAGATCACCGGCTGGGCGTCGAGCTACACGGCACCGAGCTTCAGCCGTGACGCGAAGAATCTGATCAAGCTGAAATCATTCCTCTCCGCCAAGCTCCCGGCCTGATCGCGCGCGTCGAGGCGCCGCCGCGGCGCGTCCACCGCTCGCCATGGTACACCCCCGATCATCCCCCGGAGGATCGCGTCCGATGTCAGCCGCTCCCCGCCTCACCGCGCTGCTCGCCGCACTGCTCGCCGCGGGCTGCGACGCCGACCGACCCGCCTCGACGGCGCACAGCCCGGCTGCTGCCACCTCTCCGCCTTCTCGCTCGACAGGAGCCCCGCCCGCGCCGCCGCCCGACGCGGATCGCTCCTACGCCTACCCGGCCGCCGATCGCGTGGTCGCCATCGGCGACGTCCACGGCGACCTCGCGGCAACGCGCGCGGCCCTGCGGATCGCGGGCGCGATCGACGGCGCGGATCGCTGGATCGGCGGCAAGCTCGTGCTCGTGCAGACGGGCGACGAGCTCGACCGCGGCGACGGCGAGCAGGAGATCGTCGACCTCTTCGATCGCCTCGCCGTCGAGGCGCGCGCCGCCGGCGGCGTCGTGTACGCGCTGAACGGCAACCACGAGGTCATGAACGTCCAGCTCGATTTCCGCTACGTCACCGAGGGCGGCTTCAAGGACTTCGAGGACGTGCCCGGGCTCGACGCGTCGGGCCCCCGCCTCGCGCCGGTGCCGCCCCCCGCGCGAGCCCGCGCCGCCGCGTTCGCCCCCGGCGGTCTCTACGCCAGGAGGCTCGCGGCGCGCGACGTGATCATCGCGGTCGGCGACACGGTCTTCGCGCACGGCGGCGTGCTCCCGGCCCACACGCGCTACGGCATCGCGCGGATCAACCGCGAGGTGCGCGCGTGGATGGAGGGGAAGAGCCCCTCCGCGCCGGCCGTGATCGCGGCCGAGGACAGCCCGGTGTGGGCGCGCCTCTACTCGAGCGAGCCGCCGCCGGCCCCGGGGTCGCCCCCCTGCGCGGCGCTGGACCAGACCCTCGCGGCGATGTCCGCGAAGCGCATGGTCGTGGGCCACACGGTCCAGAAGCGCGGCGTCACGTCGGCCTGCGGCGACAAGATCTGGCGGATCGACGTCGGCATGGCGTCGCATTACGGCGGAAAACCAGCAGCGCTGGAGATTGTCGGTGACACCGTGCGCGTCTTGACGGCCGACGCAGCCAAGGCGACCGAGGCGGCCGACGCGTCTGGCGGAACCGATGCGACCAGCGCACCCAACGCGGCCAAACCGAAAAAATAGACGCAATTGTGAGAAAATATCGGCGCCGTCCGCAATGCGATCGCGTGTCGTCAACGACCACGTCCACGTTCACGACCACGCCGACAGGTGCCAGGGGGAGAAGCCCCCGGGCGCGCCCACCAGCGCATTGACGCGCGCCGCGAAGACCGGATAACGTGAACAGCAAACTGGGGTTCTTCGATCCCCAGGGGAAGGGAATCAGATGCCCGAGCGACCGCTCGCGCTGATCCACGAGGCGAATCTGAGCGACGGGGTGCCTACCCTGACGCTCGGCGAGCGGCGCCCCCCCCTTCCGGTCCCCCGTGCTGCGCCCGCGCTCCTGAGCCGGTGCCGGCGGGGCGAGCGCTGTACCGCGTGGCTCGACGCGGGGAGCGGCTGATGGACGACGACGAGCTGCTGCGCGCCCTGACGCGCATCGCCCAGCGGGATCCGACGACCGATCCGCGCTGGCGCAGGCTCGCCGAAGAGACGCGCCCGGAGGACGCGCAAGACGCTCCGGGAGACGCCGCGAACACCGCGGCGCGCTCGATCGCCGAGCGTGAGGAGCGCGAAGTCCGGCCGCCCCTCGACGACGAGACCCGCGCCCGGCTCGCCGACCAGCTCCTCGCCCAGCTCCGGGAGCCGCGCGGCGGTGCGCCCGCGCCGTCTCCGCAGGCGCGTCCAGCGGTCGATCGGAAGTCGGGGATCCGCTTCCGGTGCCCCGAGGAGTGGGACTGCGACGCGGAGGAGGCGAGCGACGTCGCCGATGCCGCGCCGCTGGGCGCGGACGCCGACTCGCTCAGCGGGACGAGCGCGCCGTCCACCACGGACGCGCCGGTCTGTCGCGCGATCGACGGCGAATCGGTGCCGCCCGGGACATCGGAGCCGCCGCGTGATGCGCGCTCGAGCGCGGCGCCCGGGCAGCCTGCCCAGCGCGCGCAGGACGGCGCGGACGCCCTCGCCAGGCCGCCGCGCAAGGGCCTGCCGCACCCCGAGCTGGTCGTCGAGCGGCGGAGCGCGCGGCGGACGACTCCGGCGGCGCGGGCCCGGGCGGCCGTGGGTGTGGTCGGCTGGGTCGTGTCGGCGGCGCTCGTGTCGCTGCTCGCGCTGCGGCCCGCGCCGTTCGCGCCGGGCGCCGCCCCGCTCCCCGACTACACGCTCGCGACGACGATCCTCGGCGACGGCCCGCAGCAGGGCGATCGCGGGCCGGGCACCCCGCGCCACGTCGGCAGGGGCAAAAGGCTCACGATCGCGCTCTCGCCCGGCACGCGCGTGCCGGCGCCGGTCGCGGTAAGGGCCTTTCTGGTGCAGGGCGGGAGCGCGCGCCCGTGGTCCGTGGAGCTGGCGCTGGACGGCGTCGGCGGCGCGAGCATCTCGGGCACGCGCGAGGAGCTGTTCCGGGACGTCGTGGTGGGTCCCTGCGAGGTCGTCCTGGTTGTCGGCCACCCCGACGCGCTGCCAGGCCCGGACGACCCGCTGCCCGACGAGGACGCCATCCACCTGGCGGGCGGCCGGCTCCTGCGGCAGCGATTGTTCCTTGACTGACCGCCGCCTGCGCGCATGAGGTAGCCCGTCCCTCCCCTGGCGAGGGAGGCCCGCCTCGCCCGCGGGCCTGCGGGCGCGCTCGACCGGGCGCGCGCGCCGCCGTCCCTGGCCGGGAAGGGCAGAGGGCATCACGCATGAACCGACGGATGTTCAAGAGCAAGATCCACCGCGCGACCGTGACCCACGCGGATCTGCACTACGAGGGCAGCGTCACGATCGACGCCGACCTCCTGGAGGCCGCGGACATCTTGCCGTACGAGGCGGTCGACATCTGGAACGTGACGCGCGGCTCCCGGCTGACCACGTACGCGCTCGCGGGGGCGCGCGGCTCGGGCGTCGTGTGCATCAACGGCGCGGCGGCGCACCTCAATCAGCCGGGCGACCTCGTGATCATCGCGACGTTCGCGGACATGGACGACGCCGAGGCGCGGCGGCACACGCCGCGCGTGCTCCGCGTCGACGGGCGCAACCGGCCGCTCGCCGACCAGCCGCCCGAGACGCCGGGCCCGCTCGCGCCCAACTGAGCGCGCCCCCCAGGCGCCGAGGCCTCTCCGGGCCGCCGCCTGGGCCTCACCAGGCGAGGTGGACCCGCCCGTCGAGGTACACGCGCTGCGCCTCGCCGAGGCCCGTCGACTCGCCCTCCACGACGCGCAGGATCCCCGTCGCGGGCCCGAGCGCCACATCCCGCCCCGCCTCGAAGCGCTGCATCCGGACCAGGGCGCGGTAGGCCTTGTCCAGCAGGAGGGCCCGCTCGCGCGACGGCGCGACGAGGTACGCGAGATCGCGGTCGCCGCCGGGCGCGCCGCGCCGCACCTCGGCCTCATCGAGCGCGCCGCCCGGGAAGAAGCGGGCGAGCATCTCCGCGTTCCCGCGGTAGTCGTCGGCCCCGCGCGCGCGGCGCAGGTAGGTCAGCACCTCCGGCTCCGCGTGGCCGGCCTGCGGCACGTCGGGCATGCCGCGCAGGTCCTGGTGCCGCCAGCCGGCCGCGCCGGGCACCTTGCGCGCCAGCGAGAAGGTGTGATCCACCGTCACCCCGACCGCGCCGTGGCAGCCCATGCACGCCCGGTGCTCCTCCGCGGTCTGCAGCCGCAGCCGGCCCTGCTCGTCCTCGATGAACGCCTGGATCTGCCAGCCGAACGCGTTGCGCAGGCCGACCTCGGGCCCGCCCGGGTGGAACGGCGGCTGCCCCTCGTCCTTCTCCTCCGCCTCGCGCTCGTACGCGCGCGCGATCGCCCAGTCGTCCGGCTCGTCGACCTTGCGCGCGTAGCGCAGCTCCTTCATCCGCGCGGCGAGCAGCGCCGGGCGATCCGGGTCGAGGTACCGCACCGAGTGCAGGAGCTCCACCCCGCGCGGGTAGAGCCACGCCCGCACCGGTACGCCGGCCGCCCCGCCAGCATACCGCGCGGGCAGGCGGACGACGCGCGTCACCGCGGGCTCGAGCGCGCCGTCGCCGTCGAGATCGAAGCCGGCGAGGAGCTCGCTCACCGGCTCCACCTTCCGCCCGGCGGCCGCGTCGGCGGGCCCGGCCGCGCCCTCCCTCGGCAGGGGCGACGGCGACGCGATCGCCGCCTCGAGCAGCGCGAGGTTCAGCTTGTACACCTCGCGCGACGGCGCGCCCGAGGCGTCCTCGCGGAACGCGGCCGGCAGCCGGAGGAACACGTCGCCGGCGCTGCCGTTCGTGGGCCAGAAGCTCCCGGGGAACGGCTTGTAGCGGACCGCGCGGAAGCCGCTCCCGTCGCGCGCGAAGCCCTCCTCGTCGAGCCCGGCGCCGAGGTCGAGATCCGGCACGTAGCCCGGGTAATCCCGGCGCGCGGCGAGCGCCTCGCGCAGCGGCGCGTAGTTGTCCTCCCGGATGTACTCGAGGATCTCCGCGTCGCTCGTCCGGGCGGCGGCGGCCGAGAGGTCGTCGAGCAGGTTCGTCCAGGGGTTCTTCCGGGCCGCGTCCGAGAAGCTGTACTCGCGCTGGAGCTCGTGATCGGCGAGCGTGTTCGGGCCGATCCCGATCGTGTGGCACGTCCAGCAGCCGTTCGCGCCGCTGGCCGTGGTCGCGTAACACATCGGCGGGATCGACGCCTCGGGGTTGCCCGCGCGCCCGGCGCGCGCGGCCGCGGTGGCGAGCGGGTCGTAGCCGCCCCCGCCACAGCGCGCGCCCGCGGCGAGGACGGCGGACACCGCCGCGAAGACCAGGGGCGCGGACAGCAGGCGCGCGCGGCGGGCGGGCATCGAGGGGATCACTCGGGCAGGAAGGTGACCGCGATGACGCTCGACAGGGAGGCGTCGCCCTTCGGCCAGGTGCTGTAGGCGTTCTCGCCGGGGTGCTGCACCGACATGAAGATCGTGCCCATGTCGGGCGTGAACGACGGGCCGGTCGCCTCCGCGTCGCTCGGCAGCCCCACGACGCGGAACGCCTTGCCGAAGCTCGGCTGGGTCACGCCCGGCTGGCCCGCGCGGTGGGCAGGGTCGAGATCGAGGTAGTAGAAGGCGTCCGCGTGCGAGGCCACGCCGAAGTTGCCGTCGGTGCCGAACCACACGCCGCCATCGCGGTCGAGGAGCAGGTTGTCCGGGCAGGAGGCGTCGAAGTCGCCCTGCCCCTTCGAGCCGTGCCACACCTCGAAGTACAGGAATTCGATCGACGCGCCCGGGTTCGCGGGGTCGGACTCCTCCAGGGCGAAGATCGAGCCCACGGCGTCCGCGCGCTTCGGGGACTGGGTCGCGTGGGTCGCCGGATCGAAGACCGCGCCGTCCTGATCGAGCGACGTCTGCCCCGTGTGGTTGGTGAACGCCACGTAGAGGCGCGGCGTGCCGCTCGGGTCGCGCGGGTTCCACTCGATGTCCTCGGGCCGGTTCAGCTCCATGATCCCGACCTTGTTGCTCGCCGTGAACAGCGCGCGCCAGACGTCGTAATCCGTCGGGAAGCCGCCGATCCGGTTCCAGCTCACGTCGCGCAGCGCGTCGCCGACCGTCCTGGCCGGGTCGCCGAGCGCTGCCGCGTTCGGCGCGATGGCGGCGCTGTCGACGGAGAGCTCGATCCACTGCCCCGTGCCCGGGGCCGCCTCGGTCGGGGCCGCGTGGGTCGCGACCAGGGTGTTGCCTGTCGTGTTGTCGAGCCCGGCCATGTGCGCCGCGTAGAGCTTGCCTTCGTCGAGCAGCGCGCGGATCGCCGCCCGCGTCATCCCGGCCGTGTACGTGCCGCTGGTCACGTACTTGTAGATGCGGCCGCCGCGGCGATCGTCGGTCCCGTAGACCACGATCGGCCGGCCGGGCACGAGCCTCCACGCGTCGTCGACAGCGAACGTCGCGGCCTCCCAGCGGGCGCGGCCCATGAAGCCGAACTTCTTGTGGCCCGTGCCCGCCTGGGTCTTGCCGTCGTACTCGCCAGCGGGCTGCCCCGGGTCGATCTCGGTGAGATACCCGTAATGGTCGCGCGGCTGCCGGCCGTTCGGATCGGAGATGCGCCCGAACTCCGCGCTGGTGCTCGCCTCGAAGACAGGGCTCACCGGCGCGCCCGGGTCGAAGCCCCGGCCGGTGAGGAACCGCTGATCGCCCGACCAGCTCGCCTCGAGATCACCGTAGTAGTCCTGCACGTTCTCCTCGGCGGTGATCACCGTGCCCCACGGCGTCTGCCCGCCGGCGCAGTCGCCCATGATGCCGGCCACGAGCCCGCCCGCGAGCGCCGCGCCGGTCGTGTCGTCGTGGCCCGGACTAGAGAGCTCGTGCCCCGCGAGGCGGCTCAGCGTCTTGCTCGTCGCGTCGTAGCGGACGGCGGTCGCGCTCCGGTCGACCGACCATGCGCCCGTCGCCGGGTCCTGCACGGTCCGGAGCCAGGAGCCGCCGACCTCCTTCTTTTCCCAGCGGATATAGGTGTCGACGTCCGCCTGCAACCAGACGTTGGACTCGACATCATTCGTGAGGACGCCGAGCTTGCGCAGGTGCCGGGCCAGCGTGAGGTGCTGCCCGGTCGGCGCGGAGCTGACCGTCGGGCTTCGCCCGGAGACGTACTCGTGGTTGACCCAGAGCCACCCGGCGGTGGCGGAGCCGTTCCACTGCGGCGCGTCGCCCGCGGTGGCGGCCCACCCTTCGCCGAAGAACGCGGTGTAGTCGTTGTTGGCGCCGAAGCGAGGCGCTTCCGGCGCGGTGCTGAAGGTCAGCGGATCGAGCCAGGTCACCACGATGTCGGAGCGCACGCCGGCGAGGGCACGGATGGTGTCGGTCGCGGCCGCGCGGAGCGGGAACTGCTCGCCCTCGGGCAAGGTGCCGGTGGCGAACAGCGCGACGCGCTCCCTCACGTAGTCCCCGAGGTTCGCAGCGCTGCTCCACACCGGCGCGTCCTCGCCGGGCGCCCCGGGCTCGCCAGGCGCTCCGGGCTCACCAGGCGCTCCGGGCTCACCAGGCGCTCCGGGCTCCCCTGGCGCCCCGGGCTCCCCCTGCGCCCCGGGCTCCCCCTGCTCACCGGGCTCCCCCTGCTCACCGGGCTCTCCCTGCTCCCCGGGCTCTCCCTGCTCCCCGTTCGCGCCGTCCTTGCCCGGTGCGCCCTGTTCACCGGGCGCGCCGGGCGCGCCCTTCGCGCCATCCTCGCCGCAACCGCTCCCGATCGCGGCAAGACCGCCTGCGAGCACCAGAAGCAACGCCGTCCTCAGGGTCCGCCTCGTCATCATTTCCTCGTCTCCGCCGGGTAATGGCCGCAGACGATGCCTGGCGACGGTGGCGCCCCAATGCCCCTCACGCGACGAGTTGTTGTCAGAGATCGCCTGACCCTCGATCGGGCGTGTCATGAGCACCGCACGACCGGCGGCCACGCGCCGGGGCCACGGCGAAGATGCCCTCAGATGACCAGCGGAGCCGCGTTGCTCGTCATGACCGCGCGGCCGTCGTCGCTGCGCTACTCGTCATCTTCGTCGGGGACGACGACGTCTTGACCGAAGCGAGCGCGCGCCTCGAGCAGCTCCCTGTCCGAGATCCAGGTGCGCTCGCAGCCGAGGAGCGGCTCTACCTGATAGACGTCCTTGCGCTGCTCGCCGTGTCCGTCTTCGAGGACCCGGACTACCTCGTGATGGAGGCCGCAGGTGGGGCAGAGCGCTCGCATGAAGGGTCACTATAGTGCGGGCACGCTGGGCGCAAGGCCCCTCCCCCCGCGCGCCGTCGACCGCGGAGCGGCGTCGGGCGGCGGGTGAGGTCAGCGCGTGTGAGGGGAGCGCCAGGGCGCGGGGAGCGCCGAGCGCGAGAGGAGACGCCTGGCTCAGGCCGTGGCGCGGGCGCCGGCAGCGGCGGTCGCCTTCTCGTCCGACTTGATCCGCATCCCGTAGAAGGAGCGGTACACGAACACCGTCGAGAGCACGAAGAAGATGCCCGCGAGCACGAGGCTCGTCCCGCGGTCGATCTCGATCGCCAGCTCGACCGCGAGGAGGCCGAACAGCGTCGTGAACTTGATGATGGGGTTCATCGCGACGGACGAGGTGTCCTTGAAGGGGTCGCCCACGGTGTCGCCGACGACCGTCGCCGCGTGGAGCGGCGTGCCCTTCTCCTTCAGCTCCACCTCGACGAGCTTCTTCGCGTTGTCCCAGGCGCCGCCGGCGTTCGCCATGAAGATCGCCTGATAGAGCCCGAAGAGCGCGATGCTGATGAGGTAGCCGATGAAGAAGAACGGCTCGAGGCAGGCGAACGCGAGCGTCGAGAAGAAGACGCCGAGGAAGATGTTGAACATCCCCCGCTGCGCGTACTGCGTGCAGATCTCGACCACCTTCTTGCTGTCGGTGATCGAGGCCTTCTCCACGCCCTCGAGGCGGATGTTCGCCTTGATGAACTCGACCGCGCGGTAGGCGCCTGTCGAGACCGCCTGGGTCGACGCGCCGGTGAACCAGTAGATGACCGCGCCGCCCGTCACGAGGCCGAGCAGGAACGGCGGGTGGAGCAGCGAGAGCTTGTCCACGTTCGTCGTCAGCTTGCTCGTGAGCACGACGATGATCGAGAAGATGAGCGTCGTCGCGCCGACGACCGCCGTCCCGATGAGCACCGGCTTGGCCGTCGCCTTGAAGGTGTTGCCCGCGCCGTCGTTCTCCTCGAGGAAATGCTTCGCCTTGTCGAAGTTCGGGGTGAAGCCGAAATCCTTCTTGAGCTCGGCCTCGACGTTCGGGACGCTCTCGATGAGCGAGAGCTCGTAGACCGACTGCGCGTTGTCGGTCACAGGGCCGTAGGAGTCGACCGCGATGGTCACCGGGCCCATGCCGAGGAAGCCGAACGCCACGAGGCCGAAGGCGAAGACGCTCTCGGCGATCATGAGCTGCCCGAGGCCCTGGGCGGAGAAGAAGTACGAGATGGCCATCAGCACGACGAGGACGATGCCCATCCAGTACGCGCTGAAATTGCCGGCCGTCAGGCCCGAGAGCACGTTCAGCGAGGCGCCGCCCTCGCGCGACGCGGTCACGACCTCGCGGACGTGGCCCGACTCGGTCGAGGTGAAGATCTTGGTCATCTCCGGGATGATGGCGCCCGCCAGGGTGCCGCAGGTGATGATCGACGAGAGCTTCCACCAGAGCGTCGTGTCGCCCCCGATGTTCGGGATCATGAACGCCGAGACGGCGTAGGTGAGCGCGACCGACACGAGCGAGGTCAGCCAGACGAGGCGCGTCAGGGGGGCCTCGAAGTTCATCTTGTCGGCGTCGGCGTAGGACGCCTTCGCGATCGCCTCGTTGAGGAGGTACGAGCCGATGCTCGCGAGGACCATCACGATGCGCATCACGAAGATCCAGACGAGCAGCTGGACCTGGACGGCGGCGTCGGGGACGGCGAGGAGGATGAACGAGATGAGCGCGACGCCGGTCACGCCGTAGGTCTCGAAGCCGTCAGCGCTCGGGCCGACCGAGTCGCCGGCGTTGTCGCCGGTGCAGTCGGCGATGACGCCCGGGTTGCGCGCGTCGTCTTCCTTGATGTTGAAGACGATCTTCATCAGGTCCGAGCCGATGTCGGCGATCTTCGTGAAGATGCCGCCCGCGATGCGGAGCGCGGAGGCGCCGAGCGACTCGCCGATGGCGAAGCCGATGAAGCACGGGCCGGCGTAGTCGGCGGGGATGAAGAGCAGGATCACCAGCATGAGCATGAGCTCGGTGCTGATGAGGACGGCGCCGATGCTCATCCCGGCCTTGAGCGGGATCGCGTACGTCGGGAACGGCTTGCCCTTGAGGCTCGCGAACGCGGCGCGCGAGTTCGCGAACGTGTTGATGCGCATGCCGAACCAGGCGACGCCGCAGCTGCCGGCGATGCCGACCAGGCTGGCCAGCAGGATGACCACGACCTTCGTGGCCTCCATGTGGCGCAGCACGCCGAAGTAGAGAACCATGACCGCGCCGATCAGGATCTCGAGCAGCAGGATGAACTTGAACTGCGTGACCAGGTACGTCTTGCAGGTCTCGTAGATGAGCTCCGAGATCTCCCGCATCGCGCGGTGGACCGGGAGTTTGTTCAGCTGCGAGTAGATGACGAGCCCGAACGCGAACCCGAGCGCGCAGACGCCGATGCCGCCCATGAGGAGCGTGCGGCCGTCGATGCCACCGAAGGACTGGGTGCTTAGGTCGGGGAGGATGAGATCGGATTCACTGGCGCTGGCGAGCCCGCCGCTGAGCAGCAGGGCGAGCGCAGCGAGCCCGGCCAGCAGCGGTGCGAGCCAGGCCTTTTGGGACCGGAGAACGTTCATGGACGGTGTGCCTCCATCGCAAAATCCGAGGCAGAGGACGGCGCCATCGCCGCCCGCTGCTTCGTGGTTCCGAGGGGTTGGCCGCCTGCGTAAAGGGGAAGGGGACCGGCGCGCTGCCGGAGTGGCTCTTGCTCTAACGCCGACGCTTCAGCACAGCCTCGTCCCTCGACGACCGGAGGGTGTCGGAGTGCCCAGAGCTGCCAGGCATGCCTCCACCGTGACCGGACCCCCGAGGCGCGCGCTAGCTACCATGCACCCGAGACGCCGTCGAGAGGGCGCGGTGCGCGCCCACGACGAGAAGGCCTGTCAGCGGCGCGACGTCAGGAGATGACGTAGGGAGATTACGTACGATGGTGAAAGAAAGAAGCGCGCACGACCGAACGCTGTCACACGCTGTCGCGTTCGGTCGCATTCAGCTGCGCTCGGACGCTTTCAGCTGCGCTCGATCGCGTTCAGCTGTCTTCGTCCGTGTTCAGTTGCGCTCGGTCGCGTTGTTCAGCCGCCGATCCGAGCCGGAGAGCCGCTGATCCGAGCCCGAGTCCGCGCCAGGGCTGGCGTGGGACGTGAGGAGCTCCGCCACGAGATCCCGACACTCCGGCTTGTTGCGGAGGTGGCTCAGCAGCAGGTTGGAGGCCTCGCTGAACGATTTCTCGTAGGCGAGCCCCTCGCGCGTGCGCGCCGCGACGCGCTCGCGCCCCTGCGCCAGGTCCTCCTCCAGGGCCTCGGCGTAGCGGGCGAGCTGGGCGCGGAGCTCGTCGATCTGGCGGCGCAGGTCGCGCGCGTTCGCCTCGCGCGTGTTCTTCTTGTGCTCGTAACGCCCGAGCTGCTCGCGCTTCGCCTGCGCGGTCGCGCCGGCCGCGCCCGCGCGCTCGTAGATGAGCGGATCGTGGTTGCCCTGGCGGGCCGCCCCGTCCGCCAGCTGGCGCGCGGACAGCGCGAGCTTCTCGGCGGCGGCGAGCTCGACGCGGACCTTCTCGACGTCCTCGCCGTCGGCCATCGCCTCGCGCATCACGCGCGACTCCTCGTGCGCGAGCTCCTCGACCTTGCGGCCGATCTCGGCGCGCAGCGCGCGGCCGCGGCGCTCGAGCGCCTCGAGCTTGCGGGTGAGGCTCGCGACCTCGCCCTCGAGCTTGTTGGCGCGCGCGGCGAGGTCCCAGGCCTGCGCAAGGCCGTTCTGGACCTCCTGCGGCACCTGCCCGGACGGGTAGGCGCGGGAGACCATGCGCGAGAACAGGGCCGCCCGGCTCGCCCACTCGATGACGCCGGCGCTCTGCGGCGGCGGCGGCGGCGGCGGCACCGGCACGCCGTCGCTCCCCTCGACCTCCCACGCGTGGGCCGGGAGCCCGCGCTGGAGCGCCTTCAGCTCCTCCTGGAGGTGGTGGGCGTCGCGGTAGCGCTTGCGGATGTCCTTCTCGAGCAGGCGCAGCACGATCGCCTCGCCCTGCGCGTGCGCGTCGGGGCGGATCGAGCGGGGCCGCGGCGGCGCGTGGGTCCGCTGCATCTCGAGGAGCGTGTCGCGGTCGTTCGCGCGGAAGGGGAGCTGCCCGGTCAGCATCTCGAAGAAGAGCACGCCGAGCGCGTAGAGGTCGGACTGCGCCGTCGCCTCCTCGCCGCGCGCCTGCTCGGGCGACATGTACTCGGGCGTCCCGAAGACCGCGCCCTTCGGGGCGAGGCGCGGGTCGCGCGCGATGGCGGCGAGGCCGAAGTCGAGGATCTTGACGAAATCCTTCCGGCCGCCGCGGTGGGTGAGCAGGATGTTGTCGCTCTTCAGGTCGCGGTGCACGACGCCGAGGTCGTGGGCGCGCGCGAGAGCCGCGCACATCTGCTCGAGGATGTCCACCGATCGCGCGATCGGCATCGGGCCGCGCGCGAGCTCCGCCGAGAGCGGCGTGCCGACGAGGTACTCCATGACGAGATAGAGCTCGCCCTCCTCGGTCTCGCCGATGTCGTGGATATCGATGATGTGGGCGTGATCAACGCGGTTTGCGGCGCGCGCCTCGCGCAGCATCCACGCGCGGAGGTGGGTCTCTCCGCGGAGATCGGGCCGGATGAGCTTCAGGGCGACGACCCGGTCGATCAGCACGTGGCGAGCGCGATAAACGACGCCCATGCCGCCTTCGCCAAGCCGTGCCTCGAGCCGGTACCTGCCGGCCACGACCTTCCCGATCAACGGATCGGTGCTCGAAGCCTTGGGACCTGCCGGTCGCTGAATCGCGCGCTCCATGGTGCCTTCGTTTCTCCTCAGCGCTCCCCAGAAGAGCCGTTCTCGTCTCTCAGGGCCCTATTGCGCTGTGCGGTGAGTCGGATCGCTCGCTGAACGTATCCGGTTTGAAACAGCCGGTCTACGGGCCCGCGGTCGGGTTGCGATGAATATCGTGCGAGCTCCGTGTGGAGGTGGGGTGGGAGACCGGCGCCGATGACGCGCTCGTCTCGTCGAGCCAAGCCGCGCGTTAGGCCGAGCGGGCGGGCTCGCCTCCGCGGACGGCCGTTCGGGCGGGCTCGCCTCCGTGGACGGCCGTGCGGGAGGAGGGGTATCGCCTTGCGGACGGGCGCTCGCCGGGCGAGGATCGAGGGGCAGGCGACAGACGAAGCGCGCGCCGTGGACCGAGGCCGGCGCTCCGCGGCGCGGGTGTCCGCCGCGGCCGCCGTCGCCATCTTCTTCTTCTGGTTCTGGTTCTGGCGCGAGGGCCAGCGTGCCGCCGTGCCGCCGGACGATCTCGGTCGAGATCGACAGCCCGAGGCCGGTCCCCTGCCCTCGCGGCTTCGTGGTGAAGAACGGATCGAAGATGCGCTGGGCGAGGTCCGCCGGAACGCCGGGCCCGCTGTCCGAGATCGCGACGGCCGCCATGTCCTCGTCGACCCAGGTCTCGATGCAGATCGCCGGCTCGCCGGGCGCACGCGGCGCCGCGCCCCCGCCGGAGGTCCCCTCCTCTGCCGGCGCGGCGGGCGCCGGCGGCGCCTCGAGCGCCTGGATGGCGTTGACGAGGAGGTTCATGAACACCTGGTTGATCTCGCCGCCCCTGCAGGTGACGGGCGGCAGCTCGCCGTAGCGCCGGATCACCTCGATGCGCGCCTGCCGGAGCCGCGGGCCGAGCAGGAGCAGCGTCTCCTCGAGCCCGGCGTGCAGATCGACCGGCAGCGGCTCGCCCGAGACGCGCGAGAAGCTCTTCAGGTTGGTGACGATGCGGACGCTGCGCTCGACCGCGCGGTGGACGAGGGTCGAGATGCCGGCGAGATCGTCGAGCGCCGCCTCGGTCTGGAGCCGCTCGCGGAGCGCCTCGAGCGCGCGGCGGCGCTCGCCCGGGAGATCGCGCTCCGCCTCGCGGTACGCGTCGAGGACGGCGCGGAGCTCCGCGGCGCGCTCCTCGATCGGCTGGGCGGCGCCGGCGATGGCGTTCAGCGGGTTGTAGATCTCGTGCGCCACGCCGGCCACGAGCTCGCCGATGGAGGCGAGCCGCTCGCCCTGGATGAGCGCGGCCTGCGTCCGCTTCAGCTCGGACAGGGCGCGCGTGAGCTCGGCGGTGCGCGCGGCGACGTTCTCCTCGAGGCCGGCGCGCTCGGCCTCGAGCTCGGCGATCGTCCGGGACAGCGCCTGCCGCATGCGCTCGACGCTCTCGCCGAGGCCCACGACCTCCTTCGGCCCTGACAGCCGCGGCACGGCGGCGTCGAGCTCGCCGCGCGCGACCTCGTCGGCGGCGCGGGCGAGCTGTGCCATCGGCCGGGAGAGCTCGCGCGCCGCCCGCGCGACGACGCCGAGGGCGGCGAGGACGAGGAGGGACAGCGAGGCGAAGAGCGCGGTGATCGCGTTGAAGTCCTCGTCGAACGACGAGCCGGTGGCGAGCGCGCGGTAGAGGCCGATCGACGAGAAGAGCGAGAGGAGCCCCGTGAACAGGAGGGGCAGCCCGAAGTCGCGCAGCATGCGCCGCCGGAGGGGCGTCGGGGGCGCGCCGCCGTGCTCGGGCGCGCCCGTCCAGGCGCGCAGGAGGTCCACCGCGCGGGCGACCGAGTCCTTGTGCCAGGCGCGCTGGTAGAACGAGACGCCGAAGGCGAAGAGCGCGCCGAAGCCGAGCTGCATGAGCGCGTCGGCGACGCTGGAGGTGGCGCCGACGCGCACGTAGGCCATGCCGATCGCGGTGCACCCGAGCCACAGCGCGAAGTTCAAGGAGGCGAGCACGTCGGGGAGCCGCTCGGCGCGGGCGAGGCCACGGCCGAGCAGGGCGCGGGCGCCGGAAGGGCCGGCCGCGAGGGCGGCCAGGATCGGGCGCGTGGCGGGGCGCACGGCGAGCGTGAAGCCGAGGGTGCCCGAGAGGGCGAGGAGGGGGACGACCTCGAACCACGCCTGGAACACGACCTGGCTCTGGGTGCGGAGGAACGCGACGCAGAAGAGCAGCATGACGTGCCCGCCGACGATGCCCGCGGTCGCCGCCGACTCCGCGAGCCTCGGCCGGAGCGCCGCGGCGAGGGCGCGCGCCGAGGCGGCGTCTCCGGCGCCGCCCTCGACGGCGCCTTCGCGGAGCAGGGCGCGGTAGATCGCGCGGCGCATGCCGCCCGCCATGACGCCGAAGGCGACCGCGGTCACCAGGAGGCCGAGCCACGACGGCGGCGTCGCGCGGCCGATCCCGAGCGGCCCTGGCCAGGAGGGGGGCACGGTCGGGGCGCCTCGGAACGCGAGCGGCAAGACCGCGAGCGGCCACGAGAGGGTGCGGATCGCCGCCGCGACGGCGAAGCCGCGGTCGCCGCGGCGGGTGAGCGCGCCCGAGAACGCGGCCGAGGCGGCCAGGGAGGCGAGCAGGAGGATCGCCGGCCACGGCGTGGTGAGGGCGGCGGGGACGACGGCGGAGAGGAACAGGAGCGCCGAGAACAGCTCCCATCCGGTCGCGACGAGCTCTGCGCGGACGCGCGGGGCGCGGAGCGCGGCGGGCGGGGGCGGCGGCGGCGTGGTCACGAGGCGAGCGGCATGGAAGCGCAGGGCGCGCGCCCTCGCAACGGCGCCCCGGCCCGCGGCGGGGCGCGCCTCCGCGCGTCAGCGGGCGGGGAGGCGCACGCCCGGGAGGACGGTGCGCCGCTCGACGACCTCCTCGAGCGCGTCGGCGTCGATCAGGAGGTGGGCCCGCAGGCTGTCCTCGATCGCCGAGAACACCTTGCCCTGGTAACGGATCTCGCGGCCGGGCCCGGCCGCGAGCCAGTAGTTGCCGCCGGGGCCGCTGCCGTCGCCGGAGGCGCTCGGGCTGGCCAGGAGCGGCTCCGCGTTGCCGGGGAACGGATCGGGCGGGGTCGCGAAGCCCGGGAACGACGGCGCGGGCGGCGCGGGCGGGGCGGGTGCGAAGAGCTCGGGGCCTGCGGAGAACGTGAGCGACGCGCCGGGCTCGAAGCTCACCGACAGGGCGCCGCCGCGAGCGGCGACCACCACGCCGGGCGTGCGCTCCTCGACGACGACCTCCTCGATGACCTTCCCGGAGACGAGCAGGAGCTTGTGGCTGCTCGTCACCTGCGAGCTCTCGGCCGTGAGCTCGCGGCGCAGCGCGATCGGGTGCGAAACGTAAAATTGCAGGTTCTTCACGTCGCTGTCGCTCAGGTCGCGCTGCACCCGGAGCTCGTGCGTGAACGGGACGAGGCGGGGGCCGCAGCCCAGGAGGAGGAGCGAAAGGAGCGCCAGGAAGAGCGGGGCGGACGCCGTGGACAGGCGCCAGCGCGCCGCGGCGTGGGTCGGGTGGACGGAGAACGGCATGGAAGCCCTCGTTGAGGAGGCCCCGGCGAGATCGCCGCGGCGCACCTCTTCGCAACGGGGCGGCCGGGCGCAGCTTACAGCGAGCCGCCCGCCGCGAGGGTGCCTGGCGACGCAACGGCGGAGTCGCCGCCGCCTCCGGGGCGCGCGACGGGATGAGGCGCTCAGCCGGCTCCAGGACGATTGGCGATGTCCGCCAGGTGCTGTTTCAGCACCTCCGCGCGGATCGGCTTGACCAGGTGCACGTCGAACCCGGCCTCCCGGGTCATGCGGCGGTCCGATTCCTGGCCGTAACCGGTCATCGCGAACAGCGATAGGCCCGCGAGGCCGGGAGTGCGACGCAGCGCGCGCGCGACGTCAATCCCTGTCATGCCCGGCATGCCGATATCGAGCAGCACGACATCGGGCTGGAGCTGCGCCGCGAGCTCGAGCGCTGAAGGGCCGTCGAACACGGCGTGCACGTCGTTGCCCATGCGCTTGAGCAGCAGCGCCATGCTCTCGGCCGAGTCGTGGTTGTCGTCGACGACGAGGATGCGCAGCTTGCGCCCGGCCTTCGTTGCGGGCGCGCCCACCGTCGGCGGCGCGAGGGGGCGCGTCAGCCGCGGCAATCGCACGATGAACTCGCTGCCGCGGCCGGGCCCCTCGCTGAGCGCCTGGACCGTCCCGCCGTGCAGCTCGACAAGCCGGCGCACGATCGTCAATCCGAGGCCCAGCCCGCCCTCGACGCGATCGAGGCCGCGATCCCCCTGCGTGAACAGATCGAACACCTGCGGCAGCAGCTCGGGCGATATCCCCACGCCGTTGTCGCGGATACGGAGGATCGCGTGCGCGTCGTCCGCCTCCACGGTGACCCGGATCGAGCCGCGCGGCAGCGTGAACTTCGCCGCGTTGTGCAGCAGGTTGCTCACCACCTGCGTGAGCCGCGCCAGGTCGCCCGGGACGATGGCGAGCGGCTCGGCGGGCAGCTGCAGCTCCAGGGTCTGCTCGCGCGCGTCGATCCAGGTCCGGGACGCTTCCGCCGCGCGCGTCACCACGTCGGCGAGGTCGATCCGCTTGGACTCCAGGGCGATCTTGCCGCGCGTGATGCGGCTCACGTCGAGCAGGTCGTCGACGAGCCGCACGAGCTGACCGAGCTGCCGTTCCATCAGGCCGGCTGCCCAGACGACCTGGGCGTTGCCCTGGCCTTCGAGCTTGAGGACGCTTGTCGCGTTGGCGATCGGCGCCAGCGGATTGCGCAGCTCGTGCGCCAGCATCGCCACGAATTCCTCCATCTGGCGCGCGTTGGACTCCATCTGCTCCAGGCGCTTGCGCTCGCTCAGGTCGCGCGTGATCTTGGAGAAGCCGCGCAGCTCGCCGCCCGGGCCACGGATGGCCGTGACGAGGACGCTCGCCCA
Organism: Sorangium sp. So ce1504; assembly: GCF_051521635.1. Classification (NCBI taxonomy): domain Bacteria; kingdom Pseudomonadati; phylum Myxococcota; order Polyangiales; family Polyangiaceae; genus Sorangium; species Sorangium sp. So ce1504. The sequence goes on along the minus strand of NZ_CP150365.1, from coordinate 1,350,359 downwards.
GAACATCGAGCCGTCCTTGCGCACGCGCCAGCCTTCGTCCTCGAAGCTGCCTTCGCGCCGCGCGGCGGCGAGCACCATCTCTGGCCGGCCGCGCTCGATCGCCTCGGCCGGATAGAAGCGCGAGAAATGCGTGCCGATCACCTCTCGCGCGGAATATCCCTTGATCCGCTCCGCGCCGGCGTTCCACATGGTCACCCTGCCCTCGGGGTCGAGCATGAAGATGGCGTAATCCTTCACGCCTTCGACCAGCGTGCGGAAGCGCTCCTCGCTCTGCCGCAGCGACTCTTCCTGGCGCTTGCGCTCGCTCAGGTCGCGCGTGATCTTGGAGAAGCCGCGCAGCTCGCCGTCGGGGCCGTGGAGGGCCGTGATGATGACGTTCGCCCAGAACATCGAGCCGTCCTTGCGCACGCGCCAGCCTTCGTCCTCGAAGCGGCCCACGCGCCGCGCTTCGGCGAGCTCTGTCTGTGGCCACCTCCGCTCGATCGCCTCGGCCGGATAGAAGCGCGAGAAGTGCGAGCCGATCACCTCTCGCGCGGAGTATCCTTTGATCTGCTCGGCGCCGGCGTTCCACGTGATCACGCGCCCCTCGGTGTCCAGCATGAAGATGGCGTAGTCCTTCACCCCTTCGACCAGCGTGCGGAATTGCAGATCGGCGCCGAGCCCCGTCGGATCCATGCGGCACAGCCTACAGCATGGGTACACGTTTGCCACGCGGCGAGGCTCTCCGTTCCCGTCCTGCTCTCCGCGTCTGCGAGCGGTCATCGTGGCGGCCGGCAGCGGCGAGTGACGAGCACAGCAATTGCCGCGTGGGCCGGCGTCGAGGGCGCCCGCCAGCGGCCGCGCAGGGCCACGGCTACCCGCCGGAGCGGTTCGAGACTGTCAAGACGGACTCATCGATTGTGGCGCCATCGAACGTGGCCAGTGCGAGCCACCCAACCTCGACGGCACCGGTACTGTCTTGCCCATCAGCGCCGAGAGCGCGCGGCGCGGATCCGTTATCGACGCCCGGTGGCTCACGCTCGAGTTGGTGTGCGTGCGTGTCGCGGGGAAAGAGACGCCGGTGTACCCTGGCCGGTGTACCCTGAGGCCGCCGCGAGCATCTCCGCTGCGACCGCTCCAGAACGAGCACGATCATGCATCCTGACCCCTGGCACCTGGTCACCAGACAACCGGACTACGTCCTGACTTCCTGGCACCAGATCTTCTGCGTCATCTGGCGCCGCGAGACGACCGAGGAGGCCGCGCGCCACCTGAGCGACGCGTGCGCGGAGTTCGCGAAGAAGCACCCGCGCGGCATAGGGCTGCTCACCCTCGTCGAGAGCGGGGCGTCGTTGCCGTCGGCGCCCGCGCGCAGGGCGATCGCGAGCTTCCTCGCGGAGGCGAGCGCAACCATCAGGTGCTCAGCGGTCGTCTTCGAGGGCTCGGGGTTCCAGGCGGCGATGGTTCGCAGCGTCGTGACAGGGCTCACGCTCATTGCCCGTCAGCGTTATCCGCACAGGGTATGTGACATCCGGGAAGCCTGGCAGATGTTCGCAGAGCTCCTGCCCCTAGCGACGGGCGCCGCCGTGAGCGAAGCCGCGTTCCGGGCATCGCTCGACGCGCTGCGCGAGGACCTCCGCCGGACATGAGCCGGCGCTGCGCCTACTCCCAGTACAGCGTCGCCCGCCCGATCGCGGTGAACGGCCACCCCGGCGAGTAGTGGATCCCGGTGACCGCGGCCGGCTCGTACTGCAGCCGCGACTCGCTCGCGAACTGGACCTCGCGCCACGTCGTGTCGAAGAGGTTCTGGATGTCCACGGCCACCTCGACGTTCTTCCACCGCAGCCCGGCGTTGGCGTCGACGACCGTGAACCCCTCGGCGGTGAGCGACTCGTCCTCGGTCGCGGGCCGAGCGCCGATCGCCTTGACCCGCAGCGCCGCGAACGGCGTGAACGCGCCGAGCGTCGGGCGGACGCCGACGCCCGCGGTCAGCGTCTGGGTCGGCGCGAGGGCGACCGCGCTCGCGTTGCCGGCGTTCTCGCGGAAGCGCGCGCGGGTGAAGGTCGCGTCCACGTCCGCGAAGAGCCAGCTCCAGAGCCGGTAGCGCCCGCCGATCTCGATCCCGTAGCGCCGCGTCTGCCCCGACGCCTCGGTCGCGCCCGCGTCGCCGCTCCAGACCAGCTCCGAGTCCAGGTCGAGCAGGAACGCGGCCCCGCTCAGCGACAGCCCGCGCAAGGGCGCGACCCGCAGGCCGATCTCGTAGCCCGTCGCGGGCGTGATCAGCGTCGCCGCCCCCTGCCCCAGCACCACGCCCTGCGCGTCGTTCGAGTGGAAGCCCCGCCCGAAGTGGGCGAAGAGATCGACCCCCTCGACGGGCGACACGATCGCCGTGAGCTTCGGGAGCAGCTGCATCTGTCCCCGGGCGCCGCTCGACCTGTTCCCCGCCGCCTCGAGGTCCTCGCCCGGATCGTCCACGTTGACGTCGATCCACTGCGCGCGCGCCCCGAGCACGACGCGGAGCCAGCGCCGGAGCCGGGCGTCCTGCTCGACGTAGACGCCGATCTGGCTCTCATCGACGTGGGTCCTGCTCTTCTCCTCGATCCGCTCGCGCGCCTCGTCGTGGTGGAGGGACTTGTCGATCGCGTCCGCGCGGATCTGCGCGCCGAGCGAGGTCGTGAACCTCGCCCCGCCGATCTCGTATTGCCTGCGGAAGCGGAGATCGGCGCCGCCGACCGTGCGGTCGTCGTTCTGCTCGATCTGGTCGCCGTGGACGGGGTCCTCGCTGAAGAAGGTGAAGTTCGAGTACAGCGTGAAGCGGTAGCGGACGAGGTAGGCCAGCGCGCTCAGATCGGCGTCCCGCCACGCGGTCGAGTACGCGACGGACGCCATGTGCCGCTCGGTCGCCCCGCCCTCGGTCGGATCCACGGCGCCGAAATGGTCGATACACGGCTGTCCGAACGCCGACGGCGGCGGGTTCAACCCGCCCTGCTCGCCCTCGCCGCACACGGCGCGCGCGGGGATCTGGCCGGAGCCGTGCCAGGTCGATCCATACGACATCCAGGTCATCTGGATCTTCCCGGTGTTGTCGAGATCGTGCGTGGCCCGCAGGTACACGTTGAAGCGCTCGAGCCGCTCCGGGCTCAGGAACGGCCCGTCGTTCCGGTAGATCTCCGCCGCGGCCACCGCGCGCCACGCGTCGCCGAGATCCGGCGAGGCGATGACGAGGCCGCGCTGGATACCGTACTGCCCCAGGCTGACCTGCGCGTAGCTCTCCTCGAGCTTCTCGGCGAAGCGCAGGTTGACGGCGCCCGCCGTACCGAAGTCGCCGATGCTCGCGTAATAAGGCCCCTTGTACCCGTCGAGCCCTGTCACGAGCTCCGGGATCATGAAGTAGAGATCGGTGAAGCCGTGCCCGTGGCCGTGGCTGACCATGTTGACGGGCACGCCGTCGACGAAGAAGGCGACGTCGGTCCCATGATCCGCGTCGAATCCGCGGAGGAAGTACTGGTTCGCCTTGCCGCCGCCCGCGTGCTGCACGGCGAAGAGCCCGGGGACCGACTCGAGGATGTCGCCCGGCCGGAGCCTCGGCCGGAGCTCGAGCTCCCGGTGTCCGACGGAGACGCGCGACGCGGCCTCGCTGCCCGGCTTCTCCGCCTGGATCGTGACCTCGATCGCGGCGTCGCCAGCGGGCGCGCCCTCGCCGGTGGGCTCTGCAGCGGCGGCCTCCGGCGGGGCAGCGGGCGACCCGAGGGTGTCGCCCTCGGCGCGCGCGGGCCGCGCGGCGGCCAGCACCATGGATAACGCGGCGAGCAGATGAAATGGATGGCGGTGCCCGTGGCTCGTCGTGACCGTCTCGCGCAGCATTCGTGTCCTCCTTCGCCGCAATCGCGCGGAGCGGCGTCGGGCCGCTCGCGTCGAGCTCCGCGAGGACGAAATGGCTGGCCATCGCACGGTGCGCTGGACCGACCTGTCGCCCCCGCGGGCGACCGGAAGGCGACGCGGGGGGCGGTTCGGTATCCGGGACGTGGCAGAGGCAGAGCTGCACCGGCTCGGACCTCACCGCCTCCCTCGAGGCTCCCAGGTCGAACCGGCGCCGGATGTCTCCCGCCGCCGGGCGCTGGCAGGTCTTCGGGCTCGCGAGCGCTCCGGTCTGACCGGCTCCCTACTGTCCACCGCTTCCCAGCCCTCGTCGGGCCAGTGCTTGGGGTGGAGGTCGTTCTCGCTTACCGCTGCGGGGCAGCCCCGGAGTTTCACCGGGTTCCCTCTTCGGCCCAGGCGAACGCCCGGGCACCAGCACGGCGCGCACCCTATGGCCGTGCGCCTTCGGCTGTCAATCGCTACCGCTCCGCTCGCCCGCTCGACGCGCGCCGCTCTCGCGCCATGCGCGCGCCTCGCGCTCTCCATCCGAGCGCCTCGACGCGGGCCTGCCGTGCAGGCCGAACGTTCGGGCTCTAGCGAGGATGGGCTCGCTCCTCCGTGGGTCGCGTGCTACACGGCCGCCGCCGTATATGCCCCGTAACGATCTCCGCAACATCGCCATCGTCGCCCACGTCGACCACGGGAAGACGACCCTCGTCGATCACATGCTCCGCCAGTCGGGCGCCTTCCGAGAGAACGAGGTCGTGGCCGAGCGCGTCATGGACTCGAACGACCTCGAGCGGGAGCGCGGCATCACCATCCTCGCGAAGAACACGAGCATCCGGTACCGCGGGGTCAAGATCAACATCGTCGACACGCCCGGCCACTCCGACTTCGGCGGCGAGGTCGAGCGCACGCTCATGATGGCCGACGGGGCGCTCCTCCTCGTCGACGCCGCCGAGGGCCCGCTGCCGCAGACGCGCTTCGTGCTCTCGAAGTGCCTCCAGCGCGGCTTCCCGGTCATCGTGGTCATCAACAAGATCGACCGGAGCGACGCGCGCGCCCACGAGGTGCTCTCCGAGGTGTTCGACCTCTTCTGTGACCTCGAGGCGAGCGACGCGCAGATGGACTTCTCGACGCTCTACGCCGTGGCGAAGCTCGGCCAGGCGAAGCGCGAGCTCGAGCACGAGGCGAAGGACCTCGATCCGCTCTTCGAGACCATCCTCGAGCGGGTTCCCGGCCCCTCCGGCGACCCCGACGGTCCGCTCCAGGTCATCGTCTGCAACACGACCCACGACGATTACGTGGGCCGGCTCGCGGTCGGCCGCGTGGTCCGCGGCACCGCCCGGTCGGGCGCCGACGTCGCGCTCCTCGGCGAGGGCGGCCAGTCGCGCGGCTACGTGAAGATGCTCTACGCCTACGAGGGGCTGAAGCGCGTCGCGGTCGAGAGCGCCGTCGCGGGCGAGGTGATCGCGATCGCCGGGCTCGACGCGGTCACGATCGGCGACACGATCACGGATCCGGCGCACCCCGAGGCGCTGCCGCGCATCGTCGTCGAGGAGCCGACGATCAAGATGAAGATCGGCGTCAACACGTCGACCTTCGCCGGCAAGTGCAAGCAGTCGAAGTACCTCACGAGCCGTCACCTGAAGGAGCGGCTCGAGCGCGAGGCGATGAAGAACCTCGCGATCCGGGTGGAGCCGACGGAGGTGCCCGACACGTTCGTGGTGCTCGGCCGCGGCGAGCTCCAGCTGGCGATCCTCGTGGAGACGATGCGGCGCGAGGGGTACGAGATGCAGCTCTCGAACCCCGAGGTGGTGACGCGCGAGATCGACGGCGAGGTGATGGAGCCGCTCGAGCTCGTGGTCGTGGACGTGCCGGACACCTACGTCGGCATCGTGACCGAGCGCCTCAGCTCCCGCCGCGGCCGGATGGTGAAGATGACGAACCCCGGCTTCGGCCGCGCCCGCCTCGAGTTCCGGGTGCCGTCGCGCGGGCTCATCGGCTTCCGCGGCGAGTTCCTGACGGCGACGCGCGGGACGGGCCTGCTCAACACGATGTTCGACGGCTGGGCGCCCTGGGGCGGCCCGATGATGCGCCGCCCGACCGGCGCCATCGTCGCCGATCGCGTCGGCGTGGCGACCCCGTACGCGCTGCACCACCTGCAGCCGCGCGGCATGTTCTTCATCGTCCCCGGCGTCGAGGTCTACGAGGGGATGATCATCGGCGAGCACAACCGGCCGAACGACACCGACGTCAACGTCATCAAGGAGAAGAAGCTGTCGAACGTGCGCAACCACGGCAAGGACGAGAACGTCCTCCTGGCCAGCCCGCGGCTGCTCACGATCGAGACGGCGATGGAGTGGATCGACGGCGACGAGCTCGTCGAGGTCACGCCCGACGCGGTGCGCGTCCGCAAGAAGGTGCTCGCGTGCAACCGCCGGGAGCGCCGCGAGGACGCGATCGAGCAATCGCAGGCGGTGGAGTGAGCGGCATCGGACGCCTGACGCGCGCCCGACGCGCCCGACGCGCGCCCCTGCCGTGCCTGCCGCGCGATAGGATGCCCTGATGAGAACGCCGCTGCTCTTCGCTTTCCTGGCTTCGCTCGTCGCGCTCTCGGGGGCGGGCGCTTGCGGCGGGGCCGTCGTCGTCGACGGGCTCCCCGGGAGCTCCGACGGCGCCGGGGGCGCCGGCGCGGCCCAGAGCTCTCCGTCGGCGAGCTCCGGCGGGCCCTCCATCGAAGAGCAGAGGGCCTCGTGCGATTTCTTCTGCTCGCTCTTCGACGGCGTCACGTGTCCGGAGCTCCGGTGTCGCGCGCGCTGCGCCGACCTGCTCTCCGAGCAGCGCCCCTGCAACGCGCTGACCGCCCCCTTCTTCGACTGCGTGGGCGAGACCGTCGCCTCCGCGGACCGGATCCCCTGCGAGTTCCTCGCGCCGTCGATCACGTCGCTCTTCGATTGCCTGAGCGGGCGCGTTCGAGAGTGCACGACCGATTTCCTGCCCCCGACGTGCGACGCGCAGTTCGAGAAGCTCAGGGCGTGCCAGCGCGATCAGGGCCGGTAGCGGGGGCGCTCGTCGCCTGACGCGCGCGGCCCCGCGCCGGGGTCGAGGGCGCTCCGGAGCGGCCCGAGGGCGTCGGCGACGAACGCGACGAGCGCCTTCACGCGCGGCACCCCGCGCGTATCGCGGTGCACCCCGAGCCACAGCTTGCGCCCCGGCGGCGGCGAGGGCGGCGAGAGCAGGCGGAGGCCGGCGGTCGCGTCGCCCAGGTAGCGCGGCAGGCAGACGAGCCCGACGCCGGCGGCCCCCATCGTCGCCTGGGGCTCGCGGCCGTTGGTGCGCGCGGCGACGCGGGCCTTCGCGGCGACGGCGCGCACCCACGACAGGTCGGCGATCGCCGGAGGCTCGTCGTTCATGGTGACGAGGGTGTGGCCCTCGCACTGCCGGCCCCAGTCCGGCGGGCCGTGCTCGGCGAGGTACGCCTCCGATGCATAGAGCCCGAACCCGATCCGCGCGACCTCGCGCTGGAAGACCTCGTGGTGCTCGAACGCGGCCGGGCGAAGGGCGATGTCCGCTTCCCGCCGCGGCAGGCTCAGCCATCGCGCGTCCGCGATGAGATCGACGGAGATGGCGGAGTGGCGCGCGAGGAACGGGACGAGCAGCGGCCCGAGGACGCGCGTGGCGAGCCACTCGGACGCGGTGACACGGAGGTGGCCTCTCAGGCCTGCGTCGCGTCCGGCGGCGGCGCGCTCGGCCGCGAGCGCGTCCTGCTCCATGCGCTCGGCGTGGCCGAGCACGCTCTCGCCCGCGGCCGAGAGCGAGAACCCCGACGGCGAGCGCTGGAAGAGCCTCGCCCCGAGGCGCCGCTCGAACGCGGCGACGCGCCGCCCCACGGTCGGCTGGGTGACCTTCAGCACGCGCGCGGCGGCGGAGAGGTTGCCGTGCCGCGCGACGGCGAGGAAGTAGCGCAGATCGTCCCAGTCGAGCATGGCTCCGGGGCGCGGGGCGCTGCTGCCGGAGCGCGCTCCGCGCCATGCAAAGGTGCATGGCGAGTCTACGTCGATGGCGGATCCCCGGGCAACGACGGACCGCGCATGCTCTCCCGCGTGCGTTCCCGCACCCGCGGACTCGCGGACTCGCGAACGCGCGGACTCGCAGGTCGCGAGTTTCACGTCGGAGGATCGGAGGGAGGCTGGCATGTTGACGAATCGTCGTGAGTTTCTCCACCGCGTGACCGGCACGGCCGCGGCGGGCTTCCTGGGCTCGGCCCCGGCCGGGACGGCTTCCTGTGCCGCGCAGCACGGGCCGGCGCCGCCGCGGCCGGCGGCGGGATCGAAGATCAAGGCGATCGCCTTCGACGCCTTTCCGATCTTCGATCCGCGGCCGATCGCGGCGCTCGCGGAGGAGCTCTGTCCGGGCAAGGGAGCATCGCTGAGCGAGGCGTGGCGTACCCGTCAATTCGAGTACACGTGGCTGCGGGTCGCGTCCCGCGAGTATGCCGACTTCTGGCAGGTGACTTCGGATGCGCTGGTGTTCGCCGAGCGCGCGCTGGCGCTCGATCTCGGGGAGGAGAAGCGGGCGCGGCTCCTGGGCGCCTACCTCGATCTCCGGGCGTGGCCTGACGTGCTTCCGGCGCTCCGGGCGCTGAGGGGCGCGGGGATCCGGCTCTCGTTCCTGTCGAACTTCACGCGGAGGATGCTCGGGGCCGCCATCGAGAGCTCCGGTCTGGGGGGCCTGTTCGAGAACGTGCTCAGCACGGACGGGGCGAGGACGTACAAGCCGGATCCTCGCGCGTACCGGATGGCGCTCGACGCGTTCGGCCTCACGCGCGAGGAGATCGCGTTCGTCGCGTTCGCCGGCTGGGACGCCGCGGGGGCCCGGTGGTTCGGCTATCCCACGTTCTGGGTCAACCGCCTGGGCCTGCCGGCCGAGGAGCTCGGCGTGAGCGCCGACGCGACGGGAGCGAGCCTCTCGGATCTCGTGGAGTTCGTGAAGGAGAGGGCGTGACCGGCGGGGCCATGCCGCCTGTGCCCCCTTGCCCGACGCGCGCGCGTCGCGCGGCACCTTGGTGGGATGCCATTTCAGGGGCGCGCGGAGATCCACCCAGCCGAGCATCCCTTGGCTCGCGTCACCGCCCGTGAAGACGACATCGTCGATGACGAAGATCGCGTGAATGTCGGGATTCCCCGGCCCCTTCGCCCCGCGCGGCGACAGTGCTGTCGAGTTGGTGCGCGCCGCCGGCGTGAGCACCGGAACGAACCAGGGCTCCGCTCGGACACGGCACGCCCCGGCATTCAGAGGAATCGGCTCCTGTCGGCGGAAGGGGAGTCTTCTCGCTCGGTTGTCTCATGACCCTGTGTAACTCAGCTCATGGAGCCGACCGCGGAGATCGAAAGATCTCTACGACATCAGCGGCAGACGGGAGGGTCCCGGGCCGATCCCGAGCCCGTGCCGATGCGGAACAAGTCATCCGGCAGCCACTCGGCCCCGTGGTGCACAAAGAGGTAGATGACGACGTTCTCCGCATCGCTCCCCTCGGGAAGCGTGAATGATCGGCAGAAGCTGCCGTACGAACGCTCGTGAGAGACGTACTGGTCGCCCTCATCTCGCGCCTCTTCCTCGCGCTTACCGCTCACGGTGAGCACGTTGCCCGCGATCGACACGTCGATGTCCTTCTCCTCCACACCAGGGACGTCGGCGTGGATGACGAACGCATCGGGGGTCTCCTTCACCTCCATCTCCAGCAGGTAGGACGTACCCCAGGGACGCTCGAACCGCGGAACCTCGCCGAAAGGATCCCATCGCATCAGATCGCGGAAAAGATCCCAACGCATGAGATCCCAAACACTCCGAAACGGATCGAATCGCCTGAAGAGGGTCGGCTCTCGATCACGGATCCTGCGAACCAGATTGGCCATACCCAACTCACCTCCTTTCAGTGGCAAAGCCCGTCCGCTGGCTGTGCCCCCTCAGATGATGTCCTGCAGTTCGAAGCGGGGTCCGGGCCCCGCGAGGCTCCGGCCCATGCACAGGCCGCCTGCAGAGCGGCACCCGGTCACTTCATCAGCATGGCGGCCCCACGTCGGCCCCGACCCCGCGTCACCCTGAGTAATCACGGCACGATGCTCGTCAATGGATCTGCGTCGTGTTCGCGCTCTGCTACAGTCTGCTGCCGTCTGCGCGTTGAAATCTTTCCAGAAGGCCAAGATGTTCACGCTATGGTGGCCAGAGCACGGGCCCGACGGGCAGAGCCGGCGTCGCCTTTCCGGGCGACCACAAGCACACAGGGTTCAGCGTCAGGTGATTCGCGATGGCAGAGCACCCCTTGACGGTGGTGTACGACCCGGCGACTTCGCTGATCGTCGTCGACGTCCAAAACGACTTCGCCGATCCGAAGGGCAGCCTCTATGTGCGCGGCGCCGAGGAAGTGCTGCCGCTCATCAACCAGGAGATCGCGCGAGCCCGTCAGGCGGGTTCGCCCGTCCTCTACACGCAGGACTGGCACCCGCCGAGCACGCCGCACTTTCAGAAAGATGGTGGGACCTGGCCGGTGCACTGCGTGCAGGACAGCTGGGGAGCCGATCTCCACCCGGCGCTAGAGGCCGCCGGCACGATCATCCGCAAGGGGGTGGGCGGCGAGGACGGTTATTCCGGCTTCGCCACGCGCGATCCGACGAGCGGCACGCTCACGAGCGAGACCGGGCTCGAAGCGGAGCTGCGAGCTCGTGGCACGCGCCGCGTGGTCATCGTTGGACTGGCAACGGACTACTGCGTCAAGGAGACGGCGCTCGACGCCATCCGGCTCGGCTTCGACACGGTCGTCTTCGCCAAAGCGACGCGCGCGGTAGATCTCGTAGCGGGCGACGGCGAACGCGCCCTCGCGGCGATCCGCCGCGCGGGGGGCGCTATTGTTTGAAGGAGGCGCGCGGACAGCATCATGAGCTGTTGTGGTCCAACGGCCCTCGGGACGGGCTCTGAGCGGCGGTTGGCGACGAAACAGGATGCCAGGCACGGGCTCGGGGCATCGGCGCGCAGCTCCGCGAGCGACGGCAACGGGAGCGGCGCGCCTGCCCGCGTCACGGGCCCGAGCAGGGGCTCCCAGCCCGCGCCGGGGCGGTTCTTCGGCGGCGCCAATGCGATCGCCGGTAAAGCGGCCGTCCGGGCTGCGATGGCGCCACACCTGCTGTGGCCCCACCAGGCTTGCCCTCCCCCCGTCGTTCGATGATCGCACTCAATCGATGGTGACCATGTACGGGTGCGCCTTGCGAACGTCGTAGACCACGCCGGTCGATCGGAGCACGACGCCGGTCCAGCCTTCGGCGAGCCGCGCCAGCGCGTGGAGCGACGCACCGAGCTCCTCCGGCGTATCGGCAGCGCCTGCCGCTGCGGCGAGCCGTTCGCTCTCTCGCTCCTCGCCCGCGGCGAGGACGCTGATGGCCTCGATGAGCTCTTCCCGGATGCGAACGGCGGCCCGTCGGACGCGCTCGGTCCGCGCGTCGCGTCTGCCGGACAGGATGTCGCCGCGGCGAATCTCCAGCGCCTCGCCAAGATCGCGGATGCATTCGAGCAACCAGGCGAAGCGGACGCGGCCTTAGCGGCGCACGAGCAGGGAATGGCGCGTGAGCGTGCGGTCGATCGGGCGGAGCCAGGCGAGCGCTTCGCGGTAGACGTCGGGCGCTTCCGCGAGCGCGCCGAGCGCGTCGCACTGCACGAGGGTGAACTGCTGACGAAAGGCTTGCCGCTGGACGTTCGAGAGCGGAGGCAGGGCGGCGAGGAGGGCCCCGACGATCGAGGTGTCGGGGCCCTGTGCGTTGGTGGACAGTTGCCGCTCGATGGAGGCGGTGGGACCCATGCCAAGACCCATGGAGCCGGGGTCGTGCGGTGCAAGCGGGGTGCATGCGGTGACGCCGTGCGGACAGCCTGATCGGCTCAGATGGGAAAGCCCGATCGCCCCTGGTCGAGCTCCTTTGTGGTGCAGGAACGCGGTTCGGGGTGAGCACGGCGGACGTGTGCGCGGCTCATCCACCGTGTTGCTTCTTCTCTCATGGAACCAGGAACGAACCTGAAACCAGGAACGAACCTGGGCGGTACGGCATCAGCAGCCCGGCACGGAGACATCGACGTCGAGCAGCACGTCCGCGGCGACGGTCGTCTCCTGGTCGACCCTCCTCTCGCCTGGCGGCGAGCCCGCCCCCTCCGATGACCTGCGAAAGGAGCCGCTCGCCTGAGCGCAAGATCCGCCGGGAGGTCCTCTGCGACGACGACGACCGCTATCGAGAGCTCCGGCCTGGAGGGCCTGTTCGAGCACGTGCTCAGCACGGACCGATGCTCCGGAGGTGCTGATGACGCTGCACGGAGGGCGTACTTCCGGATGAGGCGGCGCAGGCAGATCTGCATGCTGGGTTACTTCCGGACGAGGCACCGCAGGCATCTGCTCCCGGCGCGCCTCACGGCGGCGAGGTCGAGGCGCTGCGCATGGCGCGCATGGAGTCGCGGGCGAACCGCCCCTGGACCCGGCGCGCGTAGGGGAAGCCGAGCCGGGCGAGGAGGTGGTTCGGCCGGGAGACGGCGAAGATGTCGTAGGCGACCTCGCCGGAAGGCTCGTCGTGCTCGACGAGGAAGCGCTCCTCGCCGCGCTCGCCGTGCTCCTCCAGCGTCCCGTAGGCGAAGCCGAACCGGCGCACAGGGCCGCTCGTCTCATCGACCGTGTAAACGATCCGGCACGCGTTGAGCCAGTGAATCCCGAGCACGCGGACGAGGATCACCACGGTGACGCCGGCCTGGAGGGGAGCGTCGGGATAGCAGAGCTCGACCCAGCCGAGCCGGAACTGCGCCCAGCGCCGCATCGCCTCGACAGCGCGGTCGAAGAGCGCGGCGCCCTGGCCGAGCACCGCTCGGTGGTGGTCGACGTTGAAGCCGGCAGGCGGCCGCGGGCGGCCATCGCCGGCGCCGGTGCAGCCGACCTCCGCGTACGAGAGCGGCCGGCCCGCCTGGCGAGCGAGGAAGGCGCGGATCGCGGCGTCGGAGGGGCGGGCGCGGGAGAGCACGAGGGGCAGGATAGCCGACCACGGAGACGCCATCTTGATGGCTTTACAGTCACGACGAAGCACGAGGAGCAACTTCGCGGCTGACCGGCCTGCACGGATCCGCCAGGGCTCTCACGGATGGATCAGCATGGACATGAGATGTGCTGGACGATCGCGAAGAGGGCTTCAGGCGCGCTTCGCAGATCGAGGATGGCGGCGCGCGCCGCGCGCGGGCTCGCCGACCCGCGCGGCTGGCACCTGCCGGCGAGCGCTGATACGCTCCTCGGCGACTCGTAACAGCGAGGAGGTGCATGGCCAATGGACATGCAGTTCAAATTTCACGACGCCGATGTCGAGGCCGACCAGCTGGACACGATGCTCGAGAGCTTGATGCGCGACATCGGCACCGCAGGCGCGACCCCGCGCCGCGCCGTTGAAGGCCACCTCCCCAAGAACGCGAAGGGAGACGCCTTCACCGTCGGCGCCATCGCGCTCGCCGCGCTCCCCGCGGTGCTTCCCCAGGTGATTCAGCTCGTCAATGAGTGGGTCGTCCGCGCGCCGAGGCGCCGCATCCGCATCCGGGGGAAGAACGGTCTGGAGGTCGAGTTCACCTCGGACAAGCCGCTCGGGGAGAAGGAAGTGCTCGACCTCGCGCGCCGCATCAGCGCAATCAAATGACAGCCTTGGACAGAGATCCTGTGCTGGGCGGACGGGACCGCATCGCGCTCATCATCGCGAACGGAATGTACGCGGACGGCAGGTTGCGCTCGCTTCAGGCGCCCGCCCTCGACGCATCGAAGCTCGCCGACACGATGGGAAACCCGGACATCGGCGATTTTCGCGTCGAGCTCTGCGTCGACGGCAGTCAGCTCGAAGTCCGGAAGGCCATCGGCGCGCTCTTCCATCGCCGCCATCCGGAGGATCTGCTCGTCCTCTACTACTCCGGTCATGGCCTGAAGGACGACTGGGGGCACCTCCACCTCGCCACACACGACACGGAGAAAGAGCTCTTCAGCGCGACCTCGGTCGACGCGGCGTGGATCAGCCGCCAGATCGATCAGTGCCCCGCGAAGCGCATCGTCCTGATCCTCGACTGCTGCTACAGCGGCGCGTACGAGAACTCCGCCAAGAGCGAGCAGGACAGCGTCGACATCGCCGGGACGTTCATGGGAGACGGCTCGGGTCGCGTCGTGATCTCCGCCACGACGTCGGTTCAGCTGGCGTGGCAGGCTGACCAGCCCGTGGGGGTGCCCCCGCAGTCGATCTTCACGCGCCACATCGTCGAAGGCCTGTCGACCGGCACAGCCGATCTGGACCGAGACGGATACGTCGATGTCCACGAGCTCTGCGAGTACGTGCAAGCGAGCATCAAGGCCGAGGGAGGCCGGCAGACCCCGCAGATGTGGACGCAGAAGTACGAGGGGCGGCTGCGCATCGCGAAGGCCCCGCTCCGGCCCACCATCCCGGCGTCGGGCGGAAACACGTCGATCGCCTACGAGCTCCTCGTGTGCAACGGGCCCCTCGCGGGTCGGCGGTTCCTGCTCCGGCCTGGAGAGTTCAGGGTAGGGCGAGAGCCCGATTGCTTCATCCGCCTCGATGATCCGAAGGTGTCGCGAAAGCACGCGACGATCGTCGTCGGAGCGGATGAGGTGCGCGTGATCGACCAGGGAAGCACGCACGGGACCACGATCGACGATCAGCGCATCACGAGCGCATTGCTCCCGCAAAACGGCCAGATCATCGTCGGGGGCACCGTGCTCAGGCTGGTCCGCCTGGAGGCCCCAGGCACACGTCAGACCGCGGAGACGGCCGCGCAACTCACGCCGCCGAGGAAGCGATCGGCCACCCTGTTCACTCCCTGATTCCTGGCGCAGGGGGCGCCCGCGCTATGCTTCGGCTCGCCCGGCGCGCGGGGCCTCCCGGTGGGTGTGACCGCGCCCCAGGGTGAAGGGGCACCGCTCGCCCGCAGCCCGCGGGCGGCCTGACCGCCCTCCCATCGATGCACAAGGACCTCCTCGATCTCCTCCTCGCCCTCGACCGCGTGCCGCAGGATCCGCGCTGGCACCCCGAGGGCGACGCGCTCTTCCATTCCCTGCAGGTCTTCGACCTGGCCCGCCGCGAGACCGCGGATCGCTCGCTCTGGGCCGCGGCCCTGCTCCACGACGTCGGCAAGGCGTTCGCCTGCGCCGACCACGCCGAGGAGGGGGCCGACGTGCTCGCGGAGCTCGTGTGCCCGCGGATCGTCTGGCTCGTGCGGCACCACCTCCACCTGCTGCGCGCGCCCGGCGCGACCCGGCGGCGCCTGCGGCGCACGAAGGCGCTCGCGGACCTCGCGCGGCTCCGCCGCTGGGACGTCGGCGGCCGCTCGCCCGAGGCGACCGTGCTCCACCCCGAGGCCGCCGTGGAGCTCCTGCTCGACGGCGCAGACTGGACCCTGCTCTCGATCGGCGGCGAGCCCGCCCCCTCCGATGACCTGCGAAAGGAGCCGCTCGCCTGAGCGCAAGGTCCGCCGGGAGGTCCTCTGCGACGACGTCGACCGCTGGGGCGACGATCGCCGGCTCTGGGGCGGCGAGGCCGAGCCGCCCGGGCGAGCGCGGCTCTGCGCCGCGGTGCGGGACGCGGTCGAGACCGCGCTGACGGCGAAGCAGCGGGAGGTCGTCGAGGCGTATTTCTTCGACGGCCTTTCGCAGGGCGAGATCGCGCGCCGCCTCGGCGTGGCGCAGCAGGTGGTGCAGAAGCGCCTGTTCGGGGCGCCTCGGGGCGGCCGGGTGGTCGGCGGCGCGATGCTCCGGCTGCGGCAAGCCCTCGAGCCGGCGGTCGCCGCGGCGCCGGCGCGGGCGGCGGAGGCGCCGGCAGCGCGCGCGGCGTGGGTGGCCCGATGAGCGCCGAGCGCTTCGGCGGGCTGCGGGCCCGCATCGCCGCGGAGGCCGCGCGCCTCATGTACGAGGAAGGCGTGGACCAGTACTTCACCGCCAAGCGGATGGCCGCGAAGCGGATCCTCGGCCAGGTGGAGGGGCGGCGAGCGCGCTACCGGCCCGCGGACCTGCCCTCGAACGGCGAGATCCGCGAGGCGCTGCTCCTCTTCGCCGAGCGCGCCGAGGGGAGCCAGCGGACGCGCCGGCTCTTCGCGCTGCGCATCGTGGCGCTGGAGGCCATGCGCGCGCTCGCGCCGTTCTCGCCGCGGCTCATCGGCTCGGTCTCCACCGGCCATATCCGCCGCGGCAGCGACGTCGATCTGCACGTGTTCCCCGCCGACGAGGAGGCGCTGGAGCGGCACGTGCGGGCGCTCGGCTGGACGTTCGACCGGGAGCGCGTGACGATCCAGAAGGGCGGAGAGCTCCGGGAGTACGTCCACTACCACGTGGCGGACGTGGCGCCCCTCGAGCTCACGGTGTACGCCCCGCGCGACCTGAGGGCGCGGCCCCGCAGCAGCACCGATGGGAAGCCGATCGTGCGCCTCGGCGTCGCCGCGCTCTCGGCGCTCTGCGCCCGGGATCACCCCGGCGCGTGGGAGCGCTACCTGGAGACCGGCGAGGTGGAGGGCATGGACGCGCTGCTCGAGGCGGACGAGGACGAGCCGCTCCCCGGGCCGTTCGATGGGCTGCTCCACGATACCGGCGGCGCCGGCGAGGACGGCGACGAGCCGGCCTGCGCCGAGCCCGGCGAGGAGGACGACGCAACTCAAGACTACGAGCCGCTCCCCGGCTTCGAGGACACGGCCTGAGACCCCGCCCTCAGGCGAGGAGGGTCCGGCGCTCCTGCGCTCCCGCGACGGCACGAAGGGAACTCGTCGTTCGCCGAGCGCGATGTCCGACACCGATGGATGGATAGGACGACTCGCTGGATTCGGATCCTGCGGTCGTCGCTGGACTCCACCGCTTTCACCCGCGCTGCGAGGCCGATGAACCTCCTCGGCGGGCGGAGAGGCGAACGTCGGACGACGCGTCGGTGTCGCGGCGCGGCGAGGCTTGACCCTCGCGACGCCCCGGTGCTCTCATGGCGCGGTGAAGTCCGAGGCCCCGCCCATTCCCAGCGCGATTGCGGCGCCTTCCGGAACGGCGGCGGCGGCGGTGATGTGGCGCGCGCGGGGGCGGCTCCACCTCACGGTGATCGCCAAGGCGACCTTCGCCTTCGTCGACGGCGCACCGATGATTCCCGTCGAGCCGCAAAAAATCATCGATGCCGACATCCACCATCACAACCACCCGGGCCGCAGCGTCCGGTTGACGAGCGATCTCGCGCCCTACCTCGCGCGCATCGACGTGTTCTTCACGGGCCACGCGCACGCGCCGCCGGGCCCGCCTGCGGCGCCCTTCTCCGTGCGCCTCGCGCTCTTCGCCGGCGAGCGCCCGATCCTCGACAAGGCGCTCTCGATCGAGCCCGGCGGCGCGGAGAAGGCGATCCCGCTCGCCTACGAGCGCGCATTCGGGGGGATCGGCATGGCCGACAACCCGTTCGGCACCGATCGCCCGGCCGTCCTGGATCCCTCGCGGCGCGACCACCCGGCGGGCTTCGCGCCGCTCGGGAGCGTGTGGCCGTCGCGCAGGCGGCTGCTCGGACGTACGCCCCACAAGGCGCTCGAGGGGCCCATCCTCGAGATCCCCGACGATTTCGACTGGAGCTACTTCCAGGCGGCCCCCCCCGATCAGCGCGTCGAAGCCCTGGTCGGCGACGAGTGGCTCGTGCTCACGGGGCTCCACCCGACGCTCGCAGCGCTGCGGACGCGGCTCCCCGGGGCGCGCGCCCTCGCGCGCGTCCATGGCCTCTCCGCGTTCGGCGTCACGGAGGGGCAGCCGCTCGATCTCGTGCTGGACACGCTGCACGTCGACGGCGACCGGCAATCGTGCTCGCTGGTCTGGCGGCGCAGCTTCCCGCTCGCGGAGACAGCAGCGCTCGCGGCGGTGCGTGTCGTCGTCGGTGTCGAGGTGCCGGGCGCCCCGCCCGCATGGCTGGCTCCTGCCGAGATCGCGATAGCGGCCCAGAGCGCCGTCGCGACGTCCGATCCGACAGGGGTGACGCTCAACGTGTCCGATCAGGACGTCGTCAGTACGTGAGCGAGGCCGTCGCGCAACCCATTCCGAACGCGCTGACGGCGGTCGCGATCACGGTCTGAACGGCGTTCGGGACCTGGGAGCGGTCGCAAACGGTGTCCGGGGGGACTGTCGAGGTCGACGGCGCGCGCGGGCCCCGGAGCGGCGGGCGCGGCGCCGCGCAGCGGCGCAGCACGGGCGCGGGGCGCGTTGCTCGGCCTCGCCGCCGCAAGTACATTCGGTGACCCATGGACGTCACGACGCTGGTGCGGGGCGACGCCATCTCGGTGGTCGACTACCGGTGCCGCTCCGGGCCCGGGGACGCGCCGTTCGCCGAGCTCCACCGCGGCTTCTCCGTCTCCTACGTGCGCAAGGGCAGCTTCGGTTACCGCGTCCGGGGGGAGGCGTTCGAGCTCGTGGCCGGGTCGCTCCTGGTCGGCCACCCCGGCGACGAGTACACGTGCTCGCACGAGCACGTCGTCGGGGACGAGTGCCTGTCGTTCCAGCTCGCGCCGGCGCTCGTCGAGGCCCTCGGCGACGGCGACGGCGCGTTCCGGGCCGGCGGCCTGCCGCCGGTGCCCGAGCTGATGGTGCTCGGCGAGCTCGCGCAGGCGGCCGCCGAGGGCAGGAGCGACATCGGCGTCGACGAGGTGGGGGTGCTCCTCGCCGCCCGCTTCGTCGAGGTCGCCTCCGGCCGGAAGCGAAGGCCGCCGGACACCGGGGCGCGCGACCGCCGCCGCGCCGTCGAGGCGGCGCTCTGGCTGGACGAGCACGCGCACGAGCCGATCGACCTCGAGGGCGCGGCGCGTGAGGTCGGGCTCAGCCCGTTCCACTTCCTGCGGGTCTTCGGGAAGGTCGTCGGCGTGACCCCGCACCAGTACCTGGTCCGCACCCGCCTGCGCCGCGCGGCGCGCCTCCTCGCCGACGGCGCCCGGTCGATCACCGACATCGCGCTCGACGTCGGGTTCGGCGACCTCTCCAACTTCGTCCGCACCTTCCACCGCGCGGCCGGCGTCTCGCCCCGCGGCTTCCGGAAGGCGGCGAGGGGGGATCGCAAGATCTTCCAAGATCGCCTCGCCGCGCGCTCCTAGGATGGCCGCCGGACGCGGGCGCCCCGCCTGCCCGCGAGGACCCCATGACAGCAACGGCACACGGCTTCCTCCTGTTCGACACGGCGATCGGCCGCTGCGGCATCGCGTGGGGCGAGCGCGGCGTCGCCGCCTTGCAGCTCCCCGAGGCGCGCGAGCCCGAGACGCGGTCGCGCCTGCTCCAGCGCCTCCCGGGCGCCCAGGCGGCGGCGCCGCCGCCCGAGGTGCAGCGCGCGGTCGACGCGATCGTCGCGCTCCTGCGCGGCGAGGCGAGCGACCTGTCCGCGGTCGCGCTCGACATGGATCGGGTGCCGCCGTTCCACCGCCGCGTCTACGAGGTCGCGCGCACCATCCCGCCGGGCGCGACGCTGACCTACGGCGAAGTCGCGGCGCGCCTCGGGGCGGTCGGCTCGGCGCGCGCCGTGGGGCAGGCGCTCGGGCGGAACCCGTTCGCGATCATCGTCCCGTGCCACCGCGTGCTCGCGGCCGGCGGCAAGGCCGGCGGCTTCTCCGCGAACGGCGGCGTCACGACGAAGCTCCGCCTCCTCGCGATCGAGGGCGGCCAGGCGCGCGGCGCTCCCAAAGCCGCGCCCGGCGGCGACTTCGGCTTCGATCCGGGCGCCGCCGTCGAGCACCTGCGCGCGTCCGACGCGGCGCTCGCGCGCGTCATCGACGCGGTCGGCCCGTTCGCCCTGCGGATCGACAGGACGTCGAGCCTCTTCCTCGCGCTCGCGGAGTCGATCGTCTACCAGCAGCTCACCGGCAAGGCCGCCGCGACCATCTTCGCGCGCGTGCGCGCGCTCTTCCCGCGAGCGCACGAGGGCCCCACGCCCGCGCAGCTCCTGCGCGCCTCCGACGAGAAGCTCCGCGGCGCCGGCCTCTCGCAGGCGAAGCTCCTCGCGCTGCGCGACCTCGCGCGGAAGACGGAGGACGGCGAGCTCCCCACGCTCGTCGAGGTCCACGGCATGGAGGACGAGGCGATCATCGAGCGCCTCACGCGGGTGCGCGGCATCGGCCGGTGGACGGTGGAGATGCTCCTCATGTTCCGCCTCGGCCGCCCGGACGTGCTGCCCGTGGACGACTACGGTATCCGCAAGGGCTTCGCGCTCGCGTTCAAGCGGCCCGAGCCGCCTGCGCGCGCGGATCTCGAGAAGCGCGGCGCGCGGTGGAAGCCGTACCGCACGGTGGCGAGCTGGTACCTCTGGCGCGCGGTGGATCTGGCGCGGAGCGGCTGACGCCTCGCCCCGCGGCGGCGCTGCAGCTGCCCAGCGGGGCGCCTCTTCTGGCGCCGTCGCCCGGGCGAGCAGCCTTCGCGGCGCGTCCATCGGTCGGGCTCGCCATCGCGGCGCGGCCCTCGGTCGGGCTCGCCGTCGCGCTGGCCGGCGTCGAAGCTCGGGGCTACGTTCTCGCCGGCCCGAGAGCGCCGCGTGGAGCGCCGCACGACGCTGGACAAGGTTGCCGTCGCGGATGGCAACGAGAAGAGCACGGGAGGAGTACGACTGTCATGCTGAAGAACCTCGAAGGGCAGCGCGTTCCGGATGTCACGTTTCGTACGCGTATCGACGGTCAGTGGAAGGACGTGACCACCAAGGACGTGTTCGCTGGCAAGAAGGTTGTGGTGTTCGCGCTGCCGGGCGCCTTCACGCCGACCTGCTCGAGCAGCCACGTGCCGCGCTACAACGAGCTCGCGGAGGAGTTCAAGCGGCGCGGGGTGGACACGATCGCGTGTGTGTCCGTGAACGACGCGTTCGTGATGGATGAGTGGTGCAAGGCGCAGGAGGCGGACAAGATCCAGTTCCTGCCCGACGGGAACGGGGAGTTCTCCGAGAAGATGGGCATGCTCGTCGACAAGGCGAACCTCGGCTTCGGCAAGCGCTCGTGGCGCTATTCGATGCTGGTCGACGACGGCGTGATCAAGAAGATGTTCATCGAGCCCGAGGTGGAGGGCGATCCCTTCGATGTGTCGGACGCGGACACGATGCTGAAGTACCTGGATCCGTCGTCGAAGTCGCCGCACGACGTGCTGCTGTTCACGAAGCCGGGCTGTGGCTACTGCACCAAGGCGAAGCGGCTCCTCGACGCGCGGAAGATTCCTTACGAGGAGGTGGCGGCCTCGCCGCGCCGCCTGCGCGCGGTGAGCGGCAAGGGCACGACCCCGCAGGTCTTCGTCGACGGCAAGCACATCGGCGGCGCCGACGAGCTCGAAGCCTACCTCGCGAAGGCCTGATTCACGAAGGCGGCCTGGGCGCCCCCCGGCGATGGGGGGCGCCTACGCGCCGCCCTCCGGGTCCGACGGCTCGGCGCGGAAATGGGTCACCGCGGGCGCCGAGGCCGGCACCACCGCGGGCGCCGAGGCCGGCACCACCGCCGGCACCTCCACGGAGGCGACGGCCGAGCTGCGGCGCGCCGCGGCGGCGCACCTGTCGCTGTTCATGGCGAACTGCCCGATGCTGCTCCATAACCTGTCGAACTCGGCCTGATCGAAGGTCGACCGGGACTGGAACAGGTCGTATCCGCCGTATTTCGGGTCCGCTCCGTCGCCGTCCTCCGGGGCGATGAACCGATAGTGGCCCATCACGTCGGCGTGGTCGGCGTCGACAAGGAAGCTGCGCTTCGTGTCGGGATAGACCATCGATACGCAGTTGACGATCCCGTCGTTCATCTCCGGATCGAGCGACTCGGTCTGGGTCGGGTCGTCGAACCGTGGCACGGAGCAGGACGGCCCGAGGGCCTCGACCACCTTCGGATCCTTGATGTTGGCCGTGATGCCGTGAAAGATGCCGAAGGCGCCCAGGAACGGGCCGCCGGGATCGCGCTTCGCCCGGGTGACGATCGACCGGAGCGCGATGCCCCGCTGCTCGTAGTACGCGCTCAGCTCCTCCTCGAGCTCCGCCCCGAGGAGGCTGGCTTTCCTTGCCTGCTTCGCGCTCTTGACGGAGGCCGCGAGCTCGCGCGGCCAGGCGCCGAGGCCGCGCGCGGACAGGCCATGTTTGGACCAGCGCTCCTCGCGCGACGACTGGCCTGACAGCGGCAGGGGATCGAGATCCTCGAAGGCCTCGGTGTCCTCGGCGACGTGCAGCAGCCAGCGGAGCACGTTGAAGTACTCGCCGCGCGCCTCGGCCCTGGCGAGGTCGTCGCACGGCAACGCGTGGAAGCGCTCGATCGTGTCGAGGGCGGCGCGGACGATGCCGTCCGATTGGCCGAACACCTGCAGGAGCGTCTTCGCGCGGCGGGCCGCGGAGCTCGCGTCCTTCGGGCCAGCCAGGCGGAGCCACCAGTGGAGGGCCCCGGCCAGGCCTGTGAGGAGGGGCTGCCTCCGGTGGAAGACGTGGGCGAGGTTCGTCCCGCGGTGCGGCGTCGAGAGGAACTGGATCGAGCAGATGCTCTCGAGGATGCGCTCCACCGGGACGCCGTAGACAGACCCCTTCTGCTCGGTCTCGGCCAGGAGCAGGAGCATCAGCGTCTTGATGTCCCGCCCGCCGGTCGAGTGGCCCACGAGGTGGACGCAGTCCCGCTGGCCACGGCCCGCGCCCCCGTGGAACACCCCCTGCCTGAACCGATCCGCGAGCCAGCGGAGGAGCGCGTGCGCGCGGGTGTCCACGCTCGCCGTGGGCAGGTTCGGGAAGCAATGCACCGAGAGCGGGCCTTGATACGGCCCGGTATCGGAGTTTCGGAGGATCTCCGTGACACCGCTGTAATAGACGATCGAACCCAGGATATCGAAGCCCGCAAAACCCGGCACGAGCACGAGATGGCTTCTCGGTGAACTCATGGCTTTTCCCTCCCACATGAAAGGGCCGCGCGCATCCCTTCGGGAGATGAGCGACAGCCCGACATTCTCTGATCGAGCGGTCGGTCGACGAACGCGCCGCGGGGCGCCTCTCCCAGGGCCGGGCGAGCGCCGCGGCGCGTTCGTCGACCGACCGCCCGCCGGCGGGGCCCGCGGCCCCCGCTCACTCGGCGGGATACATCTCGTCGATGGTCCCGCGGAAGCGCTGCTCGATCACGTTGCGCTTCATCTTCAGCGTCGGCGTCATCTCGCCGTCCTGCACCGAGAACTCGCGGCCGAGGACCGTGAACCGCTTGATCTGCTCGAAGCTGGCGAGCTCCGCGTTCAGGGCGTCGACGTGCACCCTCACCTGGCCGACCACCTCGGGGCTCGTGATCGCGGCGTCGCTGCTCAGGGCGCCCCGATCCTTCAGCTCGGCGAGCTTGCCCTCGGTCAGCGTGATCAGCGCCGAGAGGTACTTGCGGCCGTCGCCCACCATGCACACCTGGCTGATGATCTCCGCCGCCTTGAGCCTCTCCTCGATCGGGAGCGGCGCGATCATCTTGCCGCCCGAGGTCTTGAGGATCTCCTTCTTGCGGCCCCGGATCTTGAGCTGTCCGCGGTCGTTCCACTCGCCGAGATCGCCCGTGTGCAGCCAGCCGTCCTCGAGCGCGGCCTCCGTCGCCGCCTTGTCCTTGTAGTAACCCACGAACACGTGCCGGCCGCGGGTCAAGATCTCGCCGTCCTCGGCCAGCTTGAACTCGACGCCCGGCACGGGCTTGCCCACGGTGCCCGCGCTCTCGATGCCCGGCTCGGTCATGCAGATGACGCCGGTCGACTCCGTCTGGCCGAAGTCCTCGAGGATCTCGAGGTTCAGCGCGCGGAACCACGTCGAGATGTGCGGCGCGAGCGCCGCCGCGCCCGAGGCGAGCACCTCGGCCTTGCCCAGGCCGAGCGCCGCGCGCACCTTGCCCAGCACGAGCTTGTCGGCGAGCTTGAGCTGCAAGGCGTCGAGCGCGCTCGGCGCGCGCTGCGCGTACTTCGCCTGGGCCACGCGGGCGCCCACGGCGAGCGCCCACTCGGCCAGCTTCTTCTTGGCGCCCTTGCCGCCGCGCACCTTCGCCATCACGCCTTCCATCATCTTCTCCCAGAGCCGCGGCACGCAGAGCAGCAGCGTGGGCTGAACCTCGGGGAGCTCGATCGAGACGTTCTCGAACTTCGAGCAGAAGTTGACGGTGTAGCGCTGGGTGAGCCCCGCCCCGACGCACTGCAGCTTCTCGGCGATGTGACAGAGCGGGAGGAACGAGAACATCGTGCCGCGCGCGAACGGCAGGTTCCAGTACTTCACGGCCATGTCGGCCGTGTAAGCCAGGTTGTCGTGCGAGAGCATGGCCCCCTTGGGGTTGCCCGTCGTGCCCGAGGTGTAGATCAGGAACGCGCCGGCCCTGGGGTCGATCTTCGCCAGGTAGTCGGCGAACGTCTTCGCGCCCGGCTGCCCCGCGAGCGCGCGGCCCTCGGCCAGGGCCTGTTCGTAGGAGATCGCCTTGGGAGAGATCGATGTGTCGCCATCGAAGACGAGGATCCAACTCACGCTGTCAGGGACGGAATACTCGCCCTTCTCTCCGGAGATCTTCTGGAAGTACTCCTTGTTTTGCACCGAGAGCAGCGTCGCCTCGGTGTGGTTCAGGATGTACTGGATGTCTTTCGCGGTGGAGTTCGGGTAGAGGCCCGCCGACTTGCCCCCGACGAGCAGCGCCGCCAGGTCGACGTGGACCCACTGCGGGCAGTTGTACGAGAGGATCGCGCCGACCTGGCTCGCGTCGAAGCCCCTGGACTCCAGGAACAGCGCGAGGTGGTGAACCCGGTCACGGTACTCGCGCGCGGTCAGCGTCTTCCACTCGCCTTGAGATTTGAAGCGCTGGGCCGGCGCGTCAGGAGATTCGTTAGCCCACTGTTCCAGACGGTGGAGGACGGTGCTCATTGCATCTCCTGCGGCTCAAGGCCTCGGGGGTCGCGGGGTGGCCAGGATGCGGGAGCCGCCGGGGCATTGTCAATCAGCGTCGAGGAGCCCCTCGAAGCGCTGGGCGGCACAGGACGAGCCGCCGGTTGTCTCGTTCCGCGCGCCGCGTTCCGCTTCCGCGCGCCGCGTACCGCCCGGTCCGGACGTCACGGTCCACGGTTCGGCATGGCCGCCCGGCGCCGCGGCCTGATACGATCCGATAAGGAACCTCACCTCACGTGGCCCGTCCATGCGGCATGTCCCCGAGCGCTTTCGAGGAAGGCCAGCGCGAGGGCGCGCCCCTCCTCGGGGGTGAGCGGGCCGACGGCCAGGGAGCGCACGTCGCCCTCGTCCCCGTCGCTCGGGGCTGGCGGGAGCAGCCGCGCGAGGAGCTCGCTCCGCTCGGCGTCCTCGCTCCGGTAGCAGAGGAGCAGCAGGAGCGCGGGCGCGTCGGGCTCACGGAGGACGTCGGTGAGGAGCGCGGCGCTGTCGGCGTCCCCCCACTGGAGGTCGTCGATGAACAGGACGAGCGGCCGTCGATCCGCGATCCGCGCGAGGATCTCGCGGAGCGCGGCGAACCCGCGCCGGCGGAGCTCCCGGGCGTCCGGGGGCTCGATCTCGCGCCGCGGCGCCCGGGCGATCGCGTCGACCCGCCCGAGCACCGGGAAGAGGCGCACGACCGCGTGGACGTCGCGCGGCATGAGCTCGGCGGCCTCCAGCCTGGGGAGCCGCGAGAGGTGGCGGCTGAGCGCGTCGATCAGGCTGTCGACGGCCTTGTAGGGGACGGATTCCCGCTCGTAACACCGGCCCTCGAGGATCACCGCGTCATCCACGCGCGCGCGGTCGTCGAGGAAGCGCCGGACGAGCGCGGTCTTGCCCGTGCCCGACGCGCCGTGGATGTGCAGGGTGGTCGCCCGCCCTCCCCTCGCCCGCTCGAACGCCCCGCGCAGCGCGTCGATGTGCCGCTGCCGCCCGACGAACGGCGCGCCGCTCCCGGCCGGCGGCCCCGGGCGCGCCTCGGCGAGCGGCGGCGCGCCGGCGCTGCCGCGGCTGCCGCTCTGGTCGATGGAGCCGCTCGAGAGCTCCGCAACGAGGCCGAAATCGAGGATGACGACGCGCCCCTCGCGCGTCACCAGCACGTTCGACGGCTTGAGGTCGCGATCGAGCTTGCCGGCCGCGTGGAGCGCGGCGAGGCCCTGGGCGAGCTGGAGGAGCGCGCTCCTCAGCGGCCCCCAGGGCGGCGGCGGAGCGGCGGCCGGGTCGCGCCCGGCGTCGCCGGCGGCCGGATGGGGCCGCGCCGCCGACAGGTCCGGTTCCGTCGCGTCCGGGTCGTCCTGCGCGAGGCTGGGCGCGGAGGCGGCGCGGGCGCCGCGGGCCAATGAGCCGCGCACGGAGGAGAGGAAATCGATGCCCTCGATGAGGTCCATCGTGAAAAACCACCGATCGTCCTCGGAGAACAGCTCGTGGAGCGCGACCAGATTCGGATGGACGACCTCGGACAGGGCGCGGAACTCGCGCTTGAACCGGTAGAGCGCGACCGGGTCGAGGTGGTGGAGCGATTTCAATGCGACGCGCGCCCCCCGCTCGCGATCCTGCGCCTCGTAGACGGCGCCGAACGCGCCCTCGCCGAGGCGGCGGCCGATCGAGAATCGCGCATTGCTGGGGGGCGTCCGCTGCATCGAACGAGGCGCCGCGCGGGGCCGACGAGGGCGGCTCGTACCTGCTCGTGGTGCAGGGGAGCTCCTCGTCGGTGCTCCGCCTGCCGCGGAGCGGCGTGGTGCTCCTGGGCCGCGGGCCCCGGGCCGACGTGCGCCCGCAACACCTCGGCGTCGCGGGAGCACGCGAAGATCGTGCTGCTCGACGGGCGCGCGCAGCTCGTCGATCTCGGCAGCCGGAACGGCACCCTGCTCAACGGCGTCCGCGTCGACGGCGCGAGGCCGCTCGGCTCGGGCGACGTGGTGTCGATCGGCGAGGCCGTCGTGGTGATGCGGTGCCCGCGCCCCGCGAAGAGCCGGCAGGTCCTCGAGATCGCGGAGCTGCGGCGGAGGATCGAGGGGGAGATCGACAGGGCGCTGCGCCACGATCGGCCGGCGACGGTGATCGCCGTCCAGCTCGGGGCGGCCTCGGCCCGCGAGGTCGTCGCCGGCGCGCTGGAGCGGGAGCTCGCGGTGACCGATTTCGCGGGCTTCGAGGCCGACGACCGCCTCCTCGTGCTCTTGCCCGAGGCGGACGCTACGGCGGCGGGCCACGCCGTGCAGCGGCTCGTCGACGCCGTGCACGCCGTCGCCGCGGCGCCGAAGGTCGGCGTGGCGACGGCGCCGGCGGACGGCTGCGACGCGGGGAAGGTCAAGGCGGGCCGCTTCCGGCAAGATCTCTATTATCGCCTCGGCGCGGCCACGGTGATCTTGCCTCCTCTCCGGGAGCGCCCCCGGGAGATCCTCGCGCTCTCGCGGGCGTTCCTGGCCGACGCGTGCGCGCGCGCGGGGAGCGAGGAGATGGTCCTGTCGACGGAGGCGACGGAGCTCTTCACGGCCTATGCGTGGCCGGGCAACGTGCGTGAGCTGAAGAACGTCATCGACTACATCGCGGCGACGGTCAGCGCGCGCATCGTCGAGCGCGGGCACCTGCCCGCTGCGCTCGCGGCGGGGCCGCCGCGCCCCGAGGGCATCCCGCCCTCGGTGGCGCCGGCCTCCCGCGCGGCGCCCTCCGCGAGGGGTGCTGGCCGGACGTTCCGGCCGCTCGCCGAGGAGGTGAGGGAGCTCGAGCGCACGCGCATCGCCGAGGCGCTCGCCGCTGTGGGCGGGGTGCAGACGAGGGCGGCGGAGGCGCTCCACATGCCGCTGCGGACCTTCGTGCTGAAGATGAACCGTTACGGCCTGGCGAAGCGCAGGCGGTGACGCCGCCGCCGGGCGCGGCTCCGATGCCAGGATGCGACGGCGACGTGGAGGCCTCAGCGCTCTCCCGCTGCCCTCGAGGAGGCAAGCGGTCCGTCGATCACTTCGAGATGACCTTCGTGCACGTCGCGCCGAAGTCGACGTAACCGACCGGGCAGCTCCCCCAGCACACGGGGCCCGCGCCGCTGTAGCCGGAGGCGCAGGCCGGATAGCAGAGACCCGCGTCGTATTGCTGGCCCGCGCCGCAGCTCGTCGGCACGGAGCCGGCGCCGCGCCCGTAAGAGCTCTTTCCGAAGATGTGCGCGTCGATACGGCACGTGCAGCCGTCGTTGCTATACCCCGGCGGGCAGGTGGAGCAGCCCTTGGCGAAGGTCAGGCCGCAGGCGTCATACCAGGGGCACGCGGAGTTGTTGGCGTTGATGATCTGCGCGTCGCGCCGGCACGTGAGGCCGTCGTCCGTGTACCCGGCCGGGCAGCTCTGCCAGCACACCGGGCCGACCCCGTAGTAGCCCGAGGCGCAGGCCGGATAGCAGAGACCCGCGTCGTATTGCTGGCCCGCGCCGCAGAGCGTCGGCGCCGTGCCGACGCCGCGCCCGTAGCTCGGTTTGCTGACCGTGGAGGAGCACGTCGCGCCATCATCGCTGAAGCCGGGCGGGCAGGCCGGCACCGCGGCGGGGGCCGGGACGGCAGGGTTCTGCACGTGGAGGCGCGCCTGGAACTCGTAAAGGCTGTGGATCGCGCCGGGGTTCGCCTCCAGCACCTGGATCATCGCGCTGTCGCCCACGATATCGGAGAGATCGAGCAGCGCGTTGGCGATGCGCTTCTCGTTCCAGTCCCGGTACTGGCTCGACGGGCACGCGGCCCCGCCGCCGCAGAGGCGGCCGCGCGCGCCGGCCCGGGCTTGCTCCCAGTAGTCCGCGAAGCCCTCGTTGAAGGCGTACCCCTGGTTGGCGATCTCGGAGCCGTCGTGAGAGCGCCCATAGACATAGGCCACGTCGTCACCATTCCAGTGGTTCAGATCCCCGTCGGCGACGTGCCGCACGCTGTGCCCGAACTCGTGGGTGATGACCCGCCGGCGCTCCGCGGCCGTGCTCCCCCAGGTGCTCGTGAGGAAGTCCGTGCGAATGTTGATGTAGTCGTAGAACGTGAAGGGCGTGCCCAGGTAGACCCCGCTCCAGCGCAGCATGCGCAGCGCGTGCGCGGGCGGCTGGGCCCCGCGGGCAGCGTGGAAGTCGCGCAGCGTATCGACGCCGAGCCGCCAGAGCTCGCAGTCGACGCCGCTCAGCGTGACCACGTCGACGTCGAGATCGCCGCTCGAGCGCGGGCTGCCGGCGATATCGACCCCCTGGCCGCGCGGGGCGTGCAGGTCGTCCATGATCGTGAGCGGCGTCGTCACGCCGCTCGAGCTCACGACGCCGTCGTACGTCACGTCGAGGTGCACGCTCGCGCTCGCGGTCGACGAGATGGGGATCCTGAAATCGCCGTTCGCGTCCGTCACGCCGCTCCCGAGGCCGGGAATGCTGATCGGCGCGAACGCGAGCGCGCTCGTGATGGTCCCCGCGCCGTCCGGCGCGGCGCACTGCAGGCGCCCGATGACGGCCGCGGACGGCGGTACGCAATGGAGGCTCGTCACCTCTGCGACGCAGATCGAGTCCCACTGGGTGGTACAGCAGTATGGGTCCGCCGCGCAAACGCAGCTCTGGACGGCCGCGTCGTTGCAGCCGGCGAACGGGTGCGGGTTCACGCAGTCGTTCACCTTGAGCTCGCTGTCCGCCTCGGCCGTCGATTCAGCCTCGGCCTGCGGCTCACCTGGATCGCCGGAGGGCTCCGAGCCCTCATGATCGCCCGAGGGCTCAGCGCCCTCGGGGACGGCGCACGCGGCGAACGCCCCCGCGGCGAAGAACAGCACGGCGGACGCAGAAACCCTCGCCATCCCGACGTTGCGTGTCGATGACATTGCCCCTCTCCTTGATGTGGTCTGGACGGATCCCTGTCGTCCAGCCACCCCAGGTACGCGGGCCAGGTTTGAAGGTTTCGCGCGACCGTCCAGTTTCGCGATGGCCGGACAAAGCGACGGCCGGGGGCGCGCCGCGCCCCCGGCGCCGGAGCGCCAGCGGCGCCGACTACCGGTTGACGGCGCTCACGACGGCCTGCCACTCCGTCGAGAACGAGCCGTCCGTGCGCTTGATGTCCGTCCCCGTGTCCCACAGCACGGGAACGACGCCGCGAGACCGCGCCGCCTCCACCACCGACCGCATCCACAGCGTCCGTGACGCCGCCTCACGGGGGTAGTTCGTGCCCAGCGTGACGCCGAACTCGCCGAGGATGATCGGGAGGCTCCGCTGCGCGCTGAACGCGCCGAGCGTGTCGAACTTGCTCTTCAGCTCTGCCTTCTCGGGCTCCGTGCCCCACGTCGTCTTGGGAGAGCCCCAGCTCTCCACCGTGTCGAGGCCGCAGAAGGTGTAGGGCGTATAGTAATGGATCGAGAGGAAGAGGCTCTTCGCGCCGGCCGGATCGGCCGGCACCTTGAAATCGCTCACACACGTCCTGTCGATGTCCGTCACGAAGCCGGCGATGAGCAGGGCGCGGCTCGCGTTGTAGCCTCCCTGCTCGCGCACGGTGGTGACGAAGAGCTGGTTCATCTCGTTCAGGGCGGCGTAGTCCGGCGTCCCGCCGTCGTGAACGCCGTTGACCCAGTAGTTCCCCTCCTCGTTCATCCCTTCGAGGATCAGCTTGTGACCGACGTCGCTGAAGGCCGTGGCGATCTGGGTCCAGTAGGACGCGAACCTGGTCTTGACCTCGTCGGTGAGCTTGTACTTATCGGCGTTGTCCTCGTTGTAGATCCAGCCCCCGTCCCAGTGGATGTTCACGATCGAGTACATTCCGGCGGCCTCGATCCAGCCCACCACCTCCTTGACTCGGGCCATCTTGGTGGCGTCGATCGTGCCGTTGACGGCGTAGGTGTCCCAGGCCACGGGCACACGCACCGTCTTGATGCCGTGGTTGGCCATGCCGTTGATGAACGTCTGCGTGATCAGCGGCTGGCCCCAGCCCGTCTCCCAGTCGGTCGTGTTCTCCAGCGTGTTGCCGATGTTGGCCCCGATACCCATGTCGGGGACCATGGCCGCGGCGTCCACCGGCGTCGCTGATCCGCCGGTCCCGCCGGAGCCCCCGACTCCCCCCGTACCGGCACCGCCCGCGCCGGCACCGCCCGTGCCGGCGTCGCCCGCACCGGCACCGCCCGTCGCGGCGTCGCCCGCGCCGGCACCGCTTGTGCCGGCGTCGCCCGTGGCCGTACCTCCGCCGCTGCCTCCGGTGGCCCCTCCAGAGGCCGCGCCTGCGCCCGACGTGACATCGGGATCCGTCGAGTTGCAAGCGACCAGCCAGCCGAGAATCGAGAAGAAAGCGAGTCGATACGCGTGGGTCATGGGTCCTCTGCGGGTGATGGAAAGGAGCTCGTCTCCCTCAGGTTGCGCTGCGCCCCTGCCAGCGGTCACAAATCGCACGGACGCTCCCGGACCGCCATCCGCGCCGGATCCTGGGAGCCCGAGCTCGGCCTTCGGGACCAGGCGGCGGCTCGCTACCAGGGGGCGGCTCGCCGTCGCCCTGCCGCCGCGCGCGGGCGGGGCGCCCTCCGGGTGCAGGAGTTACCGGGATCAGGCAAGAGTTACCTAGCCCGGTCGTGCAAGAGTTGCACGAGCTCGCCAGGGGGACGCGTCACGCTCGCTGGAGCGCGCTGCGCCCGCGGCGCCGGCGCGGGCACACAGGCTGCTAGGACGATAAGGCCCGAGCGCCTCGCAGGGTTCTCGAACACCGGAGGACGGAGCGAGGCGCGGAGCGGTCACGTCCGCCGCATCCGCCTCGCATCTTTCTTCTGCCGCCTCCTGTCTTCCGTGCGCGCACACCCGCGGACGCGGGCGAGGACGGCAGATGCATGGCGAGACGAGCGAGGACGCCCCCTGCTCGCAGCCCGAGGAGATCCGCTTGCCCGACGCCAACATGACGACATCCGCCCTCAACTCCGCGCTCGGCGGAGAGATTCGGTCCCTCCGATCCGTGATCGCCGCGCTCACGCCGGTGATTCACGCGCGGGTCGGCCGGGCGCTGCACCGGCGCCGCGCGCGGTTCGCGGGCGGCGCGGACGACCGCATGGACGACCTCGTGCAGGACGTGTTCGTCGAGCTGTTCCGCGACGACAGCCGGGCGCTCCGCGCCTGGGATCCGGCCCGCGGATTGAGCCTGGCCAACTGGGTCGGCCTCATCGCCGACCAGAGGGTGGCGGCGGCCTTCCGCTGCCGGAAGCGGCAGCTCGACGCCGCGGCGCTGCCGCTCGACGACGCGCCGGAGGAGGGCGCCCGGTCCGACGACGATCCGGAGGCCAGGGTGCTCGCCCGCGACGCGCTGGAGCGCCCCCTCGGCCTGCTCCGGGCGGAGCTCAACCCCCTCGGGCTCTCGCTCCTCGAGGCGCTCCTCATCGAGGAGGAGCCGATCGCCTCGGTCTGCGCGCGGACCGGCATGAGCGCCTGCGCGGTGCAAGCCTGGAGCAGCCGCCTCAGGCGGCGGTTCGCGGCGCTGGCCGCCGGGGGCGGCGAGCACGCGCGGAGCGGGCCCGGAGGACGGAGCAGGGCGGCCTCGCTCTGCGCGTGAGCGCAGCGGCCTCGCAGCGCGCCGCCTCGGCCCTCGACCGCGCCACGTGCTCGCGGGGCACCACGATGGGCCGGTGCCTCACGGCCCAGAGCCGCTCGGCGCCCTCCAGGGTGAGCGTCAAACGATCCCCTTCGATGCGAAGCTGCACGGCGACAGTCTAGCTGTTCGCGAGCGCCTGGCGAGCAGCTGTCGCTGCCAGATTGCCGCCATGGTGAAACGCAGCGAAGAAGAAAAAGACACGTGATGTCAGATGTGGCGAGCGTCGCGCATACTCCTCTATCGACGACGGCGAGGCGCCCGCCCCCGGGTGGAAGCGGCGGCTCGCCCCTCACCAGAACGATGGGAGAAGACATCATGTTTCATGACACGAACCTGCGCTCGATGAAGATGCACCTTTGCGCGCTGCTCGCGACGACCGCGGCGCTCACGACGCTCCTCTCCGCGTGCGGCGCCCCGCCCGTGGGCGATCTCGATGGCGCCGAGGAGGAGGCCCTCTCCGAGCAGGCGGATGCGCTCGCGGGGCCCGCGAGCGGCCGCCTCACCTGCGCTGTCGTCCGCTGTATGGACGGGTTTGTCTGCGAGGAACGGAAGGGGAGGGCCGCGTGCGTGCCCGCCCCGAAGCGCCAGTGCGTGACCGACGACGACTGCAGCCTCGTCGACAATTACTGTGGAGGCTGCAACTGCAACGCCGTCCCCACGGGCACGGCCGCGCCCAAGTGCCCGGGAGACGAGGTGGCGTGTCTGGTCGCGCCGTGTTCCGGCCTCACCGCTTCCTGCCAGGCCGGAGCGTGCGTGATCGCGAACGAGCTCTGACAGAAGCCCCCACGACGACGTACCGAGCCGCTGCTCGCCCCTGCGCGGCTCGCCGTCGACCTCGCACCACGCCCCGGCGCTCGCCTTACCCTGGATCGCGCCCGGGGATCTCCGGCCGCACGCGCACGCTCTTCCACCGCGCGAGCTGAACGAGCCCGGCGGGCGCGCCCCGCGGCTTGCTCACGTCCCCGGCCCGGCAGACGTGGACCTCCACCTTGGCGGCGCTCCGCGCCTTCGAGTACCACGCGGCGGCCGCCGCGGCGCGCTCGACCACCTCGCGCGGGACCTCCACGCGCTCGGGGTTGCGCACGATCACGTGGCTGCCCGGCGTGCCGCCGGCCACGTGCAGCCAGAGATCGTGCGGCTCGGCGACCTCGAAGGTGAGCGCGTCGTTGTCCTCGTCGCCGCGGCCGACGAGCACCTCGAAGCCATCGATCGTGAGCGTGCGGTACGGCCGCCCCTTGCTGCCCATGCCGGCCCCCGCCGTCAGCCGGGCGCGGCGCCGGCGCCCGGCTGCGCAGGCCTCGCCGGCGCCCTCGCCTCGCCCGCCACCTCGGCGGCGAGCCACGCGAGCAGGTCCCGCACGACCTCCTCGCGGTTGATCTCGTTCAGCATCTCGTGGCGCCCGCCGGGGTAGAACCGCTGCGCCACCCTGCGGAGACCGGCGGCGCGGTACGCCTCGATCATCTGGGTGACGCCCTTGAGCAGCCCGCCGACCGGGTCGCGAGAGCCGGAGAAGACGTAGATGGGCAGGTCCTTCGGGATGCGCGAGAGCCGCTCGGGGCGCGCGAGCGCCGCCATCGCGTCGAGCAGGTCGACCCAGAGCGAGGTCGTCGCCGGGAAGCCGCAGCGGGGATCGGCGATGTACACGTCGACCTCGGCGCGATCGCGAGAGAGCCAGTCGAAGGGCGTGCGCGTCGGCGCGAACATCTTGTTGAAGCTGTCGAAGCTCATCGTCTGGAGGAGCTGGCTCTTGCCGCGCTCGCCCAGCCGCCTCCGCTCGGCGCGGGCCACGAGCCGGCCCGCGTCCACGAGCGCGTTCGCCTTGCCCGATGCGCCGGAGAGCACCGCGCCGTCGATCGAGCCGCCGTGCTCGATCAGGACCTCCTGCGCGAGCGCGGCGCCCATGCTGTGGCCGAAGAGGACGACCGGCAGGCCGGGGTGCTCGCCGCGCGCGCGCGCGATGAGCTGCGCGAGATCGCGGACGACCCGCTGGAAGCCGCCCTGGCTCGCGAAGAAGCCGAGCTCGTCGCTCCCGCGCGCCGTCGCGCCGTGGCCGCGGTGGTCGTTCGCGTAGACGGCCCACCCGGCGGCGCAGAGCGCCTGCGCGAGGCGCGCGTAGCGGCCCGCGTGCTCCGACATGCCGTGCGCGACGTGGACGACGCCGCGCGCCCCGCCCTCCGGGAGCCAGCGGTACACGAAGAGCTCTCGGCCGTCGTCCGCCTGAAACGTGAAGGTGTCCGCGGGCATCGCGGGCCGACCCTACCACCGCTCCGCGCGCGGCTGACCACGATTCTCGATGCTTCCGCGCCGAAAGGAGTTTTCGGTACGGTCCTCCATGGCATGAGGTTCGCACAAAGGCCGGCCATGCCCGAGCGCCGATCGTTGCCCGTGCTCTCGTTGCGCGACACCGTCCTCTTCCCTGGGATAGCGACGCCCATCACGGTCGGACGGTTGAAGACGCTCCGCGCGGTGGAGGCCGCCCTCCGGGTCGAGGGAGAAGACAAGCGCATCTTCGCGGTCGCCCAGCGCGACGCCGCCGAGGAGCCCACCGCGGGCGGCCTCTTCTCGATCGGCGTGATCGCCCGCATCACCCAGGTGCAGCGGTTCGGGTCGGGCCTTCAGCTCGTGCTCTACTGCGAGCGGCGAGCGGCCGCGCCCCGCTACACCGAGGTCGACGGCGTGATCCGCGCCCCCGTCATCGAGCTCGCCGATCTGCCCCTCCGTCCAGAGGAGGACGGCGCCCTGGAGGCGCTCTCCCGCGAGGTGCGCGAGCGGGCCGTCGAGTACGGCCGCCACCGCGGCGCGCCGGAGGACGTGCTCAAGCAGTTCGTCGGCAGCATGTACGGCCCGGCCGAGCTCGTGAACCACATCGCCTTCTACCTGGACCTCCCGACCCCCGAGAAGCAGGCGCTGCTCGAGATCCTCTCGACGGAAGAGCGGATGCGCAGCCTCGCGCTGCACCTCTACCGGCAGATCGGCATCGTGGAGACCCAGGAGAAGATCAGGACGACCGTCGAGGAGGAGCTCGGCGAGCGGCAGCGGGAGATCTACCTGCGCGAGCAGCTGCGCGCGATCCAGAAGGAGCTCGGCGAGGAGGAAGACGAGAACGCCGCCGCACGTCTTGAGCACAAGCTGCAGCGGGCCAACCTGCCGGCGGAGATCCTGCAGGAGGCGCGGCGCGATCTCACGCGCTTGCGGCGCATGGGGCGGGAGACGTCGCCGGAGGCGCAGGTCCTCATGACGTGGCTCGAGTGGGTGGCGGATCTGCCCTGGAACCACCGGACCGACGACCACGTCGATCTCGATCGGGCGCGGGCGATCCTCGACGAGGATCACTACGGCCTGGGCGACGTGAAGGACCGGGTGCTCGAGTTCCTGGCCGTCCGGAAGCTGCGCCTGGAGCAGGCGAGGAGCGAGGGCGAGCGGAGCCGCGCGATCTCCCGCGGGCCGATCCTGCTCTTCCTCGGTCCGCCCGGGACCGGCAAGACGTCCATCGCGGAGTCGATCGCGCGGGCGCTCGGGCGCAAGTACGTCCGCGTCTCGCTGGGCGGGGCGCGCGACGAGGCGGACATCCGCGGCCACCGGCGCACGTACGTGGGCGCGATGCCCGGCCGCATCCTCCAGGGGATCAAGCGGATCGGCTCGAAGAACCCGGTGATCGTCCTCGACGAGGTCGACAAGCTCGGCGCCTCCTACCAGGGCGATCCTGGCGCGGCGCTGCTCGAGGTGCTGGATC
This sequence comes from Sorangium sp. So ce1504, assembly GCF_051521635.1. Taxonomy (NCBI): domain Bacteria; kingdom Pseudomonadati; phylum Myxococcota; order Polyangiales; family Polyangiaceae; genus Sorangium; species Sorangium sp. So ce1504. The sequence continues at coordinate 1,314,297 of NZ_CP150365.1, read as the reverse complement.
CGGCGCAGAACGACGGCTTCGTCGACCACTACCTCGGCCTGCCGTTCGACCTGTCCGAGGTGCTGTTCATCTGCACGGCGAACTTCCGCGAGACGATCCCCGCTCCGCTGTTCGACCGGATGGAGCCCGCGCTGTTCGCCGGGTACACGGAGCAGGAGAAGCACGAGATCGCCCGGAAGTACCTGCTCCCCCGGCAGCGGAAGGAGTGCGGGCTGCGCGAGGAGCAGCTGCGCGTGACCAGCACGGCGCTCGGCGGGATCATCAGCGGATACACGCGCGAGGCGGGCGTGCGGCAGCTGGAACGGACGCTCGGCGCGCTGGCGCGGAAGACCGCGCGCCGGATCGCGGGCGGCGAGATCGAGCGGGCTGTGGTGGGCGCCGACGACGACGTGAAGGAATTGCTCGGCCGCGCGAGGATGCGCCTTGAGCGGAGGCTCCAGTACGATCAGCCGGGGGTCGCGACCGGCATGTATTACACGCAGATGGGTGGCGACATCATGCACGTCGAGGCGAGCGTGATGCCCGGCAAGGGCGATTTCGTCCTCACGGGGCAGCTGGGCGACGTCATGAAGGAGAGCGGCCGCGCGGCGCTGAGTTATGCGCGCGCGCACGCGGCGGAGCTCGGCGTGCCGTCCGATCGGCTGCAGCGGCGGGACGTTCACATCCATGTTCCGACGGGGGCGGTGCCGAAGGACGGGCCGAGCGCGGGCGTGACGATGGCGGTGGCGCTGGTGAGCGCCCTGTCGGGCAGGCCGGTCAGGAGCGACATCGCGATGACGGGGGAGATCACGCTTCGCGGGACGGTGCTGCCGATCGGGGGGATCAAGGAGAAGGTGCTGGGGGCGCACCGCGCGGGGATCTTCGAGATCCTGCTGCCGGCGGACAACGAGGCGGATCTCGACGATCTGCCGGCCGAGGTGAGGAGCTCGCTCGAGTTCTACCTGGTGAACACGCTCGACGAGGCGCTCGCGCTCTGCCTGCGGCTCCGCTCGATCCGCCTGGAGGCGCCCGAGGAGATGCCGCACGCGCGGGCGTCCTGACGCGCCTCAGGTGGGCGGAGGGGAGGCCGGCGCGCCGTCGCCGCCGAGCGCGCTGGCCGGCGCACCGGCGGCGCCGAGCGCATCGGCCAGCGCGGCGGCGGCGGCGGCGGCGAAGGCGTCGAGCGTGGCGGGCTCGGTCCAGCGGGTCGCCTCGCGGGCGTCGAGCGCGTGGTGGGTCTCGACGAGGATGGAGGGCATGGAAGGGCGGCGCAGCACGAAGATGCGCTGTCCCGGGGGGCGCCGGTCGAGGAAGACGCCGGGCTGGGCGGTGTCCGGCTCGTACAGGCCGCTGTACGCGGCGCCGTCGTAGGGCAACAGGCCTGCTTCTTCCATGCGCCTCGCGAAGCCGCGCGCGAGCGCGAGCCGGAGGGCGCAGAGGGCGGGATCACCTTCGTCGGACCACAGGACGGCGAACCCCGGCGCGGCGAGGCTGAGCGGGCACTGGCGGCCCTGGCCGGGCGACCACGTCTCGGTCCTGCCGCGCACGTCCGAGTGCAGGCTGACGAAGGCGTCGGCGCCCCACCGGGCGGCGTCCTCGACGCGCTCCGCGTAGGGCAACGGACGGTCGCCGGCCCTGCCCACGCGCGCCTCGAAGCGCCCGGTGGCGTTGAGCCGCTCGGCGAGGGCGCGCGCCGCGGCGAGGGTGAAGTCCTGCTCGTCGACGCAGAAGCAGGAGAGGTTGCCGGAGTTGCCGGGGGCGCCATGTCCGGCGTCGAGGTAGATGCGGCGGACCCCGAAATCCCGTGGAAAGACGGCGGAGGGGGCGACGACGCGGGCCCCTGGAAACGGCCACCCGCTCGGCGCGATCGGGAGCTTGAGGGCGCGCCGCGCCGCGATCTCGCGCGGGGAGCCCGGGGCGAGCGCCCGTGAGAGGGCGGCGGCGCCGGCGGCGCCGGCGAGACCGAGGACGAGCTTCCTGCGCGAGATCACCGCGGCTCCGCTTGCTATCAAAGGCGGAGCGCGGCGTCAGGTTCTCGGCAAGCGAGCGTGGCCGAGGTGACGAAGGGGGCGTGACGTGGCGACATCCCGAGATCGCCCGGGACGTCCGAGAGCTCGTGACCCGGCGTGCCCCGCGCCTCGGCCGGAACCCCGCTACTGGGCCGGCGTGTAGCAGACCTCGAGCTTCGGCCGGGGGGCGATGTTCGTTTGCTCGCTCGAGCGGATGTCGGTCCGACCGTTCACGTCGTGGAGCGCGACGCCGTGGTTCGGGGAACCATCCACCCAGGACTGGACGAGGGCCGCCACGTTGGCGGTCACGACGGCGCTCGCCTGGGCGACGGTGGTGATCGAGGCCTCGACGGCCGGGTTGTATCCGGGGAAGTTGCCGGCGTGCACGGTCGACTCCTGCCAGGGGCCGTTCACGCGGTGCAGCTCGATGGTGCTGGCGCTCGCCTTCCACGTGTGAGACAGCGAGAGGGTCGCGGATTCGACGTCGGAGCCCGCCGGGATGAACGACAGATCGAAGGCCAGCACGCCCAGCTGCACGCCCTCCGGGAACGTATTCATGACGACGTACGGGTAATCGCCGTACGGCCACGAGACGCCGGGCTGGATATGCGCATCCTGCACGCTCCCGTAGGTGCCGCGCTGCACGACCACGCACACGGGCTCGGCGGGCGCGGGGGGCTCGCAGGCGTCGCCGATGCCGTCGGCGTCGGCGTCGGCCTGGGAGGGGTTGGCCAGCGCCGGGCAGTTGTCGCACGAGTCGAACACCCCGTCCTGATCCGTATCTGCGGCGACCACGGTGACGTTATCGAGCAGCGTCCCCTGGCCGTTCGAGATGCCCAGGTCGTTGAACTGGAGGCGCGTCGTCGTGCCGGAGGCCACGAGGGTATAGGTGTAATTGACCCATGCGGAGCTGGCGGTCGTCAGCGTGGCCACCTGCTGGCCGCCCCAGACGACGCCCAGCACGTTCTGGCTCGCGCTCGTGCCGGGGCGCGCGGCGAAGGCGAACCGGAGCTGATAGGTCGCTCCCGGGACGGTCGTGAGGTTCTGATAGATGCCGCTCGAGTTCGTGGCGTCCAGCTCGACGTGCTGGTCGCCGTGCGCGGGGTTCATGCCGTTCGAGTGGTCATAGACCTGGATCTGACCATAGGCAGCCTGCCAGCCGGTGATCGAGCCGTTGTAGATCGACGACGTGCCGGGCCACACGTCCGGCGATTCGAAGCTGCCGTTCGTGACGATGTTGCCGGAGGGGAGCACCGAGCAGGAGACGAGCGCCGCCGCGCCCTCGCCGATGGCCTCGTCGTTGTCGTCACGCGGCTCGGGTGCCACGCAGCCGGAGATCATCAAGGCGAATGCGAGCACAGAAGCAGAAGCAGAAGCAGAAGCAGAGATCGACGGATAGGTGGTCCTCATGGGAGAGCTCCTCGTCGCGGCGCCGCCATAGCTGCGCCGCGTCGTGCGGCGATCTGCCGCACGTTATGGACTTTGAAATCACTATTTACAAATAAACCAAACGTTGATATGGTGTTCCATTTGCCCGAAGGCGGAGCGCTGAAGGAGACATTCGTCAATCAGCGCGTGCGACGGGACGGCCGTCACCAGGCGTTCGCCTCCCGGATCGTGGCCGACCTCGACCTCCCTGGCCCTCAGGAGGCTCTCGCTCCCCTGAGCCGGATGAGGGTCGTCGCCGGCCTGGCGATCGATGGACGGAGTCGGGCGAGCGCGGTCACTAGCGATTCTTGCAGCAGCCAGCCGTAGCGCTGTCTGGTTATATCATGAAATGGGCGCGCGGATCATCGTCTTTCGCATCAGCCGGCGCCGCGACGCAAAAGCCCGTCCTCTGGTCTCGTGAGAAAGGGAACCATAGAGGGCACCGTGGACGTCGAGGGAAGAGGAGGGAGTAAAAATTATCCATCGCTCCTCGTTCCTCGTTCCTGGTTCCTCGTTCCTCGGCGTCTTGCTGCGTCGCCTGGCCGCCCTCCGTGCCTCTACGGTTCAATTTCTCCGTGTCATTGAACCGCGCGCGGTGCTCTTCTCGCGCTGAGACGACTCGGCGGCGCGCCGCCGCTCACCCCGGACACGCCGCGCTGCACCCTGCTCCCCCGCAGTCCACCCCGAGCTCGTCGCCGTTCTCCACGCCGTCCTTGCAGATGGGCGGCTCGCACGCTCCGGCCCAGCAGACCCCGCTTTCGCAATCCTCGCCGGACGCGCACCCGCGGCCGTCCGGGCAGCGGCGCGGGCACGTGCCGCTGCAGTCCACGCCGGTCTCATCGCCGTTCTTCACGCCGTCGTCGCACGTCGGGGCCTTGCAATGCGCCATCGCGCACACCCCCGACTGGCAATCCGCCCCGACCTTGCACGGATCCCCGTCCTTGCACGGCTTGCATGGTCCACCGCAGTCCTGCGACGTCTCTCCGCGACCCGCGTCGAGCGCCTGATTGACGCAGTGGACCGGCACGCAGAACACCCCATCGCACGCCAGCCCGGAAGGGCAGTGCAGCGTGGGATCCTCGTCGAGGCACTCGACGCAGCGCCCCTTGTAACACCGACCCGAGCCCGAGATGGGGCAGATCACGCTATCGAGCGACGCGTTGAGCGGCTGATCGTAGTCGCAGAAATCGGTCGTGCACTGGTTGCCGTCGTTGTACACGTCGTAGGCCGGCACGCTGATCACGTTCCCCTCCGGGGTACACTCGTCCTGCTTGCAGTCGCCGCGGATCTGCGAGGTGAGCCGCCCCGGCCTGATCTCGATCTCGCATCTCCCCTTCACGCACCGCCCCGCGCCGCACCGCGGGTCCGGCGGCCCTGGGCAGTCCGCGGCGCCTTCGCACCACCGCGTCGGTGGGTCGATCACGCCCGAGCACTCCAGCGTTCCTTCCGCGCACTCGTCGCAATGCCGGCACTTGAGAAAGCAGTCCGGCTCCTCCTTGCCCGGCGGGCAGCAGATCACCTGGCCCGGCTCGGCGCAGACGCAGCGCTCCTCGACGCAGACCGTGCCCGGCACCGTCTGTTTGCTGGACAGGCAGTCGTCCGTGGTCGCGCAGTCGCCACCCATGTACGGGACGTCGCCACAGGCGAAAGGGAGCGCCGAGGCCGTGAGAGACAAAACTCCCACGATCCAATGCTTGGAAGAGATCATCGTGTGTCCAGTCCTCCGGCACAAGGCTGGGCAACCGGCACCCCGGCGGCCCCAATCCGCCGGGGTGTCGTTGGCCTGATCGTCGAACGGGCGCAGTATGGCGCGCCGCGCCTGCGGCCGTCACGCAAGTTTTCGCCAGCTACGCCCTCTGGCGGGGTGAGGTGCGCGCCGGCCGGCCGATGGCACGGCCGGGCCCGCTCACCCCTCGCCCGCTCTCCGCTCCCGCAGCGGCAAGAGCAGCCCGAGGAAGACGACCGAGATCACGGTCCCCAGGGCGAACAGACCTGCATAGCCGAGCCGCTGGGCGACGGCGCCCGAGAGCCACACCGCCGGTGATTTGCCGAGCACCTCCACGCTGGCCAGCAGCGTGTAGTGCGTCGCGCCGACCGACCGCCGGACACGCGACATCATGAAAGCGAACACCGCCGTCGTGAGCGCGCCGCCGAAGAGGTGCTCGGCCACGGTGACCGCGACGACGGCCTCCGCGGTGGGCGCCCCCGCCGCGGCGAGGTACCACTCGCCCGCCATCGCGACGGTGCGCAGCGCCGAGGTCACCCCGACGGCGGCGAGCAGCGGGATCCGCTGCGACAGGAGGCCTCCCGCGAGCGAGCCGGCGATCGACGCGACGAGGCCGTACGTGCCCACCCAGAGGCCGATCCGGTGCGGCGGGAAGCCGGCGTCGACGAGGAACGGCTTGAACATCATGTCGACCATCGCCTCGCCGAGCTTGTAGGTCCCGAGGAAGGCGACGACCCAGAGCGCGCCAGGCGCCCGCAGGGCGGCGAAGACCGCCGCGAGCACCTCGCGGAGCGACCGGCGCGCGTGCGCCTCGAGCTCGCTCGCGGGAGGCTCGCGCAGCGCGAGCGAGGCCAGCGCCGAGAGGAAGACGAGCGCGGCCATCGCCCCGAACTGACCGCCCCAGCCGATCCAGGCGCTCGCCCAGACGAGCAGCCCGCCCGCGACGAGCATGCCGACCTTGTAGCCGACCACCTGCGCGGCGTTCGCCAGGCCGAGCTCACCGCGCCCGAGCAGGTCGATCGCGAGCCCGTCGACCGCGATGTCCTGGGTGGCCGCGAGCAGGTTCATCAGGAAGACCAGCGCGAGCAGGGCGCCGAGGTGGCGCGACGGCGGGACGAACGCGGCGGTCGCGCACGTGAGCGAGAGCAGCACCCCGAGCGGCAGGATCCACGAGCGGCGCCTGCCGAGCCGCTCCCAGCCGTAGCGGTCGACGAGCGGCGCCCAGAGCGCCTTCGCCGCCCACGGGACCGCGAGCGCGCCGGCGAAGCCCACGCCGGAGAGCGAGACGCCGCTCGCCCGCAGGAAGACGGGGAGCGCCGTCGCCTGGAAGCCGAACGGAATGCCCTGCGCGAAGTACAGCGCGGCGAGGGCGGCGATCGTGCCGACGCGCGTTCGGTCTGCCACGACCGACAATCGTAACCGAGCGGACGAGCGTCGGTCGCCGGAAACACGGACACTGGCGTACGTTTCGATCTCGATCTCGATGAGCACGCCGCAACGACTCACCCCGTCTGCCGGCCGGACGAGCCCGCGCCGATGATCGCCGACACCTTCTCTCCGCGATCGCTCGCGCCGGCGGGCGAGGTCCGGGTGCGGTGGCTGGGCACGGCGGGGTTCGCGATCGAGCACGCCGGCGCGGTGGTGCTCATCGATCCCTATCTCACGCGCGCTTCGCTCCGCCGTTGCGTGGTCGGCCGGCTCGTCCCCGACGTGGCCGCCATCGCGCGCCACGCGCCGCGCGCCGACGCCGTCATCGCGGGCCACACCCATTTCGATCACGCGCTCGACATCCCGGAGATCGCGCTCCGCACCGGGGCCACGGTCTTCGGCTCGCGCTCCGCGGCGGCGCTCTGCCGCGCCGCCGGCGTCCCCGCGGCGCGCGTGCGCGACGTCGAGCGCGCGCCGGGCGGCGAGCCCGTGGTCGGCGAGGTCGGCCCGTTCCAGCTGCGCTTCTTCCCGAGCGCTCACGCCCGCCTGCTGCTCGGCCGGGTCCCCTTCCCCGGCGACATCTCCGATTGCGACCAGGTCCCGCTCCGGGCCGAGCGTTACCGGTGCGGCGCCGTCTTTGCGGTGGAGATCCGGGTCGCGGACCGGCGCATCGTCCACCTGGGCAGCGCGGAGCTCGTCGAGGCGGGCCTCGATTGCAGGGAGCCCGACCTGCTCCTGCTCTGCGTGGCCGGCTGGACCACCTCGAGCGCTTTCCCCGAGCGCGTCGCGCGCGCCCTGTCGCCGCGCGCGGTGCTCTTCTCTCACTGGGACAATTTCTTTCTGCCCCTCGATCGCCCTGCCGTCGCGCTCCCCGCGATGCAGGGAGAGCGCCTGGCAGAGCGCCTCGGCCGGGCGTCGCGCGATGTGAGGATGGGCGTGCTCCCGCTGCTAGGCGAGGTGTGGCTCTAGAGCGGCGGTCACCCGCTTCGGATACGGGCCCATCTCGACGTTTTCGGTGCTCAGCGCACCGGAGTGCGCTTCCGCGCCGAAAACGCCGATCTGGGCCCGTCTCCTGTGCGGGAGACCGCCGCTCTGCTCTGGGTCGAGGTGCGTTGTTTGCTCGCCGCCCTGGGGACCAGGGTGGGGGGAGCGGGGATGCCTTCCCCGGCCGGCGCGCTGCGTGCGAGAGGCCGCGCGGCGTCGTCTCGGCCGTCGCTTGCGGCCATGGCGGAGCTCCGGCTAGATTCGCGCACGCATGAGCGCTTCCCGTCGCTGGCCCTCCTCGCGCGCGAAGCGCTCGTCGCGGCCGCTCGCCATCACCCGCTTTGCTGGGCGGGCATCACAGATCAGGTGAGGATACCTTGATTTCGTTCATCGCCGCCTTCAACCTGCCGGACGCGAGCAACCGCGATCCCGGCGCGTTTCTTCGCCGCGCGGCGCTCCTCGTCGGCGAGCGGATGTCCTCCATGGGCCCGGAGCCCCGGATAACGGTGGAGGTCCTGCCAGAGGTGGGCGGCGGGTGGGCGCTCCTCACGCCGGAGCCGGGGGCGCGGCTCGCCCTGCTCGATCAGGTGGTCACCGACACGCACGCTGTGCTGTTGTTCGGCGAGCTGCAGGGCGAATCCAGGGCTGCGCCCGCGAGGGCCGTCCTCCGCGCCTGGACGTCGGGCGGCGGGGACGCGGTGGCTGCGCTCGATGGCAATTTCTCCGCCATCGTCGTCGACCGCGCTGAGCGCACGGCCTCGGTGATCTCGGATCTGCTCGGCCGCCGGGCGCTGCGCACCCTGCACGCGGACGGGGTCCTCTACGTCTCTCCGCACGACGTCGCGCTCGTGGCGACCGGGGCGTGCCCTGTCGAGATCGACCACGCCTCGGCGTGCTCGATCATCACCGCGGACTGGTCCATCGGCGGGCGGCCGCTGCTCGCGCGCGTCGAGCCGGGCGATCCGGCGCACTGGCTGCGCCTGCGGGGCGGACGCCTGGAGCGGCTCCCCGCGCCGCTCGGGCTGTTCGAGCGCCGCATCGACGCCCGTGACGCGGCCGCGGTCCGGGAGCGAATCGACCGGATCGTCGACACCATGCGCGAGAACACGCGCTTCGCCGCGGCGGGCTGCGACACGGTCCGGGCCGATCTGACCGCGGGCATCGACAGCCGCGCGGCTTTTGCGCTGGTCGCGTCGATCGTGCCGGCGGAGCGCATCGTCGCCAAGACCACCGGCGCGACCGACAGCCTCGACGTGCGCGTGGCCAGGCGCATCGCCGCCCTCGTGGGCGCACGCCACGAGCACCGCGAGCTGGATCTGCCCATCCACGACGATTTCAGCCGTCACGCGGATCTCATCGCGTTTCACATGAACGGCGATTCCAGCGCCAAGCGCGCGATTGACAGGTATCCGAGCTGGGACGACCGCCCCCTGGGCTTCGAAGGGGGTGGAGGCGAGATCTTCCGTGGCTATTACTATGCTCGCCCCGGCCAATACACGCGGGTGGCCCGCGCCAACGCGGACGACGTCACGGCCTTCTTCGCCCGGAAGTGGCGCCGCCCGACAGCGCTGAGCTTTCGCTCACCCGATCCTCTGGCCGCCGTCCGCGAGCGCACCCGCTCGGTGGTCGAGGCGATGTTCCGGCGCTCGCCCGACCTCCACGACGTGCTCGATCAATTCTACCTCTTCGAGCGGTATGGCCGCTGGGGCGCGATCACCTCGCGTTTCGCCTGGTGGAAGACCTTCTCCCCGTACGCGAGCCCATCCGTCGTGCGGCTGGCGTTCGGCCTGCCCTCCCCGATTGGCACGCACGCGGGCCTCCACGACGCCATCGTGCGCCGCTTCTTGCCGTCCGCGCGCGGCATCCTCGTGAACGACAACTCCCTGCTTCCGCTCCAGGGGCCCGGGCTCACACGCCTGCTCGCGCGCGATCTGCTCTATGTCACCGGCGAGCTCTGGCGAGCGGCGACCGCGTGGCGCGGCCGCTCGGGCAAGAAGCGCCGCTCGGCGGACGCCATGCGCGCCGATATGCTCGCGGGGCCGCTCCACGACCACGCGCGCGACGTGCTCCTCTCGCGAGACAGCATCGCCGTGGACCTGCTCGGGCACGAGCCCGTCGCCCGCCTGCTGGACGAGCACAGGGCGCGCCGGCAGCACCTGGAGAGCCTGTGCAACCTCCTCAGCATCGAGCATTTTCGGCGCCTCGCCACGTCCACCGCCGCGGCCGCGTCCAGCCGCTGACACCGGGTCGCTCAGGGCCCCTCTCAGGGGCCCGGCCGCTGGGCCGCACTTCCCGCGCGGCCGGAACCGTCCCTGGTCAACGCGCTGCCAGAGCCCGCCCCTCTCACGGCCCGGCGCGCAGGAACGCCACCTTGATCCGCTTCTTCCCCCACCCGGAGAACTTCACGGTCGCGATCGGATCCGCCCCAGGATCCACGCTCTCGACCACGCCCGGCCCGAACCGCTCGTGGTACACCCGCATCCCGCGCCGCAACGCGAGCCCCTCGCCGCCCTCGGCGCCCGGGTCGACCGCCTCCCGCTCGACGTACCGCTCGCCCGGCGCCCGGTCGGGGACGTCCATGCCGCGCGCCATCACCCCCCTCGCCGGCTCGCCCTCCCGCGAGAACCGCGCCCCTGCGAACCGCTCCTCCGCCTGCGCCTGCGCCCCGGGTCTCCGCTCACGGCCCTCCCACGAGCGCTCCTGGCCGCCGAACCGGAGCCCGGGCGCGGCGTACCCGCCGCCCCCGCCGAACCCGCCCTCGACCCGGCGCTGCGCCATCATGCTGGCGGGCGTCGCGATCCCGCGCACCGAGGCCGGCGGCAGATCCGCGAGGAAGCGGCTCGGCAAGCCGTAACGCGTCTGGCCGAAGATCGCCCGCCGCGCCGCGTGTGTGATCCAGAGCCGCTCGCGCGCCCGCGTGATCGCGACGTAGGCCAGCCGGCGCTCCTCCTCGATGTCGCCCTTGCGGTTCGGATCCTGGCTCCGGAACGGGAACAGATCCTCCTCCATGCCGGTCAGGAACACCGCGTGGAACTCCAGCCCCTTCGCGGCGTGGATCGTCATCATCGCCACCTTGGGCACGTCCGCGAGCGCGTCGACGTCCGACACCAGGCTCACCCGCTCGAGGTAGCCCGCGAGCGTCGCCTCGTCGCCCGCGGCGGTCGCCTCCTGCTCGTAGTCGACGAGCGACTGCACGAGCTCGCGCAAGTTCTGGAGCCGCGCCTCCGACTCGACGCTGTCCTCCTGCTCGAGCGCCTTGGCGTAGCCCGACCGCGCGAGCACCTCCTCCGCCAGCGCGCTCGGCGAAGCGCTCTTCGCCTCGGTCATGAGCCCGTGGATCAGATCACGGAAGCCGAGCAGGCTGCGCTTCGCCGCCGACGCGAGCGCCGGCAGCTGGCCCCCCGGCATCGCCGACGGCGGCACACGCCCCTCCAGGAGCGGATCGATCGCCTCGAACAGCGACACGCCCAGCAGGTCCGCCGCCTGGATGAGCTTGTCGACCGTGCTCTGGCCGATCTTGCGGGCGGGCACGTTGATGATGCGGTTGAGATCCACGTCGCTCTTGGGGTTCGCGATCACGCGGAGGTACGAGAGCAGGTTCTTCACCTCCGCCCGCTCGAAGAAGCGCGTGCCCCCGATGATCTGGTACGGGATGCGCGCCTCGCGCAGCACCTCCTCGAGCACGCGCGACTGCGCGTGGATCCGGTAGAACACCGCGATCTCGTTCGGCGAGACGCCCTCCGCGATGAGCTCGCGGACGCACTCGACCACCCACGCCGCCTCGTCGTGCTCGCTGTCCGCCGCCACCACGTCGATCGGCGTGCCGTCCTGGTTCGCCGTCCAGAGCTCCTTCGGCTCGCGATCCGACGCGTGGCGGATCACGCCGAGCGCGCCCCGCACGACGTGCCCGATCGAGCGGTAGTTCTGCTCGAGCTTCACCACCGTCGCGTGCGGAAAATCGCGCCGGAAGCCGCGGACGATCCGGACGTCCGCGCCGCGCCAGCGATAGATGCTCTGGTCGTCGTCGCCGACCACGCAGAGGTTGTCGTGGCTCTTGCAGAACGCCCGGACGAGCCGGTACTGCACCTGGTTCACGTCCTGGAACTCGTCCACGAGCACGTGCCGGAAGCGCCCCCGGAGATCCTCGCCGGCGTAGCTCGTCGGGTCCTCCGCGATGCGCAGCACGGCGAGCAGCAGGTCGTCGAAGTCCACCGCGCTCGCCGCCTTGAGGTGCCGCTCGTACGCCTCGAAGCACCGCGCGATCGCGTCGTCGAAGTAGCCCTTCCGCTCGAACTCGGCGGGCCCCCGCCCCTCCTGCTTCTCCGCGTGGATGCGCGAGAGCACCTGGCGGGGCGGATAGCGCCGATCGTCGAGGTTGAGCTCCTTGAGCACGCGGTTCATGACCGCCCGCTGATCGTCGTCGTCGTAAATGACGAAGTTCTTGTCGAGCCCGGCCGCCTCGTGGTGCCGGCGCAACAGGCGCGCGCACACCGCGTGGAACGTGCCCACCCAGAGGTCCTTCACGATGTCGGCCCCGATGAGCCCCTCCAGCCGGCGCTTCATCTCGGTCGCCGCCTTGTTCGTGAACGTCACCGCCAGGATCCGGTAGGGCGGGACACGGTGCGTGACGATGAGGTTCGCGATCCGGTACACGATGACGCGGGTCTTGCCGCTCCCCGCGCCGGCGAAGATGAGGAGCGGCCCCGCCGCGTGGCTGGCCGCGCGCGCCTGCGGCTCGTTCAGCTCCTCGTGAGGGAGGCCAGGCTCGGGCGGCGGAGAGCGGTCGGCGTCGTGTGCGGCGAAACGATCCACACGGGGTCGCTAGCACGACCTCCGCGCGAGCGGGAGCCCGCCGAGCCCCGGAGCCCCGAGCGGCGCTCTCCTGCTTTTTCCCCGGCAAATCACGCCCGCTGGCCGTAACCTCGCACGCGCGTGCGCCTCCGGCAGAGCACCGGGGGAGCCGCGGCCCGGACGACCGGCACAGGAGAGACCATGCGCATCGCGCTCACGCACAACCTGAAGATCACGGGCTCCGCCGAGGAAGCCGAGTTCGACAGCCCGGAGACGATCGCCGCCATCGCCGGCGCGCTCGAGCGAGCCGGGCACGAGGTCGAGCGGATCGAGGTCAGCGGCCCGGCCTCCCGGGTCCTCGCCCGGCTCGAGGCGCTCCAGCCGGACCTCATCTTCAACACCGCCGAAGGTCACAAGGGCAAGACGCGCGAGGCGTTCTATCCGTCGCTCTTCGACGAGCTCGGCATCCCGTACACCGGCTCCGACGCCTACACGCTGAACGTCGCGCTCGACAAGTCGCTCACGAAGCGCGTCCTCGCGAGCTACGGCGTCGCCACCCCGCGCGCCCGCCTCGTCAACCGGACCACCCTGGACAGCGGCGCGCTCGACGACATGAGCTTCCCCGTCATCGTGAAGCCGAATTTCGAGGGCTCCTCCAAGGGCATCTTCCGGGAGTGGAGCGTCTGCGAGGACGCGCACCACCTCGCCGAGGTCGTCGAGCGGCAGCTCGCGCGCTTCGAGGCGGGCCTGCTCGTCGAGCACTACATCGCCGGCATCGACGTCGCGTGCGCCTTCGTCGACGGCCTCAAGGAGGCGAACGGCGCGCGCTCGAGCGGCACCGGCATCCCCGAGGGCGTCCTCACCCCGATCGAGTTCGTGATCGATCCCCAGGTGCCGGGCAGCTACAACGTGTACGACTTCAACCTGAAGCACGCGAAGCCCGAGCAGGTCACGCGCCGGCCGGCGCAGCTGCCCGCGGCCACGATCGAGCGCATCCGGGCCATCACGGCGCGCGTCGTGCGCGCCCTGGACCTCAAGGATCACGCTCGCTGCGAGTTCCGGGTCACGCCGTCCCCCTCGCGCAGCCAGGGCCACGACGTCCACTTCCTCGAGGTCGACGGGCTGCCCACCCTCCAGCCGGGCGCCAGCGTCTTCGTCGCGGCGGCGCAGCGCGGCGTCGACTTCGACGGCGTGATCCGGGCCATCGTGAGGAGCGCCTGCAAGCGGCGGGGGCTCCTGCCGCTCCTGGAGAGCAACCAGCCGCGGCGGGCGAAGCGGACCGCGCTCCGCGTCGGCTTCACCTACAACATGAAGCGGAGCGACACGGCCGCGGCCGACAAGGCGGGCCCCGGCACGATGCACGACCTGGAGGCCGAGTTCGACTCGCCGCGCACGATCCAGGCGATCGCGAGCGCCATCGAGAGCTACGGCCACACCGTGGTCCCGCTCGAGGCGACCCCGGACCTGCCGCGCGCGCTCGCGGCTTCCGGGGTCGACGTCGTCTTCAACATCGCCGAGGGGCTCCGCGGCCGCGGCCGCGAGGCGCAGGTGCCGGCGCTCTGCGAGCTGCTCGGCATCCCCTACAGCGGCTCGGACGCGACCACGCTCTCGCTCGCCCTCGACAAGGGCCTCACGAAGCAGATCCTGCGGGCCGCCGGCATCGAGACGGCCGAGTGGCAGGTGGTCACGACCGGGCGCGAGAAGCTGAAGCCGTTCCGCTACCCGGTGATCGTGAAGCCCAACGCCGAGGGGACCTCGAAGGGGATCACCTCCGCGTCCGTCGTCAAGGACGAGGCCGCCGCGCGCGCCGCGGCGAAGCAGCTGGTCGATCGCTACCACCAGCCGGCCCTCATCGAGGAGTACATCACGGGCCGCGAGTTCACCGTCGGCCTGCTCGGGGAGCGGCGGCCGAAGGTGCTGCCGCCGATGGAGGTCGTCTTCGTCGACCCGCCCACCTACCCCGTCTACGGCTACGAGGAGAAGCAAACGGACACGCCGCGCGTGCGCTTCGAGTGCCCCGCGCAGCTCACGCCGTCGGAGCTCCGCCGCGTCGAGAAGGTCGTGCGCGACACGTTCGCGGCCCTCGGGTGCCGCGACGTGGCCAGGGTCGATCTGCGCATGGCGAAGGACGGCAGGGTGTACGTCATCGAGATCAACCCGCTGCCCGGCCTGACGCCCGACTTCAGCGATCTCTGCGTGATCGCGAAGGTCGCGGGGATGGATTACCGGATGCTGATCGGCGAGATCCTGGCCGGCTGCCTCAAGCGCTACCGCGACGCCCGGGCCGCCACGGCGCCGCGGCCCGCGTTCACCGCGGCGCCGCCTGCGGCGGGCGCCGCCGCGCCCTCCGCGAGCGCGTCGGGCGCCTCGCCGGCCGCCGATCCGGGCCTGCTGGCCGCGCCCGGCCCTGCGCTCGCCGGGCCCGCGCCGCTCCCGGCGGAGGCCGCGCCCCTCTCCGACACGGTCTCCGTCGCGAACGGCGAGGTCGCCGGCCCATGAGCGCGCCCTCGACCGCGCTCAGGCGCCCTCGGCTGCGCGATCTCGGCCTCGCGATCGGCCGCTTTCCGACCGGTCCGGAGAACGCGATCACGGACGTCCCTGGGGTGCGGGTCCACCACGTGACCAAGATCGAGGGCGAAGGCGAGCTCGTCCCCGGCCTCGGTCCGGTGCGCACGGGCGTGACCGCGGTCGTCCCGGCCGACGGCGACGTCTTCCTCGATCGGGTGTTCACCGCGAGCTACGTGCTCAACGGCGCGGGCGAGGTGACCGGCCTCTCGCAAATCAACGAGTGGGGCCTCTGCGAGACGCCGATCCTGCTCTGCAGCACGCTCTGCGTCGGCCGCGTCCTCGACGCGACCGTCGCGTGGCTCTCGCGCAAGCACCCCAAGATCGGCAAGGACTACGACGTCGTGATCCCGGTCGTCGCCGAGTGCGATGACAGCTTCCTCAACGACGCCGTGGGGCGCCACGTGGCGCAGGCCGACGTCGACGAGGCGATCGACAACGCCCGGGGTGGCCCCGTGGCCGAGGGGTGCGTCGGCGCCGGCACGGGCATGCAGACGTTCCACTTCGCGGGCGGGATCGGCACCTCGAGCCGGTCGGTCCCTGTCGGCGGGGTCGACGCCCTCGTGGGGGCGCTCGTGCTGTCGAACTTCGGCGATCGCGAGCTGCTCCGCGTCGATGGGGTCCCGGTCGGGCGGCTCATCAGCGACCGCTTCAACCACGTCCCGCGGCGGGGCCCCGCCGGCTCGATCATCGTGCTCGTCGCCACCGACGCCCCGCTCATCCATCGTCAGCTCGCGCGCCTCGCGCGGCGCGCCGCGCTCGCGATCGGCCGGACCGGCGGGTATGCGGCCAACAACTCGGGGGAGATCGTCCTCGCCTGGAGCACCGCGAACCGGGTGCCTCGCGTCGCCACCGAGCAGTGGAGCGCCCCCCGGTCGAGCCGCTCGCTCAGCGTGCACCCCCTCGCGCCGGGCCGGCACATGGCCGAGCTCGTCCTCGACACCGAGGTCGACGCGCTCTACGAGGCCACCGTCGACGTGGTGGAGGAGGCGATCCTCAACGCGATGTTCGGCGGCGTCGACATGACCGGCCACAGCGGACACCACGCGCCGGCCCTGCCGCTAGACGCCGTTGCCGAGATCCTGAAGCAGTACCGCCCCCCGCACCCCTCCGACCCGCCCCCCCTCTTCTAGCGCCCCCCGCCCCCTTCTCTCCGGCAAAGGCCCCGCCGAGCGGCGGTCACCCGCACAGGAGACGGGCCCAGATCGGCGTTTTCGGCGCGGAAGCGCACTCAGGTGCGCTGAGCACCGAAAACGTCGAGATGGGCCCGTATCCGAAGCGGGTGCCCGCCGCTCATTCCGGATCACCGTGGAGGAGCCACTCGTGGGCCGCGTCCTCGTCCCAGAAGCGCCGCAGGACCTTGTCCGTGCCGCTCTCGCGCGCCACGCGGTTCAGCTGGAGCGCGACGATGTCGCTCTCGATGATCTCGGCGACGCGCATCACCCCGAGCTCCAGGCCGAACTCCTGGACGGCGCGGATCTTCTCCGCCACATCGGGGGACATCGGCCTGAACCCGCGGACATCGGCCTTGATCTTGATCTCCCGGCCCTGGAGGCTCTCGCACGCCTTCCTCAGCTCGCTGACGAAGTTCTCCATCTCCTCGAGGCGGACACGCCCCTCGAGGACGAAATCCACCATGGCGATGATCCGGTCGACTTTGATCTCGAACACGTTGAGAGACCTCCTGCCAGTTCCCGAAGGGGCGGGATGGGGCCGCGTGATCATACCCCGGATCGCGCGAGGACGCGCCTAGGGATCGCGACGCTCACGCGGCAGCGACGCTGGCCGTCGGCCGTGGGAAGCCCGGGCTGGGGTCGCCGCCCTTCACGCCGCGCGCGGCTCGCCGACGCGCGACTTGCCCTGTCCGCGCCGCACGGCGATCGCCTGCTCGTAGATGGTCTCGTACCGCGAGAGCAGCGTGGGCCACTGCCGCTCCTTGAGGATCCACGCCCGCGCGTTCTTGCCGACCTGCTCGAGGCGCGCCGGGTCCTTGAGCGCCTCCACACACCGCCTCGTGAGGTCGGCGCTGTCGCCCGCCTTGAAGACGAACCCGGTCTCGCCATAACGGACGAGCTCCCCCATGGCCGCGACGTCGCTCACCATCACCGGCCGGGCCATGGCCATCGCCTCGAGCGGCTTCAGCGGCGTCGTCAGCTCGGTCGTCCGGGTCCGGATGCGGGGATACACGAGCAGGCTCGCCATCGCGTAGATGTTGAACACCTCGTCGTGCGGCACCCGCCCGGTGAAGGTCACCTTGGACTCCACCCCTCGCTCGCGGGCGAACGCCTTGAGCTCCATCTCCTGGCCGCCGGCCCCGGTGATCACGACGTGCGCGTCCGGGATCTCCCGCGCGATGTCGCCGATCGCCGCGATGAGCGTCTGGAGCCCCTCGTACGGCTGGAAGGTGCCGACGTAGCCGATGAGCTTCTTCCCGGCGAGCCCGAAGCGCTCCCAGGCGCCGGGCGGGGCCTCCCGCGGCGCGAACTTGTCCGAGTCGACGCCGTTGCCCACGACGTGGAGCGCGTCCGTGCTGCGCACCCGCGGCGCGACAGCGCTCTTCAGGGCCTCGCAGATCGTCACCGTCGCGTCAGCGTACTTGTAGACGATCGTCTCGAGGCCGGCCGCGATCTTGTAAGGCGCCGAGTCCTCTTTGAATTTGCCCCGGTCGACGGAGGCGTTCTCCCAGAGGTCGCGCACCTCGTAGACGAGCGGCAGCCCGAAGCGGCGCGCCGCCGCGAGCGCCGGCAGCCCGACGAGCATCGGCGAGTGCGCGTGCACGAGATCGGGCTGAAACTCCCGGATCGCGTCCTCGACGCGCGCCTCCAGCGCCCGCACGAGCTGGAGCTCCCTGACCAGCGGCAGCTTCTTGCCGGTAGGCTCGCGCGTCCGCCAGTACGAGATGCCGCCGATCTCGTCCTTCAGCGCATCCCCGGACCCCTGCTGCGCCGACGTCACCACCGCCGGCCGCATCCCGTGCTCGGCCTGGTGCTTGATGATGTAGTCGCTGCGGATCGTGTATCCCGCAATGACAGGCAGCGACGTATGAAGAACATGGAGCACGCGCACGAATCACCACCCTTCTTTATGCTGCGCCGCGCAGCCTACCCGAGGCCGCCGCGACCGTCATCAAGCTCCTCCACGCGCATGGACGCGCGTGGAGGAGCTTGGACGCGTCCGCGCTGACCGCGGGCCGGCCGAGAGCCTAGCTCTCGGCTGCCACGTTGCGGTACGCTCCGCCGCCGCATGACCCTCAAAATCGCGATCGTCGGCTGCGGCAAGATCGCCGACGGCCACATAGAAGAGATCCAGAAGATGCCGGAGCGGGCTCGGGTCGTCGCCGTATGCGACCTGGAGCTCCTGATGGCCGAGCAGATCGCGGTGCGCTACGGCATCCCGAGCCACTACGACTCGTTCGACCGGTTGCTCGACGTCGAGAAGCCCGACGTCGTCCACATCACCACCCCTCCGCAGTCGCACCTGTTCCTCGCCCGGCGCGCCATCGAGGCCGGCGCCCACGTCTACGTGGAGAAGCCGACTGCGCTGAACCTCGCGGACGTGCGGCGCCTCATCGAGCTCTGCACCGCCGCCGGGAAGAAGATGACCGTCGGCTGGGAGTACCAGTTCGATCCCCCGGCCATCGAGATGCGCAGGCTCGTCGGCGACGGCGTGATCGGTGATCCCGTCCACGTGGAGAGCTGCTTCGGCTACAACCTCGCCGGCCCCTTCGGCACGGCGCTCCTCGGCGACGGCTCGCACTGGGTCCATCGCCTCCCGGGCAAGCTGTTCCACAACAACGTCGATCACCTGCTGAACAAGATCGTCGAGTTCGTGGACGACGAGCAGCCGAAGGTCACCGCGACCGCCTACGCGCTCCGGGAGAAGCGGTTCGGCGACTCGCGCGACGACATGCTCGACGAGCTCCGCGTCACGGTGCAGGGCGCGCGCGTCAGCGCCTACGGGACCTTCTCGTCGCACGCGCGGCCGCCCGGGCACTTTCTCCGCGTCTACGGCACGAAGAACACGCTCCACGTCGACTTCACGAGCCGCACGGTCACCCTCGACGCGTCGCCGAAGCTCCCGAGCGCCATCGGGCGCGTCGTCCCGGCCTTCGATCAGGCCCTCTCGTACCTCCGCGAGGGGGGCAAGAACGTGGTGCGGTTCGCCCGCAGCGACTTCCACTTCTTCTCGGGGCTGAACCGCCTGATCGGCCTCTTCTACGACAGCATCACGCGGGGCGCGGAGCTGCCCATCTCGTACCGGGACATGATCCGGGTCGCGTCGATGATGGATGAGATCTTCCGGCAGGTCCCGCAGGAGAAGGCGCGCACATGAAAGTCCTTGTCACCGGCTCGAACGGCTTCCTCGGATCGGCCCTCGTCGACCGGCTGCTCGCCCACGGCGAGACCGACCTCCGCTGCCTCGTCCGCCCCGCGAGCAACCGCTCGCGGCTCGACGAGATCGAGAAGCGGCGGGGCGTCCCCCTCGAGGTCGCGGTGGGCTCCCTCGCCACGAAGGAGGCCGCCGAGCGCGCGGTCGAGGGCGTGGACGTCGTCTACCACGTGGCCGCGGCCATGGGCGGCGCGCCCGCGGACATGTTCCTGAGCACCGTCGTCGCCTCGAAGAACCTGCTCGAGGCGCTCGTCCACACCGGCCGATCGCCGCGCGTCGTCCTGGTCAGCTCCTTCGGCGTCTACGGCGTCGCCGATCTCCCGCGGGGGTACATCGTCGACGAGAACACGCCCCTGGAGACGCGGCCGGCGCAGCGCGATCTCTACTCGCAGGCGAAGCTCCGGCAGGAGAAGCTCTTCTGGGAGTACCAGGCGCGCTACGGCTTCCCGCTGACGGTGCTCCGCCCCGGCGTCATCTACGGCCCCGGCGGCAACGCCTTCTCCAGCCGCGTGGGGATGAGCCTCTTCGGCGTGTTCCTGCACCTCGGCGGCCGCAACGTCCTCCCGCTGTCGTACGTCGACAACTGCGCGGAGGCGATCGCCGTCGCCGGCCGGAGCGACGTCGCGCGGGGGCAGGTCTACAACGTCCACGACGACGACCTGCCCACGGCCGACGTCTACCTCGCCCGCTACAAGCGCGAGGTGAAGCCGATCCGCTCGCTCACGGTGCCCTACTTCGCCCTCGCCGGGATATCGAAGCTCGTCGAGCGCTACCACGCCTACTCGAAGGGGCAGCTGCCGGCCATCTTCACGCCCTACAAGAGCGCGACCTCGTGGAAGGGGAACCGGTTCGACAACACGAAGCTGAAGGCGCTCGGGTGGAAGCAGCTGGTCTCCACGGAGGAGGGCCTCCAGCGGACGTTCACGTACCTCAAGGAACGCGCGACATGACGGGCTCGCGGTCGCTCGCGTCGCTCGGCCTCGCGCTCGGCCTCGCGGGTCTCCTCGCCGGCTGCGACCGGCGGCAGACCCCGGGGCCTCCGGCGGTCCACAGCGGCGAGGGCACCCAGTCCGCCACCGCCGCGCTCGCGGTCGCGGCGCCGCGCTTCGACGCGCCGGCCGCGCCGCCGGCCACGCCGGCCAAGGGGCACCCCCGGCTCTGGGTGCGCGCGGCTGATCTGCCGAAGCTCCGGGCGCGCGCCACGCAGGCGAACCCCCTGTTCAAGGAGCTCGCCGCCGTGACGGCCGAGGCCGCGGCGGCGATGGACAAGGGCAATATCCCCTCGGAGGGCGACTGCACCCACGCCCGCATCTACTGCGAGGCGCACGCGGAGCTGTTCGCCTTCATGTCGCTCGTCTCGAGCGACGAGGCAGCCCGCAACGACCACGCCGCCCGCGCGCGCAAGATCCTTCTCTATATCGTCGATCGCGTGAACAAGGGGGATCCGCAGGATCCCTTCGTCCGCAGGTTCTCGACCGGCGACCGCGCCCGCTGGGCCGGCGAGTCGTTCGGCCTCACGGTCGACTGGATCTACGGGTACCTCTCGGCCCAGGACAAGGCGGCGATACGGCCCGTCTTTCTCCGCTGGGCGGAGGAGCAGCTGAAGTCGTCGACGACGAGCCACGATCACCCCGAGCCCGTGGGCAAGCTGAACGACCCGGCGATGCTGAAGGAGCCGAAGAAGCGCAGGTACGCCGCGAACAACTACTTCACGTCGCACATGCGCAACCTGACGCTCCTGTCGCTCGCGTTCGACGAGGCCGACGATCCGCCGGATCCGAAGCCGAGCGGCACCTACCCGCGGCTCAGGGACTACTTCGCCAACGTCGCCGGGGCGTGGCTTTACATGACCGACAGCGTCCTGCGGAACGACGCGCGCGGCGGCGCGCCGCCGGAGGGCTTCCAGTACGGCCCCGCGACGCTGGCCTACGTGAGCGAGACGCTGCTCGCCATCCAGACGGCCGGCGAGGCCGATCCGGCGAAGTGGGGCCCGCAGGTGCACCTCGACGGCAACCCGTTCTGGCACGAGTTCATCCCGGCCCACCTCCACAGCCTGAGCCCCGCCACGCCGGCGGGCCGGCTCGGGCCGACCCACGAGGCCGCGTGGACGGGCGACGGGGAGCGCTACGAATACACGGATCACATCGACCCGTTCGCGGCGCTCGGCCTCCACGCCGAGAACAGCGGCAACGCCGAGCGCCTGAACGCGCTCCGCTGGATGGCCATCCACGCCGGCCCGGGCGGCGCCGCAGCCCTCGCGCGGCGCGCCCGCTCGCAGCTCGGCCAGGTCCACAAGCGCCACTCGATCATGTACTTCCTCCTGCTCGACCCGGCGGTCACCCCGACCGACCCGCGCCCCTCCACCCCGCTCACGCACTACGGCCCCGGCCTCGGCCAGGTCTTCGCGAGGACGAGCTGGGGGCCCGAGGCCACGTGGCTCCAGTTCCAGCTCGGCTGGGAGCAGATCGACCACCAGCACGGCGACGGCCTCAGCTTCGGCTTCTACCGCGGCGGCGAGTGGCTCACGAAGGAGCGCGTCGGGTACGGCGCCTTCATGGGGAGCTCCGAGCAGCACAACACCCTCGCGGTCGAGAACGACAGGAACCGCCGCCACGACGACCCGAACCGCGGCGAGCTCTGGCGGCGCGGGTCCCAGTGGCCGCTCGTGCACACGGGCGATCCCAGGGTGCTCGCGAAGAGCTTCGCGCAGGACTACGTCTACGTCCTCGGCGACGCGACCCCGCTCTACAACTCCGAGTACGAGAACATCCGCGACGTCACGCACGTCAGCCGCGCGCTCGTGTGGCTCAAGCCGGACCACCTCGTCCTCTACGACCGCGCCGCCACGGGCAAGGACGGGCGCTTCAAGCGCTTCTTCGTGCAGACGCCGAGCGCGGCGCAGGTCGCGGGGAAGCTCGCGACGGCCACGACGGCGAAGGGGCAGAAGCTCTTCGTGACCACGCTCCTGCCGGAGAGCGCCGTCATGGTGGCCGAGCCGTACAAGCCGACGGGCACCTGGGACACCAAGCCGGCCGAGAACGAGCCGATGCTCGCGACCCTGCGGGTCGAGCCGCCGGCCCCGATGCCGAAGGACACGCGCTTCCTGCACGTGCTCCAGGGCGCGGCCGGCAACGCGACGGCGGATCCGGTGACGCTCGTGCGCACGAAGCGCGGGACGCCGTTCGCTGGCGCGGCGGTGAAGGGCACGCTGGTCCTGTTCCCGGTCGAGCTGGGCGCTGTGTCCGAGGTGCAGTTCACCTCGCTCCCCGGCGTGACGAAGCACGTCGTCACGGGGCTCTCCCCCGGCGCGTCCTACGACGTGATCAGGAAGCCCGCGGGCGGCGGCGACGAGATCACGATCCGCGCCGGCTCGGCCGCCAAGGCCGACGAGGGCGGCGTCCTCACCTTCTGAGCGCCGTGTCGCAAACGGCAAATGCGACGATGATGCCCTCCGCGCCACGCTTGTCCTCGGCGTGGCGCGCTGCAATAATCCATTCTCCTTGCCCACGTCCTGTACGGAGATGCCATGAGCAAGAAGCGACTCGTCTCTGCCGGCGCATTTCTCGTCGCGCTGGGCGCCATGTTCATCCCCATCGAGGGCACGGCGCCGGCCGCGACCGGCCCCATCGCGAAGGCCGGCTCGCTCGATCTGTCCGGCTTCGCGAGCGCCCGGCCCGATACCCCGCTGGATCTCCTGTTCATCCATCACTCGTGCGGCGGCCAGCTCCTCACGGAGACGGGCGCCGAGAAGGAGAAGGCGTCGTGCGTCTACGAGGCGCACCCGAACGGAGGCGGGCTCAAGAAGAAGCTCACGGAGCAGAGCTACCGCGTCCACGAGGCCTCCTACGGCAGCGAGATCGGCGAGAAGACCGACCTCTTCGACTGGGCGCCCAAGTTCCGCGACAAGATGGACAAGGTGCTCCGGGTCGCGCTGAACGACCAGATGCACCCGGACGGCGTGGTGAACCGGATCGTCGTCTTCAAGTCCTGTTATCCCAACAACCGCTTCGTCGGCGAGGGCTCCGCCCCCGGCAACCCGGCCGGCCCGGAGCTCACCGTCTGGAACGCGAAGGCCACGCTGACGTCCATCCTGCCCGACCTCGCGAAGCGGAAGGACACGCTGTTCGTCTACGTCACCGCCCCCGCCAACGTCCTCAAACGCTCGAAGGAGCCCGCCTGGAAGTGGACCGCGAAGCGGCTCCTCGGGAAGCCCTCCGACGCCGAGATCGCGCAGCGCCAGGCGGATCTCGCCCGCTCGTTCAACAACTGGGTCAAGTCGCCCGACGGCTGGCTCAGCGGCTATCCGGAGAAGAACGTCGTCGTCTTCGACTACTACGACGTGCTCACGAACAAGGGCGAGTCCAACTTCTCCCTGCACGGCTCGGAGGGGAACACCGACAACCACCCCTCGAGCGCGGGCAACGCGAGGGCCGCGGATGAGTTCGTCCCGTTCCTGAACCAGGCCGTGCGCCGCGTGGGCCTCAGCACGTAGCGTCGAGGGCCCGGAAACCACGCCGGAGGGAGCGAGCGCAAGTCGCTTGACGCGAGCCGCGATCCTCCGGAACGTCCCCCACCACCCGAACGGCGTCTCCGCCGAGGACCCTCGACATGCTCGCGCTCCCCGGGGTCATCCTTCTCATCGTCTTCATCTACGGCAGGCCTCAGGAGTGGGACGAGCGCTTCGAGAGCCTGCCGTTCCTGTACCTCTGGCTCGGCCTCGCCTTCATGGGCATGGGCCTCGACCTCGCGATGGGCAAGGTCAGGCTGAAGGCGACCCCGCAGCTCCGGTGGGCCATCGTCGTCTACTCCTGGTGCGTGCTCACGCTGGGCTTCCGGAACCCCGCCGAGTTCACCGAGGGGTTCGTCTCGATCAGCGTGACGTTCGTCCTCTTCTTCCTGATCGGGCACAGCCCCGACGGCTTCAAAGGGTTCCAGAAGCTCGCCGCCACGGTGCTCATCATGGGTCTCTTCGTGGCGGGCGTCGCGATCCACCAGGGGTTCTCCTCGTTTCAGTGCCTGGCGATGACGCAGACCATCGGAGGCTCGCGCGGCGAGGCGGGCATCCCCGACGGCCGCTCCTGCGAGCTCCGCGTGGACTGCCGCGAGGGGCCGGGCGCCGATCCCGAGGTCGAGTACCTGTGCGAGCGCGTCGGCCTCTTCAAGACGTCGACGATCAACGGCCGCGTGCGCTGGCGCGGCGTGCTCCAGGATCCGAACGAGCTCGCGCTCACGGCGGGCATCGTGCTGCCGTTCAGCTTCGCGATGTTCGAGCAGAAGCGCTCCTTCACGCGCGCGCTCATGGTCTTCGGCTCGCTCCTCCTCATCGCGACCGCGATCATCCTCACGCAGTCCCGGGGCGGCCAGCTCGTCTTCGCGACGGTGCTGGGCGTCTACTTCGTCAAGAAGTACGGCATCCGCGGCGCGATCTTCGGCGCGATCTGCGCGGCGCCGCTCATGATGCTCGGCGGCCGCGGCGGGGGCGAGGCGGATGAGTCAGCGAACGAGCGCACGGAGATCCTGGGCGAGGGCCTGAATATCTACCGGATGTTCCCGCTGATGGGCGCGGGCTTCCGCCAGTTCACGGAGCACCACTGGCTCACCGCGCACAACGCGTACCTCCTCGCGCTCTCGGAGCTCGGTCCGCTCGGGATGTTCGCGTGGACGGCGATGATCTACCTCACCCTCAAGATCTCGCTGGTCGCGCTCAAGCGGTACGAGCACGGCGCCCAGTTCGCGGCGATCCGCGCCTGGTCCATGGCGATCATGGCCGGGTTCTGCGGGATGATGGTCGGGATCTTCTTCCTCTCGTTCACCTACCACTACGTGCTCTGGATCTACTTCGGCCTGGCGGGTGCGCTGTATTCCGCCATCAGGAGCGTCGATCCGAACTTCTCGATCCGGCTCGAGAAGCGCGACGTCTACCGGCTCATCCTGGCCGATCTCGCCCTGGTGCTCGTGATCGTCGTGCTCAGCAAGAGGGGTTAGTACAGCCGCGGGAAGTTGCCCCGGTTCAGCGCCATGACGCACGGAGCATCGCGGCCGCGACGCCCGCGCCGGGCCGGGGCCCGCTCAGCGCCCGAGGCCGAGGACCATCACGAGCGGCGTCTTCACGATGATCGAGAGCTCCATCTGCAGGAACGTCGAGAGCTTCTCGAGCGACGCGGCGTACGCGAGATCGAAGAGCAGCTTCATCCGCATGTCGTCGGCCTCGGCCCCCTCCGCCTCCTCGAGGCCGAACGGGTTCGTCAGCGTCGCCTCGAACGCGGCGACCTCGCTCTCCGCCGGAGCGCGTCCGGTATACCCGAGCGACACCTGCGCGAGCCCCGTGATGCCCGGCTTGATGTCGCGCATCCGCTCCTCGAAGAAGGGAATGGCGAGCGCGAGGTTGACGAGCAGCTCGGGGCGCTCGGGGCGCGGCCCCACGATGCTCATGTCGCCCATGAGCACGCTCCAGAACTGCGGGATCTCATCGAGGCGCGTCTTGCGCAGGAAGCGGCCGACCCGGGTGATGCGCGGGTCGTCCTGCTGGGCGAGCACGGCCCCCGTCAACTTCTCGGCATCCACGCGCATGGAACGAAATTTGCGCATGTGGAATTCGACGAACCGCGGGTAGGCCACGCCGTCCCGCACTTCCGTGCCGATGAGCATCCCGGCACGGCGCTGCATGTAGAAGATCGGCCCGGGCGACTCGAGGTAGATAGCCGCGCCGATGAGGGGGTAGAGCGGGAGGGTCAGCGTGAGACCCACGAGCGAGCCCGCGATGTCGATCGCACGTTTCGCTACACGAACGCCAGGTGTCACTGTTTACCTTGTGGCTCCCATAGTCGAGAACGTGGTAGGGTACAAGCTCGGATGGAGGTTTGGGCGTGATCCGACTCCGCGTACCAGGTTCGTTGACCTATCGCCACCTCGCCCTCCGCGTGGTGGCGGCCGCATGCAAGATGGCCGCGCCGGGGAGGGTCGAGGGCGGGTCGCCCGGCCTCACCCAGGAGGATTTCGAGGACCAGACCGTCTCGGCGTTCGGCGAGGCGTTCAACAACATCGCGATTCACGGATACCGCGCTGGTCCGCCGGGCGACGTCGACATCGAGATCGAGTCCGACGCGGACGGCATTATCATCCGTTTGATGGACACGGGCTGCAGCTTCGATCCCGCGGCCATCGACAACCCTCCCATCGACGACCTCCCCGAGTCCGGGATGGGGCTCTTCATCATCAAGTCGTTCATGGATGAGGTCGACTACTGTCCTGGCAGTCCGAATGTCCTCCGTCTTGTGAAACGGAGGGAGGGCAGCTCGTGTATTGCCGGCGACGGGGGTGAAGGCAGCAGCGAACAAGAGCATTCCGACGCCGATTTCGCCGGGGCGACAGGGCATCGGACGAGCAGTTTTCGAATGCGGAGCGTCTCCCGTTCGGGCGCGACCCGCGCCGCAGGGGGAATCAAAATCCAATGAGTTATACGCGGACCGATAACGGCAGTGAGACGGTCGTGCAGTTCGAGGGGACCCTCGACGCAGTGACCGCACCGGAGTTCAGGACATTGGTGGACGAGCTGGTGGCCGAGAACCGGCAGAACATCACGCTCGAGCTCTCGTCCCTCCGGCTGATCGACAGCTCGGGCGTCGGCGTCATCGTCTCGCTGTTCAAGCGGGTACGGGCCAACGGCGGCCAGGTGCGCATCGTCGGGCTGAGGGATCAGCCGCGCGCGATCTTCCGCCTGCTGCGCCTCGATCGGGTGTTCCCCACGTGACGCTCGGTGGCGGCGCGCGCGCCGCCACCCCGGCCCCCCGGCCCACCCGTCGACAACGGTTGCGGTGGCAGCGCCGCGCGGCAGGTGTCGCGCGGACGGTGCAGCGCGGCTGGCGTCGCCCGGGCGGTGCCCCCTGTCGCCGTGGTGCTGGTTGCGCGTGCTGCGCGTACTGGAGGCGTGTTAGGCGTGGGGTTGCGCGCGGCGGGCACAGCCGGAGCCGGGTGCAACAAGCTGGCGCTCGGGCGTCGCACGTCTACCATAGCCAACCAGCCTGCCTGACCGGGGTGCGCGTTCTCCGGACCGGGCGGAGCAAGGCAACCTTCGAGGAGCGGGGACCATGGACAAGAAGATGAACCAGCAGCTCTCCGGGCCTACCCCGCCCCAGGAGGCGCTCGGGGCGATCCCCGCCGACGCAGCGGCGCGGCCTGCAGGTCCGCAGCCGCCCAGCGTCAGCGCGATGATCAACCGGACGCTGGCGCACTGGTACGTGGCGGTGCTGGTGGCGATCGCGGGGCTCGGGTTCACGGTGCTCGTCGTGCAGTCGAGGAAGCCCGCGTACCGCTCCGAGACCGTGATCTTCTACCGCGAGGGCGTCAAGGCGACGTACCTCGGGCCCGACGGGCCCGACCCGCTCCGCACCCTCTCCGCGCGGCTCAAGGAGACGCTGCTCGCGCGCTCCAACCTCGAGAAGGTCGTGACGGAGTTCAACCTCTTCCCCGACGTCCTCGAGAAGCGGGGCATGGTCGACGCGGTCGATCGGCTCCGCGCCAAGATCACCTTCAAGGCCCGCTCGCAGGACACCTTCGCGATCTCGGCCGAAGGAGAGACGCGCGAGCAGGCGCAGGAGGTGACGCAGCGGCTCGCGGACATCCTCGTCGAGGAGACGACCCGCATGCGCAGGTCGCAGGCGAAGCTGACGAACGAGTTCCTCGACGCCGAGCTGAAGCGCGCCGAGCAGGACGTCGAGAAGGCCGAGGCCGAGCTCGCGGCGTTCCTGGCCGAGCACCCCGAGTTCGCTACCGAGCAATCCACACCCGGCGGCTCGCAGGGCGGCGCCGCCATCCGCGAGCGGGAGCGGCGCGCCACAGGGACCGACCCGACCCTCGAGGCGCTCGAGCGGCAGGTGCCCCGCCTGCGCAGCCGGCTCACCGGCAAGCCGGAGCAGCCGGCGGCGAGCGCCGCCGGGGTGCCCTCCCCCGCGCTCACCCGGCAGCGGGATCAGGCCGAGCAAGAGCTCGCCACCGCGCGGCGGGATCTGGCCGACAAGCAGTCCCGCTTCACCGAGCAGCACCCCGACGTCCGGGCGGCGGCGGCCCGCGTGACCAACGCCGAGGCGGCGCTGCGGCGCGCCGAGCAGGCGCTCGTCCTGCCGCCGGAGCCGGTGGTGGAGGTCCCCGCGACCGACGAGGCCGAGAAGGCGAAGATCAAGTCCCAGCTCGCCGCTCTCGAGCGGGAGATCGCGGTGCGCAGGGGCGCGAAGAAGGGCAACGCGGCCGACGCGAGCGAGGCGGCGAAGCAGATCATCAACACCGAGACCGACTGGTCGCGGCTCAGCCGCGAGAAGGCGCGCGCGCAGCAGCGCCTCTCCGACCTCGAGGGCAAGTCGTTCCGCGCGGAGATCGCCGCGAGCTCGGAGCAGGGCGGCTACTCGGCGCAGATCGAGGTGCTCGACCCGGCGTACCGGCCGAGCGCGCCGTCGAGCCCGTCGCGGTTGATCATCGCCATCGGCGGGCTGTTCTTGTCCGTTGCGGCCGGCATCGCGGCCGCCGCGGCGCGTGGCATCGTGTTCGATGATCGGGTTTACGACATGGAAGATATCGATCGAATGGCGCTCGCTCCGGTGCTCGTCGTCGTTCCGCCCGCCGCGCGCGCGCCCCGAGGGCGCCGTGGCTGAGGCAGGCGGAGCTGAGCCGGGAAAGCCCCCGCCGGTCGCTTCCCTCGAGCGGGCGCTCGATCAGGTCTGCGACTTCCTGAGTCGCGCGGAGCAGACCGCGCGGGTCCGCGCCCTCGTCATCGAGGCGCGCCGGCTCCGCAACGTGGTCGGCAACTGGCGCTCGATCGCGCCGGATCCGGACGTGCGCGAGGAGATGATCGCCCGCGTCCTGCGCCTCGCGAACGACGCGGAGGACGTGGTCTCGGCGGAGCGCCCGAGCTCCAGCCAGGACGACCCGAGCGCCGCGTTCGACTCGCCGACCATCCGGCAAGATCTGCCCCCTTCGCCGCTGCAGCACCCGCAGGCGATGGGGCTGCGCCTCGGCGCCGCGCAGGCGCCGGGCGCTCACCCCGGCGCGCAGCAGCCGCTCAGGGGGCCGTCGCCAGCGACGGCGCTCTTCCTCGGGGGTCCCGCGGCGGCCCACGGAGAGCACCGCGCGCACCCGGGTACCGCGACGGTGCTCGGCATGCCCGCGCCGGCGCTGCCGCCCGGCCCCGAGCGGCAAGGCTCATCCCCCGCGATCGCGCGTGTCGCCGATCTGAGCGCGACGCTGAGCAGCCCTGGGCTCGTATCGAGCGGCGGGAGGCCGGGCAGCTCGCCAGCGCTGCCGGTGCCGATCGAGCGGGTCATCGCCTCGCCGGCGCGCGACGTGGGGGTCCGGGACGCGGGGGCGCCCCCCGGGGGAGCGCCGTCCCTCGAGCGATCGTTCAGCGGCGCGTTCCCCTCGCCTCCGTCGCTCGTCTTCGATCGCGTGGTGCCGCCCGCGGCGCGCGAGGTGACGGTGCGCGAGGTGCCGCAGCCGCATCAGCAGCCGCCGCCGCAGCAGCCGCCGCCCGAGCGGCCGATCGAGCGCTCGCTCACCAGCACGTTCAACTCGCCGCCCTCCCTGATCTTCAACCGCGTGGTGTCGACCCCGGCGCACCAGGCCGTGGACGCGAAGCTGCAGTCGCTGGATCCGACGTTCGAGGAGCCGCCGTCGCTGCACATCGAGCAGCTGCGCTCCCTGCCCACCACACCGGAGAACGCCGGGTTGCTCCCGGAGGAGTCGCTGCGCGGCCCGGGCGAGATCACCGTGCGCCCCGTGCCGATGCCGGACGCCGTGGATCCGAACATCGTGATGCTCCGCGCGCCCTACTCGCCCCAGGCCGACGCGTACCGGACGCTCCGGCGCAAGCTGCCGACGGGCTCGGGGATCACCATCGCCGTGACGAGCGCGGGGCCCGGCGAGGGCAAGACGTCGTGCGCCATCAACCTCGCGCTCGCGCTCCGCGAGACCGTCCGCGGGAAGATCCTCCTCGTCGAGGCGAACATCCGCAAGCCCGGCATCGCGAAGGCGCTGCGGTTCGAGCCCCCGAGCTGCTTCACGGAGCAGCTCCAGCGCCACGTCAACGACCGGTTCGCGCCCTGGGTCGTCGTCGATCAGGCGGCGCCCGCCGTGACGCCCGGCGACGACGGCGGCGAGTCGTCGTCGGACAGGAACGCCGCGCCGATGGGCGGCAGGTCGCCCGACGCGAGGCTCGCCCTCCAGACGCCCGTCCACATCCTGGCCGTCGATCCGCGCACGGAGCGGCCGCCGATCTTCGACGGGGTGGCGTTCTCGACCGCGATCGAGAGCCTCAAGCGCGCGGGCTACTCGTACATCATCATCGACACGCCGCCGGTGCTCGGCAGCATGGACCTGAACGTCATCGGCGACTCGGTGGACGGCGTGATCCTGACCTCGCTGGTCAAGAAGTCGACCCGCAAGGCGATCCGCCAGGCCATCGAGCAGCTCCGGCCGGCGCCCATCCTCGGTGTCGTCCTTCTCGACGCCTGAACGGCCGGCGCGCGGCGTTCGCCTCCTTGCGCCGAAAGGTCGGGGAGGCATAGCCGAGCGCCGGCTCCATTGTTACCTTGCAGCCCTCATGCGCTCCGGACGAGGTATTGCGGTCGCGGCCTTCGGCTGCGCGATCCTCACCCACCACGACGCCCGGGCGCAGGACGCAACCCTCCACGGCGTCTTCACCGGGTCGATCGGCGTCACCGACAACGTGACCTCCGCGGCCGAGCCCCCTGCCGGGCCCGGTCCCGACGCCGACGGCCTCGCGACCGCGAGCCCCGGCCTGATCTTCACCTACACGACGCCGCGGACCGCCCAGACGCTCTCCTACACGTTCTCGACGAGCCTCTTCTTCCGGCATGCGGAGGCGAGCTCGTATTCGAACGTGGCCGCGTGGACCGGCCGCTTCGTCACGTCGCCGAGGACCTCGCTGACGCTCGGGGCGTCCGGGTCGCAAGGCCAGCTCAACACGTTCCAGCTCGAGCAGACGCCGGGGACCACGACGCTCCAGGGCAACGCGGGCGGGACGACGAACTTCGTGCAGGGGTCGTTCAACGAGGGGTTCTCGTTCCAGCCCTCGCCGATCTGGTCGCTCGGGCAGGCGGCGACGTTCGCCGTCTACAACCCGCTCCTGGATCGCCCGCAGCGCACGTACAGCGTGACGAACACGCTGAACGCGAACCGAAGCTTCCGTCACGACGTCGCGGCCCTCGCGCTATCGGTCGGCTACACCCATTTCGACAACGTTCCGGTCACCGACACCGATCCCACGACCGAAGACACGTACACGTCGCGCGACCAGCTCCTCAGCACGCTCGTGGCGAGCTGGCAGCACGACCTCGGGCGTCGCTTCTCGAGCCAGCTCGACCTCGGCGGGGTCGTCGCGACGGACCTGGCGGGCGGCGCCGGGTCGCTCGTGCGCCCGAGCGGGCTCGCGGCGCTGCGCTACTTGCACGAGCGGGGCGACGCGGCCGAGCTCGCGTACACCTACGCGGCCACGCCGAACGTCTTCCTGCAGCAGATCCAGCTCTCCCATATGCTGACGCTCCGCGCCGCCGTGCCCATCCGCCCCGCCTGGCACCTGTCGGTCGAGGGCTCGGCCAGCGCGCAGCTCTCGCAGCCTCTCGAGACGAACGCGGAGGGGGATCTCGACACGGGGCCGACGACGCTCGCGGTGCTCACCGATGTCGGGCTGCTCTGGAGCCCCGTCATCCTCATCCCCGACTTCGCGCTCGCGCTCCGGTACCAGCACGCGAACCAGCGCGCCGAGGCAAGGACAGCGGAGCTCCCCGACACGCGCGTCGTCCGGAACACGCTCCTCCTGTCCGTGTCGGGCGCGTTCCCGCGGCAGATGGCGCCGGGCTCGCGCATCTTGATGACCCAGCCCTTCGGCTCGGCAGGCCCTTCCGGAACGCCGCGCCGGGAGCCGACGCCGAGCGAGCCGCTGGAGGGCGAGGCGCCGGCGTCGGCTGGCGCGGGCGACGCCGCTCGCTGAGCGCGACGGGGCGCGCTCAGGGGCTCCGCCGGGCGGCCGACCGCGGCGCGCTCAGGTGCGCCGCGCGAGGAGGAAGGCCCTGTCGTCCTCGGGCAGCTGGTCGCCGCGGAACTCCTCGAGCATGTGCGTGAGCTTGTCGGCGATCGACGCGACCGGGCGGCCAGCGCTGGTGGCGCAGAGCTTGGCGAAGCCCGTGCCGAGCGCGTGCAGGCCGAGCATCTGCTTCGACGAGTTGCGCAGCTCGGTGAGCCCGTCGGTGTACATCGCGAGCACCTCGCCCGGCGCGAGCACGCTCTGGTGCGCCTCCATCGGCACCAGGCCGACCCCGAGCGCCGGGTTGACCGCCGCCTGGAGGTGCCGCAGTCCGCCCTCCGCGGTCGCCACCAGCGCCGGCGGGTGCCCTGCGTTGACGCACTCCATGCGGCCCGTCGCGGGGTCGAGGGCGACGGCCACCATCGTGACGAACGAGTGCTCCGGCAGGTACTCGCAGAGGTAGGCGTTCAGCCGGTCCATCATGCCCGTGATCCCGCGGCCGGCGTCGACCGTCGCGCGCACCATCGTGTGGACGCTCGAGCCGATGAGCGCGGCCTGGAGCCCCTTGCCGCAGACGTCCGCCACGGCGAGCATGATGCGGCCGTCCGGCATCGGGACGATGTCCACGTAGTCGCCCCCGACCCACCGGCACGGCTCGAAGCCGAGCGCCACGTCCAGCGCCTTGAACTCCAGCCGCTTCGGGACGAAGGTCCGCTGGATCTGGTGCGCCATCTCGAGCTCGCGCTCGATCGCCGCGTGCGCCTGCGCGTGGCGCCGCGCCTCCCAGGCCGACTCGGCCTGCTGATAGACCTCCGCCGCGAGCGCGATGAGCCCGAGCCACTCGACGCTGCCGAAGTCGGGCGGCAGGGTCACGTAGAGCAGGTTCATCATCTGCTCCTCGACGCGCAGCGGACAGGCCACGACCCAGAGGGCCATGACGTCGCGCGACATCGTGAGCTCGACCGTGGCGCTGTCGCTGACCAGGTTGCCGGCCAGCACCGGCTCGCGCGTGTCCTGCACCGCCGCGAGCACGCGGCGCGAGATGTACGGCGGGGCGACGGAGTCCTCGCGCCGGAGCGACTGGAACGGGCGGTGCGGCCCGGACAGGATCGTCAGCGCGCCGTTCTGCCGGAGCCGCAGCGCGAGCGCCATGCTGCCGTGGAAGTCCTCGCGGACCATCAGCTGGCAGAGCGCGTCGAACCGATCCGTCGCGTCCTCGATGCTGAGGAGCCGCCGCGACAGGTCCATCAGGGTGAACAGGTGCTTCGCCGCGATCCGCGGAGGGTCGAGCTCGCCGAGCTTGCGGATCGCGGTCGGTTTGTCCTCCTCGAAATGGAGGCCGCCCGGGTCGATCGGCACACGAGGGGCCCGCGCCGTGAGCTGGAACTCGAGGATGTAGTCGCCGATCCCGATGCGATCGCCCGGCTTCAGCACCTTCTCGTTGATCCGCTCGTCGTTGACGAGCGTTCCGTTGGTGCTGCCGAGGTCGCGGATCCACCACCGGCCGAACGGATCGCAGAAGAGCTCCGCGTGGCGCCGTGAGACCGTGTAGTGGTCGAGCGTGAGCTGCACGCCCGGCGCCCTGCCGATGACGATGTGGGACTCGGTCAGCGGCCGTCGCGTCCCCGGGAGATCGCCGAGCCGGATCTCCAGGTGGCCCTTCCAATCCGAGCTCGACGGCGCAGGGCCCAGGCTGTCATCTGCAGGCGACATCGTTCGACCTGGCCCGACCATGGGCGGCGGCGTGGACATGGACCGTCTTTGATGGGTACCGAACCGGCGCCCTGACATCAAGGGGATGCTCGCGATTTCGCGAGCTCGGCAAGAGCTGCATCGGTTACCGTCGGTTACCGGGTTACCGGGTTACGGCGTTACGGGGTTGCCGGGTCACGAGGATACGTGGTGACGAGGATACGCGGATACAAGGTGACGCGGCTACGAGGTCGCGAGGACACGCGGAGCTCCTCGCGGTTGCCGAGGAGTCACCCAGGAGCTCCGCCGTGGCGCCCGCGCCGTGGCGTGGGCGCTACGGCGATGCCCGCGGCGCGCCGCCCACAGCGCGGGAATCGAGCGACACGCCACGGGGCCAGCGGCGACACGGCAAGGACGCCGCCGCTGGATGCCTGGTCACCAGGACCGCCGCGCTGGCGTGCGACGCCTGCCCGCGCCGCTCGGGGCGCCCTCGCCCTCCGTCAGGCCTTGACCACCTTGGGGTTCGCCGCGCGGTAGACGCCACGGGCGTCGACGATCAGGGCGGCGTGGTTCAGCACCAGATCGTAATCGACCACCGAATGGTCGGTGACGATCATGACCGCGTCGTGGCTCTTGAGCGTGTCCTCGTTGAGGGGGACGGACGAGAGCTCCGGCAGATGCGGCCAGGTGCGCATGCGCGGCAGCTTGGGGACGTGCGGGTCGTGGAAGCTCAGCACGGCCCCGAGCTTGCGCAGGAGCTCGATGATCTCGAACGCGGGGCTCTCGCGCGGGTCGTCGATGTCCTTCTTGTAGGCGACGCCGAGCAGCAGGACCTTCGTGCCCTTCATCGCCTTGCCGCGCTCGTTCAGCGCGAGCTGGAGCTTGTTGACGACGTAGTGCGGCATCTCGACGTTCACCTCGCCCGCGAGCTCGATGAACTTGGTGGACACGCCGTACTCGCGCGCCTTCCACGCGAGGTAGAACGGGTCGAGCGGGATGCAGTGGCCGCCCCAGCCCGGGCCGGGGTTGAACCGCATGAAGCCGAACGGCTTGGTCGACGCGGCGTCGAGCACCTCCCAGACGTCGATGCCCATGGCGTCGTAGACGACCTTGAGCTCGTTCACGAGGGCGATGTTGATGGCCCGGAAGATGTTCTCGGTCAGCTTCGCCGCCTCGGCCGCGCGCGCCGAGGAGACGGCCACGACGCGCGCGATCGCCTGCGAGTAGAGCGCCTGCGAGAGGACCAGCGACGCGCGATCGACGCCGCCGACGACCTTCGGGATGGTCGCGGTGCTGTGATCGCGGTTCCCCGGGTCCTCGCGCTCGGGCGAGAAGGCGAGGTAGAAATCCTGCCCCATGCGCAGGCCCGATTGCTCGAGGATGCCCTTGACGAGCTCATCGGTCGTGCCGGGATACGTGGTGGACTCGAGGACGACGAGCTGCCCCTTCCGCAGCCGCTCCTTGATCTTCTGGGCGGAGCCGACGACGTAGCTCATGTCGGGCTCCCGCTGGGCCGTCAGCGGAGTCGGGACGCAGATCAGGATGGCGTCGGGCTCGCCGAGCCGCGAGAAGTCCGCCGTCGCCTCCAATCGGCCCGTCTTGGCTGCCGCCGCGATGCGCGCGGGATCGAGGTGCTTGATGTAGCCCTTCCCCTCGCCGAGCGCGGTGACCTTCGCCGGGTCCACGTCAAAGCCCAGCACGCGGAAGCCCTTCTCGATGAACGTGAGCGCCAGCGGCAGGCCGACATAACCCATGCCGATGATGCCCACCTGGGCTTCGCGGGAGTTGATCTTGGCCAGGAAGCTCTCGACCGCAGGGGGATGCGTCTCTGCCATTTCCTATTATCTCCAGTGGTGGAGGGGAGCCGCCATGCGGATCCCGACCCAGTTTCGAAGAGAGGGGCCCGACGCTACCACAGGCCCCCCCAATTTCGCTCGAGTGTCGCGTGGGGCCCCAACGATCGGCGGGGAAAGGTGCTCCTCGTCGCGGTCCGCACGCTCGTTACGCTCGTTACGCTCGTTACG
The DNA here is from genome assembly GCF_051521635.1 of Sorangium sp. So ce1504. Taxonomy (NCBI): domain Bacteria; kingdom Pseudomonadati; phylum Myxococcota; order Polyangiales; family Polyangiaceae; genus Sorangium; species Sorangium sp. So ce1504. The sequence goes on along the minus strand of NZ_CP150365.1, from coordinate 1,278,252 downwards.
CTCGTTACGCTGGCAACGCTCGTTGCGCTCGTTGCGCGCGCTTCGCTCGTCACGCCGGGTCGGTGACATTCAGGAAACGCCTTAACGACGGCGGTGGACCGCTTCGCGGGCGAGCTGGAGGAAGTCCCGTGATGCCTGCCGCGCGATGACCAGCGCGGAAGCGACGAAGGCGAGCCCGCCGACCACCACCTCAGCGCCAAGGCGGCACCCGCGGGGCAGGTCGTGGAGCGACCGCATGCCGTAGCGAACGGCGAGCACCGCGGCGACCATGGGCACGCACGCGACGAGCGGGCGGACCAGCGGGCGCAGGAGCCGCATGTACGGGACGCCATCGGCGCGCTTGACCACCCAGAGGCTCGCCAGGGCGTGCACCCCGAACGCAACGCCGACGCCGGCGCAGGCCCAGAGGACGCCGCCGATCGTTCCGAGCAGCGCGATGCCGCCGACGATCGCGGCCACCTTGAGCCACTCCAGGACCATGATCGTCCGCGTCCGGCCGTAGACCTGCATGTACGAGGACAAGACCCAGCCGATCGGGCGCGCGACGCCGAGCGCGGACAGCACGGCGAGGAGCGGGCCGGCCGGCTCCCATGCCTCGTTGAAGAAGGTGTCGTTCAGGATCGTCGGGGCGACCGCGCCGAGGCCCACGGCGAGCGGGAAGATGAGGAGCGCGAGCAGCGTGAGCGCGCGGACGAGCGCCGCCTTGCGCTGCTCCGGCTCGAGCTTCGCGAACGACGGGACGAGCACGTCGCCGATGCGCTCGCCGACCTGGGAGGCCGGGATGTCGGCGAGGTTCCACGCGAGGTTGTAGAGCCCGCCGACTTGCTCCCCGAACAGGCGAATCATGACGAGGTTGTCCCATTTGGAAGCCCCGAAGTTCGCCAGCGACCCGAAGTTGAGCGGGATGCCGAAGGCGAACAGCTCGCGCGCCTTCTCGCCCGACAGCGGGCTCGGCGTCAGCCACTCGGAGAGCTTCACCGCCGGGACCGTGGTCACCACGCGCACGACGGCGCGCAGGAGCGTCGCCACCACGATGGCGTTCCCCCCCCAGCCGAGCACGGCGAGGGAGACGGACGCCGCGGTGTAGGTGAGCTCGCCGGCGGCGTTCCGGAGGCTCACGCTGCGGAAGCGCATCTCGCGGATGAGCAGGCGATCGGGGACGTACCAGATCCGATCGATGATCATCGCGAGAATGAGCCCTGGCATGAACTCGAGCATCCCGGGCGCGCCGACGAGGTGCACCGCGATCGGCTCCCGGAGGAGGTACACGGCGGCGATGGCGACGAGGCCCGCCACGTGGAAATAGACGGTCGCGTTGAAGACCATCTGGCGGTCGAGGTTGGGCCTCGACGCGATGAACTGGCCGGTCCCGAGGCTCGACATGAAGTGCGCCGTCATGATCACGACGGACGCTGCCGAGACCTCGCCGTACACATCCGGCGCGATGAACCGGGTGAGCACGAGGGTGCCTATCAGGCCGAGCACGCGCGAGCCGAGCCCCGTCGCGATCGTCCAGACCGCGCCGAGGACGGCCTTTCGGGCAAGCGCGGAGGAGCCGGCCACGATCAGGGCACGAAGACGGTATCGCCGGCCTTGAGCACGAGGTCCTGCTCGGGCCGCTTGCGCGAGGCGATGTCGTCGTAGTTGATGGGGATGTGCCGGAACTTGCCCGGGCTATCCATGCGGATGAGCAGGATCTGATCCGTCGAGGCGAACTGGTTGGGACCGCCGGCGAGCGCGAGCGCCTCGGAGACGGAGACGAAGTAGTTGGAGGCGAAGATGCCGGCGCGCGCGACGTTGCCGCTGACCACGAACCGGTAGCTGTTGATCCCGGTCACGGCGACGGTGATCACGGCCGTCTCGTCCTTCACGAACTCGGAGAGCCGCTTCTTCAGCTCCTCGCGCACCTGGGTCGGGGTCCTGCCGGCCACGTAGACGTCGCCGATGAGCGGCATCGTGATGACGCCATCGGCCCGGACGAGCGCCTCGCTCGACAGGTCGGCCATGCGCCAGACGTTGATCCGGATCTGGTCCCCTACCCCGATCGTGTATTCGTGCTTACGCGGGTCGTACTCCTTCGCGTAGTTCGCGGGATTGTAGACGTACGTGGGCGCGCACCCGGCGGAGAACGCGGCGAGGGCGAGCCCTGCCGCTGCCGTCAGAAGCACTCCTCGCATGAAGGACCGTTTCGTGGGACGGGCTGTGCCTTCCATGGGCGTCTGCATTGAGGAGGATGTCAGGCGGTACGGGGTTGCGATCACGCGGCGATCACGGGGCGATCACGGGGCCATGAGGTGAACTCGGCCGTACGGCGGCGCGATTCACCGAGCGGCGCCAGCATTGCAGGAAGGCCGTCCGCCGCCAAGGGGAAGTTTTCGTACCGCGGCAAGACGCGGGATCCTCGCGAGGAACCAACTTGACGGGCCGATGACCTCTCTCGAAAGTCGGCTTTGATGCTGCTTCATCTGCAACGGATCGCGGTCCCCTTCGAGTACCCCGTCTACTTCACGGAGGGCGTCTTTTCGCCGAGCAACGCCGACCTGGCGGCCGCCATCGCCGCGAAGGAGCCGCGCCGGCGTCACCGCGTGCTGCCGGTGATCGACGGCGGCGTCGCGGCGGCGTGGCCGTCTCTGGCGGACGACATCGCGCGGTACGTGGGCGCGCGACCGGACCTGCTCACGCTCGCGGCCGAGCCGATCGTGGTGCCCGGCGGCGAGGCGGCGAAGAACGACGGCGCGGCGACGGCGGCGCTGCAGGCGAGGCTCGACGCGCTGGGGATGGATCGGCAGTCGTTCGTGATGATCGTCGGAGGCGGCGCGGTGCTCGACATGGTCGGCTACGCGGCGGCGACGGTGCACCGAGGCGTCCGGGTCGTGCGGATCCCGACCACGGTGCTCGCGCAGGCCGATTCCGGGGTCGGCGTGAAGAACGGCGTCAACGCGTTCGGGAAGAAGAACCTGCTCGGCACGTTCGCCCCGCCGTTCGCGGTGCTCATCGATCCGCGCTTCCTGGAGACGCTGCCCTTGCGCGACAAGGTGGCGGGGATGGCGGAGGCGGTGAAGGTCGCGCTGATCCGGGACGCGCGGCTGTTCTCGTGGCTGTCCGAGCACGCGCCCGCGCTCGCGTCGGGGTCGCTCGCGCCGCTCGCGCAGCTCGTGCGCCGCTCGGCGGAGATCCACCTCCAGCACATCGCGAGCGCGGGCGACCCGTTCGAGCTCGGGAGCGCGCGGCCGCTCGACTTCGGGCACTGGGCTGCGCACAAGCTGGAGTCGCTCACGAAGCACAGGCTCCGCCACGGCGAGGCGGTCGCGATCGGGATCGCGATCGACACGCTGTACGCCGAGCTGGCCGGCCTGTGCAGCCAGGCGACGGCGGCCGCGGTGGTGGCGGCGCTCGAGGCGCTCGGCTTCACGCTGTGGGACGACGCGCTCGCGCTGACGCGCACGTGCGAGAGGGGAGAGCGGGGCGAGCGGCTCTGCGTGCTCGATGGGCTGGACGAGTTCCGCGAGCACCTCGGCGGGGAGCTCACGGTGACGTTGCTCGAGGAGGTGGGGCGCGCCCGCGAGGTGCACGCGATGGAGGAGCGGCACATCGTCGCGGCGATCGCGCGGCTGCGCGAGCGCGCCGGGAGGCGGGGCGCGCTCGCGGCGATCGGCGCGACGGGAGCGGCGGGCGCGGCCACGGGAGCGGCGAGCGCGGTCACGGGAGCGGCGCAATCATGAGGCTCGCGTGCGCGGGCGCTCCGCACCTCACGTACTGCACGAACATCCACGCGGGCGAGACGTGGTCGGAGGTGAAGCAGAGCCTCGAGACGCACCTGCTCGCGATCTGGTCGCGCGCGGCCGGCGGGGAGCAAGGGGCGCTGCACGGAGGAGGCGATGGAAGCGGCGGAGGCGGCAGCGGGGCGGAGGGCCTCGGGCCGGGCGCGCGCCGCCGGTGCGGGGTGGGGCTGCGGCTCTCGGCGAGGGCGGCGGCGGAGCTCGCCGAGCCGGCGGAGCTCGACGCGTTCCGCGATTTTCTCGAGCGGAACGGCCTCTACGTGTTCACGCTGAACGGCTTCCCTTACGGCCGGTTCCACGGCGCGCCGGTGAAGGAGCGCGTGTACCTGCCCGACTGGCTCGACGAGGAGCGGCTCGCGTACAGCGATCTCCTGGCGACGCTCCTCGCCGAGCTGCTGCCGGCGGACGAGGGCCTGATGGGCAGCGTCAGCACGGTGCCCGGCGCGTTCAGGCCGCGGGTGCGCACGCCCGGCGACGCGCCGGCGATGGCGCGGCGGCTGGTCGAGCACGCGGCGCACCTCGTCGAGATCCGCCGCCGCACGGGCAAGCACATCGCGCTGGCCCTCGAGCCGGAGCCGTGCTGCTTCCTCGAGACGACGCCCGAGGCGATCGGCTTCTTCACCGATCACGTGTTCGCGCCGGAGCGCGCGCGCGAGCTGTCGGCGCTGGCCGGGATGAGCCTGCCGGACGCCGAGGAGGCGCTCCGGAGCCACCTCGGCCTCTGCTTCGACGCGTGCCACATGGCGGTGGAGTTCGAGGACGCCCCCGCGTCGCTCGCGGCGCTCCGCGCGGCGGGCATCGGCGTGCACAAGGTGCAGCTCAGCGCCGGGCTGCGCGCCCGCGTGGCGGAGCGCGAGCCGGCGACGATGGCGAGGCTGCGCGCATATGCGGAGGACGTCGTCTACCTGCACCAGGTGGTCGAGCGGCGTGGGGGCACAGGCGGGGGCGAGCTCGTCCGCTACCTGGATCTGCCCGAGGCGCTCGCGGCGCTCGACGGCGGGACCGCAGCGGCGCCCGGGGCGCAGCCGGAGGAGTGGCGAGTCCACTTCCATGTGCCGATCTTCCGGGAGCTCGAGGGCGCGCTCGCGACGACGCAGCCGGAGCTGGCGGCGCTGCTGTCGCACCTGCGAGACTCGCCAGCGACGCAGCACCTCGAGGTAGAGACCTACACCTGGGATGTACTTCCGGACGACCAGCGCCGAGGCGGGCTGGTCGAGGCGGTGGCAAGAGAGCTCCGCTGGGTGGAGGAGCGGATGGTGGGTAACGAAAGCGCGGGCGCCGGCGAGGGCAGATGCGTCGGCGCGAGCCGTGGAGTCGGGGGTGGCCGCGAAGTCGGGGGTGGCCGCGAGGTCGGCGCGAGCTCCGCCGGGCAAGCGGACAGCGAAATCGGCGCGAGCTCCGGTGGCCGAGCGGACAGCCGAGCGGAGGCAGGGCGATGAGCTCGCGCGCACGGGTGTACCTGCGGCTCGGCCGCGTCTCGAACCTGCCCACGGTGTGGACGAACGTGCTCTGTGGCATGGCCCTGTCGGGGTCTGCGCCACGGGCGCCCGAGGTGGCGCTGGTGGGGTTCGCGGTGTCGCTGATGTACGTGGGCGGCATGTTCCTGAACGACGCGTTCGACCGAGAGATCGACGCTCGCGAGCGCCCGGAGCGGCCGATCCCGTCCGGGCTGGTGAGCGCCCGGGAGGTGTTTGCGGTCGGCTACGGCCTTCTCGGGGCGGGGGTGTTGATCGTGGGCGGCCATGCCTATGTGGCGAACCGGGGAATGGCGCCCGCCCTGGCGAGCGCGCTGCTCGCCGGGGCGATCGTGCTTTACGATGCCTGGCACAAGGGGAACCCGCTGAGCCCGGCGCTGATGGGGATGTGCCGCGTGCTGGTCTATGTGACCGCGGCGTTCGCGGCGGGGGGGCAGCTCGGAAGCGCGGTGATCGCCGGGGGGGTGGCGCTGCTGTTCTATTTGATCGGGCTGACCGCGATCGCGAAGCAGGAGAACCTGCTGGCGGTGCGCAGCCTCTGGGCGCTCGGCTTCATGGCGGTCCCGTTCCTGGCGACGCTCGGCGCGCCGCTCACGGGGATGATGGGGACGATCGCGTACGGGGCGCTCGCTGGCTGCGTGATCCACGCGGTGAGGTTGCTGCGTGGGACGCGAAAGGACCGGATCCCGCGCGCCGTGGTGACGCTCATCGCAGGGATATCGCTGCTGGATGCCGTGCTCATCGCGAGGAGCGGAGCGCCGGGCGCCGGCGGCGCGGCGGCGCTGGCGATGATAGGATTCCCGCTGACGCTGGTGATGCAGCGGGTGGTGAGGGGGACGTGAGGAAGAGGTGAGAAGAAGCCACCGCCCGCCTTTCCCAGCAAAGCACCAGCCCGAGCTTCGGGAGAACACGTTGAGTTATAGGAGACGCGCGCACATGTCCACATATCGCCCCCGGATGAAACAGGCCGGCTTTCTGGCGTTCGTCCTCGTCGGGTCCGGGTGCGGGCTGCTCCTCGGGCTTGACGACTTCGAGGACGCTTCCACTTCAGGAAGCCAGAGCTCGGGCGGCAATGGCGGCTCAGCAGATGCCTGCCCCCCTGACACGTCGGAGCAATGCTATAGTGGCCCGCCCAGCACCGCGAATGTTGGACTATGCCGCCCCGGAAGACGGACGTGCGACAGCCGAGGCGAGGCATGGAGCGCCTGCCAGGCCGAGGTGGTACCGAAGCAGGAGAGCTGCGCCTCCACCGAGGACGAGAACTGCGATGAGTTTGACTGCGCGCTGTGGGCAAAGACGTTCGATACACCCAGCAGCGATGCAAATATCAACTCGATAGTCTTCGACAGGGAAGAAAACATCATCGCGGCGGGCTCGTTCGCGCGCTCGATACAGTTCGGGCCCGAGCCGCTCGTCGGCTCCGATCACGACGACGCCTCCGACCTCGACGCGTTCATCGTCTCCTTCGACAGCGCCGGAAACCATCGCTGGAGCCACCAGCTCAGCGCCGCGATGGCCCAGGAAGCGACATCTGCGTGCGTCGACAGTGCGGGCAACATCATCGTCACAGGGATCAACAGCGGCAGCTTGAACCTCGGCGACGACGACATGGGCCCGGGCATCTTCGTTGTAAAGTTCGACCGCGACGGGAACCACCTGTGGAGCAAGGGCATCAGCGGATCTCCGGCGGGCGATTCCGGCTTCCTGGCAGGTCATCCAATGGTCAAGAGCATGCCAGACGGCGACGTGATCCTCGCTGGACACTTCGCTGGTACCCTCCAGTTCGACGACGACCAGTTCACCACCTACCCCGCGGATGCGTATGACATTTACGTGGCGAGGCTCAACGGAGAGACCGGGGCCTCGCGCGCGGCGGACGGCGGCTGGGTCCAGCGATTCAAGAGTCAAGGGGCCGACACGTTGACCGGGGTCGCCGTTCACTCGAGCAGCAACATCATCATCACCGGGAATTTCGCTCAAAGGATCGCTTTCGGCTCTCTCTCACCGGCGATCAACGAGGGCATGTTCCTCGTCAACCTGAACAGGGACGGAAGTCCTGCCTGGGCCCGCGGCTTCGCCAATGCTGAGCCGACCGCGCTGAGCGTCGACACGCTCGGCAACATCTCTGCGACAGGCGCCTACGAACATCCCACCGATTTCGGGGGCGGCAATCTTCCAGAGTGGAGCAAAATGGCCTTCACAGCGCAGTTCGACATCGCTGGAAACCACAGATGGAGCCGCGGCTTCAGAGGGGATATCACGACGGCGAGCATCGGCACCGACGCCAACAACAATGTTATCTTGCTCGGCACTGTGACGTATGATGTGAGGATCGACGACGGCGAGATACTGTACGTGGAAGAGATGCCCTCGCCTATCGTCATCAAGCTCGACCCCGAGGGGAGAACGGTCTGGAAGAGGTGGTTCCCTCTAAAGCCTCTTGGCGTAGGACTAGCAGGGGCCGCCGAAACATACCCTGCAGGCGGAACCGCCATCGCAGGACGAGCGGTGAACAGCTCGGGCCAAAGCACGACCATCGATTTTGGGACCGGCCCGCAACCCATAGCGGACCACTCTCTCTTCATCGCGAAGCTCGGCAAGTGAGCGCCTCGCGTTGCCGCACGAACCGACCGGCAGGCCGCACCCCGACAGTTCGTGAGCGATCAGTCAAAGATGTGGCTCAGGACGATTTCCTTGATGTCCGCTGCATGAACGCTCCTGTTCGGCAACAGGGACGCATCGGTCGACGCCACGAGCGGCCCCTCTGTGGCGCTCTCGGTCAAGCGACCGTGAGAGCCCTTCACGAGCGAAGCGTCCAGCGGGATGACATCCATCAGATAGCGGAAACCGAGCTTCTTCTTGAGTAGCCTCCACGCGACGTGGACCGGCGGGAGACGCAGGCCCGCGTCGACGAAGAGCTCCACTGGGTCATAGCCTGGTTTCCTGTGGATATCGACCGTCCTCGCGAACTCGGGGGCCTTGCTGTCATCCGTCCAATAATAGTACGTGAACCATCGGTCCTTCTTGGAGACGGCGACGAGCTCACCTGACCTCGGGTGATCCAGCCCGGCGGCGCGCTTGCCCTCGCCGTCGAGGACGAAGTCCACGCCAGGCAGCTTCACGAGCAGGCTCTTTACCTCGTCGATCCGCTCCGGGCGTCGAACATAGACGTGCGCAATCTGGTGGTCGGCCACCGCGAACGCCTCGGAAGCTCCCGGATCCAGCTTCTCCAGGCCACGCTCGACGCGCACGCGAATGAGCCCTTGCTCCCGCAGTGCCCGGTTGATGTGTACAGCGCCGGTCACAGGCGTAATGCCATACTCGGAGAGCACCAGCACCCGCGCCCCGTCCTTGCGCACGTGCTCGATGAGCTCCCCGCAAACGGCATCCACCGCTCTGAGATCCTTCTCGATGGCTGGGTCGCCCGGGCCGAGGCGTTGCAGGTTGTAGTCGAGGTGCGGCAGATAGACCAACGTCAACGTGGGACGACGCGTGTCGTACACATGGCGCGCGCACCGCGCGATCCACTCTGTCGATCGGATGTCCGCGTTCGGCCCCCAGAAATGGAAGAGAGGGAACTCGCCCAACCGGTGCACAAGCTCATCGCGTAATGAGGAGGGCTCGGTGTAGATATCGGGCAACTTGAGCCCGTCCGCCCAGTAGATCGGCCTCGGCGTCACTGCATAATCCGCCGAGCTGTACATATTGTACCACCAGAACAGCTTGGCACAGGTGAACGCCGGGTCGCGCCGGCGCGCAGCCTCCCAGATCTTGTCACCCGTGACGAGCTGGTTCGCCTGGCGCCACAAGTTCACCTCGGCGATGTCGCGGAAATACCAGCCGTTCGCCACAGAGCCGTGCCCGCTGGGGAGGAGCCCTGTCGTGAAGGTCGACTGGACCGTGCACGTGACCGCTGGTAGCACGGTCTGCAGAGGGCGCATGGCGCCCTCTTGAGCGAGGCGCTTGAGGTTCGGCGTGGCCTCGCCGAGGAGCTCCCCGGTGAGCCCGACGACGTTGAGAACGACGGTGCGGTGCATGGGTGTGCCCGATCAGCGCTGCACGACAGGGGCCTGCCCACGCAAGACCGAATTGCCCTCGAACAGGGTGCGCTGGTCCACTGCGGGCGCCTCGCCGAACTCCGCGAGGTCGAGCCGGCCGCTCTGGGCAAAGAATGCGAGCGGATTCTTCCAGACGATGCGCTCGATCACCTCGTCCGCAATCCCATTCTCACGCATCCGGGCCGCCGTCTTCGGCACTTTCAGGGGATCGCTCACGCCCCAGTCCGCGGCGCTGTTGATCAGCATCCGCTCCGCACCGTATTTCTTGACCAGCGCGACCATCCGGTCTTCGTCCATCTTGGTGTTCGGGTAGATGGAGTGACCCGCCCAGCAGCCCGACGCGAGCACGAGCGGCAGCGTCTCCTCGTTATTGTGATCGATGAGCACGCGCTCCTCGGGGAACCGAAGCTCTCGCACCGCGGCGAGCGTCCGCTCGGTTCCCCGCTTCTTGTCACGGTGCGGCGTGTGTACGAGGATGGGAAGTTCGTGCTCCCTCGCGAGCTCGACCTGCAGGGCGAAGTACTTCTCTTCCTCGGGCGTCATGTCGTCAAACCCGATCTCGCCGACAGCGACCACGCCCTCCTTGTCGAGGTAACGCGGCAGTAGATCGATGACACCTTGCGCCACGCGAGGGTTATTGGCCTCCTTCGGATTGAGCGCCAGAGTACACAAGTGACGGATGCCGAACTGGCTGGCCCGAAAGCGCTCCCAGCCGAGCAGGGACGCGAAGTAGTCCTCGAACGAGCCGACGTGCGTCCTCGGTTGACCGAGCCAGAACGCCGGCTCGAGGACGGCCACGATGCCGGCCGCGGCCATCGCCTGGTAGTCGTCCGTCGTCCGCGATGTCATGTGGATGTGGGGATCGAATAGCTTCAAGAGTCCCTCCGCAGCGCGCCGCTTCACTCGGGGATCCGCGTCGCGCGCTCGCGCTCATGGTCTAGGGAGAGCAAGCCTATGTCGACCGGGATGCCCCGGCCAGCCGCCCTCCGTTCGCTAGCAAAGTCCTCCGCCATCCTGGCGAGCTCGCCCGATCGCCGCCAGTCGAGCCCGATGATCCGGGCGAGCGCCACGCCCATGAACATGGCCTTGAGGACCATCTGGTTGAAGTTGAGATCGGGAAAATAGGCAGCCGGGTAGGGATTCTCGCAGGCGATCGCTTCGAAGATGGGCAGCTCGTTCGTTCGGCACGCCTCGACCGCGAGCGGAACGAAGCGCTCCGCCTCGGTCAAGAGCGGCAGTGCCCGCAAGAGCGCCTGCCGCTCCCGGCCATCTCCCTGCTCATAACAAACGCGGAGCAGCGATTCGAGCTGCGGTGCGGGCAGGCGCCTCGAAACCTGCGCCAGCATCGTTATCCGGCCGAGCTCATCCAGTGCCCGGCCATCGACCACCCCGGCGACACCGGCAGCCTTCAGGGCATCCCGCTCGTCGGGGTGAAGCCCGAGCTCCCCCCTACCGAGCACGCGTACCGCCGCAGTGAACGTCGCGAGGAAGCGGTCGAGATCGAACCACGTCGACGACTCGCTCTCCCGCGCGTCGGGCGCGCCGCCGAGCCCCGCACCGGCCCCGGTCGCCCGTTCGAAGCGCTCCAGCCAGGAGCGCGCCGCCGACGGAATCCGGCGCGATAGAATTCCAAACAGCAGTAGGGAAGCGTCTTGCATTGTAGTCATGCCCGCCGGTCCGGGCGCCTGCCGCAAGATGCCGACGTCGCCGAGCGGTGGAAAGTTATACCAAGGGGCGCGCTGTTCGGATAGTGTCCTACTGCATGATGGACCAGAAGCGTTTCCTTTTTCCTTTTATGCCCATCGCAGCCGCCCTTTTCGGGCTCGGCTTCACCCTGAATGGCTGCGGCGGTAGCGAGAGCGGCGCAGGCGGAGGAGGCGGGGGAGAATCCGGTCCCGGTACAACGGGCTCCGGCGGCGGCACCTCGACCGGCGCCCCCACGAGCAGCGGAACCGGCTCGGACACCAGCACCAGCACCAACGGCAGCACCAGCGGCCCGGGCACGACCACGAGCAATGGCGCCGGCGCCGGCCCTGCGACCAGCTCCGGCTCCGGCGCCGGCGGGAGCGGGACGATCGAGTGCGACGAGCCGGGCGGGACCGTACCGCCGCTCAAGCTGACGGAAGTCGTACGTGGTCTTCATCAGCCCCTCTTCGTGACGAGCGAGCCGAAGGACGCCAGCCGGCTGTATGTGCTGGAGCAAGGTGGAACGATCCGCCTCGTCAGCGACGGCGTACTGCAGAGCACTCCATTCCTTGATATCACCGACGACGTCCAGCAGGTCGAGTGGCAAGCCGACGAGCGTGGACTCCTGGGGTTTGCGTTTCACCCTGAATATGCGACCAACGGCCGGTTCTTCCTGTACTTCAACACGACGAACAACTTGCTGGTTCTTCGAGAGTACAGGCGTTCTGAGAGCAACCCGGACCGAGCCGCCCCACAGGCGCAAAACGAACTTCTCTCGATACCGGTGCTGCGAAAGAACCATAACGGCGGCATGCTCGCCTTCGGGCCCGACGCCATGCTCTACGTCGGCGTCGGCGATGGTGGCAGCGAAGGCGACACGCAGGACCCGGACAGGAACGGTCAGAATATCGACGTGAAGTACGGCAAAATCCTACGGATCAACGTCGACACATATCCGACTCCCCCCGCCGGAAACCTCGCCGGTGGAGATCCCGACATCTGGGACTACGGCCTCCGCAATCCATGGCGGTTCAGCTTTGATAGCTGCAATGGCGACCTCTACATCGGCGACGTGGGGGCGAAATCGGTCGAAGAGATCGACGTCGAGCCACGCGGCCAGGGGCACAAGAATTACGGATGGAGCATCTTCGAGGGGAGTGGCTGCTACCCGCCGAGCCAGACGAACTGCCAACTCGCAAATCACACACCGCCTGTCGCGGTGCATGGGCACGGCACCGGCGACGGGTCAATCACTGGAGGGTATGTGTACCGCGGCAGCAGGATCGCCGCGCTGCGTGGCACTTACATCTATGGCGATTTCTCCTCCAACCGCATTCATAGCTTCGTCTGGAAGAACGGCAGCAAGGTGGGAGAGAGGCCTCTCACGACTGATCTCGAGAGCGCGGATACGCTGCAAGCGCTTGCGTCCTTCGGAGAGGACGCCGCCGGGGAGCTCTACGTGGTTGACTATGGAGTTGACGGTAGCGGACGGCTGTTCCGCATCGATCCTGAATGATCGGGGGCGTAGCGCCAGGGTCACGCCGCCAGCGCGGAGAGGGTGGTAGCTGAGGCATTTCGGACAGAGCACGTCGAGCAGAGAAACTAGGTGAGAAAGAGGACGGGATCGATGCTGAGCACACGGGGGAACACCACTGCTTGGGGACTGCTCCTCGCGCTCGGGCTGCTGAGCCGAGACGCTGCCGGTGGGATCGAGGATCTCCAGGGGACCAAGCCCGGAGATCTGCCGAACAACGGAGATTTTTTCTCCGCCGAGGCATGCACCGGCTGCCACCGGGCCTTACCTAATACAGATCCACCACAGTCTAAGGACTACATGCCGTCCGATACATGGGCAGGCACCATGATGGCCAATGCTTGGCGCGATCCCGTCTTCATCGCTGCCCTCACCATCGCCAACCAGGACGCGCCCGGAGTTGGCACGTTTTGCATTCGCTGCCACTCCCCTATCGGCTTCGTACGCGGGCGTGCGACGCCTCCGGACGGGTCGGCGTTCGACCCCGATACGAGCCTGGACGGTATCGTCGACGGCCAGGGGGTCGGGTGCGATGTGTGTCATCGAGCGACGACATCGCCCGCCCCCAACGATCCATACATCCTGGGCAACGCGCAGCTCGTATTTGGCTACGAGATCGACCCGGAGGAGCAAAAGCTGGTCAAATACGGCCCTTACGAGAACGTGATCTCTGAGCACCACGGCGGACAGGAGGCTCCCAGCCTCTCCACCTCCCGCTTTTGTGGTCAATGCCACCAGGTCACGAATCCGGAAGTGATGCTCCGGGACGCGAACGGCACTCCGACGGACATCGAATTTCCGCTCGATACGACCTTCGAAGAGTGGGCATCCAGCGACTTCCGCGACGGCGGGACGAACGCACAGAGCTGCGTTGACTGCCATATGCGCAAGAAGCTCGGGGAGTGGTCCGTCGCCAAATTCGGGCCTCCCCGCACCGACCCGCGCGACCACCTCATCGTCGGCGGCAACCACTGGGGCATCCAAGCCGTCATGGCGGCCGACCCGACGCTCGCGGCGGAGCGCGCTGATTCCTTCGAGCGTGCGCTCAAAGGCACCCTCGAGAGCCTCGCCTCGGCCGCCTCGGTCACGCTCGTCGAAGCCCCGCAGGAGGCCGCGCCTGGAGAGGAGATCGCCGTCACCGTCCGGGTCGAGAACCTCACCGGTCACAAGTTCCCGACAGGCTACGCGGAGAGCCGGCGCGCCTGGATCGCCGTGTTCCTCGTCGACGAGAGCGGCGTCGAACGGCCGCTGCTCGGCGGCTACGACGCGGACACGGGCGAGATCCAGCACGAGCCGCCCACCCACGAGTACCGGGCCGTGCACGGGCGATGGGACGGCGAGGCGGGTGTGGGTGAGAAGGAGGAGCACCTCGCGCTCCACGACATGATCATCTCCGATACGCGCATCCCGCCGAAGGGCTTCGTCCCGTCGCGGACCACCCAGCCGACCCAGGAGATCGACTTCGCCGATGGGAACGGCGGATACCGCAACTACGACGAGGCGCGCTTCACGCTCACCGTCCCGGCCAACGCCTTCGGCAGGCAAACGCTCTCGGCGCGCGTGTACTACCAGTCGATGACGAAGGAGTATATCGAGTTCCTGCAGTCCGAGAACCGCACGGACAGCACGGGAGACGACCTCCGGGCCATCTACGAGGAGACCGGCGAGGCGCCGCCCATCCTCGTCGCGGCCGATGACGCGGAAGCGCCGCTCAATCTCGGAGAGCCGCCCGCCAACGCCAGCAGCGGCAACGGCACCGGCGGCAACGGCGCCGGCGGCAACGGCACCGGCGGCGAGAGCTCGACCGGCGGCAGCGTCAGCCGCTCCAGCGACGACGGCGGCTGCGGCTGCCGGATGCCCGGCAACGCCCCCGACGGGTGGCTCCCCGCGGGCCTCGCGGGGCTCGCCCTCGCCGCCGCAGCCAGGCGCCGGCGCACACACCGGCGGCATTGAGCCCCGCCCCACCACGAACCGCCGCAAGCGCGCGTCGCTGCGGGGCGGACGATCCCCGATCGACTCCGTCCCGCCGTTTCACCTGGAGACGGGCCCTTTTTCGCTCGCTTCGCCCCCCCGGCGCCTTCATAGAGTGAGCCCACCCAGCGCCTCACGGCGAGCCTCGCCTTGCCCATCTCCCGCCTCGTCGATCCCCTCCTCGTGCTCCTCGTCGCCGCGGGCGTCGGCCTCGCGCTCTCCGGCGGCGACTGGAGCTTCCGAACACGCGGGGCGAAGATCGGGCGGGCGCTCGCGTGGAGCGCCTGGCTCGCGCTGTGGCTCCTCTCCACGCCCTGGCTCTCCAGCGCGCTCGCACGCCGGATCAGCACGGTGCCGAGGGACCTGCACGCGGAGCTCGCGGGAAGCTCACCCGAGCGGCGGGTCCTCGTCATCCTCACCGCCGGCATCGACGCCGACGAGTTCGGCGAGCCAGCCATGGAACGGCAGTCGGCGGCAGGCCTCGAGCGCGGCCTCGCCGCCGTGCGGATCTACCGCGAGCACGGCTTCGGCCACGTCATCGTCTCGGGGAAGGACGTCCGAGGCGCGCCCACCCAGCTCGCCAGCGCCATGGCCGATCTCCTCGTGGAGCTCGGCGTTCCCAGGAAGAAGATCATCCTGGAGACCGAGTCGCGCGATACCCGAGAGAACGCCCTCCACTCCACGCGGATCGCCCGCGGCCTGTCGGCCGACGCCGTCGTGGTCGTGACCAGCGCGCTCCACATGCCGCGCTCCCTCCGCATGTTCGAGCGCGCAGGGCTCGACGTCCTCCCCGCGCCGGTCAGGTTCCAGTCGCTGCCGCCCGAGGGGCCTGAGCGGCTGCTGCCGGAGTCGCTCTCCCTCAGACGGTCGCAGCGCGCCGTTCACGAGCTCGTGGGTCTACTGGAGCCGTAGCCCCGGCGCGCCCCGCGCTACCAGGTGACCTTCTGCGAGCCGCGGAGGTATCGCCAGAGGCCGACCACCGCCGCCGCGTTCAGGACCACGAACGTCCGCGCGAGCGCGCCGAGCTTGCCCGCAGCGCCCCCGAGCGCCGCGAGCAGGTAGAAGGCCACCTGCCCGCCGAACAACGCGCGCGCCGCGTAGAGCGTCCACGAGGCGTCGCCGCTCATCTCGGCGCCCATCCACGCGACCGTCGACGTGATCAGCAGCGCGACGAGCGCCCAGGGGCACACGAGGCGGAGCAGCTTGTGCGAGAAGATCTCGAACCAGGACGGGTTCCTGAACGGGACGAGGAGCGCCGGGAGCAGCGAAAAGAGCTGATAATTGCCGGCCAGCGTGCGCACCTTGCGGCCGAACTCGCGCTCGTCGCCGAAGGCGTCGTCGTACGCGATCGCGTCGGGAGCAAACAGGATCGAACGCCCCTCGAGGCGGAGCCGCATCGGCACCCACATGTCGTCGAGGATGACGCCCTCCGGGAGATGGCTCATGTCGGCGCGGCGGATCGCATAGATGGGACCGGTCACGCCCACCATGCTCCTGAACCGCCCCTCCTGGAGGCGGATCCAGTTCTCGTAACGCCAGTAAGCCCCCGACCCCGCCGATCCCTTCAGCACCAGGTTGCCAGAGACACAGCCTGCGTTCGGATCGGCCAGGAGCCGCACGAGCGCGCGCAGCGCCCCAGGCACGAGCGGCTGGCGGATGTCCGTCATCAACAGCACCTCGCCCGTCGCGACCCCGAGCATCGTGTTCACGCCGATCGGCTTGCCACGACGCGCCTCGCTGACGATCACCTTCACCCGAGGATCGCGCTCGGCCAGCTGTCGCGCCACGAGCACGGTGTCGTCCGTCGAGCCGTCCGAGAAGAGCAGGACCTCCAGCTTGTCCTTCGGATAGTCGAGCGCGAGGAGGCTCTCGACCTTCGCCGAGAGATACGACGCCGCGTTGAAGACGGGAATGCACGCCGTCACCGTGGGGACGTAGTCCGGATCCTCCTTCCGCTGCGCAGGCCGGAGGCGCGCCAGGACGCCGATAACGATCGGGTACCCGAAGTAGGTGTACACGAGCACCGCGACGGCCAGAAAGGAGGCAATGACCACGCTAAACTGTAGAGCGCCGCTCGGGGGCGGTTGTCAACCGACATGGATGGGCCACGCCGCGACACCGCCGTTCAAGTTGCATGCGCACGCGCACGCGCGTCACGCGCCGCACAGGAACGATGCGTGGCGCATGTCGCACACTCCGTGAAGCGCGCCGCGTGAGGCGCGTCGTGCGCCGCGCGCGCACGCGCGTCACGCGCCGCGCGCCTCAGGTCGTCACGGGACGCGCACGCCGCGCGCCGCCCGCGATCAGTCCTGCACCTTCACGCTCCGGATGATGTCCCCATCCGCGAGCGCAGCCCACGGCCCGGCGGCGACGCCGACGGCCGCGTACTGGCCGTCGAGGTGCGGCGCGCGCGCGTGCATCACGAAGAGCTGGCTCGATCCGGTGTCGCGGCCGGCGAGCGCGACGCCGACCCGCAGCGGCTCGAACGCGACCGGCGACGTCTCGCAACGCAGCGCCGGCCTGCCGGGCGGACCTCCGGCGCCGTCGCCGAACGGCGCGCCGAACTGGGTGACGAAGCCGGGCACCACGCGATGGACAAGCTTGCCGTCGTAATAGCCGGAGCGCGCGAGATCGACGAAGCGGGTCACCGCGACGGGCGCGAGCGCAGGGTCGAGCGACATCGTGAGCTCGCCGGCGTCCGTGTCGAAGATCAGCACCGCCGGCGCGCGCACGAGCGCGGAGGCCTCGGCCGGCACCTCGCCGACCGGCGGCGCGACGGCCGGCCGCCCCGCCGCGCCCGCGTCCCCCGGCAGACCGGCGTCGCACGCGATCTTGCGGCCCCTGAGCACGCCGAGCGCCGTCCCGGCGCGCGCCCGCGTCGTGGGGTGGCTCGACCGGCAGAGCTGCTCCAGGCGAGCCTCCGCCGGCTTGAGCGCCAGCGCGCCCACCGCGTCGACGACCGCGCCGATCAGCTCCGGATCGTCGCGCGCGCCTGGGCGGTCGAGGATCGCGAGCAGCGCGGCCTCGATCGCCGGCGACGTGACCGCTGCGGGGGCGTCCTTCTCGTCGCTCCGCTTCCTGCGCTTCCGCTTCCCCGGCGCCTCCGACGCGCGCTGGGGCTGCCGCGCGATGACCTCTGCCGCGGCGGCGACGAGGCCCGGCTCCTCCGCGGCGAGCGCCTTCGCGAGCAGGTCGGGCGCGCCGGCGATCTCCTCGTGCGCGGCGATGAGCTCGATCGCGGCCTCCCGCGCGCGCAGATCGCCCGACGCGGCGTACGCGCGGAACGCGGCGAGCCGCGCGCCCGTGATGGCGTCGCGGCCGATCACCTCGACGACCGCCCGGGCGCCGATCGAGCCGCGCACCGGCGCGCCTGCGTCCGGCTTGCTCCCCGGCTCCGCCGGCGCCGTGACGTCACAGCCGAGCAGCAGCGGATCGCGGTAGTCCCCGCCCGCGAGGAGCCGGGCCGCGCCGCAGCGGAGCCACGCGACGCGGCGGAGGATCGCCGCGGGCGCGCTCGGCGGCGGCGGCAGGGCGGCGAGATCGCGGAGCGCCTTGCGCGCGGCGCCCGCAGATCCGAGCGCGTCGAGCGCGGTGAGCAGCACGCCGAAGTCCTCGCTCACGAGGCCCGTGAGCGCGATCGGGTCCGCGCTCGGGACGAGCGCGGCGACCGCGTCGGCGAGGGCGCGCTGGCCGGGCGGGCCGAGCCGCTTGAGCGCGCGCGCGGCCTCGGCGCGCTCGCTCGCGGTGAACACGCCCTTCGCGGAGAGCACGCGCGCGAGCTCGGAGGCGGCCGCCTCCCCTGCCCGGCCGAGCGCGCGCACCGCGAAGAGCCGCGCGTCGGAGGCCTCCGCGAGCCGCGCGGTCGCGACATCGCGGATGCGGGGGATGACCGTGAGCGGGACGTGCTCGAGGCGCCCGATCGGGTAGAGCGCCTCGGGGACCGGCGGGCTCGCCGCGCTCCCCGAGGCGAGGTTGAGCAGCGCGACGAGCGTCTCCTCGCGCAGCTTGAGCTTGATCGCGGCGAGATCGCCGAGCGCATACGCCGCGTGGATCGCGCGCTCGCGCGGGCCGTCGAGCCACGCGACCAGCGTCGGCTCCGACGCCTCCGCGCCGCACCGCCCGATGGCGCGGGCGAGCGCGCCGCCCGCGTCGAGCGGCGGCGCACCCGCAGCGGCGCCGCCGCTCGGCGCCGCCGCGGACGCAGCGGCGCTCGCCGCGCCCGCGGGGCTCGGGCGGGCGTCGCGGGCGAGGGCGCGCGCGACGAGCGCCGAGACCGCCTCGACCTCGCGCTCCTTGCACGAGAACCCGATGCCGTAGGCGGCCCACGCGACCACCTCGTCGTCCTCGTCGGCAAGCGCCCGCGCGAGCCCAGGCCACGCCGCGTCTCCGCCGATGCGCGCGAGGGCCCGCGCGGCGGCGCGCCGCACGCCGACGTCGCGGCTCTGCTGGTCCGCGGGGCTCACCTCCAGGGCGGCGCGGCGCTGCTCGGCCGCGAGGAGGGCATCGAGCCGCCCCGCCGCCCCGGCGCTGGCGGCCGGCGCCGCCGCGGAGCTCCCGGCGTCGGGCGCAGGGCCCGGCGCCGGCTGCCCGGTGCAGGCGGAGAGGGAGAGGAGCAGCGCGAGGACGAGGAGCGGAGAGGAGCGCCTTCTCGGCATGATCACGGTTCACCCTGACGAGCGGTGTCGAGCAGCCAGGCGGCGCTCTCGCTGAGGATCCGCCTGCGGCGCATCGCGCGCGCGTCGAGCCACATCGAGATCACCTCGTGACCGCGCTGCCATGCGCGCGCAACCACCGGCTCGCCCACGCGCGACGCCGGCAGCCCGCAAGCGTCGATCCCGACGTCGTGGAAGTTCTGGAGAGCCCTGGCCATGTGCCAGGAGCAGGTGACGATCGCCGCGCGCCGCGCGCCCACGCGGCGCAGGAGGGCCGCGCTGAAGATCGCGTTCTCGTGCGTCGTCAGCGACCAGAGATCCTGCAGGATCGCGTGCGCCGGCACGCCGGCGCGCCGCAGCTCTGCGGCGAGCACGCGCGCCTCGACCTGCGCGCCCCAGCGGCGCCCGCCGCTGGCGATCACCCACGGCGCGACCCCGGCGCGGTAGGCCTCCGCGGCGCGCGCCGCGCGGCGCGCGCCGGGGGCCGCCGGGCGCCCGGAGGGAAACACCCTGCAGCCGAGGACGACGATGGCGTCCGCGTGGAGCGGCATGCGACCGACCATAGCCCATCGGCCGCGACCTTCGCGTGCCCGCTGCGCGCGATCGTCCTGCCCTCCCGCTGCCGCCCGCGGGCCGTGCCGCTCCGATGCCTGCGCCGCCCGCAGGCCGACCTGTGGCCGCCATCTGCGACCCCCGCCCCGCCGCCCGCGCCTCTGCCCCGCCTCCGCCCCGCCGCCGCGCGCTCCCGCCCCCCAGCGGCAGGCCGCGCCCGCCGCTGGGCCCGCAACCTATCCCCTGACTACATTGGCGCCTTGGCCCTGCTCCCCCGGCCAGGTCTCCACGTCTGCGACCTTCCTTGCTCCCGGTGCACCAGGCGGCTTGACGCTGCCCGCGCTCGGAATCTAATAGCTCTACCTTGAAACGGGCGGGGTTCAGCGAGCGAGGCAGGATGCGGATCAAGATGTGGGGGGTTCGCGGAAGCATCCCCACGCCCGGTGCAGGCACGGTCGAAGTAGGCGGCAACACGAGCTGCTATGAGATTCGTGCCGGCGAAACGCTGGTCATCCTCGATGGAGGGACGGGGCTCCGTCTCCTCGGCCAGGAGCTGGTCAAGGAGATGCCCTTCGAAGCCTGGATGTTCTTCAGTCATGTGCACTGGGATCACATCCAGGGCTTCCCGTTCTTCACGCCCGCGTTCGTGCGCGGGAACAAGATCCATCTCTACGGTGGCCTCAACGTCTCCCGGACGCTCGAGGAGACGCTGGCCGGGCAGATGGACTACCCGAGCTTCCCGGTGCACCTCACGGAGATGGGCGCGGCGATGACCTTCCGCGACCTCTACGAGGGCGAGGTGGTCACGATCGGCCCGAACGACGATGTGCGCGTGACCAACGCGCGCGGCAACCACCCGAACGGCGTGTACGCGTACCGCGTCGAGCACGAGGGCAAGGTGGTCGTGTACATCACCGACTCCGAGCACTACGCGATCGTGGATCCGAAGCTGAAGAAGCTCGCGATGGGCGCCGACGTGCTGATCTTCGACGCCATGTACACGCCCGAAGAGTACGCGGGCGAGGTCGGCGGCGGCCCGAAGACGGGCTGGGGTCACGCCACGTTCGTCGCGGGCTGCGAGCTCGCGAAGGCGGCGGGCGCCAAGCAGCTCGTCCTGCACCACCACGATCCCAACCAGACCGACGCGATGGTGCGCGAGAAGGAGATGCGCGCCCGCGAGCTCTTCCCGAACACCATCGCCGCGCGCGAAGGCACGGTCATCGAGATCTAGCGCGACGCCTCGCCAGGCTCGTGGCGGCAAGGAGCCGCGCGCGGCCAGACGCGGCGCGCTCCAGCGCCGCGTCTCGCTGCCACAGGCGCCTTAAGCGCTCTTCGCCATCGGCTCTCGGGTGATCTCCTCGATGCGCGCGCGCATCCGCTTCTTGGCGCGCTCCTCGATCTGCCGCACGCGCTCCTTGCTGACGCCGAAGTCGGCGCCGAGCTGCTCGAGCGTCACGGGGCTGTCCGTCAGCCAGCGCTGGTTCATGATGGAGCGCTCGCGGGGCGACAGCTCGTTCACGACCTGGAGCAGCGCGCGCGAGAGCTGCGCGCGCTCATCGGCGTCGCAGGCCTCGTCCTCCGGCGTGTGCGCGCTCGACGCGAGCCGCTCCACCGGAGCTACGCCGTCCTCGGTCGGAGAGCGCTCCAGGCTGACGTCGCGCGCCATCAGCAGCGGCAGCAGCTCGGCCGCCCGTTCCTCCGACAGGCCGCTCAGCTCCGCGAGCACCGCCGGGTCCTTCTCGTGCGTCTTGCGGTAGATGCGCAGCGCGCGCCGCTCGCTCTTCGACGACCCGAGGCGCACGATCCGGTACCCCCGCGCCACGTGCTCGCGGATCTCCGCCCGGATCCAGTAGGCCGCGTACGTCGCCAGGCGGCAGCCGCGGTCCGGATCGAAGCGCTCCGCGGCCTTCAGGAGGCCGATGTTCCCCTCCTGCACGATGTCCTCCATCGGCAGCCCCCAGCGGCGGTACTCGAGAGCGATCGTCATCACGAAGGGCAGGCACGCCTCGATGAGGCGCCGGCCAGCGTCCTGGTCACCAGCTCGCCAGCGGAGCGCGAGCTCCCGCTCGGCGTCCGGGCTCAGGGTGGCGTAGTTCGCGAGCTCTGTACGATAAGCCGAGAATGCCGCACGATCCCAGGTGGCGCTCATGATCTCTCCGCTCTCCCACCGCGCGCCGATCAAGGAGGGTTGGTTTGCGAGCCCCTACGAGCCGGCGGGCGGCACAGACGCAGATGCAGGCGCGATGCCGGGATAAACCCTAGGAAATCGCCTTTTTTTGCGCTGGAATGCGCAACGTGTTCGGATCCCTCGACGGAAGCGAAAGCTTTGCGGGAAAGCGGAGGAGCACGAATGCGCAGCGCTGAGCCCAGATCCACAGCGCACGAGCGGCGAATGAGGCGGACGATGTGCGCGCCGAGGCCCCAGGCCGCGGGCGACGGCGCCGCCCGAGCGGCGCGCGCGCTCGCTCGCCGCGCGGCCGCCGCCGCGGTCGCCCCTGCCCCCGCGCGCCGCATCGTGATATCCGGGGAGCAGTGAGGACGCGCGTCGCGGGCTCCGTCGCGTGCATCGCCGCAAGCCTGGCGACGCTCGCCTTGCTCTCGCGCGAGGCGGAGATCCCCCTCGCGAGGGCGCGGCGCGGGATCGCGCGGCCCTTGCTCCACACCGTCGCGCCAGACGACGAGGAGATCGACGGCGTCGGCTGTGACCCGAACGCCCTCGACCGCGGCATCGCGGTGCCGACCGGGGCGCCGACGTCGCTCGGCTGCGAGCAGGCTCGCGCCATCGTGGCCCAGGCCCGCACCACGCTGGCCGCTCCGCCGCTCCGCGTCGATCCCGCAAAGTTTGCCGAAGCGACCTCCGACTGGCTGGATCCGCACGGGCTGTGGTCGGTCGCCCCCGACACGCCCGTGGGCGCCTCGCTGCAGCGGGAAGCCGCCGCGCTCCTGGACGAGCTGCAGGCGCCCGTGGGCAGCGGGCCGTGCGCGGCGGCGCTGCGCGTCGGGCAGGAGCTCGGCCGGTGGTCGCGCGAGCTCGAGAGGCTCTTCGATGACGGCTACCGGCGCGGCCTGGCCAGCCCGCCCGCGACCCACGCCGCGGCGTGGGAGCTGGTGTCGTCGGCGCCGTTCGAGGACGGCGAGGTGACGCGCAGCGCCCGGGACCTCGCGCGCAAGCTCGGCCGGGAGGTCGGCGGGCTGCGCGCGCATGTCGGGGAGCCGCTCGCCCGGTACGCCGACGCCGTGCGCGAGCGGGCGGCGCCCTCGATGAGCGAGGACGGCTGGGCGCGCACGGTGATCGCCGCCGCGGTGCGCGCCTATGTGCCCCAGCTGGACGCGCACGGCGCCTGGGCGCCGCTCGAGGAGGAGGTCTCCATCTACGATCTCGACCTCGAGGCGCACCCGCCGGCCCGGCTCTGGCAAGAGATGACGCGCACCGCGATCGGGGTGCGCATCGACCGCGGCGCGCTCGCGCCGCTCGAGGACGGGGACGTGGTGATCCGGATCCAGGATCTGCCGATCTCCGGCATGAGCGTCGAGCAGGCCGAGCAGCTCGCCGTGCTGTCCGACGTGCACCCCGGGACGACCGCTCGCGTGGCGCTGCTGCGGCGCGGGGTCGCGGCGCCCCTCGAGCTGACCGTGGCGCCGCACCCGGTCGGACCGCAGCCGGCCGAGGCGGCGCCCTCGGAGCTGCCGCTCGATCTGGTGCGCTACGGGGACGGCAAGGTCGCGGTGATCGCCATCCCCGACGTGCCCGACGACCTCGGGGATCGGGTCGCGGCGGCGCTCCTCCGCGCGCGCGCGCAGGGCGACACGCGGGGCGTGATGCTGGACGTGCGCGCGAACGGCGGCGGCTCGACCGACGGCGCGATCGCCGCGCTAGGGCTGTTCCTGCCGGGCGTACCGCTGTTCCCGATGCGGCGCCGCGACGGCGGCGTCGAGGTGGAGCGCTCGCCCGACGTCCCGGAGGAGCGCGGGTGGAGCGGGCCGCTCGCGGTGCTCGTCGACGGCGACTCCGCGAGCGCGGCGGAGATGATCGCCGGCGCGATCGCCAGCTACCGGCGCGGCGTGATCATCGGCGATCGGACGTACGGCAAGGGGTGCGCTCAGGAATACCTCGACGACGACGCCCACGTCGGCGTGCTGCGGCTCACGACGCTCCTCTACGCGCTCCCCGACGGCGCGCCGGTGCAGAAGGTGGGCATCGTGCCGCAGGTGCAGCTGTCGCTGCCGGCGACGAGCGAGCGAGAGGCGCGCGTGGACCGGGCGCTCGGCCCGTGGCGAGGCCCCGACGTGCGCGATCTGCACCGCGTGCGCGACGTGCCCTGGCCGGCGCACGCAGGGCGGATAGGGCCCTGCCGCGACGAGACGGTCTGCCGCGCGCTGCGGTCGCTCGGCGCGGTGCCCGCGGCAGCGCGCTGACGCGCGTGCGCTGACGCGCGTCAGCGCTTCCAGAACTTGCCGAGGAGACCGCCCGCGGGCGCCGTATCGCTCGTCGTGCGGCTCCGCATCTCCTGCAGGCGGACCTCGCGGATGGCGTCGAGGTTCTTCGGGTTGAGCTCTGCCGCCAGGCGGAAATCGCCGATCGCCTTGTCGATCCTCCCCGAGCGCTTGAGGAGCATGCCGCGGTAGAAGAGCGCCCGCTCGTAGCGAGGCTCCTTCTCCAGGACGGCATCCAGCGTCTGGATCAGATCGTCGTAGTGCGCGCTCGTGGCCCCCTCCGCGAGCACGGGCGGATCGCCGCGCCGCTGCGCCTGGATCCAGACGAGCAACGTCATGTACTCGGGCTGCTCCGGGTCGGCGTTGAGCGCGCGCCGCGCGCGGGCCTCGGCGCCCGCGAGGTCGTTCTTCTTGAGCAGTATCTCGGCCTTCTGGAACTCGAGCGCGGCGTCGACGGCGCGGGCGATCCGCTGCTCGTCCTCGGCGGGGGGCGGGGCCTCCTTCGGCGCGCTCTGGTACTCGGCGCGCCGCTTCGGATCGCTCAGCGTCTGGTAGGCCTCGCTGATGCGGGCGAACACGCGCGCGACGAGCGGCTTGACGTCCTGGAGCTCCGCCGGCGTCCGGTCGGGGTGCCACCGCTTGGCGAGCGCGAAATAGGCGCTCTGCACGCGCTCCGGAGGGGCGTCCTCCGCGACGCCGAGCATCTCGAAGAAGCTCTCACCGTCGATCGACGCGGCGCGCGCCTCGATCTCCGCGCGGCGCGCGGCGAGCTCGGGGTTCGGCGCGGCGCGCGGCAGCGGGGGGAGATCGGGCGCGAGCGCCGCCGGTCCCTGCGGCTTCGCTGGCTCCGCGGCGCGCGCCGGCGGCACAGGCGACGGCGCCTCGGCGCGCCCCGCCCCTCGCGCAGCCCTGCTGCCCTCCGGGCCGACCGCCGCCATCTTGACGGTGGGCGCCTGCTGGGGCGGCGGCGCAACGCGGGCGCCGGCGAAGGTCGGCGCAGGAGGCGGCCTCAGCGCCTTCGGATCCACGCCGCGGTAACCGCCGCCCGGATCACCGCCGGGCGCGCGCGCGTCGAAGGGCGCCGCCGGGCTCGGGGTGGGCGCGCCGCTCCACGACGCCGCCTCCGGCGCCGCGGCCGGGGGTGGCGCCGTGGAGCGACGGGGGGCGACCGGGACCCCGGCGCGCCTGCTGGACGGCGCGGCGACGTCGTCGGGCTGCCGCTGCGGTGCGCGGCCTTCGGCCTCGCCGCGCGCCGGGCGTGGACCGGGCATCGTCGAGCCCGCGGTGGGGCGCGGCGAGCGCGCCGCCGCGCCGGAGGGCTCGCGCTGGGGCGCTGGCCCCGCCTCGGCCGGGGGCGCGCCAGCGGCCCGCTCCCGGCCGGGCCCGGCGGGACCGCCGACCCCGACAGGGCGCCGGCCCGGCGCGCCGAGATCGAGGTGCCGCGTGATCGCGAGCGCATAGATCATCAGCCGCACGACGCGCTCCTGCGCGACGCCGGCGGCGAGCAGCTCGGCCAGCGTCATGCGCCGCATCCGCAGGAGATCCACGATGGCCGCCTCGTCGCGATGGAGCTGGAAGCGCTTCATCTCGGCCTCGACGTGGAGCCCGAGCTGCCGGTTCTGGATCCGGTCCAGGGTCGTGTCGATCAGCGGATCGTCGGCGTGGAGCCGGACGCCCGCCATGATCACCGCGAGGGGCTCGCACCCGATGAGCTCCGGACCGCCGTAGGACGACAGCAGGTTCTGGGCGTCGTAGTAGGCGTAACGCGTCCCGGGCGGGAGATCGTAGAGCGCGACCAGCTTGCGCACGAGCTGCTCGCGCAGCACGCCGAACACCGTCTCCCTGTCGAGCAGGCCCCGGGAGACGAGCAGCCGGCCATGCAGCACCCGTCGCTTGGTGATGTCCCGGAGCGTCTCCCGGAGCGTCGCCTCGTCCAGGAGGCCGAGATCGAGGATCACCCGATCGAGCGGGGCGATGATCGTCCCGGTCCAGATCTTGGCCGGCACGCCTTCGCTGAAGAAGATGCCGTGGCGGACGCCGTCGGGGTCGATGAAGCACGTCGTGCCGGTGAGGCGCCGGTCGAGCATGTACACGAACAGGTGGACGAGCGGCGTGCGCGCGAGCGTGCCCTCCGCGGTCGGCGGGTCGCCCGGCAACGACAGCACGGCGATCGGACCGGCCATCGCCGACGGAGGCAGATCAGACACGGGGTTGCGCTCGCGCCGCTGCGGCGGATCTCCCCAGCCGCGGGTTCGCACCGACGGCGGCCGCGCGCTCTCCTCGGGGACCTCGTCCGGATCGCTGTCTGTCTGCACCGACCACGACTCCTCTCCATGAGCGCCCGGGGCGGGCGAGGTTGGGTCCGCCACCGCGGCGGGCTCCAGATGCGGTGGATCTGGCCAGCGCGCCGTCGTGCGCCCTGACCGCAAGGGCGGAGACAGCCTGCCGGACGGCGCAGGCGGCAGATCCGCGAGCATCCTGGCGTCCGCGCCGTCGTCCGGCAGCCCCCCGAACGTGGCCTCGGGCGGCGAGGCGGGCCCGCGGGCGGCGTCGCTGGCCCGCGGCTGCGTCCTCCGGCTCGCCGGCGCGTTGGTCATGGGCAGCGTGGGCGACGAGGGCCGCGTGATCTGCTGCTGCGGCGGCATGCGGAGGTTTCCGAGCGGCGACGCCGGCGCGTTGCGGATCGGCGGCGACTCCGCCGCGAGCACCGGCGAGCGGAGCGACACCTGCGGCGCCTCCTGGATCGCCGCGTGGGCGCGCATCGACGCGGCGGCGGGGTCGTCGCTCGTCGCGACGATCCGGCGGATGTGCCGAGGCGGCTCGCCCTGGCGAGGCCGCTCGGCGAGATCGACCTCGAGCGCGCGCGGGATGGGACCGCCGGCGGCGTCGAGGACCAGCCGGACGCGCGGCTGCGAGTACCGGGCCGGGTGCGTCGGCGTCTGCACGACGAGCGCGACCTCCCCGGTCGAGAGCTCCACGAGCGTGCCGGTCGGAAAGATGCCGAGCGCGCCCACGAGCAGCCGCAGCACCGCGCGGTCCGCCGGATCGGCCGCCTCCTGCTCGAGCTTGGCGATGGCCTCGTCGGCGGAGAGCGGCGCCTCGCCCGGGGCCGGCGTCAGGAGGTCGTTGAAGGCGCGGGCGGTCGCGAGGATCCGCGCCTGGAGCGTCGGCTGGCGGAGGCCGCGGTAGACCGGGCCGAGCGCCGGCTG
Source organism: Sorangium sp. So ce1504 (assembly GCF_051521635.1). Taxonomy (NCBI): domain Bacteria; kingdom Pseudomonadati; phylum Myxococcota; order Polyangiales; family Polyangiaceae; genus Sorangium; species Sorangium sp. So ce1504. The sequence goes on along the minus strand of NZ_CP150365.1, from coordinate 1,250,902 downwards.
GCGGCGCACCCAGTGCGCCTCGTAGGCCACGACGGTGCGCATCACGCTCGGCTCGTTGACGAGGCCGAGCGCGGTCAGCACGACCGCCGTGCCCGCCGGGACGTCCGCCTCCTGCTGCTCGCTCAGCTGCGGGACGAGCCCGCCCGAGCCGCTCGTCGCGGCGCCCGTGAGGCGCGGCCGCGCGATGTCGAAGAGCAGCGCCGCCATCGAGAGCCGCTGGAGAAGGACGACGTCGCTCGTGATCTGCCGCGCCATCGCGAGGCTCAGGATCGCGGTGTTCACGGCGCGCCCGGCGTCGTCGTGGTTCTGGTTGCGCAGCGCGGTGACGCCCAGGAAGGCCGGCGTCTCGTTCGCGGAGAGGTCGACGAGACGCTGCGTGATGCGCTTGACGCCCTGCCGCAGCGTGTACCGGCCGTGCCGCAGGTCGTCGTAGAACCGGCGGATGATCACGATCGCCGTCGCGTAGGTGCGCACGATCGCGGAGGTCTCGTCGCCCTCGCGATCGATCGCCACCTCGCGGCGGAGCACGGCCTCGTCCACGGCGCGCAGGCGGATGCGCGGCGCCGGGCGGTCGGCGAGCGCCGGCTTGCTGCTGCGGAGGGCCTCGGCGAGCGCGGAGGCGAGGGCGTAGAGATCGCTCGCGCGGACGTCCTTGGCGACGCCGATCTCGGAGTAGCCGCAGCGGCTCAGGACGTCGCCGAGCTCGAGCGCGCCCTCGTAGACGGCGCGGTTCGCCTTGAGGAGCTGTCCGGAGACGAACACCGAGCCGCGGGTGAACAGGATCGAGACGTTGTGACCGGAGCGCTGGCCGAAGTCCTGGACCAGCGAGACCGTCTCCTCGACCTGCCGCACCATGGCCTGGTTGTCGATCGCGTGCAGCGTCGAGAGCTTCACCAGCCGGAAGAGGGCCTGCACCACGCTGGCGGCGAGATCGCGCGCCTGCTCGCGGCGGATGTTCTCCGACACGTTCTGGCTGATGACGTCGACCTGGGGCGCCATCACGGGACCTCCCCGGCGGTCGAGATCCGCTTGCCGAGGCGCGCGGCGATGGCCTCGGCGGCGGCGCCCGCGGCGTCGCGCAGCGCCTGGCTGTTCCAGGGCCGCCGCTTCGTGGCGGCGAGCGCGGCGTCGAGCGCCTCCTGCGAGCGCGCCTCGCGGCCGAGCAGCTCCGCCGAGAGGCAGCGGGTCTGCTCCGCCGCGTCGTCCGCGAGGAGGCCGTGCCGCTGGAGCAGCTCGACGGCGACCGACTCGCCGCGCGCCGGGTTGAGCGTGTAGAGCGCGCCGAGGAACTCGCGCCGCTCGTCGAGCGTGAGCTGGTGGAACGAGCTGTCCTGCACGCGGCGGACCAGCAGCGGTCCGGCCGCGCGGACCTGGTGGTGCGCCAGCGTGCGGAGCGCCGCGACGCGCACGTCGGGCGGCGCCGACTCGGCGAGCGAGAGCAGCTCGTCCCGGATCTGCTCGGGGCTCGTCGCGAGGTGCGCGATCGCCTCGCAGCGGAGCGCCGCGTTCGCGCACCCGGAGAGCCGCTTCAGCGCGCCCAGGGCGCCCGGCGTCCGCGACGCGGCGAACATCTTGAGGATCGGGCGGGCCACGTCGAGATCCAGCGTCATGAGCGCGTCCACGACCCCCTCCTCGTGCCCGGGCAGCGTCCGCTCGACGTGGCCGAGCAGCGCGCGGCGCAGCGCCTCGTGGCCGGTGTGCCCCACGACCTCCATCGCGACGGGCAGGGTTTCGCTGCCGAGCTTGTGCAGGATGGGCGCGAGCCGCTGCGCGACCAGATCGAGGTCCACGGGGGCGGGCTGCGCCGCGCCGCCGGGGGCGGCCGTCATGACGACGCGCGTCGCCTCGCGGAGGAGCAGCCGCATCGTGTCGGGCGGGAACATCCCCCGGGCGAGCTCCGTCGCGAGCGCGCCCCCCTGCTGCCTGGGCGCGAGCGCGTCGAGGGCCTTCTCGATGGCGTCGTGCATCCCGAAGAGCACCTCGAAGCGGCGCGCGAGGATGAGATCGCGCGCCGAGGCGGCCATCGGCTCGGTCACGAGCTCGACGTCCTTGTACCGCCTGGCGTTCAGGAAGGCGTCGGCCACGACCTCGACGAAGCGCTCGCTCCAGCGGTCCGGGCTCATGACCAGCTGCGTGCCGAGCGCGCGCTGCGCGACCGGGTCGAGCGCGAGCGCGCTCGCGGCGCGGCGCGCGGCCCGCAGCGCGGCGGCGTCGGTGTCGATGACCATCGCCGCCGCCTCGGCGCGGTTCGCCTTCTCCTCGGCGGCGCGCCGGGCCATGCCCTCGAGGTCGTCGGCCTCGTGCCAGAACTGCTCGCGATCGGCCGCGTCCCCCTCGACGAAGACGCTCACCACGTCGTAGCGCACGTGCTCGAGGCGGCGCTCCCACAGGGCGGCCGCGACGTCGTCCTCGGGGGCGAGGTCGCGCAGCGGATCGAGCAGCAGCACCTCGCAGAGCGCGCGCAGCTCGTCCTCCGTGATGCCAGGGAGCAGCTGGACGCGCCGCACGCCGGCCGCGAACAGGTTGTACGGGACGAGGTCGAGCGGGTGCGACGGCTCCCACACCGTCCGCCGGCGATGCTCGAAGGCGTACGGCGTCAGCGTCCAGTGGACGAGGCTCCCGTCCGCGCGCAGCGCCTCCACGATCGCCTGGAAGGTCGCGCGGAGCTTGTTGTCCGCGTCCGGATGGGTCCAGCCGTAGTGACGCACCGCCGGTAGCAGCCGCTCCACGCGGCGGAACACCTCGGTGAGCCGCGTGACAGCGGGGTCGTCCGGCTCCGCCTCGCCCGGCTCGTCGTGAGGCGCGGGCTCCTCCGCCGCCCGCATCCCGACGGCCGTGGGTGAGTCGTCCGGCGGGGGGCGCCTCGTGCTCTGCGGCGAGGAGCGGCGGGGCACGGACGCGCCGACCTCCTCGAGGACGCGCAGCACCTCCTGCCGCATGTGCGCGGCCGACTCGAAGCGGTTGCGCTTGTCCCAGGCGAGCGCCTTGTCGACGAGGCCGATGACCGAGGCGGGCAGCTCGGGCGCGATCCGCGCGAGCGACGGCGCCGGCGTCGTCGCCGCGAGGATGAACGCCTCGTTGTCCGAGCGCCCCTGGTGGAGGCGCTGCCCGCTGAGCACGGCGTACAGGGTCGCGCCGATCGAGAAGAGATCCGCCCGCCCGTCGACCCCCTCGGTCAGCCCCATCGCCTGCTCGGGCGCCATGAACGAGGGGGTCCCGAGCGCCGTGCCCGCCTTGGTCTTGTCGCCGGGCGCGCCGCGCATCCTCGCCACGCCGAAGTCGAGCAGCTTCACCACGTTGTCCTTCGTGATGAAGATGTTCGCGGGCTTCAGGTCGCGGTGGACGATGCCCTCCGCGTGGAAGCTCTCGAGCGTGAGGAGCACCTCCCCCGCGATCCAGAGCGCCTCGGCGACGGGGAGCTTCCGGCTCTTGCGCTTCCAGAGCTGCTGGACGGTCTCTCCGTCGAGCAGCTCCATCACGAGGAACGGCTCGTCCTGCTCGGTGATGTCGTCGTCGAGGATCGCGACCCGGCCGGGGTGATCGATCTTGTTGGCGACGTAGCCCTCGCGCAGGAACCGCTCGCGGATGCCGACGTCGCGCGCGAACTCGGCGTGCAGGATCTTCAGCGCGGCGCGCGAGCCGTTCCGGTGGTGGGTGGCGGCGTACACGGAGGCCATGCCGCCCACGCCGAGGAGCGAGTCGATCCGCCACTTGTTCTTGACGGTCATCCCGAGGCGGGCGCGCGCCCGCTGCTTCTCGTCCGGCGTGTCCGTGACTTCCGAGGGCGGAGGGATGACGGACTCGGGGAGGACGCCACGTGAGGTCATTCGGCCACCGGAAGGCGGGAAATCGTATCACCTCCCCGCCCGCGCCAGGTTCCGGATTTCACGCGGGAGGGCGGCCGGCCTTACGGTCCCTCGCGCTCCCTCCGCAGGCGCCCCCGGCGACGCCGCGGGAGACCGCGCTCAGGAGGCCCCCCGCGCGGCGAAGATCGCGCGACAGCGCGCGTCGTCGAGCACGGGGCGCACGCCGCGGTTCGACGGAAAGAGCGCGTTGAGGCGCGCGGTGACCGCAGGATCGCCGGTGAAGACGTCGATCTGCCGTCCGACGACCTTGATGCCGCGATCCTCGGCGACGAAGCACCCGTCGTGTCGGCCCCCGCCCGGCAGCGGCAGCCCGACGAGCTCGGGCACGAAGAGGGACGTGCCGAGCGGAATGACGCTCGAGTCGACCGCGACCGTGCGCAGCGGGGTGATCGGGCGCCCGGTCGCGCCGCGGCCGTACGGGAACCGCCGCGGATCGAGCCGCTCGAAGCAGACCTGCTGGCCGGTGCGCGGGCAGACATCGGCGCACCCGCAGCCGCGTCGCGCGAAGCTTACCGTGTCACCCGAAGCGAGCCGGCCGCTGCCCTGGACGCAGAGCTGGTCGTGGAACGCGCGCGGGACGCTCGCGAGCGGCGCGCAGGCAGCGTCGTAGAGGACCGCATCCTTCGGCCCTCCGCCCTCGCTCGGGAAGTCGTAGTAGGTGTTCCGGAACATCCCGGGCGCGAGCCCCGGCGCCGCCTGTGACGCCGGCGTCGCGCGCGCGGGCCGGCCGTGCTCTCGCACGAGGATCGCGGGGTCGCCCTGCGCGGAGGCCGCGCCCGCGGCGCCGCCCAGATCGGCCTGCGCCGCGCCGGGCGCCTCGCCCGGCGCGCCGTCGACAGCGGCGCTGGCGCGCCGGTCGCGATCGCCGTCGTCCGGGGAGGGCTCGTGGAGCCAGCCGCCGCCTCCGCGCGCGATCTGCGGCTCGCTCGAGCCGTCGTGGACCCAGTCGGCGCCCCCCTTGGTCGCGCACCCCGCGGGGAGCGCGAGCAGGAACGCATGGATCCCGCCAAGGACGAGCGCTCGCGCGCGTGCCACGCTCGTCAAAAGGCGCCTCCGAGCCGGACGAGCTCCCGGATCGCCGCGGCGGCGACGTCGGCGCGCGCCCAGAACGCGGCGGGTGAGCCGGCTCTCTCGGGCGCGGCGCCGGCCGCGATCACCACGGGCGCGGTGTCGCCCGCGCCCGGCTGGCCAAGGCGGCTCGCGACGAGCCGCAGCGGCTCGACCACCAGCGCGAACGCGATGTCCGAGCCGAGCGGCGCCAGCGCGGTCTTCATGGACGGGACCTCGCCGAGGCGCTCTCCCTGGAGCGCGCCGACCACGCTGCGGAGCCCCGCGCCCGGATCGTTGCCGACGGACGCGAAGAGGCCGTCGTCGCGGACCAGGTAGAGCAGCTCGATCGACGACGGCGGAAGCGACGCTCCCTGCGCGGCGGGCCCGCCCTTTCCGCCCTGCGGCCCCTTGCGCGCCGGCGCCCCTCCCACGCCAGCGGGCGCGCTCGCCCCCGCGGTCCGCTCGAACCGCACCCGCCGCACGTCGCCGTCGAGCAGCGGAAGCGCCGCCTTGCCCGCGGAGACCCGGAGCCCCTCGCGCTGCAGCGCGGCCTTGAACGGCGGGAGCTCCGCGGTCCCGAGGAGATCCTGGATGGAGGCCTCGAGCTTGGCCCGGTCGCCCACGGCGGCGCGCACGAACGCCGTGGGACCCGCGCCGTCGAAGCGGAGCCCGCCGGCGAACCAGTCGCCGCGCGCGTCCGACGCCGCGCGGATCGCGGCGCCGAGCCGCTCCCGCTCCGCGGCCGGGAGGTCGCCCTCGACGAGCCCAGCGAGGGCGTCGACGAGCCTGGGCACGTTCTCGGCGCGCGTCGCGGCCCGATCGCGGACGAGGATCCCGACGAGCGAGTCGGCTGGCAGATCGAGCAGCGGCTTCACGTCGCCGACGGCGAGATCGGCCGACGCCTTCGACGCCGGGCCACCCCCTGCCTTCGGCGTTCCGGAGACGCGCAGGTGCGCGTTCTCGTCCAGCACCAGCGTGAGGCGCGCTCGCTCGAGATCGCCGAGCATCGCGAGCGCGCTCTCGATCATCGGACCGAGCGGCACCGCGGTGGCGCGCGGCGCGCCGTCGGGCCCGCGCGCCTTGTCCCAGGCGCTCCGAGCCGCCTTGAGCACCGGGCCCTCGAGCGCGGCCCTCGGGATCTCGACCGCGAGATCCTCCTTCGGCACCTGCGCTTGAGGCATCGTCCGCGCGACGTAGGGGCCCAGGGAGATCAGGTCGCCCGGCGTCTCCGCGACGAGCAGGTAGTTGCCGAGGACGCCGAGGGCCACCGGGCTCGCGCCCTGGAGCGGCTCGAGCAGCGCGATCGCGGTCGCCGCGTCGGGCTTCGCGCGGAAGCGCGCCCCCTCGCCTCGCGTGAGCTGGTCGACGAAGCGTCCCCCGTCCTTCACGTGGATGCCGAGCGCGGCCCGCGGGCGCGCCCCATCCGCGGCCTCCACGGCCGCGCCGAGCACCGGCACCCCGCCGTCGATCTCGGACGCGACGGTGATGGGCAGGCCGAGCAGCGACGCCGCGAGGGCGCCGGCGCTGCTCGGGAGGAGCGCCGCCGAGCCGCCGACGAGGGCGCGCGCCTTGGCCCACGTGGCGTCTGGCGTCGGGAGGAACGCCTCGGCGACGAGCCCCGCCGGCGCGGGCACGGGGCTCAGGGCCGCGGCGCCGGCGTCGGACGGCGCGCCAGGCGATTTGCAGCCCAGAGCGCCCGCGCTCAGGCCGAGGACGATGGCCAGGAGCACCGCAGCGCCGCGGCGCACGGCAGAGGTCGATCGCACGATCACGACCCGAACGGTAGCGCCTTCCCGCCGCGATCGACCACGAACCTGCAAAATCGCCGCGCGCGCGCCGGGCGACGCACGTGAGGTCCTCGTCGCCGAGCGACTCGTGCGCGAGGAGGCGCGAGGAGGCGCGAGGAGGCGACTCCCGGGCACATCGCATCGACCGAGCGAGGAACCGTCGGGCCGCGGTCGCCGATGGTGAAAGCGCTCGGCTGCAGCCGCGGGTGCACGCCCCGGCCGGACAGCGGCGCGCAGCGTGGCAGCTGCCCCCATCACCCCTGCGCTGGTCCGAGGCGGCCTCAGCGGAAAGCTGCGGAGCAGGCGCACCGCTGCGGTAAGCTCCAGCCGATGCCTCGCCCCGGCTACGACAGCGTGGTGCTCATCACCGGCTTCCCCAAGTTCATCGCGCGGAAGATGCTGCAGCACATCCTCGCGTCGGAGCCGCGCACGCTCGTGTACGCCGTCGTGATCGCGAAGTCGTCGGCGCAGGCCAGCGCGGAGCGGGACGCGCTCCCGGCGGCGGACCGCGAGCGCCTCGTGCTGCTCGAGGGGGACGTCGCGGCGATGGATCTCGGGCTGTCGGGCGCCGAGTTCCGGCAGCTGGCCCGCGAGGTCGACCGGATCCATCACCTCGCGCACGTGGGCCACGCCGGGGCCGCCCCTGGCACCGCGCACGCCGTGAACGTCGTCGGGACGGCCGAGGTGATCGAGCTCGCCCGCGCCTGCACCTCGCTCCAGTGCCTCGTCCATCAATCGACCGCGTTCGTCGCGGGGGACCGGACGGGGATGGTGTACGAGGACGATCTCGAGGCCGGCCAGGCGTTCCGCAACCCCGTGGAGGAGACGCGGATGCGCGCGGAGGTGCTCGTGCGGCGGGCGATGCGCCACGTGCCGGCGGCGGTCGTCCGGCCGACCACGGTGGTGGGCGACGCGACGACCGGGGAGATCGACCGGCTCGACGGCCTGTACCTCCTGGTGCTGCTCATCATGGCAGCGCCGGCCGACATGGCGATCCCGATGCCCGGCCGCGGCGACGTGCCGCTCAACATCGTCCCGATCGACCACGTCGTCCGCGCGACGCACGCGATCGGCCTGAACCGCCTCGCGCCGGGTCGCACGCTCCACGTCACCGATCCGCACCCGCTGTCGGCGCGGCGGGTCTTCGATCTCATCGCGCGGGCGAGCGGCCGCCGCGCCGCGCGCGGTCACATCCCGTCGAACCTCGCCAAGGCGCTGCTCCGTACGCCCGGGATCGAGCGCTTCGTCCGCAGCCCGCGCGCGTTCGTCGAGCAGCTGATGACCCCGGTGCGCTACGACGCCCGGAACGCGGATCTCGTGCTCACGGCCGCGGGGATCGCGTGCCCGCCCTTCGAGTCGTACGTCGACGTGCTCGTCGGCGCCGTCCAGGAGCGCGTCCGCGAGCGGCGCGAGCGCCAGGAGATCGAGGTCAGCGCGGACGCCGAGCCCGACATCGAGGATCCGCTGTCGTGAGGGGCGCAGCCCGCCCCGCAGCCCGCGCGCAGATCCCGGAGCGCCGCGCGGCGTCCTGCCGCGCCCCGCGGCGGCGAGCGCCGGCGCGGCCCCTCTCCGCCGCGTCGCGGCGCGCCCTCGCGGCGCTGCTCGCGGCGCTGCTCGAGGCCGCCGCGCTCGGCTGCAGCGCGACGCGCGAGCACGTCGCGCCGCCCGCGCCCGAGGTGGGATCCGCGCCGCCCGCGCCTTCGCCCCCGCCGCACCTCGCAGAGGCCCCCGCCCCGAAAACAGCCGCGCCGAGCCCCGCGGAGCCCGCGCCGGCGCGCCCGCCAGAGCTGGATCTGCTGCGCCCCGAGGACGGGGCTTACGCCCACTTCTTCGCGGCGCTCCGCGCGCTCGAGCAGGGTCGCCGCCAGGATCACGTGCGCATCGCCTGGCTCGGCGACTCGCACGCCGCGGCGGACTTCTGGAGCGGCGCGGTCCGCGCCGCGCTGCAGCGGCGCTTCGGCGACGGCGGGCTCGGCTTCGTGCACCTCGGCTATGCCGCCTACCGCCACAACGGCGCGCGGCTCACGGCCGACGGCAAGTGGCGGACCCGCCCGAAATCTCCGGGCGGCTCCACGCCGGCCGACGACGGCGTCTTCGGGCTCGGGGGCATCCTCTTCGGCGCGCAGACGGCCCCGGTGCGCGCGGAGATCTCGCTCACCTCGGCGGCGCCTTCCGCGCGGCTGATCTGGGACGTGTGCTTCCGCCCGAGCGCGCCCACCGACGAGGTCGCGGTGACGATCGAGGGCGGCCCCAGCGAGGTGCTCCGCGCGGCCGCGGGCGAGGCGCCCGGCGCGCTGCAGCACACGCGGCTGGCGAGCGTGGGCGCGGTGAAGCTCGGCGTCGCGCCGTCGGGCGGGGCCGAGCTCTGCGGGCTGGTCGTCGAGCGCGATCCGGAGGCCGGGGCCGGGGTGGTGCTCGACACGCTCGGCATCAACGGCGCCCGCCTGGCGACGCCGCTCCGGTGGAGCGAGCTCGGCTGGGCCGCCGAGCTCGCGCGGCGCTCGCCGGAGCTCGTCGTGATCGAGTACGGCACGAACGAAGCGGGCGACGTCACCACGGATCCCTCCCTCTACGCGAAGCAGCTCGCCGAGCTGCTCGCCCGCGCCCGCAGGGTGGAGCCCGACGTCGACTGCCTGGTGCTCGCGCCGACGGACCGGAGGGACGCGCCGGAGCGCACGCCCGTCGTCCGAGACGTCCTGCGCGACGCCGCGCGGGAGGGCGGCTGCGCGTTCTGGGACACGTACCAGGCGATGGGCGGAAGGGGCTCGATCGAGACCTGGTACCGCGAGCGCCCGCCGCGCGCGTCGCGCGACGGCGTCCACCTGACCTTCCGCGGCTACCAGGAGCTCGGCGTGAAGCTCTCGAACGACATCCTGGAGCGCTATCGCCCCTGACGAGCGTCGCCGCCTCCGGGGTCGGTTCGACGCCGACGGCGGGCGGCCGGCCCGGTGGCCTTGCTCGTGCTTTCCGCTGTCGTTGCTCGATCGGCGTGAAGGCTTCTCACGCGCGATGGGCGAAGGGGGCACATGCTTCATGCCGGGGACGTTGCAGGAGGTCGCTTCCGGCTGATCCGGCAGATCGGCGCGGGTGGGATGTCGAGCGTGTGGTGGGCGCGCCATGAGCTCATCGGCCGGGACGTGGCGCTCAAGCTGTCCCCGGCGCTCCGGGACGAGCAGGTCGTCGGGCGCTTCATCCGGGAGGCGAAGATCATCGGCAAGTTCCAGCACCGGAACATCGTCGGCGTCGTCGACGCCGGCGAGCTCCAGGACGAGGGTTACCTGTTCCTGGCCCTGGAGCTCCTGCGGGGCTCGCCGTTCGCTGACCGCCTCCAGCCGAACCGGCCGCTGCCGCCCGAGGAGGTGGTGCCCGTCCTCATCGAGGTGTGCTGCGGGCTCTCGGCCGCTCACGCCGAGGGCGTCGTACACCGCGACATCAAGCCGGAGAACATCATGATGGCGACGGTCCCCGGCGAGGGGATCGTGCCGAAGATCGTCGACTTCGGCATCAGCCAGCTCACGGGCGCGGGCGACGCCATCACCATCGACGGGCAGCTGCTCGGGACGCCCTCGTACATGAGCCCGGAGCAGGTGCTCGGCAAGCGCACCATCGACGCGCGCGCCGATCTCTGGGCGGTCGGCGTCATGCTCTACGAGGCGCTCAGCGGCGCGCAGCCGTTCACGGGAGGCAACCACCACGCGGTCCTCCGGCGCATCCTCGAGACCGAGCCCGCGCCCCTGCCGAGCTCGATCCCGCCGCGCCTCCGGAAGATCGCCGGCCGGTGTCTCGAGAAGGACCCGGCGCGGCGCTACCCGGACGCGGCCTCGCTGCGCGCGGATCTCCAGGGCGCGCTCGACGATCTCGGCGCGAGCGCGCCCGCGCCGATCGTGATCCTCTCGCCGCCGGCCGCAGGCTCGCGGCCCGGGGAGGTGACGCGAGCCCGCGGCGCGCTCGCCGCGCCCCCGAGGCTCGCCGTTCGCGCCCTCGATCGGCTCTGGACCCGGGTGCCGCGGGCGCCTCGATGGCGGGAGGCGACGACGATCGGGCGCACGCAGGGCGCCGCCGCCCCGCAGGGCGCCGCCGCCCCGCAGGGCGCCGCCGCCCCGCAGGGCGCGGCGCGCCGCGCGAGGACGATCCTGGCGATCCGGCTCGCGGGCGCCGCGGCGCTCGCGGCGGCGCTCAGCTCGGCCGCGCTGCGGGAGCAGGCGGACGCGGGGCCCGAGAGCGCGGCGCGCGAGAGCCTCCGCCCCGTGCTGGCCACGGCCTTCGCCGGCAGCGGCGCCGCCTGGCGGCGCGGCGCCAGCGCGCCCGAGGCGACGAGCGGCGACGCGCCGCCACGGAACGCGGCGAGCCGCGGCGGCGCGCCGGGCTCGCCCGAGCGCGCCGCGAGGGACCCGGGCAGCGACGACGTCTCGTCGGCCTACGAGGACAAGCCCCCGCGCTGGCAAGCGCCGCGCGGGCCATCTCGACCCCGCATCACGAGCCCCGGGTTCTGATGACCAGCGCCGCACCGATCACCGCTCCTCGCCGACGCCGCTGCCGGCGCGCCGCTGCGCTCGGGCTCGTTTGCTGGGCGCTGCTCTCGCCCTCCTGGCTGCATGCGCAGGACGACAGCGCGACGCGCGCGCTGAGGCTCCAGTTCGCGCAGGGGCTGACGCTCGAGATCGCGGGGCGCTGGGCCGACGCGCTGGACAGGTTCGAGGCGATCGCCCGCCGGCGGCCGACGGCGAACGTGACGTACCACATCGGCCTCTGTCACGAGCGGCTCGGCCGGCTGCGCACGGCCGAGCGGACGTACCACAACGCGCGCGCGATCGCAGACGCGAACGCGCGGAAGGCGTCGCCGGGGGTGCTCGCCGAGATCGACGCGCGCCTCGAGGACCTCGAGGGACGGATGCCGAGGATCGTGCTGAACCTCGCCGGCGCGACCGACGGCGTGACCCTGCTGCTCGACGGCGAGGTGACGCAGCCGTCGCGGGCAATCCGGGTCGATCCGGGCCCCCACGTCGCCGTGGCGCTCCGGCACGGGATCCCCGTCGCCGCGAGCGCCTTCTCGAGCCACGAGCGCCGAACCAGGTTCGTGACGCTGACCGTTCACCCCAGTGCGCTCCGCGTGTCCAGCGTGTCGCGCCCCTGAGCTCGCTGACCTGGACGGCCCACACCGAGCTCCCCACACCCGGGCACCTGTGTGTGAACAGAGGGGCCCGCGCCCCTCGCTCCGGACATGATCGCGCAGCGGTGGCGCGCCTTCGAGGAGCGCCCTCGCCGCGCGGCCCTGCGGCTCGTCGCGGGCCCGGCCGCGCGCGCAGCGCCCACACGCCGGCGAGATCTCGCGAGCACGTGGCATTTCGCCGCACGCGCGGCGCTGGCCCGACCGTCCAGCGCCCGCTTGAATCCCATGCGAGGCCCACCTGACAGGGCGCTCCGGATACGCCCAAACTCGCCGAGTCGTCGGCCGTGAACGCTGGATCCAGCTTCTGACGTCCTGATAGCATGCGAATCCCATGGCGCTCGACAGGCCGCCCGGTGCGGGCTCTGCTTCGCGACTCGGCAACTATGAGCTGCTGAGAGAGCTCTCCGGCGGCGGCATCGGCTCCACGTGGCTGGCGCGGGCGTCCTCCGACGAGGGCGAGGCGAAGAGCGCGCCGCCCGTCACGATCCTGCGCATCTACCGGCACCTCACGAAGAAGGCCGAGACCGCCGACAGCATCCTCCGCGAAGCCGGGATGGCGCAGCAGGTCCGCTTCCCCAACGTGCTCTCGGTGCTCGACGCCCGCATCGCGGACGGCGAGGTCTTCATCGTCTCGGAGTACGTGGAGGGCGAGCCGCTGGGCGCGCTGGTGTCGGCGGCCGGCGCCGAGGGGCTGCCGCCGCCGGTGTCCCTCCGGATCGCGATCGACGTGCTGCGCGCGCTCGCGTCCGCGCACACGGCGCAGCCGGCGCCGCTCGTTCACGGCGAGCTGAACCCGATCCACGTCTCCGTCGGCATCGACGGCGTCACCCGGGTCGGCGGGCTCGGCGTCGCGCGGGCCATCGCCGGGCTCGCGCCCATGGGGACGAGGAACCCCGATCGGCTGGCCTATGCCGCGCCCGAGCGGGTCAAGGCGATGGCAGCGCACGCGGAAGCCCCGCTCGATCCGCGCGCGGACCTCTTCTCGGTCGGCGTGGTCCTCTGGGAGCTGCTCGCGCGGCAGCGGCTGTTCTCGTCGAAGCTGGAGGCTGCGGTCATCCAGAAGGTGCAGTCGGCGCCGATCCCGCAGCTCGCGGGGCTCGCCGGGAGCGCCGTCCCGGCCGAGGTCGTCGATGTCGTCCAGGCGGCGCTCGAGCGCGATCCGGCGCGCCGCTTCGAGAGCGCCTCGGCGATGCTCGCGGCGCTGGAGGCCGCGGGAGCAGGGCGGATCGCCGGGGATGAGGACGTGGCCGCGGCGGTAAGCAGGCTGGCCGGCAAGACGATCGAGCCGCGCAGGACGATGATCGCGGCGGCCATGGCGAGCCCCGCTGGCGCGGACGATCCGCGGCCGCCGCCGCGCGCGCGGGGGATGACGCTGGTGGGCGTGGCGATCCCCGCGGCCGACGGCGCGCTCTCCCCCCGCGGCGACAGCCCGCGCCAGGCGATCACCGCGCCGTCGCCGCGCGCGCGCGCGAACCCTGCGACGCCTGGCGCGCCGCCGGTGGCCGCGGGCGGCGCGATCGCCGCGAGCCAGGTTCGCCCGACGAGCGGCGCGACGGCGACGAAGGACGCCGCCGCGCCAAAGAACGGCCTTGGGGCCAAGCCAGCGGCCGGCGCAGGCGCGTCGAACGGCGCGGGACCTGCGGGCACCGACGCGGCGCACGCCAGCGTCGACGCCGGGTGGGGCTCGGTGGACGAGGTCCCCGCCCGCGACCTGCCCGGGCCGCGGCGTCCCGCGCAGACCCTTCCGCGGATCGAGCTGTCGGGCCAGGGGACCGAGGAGCGCGCCGCCGCCGGGGCGAGCACCGAGCGCGCCGCAGCGACGGGGGCGGCCACGGCGAAGGAGCAGCCGCCCGCGCGGCCCGCCGCGCCGCGCCCGGGCGATCTGGGCGACCCCCTCGTGGCGGCGCGGGCGACGCCGACACCGGCCGAAGGGACGGCGCCGAAGCCGGCCCCGGGAGGGCCGGCCCCGAGGCCACCTCGCCCGCCGCCGCCGGCTCGCGCGGCGTCGCCGGCGCAGCCCGAGACGCACGGCAAAATCGCCGCTGCAGCGCCTGCCGCCGTCGTGCCAGCGCTCACGCCGAGCCCTCCGACGCCTCGGGTACCTGTGCCGCCGCCGGCCGCTGCGACGCGCCGCACGCCCGTGGTGCCCGCCGTGACGCCGGCGCCACGCGCGGCCGCCACGCCCGCGCCGCCTCTGGCGACGGCCACGAGCCGCGCGCCGACGACACCGTCGGCGCCCCTCCCGCCGGCTGCGCCCGCGTCGGCCGCGTCGGCCGAGCCCTCTCAGCCGCTGCCCCCCGTCGCGCCCGCGTCGGCCACCGCGCCTGCCATCCCTGTCGCAGCGAAGACCCCGCCGCCCCCGCCGGCGGCGGCCGCGCCTCCGGGGGGGGCGCATGCGGTGGCTGCGACGCAGGAGGGCGCGCGCGGCAACGGTCCGGCATCGACCTCCAGCAGGACGGTCGCCACGCCGACCGGGATGCAGGGCCCGAACAAGCTCTGGGGTCGCGCGGCGTCGGCCGTGGACCAGCTGGGCCCGGGGAGCACCCTCGGCCGCTACGAGATCCTCATGCCGGTCGCCAAGGGCGGGATGGCGGCCGTCTGGGCCGCGCGCCTCCAGGGCACCCGCGGCTTCAGGAAGATCGTCGCCATCAAGACGATGCTGCCCGACGTCTCCGACGACCCCGACTTCGAGTCGATGTTCCTCGACGAGGCGCGGGTCGCGGCGCGGATCCGGCACCCCAACGTGGTCGAGATCCTCGACCTCGGCGAGGAGGACGACGTCCTCTACATCGTGATGGAGTGGGTCGACGGCGAGACGGCCGGCACGCTGCAGAAGGCCGCGAAGCGGCTCGGGGGCATCCCGCAGCGGATCGTGCTCCGCATCGCCTCGCAGATCTGCGCGGGGCTCCACAACGCGCACGAGCTCCGCGACGACAGCGGCGTGCTGCTCGACCTCGTCCACCGGGACATCTCGCCGGCGAACGTGCTCATCTCGACCGCCGGGTTCGTGAAGATCGTCGACTTCGGCGTGGCGAAGTCGAAGGGGCGCCTGCACGTCACGCGCGCTGGCGGCATCGTCAAGGGGAAGACGCCGTACCTCTCGCCGGAGCAACTCGGCGGGCTCCCCATCGATCGCCGGAGCGACATCTTCTCGCTCGGCGCGCTGCTGTACGTGCTCACGACGGGGCTGCACCCCTTCCGCGCCGAGACCGAGCTCGCGACCATCGAGAACATCACCATCAAGAACCCGCTCCCCCCGCGCGAGCTGAACGGAGCGATCCACCCCGAGCTCGACAGGATCATCCTCAAGGCGCTCGAGAAGGACCCCGAGAGCCGCTTCTCGACGTGCGCGGAGATGCAGCGGGCCATCGATCAGGTCGCGTCGACGCTCGGCGAGCCCACGACCGACGAGGACGTGGCGGCCTTCGTGCGGCAGGCGATCGGCGAGATCCAGTCGAAGCGCGCGCAGGAGCTACGCGACGCGATCGCGGCCGTCGACGCAGGCGCGGCCGTGAACTCGGAGCGTCGGCCCGGGGCCTCTCTGGAGGGCCACGCTGCGCTGGCGGACGTCGGCGCGGGCTCGCGCGAGGGCGCTCCCGCCGCCGCGGCGGGGTCTCCCCCTGCGCCAGCGGC
Organism: Sorangium sp. So ce1504; assembly: GCF_051521635.1. Classification (NCBI taxonomy): domain Bacteria; kingdom Pseudomonadati; phylum Myxococcota; order Polyangiales; family Polyangiaceae; genus Sorangium; species Sorangium sp. So ce1504. Next base: position 1,235,396 of record NZ_CP150365.1, on the reverse strand, counting down.
GCCAGCCGGCGCCGGCCCGGCGTCCAGCAGAGGGGCCGCGTCACCGACCGCGGAGAAGGACGAGGAGCCGCCGGTCAGCCTGGAGCCGATCTCGTTCGAAGAGATCGCCGTGCCGGCGCAGCCTGCCGGGGTGCCGCCGCGGCTCATCATCGCGCCCGCCCTGCAGGCCGACGTCGCGCCCGGCGAGCCGGCCGAGCCGGTGAGCCCGCGGCCCGCCGCCCGCGAGGGCAAGCCGCTCGGCCCGTCCGCCAAGCGGATCCTCCCGGCGGCCGGCGTGCCCGCCACGAAGGTGCTCGCCGCGGCGGATCCGCCCGCGTCCCGGGCCGCGGCGCTCAGCGAACGCCTCGCGAGGCGCGGCTCGCGGAGCCTCGCCAACGACGTCGGCGAGGTCACGGCGGTCGACCGATCATTCGAGACCGGGGAGCGGCGCAAGCGGCTCCAGCTGATCGTGGCTGGCGCGGCGATGTTCTGCGTGGCGCTCGGGGCCGTCGCGCTGGTCGTGCGCGGCGGCGACGAGCGCTCGCGTCCGGAGATCGGCAAGGCGCGCGTCGATGCGTTGCCCGCGGCCGCGGCGGCCGACACCACCGCCACCGCGGCTGCAGCGGAGGCCGTCCCGGCTGCGCCCGTTTCGCCGGCGGAGCCTCAGGCGGCGGAGCCGGCGTCGCCGCCCGCTCCCGAGGCGTCGTCGACGCCTCCCGAGGCGGCGCCAGCGCCCTCGCCGACGCCTCCCGCGGCGGAGCCGGCGCCTTCGCAGACGGCCAAGGCGCCCGCGGCAGCGACGGCGCAGCCCATCGCCGCGCCGCAGGCGTCGCGCCCACCGTCGACCGCGCGCCCCCGGACGACGTCCACGCCGGCGAAGCCTGCGCCCAAGCCGGCAACGACCGGCAAACCCACCCCCAAGAAGAAGTACAACCCATCGGGTATCTGAACACCGTGCGATCTCGACCCTGGCTCCGTGCGCTGCTCTTCGGTGCGGCATCTTGCCTGTGCTTGTGCACGCTCCCCGGGCCCGCAGCCGGCGCGGACGGCGCCGCGGCGACGCCCGCGCCGGACGCGGTGGAGAAGGCGCAGAACCACTTCAAGAAGGGCGCTGCCCTCTACGAGAGCAAGCGCCACGCGCTTGCGCTGGAGCAGTTCCGGGCCTCGTACGCCACCGTGCCGAGCCCGAACTCCCGCCTCTACATCGCGCGCTGCCTCGCGGATCTGGGCGATCACGTCGAGGCGTACCTCGAGTTCGATCAGGTCGCGGCGGAGGCCGCGTCCCGGGCGAAGGACGAGCCGCGCTATGCCCAGACGGAGCAGACGGCGCAGCTGGAGCGCGACGAGCTCGCGCGCAAGATCGCCCTCGTCACGGTCACGGTCGCGCACCCGGATGCGGCGACCTCGCTCGCGGTGGCCGGCAAGGACGTCCCGCGCGAGCGGTGGGGCAAGCCGTTCCCGGTCAAGCCCGGCAAGACCGAGATCGTCCTGCGCACCAAGCTCACCTCGACGCCGCAGACCGTCGATCTCTCGGCGGGCGAAGCGAAGACCGTCGCGCTCGACGCCGAGCCGAGCGGCCCGACCGAGGCCGGCTCCGGCGCTCCGGCGCTCCTCGACGAGGGCCCGAGCCCGCCCTTCTCGGAAGCGCCCTCGCCGCGTGCGTACCTGCGGCCTTACGCCTACGCCGCCGGCGGCGTGGGGGTTGCGGGGCTCGCGATGTTCACCGTCGCCGGGCTGATGGCGAACAGCAGCTACAGCGATCTCACCGAGACCTGCGGGGGCCCCTGCCCCGCCGATCGCCAGGACGACATCGACGCCGGCAAGACCCAGAAGACGGCCGCGAACATCGGCGTCGTGGTCGGCGCGCTCGGGCTCGTCACGGGCACGACCCTGCTCATCCTGAGCTTCACCGGAGGTGGCGCTGGCGGCTCGCAGAGCGCCACCGCCTCGACGCAGCTGCTCGTCGGCCCCAGCTTCGCCGGTCTACGCGGCACCTTCTAGGCGCGGGGCTCACCCGCTGCGGATACGGGCCCATCTCGGCGTTTTCGGTGCTCGGCGTACGTGAGTACGCCTGCGCGCCGAAAACGCCGATCTGGACCCGTCTCCTGTGCGGGTGAGCCCCGCGCGGCGACGGAGACGCCCGTGCTGGCGGCGCTCAGATCGTAGCCACTCAAAAAAAAACGGGCAGGGCCGCTGCTGCGACCCTGCCCGCTTCATGTCGATGCGCTCGCGGTTGACGCGGAGCGATCAGCGACCGCCCGGGCCCTTGGAGACCTTGGACTTCTTGTCCCCGGAGTGGCCGTGGAACGTGCGCGTCGGGGCGAACTCACCCAGCTTGTGGCCGACCATGTTCTCCGTCACGAACACGGGAACGAACTTCCTCCCGTTGTGCACGGCGAAGGTCAGGCCGACCGACTCCGGCAGGATCGTCGAGCGGCGCGACCACGTCTTGATCACCTTCTTGGCATTGGTCGCCTGGGCCGCCTGGATCTTCTCCAGCAGGTGACCGTCAATGAAGGGCCCTTTCTTGATGCTCCTCGGCATGACTAACCCTTGGTCCCGCGCCGCCGGACGATCATCCCGTCGGTGCGCTTGTTGTTCCGCGTCTTGAGGCCCTTCGAGAGCTGACCCCACGGCGAGCACGGATGGCGCCCGCCGCTCGTCCGGCCCTCACCACCGCCCATCGGATGATCGACGGGGTTCATCGTGACACCGCGGTTGTGCGGCCGGCGCCCGAGCCAGCGCGAGCGCCCCGCCTTGCCGAGGCTGATGTTCGCGTGCTCGGAGTTCGACACCTGCCCGATCGTGGCGCGGCAATCGAGGTGCACCTTGCGGATCTCACCGCTCGGGAGGCGGACCTGCGCATAGTCGCCGTCCTTCGCCATTAGCTGCGCAGCCACGCCGGCCGAGCGCACGAGCTGACCGCCCTTGCCCTTCTTGACCTCGACGTTGTGAATCGAGGTGCCGGGCGGGATGAAGCGGAGCGTCAGGCTGTTGCCAGGCTTGATGTCCGCGTTCCGGCTCGCGAGCAGCGTCGCCCCCACCGCGAGGCCGTCGGGCGCCAGGATGTAGCGCTTCTCGCCGTCCACGTAGTGCAGGAGCGCGATGCGCGCCGTCCGGTTCGGGTCGTACTCGATCGCGGCGACCTTCGCCGGGACGCCGATCTTGTCGCGCCGGAAATCGATGATCCGGTAGCGCTGCTTGTGACCACCGCCGCGGAACCGCGACGTGATCCGGCCGTTGTTGTTCCGGCCGCCGGTGGACGTCTGCTGCTCCAGCAGCGACCGCTCGGGCTCGACCTTCGTGATCTCCTTGAAGTCGCTGACCGAGTAGTAACGCCGCGCCGGCGAGGTCGGCTTGAAGGATCTGATTCCCATCGCTATTCCGCCTTCTCGTCGAAGAACTGGATCTCGTCACCCTCCTTGAGGGTGACGATCGCCTTCTTCCAATTGCGCAGCTTCGCGTAGCCGCGCCCCATGCGCTTGTCCTTGCCGCGCATGATCAGCGTGTTGACGTCCACGACGCCCACCTTGAAGAGCGTCTGGATGGCGTCCTTGATCTGGATCTTGTTCGCCTCGCGGCGGACCTCAAAGATGACCTTGTTGCCTTGGTCGCGGAGCCGGCTCGACTTCTCCGTGAGGATGATTGGCCGGCGGATGATCTGCTCGGGCTGCATGTCGGACTCCCCTGACTAGCGAAGGCAACGCGCCTCGAGCGCCTTGGCGGCGTCCCTCGAGACGATGAGGTGGTCGTGCCTGAGGAGGTCGTAGACGTTGACCCCTTCCGGCGGCAGGTACTGGTGGTTCTCCAGGTTGCGGAGGCTCTTCACCAGCTTCTCGTTGCCGGCCGTGTCGACGACCAGCGACTTCCGATCCGCCTGCAGCGTCGTCAGCGTGGCAGAGATCGCCTTGGTCTTGATCTCGGAGACCTCCAGGCTGTCGAGCACGATGAGCCGCCCCTCCTTCGCGAAGAGGGAGAGCGCGCTCTTCAGCGCGCCGATCCGCACCTTGCGGGGCGGACGGTACGACCAGTCCTTCGGCTCCAGGGCGTGCGCCATGCCGCCGCCCGCGTGGTGCGGCGCGCGGATCGAGCCCTGGCGAGCGCGGCCGGTGCCCTTCTGGCGATAGAGCTTCTTCGTGGAGCCGGCGACCGCGCTCCGCTCCTTGGTGGCCTTGGTGCCCGAGCGGCGAGACGCGAGCTGCGCCTTCACGACCTCGTAGAAGAGGTGCTCCTTCACCTCGGTCCCGAAGACCTCGTCCGAGAGGTCGAGTTCGCCGACCTGCTCCCGCTTGAGGTTGTAAACGGTAACCTTCATGGTACCTGGACTCCTAGCTCTTGATCTCAACGTCGACGCCGGCCGAGAGGTCGAGCTTCATCAGCGCGTCGAGGGTCTGCTGTGTCGGCTCGATGATGTCGAGAAGCCGCTTGTGCGTCCGGATCTCGAACTGCTCGCGCGACTTCTTGTCGACGTGGGGCCCCCGCAGGACCGTGTAACGGCGGATCTCGGTGGGCAGCGGGATAGGACCCGCGACGTGCGCCCCGGTCCGCTTCGCCGTCTCGACGATGTCGCTCGTCGACTTGTCGAGCAGCTGGTGGTCGAAGGCCTTGAGGCGAATCCGGATCTTGGTTGTATCAGGCATGGTGCTCTTCCTACGCGAGGATCTTGGTGACGACGCCGGCGCCCACCGTCTTGCCGCCCTCGCGGATGGCGAAGCGCATCTGCTCCTCCAGCGCGACCGGGGCGATGAGCTCGATCGTCATCGTGATGTTGTCGCCCGGCATCACCATCTTCACCCCCTCGGGGAGGTTCACCGTGCCGGTCACGTCCGTCGTCCGGATGTAGAACTGCGGCCGGTAGTTGGTGAAGAACGGCGTGTGGCGCCCGCCCTCCTCCTTCTTGAGGACGTACACCTCACCGGTGAACTTCGTGTGCGGCGTGATCGACCCGGGCTTCGCCAGCACCTGGCCGCGCTCGATCTCTTCCTTCTCCACGCCGCGGAGCAGACACCCGACGTTGTCGCCCGCCTGCCCCTGATCGAGCAGCTTGCGGAACATCTCGACGCCGGTCACGACCGACTTCTTCGTGTCCTTGAAGCCGATGATCTGCACCTCGTCGCCGACCTTGATCACGCCGCGCTCGATGCGGCCCGTGGCCACCGTGCCGCGGCCCTTGATCGAGAACACGTCCTCGATCGCCATCAGGAACGGCTTGTCGATGTCGCGCACCGGCTCGGGGATGTAGCTGTCCAGCGCGCTGAGGAGCTGCTGGATCGTCTCCTCCCACTTCGGGTCACCCTGCAGCGCGGGCAGCGACGCGCCACGGACCACCGGCGCGTTGTCCCCGTCGAACTTGTACTTCGACAGGAGCTCGCGGACCTCCATCTCGACCAGGTCGAGCATCTCCGGGTCGTCCACCGCGTCGCACTTGTTGAGGAACACGACGATGTGGTTCAGGCCGACCTGCCGGGCGAGCAGCACGTGCTCGCGCGTCTGCGGCATCACGCTGTCGAGCGACGACACGACGAGGATCGCCCCGTCCATCTGCGCCGCGCCGGTGATCATGTTCTTGATGTAGTCGGCGTGCCCGGGGCAGTCGACGTGTGCGTAGTGGCGGTTGGCCGACTCGTACTCGACGTGCGCCGCCGCGATGGTCACCGTCTTCGTCTCGTCACGGACCGTCCCGCCCTTCGCGATGTCGGCGTACGAGATCGCCTTCGCCAGGTTGCGCTTCGACTGCACCTTGACGAGCGCCGCCGTGAGCGTGGTCTTGCCGTGGTCGATGTGACCGATGGTGCCCACGTTCACGTGCGGCTTCGTACGAGTGAATTTCTCCTTGGCCATGGCGTCTTTTTAACCTCGCTGCTTGGCGACGATCTCTTCCTGGATCGCTGCTGGAACCGGTGCGTAATGAGAAAACTGCATCGAATGGGTCGCGCGGCCCTGCGTCTTGGAACGGACGTCGGTCGCGTAACCGAACATGGTGGCGAGCGGGACCTCCGCGCGGATCACCCGGGTGTTCGCGCGCTGCCCCATATCGAGGATGCGGCCGCGCCGCGAGTTGAGGTCTCCGATGACGTCCCCGAGGTAGTTCTCGGGCGACACGACCTCGACGGCCATCATCGGCTCCAGGAGCACGAGCCCCGCCTTCTTGGCGCCGTCCTGGAAGGCCATCGACGCGGCGACCTCGAACGCGGGCCCGGAGGAGTCGACCTCGTGGTAGCTGCCGAAGTGGAGCCGCACCTTGATGTCGACGACGGGGTAGCCCGCGAGCACGCCGCGGCCCATCGCGTCCCGGATGCCCTTCTCGATCGAGGGGATGAACTCCTTCGGGATGATGCCGCCGACGATGTCGTTCTCGAACACGAAGCCCGCGCCGCGCTCCGCCGGCTCGATGTCGATCCTCACGTGACCGAACTGGCCGTGTCCGCCCGACTGCCGGACGAAGCGCCCCTCCACGTCGGTCGCCTTCTTCGAGATGGTCTCGCGGTAGGCGACCTCGGGCTTGCCGACGTTGGCGTCGACCTTGAACTCGCGCTTCAGGCGGTCGACGATGATCTCGAGGTGAAGCTCGCCCATCCCGGCGATGATCGTCTGGCCCGTGTCCTCGTTCGTGTACGTGCGGAACGAGGGGTCCTCGTAGGCGAGCTTCTGCAGGCTGAGCCCGAGCTTGTCGAGATCGACCTTGGTCTTCGGCTCGATGGCGATCGAAATCACCGGGTCGGGGAACTCCATCCGCTCCAGCACGATCGGGTGCTTCTCATCGCAGAGCGTGTCCCCGGTGCGGGTGTCGCGCAGCCCGACGGCAGCGTAGATGTTGCCCGCGTAGCAGACGTCGATCTCCTCGCGCTTGTTCGCGTGCATGCGGAGGATGCGCCCGAAGCGCTCCCGCTTGCCGCGCGTCGAGTTGAGCACGCTGACCCCGCTCTTCGTCGTCCCGGAGTAGACGCGGAAGAAGGTGAGGTTGCCGAACTGGTCATTCATGATCTTGAACGCCAGCGCCGAGAACGGCTCGTCGTCGCCCGCCTTGCGCGAGACGACCTTGTCCTTCTTGTCGGGCAGCGTCCCCTCGACGGCCGGGATCTCGACCGGCGACGGCAGGTAGTTCACCACGCTGTCGAGCAGGAGCTGGACCCCCTTGTTCTTGAACGCCGAGCCGCACAGGACCGGGACGATCTTGAAGCCGAGGGTGCCCGCGCGGATGGCCGCGTGGATCTCCTGCTCGGTGATCTGGTCGATCTCACCGGCGATGAACTTCTCCATCACCTTGTCGCTCGCGTCGGCACACGCCTCGATGAGCTTCTCGCGGAGCTCCTTGCACCGCGGCAGGAGGTCGGCCGGGATCTCCTGCCAGTCGTACCGCTGGCCCTTCGTCTCCTCGTCGAACACGGCGGCCCGGAGGGTCACGAGGTCGATCACGCCGCGGAACGAGTCCTCCGCGCCGAGCGGGTAGTGGATCGCCACCGGGTTCGCGCCGAGGCGCTCGCGGATGGAGTCGACGCACATGTCGAAGTCGGCGCCGACCTTGTCCATCTTGTTGATGAACGCGATGCGCGGGACGCCGTACTTGTCCGCCTGCCGCCACACCGTCTCGCTCTGCGGCTCGACGCCGTTGCCGCCGTCGAACACCGCCACCGCGCCGTCGAGCACGCGGAGGCTCCGCTCGACCTCGATGGTGAAGTCGACGTGACCGGGCGTGTCGATGATGTTGATCCGGTGAGAGACGCCCTTCTCGGGGCCCTGCTCCGGCGCCCAGAAGCAGTTCGTCGCGGCGGACGTGATGGTGATGCCGCGCTCCTGCTCCTGGACCATCCAGTCCATCGTGGCTGCGCCCTCGTGGACCTCGCCGATCTTGTAGTTGACACCCGAGTAATAAAGGATGCGCTCCGTGACCGTGGTCTTGCCCGCATCGATGTGGGCCATGATCCCGATGTTGCGCGTCCGTTCCAGGCTGTACTCGCGTGCCACTTTTCCTTCTCCGTCGTGTGATGCGTGGGGTGAGGGTTCCGGACTCAGGATGCAAAACACCCTCTCCAGCCCGGCCCGCCTCCGTTATGGCGGGCACTTGAACCTGGAGAGGGTGTCGGGGTACAGCAGCAGCTTTTCTAGGTCCCGCGAGGGCGAGCGCTGTCGCGCTCCCTCGAGAGGACCGGCTCTGTAACCCGATCCTTATGTCAGCCGTGCCATCTCGCTCTACGCGTCTCCTCGCCTGGGGATGGGACCTGAAATGACGAACCAGCGCAGATCCGGGATCTGCGCTGGCCTCGCTGACCTACCAGCGGTAGTGGGCGAACGCCTTGTTGGCCTCCGCCATCTTGTGCGTGTCGTCGCGCTTCTTGACCGCGTTGCCGCGGTTCTGCGCCGCGTCGACGAGCTCGGCGGCGAGCCGCTCGCGCATCGTCTTCTCGCCGCGGCCGCGCGAGTAGGTCACGAGCCACCGCATCGCCAGCGCGACGCGACGCTCGGGGCGGACCTCGACGGGGACCTGGTAGGTCGCGCCGCCGACGCGCCGGCTCTTCACCTCGAGCTTCGGCTTCACGTTGTCGAGCGCCTTGCGGAAGACGTCGATCGGCTCCTCCTTGAATCGGTCGCGCACGATGTCGAACGCGCCGTAGAGGATCCCCTCGGCGGTCGCCTTCTTGCCCGACTGCATCAGGGAGTTCGTGAACTTGGCGACGAGCTTGTCCTTGTACTTCGGGTCCGGAATGATCTTCCGCTTCGGGACTTCGCGACGACGGGGCATCTTCGTTCCTCTGCTCGGCTTTCGCGCGTTGAGGCTGTCAGGCCTTCGGGCGCTTCACGCCGTACTTCGAGCGCTTGCGGTTGCGGGTCGCTTTGTTGGTGGAGCTAGGCCCGGCAGCGCCGGACGCGTCGAGCGTGCCGCGGACGACGTGGTAGCGCACGCCCGGCAGGTCCTTGACACGGCCGCCGCGGATGAGGACGACCGAGTGCTCCTGCAGGTTGTGGCCTTCGCCCGGGATGTAGCTCGTCACTTCCATCTGGTTGCTCAGCCTGACGCGGCAGACTTTGCGGAGCGCCGAGTTGGGCTTCTTCGGCGTCGTGGTGTAAACACGTACGCACACGCCTCGCCGCTGCGGGCAGGACTTGAGCGCAGGAGAGGCCGTCTTGTAACGAGCGGCCTCGCGGCCTTGGCGGATGAGCTGGCTGATGGTCGGCATAGTGACGCGGATTTCCACCTGAGGGATGGGGACGCGCAGGATACCCAGGAGGCGACCCATGTCAAGCGGGACGACACCCGTTCGTGTTGGATGCGCCAGCGTGCCGTTCGTTCGCGTCGATCCCGTGCGTCGCGCCCGCCGCGTCGGTCGCATCGTTCACGTCGGTCGCGTCGGTCGCGTCGGTCGCGTCAGTCGCGTCCGTTGCGCTGGCCGAGGCGCGGCATCGTTCGTGTCGGGCGCGTCGGTCCCGCCGCGCCTGCGGAGGCCGTGTTCTGCGCGTCCCGGCCCCGCGCGAAGAGCTCGTGGGTCGCGGCGCGCGGCGGGGGCCGTCCGTGCGCGTCTCGTTCGACGGGGCGCTCGGCGTGCGACCGCGGCTCCCGGGACGCGCGGGTGCCTGCGCCCGCCGCACGAGTCGGACGCCGACACGCGCCGCGGGCCCTTGGCGGCCCGCCTGCTGTTCGGTACGGTCGCTGCGTGGCGAAGAAGCTTTCACGCGCCCAGCGTAAAGAAAGCCGGCGCAAGGCGCCGCAGAGCAGCGTTGCGTCGAGGCCTGCGTCCGACGTGGACACGGGGGGCGCGGGGCCCTCGTCGCGCGGCGATCAGAGCGACAGCGCGACAGCGCGAGGCCCCGCGGTAGCGCGCGTCGATCCGACGGCGAGCCGAAGCGGCGACGACCCGCGCGGCGCGCGCACACGCGGCGCCGCCGCGCCGAGCAGCGCGGAGCCCGCGCGGGCGCGCGACGCCGGCGATCGATCCCATCGGAGAGGCGGCGTCGAGGCGCAGCCTGCGCGAGCGCGCGGCGGAAGCGCACAGACGAAGCCAAAGCGAGATCGCGCGCTCCTTGTGTTCCTGGGCCTCGTGGCGCTCGCCGCGGTGATCGTGTTCGCCGCGCAGTCCCCCCGCGCCCCAGAGCGCGCCGCGCCGGAGCCCGCGAGAGCCGCTCCGGCAAAGACACACGCCGCGGAGCCGTCCACCGCGTCCCTCACCGTGCCGACGGCGACCGACGAGCTGCCGGCTCCACCTCCCGTCGACTCGTCACCGCCAACGATCGTCACCGCCGAACCGGCCGCAGCAGAGACGGCGCGCGCTGCAACCCCTCAGCGTGCTGCAGCCGGCGCCTCGTCAGAGGGGACGGCTGCCAGCGCTTCTCCATCAGGAGCAGCCACCGTAGCAGCCGCAGCCGCCCCGCCGAAGAAGCGCACCAGCGCACCGAAGCCGGCCGCCGCCCCGCCCGTGGCGACGCCGGCAGCGGGGGCGACGCCGGCAGCGGGGGCGACACCGGCAGCGGGGGCGCCGACAGCGGAGGCGGCGCCTCCGCCGGAGCCGGCGCAAAAGCCTGCCGAGCTTCCACACGAGTGATCGCAACCGCCGTGATGAAAGGACGCCCGAGATGCTTCGCTTGAATGCTTCGCCCGACGCCGCTCGAACGCCGGGCCGCTCGCCGCGCGCCCTGCCGCTCGGCGTCGCGCTGTCCGGCCTGCTCGCCGCGGCGACGGCGGGCGCGCAACCGGCGCCGCCACCCGCTCCGCCGGCTCCCTCCGCGCTGCCCGCTGCCTCCGTGCCGCCCGCTGCCTCCGCGCCGCCCGCTGCCTCCGCGCCGCCGTACCCGGCGGTTCCCTACCCGGCGCCGCCGCAGGAGGCCCCGCGGGCTCCGCCAGGGGCCTCGCCGGGCTATCCGCCGCCTGGTCCCCCGGGCGGCTACGCTCCGTACGGCGGCGCCTACCCTCCGCTCCCGCCGGGCTACCCGGTGACCCCGGCGGAGATCCCGCCTGCTCCGCCCCCGGTTCCCCTGCGCCGGAAGAGCCCGGGCCTCATGCTGGGCGGCATCGCGCTCACCGCCGGCGGCACGATCGCGTTCTTCACCGGGACGGGCCTGCTCGCGTCGGCGAGCAACAGATACGAGATCTACTGCGATTTCGGGGGCTTCACGGGCATCTGCGAGACGCGCTCCGACGGGCGCCGCCAGCTCGCCGGCGCGCTCGTCTCCGTGGCGGGCGGCATCATGATCGCCGTGGGCATCCCGCTCTGGGTCATCGGCGGGAAGAAAGTGCCGGTCAGCGACGCGACGCCCAAGGCGTCGGCCCAGACCACGCTCTCGCTCGGCCCCGGCTCCGCCGCATTGCAGACGCAGTTCTGAAGGGCTCCCCGCGCGCGAGGTCGCGGGGAGGCCTCTACCGCTCCTGCGCGTCGTCGCTCAGGGCAGACCCTTCTTCTTCTTGGCGCCCTTGCGGTGGCGCGGCCCGCCGTCGTCCGTGCCCGCGGGCATGCGGAGGATGTGGAAGCGCCCGCCGCCGCGCGCCAGCGGATCGCTGAGCTTCACCCGCTCGCGCGCGAGCTCGATGAAGCGGTGCTGCGACCGCAGCTGGGGGGCGCCGGCGGGCTGCTGGAGCTTGTGGTAGCTGCCGTCGCTCGCGAGCTCCCAGGTCTTCGCCGTGTCGGACATCACGGTGTTCAGCATGTCCTCCACGCGCGCGCGGGTGGCGGGCTCGATGATCGGGATCATCAGCTCGACGCGGCGATGGAAGTTGCGCGGCATCCAGTCGGCGCTCGACATGTAGATCTCCTCGCTGCCGCCGTTCGCGAACCGGAACAGGCGCTTGTGCTCGAGGAAACGATCGATGATCGCGCGCACCTGGATCCGCTCCGACAGGCCCGGGATCCCCGGCCGGAGGCAGCAGATGCCGCGCACGGCGAGCTTGATGTCGACCCCGGCCTGCGACGCCGAGTAGAGCGCGTCGATGACGTCGACGTCCACGAGCGCGTTCATCTGCGCCACGATCTCCGCCTTGCGCCCGGCCCGCGCGTGGGCCTCCTCGCGCGCGATGAGGCCCAGCACCGCCTCGTGCAGGCCGAGCGGCGCCACGAGGAGGCGGTTCCACTTGGGCGGCGCGCTGTAGCCGGTCAGCAGGTTGAAGAGCGACGTCATGTCCTCGCCGATCTCCCGGTTCGCCGTGAACAGGCCGATGTCGGTGTAGAGCCGCGCGGTCTGCGGGTTGTAGTTGCCCGTCGACAGGTGCACGTAGCGGCGCAGCTTGTCCTTCTCGCGCCGCACCACGAGCAGCGCCTTCGCGTGCGTCTTCAGCCCGAGCAGGCCGTAGATCACCTGCACGCCGCTCTGCTCGAGCGTCCTCGCCCACTGGATGTTGCTCGCCTCGTCGAACCGCGCCTTCAGCTCGACGATGGCCGTCACCTGCTTGCCGCTCTCGGCCGCGCGCGCGAGCGCCTTCAGGATCGGGGAGTCGCCGCCGGTCCGGTAGAGCGTCTGCTTGATCGCGAGCACGTTCGGGTCGTCGGCGGCGCGGGAGACGAACTCGGCGACCGGATCGAACGACTCGTAGGGGTGGTGCAGGAGCACGTCCTGCTCCCGGATGACGGCGAAGATGTCCTCGACGTCCCGGAAGAGCGGCGGGACCTGCGGCGCGAACGGCTCGTCCCGGCACTCGCGGCGCTCGTCGTCCGCGACGATGCCCATGAGGTCGGCGATGTGGAGCGGCCCAGGCACCCGGTAGACGGCGTGCGACGCGTCGACCTTGAGCGCGCGGCAGAGCCGCTGGACCGAGGTGCCGGCGCCCTCGCCGAAGCCGATCTCCAGGCGCACGGCGTTGCCGCGATCGCGCCGGCGGAGCTCGGCCTGGATCGTCTCGAGCAGGTCCTCGCCTTCCTCCTCGTCGATCTCGAGGTCCCAGTTCCGGGTGACGCGGAAGGGGTACGTGCCGCGCAGCCTGCCCGAGGGGAAGAAATCCTTCACGTGCCGGGCGATCACGTCCTCGAGCAGGACGAACGCGCGCGTCGCGCCCTCCACGCGGACCCGCATCAGCCGGCTCAGCCCCGGCGGCACCTGGATGACCGCGAAGCCGGGCTCCTGCGCTTCATGCTCCCGGGAGAACATGATCCCGAGGTTGATCATCTTGTTGCGCAGGTGCGGGAACGGGTGCCCCGGGTCGATCGCGATCGGCGTGAGGATCGGGAAGATGTCCGTGCGGAACCGCTCGTCGAGCGCGCTGAGCTCGGTCGCGTCGAGCTCATCGGGCCGGACGATCACGATGCCGGCGCGCTGGAGCGCCGGGATCAGATCCGAGTGCCACAGCTGGTAGGCGTCATCGACGAGCGCGTGGACCCGCGCGCTGATCGCCACGAGCTGCTCGTGGGGCGTGAGCCCGTCCGGCGGGACCTCCGCGATCGTGCGCTGCGTCTGCGCCTGGAGGCCGGCGACGCGCACCATGAAGAACTCGTCGAGGTTGGAGAAGAAGATGCTCAGGAACTTGAGGCGCTCGAAGAGCGGCACCTCGTGCGACCTGGCCTCCGACAGCACCCGCGCGTTGAACTCGAGCCACGAGAGCTCGCGGTTCAGGTAGTGCGTCGGGTCCCCCTCGATCGGGATCGCCGCCGGGGCGGCCGATATCGACACCGGGCCGCTGGACGGGGAGGAGCCCCCCCCGGACCGCGCGCTGGAGGGGCCATTCGGGCGCGAGACGGGCCCGACGGCCTGAGCTGAATCCACGTCGCCTTCGGAGTCGGGCGCGACGGTGTTGTCTGGGGTGGACGGCGGGTCAACCATGATCGAAGCTCCGGTTTTACCGTACGTCTGATAGGGTTCAATTATGGAGTTTTGGCGACAGCCTGGCGAGCTCAGGGTGGCGTGCGACCGGGCGCGCGCGACTGGACGCCGCGTCGGCCTCGTCCCGACGATGGGCGCGCTCCACGCAGGCCACCTCGCTTTGATCGCGGAGGCGCGGCGGAGGACGGACTTCGTGGCCGTGACCGTCTTCGTCAACCCGACCCAGTTCGGCGCGGGCGAGGACCTGGCGCGCTACCCGCGGACGCTCGAGCGCGACCTTGCCGCCTGCGCGGAGGCCGGCGCCGACGGCGTGTTCGCGCCGGACGTCGCGGCGATGTACCCGCCCGGCGAGGAGACGCGCGTGCGCGTCGGCGCGACCGCGGGCCCGCTCTGCGGCGTCCATCGGCCCGTGCACTTCGAGGGCGTCGCCACCGTGGTGACGAAGATGCTCTCGCTCGCTGGCCCGTGCGTCGCCGTCTTCGGCCGGAAGGACTACCAGCAGCTCCAGGTCATCCGGCGGCTCGTCGCCGACCTGTTCCTTCCCGTCGAGATCGTCGGGGCCACGACGGTGCGCGAGCCGGACGGGCTCGCCATGTCGTCGCGGAACGCCTACCTCTCGCCCGAGCAGCGGAGCGCGGCGCGCGCCATCCCGCTCGCCCTCGCCGGCGCGTGCCGCGCCTTCGCCCGCGGCGAGCGGCGCGCCGCGGCGCTCCTCGAGCCGGCGCGCGCGCGCCTCGCGGCCGCCGCGACGAGCATCGATTACGTGGACCTCGCCGATCCGGAGTCCCTGGCCATCTGGAGCGATGCAGCGGCGATCGGCGATCGGGCGCTGCTGGCGGTCGCCGTCCGCGTCGGGACGACGCGGCTCATCGACAACGTCGTGCTCGGGGAGGACGCGCCCCCCGTCGCGGAGTCGAGCGAGGAGGCGAGCTAGATGCCGAAGACGAGAGGCGAGCAAGAGAGCCCCGCGTCGCGCCCGGCAGGGGAGGCCGGCCGTGGCGTCTTCGTGGTGTTCGAGGGCATCGACGGCGCCGGCACGAGCACGCAGGCCGAGCGCTACGCGGCGCACCTCAGGGCGGCGCGGCGCATGGTCCACGTCACCCGAGAGCCGAGCGCCGGGCCGGTGGGCGCGCTGCTCCGGCAGGTCCTGACCCACCGGATCTCGCTTCCCGGCGCCCGCCAGGCGGAGGTGATGGCGCTCCTCTTCTCGGCCGATCGCCTCGATCACCTCGGCGCCGAGATCGAGCCGCTCCTCCGTGACGGATACGTCGTGATCTCGGATCGCTACGACCTGTCGAGCCTGGCCTACCAGTCCACGACGGCGGGCGAGGACGGGGCGGGCTCCGGGGCGATCGTCGAATGGATCCGTGAGCTCAACCGCCACGCCCTGAGGCCCGACGTCACGGTGGTGATCGACGTGGCGCCCGAGATCGCCGAGAAGCGCCGCCGCGGCCGCGGGGGGGCGGCGGAGCTGTTCGAGAAGACAGAGCTGCAGGCGCGGCTCGCGGAGGCGTACCGCCGGGCGGAGGAGCTCGTCCCGGGGGACCGCATCATCCATATCGACGGGGATGGCCCGGTCGACGAGGTCTCCCGGGCGATCACGGCGGCGCTCTCGGCCGTCGTGGAGCGGTGAGCCAGGGTCCCCGCTCGAACATCGGAGTCGAGCTGCCGAGGGCGCAAGGTCGCTGAGCCTCCCCGCGCCCCCGTCGCGCGCTCTACGGACAAGCCGCGTTCGCGATCTCCACATCGTCGACGTTCCAGCTCGACACGGTGTCGACGAAGGCTTCCCGCCCGATCTCGTAGCCGAAGCGGACGCGCAGGCTGGCGTTCTTGTAGGGCGTCAGGTCATGGACGACCTTCGTCCAGGCCGAGTCGCGGACGCCGGGGTACGCCCCCGACTCGAAGAGCACCTTCCAGCGGACGCCGTCATAGACCTCGACACGGTTCGTCATGTGAGGCGTCTCATCGCTGTTCAGGAGACGCCAGAACGTCAGGTACACGCCGCCCGCGACATCGGCGTTGACGACCGGGCTCGTCAGGTAGAAGTACGGGTGGACCCCGAGGGGCGCGTTCCCTCCGATGACCACGCCGGCCACCCCGTTGTCCGACGTCGCCGTGTGATCGAGCGCCGGATCGGCGTGCCCGTAGGTCTGCCCGGTTGACGCCTTCGCCGCGCCGATCTGCCAGGTCGGACCGAGCTCCCACCCGGCCCCGTCGCTCTCGAACGTATCCCGGAAATAGACCACCGGCGTCCCCGCGGCGGCGCCGCCCTGACAGACACCAGCCAGGCAGGACTCCCCCACGGTGCACGAGTCGCTGTCGACGCAGACCCCGCCGTCGGGAACCGGGCGCGCCGTGCACACCCCGGCCTCGCTGCAGACGCCGCGCGTGCAACCGACCGCCTGCGAGAGGCACGACTCCCCCGGGGTGGGGATGGAAATACAGGCGCCGCTCTCGTCACAGACGCCACGATTGCACTCGTCGGTCCCAGAGAGGCAGGCGCCGCCCGGTCCGATCGGCTCAGCATAGCAATTGCCAGAGCCCGGATCACAGGCGCCATCGTTGCACCCGACGCTCAGCGCGCTGCAGTCCTTCGGGACGCCCCCCTCGCAGCGGCCGCTCTGGCAGGTCTTGCCGACCATGCAGAGATCGCCGGAGTCCGCGCACGGCGCCCCCTCGTTCCCCGGAACCGCCTCGCACGCACCGGTGGCCGGGTCGCACGCACCAACATGACAGGAGTCCGGCACGTGGAAGAAGAAGCAGTCCCGCGGCGTCCCGACGCAGGCGCCGTCCAGGCACGCCGCGTCGAGGATACAGCGGTCTTCCGTCGCGCACGGGGCCCCGTTCGCCCTCGGCTCCACCCCGCAGCGAGGCGCGCCGCCCGCGTCGACGCACGTGACCACGTGACAGGCGTCCGGCGCGAGGCCGCAGTCCTCCTGGGCCCCGCCCTGACAGACACCCTCCTCGCACGTCTCGCCGACCGTGCAGGCGTCCCTGTCGTCACAGGGCTCCCCGCCCGCGCTGGGGACGAGCTCGCAATCGCGCGTCGCCTCGTTGCAGACGGCCATGACACATTGCGAGGTCGGAACGAGCGAGCAGTCTATCCGGCACGGCGCGCCGTCCCCGCCTGCGCCGCCCCCTCCGCTCGAGACAGCCCCCCCAGCGGCGCCGCCGGCCCCCGCCGGGCCCGAGCTGCCCGCGGATGTCGCAGTCGAACAGCCGAGATCCGTCAGGGCGACAGCGGAAAGTACCCATGGAATCCACCTAGTCATGTTCGCCTCTTTCCAGCAAGCGTGACGCACCTCGTGGGAATTACGCGTCCTTCGCGGCTGCGCAAGGAAACATGATGTTCCGGCGCGCGAGCACCCGGAACGGTCGGCGCGCTCAGCGACGAGCAAAGACGCCGAGCCCCGCCGCGCCGGCGCGCGCACGAGACCGCGAGAGCAACGAGAGCTGCAAGAAGCAACGAGAGCTGCGACAAGCGACGAGAGCCGCGACAAGCGACGAAAGAAGAGAGAGCAACGACAGCACGACACGAGCGGGGCTTACAAACCGGAGAGCCCCTATCGCGCCTTGATCGAGAGCTGCATACACTGACGAGATCGTCTCGGAGCTCGGCCACCCCTCGATAGACAGACCACTTCGCGCGTGGAGCCCCGCGGCAGCGAGCCACGTCGCACCCATTTTCAGAGGAGCGCAGAGATGTCCTTCCGACGTCATTTCGTGTTTGCCCCTTTCCTCGTCGCCACCGGGATCGCGGCGCAGTCGGGCGGCTGCGCGGCCACCGAGGACGAGAAGCCCGCGACGATCCCCCCGCCGGATGACGCCGCGAGCGGCGGCGGCGGCTCCTTCGGCGTGAGCAGCGCGAGCGGAGACACGTCGCTCGGCGAGGGGGGAGGGCTCGGCGGCGCCGGCGAGGGCGGCCTCGGGGAGGGGTCCTCCTGCGCCCAGGCGAGCGCGGAGGCCACGCTCCTGCCGCTCGATATGCTCATCCTGCTCGACCGATCCGGCAGCATGCTCGGCTCGAAATGGGTCGGCGTCACGAACGCGCTCTCGGCGTTCGTGACCGACGCCGCCTCGGCCGGGATGAACGTGGGGTTGACCTACTTCCCGCGGAGCAGCGATGGGCAGAGCGATTGCAACCACACGAGCTACGAGGAGCTCGCGGTCGCCATCGGCGAGCTGCCGGTGAACACGCCGGAGCTCACCGCCTCCATCCAGAGCACCTCGCCCGGCGGCGGGACGCCCATGCGCCCGGCGCTCCAGGGGGTGCTCACGAACGCGACCGCCTACAAGGACGCGAACCCTTCCCACAAGGTGATCGTCGTGCTCGCGACCGACGGCGATCCCTCGGGCTGCTCCGGAAACACCGTCGCGAGCACCGCGGAGATGGCGCAGAGGGCCCTCCGCTACAACGGCGTCCAGACCTACGTCGTCGCGGTGCAAGGCTCGACGCTCACCAACCTGGACCAGATCGCCGACGCCGGCGGGACGACCCGCGCGTTCGACGTCACGGCGGACATCACGGCGTTCTCGGCGAAGATGGCCGAGATCCGCGCGTCGGCGCTCCCGTGCGAGCTCCTCATCCCCGCGCCGCCCGCGGGCGCGGTCCTCGACACGAGCCGGGTCGCGGTCAGGTTCGCGCCCGAGGGCGCGAGCCCGCTGGAGGTCCCGAAGGCGGACGACGCAGCGGACTGCGGCACGGGGCCGGGGTGGTATTACGACGACGATGTGCTCCCGAAGAAGATCATCCTCTGCCCCGCGTCCTGCACGACGGTGCAACACGAGGTGCGCGCGGAGCTCGACGTGCTCTTCGGGTGCGCGCCGACGCTGAACTGAGCCGCGCGGGCCCCACCCCCGCCGCCCGCGCGGGGCTCACGGCCGCTTCGGCGCCGCCGTCTTCAGGGCGTCGAGCGCGGCGAGGAGCTCGGCCTCGGTGAACGGGAGCCTCGCGAGGGCCGCCTGCTCGTCGGCGAGCGCGAGCTCTATCTCGCGCTGCGCGTCGCGGGCGCGGAGGACCCACGCCGACGACTCCCCGGTGCGGTCGCCGAGGCGCACGGTGCCGGCGAGCATCTTCTGCCCCTTCTCCAGGAGCACGCGGTAGCGCAGCCGCATCGCCCCCTCGAACAGCTGCCTCTCCCTCGGGGTGTCGGCGCTCCGCGGCGGCGGGACCTGCATCACGTCGCGGTGGAGCTCCTTGTAGAGCTGCCCGATGCGGTAACCCGCCATCGCCGACCAGTGGGCGTCGAGGCTGCGCATGGCCTCGGTGTAGGCGCTCTGCGCGTCGAGCAGCCCCTGGCAGCGGCGCTCGAGCGCCTCGGCGAAGCTCGCCGGCACCGGCACGAAGGAGATCGCCTCGCTCCGGCGCCGCCGCACCTCGCCGAGCGCGAAGCTCACCTGCGCGAGCTCGATCGGCGGCTTGCCGGACTCGCCGAGCCGGTGCTCCTCGATGAGATCGCGCGCGAGCGCGACCTGACGCGCCGCCTCCTCCACGAGATCCTGCTCGACCAGGCCGAGCGCGAGCGCGCCGCGCGCCTCGATCGCCTCCAGCACGCTCAGATCGCCGAGGCGGAGCAGGCGGCGCGACACCTCGACGAGCTCGGGCCACCGCTCGAGGGCGGCCGCCGCGCGCGAGAGCCGGAAGAGCGCGCCGCGCGCGACCGCGTGGTCCGGGAAGCGCTGCGCGACCTCGCGGTAGCGCTCGGCCGCGAGCGCGCGGTCGCCGAGCGCCTCGTGCGCGAGCCCGGCGTTGAACAGGCTCGGGGGCGCGACCTCGCCGGCCGGCGCGAGGCGGGCGAGCCGCTCGAACAGGGGCGCCGCCTCACGCGCCTTGTCGGCCAGGAGCAGCGCGCGCGCCCGCTCGAACTCCGCCGCGAGCTCGGCGTCCGAGTAGGGCGACACGACGACCGGCGCGAGCTCGACCGGCGCGCGCGCCGAGGCCGGCTGCGGCGATCGCGCCCGCGCCGGCACGTTGGCCTCCGAAGTGCATCCGCCCAGGACGACCGCAAGGGCCAGAAGGGCGACCGAGGTGGCGCTGGAGCTCGACATTGCCGGGGAAGAATAGCCCCACGTTCGAGGTTGTTCCGCAACGTGCATGGACGGAGAGTCCGGCCCGGCCGTCCGGGACACCGGTGGATTGCTGTACGCCGTAGGGCAATCCCTGACTACAACGGCTGCTCTGTGAAATTGCAGAATGGCCTCGCCCGACAAAAAGCCTGCATGGATCCGCCATGTTGCGGTAATCTCGCATTCGTTCATCAGGCCGCTGTCTCGGCGTGTAGCTCGGTCGGCGGCGTTCTCCTCTCCAGCGACGATCAGAACGAGGGCTTCTGTTGTGGGCCCTCGAAGGCATCACGGCCCCGTTGTGGGGCCTTGGAGGTGGGCACATGAAGCATCAGATCATCTCTCCTCGCGCGGTGACTGGAATCGGCCCGGAGCAGCGGCTGAGCATGGCGGAAGCGCGTCATCGCGAGCTCGACTCACGCCTCAGGCAGCTGGGTCGACGGGCGTTCCTGACACCGGGGGAGAGAATGGAAGCTGCCCAGCTCAAGAAACGTAAGCTCGCCGCGAAGGACGAGATCGAATCCCTGCGCCGGCGGTCGTCGTAGCGAGCGACCCCTCGCCGACCCTCGATCCTGCGCCACACACGGCGCACCCTCCGCCCCTTTCCGTTCTATTCCAGACATCCCGCGCGCCCACGCAATGGGCCGCTCGCACGCAGCGCGCGCCGCACGGATCTGCGCGCGCTGCTGGGACGCACGCGCGCCCGATCGCCACGGCGGACGTGCCGGCCTGCGGGGACACGCGCACGCAATGCGCTGCTCGCACCCGATTCGATGCCCGCGAGGCGCGACGAGCGGGGACGTCAGCGCGCGGCGGTCAGAGCGTGGGCGCCGACGGCTCCGACTCCGACGGCGGCTCCTCGGGCGACGCGGGAGCGTCGGACGGCGGCGCGGCGCCCCCCTCCGGCAGCGCCTCGGCGCCGCCGTACACGTCGCGGTTGAGGTCCGCGAGGGTCTCGGTCAGGCGGTTCTTCTGCTCGCTGGTGATGCCGCCGGGGGCCTGCTTCTCGGTCGCCGCGGCGAGCCCGAGCCAGTGGCGCGCGTTGTCGCGGTAGCCCTTGCGCGGATCGGCGACGCCGGTGCCCTGCGGCGCGAGGTCGGCCAGGCGGTAGTCCGTCATGCCCCGGAGGTAGGCGTACTGCGCCCGCTCCGGGACCGAGAACGAGTCCTGATCGTGCTCGAGCACCCGGAACAGCGCCAGCGCCTGCTCGAACCGGTTCGCCTCGTAGTGGCTGCGGGCGCGATCGAGATCCTGCGTGTAGGTCGCGCAACCCGACGCAAGGGCGAAGGACGAGAGAAGGAGGACACACGGGACCAGGCGGCGCATGCGCGCAGGGTATCTCCCGTGTCGCCGGGCGATCAAGCACGAAGGCAGCGCGCCACACACCACGCGCCATGCTGGCCGCTGACGCGCGCCGCGCGGCGCTCGGCATCCAGCGGATCGCCGTCAGCGCAGGAGCGTCGCGGCGAGGACGCCGCTCACCGCGAGCAGCGCGACCGCCAGCAAGACGACCGCCCAGACGAGGCCGCGCGCGGGCGCAACAGGGCGCGCGGCCGCGACCGCGCCCGGCCCCGTCGCCGACGACAGGGGGGCGACCGGGGGCTGCGGCGCAGCGGCGACCGGCGCCTGGCCGTCGCTGGAGGGCAAGGCCACCGTGTCGGCCGTCTCCCACACCCCGGCAGGGGGGCGCACGGCCGAGGGCGGCTTGCCGTCCGGGAGGCCCGCGGAGGAGCCGCGATCCATCGAGTCGGCGACGCCCGACGCCACCATGAACGCCTCGGAGAGCTCCCGGGCCGAGGCGAAGCGCGCGTCCGGCTCGACGGCGAGCGCCTTCCGCATCCAGGCCTCGACCTCCACCGGGATGCCAGCGCCCGGCGCCGCCGCGGCCAGCGCGGGCGGGGGCGCGCCCAGGATCTTGGCGATGAGCGGCCCGAGCGCCGGGGCGGTGAAAGGACGTTCCCCCGTGAGACACTCGTAGACCACGACGCCCAGGGACCAGAGATCGGACCGGTGATCGACGCTCTTCAGGCCTTTCGCCTGCTCCGGGCTCATGTAGTAGGGCGTCCCGAGGAGCGCCCCCGTGCGCGTGGGATCCATGCCGGTGATGGCGAGCGCGTCTGTCACCTTCGCCACGCCGAAGTCGAGGATCTTGACGATCTCCCCCTCATCCTCGCGCGCGATAAAGAGGTTCTCCGGCTTGATGTCGCGATGGACGAGCCCGACCTCGTGGGCGCGCGAGAGGGCGCGGCAGACGTGAGAGACGATCGTCGCCGTCTCCGCCGGCGTCAGGCGCCGGCGCGCGGAGAGGCGATCGCGCAGGCTCTCGCCTGCCAGACACTCCATCGCGATGTACGGTAATCCATCGTCGGTGAGGCCATGGTCGAGCACCTTGACCACATGGGCGCTGCGGATCCGCGCCGCGATCTGCGCCTCACGATCGAAGCGCGCCCGGGCGGTCGCGTTCTTCGCGGTCTCGACGTCGATGAGCTTGATGGCCACCGGCGTGCGCAGCGACAGGTGCTCTGCCAGCCACACCGAGCCCATCCCGCCCCTGCCGAGGAGCCGGGCAAGGCGGTACTTCCCGGCGATACGTTGACCTTCCATGGCGCGGGAGCAGGGTAACGCGGGGCGCGCTCGCCGTCAGTACGGGAGTTGGTCGACGATCCCCCGCGCTTGCGTCGCCGGCGCCGACGGCGGCGGCGGTGTCGCCGATGTCGCCGGTGTCGCCGGCGCCTTCAGCGTGCCAGAGAGCGCGCTCGGTGAGGGCCGCCTGGACGACGACGCCGCGGACGGCGCGACGCCTGCGACCGCAGGCTCGTCCCGAGCGGGTAGGGGCGGAGCGGGCGAGCTCGACATGGATGCTGGAGGCACCGCGACCGCCGCGGGCGGCTCCACCACCGCTTCCGCCGAGACGGGGACCGCAGCGGCAGGCCCGTCCGGCGGCGGGGGGCGGAGCGCAGCGAACACCGCCACGAAGGCCACCACGAGGAGCGCCGCGAACGCGAACGCCCTCTTCAGCGATCGCGCGCGCCCGCCGGGGGCCGCGAGGGCCGGAGGCGCCGCGACGGCTCCCGAGATCAGAGGCGCGGCGAGCGGCGCGAGCGCGCCGACGAGCTTGCCTCCCGCGAGCGCGCCCGCCGACGTGGGATCGGTGTAGCGGCCGAGGACCTCGACGAGCGGCGCCAGATCGTCGAGCCGATCCTCGCGCCGCTTTTGCAGGCAGCGGTCGAGCACCCCGGCGACGTCCGCGGGCAGGTCGGGCACGGCCGAGCGGATCGACGGCACCTCGCGCTGCAGGAACGCCGTGTACATCTCGCCGAGGTTCTCGAACTCGAGCGGCCTCCGGCCGGTGAGCGCCTCGAAGAGGATGACGCCCATCGCCCAGATGTCCGCGCGATGATCGATGTCCTTCTCGCTCATCGCCTGCTCGAACGACATGTAATGAGGCGTCCCGAGGATCGAGCCGGTGCTGGTGTTGCCTCCCTGCGTCTCCGAGCTGATGGAGGTCGGGTCGAGCACCTTGGCGATCCCGAAGTCCAGCACCTTGGGCACGCACCCGCCGGCCTGCGGCTCCGAGAGGAAGATGTTGTCCGGCTTGAGGTCGCGGTGCACGATCCCCTTCTCGTGCGCGGCGCGGAGCGCGGAGGCGACCGGCACGAGGAGGCGCGCCGCCTCGTACAGCTGCAGGGCGCCCCTGCGCTTGCGCAGCCCGGAGAGCGGCTCGCCGCGGAGCAGCTCCATGACCATCACGGGCGTGTGGTCCTCCTCGAAGACGTCGAGCACCTCGATCACGTTCGGGTGCTGGATCGCGGTCGCCGCCTTGGCCTCGCGGAGGAAGCGCCGGGTCTGCGCGGCGTCGGCGACGCCGCGGATCATCTTGAGCGCGACGTCGCGCCCGGTGCCGACGTTCCTGGCCGCGTACACCTCGCCCATCCCGCCGCGGCCGATGAGGCGCTCGATCCGGAAGCGCCCGGCGATGATCTTGCCGGCCGGGAGGGAGCCCTGGAGATCGTCCGACACGAGCGGCAGCGTACCGTGGTTCCCAGCCGGACGCAGCGGTTCGCGGTCGCCGGCCGGCCCCGATCCGCGGCAGCGCGGTCACATCGGCTGCGCGCAGCGGAAGCCGGTGGCCGGGTTGAACGCCGACGCCCTCTCATGGCTGCGCGCCGTGGCCCGGGCCCCCAGCTTGTAGCCCGACCAGGAGCTCCCGCGATAAGAGAAGCCCGGCGCCGCGCCGGGGGCCGGCGCGCGACACACCGGATCGACGAGGAGCGGCCCGCCCGACTGCCAGCAAGGCGCGGCGTAGGGAGCGAAGGTGTCGGCCACCCACTCGGACATGCTCCCGGCGAGGTTCCGGATGCCAAGGGCGGTCACGTCGCTCGGGGCGCCTCCGGCGACAGGCCCCCAGGGCACCGGCGCGTCGAGCGGGCGACAGCCGGAGTTCTCGAACACGTCCTGGTCGACCTCCCCGCCGCCCCGGCCCCTGCCGAGGAGCGCCATCGCGCAGAGATCCCCGCCGTTGCCCCAGGGATAGGCGGTCTCGTCATCGAGGTTGCCGGCCGCGTACTCCCATTCAGCCTCTGTGGGGAGCCGCAATCCCCGCGCGGAACAGGCCTCCTCCGCCAGCGCGTGGGTGACGCAGTTGACGGGCAGCGCGTCGTTCGCGCCGTCGGACACGCCGAGATACGTGCAAGCGCCCAGATCCGACCCCGGCGCGTCGATGTCCCTGGCCACGGGCGCTGATCGGATCTGCCCTGTCGCCACGAGCTCCCGGACCGCGCCCACGGTCACCTCGTCCGCGTCGAGCGCGAACGCGCCGAGCTGCACGAGGCGCTCGGGCTGGCTCAGCTCGTCGAGATCGATGGTGTATCCGGGTCGCGGCGTCCCGAGAAGGAACACCCCTCCGGGCACACACACCATCCCCGCCGGCGCCGGCCCCTGGCAGGGTACCGGGGCCGCGCTCGGCCAGGAGCCGGGCTCGGGCCGGGCCTCGACCTCCGAGAGCAGCGGGAGCACCGGCTCCGGCGCGAGCGCGCCCGCCTCCGGGTCGCAGGTCGCGCGCTGCTCGGGGAGGCTCGGGACACCGAAGCAGCGCATGGACAGATCGAGGGCCACGTGTGTCTCGCCATCGAGCGGCGGGAGCCTGGCCACGGCGTCGATCAAGGCCGGGCCGCGGGGAAGGCCGTCGGGGCCCGCCTGCTCGGCCCGGTAGAGCCGCGCGCGGACCCGCACGGCGGCGCCTTCCTCCCGCGGGACCACGCCGAAGCTGACGGGCAGGCTGTCCGGCCCATCCACCCCGATGAGCCGCATGCACCCGGTGCAGATCGCGCCCTCGCCCATCACCTCGAGCAGCAGGTGATCACCGAACCGGGGCGCCGGGGCGTCCGTGGAGACGCTGACGAGCCACTGGCGAGGCTCGGGCTCGCAGGCCGAGAGCGCCGAGAGCAGAAACCCGGCGGCCGCGAGCGCCGTCGACAGGCCACGAGCCGTCACGGCGCACCTCCCGCGTAGACGCACCGGAAGCCGTGAAGCGAGTCCAGGACATCGCCTCTCCGGAACGCGGGCCTCGTGTTCGCGGGGCCGCTGGCCCAGTCTCCACCGCGGGCGGCGCGCGCGTTGATGCCTTCATCGTCGCAGCGGGGCTCGACGAAGATCCCCGGCGCGCTCCAGCAGCCCTCTCCGTACGGAACCAGCTTGTCGGCGCACAGCTCGCTCAGGCTCCCGCCGAGATCCAGGACGCCATCCCTGGAGCTGTCGCCCAGGCCACCGCACGTCGCCGAGGGCCGATGCGAGCCGACCTCCTCCGGCCCCGGATCGCCAGGGCACAGCGTCCCCCGCCCGGCGCTCGCCGTGCAGCACGCGGGAGACGCGTCACCCCAGGGATAGATTCGCCCCTGCCCTCGACCCCGCGCGGCGTGCTCCCACTGCGCCTCCGTCGGCAGATCACCGCCGCTCGCCCTGCACGCCTCCCGGGCAAGGCGCCACGAGATGCAGTTGAGGGGATATCCATCGTTCGCTCCGCCTTCGGCGCCCAGCCAGCGGCAGTCTGCGAGCCCTGCCCTGCTCGGATCAGGCCCGGCGAGGTCATCACCCTCCGCGTGGAGGAGCCCCTCGTTCAGCAGCGCACGGAGACGGCCGACCGTGAACTCCGTCCTGTCCATGAAGAACGGGCCCACATGCACCGGCCGCGGCGGCACGACCGAGACATAGCTCTGCTCGTCGACGCCGGCGAGCTCGGCCTGGCCGATGACGCTGAATCCGCCGGGGATGCAGGCGGCATCGGCGCCCTCGGGCGCGGCGCCGCAGGGGACCTCCCGCGCGCGCGACCACGTGCCGGCGCGCGTCACGCCCATCTCTGCCCCTGATCCGACGAGGACACCCTCCGATGGGACCGCCGTCCGCCTGGAGGCATCGATGCATGTGTGCGGCGGCTTGCGCAGCGACGCGGGCACGCCCAGGCAATCGGCCGAGAGCGTGAGTCGCACCGTCACCACGCCAGACGTCGGGAGCGCGACCTCGATCAGCCGGTCGATGGCGGCCTCTGGCGGAGGATCGATGGTCGAGAACACCCTCCCCTCGATGGAGTCCTTACCCCGCGCCGCGACGGCGCCGCGGAACGCCCGGATGCGCAGGCGGAGCACGGCGCTCCCCTCCTCCGACGCGGCCACCCCGAAGGAGAACGGCCAGGACGAAGGGTCCGGCAGGACGAAGTTCGCCGTGCAGTCGACGTCATCGATGCAGCCGGGGCGCCACGCGCCGTCGAACCCGTCGATGCGCACCGTATCGATGACCGCCTCCGGCGAGATGGAGGGGTCTGCCAGGAGCTGCGCGGCGACCGGCGCGTCGGTGTCCACGACGACGACGAGCTGCGGTCGCTCTCGCTCGCCGCAGGCGCCGGAGAGCCCCGCCGCAGCGAGCACGACGAGGATCGAGAGCGCGCGTGTCGGTTCGACCACCTGCCGCCTTTCGCCTTTCTCGTTGCCGCCCGACAGGACCCAGGGGTAGTCTCCTCGCTATCATCGAGGAGGGGCGAGGCCAAGAGGGTTCTTTCGCTTCTTCATCCGAATCCCTCGTCACCCGAATCACCCGAATCACCCGAACATCGCTCTGCCGCTCGCGAGGAGATTGTATGTCGTGGGTCACCCGGCCAGTGCTCGCCGCGCTCTCCGTAGCCACCGCGGCGGCGCTCTCCCCCGCGTGCGACGGCGATTCCCCATCCGGAGATCCGGGAGCGGCGGCGAGCACGGGATCGGGCGCCGGCGGCGGCAACGGCGGTGATGCCACGTACGGCGCGAGCGCGTGCGGTACGTGCGTGGAGCAGACAGCGTGCTTGTCCCAGGTGAACGCGTGCGCGGCCGACCCGGGCTGCGCCGCCTACCTCGACTGCCTCGACGCTTGTCCGCTGGGCCCGAGCGGAGACGCGGACATCGCGTGCGAGCAGGCGTGCCCGCCCGTCACCGGCTCTCTTGGCCAGAGCGCGAAGCAGGCCTTCATCGACTGTCGCCTCGCCGGCCCGGGCGCGGAGTGCGCCGGTTGCGGTCAGATCCCCGCCCCGACAGACCCGGATTTCAACCAGACGTGCTCGCCGTCGACGGATCCGAACACCTGCTACAAGTGCGAGGACGAGCGCTGCTGCGAGACCTACCAGGCTTGCAGAGACGACCAGGATTGCCAGGACCTGGTCACGTGCGTCAAGGCGTGCGCCGAGGACCCGGATGACGCGGCCTTCTCGCCCTGCGAGAGCGCGTGTTACCAGGCGCACGCCGGCGGCTACGTCGCCTACAGCCACCGGATGGCGTGTATGCAGTACTTCTGCTTCGACGACGACGCTTGCGGCAACGAGCCGCTGGACCCCTGCGTCAAGTGCCAGAACCTGCACTGCGCCGATGAGATGGCGGCTTGCCAGCATGAGATCGAGTGTGCGTTGCTGGACAACTGCAAGGTCCCGTGCGACGTCGGGGACCAGGCCTGTCTCATGGGGTGTGACGCGATGTTCCCGGACGCGGTGGCGACCCACGAGGCCGGGCTCGATTGCGCGCTCGCCCACTGCGAGATCGCTTGCGGCGGGACGGACTGAGGGGGCGGCCAGGGACG
Source organism: Sorangium sp. So ce1504 (assembly GCF_051521635.1). Classification (NCBI taxonomy): domain Bacteria; kingdom Pseudomonadati; phylum Myxococcota; order Polyangiales; family Polyangiaceae; genus Sorangium; species Sorangium sp. So ce1504. Next base: position 1,207,526 of record NZ_CP150365.1, on the reverse strand, counting down.
AGGGGTACGATGCGGACACGATGGATCCTGGGTGGCCTGGTCATGGCGGCGGTCGATCTCTCGACGGCCGGGCGCGCGCGCGCCGAGGCGCCGGCCCCGGCGGAGGCGCCGGCGGTCGATGAGCGCACCGCGCGCGGCAGGGCGGCGTTCCTGCTCGGCGTGCAGCGATCGAAGGACGCGCAGTGGGGCGAGGCGCTCGCCGCCTTCGAGGAGGCGGCGGCGGCGCGGGACGCGCCCATCGTCCAGTACAACATCGGCTTCTGCGAGCGCGCCCTGGGCCGCTACGTCGCCGCGCGCCGCACCTTCCGCCGCGTGCTCGCGGGCACCGAGGGCCTGGCGCCCGCGCAGCTCGACGACGCGAGGGCGTTCGTCGCCGAGCTGGATCAGCTCGTGGTCCGGGTGGCGGTCACGCTGGATCCCCCGGGCACCCCGCTGACCGTCGACGGGCGCGCGCTCCGGCTGGCCACCGACGATGGGACCCGGGTCTTCGTGACGCTCCCCGGGTCCGCCGAGCGCGCGGCGGCGCCGGTGGAGAAGAGCTTCACCGTGGAGCTCGACCCCGGGGTCCACCTCTTCCGCGCGGCGCGGCCAGGGCGCCAGGATGCGTTCGTCCAGAAGACCTACCGGCCGGGGGAGAAGGCCACGCTCGATCTGCACCTGGACATCCTCCCCGCGCGCGTGGCCATGCGCGCGGAGCCGGCGCAGGCGCTCGTGCGTGTGGACGGCCGCGAGGCCGGGCTCGCGCCCATCGACCTCGAGCGGCCGCCGGGGAAGTACAGGATCGAGGTGGTGCGGGACGGGTTCGAGACGTACGCGGCGACGCTCGATCTGCACGCGGGGCAGCGGGCGGATCTGACGGCCAAGCTGATCCCGGTGCGGCCGTCGCTGTGGACGCGGTGGTGGTTCTGGACGGGCGCGGCGGCCGTGGTGACGGGAGGCGTGGTGCTGACGTACGCGCTGACGCGGCCGGAGCCGGACTACAACGGGGGGAGCCTGAACTGGGTCGCGGAGCCGGCGGCGATCAGGTGGTGAGGAGTGTCAGGCGCGCGCGGCGCGGCGGGGCCAAGAGGGACGCCACGCTGCGCGCGCGGCGAGCGTCGGTGCGCTCGCTGGGCGGCGCGCCGACGAGCGTCCAGGCTGCGCGGGACGGGGCATCGGGCAGCCCGGCAAGCCGCACGGAAGCGCGGACATGGTAGGGTCGAGGCATGATCACGCGGTTCGAGATCGACGGCTTCAAGTCGCTGCGAGATTTCGCGGTCGATCTGGAGCCGCTGACGGTGTTCGTCGGGCCGAACGGGGCGGGAAAGTCGAACCTGCTGGAGGCGATCGGGCTGCTGGGGCGGCTCGCATCCATGTCGATCGAAGAGGCGTTCAAGCTCGGACGGGGGCGGGTCGTCGATCAGTTCAGCCGCTCGGGGGGAGAGGCGGGGAAGACGATTTGCTTCGCAGCCGAGGTGTTGCTGCGAGACGCGATTGAGGCATTCGATGACAGCGCGCCACCGCTGCCCAGCCGGTATAGATACGAGCTCGTCATCGAGCGTAGGATACGTCCATCAGGCGTCGAGGAGATCGCGGTCGCCGACGAACAGCTGCGCGTGCTCTCCGGCAGCGAAGATTCAGCGAGACCAAAGACCATCTTTCGACAGAACGGGCAAGATCAACGAGAGCGACTTCTGTCCATCGCGCCTAATCTAGAAGGTGGAGAGGCGAACACCATCAGGTGTCCGCACACGCACTCAGCGCTCGGCTCGAGGTTCGCGGGAGCCGAACGTTATCTCCTCCAATTCAAACTCGATGAGAATACGCGCGCGCGGCTGGCTGCACTGAAAGAGTCCATCGGCGCACAGCCCACCGACATTGGCCTGATCAAAGCGCTACTGGAGACAGAGACTCAGAAAACAGGAATCGACATATCGAAGACGGAAGAAAAGGGATGGAACGCCGTCATCGATGCCATCGCCGACGAGCTCTCCCATTTCCGGCTCCTTCAGCTCGACGCCGCGCGCCTGCGGGAGCCGAGCGAGCGCATCGCGTCGGACGTGCTCGCGCCGGACGCCTCGAACCTGCCCACCATCCTGGCAGATCTACCCGGGCCCATCCTCGGTGAGATTCGCGCCGATCTCGTTTCTCTCATCCCGGGGCTCGCCGGCTTCGACGTCGTGCCCAACGAGGACAGCTTCCGCATCGAGTTCAAGCTGTCCGGCGGCGAGCGCATCCCCGCTCGCCTCGCTTCCGACGGAACGCTGCGCGCCCTGGCGTTGCTCACAGCGCTCCACGTCGATCCCCGTCCAACCATGATCGGCATCGAGGAGCCGGAGAACGGGATTTACCCGGGACGTCTGCGCACGCTGCTCTCGCTGCTTCGTGAGATAGCGACTTCAGGAGACGAAGCTTCCAGGGGTCCGGTTCAACCCGCCACGCAGCTGCTCCTCACCAGCCACTCGCCTGTCGTCCTCGCCGCGTTCCGGGACAGCCCCGAGCATCTGCGCTTCCTCGATCTCGTGCGACGCGACGGCCGACTCGCGACCCGCGCACGTGCGGTGGGTGAGCTGAAGGCACCGGGCGACGGCGCGCACGTCGTGTCGCTGCGCGAGGTTGACGCGCTCCTCCAGTCCGCGACCAGCGAGGCCGCCGAATGACCGGAAGGCGGCTCTATCTCCGCGCAGGACTCTACGCGGAAGGCCCGAGTGACTACGACTTCCTCTTGCCGCTCCTCGATCGCTTGCTGCCAGCGCTCGCGGCGCCGCTGTTCCCAGGGACGAACGAGGTCGAAGCGAGCCTCGGGATCGATGCGCCACCCCCGGCGCAAGGCGAGCGCGCCGAGCGGATCGCAGCTGCCATCGCCGACCGCTGGGCGGAGTGCACGCTGTTCGCCCGAGCGCCTCTACCGGTTGTTCGACGAAGAAGTCAGCCTGGAGGCGCTGCGAAGGCTGCCAGCGTTCCAGCTCTTCGAAGCGGAGCTCGCTGGAGCGATCCGCGCCGTGGCGCGCTCACAGGGTTGGTCGGGCTGACCCGACCCCAGGGACACGAACCCGTCAGATCTCGCTCTCCCGAGCGCAGCGCGGCATTCGACGAAATGCAGGTGTGGGTACGGGCAGAGACGGCTCGGCTCACCCCCCGAGCCGCCTCCCGAGGAGCCGCGCGGCGAGCTTCCGCAGCCAGTCCGCCCGCCGCGCGTCGGGCGCGACGAGCCGCCCCGTGCGCGCGGCCTCCAGGATCGCCGCCGTCTCCGGCGTCGGGTCGGCGCACGCCTGCAGCACCCGGAAGACCGTCGCGTCCTCGTGCGCGACGCCCGCCTCCTCGACCCAGGCGTCCACCGACGCCGCGAACGCAGGATCCCCGGGGAACGGCTGCTCCTCCGCGTTGCTCGAACCGAGCCCGTTGATGCCGCTGATCACGAGGTCCTTGCGATCCTTGTAGGTCAGCCCCGCGAGCTCCTCGGGCAGCAGCGGGCGGCCGATCCAGATGTCCTGCACGCCCATGCCGAGCGGGAACTCGAGCCGCCGATCGAGCGGCTCCGGCGGCAGCGCGCCGGAGAAGCGCACCGGCACCACCGGGACGCCCACCGCGAGCGCCATGTCGATGAACGAGCCGCTCATCTTGCGCACCGGCGTGCGGCACTCGAGCGACCGCGTGCCCTCGACGTGCACCATCACGCCCTTGCCGGCCCCCTGCATCTCGGCCCCGAGCTCCGCGATGATGCTCCCGAGCGACGCCTTGTCCTCGCGATCGAAGTACGTGATCACCTTCGGATCGCGCGCGCCTGGGTACGCGAAGCAGTGCGCGAGCATCGTGCCGAGCCACGTCGTCCGGTGCTCGGCCTTGGCCAGCGTGACCGTCGAGACCTCCGTCAGGCCGGACACGGCGATGCCGAACAGCAGCGACTCCACGCCGACCTGGTGGTTGCCGAGGTAGAGCAGGCTCCGGCCCTTCACGGCGCGGAACGCCTCGGGATCGACGACGTGCACCCGGCGGATGAACCGCTCGATGAGGCCGAAGTACAGGTCCTCCGCCGGCCACCGGCCGATGCCCATGGCCGCGCCCCAGTAGCGGCGGACAGGCTCGATGTCGATCACGGGCGGGCCCGCGTCGCGGACCACGACCTCGGAGCCCTCGCGCGCCACGGTGAACGGCCAGCGCGTGAGCGGCTGCGCCGAGGAGACACCGGCGAGGGACACGGTCGACGGGTGCACGCCCGCGCGCCGCGCGACGTGATCCTTCACCGCCGCCGCCTCGACGAGGTCGCCCGACGCGGCGTAGAGCCGCGCCACGGTGCCGGGCATCCAGTCCATCGTGCGCACGTCGGCGGGGCTGCAGCGCGCCTCGCCCGACGCCGCGTCGACGCGCGAGACAGCGAGGTCGACCGGCGCGCGATCGCGCAGGAACGCCCGGCGGATCCCGGGAGGCGCGCCGCCGATCGGCCCCTGCGGGAGCAGCACCTCGACCAGCCGGAGCTCCAGCCAGACGCGCTCTCCCGCCGCGGCCCCGGCCTCTGCGATGGCCTGCACCCGGAACGAGACGAAGCGATCGTCACGGCCCTCGTAACGCACCTCCACGCGCACCGGCGACCCGGGCGCCGGCCCGTACAGGCGGAGCGACGGGATGCGCGACGGGAACGCGATCTGGGCGGGCGGGCACTCCGGATCCCACAGCGACAGCCGGTCGTGCGGGATGGTGTGGGTCAGCGCGTCGAGCATGCCCTGGTGCAGCGTGCCGGGAGGCACCGAGCCCCTCGCAGGGTCCAGCACCGCCGATGACCCGCGCGCGCCGAGGCGGAGCGCGGTCAGGTACTGGAACGCAGGGCCGTGGAACAGCGTCCCCGCGGCGTACGGATCGTCCGCCTCCGGCGCGTCGAGCGCCGGCTCCGGCGCCGGGGCGGGCGGGTAGTCACGGGCCACCCGCACGCGGCCGGTGCACACGGGCTCGAACCGCGAGAGCGCCGGGTTCGATGCCTCGCGCCACGCGAGCAGCCGGACGTCGAGGACGTCGCCCGATCCGGTCGCCTCGGCCTTGACGCGCACCGGCCCCGGCACGGGCAGCCAGCGCTGCACCACCACGTCCTCCACGGCCACGACCACGCTCCCCGGGCGCGCCCGCAACGCGGCGCCGGCCAGCCGGTCGACCATGCTCATCCCGGGGAGCGCCGGGACCGTCCACGTGGGGCGGTGGTCCGCGACCCACCCGTCCGGGTCCAGCACCTCCTCGACGTCGTCGAGCGCCGGCGCCGGCGCGGCCTTCGCCGCGGGCTGCTCCTGCGGGCGCAGGCGCGGGCTCCCGCCCACGGCGCCCGGGAGCGAGGCGAGGCTGCGCGCGCTCGCGCGCGGGTCGAAGCCGACGTCGCGCCGCGCCCGGGGCGAGGCGCCGTCGACGATCCGCACGCCGAGCGTCGCGCCGTAGATGCGCAGGCCGTCCACCCAGAGGTAGGACTCGGCGATGACGTAGGGCCCGCGATCGTCGCGGCCGATCTCGAGGATGTCGGTGTCGACAGTCACCCGCCGGCTGGCCGGCAGCACCTGGCCCCGGTACCGCCAGGAGTGCTCGTGCCCCGTCATCACGGGCTCGAACCGCGGGTCGCGGAGGCCCGCGTGGAGGTCCTGGTGCAGCATCCAGAACTGGATCGTCTGCAGCATCGCCTCGATGCCGAGCGAGCCTGGCTGCACGGGATCGCCCAGGAAATGAGCCTTGAAGAACCACTCCGACGCGTGCACGTCCCGCCGCGCGCGGAGCCGGCCGAGCCCCTTCCGGCCGCCGGCCTGCCACAGGCCGTCGATCCGGTCGATCATCAGCAGCGACGGCCGCGCGAGCCCGAGCTTGCCGCCGCAGTACCGCGCGGGGCGCTCGCGGAGATCGACCTCGAAATCGGACGGCTCATCGAGCGCGGCGACCTCCTCGGGCCTCGGCGGGATCCCGATCTGCGTCGCGAGCGCGGCCTTCGGGAAGAAGCCGAACACCGTGTCGAGGTCGTACACGCGGGCGCCGCCGAGGCTGCACTCGACCCGGAACGAGAGGATGATCATGCCGCCCGATCGGGACATGTTCGTGAGCCGCGATCGGGTGCGCAGCGCGCCGCCGGCCAGCGCCGGCAGGACCTCGGCGTGCAGCGTGCCCTTGCCGTCGAGGTTGCGGAAGTACAGCGCGCCGTCGGTCGAGAGCGCGCAGCCGGCGTAGCTCGCGAGCCAGCCGCACGTCTGGAGCGCGGCCTCGAGCACCACCGCGAACGGCATCGTGAGGCTCGCGTTCTCGTCGAAGTACCACGCGTCCTCCGGGACGTCGTACTCGACCTCGACCTCGGCGCCGGCCTTCATCGCCGCCATGGGGCGCGAGACCGAGAGGACCCGGCTCATGAAGTGGTACGGCGGCCCCGGGAGCCGGGCGACGTGCTGCCCCCCGTCGAACCTGCGGTAGAGCGGGCCGAACGCGTCCGACGGCCTGCCCCAGGCGCACGAGAGCAGGCTCCGGTAATCGAGCGGGAAGCCGCCGGCGTCCGCGTGTCCCGCCGAGAGGGCGCCGTCCGGCGGCGGCGCGCCCGTCTCGGACCAGGGGACGCGCGCGACCGGCACCGGCTCGACGTGGCCGTCGAGCAGCTCGGGGGCGCTCGTCAGCGGCCAGTCGGGGCTGAGGCGCAGGCCCACGCGGCGGGCGTGGAACGCCTTGAGGCCGTCGACCGTGCACAGGAAGTCGGCGAACACCGTCGGACACGGGCCGTCGTGGACCTCCTCGACGAACACCTCGTACGTGAGCACGCGGCTCGTCGGGACCACCTGGCCGCGGCAGCGGAGCAGGTACGGGATCTCCGGCACGGGCTCGAAGCGGAAGCCGTCCGCGTCCACCGTGAAGCCCATGGCCGCCATGTAGAATGCGAGCGCCTGCAGGCAGCCCTCGAACATGAGCGTCCCCGGCATGCAGGGGTCGTCCTTGAAGTGGCCCTCGAAGTACCAGCCGTCCTTCGTGATCGGCAGCGTGGCCCGGAGATAGCCGCGCTTCCACGGGCCGCCCGCCGGGTCGAACACGTCGACGCGATCGAAGAACAGCATGGGCGGGGCGCTGATCCGCGGCGTCCTGACGTGGGTGCTCAGACGATCGAAGCCGGGGCCGAACGCCGCCGCGCCGTCGCCGGCCGCGAACGCGAGGAGGTCGGCCCGGTCGAACGCGGACTTCCCGCACGCGATCCGGGGCGGATCGAGGCGGGCGGTCGTCGCGTGCTCGGCGGTGTCCGCGTCCCAGAGGACGCCGCCGGAGCTCGCGAGCTCCTCGTCGGTGAAGAAGCCGGCCTGGCCCTTGCGCGTCTTCAGGCGCAGCTCGCCGCCGATCCGGCAGTCGTAGTGGAAGAAGAACAGTCGGACGTCGCCGTGCTTCGCGTGCCCGTCGACGTGGATGTCGTAGACGAGCGTGTCGCCCGGGCGCGGCAGGCCGCCGTAGAAGGTGAGCTCGCAGCCGAGCAGGCGGTAGACGCGCTCGCCCTTGTTCTCGAAGTCCGCGCCGAGCCAGCTGATGAGCAGCAGGTCGGCCTGGCCGCTCTCGATCATGACGCCGGCCGGCATCGCGCCGTCGTGCAGGTACCAGGAATCCCACCGCACGTCGGTCTCGGTCCACATCGTGCCGAGCTTCATCGAGCCGGGCTCGGCGTCGATCCCGGTGACCCGATCGGCGAGCAGGAGCGGCGGCATGGGCATGCGCACCTGGCGGCGATAGGCGTCCTGCCGGGCGAAGAGCGGGCCGAACACGTCGGAGATCCGGCCCGAGGCGAGGTGCTCGAGCTGCTCGCGGCTGAACCGGGGGCCGCGGGGCGCAACGGCAGGCGCCGCGGAGAGCACCGGCTGGGCGGAGGGACGCGGCGCAGGCGGCGGCGCGGCGGAGGGGCGCGGCGCCTCGACGACGCGCGGCTCGAACGAGCGCGGCGCCTCGGCGCGGGCGGGCTGCGGTGGCTCGGCGCGGACCGGACGCGGCGCGTCGATCGGCTGCGGCGCAGCGGCAGGGCGCGGCGCCTCGATGCGCGCGAGAGGCGGCGCATCGATCGGCCGCGACGCAGCGGCGGGGCGCGGCGCCTCGACCGGGCGCGAGGCCTCGGTACGGACCGGCGCGGCGTGAGGCACCTGCGCCAAGGAGGCCTCGACCACCACCGCGGCCGCGCCCGACGACGCCAGCACGAGCGAGTCCAGCGCGCGCTGCCGCATCTGAAGGAACCGGCGGTGGACCTGGGCCTGCTGCTCCGCCCACTCCTTGTGGATCTGCGCCAGCTGCACGGTGAACGCCGCGGCGCCGGCGATCACGTCGCCCGGGATGTCCACGGCAGCGACCGCGACGACGGCCGGTCCGACCGGCGGCGGCTCCTCTGCGAGGCTCGCGGCGACGGCCGTGACGACCGCCGGCCCGACCGGCGGCGGCTCGTCCCAGGACGGCGCCCGATCCGCGTCGGCGGCAGAGAACCCCGTGGGGCCGGGGTACAGCGGCGGCAGGTCGTCGAGAGCGGACGGCAGAGGCGGCGCAGGTTCCATGGAGTCTCCGGGGGATGAACAGGAGGCCGCGCCGGGCACGACGATCGCCGGCGGGTGGGCGGGGAGCGTCAGCGTCGGCCCCTCCGCCGATCGCGGCGGCGGGAGCGGCGCGGCGGGGCCGCCGGCCCCGATGCGGACCGACAGCGAGCCGCCGCCGAGGCCGGCGCAGCGGACCTCGGCGATCCGGATCTCGTCGGACCAGGGCGCCCCGTCGGGCTTGCGGCCGTGACGGCAGGCGAGCGCCGCGGCGGCCACGTGCAGCAGGCCCGAGGCCGCGTGCGCGTGGCCGAACCGCGGCGCGAGATCCGTGGACGACAGCACGAGGCCAGGGTCGGCCGGCTCGTCCACGACCACGGCCAGGACCGGGTGCCGCTCCCGGACGGCGTCGTCGAGGCGCTCGAGCACGAGCACCACGGCGGCGTCGCCGGGGGGCAGGCGGACGCCGAGCGCCTCGAGCGCGGCCGCGTGGGCGGGCTCGCACGAGAGATCCACCGCGCCGACGATCGCCGCGTCCACCGTGCCGGCGCGCAGGGCGCGTGACGCGACGCGCAGCGCCCAGGGGCCGGACAGCTCCTCGGCCGCGATCGTGAACGACGGTCCACCGACGTCGAGCTGGCTGTTCAGCCGGTTCGCCGGGATGTTGGGCATGTTCCCGACGACGCCGGCCGCCTGCAGCGCAGGGATGATCGCGTCCTGGAGCGCGCCGACGTCGACCGACGGACCGAGCCGCGCCGGCGCCGTCTCGGCGAGCCGCCATCGCGTCATGTACCGGCACACCTCGGTGTCGGCGCCCATGCCGATCAGCACGGCGGTGCGATCGCGCGGCAGCGCGAGCCCCTCGGTGGCCTCGATCGCCGCCTCGAGCAGCAGCGTCTGCTGGGCGAGCGCCTGCTGCAGATCGCGCGGCGGGAACCGGAGCCGATCCGCGGGCAGCGCGACCGCCGCCCGGCGGGGATCCGCGCCGCGGCCCGAGAGGAGCGGCTCGGCGAAGGCCCGGACGCCGCTGAGCTCACCGACGCACAGGCCCATGGCCACCACGGCCAGGGGGCCTGCCGGCGCGGGATGCGCGGCCGCGACAGCGCGCGAGGCCGCTGCGGCGGGCTGCGGCGCGGCGTGGGCCGCGCGGCCCCTCGGCGAGGACGGCTCGTACGCCTCCACGAGGAGGTGGGCGTTGTTCCCGCCGAACCCGAACGCCGACAGGCCCGCGAGCCGCCGCCCCTCCCACGGCTCGGCGCGCTGCAGCACCCGGAAGGGGCTCGCGGCCGCCGCCTCGCTCAGCGGATCGGCGTGCAGCGTCGGCGGGCGGACGCCGGCGGCCATGGCGCCGAGCAGCTTGAGGAGCCCGGCCGCGCCGGCCGTCGTGACGAGGTGACCGAGGTTCGACTTGAGCGAGCCGAGCGGGACGTCGCGGGAGCCGAACACCTCCTTGAGGGTCGCGATCTCGGTCGCGTCGCCGAGGGGCGTGCCCGTCGCGTGGCACTCGAGCAGCGACACCTCGCGGGGATCGAGGCCCGCCATGGCGTACGCGGCCCGCATCGCGCGCAGCTGGCCCTCGACGGAGGGCGCCAGGAGGCCGCGGCCGCGGCCGTCGTTCGACAGGCCGATCCCGCGGATCACGCCGAGGATCGGCCTGCCCGCGGCCTCCGCGTCCGACAGGCGCTCCAGGACCACGAACGCCGCGCCCTCCGCCGGGACCAGGCCGTCGGCCTCCGACGAGAACGGGCGGCTCTGCCCGGTGCGGCTCATGGCCGACAGCGCGCAGAACCCGATGTGCATGAAGAGGTCGTCCGAGCGGCACACCGCGCCTGCGAGCATCCGGTCGACCTCGCGGTCCTGCAGCCGCTCGCAGGCGAGCGCGATCGCGTACAGCGACGACGCGCACGCGGCGTCGAGCGCGAACGCCCCGGCCCCGAGGCCGAGCACGTCGGCCAGCAGGTGGGCGGGCAGCCCCGACATGAACCGGTTGCGCGGATCGGGGCGCGGGACGCCGGCGAGATCGCCGAGCCACGTCGACTCGACCCACGCCGACATCGCCGACGACGGGAACGAGAGGTTCCCGAGCACCGCGCCCGCGCGGTCGGACCGGCCCTCGTGCCCCGCCTCGCGCAGCGCCTCGCGGCCCGCGTGGAGCACCCACTGGAAGAGCGGGTCGAGCGCGAGCAGGGACTCGGGCGGCCCGCCCCGCCGCGGGAACGGGTCGCTGGCGAGCACGCGGCGGAAGTGCTCGTCGAACCCGGTGACGTAGCCGCCGCGGTCGCTCCACGCGCGGTCCTTCGCGTCGCGCACGTCGCGCGCGCCGCGGGCGACGTGCGCGAGCGCGCGCTCACGCGAGAGGCGCCAGCGGCCGTCGGGCGCGGCGGACAGGAGGTCCCTGCCGGCGAGCACGTTGTCCCAGAGGGCCGCGGGGTGGAGCGCGCCCGGGAGGACGCACCCGCGGCCGACGATCGCGATGGGCTCGAACACGCTGGCCTCGATCACGCCTGGCCGCGCGCCGTGTCGGGGCGCAGGACGTACTGCACGTCGCGCAGCTCCGCGACGAGCGAGCCGCGGTCGTCGACGAACGCGATGTCGGCCTTCGTGCGATCGCGGGCCACGATCTGCCCGCGCACCACGGCGCGCAGCGGGCCGTCGGACGGCCCCTCGGCGAAGGTGTGCAGCGCGCCCACGGACATCGGGAGCGCCGCGCCGCCGAGCACGTGCTGCGTCCACAGCGTCGCGAGCTGCAGCCCGCCGTCGAGCGCCGCCGGATCGGTCTTCCACGGCTGGGCCACCCAGCCGGCCTCGCGGAGGCCCACGACCGTCCCCGCGATCCCGTCGCGGCTCACGCCGTCGAGCTGCCGGATCACCTGGAAGTCGCGGCCGTGGAAGAGCGTGCGGCCGTCGTACAGCTCGCCGCCGGCGGGCCACGGGCCGAGCTCCGGCGCGGCCGGGCCCTTCGGGGCCACGCGCCCTTCGGGCGGCTGCATCTGGATGGTCGCCGCGTAGTGCAGCGCCCCCTGCGGCCCGCGCAGCTCCGCCGCGAGCACCGCGCCTTGGCCGTTGCTCACCTCGCGGCAGTCGACGCGGAACACCTCGCCGCCGGACTCGTAGGCCGCGAGCTTGATCCCGCGCAGGACCCGCACGTCGCGGAGCTCGGTCACGACGAGATCCGGCCGGCACGCGCGCGCGGCGCGGGCGAACCACTCGAGCGCGATCACCACCGGCACCACGGGGACGCCGTTGATGGCGTGATCGCCGAGGTAGGGGTGCGTCGCGCGGTCCGCGCGGACGGCCAGCGCGACCCGGCCGCCGTTGCCCTGGGCCGCGAGCGCCTTCGGCTCCGCGCCGAGCACGAGCTCGACCGCGCCGGGCGGGGCGCCGCCTTGCCCGCGCGCGCCGCGATCGCCGCGATCGCCGCGATCGCCTGACGCGTCGCACAGCTCGTCGAGGAGCATCTTCGCGCCCGCGGCGAGCGGGATGAGCGGCACGCCGAGCTGCGCGAAGTGGGCCTCGAGCGCGGCGTTCACCATGCCGCCTTGCCAGGGGCCCCAGCCGAGCGACTTCACCCGGCAGCCCGGGCGGCGGGCTGCCTCGGCGGCCGCGACCTTGTTCAGGACCTCGTTCGCCATCGCGTAGTCGCACTGCCCCTTGTTGCCGCCGCGCGCGGCGACCGAGCTGAAGAGGACGATCGCCTTGAGCGGGTCGCCCGCGGTCGCGCCGAGCAGGGCCCGGAGGCCGTCGACCTTCGTGCTGAACACGCGCTCGAACTGCTCGACCGTCTTCTCGGCGACGAGCTTGTCGGCGAGCACGCCGGCGCCGTGGACGATCGCCGTGACGGGGCCGAGGGCGCCGCGCACGCCGTCGAGCGCCGCGGCCACCGCCCGCGCGTCGTTCACGTCGACAGGGACGTAGAGGGCCTCGCCGCCGGCGGCGCGGATCGCGTCGAGCGTCGCGCGGACCTCGCGGTTCGCGAGGATCTTCGCGACGCTCCGGCCGATCTCCGCCGGGGTCACCCGCTGGCCCGCGGAGGTCGCCGCCTTGACGAGCGCCGCCTTGAGCGCGGCCTCGCCGTCGGCGCCGCGGCAGGCGGCCGGCTCGTCCTCGAGCGCGGTGCGGCCGAGCAGCGCGAACCGCGCGTGGCTGGCCCTGGCGAGCGCGATCAGCGTCGCCGCGGTGACGCCGCGGGCGCCGCCGCTCGCCACGACCACGTCGGACGGCCCGAGGGGGAGCGGCCCGGGCTGCGCGTCCTGCCGGACGCTGCGCGGGGTGGTGCGCCGGCCGTCCGCGCGCAGGCCGATCTCGAGCTCGACGCCGCCGGACAGGAGCTCCGAGGTGATGGCCTCCGCGAGCTCGCCGTCCGAGCGGCCGGCGCGCTCGAGGTCGATCGCGCGGCAGGACGCCTCGGGCCACTCCAGCGCCGCGGTCTTCACGAGCCCCGTCAGCCCGCCGATCCAGGCTCGGTCCGAGCCGGCGAGGCCGAAGTCGCCGCCGGTGTCCTGGACCGTGACGAAGAGGGCCGGCTTCGCCGCGATCGCCTGGGCTGCGAGGAACGCCTCGCGATGGACGGTGAGCGCCTCGTCGGCCGTGGCCAGCTCGCGCAGGCCGCCGAGGAACACGGCGCCGCGCGCGCCGCGGGGCACGGCGGGGGCGTACTCGGCGGCGATCCCGCGCGCCGCGAGGGCCGCGACGAGCGCGGGGCCGATCGCGTCGTGGCCGGTGACCACGACGGTGCCTGCGTCGAAGAGGCCGGGCATCGTGAGGCCGGCGGCGGGCGCCGGCTCCTCGACGAGCGTCCACCGGCCGAGGGGCGCGGAGGCCGGCTCCTCGGCGGGCGCCGCCGGGGCAGCGCCGGCGGTGACAGCGGCGGGACCGAGGCTCGCGCGGAGGTGGTCGACGACCTGCCCCAGCGTGCGCAGCTGCGCCAGCGCCGACGCGTCGACCTCCGCCAGCCCCGGCGTCCGATCGCGGACCGCCGACAGGATCTCCACCCGCTTGATGCTGTCGATGCCGAGGTCGCTCTCCAGCTCCATCTGCAGCCCCAGCATCTCCGCCGGGTAGCCCGTCGTCTCCGCGACGACCGCCATCACCACCCGCTCCACCTCGGCCGCGCCAGGCGCCGCGCCGGACGCGCCGGCAGGCGCTGCGATAGCAGGCACGGCGGCGGCTGTGGGCGTGACGACTGCCGAGCTTGCGCTGGCGGCCGGCAGCGAGGCGCGGAGGTGGTCGACGACCTGCCCCAGCGTGCGCAGCTGCGCCAGCGCCGAGGCGTCGACCTCCGCCAGCCCCGGCGTCCGGTCGCGGACCGCCGACAGGATCTCCACCCGCTTGATGCTGTCGATGCCGAGATCGCTCTCCAGCTCCATCTGCAGCCCCAGCATCTCCGCCGGGTAGCCCGTCGTCTCCGCGACGACCGCCATCACCACCTGCTCCACCTCGGCCGCGCCAGGCGCAGAGGCGGAAGCGACGGCAGGCGCCGCGACGGCAGACGCCTTCGCGGCGGGCGCGACGGCCGCCGGACTGGCGCTGGCAGCAGGCAGCGAGGCGCGGAGGTGGTCGACGACCTGCCCCAGCGTGCGCAGCTGCGCCAGCGCCGACGCATCGACCTCCGACAGTCCGGGCGTCCGGTCACGGACCGCCGACAGGATCTCCACCCGCTTGATGCTGTCGATGCCGAGATCACTCTCCAGCTCCATCTGAAGCCCGAGCATCTCCGCCGGATAGCCCGTCGTCTCCGCGACGACCGCCATCACCACCTGCTCCACCTCGGCCGCGCCAGGCGCAGAGGCGGAAGCGACGGCAGGCGCCGCGACGGCAGACGCCTTCGCGGCGGGCGCGACGGCCGCCGGACTGGCGCTGGCAGCAGGCAGCGAGGCGCGGAGGTGGTCGACGACCTGCCCCAGCGTGCGCAGCTGCGCCAGCGCCGAAGCGTCGACCTCCGACAGCCCCGGCGTCCGGTCGCGGACCGCCGACAGGATCTCCACCCGCTTGATGCTGTCGATGCCGAGATCGCTCTCCAGCTCCATCTGAAGCCCGAGCATCTCCGCCGGGTAGCCCGTCGTCTCCGCGACGACCGCCATCACCACCCGCTCCACCTCGGACGCGCCAGGCGCCGCGCCGGAAGCGACGGCAGGCGCCGCGATGGCAGACACCTTCGCGGCGGGCGCGACGGCCGCCGGACTGGCGCTGGCGGCCGGCAGCGAGGCGCGGAGGTGGTCGACGACCTGCCCCAGCGTGCGCAGCTGCGCCAGCGCCGAGGCATCGACCTCCGACAGCCCAGGCGTCCTGTCACGGACCGAGGACAGGATCTCCACCCGCTTGATGCTGTCGATGCCGAGATCGCTCTCCAGCTCCATCTGCAGCCCGAGCATGGAGACGGGGTATCCCGTCTTGTCCGCAACCACGTCGAGGACCAACCGCTCGATGTCGACACGCGGCGCAGCGGCGACCGCCGCCTGCGTTGCCACGGCGACCGCAGGCGCGGTGACGGCCGTAGACACTGCCATCGCAGGCGTCGCGGCTGCGGTCTTCGCCGCCGCAACAGGCGCCGAGGCGGCCGCTTTTGCGGTCACGGCAGGCGCTGCAACCGCCACCTTCGCTGTCACGGCAGGCGCCGCCTGCGCCGGCAGCGCGACAGGCGTATGGAGCTCCCCGCCGGCACCGTTCAGGCCGTCCAGGGCCACGTTGCTCCTGCCCTCGCCGGAGCGCGCGGTCGGCGCCCCTGCGGGCCGTAGGGATGCCTCCGAGACAGGCCCCACATGCACCGGAGCGAGGAGAACCGGCGGAGGCCGTACCTCGGACACCGTCGTCGGAGCGACCGGGTACGGAGCGCCGGTCGCCAGCGCAGCAAGCCCTGCGAAGGACGCCTCGGCGGCCTGAAGGAAGGCGATGTGGCTCTCGGCCATCGTGCGCTGGTACACGCTGTGGGCTTCCGCCGTGGCGCGCTGCGCCTCCTGGTACGCGGCCAGCCACGACGCGCTCGCCGCCGGCCGCGATGCGCTCACGACAGGCGCCGGCGCGCTCACCACCGCCTGCGGCGCGCTCACCACCGCCTGCGGCACGCTCACCACCGCCTGCGGCACGCTCACTACGGGCGCCGACGCGCTCACTGCCGAACGCGACGCGCTCACGATAGGCGCCGACGCGCTCGCCACCGCAGGCGCCGGCGCGCTCACCACAGGCGCCGGCGCGCTCACTACCGGCAGCGACGCGCTCACCACAGGCGCCGGCGCGCTCACTGCCGAACGCGATGCGCTCACCGCAGGCGCCGGCGCGCTCACCACCGGCGCCGACGCGCCCACCGCCGCCCGCGGCGCGCTCGCCACAGGCTGCAACGCCGCCCGCGGCGCCTCCGGCGCCGGCTTCTGCGCCGCCCGCGGCGGGCTCGCCGCCGGCAGCGCCTTCGCGCCCCCCTGCGGCGGGTACGGCTTCCCGTAGTTGCTGCCGTTGATCTGCAGCGCCAGCTTCGGCTTCGGCAGCGCCCGCGGATCGCTCGGCGCCGCGAAGCCTTCCCACAGGACCCGCGCGTCCAGCGGCACCCCGGCCACGGCGAGCCGTGCCACCGCCTCGAGCAGGCTCGTCACGCCGTGTTTGCCCTTGCGGTCGAGCGCCACCGCCCGGTGCGGCCGGCCGCTCAGGATGTCGCCGACCAGGTTCGTCAGCACCGAGCCCGGCCCGACCTCGACGAACGTGCGCGCGCCGTCCGCGTACATCCGCTCGATCTCCTCCACGAACCGCACCGGCTCCGCGAGCTGCCGCGCCAGCCGGTCGCGCGCCGCGTCGCCGCCGCCCGCGTACGGCTCGATCTCCGCGTTGCTGTACACGGGCGCCGCCGGCGCCTCGACCGCGATGCCCGCCAGGAACTCGCGGAGCGGCGCGCTCGCCTCCGCCACGAGCGGCGAGTGGAACGCCGCGGCCACGTCGAGGCGCCGCGCCTGGATCCCGACGCCCTTCAGCCGCTCCTCCGCGGCCTCGATCGCCGCGACCGAGCCCGACAGCACCACCTGCTTCGGGCCGTTGTGGTTCGCTATCACCACGCCGCCGAGGCCGAGCGCCCGCACCTCGTCGATCCCCCGCGGGACCGCGATCATCGCGCCCCGCTCCGACGACGCCGCGCCCATCAGCTCGCCGCGCCGCCGCGCCACGCGCAGCAGGTCTGCCGCGGACAGCGCGCCGGCCGCGTGCAGCGCCGTGATCTCGCCGAAGCTGTGGCCCGCGAACGCCTCGGCCCGCACCCCGAGCGCCGCGAGCAGCGCGAGGTGCGCGAGGCTCGTCGCGCCGATCGCCGGCTGCGCCCACCGCGTCTCGCGGAGCCGCGCCTCCTGCGCCGCCCGGTCCTCGTCCGAGAACACCGGCCGCGGGAACACCACCTCGTGCAGCGGCGCGTCCGCGATCGCGACGCCCGCCGCCGCGTCCCAGGCCGCGCGCGCCGGGTCGAACGTCATGAGCGCGTCCGCGCCCATCCCGACGTACTGGCTCCCCTGCCCCGGGAACAGGAACGCCACCCGCCCCGGCGCCTCCCCGCTCGCGCAGTGCACGAGCGGCGCCGAGAGCGCCTGCTCCGGCCTCGCCTCGAGGTGCGCCGCGACCTGCTCGAGCTTCTTCCTGAGATCCGCCTCGTCCGTCGCGCACAGCCCGAGCCGCGCCGGCCTCGACGCGTCGAACGAGAGCACCGACTCCCGCGCCAGGAAGCGCAGGATCTCGGGCACCTCCGCCTCCTTCACCAGCGCCCGCGCGCGATCCGCGAGCGCCGCCGGCGTGTCCGCCGACAGGAGGAACAGCTCCGCCGGCAAGGCCCGCACCCGCCACGCCTTCGGCGCCGGGCCCGTGTACTCCTCCAGCGCCACGTGGAAGTTCGAGCCGCCGAAGCCGAACGAGCTCACCGACGCCCGCCGCGGGTGGTCCCCCGGCCGGATCCACGGCCGCGCCTGGGTGTTGAGATAAAAAGCGGTCTTTTCTATGTCGAGCTTGGGGTTCGGCTTGTCGACCTTGATGGTCGGCGGGAGCACCTTGTGGTGCAGCGCCATGATCGCCTTGAACAGGCCGGCCGCGCCGGCCGCCGCCTTGGTGTGGCCGATCTGCGACTTCACGCTGCCGAGCGCGCACCACTGGCGGTCTTCGCGCCCCGACTCGTCGAACATCGCGCGCAGGCCCTCGAACTCGGCCGCGTCGCCGGCCTTCGTCCCGGTGCCGTGCGCCTCCATCAGCTCCACGGTCTCGGGGCCGTACCCGGCGGCGGCGTACGTCCGGCGGAGCGCCTTCGCCTGCCCTTCCGGCACCGGCGCGTACACGCTCTTGCTCCGCCCGTCCGAGGACGAGCCGATCCCGCGGATCACCGCGTAGACCCGGTCTCCGTCGCGCTCGGCGTCGTCGAGCCGCTTGAGCGCCACCATCGCGATGCCCTCGCCGAGCAGCGTGCCGTCGGCCTTGTCGGAGAACGGCCGGCAATCGCCCGACTTCGACAGCGCGGGCGTCTTGCTGAAGCACATGTACATGAAGGCGTCGTTCATCGTGTCGCAGCCGCCCGCGATCACGAGATCGGACTGGCCGAGCGCCAGCTCGTTGACGGCCATCGACATCGCCGACAGCGACGACGCGCACGCCGCGTCGGTCACGCAGTTCGTCCCGCCCAGGTCGAGCCGGTTCGCGATGCGCCCGGCCACCACGTTCCCGAGCAGGCCCGGAAAGCTCGACTCCTGCCATGGCACGTAGTTGCCCGCGATCTTGTCGCAGGCGCGCTTCACCTCGTCCTCCGGATACCCGAGATCCCGGAGCGCCTTCGCCCACACCGGCCGCTGGATCCGGCTCACCATCGAGGCGAGCAGCTCCTGCGCGGAGGTGACGCCGAGGATCACGCTCATCCGCTCGCGGCTCATCGACTCGAACTGCCCCTGCGCCGCGTCCTCCAGGACCCGCTTCGCCACGATCAGCGCGAGCAGCTGCGTCGTGTCCGTCGCCGGAACGATCGAGGGCGGGACGCCCCACTCGAGCGGATCGAACGGCACATTCTTGAGAAAGGCGCCGCGCTTCGCATACGTCTTGTCCGGGGCGGACGGGTCAGGATCGTAGTAGTCCTCGACCAGCCAGTGGGTGCTCGGGACATCCGTGATAAGGTCTGTCCCGGACAGGATATCGCGCCAGAAGCCGTGCGCGTCGACCGAGCCGGGGAAGATGGCGCTCACGCCGACGACGGCGATGTGCGGGATACGCGAAGACGAAGGGTGCATGAGGACCTCGGCAGGTGGTCAGGCGCTCAGGCGAGCGGGCGAGGAGTGAAGTGGAATGCGGCGCTCGGCACGGGGACGCCGTACGTCCGGAGCTGCTGCGCGCGCGTGACGACGGCCGCGCCCTCGAGCAGGTTGCGCGCGACCTGGACCGCGGTGCGGCGCGCCGGGTCCTCGAGGAACGACCCCTTGACCCAGCGGTTGAACGCGCCCATGGCCGGGCCGCACCAGATCTGGTAATCGGCGCGGCGCTTCGGGTCCCCGGCGATCGCCCACTTGCTGGACATGCCGAGATACCAGCGGAAGATCAGCGCCATCTTGTGCTTCGGCTCGCGCGCGGCGCGCTCGAGCTCGGCCGGGTCGCGCTCGGCGAAGAACCGCTCGCAGCCCGCCCACACCTCGTCGCACGACATCTGGAACAGCTCCCTCTCGATGCGCGCGCGCACGTCGCTGGGCAGCGACTCGATGGAGTCGTGGGCGACGTAGAGGTCGTAGAGCCGCTGCGCGCGGACACCGAACATCGTGCCGCGCTTGAGCACCTGGACCTGCACGCCGAGCTCGAACATGTCGGCGGCCGGCGTCATCACCACGTCCGGGAGATCGGCCTGGGCCAGCATCTTCTTTCCCTCGTCGGACAGGCCCGACTCGATGCACGACTGGTTGACCGAGCCCGTGAGCACGTACGCCGCCCCGAGCGCGAACGCGGCGGCGACCGACTCCGGCGTGGAGAGGCCGCCGGCGGCGCCGACGCGGATCGGCCGGTGATACCCGTACTTCGCCGCGAGCTCGTCGCGGACGCCGAGGATCACCGGGAACAGCGCGACGAGGGGCTGGTTGTCGGTGTGACCGCCGGAGTCGGCTTCCACGGTGATGTCCTCGGCGACCGGGAGGCTCCGCGCGAGCTCCGCCTCGTCGCGGGTGAGCCACCCGTTGCGAACGCAGGTGTCGAGGATCTCGGCCGGCGCGGGCGACAGGAAGCGCGCGGCGACCTCCGGGCGCGAGATCTTCGCGAACAGGTGGTTCTTCCGGTCGACGCGGCCGTCGGGCAAGCGCTTGACGCCGCTGTAGGCGAACCGCACGACCATCGGGTTCAGGCCCATGTAGGCGGCCGCCTCGGCGCGCCGGACTCCCCTCTTCAGGTAGAGCTCCACCGTGTCGCTCTCCAGCCTGGGCTGGTTCGGAGCGTGGATGAGGTTGCAGCCCCAGGTGGGGCCGTCCGTCCCGAGCGCCGCCGAGATCTCGTCGATCGCCTGCTCGATCCGGTGCAGCCCGAGCCCGGCGGCGCCGAAGAACCCCATCATGCCTGCCTTGGCCATCGCGATCGTGAGCCGCGTGGTGTGGATGCCGTTCGCCATCGCGCCGGCCACGTAGGGGAAGCGCAGGCCGTGGACCTCGACGAAGGAGCGGTCTCCGAGCCACTCCGGGTACAGGGCGGGCAGCGTTCCGAGGAGCGGGAACGTCGGGACCCCGTTGACCTGATCCTCGCGGAGGACAGCGCCGCCCCGGGACACGCCGACGCGCCCATCCGGCGTCTCACGCACCACGTGCACCGGCTCTCGCACGCAGGAGACGGCCTCCCGCAGATCTGTCGATGTGAACGCGGGGAGCCAGGGCCCGCTGCGCCAGATGCCGATCGGCTGGAGGCCGGCGCTGCGGATGACCTGCGGATCCTCAATCATGCTGGGCTGCCTCCTAATGACAAGCACGGCCTCTATAACACCCGTCGTGAGCGGCCCGCGGTAATGGTTCGGTCACGGCGCAACGGCGGGACGGACGCCTTCACCAGGCGATGAAAGCGCTTTCCCTCGGCTCCTGCGGGCCTGACGCGCCCTCGTGACGCACCGCGCCTTTATTTCGTATCTGTCACACGCGCCGCAGCGCGGCGCTCACCGCACCGGCGACGAGCCCCTCGCTCTAGAGAGAGTAGCCACCATCGCTGACGAGGAGCGCGCCAGTCATGGTGGCAGAGGCGTCGGAGAGCAGGAACGCGATGAGCCCGGCGATCTCGTCGGCGCTCGCGTAGCGGCCCAGGGGCGTCGGCATCGCCGCCATCTGATCGAACGCGGCGCGCTCGCTGCCGGCCGTCGTGACGAGCGCCTGGAAGAAGGGCGCCTGGGCCCAGATCGGCGTCTCGACGCCGCCAGGCAGGACGCCGTTCACCCGGATCTTGTCGCGCGCCCCCTCCTTCGCCAGCTTGCGCGCGGTCGCAGCGCCGATACCCGACGCCGCTCCGGTGATGAGCGCGACTCCCTCCACCATGGGCGTACCTCCTCTCCTGTAGCACGGCGGAGCCGCCGCGCGCAGGCGCCAGTGCAGAGCTTTTGGGGTTCAGGGCCAGTGGGACGAGGCCAGCGACGCGCAGGCCAGCGCCGCCGGGAGGGCTCGACGGGACCGACACCAGGCGCTACCACAGCGCCCAGCGGCGAGGTGAGCGGCGGCTCCGACGCGCCAGCCTGCTCGGGCGTCATTTTACACGACCGTACGCGCTCGACCGCGGCGTCCCGGTGCTGAGCAGGTTTGATGTCGCCCGCGCTCGCCTTATGCTCCTGTGACGATACGACGATGAGACGTCTCTACCGCCTCTCCGCCAAGATCAGCAGGCTCCTCGCGGCCCGTCGGACGCGCGAAGCACGCGCGCGGACGCCCCGTGTGGCGCCGCCGGACGAGGCCGCGACTTGCACCGCCGCCCAGGAATGGACGCCGGCGCCCGTCGACCAGCAGCAGGCGGTGCTCAAGTACGTCATCGCCAACGTCCCCCACGCCATCTTCTGGAAAGACCGTCATGGACGGTTTCTCGGGGGAAATCAGAACTTCCTCAACGACACCAACACGAAGGTGCTGGAGAACCTCGTCGGCAAGACCGATTTCGACGTGTGGGGCAGCAAGAACGCGGAGTGCTTCGTGCGCATCGACCGGGAGGTCATGGAGGGCGGCACCCCGGTCCTCGACGTCGAGGAGCCGCTGCTCCGCCCGGACGGCGAGCAGCGATTCCTGCTCACCAGCAAGGTGCCCATCCGCGACGAGCGGGGCGAGGTGACGGGGATCCTCGGGATCTACGCGGACATCACCGAGCGCAAACGGATGGAGATCGAGCTCCAGAAGGCCAAGGAGGCGGCGGACGCCGCGGCCCGCGCCAAGGGAGAGTTCCTCACGGTGATGAGCCACGAGCTCCGGACGCCGCTCTCCCTCATCCTCGGACCGCTCGAGTCGCTCCTGTCCAACCGGGACGAACCGCTCTCGCCGCGGGTACGGGCGGACCTCGAGCTCATCCAGCGCAGCGGGCGGCGGCTCCGCCGGCTGGTCGACGATGTCCTCGATCACCAGAAGATCGAGGCCGGCAAGATGCAGATCGACTGGGAGGCCGTCGACGTCGGAGAGCTCGTCTCGGACATCGTGGAGGAGGCTCGCCCGGCGGCGGCGCGCGGCGGGCTCGATCTCTCGATTCACGTGGATCCCGAGCTGCGGAGGGCCCCCGCCGATCGGCGCAAGCTCGAGAAGATCGCGCTCAACCTGCTGGGCAACGCGCTGAAGTTTACCCCGCCTGGCGGGCGCGTCACCGTCGACCTGCGGGCGCTCGATGGTCTGTTCGAGCTCTCGGTCGAGGACACCGGCCCTGGCATCCCGGCGGACAGGAGACACCTGCTCTTTCGACGGTTTCAGCAGATCGACGCCTCGGCGACGCGAAAGCACGAGGGGACTGGGATCGGGCTGTCGCTGGCCAAGGAGCTCACGGAGCTCATGGGCGGCACGGTCGGCGTGGAGAGCGAGCCCGGGATCGGCTCTCGCTTCTTCGTGCGGCTCCCGCGCGCCGCGGATTTCCTGGCGGCGCGGCGGGCGACCGCCGCGCCCGAGCCGCCGAGATCGCTCAACGGCGCGGGTGCCTTCGAGCCTCCCCCGTCGTCGGTCAACCTCCGCGGCTTCGAGGTGCCTCCGCTGCCCGCCGCGGTCGCGCCCCGCGCCGACGGCGGCGCGGAGGGGCCGCGCGTGCTCGTGGTGGAAGACAACCCGGACATGAGATCGTACCTGGCGGACATCCTGTCGGCCGGACACGAGATCGTCCTGGCGACGAACGGCCGGGAAGCGCTCGATTCGATCGCAGCGAAGCGGCCCGATGTCATCGTCTCGGACGTGATGATGCCGGAGATGGACGGATTCGAGCTGGTCAGGCGTCTCAAGGGGGATGCCGCGCTCCGGGACATCCCGGTCCTCCTCTTGACGGCCAGGGCGAGCGGCGCGGAGGCCGTGGGGGGGCTCGACGTCGGCGCCGACGAGTACATGAGCAAGCCGTTCGACCCCCTGGAGCTCAGGGCGCGAGTCCGCGCCGCCGAGCGGCTGCACCGCGCCTATCTGGAGCTCGCGGCGAAGAACGGCGAGCTCGCGGCGGCGCTGGAGCGGCTCTCGGAGACGCAGCAGGAGCTCCTCCAGGCGGGCAAGATGGCGGCGATAGGGACGCTGGTTGCGGGGCTGTCGCACGAGATGAACAACCCGGTGTCGGCCATCCTGATGAACGCCCAGCTGCTGCTCAGGCGGCACCGGAAGGGGCACGGCCTGCCCGACGAGGCCTCGCTCCTGAAGGCGCTCAGCACCATCGAGCGGCAGGCGATCCGGTGCTCGGATCTCGTGACGGCGCTGCTCGAGTACGCGCGCGGCAAGCCGATCGGCCGGGAGCCGTGCGACGTGCGCGCGGCGCTCCGCCGAGCGGTCGACCTGTCCGCGCCGCGGGCGCGCGAGCGCAGGGTCCACCTCGAGACGAACGGCACCTCATCGGCGCTGCCCGAGGTGCTCGTCAACGCATCGCAGCTCGAGTCGGCCTTGCTCAACGTGATAGGCAACGCGCTCGACGCCAGCCCGCACGGCAGCGCCGTGGTGGTCGAGGCTCGCCCGCTGCCGCGCGGGGACATCCACGGCGTGGAGATCGACGTGCACGACCACGGCTGCGGCATCCGCACCGAGGACCTGAGCCGCATCTTCGAGCCGTTCTTCACGACGAAGCCGCCCGGGCAAGGGACCGGGCTCGGGCTGTCGCTGACGCACCGGTTCATCGAGGAACACCAAGGCAGCATCCGTATCGAGAGCGCGCCGGGCGAGGGCACGACGGTGCGCATGTGGCTGCCCGCGCGGCAAACGGAAGGGGCGGAGTGAGGCGAGGGAGCGACCACGCCGGCCACGCCGGCCACGCGGGGTCAGCTCGCCGGCGAGGCGCGGAGCTCCGCGGCGAGCGCCGCACCCAGCGCGAAGAACGCCGGCCGGGCGGGCTCCGGGCCGCCGCCCAGCCGGCGCTCGAGCCGCGCCGGATCCCAGCCGCAGGCATCGTAGGTCTCCAGCGCGTGCCGGTCGCGCCTGGACAGCCGGGCCCTCGCGCCGTGGAGCGCCGCGGCCATGGCCGGCAGCACCGCGGAGAGCGCGAGGCCGGTCTCCCCCCAGTCGTCGAGCGACGATGGGCTCTCCAGCACATCGACGACGAGGCCCGTGAAGAACAGGCCGACGACGGCCTCGCAGAGGCGATCCAGCGCGCCGCGCACGGCGTCATCGCCCATCGTCCAGAGCGCCGGGTCCGGGTTGAAGTAGCCCAGGAACGCTTGCAGCATGAGCATCGGCGTCTCGGGCATCAAGAAGCGACGCTCGCCCCGCTCGCGCGACCGCCTGCGGAGCACGCGCATCATCGAGATCATGATCTCGCCGACCGCGAACCCCTGCTGCGCCTGCTCGGCGAGATCGTCGCCCATGTCCACCTCGACGCGGACCCCGGGGGCGAGCCGGGCGACGAACGAGATCCCGAGCGGGTGCACGAACAGCGTCCTCGTGGCGAGCATCTCGACGTCACGGAGGACATCCGCGGGGAGAACCGTTGCATAGGCGACGAGCGCACGCTGGACCGCGCCGGTGATGAGCGGGTCCTCGGGGACGTCGTCGACCAGGTCGCCCAGGCTCATGATCGACTCCGCATGATCGCGGAATAGCACAGCTGGACGAGGAGCGGCGCCCGCTTCGCGCCGAACGCTCTCGATGCCGCCGGCGGCAGCGCGACATCGGATCTGTCATTTATTTGCGGCGAGCGATCTGTCATTTATTTGTGACGAGAGATCTCGTCATTTATTGATGATGAAGAGGGAAGGAGGCCACGGCGCCCCGCGACCCCCTCGATCCGACAGCGCACCGCATCAAGCTCGCCCTCGAGCCGGAGCTCGATCTGCGGCGTGCGCGCCGTACGGGCGCCCCTGTGTGGTAGCTTGGGCGCATGACCAGCGCGGGCGCGACGCTGCCAGTCCCGGTCGCGACGCCGCGTCGAGCCGCGTTGCGCGCCCATCTCACCGAGTTCCTGCTCGTCGGGGGCGCGACGCTCGTGCTCTTCCCGCTCGCGTGGCTCGCCCGCAGGGCCGTCGGGCTCGACGCGGCGGAGCTCGCGATCGGCTTCCTGACGTTCCACGCCGCGTCCGTGATCAACGATCCTCACTTCGCGGTGACGTACCTGCTGTTCTACAAGGACGCGAGGCGCCGCGCGTTCGGCGGCGCGTTCGCCCCGGCGCAGCGAGCCCGCTACATCCTGGCCGGCCTCCTGGTCCCGGTCGCGCTGCTCGCGTGGGCGATCGGGGCGCTCTCGACCGGCTCCGCGCGGTCCATGGGCTTCATGATCCAGCTCATGTTCCTCCTGGTGGGCTGGCACTACGTGAAGCAGGGCTTCGGCGTCCTGACGGTGCTCTCGGCGCGGCGTGGGTTCCGGTTCGGCCCCCTGGAGCGCAAGGTGATCCTCGCGCACTGCTTCGCGGCCTGGGCGTACGCGTGGGCGAGCCCGGCGGATCCAGGTAGAGAGGTCGAGGAGAAAGGCGTGGTCTACACGTCGCTCGGGCACCCGCCGGCGCTCGAGCCCGTCACCGGGCTCGCGTTCGGGCTCAGCGCGCTCGCGCTGCTCTGGGTGATCGCGCGCAGGTGGCGAATGGAGCGGCGCCTGCCGCCGCTCGCGCCGCTGGCCGGTTTCCTCATCACGATCTGGCTCTGGACGGTCTACTCGAGCCTCGACCGGCTCATGGTGTACGTGATCCCGGCGCTCCACTCCGTTCAGTATCTGTATTTCGTCTGGCTCATGAAGCGGAACGAGGCGCGCGACGCCGAGGGCCCGCCGCTGTTCGGGCGGCCGACCGGCCTGCGCCTCGGGATCCTGGCGGCGACCGCCGTCGGCCTCGGGTGGGTCGTGTTCCGCGGCGCGCCCGCGCTCCTCGACGGCGCGCTGGTGCTGAGCTCGAGCTACGGCGAAGCGATGTCCGACCTGGGCCCGACACCGTACTTCGCAGCCGTCTTCGTGTTCGTGAACATCCACCACTATTTCATGGACAACGTGATCTGGCGCCGGGAGAACCCCGAGACAGCGTATCTGCTGCGACAGGACGACCGAGGCAGCGCGGCCGGTTGATCGAGCGACCCGGCGCGGCGGCGCTCCCGCCCCGGCCCTGCGAGGACCGGAGCGCCGGGCGCCCCTCGAGGCCGCCTCACGCCCTCCTCTTCGCGACCGCCCCCGCCGCGCGCGCAGCGAGCCGCGCGGCGGCCGCCGCGGCGCCGAGCGCCGTGGCCGCGACAAGGGAGAGCCGCAGCCACGCGGCGGCGACCTTCTCCGGCCGGTAATCGGGCAGGTACGGCCGGGCGGCGCGCGGCAGCACCCAGGCCTCGCTCCCGGGGCCATCGCCGCCGATCGCGTGCACCGCGCGCGCGAGGCGGGTGCCGGGATACGAGCGGCTCTGCAACCAGGGGATGAACCGGAAGAAAGGGACGTGGCCAGGCGCCTGCCGCTCCATCCAGGCGAGCGCGCGCTCCAGCTCGGCGGCCGTCGCGCGAGCGCCGCCGTCGCCTTCGAGGCGGCGCCATTCGCCATGGCCGGGCAGGAGCCACGCGAAGCGGAGGTGGCCAGCGCCCGCCAGCGCGACCAGGCGGCGCACGGAGCGGATCTGACGCTCCCAGTCGTTCCAGCACTGGAGCCGGAACGCCACGATCTGACCGATGCGGCGCGAGTAGGCGAGGTGGTCGCCGGTGAACAGGAAGCGGCCCCGGTACAGCAGGCACATCGAGCCCGCGGTGTGGCCGGGCTGCGAGAGCACGGCGAGCTCGGCGCCGGCGAGGTCGCCGTCGGCGAGCGGCGAGCCGTCGAGGGTCATGGGCTCGAGGCGGTCGCTGAGCTTGATCTCCACATCGGAGGTGGCCGGATTGCGCCCGTCGCCGCGCGGGTTCACGTCCGCGGCGCCGAGGACGCGGCGACACCCGGGGAAGCGCGCCGCGAACTCGGCGTGGTGCGCGGTGTGGTCGCGGTGGGTGAGGAAGATCCACCGCACGCCGCCGCGCTCTTCGAGGAAACGGAAGACGGCCTCGGTCGGGCTCGGCAGGTCGACGAGCACGCCGCCGCCGGGGCGCTCGATGAAGTAGGCCGTCGCGCCCGCGTTCTCGCGCGCGGGATGGCCGAGGGCCCAGACGTCCCCTTCGATGCGGCGCGGCCAGGCGCGGAACGGGGCGCCGAGCGCGCCGGGCCGCGCGCGGCATGGCGACGACGATCGGAGGCGCAAGGCGTTGACCGGACAGGCGGCGACCGCCGAGCGCGCCGCCTCGAGGTCGGCCCGGCTCCGGGGCTGGCGCAGGATGCCGGTGAAGGCCCCTTCATCATAGGTGCCCGCGAGCACCGCGGGGCCGCGGCCCCGGACGTCGCCGTCCATGGCTTCCCAGTGCGCGGGCGCGACCTCGCCCAGGAGCTCTGGAGCGAAGTTCCTGCAAACGCCTGCACCACAGCAGGCGCGCGTGACGTGAAGTCGTCCCCAGTCTCCTTCATCGACACCGTCGCCCTGCGCGTTATCCATAGGCGCGCAGACTACCACGTTGACCGAGAGCAGGCATGTGCGCCGACTCGCCTCGAGCGGCCGGACGCACCGAGGCGGCCCAATGCCATGACGCCATCACCACACCACCCGATCGTCCAAGTTGCACACCGCCGTCTCCTGCATCGACGACATTGGCGGCGGTGCAGCGCCGTCACATCGCTCCGGCGGCGGTCGAAGAAGACAGCGCTGCGGCGCCTTCGAGCGAGCTCACGACGAGCACCCTCACCGCCCCCATGAGCGCGGCCACCGCGCGAGGCTGCCCCGGGCGGAGCTAGCCCACAACCTCATCCGTCCAGACGCGGAAGCTCCGCAACGTGTTCTCGCCGAAGGTCGTGGTGATCGCCACGTCGGCGGCATCGCGCCCGCGGGCGATCAGCACGCGCCCGATGCGAGGCACGTTGTTGCGCGCATCGAACGTATGCCACTCGCCACCGAGATAGGCCTCGAACCAGCCGGAGAAGTCCATCGTCCCGTGGGGAGGAGGTACGCCGATGTCGCCCAGGTAGCCGGTGCAGTAACGAGCCGGAACGTTCAGGCAACGGCAGAGCGCGATCGCGAGGTGCGCATAATCTCTGCAGACGCCTCTCCGATCGTTGAACACCTCCTCCGCCGTCTTGGTAGGGCTCGCAAACTCGTATCCGAAGGCGATGTGCCGATGAACGAAGTCGCAGACGGCCTGCACGCGACCCCAGCCGGTGGGCGACTGGCCGAACAGGTCCCACGCCGCCTCCGACAGGCGATCCGTCTCGCAGTACCGGCTGCCCAGCAAGAACACCAGCGTCTCCTCTGGCAGCGCATCGACGGGGTGTTGCTCGGCCGATGTCATGACCCGGTCCGGCGCGCCCGTGTCGTTCACCACCGCGTCGGAGGAGATCTTCAGCTGACCCGCCGGCGCGACGATACGGCTACACCAGTTGCCGAAGGCATCCCGGTAAGCTCGGACCGGGATCGACGGGCTGGTGAGCATGTGATCGGGCCGCACCAGATCCGATGCACGCGAGTAGTGGACGCTCAGCGTCAGGATCACCGGCGTCGGTCGTGGGAATTCGTAGAGCAGCTCGTATCCTACGCGGATCTGCATGCGTGCACCTCGATGTGATCGCGCGGCTCCAGTCACGAGCAGGACGCAGCGAGGCACCCTGTTCCTGCGGCGCACGAGCCGCCGCGCGACGGCCGGCCGCGCCAGCTCCCCGCCGCGATGGAGCGCTCGGACGAGCTATCCCACGTCAAGCTCGATGAGCCCGCACCGCGCGACGCCGCTGCGAGCCCCTGGACCCCGAGCGCGACGAATTCTTCGGCACACGCTCGAATGGCTTACTGAGACATTCTGTACGCAGCGCCCATGTATGTCAAGAACGATCCGCCGCCGCTGACGGTCTCAACGTTCGGCTCGTCGTGATAAGGCGGCGTGTGACGTCGCTTGCGTGATGCCGTGATGCGCTATACCTGCAGGGGCGACGCGGCGCCTGTCAGCACAGCATTGTTTCCGGTCGATGAACTCGCCCGTTACGGACTCGCCTCCACGGACGAAATCGCGTGGCATAAGAACGCGCTCGCACGAGCGACGCGGCAACGGACCTCGCGAATCGTGACCGTGAGCTGACCGCATGTGGGCCCAGCCTGGGTGTACAAGCGAGCCATGGAATTCGTCGCCATCCTGATCGCCCATTCGACGCTATCGGTCTTTTTCCAGACCTTCTTCCTGCACCGGTACGCCTCGCATCGGATGTTCACGATGTCGAAGCGCTGGGAACGGATCTTCCATCTCCTCACCTACGTCACGCAGGGCTCCTCGTACCTTGTGCCCCGGGCGTATGCGATTTTGCACCGCATGCACCACGCGTACAGCGACACCCCGAAGGACCCGCACTCGCCACGCTACTACGCGGAGCCAGTCTCCATGATGCTGTCGACCGCGAAGCGCTACGACGCCATCTGCGACGGCACGGCGGAGGTGGAGCCGCGCTTTCTGGGCGGCTACCCCGAGTGGCGCGCGCTCGACCGCATCGGCAACTCGTGGGCCAGCCGCCTCGCGTGGGGGACGGGCTACGCGCTCTTCTACATCGCCTTCGCCACGCAATGGTGGCAGTTCCTGTTTGTCCCGCTCCACTGGACGATGGGCCCGCTCCACGGCGCCATCGTGAACTGGTGCGGCCACCGCTACGGTTACCGCAACTTCAACAGCGACGACGACTCGCGCAACACGCTCGCCCTCGACCTCGTGACGCTCGGCGAGCTCTTCCAGAACAACCACCACAAGTACCCGCAGAGCCCGACTTTCGCGGTGCGCTGGTTCGAGATCGACCCGGCCTACCAGGTCATCCGCGTGATCGCCTGGATGGGCATCCTCCAGATGGCCGGCAGGCGCCAGGTCGCCCGGCTGGACGCCGGGACCACGGGTGCCGAGGGTTGAGCTCCCCTCCCTGGAAGAGACATCTCTCATGAGGCCCGGGGCGCCGCGCCGCGAAAAAGCATCGTGCCGGTGAAATCGGTGTGTGCTCCGCCGATAAACGTGGTGCAGCGGCCGTCCCTTCTGCTATACATTGTTTGCGCACACGCAGCGCAGTTGTCGGTGATGCCGTCTGGGCCGTCGGTCCTGGAGCGGCAAGCACGGCCGTCAAGCGACGTTCGAGGCAGTTCATGCACAGCCCCGGGATGCACGCGCCTTGCGTGCTTTCCGCCTTCGGGAGAACGTCGAGATGATCCACGTGTTTACGCCCAGCATCACCGCCGCGCCGAGCAGCGCGAGGCCGGGCGACGGCCTCGTGTCGATCTCGCCGTCGCGCGTCGAGCGGACGCCGACCGTCCTGCGCTCGCTCGGGGAAGACCTGCGATCGTGGCCTCGCTTCCTCCCGAGCGCGCTGTTCGCGCTCCGCTCCGCCGGAGGCCCGTCGCCGCTCTCGGGGCAGGACGAGGGCTTGGATGGTGGCGGAGGTCGAGGCGGACGTCAGGGAGGCGCGCGCCCTGGGCGAGGTACGGACGGGAAGGCCGCGGCCGCGCTCGCCGATCCCGCCGCGTCCGTTGCTTCCTCCCCGCGAGCACGCGCGCTGAGCGCAGAGAGCGATAGGCCATGAAAGTGTTGTTGTCGCGGGTCGTGGACGGTGTGGAACAAAGGCTCTGCTGGCGTTTCCAGGTGCATGGGAAGAGCGATGCCATGTACCAGCCGGCGAGCGAGCAGCGCGGTCCATTCGATCGCGACAGGCAGCGGCACCTCAAGGCGGGCGAGACGTTCAAGCGGCTCGACCGCTCGGGCTCTCCCCGGAGGTACGACGGGCTCTCCTGGCAGCCGACGAGCGCGCTCGCCGGCGCAGGCCCGTGATCGCCGGCTCCGCGAGAGCTCGGCCGCCGGGCAGCCTCGGAACGACGCGTCGCACGGGAACTTGCAAGGTCCATCAACGGAGCTGTTCATCACCGCCATGTCCATCCCCCAGAAGCCAGTCGCCTCCTCCCTGTTGCTCTCCACCGCTGCCCACCTCCACTTCCGCGCCACGGCGCGCGACCGAAGCGGCTCGACGCTCGGCGTGCTCATCGACCCGTCGGGCGCTCGGCAGCACCTCGTGATCGAATCGGGCGGCGCGGAGGGCACCTGGACGCTGTCCAGCGCGGTGCCCACCGGTCACTCCTCCTTCCTTCTGTACGAGAGCGCCGCCAACGTGTTGCGCGGCGGAAACATGAGTGAGGACGGGAGCATCTCCTACCAGGGAGCGCTGTACACCATCGAGTCGTCGCTCGACGGGAATACCCGTACAGCGAAGGTGAGCGGCAGCGTGTGAGCGGTGCCAGCGCCGGTCCACGGCGGACGCGCCGCGGCGGCGCGGTGATCCGGCCGCCTGGTAGGCGGACGAGGACGAAGGAGCGCGCGGGTCCGGCTGTCCGGCGTGGTGCTCGCCACGGGCCAGCTGCGGGTGGCGGGCGGTAGGAACCGCTTCCGCCGCGACGCATGGGATGGGTCGCCACCTCGGCCGCCGAGGCCATGCGCTCAAGCGCGCTCGCTGGATGCAACCCCATCAACGAAGAACCGGTTAAGAACCTGTCCCGGCAGGGCTCCGGCACAGGGCGCGCCGGCGGCAGCCGGCCGAACCTGCCGGCGATGCGCTCGCGGTGAGCCAGCTGCGTGGTGACGCACCGCAGCGTAGCGCCGAGGGGCGCTCGGGGTGAAATCGGCGCGAAGCCCGGGGCGGCGCACCTCTCCCCTGGTGAGATGGCCGTTGACACTGAACCGATTAACACGCTTTAGTGTCGCCTCGTCACTGGCACCGTTCGCAGGGGAGAACCGATGAATCTTGTCCCGCTCAGTCCGCGCGTTTATGCCGCATTCCTCCTGTGCTTGACGGCCGCCTGCGGGTCGTCGGACGAGGACACGCCGCCGGGAGGTGCCTCGTCGGGCACCTCGCGAGGCACCTCGTCGGGCTCCTCGGGAGGCGCGTCGTCGAGCACCTCGGGAGGCACGTCGGGAGGCACGTCGTCGAGCACGTCGTCAGGCACGGGAGGCGCGCCGGGAGACACGCCGGAGTTTCCGGACACGCCGAGGGGCGACCTCCTCGAGGACCTCTGGACGTCGTCTCGAGCCGGCAAGTTCCGGTTCGGTTACGAGAACGCCATCACGTGGGGGCTCTACGATCCGGGCACCAAGCAGTTCGTGTCGACCAACGACTGGTTCTCGAGCATGGCGGGCGCCGCCAGCCGCGGCGAGCGGGGCTGGTCGTCGGACGCCGGCGCCACCGTGGGAGAGAACCCCGGGCTACTCGGCATCTCCCTCGACGCGATGGTCTTCGATCCCGTCCCCTGGAATCGCCGCGACGTCACCGCGGACGCCGCGGCGTACATGCTGGAGCAGCCGGGCGGGATGGTGGCCTTCGACTGGCACACGCCCCCGTGCAACTACGATATCAGCACCTCGGACTTCGCGGACGCCATCGAGACGCCGCTCGCCACCCTCTCGGTCGACGGACAGAGCGTCCCGATTCACGCCCAGGGCGGAGGCACCCCGTTCTATGCCGAGACGTACTATTCGCGATCCCTCGGCTCCAGCGCAGACATCCCGGAGAACCTGAAGTGCATCTGCAAGATCGCCAACGACGTGCCGATCGAGCAGGGGACCCACGCCGGGATCTCGGCGCGCGACTGGCTCGTCGCCCACGCGAAGTACGTGGCCCAGTTCTTCCGCGAGCACGGGCTCGACGGCAAGCCGATCGTCCTCCGTCCGTTCCACGAGCACACCGGCGGATGGTTCTGGTGGGGTCAGCCCTACTGGAACTGCCAGGCCCTGCTCGACGACGATCAGGCCGTCACCGGCCCCGCCGCCTACAGCGCCGCGTACCGCACGTTCGCCGAGGCCGTCCGGAGCGAGCCGGGGATGGAGAACGTGATCTTCGCGTACTCGACGGACAAGGTGCGAAAGCTGAGCGACAGCTCGGTGACGCCCGCCGAGGCGAAGGTCAGGGATCCAGAGAGCCTCTCTCGCGACATGCTCCGGGCCCGCCTCGTCGAGGAGCTCACCAAGCTGGGCGCGGCGTACGAGAGCCCGCCCCAGGAGGCGATCGCGGCGCTCGAGAACGACGGCCAGCCGCCGTCCGCGCTGCTGGAGGAGTACTACCTCGAGGCGTACCCTGGCGACGACCTCATCGACATCCTCGGCATCGATCTCTATTACCCGTACGAGCGCGCGGCGTCCCCGGCAGATCTCGAGGACATGAAGGTGATGGCGCGCGCCGTCGCGGCGATCGGCGCGGCCAAGGGCAAGCCTCACGCGCTCACCGAGACGGGCACCTACCGGCTGCACCTCCTCCACCGGGTCAGCAAGCTCGCGGCGGGCGCGTCGCTCACGCTCTACCCGGCAGACCACGTGAGCAAGTGGCACGACACCCTGTTCGATGAGGGCCTGCGGACGGAGTTCCTGGCCAACTACGGCCTCGGCTCGGCGGGCGCCGTCGCGCTCTCTTCCGCCGAGGTGACGAGCCTGTTTCCGGACGCGGGGCAGGGCGCGCTCACCGAGGACTGGTACAACACCCACCTCCTCGATCTCGCCAAGAGCGCCGGCGTCGCTTACGCGCTGACATGGCAGACCTACTACGACGGCAGCGACTTCGACAACAAGGCCGTCTACTACTACGTTCCCTTCCCCGGCCACCCGGAGGCGGACAACTTCCGTCGCTTCGCGGACGATCCGGCGGTCTGCTTCGGCGCGACAGCCTGCCAGTAGCCCGGCGAGGAGGCGAGGAGGCGAGGAGCGGAACGCGGACATCCGCTCTAGACGTGAAGGAACCGTCGAGCCCCAGGCCTCGCGGTCAGGTGTCGAGGTTCAGGCGGTTCCAGGCGGCGCAGAGCCGCCGGAGCGAGGGAGCTCCGGCGGCTCTTTCACTGTCATCGTCGCCGCGGCCGAGGGCTCCCTCCCTGGCGCGCGCTGGCCTCGACGACGGCGCTGGAGTAAGGGGAGATCGTTCAGGAGGCACCATGGGCATCTCCATCGCGTACTCGGGCAAGCTCCGCGACCCGATCGTCGTCCCCGAGCTCGTCGCGGATCTCGCCGCCAAGGCCGCGGCCGCCGGCTGGCCCAGCAAGACCATGAAGGAGCTCATCGCCGATCGGCGCGTGACGTGCTCGGGTCTCGAGGGGATCACGCTCTATCCCCACCGCGAATGCGAGCCTCTCCACTTTCACTTCGACGGTGAAGGCACCTTCATCAACCACACGTACCACGCGCTGCTCAGCGACTCGAAGATGGCGGACATGATGCGTCAGGCGCTGGCGGAGTCCGCGGCCATCACGCGCAACCTCACCCGCGCAGCGCAGGAGAAGGCGGGGCGCGGCGGAGGGCCGCGCGTCAGCGTCAGCGTCCCCAGCCTGCCAGCGGCGCCGGGGGTCGAGTTCTTCAAGGAGGGGAGCCGCTACAACTGGACGAAGACGCAGTTCGCCGGCCCCAAGGTCCACGTCGCCGTGTGCGCCATCCTGCGGTACGTGAAGCAGCGCTATGCGCCCGAGCTCGACGTCAAGGACGACAGCGGGTACTTCGTCGACGGGGACTACGAGAAGCTCGAGGGCCAGCTCGCCTACGTCGAGCGCCTCACCTCGCTCGCGTCGCAGGCCATCGAGGCCGCCGCCGCCGCGAGCAAGGGCCCGATGACCCTCGACGCGTTCGTGGACCGGATCAACGAGGAGCTCGCCGAGGCGAAGGACAGGCTGCACTGACGAGCGCCGGCGCCGCCGCCGGCGGCCGCTTCGAAGCCTGCCAATGCAGTTGATGATTGCGTCATCACGACCCCGATGCGATCGACGATCACATCGGCCGCACGGAGGTCCCATGTCCATCGCCCTGTCCGCCCCCGACTTCGACGCCGCCCTCGACGCCGCCTTCGCCGGCGCGGGGGGCGCCTCCACGGGAGCCGCTCGCGGAGCGCGCGCCTTCGATCACCCGCTCGACCTCGAGGCCGAGTACGGGTTCACGCCGCTCGCGATCGAGGGGACGCTGCCCGAAGGCCTCGAGGGCACGCTCTTTCGCGTGGGCCCGGCCCGCGCGACCCTCTTCGGCGTCCGCGTGCCGCACGCCTTCGAGGCCGACGGCGGGGTGCTCGCGGTGCGGCTGTCGGGCGGCCGGGCGGAGGGCGCGCACCGCCTCGTGCGCAGCCGCGGCCTGGTGGAGGAGCTCGCGGCCGGGCGGCGGCTCTATGGCTCGACCCTGCCCTGGCCGAAGCGGGTGCTCCACGCGCTGCAGGGCAAGGGCAAGGGCAAGAAGGGCAAGAACGTCGCGAACACGAGCGCCTTCCTCGCCGGCGGCCGGCTGTTCGCGCTCATGGAGGCCGGCAGGCCGACGGAGCTCGATCCCGCGACGCTCGACACGCTCGGCGAGAGCGATCTCGGCGGCGCGGTGGGTTCCACCTTCTCGGCCCACCCGCACCGGGTGGCCGCCAGGAAGACGAGCTACAACTTCGGCGTCCGCTACGGGCGCAGGACCCAGCTCGACCTCTACGCGATCGACGACGACGGGCGCGCGCGCTCGCTCGGCGCGGTGCCGCTCCCGGCGCCGGTGATGCTCCACGACTTCTGCGCCACCCGCCGGCACCTCGTGTTCTTCGTCTCGCCCGCGATGATCCGGGTGGGGCGCGCGATGCTCCAGTGGGGAGGCTTCGAGTCCTGGGTGCGCTTCGAGCCCGGCCGGGGCACGGAGGTGATCGTCGTCGACATCGACGACGTCTCCCGCGTGCGCCGCTTCGGCGTCGACGCGTTCTTCCAGTGGCATTTCGCGAACGCCTACGACGACGGCGAGGACCTCGTCGTCGACCTCGTCCGCCACCGCACGCTCGCCACGCTCGGCGCGATCGGCAAGGACCCGGCTCGGCCCGAGCTCGCCTCCGTCGAGGGCGGCGTCCTCGTGCGCCACCGCGTGCGCCCGAGCCGCGAGCAGCTCCTCGTGGAGGACCTCGGCGGCGTCGTCGGCGAATACCCGCGCGCCGACCCGCGGGTCGAGGGGGAGCGGCACGGCGTCGTCTTCCTCGCCACGAAGGGGCGGGCCGACGACCCGCACGGAAACGGCATCGCGCGCGTCGACGTCGACACGGGCGCGATCACCCTGGCGCGCGTCGCACACCACGAGCGCCCGTCGGAGCCCGTCTTCGTGCCGCGCGCGCCCGGCGCTCCCGAGGGGGACGGCCACGTGCTCGCCGTGGTCACCGACGCGAAGGCCGGGAAGAGCGCCATCCACGTCTGGGACGCTGCGCACCTGGACGATGGGCCAGCGGCGCGGGTCCACCTGCTCCACGCCTCGCCCCAGACCTTCCACGGGGCGTTCCTGCCCCGCACGCGCTGAAGGCCACTGCTTCCGCCCCGGCTGGCGCGTCGCCGCCAGGCAGCGAGAGGAGGTGGCACCGCGCCGAGCGAGAGGCTCGTCGGGCCTCGAGACCGCGGTGAGACGCGGAGCTAGAGCGACAAGCGAGTTGAAACCACGAGAGAAAGCAGGAATTTCACAGGGAGGCGGGGAGGCGGGGAGCGAGAGACGGCAAGAGCGAGAGATTCATTTTTTCTTCCTCCCCGCCTCCC
The DNA here is from genome assembly GCF_051521635.1 of Sorangium sp. So ce1504. Taxonomy (NCBI): domain Bacteria; kingdom Pseudomonadati; phylum Myxococcota; order Polyangiales; family Polyangiaceae; genus Sorangium; species Sorangium sp. So ce1504. The sequence continues at coordinate 1,170,944 of NZ_CP150365.1, read as the reverse complement.
CGCCTCCCTGTGAATCTTTCCTTCTTCCTCTCCGCCAACGGATAGTCGACTGGTCAACCGAGGCCGGTGGACCAGCTCTGTCGATTCAGGCGCCTTGGGTGATCTCCCGCACGGAAGATCATACGGATCGGCGCTGCACCGCAACCACCGAGCGCTGTCCAGCGCCGCAGGGTAGCTCCGTCCAACACCGGGGGCAGGCGCCGATTCTCCGTGGTACCAGGGTGCGACGATTCTCTATCGGACCAAGGCCGCGGCCTGCGCGGCCACGGCTTCAGGGCTCGCCGGCGAGCTTCTTCACCGCGGCGAGCAGGAGGTCCGGCTTGAACGGCTTGATGATCCACCCCTTCGCGCCGGCCTTCCGGGCCTTCTCGATGAGCTCCGGCTGCCCCTCAGTGGTGAGCATCAGGATCGGAACCCCCGATGCGAGCCCCTTGTCCCGCAGGCTCTGGATCATCTCGATCCCGTTCATCACGGGCATGTTCACGTCCGCGATGATCATCGCCAGCTCATCCTTGTGGGCGGCGACCGCGGCGACCGCATCTCGGCCGTTGTCCGCTTCCAGCGTGCCATAACCCGCCCCCGACAGGAGAATGCCGACCTGCTGGCGGACCGTACTCGAATCCTCGACGAGAAGAATTTTCTTGGCCATGTGACGTGTCTCCTCTTGCGTGTACGGCCATCCGGCTCAGAACAGCAGCACTTCGCCCTCGGGCTGCGGATCGGGCATGTTCACTTCCTCGAGCTCCAGCGCGTCGTCGGGCGCGAGCGCGTCGAAGAGCACGACGAGCCGGTCGGAACCGGCGGCGAACAGGAGCCGCCGGAAGCCGTCGCTCTGCTCCTCCCTGGCGCGCAGGTGCTCGCCGATCGCGGCGCTCGGCGTCGAGAGCACGATGACCAGCCCGAGGTGGCGCAGGCGGTTCTTCACCCGCCCGAGGAGCTGGTTGGCGAGCTCGCTCGCCCAGTCGCACACCATGTCTTCGTCGATCTCGCGCTGCTCTCGCAGCGGGTGGCTGCGCGTGATGAGCGCCACGGGCGCGACGATGGTCAGGCTCCCGCGAAGGTGGTCGCCCGTGAAGCCGATGAAGGAGACCACCGCGTTGCCCGGCGTCGCCTCCGACGTCCCGTCGTCCAGCCGCCGGAGCTCGACGCCGTTGTCGCGAAACAGGTGGACGCACGACGAAGCGAGCTCCTCATGGATGCGGTCCCAGCTCTCCGAGTTCATTCCCCTCTCCTCGATATCTCGCTCTGCATTGTCGATGTGCTCACCGTGTCACGCGCTCCCCGAGGCCATGCCCGGGCTCGATCCGCCCCGCGGAGGAGGAGGCACCAGCGAGCCCCGCCCGCTCGGAGGCGGCAGCGAGGCAGGGAGCGACACCCCCGCGGCGTCGCTCGGATCCCGGGGGAACCGGAAGCGGAAGGTCGTCCCCTGGCCGCGCTCGGTGTCGAGCTCTACCCGGCCCGCCAGCCGCCGGCACTCGTGGAGCGCCACGCCGAGACCGACGCCGCGGCCGGAGACGTCCGTGACCTGCTCGGCCGTGCTGAAGCCGGGCGCGAACAGCGCGGCCTCGAGATCGCGCCGCGTCGCCCCCGAGAGCCCGATGGCCACGGCCTTCTCGCGCACGCGCTCCCAGTCGATGCCCGCGCCGTCGTCGCCGATCTCGATGACGATCTCGTCCGCCGTGATCCGCGAGCGGAGCGTGAGCGTGCCCCTCGACGGCTTGCCCGCCGCCTCGCGCGCCTCCGGCCGCTCGATCCCGTGGTCCATCACGTTGCGCACGACGTGGCCCAGCGCCTGCCACATCCCGGCGAACCGCGACGCGGGCAGCCGGACGCCCCCGGCGTCGATGCGCACCTCGGGCTTCGGCTTGCCGAGCTTCCGGGCCAGCGTCTCGGCCTGGTCCTTCATCCGGCTGAACCGCACCTCGGTCCGCTCGTCGCGGAGGGCCGCGATGGCCCGCTCGATCTCGGCGGGGTCGCGGCGCTGGCGCACCATGGCGAGCAAGGCATCGACCTCTTCATGGCCGACGTCGGCGCGCGAGGACTGCGCCGTCGACGCGAGCAGGACGCTCACGCGCCCCACGAACGCGAGCCACACGTCCCTCAGCGCGTCGATCTGCTCGTCGGACGGCAGCGCGCGCTCCTCGACGACGAAGCTCTCGATCTCGTGCGCCACCCTCGCCACGCTCGTCACGTCCCAGAGCCCGGCGTTCCCCTTGATCGTGTGCACGAGGCGCATCACCTCGTCCACCTCGCCGCTTGACCGCGCGCTCACCGCGTCGACGAGCTTGGTCGTGTCGTTGACGAAGCCGACGAGGCCGAGCCGATCCTTCACGGCCCGCTCGAACACCTGGATATACTCGTGCTGCTGCTCGGCCTCGCGCACGGAGGCGATCGTGGACGTGACGTCCGTGATCACCATCAGCGCCCCGTTGAACTGGCCCTCTCCCGACAGGATCGGCTTGAAGCCGAGCGCGAGGTAGCGGCCCTCGCGGTGCAATGTCTTCGGGAGCTGGTCGAGGACGACCTCGAGCGGGAGGAAGTCGTCGCAGGCCGCCTCCCACCCCATTCTGAGGAACGCGCTGGCCCGCGGATCGTGGCCGGCGATGCGATCGGCGAAGTGCTCGTCGCGCGCCGGTACGCCGAAGAGGCGCTCGAAGGCGGCGGAGTGCACGGGCTCCATCGTGCCGTCCCGGTGGAGGGTCACGAGGGCCTGATCGACGTTGTCGAGGACGAGGCGCATCTCCCGGTTGCGCTTCTCGAGCTCCGACGTCCGCTCGGCGACCGTGGCCTCGAGGTTCTGCCGGTGGCCCTCGAGGACCTCGTCGCGCGCCTGGATGCCCGCCAGCATCTCGTTGAAGGCGTCCGTGAGCGCCCCGAACTCGTCGTCGGCGGTCTTGCGGGCGCGCGTCGTGTAGTCGCGCGTCCGCCGGACGTGGGCCGCGGCCTCGCCGAGGACCTCGAGCGATCGGGAGATCCCCCGCACGAGGACCAGCGCAAGCGCGACCGACACGAGGAGCACGAACGCCGAGACCGCGACGCCGTCGCGCACCGTCCTCCGCGTGTCCGCCACCCTGGCCGCCGCGGCGCGCCTCATCCCGGAGATCGCCTCCTGCTCGATCGCGGCGAGCCCGTCGACGCGCCCCTGCTGCGCCTCGAACCACGCGTCGTGATCGATCGCCAGCGCCTCGTCGGTCGACGCGATCGCGGCGGCGCGCAGCTCGTCGGCGCGCCGCACGCGCGGGTTGGAGCGGGCGGCGTCGTAGAGCGCCCGCGCCGGCTCCGACGCGTTGGCGATGAACTCCTCGTGATAGAGCTGCTCCTCCGTCATCAGCGTCACGAGCGTCTTGAAGGCGCCCGGCTCGAACTGCGTGGACGCGAAGGCGTGCGCGAGCAGCGCGTGCTGGCGGCTGGCGCGCTCGGCGAACTCGTGGACGGCGACGATCGACTGGATGCTGCGCAGGAGCTCGCCTTCGTCGCTCAGCTCGGAGAGGCCGGCGTTGGCCCGGATGAGGCTCACGTTGATGCCGCCGAAGACCCTCAGCACGCTGTCGAGCGACACCGTCTTCGCGTCGGCCTGACCCCGGAACGCGCCGAGCTCGCCGACCTTGGCGCGCCCCTCCGCGAGATCGCGTGCGAGCCGGCGCGGCAGCCCGGAGAGGTCGCGCGCGGCCAGGAACGCGTCGAGCTGGGCGAGGCTCTCGTCGGTCGCCGCCCGCGCGTCCCGGAGCTGGCCGCCGGCGCGCAGGAGCTCCGCTGCGCGATTGAGCGGCGGCGCGGCGCGCTGCTCGCCCTCGACGTCGGTCGTCTCCGGAGGACGGGCCTCCAGCCCCTCGACCAGCGCGGTCCACGCCCGCTCCTTCTGGAGGGCGTGCAGCGGCTGCGCCATGATCGAGGAGAGCTGCGCGAGGTCCTCGATCGAGCCTATCCCCGCCGCCCTCGCCGCCTGCTGCCGCGCGTCGCCGACGATCATCGCCGCCAGCAGCAGGGCCCCCGCGACAGGGACGCCGGCGAGCGACCACAGCTTCAGTCGAATCGAAGCGCTACGCAATGTCGGCATGCCCCCGTCCCCCCGGCGTGGCCCGCGCGGCGCGGCGCCCGCGCGCATCTCGTGTGCTTCGTGACGAGGGGTCTCGCGCGAACGCCTGTCCCCCCGCGCGGCGCACTCAGCACGAGCCCCGGGCGAGCTGCCCCCCGCGCGCGGCGCGGATGATGCAAGTGATGCAAGTGATGCAAGTGATGCAAGTGATGCAAGTGATGCAAGTGATGCAAGTGATGCAAACGACAGTCAACACGTGCACACGTGGAGTCATCATCATCGTTCGCCCGCACACCATGTACGCTCCCCTGATTCACGTTCTTTCCTGTTGTGATGTCTCACCCAGTTGTGGTGCACCGGAGCGTCACGGAGCGCGTCGAGTTCACGCCACGCCCTCGTGGCCGTGTATGCTACGCGTGAAGTTCGCGAGTCCGCAAGAGCGCGTGCGACGTCGGCTGGAGCCGCAACGAAGGCTCTGCGAACGGGGAGAAATCAATGATGATGGGTCGGAGTTCACTGCGGCGAGCGCGGACAGGTCGCCTCGCGCGCGCTTCGAGCGCAGCCATCGGAGCAGTGCTCTTCACGGCATCTCTCGCGCACGCGCAGAGCCCTGGCGCCGGCGTCGCCCCGGCGCCCGCCGCCACCGGAGCGCCCGCGCCCGCCACGACCGGGGCGCCCGCGCCCGCCGCCACCGGGGCGCCTGCCGCGACCGGAGCGGCCGCCGCGCCCGCCGCGCCCGCCGCCACCGGCGCGGCCGCGGCGACCCCCGCCGCCACCGGAGCGGCCGCCGCCGAGCCCGCCACCGGAAATGATGCGATGGCCGCGCGGCTCGCCGCTGCAGAGAAGCGATCGGCGGAGCTCGAGAAGCGCCTCGAGGCGCTCGAGGAGGCGCAGGCCGCGCCGGAGCAGGACGACAGCAAGGATCTCTTCCGGATCTACGGGTTCGTCGACGTCGGCGTCCAGCGCACATGGGTCCCGGAGAACTCGGGCCTCGCGGCCGCCCTCCCGCAGGCGAACGCCACGAACTTCGTCGTGGGGAACTTGAACCTCTACCTCGACGCGCAGCCGACCGATCACTTTCGCTTTCTCGGGGAGCTGCGGTTCACGACCGCTCCCGGCGGCTCCCCGGTCCCGGCGGACGCGGCGACGCTGCCGCCCGGCGTGGTGGGCCGGACGACCACGCAGCCGTACGGGACCTTCGACTCGACGGCGATCGCGCTCGGCTCGCCGACCACCTATGGGGGGCTCGTGTCGATCGAGCGCGCCCACATCGACTGGACGCGCTTCAACCTCTTCAAGGTGCGCGTCGGGCAGTTCTTCACCCCGATCGGCATCTACAACGTCGACCACGGGAGCCCGGTGCTCATCACCGCCGCCATCCCCTATTTCATTACATCCCGCCTGTTTCCCACGCGGCAGACCGGGATCATGATCTATGGCAGCACGTTCACGGGCCCGTGGGAGCTCGGGTACAACGCGTACGTGAGCAACGGGCGCAACGAGGACGCGCCGTTCGCCTTCGACGACAACCGCGGGTTCGGCGGCCGCCTGCACGCCAGCTATGAGGACCCGGGCAAGATGGCCTTGAAGCTCGGGGCGTCGTTCATCGCGAGCAGCTCCCGCGACTGGGTCGCCGATTACAAGGTCGGAGAGTTCAACCCCGACATCCATGCGACGTGGTCGTTCCAGGAGTACACCGGGGCCGGCGACGTCTCGCTCGACATCGGGACCACCCGCCTGCGCGCGGAGGCGGCGGTCGTCCGCGTGGTCTACGACGAAGGGAAGCGCCAGGGGGGATTCGGGGTCTACGCGCCGGACGCCTGGAAGACCTCCACGTACGCCGTGGCGGCGCACCGGCTCGATTTCCTGGACATGGAGCCGTTCGTCATCGGCGCCGCCCTGCACGCGCCGTTCTACGGGCACGACACCATGTTTCAGCTGGGCGGCGGCTTGAACTTCTACATCACCCCGGACGTCACACTCCGGACCCAGGTGCTGCGCACGATCATGACCGCCCTGCGCGATCAGCCCCCGGGGGTGCCGGAGATCGAGGACTTCCACACCACGAGCGCGCTCGCGCGTCTGATCCTGGCCTTCTGAGAGAGGTTCGACGCACTATGAAGCGTTACTCCCTGCTGCTCCTCCTGGCCCTGCTCGGCATGACCCCATCGGCCTCGTCCTTCGCGGTGGAGGACGAGATCGTCATCGTAGTCAACCAGACCAACCCCGCGCGGGCGGCGAGCCGCGACACACTCCGCCCGATCTTCCAGACGACGCGCACCGAGTGGTCCGGCAGGTCGATGATGCCGGTGAACCTCCCCGAGGACTCCGCGCTGCGGAAGCGCTTCGACATGGCGGTGCTGGGCCTCGATCCCGAGGGCGTCGCCCGCTACTGGATCGACAGGAAGATCCGCGGCGGCGAGCGGCCGCCGCGCAAGGTGGCGAGTCCGAGCGCCGTGCTCCGCGCCGTGGGCGAGGAGGCGGGCGGTATCGGCTACCTCCTTGCCAGCGACGTGAACCCCACCGTCAAGGTGATCGCGCGCATCCGCGACGGCCAGGTCTTGCCGCCGTGAGTCCGTGGAGAGAGGAACGAACGATGGTCATTCACCCGTCTCGCATCATGCCGCCCACCCGTCGCGGCGCCCTGGTCGTCGCCCTCGGCGCGATCTCCGCGGCGATGCTCGTGGGATGCTGGGATTCCGACCCCTGCGACCCGGGCCAGCAGGTCATCGGAAACGCGTGCTTCGCACCGTTCCCGCCGCCCGGCGCCACGAGCAGCGGCAGCGCCGTCGGCAGCGGCGGCAGCGACGCCACCAGCAGCGGCGCCACCGGCAGCGGCGGTAGCGACGCCACCGGCAGCGGCGGCGCCACCGGCAGCGGCGGCGCCACCGGCAGCGGCGGTAGCGGCGGCGGTGGCGCTGGCGGCGGCGCCACGGGCAGCGGCGGTGCCGGCGGTACCGGCGGCGGCAGCCCCTAGACTGCGCGGCGCGGGTGCCGCGCAAGAGGGCTCAGAACAGGATCACCTTGCCATCGAGCGGAAGCGGGGACGAGTTCGAGAACACCAGCGAGCTCTCGTCGAAGTCGCCGCCCAGCGTGACGACCACCTCGCCCTTCAACGTCCGGAAAGCATAGCAGAACTGCTGTTTGCTGCCCCGGTACCGCCGCGCCACGTCGCTCGCGCGGCGCAGCTGCGGCAGCTCGGCGTGAAGCGCTATCTGGAACCGCGCGAGGCGGCTCTTCACCTTTCCCATGAGCTGATTGACGACCTCACGCATCCAGTCGTCGACGCTGTCGAGCCCGGGCGGCAGCCCCGTCATCGCGCGAAACACGCCAGGGTGCGCCGACAAGGCCAGCAGGCCGGAGAAGCCGGGCGCAGAGAACTCGACCGTGCTCGCGGGATCGCTGTGAACGAGCGCCTCGTCGCGGCTCTCCCCGATGTCCGCAGGCGCTATGGCGACGCCGTAAAAGTGGAAGAGCTCCACGGTCGCGCCCTGAACGAGGACGTCGATGGTCCGCACCTTGCGCGACGAAGCAGACCTTGGAGCGGACGACGGCTCGCTGGACGGGCCGGAGCGCCCAGGCCCGGAGGATGGCTGCCCGGATCGGGGCGGGGGGAGCGAGTCGCGACGCTCGGCGCCGGGGCGGTCAGGGATGCTGTGCCCCGACCTCATGTCGGACTCACCCACCGGTGTCGTGCTCCGCCGCCGCATGACAAACGCTCAACTTAGCTCATCTATCCCTCGAGGACCAATGCGGTCCTCGGACAGGACGCACGAGCACGCGACGCCTTGTCTATCACGCCTGATCACGCCTGACCACACCTGACCACGCTTAGGCGCGCTTGACCCTGCACGTCAACGCTCGGCCACATGTGAGCACACACACTTTCCCCACTCACCGGACGCCGCGCTTTGCGCTTTACAGGCGTGGCCGGCAGCGCGCGAAGCGGCAGGGTCCACGAGGAGATTGACATCAGCGAAAGTTCCAGGATTCCCTGATCGCCCGATGCTGAAGCGCAGAGATTTCCTTCGAGCCACGCTCGTCACCGCCGGCGCGCTGGTCGTCCCGGCCTGCGGAGATGACCCCGAGACGATCAACCCGCTCGACGACGAGCGCGAGCTCGCGGACGGCTCCGAGTACTTCCCCCAGTCGGTCGCCTCCGGCGATCCGCGCCCCGGCAGCGCCGTCCTCTGGACCCGCGTGCAGGACGGCGCAGAGGATCTCGATCTCGAGGTCGAGGTCGCGACCGACGCCGGGTTCGCGCAGCGGGTGGCGCTCGACGCCGGACAGGCGAAGGTGAAGGCGCTCGCGAGGCACGATCACTGCGTGAAGGTGAAGGTCCGCGGCCTCGCGGCGGGCACGGTCTACTACTACCGCTTCATCTACGTGAAGGGCGGGACGAGCTACGCGTCTCGCGTGGGGCGCACCAAGACCGCCCCGGCCGAGGAGGCGGACGTCAAGGTCCGCTTCGCCTACGTGTCGTGCCAGGATTACGTGGGCCGGTACTACAACACCTACCTGGCGCTCGCCCAGGAGGAGCTCGATTTCTTCGTCCACCTCGGCGATTACATCTACGAGACGGACGGCGATCCGAGCTTCCAGAGCACGACCGGGCGCCGCGTCGTCTTCACCGACGTGGCCGGCAGCATCTCCCTCGGTGACGGCGACGGCGCCTACCACGCGGCGAGATCGCTCGATAACTACCGGGAGCTCTACAGGACATACCGCTCCGACGCGAACCTCCAGAAGGTCCACGAGAGCTTCCCGATGATCGCCACGTGGGACGACCACGAGTTCTCGAACGACTGCTTCGGCGCCACGGCCACCTATTTCGACGGCCGGCAGGACGAGACCGACGCGGACCGGCGCAAGGCCGCGAACCAGGCCTGGTTCGAGTACCAGCCCGTCGATTACGGCGACGACGTCGAGCTCGACCCGGACGCCTCGCTCCCGGACGAATTCCACATCTACCGCGACTTCGTGTTCGGCCGGCACGTCCACCTGGTGATGACCGATCTGCGCAGCTACCGGCCGGATCACCTCATCCCCGAGGACGCTTTCCCCGGCAGGGTCGCGCTCGATCAGCCGAAGCTCGTGGCCGAGCTCGGGGAGGTCCCCGCGGCCGCCCTGCCCTACGTGGACGTGGAGACCTACGGCGACGGCATCTATGCGCCGGTCCTCCTCGGGGCCGCGGAGGCCGTGGGCTACGACCCCGCCGAGGTGACGGGGAAGATCAGCGTCGCCTTCATCAACGAGATCGTCGCCGCGGCGAACGAGGACCTGCCGGCGGACATGCAGATCCCGCTCATCGACGCCGCGGAAGCGGGCCTGGAGCGAGGCATCGCCTACGTGGATTTCGGCAAGATCAACGCGTACGGCATGATCGGCAGCCGCTACTTCATGGCCAAGGACACCTTCGATATCTACGCTGCCATCCGCTACAAGGAGACGCAGGGCGCGAGCGAGGACATGATGGGCGCCGAGCAAGAGGCCTGGTTCCTCGACACCATGGAAGGCTCGAAGGCGACCTGGAAGGTCTGGGGCAACGAGTTCTGCCTCGTCCAGCTCGCCGTCGATCTCAGCCCCTATTCCCTCCCCGCCCAGTTCAAGCGCAGCTTCTACACGACCACCGACGCCTGGGACGGCTTCCGCAACAAGCGGGACGAGCTGCTCGAGAGGCTCGTCGGGCTGGGGGGCGTCGTGGCGATCACCGGCGATGTCCACGCCTTCTACGCTGGCACGCCCGGGCCGAGCGGCGATCCCACGAAGAAGATCGTCGAGTTCGTGGGCGGCGCCGTCTCCTCGGCGTCCTTCCGCGAGATCCTGACGAGCCAGGTCGCGAGCGATCCAACGCTGCGCGCGCTCCCCGGCGCCGCGGCGCTCGCCCTCAGCATCGACGCGCTGCTCACGTCGCCCGAGACGAAGATCAACCCGCACCTCGCCCACGCCAACAGCAGCGCCCACGGCTATGTGGTGGTCGAGGCGAGCGGGCAAGAGCTCGTCGCCGACATGCGGAGCATCAAGGCCACCGAAGCGCAGACCGACTACTCGGGGAGGATCGGCGACCTGAAGATCAGCAGCAAGCGCTTCCGCACCCTCCCCGGGGAGAGCGAGCTCTACCTGGACGACGACGGCGCCTGGAAGCGCTGGGATCCCACGACGCAAGCGTGGGTCTGACGCCCGGCAGCCCGCGACAGACCGTTCACGGCATCAGGTGGAGCATCGCCATCATCCCCAGATCCGCGTGGTCGAGGATGTGACAGTGGAACATCCACATGCCGGCCCGGTCGTCGAACGGGATGGCGATCCGCACGGCCTCTCCAGGCACGAGGTTGACGGTATCGCGCCATGCGCGCACGGGCGGCTCGGCGCCGTCGATGTCGAGCACCTGAAAGAAGAACCCGTGCAGGTGGAACGGGTGATCGTAGTTGGTGGTGTTCATCAGCGTCCAGATCTCGACCGTGTTCGTCTTTGCAGAGAACATGAGAGAGCCGTCCGTCTGGCCGTTGATCCCGAGCACCGCTCCGTCGGAATCGCCCTGCTCCATGAACTCCACCGCCTGTCGTTGCGCGCCCGTGGTGTCGATCGAGGCGATCTCGGCCAGACGCTCGGGGAGCGTCGGTGCGCCGCTCCCCGGAGGCTCGTCGGCCAGCTCGAGACGCATGAGGTCCTTGGGATCACCCTCGTTCGGCAGGTGGAATCGATTCGCGTCCAGGAGCGGGATCACCACCGGCTCGCCCTCGACGGGCAGCATGGTGAGCTCCGCGCGCTCCCCCGGGGCGAGCGTCACCTCGTCCACGGGTAGCGGGCTCTCCGAGAGGCCCCCGTCTCCGCCGATGAGCACGAGCGGCTGGCCCGGCACGGCGAAGCGGAAGTAGCGGCTGCGCGCGGCGTTGACCACCCGCCAGCGCTGCGGAACCCCCTCCCGCGCCGCGACCGTCGGCAGGATCTTCCCGTTGACCAGGACCGTCCCGCCCTCGCGCCCGAAGTAATCGCCGAACCATCCGCTCTCGTCCGCGGGGGTGAGCGAGCCGTCTTCCTCGACGCCGATGTCGCTCATCACGAGCAGCAGCTCGTCGCCGAGCGTCGCCTCCTCCGCGGCATCCTCGACCACGAACGCGCCGTAGAGGCCCGCACCGACCTGGGCGCTCGAGCGAAGGTGGGGGTGGTACCAGAACGTGCCGGCGTCCGGCACGGTGAAGGAGTACTCGAAGCCCTCGCCCGGCTCGATGGGCTTCTGCACGTGCTGCGTCCCATCCATGGCCGCCGGCACGCGCAGACCATGCCAGTGGACCGTCGTCGCCTCGGGAAGGTGGTTCTCGAGCTTCACCACAACGCGGTCGCCCTTCTTCGCGCGGATCGTCGGACCGGGGAGCATCCCGTTGTAGGTCCAGACCTCGGTCGTGAGCCCCGGGACCACCTCGATCGCGGCCACCCTGGCCTCGAGGTGCACCTCGACCACGTCGGGCGCGGGGTCGTGATCCTCGGCATCCGGCAGCCGCAGCGCGTCGTCCCAGCCCGCCGGCTGCCGGAGATCCGGCGGCGCCTCTTCCGCGCCGCACCCCGCGAGCAGGGTCATGAGCGATAGGAGTACCGCAATCTCTCCGGCAAAACGTGCCGAGGACACGCACCCTTTGCGCCATGCACGGGGCAAGGCGCATCCGATCCAGCGCATGCGCCGCCCTCTGCAAGGCGCGATCCCTCACGGGCGAGCCGACCTGGGTTGTGTGGGGTGACCCCGCGGGCCGTGGAGTGAGCCTCGCCGCGGGACTGCACGGCGCGGGCTACCGCCCGAACGCGCCGATCGTGAGGGTCGCGCCGTCGTTGCGCGCCTTGGCCTGCTGGTGCGGCGTGTACTGGTGCTCGACCGGCGGGAGGCCGTCGAGCGAGGCGCCAGCGCCGATGAGCGGCGCGCTCGCAGCCGGCATGAAGTCGTGGTCTGCCGCCGACGCGAACGCCGGATCGACGCCGAAGATCGAGTCGTCCAGGCCGTCCACCTGCCCGATCACCTTCACCACCTCCCGGACGGGATCGAACGGCAGCCACCCGTTCGTCACCCAGTTCCCGGACAGGGTGAGGGCCCCGGCGGCCACGCCGTCGCGGTCCCCGAGGAAGGTGACCGCGCGGAGCTCGGTCGGCTCCAGGCTGCTGGCGAACACGTTGTTGCGGGCGTCGATCTGCTCGTCGTTGGTCGAGGCCTCGAACATCGCCGAGCGATCGTAGTCCTCGTAGTTGTCGTTCTTGACGAAGACGGTGTTGGAGAAGAAGTGGAGCGTGCCCTTCCTGTAGTACTCGGTCTCCCCGCTGTCCCCGCCGTAGTGGATCATGGACGCTCCGTAGCCGTTGCGCAGGAGCACGTTGCCGTAAATGAACGTCTCGTGGAACGACGGCAACGCGACCGAGTCGGTCGCCTCCTGCGCGTCGACGAGGTCGATCAGGTGGGCGCCGTCCTCGATCCAGTTGTACCGGATTACGACGCCGGCCGAGCGCTCCTTGATGTTGTTGCCGTTCCCGCCGCGCGTGGGGCCGAAGCGGTTGAACTGGTAGATGACGTTCGAGGCCTCGTTGTAGACGTTGTGCTCGTTGTAATCCTCGAGGCTTCCATTGTCGTGGATGTAGTTCGACTCGATGAGCACGTTCGTGGTCAGGATATCCCCGCCGGCCGTGCCGATGAAGAGGCCATTGGCGTTCTCGTGCACCTCGCAGGCGCGGATGGTCACGTGATCGCCGCGCTCCACGAAGATGCCGGCCGCGGGGTCCGAGTAGGCCGCTTCCGAGCCCGACTTGTCGGTGAAGCGGTGGGGGCGCGACGCGTTCTTGATCTCGAGGCCCTCGATCGTGATGTGGGTGGGCTCGAGCTCCCACGGGTCGTCGTGCTTGTGCCCGACGATGATGAGCCCCCTCACCTGGTGGCCGTCGAAGGGGAAATCGAGCTCGGGCCGGGTGGTCGCGTCCTGACCGTCGATCACCGGCAGCTCGCCGTTCGGCCCCGGGACGCCACAGAGCCGGATCGGCTGCTCGGCCGTCCCCTGGCCCCCGAGCATGATCTTCTCGTGGTACGCCTCGGCACGCCAGAAGATGCGCACCGTGTCGCCGGCGACGAGCGATTCAAGCGGGACGTCGCCGATCGCCTCGAATTCCTTGCCAGGGCCGACCTGGTAATCCTTGCCGCTTCCGACATGGCTGCAATCGACGTGAATCGGCGGAATGTTCACGACGGGCGGAGGGAGCGGCGCCGGACCGCCGTCGCCATACGTCGTTCCGCCAAGCTCGCCGGTGCACCCGGCGGCGAGGAGCAATCCGGTCACGCAAGCTCGAACCCTCACAGAATTCTCCACCATATGGGCCATAAAAGCTCCATTGTAATTTTACACATCGCGAGGCCTTCTCGCCTCGGTGAGGCAAGATGACACGCCGATCCACTTTGTCATGCGACCAGACATTGCTGTGGTCGCATCTTCCGCCCCCAAGGTAGCAGGATGTACTCCAGACTCGCGCCGGATGTCGCTTTCGCGAGAGGCTTGCTAACGGGTCGTTCGTTACATCGAACCATCTTCCTTACATCGAACCATCGATGATAACGGCGCTCCTGTGAGAAGAAGTTGAGCCGCCAGGGACGCCAAGAAGGGATTTTTCTCGCGCCTCTGAGGGTTTTTGGGGTCCTGTCGGCTCTCTTCAATCAACGGCCCCTCGCGTCATTCGAGACGATGACGTAGGCTATGCACAGGGTGCATGAGCTCCATGCGGCCTGTGAGCTGGATCCCGCCGATGAGTCAGTCGATTATCCACGATGGATAGAAGCCCCGGTTCGACGATCGCTCGATGCCGATCCCCGGCGGACGGCGAACACGCAGCACAGCGTGGCTCGATAATTCCCGGGAGAATCGAGCTGAGGCCCCTGCGATCCAGCCCGCTGTGTTCAGCGACCGCGCGAGGACTGAAGCCATGAAGCGAATGAAGCCCGACGGCGTGAACCCCCTCGACGTTCTCGATAGATTCACCGCGCCAGGGCGGCGCGCGACGGCGCTCGCCGGCGCGGTTGTCCTCGCGGCGTCCCACCTGCTCTCGGGCTGCGTCGGCGACCTCGGAGGCGACCGCGGCGGGTCGCCGAGCGCGAGCGGGCTGGTCGACGTCGCTCCAGCGGGGATGCGCCGGATGACACCGGAGCAGCTCACGAGCTCGATGCGCGACCTGTTCGGCGATCCGGGGCTCGAGCTCGACCTCGACCCGGACGCGGGAGAGGTCGCCTCGCTCCTCGCCGTCGACAAGCTCAATGCCGCGGCGGAGGCGATCGTCGCGCGGCGCGCGTCGTGGGGGACACCGGTGTTCCCGTGCGACACGAGCGGCGCGGACGACGAGGCGTGCGTGGACAGCTTCGTGCGGACGTTCGGGCGCCGCGCCTTCCGGCGCACGCTCGACGAGGCCGAGGTCGCGATGCTCAAGGGCCAGTACGCCCGGGCGCGGAAGGAGCAGTCGTTCGAGGACGCCCTCCTCGTCGTGCTCGAGACCATGATCCAGTCGCCCAACGTCTATTACTTCGTCGAGCTCGGCCGCGACGGGGACGGGAGCGAGCCGCTCGCCTCCGGCGTCCGTCCGCTCACGGGCTGGGAGCGGGCGTCGCGCCTGTCGTATTTCCTCTGGAACACGACGCCGGACGACGCGCTGCTCGACGCCGCGGAGTCCGGCGCGCTCGACACGGCGGAGGGCGTGCGCGCGCAGGCGGAGCGGCTCCTCTCGAACGACCGCGCCCGCGCCACGGCGAGGCGCTTCTTCGCCGATTGGCTGGAGCTCGACGGCACGAACAAGCACGCCTCGCTCGAGAGCGCGCCGAAGAGCCCCGAGATCTATCCCGAGGATTCACCCGCGCTGCGCGCTGCCATGCGCACCGAGCTCGAGGCCCTCGCGGAGCGCGTGCTCTTCGAGGGGGACGGCAGGTTCGAGACGTTGCTCACGACGACGGACGCCTACGTGAACGGGCCCCTCGCCGCGCTCTACGGGGTGGAGGGCCCCGCCGACGAGCGCACGTTCTCGTGGGTCTCCCTCCCCCGCGATCAGCGCGCGGGGATCTTCACGCGGGCGGCCTTCCTGAGCGTGTTCGGCAGCATCGAGGTCAAATCGCCGATCCGCCGCGGCGCGTACATCCTGGAGCAGGTGCTCTGCCGCCCCCTCGGCCCGCCGCCCCCCAACGCGAGCGACGTGCCGGTCAAGGGCGGAGCCGTCGAGGAGAACGGCGAGGTGGTGCACAGGACGATCCGCCAGGACGTCGAGGCCAAGACGTCGAGCGGCGCCTGCGCGAGCTGCCACAGGCTCATCAACCCGATCGGCTTCGCGTTCGAGCATTATGACGCGCTCGGGAGGTGGCAGTCGCAGGAGGCGGGCGGGGACGCGCACGCACCCTACCTGCTCGACATCGACGCACGCGGCAGCCTCCCTGCGCTCCCTCCGGACGAAGAGGGCGTGGAGGTCGACGGCGGCGTCGGGATGTCGGCGGCCCTCGCGGCGAGCCCCGCGGCGCGCGCCTGCCTCACGAAGCGCTTCTTCCAGACGGCGCTCCGGCGCGTCCCGATCGACCAGGATCTCGCGTCGATCGAGGCGGCCACGCCGACGCCCGAGAGCGGCGGCAGCGTGCGTGATCTCATCGTCTCCCTCACGACCAGCAACGCCTTCTTGCACCTGCGCCAGATCGAGGAGTGAACCCATGAGCCGCGCCGCTTTCAGCCGAAGGAATTTCCTCCGCACCGCGACCGGTCTGTGCATCGCCCTGCCGCTGCTCGAGGCAACCCATGGAGACGTCTGGGCCGCGAACGGCAGGGCCAGGCGGTTCATCGTGTTCTTCAGCCACGGCGGCACGATCACGTCTCGCCACTCCTCCGGGGAGAAGGGGGATCCCTGGAAGCCGGGCGCCTGGAGCATGCTCGACCTCTGGGCGCCCGGCGGCGAGGGGTCGGCGCTCGAGGTCCTCGGCGAAGAGATGGCTCCGCTCGAGGCCCACAAGGGCGACCTCACCCTGCTCCGCGGCGTCGACGACGCCGCCGGGATGCTCCAGGGAGACTACGGCGGGCACCACGGCTGCTCCAACGCGACCGTGCTCACCTGCGCCGATACGACCTCGGGAGGCGACGACGCCAGGGCGCTCGGCCCATCGATCGATCAGGTGATCGCGCAGCGGCTCGCCGGCGAGAGCCCGGCGCCGTTCTCGTCGATCGATCTCATGGTCGACGGACACAACTACGGAGAGCCGCTGTACAACGCGGCGGGCGAGCAGGTGTCCAGCGAGAAGGACCCGACGAGCGCCTTCGACCGGCTCTTCCAGGACGTCACGGAGACCGGGGCGGGTCCGACGCCCGAACAGCTCCGGCTCCGCGCCCACCGGAAGAGCGTCCTCGACGGCGTGAGCGAGCACCTCGCTGCCCTGAAGGGGCGCGTGAGCGCGGCCGACAGGCACCTGCTCGACGCGCACGCCGAGCACATCCGGAGCCTGGAGAAGAAGCTCGAGGGCATCTCCAACCTGGCGGCCTGCACGAAGCCGGATGTCAGCGGAGCGCCCGTGTACCAGGGATACGGATCCTACACGGGAGGGGGAATCGAGGAGGCCGCTCCCCTGCTGGTCGACGTCCTCCTGCATGCGTTCCGGTGCGGTCTCACGCAGGTGGCCACCTTCCAGGTGGCCGACGTCCTGACGAGCTGGCTGCCCCAACCTTACAGCACCGACCTCGGCCACAGCCTCGGCCACGCCGCCCTCGACGTCGGCCCGAGCGGCGCGGAGCCCGACAGGCTCGAGGACTGGCGCGCGACCATCCTCGCGAACCGCAACTGGCGTATGGAGCTCTTCGCACGCCTGCTCGACGGGCTGAAGAGCACCCCCGAGGGCGACGGCACGATGCTCGACAACAGCGTCGTGCTCTTCACGAGCGAGTTCGGGTGCGGCGGCGGGCACTCGCCCCGCGATATCCCCGTCCTGCTCGCCGGCAAGGCAGGCGGCAGGTGGCCGGGCGGCCGCCACGTCAACTACAACAAGCGCGCGGGCGGGGATCCCACCCAGTCCGACTACGAGACCGACGTCTCGATGCACAACGTCTACACATCGATCCTGCGCGCCTTCGGCTACGAAGACGAGCACTTCGGAAACGACACGGCGTACAGGAAGGGCCCGCTCGCGGAGCTGCCGTGAGAGACGTGCGAGGCGCCTTCAGCGCGCCCCGCTGCTGGGAAGCACCGCGGCCCCGGAGAAGGCGGGGTTGTCGCGCCTCGGGGGCAGCTTGCTCATCGCCCGCTCCGCCATGGCCGTGATGGTGAGCGACGGGTTCACGCCCAGGTTCGACGGCACCATCGAGCCGTCGACCACATAGAGGGCCTCGTGGCCGAACACCTGGTTGCGCTCATCGATCACCCCGCGCTCGGGGCTCTCGGCGATCGCGCAGCCGCCGAGGATATGCGCCGTGGTCGGCACGTTGAGCACCGCTTCGTTGATGGCGTTGCGCGGGGTGCCATCCATCAGCACGGCCAGCCGCTTGCCGACCTCGTTGGCGACGGGGATGTACGCCGGCGGCTTCGGCTGGTCGGGCGGCCTGCGGGTGGTCATGCCGCCGCGTTTCCAGACGAGCTGCATGTAATTGTCCAGCGTCTGCATCACGAGGAGGATCGTGGAGCGCCTGGCGAATTTGAACGGCAGGAGCCCCGAGATCAGGTCGATGGGGTGGAGCAGCCGCCGCCCCAGCCAGCGCAGCCAGCGCGGCAGGCCTGGCGCGTCGTCGGTGAGCACCGTGCCCAGCGCGCCCATCACGTCCGAGCCGGCGGGGTAACGCACCGGCTCGATGTGCGTGCGCGCGTCGGGGTAGATGCCGCTCGTGATCGCGATGCCGCGGGAGTAATCGACCCGATCGTCGCTGGCCGTCACCCCGAGGATGACCTCGCTGTTGGTGCGCACGTAATGGCCGAGCTGCGGGGAGAGATGGGGTAACCGGCCCTCGGCCCTCGCCTTCAGCAGGAGCTTCACCGTGCCGAGCACGCCGGCGCTGAGCACCACACCGCGCGCCCGGAGCGCGCGGCGGCGCTTCCTGAGCAGCGCGGTCGAGCGCTCCAGGGTGAGCTCGTAGCCGCCGCCCGGGAGCGCGTCGATGGCGGTGACCATCGTCTCGGGCTGGATGGTGCAGCCCTTCTTCTCGGCCAGATAAAGGTAGTTGAGGTCGAGCGTGTTCTTGGCGCCGAAGCGGCAGCCCACCATGCATCCGCCGCAGTGGACGCACGTGGCGCGGTCGGGCCCCTCGCCGGCGAAGAACGGGTCTGGCACGCGCTGCCCTTCCTGCTCGCCCTCCCTCGCGAAGAGGACGCCCACGCTGGCGACGTGGAACGTGTCCCCTCGGCCCATCTCGTCGGCGATCTGCCGGAGCTGCCGGTCGGCCGGCCAGAGCTTCGGGTTCGCGGTCACGCCGAGCATGCGCTTCGCGAGCTCGTAGAAGGGCATCAGCTCGTCGCGCCAGCTGGTGCCGGCCGGCCAGCCTGGGCTGGTGAAGGCCTCGGGCGGGGGCACCAGCAAGGTGTTGGCATAGACCAGAGAGCCGCCGCCCACGCCCGCGCCCGAGAGGATGAGCGTGTCCCTGAGCAGCGTCAGCCGCTGGATGCCGTGACAGAGCAGCCTGGGCGCCCAGAGGAACTTCCGTACATTCCAGTTGGTCTTCGGGAAATCCTCCTTGCGCCAGCGCTTGCCGCACTCGAGCACGGTGACGCTGTAGCCCTTCTCGGTGAGGCGCAGCGCGGAGACGCTGCCGCCGAAGCCCGAACCCACGATGGCGAAGTCGACGTCGAAATCCATGCCACCCGCTTCTCGGGGCGGAGTATGGCCCAGCCGGTCTCCAGAGCCCACCGGCGGACGCGGCTCGGCGTCGCGCCTCGCGCCTCGCGCCTCGCTGACGGCGCGCCCGCGCTCCGACGGCGCCGCCGCCGCGAGCGACGCGCGCCGTCCTGGCGAGGCGCACGCCTCCGCGGGGATCTCGGCGGCCGGAGGACGCTCTCGACGTCCGCGCTGCGCCCAGGTCAGCGCGGGTGCTGGTCGGCTGCTCGCTGCGCAGCAGCGTCGCGCGGCGGCGCCCGGCGCAACACCTCCACCCGTGGCTTCCACCGCTGGTACGCCCCGTGCGTAGCGCCACCGCGGACGAGGAGACGCGAACCATGGGCCATCCGACCATTTACCCCACCGGGGTCACCCTCTATGACCCGGACCGGAGCTGGAACGGCTATACGATCTTCCAGGCTGCAGGGCTCGGCGCGCTGCTCATCGACATCAGCCCTTACTGGCGCAAACCGCCGCTCAGCCTCAACCTGGTGTACCGGGCCTACCGGGCGCCGTACGCCTGGGTGCCCCAGCTCCCGGCGCCGCGGCAGGCGCCGGTGCCGAGGCTCGACGTCACGACGTTCCGCGTCCCGGGCGCGGCGCCCCTCGGCCGGGACCGGGTGGTGGAGCTCCGCGGCGCCCAGGGCTACGCCGCCGAGGCGGATTTTTGCGTCGCGCCCACGGAGGGGAGCGAGGCGCAGAGATGATCGGCGTCAGGCGGACCTGCGCGCGGGCGCCCACGTGCTCGGCGCGCTCCCGTGCGCCTCGCGGCGCAGCGAGCTGGCCTCGTCGGTCGCTGCGCGGAGCGAGGAGCGCGCGCTGCTGGTGACCGGCGGGACGCTCGCGGGGGCGTGGGAGGCGCTGCGCGTGGCGGCCGAGCCCGGAGGCGAGGAGGCGTCGGCGGCCCTTCTGTGGTGGGGTGCGTGGTGGCCTGCTCCCGCCGAGCGCGCGGTCGCCCGCGGCACCGGCGCGGAGCCGAAGCGCCGCGACTCGGCCCCGGTGCGCCGGGAGGGGTGAGCGCCCGGCTCCGTGCCCTCCAGCGGCTGCGCGCCATCCGGAGGCGCGGCGTCCCCCCACCCGTCGTCCCAGGCCTCGATCCTCGCATCCGCCAGCTGGCGCGCGACCACCTCGAAGAGACGATCGAACGCGGAGCGCTGGGTCTGATCGCGGGCCGTGCGGTCCCGCTCCCCCGCAGGATGGGGGAGGAGAAGGATTGAAGCTATCCGGAAGTGAAGGCCAAAGGCGAGCACGACCTCGGATGCCCCAGCCGATCCTCGGCGGGCCGCCCCTCCTCTCGGAAATTCCCCCGCGCCCGAGCACGCCGCAGGGGCTGCCGCAGCGACAGCGGCGACCCTCGCAAGAAATAAGGATTCCCGCCTCATACCCGTACGTACCCCGAGCGTTCTCGTTCGGCTCAACGAAAACGCCGCGGCAACCCCGGCGGAAGTTTCTTGTCAGGAGCTCTTCCTTTGTGGCGGCGAGGCGGTCCGCGGGAGAAGAGGGGGCGCAGCACGACGATGACATTCCGTGTCTGCCGGAGGTCGTGGACGGCGCAGCCGACGGTACGCGGCTCGTTGAGGCTCATCACACCTCCGATGGATCGACGAACGCCGGAACGGCCCCCTCTTCCGTGTCCTCGACCTCCTGGTTCCGTCCGCCAGAGGTCCGGCCAGGGATCCGGCGAGAGATTTCAACGCAAAGTCGCAAAGACGCAAAGCCGCAGGAGAAAAATGCAGACTATGTCATTCTTGCGCCTTTGCGCTCTTGGCGTCTTGGCGCCACGGACTCAATCGACAACCCGGGGACCCGGCCGATGAGCTGGACGGCGCGCTCGGATCCACGTGGCCGCCGCCCGGACGTCCGCCAGACGAGGGCAACCGGTACACGACCGTCGCCTGCTCCTCGTCGATCTCCACCCGTGCCACCAGGGTTCGGATCAACTGACGGCGCCCCTGCCAATCGAGGTGCTCCAGACCCCGCCCAACGCGCTCGGCGAAGTCTTGCAGCCGCGTGACCACGGCGCTCAGGACCGCGTTCTGGGAGAGCCTGTCCTCGGCTTCCTTGACGGCCTGCTCTGCCCTTCGGATCTGTTCGCGTAGGCGCTCGGCGCGCGGCAGCAGCTCCTCCAAGCAGATCGCGCCTGCCTCGTAGGCATCCAGCAGCCGTTTGAGGCTGCGCTGGTGGTGGACGACCCATCGCTCGGCTTGAGCGCGCTCGAGCTGCGCATCAGCCGCAGCGCCATCGGCGGCACTGCGGCGCAGCCACTCCTCTTCGAGTCGTTCGGGCTCTTGCAGCACCTGCCGCACCGAATCCCAGACCTGCGCGTCCAGCATCTCGGCGCGTACCGAGGGGTTGTTGCAAGCACGGGCAGTTCCGTGGCGCACCGCTTGCACACTGGTGCAGGTATCGTAGCGGTAGATGACGGAGCTCGACGGCTTCGAGGCCGACCGGCCGCAGAAGGCGTAACCACAGCGCGCGCAGACAACGAGGCCCTGCAGCAAGTAGCGTTGCCCTCGCGCGTGCCGCTGCGACAGCTGCTTGTTGCGCATCATCTGCTCGCCCGCGGCGGTAAAGACCTCGGCCGACACGATCGGCGGCACCGGGATCGAGATCCACTGGTCGGCCGGTCTTCGCCGATGTGTCCTTGCACCGCCGCGCGCTATCCGGGGCTTGCTCCGGCGAGGCCGGAGCGGCCGCGACTCAACCGACTCGCGCTTGCCGTAGGCCGCTTGCCCCATGTAGGCCGGATTGCGGAGCAGCTCGTGCAACCTTGACCCTCTCCAACAGCCACCCCTGGGCGTCGGGATCTGCTGCGTGTTGAGCCTGCGCGCGATCGTCCGCAGAGGCGTCTGCTGGTGCACGAAGGCGTCGAAGATGGCGCGCACGACGTTCGCCTCCGACCGCACGATCTCGTAGTGCGCCGGCTCGGCG
Organism: Sorangium sp. So ce1504; assembly: GCF_051521635.1. Classification (NCBI taxonomy): domain Bacteria; kingdom Pseudomonadati; phylum Myxococcota; order Polyangiales; family Polyangiaceae; genus Sorangium; species Sorangium sp. So ce1504. Next base: position 1,149,147 of record NZ_CP150365.1, on the reverse strand, counting down.
TCCGAGCGACGCACGTAGCGGTAGCCGTACGGAGCGGTCGACAGCGGATTGACCATCCCTTGTCTGGCCCGGTGCAGCTTCCCGCGACGGCATCGCTCCGCGAGCCGCGCTCGCTCGTACTCGGCGAGCATCCCCTGAACCTGAACCAGCAGCTGGTCCTCCGCGTTTACCCCGGACGCGCCTTGCAGAAACACGATCGAGACGCCGCGCGCGGAGAACTCTTCGAGCAGCAGCACCTGGTAGGCGTAGCGTCGCGCAAGTCGGTCGGGGCTGTGGACGTACAGCACATCGACCACCCCCTCGGCGATGCGGTCGCGAAGCCGCTCCAGCGCCGGCCTGATCAGCGTTGCGCCGCTGCACCCATCGTCGACGTGCACGTCTGCCGGCAAGACGTGATGGCCGTCGGCCAAGGCTCGCTCCTTCAGCGCCGCCACCTGGCTGTCGACGGTGGCCTGCCTGGTCTGCCGATCCGACGAAACACGCGCGTACAGCGCGACCTTCTTCATGCAGCCTTCCCTCCCTTGCCACGCGATCGAGGCACCTCGGTCGGCTGTCGCCGCGCCAGCGCGTCGACCTCCGAACGCACCTCGCGCCGGGTCGGCGGCACCACGATGGCGTAGGCCAGCTTCAGCTGCTCCGCCGACCGGTGCGTGGGCTCAAAGGTGACCTCGATGCGTCTGCTGCGCCGCATGCCGCGCGGCCTAGCAGGCGCGCCACGCGCAGAAGCCAGGCGACGTGATGCGTCCCGGCTCAGCCACCGCCCCCTGCCTCAGCCGCCAGGCTTCCGAGCTCGGCAAGCGCGTGGCGACCTACAGGACGAGCGGGCGACCGAAACCCGCCACTGGAATTTGTCGATTGAGTCCGTGCCGTCTTTGCGTCAAATTCTCGCTTCGTTCGCGAGACAGATCCCTGGGATTTCTGACACGCGGAACTAGCGACAGATACCCGTGACGCAGTTCTGTCCGTCGGTGCAAGCGGTGCCGCACGCTCCGCAGTTGCTCTCATCGTTGCTGAGATTCACACATCGGTTACCGCAGTACGCCAGCCCCGCATTGCACGTGCACTCGCCAGCGGTGCAGAACGAGCCGCCGCCGCATGTGTTGCCGCACGCCCCGCAGTTGAACTGATCGAGGTTCGTGTTGACGCAAAGCGGATCGCAGTAGGTCTGCCCCGCCAGCGGGCATGTGCAGGCGCCGGCCTGGCAGGTCGAGCCCGCTTTGCAGGTGGTGCCGCAAGCCCCACAGTTCATGCTGTCTGTCTGTGTATCCACGCACAAAGGGTCACAGAACGTCTGGGTCGGGGGACACGGAGGTTCGCTGACCCCACCCTGTCCCCCCGAGCCGTCGAGGCCGCCTTGTCCCCCCGCGCCGCCGGTGCCACCCGCGCCGCCGTCACCGCTCCCGCCTTGCCCTCCGGCCCCCCCGAGCCCGCCCGCGCCGCCGGTGCCCCCCGCGCCGCCATCACCGCTCCCGCCTTGCCCTCCAGCGCCGCCGAGCCCGCCCGTGCCCCCCTGCACGTCTCCACCGCTCCCCCCGTCCCCGCCAGTAGCGCTACCCGTGCTCGTGGTGGTGGAGCCTGACGTGGCGCTCGTCTCCTCCTGGGTGCTCTCGCCGCCGCTACATCCGACCATCGGTACCGAACAGACGCCCACGCCCGCCAGCCAACCCAAGATCCACATGTTCACGCGCGCTCGATGCATGTCGTCCTCCAGATGTAAGAGGTAAGTGGAGTCGTGCCAACATCATGACTTGCTCTGGACAGCTTCGACGACTCCCATGGACCGCTGTCGCTGCGGACGGCGCGTGCGGCTCAGCTTTTTCTCATCTCGGTTCCGAAAGAACGACTGCCTCTGTTCGGGGCACCACAGAGAGCCCAGAACGAGCCCTTCACCCGAAGCCTCGCGTCCCCCATCACAGGGGCGCCCGCATCGCTGCAGGACACATGAGCCTCAACACCGGCCGACCGGCCCCGTCCTTCGCAAGGCGTGGAGGCGCTCAGCTCCCACTCTCGCGACGCCACGACGGTATCGGTCCACGACCAGGGTCGGCGACGCACATGCGGCGATGGGCGCTGCGCCTAGCGCAGGCTTGGCTCCCTCTCCCGATTCGACAGCACCGTGGCGGCCACCGTGCGTGCGCGGGCGGAGTTCTTCAGAGCCCGAGCATCGCCCGCTAAGCAGCGGACGGCGCTAATCCTCCTCGTCACTCTCCATCTCGGTGTTCGGCGTCGGCCGAGAGACATCGTCTTCCTGCCGCAGCCCCGAATACACAATGAAGGATCCCGCGACCGGCAATAGCCATATCAGCGCGCTTTGCAGGAGCTTCTGGTCGCGCGAGTACAGCTCGCTCCGCCACAGGCGCACGGTAATGAACGCCTGAGCGAGGATCGCCGCGGCGACTGTTATCCACGCAAGGATCACACGCATGACCTACAGCGTAGCCGCCATCCGCCTCACGTGCCCCGTCGAGCGCGTCCAGCGGGCTCAGACGGCGTCTCGGCCGGGATCCAGCGGCGCGCCGCCGGCCGCGCGCGGCCGCCTCCGATAGAGCAGCCGGCTCACCGGCAGCCCGTCGGCGATCGCGTGGTGCTCGCGGGGGCTCCTCGCGCCGTAGGGGTTCTCGGCGAGGTGCGGCGAGCCGGGCGCGTCGCCCGCCGGCTCGAACGCGGGGTGCGCGCCGATCTGCTCGGCGTAGAGCACGCCGCGCTCCTCGACGTCGGTCTGCACGAAGAGCTCGCCGCCGTCCACGAGCAGGCGCGCGAGGCTGTCGAGCAGCGCCGGGCCCATCACGAGGCGCTTCTCGTGGCGCTTCTTCCACCACGGATCCGGGAAGTGCAGGAAAAACCGCGCGATCGACGCGTCGGGGCGGAGCCGCGCGAGCGCCTCGCGCGCGTCGGCGTTGAGCGCCCGCACGCGGCCGCCGAGGCCGCCCTTCCTCAGGCGCCCATCGACGAGCGCCGCCCACTTCAGGCGGATCTCCAGCCCGAGCAGCCGCGCCTCGGGGCTCGCCGCCGCGCGCTCGAACAGGAAGCCGCCGCGGCCGGGGCCGATCTCGATCTCGACGGGGCCGGCGCCCGGGATCAAGGCGTCGATGGAGACGTCGTCGCCGTCAGGGAAGCGAGGCGCGTCGGCGTAGGGGTGGTTCGGGCGCGGCTGGAAGACCATGGAGCCCCGGCGCTCTACCAAATGCCGGCCGCCCCCGCGCGGGAAATCCGCCGGCCACCCGGCGCGCGAAATCGCTGTCCCCGGGCGGCGCGGTGGTATGCGTCGGGCCCCATGGCGGCACCTCCGGCCCCCTCCCGGCTGCGCGCCCTCGCCGCGCGCGCCCTCCCCTATGCGCCCGCCCTCGCCGCGAGCGGCGCGCTCGGCGCGCTCTGCGTCAGGGCGATCCTTGCGCAGGCCGGACGCCCGGCCCTGCCGCTCGACGACGCGTTCATCCACATGCAGTACGCCCGGCGGCTCGCCGAGGGCGGCTTCTTCAGCTTCGTCGCAGGCGACGGCTACTCGAGCGGCGCCACCAGCCTGCTCTGGCCCGTGCTGCTCGCCCCCTTCCACGCGCTCGGCCTGCGCGATCTCTCGCTCGTCTATGCGGTCTGGGCGCTCGGGCTCGTGTTCCACGCCGCGCTCGCCGTCGAGACCGCGCGCCTCGCGCGCCCCCTCGCCGGCCCCGCGGCCGCCGCCGGCGCGGGCGCGATGTGCGCCGGGTTCGCCGCGTTCGCGTGGTTCGCCTGGAGCGGGATGGAGACGGTCGCGTTCGCCTGGATCCTCACCCGCACCGCCCGTCTGGCAGCGGCGCTCTGCGAGCCCGCACCGCCAGAGCCCGCCACGGACAGCGCTGCCCCCGCGCAGCCGCCCGGCGCGCCCGCGCAGCCACCCGGCGCGCCCGCGCAGCCGCCCAGCGCCTCGATCGCCCGTTCCCTCGCCGTCTGCGGCTTCGTCGCGCCCCTGCTCCGCCCGGAGGGCGCGCTCGCCTCCCTGCTCGCCGCGATCGCGCTCGCCCTCTCGGCGTCACGCGCTGTGCCTCAAGCGCCCCTCCCGGCGCCGCCCCTCTCCGCTCCATCCCCCTCCCGCAGCGGCGCTCTCTGGCACTCCGCGCGCTCCGCCGGGCGCCTGCTCGCCCTCGCGCCGCTCCTCGGTCCGCTCGTCGTCCCGGCCTTGAACCAGCTGCTCGCGGGCCACCCGACCTCATCGACGACGTCCGTCAAGTGGCTGATCGGCAACCCCAACTACGACGGACCGACGCTCAGGGCCGCGCTCCTCGACAACGTCCGGCTGCTCGTGACCGACGTGATCGACGGCGGCCAGTGGACGGCCGTCTTCCTCCCCGAGGGCTCCGCCGCCATCATCGCCCTCGGCGCCGTCGCGCTCGCCGTGGCAGCGCACCGGAGGGGCCGCCCAGCGCACGCCGCGATCGTGGGCGCCCTCGCGCTCGGCGCGCTGCTGCCCTGCACGTACCTCAGCTTCCTCTGGAACCGCGTGCGGTACGTCTGGCCCTTCGCGCCGGCGTGGATCGTCATGGCCGCCTGCCTCGCGCGCGAGCTCGGCGACGCCGCCCAGCGGCTCCGGCCCTCGCTCCACTACGTGACGCCCCTCCTCGCCGGCGCGTTCGCCGGCGCCCTGGCCGCGCGGCTGCCGTGGGCCATCGGCGACCTCGCCAACTCCGCCCGCGCCATCGATCGGCAGCAGGTCTGGCTCGGCCGCTGGGCCGCGCAGCACCTGCCGGAGGACGCCAGGATCGGCGTCAACGACACGGGCGCGCTCGCCTACTTCAGCGGCCGCAGGACCTTCGACGTCGTGGGCCTGACCACCGAGGGCGAGGCGCGCTACTGGGTGGCCGGCGCCGGCTCCAGGTTCGAGCACTACGAGAAGCTGCCCCCGGAGCGCCGGCCGACCCACTTCATCGTCTACCCGCACTGGATGGCGTGCGCGCCGGTGCTGGGGCGCGCGCTGGTCGACGCCACCGTCGAGGACCAGGCCATCCTCGGCGGCACCACGATGATCGCCTACGAGGCGCGCTGGGACCTCCTCGGCTCAGGGGCGCTGCCGGTGCGGTCCGTGCCCGGCGAGCGGATCCTCGACGAGCTCGACGTCTCGGACCTCGAGTCCGAGGCGGCGCACGCCTATGCGCTCGATCCGCTCGCGGACCAGCGCAACATGGCGATCGCGCTCGCCGCGCCCGAGAGCAGCGCGCCAGGGGAGCTCGACCTCACGCGCACGGAGCTCGCGGACGGCGGCCGCTACCACCGGACAGCCGATCGCTTCGTCGCCCACCTCGCGGCGCTCCCCGCCGAGGCGCACCTCGTGCTCCGGGTGGCCTCGGACGACGGCGCCGAGCTCGCCGTCTCCGTGGCGGGCCAGGCGATCGGCACCATCGACGTGCCGCGCGGACCGTGGGTGGAGCGGGCGCTGCCCCTCCCCGCCGCGCGCCTCTCGACGCCGGCGCCGATCGCGATCACCCTGCGCCGCGGCGCTGGATTCCACGCCTTCCATTACTGGATCACCGGGCGCTGACGCCGGCCCCCCGCGCGGCCCGCCCACCGGGGAACACCACACCTTCTCACATCGACTCCCGTCGAGTCGCGCCCCGGGTGCAACTCCCGCTCCCAAGATGCGCTCTCGAGAGTCGAGAGCGCGCCGGCGGGCTCGCGGCGCTCCACGTCGAGCGTTCAGGACAGCCGTTGACGCATCCGGGTATTCGTGTAACATCGGGATGTTCGCGCAATACAGCAAGTCAGCGAACAGATCCGTTGCAGACTCGTGGGGGAGACCGGGCGGCGCGCGCCCGCTGGCGCCGCCGTGCACCGCCATGGCCGGCGGTCCAGGCGTGCACCAGGACCTCGGGCCACCGGCTCGCCCCGATCCTGTGCGCCCTGCCCGGCGTTCGAACGTGGGGAATCGATGCGCAAGTCGGCTTTGCTCCTCTGCTCGCTGCTATGCCCTCTCGGGGCGGCGGGCTCCTCCTGGGCGCAGACCCCGGGGAGCGAGGCGCTGGCCAGCGGCGATGACGGCGGTCAGGGGCAGTTCCTCTCGCTCGATCTCGAGGAGCTGCTCAACGTGAAGGTCTCGTCGACTGGCTTCTTCGAGACCGAGAGCAAGACGTCGACCGGTCAGGCGCGCCTCTATGATGCGCGCACGCTGAAGCTCTACGCCGTCCGCTCGCTCGACGACCTCTTGCAAGCCCACCAGCCCGGCGTCCTGATCGGCGAGCACGAGCGCACCTCGCGCCTCATCGGCGTGCGCGGCGTGCTCATCGACAACAACGCCAAGACGCTCGTCATGGTCGACGGCGTGAACACGAACATGCGCGCCCATTTCGGCGCCATCGGGAGCACGCTGGCCGTGCCCCTCACCGGAGACATCGAGCGGGTCGAGGTGATCCTCGGCCCCGGCGCCATCGTCCACGGCTCCGGCGCGATCAGCGGCTTCGTCAACGTCCTCAGGCCCACGGGGATCACCCGCCCCGGGCTCTGGGGCAAGGCGTCGTATGCCTCCGGCGACACGCGCACCCTGGAGGTCAGCTACGGCGGCCTGCTCAGCGAGAAGCACAACGCCGATTGCTTCCTCTACTTCGGCCACGCCGACAACGAAGGAGAGCTGCCCCAGGCGCCCCGGCCGAACACCGCGGAGCTGTATGGCAAGGGCTACGCCGGCGTCACGACGTCTCCCTTCCTGCGCCACACGCGCGTCAACGCCCTCGGCGAGCCGAGCTACAAGGGCTTCGGCCGCTTCCGCTACGGCTCCGAGCGCAGCCCCGTCAGCGTCGATCTGCGGCTCGACTACGCGCAGACGTCGATGATGGGCAACGCCCCGAACAGGGCCATGACCCGCGAGCAGCTCGCGGGCCAGTGGTCCGACAGCAACACCGGCCATCTGCGACAGAGGACATTCACCGTCACGCCGGAGATCCACGTCCACCTGTCCAGGCAGCACAAGGTCGAGCTGGTCCCGACCTTCTCGGCCTTCGAGACGGCCCTCGTCCCAGCCGACTGGGTCGCAGACGAGATGGCGAAGGCGTCCAATCCGGTCCCGGGCGCAGGGGTCCTGCCGGTCGGGGGCCTCGGCGAGGAGCACCGGGACATCAAGGCGGTCTACAAGACGACGGCGCTGCCGAACAGCCAGCTCGCGATCGGCGCGTCGGCGAGCCACAAGCGCTTCAGCGGCCAGAGGTCCCGCTGGGGACGGCTCTACGGGACCGCCTTCGAGTCCCCGGAGAGCTTCTCGTGGACCGAGCTCGCCGCCTTCGGCGAGAGCACCGCCACCTTCCACGATCTCACCGTCTCCGCGGGCCTGCGCTTCGATCACACCGAGTTTGGAGAGCTGAACCTCCGCGGGGGCCTCTCGCGCGAGCCCGAGCCGGTGAGCAGCCCCTCCTACCGCGTCGCGGCCGCCTACGCGATCAGCGACACGCAGAACGTCAAGCTGTCCTACCAGAAGGGCTTCCGCTTCCCGGACGCCGCTTACTTCAACTGGCTCGAGCAATTCAACGCCGCCTTCGAGGACGAGCCCATCGCGCCGCTGCCCTCGCTCGTTCCGGAGTCCTCCCACCTCGTGGAGCTCGACTATGTCGTGGGCCTGCTCGACGAGCGCCTCGCCCTCGACGTCGCGGTCTTCTATGAGCGCTACAAGAACCCCCTCGGCTGGGTGTCGTGGGATCAGGTGCGGCCCGAGGACTTCGAGGACCACGTGGCCCACAACCCCAGGCACCCGTCCGCGGGCGGCTGGTGGGGCAGCTTCTCGAACAGCACCGCGGACGTCGACGCCCTCGGCGGCGAGATCGGCGCGATCGGCGACCTCGGCGGCGGGTTCGCGGGGGACCTCTGGTACAGCGTGTCGAAGCCGTTCGGCCCCGAGAGCGACCTCAACATCCTGACCAACTGGGACGGCGAGACCTGGGCCAACTACCCCATCCACCTCGTCAAAGGCCACCTGAGCTACAGCGCCAGCCGGTTCACCGCCGGGCTCGCCGCGACCTTCCGGACTGGCATGAACAGCCACGGCTCCAGGGACGCGCCCGCCCACGACACGGACGATTTGCCGCCCAGAGATCGGATGGCGGCGCGATCGGCGTTCAACCTCGACGCCGCTGTATCCTTCTCGCCGCTCGAGCGCGTCTGGGTCTCCGTGTTCGGCAAGAACCTCACCTTCAACAAGGTCCCTCCACCGTCCTACGACTCGCACCGGCTGATCATCACCACCGGTCGCCCCTACGTGGGCGCCTCGGTCGAGGCGTCTTACTGACGCCGCCGGCCTGCGCGGGAAGGCGGCGCGCACGCGAACGCCGCGCGCACGACAGCGACAGCAGAATCGACGTCAGAAATCTCCTGACACCGCGCAGCCCGACACGAATGCACCTCCCCGGCGTCTGCCCTTGTGATAAATCGAGGACACCTTGTCCGAAGCAATGAGCCAGGTTCACGATCTGCTCGACGACGCCCCGGACAAGGGCCTGCGCGAGAGGGCCGTTGTCGATTTCTTGCTCTTCGACATGGGCGCGGTGACTTTCGCGCTCAGGGCGCAGCAGGTGGAAGAGGTGATCGCGTGGCGCACCCCCTTGCCGCTGCCGCGCACAGGCCCCCGGGTGATGGGCATCCTCCAGGACCGGGGGAGGATCATCGTGATCGTGTCGCCCGCCCCCGCGGAGCCGGCGGCTACCCCGCTCCGCATCGTCGTCTGCCGCGCTGCGCGCGGCTACCTGGGATTGCCCGCCGGCAAGACGCGGTGTGTCGCCGCGGTCGAGGTGTTCGGGGAGCCCGTGCCGAACGCTGTCGTCGACACCAGCGAGGGAGCAGTGACCTTCCTCGACGTGACCCACCTGGTCGACGCTTCCGACGTTGCGCCTCGGCCCTTCGTGGCGACGCGCGAAGCTCAGGGCATCTGGTCGAATCCATGAGCGTTCCGAGCTCCCGATCACCTGCGCCCAGGGCCAGACCGCCGCTCGATTCGGCCGATGAGGCGTCCCCGGCGAGCGCGGCTCCGCTGTCGCGGTCGCCGGCGAGCGCGCCGGCGAGCACGCTGACAAACGCGCCGGCAAACGCGCCTGTGCTCGTGATCGACGACAGCGAGATCGCCCGAGAAGAGGTGTCTCGCGTGCTGCGCTCCTCCGGTTTTCAGGTGCTCGCGCTCCCCTCCCCCATCGGGGCGACGCAGGCCATCGTGCGGCACCAGGTGCGCATCGTCGTCCTCGACGTCTTCATGCCCACCATCCGTGGGGACCGGCTGCTCACCCTGTTCCGGAAGAACCAGCGGCTCGGGCAGCTCAGCGTCATCCTGATGTCCGGACACTCCGAGCGGGAGCTCGAACAGCTGAAGCTGGAGGTCCAGGCGGACGCGGTCCTCTCGAAGCGCCACCTCGATCGTCTGCCGGCCCTGGTCAAGCGGCTCGCCGGCAAGGAACGCTGACGTGGGGACCGCGGTCGCCTGATGCCACGCTCGTCGAGGATCCGTCCGCGATCGTACACAGCTCGCCAGCGGAACATGGTGTCTCCGATTTCGTCGATTCGAATGCTGATGGCCGCGGCGCTCTTCACGACCGTGAGCACCGAGAGCCGCTCTGCCGCCTCCGTCCCCTACGAGCTGCGGGGCGCCATCCTCCTGCGGTCGATCGGCTACGAGAGCGGGTTCGCGAGCCGCGCGGGCACGGCCGTGCTCGCGGTCGTCGGGGCGGAGTCAGGCGCGAGCGCGGAGGACGCGAGCGCGATGGCGGCCGTGCTCTCCAGGCTGGCCGCGAAGACGACCGTGGCCAAGCGGCCGGCGTCCGTCCTGCGCGTGACGTACAGCGGAAGGGCCCAGCTGCAGGAGGCGCTGCGCGCCGCCGGCGCCGAGGTGGTCTATGTGGCGCGCGGGCTCGCCGCCGCCATCCCGGACATCCCGTCGCGCGAGGGAGCCGTCGTCCGCATCGTCGTGTGCGGCGACGGCGACGACACGAAGCGCGGCTGCGCCGTCGCCGTGGGGCTCTCGGGCGCGAAGCCCGAGCTCCTGCTGAACGTGAAGCACGCCAACGCCGTCGGCCTCCGCTTCGACCCGCAGCTCCTCCGGCTCGCCCGCATCGTCGACTGAGGCCCTCGCGACGTCCGTCACCGGACACCGCGCATCGCCGCTCGCAGGTTCACGGCTCACGGTTCACGACTCGCGATCTCCCATCGCCCATCCAGCGCCCCTCGTTCAGCGTCCGCCATCGCCGCCCCTCACCCGCCATGCTCAACTTTCGCTCTATCCGCTGGAAGATCGCCGCCCTCGTCGCGTCGGTGGCCATCGTGCTGTCGGCGCTCGATCTGTGGCTGATCCCCGAACACGCCGCGCGGGCGAGCGAGGCCGAGCTGCGCGAGCGCGCCGGGATCCTCGCCACCATGCTGAAGGAGCCCATCGGCGTGGCCATGGACCTCGAGCAGCCGCCGGAGACCTTCCCGGACACCCTGCGCACCGCGATGACCGATCCCCTGGTGAGCTGGGTGTCGGTCTACGACGCGAGGGGGCAGCGCATCGCCGCGATCGGCGCGGCGCAGGCGCCCGAGGGCGCGCGGGGCCGGGGCGACGCCGGCGTGGTCGTCAGCGAGGCCCCGATCCGGTCGCGGAACGGCGATCGCCAGCTCGGGACGCTGGCCGTCGGGCTGCGCAGCGACCGGATCGCCGAGCGCCGCGCCGACGCGCGCAGGACCATCGCCCTGCAATCGGCGGGGATCGCGCTGCTCGGCCTGGGCCTCGCCTGGGTCATCTCGGCGCGCATGACGCGCTCGATGGCGCACATCAAGGAGGCGGCGGACCGGATCGCCCGCGGCGACGTCTCGGCCCGGCTGTCCCTCAGGATCTCGGACGACGAGCTCGGGGACATGGCCAGCGCGTTCGAGCGGATGAACACCCAGCTGCGCGAGCTCCAGGAGACGGCCGCGCGGGTCGCGGGCGGCGATTTCACGTGCAAGATCACCGGCGACGGGGAGCTGTTCGCCGCGTTCCGCTCCATGGTGACGAGCCTCCAGGAGCTCGCCTCGCGGATCGGCAACACCTCGGCGGAGGTCGCGTCGGCCGCCGCCGGCATGTTCTCGTCGGTGCGCGAGCAGGAGACGAGCGCGAGCCAGCAGAACGCGGCGCTCGAGGAGATCCGGCGGACCGTCGAGGCCCTGACGGCCAGCGCGGATCACATCGCGAAGGACGCGGCCACCGTGCACGAGACGGCGCAGCGGAGCCTCGTCAGCGTCCAGCACACGGCGGAGCAGACGCGCCTCGTCAGCTCCCACTCGGACCGCATCGGCGAGATCCTGTCCTTGATCCAGAGCATCGCCGACAAGTCGGACCTGCTCGCGCTCAACGCCGCGCTCGAGGGCACAAAGGCCGGCGAGGTGGGGCGCGGGTTCTCGCTCGTGGCCGCCGAGATGCGCCGCCTGTCCGAGCACGTCATGGACTCGGTGCGCGACATCCGGAGGCTCGTGGCGAACATGCACGCGGCCTCCCACGCGTCCGTGCTCGCGACCGAGGACGGGATCAAGCTGGCCCGCGACACGGCGGCGGCCGCCGCGCAGATCTCGGACGCGGTGGACCACCAGCGCGAGGGGACGGCGCGGGTCAAGACGGCGATCGTCAACATCGTCGGGGCGGTGAACGACACGCTGACGAGCAGCGTGGCCGCGACGCGCTCGGCCGAGTCGCTGCTCCAGCTGTCGCACGTGCTCAAGACGACGGCGAAGGCCTTCCGGGTCAAGCCGCTGGGGGCGAGGGCCGGCAAGCCCGAGAGCGCGGAGGCGGACGCGGATGAGGAGCCGGGCTGATCTCGTCGCCGCCTTCCACCGGACCATGCCGGACCGCGTGGCCCAGGCGACGGACCTGTGGCTCGGCTACGAGCAGGGCCAGAGCGGCAACCTGCAGGTGCTGCGCCGGCTCCTGCACACGCTGAAGGGCGAGGCGCACATGCTGGAGCTCGCCGCGTGCGGCGACCTGGCCGAGCTGGCGGAGGACGTCATCGACGCGGTGCGGGGCGGCGCGCGCCCCACGCAGCTCACCGGCGACAGCCTCCTCGGCGCGCTGGAGGGGCTAGGGCTCCTGTCGGCGAGCCCCGGCGACGAGGCCGCGCCCGAGCTCGAGATCGTGAAGGAGACCCTCCGCGCTGCGCGCGCGGAGCTCGGCGGCGCCGGCCCGCCCGACGGCGAGCTCGCGCCGCCGCTCGTATCGGCGCCTGATTCCGTGCACGAGAGCGTCCTGCCGCCGCGGCTGGACCAGCCCGACGCGCCGCCCGACCCCGCCCAGCCGACCGAACGCGCGGCCCTCGACGCCGAGGCCGTCGGGGCGCTCTTGCAGGAGCTCCAGCGGCTCCACGGCGAGCGGGAGGTCATCCAGCGGCGGCTCCGCGAGTCCCAGCGCATGCTCCGCGCGCTGCTCGTCGAGATCGACCCCCGCGGCGCGGATGTGGATCGATTTGCCGAGCGCATCGCGAAGACGCTCGGCTATGGCGCGGAGATCGAGCGCCTCCTGGGCGCCGTCCGGGCGGACTGGTCCAGCAACGAGTTCGCGGCGGGGCGCGCGCTCGGCGAGCTCGACGAGGTGGTCCGGAGGGCGTCGGTCGTGCGCACCGAGCGCCTGCTGAACCAGGTGTCGCTCGCCGCCCGGAGCGCGGCGCGCATGCTGGGCAAGGACGTCGAGGCGCGGGTCGAGGGGACGGGGCTGCTCGACGCGGCCGTGGAGCGCCGCCTCGAGCCGGCGCTGCTGCACCTCGTGCGCAACGCCATCGACCACGGGATCGAGCCGGCGGACGTCCGGGCGCGCCGCGGCAAGCCCGCGCGCGGGACGGTGGCGGTGACCGTTGTCCAGACCGACGCCGCCGTGCGGGTCGAGGTGAAGGACGACGGCGGCGGGGTCGACTTCGCCCGCCTGCGCGAGGTGCTCGCGCCGTCGGTCCCGGGCGCCTCGACCCTCGACGACGCCGAGCTCATCCCGTACCTGTTCGCGCACGGGCTCACGACGAGCCGCAGCGTCGGCGCGATCTCGGGCCGGGGCGTCGGGCTCGACATCGTGGCGCGCGAGATCGGCGCGCTGGGCGGGCAGGTACGGGTCGACTCGAAGCCCGGGCTCGGCACGACGATCGTGCTCGTGGTGCCGAAGAACCTGCACGGCGAGGAGGTGGTCCCCATCTCCAGCGGGCGCTTCCGGTGCGCGGTGCCGACGCACGCCGTGCACTCCGTCGTGCTGCTGGAGGACGAGGAGCTCCTGCGCGCCCCCGACGGGCCGCGCGTGCGCCTGACCAGCGGCGCCGGCGCGGAGCTCGCGCCGCTGTACGCGCTCGGGGCGGTGCTCGGCGACGGAGGCCTGCCGGAGCCCGGGGACGCGGCGCTCGTGCTGCACCACGCCGCGGGCCTGTTCGCGGTGAGCGTGGACGGCTACGAGAACCCTCGGCTGGTCGCGCTCGTGCGCTCGGAGGAGATGCCCCTCACCTCGCCGCTCGTGCGCGGGGTGGCGCCGACGGCGGACGGCGAGGCGATGCTGCTCCTCGACGTGGAGCGGCTGTTCACGTACGCCCGGCAGGCGCCGCGGGACGCGCCCTTCACCGCCGCCGCCGAGCAGAAGCGGGAGCCGCTCGCGCTGGTCGTGGAGGACGCGCCCGTCGCGCGGGAGCTGCTCTGCGGCATCCTGCGGTCGATGGGCCTGCGCGTGGAGGAGGCGAGCGACGGGCGGGAGGGGCTCGCGCGGGCGCGGGCGGCGCCGCCCGACGTGGTGCTGACCGACCTGGAGATGCCCTACATGAGCGGCCTGGAGATGGTGGCGGAGCTCAGGCGCTCGCCCGGGCTCGCCCGGGTGCCGGTCGTGGTGCTGACGACGGCGGCGCAGGAGCAGAGCGAGGCCGCGCTGCGCGGGCTCGGCGTGCGGGCGGTGCTGTCGAAGCAGCGGTTCGTCGAGGAGGAGCTGCGCCGGATCATCGCGGCCAGCCTGGGGGGCGCGTGACGGCGCGCACGTCCAGCGCCGTCGCGACCGTCACTTGTCCGCGGAGGCCGCCGGCAGCGCGACGGAAATCTCGACGCGCCCCGGAGGCAGCTTGGTCTCCCCGAGCGCGGCGGCCGCGGGGTCGTGCTCGGCGTGCCCGACCGCCGACAGCCGGGCCCCTGCCACCGCGCACTTGTCCTGGAGCGTCTGCGTGACGGTCGCCGCCCGGACCGCGGAGAGCTCCCACGGCGTCGGATAGGCGGCCTGCAAGGGGGCCGGCACCGAGGCCGGAGGACCGCTGACCGCGCCGACGCGCAGCGCCGCCTGGCCGCCGCCGCTCGCGGACAGCGCGCCCGAGACCTGGCACAGGAGGGCTTGCCCCTGCGGGCTCACGTCGACCGTGTTGGGGAGGAACACCGCGCCCTCCGAGAGCGCGACGAACGCCTGTCCCTCCGCGACCGCGACCGCCGCGACCCCTTTCTTGACGTGCTTGTCGAGCTTCCCCGCGAGCTCCGCCTTGATCTGCCCGATCCGCTCGACGCCCGACTTCTTCGCGGCCTCGGTCTGCTGCCGCTCCGCCTCGCCCTTCTCGATCTGCGCCGTCTTCGCCTGGAGCTCCCCGCGCACCTGGCTCAGCGTCTGTTCGAGCTCTTTGGCCCTCTGGGTCGACTTCCGCTGCTCCTCCAGCAAGAGCACGTGAGCGCGGTGAAGCGGGACGTAATATGCCGCCACGAACGCGGCGGCCGCGACGAGGAGGAGCGCCGGCATCACGCGCATCCAGCGTCGGAAGCTGGACGATCCAGCGCTGTTGCCGGCCGCGATCGCCTCATCCGCGATGTTCATGACTGCCTCCATGCTCCGCCGCCATCGCCGGCGAGAATACCGACATGGCGAGGATCCCGCCAGCGCGACGGGTCACACCTCACTCATTGCAAAAATCCGCACCGTCTCGAAAGCACGCGGGGCCTCATGTCGGTGTGTACGGTGCGCTCGCGCCGTGGCATCCTCGGGGACGCAAGGGAGGACTTTGTATGAAACCGCCGCCCCTTCCGGCCAGGCGCCCGGCGCCGCCCGTTCCGGCAACCGATGATCGCGAGAGTCTCTGGCATGTCGCGATCGCGCCTGACGACATCAAGGTGCTCACGTTGGACAAGCTCGACGATCTGTTCCGTCTCGACGTGATCGACGAGACGACGAAGATATGGCGCCCCGGGATGGCCGCCTGGCAGCCGCTCGGCGTCGTGGCGGGAATCGAGCCGACGCCCCCCGAGCCGGCGCAGGTCCAGGGTCCTCCGCCGAGCACGGCGCGCCGGGGCCCGCCTCCGCCGCCCCCGCGCGTCCCTGCGCGGCGGAGCATGGACTCCGACCATCCGACGCCGGTGGCGTCGAACATGTTCTCCACGATGCCGCTCGGCGCCACGATGCCGATCGGAGCGCTGGACGACAGCTCGCCTCACCTCGTGACGCGGACCGAGGTGCAGGCGCCGCCCGCGGCGATGCTCGCAGCGTCTCGGCCCACCTCGCCGCCGTGGATGCCGGAGGCGCGGGAGCCGGAGTTGTTCAACGAGTCGCCCTACGCGGCGCCCCGCGCGCGCGAAACGGGCCGGGCGCAGCGCCTGACGCTCGCGCTGTCGGTCGTTGCGGGGCTGGTCGTGACGCTCTACCGCAATGACGTCCTCCTCGACGCCGCGCGCTCCTCCGGGCATCAGGGCGTGTATCTGAAGGTCGAGACCGCGCTCGGCGGGCCCGGCTTCGGGACCCCGCGCTCGATCGAGAAGCTCGACGTGTCCGCAGAGCCGGCGCCGACGAAGTAACCCCACCGAGATCCAGCGCTCCTTCGAGCGCTGCGCGACACGCGACATCGCGAGCTCGGCCGCGCTGCGACGCTCGGCCGTCCTGGCACGGCGACCCGGACACGAAGGCCGCCGAGGCGCAAGCGACGCCACGAGAGCGAGCAGGGCGCGCTCCTCGGCGTCCCGGCGGCTCGCCTTCGTCTCGTAAGAGCACCTCCGCCGCGCCACGCGCTGTCAGCGATGGATCGCCCCGACGCTCGCCGCAACGCGCGGTGGCGCCTCCCGCTGGGCTTCGAGCCGACCGGAGAAGCCATGTCCGCGCCAGGAACGACACAGTGGCTCGTTCACGCACAATGTCATCCACCGACATCGCAAATCAACGTTGTCAGTGCGAGCGAGCTCCACATTTGCTATAGTAAAGGCCTTACTCTAATCGGGGAGGGCCCTACCGGATGTCTCGCAATCCCCGGTTGTATGCCGAGATTTTCCCAGCGCGTCCGCCACGCCATGGCGCGGTGGGATCTGGTCAGCACCGACACGTGAAAGTCCCTTGATCGAGACAGGGAGGTAGTCCTATGTCGCCCTTTATCTCACGCAAGCTGGCTGTTGTTCTGGCTCAAGTTGGTTTGCTCACCACGGCTTCGTGGAGTCTCACCGGATGTGGCCAGGCGGGTCCCCCGGACGAGCCGCTCGAATCCGATGCTCAGGCCATCGTCGCCGAGGAGGCCGAGGATCCAGGTGACGCCGAGGATCCCGGGGCTGCCGATGAGGTGTGCTCCGGCGAGGAGCCGACCTTCACGTCGCGCGAAATCGTACGGGATCTCTCGTTTCCGATGCGGATCGTCTGGGGACCGGATGACTATCTGTGGCTCACCGAGCGCACAGGGAAGCGGGTCGTGCGCGTGAGGCCGGAGGACGGCCTTCAGAAGACCGCGATCACCATCCCGGAGGCGTTCCAGTCGGGAGGTCAGGACGGGCTGCTGGCCCTGGCGCTGCACCCGGATCTGCTCAAGCACAAAGGGAAGGACTACGTGTACGTGTCCTTCACCTACAACGTCGCGGCAGATCCAGCGGTGGACCGCAGGACGAAGATCCGCCGCTACACGTACAACCGGGTGACCGAGACCCTCGGGAGCCCTGTCGACGTCATCACGGGCCTGCCGGGGAGCGACGATCACAACTCCGCGCGGCTCCTGTTCGGGCCCGATGGGAAGCTCTATTACACCATCGGGGATCAGGGGAACAACCAGTTCGCCAGGATGTGCAACCCGAACCGCGCGCAGGAGCTGCCGACGGCGGCCGAGGTCGCGGCGCAGGACTGGCAGAAATACGTCGGCAAGATCCTGCGCTTGAACGTCGATGGCTCGATCCCGAAGGACAACCCGGAGATCGACGGGGTCCGCAGCCATATCTACTCGTACGGCCATCGCAACGCGCAGGGCCTCACGTTCGGGCGGGGCGGCAAGCTCTACGCGAACGAGCACGGGCCGAAGAGCGACGACGAGCTGAACCTCATCCAGGCCGGCAACAACTATGGCTGGCCGTACGTCGCCGGCTACCAGGACGACCAGGCGTACACGTACGACAACTGGTCGGCCTCGAGCCCGACGCCGTGCAACGAGCTCTTCTGGAGCGACTGGGCTCCTCCCGAGTCCGTGCCGCGGCAGCTGGAGAGCGCCTTCAGCCATCCGGACTTCAAGGAGCCGCTCCTCACCTTCTACACCGTCCCGAGCGACTACGTCTTCTTCGACTGGGCGTGCGGCTTCAGCCAGTACATCTGCTGGCCGACGATCGCGCCCTCCTCGCTCCACTACTACCCTGCCGGGCACGGCATCCGCGGGTGGGATCACTCTCTCCTGATGACCTCCCTCAAGAAGGGCGCCGTGTACCAGGTGAAGCTGAGCCCGAACGGGAAGACCGTGCAGGGCGAGCCGGTCGTCCTCTTCCAGACCACGAACCGGTACCGCGATCTCGCGATGAGCCCGGACCGCAAGGCCTTCTACATCATCACGGACACCACGGGGAACACGAGCGGACCGACCGGCGGCGTCACGACGGTCCTGGACAACCCGGGGGCGATCCTCGAGTTCAAGTACACGACATCGCACTGAGCCAACAGACGGCGGGCGCGCCGCGGGCAACCCCGCGCACAGGCGCTCAGGCGCTCGCGGGCGCCCGGTGGAGCTGCAGCAGGTCCATCGACGGCGCCCTGCCGGTCAGCCGGAGATCGTAGCGCTGTGCAGCAGCCGCAGCACGTTCGGCGAGAGGAACGCCGGCAGGCGCGGCCCGAGCACGATGCCCTTCACGCCCAGGCTGAGCAGGGTCAGGAGCACCGCCACGGCCTTCTGCTCGAGCCACGAGAGCACAAGCGTCAGGGGCAGCTGGTTCACCCCGCAGCCGAGCGCCTGGGCGAGCGCGCCGGCCACGCGGAGGGCGCCGTAGGCGTCGTTGCACTGCCCGGTAGGCCTCCTTCGGGAGGAGCACGCAGTTCGAGGTCATCAGGATCGGCCCGGAGAACGCCAGGAACTCGACCTTCTGGTGCTGCCACGCGGAGCCGTAGTGGCCGACGAGGTTCGGGTGGCCCGCGAGCTCCGGATACGCGTGCGCCGGCAGCATCTCGCCGTGGGTGTACACCCTCACGCCCGTCCCCTCGCACTGCCGGAGCAGCTCGGCGAGGTCCGAGAGATCGTGCCCCGAGACGAGGATCCCCGGCCCCGCCACGGTGCCTTCCCGGACCATCGCCGGCTGCGGCTCGCCGAAGCGCATGCGGTGGCCCTCGTCGAGCATCCTCATCACAAGGAGGTTCACCTGGCCGCACTCCAGGCAGAGCTCGAGGAGCGCCTCGGGGTCGAAGCTCACGTTGGTCAGCGTGGAGAAGAGCGTCTCGGCGGCGGGGTCGTCCTGCCCACGCGACCATGCCACCATTCCAATCCCAGCTGGCGCCGCCCTTACCCCGTGATCTACGTTCACACGCGCCGTCTTACAAGGTGTGAGCTGCTCCCCGCCGAGAGGCACGAGGCAGCTCGAGTCGCCGCGCCCGAAACGGATAGCGCTGCAGCCCTGTGTGTCAGTAGAATGGAGAATCCTTGAACTCTGAATGAGGTCGCAGTGGAAAATCATACCATGGTTAAACGAGGGCGCTTTGCCCGGTTTCACCGCTCCATCTCGCTCGCCCTGATCTCTCTGAGCGTTGCTTGCGGCCAGGGCCAGGAACCGGCTGGCGACGGCAACGGCACCGCGGCGCCGCCCCCGTCCCTGATCGGGGATGTGTCGTTCTCCACGCCTAGCCAGACGTTCAGAGATCAGATCCAGGTGGGGATGTCCACCGCGATCGAGGGGGCAGAGATCCGCTACACGCTGGACGGGCTGCTGCCGACCGCGTCCTCCACGCTGTACACGGGCGAGCCCGTGACCCTCACTGAAACGACGCAGGTCCGCGCGCAAACGTTCGTTGGAGGCGCCGCGAGCGGCGCGGTGAGCACAGGCCTCTACATCGCGCGCACCTTCGACGCGACCTCCGATCTTCCCATCGTGATCATGGACGGTTACGGCATGGGCAAGCCGACCGACAAGGAGGTCTACTTCGACGCGGCGGTGATGATCTGGGAGCCGGTCAACGGCGTCGCGTCGATCGCCTCGCTGCCCACGATGGCGATGCGCGGCGGGTACCACGTGCGCGGTCAGTCGTCGCAGAACTTCCCGCAAACACCATACAAGCTCGAGCTGTGGGGCAACGACGACAAGGACCTCGACTACCCGGTGCTGGGCATGCCCGCCGACTCGGACTGGGCGCTGATCCCCCCCTACTACGACCGCACGTTGATCCGCAATCCGTTCACCTTCACCCTCGGCCGCGACATGGGGCTCCAGGCGCCACGCGTCGAGTTCGCCGAGGTCTATCTGAACTACGACGCGCGCGTCGTCGGCGAAGCGGATTACCAGGGCATCTACTGGATCTCGGAGACCATCAAGAACAACAAGGTCCGCACCGATCTCAAGGAGCTCAAGGAGACGGACCGGGCACTGCCGGACATCAGCGGCGGCTACATCTTCAAGTTCGACCAGGCGGCCGCCGAGGAGCCGAAGCTCACCTGCACCGGGTCGGATCCCCTCCCGTCGTTCAGCTTCGGCGGCGGCGGGGGTCCCCGCCCCGGCGAGGGCGGCACGTGCTGGATCGATCTCGAGGTCGTGGATCCCGACCCCCTGAACGACGAGCAGACGACCTGGCTGACGCAGTACATCCAGCAGTTCCACGACAGCATCCACCAGACGCCGATCGGCGATTACGCGTCGTACATCGACGTGCCGTCGTTCATCGATTACCTGATCATCAGCGAGCTGACGCTCAACGTGGACGCGTACGTGCGGAGCGCGTATTACTTCAAGGATCGCGATCAGAAGCTCAAGGCCGGGCCGCTGTGGGATTACAACTTCGCGCTCGGCGGCGTGGGCGCCCAGAGCGCGACGCCGCAATCGGAGAACGACACCGGCTGGCGCTTCAGCGGCACGAGGAACGTCAACAACTGGTACCAGAAGCTCACCGCGGATCCGAGCTTCATGGCGCAGGTGAAGGCGCGCTACACGGCGCTTCGCCAGACGCACCTGTCCGAGGCCGCGCTCGAGCAGCGCATGAACGGGCTGAGCGCGCCGCTCTCGCAGGCCGTGGTCCGCGACTTCGCCAAGTGGCCGGTGTCGAGCGTCATCGAGTCGAGCGAGGGTTTCCTCGGCGGCCCCACGGCGCCGACGTGGGAGGGGCAGCTGCAGGGCATGCGCGACTTCCTGCGGGCCCGACTCGCGTGGATGGACGCCAACTTGCCGTGACGCGGCGCGAGCCGCCGCGCAGATCGCGCGGCCCTTCTCGACCCTGCGCGGCGAGGCGCTAGCCGCGCTGCAGCCGGCTCACGGCGAACGCGCCGTCACCGAGGAGGGCCTGCGCGCCGAGCGCGATCATCAGGAAGGCGACGTACTCCCAGCCGCCCCCCTGGCCGGCGAACATCCAGCCGTTCGGCAGGTGCACGAGCAGCGCGCCGATCATCACCGGCAGGAGCAAGAGCGAGACAAGGCGCGTCCTGAGCCCGGCGAGGAGCGCCGCGCCGCCGAGCAGCTCCGCGAGAAACACCGGATATGCCGTCCAGCCCGGGAAGCCGCTCGCCGCGAAGAACGCGACGGTGCCCGGCAACGTGAACACGAGCGGCTTGGCGAGCGCGTGCGCCAGGAACACGGCGCCCAGCCCGAGGCGCAACATCAGCGCGGCCAGCTCGGCCGAGCGGGGAACGGAGAGGATCGTTTCGACACGGTTCATGGGTGATGCCTCCATGACCCGAGGAGTAAGCCCCGGCGCCGCGCCACGGTAGAGCGCGCCCGGGAACGAATTGTTCTCCGCGGAGAACGATCTGCCGCTACGCCCACGAGATCCCGCGGAATGCGGCCGCCAGGTGGTCGACGAGCCTCCGCACCCGCGCGGGCGGGCGCCGGCCGGCCGCGTGCACCGCGTAGATGCCCATCGGCCGGGGCGCGAACGCGTCGAGCAGCGTGACCAGGCGCCCGGCCGCGAGATCCTCGTCGACCATGAAGCGCGGCAGCACCGCGAGGCCGATCCCGGACACGGCCGCCTCTCGGAGCGCCGTCCCGTTGCTCGCCGTCAGCGGGCCGGAGACGGGGACGGAGATGCGCCCGCCGGCCCCGTAGAAGCGCCACTCGTCCTCGACGCGCAGGTGGAGGTAGCGCAGGCAGTCGTGGCGCAGGAGATCCCCCGGCTGCTCGGGCCGCCCCCGCCGCTCGAGGTAACCCGGCGCGCCGACCACGTGCAGCGCCGTCGTGGCGAGCTGGCGCGCGACAAGGCTCGAGTCCTTGAGCTTCGTGATCCGGATGGCCAGGTCGACGCGCTCCTCCACCAGGTCGACGAGCCGGTCGTTCAGCATGAGCTCGACGTGCGCGCCCGGGCTCGCCCGGAGGAACCGCGCGAGCGGCTCCGCCAGGTACATCTGCGCGAAGCTGACCGGCGCGTTGAGCCGGATGCGGCCCCGGTCGGCGTCGGACGCGCCCCGCACCGCGGCCGCGGCCTCCTCGAGCACACGCGCGCAGCGCGCATAGAGGTTCATGCCGGCGTCCGTGACGGTGAGCTTGCGCGTGGTGCGCACGAGCAGGCGCTCGCCGAGGCGTTCCTCCAGGCGCGCGACCCGGGTGCTCACCATCGACTTCGACACCCCGAGCTCCGCCGCGGCCGCGGTGAACGAGCGGCGCTCCACGACGCGCGCGAAGCACAGCAGGGCGGGCAGATCGTCGAAGAGCGGGTCGACCATGCGCCCACTGTGCGCGGCGGGGCGGATTGTTCGCAACGGCGAACATCCCGGGATCGGCGTCGCCCGCGACGGCCCGGCGAACGCGGTACCGCGCGGCGGGCGGCCGGGCCGCTCGCGGAGCGCGACGTTCAGAGGAGACCAGGCGACAACGCCGCGACGCTCCGCTGGCCGCGTGACGCAGCGCGCGACCGCCGCACGCCTGCTCTCGACGCGCCGGCGCCGCCGGTGGTGGCGTAGCTGCGCGCGCGGGATCCCTGCACGCCAGGGGCAAGCCCCGTGCCCGGGCATGCGAACGGATAGCAACAAGACGGCGTTCGAGCAGGGCCTCCCACACCACGTCGCCGCGATCGCGCATAGCGCACGGATCGGCGCCCCGCTATAAAGGAACAAACCACGAGGGGGTCCCATGGCCAGTTCATTCGGTTACCTGAGCACGAGCGTCGACGTCTCGTCCGTGTCGTTCGACGCGATCAGCAAGTACATGCAAGTGCTCCTCCTGCGGAACATCGCGACGGGGACCTGGGTCTTCAGCAAGGGCGCGATGCAGTCCGTCAAGGGGTGTGTGCTCGCGTCCCCGTCCCTGCCGGACGACAGGGGTCAGACCGACCAGGACTATGTGCACCACTGGATCCGGGACGCGGCCATCTGCATTCCGGAGGCGCTCGACAACCCGGTCTTCACGGCGCGGACCCTCTGCGAGGATTACACGATGTTCTCGGCGCTGTGCCAGGAGAACGCCGAGCGAGCGAGCAGGTTCGCGCTGGCGTGCTTCCACATCGACGGCACCGTGCGCGACAACTGGACCTCGCAGACGGATGGCCCGGCGCACCGCATCCTGTCCCTGCTCGCCATCGAGGATCGGCTCTCGCTGCAGGCGCTCGCCACGGCCAGGTCCATCATCGAGAAGGACACCCGGTACCTCCTCTCGGCCTACAAGGAGCAGACGCACAACCTCTGGGAGGAGACGGCCGGGTTCAGCTTCTATGCCCGCTCCGTGCAGCGAAAGGCGTTCCTCTCGCTGATCAGCCGCGCCGACGAGCACGGGCTCTCTCCGTACATCAACGACATGTGGGCGGCCGCAGAGTGGCTGGGCAGCCAGATGGCGACGCACCAGGGCACGTACGACGGGCAGCCGTACTACGCGTCCATCACGGGCCCGAACGGCAGGCCCGCCGAAGGCAGGGGAGCGACGCTCAACGTGGATATCGTCATGTCGGCCGTCTACGGCTCCACGAACTGCGCGGACCCGGTGCTGCTCTCGACGGCCGCGCTGGTGCGCGAGGCGTTCGCCCAGGGCGACCGGCGGTACCGCATCAACGACGCCGATCGGGCGCTGCCTCGGAGCAGGGGGCCGATGATCGGGCGGTACCCCGAGGATACGTACGACGGCAACCTGTCGGATCACGGTCCGGACGCCGGTCACCCGTGGGCGCTCACGACGTGCAACTTCGCGGAGCTCTACTTCATGCTCGCGGCGAAGATCAAGAGCTCCCCCGGCGCCGTGCTCGTGAACGCCACGACGCAGAAGTTCTTCGCGCAGGTGGGCGTGAGCGATCCCGCCGATCCAGACATCGCGGCGAAGCTGATCGACGCGGGCGACAGGATGCTCGAGGCGGTGATCTACCACTCCGATCGCCTCCAGCTGAGCGAGCAGTTCGATCGCGACAACGGGTACGAATGCAGCGTGAGCGATCTGAGCTGGAGTTACGCCGCCTTCCGGAGCGCGGTCAGGGCGCGCGAGGCCGCCGTGGGGGATTTTCCAAGCCGCCACGGGTAGCCGGAGCGCGGCGCGCCCGTACGAGAGGTGCCCGGCGGCGAGGCTCGACGCAGGTCAGGTCAGAGCGTTGTCCTGACGGTTGAGCACGGCGTTGAAGACGACCGCCGGCACCCGCAGGCGCTCGTCGCCCTCGTAGAGCTGGCGCAGCTCGGCGAAGCGCGCATCGGGCGAGCGGGTGATCGCCGCGAGCCGGTCGAACAGCGCCAGCTGGTCGTCCCGCAGCGGCTCGTCGGGTCCGATCATCGCACCCCAGTCGTCCCACGGCAGCATCTCCATGTTGTTGAGCGCCGCGAGATCGCGCAGGACGTTGCCGCTGATGAACCAGAGCCCGCGCATATCGAACATCCCGAACTTCGACGGATCGGCCTCCCCGGCGCGGCACTGCGCCCAGGCGTCGCCCGCCACCACGAAGCGGTGGCGCGGCACGTCGAGCACATCGAAGTCGGGCTTCAGCGCCGCCCGCTGAACGTCGTCGATCTGCGCGTCGACGAGGACCCAGCGCGCCTCGGCGGCGTTCCAGTGCTCGCAGACCCAGTGGTCCACGAAGTCGCCGGCATGGAAATAGCCGCCGAAGCCGCAGCGGGCGCGGGCAGGGATCCCCTTGGCGCGCAGAAAGGCCACCAGGAGAACCGTGAAGTCACGGCAGGAGCCGACGAGGCGCGTGTCGAGCGGCCGGGCGGCGGAGAGCGGCCGATCGTCGTGGGCGAAAAGGCGATCCAGCATCCGGTCCGTCGGGCGGACGTGGGACTCGGCGCGGCGCTCGTCCGAGAGCTCCACGCCGTAGGCCTGCGCCCAGTGCACGTGCAGCAAGAGGCCTTGCACGACGCGCACGAGCGAGGCCACGTCGCCCGGCAGCTCGTCGAACCGGGGCGCGTGCGCGCCCCCGGACGTCATCGCCGCGGGGCGCGTGTAGAAATCGAGGATCTCTCGGGTGGTCGTCATGGTTCGCTCTCCACGAGGTCGGCCGTCCGGGGTGGTGATATCACTCGCGCTGAGGAACTTCACTTAAATGCTGTATGGCGGGAAGTCCTCGGGTTCGCCCTCAACAGACGGCCCGCTGCGCCGTCCAGGGACGTGGGCGCGGCGCGGAGAGCTCAGGCGGCTCGACTGCCCAGCCGAGCCCATGACCACCGAAAAGGCCTCGTCATCGCGCGCTGGGGTTCCCTCGATCCGGACGAACACCGCGCAGGGCGCGGTCCGAACGGCCGCGTCGACTGCTTCGATTTTTTTGGAAGAACCCCCTTGCGCCAGTACTTCTAGATCCGTAGAAGTAGTGC
The DNA here is from genome assembly GCF_051521635.1 of Sorangium sp. So ce1504. Taxonomy (NCBI): domain Bacteria; kingdom Pseudomonadati; phylum Myxococcota; order Polyangiales; family Polyangiaceae; genus Sorangium; species Sorangium sp. So ce1504. The sequence continues at coordinate 1,124,098 of NZ_CP150365.1, read as the reverse complement.
GTGCCCTCGACACTGGCGCGTCACGCTGAACAACTGGCCGCGCTCGGTCACCCCGTCCGCCTCGCGGTTCTGCGCTTCGTGGTGCAAGCCGGCGCCGACGGCGCATCTGCAGGCGAGATCCAGGCGCACATGCACACGCCTGCATCCACGCTGAGCCATCACCTGAAGCGGCTCGTCGACGCCGGCGTTCTAAGGACGCGCGGAGAAGGAACGTTCCACTACTACAGCGCCGACTACGCGGCGCTTCGCGGCCTCACGGACTACATCTGGGAGGACTGCTGCAAGCGCGGGAAGGGTTGCTGCTAATTTTTTTCTCCACTATTTCTAAAAATTTGGAAGGAGTACCCGAGATGAACGTCCTCAAGCCTCACGTTTCGCTGAACATCTCCAACATCGATGCCTCGGTCGCGTTCTACGAGAAGGCATTCGGTGTGCGCGCCGCGAAGCGTCGACCTGGCTACGCCAAGTTCGACCTTGCGTCGCCTGCCCTCAACCTGACGATGCAAGAGGCGCCGCGCACGGGCGTGAACGCGAGCCATTTCGGCATCCAGGTCGCGAGCACCGACGACGTGCTCGAGGCCAAGCGCGCCTTCGAGGCGGCCGAGCTCAAGACCTTCACGGAGGAGAACACCGCGTGTTGCTACGCGGTGCAGGACAAGGTCTGGATCGAGGACCCCGACGGCAACTCGTGGGAGGTGTTCGTGGTGAAGGGCGACGCGGACGTGATGGGAAGCCAGCCTGCGAAGAGCGAGCCTGCGAAGAGCGAGGCGGCGTGCTGCGCGCCTGGCTGCTGCGCGCCCGCGAAGCTCGGCGATGCAGCGCGCTGATCTCACCCGAAGGGCCGTCGCCGAAGCGCTCGGGACGGCCCTCCTTCTCGCGACGGTGGTCGGGTCGGGGATCATGGCGGAGGGCTTGGCCGGTGGCAACGCAGCCATGGCGCTGCTCGCGAACGCGATCGCCACAGGCGCTGCGCTGGTCGCTCTCATCCTGACCCTGGGGCCCATCTCCGGCGCGCACTTCAACCCAGTGGTGACTGTGGCTGACGCTTCGCAGGGCGGCCTTCCTTGGCGCGAGGTGCCACCGTACGTGCTCGCCCAGGTCGCCGGCGCGTTCGCTGGGGTCGCCGCAGCAGACACGATGTTCGATTTGCCGGTCTTCTCCGTGTCGAGGCACGTCCGTACAGGGCTGTCGCAGTGGTTCAGCGAGTTTGTCGCGACGTTCGGCCTGCTTGCGGTGATCTGGGGATGCTCGCGTCGGCGCTCCGAGGCGGTGCCGCTCGCCGTGGGTGCGTATATCACCGCCGCATACTGGTTCACTTCATCGACTTCGTTCGCGAACCCTGCGGTCACCGTCGCCCGCGCCGCGACCGACACGTTCGCCGGCATCCGTCCTATCGACACCCCAGGTTTCATCGTCGCCCAGGTCGCCGGCGCTGCGGCCGCGACAGTGTTCTTCCGCTGGCTGGTGCCAAACCTGCCCCAGCGCGCATCCGATGTCGTCGTTCCACGGGAAGAGGCCCGCACGTCATGACAACCACACCGAAGCTGATCCTCTTTGCCTGCATCCACAATGCGGGCCGATCGCAAATGGCCGCAGCATGGTTCAACGCCTTGGTCAACCCCTCGCAGGCGCACGCCATCTCCGCCGGCACCGAGCCCGGCTCGCGCGTTCACCCCGAGGTGCGCGAGGTGATGCACCAGGTCGGGATCGACCTGTCGGAGTCGACGCCGCAGAAGCTGACGCACGCGCTCGCAGCGGACGCGTACATGCTGATCACGATGGGCTGCGGCGAAGCTTGTCCGACCGTCCCAGGCGTGCGACGCGACGACTGGCCATTGGAGGATCCGAAGGGAAAGCCGCTGGAGCGCGTCCGTGCCATTCGCGACGAGGTGAAGGCGCGCGTCGAGGCGCTCATCGCGGCTGAGGCGTGGAGTTGAGCGACGCGAAGATCGAGCCGGCTGCGTCGGGCGATCTCGACGTGGTTCGGGGGCTCCTTGTCCGCGCGGAGCTGCCGACGGCCGGCCTGCTCGACCAGTTCCCCGCCGCGTACGTCGTCATCCGGCGCAGCCTGGGGCTCGTCGGCGTAGCTGGGCTCGAGACGTACGGGCGAGTTGGCCTGCTACGCTCCGTGGCCGTGGCGCGGACGCTTCACGGGCAAGGGTTCGGCCGGGCTCTCGTCGCCAACCGCATCGATGCGGCGCGGGTGGAGTCGCTCGAGGCCGTCTACCTGCTGACCACGACCGCTGCGGACTATTTCCGGGCGCTCGGCTTCGCCTCGACGCCGCGCGAGGTGGTTCCAGCCGACCTCGCCGCCTCCCCGGAGTTCGCCGGGGCCTGCCCGGCCTCGGCGGCCTGCCTGGTGCTCCGCTTGTGAGGCCAGGAAGCCGCGCAGCTTTAACTCCGGGGTCCGCTCCTCGGGGCGAAGTCAGGCTCGGTCCTCGGACCGACGTCTTGCCCACGGCGTCGAAGAGGATGTCGTAGTTCTCGCCGCCCTTGGCAAAATCCTCCTTGCTGTAATCGATGACGCTGTCTGCCCCCAGCGACTGCGCGACGTTCGCCTGCTCGCCCGCTCGCCCGGTGCGGCGCTGGACAGCCAGGCGCCGCTCGGGGAACACTCGGGCATATGGGATACGAGGGGGACGACGATAGCGCTCAGCTGGTTCGCCGCCTGGAGGCGATGGAGAAGGAGATGGAATCGCTGCGGGCGGACGCACGCAGATGGCGCGCGCTGATGGCGGCGCGCTGCTTCAGCGTGTCGATCCACCACCCCGTCGGCAGGACCCACGCCGTCAACGCCGGCTGGGAAGCGCTCTGGCGGGCCCCAGCCGAGGTGTTCTTGCAACTGAAATACAACATGCTGGAGGACCCGCAGCTCGTCGAGAACGGGATCATGCCGCACGTCGAGCGGTTCTTTCGCGGCGAGGAGGTCGCGATCCCGCCGATCAGCTACGACACCGACCTTGTCGAGGAGCTCACGGGCAAGAGGGGCGGAGCGGTGTGGGTCTGCTCCTTCGGCGTGCCGGTGCGCGACGCCGGGGACGGCTTCGAGGGCGTGCTGTTCCAGTTCGCCGTCCCGGAGGCGGCCGAGATCCAGCACAAATACGAGGCCCTGATCGAGGATCAGCGGGCGCTCCAGGCGTCGCTGGAGGCGCGCAACCGGGAGCTCGAAGAGACAGTGCGGGTGATCGCGGCGCAGCGGGACGCGATCCAGGCGATGAGCGTCCCGGTGATCCGCGTCGCGGACGGCGTGCTCTGCCTCCCCATCGTGGGCATGATCGACGACGCGCGCGCCAGCGCGCTCCTTGAGCGCCTGCTCGAGGCGATCGCCGCGCAGCAGGCGGCGCAGGTGCTGCTCGACATCACCGGCGTGCCGGCGCTCGACGCCCGGGCCGCCGCGCAGCTCGTCGGGGCGGCGTCGGCAGCGCGGCTGCTCGGCGCGTCCTGCACGCTGGTGGGCGTCTCGCCCGCGCTGGCGCAGACGCTGGTCGAGCTCGGCGTCGACCTCGGCGGCCTCGACACCGCGGCGACGCTGGCCGAGGGGCTGACCCGGGCCCTCGCCGCGCGCCGCGGGGCGGCGCAGCGGAGCGCGGCGGTCGCGGCGCAGCGGAGCGCGACGGTCGCGGCGCGCGCGCCCGAGCGAGGCGAACGGGGAGAGGCGCATCGGCCGGCGGCGCTGCCCCGCGGAGAGGCGCATCGGCCGGCGGCGCTGCCCCGTGGAGAGGCTCCGTCCCGCAAGCGGTGAGCGCTCGCCCGGCCACAGCAAACAGCGCGGCGGGCGGACCCATGCCCTGCTGTCCAGCATGAAGCCATCGAGCGCTCGCAGCAGCGCCGTCGCCTGCGCCCCGGCGTGCCCCTCCAGGCCGGCCCGAGGCGACACCCCCCGTCCCGACCGATCAGGTCTTCACCGCGCCCGCGGTGAGGCCCTGGACGAGGTAGCGCTGGAGCAGCAGGAACCCGGCCACCACAGGCACGCTGACGACCACCGAGGCGGCCATCACCTGGTTCCAGTAGATAGGAGCTCACCGCCTATCGGAGAGCCGACGTCGAACGCCGTGCGGTAGTTGGAGAGCCGCGCGAGCCCAGGCAGGCTACCGGCGCAAACCACCTCCAGCGCCGGGCGCAGGACGTGCCCCAAGACCCGCAAGAAGCGCGCGCGAGCCGAGCACTTAATCGGTTCATAATCAACGGCCGTGAGCGGGCATCGCGCCCCGCCCGACCCGGGATCGCGGGCGTCGAGGCGGCGGGGCGCCGTGGCCGGCGCGGCGAGCCGCGGGGGCGGGCGGCGCTCCTTCGGCTCGCCTCCGGATCCAGGCTCGTGCGACGCGGTCGTGGCGATCTGGCGACGGCATGCACGCCTTGCATGAGGTCCATGATGCATTCGAGTTGGAAGGAGGCTAACCGTCGGCATAAAGACCCTCCGTCGCACCGATACGACGCGGGGGGCGCGAGGCGTCGATGCACTCGGGGCGACAGGAGAAGCAACCAGTGCGCTCATCTGTATATGCTTTGTTCTCATTGTGCTTGGCCGCCTGCAGCGTGGAGGGCTACGGCGAGACCTCCGAGGAGATCGGCGCGGCGGACGACGCGCTGATCGGGGGGCAGCCGGCGCTAGAATCGCAGTATCCGTCGACGGTCCTCGGCCCGGGGTGCACCGCCGCGAAGGTCGGACCGCGTCACTTCCTCACCGCGGCTCACTGCGTCGATGACGAGTACGCCGCGACCGTGGCCGCGGGCTACGGGCCGGGCGGCTCGTACTCGGTCAGCGCCGACAACACGCCCCCGATCTCGCCGTACGTCAACCTGACGATCCAGCAGACGTACATCCATCCGAAGTGGCTCGAGGTCTGCGCCGCCGCGCTGGCGGGCGGAGCGACCGATTGCGGGGTCAACGTCCTGAACCCGGGGTACGCGCCCGACCTCGCGGTGGTCGTCGTCAACGAGCTCTCGCCGACGATCCCGGCCGCCGTGGTGGACGGGGCGCCGGTCGCGGTGGGGGATCCCGTCGTGGCGACCGGCTATGGCTGCGAGAACCCCGGCGGCGGGGGCGGCGGGCTCTTCAAGCTCCAGGACCTCAGCGCGGCGCCTGCCTCGATCCTGGATCACCCGGGCTCGTACGTCTCTGGCACCGCCATCAACGATGTCGCCGCGGCCTACGTGCTCACGCCGGGTTATGCCAGCAGCACCACGTACGCCAGCCTGTGCCCCGGCGACTCGGGCGGCCCGCTCTACCGGCAGAGCGCGACCGACCTCGTGGTCGTGGGCGTCAACGCTTATTACACGTTCCCGTCCGGCTGGAGCGGCCCGGCTCCCTCGCAGACCAACTGGCACACGCGGCTCGACACGGCGGCGCGCTACCCGGTGACGACGTGGCTCCAGGGCCTCGGGGTGAGCGTGATCAACGGCGGCGCCGCGCCGACCTGCACCGACGGCGTCAAGAACGGCACCGAGACGGACGTCGACTGCGGCGGCACGTGCACGGCCGACTGCGCGAACGGCCAGGCGTGCGTCACCGGCGCGGACTGCACGAGCCTGAGCTGCGTGGCCGGCGTCTGCCAGCCCAGCACCGGGACGGCGCCGTGCAGCAGCCTGTGCACGGGCCCCACCGTGTTCTCGAGCGCGAGCTACAGCTCGGGCAGCCTCGGCTCCGGCGCGCGCTGCTTCGAGACCACGGCGAGCCTGAGCGGCGCCAACTGCGGCAACTTCGCGGGCGGCCGCACGTTCGCGGTCAACGGCACGGCGGTGGCGTGCAGCGGCGGCAACATCACCCTGCCCGCCAAGCGCAACGGCGGATACTGCTTCCAGGCCTCCGCCGGAAACGAGGCGTGGGCTTACTTCACCACCTGGTGAAGCGAGACACGCAGCGACCGGACCGCGGCCGCACCCCGGGCGGGGGCGGCCGCGGCCGTTCCATCACCGGGGCGCCGCGTCGTCCTTGGCGGGCGGGGCGCCGAGCCCGAGCTCCTTGAAGAGGAACGCGAACACGTCGGCTTGCTCCTCGATCTCCTCGGAGAGCGGTGTCCCGGCCCCGTGGCCCGTCGAGCCGCTCGCCCGGAGCAGGATGGGCGCCGAGCCCGACGAGGCCGCTTGCATCCGCGCGGCCATCTTCCGCGAGTGCCATGGATCCACCCGCGGGTCGTTGGCGCCGGTCAGGAACAGGGTCGCCGGATAGGCGGTCCCGTCCTTGACGTGGTGATACGGCGAGTAGGCGTAAAGGGCCTTGAACTGCTCGGGGTCCTTCACCGTGCCGAACTCGGTCACGTTGAACGCCCCGTTCGGCGTGAGCTCCACCCGGAGCATGTCGTAGATACCGACGTGCGACACGACCGCCTTGACCATCTCCGGGTGCTGCGTGAGCTGCGCTCCCATCAGCAGACCGCCGTTCGAGCCGCCGCGGATGGCGAGCCGCGCCGGGCTCGTGACGCGCCCGTCGATGAGGTGCTGCGCGCACGCCGCGAAGTCGTCGAAGACGTTCTGCTTCTTGGTCAGGTTGCCGCCGCGGTGCCACGCCTCCCCGAACTCGCCGCCGCCGCGCAGGTTGGCGATCGCGACCACCCCTCCCTGGTCGAACCACAGCCGCCAGAGCGGGTTGAACCCGGGAGCCATGCTCGTCCCGTAGCCGCCGTATCCCGTGAGCAGCACCGGCGCGGTCCCGTCGAGGGGCGCGCCCTTCCGGCGCAGGATGTTGAGGGGAACCTTGGTCCCATCCTTCGAGGTGCACGCCTCCCGGGCGACCTCCACGTCGGCATAGGAGACAGGGGCCGTCATCGCGAGCGGCGTCTTCGTCACCTTGCCGTCCCTGGCCGAGTACGTGAACCAGGCCGCCGGCTCGGTGTAGCTCACGCCGCGAAAGAGCATGTCGTCGCCTTGCGTGCGCACGAGCTGCCGCACCGAGGAGACCTGCGGGATCGGCACCGTCCCGAGCGCCTTGCCCTTCAGATCGAAGACGCGGACCTGCGACGGGCCGCCGAGCAGATCGCGGACGTAGAGCCGCCCTGTCGTGGGCAAGAAGTCCTGGATCACCGCCTCGCTCTCGGGCACGACGAGCTCCGCCCTGGCGAGGTCCAGCTTGCCCGGCGAGAGGCGCAGCACCTTGCCGCGCGGCGCGTCCTTGCGCGACAGGAGGTAGAGCCGGTCGTCGGCGCCGAACACGACCCGGATGACCTTGTCGGGCAGGTCGGCGAAGCGCGTCCACTTGCCCGAAGCGTCGAGGAGATAGTGCCAGTACTCGCCTCCATCGCCGTTCTGCACGCTGGCGAGCACGAGCTTGCCGCTCTCGCTCGTCGTGAGCTCCACCTCGGCGATGCGGGGGAATTCCTTGCCGAGCGCGTACTTGTCGTCCTTGTCCGGCGTACCGAGCTTGTGGAAGTAGATCTGCTGGAAGAAGCCCATGTCCTCTCGCGGGCGCTCCCCGGGCCGAGGGTGTCGGGTGTAGTAAAACCCCTTGCCGTCGCCGGTCCACGCCAGGCTGCCGCCCGCGGTGCCGCTGTTCGCGTAAGGAACGGTGTCGCCCGTCTCCTTGCCCGTCGCCACGTCGTAGACGCGCACGGTCCCGCTCTCGGTGCCGCCTTCGGACAGGGAGACAGCCACCTTCTTGCCGTCGCGCGACGGGACGAACCAGTCGATGGCCGTGTGCCCTTTCGGGTCGATGACCTCTGGATCGACGAGGCTCCGCGCGGAGGCGGGGTCGTTCACGGACCTCAGGACGACGAGGAAAGGCTGCTGCTTCGGCGGCTGGTCCTTGAGCGCGAAGATCTGCCCGCCGGCCTCGTCGAGCGCGTAGTGGTTCGCGGAGGTCGCCGACAGGATCTCCTGCACGCGCGCCCGGATGGCGCCGCGCGCTGGCACGGCGTCGAGGGCGCCGCGCGAGAGCTGGTTCTGCTCGGCGACCCAGCGCTCCACCTCGGGGGAGTTCCCGTCCTCCAGCCACTGGTAGTCGTCGACGACCCGGGTGCCATGGTACTCGCTCGCCACGGGCCGCTTCGCGGTCGCCGGATAAGGAAGCCGCCCCGGTCCGGAGGGCGCTGGCGGCGGGGTCGCGGCGGCCGGGGACGCGACCGGCTTGTCCAGCGGCCTCGACGCGGGGGCGCTGCACGCCGCGAGCAGCGGCAGCGCCAGGATGAAGGCGGGGGTCGTACGCAGGCGGTTCATGTCCCCGACGCTAGCCGGCGACAGGGCGGTCACGGAAGTGGGCGAGCGCCGTCGCGATCCTGCAACCGTGCAAGCCGGATCCTCGCAGAATCGAAACCCACCCGATCGGTGCCCGAGACATAAGTAGGGGAATTTCCGAAGTGTGTACCTGGCACGGAGGATGCTTAGTCAGGGACCAGCTCCGCCGGCGGCCTCCGCCTAATCCCCCGAGGCGCCCGGCGGCGCTGCTATTTTGTCTGCCTGATTTCGGGCAGCCGCTCTGGTCGCGGCGCCTCGATGGCTGAGGCCGCGGGGCGCCGACGCCCCTGCGTCGATGGCAGAGGTCGCCTGGGCCCCCTGGGCCCCCGAGCAGCGCGAGGCGCGGCGCCCTTCCTGCTACCGTGCGTCGCATGGCGACACATGGGAACGAAGGGACGGCTGCGAAGGGCGAGGTCAGCGAGGTCGACGAGAGCGTCCTGAGGGATCTCGAGTCGAGGTACGCCGAGGTGGCTTGCCCGGTGCACGGCGAGCCGCCGAGCTTCGAGCTCGCGCCCGACGGCTCCGTGGTCGAGCGCTTCTGCTGTCCAGCGCTCCTCTCGATCGTCCGCGAGCTCCAGGTCGCCGCGGGCGAGCGCCCTCCGCCTCCAGAAGGCGAGGACGAAGAGGTCAGGAGCTAGCAGCTCGCCGTCCAACGAAGCTGCCGCGCGGAGCTCGTCGCACATCTGACGCCGGGGCAGAACGCGGCCCCTCGGGCGCGCGCACGGCGCGAAAGGCTCACGGCGCCCAACCGCCGCCCGCGTTCCCGGCCCCGCACGGCGACCGTCGGAGCTTCTCCACGCACCGAAAGGGCCATCTGCAGAGACTACAGGGATGAGCGCGCAGCGGGCTCGCTCACCATTCTTGGTTCAGCTCGAACGGCGCGGCATATTTTGAATCGCTGCATGTATATCCGTCGGGGCTACGACCATCGAGGATCAGCGCGCGCGCCGCCGGATCGAGGACACGGCGCCACGCACTTAAATGAAGGTGCGCGCAATCTGTCCCGGTATCGCCCACCACCACCGGAAGCTCGCCGGACGCGGCCACGGTCTGGCCGGCCATACCCGTGGCGTCGAACGGCGCTAGATGAGCGTAGCCCACAAAAAATCCGGGTATTCTGGAGCTCTCGATGATGAGCTGATACCCCCTCCCAGGATCCTTCGCGCTCTTGCCCGCGAATCGAATGACCCCGCTGATCGCAGAGCGTAAGCGCATAGGCCCCATCGTGATCTCCGTGTCGCAGCCGCCGAGCGTCGTGTTCCAGTCGTCCGCCGTCGCATCGGAGCACGCATGATAGGGGCTCCCCTCGACGCGCCTCCACGATTTTGATTCGAACGGCCATGCGAGGATGCTCACGCCATCCTCCCGGATCGCCTCGCGGTCCGACGCCTGCACGGGAGCCGCCGGCTTGGCCTGCGCAGTGAACGTCACGCGATCGATATTCACGTTGATGTGGTAGGCGCCGCCAGCCGCCTGACATGCCGCCGGGGTCGGCTGATACCCAAGAGGGTCATGGTCGGACACATGCACCTTGTATGACTGGCCCGAGGTGAAATGGAACGTCCCCAAGAGCGACGTGCGGGGCGTCAGCGTGGACGCCCACTGGTCGATGACCACCTGCGACGACTTGAAGTCGTCCTCCACGCCGTAGCGCACCGCGCGCGACTGGTCACAGAAGGCGAAGTATTCGGCGTACACGGGCTGCTCGCCGCTCGACGGCGCCGTGATGGTGAACGTCGCCGTGCAGTCAGGAACGCTGACGCTATAGGTCCAGAACCAGCTCCCCTGAGGCCCCGCATAGCACCCCACGAACTCGGTGCCGCAGGATTGCTTTGTAATCGACGCGTCGGACCTGCACGCGAACGACACCGACGGGAGCTCGTCGTCGACGGTCGTCTGCATCGGCTCGGTGTCGAGGTTGTATTTCATGCTCGCCAGCGCTCGCAGCCCCGCTTCAGCGGTGCTCGACGCGTCTCTCCAGAAGGTGATCGTCGCGTCCCGCTGGCCGCCGACAAAAGGATCCACGGCCAGGTAAACCAGCCAATTGGTGAAGCCGAGCTCTTCTCCTTCGACGAACGAGGACGCCGCGCGCGCGAGCTCCGCAAAGGCAATATACTTGAGCTCGGCCAGCTCAACGCCGTCGACAACCACGTCTGCCCGCTCGAGGCCGTAGGCGTAGAGCGTCGACAGCGCGCACAGGGTGCTCGATCGCCGGTGCGCGTCCCCGTTCCCGAGGGCCAGATCGAGGGCGAGCCCTGCAGCTGCCGCCAGCTTCGTGCCCGCGGCCTGCGTGATGAGCTTCGCTTTCACAAGGGAATCGACGATCACGGCGGGCAGGCCGATCGTCAATCCAGCCTCCAGGAGCGTGTCGACGGTCACGACCCCGTGCTCAGCCGCCTTCGCCACCGCGGCCACGAACTCGTTCAGCTGCGCGTCGTGGCGAGCCTCAACGCGGTCGGCCGCCACCTCGAATCCGGCCACGACGGCCGGATCGGCGCTCAGCCCTATCGAATCGAGGTAGGATTTCATCGCCTCGATGCGCGTCAGGTCGGCGGCCTGCGAGAGGACCCAGAGCAGCTCCACCTGAGCGGCGCCCTCGTCGAGCTGCGCGCCGACGGCGACGACCTGGAGCGCCGCGGATAGCTTGCTGAACCGCGCCTGAACGTTCGCGAAGGTCGTATGCTTGAAGGAGGCCGGCTGGTCGGCGTACCAGCCCCACAGACCCCGCAGCCCCCGATTGACGTGCTTGCTGAGCAGAGCGTGCGAATAGAGGAGATCGGCGTTGGACGCGAGCTCGTTGCGCGCGGACGCGAGGATCTGAGCCGCGATGGCATAATGCGCACCGCCGTCGCCCACCGTCGGCCGGAGCAGGACCTGCTCGAACACGTCCGTGAAGACGCCGTGCCGGAAGATCGGGTCGCTGTAGGCGGTGCCGAAGATGTTGTTGATCGGTGGGCCGTCCCACACGCCGAAATCGAAGTTGATAGGGCACACGTGAACTGCGCTTCGAACGGTGCCGATCTGGACGAGATCGAGCTCCGGCAGTTCGGGAAGTGCGACCGCATGAGACGAAAAATGGTCCACGAGGAACGCGGCGTGAGCCCCATCCGACGTGACCATGGCGCTGGCGTGCTCCCCCGTGGACATGAGGGAGCGCACCCACGCTCCCTGCGCGGGGTCATAATAAAGGGCTGTCAAGGGTCGCCCCGGCGTCAAGCGCCGCGTGAGCGGGACGAGCACGAGGGCGGGGGCGTCGAAAAGTGTGCCCTCCGGCAGGAGCTCCACGCCACCGACGAGGACCAGACCGTCGGGGAGAGGGCTGGCGGCCGCAGTGTCGCTTAACTTCGCGATCGTAATGGACGTCGGCGCCGAGAGCGCGTCGGGGGGTATAGAGATGAGCCCTGGACCGCCGCTCGAGGACACGACGCCTCCCGCGGGACCGACCGTGCCTGTCACCAGATCGCCGCCCGGATCGAGATCGATCGGGTCGACCACGCCGACTACCTCGACGTCGACGAACGTTCCAGGCTTCGACGCGACTCGAACCTCCACGCGATGCTCTCCGTCGTTCAACCCACGGACGAGCACGTTGAAGGCCGCGGGCCTGCCGTTGAAGTCGTCGGGCGAAACCGCGAGCAGCGACGTATCCAAGGTGATCCATGCCGCGGCCGCCGCGTGGCCGTTCTCCCCGCCGGTCGATACACGAAGGCAAATATCACCCGCCGCCGCGAAGATGACCGCGCCGGCATCTGGCGCCTTCTTCGAGCGATCGACCCGCACGTGAGCCAGGGCTGGCCCGTCGCATGGCCCTTGAAAGGATACATCCGGAACGGTGGCTGGTCGGGGAGCGTCGTCGAGCGGCGCTTTGCCGTCCAAGCAGCCGGCCGTGATCGCAGTAAGAAGGCAGCAGATCACGCGAATGAGCGTGAACGATGGGTGACCCATGATTTCCTCCGCGCTCCGCGCTTATGGCCAGCGGATTGTATCGGCTCAAGATGAAAGGAAAATCAAATTGATTCAAAATGTCAAGAGCAGTCCGCCACACTCACCTGAGACGACAGAAGACTCCTATGCGCCCGCTCTCCTCCTGCAAAGCGACGCTATGTCAACAACGTACCCACCCGGGCTGCGGTGCCTGAACCAGCGTCTCGATGTCGCCGTCGTGAGCCGACTGGCACGACATGATGATGGACGACACAGCGCTCTCCCAGGAGTCCCTGTGTGTGTTGGCGCTCCATGTAGAGGATCGCCGCAGGCCGCTTTTCGCTCCAGCAGGACGACGGCTCGCTCACCCACCGAGCCCAGCCGAGGGCCCCGTCGACGCGCTCGAGCACTCAGGCGCGCTCGGGCCGGCGATCGGCCGAGCATCACGCCCGTGGTGACGGAGGCCCGCTCACCGGCGCGATGGCCATCAGCCGACCCGAGCGAGAGAGCATCAACTCCACTGGATTCTCGGCTCCCTGGGCGAAACCATCGACGATGCTCCGCGCGCCTGCCCTTGCCTGACGTACTGCCTCGGCGTTGCACCCACGCGTGAACGCCCTCCTCTTTCTCCGTTGCATCCATGCCTCCCGGTGCCGTCGACGGGTGCGCATGAAAGCGGGGGGAGGACCGTTCCCGGCCGGCGCGCTTTAAGCTGCGCGCCATGCTGGACATCGATCGCCGCACCTTCATCGCCGGCGCCGCGGCCTCCGGACTGCTCGCCTCGTTTCCCCGCCTCGCCAGGGGCGCGAGCGGCAAGGCCGTCGACCTCTCGCCGGTATACGACAGGATCGCCGAGCAGCGGAGTCAGTCGATCGAGCGCATCCAGCGCTGGATCCAGCAGCCGTCGATCTCGGCGCAGAACGTCGGCATCGCCGAGTGCTGCGACCTGACGATGGATCTCCTGCGCGACGCCGGCTTCGGAACCGTCAAGAAGATGAAGACCGACGGGCATCCGGGCATCTTCGCGACGCTCGACGCCGGCGCGAAGCAGACCATGGGCTTCTACTTCATGTACGACGTCCAGCCGGTGGAGGAGAAGGAGTGGTCCTCGCCGCCCTTCGCCGCCAGGCTGGTCGACAAGGCGGACGTCGGCAAGGTCATCCTGGGGCGCGGCGCGGTCAACCAGAAGGGACCGCAGGGGGCGTTCCTGGCGGCGCTGCACGCGGTGCGCGCCGCTGGCCTGAAGCTGCCGGTCAACCTGGTGGTGGTCGCCGAAGGGGAAGAGGAGCTCGGCTCGCCGCATTTCTCGCAGGTGATGCGGAACGATGACGTGATGAAGGCGCTCGCGAAATGCCAGGGCGTGATGATGCCGGCGGCGGACCAATCGCTGTCGGGCACGGTCAACGTCGTCCTGGGCGCGAAGGGCATCGTCTACGTCGAGCTGGAGGCGAGCGGCGAGGCGTGGGGGCGCGGCCCGCGCGACGGGGAGATCCACTCCAGCATGAAGGTGGTCGTCGACAGCCCGGCCTGGCGGCTGGTGCAGGCGCTCGGCACGCTGGTCTCGGCGGACGGCAACGAGCCGATGATCGATGGCCTCACCGACGCCGTGCGCCCGGTCTCCAGCCAGCAGAAGAAGCTGCTCGACGACCTGTCGGCGCGCTGGGACGACGCCGACTGGAAGAAGGTCTTCGGGGTCGACAGGTGGGTGAACGACCTCGACGAGCGCGCCATGCTCGAGCGCTACGTCTCGCGCCCGTCGGTGAACATCGACGGCCTCTACGCCGGCTACATCGGAGAGGGCTCCAAGACCATCCTGCCGCACCGCGCCTTCGCCAAGATGGATATCCGGTTGGTGCCGGACATGACCGCAACGGACGTGCTCGCCAAGCTGCGCAAGCACCTCGACAGGCGCGGCTACAAGGACATCGCTATCAAGAACATGGGCAGCTACGACCCGACGGACACCGCGCTCGAGGCGCCGCCCATCCAGACCCAGCTCGCCGTCTACAAGGCCGCGGGCCTGAACCCGGTGATCTGGCCGCGCCTCGCCGGCTCCTGGCCCGGCTACCTCTTCACGGGAAAGCCGCTCGAGCTCCCCGCCGGCCACGTCGGCCTCGGCCACGGCTCTGGCGCCCACGCCAAGGACGAATACTTCGTCATCGAGCCCGCCGCCGGCAAGAAGTACCTCGGCCTCGACGGCGCGACCCGCTCCTTCGTCGATTTTCTGTTCGCCCTCTGAAGCCCTCCGAGCTCCTGATAGCGCTACTCGTCGAACGCCGCGCCCGCGATGACGTCGCAGAAGTGGATGGGTCGAAACCCGTCGAGCCTGCGCTCGCCGACGTCGGCCACGACCGGCGAGGTGGCCGCGGCTGCCTCGTTCCGGCGGAGCAGCCCGCAGAACGCGGAGGTCATCGCCTCCTTGAAGCCGAGCCGCGGGTAGCGCCCGAGCGCCTCCTCGACGAGCCGATCGGGCAGGAGCGTCCGGGGCGCGTAGCCGACGTCGACGGCCGCGCCCATCTGGCAAAGGGCGATCTCGGGGCGCTTTCGCTGGGGTATCACCACGGTGGTGTGCAGGGCGATCGCGTCCCAGACGATCTCCTGCTCGCGCGCGCCGACCCCGCGCGCGGCCAGGAAAGCTTTGGCCGCGTCGGCCCCCTCGACCTCGAAGCCCGCGCCGCCGGCGCCTCGCCACAGTCGGTACTGGACGGCGTGTGTGTCCGAAAGGACAATGGAACCGCAATTTCGGCCACGGCTGCTCCACTCGATCCGTGGCGAGCGCGGTCCGGTTGCAGCCCGATACTCCGCCGGCAGGAAAGCGAGACCACCCCGCAGGCCGTAGCTCGCGCGCCCCTCCGGTGGGGTCGCTTGAGGCAGCCGCCGCCACGCTCTATCCTGGTCGCCGGCGATGCTGCTCGGACACGACGCGCTCAGGAACCTCTGCCGGGCGCGGGACCTGCTCTCCGAGGTGCGCGAGTCGAGGTTGTCGATCGAGGACGTGGCGCGGGAGGTGGCGATCTCACCCTACCACTTCATCCGGCAGTTCGAGGCGGTGTTCGGCGTGACCCCGCATCAGTACCGCATCCGGCGGCGCCTTGATCTGGCCAAGCAGCTCCTGGCGGCTGGACATCACTCGGTGACCGACGTGTGCATGGAGGTCGGGTTCTCCAGCCTCGGCAGCTTCAGCGCGCTGTTCGCTCAGCGGATCGGCGTGCCGCCGTCGGCGTACCGGCGCCGCGTGCGCGCGATGGTCCAGGTGCCGGGGAGGCTCCCGTGGGAGCTCGCCCCCGGCTGTCTCACCCTGATGGGCCGGCTGCCGCCAGGCGCGTTTCGCAGTTTTCGAGAAGCGTGAGCCGGGCGGCCCTGGCAGAGTCGGCCCGAACCACCAGCTCAGCGAGGCGATCGATGAGGATCAAGCTCAACAGCATCATGGTCGAGGACCAGACGCGCGCGCTCAAGTTCTACACGGAGGTGCTCGGCTTCAAGAAGAAGAGCGATTTCCCGGTCGGAGAGTACCGGTGGATCACCGTGGTCTCGCCGGAGGGCCCCGACGACCTGGAGCTCGTGCTGGAGCCGAACGCCAACCCGGCGGCGAAGACGTTCCAGCAGGCGATGTTCGCGCAGGGCATCCCGCTCACCGCGTTCGAGGTGGCGGACCTCAAGGCCGAGTTCGCTCGCCTCAAGGAGCACCAGGTCGCGTTCACCCAGGAGCCCACGCCGATGGGCCCGGTCATGATCGCGGTGTTCTCGGACACCTGCGGGAACCTGATCCAGCTTTATCAGCCGCTCTGATACCACATCGCCCAGGCCATTCCCGGCCCTGATAGGGTAACTCCCAAGGCCGAATTTGCGGTGCCGAACCGGTGCGATCCGTCGGATCCCCCTGGGTTTGAGGGCCTTCGCCCGGTTGATCTCATGATCGACTCGCGCTCAGGTTATCGTCTGGCCGCCATCGACGACCAGCGCGTGCCCGATCATGAAGGCCGCCGCGTCCGAGCACATCCAGACGACCGTCGCGGCGATCTCCTCGGGCCGGCCCATCCTTCCAACGGGCTCCTCTGCGATCACCGTCGCCCGCCCCTCGGGGGTGTCGCCCGTGTAGCGAGCCATCATCGGGGTATCGATGTATCCGGGGCAGACGGCGTTGACGCGAACGTTCCGCGCTGCGTAGTCGAGGGCCGCCGCTCGGGTGAGGCCGATCACGCCGTGTTTCGCGGCGGTGTACGCGGGGCTGCCTTTGATGCCGATGACGCCGGCACCCGAGGAGGTATTCACGATCGCGCCGCCTCCCTGCTCGAGCATCAGCGGGATCTCGTACTTCATGCAGAGGAAGACGCCGCGGAGGTCGATGTTGATGATCCGATCCCACTCCTCCTGTTCCATCTCCGCGGTCGGGACCAGAGCCTTCGGCTCGACACCCGCGTTGTTGAAGGCGAAGTCCAGCCGCCCGAACGCTTCGACGGTCTTGTCCAGAGCCGCCTTCACGTCCTCGGCTCGCGTCACGTCGCACTCGACGGCGAGCGCGCGCCCGCCTCGCTCCTCGATCATGCGAGCCGTTCCCTGGTTGCCCCGCTCCGACACGTCGGCGATCACCACGCTGGCCCCCTCGCGGGCGAACGCCAGCGCCGCTGCGCGACCGATGCCGCTCGCGCCCCCGGTCACGAACGCGACCTTTCCGTCGAAACTCCTCTTCTCGTTCGTCGTAGGCATGACTGCTCCTCGTTTTTTCTTCGGTCTCAGGTGAACGCTCGTGGATCGTGGAGGCGCGACCCGTGAAGAACGGCTGTTTTCATGGCTCATATCCTCCCGTGGTACTGATCGTCGGTGACCTTCTCCATCCGCTCGACGTTCTTGCCGTCGAGGGACTCCTGGATCGCGATGTGGGTCATCGCGGTGCTCGGCCCGGCGCCGTGCCAGTGCTTCTCATCGGCGCCAATTGTCACGACATCGCCCGGTGGGATCTCCTCGATTGTTTCGCCCCACCGCTGATGCAGCCCGCACCCAGCCGTGACGATGAGGGTCTGCCCGAGCGGATGCGTGTGCCAGTCGCTTCGCGCACACGGCTCGAACGTCACGTAAGCGCCGCCGGCGCGCGCGGGCGGGCTCGGCTGGAACAGCGGGTCGACGCGGACCGTGCCGGTGAAGTGTTCGGCTGGCGCTCTCTGGGAGGGCTGCGAGCCGTTCTGTCTGGTTTCCATGATCCTGCCTCCGGTTGGTGGTCCGCTCGACCTCCGCGGACCTGGCCGCGACCTGCCCGGGTGGGGCACGAAGCGAACCAACGGCCATAAAATGGCTCCAGCAGGGCGATCGGGGGTGCTCTCACGGAGGCGTCCGCCCGACCGGGCGAGCCTGTCGGCCGGGTGCGGCTCTCGGTCCCCCAAGCCGCCTTGCCATTCGTGATCGAGCCCGTCCTTGAGCGCTTCGCGCCGACCGTGCCGGGCTACTTCATCTACTTCCCGAACCGGGCGCAACGGTCCGAGCCCCTTCGTCTCTTCGTGGAGGCAGCCAAGGAGCTAACGGTGCGCGGTGTCCTGTGAACGCGGCAGTTGTCGGTGCATCGTAGTAGCCCGGTGGCAGCCCGAGACCGGCCGTGACGGGTGCAATCGGGCTGCCTGAGGCATTGCGCGCGTCACCGCGGCGGCGCTGGCTCGGGCTCGGCCTCGACGTCCCGGTCCGGCTCGGGCCGGTCTCGACGACACGGGCCGAGGTTCTTCAGCAGCTCGACGGGCAGCGCCACGTCGACCGAGAAGCGCTGCTCCTCCGGCTTGCTCGCCCAGGGAGGGCGCCGCGCCTGCGTCTCCACCCGCGCGTGGTCGAGCAGCTCGGCGAGCTCGTCATTGTCTTCGCGCTTCGCGTTGAGCCGCCCCATGGAGAGCGCGGCGCCGAACAGCTTCGACAGGTCCTGCATCTCCTGGCCAGCGGGGCCGGCGACCTCGGCGACGACGGCGACATCCTCCGAGGCGTCGACGTGGATCTCCACCCGCTGGACGGTCTCTCGGATCCGCTCGGCGAGCTGGTCCTGGTCCGACGGCAGCATCTTCGAGAGATCGTCGGGCGAGAGCACTCCATAGACGTCGCTGTAGGCCTGGTATTCCTGAAGGATGGATCCCTGCGCGGGATCGGTCGATTCGAGCCGATCGATCGCGTCCTCGACGAGATCGGGCTCGGCACGCGGGTTCAAGATCAGGACGTCAGGCCCCCACGTCGCGACGCCCCTGCCCGTGTCCTTTTCCTCGTAGAGGACACCTCTCTCCCCGTACGTCCGCGTGGACCATCGCTCACGCTCGAACCTCGCGCCCTCGAACGATCCCTGGAGCACCATGAGCCCCGTGCTCGACGCGGCGATGCGCTCCACGTCCTCCAGCACGTCGATCCCGTATCGGTCCTTCAAGCGCGCGAAGCCGGCGCGCTCGTCGCCGCGCGACAGCATGCAATCGAGCCAGATCTGCATGATCGGCGACTCTTTGAGCGCCTCGATCTCGAACACCATGGCCGAGCGCATCGGATCGGCGGGCAGGGCGGCGAGCACTGGATCGCGCTTCCATTGCGGCGCTTCGACGCCGGGCGGCGGGGCGGACAGCGGCGGCAGCGTGCGGCGACGGCTGGCGCGCTCCACCTCGGCCGGCTTCGGATAGCGCGGAAACTCGATCTTCCTGGGCCGGACCGTGGGCTTCTCCTTGTCACCTCGCGACATCAGCCACGCGGCGAGCGCGAGCAGGACCATCGCCGCCGCGAGCCACACGCCCCGCTTCTTCATCGGTCTCATCGGGTCGTCACCCCCGCCCAGGCGCCGCGGAGCTGCCGATGTCGATCGCTCACCGCCTCGTCCAGCATCGCCGCTCCACCCTAGAAATCCTTCTCTTCGAACACGTGGATGCCCACCGCGAGCGCGGCCAGGCCGAAGAGGAGCAGCCCCGCCACCTGGCTGGCGAGCACATCCCCCTTGATCGCCGTCGCCACCGCGAACTCCGCCGACGCGTCGGCGAGCGCCGACACCCGCGGCAGCACGAGCGTCGCCGCGCGGAAGGCCCCGCGGGCGAGGCCAGGCTCGAAGAACGAGTCGAGCTGCTCGCGGTACCCCGCGACGATGCCGAGGATGAACAGCGCGATCCCCACCGCCGCGGACAGCGCGGCGCTCCGCACCATCACCGCGGTCGTGAGCATCGCCCCGTAGATGCCGGCGAACGTCACGCTCGCGAGGAGCGCGGCCACGATCGGGCTCGCCATCCACACGCCCGCCCTCAGCCCGAAGATGACCGTGATCCCGAGGGCGCCGTACAGCGTGCTGACGAGCGAGAGCGCGAGCACGCCGAGGAACGTGCCGAGCAGGAGCTCGAACCGCCGCACGGGCAGCGAGAGCAGGTGCTCGATGCGCCCCGGCGCCAGCAGGCTCGGGCCGAAATCGGCGCAGGAGACGATCCCGAACGCGAGCCCCCCGTAAAACAGGACGTACGCCAGCGCGCGGCCGACGTAGCGGAGCGCGACGTCGACCGAGCGGATGTCGCCGCGGCCGACCTCCTTGCCGAAGAGCCGCGTCGCCGCGAGCGCGCCGTCCACCACCTCGAGCTGCAGCGCGCCCCCGATCACCACGAGCGCCATCGTGACGCCGATCCCGAGGGCGAGGAACCACCGCCGCGACGAGGCCTCGCGCAGGAGGTCGCCGGCGACGCTCAGCGCCGCCCTCACGCCACACCTCCGCGGGCGCCGCCCGCGCCCAGCGCCTCCGCGAGCACGTCCTCCAGATCGCGCAGGTCCCGCGACAGCTCGACGAGCAAGGCGCCGGCGCGCCGCGCCTCGTCGAGCGCCTCGTTGAGCGCCGCGGGGCTCTCGGCCTCCAGGCGCCACCCGCCCTCCCCGTCGATCGGGCGGAACCCGAGCGCGGCGAGCCTCGCCGCATCGGCGCCGTCCGCGAACCGCACGCGGTACGCCGTCTCGCTGCCGCACAGCTCGACGAGCGCGCCCTCGCGCACGAGCCGCCCGCCCGCGAGGATGCCGATGCGGTCGCAGATGCGCTCGGTCTCCGACAGGAGGTGCGAGTTCAGGAACAAGGTCGCCCCCCGCGCGCGCTCTTCGCCCAGGATCCTGCGGATCTCGGCGCGGCCGAGCGGATCGACGCCGTCGGTGGGCTCGTCGAGCACGAGCAGCTCCGGCTGCCCGAGCAAGGCCGCGGCGAGCCCGAGGCGCTGCCGCATCCCCTTCGAGAACCCGCCGATCTTGCGGTCCGAGTCGACCCCGAGCCCTACCCTCTCGACCAGCGCGCGCAGCGCGCCCTCGCCCGGCGAGAGGCCCTTCATGCGGGCCACGCTCGCGAGGAACTGCCGCGGCGTGAACGCGCTGGGCAAGAAGAGCCGCTCCGGCAGGTACCCGATCCTGGCGCGCACGCCCGGGTCCTCCGGCTCGCCGCCGAGCACGCGCACGGCGCCGCTCGTGGGGCGCACCACGCCGAGCAGCGTCTTGATGAACGTCGTCTTGCCCGCGCCGTTGAGGCCGATGAGCCCGAACGCGGCGCCGCGCTGGATGGCGATGTCGAGGCCCGCGAGCGCCGTCTGTCCGCCGCTCCGGCGGAAGAAGCCGCGGTAGACCTTCCTCACGGAGGACGCTTCGATGGCCAGCACGGCGGCGTAGTCTGGCCGGCCGACCGCCGCACGCAAGCGGAATGCCCGAGGCGAGGGAGAGCGGGGCAGGAATCCTCCCGTCGCGACGGCGCGACAAGGCGCGCGCCGAGTCGACCTCGAAACACAGGTTCAGAGCAAAACACATCGTGAGGGAGCGGGAAGTCCAGACGCTCCGGAGGCGTTCCGGCCCCATCCTCCGCCCGCGGGCAGCGTCAAGCGCCAAGGAGCACGTGGTTATGACAGACCATGTCCGACCGGGTCCACGCCTCGATCACACCCCGTCCTCTCCAGTTCTCCACAGGGGTTCTCCACAGGACATCCCCTGGAGAACAGCTGGATTCTGTCGATTACCTTTGCCGCGCGCGCCTCCTCTCGTCATGGCCACTCGCGCGGCCCGGAGCAGCCCCGCGCCGCCTGGTGAGCCGCGCCCGGTCACCCGCATAAACATTCGTAATTACAACACTTTTTCGACCAGCGGCGCATCCGTCCGCCCTCGACAGGTTGGGACAATGTCCGTCCGACCGATCCCTTTCCCGACGGGTCGAAGATGACTATCCATGGTAGACACCAAGGACGCGGCGCGACGGCGTGTCTCTCGTACGACGCGTGTCGATGGCGCGCCGGAATGCTTCGTTTTGCAGGAGACTTCATGGAAAAGATCTCGCTGACGTACTTTGTCGACTTCGTTCTCAAGGCCGGGACGCCCAAGCTGACCGGCGTCAGGGAGTTCAAGGAACGGAAGGACGAGCTCTACACGGACTTTTACAGGCAGGTGCGAGAGGCGATCGTCGACATGCACAGGAGCGGAAAGCCCACCAGCGTGCTCGACGGCTTCCTCGCCGCGCAGCACGACGAGCGGCGCCGCCGCATCTACCCGTCGGTGGTGAATGGATATCGCAAGTTCCTCGCCTCGACGAAGATGACGTGGTTCGAGCCGCCGGCGTCGACGTACCGCCTGGGCGATCTCGAGATCAACGTGAATCCGGAGCTCGGGCTCGTCATCGATGGGACGCCCCACGTCATCAAGATGTATTTCCGCGGCGAGCCGCTGTCGTCCAAGCGCGTCTCGGTCGTGCTGAACCTGCTCATGAACGGGCTCGCCGAGAGCACGCCGGGCGGCGCCTTCGCGGTGCTCGACGTGCGGAACGCCAAGATTCACACCTTCAAGGTGCCGAACCCGCGTCTCAGCCTGCTGCTCCGCGGCGAGGCGGCCTCCTTCGCCACGATCTACACCGGGCTCTGATCGCGGCGGCGCCGCGCGGCGCGAGGCGGCGCCGCGCAGCGCGGACATCACGCCACGTCAGCCGTCGATCACCTTTCCGGGGTTGAGGATGCCGCCGGGGTCGAAGGCGTGTTTGATGCGGCGGTGCAGCGCGAGCGACGCCGCGCCGAGCTGGCGGGTGAGGAGACCGCGCTTGAGCGTGCCGACGCCGTGCTCGCCGGTGATCGTGCCGCCGAGCTCGAGCGCCTGCGCCATCACCTCGTTGAAGGCCGCGACCGCGCGCGCCTCGGCCGCGGCGTCGCTTCCATCGAACACGACCAGAGGGTGAAGGTTGCCGTCGCCCGCGTGCGCCACCGTGGCGATGGTGGTCTGCGTCGCGGCGGCGATCGCCTCGATTCGACGGAACATCTCCGGCAGCTGCGGCAGCGGCACGGCGACGTCGTCGACGAGCACCGTGCCGAGCTCCGCGAGCGCCGTGAGCGCGAGGCGGCGCGCGGTGAGCATCATCTGCCCCTCGCTCTCGTCCTCGGTGGTGGCGATCACCGTCCCGCCGGCGGCCTCGCAGGCCGCCTGCATGCAGGAGAGCTCGGCGGACCCGGGCGCGTCGCTCTGCGCGATCAGCATCGCGGCAGCCTCGGTGTCGAGGCCGAGCGGGCGGAAGCGCTCGACGGCGCGGACGGCCGTGCGGTCCATGATCTCGAGCATCGACGCATCGACCGAGCGGACGATCGCCGCGACCGCCCGGCCCGAGGCCTCGAGCGAGGTGAACGTCGCGACGAGCGTTGTCGCCGGCGGGGGCCGCCGCCGCAGACGCAGCGTGATCTCGGTGATCAACGCGAGGGTGCCCTCGGAGCCGACAAGGAGCCGCGTCAGATCGTAGCCTGCGACGTCCTTGCGGCTCCGGCCGCCCGTGCGGAGCACCGTCCCGTCGGCGAGGACCGCCTCGAGGCCGAGCACGTAATCGGACGTGACACCGTATTTCACGCAGCACAGGCCGCCGGCGTTGGTGGCGACGTTGCCGCCGAGGGTCGAGACGGCGTAGCTCGACGGGTCGGGCGGATACCACAGCCCCCGTTCGTGCGCGGCGGCCTTGAGCTCGCCGTTGAGCGCCCCCGGCTGGACGACGGCGAGCATCGCCGCCTCATCGATCGCGAGGATCCGGTTCATGCGCTCGAAGCTCAGCACCACGCAGCCGTCGCTGGCGGTCGCCCCGCCGGCCACCCCGGTCCCGGCGCCGCGCGGCACCAGCGCGGTGCGGTGCCGGGTCGCCCACTGCGCCAGCGCCTGCACCTGGGAGGTCGAGGCAGGCCGCGCCACCGCGACGGGCCAGCCGCCAGGCGCCCAGAGGGCCTGATCGCGGCGATAGCCCTCCAGGATGTCCCGATCCGTCACCAGGCCGTCGCCCAGGACAAGTGCAAGTTCGTCGAGCGGGGTCATGTGCCGTAGAACTCCGAGAGGTGCGCCCTGAGGAGCGTCGCCGCCGACCTCGCGTTACCGCGCTCGATCGCGCGCAGGAGCGCCCGGTGCTCCTCGACCACCCGCGGGCGGATCGCCGCGAACGAGCGCGGCCTCAGCGCCTCTTCGAGGTGGAGCCGGACGCTGTCCTTGACCGCGACCATCACGAGGGCGAGCGCCTGGTTGCCAGAGGCCGCGACCAGCGCGACGTGGAATGCGATATCGACGTCGTGGAACTCGGCGGGGGAGATCTGCTCCCGCTCCATCGCCTCGAGCGCGGCGCGCGCCTCGTCGAGGTGAGCGGTGACAGGCGCGGCCGCCGAGCGGGTCATCGCGGCGGTCTCGATCGCGACGC
This sequence comes from Sorangium sp. So ce1504, assembly GCF_051521635.1. Classification (NCBI taxonomy): domain Bacteria; kingdom Pseudomonadati; phylum Myxococcota; order Polyangiales; family Polyangiaceae; genus Sorangium; species Sorangium sp. So ce1504. The sequence continues at coordinate 1,100,364 of NZ_CP150365.1, read as the reverse complement.
GCAGCTCGATGAGGTCCGGGAGCGACACATTCCGGAGCTGGACCACGTGGGTGAGCGCCTCGCAGAAGCGGTCGACCGCCGCGTCAGGGCTCGCGGCCTGCATCGGCGAGGTCCGGCCGCGCGACGCGAGCAGCCCCTGCGCCTGGAGGTGGCGGAGCGCCTCGCGGATCGTCGCGCGGCTGACCCCGAACTGCTGAGCGAGCTCGCGCTCGGGCGGCAGGCGCTCACCTGACGAGAGCGAGCGATTGAGGATCGCGTCGCGGATCTGGTCGGCGACATCGACGTAGATCGCCGAACGGGACACCGTCCGGAAGCGTGGGGAACTGGTCATGTTGTCAGTTGGTCAGACCAACGTACCGGCGGCAATCCTCGCCGTCAAGACAGAATCGGGAATCCATGCCGGTCAGGTGGGGGGCTCCGGAGGGGTTATTGCCCTCGCCTCGGGCCAGGGAAGGAAGAAGCCCAAGGACTTCCCTGGTGCGGAGGAGCGATCGGGCATTCAGCTCGGGGCTCGGACACCCTCGCGGTCGGCTTGGCCCAACGCGGGCCCAACCGGCCCCCTTCGGGGGCCTCAGCGTCCGACGAGGTGGGGGCGGAGAGGTCGCCTCGCGCCGGCGCCTGGACGGTCTGTGCGGGCGCGATGGCGGCTTCGGCGCTCGCCGCTCGCGTCGCCGGTCCAGCGGGCGCGGGAGGGCCTTCCGCGGGCCTTCCGCGCGTCCCTTGCCGGCCAGTTCGGGGATCGCTTCATCCAAGGGGGCGAAGTCGCCCAGCCGCAGCTCGGCGACCTTGCGCGCGGCGCGCCTGTAATGATGGATCTGGCCGCTCGACTTGTGCCCGGTCCGATCGGAGATCCACGTCTCCGTGCGGCATGGGCCCGCTCGGCCCAATGAAAGCACGCTCCTTCGGTGGACCGCCTGCTTCGACAGCTCATGGGCGGGGCGGGGCAACGCGGCGGCTCGGGCGGGCGCGTCTGCCGCCGCCCGCGCCGCCGCGTCGGCGGGGCGCGAGGTCAGAACTGCGTGAAGAAGCTCCAGATGGCCGAGCTCGCGAAGCTCGGCGTCTGGTGGTCACCGGCAAACTCGCAGCGGTGCACCGGGTATCCCTCCCGGCACCCTTGATAGGCGACGCACGAGTTGGCGCCTACGGGGCTCGTCTCGGTGCTGCAGCCGTTCTTGCGCACGAAGACGTCGAGCGCCGCCCTTCCGGCCGAGATGGGGACGACGCTGTCGGACAGGCCGTGCGACATCCAGACGGCGACGGGCTGGGTGTTGGATTGGTTGCAGCCGCTGTAGAGGGCGCCGGACATCGGCGCGATGGCTCGGAAGACGTCGGGCATATCACAGCCGAGCGCGTTCGACATCATCCCCCCGAAGCTCCACCCGGTCGAGAAGACGCGGCTCGTGTCGACGCACAGGTTGGCTTTGAGGGAGTCGACCATGGCGCGGGCGAAGGCGATGTCGCGCCCGCCCGAGTTGGCCCAGCCGTTGTCGATGCCGTTCGGCGAGACGAAGATGGCGCTGTTGTTCGCCAGCGCCTTGAGCCCATAGTACCCGTTGTTCACGACGTCGTTGGCCGATCCGCCACGCCAGTGCCAGCCGAACACCAGCCGATACGCCCTGTTCGGGTCGTAGTTCGCCGGAATGTCGAGCACGTACTGGCGCGTGGTGCCGTTGACGTTGATGGTGCGGTTACCGCTGGTGAGGGAGGTGGGAATGCCGCAGCCGGCGCTGCGCGTGCCGGCGGAGCCGCCGCCGCCGGAGCCGCCGGAGCCGCCAGTGCCGCCGGTGCCGCCGGTGCCGCCAGAGCCACCTGTGCCGCCGGTTCCCGAGCCCACGGGCGTGAGTCGGAATTGCTGATTGGTGCCGCCGTTCGACGCCCATTGAATCACGGCGGTGCCGTCCGCGGTGCCGCGGCCGTAGACGTCCAGAGACTTGCCGCTGTGGCGCGCGGTGAGGCGCACGACGCCGCTGGCGACGTCCGTGAACGACCATTGCTGGTTTGTCCCGGTCCAGCAGGAGTATTGCTGGACGGCGGCGCCGTCGCTGGTGGACGCGCCCGCGACGTCCATGCAACGGTTGCTGTTGACGTTGCGAATGCGATAGTAGCCGCCGCCCGCCGATTCCATGCGGAACTGTTGCCGCGTCGAGCCGTTGCAGCTGGCGATCTGCATGGCCGCTGCATCAGCGGTGCTGCCCCCAGCCACCTGCACGCATTTTCCACTCTGGACGCCGACGATCGTGTAGACCGCGCTCGTATCGATCGTGATGGCGCCCTCGAGCGAGCCTGCCTCCTCGATCTCGGCGTCGTACGCCCCCTCGGGGCCGATGACGCACGACACGGCGAGGACGCCCGTCGCCGCCGCAAGCAAGCTCTGCTTGGTTCCGAATTTCATCTTGTCCTCCTCGTCATATTAAGTAAGTAAAACTGGAATCTTCTCACTGCTCAGCGCTGCCCTTGCGTAGGTCGGGGTCGCTCGCCGCGCGCTCAAGGCATCGAGCAGCTGCGTTTGCCGTACAACACAACCAGAATGTTCATGGTGCATCCCCCCGGAGAGCCTGCTGCTGGGCGGGATACGTCGGGTCGCTTCCGGGGTTCCCGCCGCTGCCGGCTACACCGGAGTCCCACCGCCGCTAAGATCGTTGCTGCAGCCACGGTCGCCACTGGCCAGGACCGCGATCCCAGCCGCGAGCAACATGACCGATCGCTACTTCATGACCGTCTCCTGGATGCGCATGACGGCCGATCCGGAGCGAAGAAAAAGCATGACGACCGGCCGATAGTGTGAGCGTTCACATGTCCGGTGTCAACTTCGATCGACCAGCCTGCCGCCCGGCCAGCGAGGTGCGCGCTGCTGTGAACATTCATAATTTCACCCAGCCAGCGCGCTCGCGTGCTGAGCCGCGGCACGCCATCCAGCTCGCCCCTGCTTCCGGGCTCAGCGTGGGCCCGGGCCACTCGGCACGACCCCCGCGCGACGAGGGACGACCTCGGGCGCCACAGCGCTACGGCTCTCCGCCGCCGGCGCTCTCCTGGCGCTGCCGGACCGCCCGCGCCCGCCGCTCGCGGTTCCTCGCCACGCGCGCCGCCCGGCTCGCCAGGGGCTCCAGCGGTAAGAACATCCCTGATGCGAAGGAGTGGAGGAGTGCCCCACACGTGACCACCACGAGATTGATGAGCCGCGGCGCCCCGGAGGGCGCACTGCTGTCCAGGAAGTCGAGAGGATGCCACGACCGAGCCGGCGCTGGCCGGCGAGGCACAGGATGGCAACGGAGGAACCGATGATCCGTAGGACTCGTACCGCGCTCGTGTCTCTCACGCTGGCGCTCCTGCCCGCCTGCGGCGAGGCCACGGCGACGGCCAGCGCGGAGATGGCCCTGAGCGAAGAGCTCGGCGCCGCGGCGCTGGTCGAGGAGCACGACGAGGGGAATGTCGCCTGGCGCATCGACGGCGACGGCCAGGTGAAGGCCGCGATCACCGCCAGCTCCGGTGTGCGCATCAAGGAGGACGTCGGCGGCACGCTCGTCTGGAAGCTGCCGTCCGGAGAGGCGCGGACGATCCCGCTCGCGATCGACGCGAGGACAGGGCTCCTTGTCGCGGCGGGGCCGAAGCTCGAGGCGGACCTGACGGAGATCAGCTACACGCTCACGATCTCGGGCAAGCCGTGGAGCGGCGTGCTGCACGTGCCCGCGGGCGGCACGGCGGAGCTCGTGGCGAGCGCCAGGGTGAGCGCGGAGAGCAAGGTGTCCGAGGTCACGGTGGGCCCCCACGGCGGCTCCGTCCAGGTGGTCGGCGACGACCGGCTCGAGATGGTCGCCAACGAGGCCACGGGAGAGGTGCGCGTCTATGTGCTCGATGCCCACCTCAAGCCGGTCGCCGTCGAGGGGCGAACGCTCAAGCTGGGTCTCGTGGCCGAGCGGCCCGAGGTGCTCGTCCTCGCGCCGGCTTCTGCCGGATTCTACTTCGTGGGCAAGCTCGCGGCGGTGGTGAACCCGCTCCGACTGACGGTCGCGCTCGGATTCCACGGCACGACGCGCGTGGCGCTCTGGGGCTACCGGCCGGGCGTGCGCGTGATCGCGACGGCCGCGCGGGCGCCGCGGGTCAACATCCTCGTGAAGAGCTTCGTCGATGGGCCCGACGTCGACGTGCACGCGGGCGCGCGCGCCGACGTGGACGTGAAGGTTCACGATCATGATCGCGGCGGGGACAAGGTCAAGGTCATGATCCACGACAAGGACCATGGCGGCGGCGACAAGGTCAAGGTCATGATCCATGACAAGGACCATGGCGGCGGCGGCACCAAGGTCATGATCCATGACAAGGGCCATGGCGGCGGCGGCACCAAGGTCATGATCCATGACAAGGACCATGGCGGCGGCGGCACCAAGGTCATGGTCCACAACAAGGACCATGGCGGCGGCGGCAAGGCGAACGCGCATGGGAGCGGCGGCGGCGCGGCGAAGGCAGGCAGCGCCAAGGGCAAGCGCTGAGCTGCGCCGAGCCCGCAGGTTCCGCAACTGGAGCTTGACGTCTCCGAGACATCTGGACTTCCTTTCGCCGGTGCGGCCCGAGGCCACGACAACGCGGGCTCCACCATCGTCGCCCGTTCGGGGCACCCGGCCCCTGCCCCCTCCTCCCCGTCAGCACGCTCCGATCACCAGGCGCCGTAAGAGCGCCCCAGTCGCTCGCGCCGCGTGCAGGACGAAGCGGAATGTCCTGAGCTTCGAGCCTCGAACCAAGGCACAACACGAGTTCTTGACGAGCAGGGAACCGACGGTAGAGTACGCCGACTGGCAAGCGTTCTTCCATCGCTCCTCGCGCGCGCCGGCCGTAACAGACCCCGTCGCAGCCGCACCGACGCACACGCTTTCCAGCGCTGGTGCTTCCGCATGCTGACACGGAGTTGAGCTCGCCTCGTCCGGGCGTTCCTCTGTTGCATTCATGCATGCACATGGCGATGCCCTGCCCGCCGGGCTCGCGACGGGTGACCCCATCGAAGCGAGAGGTTGACGGCGATGCAAACGAGAGTGCTCTGGGGCTCTGGCCTGGCTCTATTGATCGGGTGTGCCATCAGTGTGCCGCTCAGCGCGGTCCTCGCCGACGAGCGCGCGAACACCGTAGGGTTCCGCAGGGCGGTGACCCTGGCGGGGATTCGCGAGCACCAGCTCGCGCTGCAGTGGATCGCCGACGCCAACGGAGGCAAGCGGATCGCCGGCACGCCCGGCTACGAAGCGTCGGCGGACTACGTCGCTTCCAGAGCGGCAGCGGCGGGATACGACGTGAGCGATGACCACTTCGAATTCGAGCTCTCGACCGACCGAACACCGCCGGAGTTCCATGTCGTATCGCCCAGCGCGGTGACCTTCGAGGCTGGTCTTGACTATGCGACGATGAGATATTCCGGCTCGGGTGACGTGACCGCGCCGCTCTACGCGGTCGCGCTGGAAGTGCCGTCTCGACCCGACCCCGGTCCACCCAGCGGCTGCCGGCCAGAAGACTTCGCGGGGTTCCCGGCAGGAGCGATCGCGCTCATTCAACGTGGCGGTCCTGGCTGCTTGTTCAGGCAGAAGTACCAGAACGCGCTGGCTGCGGGCGCTGCGGGCGTGATCATCTTCAACACGGGGACTCCCAACCGGATTCACCTGAGCATCGGCTCGCTCGGCGCTCCCCAGGGCCCGGTGCCCGCGATCATCACCAGCTTTCCCGTGGGGGACACCCTGAGGAACGGTGTCTTGAACGGCCCAACCGGTCTGACGGTGCGCCTCAAGGCCGACGTGTTCGCGGAGCGCCGGCAGACGCGCAACGTCATCGCGGAGACGCTGGACGGGGATCCGGATCATGTGATCGTGGTCGGCGCGCACCTCGACAGCGTCGAGAACGGTCCTGGGATGAACGACAACGGCAGCGGCTCCGCTGCCATCCTGGAGATCGCCGAGACGTTCGCCGCTCAGCGACGCGAGCCCAGGAACAAGCTGCGCTTCATCTGGTTCAGCGCCGAGGAGCAAGGGACCATCCACCTCGGCGCGGACCACTACGTGGCAGGGCTTTCACAGCAGGAGAAGGATCAGATCGAGCTGATGCTGAACTTCGACATGCTCGGCTCGCCGAACTTCGTCCGGTTCGTGCACGACGGTGCCGGCGCTCCGAGCGGCTCGCGCGCCATCGCGAAGGTATTCACCGACTATTTCGAGTCCCAGGGGCTCGCGAGCGCGCCGGCACTGCTCGACGGTCGCTCTGACTACGCCCCGTTCCAGGCCAATAACATGCCGGTCGGCGGAGTGCACAGCGGCTTTGGCGGCTTGAAGACGGCAGACCAGGCTATCCGCTTCGGCGGCGTGGCCGGGCAGCAGTACGACGACTGCTACCATTTGAAGTGCGATGACTTCGCCAACAACAGCGCGACCGGGCTCGACCAGCTATCGGATGCGGCGGCGCACGCCATCCTCCTCTTCTCGAAGCGCAACTTCCGGAAAGACCCCCTCGTGGACCCGCCGGCGGGGTCCACCCAGCAAGCAGGCGGCGCCGCGCCGATCCTCGGGGGCGACTCCGACCTCGAGTAGCGGCGGGGCCCCGTCGCGCGCACCGGGCTCATCCAGGCCTCGCGCGCTCACGCGGCCTCACGTGCCGGACCTGTCGCGCGCCGCCCGCTCGATCTCCTCGATGACCTCTTCGGGCCGGACATCCCTCTTCAATTCGTCCAGGGTTGCGTCCTGTCCGCTGGTGACACCGAGATGACGAGCGATGTCGTCCACGAGGCCGATCAAGCGCGTGACCTCGTGCTCGGCGAGGAGGTTGATGTGGAGATCCAGATCTGCCCGTTTGTCCGCGAGCGCCTGCATCCGGTTCTGGCTGATGAGCACGAAGGTCGACAGGAAGATCGCCTCGACCGATGCGATCATCGCCAGCATCACGAAAGGGAATGGGTCGAAGGGCTGGATCCCGGGGACGACGCCCAAGTTCAACAGGATCCAGCCCCCGAACAGGAGAGCATGGATATAGACGAAAGTCATGCTCCCCGCGAAGCGGGTGATCGCGTCCGCCACCGTCTCTTGATGGGTCTTCCCACGTTCCATCTTCTCTTGTACGGCGATCAGGGTCTCTATGTTGCGCCGGACCAGGTTGTTCAGCTCGCTCGTGTTCGCGTGATGTTGATTCCGCTCCATCGGGGCCATGCGGGATGCAAGTTTCGCCCCCACCGGACGACCCGCGCCCTTCCCGGCGTGGACCGTACCCGCAGGAGATGACTGGCCGCTGCGCCAGCCCGCCGGGCGTCGGGAGGGTGTGGCCCCAACCCGGGCCCAACCGCCGGCGCCCGGGCCTGGTGCGCGCCAGCGAGCTCCCGCCCTCAGGGCGTGAACATGCCCGTGTACGTCTGTGACTGGGCCAGCGTCGCTCCTCGGTACTTGAAAGGCGCCTGTCGCGTATGCGTGCCCAGGTACGCGGTGATCTGCACGCTGTAGTACCGCCCGCTCTCGAGCACGCCCTCCGGCACCTTGACCGTGGTCGCCGTGGTGTCGACGCTGAGCACGCTGGTGCGCTGGCTCAGCACCGCACCCTCCGCGTCCTTCACGTCATCGTAAAGGAAGACGACGACGCGATAGCCGTCCGGCTCGCCCAGGTCGGGCGGCTCGAAGGTGATGGTCGGTGTCGCGCCGGCGCCCTCGGTCACCGTGTCCACTGGCAGGCTCACGCCGTCGATCCGCGGGTCCCGCGGCAAGCCGAGCAGCGGCTCCACCGCCGCGCCGTTCGCGTCCTCGGCGCTCCTGACGACCGAGACGAAGCCGCGCAGGCTCTCCTGGACCTCATCGACGGGATGCATCACCCGCGTGCGGAACGTCACCCTCACGTCGAGCAGCTCCATGCCTCTCTCGGCGTACGGGTTGCCGTACTGGTACGTCGCCGCGTGGTCGCCGGGGTGGAACGTCGTCAAGGCAGCGTTGCACCCATCCGGGCAGAGCTCAGCGTCGCACGTGTCGTCCGTCGAGAAGCAGGTCGGGTCGACCGGCTCCTGGCCGCTCGTGACCTGCGCCTGGAGCAACGTGGGTGTGCTTCCATAGAGGGGCACGCCGGTGCCGGGCTCCTGGTACATCGCCATCGAGGTGACCGTGCTCGAGAGGACGGCCGGCGCATTCGCCGTCACCTGCGCGATGAACCGCGAACTCCGGAGGTCGGCCGCGAAGCTCGACAGCTCGAGCGGCGCGAACGAGCCGCCGAAGGCGATCGCCTCCCCGTCTTGCATGTTCACCTCCCGCGTCGAGAACGACGCTTCCGCCGCCTCGTAGGTGAACGAGGACCAGGGATCGTGCGGGTCCGCCTGCTCCGGCGGCGAGCCGACCTGGTGCTCGACGAGCTGGGTGACGTGCAGCACATCGCCCCGGGAAGCATCGACCAGCGGCCGCCCGCCGTCGTGCGACGCCGGGAAGACCTTCGCCCGCCAGTTGAACGCCCAGCCCGAGCAGGCCGTGTCCCCGTCGGCGGGCGCGCCTTTCGTCCCCTCCTCCGGGACGAGCGAGGCGATCGCGTCGACATTGAAGCTGTAGAGCTCGAGCCTGTCCTGGAGCGGCTGCACCACCGCGCCCTCCGCGTCGAAGCTGAGCTGGTGCCAGGGCTTGAGCCCATCCGCCGTGAGCGCAGCCTCGGTGTCCTGCGTCGCGTTGCTGTTGTCGGGCCGCCCGGAGAACGCGCGACCGAAATCGACGGTACGCGCCGTCGCCTGCAGCATCACGCGGCTTCTCGGCGCGTTCGTCGCGCGCTCGTCCGGCGCGGTGGTCGTCACGATCCAGTACTCGCCCTCGGGCACCGCCGGGATCTCCCAGCGCGAGCCGTCGGCCGACAGCGCGCCAGGGAAGGTCCGCACCGCGCCGTCCGCGGCGATCACCTGGGCCTCGACGGACTCGTACTCCGACATGTCCCGGCTCACGGCGATCTCGCCGCCCTCGGTGACGTACCGATCGGTCAGGCCGAGGACCACGCCCTCGAACGGCTCTCCGTCATCTCCACATCCCGGCACGGCCGCGAGGATCGTTATCACCAGCACTGAAGAGAGATGAGTCCACGTGCGCATCGTCCCAGTAGACGAAAGCGTGTGGAAGCAGCGCAAGCGGAAAATTCCGTCCGGTGCGTTTCTCTCTGAGGCGCGCTCGCCGTCAGGTGCGCTCGCCGCGGCCGCTCACGCGGCGACGAGCATCCGTTCCCCGTCGCGCCGCGCCGCCGCCCACGTCTCGTCCCAGGCGGCGTCGGCCTCCGCGCGCGGGAGCCGGCCGAAGGCCTGCACCTCCTTCCGCTCGCCCTCGACCTCGGCGTCGTCCGCCGGCGGCGCCGGCGCTGGCCCCGTCATCGCGTCGCCGACCGCCTCGCGCACCTCGCGCCCGCCCTCGGCCAGGCAGTAGGCGAGCACGCGCCACCCGAGCTCGGCGTGCAGCGCCTCGTCGCGCGCGATCTCGCCGAGCGCCGCGCGCACGCCCTCGTCCCTCGCCCCCGCGAGCGACCGGCGCGCCCGGGCCGCCGCAGCGCCCTCGCCGAGACAGCCGTCGTGCCACGCCTCGATCGCCATCCGCACGAGCGCCGCCTGCCGGTCCGCGTCGCGCGCCGCCGGAGGCGGGAGAAGCGCGGGCCTCAGGCGCCACCCCGCGAGCGCGCTCGCGATCTCGCTGCACCGCGCCGTGTGGCGCACCTCGTCGCCGAGCCCGGCGAGCGCCCGCGCCACGAGCGACGCGGGCGCGCCCACCGTCGCGAGGTCCCGCGCGAGGGCGAGGAACGCCGGGATCGAGCCGCACTCGGCCCGCGCGCTGTCCAGCCACGCCCCCGCGAGCGCCGCCCGCGTCGCGCGATCGAGCCGCGCCGGGCGCGACGCAGCGGGGCCCAGCCCGAGCACCGGCGGGAGCACGACGCCATCGGCCGTGCGCAGCGGCCGGCCGTCGATGGCATGGGACCGCTCTCCGAAAGGCCGATTGGCGCGGACACCCATGCCAAACATCCCCTCGGGGACGAACAGCTCGCCCGACACCGGAATGACCGCGCGCGCCGAAAAATCGACGACCACCGGCTCGAACAGGCTGGCCATCGCGCCGACGTGGAGGCCGTGCTGCGCCGGGAACTCGTCGCTGATGCGGGTGCGGTACGTCCAGCCGAGCTCACCGTCGATGCTGCAGGCGACGACCTGGTCGGAGTTGCCCGAGGTATCGCCGCCGCCGTGGCTGCCGATCGCGAAGCGGCCGGCAGAGAAGTCGAGCCATGTCGCCTGCGCGAACGGACCGAATCCCATGTGCCCCGAGTCGAACGCTCCGGCGAAGCTGCCCTCCATGAGGAACGTCGCGCGGAGGTCGGCGCCAAGACCGAAGGCGAGCTTCTGGCCGAAGGAGACCGACACGGAGACACCGACCGACATGGCAACAGCATCGTCCTCGGCGCGCGCCTGGCCGGGCAGCGAGACGAGGGCGGCGACACCGAGGGCAGCGAGCGTGGGCGGGAGCGCGCGGGAACAAGAGGACATGAAACCTCCGTAAGCCAAAAGGGGGACCAGGGATCGAACTCGGCTCCAAATTTACCAGAGGGCGCGAACCGGCACGACCGCGGTGGATGACGGAAAGCGGCTCTGGAGGGCGGGAGCACGCGCCGCGCGCGGTCCGTTCGGAGCTCCACGTCGCCGTGCGACCGGCGGTGAGCGAGCGCGTGGCGGAGAAGGTGTGACGCGCAACGGAGCGCGTCATTCCGGGCGGAACATCACACCCAACAGCCCGCGAAAAAAGATTGACTCTCGGTCCCGCGGCGCCGCCACATAGCCATCTGGGTGTTGCAAAAAATTTGCCGAGTTGAGAAATTCCCCTCGCCAGGCGGACGGGGCACCAGCACCCTCGGCTGGGTTGTGGGCCCCCTGTCTCTCGCCTGCTCGACCTCGGGGGTGCGGCTGGCAGCAACGCTCCTGCTTAACACGAGAAAGGAAACGGAGACCATGACACGCACTTATCGCCACTTGCTGCTGCCTCTCACCCTCGCGCTCTTCTCGCACGTTGTCGGCTGCGGTTCAGACTCGGATGCGGACACCTCGAGCGACGGCTCGACCAGCACCTCGTCCACGTCCGGCGGCAGCTCCACCTCCTCCGCCTCCGGCGGGAGCTCCACCTCGTCCACCTCCGGCGGCGGCACCTCCTCGTCCACCTCTGGCGGCAACGCCACCTCGTCCACCTCCGGCGGCGACGCCACCTCGTCCACCGCGAGCGGCGACACCACCTCGTCCACCGCGAGCGGCGACACCACCTCGTCCACCGCGAGCGGCGGGACGACCGAGAAATTCAGCTTCTTCGTGACCAGCCTCGCCGCCATGCGGGAGCTGTCGGGCTCCCAGGACGGCTTCGGGGGCGACCTCCGCTTCGGGGAGACAGGGCCGGGCGCCGGTCTCCGCGGCGCGGACAAGATCTGCGCGACGATCGCCGAGAAGAGCCTCCCGGGCGCAGGAAGCAAGATGTGGCGCGCGTTCCTGAGCGCCACGGCAGGCGAGGACGGGAAGCAGGTCAACGCGATCGACCGGATCGGCGAGGGGCCCTGGTACGACCGGCTCGGCCGGCTGGTCGCGAACGAGAAGGAGGAGCTGCTCAACACGCGCCCCAGCGGGGCCGACGAGGCGATCATGAACGATCTGCCCAACGAGGACGGCGTCCCCAACCACCAGCCCGACCCGGGCCAACCCGAGGTCGACAACCACGACACCCTGACGGGCTCCAACGCCCAGGGGCAGCTCCAGGGCGCCACGGCGACGTGCAAGGACTGGACGGCCAAGACGGGAGACAGGGCCGAGGGGGGACCGCAGCTCGGACACTCGTGGCCAAGGGGCGGCGGCGGCGGCCCGGGCGGGGGCGGGGGCGGGTCCCACTGGATAACGTCCCACAATGCGCCGGGGTGCGCGCCGGGGGTCAATATCGTGGACTCGGGAGGCCCGGCGCCGGGCTCGAACACCGTCGGCGGCGGCGGCGGCTACGGCGGGATCTACTGCTTCGCCCTGACGCCCTGACGCAGGCAACCCGGCGCGCGCCGCCTCCCGGCCGACAACACCATGCGCCGCCCCGAGCTGCCGGCCGAACGGCGAGCTCATCGAGCTCACCGCGGGGCCGTCGTGCCGGCTCGGGCACCCCTCCTCCCGGCGTCAGCGGCCGCCGAAGCCGGGAGCGAACAGGGCCGTCATCCGATCCGGACGGCTGGCGCCGAGGCGGACCATCGCGTCGTCGGCCGTCCGGACGAGCGCGCGGCCCTCGTCGCCGCCTAGCACCTCCCCTAGCCGCCTGCGCGCCGCCGCGGCGCTCAGCGCGACCTCGCTCGCGTCGAACCCGGCGATCGCCGCCTCCAGGTGCGTGCGCGCGAGCGCCGCGTCGCCGCGCGTCCAGGCGACGGCGGCCAGCGTGAGCCACGCCTGGGCGCTCGCCCAGCCCACCCGCTCCCGCAGGAGCACGCCGGCCACGCGCTCGGCGATGCGCAGCAGCGGGGCCGGATCCGCCGCGCTCGCGACCGCGTCGAGCGCCGCCCGCCCGCGCAGCTCGATCGCGCCGATCCGCATCGGGCTCATGCGCAGGTACGTGGAGTCCTCGACCGCCGGCCACGCGGCCGTCAGCCGGCGCCACGCGGCGCCTGGGTCCTCGCAGTACAGATCGATGAGCACGTCCGCAAAGAGCCCGAAGAAGTGCTGAAGCTGGAACCCCTGCTGCCGCCATGCCGCGAGGGCCTCCGCGAGATCCGCGCGCGCCCGCGCCGGATCGTCCGCGGCGAGCGCGACAAGGCTGTGGCCCCCCGTGACCGTGCGCAGCGACGTGACGGCATACCTGTCGCCGCGCGCCTCCGCTTCCTTGATCCACGTGGAGAGGCGCTGGGCGAGCCGCCTCAGATCACCGAGCTTGCCGAGCCCGATCATGCAGATGGTCTGCGCCGTGCCGATCTCCCAGGCCACCCCGGTGCACCGCTCGCGGAAGATGCGCTCTGCCTCCTCTGCGTGCATCACCGTCTCTCGAAACGACGTCTCGTGCGCGGCGATCGCCCGCTGGATCCGGAGGACGCCCTCGACGCGCGCGTCGCCGGAGCGCTGGAGGAGCGGCGTCACCGCGGCGATGGCGCGCTCGACGGAGCTGCCCGCCGGCTTGCCGATGATCGACGCGAACAGCGCCATGAACGCGAGCCCGAGCGCGACCCGCCCCGGCTCCCTCGCGGCCAGCGCGAGGAGGATGTGCTGCGCGTGAAAGCCCACCGCGCGCACCGGATCGACCGCGCAGAGCCCGAGAAACGCAGAGAAGCAGACGTCGACGCGGCGCAGCTCGGCGGGATCGATCTGGCTCGCGTCGCGCTCCTTGAACCCGAAGCCGCGCAGGGCGAGCCGCGTCCGGTGAACGAGCGCCGCGGCGAGGGCGCGGCGCTTCGTCTCGGGGTAACGCAGGCCCGTCTCGGAGAGCACCTCCCGGAGCACCGCGACGCCCTCTTCCGTGTGACCGCTCGTCAGGAGCTGCTCGGCCGCGAGGCGCTTGCAGTCGAGGACGACAGAGGGCGCCGCGGCGCCTCGCGCGGCGTCCGCCGCGCCGAGGTAGGCGCGGGCGGCGTCGGCGCCGCGGCCCGCGTTCGCGAGCGCATGGCCGAGCTGCACGAGGAGCCCGTGCCGGCGGTCGCTGCCCGCCGGCGCGCAGTCGAGCGAGAGCTGGTAGAGCCGCGCCGCGTTCTCGAAGGCGAGCGCAGCGGCGGCCCTGTCCGCCGCCTCCGCGGCGTACGCGCCCGCCCTGTCGAGATCGCCTGCGCCATGGAAGTGGCGCGCGATCTGCTCGGGATCAGCGCGCCCCAGGGCCGCGAGCTCCTCGCCGAGGCGGCGGTGATGGTCCTTGAGCCGCGACGGCTCGATCTGGCCGGACGCCGCCTCGCGTACCCGATCGTGGTACGCCTCGACAGGATCGGCCTCCTCGAGCCCGCCGGTGCGGACCAGGTGCCATGTCCGCAAGGCGTGCAGCGCCGGCGCTGCGTCCCCCTGCAACCCGGCGGCCCTGAGCGCGACGCGCTGCTCGATGGGGAGCCCCGCGACGGCGATCACCTCGAGGAGCCGCCGGGCGTCCGCCGGCAGATCCGCGAACCTCGCCAGGAGCAGCGCCTCCAGCGACACAGGCGGCGCCGGGGAACAGGCGTCCTCGTGGCCCGGGTGAACCGGCGCTGCGCGGCCCAGGTGGAGCGCGAGCTCCGTCAGGAAGAAGGGGCTGCCCTCGGACTCGCGGGCGATCTCCGACGCCTTGTGCGAGGGGCCGTGGCCGCCCAGGAGCGAGCGAGCCAGCGACTCCGCTTCTTCACGAACGAGCGGGCCGAGGCAGAGCTTCCGGTGCTCGGTGCCCCCCGTCCACCTGGGCGCCGGAGCACCGAAGAGCTCCCGCAGGAATGGACTCGATGCCTCGTCCTCGGACCGATACACGCCGAGCATGAGCATCGAGGGCGGATCGGGCGGGCCGAGGAGGTCGGCGAGGAGCAGCGCGCTGTCGCGGTCGCCCCACTGCAGATCGTCGATGGACACGACGAGCGGCCCCTTGTCGGCGAGCGCCGACAGGAGCTCCTTGAGCGCTCGAAACGCGCGGAACCGGAGCTCCTGGGCGTCGTGGATCTCGAAGGCGCGCCGCGGGACGTCCTCGATGGCCGCGACGACGCGCAGGGCGGGGAACACGCGCACGAGCTCGTGGATCCCGCGCGGCAGGAGGCCCGCGGCCTCGGACCGCGGCAGCCGCTTGAGATGGCGGCTGAGGGCGTCCAGCGCGCTGTCAAAGGCCTTGAACGGGACGGACTCGCGCTCATAACACCGGCCCGCCAGGACCACCGCGGCGCGGCGGCCGCGCAAATCGTCGAGGAAATGCTGGACCAGCGCCGACTTGCCCATGCCGGAGCGACCATGGACGTAGACCGCCACCGGGCGGCCAGCGCGCGCCTCGTCGAACGCTTCCTGGAGCGCTCGCAGCGGCTCGCCGCGTCCCATGAACGGCGCGCGAGGGAGCGGCGTCGGCGCCTCGCCGCCTGGCGGCGGAGCGCCGGGCCGGGGAGCGGCGCCCGGCGCTGCCGCGAGGGCGACCGCCGCCTCGCGGAGGACGCGCAGCGCGTCCGCGCCCGTGGCCCGCGCGCGCGGGTCGCGCTGGAGGAGCTGCAGGCACAGATCGCTCAGCGCCCGAGGTGCGTCCGGCGCGATGAGGTGAGGAGGCGGCGGCTCGCCGAACGCCTTTGCCTCGACGATGTCGAAGAGATTGCCGCTGAAAGGCGCGCGGCCGGTGAGCGACTCGTAAAGGATCACGCCGACCGCGTACCAGTCCGCCGCGGCGGACAGCTCTCCACGCATGTGCTCCGGCGCCATGTAGATGGGCGTCCCGGCGATCGGGGCGTCTGTCTCGGCGGTCGCGAGCGCCGTCCTGCGAGCGCCGGTGTCGCGGGCGATGCCGAAGTCCAGCACGACCACACGTCCGCTCTGGTCCACGAGCACGTTCGAGGGCTTGAGATCCAGGTGCAGCTTGCCCGCGCCGTGCAGCGCCTCGACGGCGTGCACCAGCTGCTCGAGCGCCTGGCAGAGGCGCGCGACGTCGACCTTGGGCTGTGACGCGGGCTCGCCGCCGGAGGCCGTCGGCGCCGCGCCGTCGGCGCGGGGCGAGGGCGCGCGGCCGTGGAGGTTCACCTGACAGGTCGTGGCCGCCGCGGGGGAAGTCCGCTCCGGGACATGCGCCGGCGAGCCCGGGGCGGCGGCCTCGCCCCCGCGGACGTACCTGGTGAAATTCACGCCGGAGACGAGCTCCATCGTGAAGAACCAGCGCCCCTGCGCGGAGATGAGCTCGTAAAGCGTCACCAGGTTCGGATGGGCGATGTCCGCGATGGCGCGGAACTCGCTCTTGAGACGAAGGATGTCGGCGGCCTCCATCCGGAGCAGCGTCTTGAGCGCCACATCGGCGCAGCGAAGCCGATCGTGAGCGTGATAAACGACCCCCATGCCGCCCGCCCCGAGGCGGGCGCGGATCTCGAAGCGGTCCGTGCCGCCGAACCCCTCGGCGGCCGGACCGTCAGCGACGCTGTCCATCTGAGCTGTCCATCTGACCCATCCCTGCCTCCGCGACGCGCCATCCTAACAGGGCGTTCGCCGCGCGCCAGAGCGCACAACGGCGATGAAGGCAGACGACGCGGCGTGCGCCGTCGGCTCAGCGCTCCGAACGGGCGGGCTGAATCAAGGAGAGAGGGGGAGACGCCGTCCGCTGGCGTCTCCGAGGAGCGGGCTCCGCGATCAGTTACACGGCCCGAGGTCGGCCCACTCGGCCGGGCACCAGAAGGTCGGGTTGCTGGGCGGGCACTCCGGGTGCGACCACCAGATCTGCTGGGTCGCCGACCAGAGGTGGCCGCCGTTGGTGACCAGCGTGGAGGGCGTATACACCTGCCCCGACGACCACGCGGGCGTGCTGCTGCAGTCGTTCGCGGGCACGGTCGACGTGCAGGCCTCCCAGGTCGACGGCGACGCGCCGAGGTTCTTGTTCTGGTAGACGTAGGGCTCGGCGTCGTGGAACGACCAGGTGCTCGCGCCCGACATGTTCTGCCAGGCGCCCGAGGTCGTCTTCACCTGCTGGCGAAGCATCTTGATGGGCGCCTCGCAGGAGACCTGCGGCTCGGGGTACTGCGGGCCCACGTCGGCGAAATGCTCGATGTCGTGCGCATACATCTCGACGGTGCTGCGCGCGTCCTGGGCGAGGAACTGCCAGCCGGCGCCGTCCTTCATGTCGACATAGAGGCAGAGCTGGGCGCCGGTCACGCTCGCGGCGCGCTCGGGCGTGCACCACTCGTACTTGAAGACGACCTGCTGCCCGGGCTGCAGGCCGCCGAGCGAGCCGCCGCAGGTGCCCCCCGAGCCCCACTGGGTGTTGCAGCTCGAATGATTCCCCGTGACGCCGTTGTCATCTCCGAAGTAGTAGACGAACCACCCATCCGGGCTGTGGTAAATGCCGGACTCCAGATTGTAGTACCACTGGCCCACCGCGGTCCAGGCCGTGGACGCGTTCAGAAGCTCGGGTACCTGCCACTCGATGAGCCAGCCGCGGGTGTCTCCGACGTTGCCCGTGTAGCTGCTCGTCAGATCGTAAGTTCCGCGCTGGCTCGCCACCCCGAGGCTCTCCTCCTCGTCCGCGCCGGCACCGGCTGTGCATGCGGCGGCGCCGAGGGCTCCGAGGAGCAACAGCGCCGCGCCGATTCGCGGCAGAGCAGCGCGTGACGGACGGAGAGAACAGGTATGCATCGACAGAGTGCTCTTCTCGATCATAAGGATTCTCCTGAGAGCGAGGTTTTCCCCCGCGGCGCTGAATAGCGCGGACCGAGGCCGCCCACTGTTAAGTCGTGTTAAGCCGAACGACGTGATTCAGGGGTGGGGCGCTGGGCGCGCGGGGCCGTTCGCGGGGTAGGTCGATGCGCTGGTGGCGACATGGAGGGCTGCTCAGCCCGCGTCGGCGTCGATGATCTGACGCGGCCCGGTCACGGCAGCTCGAGGCCGAGGCCGAGGTCGAGGATCGCCGACACCGGCGACGCACGGAAGACGTCGCGCCGCTCCCCCGCCTCGTCAGTGTAAAAATACGCATCGCGCGCGAGCGGCACCGCGATCCCGAGCCCGACGGCCCCGAACAGCGGGCCCACGAAGCGCCGCCGCACGCGCGTGTCGAGGCTCCTCCTGCGCGCGCTCGATCCGCCCCTCGATGGACACCTCGCCGCGGGTGGGCGGCACGAACGCCCCGCGCCCGAGCCGCCGCTCCACGGCCTGCGCGAGCGTCGGCGCGTCGATGCACGCCTCGGCCCCTGGCATCCTCACCCACGCGAGCGACGAGGCGCGCGGCGCCGCACCTGCGGGACGATCGAAGCTGCCCAGCGCGGCCCCGACGAGGAGCGCGAGCGCCGCGGATCTCATGCGGCAGCTTATCCAGGCGATCGCCGACGCCGTCGAGCGCGGGACGCATCGCGTTCGCGAGAGCAAGCGCTGCACAACATCGCTGTCACAAGACACCGAGACAGCAGCTGCCCGGACCTTGGCTTGAAATACCCACCGAAGCCGGCGTCGCCGAGCGCCCCAGCGGCCGATGCGGTCTACCCCCGGGGAGACATCGATTCGGCCGAGAGCCCGCTCATCGGCGCGCCGTCTCCCATTCGGGGCTGCTCAGGAAGTACGTATCGTAGAGCTCCTGCACGTCGCGCAAGGTCTCGGGCGGCTCCTCCCCGTGCGCGATGCGCGTCAACTTGCGAAAGTAATCGAAGCGCTCGACGCCTGGCGTGATGACGACCAGGAGCTCTGCGCCCTTGCCGCGCGCGGCGGCGAACGCGTGGGCGACCCGCGGAGGGACCACGAGGAGGTCGCCCTTCTCGGCCGTCACGATGTCGCTCCCCGAGAGGACCTGCACGGCGCCGTCGAGCACATAGAACATCTCGGCCGAGGCGTCGTGATGATGGGGCCGCGCGCCGTCCGCGTCCTTCGCGAGCGTCACGCGTACGGTGGAGAGGGCTCCGCCGGTCGCGCTGCTGTCCGCGAGGAGCTGGATCCGCGCGGCGGGAGAGCCGACGATCTCAGCGTCAGCGCCGCGGACGACGACCGACCGATCGAAACAAGGCTGGATGATCGACATGCCGCCCAGTGAAGCACCCGCGGGGCGAGCGCTCACCTGGAAAAGCGTACGGAGCGCGCCCGCAGCCGGGGCGCCCCATGCGCTGCGTTCCGCGCCGCCGACGGGAGGCGGCGCCTGCTCAGGTGAGCGGCAGGGCGCCCCCGGTGTTCAAGACGCCCTCGCCGAAGCTCTTGACGTCCTCGAAGCCCATGTAGTGGAAGCAGCTCACGAGCATGTCGGCGAAGGAGCGATCGCCGCGGAAATCTACGAGCCGCCCGCGCCGGAAGTGGTCGTGGGCCTTGCCCGCGAAGACGACCAGGTTGTCCTCGATGCTGTGGCTGTCGCCCTGCCCGAGCTCGTTCCAGTGCACGACGAGCGTATGATCCCAGAGCGTGCCGTCGCCGTCGCTCGTGTTCTTCAAGATCTCGTAGAGCTTCGTGTTCTGCTCCCAGAGGTGCCTGTGGATCTTGCGCACCTTGGCGAACGAGTCGTCGTCGCTGTTGTGCGAGATGTCGTGGTGTCCATCGCTGAAGCCCAGGTTCGAGTAGACGCGGTTGCTGGTGTTGCCGCTCCAGTTGAAATGCACCACGCGCGTCAGATCGCAGGCGAACGCGAGGGCGCTGATCCTGAAGAACAGCTCGCCCATGATCGCGTGGTTCTCGTCGGCGTAGGGGTCGAGCCGCTCGCCGAGCGGGGTCTTCACGCACGCGGCCGCGCCGTTGCCGGCCTGGAGCGCGCGCTCGACGTCGCGCATCGCGTCGAGGTGCTGCTGGATCTTGGCGCGGTCCTCGGCGCCGACCCTGGTGAGGAGGGAGTTGCCCTCTTCGCGCACCAGATCGATGGCCGACTGCTTCTTCGCCAGGCGCCGCAGCACCTCTTGCTGCGCGCCCCCGTCGTCGGGCATGGAGGCGAAGATCCGGGCGTAGGCCTCGTACGGGTCGGTCTCCGGCGGGATCGGGTTCTGCTCGCCCGCGGGCCCCGCGTGGGAGTGCGTGTTCCAGATGTCGTTCCACTCGTCCCCGACGCGGTACACGAGGTGCCGGTGCGCGATGCTCTCGTTGGCTTCCAGCACGCGATCGCCGATCGCGTAGTCGGCGCTCGGCCCCTCCACGTAACCGATGGTGCTCTCGGTGCCGCCGATGGGGAACGACCCGGTGCCGGACTTCCACGGAGCGAGCGAGCTGCCGCCCTGCTGGTGGTTGTCGGCCCGCTCGGACTCCGGCAGATCGTAGAAGTGCTTGTGCAGGTTGTTGAGAAAGAGGAGATCCTCGCGGTACGGCTCGAGCGGGGCGAGGAACTCGCCGAGCTGAAAGCTCGTCTCACCGCGGGCGTCGAAGCGCCTCTCCGTCTCGTCGCCGTTCGCCTGGAACACGAACATGATACGGCGCGGGGACGGCGTCGTCTGGGCTCGCGCGCGGCTCGAACGCATCGCATCGAGGAACGGGAGCGCGAGCGCAACTCCGGATGCGCCACGCAGGAAGGTACGGCGGCTCAGAGGTCTCATTGTTTCTCCGGGACGATGACGGGGCGGTAGCGGAAGGCGTCGGTCTGCGTGAGCGCGACCAGGAGCTCGGACAGGCTGTAACCGCTGTCCTTGAACGCGAGCGAGAGCGACGCCATCGAGCAGCGATCGGCGTCCGTCTTGTCGCGACCGTAGAAGAAGCGGAAGTTTTGCAGCACGTAGCAGGCGCGCGCCTCCTCGCTCTGCGCGAGGCGCTGGCCCAGCTCGGCGGCGTTCGCCACAGGGCCGTTGACGTCGCGCGTGCTCGAGATGGCGCTCGAGGTGTCGATCGGCCTGCCGGCCTCGTCCGTGGTGCGGGGGCGGCCCACGGCGTCGAACGACTCGAACACCACGCCGATGGGATCCATCAGCGCGTGGCACCCCGCGCAGCTCGGCTCGGTGCGGTGGAGCTCGAGGCGCTCGCGCTGCGAGAGCCCCTCTCCCAGGCCCTCGAGATCGAGCTTCACGTCGTTGGGCGGCGCGGGCACGATCTGGCACAGGAGATCGGTGCGCACCTTGAGGCCGCGGCGGACGATCGAGGTGCGCGTCGCCTTGTCGCGCGTGAGCATCATGCCCTGGGTCAGCACGCCCGAGCGGCCAGGCATGTCGACCTTGATGAAATCGTCGCCGCTCACCCCGCTCACGCCGTAGTGCTGCGCGAGCGCGCCGTTCACGAAGCTGTAGTCGGCGGCGAAGAGGTCGTCGAGCGAGCCGCTCGGGCTCGCGAACAGGTCCTTCACGAACGTGCGCGTCTCCGCTCGCAGCAAGGCGGGCAGGTCGCGCGAGAGGTCTGGATACACCTCCGGATCGCGGTTCATGCTGCCCAGGATGTCGGTGTCGAGCCACTGGTCGAAGTACTCGAGCAAGCGCTCGGCCTTGGGATCGGCCAGCATGCGCCGCACCTGGGCTTCGAGCTGCTCTGGCGTGCCGAGCTCGTCCGCCTCCGCCGCCCGCGTGAGCTCCTCGTCCGGCTGCGACTGCCAGACCAGGTACGAGAGCCGCGAGGCCATCTCGTACGGCGTGGGCTCGGTGACGTCCCCCGTGCTCGCCTGGCCGAGCTCGACGCGATAGAGCACGTTCGGCGACTGCAGCATGCTGAAGACGACCCACTCGATGCCGTCGTCGAAGGTGTACCCGTCCGATCCTGCGGTGAAGCGCTCCTCGTAACTCTGGACCTCGGCTTCCGTGAGCGGCCGGCGGTACGCCCTGGCGCCGAAGGTGCGGATGAAGTCGCGCGCGCACTCCATCTCACCGATCTCCTCCGGATCGCAGGAGACGAGGCCCGAGGCGTGGGCCGCGACAGCGGCGACCTCCTCCGCGGCGTCGAGGAACTTCTGCGCGACGAGCGAGCCGACGTTCAAGAAGCTCGCGTTGTTGCGGAAGCCGAGCGACTCGGACTCGTTCGGAAATGTGGCGACCACCTTGTCGACGGTGGAGGCCACGCCCGGGACGCCGGAGAAGAGATCCTTCACCGTGCTTTCGTACTCGTAATTGCTGAGACGGCGGAGCGGCGCCGTGCCGGGCCTCGGCGTCTGGCAGAACGCCGAATCCAGCACGTCTTCCGGGGGCTCTACGATCCCAGGCTCGTCCCCGCCGGGGCCCGTGCCAGGCCCCGTGGACTGGCCGGGCCCGCCGATCTGGCCGTTGCAAGCCGCGACGAGCGCGAGCAAGAGCGGCGCAGCGTACCTGAGTTGTGAGCCGAGAAGCTCGAGAGGCCAGCGATGCGTGTGTTGCTCGGGGTTCACCGTGTTCTCCACGCCGCGCCCGAAGAAAGGCACGAGTTGGTGCGAGCGCCGACCACATGGATCGGCACCTGCACGGGTTCCCGACGCTGCGACTCAACAGCGCCGATTTGACAGTATGTACCAGAGCCTGTCCTGTCCGGCTCACGGCAGAGGTCGATCGCGAACTTTTTTGTGCCCCAACGACCCACCAACCCACCCATTTTATCTACTGTCGTCGCGTTTTTGAACCTCGACGGTATCTGCGCGCGACACCTCACGAAACATCACTGCCGACAGTAGATACTTCAACTACCAACGATTTCGACGGCTGGACGTGGGGACGTGGGCACGTGGAGACGTCGGGCTCGCGCTGGAGGAGAACGCGCCTTCCTTCCGCCATGAGGTCGTGGCACCATCGCCGCGCCGGGCGCCGTTCGAATCAACAGACGCTCGCGGAGGTGCGGCCGATGGGGGTCAAGGTTCTCTTCATCGTCAAGGAGATAGAGGGGGCCGAGCCGCTCGGCGCGCTGTACGTGGCGGGCTGCCTGGAGCAAGCGGGCCACGAGTGCAAGTTCATCGGCACGCGCGGCAACGATGTCCTCGCCGAGGTGCGGCGGTACGGGCCGGACGTCATCGCCTTCGGGGCGACGACCGGGCTCCATCGCTATTACCTCGGGCTCAATCACCACATCAAGCAGCATTATCCGAAGGCGGTGTCGCTGATGGGCGGGCCGCACGCGACCTATTACCCGGAGGTCATCCAGACGCCGGGGCTCGACGTGGTGTGCCAGGGCGAGGGCGAGGACGCCGCCGTCGAGCTGTGCGACGCGCTGGCGCGAGGCGACGATCACCGCGGTATCCGGGACCTCTGGGTCAAGTCGGAGGGGAAAATCTACAGGAATCCAGCGCGCGGGCTGCGCCGCGACCTCGACGCGATCCCCTTCCCTCCGCGGCGTCTGCTCTACGAGTACGACGACGGCCTGCGGCGGCGCCCCCTCAAGTCGTTCACCACGAACCGGGGGTGCCCCTTCCCCTGCAGCTACTGCTTCAACCCGTCGCTCGTCGAGCACTACGGCTCGAGCTGGAAGAAGGTGCGCGTCCGTAGCCCCGAGAACGTCGTGGCCGAGCTCGTCCACGTGATGAAGCAAGGCCCGCTCCAGTTCGTCGGTTTTCGCGAGAGCATCTTCGTGTACGACGCCGAGTGGCTGAGGCAGTTCGGAGAGCTCTACCGGCGTGAGGTGAAGCTGCCTTATTACTGCCACCTGCGCGCTGACATGATGACCGAGGAGATGGTGGATCTCCTCGCCTGGTCTGGCTGTTACACCGTCAACGTCGGCATCGAGACCGCGAACCCCGAGCTCGCGAACGGCGTCTTGCGGCGCCAGATCCGGATGGACCGGCTCGTCCACGGGATCCGCCTCCTCAAGCGCGCGGGGATCGTGGTCTTCGCCGACAACATCCTCGGCATCCCGGGCGGGACGCTCGAGGACGACCTGGCGACGCTGGAGCTCAACATCGAGCTCGACGTGGACTACGCCGCCGCCACCTTGTGCACGCCCTATCCGGGGACAGGCATCGCTGCGTACGCGGTCGAGCACGGCCATTTCAGCGGGGACTTCGATCTCATCGACGACAGCTATTACACCGAGTCGGTGCTGCGCTTCTCGTCCGACGAGGAAAAGCGGCAGATCGAGAACCTGCACAAGGTGTTCGCGGTCACGGCCGCCATCCCTGCGCTGCTGCCGCTCATGAAGCGGCTCATCAGGCTCCCGCCGAACGATTTCTTCTATGCGATGTTCCGCGCCTGGTACCTCGTCTGCCACATGACGGACGTGATGCCGCGCCGGCTCGAGCTCGCCGAGCTCGTCAATAGCGCGTTATCGATCTTCGGGGTGTACCGGGGCGCCGACGAGAACCGGTATCCCGCCCCGGCCCCCGAAGCGTTGCCCGTCGCGGCGCCGCCGGCGCCGGCTGCCTGCGGGGACACGAGGACCATCCAGCTAAGGCGCCGCCCGAGGATCGCGGCGGAGAGCGAGGAGGCGCGGGATGTTCGCTGATCCGAAGAAGGTCGGGCTGCGGCGGCTGAAGAGGCGGCTCAAGGCGGGCGTGTCGATCGCGATCGCCATGGCCGCCGGGGCGTTCCTTGCCTGCAAGGGCGGCGCGAGCGACCCGGGCGCGTCGCCGAGCGGCCCCGACGCGCGGACCGGCCCTGACCGCCGGAGCGCGGCCGGCGGGAGCAGCGGCCAGAGCGCGCCCGCCCCGACCAGCGGCTCCGTGAGCGGGGGCGCCGCCGACGCCGGCGATGGGATGGGTGCCACGGCGCCTGCGGACGCGGAGGCCGGCGAGGCCATCGTGGCCCGCGACGCCGGCGCTCCCGCGGACGCCGGCGGGGCGATGATGGTCCCGAGCGGCAAGCCTGCCGCGGGCGTGAAGCCCCGCGCGCCGCACGTGGACAAGGAAGAGCACCGCAAGGGGATGCCGGTGCGGGACAACCTCCTCGAATAATCCCGGGGGCGCGCGGCCCCCGGGATGCGCCGCGCTGGCGGAAAAGAAGCGTGTCTGCCGGCGCGGAGGTCACCCGCGCGCGGTCGCGCCGCCGCACACGGGCCTCGCGGACGGGCGCGCGCCGGCGAGGTAGGCCCGCGGCGTCACCCCGAGCAGCGACCGGAACTCGGCGGTGAGGTGGGCCTGGTCGTAGAAGCCGGTCTCGAGGGCGAGCCGCGCGAGGCTCGTCGTGGCGAGGCGCTCGGCGGCGCGACGGATGCGCGCGATGCGCGCGTAGCGCTTCGGCGATATGCCGATCTCCTCGTGGAAGAGCGCGCGCAGCGTCCGCTCTGCGACGCGGAGGCGCCGCGCGAGCGCGGGGATGGAGGCGTCCGAGTCGGGTGCCAGCGCGGAGGCGTCGAGGGCATCGACGGCGCGGCGCAGGAGCGCCCGGCGCGCGGGGGCGTCGGCCCTCGCGCCGACCGCGCGGCAGAGGGCGTCCTCGAGCAGGCGCACCGCCGCGGCCGGGTCCCCGCCGGCGCGAGCGAGCGCATGGCGAAGCTCGCGCGCGCGTGCGCCCCAGAGGTCGTCGAGCGGGACGACGCGATCGACGAGCTCGTGGGCGGCGACGCCGAGGGCGGGCCGCGCGCCCCCGGGGTGGAACGAGAGGCGAGCATAGAGAGGCACCGCGCCCGAGGGCTTGAACGTGGCGCGCTGAAGCGGCCCCACCGCGGCCACGACCGGCTCTCCGCCGGTCCAGCACGCGACGAGCGACGTGGTCCCGCTCGGTAGCCGCGTCCACCCCGCGGGCGGCGAGGGGACGGCGCTCATCACGTGGACGTCGGAGATCCAGGAACGGAGCGGCGCACGCGGCGGGAGGTCGCAGCTCTCCGAGCGGGATGGCGGGAGCGAGGGCGCAAGCACGAAGGCAGTGTAGCGCGCGCGGCCTCCGGCGCCTCGGCCGTCGCGCGCCGATGAGCTCGACCTTCGTGCCGGAATCTCCAAGAGACGGCTTCGTCGAGACAGCAGGCTTCGCTCTCGAAACGGAGGTGTTCATGATCCTTGTTGCTGGTGCGACAGGCACCATCGGTCGCGCGCTGATCCCACAGCTGCTCGCCGCCCGGGCCGACGTTCGGGTGCTCACCCGCGAGCCCGCGCGCGCGCGTGCGCTCTGGGGAAACGACGTCGAGGTGGCCTGCGGGGACTTCACGGATGCGCCGTCGCTCGGGCGCTCGCTCGAAGGCGTCGACCGCGTCTTCTTGCTCACGGCGCCCGGGCCGACGGTGGCCGACCACGACCGCGCGATGACCGCGGCGGTGATGCGCTCGCGGGTCGAGCAGATCGTCAAGCTCTCGGCTTACGGCGCCGAGCAAGAGGATCTCATCGCGTCTGGCTGGCATCGGGCAGGAGAGGGAGCGGTAATCGCGACGGGGCGCCGCTTCACGCTGCTCCGGCCGGCGGGATTCCACTCGAACGTGCTCGCGTGGGCCGCGAACGTGCGCGCCGGCGCCCCGATCGAGGTCTCGACCGGCACAGGGAAGCACGCGGTCGTCGACCCGCGCGACGTCGCGGCCGTCGCGGCCCGGGCGCTCACGTCAAACGATCACGATGGGCGGGCGTATACCCTCACCGGGCCCGCCGGCCTCGACGCCCACGAGCAGATCGCGATCCTCGCCGAGGCGCTCGGACGCCCGATCGCCGCCGAGGACGTCACCGTCGAGCATTCGACGGCGAAGATGCGGGCGGCCGGCGCCCCGGAAGCGTTCGTCGCGGCGGTCTCCCAGGGCCTCACGTTCCTGCGCGACGGGCGCGCGTCGGCGCCGACGGACGACGTCGCCGCGGTCCTCGGCCGCCCACCGCGGCCCTTCGCAGCGTGGGTCCGGGATCACCTCGACGCATTTCGCTGAGCCGGCCATCTCAGAGGCGCTCCGCCGAGAGGCCTTGCATCAGGCGATCATTGGTAGAAGCCGACGTCGTCGATATAGACGTCGAAATCCTCCCCTTCCGTGAACGCGAACTCGATCGCGAAGAGCCCTGTGAGGTCGATGCCCTCGCCGGTTGGTTCGGCGTCCCCGCCGCCGCGCGCGAACTCCTCGAAGGGGATCACGACCGGGGCCCACGCCGTGCCGAGGCGCGCGGTGAATGACCAGTCGTCGAAGCACGGATTGGCCACGTCCTCTCCCGATTCATCGCAGAGCCCGCCCGCGGGGTCCGAGGTCTTGTCCGTGATGTTGACCTTCATCGTCGTCGCCGCGCCCGCGTCGCCGAGCCTGGCCCAGAACACGATACCGCTGTACGCCGACGCGTCGTAGGCGAACAGGCCCCCGTCGGGGCCGTTCAGCGCGAAGCCGAACCCGGCGCCCCACTCCGTGAAGCCGGATCCGAACGTGTGCATCGCCATCGTGCTCTCGCCGCGTGGCTCCGCGAGCTCCTCCGGGATGAACCCGACGGGATTGTCTTCCGTGTAGACCGGGGGAGTCTGCGTGCCCGTCCCATCATTGAAGCTGTACCAGTAGCCGACCCTGCCGCCCGCCTCATCGATGGCGCTGTCGCCGTCTTCCATGTCGTCGATCAGCTCGACGTCCGTGGGGACGACCACCTCGCCCCCCCCCGCCCCCGCGCCGGCCTCGCCCCCCGCCCCCGCGCCGGCCTCGCCGCCCGCTCCGTCCACCAGGTGGTAGCTGTCGTCCAGCCCCACGAGCGTGGTGCATCCACCGGCTGTGAGCGTCCACGCCGCGCACATCCATGCTGCACGCCTCTTCGCCATATCTTCTCCTACCACCACCGCGTGGGCACGGTCCACCGCGGCCCTACCGCGCCCACCGCACCCCGGAGAGGCAGCGACGACCGCCGGCGTTGGACGGATCTGCCCTGCGGCGCTGGACGAAGCTCGGGACTTGCGGCGCAGCGCCGATCCGTGAGACCTTCTGTGCGTGAGGTCACCCAGAGCGCCTGAATCGACAGACCTGGTCCGGCGGCTTCGGTTGACCGGGCCATTATTCGTTGGGTGGACGAAATGACGGTTGAAGACATAAGGCGCGGCCTGGACGCCGCCCGCGAGGAGCTGTCGGCTGCAGCCGCTGCGCTCTCCGGAAAACGCGAAGACGGGGGATGGGCCCGTTACCAAACCGCGCACGACAAGTGTATCTCGCTCGAGCGAGATCTCGCCCGAGCGACCGAGGAGGAGTGTGCCGTCGAGATCCCCTGGCAACATCCTTGGGATGTCGGCGCCCCACTCCCGCATGTTTTCTCCTCGGGCTCCAGAACTCTCGTCGTCTACAACATGCGCGAACCTGACCCCGCGTGGGATGGCTCGTATGCGACCGTGGTCGATCCCACCAGCGCCGACCTGCGCCTGATCGCCATCGTCGAATTCGAGCGATGCCTCGCCCACAAGCTCGGTCCACCGAATGACGAGGTTCTCCACGGACATCCCCTGCACGGCCGCGGGTTGGTCGGGTATGCTGCGCACGTCGTCGAGAGGTCTCGATGGATCGCCGAGCTGATGAAGATCAACTCGGTTCACAGCCAGTACAATCCAGATGGGTGGAAGCAGTATCGACACTACTTACTTGCCTTCCACGATGAGACGTTCGAGTGCATCGCCCGGAGTCATTCCCTCAAGCAGACGATGTCGTCGTTCCCCGAAGCGCTCCACTTGTGCACCAGGAGCATCCTGGCGTGACATCGCCGCCCAACAAGCTGCTGAAGCAAACGGCCGCACGTCAGTCGTTGGGCATGACGAAGCAGAAATGGCTACGGAATTCCATCCAGGGCGTTCGAGGGTCCCGGAGGCGATCGTGCACCGACCCAAATACGGACAATACGTATATTATGGAGTTCTGTTGATCTCTTCGCTGGCCGACGGTGAGCAGTTACAACCGTGAGGTGTGAGCGCTACACTGAGCTCAGCCCATATGCCCGTCCATGCCATCCGAATCGAAGAGCGCCTCTGGTCGAGCGCGTCGCCGCTCCGCAGGCAGGAGTGGCGCACGCTCACGACCGATATCGTCTCCGGCGAGCCGCCCTGGCCCTCGCGCGAGCCCTGCACCCTCGTCGCCGGTTGCGACGACAGAGACCTTCACTTCGTCTTCACCGGGAGCGCCGTCTCGGCGGACACCCTCGCCCTCGCGCGGGCGGAGGTCGCGCCGCTCGTGGGCGAGTACGTGGGCATCATCCGAAAGCTCTCCGGGGGCGACCTCTACCCTGCCCACATCGAGCCCATCGATATGGCCAAGCGCGTCCTCCACGACGCCGGCGCGAGGCGGATAGGCGCCCTCCTCCCCGACCTGAGCCCGAGCTTCGAGACGCGCCGCCGCTTCTTCTCGCTCGTCGTCTCGCTCCTCGTCGACACGACGCGGCTCGGCCCGCTCCCAGCGCACCAGCACGATCCGAGGCGCGTGCGGTAGCGGGC
Source organism: Sorangium sp. So ce1504 (assembly GCF_051521635.1). NCBI lineage: Bacteria > Pseudomonadati > Myxococcota > Polyangiales > Polyangiaceae > Sorangium > Sorangium sp. So ce1504. The sequence goes on along the minus strand of NZ_CP150365.1, from coordinate 1,071,642 downwards.
GTCCGCCGGAAACGACGACGAGCGGCGGTCACCCGCACAGGAGACGGGCCCAGATCGGCGTTTTCGGCGCACAGGCGTGCTCCAGCACGCCGAGCACCGAAAACGTCGAGGTGGGCCCGTATCCGCAGCGGGTGCCCGCCGCTCGGGTGACCGCCGCTCGGATCAGCGGGCGCCCAGGAAGTCTAGCTTGCCGATCTCGAGCCCGTTGTGGCGCAAGATCGCGTAGGCGGTCGTCACGTGGAAATAGAAGTTGGGCAGCACGAAGTGCAGCAGGTAAACCAGGCCCTTGAACTGCAGCGGCTGATCGCGCGTCGGGATGGTGATATCGCGGTCCTCGGAGCCGTCGATCTGCTCGGGCCGGAGGCTGTTCAGGAACGCGACGGTCTTGGTGATACGGGCCTGTAGCTCCTGGAAGCTGGCCTCGTTGTCCTCGTACTTCGGCAGGTCGGCGGCCGCCAGCCGCGCCCCACAGCCCTTGGCCATGTCGGTGGCGATCTGCACCTGGCGCGTGAACGAGAGCATGTCCGGGGCGAGGCGCGCGTCGAGCAGGACGCGAGGCTCGATCTTCTTCGCCTCGGCGTACGCGGCGGCCTTGGTGAGGATCGTCGAGAGGTTGCCGAGCATCTTGACGAGGGCCGGGACCGAGGCCTGATACATCGAGATCGTCATCTTCTCATCTCCTTGCTATCGCACGGTTCAGGCAGCGCGTTCCCCGCACGGCGCACGCGGCGCGGCGCCGGCGCACCCCCCGGCGGGGACGCGAGCAGGCGCGAACATAGGGCATCCTGCTCGCCAGGCAAGCTCGCCTTCTCACGCAGGGGCCGCCCGCGACCCCCGGGCGCCCGAGCACGGCGCTCGTTCACGCTGATCCACGGACTCCAGCGCTGACGACACGCCCGCCGGGCGCTCCGCGTCATGACGCGCTCGTGAAGTAATGTAAAGAGCATTGACGAACGAGATTCGATGACGGGGTGCCGCGGCGCGAGGCTCCGTGCCGGGGAGCTAGCGCGACGGAGCGCGCCGTGATGGCCCTCGACGGCCGCGGGGGCGGCGCGTTATAGGGGGCGCCGATGCGACACATCCTTTTCCTCAGCTTGTTCACGGCTGCGCTGGCGACCGCATGCGGCTCCTCGACGACCGATCCGGAGCCGTCCGGGAGCGGCGGGTCGTCCGCCAGCTCGACGAGCGAAAGCTCGACGAGCGCCAGTTCGACGACCTCCAGCTCGGCCACGGGCGCAACCTGCACTCCTGGCGAGATCATGTCCTGCACCTGTCACGCCGCCAGCGCGCCCGGCGTCGCGACGTGCCTCGCCGACGGCAGCGGCTACGGGCCGTGCATGGAGCAAGACGGCGGCGACTGCGGCTGTCCCCTCGGGCGCGGCGACGGCTGCTGCCCTGGCGACGGCATCTGCTGCGCGTGCGTGCAAGGCTGCGATCCGAACACGGATCCCCTGCAAGATCCCGAGACGGACGCGCTCATCGCCTGCGTCTGCGCGGCGGGCGTGTGCGCCGACGAGTGCGAGACGGAGTGCGCCGGCCAGGGCATCGCGGCGGACTGCAGGGCGTGCGTGCAGCAGGCGGGCGCGGACGCGTGCAAGGCGGAGTACGAGGCCTGCGGCGGGACGTGAGCCCGCGCCGCGCATCGCGGGGCCAATTACGCGCAGGAGGCCGGCGCCGATTCCCCCCTTCCTGACCGGCGCCGATTCCCCCCTTCCTGACCTGCGCCGATTCCCCCCTTCCTGACCTGCGCCGATTCCCCCCTTCCCCGCCCCGGCCCGCCGCTACATCCTCTCGGGCTCTGCCGCTCTCGCCTCCAGCAGCGCATCGATCCGCCGGAGCAGCTCCGCCGGGTCGATCGGCTTCGGCAGGACGCGTCCCCCGTGGGCCGAGAGGAACCGCCTGCTCACCTCGCTCGTGCCCCCTCCGGTCATGAACAGCACCCGGTCGACGAGCGCCGGCAGCTCCGCCTCGAGCCACTCGTGGAGCTCTATCCCCGTGCCCTCCTGCATCACGATATCGCAGAGCACGACATCGAAGTTTGCGTCCAGCTGGAGCGTCCTCTGGGCCTCTCTGCCCGAGCGCGCGCAAACGACCTCGTGCGACGCCTCGAGGAGCCCGCGCAGCGCGCGCAGGAGGAGGGGCTCGTCGTCCACGATGAGGATCCGGGCGCGCCGCGCCGGCTCCTCATCCCGCGCGGGCGCAGGCGGCGCGCGGCGAGGGGTGAGCTCGGCGCTCGACCAGGCGGGCAGCCGGACGCGGACGCAGGTGCCGACGCCGGCCTCGCTGCTGACGCCGATGGTGCCGCCGCACGACTCGACGATGTTGCGGCAGATCGCGAGTCCGAGCCCCGTCCCCTCCCCCGCGCGCTTCGTGGTGAAGAACGGCTCGAACAGCCTGTGCATGTGCTCTTCGGGCACGCCGCAGCCGGAGTCCACGATCTCCGCGACGACCTCCCGGCCCTGATCGCGGGTCCGCACCTCGACGATGTTTTCGGCGACGCGCCCCTCCCGGATCGACTGCGCCGCGTTGATGAGCAGGTTGACGAACACCTGCGTCAGGCGCCCCTCCGCGCCGCTCACGGGCGCGACCGAGGCGAGCTCACGCACGACCCGCGCGCGGTGCTTCATCTGGGGATGCACGATGTTGAGCGCGCTCTCGATCACCGCGTTGACGTCGGTCGGCCCGATCGCCTCGTTCGCCTCCGCGCGCGCGAACACCCCGAGATCCCCGACGATGTCCACCACCCGCGCAGCGCCGTGGCGGGCGTCCGCGAGCGGCTGGGCGAGGTGCTCGGTGGCGACGCCCTTGTCGGCAAGCCGCCGCACCTCGCGGGCGAGCAGCTCGAGGTTGGCCACCACGTACGCGAGAGGATTGTTGATCTCGTGGGCCACGCCCGCCGCGAGCTGGCCGACCGCGGCCAGCCGCTCGCTGCGCTCGAGCCGCGACCTCAGCTCCTCGGCCCGGCGCCGCCCGGTCACGTCGCGCAGGAGCGCCATGCGCGAGGGGCGCCCCTGCCAGTCCACGCCGACCCAGCGAACGTCGAGGGCGACCTGCTGCCCTCCGATCTCCAGGCTCGTCTCGCCGGCGCAGAGCGCCGCCGGGCAGCCCCGCCCGGCGACGGGGCGCCCGTCGCCCAGCAGCGACTCTGCAGCGGGGTTCGCGAAGAGCACCGTCCCGGAGGGATCCAGCACGATCACCCCATCGGCGCTCCGGGCGATGAGCTGGTGCAGGTTGGCCTCGTTCTCGCGGGCTTCGGCCATCGCCCGCGCGAGCTGCGTCAGGAGCTGCTGGCGGCTGACCGCATAGCGGATGGCTCGCCACAACGTGTCCGCGTCGAGGCCCCGCTTCACGAGGTAATCCTGCACCGAGGCGCCGAGCGCGCGCTCCGCGAGGCGGACGTCGTCATGGCCCGTCAGCACGACGATGGGCACATGGGGGTCCACCGCCCGCACCCGCTCGACCACCTCGAGGCCCTCGCCATCGGGCAAGGAGAGGTCGAGGAGGACGACATCCCACCCCTCGTTCACGCGCGCGAGCCCGGCGGCGAGCGTCTCCGCGTGCGCGAGCTCGGCGCGCTGCCACGGCACGGCGTCGAGGTGGCTTTGCACGACGGAGGCCGCGATGGCGCTGTCCTCGATCAGCAGGAGGCGAAAGCAAGGCGCAGGCGGCGCCCGGCTGGGTTCAGCGGACATGGTGACCCCCTGATGGCTAAGGAACTCCAACGCTTTCCCGGAATCAAGCGCCTCGCGCCCTCGCCGCCCTCGCCGCGCCGGCGGCTCGCAGCGCGGGCGGAGCGGGGATTGCCGCGCTCCTCCGCGGCGGACGACGCAACGCACCATCCCGGCGTCGGTGGTGGTGGTCAACTTTGCCCGAGAAAGATCCCAGGGAGACGGGGAGACCGGGAGATTCATTGAGTTTTTTCTCCTGCCTCCCCGCCTCCCTGTCCAAATTCGACCAGCACGCCGGCGTCCGCGGACCGGCCGCGCCATCGGCGCTATCGTCGCCGGAAATGGAGTTCCTCCCCTTCCCGAAGATGCCGTGCCTCGGCGCGAGCGACGCTCCGACCTGGGTCGCGCTCGAGAAGATCCACGGCGCGCAGCTCGTGATCGGCGTCGACGCGGCCGGCGTCCATTTCGGCAAGCGCAAGGCGTGGCTCCGGGACGAGGACCCCTTCTTCGGCTGGCAGCTGCTCCGCGCGTCGCTCCGGGACGCCGCCCGCGCGGCGTACGCGGCGGTCGGCGCGGCGCGGCTCGTCCTCTACGGCGAGCTCTTCGGCGGCGGCTACCCGCATCCGGACGTGCCCTCGGGCGGCGTGAGCGCGGTGCAGACCGGGGTCTGGTACGCGCCCGACCTGCGGTGGGCGCCCTTCGAGCTCCGCGCGGTCGACGGCGGCGAGGACGCCTTCCTGGCCTGGAGCGAGGCGGCCCCGGTCGCCGCCGCGGCCGGGCTCATGATGCCCCCGCTGCTCGCCCGGGGGCGCAAGGCGGAGATCGCCGCCGTGCCCGAGCGCTTCCCGTCGCGCGTCGCGTCCGCCCTGGGGCTGCCGCCCCTCGGCCCGGAGAACCTCGCGGAGGGCCTGGTGGCCAAGCCCGACGTCCGCATGCCGGCCGGGGCCTACATGGCCTTGAAGCGCAAGATCGCCGAGATGCGCGAGGACCGCTTCGACGAGAGCGCGCCGTGGGACCCGGAGCGCCCGGTCGACCTCGCGACGCTGATCCGCTGGGGGGAGCGGCTCGTGAACGGCCCGCGCCTCGCGTCCGCCGCGTCGAAGGTGGGGCGCCACGATCGGGCGGCCGTCGACGAGGAGGCGGCCCTCGACGTGCTCGTGGACCTCGAGGCGGCGTTCCCCGGCGCGATGCGCGCCCTCTCGCCCGAGGACGGCGAGGCGCTGGAGCGCGCCGTCAGGGCCGCGGTCGCGGGACAGCCGCGCTCGACGTGAGCGGCGCTCGGACGTCTTTCGTACGGCGGCCGAGCACCCGCGCGCGAGCGACGCCGCCTCTTCGCTATCCTCGCTCGATGCTGCCCCACCCGCCGCGCGTCGTTCGGCTCGTCCTCCTCACCGCGAGCGGTGAGCTCCTGGGCGCGCTGCCGCCCTATCCGGTCGCGACGCCGTGGTGGCAGGACGCGCAGGCGGTCGTCCTGGGTGCCCGCGAGCGCTTCGGCCTCCAGGTGACGGTCCTCCGGATGCTCGCCGCCGAGCTCCCGGCCCCCCACGGCGGGGCGGTCACCTACCTCGCGAAGGCGGAGCCCGACGCGCCGCCGCCCGGCGTCGAGCCCTGGCGCGGAGCGCTCGACGACCACCCGCTCCGGCAGCCGTGGGCGCGGCCGGGCGGGCCTGCAGACGACCTCGCGTGGGCGGACGCCGTCCTGCGCGATCGGGGCCTCGCGCGGACGGCGCCCGCCGAGCAGATGCGGTCGTGGAACCTGTCGAGTCTGTGGCGGCTCCGTGCTGGCGACCAGACGGTCTGGCTGAAGCACGTCCCTCCGTTCTTCGGGCACGAGGGGGCTGTGATCGCGCGGCTCGCGGGCGGGCCCGTGCCGGCGCTCTTCGACCACGACGGCCGGCGGATCCTGATGCCCGAGATCCCGGGCGAGGATCTCTACGAGGCCGATCTGCCGGTCCGGGAGCGGTTGATCTCGCTGCTTGTCGGGCTGCAGCGCGACGCGAGCCGGCAGGTCGGCGAGCTCCTTTCGCTGGGGCTGCCGGACTGGCGTGCGCCGGCCATGACCCGGCTCATCGCGGACGTGGTGACCCGGACGCCCGACCTGTCCGCCCGCGATCGGGCGACCCTCGACAGCTTCGTCGATGGCCTGCCCGAGCGCTTCGCTCGCCTGGCCGAGGCCGGGCTGCCCGACACGCTGGTTCACGGCGACTTCCACGTCGGCAATGCCCGCGGCGACGCGACGTCGGCCGTCCTGCTGGACTGGGGCGACAGCGGCGTCGGGCATCCGCTGCTCGATCAGCCAGCGTTCCTCGACGGGGCCCCGCCCGGCGCGGTCGAGCCGCTCCGGAGCTCCTGGAGCCGCGCGTGGCGCGCCGCGATCCCGGGCTCCGACCCCGAGCGCGCCGCCGAGCTGCTCGCGCCCGTCGCCGCGGCCCGCCAGGCGATCATCTACCGCAAGTTCCTCGACAACATCGAGCCGTCGGAGCACCCCTACCACGCGAGAGATCCCGTGGCGTGGCTCGCGCGGACAGCCGCGGTGGTGCGCTCTCGATCCTGCTAGCTAGGTGAGCACCGCTGCCACCTAGCTCTCGGACGTATCGACGTTGCCCGACGCCATCGTGTCCGCGGTGGGACCGCTCTCGGCGCTGGAGCAAGAGGCGTTCCTGGCTGGCGTCGTGAAGATCATCCGGTCCTTGCAGCTCAGCGGGCATATCCCGGTGAGCCGCATGTGCGTCACCTGCAAGTACTTCCGGCCGAACGCGCATGAAGGGGCGCTGCCCCACCACTGTGCTTTCGTCGACGCGCCGATGGCGGGCCGACACCTGAGGATCGATTGCGGCGAACACGAGCAGGCTGAAGAGCAGCAGCGCGAAGACGCGTGGAGGCGCTTCGTCCAGCCCGAGTAGAGCGGTGCTCATCCCCGCGAGATGAGGGGATAGCTTTCCCGAGGCCTGTCACTGGCTCCTCGCTCCGGGCCTGCGCTCCCGCGATCTCGGAGCGCAGCCGGCTCGCGCGCCGGCGCTGTCGTGAGGAATCGAGGCCGAGCTTCGGCGGAGCGACCTACCGGCCCGTCGCCGTCGCGACGACCGGTTCGACGTCCCGAGCGCGTCGCTCGGGGTGAGCGCGGGGTATTGCCCGCAGAAGGAGTGGACGATCATGACCATCCATGGATACACGGTTGGAACACACGCCGTCGCGAAGTCCCCGGTTCTGCCAGCCGACTTCGAGGACATGAAGAAGAGCGCCCTCTTCGGGGAAGAAGACGTGAAGTACCTGCGCCTCTCGCACGACGTCGTGAAGGATCAGGTCGAGCAGATCCTCGATGTCTGGTACGGCTTCATCGGCGCGAACCCGCACCTGCTCGCGTCCTTCACCGGCAAGGCCGACGGCAAGCCGCTCGGCGACTACCTCGGTGGGGTCCGCAAGCGCTTCGGCCAGTGGATCCTCGACACCGCGCGCGCGGAGTACGACCAGAAGTGGCTCGACTACCAGCACGAGATCGGCCTCCGCCACCACCGCATCAAGAAGAACAAGACGGACGGGGCGCCGTCGACCGACCTGGTGCCCTTTCGCGACCTCTTCGTGCTCATCTTCCCGGTGACGTTCACCCTGAAGCCGTTCCTCGCCAGGAAGGGCCACTCCGCCGAGGAGGTCGAGAGGATGCACGCGGCGTGGGTCAAATCCTGCCTGCTGCAGGTGACGCTGTGGAGCTACCCCTACGTGAAGGAGGGAGACTTCTGACGCGCTGGCCGCCCTGCGCCGCTGCGCGTGCTCTGCGCCGCGCCTCGAGGCGCCCGGAACCCCTCTGCGCATCGGGCGCCGTCCCGATGGAGTCTGTGGACCAGCACCCCATCGCCCGCTCGCTGGTGTGGTAGACAGGGGTCTGGATTTCCTCGCTCAGGGGTGAGCTATGGCCCGTGCCTTCCCGTTTTTCTCGCCGGAAATGCAGCAGGACCCGTATCCGCGGTATGCGCAGGCGCGCGCGGAGGAGCCGATTTTCTTCAGTGACGATCTGGGCATGTGGGTGGCCGCTCGCCAGGCGGATGTCGCCGCCATCCTCCGCGACACGGACCGATTCTCGTCGCGGCTCACCACGATGAGCGTCAAGGAGCCGCCGCCCGAGGTCGTGGCCGTCCTGCGAAGGGGGTTCCCGCGGACCACCTCGATCATCCACCTCGACCCACCGGAGCACACCTCGGTCCGGCGGAAGATGAACGCCGCGTTCGGCGCCGAGCGAATTGCCTCCCTGGAGGGCGCCATCTCCACGCTGGCGGACCAGCTGGTGGCCTTGTTCGAGGCGGAAGGTCGGGCAGATCTCATGGCGCGCTTCTGCGGCCCGCTGCCTGTGGCGGTCATCGCGGGCATCCTGGGTGTCTCGCCGACCGACGCCGGCAGGTTCGGTCAATGGGCAGATGACGCGGCGCGCCTGCTCATGAGCGGTCACCTGCCGACCGACGCATGGGTGAGAGCGGCCGAGAGCTTCGTCACCATGCAGCATCACCTCGCGGGGCTCCTCTCTGCGCGGAGGAGCGCGCCGGCCGACAACCTCCTCTCCGTCCTCGTCCAGGCGGCCACGGACCCGAGCGGTCAGCTCGATATGGCCAAGGCGGTCAGTTATGCGACCGCGTTCGTGTTCGCGGGCCACAAGACCACAACGGACCTGCTCGGCAACGCCGTGCATCTCTTGCTCCTGCACCCTGACACGCTCGCGGCGCTCGTGCGCGATCCGTCCCTCGCCGCCGCCGTCGTGGAGGAGACCCTCCGCCGGGACTGCCCGGTCCCCGGGACGACCCGTGTCGCCAATGTCGACGTGACGATCGGAGACGTCACGATCCCCAAGGGGGCGCGCGTCTTCGTGCTCCTGGGCTCTGCCAACCACGATGAGGCCGTCGTTGAAGCCCCCGCGAGGTTCGAGCCCGGGCGCCCCGACGGGGGCGAGCACCTCGGGTTTGGCCGCGGTGTGCACTTCTGTCTCGGCGCGCCCCTCGCGCGGCTCCAGGGGCGTGTGGCGCTCTCCACGCTCACGCAGCGCTTGCCGGGCCTCCACCTCGCGAGCGATCGGCCGGTGCAGTTCCGGCAAGTCACCATGTTCCGAGGCCCCGTGTCCCTCGATGTCGCCTGGGACGCCAAGGGTCAGGGCACTACGGGAACTGCGCGCGGACCGAGTTGAAGTAACTGACGAGCGTGTCCGTGACACGCGGGCCCAGCCCGCCCGTGTTGGCGACCACACCGTTCGATATCGACGTGGAGATCACGTAGGGGCCGCCGGCAGCCGGAGCGTAGCTGAAGACGCCGGCGCCGCTCACGCCTTCCGAATTGTCGACCCTGTGGCTGAGCCGAGATTTCGCATTGAGAAACGGCCAGTCGGCGAGCGGCTCGGAGACGACTGGGCCCGGGTTCTGGCCCTCTCCGGCGCCTCCGAAGAGCACGCCGTCCGTGCAACCCGGCGGACTCTGCGCCATTCCACAGCCGGGAAACCCCCAAAGATGATGAGCCCAGGACTGGACGACCGCATCATTCGAGTGCGCTGCGTAGCCGAGGTAGCCCGGATGACTTCCGCCGAAGGGCGAGGGCCAAAGTATCAGAATGACCCAATCATGCGCGTTGCATTCCCACGTGGGATTGACCGGACAGTTCCGGGTCACCCACGCCGTCGGGTAGGCGTAGGTTTGAGCTCCGACCACGCCGTATGGCGGAGCAGGACTCGTCGTGTCTTGCCGCGGGACGATGCGAGGCCAATCGATACCTCCAGCCGAATCGACGGTCCCGTGCGCGTTCGTGATGACGATCCTGGCCCCGATCATCGTCCCGGAGCCAGCGCCATGGTTGTTTGTCACACGCACCATCGTCGTTTGGGGCCAGGCGGTCGCCGGATAAAAGGCGCTGATCCTGAAATCGAGTCGATTGTCTGCCGGCCCGACGATCGACTGCGTCCCCAAGCTGGGCGGCCTCAGCTCTTCTTCGGCCGCGACCGGCGCCACATCGCCCGTGGGCCTCCCCGCGCGACCGTCGTACCCGAGCTTTCTCGCATAGTCGGCAGCGACCTTGAGGCCTTCGAGGGTCTGGACGACCTGATATTCCTCGCCTGTTTCCCCGTTGCCAACAATGACGGAGAACTCATCGTCCTTGACCGGCTGGAGGAGCCGTTTGTGGGCTTCGTGCGCTGCTACCTTTTCTGCATCTCCAGAATGGTCATACGGGTACTCGGGCGCCATGGCGGCCTTGCCCTGCGGTGGCTCCAGTGGCACCGACGCCGGCGCCGTCGGGATCTTTCGTAAGAAGACCTGCCTTCTGCCGGTGTCAAGCGGTGAGTCATACGCCGCGCCCTGCGAGGACGGCCAAGGCCGTGACTCCTCCGGTCCCGGCGGCTGTGCTCCTTCGGAGCAAGCAGCCAGCATCCCCGCCGTCAATACCGTGAATGAAACCCTCGAATGCACCGTTCGTGCGCGCGCCCCTGGCCTCTGCATCTTGCGCGTCCTCCTAGCCAATCCTCCCAAGCGGAAGCGGCAGCTTGATGGCGACGCTACACCATTCCCTCTCACGCATGTAAGGATTTCGCGCGCTCACGTGCGACCGCCGAGCGCAATCAGCGGCGCTGAGCCAGGAAAGACACCGCTCGAATGAAACCATCACAGAATGAGCACATTTTTCTTTCACGAAGCCCGTTGAAGAAGGCTCCTTGGAGCTCCGGCACCGAAGCGAATCACAGGCGGAGCTCTGCGAGCATCCGCAACATGTCGCGCGCCTCGATCGGGTCGCGCCGGTCCGGGCCGGTCACGTGGCGCAGCAGGCTGAGCGGCTCAGGATGGGGGATACGTCGAGATGAGGGCAAGCAGGCGCTGAGCCGCGCGCCCATGCCTGTGAACCAGTCCGAGACGGCGAGGTCGGGACGACCGTCGCCGTTCAGGTTTGCTGCCGCGGCCGACGGGGCGCGCTGCCACCCTCTCCTGCCGCGGTGGCGGAGAGTGTGAAGTGGTCTGTCAAGCCAGGACAGGTGGCGCAGTTGGGGATTGACATCTCCGAGGCGTTCGGATCTCATCTTCGCGCATGATGCGCGAAAAATTCGGGCACGGCGGAGGATGGGGCGCCAGGCGCGAGCTGGCTCTCATTCTGGGGCTCGTCCTCGTCGCGGCCTGCGGACAGAAGGTGCGAACGTTCGAGTCGTCGTCGAGCTCGAGCGACGTGGGCGGCGGCGGTCGTGCGGGCAGCGGCGGCGGCGGCGGCACGACAGGCGGTGACGGGGCAGGCGGCGACGGCGCGGGCGGCGACGGGACCGGGGGCGACGGGAGCGGAGGCGAAGCCCCCCCGCCCCACTGGGATACGTTCGAGCGCATCGGTCATGACGATCTCGCCAATCAGGTCTCGAATTTCCTTCCCCAAGTCGCGGTCTCGGCCAACGGCGACGCGCTGCTCGTGTTTTATGATCAGGACACCGTCTGGGCGCGCCGCTATATCAAGAAGAGCGACAGCTGGGACCCGCTGCTGCAGATCAACGACGCGGCCACGAGGGGCGTGAACGCCAGGGTTGCCATCGACGCCGGTGGCAACGGGGTGGTCGTCTGGTATTCGTCCTCGGTGGGCGGCGCCGTGTTCGGCAAGCGGTTCACGGCATCGCTCGGATGGCCCGCCGGGTGGGGCACGGTCGAGACGATCGCCGAGGGCACCTCGGGGGTCTCCAAACATTCGACGACGGTCGCGATGACCCCCGCCGGCCATATCGCCGTGGGGATCGACGTGAACACCGCCGACACCTCGGCGCGTGAGGGATACCTGGCCATTTACGAGGGCGGGCAGGGCTGGCAGACACCGGTGAAGGTGTCGGGGAGCACGACCAGCTGCAACGGCACGGCTGTCGGCGTCTCGACCGTGGGCACGACGCTGCGCGCGGTGGCAGCGTGGTACCAGTCGGACGGCGGGCGTCTCAACGTGCTGGGCAACGTGGTTACGTACGATCTGACGACGCACAAGGGCAGCGCGGCAGGCCCGAAGCCGCTGGAGGCGGACGACACGCTCGACCATTTGAGCCCACGCGTCGTGATGGACGGCAACGGGGACGCGATGGTCGTCTTCCTCCAGCGCGACTCGACCTCCTCGGTGTCGCACGTGATCGCCAATTCCTATTCAGGGGGCGTGTGGGCCGGAGCCACCGGCGTGGATACCGCGGGCCAACGAGCGACTGACTACTCCGTCGCGATGAACGCGGAGGGTGACGGGGGCGTGGTGTTCCGTCAGTGCGGCGCCGGCTGCGCGATCTGGGCGCGGCGCTTCTCGGGGACGACGCTCCAGCCAGCCGACAAGCTCTCGGCCGACGAAGATAGTGTGAGCGGTCCCGAGATCGCCGTGGATGGGGCCGGGCGGGCGCTCGCGGTGTGGACCCAGAAAGCCGCCGCCCTCCGGTCGATCTTTGCCAGCGAGCTCTCGCCCGCGCAGGGATGGACGGAGGCCCACGCGCTGGAGGACGACAACGCCGCCGAACACGGGGAGCCGACGGTGGGCTTCGGCGCGAACGGGACGGGGATCGCGGCGTGGGTGCGCGAGACGACGACGAACGAGATCATGCGTCGCTCGATCTTCGCCGATGTTTACAAATACTGAGGACAGCGCTGGGCGCCCGCTCCACGAACAGCTGAGTCCAGGCGTCCCCGGTCCTGGTGGGCCCTCAGCGGGGCTCTAAGAGCTTTTACGCGCTCATCCGCAGGCCGGCGCACGCAGAGGGGCTCAGGGCGGGGGCACGTTGATCAGGCGGGCCGCGCACCGGCCGCCCTGGCAGAGGCAGCCGCCGCCGCAATCCATCGTTCCGGGCCGGCACTCCTGCGTGCACATCAGGCCGCGATCACACGTCGGCGCGGTGGCCTTTGCGATGCACGCGGCCGCGTGGCACGCGCACACTGGCACACAGTCTGCGTCGCTCTTGCAGGGATCGCTGCCCACGACGATCCTCTCCCCTGTCGGGGCGGCCGCCGGCGGCGCGGCGGGCTCTTCCGCCGGCGGCGCGGCGGGCTCTTCCGCCGGAGGCGCGTTCGTGCCGGGAGGCGCGTTCGCGCCAGGAGGCGCGTTCGTGCCGGGAGGCGCGTTCATGCCGGGAGGCTCATGCGCGGACGCCCTGCACGCAGCGCTGCAGAGCCCCGCGGCCAGGATGACCCCCATCGACCCATCGAGGATGTGTCTCATGCGCGTGCTCTCTCACGGATCGCCACGGCGTTCCACCCGGCCCGCGAGCTCATCGTCGCCCGGCGCCGCCCCGGGGCGGCGGCCGGCGGACCACGGCGGCCGCCCGGCGGGCTGCCGCCCCGCCCCCCTCGGCCGCCCCGGCGACCCGGGAGCCCGGCCGCCCCGGTGGGTCGAAAAAAAATCGTCGGCCCCATGTCGAGCCGGCGCACCGTGCTCCGACATCCAGGCAAAGCGCGGTCGCGGTGACCGCGCCGCCCTCACCTCACCGCCGGGCCCGACCCCGGCCAGGAGCCCCGATCATGACCACCTCGCAGAAGATCAAGACGTGCCTCTGGTTCAGCAACAACGCCGAGGAGGCGGTGCAGTACTACCTGTCCATCTTCAAGGGCTCACGGATCCTCTCCGAGCTCCGCTCGGGAGACGCCGGTCCGGGGCCCAAGGGCTCGCTCGTGATGGCCGAGTTCGAGCTGAACGGCCAGCGGCTCATGGCCCTGAACGGCGCCCACCAGAAGTTCAACGAGACGTTCTCGCTCGTCGTCACCTGCGAGACGCAGGAGGAGGTCGACGAGCTCTGGAGCAAGCTCACGGCCGACGGCGGCGCCGAGAGCCAGTGCGGGTGGCTCAAGGACAGGTTCGGCGTGTCCTGGCAGATCGTCCCGTCCGTCTTGATCCGGCTCATCCAGCACCCGGACCCGGCCAAGGCGGGGCGGGTCATGCAGGCGATGATGCAGATGAGGAAGATCGACATCGCTCGAATCGAGGAGGCCGCCCGATAGGCGCCCTCGTCCGGCCCACCAGAGGTCCGGCCATGGCTCGCCGGACCGGGCCCCTCACGCGAGCGCGCGGATCGCGCGCAGCACCGCCTCGACGTCCGCCTCGGAATTGAGCAGGCTCGGCGCGACGCGGACATACGAGGTCGCGTACGGCGACGTCGACGCGATGATCTTCCTCTCGCGGAGCCTCCCCACGACGGCCTCCGGCGTCATCCCCGCCACCTCGAAGCACACGATCCCCGCAGAGAGCGCGTCGTCGAGCGGCGTGTGCAGGGTGACATGGCCCATCCCCTTGAGCCCTTCCTTGCACTGCCGGTTCAAGGCGTGGGTCCGGGCCGCGACCCTGGCCTTGCCGATGCCCCGGTGGAACGCGAACGCCGCGGGCAGCGCCCACCGGTGCTCGAAGGAGTGGAACCCTCCGGGAGACATCATGTCCGCGGTCGTGGGCGGCGGCGGCTGCTGCCGGAGCCAGGCTTCGTATGCAGCCCTTCCGAAGGGCGGGATGCTCGGGCGCAGCATCGGCCAGAGCTCCCGCCTGCCCCAGAGCACGCCAGTGCCCCGCGGCCCGAACATCCATTTGTGACAGCCCGCGGCGAAGAAATCGCAGCCGAGATCGGCCATCGTGGCGTCCTCGACCCCGAAGCCGTGCACGCCGTCCACACAGCAGACGACGCGCTTCCCCGGCGCCCGGCCCTGGTTCGCCCTGGCGACGACCTCGGCGATGGCGCGCACAGGCGTCTTCACGCCCGAGCTCGAGTGGACCCACGTGATCGCCACGACCCGCGTGGCCGGGGTGAGCGCCGCCTCGATCGCCCCCGCCATCTCCGTCGCCGTCGCGGCGCTGCCCCTCGCATAGAGCGCGATCTTCCGCACCACCGCGCCGGTCCGCTCCGCGGCGAGCCGGAGCGACTCGTGCGTGGAATAGTGATCGTGCTCCGTCGTGAGCACCTCGTCGCCGGCCTCGAGCGGCAGGCCGAGGTACAACGACGCGAGCCCCATCGTGGTGCTGTCCGTGAGCGCGATCTCCTCGGCCCCGGCGCCCATGTACGCCGCCGCCGCCTCCCGCACCGGCGCCGGATCCTCGCGCGCGTGGAGCGCGTCCACCGGGTTCTCGTCGAGCTCCCTCCGCAGCCGCTCGATCGCCTCGCGGACGGGCCGCGGGTGCGAGGCGAGCAGGAAGGCCGTCATGTGGATCCACGCCGGCGACAGATCGAACTCGTCCCGAACGCTCTGCCACGGATCGGCCGGCGCCTTCCGGCGAGCGCTCGCGGTCGTCATCGCCCCCGAGCCCGCACAGCCCGTGGCGCCCATCAGCAGCAGGCCAGCGAGCAGGCTCCGCCTGGGTAGCTTGGTCGTCATCTGATCCCCCCTCCGTGCCGGCGCGGCGGCTGCCCGCCGGCGCCGCAGCATCGCTCGCCCGGGAGCGCCGCGCTCCCGCGAACCGAGGGGGTCGGACCGCGCCGCCCCGGGCGAGCGGCGCCGCCGGGGCCGGCGAGATCAGGGCGCCGGGTTCGGGTACCGGGCGTGGATCTGCTCGATCTCGGCGAGCACCTCCGCGCCGAGCACCACGCCCGCGCTCTTCACGTTCTCCTCGAGCTGCTCGAGCGTGGTCGCCCCGAGGATGGTGCTCGCCACGAACCAGCGGCTGCGCACGAAGGCGAGCGCGAGCGACGCCGGGCTCAGGCCGTGGGCGCGCGCGAGCTTGACGTAGGCCTGCACCGCCTCGTCCACGTTGGGCTTCCTGTAGCGCTGGCCGAAGGTCTCGAACCGGGCGAAGCGCGAGCCCGGCGGCGGCCCGCCCAGGTGCTTGCCCGTGAGCAGGCCGAACGCGAGCGGGCTATAGGCGAGCAGCGGCACGTCCTCGCGACGCGAGGCCTCCGCGAGCGCGGAGTCGAACGTGCGGTTGACGAGGCTGTAGGCGTTCTGGATCGACACCGGCCTGGGGAGCCCGAGCTGCGCCGCGACGCGGCTCCACTGCGCCACCCCCCAGGCGGTCTCGTTGCTGAGCCCGAAATACCGGACCTTGCCGTCGCGGATCACCTCCGCGAGCGCCGCGAGCTGCTCGGCGATCGGCGTGCTCGAGCGCTCGTTCGCCGGATCGTAGGCGGTCGCGCCGAACTGAGGCACGTACCGATCGGGCCAGTGGATCTGGTAGAGATCGACGTAATCGGTCCTGAGGCGCCGCAGGCTGTCCTCGACCGCGCGCCGGACGTTGGCGCGGTTGATCGCGAGGGAGCCGCCGCGGACCCACGGGATCGGGCGGCCCGGCCCCGCGATCTTCGTCGCGACGATCACCTTGTCGCGCGGCCGCTGGCTCAGCCACTCGCCCACGTAGCTCTCCGTGCGCCCCTGCGTCTCGGCGCGGGTCGGCACCGGATACATCTCGGCCGCGTCGATGAAGTTGATCCCCGCGTCGAACGCGTAGTCGAGCTGCGCTCTGGCGTCCTCGAGCGTGTTCTGCTCGCCGAACGTCATCGTCCCAAGGCAGAGCTCCGAGACCCGGAGCTCGCTGTCACCCAGCTGTCGGTAGTGCATGGCTGTCCCGTCCGTTGGATGCCCAGTACCACGGGGCAGCGCCGACGTCCACCATAACGGACAACATTTCTTTTATAACGGACCAACGCATCTCCGCGCTCGACCGCGCCCGGAGACCTGGAGCTCGCCTCCCGCGGCGGGGGTCCCCGGTCGCTGCCGCCTCGCAGAGGAGAGTCCTCTCGCCGAGGAGCGGCGTCTCCGGAGGCGGCCTTGCGAGGGATCAGGGCATTCCCAAGCAGTAGCGAGGTCCTTCGAAGCTTCGTATGGATTCACCATCCTCGCTGACGTTGAGCGTGAAGTAGCTATAGGCGGACCCCTCCTCGCATTGCGCTCCGTACTCTTGCGGACCAGCCGTCGTTCCGCCCATGGGATCGAGCCATTGTTCGACGCTGGGCGTCGACGATTTCCATACCTCAGGCGTCGAACAACCAAGCTGGACCTGGTACACATGCTCCGCGTCGTACGTATACCTGAACGCCACGACATTCCTGGGGTAGTCGCAGAATTTGGAGACGTGCGAGCCCGTCATGCTGCCGGTCACGGGGCCGGCATCGTACCCGTCCCCGGTGTGACCGTCGCTCTGAAAGTCGGCGCAATGAAGGACGAACCCGTTGAGCCACGCGTCACCCCAGACGCGGGCGCCCACGGCAACCCCCTCGCCGGGCACGCACTCTTGGACCATCACGTCGCCGCCCATTGCGCCGCCGCCCGTGCCACCCCCCGCTTCGCCTCCGCCGCCCCCGGCGCCGCCCGCCTCGCCGCCTCCCGCTTCGGCGCCGCCGCCGCCGGCGCCGCCGCTTCCGCCAGCTCCTCCAGCGGCCTCACCGTTGAACTCGAGTGTTCCTACCCCCGAGACCAGCGTGCATCCCGCGGTCGCGGCGAATCCTGCGACCAGAACACCCATCCTCGCAATTCGCATGCGTTGCATATCCATTGTTCCTTCCTGCGTCAGAAGCTGCCTCGCGCTCCGCAAGCAGGTGATGCTGTCCTACGAGCCGCCCCCGGACGGCACCTTCTGGCCAGAAGCTCATCCTACGTCGCCGCGGCTCACTCGGCCCTGCAGGCCGGAGGCTCCTCGATGAGCGCCATCAATCGATCGATCTGGATGGGCTTGACGAGGTGTGTTTCGAACCCCGCCCGCTCCGAGCGCCGGAAATCCGACTCTTGCCCGTAACCGGTGATCGCGATCAGGCGAACCCGCTCACCCGCCGGCTGCTCGCGGAGGCGCCGCGCGAGCTCGTAGCCGTCCATCACCGGCAGCCCGATGTCGAGCAGCGCGACGTCGGGCGCGAACTCCTCCGCGATCCGGATCGCGGACGGGCCGTCGGAGGCGACGCGCATCGTGTAGCCCATGGCGCCCAGCGACTCGGCCAGGAGCTCGGCGGCATCGAAGTTGTCGTCCACGAGCAGGATGCGGCGCTGGCCGGCCGGAGACGGCGTCCGCTGCGCCCCGGGCGGAAGGAGCGCCGGCGCGGCCTCGGGCGAGCGCACGGTCGCCGCGGCCGGAAGCCGGATGGTGAACTCGCTCCCGCGCCCGCGGCCCTCGCTGTGCGCGCTCACGCGGCCGCCGTGCATCGCGACGAGGTTGTGGACGATGGCGAGGCCCAGGCCAAGGCCACCCTGCGATCGGTCGAGCGCCTGCCGCTCCTGCACGAAGCGCTCGAAGACGCTCGGCAGCATCTCGGGGGCGATGCCGATACCATTGTCGCGCACGGAGAGGACGACCTCGCCCTCCACGCGCCCGGCCCGGACGGCGATCTCGCCGCCGCTCTCGGTGTACTTCGCGGCGTTCGTGAGCAGGTTCGAGACCACCTGGGCGAGCCGCATGACGTCGCCCTCCACGGCGAGGCCGGCAGAAGGGACAGCGATAGTGAGGTGGTGCCGGCGCTGCTCGAGCAGCGGGCTCGCCAGCTCGACCGCCTTGGCCACGACCTCCGCGATCTCGATCCGCTGCTTCTTCAGCTCGACCTTGCCCCGCGTGATCCGGGAGACGTCGAGCAGGTCGTCGACGAGCGCCGTCAGGTGCTTGATCTGGCGCTCGATGACGAGCCGCTCGCGCTCGGCATGCCCCCCGGCGCGCAGGCGCATCAGGTGGAGCGCCGTGACGATCGGGGCGAGCGGATTCCGCAGCTCGTGGCCGAGCATCGCCAGGAACTCGTCCTTCGCGCGGTTCGCCCGCTCCGCGTCGCGCCGCGCGTCCTCCGCGCGGCGCAGCAGCTCCTCGCGCTCCCGCGCCGCCGCCTCGAGCTTCTTTCGCGCCCGCACGTACTCGGTGACGTCGAGCGCGACGACCAGGATCCGGGCGACGGCAGCGCCCGGGTCACGCATTGGGTGCAGGTTGAAGCTCCAGTACGACTCTTCCAGCACGCCGCGCCCGCGATCGAGGTCGAACCGGTAGTCGTGGGTGACGAACGGCTCGCCCGTCGCATAGGCCCGGTAGAAGACCTCGAGGAACGACGAGCCGACGACCTCAGGGAAGGCCTCCTGCAACGAGCGTCCGAGCACGTCACGGCCCACCATGGCCACGAAGTGCGGGTTCGCTACCTCGATGATGTGCTCGGGGCCACGGTAGACGGCGATCCCGACGGGCGCCTGCTCGAACAGCGCGAACAGCTGCTCGCGCTCCCGCTCCGCGGCGCGCCGGTGCGCTGCAAGCTGGAGGTGGGTCGCGACGCGAGCGACGAGCTCGCGCGCCGAGAACGGCTTCACGAGGTAATCGTCGGCGCCAGCCGCCAGCCCCTCGACGCGGGACTCCTCGCCCGCGCGCGCCGAGAGCATGATCACTGGCACGCCCCGCGTCGCCGGATCGGCGCGCAGCGCCCGGAGCAGGCCGAAGCCGTCGAGGCCCGGCATCATCACGTCGGCGACGAGCAGATCCGGCGGCGACCGCCGGGCGATCTCGAGCGCGGCGGCGCCGTCGCTCACGGCCTCGACGGTCCACCGCTCCTCGAGGATGCGCCGCAAGTACATGCGCATATCGGCGTTGTCGTCGGCGAGGAGAACGCGCGCGCTCGGGTCGAACGGCGCCGAGACGTGGCCGGGCCCGGCGGGATCGGTCGAGGCGAGCGCCAGGGCGGGCGCCTCGTCGACGAGCTGCCACCGCAGCGCCTCCTCGACGTAGGGCGCGACGCCGGTCGCCGTCGACGAGAGCATCTTCTCGGCGCGGATACGCTCCGGCGGGAGGTGCGCGGATCCGCGCGGGATCGCGACCGTGAACGCCGTCCCCTCGCCCACGCGGCTCCCCGCCTGGACGCTTCCGCCGTGCAGGCGCACCAGCTCGTGCACCAGCGCGAGCCCGATCCCGGAACCCTCGTGCGTGCGCGCGCGCGCCCCCTGGACGCGATGGAAGCGCTCGAAGAGGTGCGGCAGCTCGTGCTCGGGTACACCGGTGCCCGTGTCGCGCACCACGAGCTCGACGTGGTCCCCGCGAAGGCGCAGCGACATGACGATTTCGCCCTCGAACGTGAACTTCAGGGCGTTGGACAGCAGGTTCAGCACGATCTTCTCCCACATGTCCCGGTCGACGAAGACCGGCTCCGGGAGCTCCGGGCAGTCCACCTTGAACGCGAGCCCGGCTCGCTCGCTCGCAGCGCGGAACGCGCTCGCGAGATCGGCGGTGAGGCAGGCGAGGTCCGTCGGCTCGTAGGACGCCTGCGCACGGTTCATCTCGATGCGCGAGAAGTCGAGCAGCGCGTTGACCAGCTTGAGCAGGCGCAGCGCGTTGCGGTAGACGAGCAGAAGGTGCTCGCCGCAGAGCGCGCGCTCCGGCGACGCGAGCGCGTCCTCCAGGGGGCCGAGCATCAGCGTCAGCGGCGTCCGGAACTCGTGGCTGACGTTGCTGAAGAACAGAGTCTTCGCGCTGTCGATCGCGGCGAGCTCCTCGGCGCGCCTGCGTTCCTCCTCGTAGGCGCGCGCGTTCCCGATGGCGGTCACCACCTGATCGGTGATCAGCCGGAACAGCCCGCGATACGGCTCGTCGAGCAGGCGATGCGGGCTCACGCCGCCGATGAGGAAGCCATAAGGACGAGGCTGCCCCGGCCGCGAGAGGGGCAGGACGATCGCCCGCTCGATCGCGCTGCCCCAGCGGCCGAGGGGCAAGGCGCCGAAGCGGGCCGCGAGATCGCAAACGAGGAGCTCGCCAGAGGCGCGCGCCGCCTCCGCGAGCGGCCAGGCCGAGGCCTCGCCGCCTCGGTCGTGGAGGGAGATGCGCGCCGGCTTCGCCGCTCCCTCGTATCCGTCGAGCCCGCTCGCGCCAGCGAGGCGCGCATGGCCCGTATCGCCGTCCAGGAGGTAAAGCAGCGAGAACGGAAGATCGGCGACGTTCGCCGCGAAGATCTCCGCCGCTGTGGAGCACGCCTCCTCGGCAGACTTCGCATGGGCGGAGCGCGTCGCGAGATCGCGCAGCATGCGGAGCTGGCGCGCGTCGAGGACTTGCTCCGTGGTCTCCTGCACCGTGATGATGACGCCGGCGACCCGCTGGTCGTTGCCGGGTATCGGGCTGAAGGAGAGCGTGAAGTACGTCTCCTCGACGAAGCCTCGCCGTTGCAGCGGGAGCAGGAGGTGCTCGCTCCACGTCGCGGGCCCCCCGTCGAGCACGGTCTGCGTCATCGGGCCGACGACGTCCCAGACCTCGGCCCAGACCTCGCGCGCCGGGGCGAGCACCGACGCAGGGTGCTTCATGCCCAGGATAGGCCGATAGGCATCGTTGTAGATCTGCAGCATCTCCGGCCCGACCAGCATGATCATGGGAAACCGATTGCCCAGCACGAGGCCGACCACGGTCTTCAGGCTGATCGGCCATGTCGCGACGGGGCCGAGCTGCGTCTTCGCCCAGTCGATCGAGCGCAGCAGCGCGCCCATCTCGCCGCCGCCGGCGAGGCAGCCCTCGGCGCTCGCCTCGAGGGCGCGGCCATCGGGCGAGGGCTCGACGACATCTGGAGACTTCTTCCGTATGCCGGCTGGCCGCATGCAGCGCCATCGTGGATGAAATCCACGGCTTTCGCCACCGGGACAGGGCGCATGCGGCTCTGGCGCCGCCGGCCTCGAGGCGCCCCGGCGGCCAGGACACGGGCGAGCGCGGCGTCATCCGGGGACGGCGCGAGGCGGCGTCACTCGCGGAGCCGCGTATCCGTGTTGTAGCCGCGCGGCGCGAGGGGCGAGAGCCTCTCCAGCCAGATCTGCTCGAGCAGCGTGAGCTCGTCCGCCACGGAGAACCCCGGCTCATCCTTCTGCTGCACGACCTCGAGCACCTCGAACGTGAAGGCGTCGGCGCCGTGCTGCTGCCAGTCCCGCTGGAGAGCCTGGTTCTGGTGCGCGCCGATGGACAGCGCGAAACGGTGCTTGTTGAGCGGCCCATGGAGGTTCGTGCTGCTGCCGAGCAGGACCTTGCCGTTCACCGTGTTCTTGACCTGGAAGATGCCCGCCTGCTTCGGGGTCTCGAGATACTTCCGCTTCATCTCCTTGCGCGTTTCCATCGTGCTCCCTCTCGCCTTCTTCGTCCCTGAGCCGGGCGTCTTGCTCTCCGCCTCGGGTGTCGTGTCCTTCGCCTCGGGTGTCCTGGTCTGCTCCGCGATCAGCTCGTAGTGCAGGCCGTCGCGCGTCATGTATCCCTCGTCGACGAGCATGCGCCGGATCGTGCAATGGTCGGGATACAGGGTCTGGATGATCTCGTTCACCTCCTGCTCGCGGTAGCGCCGGCCCGCCTGGAACTTGCCCAGGAACTGCTCGAGCACGATGCGCCGCTTGCGCCATTGCTTCGGCATCTGGACCAGCACGCCCCCGCGGAAGAAGGCGCGCATCACCTGGCTCCGGGCTCGCTCCGCGCGCCGCCGCGCGGCGCCGTCGGCGGCGGAGGGCAGCGAGACGAGCTCCTTCAGCGTGAGGCGGAGCAGATCGTCGCGCAGCGCATAGACCAGGTAGTACTGGGTCTTCTGCTTCGTCACCAGCCCGGCCTCGTCGAGCTTCCGGAGGTGGAAGGAGACCGTGGACGGCGCGCGCCCCAGCCGCTCGGCCAGCTCCTCGGCGCAGTGCGGCCGCTCGATCAGGGCGTTCACCACCTGGAGCCGCGACGCGTCGGCGAGCGCCTTGAGCACGCCGATGCGCGCCTCGACGCCCAGCTCACGCGCCGGGGGATCTGCTTCGATGGTCATCAAAGTGAATCTAGGCGGCGCGGGGGCGCCGTCAATCTGTTTCGACAGTCATCGAACCGAAACCTCGCGGGACGGGCGTCGCTCGTTCAAGCGCCACCGTCGAGCGCACAGCCGGGCTCGGGCGTGGGCGGGATGCCGGCGGGATGCGGGCGGGATGGGGTGGGAGATGACGAGCGCCGAGCCCGCAGGGGCGGCGGGCGCCGCCTGGGGACCCCACGTCAGGAGATCACGGCGAGCGGTGCTGCGTCGCGGTCATGGACGGG
This sequence comes from Sorangium sp. So ce1504, assembly GCF_051521635.1. Taxonomy (NCBI): domain Bacteria; kingdom Pseudomonadati; phylum Myxococcota; order Polyangiales; family Polyangiaceae; genus Sorangium; species Sorangium sp. So ce1504. The sequence goes on along the minus strand of NZ_CP150365.1, from coordinate 1,049,086 downwards.
CGCTGGCCGACGACGTCGAACCAGCGCGAAAGGCCGATCCGGCCGCTTCGCCACGCCCGATCCGGCCAGCGGAAGTCGAGGTAGCCGAGCGCGCAGGCGACCGAGATCGCGCCGATGTCCGCGAGCGCTCCCGACAGCGCACCGGCGTCGCGCTCCAGCCTGTCGAGGCTGGCCTCGATGGCAGCCGCCTGGCGCTGCATGACGCTGCTCGATCGCTCGTCGGATGGGCGATGCTCGTCGGCGAAGAGGCGCCCGGCAGCAGCGCTGATGCCGTCCGCGACGCCCTGCCGGAGCAAGGCGCTCCACCGCGCCTCTCCCGGCGCTGGATACAGCCCGCCGGCCGCGAGGTGATCCAGGTATTCGCAGAGGAGCGCCGACTCGAAGAGCACCTGTCCGTCCCCCAGCACCAGCGTCGGGACCTTGGCCAACGGGTTCAGCGACCGCAGCGCCGCGTCCGACCAGGGATTGACCAGCACAAGCTCGATCCGGTCTCCCAGCTGCAGCTCATGCGCGGTGACCCGCACCTTGCGAGCAAAGGGGGATGTGGGAGCGTAGAAGAGCCTCATGGAGAACAGCCCCTGACAAATCCACTCATTTGTTGGTATTTCAGCAAAGAGAAATTGAACAGGGAGGCGGGGAGATTGCTGGGATTTTAAGGCGGCGGCCAGCGGACGCCGAGCCCCTGGTGCGGCGAGTCGGCGCTCAGGCGGACGTCGTCCGCAGGGGCCGGCAGCGCGCGCCACACGTCGGGGTGCTGATCGGGCTGCTTGCCCTGGCTCTCCGCGAGCGCCTCGTAGAGCGCGCCCTGGTGGAGGACGTGGGCTCCCTTGGGGTACGTCACGGCGCGCTCGTCCGGGCTGAGCGTCGCGCGGTCGGTCCACCACTCCAGGCGCCGGTAGTCCTCGTCGAGGCCGCTTCCCATGAAGTCTCGGAAGCGGACCCGCTCCACCGCGACCGTCGGATTGTCCTCGGCCTGCACGCTGTCGAAGAGCCACTTGATGAACGGATAGGGCCCGTCCACCCGGTTGCCCTTCAGGATGTGCGGGTTCGGCGCGTTGCTGCCCACCGCGAAGACCTGCACCGGCTCGTCCGCGTCGGGGTACACCTCGCCATAGTTGAAGTGGAACCCGAGGAAGACGTTGCGCTCGAAGCGTATCGTGGCGCCGGTGTCCACCGCGTGCGTGTACACCCCGCTCAGCGACGTGTCGGCGAAGTAGTTGTCCGTGAACGAGATCGTGTCCGACGGCGAGCGCGGATCGCCGTCCACGCGCGTCGGGAACAGCTCGACGAAGAGGTCGCCCGTCCCGATCACGAGGTTGTGGTGGAAGCTCGAGCTGCCGTAGCGCTGGCCGAACTGCACGTTGCCGTCCTGGTAATGGTCGAACGCCGACCGCCACCGGACCGCGCCCGGTCCTATGACGTTGTGGTGGATCTCGCAATCCGAGCCGAGCTGCCCGACCTGCAGCGCCTCGGTGCCGGTGCGCAGGAAACGGTTGTCGTACACCTCGAGGCGCTCGAAGGCATGCTGCGGCTGCGCCTGGGTGCTGCCGAAGTAGATCCCCTCCGAGCCGACGTCGTGCACGTAGAGGTCGTGGATCTTCACGTTGCGCATCGTGGCCTGCCCGTCGTCGTCGGTCTTGGCGACGATGCCGGCGAACTCGGCGCGCGCGACCTCGAGGGTATCCAGCTCGAAATCCGACGCTCCTCCGCCGATGGCCAGCCCCGAGAGGCCCTCTTTGCTGAACGCGTCGTCGATGAAGATGCCGTACGTCCCCTGGCCATGGGCGAACGCGCCCTCGGCGTGCCCCCGGAACCCCTCGTCTCCGGTCTTCGAGACAGGGTCGTGCCGGCCGGTCAGGATCCAGCCCTTCCCGCCCTTGATCACGAACACGTAGTTGGCGGCGTCGCCCCCGACCTCGACCTGTCCGCCGAGGTTCGTGATCACGAGCGGGCGCTCCGCGCTCCGCTCGGGCAGGCCGCCGAGCAGGATGCTCCGGTAGTGGCCAGCCGGAATGTAGAGCCGGTCGAGCGCGCTCCAGTCGACCTCCGGGAACGACCCGGCGAGATCGGGATAGGCGATCTCGGGGAGCTCACCCTCCCTCGGGGCCGGCTCCGGCAGCGTGAAGGTGGTCGTGGGCTGACCGAAACGGCCGTAGGCCGGGACGCCCGGCGTGGAGCCCCCCGCGCCAGGCGAGGAACCACCGGCGGCGCCCGCGCCCGGCGCGGCGCCTCCGGCGCCAGCGGTGGACTCCGCATCATCGCCATCGCCGCCGCACGCCGCCATCGCGACGAGCAGGACACCTATCCTCGCGCCTTGCCGCATCCGCAGGAGGATACGGCATCCGCTGGGCGGGCCGCGCCGAAAGCCACGCACCGCGCGCCGGCGCGTGGGAGCTGGTGCTCCGATCCGGGTGGACATGATACCAGCTGCGCCGCAGAGCAGCGCTTCCCTCTCGTCAACCTGCGCGTCCGACGGTGTGCGCACCGTCGTGCTCTCGCCGCCTCGCCTGCCGGTAGCCGAGGGGGCTCACGCCGTGGGCGCGCGCGAAGGCGCGCCCGAACGCGGGCTCGCTGTCGTAGCCGACGCGGGCGGCGACGAGCTTCACCGGGAGCGTCGTCTCGCCGAGCAGGACCGCGGCGCGCTCGAGGCGCAGCCGGCGCACGTGATGGCCGAGCGGCTCGCCGAGCAGCGCCGTCGCGCGCGCCGCGAACGCGGATCGCGAGAGCCCGGCCGCTCGCGCGAGGTCCCCGAGCTCCCACGCGCGCTCGGGCGAGGCGCGCACCCGCGCGAGCGCGGCCGCGATGGGCTCGTCCCGGAGCGCGTCCCGCCGCGGCAGCGACGCCGCGGGGTCGCGCAGCGCGCTCGCGAAGAGCGCGTGCGCCCACGCCTCGCCGACGGAGCGGCGCAGCGCCGCCGACAGGGCCGGCGGGCCGGCGAGCAGCGCGAGCGTGTCGTTGAGCCAGCGCGCGAGCCCCGGCGTCGCGCCCGCGACGTGCACCGCCGGCGGCAGCAGGGCGACCCACGGGGCGCCCGCCGCGTCGACGTGCAGGTCGACGACGACGAGGCGCGTCTCCGGCGGCGCCTCCGTGGCCAGGGCGTCGTCGGCCACGGCGCGCATCCCGCGGCAGAGGGCCTCCGGGTGCGCGAGCGAGGTCGTCGGCCGATCGCGGATGGCGTGCTCCTCGGCGCGCGGCAGGAACACGAGCTCTCCCGCGCCGAGCGCGAGCCGCCGGCGCGCGACGTCGATCCACCCGCCGCCGCCGAGCGCCGCGTACACCCGGGCGGAGGCGCGCTGCGCCGGCTGCCGCTTGCCCCAGCGATCGCCGAGCGCGAAGCGCCTCACCTCGGCCTCGCGGAGCACGACGCTCCGGGCCAGCTCGTCGAAGGCGGCGGACATGGCGCGATCGACTCTACATCACGCGGCGGGCCGCGCCACGCCGGCGCGCGCGACCCGCCGCGCGGGCGGCGCCGGCCGTGGACCGTGGACGCGCGGATCGTGGAGCTGGACGCGCGGCAACCGCGGCGCCCCTACGCTGGCCTCGTCGACACGAAAGGAAAGGACATCCCATGACGCACCCCCTGCCGCATTCCCGTCCGCTCGACGCCGCGCAGGCGCTCGACGCGCTCCTCGATCTCATCGGTCGTGACCTGGAGCGCTGGCTCGACCTCTTCGCCGACGACGCAACCGTCGAGTTCCCGTACGCGCCGGCGCTCGGCGCGCCGGCGCGCCTCGAGGGCAAGGCGGCCATCCGGCGCCATTTCGAGGGCATCCTCCAGAGCTTCCACGGGCTCGAGCTCCGCGACGTGCGGCGGTATCCGACGACCGATCCCGACGTCGCGCTCGCCGAGGTGCACGGCTCGGCGACCATCGGGCCCGCGCGCAAACGCTACGAGCAGGACTATGTGATGATCGTCGCGACGAGGAACGGCCGAGTCGTGCGCTACCGCGAGTACTGGAATCCAGCGCCCGTCCTCGAGGCCTTCGGCGGCGAGCTCGACGCCCATCGCGCGGGGGCGTCATGAGGGCGCGCGCAGGGAGCGATGGGCCGCTCGTCCTGATCACCGGCGGGACGGGCACCACCGGGCGAGCCGTCGCCGCGCGGCTCGCGGCCGCCGGCGCGCGCGTCCGCACCGCGAGCCGCGCGGCGCCCGCCGCCCGCGACGGCGTGGAGCACGCCCGCTTCGACTGGGCCGACGCCGCGACGCACGACGAGGCGCTCCGCGGCGCCGATCGCGTGTACCTCGTGGCGCCCGCGATGGTCGAGGATCCCTCGGCGCTCATGCTGCCCTTCGTCGAGCGCGCGCTTGCGCGCGGGGCTCGCCGCCTCGTCCTGCTCAGCGCGTCGCCCGTGGCGGAGGGCAGCCCCGGGCTCGGCCTCGTCCACCGCGCGCTCCGCGAGCGCGCTCCGGAGTGGACCGTCCTCCGACCGTCGTGGTTCATGCAGAACTTCATCGACCCGCGCCACCCGCACGCGGCGGCGATCGCCGGGCGAGGCGAGCTCACGACCGCGACGGGCGGCGGCCGCGTCGGCTTCGTCGACGCCGACGATATCGCGGAGGTCGCCGCGCGCGCGCTCTTCGACGGCGCGCCGCACAACACATCTCACGTCATCACCGGCCCGGAGGCGCTCAGCTACGATGACGTGGCGGCCATCGTGTCCCGCATCGCCGGCCGGGCGATACGCCACGTCCGCGCCGGCGAGGAGGACGCTCGGGCATACCTCGTCCGGGCGGGTGTCCCATCGCCCTACGCCGGGTTCCTTGTGAGCCTCGATCTCGCCATCCGCGACGGGGCCGAGGACCGCGTCACCGACGTCGTTCAGCGCGTGACAGGCCGCGCGCCCCGCGCCTTCGGCGACCTCGCGCGCGCCCACGCGCACGTCTTCCGTGGGGAGCCCAGCGCGCACCGAGGCGGCCCGGCCGCGTAGCGACGTCGAGCCGCTGAGCCCGCCGCATCCAGCCGACAAGCGAGCTCCACGACGACTCGCCTTCACGCTCTCCCGATGTGCCCGACCCCACCGCGACGACCACACCGCTCGTCCAGCTCCTCGTTCTCCTGTAACCTGAGCAGCTGCGGGCAGGCAGCGCCTTCGCGGACACCGCACCTCAGGCGCTCATCGGCCGGACAAGTCAAGGTCGAAGCACGACCGGGGGAGATTGGCGATGGGGACGAAGGACCGCGTGGAAGACTGGCATGACGTCCTGGACAACGCTTCGCTGGGCGTCCATCTGGTGGGCGCGAACGGCAAGATCCTGTGGGCGAACAAGCTCGAGCTCGAGCTCCTCGGTTATGCGCGCGAGGAGTACATCAATCGACATGTCACCGACTTCCACGTCGACAAGGACGTGATAGACCAGATCCTCTGCTCGCTCGCGGGCACCGGCAAGCTGGCCTCCTACCCGGCCCGCCTCCGCGCCAAGGACGGCAGCATGAAGCACGTGCTGATCAACTCCAACGTCTTCAAGCGGGACGGCCAGTTCGTCCACACGCGCTGCTTCACGAGCTGTATCTCGGAGACGGTCTATGAGCAGCTCAAGAGCGAGATGCTCCGGGGGCGTCGTGCCGGGTGAGCGGGCGCAGGCGCTCCTACGCTACATCGAGCAGCTCAAGGAGGGAGACGCGGACGCAGCCCTCGCCGAGGGATCGGACCCTGGCGACGATCTCGGCGCGATCGCGGCGGCGCTGGGGGAGCTCGGGGATGCGCTGAGGGAGCGGGAGGAGCTCGTCCAGATCGCCCAGGCGGTCGCTGCGAGCGACCTGAGGCGGCTCGACGACCTCGCGCAGGAGCTCTCGCGCACGAGGGCCCTCAACGCGGAACAGCAGGCGACGATCCGCGCGCTGTCGACGCCGATCATCCAGGTCTGGGAGGGCGTGTTGATGATGCCGGTGCTCGGCGCGGTCGATCACTGCCGGGCGGACCAGATGATGCAGGGGCTCCTCGGCGCGGTCTCGAACACCCATTGCAGGGTGGTGATCATCGATCTGACCGGCGTCGACTCCATCGACGCCTCGCTCGGGAACATCCTTCTGTCGCTGGTCCGAGCGGTGGAGCTCCTCGGGGCGAAAGGGATCATCGTGGGCATCCGGCCCGACGTGGCGCGCGGCCTCCTCGTGGACGGCGTGGACATGTCGCGGGTATCCACCTTCGCGCGGCTCCGCGACGCGCTCGTCCTCTGCATGAAGCAGGCGCCGCGGCGCGCGGGCCAGCTCAACTGACGCGCCGGGCGACGCGCCGGGCGACGCCGGACGCGCGTCACCCGTGCCAGAGCTCCTTCACCCCGTCGGCCATGAACTGCACGGCGATGGCCGCCAGGATGAGGCCCATGACGCGCTCGAGCACGGCCATGCCGGACGCCTTGAGCGCCCGCTGCACGAGCCCCGCGCCGCGCAGCACGAAGTAGGAGGCCACGAAGGTGATGGCCACGCCGGCGAGCACCAGCCCCATGGCCACGGGGTCGTTGCCCCCGCGCGCCATCAGCACCATCACCGTGGCGAGCGCGCCCGGCCCGGCGAGGAGCGGCATGGCCAGGGGCACGAGCGCCACGTCCTCCTTCGCGATGCCCTCCTGCTCCTCGGACGGGGTGGTGCGCGTCGCCGAGGAGCGGGCGCGCAGCATGTCGAGCGCCGTGACGAGCAGCAACAGCCCGCCCGCGACGCGGAACGCGGCCAGCGAGACGCCGAAGACCTTGAAGACGACGCCGCCGAAGAGGGCGAAGAACAGCATGAGCCCGCCGGCGACGGCGCACGCCCGCCGCGCCGTGCGCCGCACCTTCTCCGGCGGATCGCCCGCGGTCATCGTCAGGAACAGCGGCACGATGCCGAGCGGATCCACGACGAAGAAGATCGCCGACAGCGAGACGAGGAAGACCGAGACGTAATGGGCCATGCTCATCGGATGCGTCGCGGCCCCCGCGGGCCAGGCCCATCTCCCACATCCCGGGCGGCCGCGCCAGAACAGCGTCGCGGAGGGACGACGGTGCGGCAGCGAACCGGCGTGATCCGTCGGATGCCCCGACGGGTGGAGATAAACTCCCCTGCTGGGTCCAGCTTGACCAGGAATTTTTGGGGGATTCACAGGGAGTCGGGGAGACGGGGAGTAAAATCCCACAAATCTCCCCGTCTCCCCGTCTCCCTGTTCAATTCCCGCTAAAAATGCCAATAGCGAGGGATTTGTCAGCGTCTTCTCCTGATCTCCGCGCTGCTCAGTCGAGCGGCACAGGCGAGGACGCCGAGGCGACCAGGTAATCGCGCGCGAAGGCCCCGCGCTCCTTCGCGAGGGCGAGCGGGACAGGCCGGTAGAGCAGCGTTGCGGTGACGTTCGCGGTCGCCGAGCAGCCCGCGGGGATCGCGAAGCCGTGCGACGTCACCGCGACGCTCCCCGGCGCGATGCGGTTGTCGCTGGCGATATCGACGGCGCGGTGCTGCGGCGCGTGCCGCGCGCCCGCCGGATCGACGAGCACCTTGGCGAAGGTGTAGCCCGCGGCGCCGGCGAACGCGGCCGCGGGCTGGCCGTCCGCGGGCGCCGCGGCGAGGGGCGCGCCGAGGTAGACGATATCCCCGTCCTGCGCGGGGATCGCGCCGCTCAGGGTGATCGCGCCGCCGCCCGCGGCGACCACCCGCGCCTCGCCGACCGGCGCGCGGACCTCGAGGCCCTTGTCCGCGGCGTCGAGCGACGGGTCCGCGAAGCGGCCGATGCCGGTGTAATCGTCGTAGACGCCGGTCGGGCGGACGATCCGCACCACGTCGCCCGCCCTCGCGCGCGCCGCGCCCTCCTCCCAGGCGAGCTGGGCGCCCGTCAGGGCCGCGCCCTGGCCCACGCGCGCCTCCGCGAGCGCTCCGCCGGTGTCGTTCACCGTCATGCCGCTCGACGGCGAAAGGGGCGCGCCGCACGCCTCCGCCGCGACGAGGAGCACGAGCGCGCGCATCGGCTCCCCGGTCGGAACGGCGTGGCCCGCCGCGCCTCCGGCCAGGGAGACCGTGACCGCGAGCTCGCCCGGCGCCGCCGAGGCGTCGATGCGGACCTCGACCGCGCCCTGGATGAGCCGCGGGGACCCCTCCAGCGGGCCGCGGAAAATATGGGAGCGGACCGTCCCCGCCGGGCGGACGAAGCCGAGCGAGACGCTCGCGTTCGCCTCGTTCGTCACGTCGAGGCTGCTCTTCAGCGAGAGGACCCCTGGCATGTGGCAGGCCTGGCATTGCGTGGCCGGGCGGTTCCAAGAGCTCGCGGCCCACTCGGAGAACGTCTCATGGATCGGGAGCCCGTCTGGCCAGCGGACCGGATCGAGCGCCGCGCCCGGCAGGAGCGCCGCCTGCTTCTGCTCGTGGCAGCCGCCGCAGAACTCCGAGGCCGAGAACTTCGGCTGGTAGCTGCCGCCCATGAACCTGTTCGGCACGTCCGGCCGCGGGCCGAACATCACCTCCAGGAGCCTCGACGAGGGATCGGGGGAGCTCCTCTCCTGCGGGCGCTGGACGATCAGGGCGCCGGCGACCCCGGGCGGCTTGCTCAGATCGACGTCGCGGATCTTGTGGCAAGCGTCGCAGTGGTCGCCCTTCTCGAACGCGATGCCGGTGGCCTCGAGGAGGTCTCGCCCGCCCGCGGGGCCGTCGATCCCCGCGGCGTGGCAGTCGGCGCACGCGCCGAACGCCGCCGGGCGCACCGCCTCGGGCAGCGCGGGATCGTCGCACGAGGGCTGCGCTCCCCCGCCGCAGGACGGGTTGAGATCCGGCAGCACGCCGCTCCCGAGATAACACCGCATCGCGGCGCCCCCCTCGCTCCCAGGGACGCGGCCGGCCTTCCATCGCCCGCCCGCGGCGCCGCACGAGGCCTCGTCCGTGTGGGCCATCGAGACCCCGGCGTAGATGGCCTGGAGGAGCGGGCTCCTGGCCGACCGCGCGTGCCCCGACTCGAGGAACTGGGCCACGAGCGTCGTGTGGCAGTGATCGCAGAACCGCGTCGAGTTGTGCGGGTCGCCGTCGCCCGGATCGCCGTAGGTGTAGCCGAGCGCATTGTCCGGCGGCGACGCGCGGCGAATAGGGATCTCCACCGGCCCGTCGGGGACGACCTCGAATTCGATGCCGTCCGTCCGGTATCCGATCTTCGCCGCGACAACGGTCGGCTGGCCCGGGATGTCCCGCGTGATCTCGATGGAGAACGCGCCGTCCGGGCCGGTCACGAGGGCCGGCTCCCCGCCGGCCTGCATCACGATGGCGCCCTCGAGCGGCGCCGCGCCGTCGGTGACGACGCCGGTCACCGTGAACACGCGCGGCAGCTCCTCCAGGGCGCCTCCAAAGCCCGTGGCCACGCTCACGTACGTGGTCGTCGTCACCGGGTGCGCGCCCGCGCCCTGGCCACCACCGCCGTGGCCGCCCGGCGGCGGCTCCGAGCATGCGCCGCCGAGCACGCAGGCGGCGAGCGCCGCCGGAAGCGTGGAGGTTCGCAGCCGGGTCAGGGGTCGCGCCGCCGTTCGCATCCCGGGGATCGCCACCGTAAACCCGGCTCGACCTCCTGTCGACGGCGAGAGGCTACCGCGACAGCCGGAGCTCCGAATACGGAGACTCCGGCGCTCCGGCCTTCGACGGCTGCGCTACCGGTCGCTGCGACGACGGCGAGGGCGGCGGGACGACCCCCCGCGACATCGGCCCCCACGACGGCGGGGGCGCCGGCGGCGGGGGCGCCGGCAGCAGGGGCTGCCCCGGCGGATCACCCAGCTCGGCCGCGCTGAGCTGTTGCGTGCTGCCGTCCCCAGACAGCGTTGTCTCCGTCGCGGCCGCGTAGGCCTCGGCTTGCTCGAGGACCCGCACGAAGTTCCCGCCCAGCAGGCGGAGGATGTCCGCATCCGAGTACCCGCGACGGATGAGCTCCAGCGTGATGTTCGGGGCCCCGGCGCTGCCTGCGAGCCCCTCCTTGAGCGCCTCGCTCCCCTCGAAGACGGAGCCGAGGGCGACATGCTCGATCCCCGCGATCTTCACCACGTGGTCGATATGGTCGACGATCCGCCACAGCGGCGGCGTCTTCTCCCCTTCCTGGGTCCTGAGCTTCTCGATCTCCTCGCGGAGCGCCTTCGTGTCGCCCGGGAGCCTCTCGCCGAGCTCCTTGAGGTGCGCCCCGTACTTCTGCGTGAAGCGCGCCGACTGCTCGGCATACGCCTCGTCCAGGAAGAGCGCCCACGAGTTCACCATGACGAGGCCGCCGTTCTCCGCGACCGCGCGCAGCATGTAATCGTCGAGGTTGCGGCGGCGGTGGCCGGCGGCGGGCATCGTGGAAGAGGTGATGATCGGCGCCTTGGCCACCTTCATGACGCCCTGGAACGTGCTGTCCGATCCATGCGAGACGTCGACCAGCATGCCGATCCGTTGCATCTCGCGGACCACGGCCTCACCGAAGGGGGAGAGGCCGCGGTCGCGGACGTACCCGGCATCGAGCGCGCCTCCCGCGGAGCCTGCCCAGTCGTTCGTGGTCATGTGCGTGAGCGCCATGGTGCGGACGCCGAGGCGGTAGAACGAGCGCAGCGCAGGCAGGGAGTTCTCGATGGCGTGCCCGCCCTCGATGCCCATGATCACGGCGATCCGGCCGTCGCGCTCGGCGCGGCGCATGTCTTTCGCGTTGCGCACGAGCATCAGCGCCTCGCGGTGGCGCTCGACCTGCCGGTGGGTCGCTTCGATGAGATCGAGCGCGCGGCGCGCGGCGCTGCCGCCGAGCCTCGAGGACGAAGGCGGCGCGGACGGGCCGACGTGGATCGGGAAGAACGCGCCGGTGACGCCCGCCGCCTTGATCCTGGCGACCTCCGCGGCCATCAGCTCGTCGTCCGAGCTCACCTGAGCGAACGAGCCGCCGAGGAGCAGCGAGGGCACGCCGCTGTGGCCATCCACGAGGATCGCCCTGGCTTGCAGCCGCGCGGCCCGCTGCTCCGGCGCCTCGATCCCCGGTGGGATCGCCGTGAGATCGGGCGCCGACGTGTACCAGGGCCCGACGTCGGCGGCGGACGGCGCGAAGACATCGGGCGCCGCGGCGGGCGCGGGGGAACGAACGCAGGCCGCGAGCGACGCGGCGGCGAGCAGCGCGAGCATTGGCGAAGTGCGCATGACCGGATCGTACCATGCGAGCTCGGCGGGAAAGCCAGCCATGAAGGCGGCAGGATCGTGCGTCGGAGCGGCGAGGCAGCACCGCCGCTGGGCGCCGACATATCGGCACAGGTGGCCCCCTGTGCCGCAACGGCCCCCCATGGGAAGCCACCGTGGCATAAAGATGGCGCCACCGGCGGGCGTCGTCTTGCTCTCTCTTGCCTCGTCGACGCGGGCGCCCCGCAGCTCGACCCCCCAACGGGAGCCCGGCCGGCCGGCGAGGACCATCGCGCCGGCCTCCTCTTCAGCCCTCGAAAGGGCCCCGAGGAGAGCGTCGATCATCGGCTCGGACACGGGGTTCGCCCTGCCATCGTCCACGCGCACAACCACGGTCGTGCCTTCGAGTGGTTGTCAGCAGCTCAGTTGCCATGGCGACCACGCCAACGCGAACACCCACCAGCAACCCGAGCCAGCGCAACGTGAACGAGCTTACACGAACAGGCAAGCTTGCTGTGCGACGAAGGCGGCCCCGCTCGGCCACGAGGGTGCGACGCCGCCGTTCCGGCCGAACGCGTGCGACGAGTCGGTCTCCAGCCATAGAATGCACATGAAAAGCATCTTTGTTACGAGCTCTATCAATCACGCGTTCTCCTCGGTGCCCAATCGGGATCTCGACATCGCGCCCCAGACACGCTGCCGCGCCATCTCGGCGGCATGTCACTTGACAAGAAGAGACATCTTGTAATGCTAGAAAGCATGTACGGACCGCTATTTCGACATGTTCTGTTCCCGTTGTACGAAACCCACATACGGAGACGGGCAACCCTGACGCGACTGCATGAGATCGAACAATCGCAGTGGCGCCCGGAGCGCGAAATTCGAGAGCTGTCCTTTCGAAGGATGCTCGACGCGCTCCGCTTCGCCGAGCAGAAGGTGCCTTTCTATCGGCGCCGCTTCGCCGAGCATGGGGTACGTGTAGCAGACGTGAAGGCACCAGAGGATCTCGTGCGGTTCCCCGTTCTGACCAAGGCAGATATCCTCGCCCACGGGCGCGAGCTGCTCGCCGAGGGCTACACGGGCAAACTGATCGCGAGCGCGACGGGCGGCTCCACCGGGGAGTCGCTGCGGTTCTACCTGGACCACGGCACCTACGAGCATCGGATCGCCGCGGCGATGCGGTCGGACGGCTGGGCTGGGGCGAAGGTGGGGGAGAAGGAGCTCCACATCTGGGGGACACCCATCCTCCAGGAGAGCCGCCTCAAGAAGGGGAAGCGCGAGCTGCACGAGGCCATCCTCCGCAAGAAGTACGTGAGCGCGTTCGACCTGTCCGAGCAACGGCTCGCCGCCGTCGTGGACGACATCGTACGCTACCGACCTAACTTGATCATCGGCTATACGAACCCGCTCTACCACACGGCGCGCTTCGCCCTCGAGACGGGCCGCAAGCTGCCGGCGCCCAGAGGCCTCGTGTGCTCCGCCGAGCGGCTCTTCGAGCACCAGCGCAGGACCATCGAGCGCGCCTTCAACGCACCCCTGTTCAACCGATATGGATGCAGGGAGGTGATGCTTCTCGCCTCGGAGTGCGACCGGCACGAAGGGCTGCACATCAACATGGAGGGGGTCTACCTGGAGCTGGTGCACGATGGCCGGCACGCAACGCCTGGCCAGCCTGGCGAGGTGATCGTGAGCGACTTTATCTCCCGGTCGATGCCGCTGCTCCGCTACAAGAACGAGGACATCGCCATCGGGTCCGCGTCGGCGTGCTCGTGTGGGCGAGGTCTGCCGCTCCTCGCCTCGGTCGAAGGGCGGGTGCTCGACATGATCGTGGGACCGGACGGACGGCTCTTGGCGGGCGAGTTTTTCCCCCACCTGCTCAAGGACTACCCGTCGGTGAAGCGCTACCAGGTCCACCAGGATCGGAGCGGAGCCATCACGATCAAGATCGTCCCGGCGAAGGATTACCAGGACGAGCACGCGCGCCTCATCGAGCAAGCCATCCGCAAACAGCTCGGCGACCGAGCCGTCATTCAGACTCGCGTGGTCGACGATATCGCGCTCACCCGCGGCGGCAAGCACCGCGTGACGATCTCCGACGTTCCGAGCAGGCTCGACGCGCGGAGGGATCCACCGCAGGCGAGCACGCTGGCGGCCTCCGCGGGGAGCGGCTTGGAACACCACTCCAACTGATCGACTTTCTTCGGCGCCTCAGCCGGTCAGGCCTTGTGTTCTCATGCAGGACGACAGGGCGCACATCAAGAGCGACGACCGGTTCGCGCGGGTCGTGAGCCGGGCGTGCAGCTCCAGCACGTCCCTCATCCGCCGCCATGGTCCAGCGCGCCCGCCATTCAGACGGCGGACCGCAGACCAGCGCGATGAGCGCGGTGGTCTGTACGCTAGCTGAGCGCGGTCGTCTGTAGGTTATCGAGGAGCGCGGAGCGGAGCGTCAAGATGGGGGGCGCGGAGCGGGTCGCGAAGGTGTCCCGCTGCCTCTCGGATCGCCGAGATCGCCCACGCCCCCTGCGACGAGCTTGCCTCAGGCCACGGCCCGCGCGCTGTCCCCGAATGCCGCCTGCGCGAGCAGCCGCTGCAGCTCGTCCGCGCTCTCCTCCCACGATGGTGGCGCCGCCTCGGCGAACGCGCGCTCGTCCCAGGGCCGCGCAAGCGCCTCGCGGAGCGCCTTGGTGAGCGCCCTCACGTCGCGCGGCGGGACGAGCAGGCCTGTGCGACCGCTGGTGACCACGTCCGGGATGCCTCCGACGCTCGTAGCCACCACCGGACGGCCGACGGCCAGCGCCTCGAGCACCACATTGGGAGTTCCTTCCGCCCAGCTCGGTAGTGTCAGCAAATCGCCGGCGGCGATGTAGCGCGCGACCGAACGGAGCGGGAGCTCGCCAGCCGCGATGATCCGACCGCCCGCGCCCTGAGCGGCCTTGTGGCGCGCCGCGGCCTGGTCGACGGCGGTCCGGGCCGGTCCGGCGCCGACGAGCACGAGGTGGGTGGGCTCGCCCCCCTGCCGGGCGAGCGCATCGAACGCCGCGAGCAGATCCAGGGTGCCCTTCGTCGGCTTGAGGTCACCGACGAAGGTGATGATGCGGCCGCGCTCCGGGAGGCCGAGCTCGCGCCGGGCGGCGAGCCGGTCGCTCGGGTGGAAGATCGCGCGGTCGACACCATTGCGGACGACGACCGCGCGGCCCGGCGCCGCGCCGAACGCGGTGAGCAGCTCGGCCATTGGACGACTCACGGCGATCGCGTACGAGGCGGACCGAACCGCGCTGGCGACGAGCGGGCGCACCGAGCGCCAGCCGGCCACGACGTTCACGTCCGTGCCGTGCGCTTTGACGACGTAAGGAAGGCCGAGCAGCCGCGCGAGCAACGCCGCCGCGCAGGCGTCCGGATACAGCCACGCCCCGACCACGACGTCGAACCGCCCGAGCAGCCGCGGGATGTGGGGCAGCAGCCCCGTGAGGTAGAGCGGCGCGTTCACGGGCGCCAGGAGGCTGCCCGCGCCGGGCAGGTACGGCGCGCGCGGGTGCACCACCGAGATGCCGTCTATCACGTCGCGCTCTGGCACCTCCGCCAGTCGCCCCGTGCGCGTTCGCGCGCCCAGCAGCGAGCTCCCCGGGTGGTAGGGGATCGACGCGAACACCTCGACCGCGCAGCGGCGCGAGAGGGCCGCGAGCTGCTGGCGCTGGAAGGCACAGGCGAACGGCTCAACGCGGTTCGGAAAGAGGCGCGTCACCCAGAGGACACGCGGCCTTCTTGGTCGTCCCTCCCCATTCAGCTTGGAGCTCGGGCTCACTCGAGGGCTCGCATTCGGATTGGGATCCGTGAACAACATATCCAGCATGATGCAACCTTCCTCCAGGGATCGGCGCGAGCTCCGCGGTGCGTCCTGCCGCTCGACGTCGGCGCCCGTGCTGCGTGCGACCGTGCTCACCAGGCGTCTCAGCGCGCAGAACGGCTCCCGTTCGCTGGCAGCGAGCGAGTCGTCCCCCTGCACGAGTGATACCGCATACGAAGCTCGTGTCGAGTGGTTTTTCCAGTGTTGTGAGGTTTCAAGCATTGCTCGACGTGGGATGAGCCGGGCGTCCTGCGTGCTTTCGTGGAGGGCGATCGAGCCTGGTCGGCGTCCCAGACACTCGGATCAGGCGGCTCTCCTTGCGTCCAGACGGCAGGCGGCGTACCGCGGCGCCGGCGCGCGCCACGAAGGCCATCGTCGGTCAGATTCGAGCAAAAGACCTCATGTCGCTATCGAGCTTGGCACCATGGTCGTACCCCTGTGCGAGCCATCATCAACTCCATGCGCTCCTCGACCCTGGCATCCATCATCTTTCCATACCTATCTTGCCGAACGACGAAGGGATTGCCGCTCGTTGCATTCATCGATCGCGCTCTGGATCTCGGCACCAAGCCTGATCGACACGACGGTCTCCTCCCGTTCGACGCGCGCGTGCCGGCACGCGCCACGGAGGCCGCGATCGGCTAGACTCGAACAGGAGACCCTATGTCGCTCAGACAGCGCGATTACATCCTCCGCATGATCGAGCAGCTGGCCGAGGCCATCGGCCGGATCGCCGGGCTCCGGCGCGCCGGCCAGCTCGACGAGGCGGAGCTGCTCGTCCGCACCACCGCCGACGGGCTCTTCGGCCCGATGCGGGACATGCTCGACCGGCTCGACGCCGCGGGCGCGGCCACCCTGCTCGGCGACCACGAGAAGATCGGCGCGTACGCGGCGCTCTGCGCGGAGCAGGGCGAGATCCTCGAGCTCCGGGGCCGGGCCGCGCCGGCGCTCGCGGAGCGCAGGCGCGCGCTCGAGCTCTACCTCGAGGCGGTGAGCCGCGCGCCCGAGGGCAGCCCCGGCGCGCAGGAGGCCGCGCGCGCGCTCCTCGGCCGGCTGGACGCCGCGCGCCTGCCGGAGCGGTACCGCGCCCTCGCCGCGAAGCTCGGCTGATCGGGGCAGCGGGGCTCGCCTGCCGCGCGCGCTGCGCCCCGCACCGATGCCGGTTGCAACGGCGCCGGTGCGCGACCATGACATGGGGAGCCCCTGTGGAGACGACCACCTCGTCCGCCAGCTTCGCCGCGCTCGGCATCGCACCTGCCCTCCTCGGCGTGCTCGCCGAGCTCGGTTACGAGGAGCCCACGCCGATCCAGCGCGAGGCGATCCCGCACCTCCTGACCGGGCGCGACCTGCTGGGGCAGGCCGCCACCGGGACCGGGAAGACGGCCGCGTTCGCGCTGCCGCTGCTCCAGCGCCTCCAGATCGGCGGCGAGCCGCCCGGCCCCCCCCAGGCGCTCGTGCTCGTGCCGACCCGCGAGCTGGCGATGCAGGTGGCCGAGGCGATGCACCGCTACGGCCGCCGGCTCGGCGTGCAGGTGCTGTCCGTGTACGGCGGCCAGCCCTTCGGGCAGCAGCTGCGCGCGCTCCGCCGCGGGGTCCACGTCATCGTGGCCACGCCGGGCCGGACGCTCGACCACATCGGGCGCGGCACGCTCGCGCTCGACGGCATCCGCACCGTCGTGCTCGACGAGGCCGACGAGATGCTCGACATGGGCTTCGCCGAGGCGCTGGAGGAGATCCTCTCGGCCACACCGGCGGCGCGGCAGACCGTGCTCTTCTCCGCGACGCTGCCCCCGCGGATCGCCGCGATCGCCGGCCGGCACCTGCGCGAGCCGGTGCGGGTCAAGATCGCGGGCGAGAAGGCGGCCCCCGGCGAGCTCCCCCGCGTCCGCCAGACGGCGTACATCGTGCCGCGGGCGCACAAGTCCGCCGCGCTGACCCGGGTGCTCGACATGGAGGATCCGTCGTCGGCCATCCTCTTCTGCCGCACCCGCAACGAGGTCGACGAGCTGACCGAGGCGCTGCGCGCCCGCGGCTACGAGGCCCAGGCGCTCCACGGCGGGTTCTCGCAGGAGCACCGCGATCGCGTGATGGCCCGCTTCCGCGCCGGCACGGCCGAGCTGCTCGTCGCCACCGACGTCGCGGCGCGGGGGCTCGACATCGAGCATGTCTCGCACGTCATCAACTACGACGTCCCCTGCGCCCCCGAGGTGTACGTCCACCGCATCGGCCGCACGGGGCGCGCCGGCCGCGAGGGCGCGGCGATCACGCTGGTCGAGCCGCGCGAGCACTACCTGATCCGCAACGTCGAGCGGCTCACCGGGCAGCGCATCGAGGCCGCCACCCTCCCGACCGTGGCCGACCTGCGCGCGCGGCGCCTGGAGCTGACGCGCGCCTCGCTGCGGGAGGCGCTCATCGAGGGCGGCGCCGAGCGGTTCCGGGTCGTGGTCGAGGGGCTCGCCGACGAGTTCGACGTGATGGACATCGCGGCGGCGGCGGTGAAGCTCGCCCACGACGCGACGGAGGGGGAGCGGGAGGACGACGAGGCGGAGATCCCGTCGTTCCGGCCACCTCCGCGCGGGCCGGACCGCGCCCGCGACGACCGCGCGCCGCGCGGGCCCGCGGGGCCGCGCGGGCGCCCGGGCGAGGCGCAGGCGCGACCGCGGCGCGAGGGGCGGGAGACCGACGGCAACATCGCCCGGCTCTACATCAGCGCGGGGCGCGCCGCGGGCATCCGGCCGGCCGATCTGGTCGGCGCCATCGCGAACGAGGCGTCGC
The DNA here is from genome assembly GCF_051521635.1 of Sorangium sp. So ce1504. Taxonomy (NCBI): domain Bacteria; kingdom Pseudomonadati; phylum Myxococcota; order Polyangiales; family Polyangiaceae; genus Sorangium; species Sorangium sp. So ce1504. The sequence continues at coordinate 1,031,407 of NZ_CP150365.1, read as the reverse complement.
TGAGCTCCCGCGACATCGGCGCCATCGAGATCGCCGACGGCTTCTCCACGGTGGAGGTCCCGGCCGACGCGGCCGACGCCGTCATCGAGGCGCTGCGCGCCACACGGCTGAAGGGCCGCAAGGTCCAGGTCCGCCGGGACCAGCACGACGTCCCAGGCGACGCCCGGAGCGGCGCGGCCGAGGCACGGGCGCGGGGCAGCTCGGCCGAGGCACGAAGCGGCGCGGCTGAGGCACGGGATGGCGCTGCGGGTATGGCGCCCCCGCGCCGGCGTCCACGGGCCTGAGATCCACGACAGCCAGCGCCGGCGTCTGCTCCGCTGGAGAGCCGGAGAAGCGGATGTTCATCACGACAGGCAAAGGCGCGCCGGCGGCTCTTGGGTCAGACCAGGATCCCTCGTGGACCGCTGGCGCCGGTTGTAGCGAGGATGATGCTGAAATCGAGGTCGTGCGTGAAGACGATGTACCCGCCCTGGCGTGCCCAGGCCATCAGCTCTCGATCCTGTGCTCGAGGGTCGCCGACTGCAGACCAGTGAACGGCCTCTATCCCTTCGCCCTTCAGGAACGGTGCCCAGGTCGGCGAGAGGTTCATGTCCACCAGAACTTTCATGAGGCCTTCAGCGGGAGCTCAACCTCCTCGACACGCCATGCCGCATAAGAGAGCGCCGCCATCACGTCGTCCCTCTCGAGGTAGGGATAGAGCTCGAGCACCTCCTCGACCGGGTGCCCCGCAGCCAGCAGTCCCAGGATGGTGCCCACCGTCACCCTCATCCCTCGGATGCAGGGCCGGCCCCCCATCACGGCGGGGTCGTGCGTGATCCGCTCCAGCAGCTCCGTCGGCATGCTGGCGAGGCTACCTCATCGTCGGCTCCTCCGCTCCCGTCAGTTGCTTTCTCGGCGAATGCGCGACCGCACCGGCGGGCGGCACGGCCGGCGCCCAAGCTGCCGCGGCCGGTCGCGGTGGCAGTAGCGGCGCGTTCCATGATCACAGCAGCGCGGGCATGGCGCCTCCGCGGCGCTGCCCTCGGGCCTGAGCGCCGCCGCCCGAGGCGTCAGGCTCAGTCGGCGGTGGTCTTCCGCCGCTGGAACTGGGCGAACAGCGCGGCGCGGACGTCGTCGTGCGGCGGCTCGCCCGGGAGCCCCTGGAGCGCGTCGATCGTCAGATCCATCTGCTTCAGGTAGGTGCGGCACCTGTCGCACCACGCGAGGTGCCGCGCGCAGCCCTCCTCCTGCTCGGAGGACAGCTTTCCCTCGCTCCTGTCGGTGATCATCTCGGTCAGCTGACAGCACGTGACGATCATGCGCGCTCACCCCCTCGTCATGTAGCGCTCGAGCGCGGCTCTGAGCTTCGATCGGCCACGGTGCAAGAGGACCCGCTGGTTCGCCTCGCCGATACCCAGGATCTCGCAGACCTCGTCGGACGGACACCCCTCCACGTCGCGCAAGAGGACCACCGCGCGCTGTCCAGGCGCCAGCGTCTCGAGCTCTCGCTGCAGCACGGCGCCTATCTCCTTGCGCAGCAAGAGCACCTCCGGGCTCTGCTCCGTCCACGGAACAGGCGGAGTCGCCCAGTCGCCGATGCTGTCGAATCGGGCCGGATCGACCGCCGGCTCGCCGCCGTGATCCCCGTCCTCCACCCAGGAGACAGGGACCATGCGCTTCTCCCGGGTGCCCCACGTCCTGGCGCGGTTCGTCAGGATCCTGAACACCCATGTCTTCAGCGCGGAGCGCCCCTCGAAGCGCACGAGCCCATCGAAGACCGCCGCCCAGGTCTCCTGGACGACCTCTTGGGCGCCCGCGGGGCCGACGACCGCCCGGGCGAGCCGGAGCATGGGTGTGTGGAGCTGGGTCACGAGCTGCTCGAAGGCCTGCTCGTCGCCCGCGAGCAGCCGGCGGACGAGCGCGATGTCGTCCGCCGACGCCGCGCAAGCGGGCGCAGCCGCGTTGCCCGGCGCGGCGGGCGTGAGGAGCGGGCCTACCTCGGCCGATGCGCGCTGCGCCGTTGCGGCCTGTTTGCCGTCGGCGGCGGCCGAGGGGTCATGGGACACGCGGAGCAGGGTATCACGCCGTCGAGCCCCGCATCAATCGACGCGGCCCCGGGGCGGCGCGCCCCGCGGAGGACGGCGGCCGCCGCCCGGTCACAGTGACGTCAACGCGTCCGCGACCTCCTTCGGCTTCGTCACGAAGGGGGCGTGGCCTGCGTCGATCGAGATGACCCGCTCGCAGGGCAAGGCCGTGTACTGCTGCTTCTGCTCTGCAGGGCTGATGGCGAGATCCTTGAGCGCCTCGATGTAGACCCGGGGGACCCTCCCCCACCTCTCCTCCGTGACATGGATCGGCTCGTCGAACGGCTTCGCGGGCTCCTCGCGCAGGTGGCTCTCGAGACGCGCGACATCGTCCGGAGAGCAATCCTGGCAGAAGGCGTTCGCGGCCCACCCCTCCTTGAAGGTCAGCGTCGTGCCGTCCTCCGAAGGGGCCGCGTACGCCTTGATCGCGGCCCCTTCATCATCGGCCCACTCCTGGCTCAGCGACTGGCCATCTTTGAGCAGGAAGGCGGTCAGGTAGACGAGCGTCTTCACCTTGTCGGGCCGCTGCTCGGCGGCCTGGCTCACCACGGTGCCGCCCATGCTGTGGCCGACGAGGATCACGGGGCGCGAGGCGCTGTCGATGGCCTCCACCACGGCGTCGGTATAGGCCTGCAGGCCGGCGTCCGCGACGGGCGTCTTGTCGTCGCCGTGAGCGGGGAGATCGAGGGCGATCACCTCGTTGCCGCCGGCCTCGAGGAGCGGCACCACCTTGTCCCATGCCCATGCGCCCACGAAGGCGCCGTGGACGAGGACATACGTGTTCTTGTCCGAGCCCTGGGAGCCGCCGCCCCCCGTGCCCCCGTCCGTGTCGCTGCCGCCGCAGCCGGGCAGCGCGGACGACATGAGCGCAGCGGCCGAGATCATGGTGCCAGACCGCAGGACCTTGCGAAGCAGACCGTTCATGGATGTCTCCTCATCGTCGCGAGGCTCTCCTCGAGCGCGACGTCATCGGTATTTCGACGAGCGATGGATGCGCGCGCCCCTGCGCCCGGGCGTGTCCCCGGCGCCGCGACGGCTATCCCGCTACCTGCACAGTCTCGGAGGGGGCCCGAACGTTACAGCCTGATCAAGGAATCGTCCGGAGGGGGCCGGGGCCGCGTCCCGCCAGCGGGACGGCGCCGGGCGCGGAGGCCGCCGGCGCGCCCGGCGGACCTGGTGGCGATGGGCGTTCTGGGCTAGACGCGTCGCCATGCCATCGGAGAGCGCCATGCCTGGCCGAGACGATCTCGTCGCGCGCGACCGCCGCTGCGTGATGCACCCTTACGCCGCGCCCATCTCGAGCGCGCCGCTCTTCGCGGTCGAGCGCGCCGAGGGCGTCCGCCTCACGCTGACCGACGGCCGCGAGCTCATCGACGGCATGTCCTCCTGGTGGGCCGCCATCCACGGCTACGGGCACCCGGCGCTGACGGCGGCGATCAGCGCCCAGCTCGGGCGGATGAGCCACGTGATGTTCGGGGGCCTCACCCATGCGCCGGCGGTCGAGCTGTGCGAGGCGCTGGTGGCGCTCACGCCCGAGCCGTTGACGCGCGTCTTCCTCGCCGACTCCGGATCCGTGTCGGTCGAGGTGGCCATCAAGCTCGCTCTCCAGTTCTTCATCGCGCGGGGGCAGCCCGAGAAGCGCCGCCTGATCAGCGCGCTCGGCGGCTACCACGGCGACACGTTCGGCGCGATGGCGGTCACCGATCCGGTCAATGGCATGCACCACCTCTTCCGCGGCGCGCTCGTGCAGCACCTGTTCGCGGAAGCGCCCGGGCCGGCGTTCGACGCGCCCTGGTCGCCGGACGCCCTGAGCAGCATGGCCGCGCTGCTCGAGCGGCACGCGCACGAGGTCGCCGCCGTGATCCTCGAGCCGATCGCGCAGAACGCCGGCGGGATGCGCTTCTACCACCCGCAGTACCTGCGCGAGCTGCGCGCGCTCTGCGACCGCCACGGCGTGCTGCTCATCTTCGACGAGATCGCGACCAACTTCGGCCGCACCGGGGAGCTGTTCGCGTGCCAGCACGCGGGCGTCGCGCCGGACATCATGTGCCTCGGCAAGGCCCTCACCGGCGGCACGATGACCCTGGCCGCCACGCTCTGCACGGAGCGCGTGGCCGCGACGATCGCCGGCAACGAGCCGCGCGTGTTCATGCACGGCCCGACGTACATGGGCAATCCGCTCGCCTGCAGCGCGGCGCTGGCCAGCGTCCGGCTCCTGCTGGGCTCGCCGTGGCGCGCGCGCGTCTCGGCCATCGAGGCGCAGCTCCGCCGCGAGCTCGCCCCTTGCCGCGCGCTCGACGCGGTGGCCGACGTGCGCGTGCTCGGCGCCATCGGCGTGGTCGAGCTCAAGCAGCCCGTCGACACGGCCCGCGTGCAGCCGGCGTTCGTGGAGCGCGGCGTCTGGTTACGGCCTTTCGGGAAGCTGGTCTATACCATGCCGCCTTACATCATCGAGCCAGCCGACCTATCGCGTATCAGCGAGGCGATCGTGGGCGTGCTGTCGGGGATCTGAGCCGCGGGACAGCGCGCCTCGGGTGAAGGGCGCCCTTGAATCGAACCTGAACGCCCGCCTGGACACCCGGCCGTGCTAGCGTACGCGCGCAAGCCATCCCACGGGAGATACGAACATGACCAAGGGCGCATGTCTTTGCGGAACGGTCCGCTTCGAGATCGACGGTCCGTTCCAGACCATGCTGAACTGTCACTGCTCGATGTGCCGCAAGTTCAACGGCACGGCGTTCACCACGGCCGTCGTCGCGCCGCTGCCCGGCTTTCGCTGGCTCGCCGGCGAGGACGCCATCCGCCCGTCCTGCGCGAGCGATCGCCGCTCCTTCTGCGCCACCTGCGGCTCGGCCACGCCGATGCTCCGCCCCGAGAGGCAGCTCGCCGTGCTCCATGCCGGCAACCTGGAGGGCGATCTCGGGATCGAGCCGAAGTTCCACCAGTTCGTCGGCTCCAAGGCGCCCTGGTACACGATCACGGATTCCCTGCCGCAGTTCGAGGAATGGCGGCCCGAGATGCAGGCGCCGGTCGTCTCGCGCCCCGTGGCCCCGCCGAAAGAGGGCGTCACCCAGGGGAGCTGCCTGTGCGGCGACGTGGCCTTCGAGTTCGACGGCGCGCCCCTCCGCATGGTGAGCTGCCACTGCAAGCGCTGTCGCCTCGGGCGCAGCGCCGCGCACGCGACCAACGTCTTCGTCGCCCTGGACAGCTTCCGCTGGATCTACGGTGACGCGCAGATCGCGAGTTACAAGGTGCCCGACGCGCGGTTCTTCACCGTCGCGTTCTGCAAGCGCTGTGGCGGCGCAGCCCCGCGCCAGTCACCCGAGCGCGGCTTCGCCGTGGTGCCCGCGGGTACGCTCGACACCGATCCCGGCATCCGCCCCGCAGCCCACATCTTCGTCGACTCCAAGGCGAGCTGGTTCCCTATCACGGACGACCTGCCGCGGTTCGCCGAGTACCCGCCCCAGGCCTGACGCCGCGATCAGGCGATCTGCCACGGCACGGTCACCGTGCGAGCTGTCCTGAAGCGCCCCCGTGCGCACGCGCGGTCACTCAGGTACCCGGGCGCCGCGCGGCCCGGAGCGCGTCTCGCCGAGCAAGCAGCCACGTGTGCGCCTCGCCCTCCGTGTCGAAGAACTGCTGCGGGTAGTGCCGTCCCGTGAGCATCTGCACGCCCTTCGCGAGGAGGGTCATGACGACGCGCAGGGAAAAGCTCGCTCCGATGATCGCGACCGCATCGACGCGCGCTCCCCGCATCTCTTCCGTCACCGCCTTACGCACCGGCGCCGAAACAGGGCCCATGTGACGCACGTCGGCGAGCACCAGGACGTCGCAGCCGCTCTCCGCCACGCGCCGGATCACGCCGAGGACAGCGCGCGCTCGGTCTTCCGTGACCTCGCCGTGGATCGCCACCCGCACGATGCCGTCGGGCTCGTCACGAACGTCGGGGCTCGCGTCGTTGGGGCCGAGATCGCTCATGCCAACCATGCTAGCGCCTCGACCGCGCGGCGGGGTGCGTGCTCTCACGGCCCGCCGGGCTCGACTGGATGTCCGAGGCGAGCCCGACCGCCGCGAGCGCGCGGATGAACAGGAAGGCGAGGTCGTGCTGCCCCGGCGCCATCGCTTGCCGGGCGGCGCGGGGGAAGGCGTGGTGGTTGTTGTGCCAGCCCTCGCCGAAGGTCAGGACCGCCACCCAGCCCACGTTGCGGCTCCCGTCGCGGGTATCGAACGCGCGGCTGCCGAAGCGGGCCGCGTGGCAGGCGGAGTTCACCAGGTAGGTCGCGTGCATCCAGCACACGAGCGGCACGAAGAACACGAAGGGCACCGCGGCCCAGCCGAGGGCGAGACCCGCGAGCAGCAACGCCGCGGCCTGCGGGGCGAAGCGCCAGCGGAGCAGCCACTGGTAGTAGGGATCGCCGACCAGATCGCGGCAGTATTTCTCCGGATCGCGGGGGTCGGTCGAGCCATCGTCGAGGATCCACCCGAGGTGGGCGTACCAGAGGCCGCGGCGCGGCGAGTGGACGTCGCCTTCGCGATCGGTGTGGGCGTGGTGCCGCCGGTGCGTGGCCACCCACGCGATGGGGCTGCCCTGGCCGCTGATCATCGCCACCGACACGAGCGCATACTCGACCCATTTCGGGCAGCGGAACGCGCGGTGCGAGAGCAGCCGGTGCAGGCCGATCACGGTGGAGAGCTGGAGCGCCGCGTAGAGCGCGGCGGCGACGACAACGAAGCTCGCCCGGATCGGCAGGAACAGCCCGAGGATGGCGGCGACGTGCACCAGGGCGAAGTAGGCGATCGCGACGAGGCGTGTGCGGCCCTTCATGGCGGATCCCCTCATGGCCTCACGCGGCCGCGCTGGAGCGGCCCGCCCGGCGGGGCCGGATCCGCGCGAGGCCGCGCGGATCCGCTCTGCAGGACGACGCCTCGATGCGCTGCGGCTCGAGGCCGACCTCCCGCATCTTTTCCGCGTCCCAGGCCTCGATGGGGTCGCGCCCGGCGATGTAGCTGCGTGATCGGTTGGCGAGCGGCGCGCGCAGGCTCATCACCTCGGGCGCCGACATGACGACGCACGCCTTGTAACGGGGCAGATCGCTCGTCATCAGCCGATTCCACACGTGGCGGCCCACGTTGTGAAGGCTCCCCAGCGCGCGGCACAGGCGCTGGAAATGGTCGATCACCTCCGAGGGGTGCAGCCGGGGCGGGCGGTGGCAGAGGGTGTATCCATCGAGGTCCCGGCTGATCACCCCGGGAAGGAGCCGGCCCTCGGCCGCCACCTGCGCGAAGAAGGGCGTCTCCGGGTACGGGCAGACGATCCCCAGGAAGGTGGGGCAGTGATCGCCGAGATCATGGAGGTACTCGGGCACCCGCTCGAGGTAGTCGTTGGTGTCCCCGTCCGCGCCCACGAGGAGCCCGAAGGAGAGGACGATCCCGCTCGCGAAGGCCCGCTGGATGACCTCCCGGACCTCGCTCAGCTTGTTCTGGCCCTTGTTCATCGAGCTGATCGACTCGGGGTTCAGCGACTCGAGCCCTGTGTAGACGTAGCGGCACCCTGCCCGCCCCATGAGGCGCACCAGCTCCGGGTCGCGCAGCACGTTGAACGTGAGCGCGCAGCCCCAGATCTTCTTGAGGGGCATCAGCGCCTCGCAGAGCTCGCGCAGGTAGCGGGGCGAGCCCCCCAGGTTGTTGTCGAGGAAGCTGAACACGTTGTTGGTCACCCCGGGAATGCGCTGGTTGAAGATCATCCTGTCGCGGATGTCCCGGATCACGTGGTCGATGGGGCGATAGCGATACTGTTCGTGCCCGGTCAGAACGCAGAAGTTGCAGGAGAAGGGGCAGCCGCGCGACGCCTCGATGCCGGGCAGGCGGACGAGGTTGTTCCGGTAATCGACAAGGTCGTAGCGGTAGGTGGGGATCTGCTCCGGGGGCACCGGCGGGAGCGCATAGACGGGCTGGAGCTCGCCCCGCTGGAAATCGGCGATGAGGGCCGGGAGGTTGGCCTCCGGGTCCTCCGCGACCACGGCGTCGAAGTACTGCAGCGCGTCCGCGCGGAAATGGCTCGCGTGGCGCCCGCCTGCCACGGTGGTCATGCCTTGCCGTCGAAACAGCGTGGAGAGGACCTTGGTGTGCTCGTAATAGGCGTGCAGGTACGAGAAGAACACCAGGTCCCAGTGGCGATCGAGCGGGATGTCCGTTTCCTTCTCGTTGTAGAGCTCGATCTCGGCGTCAGGCGGGCACAGGGCCGCGAGCAGCTCGGGCACGGACGACTGCATGATCGAGCGCTCCTTGCGGAGCAGACGGCTCGGGTGCGTATAGGTCGAGATGATCGCGATGCGCATCGAGGACACTCCTGTTCAGTTCAGGACGTATCACACCCTCGAGGCAAGCAGGACGGAGACAGACGAGGGGGCAAGCTGGAGGACAACGAATGCGCCATGGGGTGGGCAGGGGTCAGCTCAGGGAGCACTCCACGCGACATGAGGACACAGGAGCCACCTCGGCCGGGTCGACGGCGCCACCCCCGCCGTCCCAACCTCGGCGAACGCGACAGCGAACCGCACGAGGATGTGTCGTCTCTGTTGCGATTCCCCGACAAACTTATCCTCGAATCGAAACATCTCCTCGCGCAGCATCCCGGTCTCCGGGGGTCGGCCGGACTGGCCAGTTGCGATTTCATGGAGACGTGACATTCACAATGCACGTTCCGGCGTAGCGTGAGAGTGGCCGCTGCTGTCTGCTTCGGCCATTTCTTGCAATCGTCTTCGAAGGCCAACAGGTGTCATGGTGCTAAAGTCATCCTTGTTCCCGCGCGCCCTCTCGCGCGCGGGGTATTCTCTTCTTCGGCGTGACCGCGTTCGATGGACGGCGGCCATGGCGCTCGCGACCGCCTGGGGCTGCGGCGGCTCGCCGGAGCCCGGCGATCTCGGGACCGCCGAGCTCGCCGCCTCCCTCCCGAGCGGGCGCGTGGTCATCAGCCAGGTGTACGGCGGCGGGGGCAACGCTGGGGCCGTCTACACGCACGACTTCGTCGAGCTGTTCAATCGGTCGAACAGCCCGGTGTCGCTCGCGGGGTGGTCCATCCAGTACGCGAGCGCCAGCGGCACGGGCGCCCTCGGGGCCACGACGACGCAGCTCACGGAGCTGCCCGCGATCACCCTGCAGCCCGGCCAGTACTTCCTCGTCCAGCAGGCCGGGGGCTCTGGCAGCGGCGCGCCGCTCCCCGCCGCCGACCTCGTCGATGCGACCCCCATCAACATGAGCGGCTCGGCCGGCAAGGTCGCCCTCGTCCGGCAGGCCACGGGCCTCGGCTGCAACGGCGGCACCGCGCCCTGCTCGGCGGCCCAGGAGGCGCTGATCGAGGATCTGGTCGGCTTCGGCGGGGCGAGCTACTTCGAGGGCGCCGCGCCGGCGCCGGCGACCGCCAACGCGACGGCGTCGCTCCGGCAGGGCGCTGGCTGCCAGGACACGGGCAGCAACGTCGACGACCTCTCGACCGGGACGCCTACCCCCCGCAACACCTCGACCGCCGCGCTCGAATGCGGCGGCGACACCCCGCCGGCGGTGACCTCGACGGCGCCCGGCGACGGCGCCACGGGCGCCGACCCGACCGCGAGCCTGAGCGTGACGTTCAGCGAGGCGGTGGCCGTCGCGGATGCCTTCGAGCTCTCCTGCGGGGGCAGCGCGCGCCCGTTCGTGGCCAGCGGCGGCCCCCTCGCCTTCACGCTCACGCCGGCCGAGCCGCTCCCCCCGAGCGCCGCGTGCCTCCTCGTCGTGCGGGCGAGCGGCGTGCAGGAGCAGGACCCGGGGAGCAACGGGACGATCGACCCCTTGCCCGCCGACGTGTCGGTCTCGTTCACCACGGCGCAGCCGGCGCAGGCGCTCGCGATCCACGACATCCAGGGGCGCGCGCACCTCTCGCCGCGTTCGGGCGCGGTCGTGAAGACGACGGGCCTCGTGGCGACCCTGCGCAGCAACGGCTTCACCGTGGAGTCGACGGCGCCGGACGGCGATCCGGCCACCTCCGAGGGGCTGCTCGTCTTCACCGGCGCTGCGCCGTCGGTGAGGGTCGGCGACCTTGTCGAGCTCACCGGCGAGATCACGGAGTACCGCGCCGGCTGCGCGGACCCGTGCACGCCCTCCCGCGGCAGCGCGTACCACAACCTGACGGTCACCGAGCTCGCCCGCCCGCAGATCACCGTCCTCTCGAGCGGCCATGCGCTGCCGGCCCCGGTCTCGATCGGCTTCGCGCCCGGCGCGCGCCGCCCCCCGACGCAGATCATCGAGGACGACGCCAGCGGCAGCGTCGAGGCCGTGAACGGCTTCGACCCCGAGTCCGACGGCATCGATTTCTGGGAGAGCCTCGAGGGCATGCGGGTGAGCGTCAACGCCCCGGCCGTCGTGGGCCCCACCCGCGAGTTCCCGAGCTCCGGGACCGCGGAGATCGCGCTGGTCCCGGGCGACCGCGACGCGGCCACGGGCGACGCGGCCGGCCTGCGCAGCGCGCGCGGGGCCGTCGTCGTCAGCCCCGGCGACTTCAACCCGGAGCGGATCCTGCTCCAGATCCCCCTGCGCGCCTCGCCGCCCGCGCTGGACGTGGGCGCCACGTTCGCCGGGCCCATCGTGGGCACGGTCGACTACAACTTCGCCAACTACAAGCTCCTGCCGGTCGACGAGGCGCTCCCCGCGGCGACCTCGACGCTCTCGCGCGAGGTCACGTCGCTCGGACCGCGGACCGCCGACGACCTCGACGTGGCCGCGTTCAACGTCGAGAACCTCGATCCGGGCGATCCGCAGGACAAGTTCGATCGCCTCGCGCGGATCCTCGTCGAGAACCTCGGCAGCCCCGACCTCGTCGCGCTCGAAGAGGTCCAGGACAACAGCGGCCCGACCAACAATGGAGTGGTGGACGCCTCGACCACGTTCGCGCGGCTCATCGCCGCGATCGCGGCCGTGCCGGGCGGGCCCAGCACCTATCAATTCCGCAGCATCGATCCGACCGACGGCACCGACGGCGGGGAGCCCGGCGGCAACATCCGCGTGGGCTTCCTGTTCCGGACCGACCGCGGGCTCGCGTTCGTCGATCGCCCGGGCGCCGGCGCCCTGACGCCGAACGAGGTGCTCGGCGGCGCGGGCGGCGTGTCGCTGCGCTACAGCCCCGGCCGCATCGACCCGGGCAATCCGGCCTTCGCCAGCAGCCGCAAGCCGCTGGCAGGCGAGTTCCGCTGGAACGGACAGCCGCTGTTCGTGGTGGCCAACCACTGGAACTCCAAGGGCGGTGACGAGCCGCTCTACGGGCGCTTCCAGCCCCCGACCCTCTCGAGCGAGGTCCAGCGGCGACAGCAGGCCACCGTGGTGGCCGGCTTCGTGCGGCAGATCCTCGACAGCGATCCTTCCGCCAACGTCGTGGTCCTGGGCGACCTGAACGACTTCCAGTTCTCGGCGCCGCTCGGGATCCTCAAGGACGCCGGGCTGACGACGCTCATCGAGACGCTCCCGCCGGAGGAGCGCTACACGTACGTGTTCGACGGCAATGGCCAGTCGCTCGACCACGTGCTGGTCAGCGCCAACCTGGCCGGGCCGAAGCTCATGGGCTTCGACGTCGTCCATGTCAATGCGGAGTTCGCCGACCAGGCCAGCGACCATGACCCCGGCGTCGCGCGCTTCCGCGTCGCGCCCGCGCCGGACATGGATGGCGACGGCGTGCCCGACGCGAGCGACAACTGCCCGGCCGAGCCCAACGCCTCCCAGGTGGACTCGGACGGCGACGGCCTCGGCAACACCTGCGACCTCGAGTGCGTCAGCGTGCGGCGCGGCGCTTTCGGCGGCGTGCAGGACTCCTTCGTCGAGGGCCCCACGACGGGCTGGGCGTACGGCGCGTATCCCTACCTCATCACCAGCGCGAGCGCGGTCCAGCCGGCGACGGCGGTCCTCGCCTACGATCTGTCGTTCATCCCGGAGGGCTCCAGCGTGACCTCGGCGACGCTATCGCTGTCTTATGCCTGGAAGCCCGCGGGCAGCGTCGTGACCATGCACCGCGTGAACGGCGCCTGGGAGGAATCGACGCTCCATGGGGGCGGGTTCAGCGGGTACAGCCCGGCGGTCGAGGCCTCCCTCGCCACGCTGGCGCAGACCGACGCGTTCGTCACCGCCGATCTGACGTCCCTCGTGCAGGGCTGGGTCGATGGCGCGCAGCCGAACCACGGTGTCGCGCTTGTCGACGCGAACAACAGGACCGACTTCCGCGCGAGCGAGTATCCCGACGCCGCGCGCAGGCCGAGGCTCGACGTCTGCTATCACGCGGGCGAGTGATCCGCCGGATCGACAGCGCCTGTCCGCCCCATCGCTCTCGGTGACATCCCTCAACCGCCGCGCCGCCCGCGGCTCCCGCGCCTGCGCAGGAAGTCGATGAACGCCGAGAGCTTGGGCGGCACGTGCGCCCGGCTCGGGTAGTAAAGGAAGTACCCCGGGAAGGGCGGACAGAAGCCCTCGAGGACGCGGGCGAGGCGCTTGCCGTGGAGCTCGTCCCGCACCGTCGCCTCCAGGACGTAGGCGAGCCCGATGCCGTCGACCGCGGCGCGGACCATGAGATCGGGATCGTTGCACACGAGAGGACCGCTCACCGCGATGTCGAAGTCCTTCCCGTTCTCGGTGAACTCCCACCTGTAGACGTTCTGGCTCGTGATCTGCCGGTAGTTGATGCACGCGTGCGCGTGCAGGTCGCGCGGGTGCTTTGGCTTCGCGCGCGCTGAAAGATACGCCGGCGACCCCACGACGGCGATGCGCTGGTCCTCGCTGATACGGACCGCGATCATCTCGCTGTCGAGCGTCTCGCCGAGGCGGATGCCCGCGTCGAACCCTTGCGCGACGATATCCGCGAGCCCGTCCTCGATCGCCACGTCGACGCGGATCTCCGGGTAGGCCGCGACGAACGCCGCGAGCACCGGCTCGATCACCTGCCGGCACGCGATCCTCGGGACGTTCAGCCGCAGCGTCCCGGCGGGCCTTTCGCGCAGCTCGTCGAGCGCCTCGAACGAGGCGCGGACCTCGGCGAGCGCGGGCCGGAGCCGCTCGAGGAAGCGGGCGCCGGCCTCGGTCAGGCCCACGCTGCGCGTCGTGCGCTGGAGGAGCCGCACGCCGAGCCGCCGCTCGAGCCCGGTGATCGTCTGGCTCACCGCCGAGGGCGTCACGCGCAGCTCCGCCGCCGCTCGGGTGAAGCTCCGCTTCTCGGCCACGACGAGGAGCACCGACAGGCCCGCCAGGTCGTCCTGGATCATGAAGCGCAGCTTAACATCCCGTGCAGATTCACCCCGTTCTTCGGCGCAGCGCCGCGGCGTAGGCTCCCCGTCGAAGGCAGAGGAGAGAGACCCATGAGCACTGCAAACAGCGGATCCAGGATCTGGTTCATCACCGGCGCGTCCTCGGGCTTCGGCCGCGCGATCGCCGAGGAGGCGCTCCGGCGTGGCGACTCGGTCGTGGCGGCGGCGCGCGGCGAGGGCGCGCTCGCGGGCCTCGCGGCCGAGGCGCCAGGGCGCGTCGAGGTCGTGAAGCTGGACGTCACGAAGCCGGACGACATCCGCAGCGGCGTCGCGGCGGCGCTCGCGCGCTTTGGCCGGATCGACGTGCTCGTGAACAACGCGGGCTACAGCCTGGTCGGCGCGGTCGAGGAGACCAGCGAGGAGGAGCTCCGCGCCGCGATGGAGGCGATGTTCTTCGGCGCCGTGGCGCTCACCCGCGAGGTGCTGCCGCACATGCGCGGCCGCGAGAGCGGCGCGATCGTCCAGATCACGAGCATGGGCGGCCTCACGACGGGGCCCGGCTTCGGCGCCTACTGCGCCGCGAAGCACGCGCTCGAGGGGCTCTCGGAGTGCATGGCCGCCGAGCTCGCGCCGCTCGGCGTCCGCGTCCTCATCGTCGAGCCGGGCGCGTTCCGCACGCGCCTCTTCGGGGGCGCCTTCCGGTCGATGCCGGCGCTCGACGCCTACGCGCCCACCGTCGGCGCGACGCGCGCGTACGCGGCCGGGTCCGACGGATCGCAGCCGGGCGATCCAGCGAAGGCGGCGCGCGCGATCGTCGATGCGATCGGCCTCGACCCGATGCCGCTCCGCCTGCCGCTCGGCGCCGACGCGGTGAGCGGCATCCGCGCGAAGCTCGCCCGCGTCGCGGCCGACGTCGACCGCACCGAGGCGATCGCGCTCGACACCACGGTGGACGCCGCGGCGGGCAGCGCGGAAACTTCCTAGCCACCGCAATCATCTCCGGCTCTCGGCGCTCGGTTGTTCGCGCAATGGCAACGAGGCCAGCGCGTCACTTCGCGCCGGCGCGCCGGAGCACCTCGGCGCGCTCGGCGTCGGTCGGCTCGCGCTGGCAGTCCTTCCCGGCGCTCTGCAGGACATCGAGCTGGCGGACGAGATCCTGGGGATCCACGCTCAGGCAACCTTCCTCGAACTCGGAGCACTCGGCGACCGAGAGCGCGGTCCCCGCGACATAGCGGCAATCGGGATCCCCGGGGGGGTACCTCAGGAAGGCGGAGGCGTTCGTGAGGAGACACGCCGCGTCCGACGGCGTATTCGCCTTCTTGCAGCGCGCGGCGGCGATGCGCGCCATCCGGTCCAGCTCGGCCGCCGGATACATGGGTATCCGGGGGCGGGCGGGCTCGGCGCTCGAGGCGCCCGCGGCCCGCGGGCCCGCGGCGGGCTGCGGCGCTCCGGAGCACGCGCCCGCGAGGAGCGCGCATGCGCCGGCGAGGACGAGCAACAACCCCCCAGGCATCATCACGCGAGACGTATCATATCCGCCTCATCACCCGCAATCGAGCCGCCCCGGACCGGAGGCTCGCTGGCCCGACGTGGATCGGGTCGCCGCCCTTGCGGCGGCGGCGAGCGAGGAGGCAAGCTCCTCCTCGATGCTCCCGGACAGCGTGATCGACGGCCGCTTCGAGGTGAACGCGCTGGCCGGCGCCGGAGGGATGGGGACGGTCTACCGGGCCCGCGACCGGGCGAGCGGCGCGACCGTGGCGCTCAAGCTGCTGCGCGAGGCCGACGCGCACTCGGCGGCGCGCTTCGTCCACGAGGCGCACATGCTCTCGGGCCTCGAGCACCCGCACATCGTGCGCTACGTGACCCACGGGACGGCGCCGTCGGGTCAGCCGTACCTCGTGATGGAGTGGCTCGCGGGGGAGACGCTCTCGGAGCGCCTTCTGCGCGGAGCGCTGCGCCTCGAGGAGGCGCTCGCCGTCGTGCGCGCCGCGGCCGGAGCGCTCGGGACGGCGCACGCGCGCGGGATCGTCCACCGCGACGTCAAGCCGAGCAACCTGTTCCTCGTGGATGGCTCGATCGAGCGCGTGAAGGTGCTCGATTTCGGGATCGCGCGCCTGCACGCGGCGGCGACGCGGCTGACGCAGACGGGCAACGTGCTCGGCACGCCCGGGTACATGGCGCCGGAGCAGGCGCGGGGGGACCACGCGCTGCTCGACGCGCGCGCCGACGTCTTCTCGCTCGGCTGCGTGCTGTTCGAGTGCCTGACCGGGCTGCCGGCGTTCCACGGGCAGCACGTGATGGCGCTGCTCGCCAAGCTGCTGATGGAGGAGCCGCCGCGCCTGCGGGAGCTGCGGCCCGAGATGCCCGCGGAGCTCGATCACCTGGTGGCGCGGATGCTGGCCAAGGAGCCGGCCGCGCGGCCGGGCGAGGGCGCCGCGGTGGCGCAGCTCCTCGACGGGATCAGGGACGCGAGCGGCGGCGCGACCCCGGCGGATCGGAGCGTCGCGCCGATCACCGGGGACGAGAAGCGGCTGATCTCGATCGTGGCGATCCAGCCGGTCCGCGAGCGGCCGAGCCCCTTGCAGGAGACCGTGCCGCTCAGCGCGGTGTCCCTCGACGCGCTCGCGCAGGTGCGGTGCGTCGCGGCCCCGCTGGGCGCGCGGGTGGAGCAGCTCTGCGACGGGACGGTGGTGGCGACGGTGACCGGCGCGGGCAGCGCGACCGACGCGGCCTCGCTCGCGGCCCGCTGCGCGCTGCGGATCCACGCGACCCTGCCGACGGGCGCGTGGAACGTCGCGCTGGTGACGGGCCGGGCCGAGGACACGGGGCGCATACCGCTCGGCGAGGTGCTGGAGCGGGCGGCCTCGCTGTTCGAGGCGCCCTCGCGGGCCGGCCGCGCGGACGGGCGCGAGGAGCGCCACGAGGGCGTCCAGATCGACGCGATCACGATGGCGTTGCTCGACATGCGCTTCGACGTTCTGGAGCAAGGGGGAGCGCTCTGGCTGCTGGCGGAGCGCGAGGTCGGCGAGGCGGCGCGCAAGCTGCTCGGCAGGCCGAGCCCCTACGTGGGCCGCGACCGCGAGCTGCGCGGCCTCCTCCAGACCGTCGAGGGGAGCTTCGAGGATCGGCAGGCCGCGGTGGCGCTGGTGACTGCGGCGGCGGGGATGGGCAAGTCGCGCCTGCGCCACGAGCTCTTGGAGCTGCTGAAGCGGCGCTACCCTGCCATGGACCTCGGCGTGGGCCGCGGCGACTCCATCGGCGCGGGCTCGGCGTTCGCGATGCTGGCCGGGGCGCTGCGCAACGCGCTCGGGATCGCGGCGGGCGAGGCCGCCCCGGCGCGCCGCGAGAAGCTCGAGCGAGCCGCGTGCCGCCTCCTCGCCGAGGCCGATCGCCCGCGGGTGGCGGCGTTCCTCGGAGAGCTGATCGGCGCGCCGTTCCCGGACGATGACCGGCCGCTCCTGCGAGCGGCGCGTCAGAGCCCGGCGCTCATGGCGGAGCGCGTCGAGCAGGCGTACCTCGATCATGCGCGCGCGGTGACGGACGCGCAGCCCATGCTGGTGGTGCTGGAAGACCTGCACTGGGGGGACGCACCCTCGGTGCGGATCTTCGATCGGGCGCTGCGTGAGCTCTGCGATCGGCCGTTCGTGGTCGTCGCCTTCGCGCGGCCCGAGGTCCACGACCTCTTCCCCCGGCTCTGGGTGGAGCGGGGGCGCTCGGAGATCCAGCTGCGCCCCCTGCCCGCCCGGGCCGCCGAGCTGCTCGTGCGGAGCGCGCTCGGCGAGGCGATCGACGCGCAGACCGCCGCCACCATCGTGGCGCAGGCCGACGGGAACGCGTTCTACCTCGAGGAGCTGATCCGGGCGGTCGCCGAGGGGCGGGGCGGCGCGCTGCCGGAGACGGTGCTGGGGATGGTGGAGGCGCGGCTCGCGGCGCTGGGGTCGGAGGAGCGGCGGCTGCTCCGGGCCGCGAGCGTCTTTGGCGAGGTGTGCTGGACCTGGGGCGTGCGCGCGCTCTCGGGCTCCCCGGCGCCCGGCGCGCGGGAGAACGACGCCTGGGCCGAGCTCTTCGAGCGCGAGATCCTCGAGCGCCGTCGGACGCCGTGCTTCGCGGGCCAGGAGGAGATCGCGTTCCGGCACGCGCTCCTGCGGGAGGGCGCCTACGCCATGCTCACCGACCGCGACAGGCGCGTCGGGCACAGGCTCGCGGGGGAATGGCTCCTCCAGGCGGGCAAGCAGGATCCGATGGTGCTGGCCGAGCATTTCGAGCGCGGCGGGGAGACGGCGCGGGCGGCGGGGTTCTACCTGCAGGCGGCCGACAAGGCGCGGCTCGCGGCCGATGTGCCGGCGGTGCTCGCGCGCGCCCGGCGGGGTATCGCCTGCGAGCCCGCGGGGGAGGTGCTGGCCGAGCTCCATATCCTGCTGTCGGAGCTGCTGTTCCACCTCGACGACCTGGCGCAGTCCTGCGCGCACGCGCTCGCTGCGCTGGAGAGCTTGTCGCCAGGCAGCGAGCACCACGGGAGGGCCCTGGCGATCGCGCTCCTCGGCGCGGTCTACGCGGGTGACCGGCAGGCCGCCCGCGACCTGATCCAGCGCGCGCCCCCCGCGGATCTCCCCGTCGATCCCCGGCTGGTGCTGGTCACCTGGACCCCCATCACCTTCCACGCCGTGCTCTGGGAGGGGATGCCCGACCTGGCGCGGCGCTACCTGCACAGGATCGAGCAGGACGTCGCGCCGATCGCGGGGGATGATCACATCGCCTGGGCCGCGATCGACATGGTGCGGGCGTGGTGGTGCGCCCACGCCGAGCGAGATGCATGGGGAGCGCTCCAGCGGTGCCGCACCGCGAAGGAGCACATCGAGGCCCTCGGCGATCGCTTCCACATCATGATGGTGCGGCTGTATGCGGCCCAGAACGAGCTGAGGCTCGGCGCTTTCGAGCTCGCCGAGCAGGCCTTCGACGCGCTGCTCGCGGTGGAGCACGCGCCGGCCTACGTCGCGCTGACGGCGCTCTCGTTCCGGATCATGGGGCTGCTGGAGCAGCGGCGGGTCACGGAAGCGCAGGAGCAGGCCGGCACGATGCTCCGCAGAGCCTCGGCCTCCAGCGGGTTCTCTTACACGACGCAGGCGCGCCTGCTCCTCTCGGAATGCCGCCTCGAGCGAGGGGATCTCGCCGGGGCGGAGGAGGAGGTGCGCGCCGTCGGGGATGCCGCCAGGCTGGTGCCCTTCTTTCAGTCCGTGCGCCTCTCGCTGCTCGCCGAGATCCGGCTCCGGCAGGGGCGGGCGGCGGAGGCCGCCGCGCTGGCCCGCGAGGCGTTCGCCCTGGAGCGGTCGACCGCGTGTCTCTTCGTGCTGCGGCAGGAGGTGGTCCCCGCGCTGCTGGCCGAGGCGCTCCACGAGAGCGGCGAGGTCGAGGCGGCCCGTGAGGTCCTCCGCGAGGCGCGCGCCGAGCTGCTCGCCCGCGCCGACAAGATCGCGGATCCCGCCTACCGGCGGAGTTTTCTGGAGGACATCAACGCGCACGTACGCACGCTGGCGCTCGCGCGCGCGTGGCTCGAGACGCGAGCAGACGGGGGCGGCGCGACGAGGTAAAACCAGCCGCAGTGAACAGGGAGAGAACCGTGGCCGCCGCGAAGTCCACCCGGAACGATGTACAGGGCGCCCTGGAGCTCGCGGTGTTCGCCGGGGGCCGCGTGACGCGGCACCCGCTGCCTGCCGAGGGCCGGGTGTCGCTCGGCCGGTCGCCGGAGAACGACGTCCCGATCGACGACAGCTCCGTCTCGCGCCGGCACGCGATCATCCACCTCGGCCCGCCCATCGCGATCGAGGACCTCGGGAGCGCGAACGGGACCCGCCTCCGCCGCGAGCGCAGCGCCGGGCCGACGACCAAGCTCCTGGAGCTCCAGCCCGAGCAGGGCAAGACGATGGAGCTCTCGGTCGGGGACGCGGTGAACCTCGGCTCGACGCTGATCGTGATCCTGCCGCGCGAGGGCGCCGCGAGCGCGGCGCCGGGCCAGGGGCCGGGCCAGCCCATCGTGCTCGACCCGGCCATGGAGCGGCTCTACGCGCTGGCCGAGCGCGTGGCCGGCGCGCCGATCACCGTGATCTTGCTCGGCGAGACGGGCGCCGGCAAGGAGGTGCTGGCCGAGCACATCCACCGGCGCTCGCCGCGCGCGCAGGGGCCCTTCGTGCGGCTCAACTGCGCGGCGCTCTCGGAGTCGCTCCTCGAGAGCGAGCTGTTCGGCCACGAGCGGGGCGCGTTCACGAGCGCGGTCCAGGCGAAGCCGGGCCTCCTGGAGACGGCCGAGAAGGGCACGGTGCTGCTCGACGAGGTGGGCGAGCTGCCGCCCAGCATCCAGGTGAAGCTCCTGCGCGTGCTCGAGGAACGGAAGGTGATGCGCGTCGGGGGCCTGAGCCCGCGGCCCATCGACGTGCGCTTCCTCTCGGCGACGAACCGCGATCTGGCCGCCGAGGTGAAGCGGGGCGCTTTCCGGGAGGATCTGTTCTTCCGGCTGAACGGCATCGCGCTGACGATCCCGCCGCTCCGGGCGCGCATCGCCGAGATCGCGCCGCTCGCGCGCGCGATCGCCGACCGGACCGCGAGCGCCGTCGGGCGCCCGGCGCCTGCGTTCGCCCCCGAGACGCTCGCCGCGCTGGAGGCGCACCGCTGGCCCGGCAACATCCGCGAGCTGCGCAACGTCATCGAGCGCGCGGTCGTGCTCTCCGGCGGGGACACGCTGCTCCCGGAGCACCTCCTGCTCGACGCCGCCGCCGCGCTGCCGCCCTCCGAGGCGCGCCCCGCGGCGGCGCCCGCCGAGGCGCGCCCCGCGGCGGTGCCCGCCGAGGCCACCGCGCCCCCCCCGGCCGAGGGCGGGGGCGGCCTGCGGGGCGAGCTCGACGCGATCGAGCGGCGGCGGATCGTCGACGCGCTGGAGCAGTGCGCGGGGAACCAGACGCAGGCCGCGGCGCTCCTCGGCATGCCCCGCCGCACCTTCGTGGCCCGGCTGAGCGCCTACGGCATCCCGCGGCCGCGCAAGGGCAAGGCCACGCGCTGACGCGCGCCGGGGGCGCAGGGCCTCACTTCGTGCCGAGGAGCTTCAGCAGCTCTGCCCGCTCGGAGTCGGTCGGCTCGCGATTGCAGTCCTTGCCGGCGTTCTGCAGGGCCGCGAGCTGGTGGTCGAGATCCTTCGCGTCCACGCTCTGGCAGCCCTCCTCGAAATCGGAGCACTCGGCGACGGACAGCGCGGTCCCCGACACGTAACGGCAATCCGGGTCCTCGGGCCGGTATTTGAGGAATGGTGTGGCCTCGGTGAGGAGACACGCCGAGTCCGAGGACGCATTCGCCTTCTTGCAACGCGCGGACGCGACGCGGGCCACCCTGCGCAGCTCTTCCAAGGGGTAGCGGCGGCTCCGGGGACCGGCAGGGCCCGCCGCGGCGGTGTCGCCGGCCGGGGCCGCCGGCTGAGCGACGGCCACTACCGGGGCACCGCTTCCCAGGCGCTCCGGCGTCGAGGGCGAGGGCGGCGAAGAGGAGGCGCACCCACAGGCGAGAAACGCGGCAACTGTGATGAGATGAGTTCCCCCAACCTTCATGGGCGACATATATCACACCTTGTCTCGCACTTTCAATGCAGAGCTCACCCGCCGAGCGCCGACCCCACGCATCAAGTGTGAGCAAATATTTACAGCATGAACATCCTGTCGGACGGCGAGGTGAGGTCCACACTCGGGAAGGCTGATTGAGGATGCGCCGCGCGGCGCTCGCGCAAGCGCCGCTCGCGCAGGTCTTGCTCAAGTCGAGCGAGGGTGACCCGACCTGCGGCGCCGCGACGCGAGAGCGCCTCGGATCCTGCACGGATCCTCGTTTCCTCGCGGTGGCACGACGCCTGCTGAAAGGCCAACCGCCGCGCGCAGCGCCGCTATCTCGGCAGGAGAGCGCGCAGGCACACCTCGAAGGGAGCTCTATCATGATGCGTGCACTGTTCGCTTCGCTGTCCTTCTCGTTGCTCGCTGGCTGCGCCGTGACGCCCGCTGGAGAGTCGGCCGCAGAGGATCTCGCCTCGCCGGACGCGGTCGAGCAGTCGGCGGCCAGCGACGCTGTCGCCTTCTCCTCGGCGGTGACGTTTCATTCGGAGACGCCGTTCTACGTCCCGCCGCGCGTCGGTGGTGATGCCGACTTCGGCGGTCACGGGCCGCGCACCACGCTGGAAGTGGAGCTCCACGTCTTCAATGGCAACGAGGTCTGGGCGTCCGTCCATATCGACGCCATCGAGACGAAGAGCGACTGGACGCGCGCCGAGGGGACCGGCTGGTTCCACCTCTACACCGCGCCCCGCGAGATCACCGGGATCCTCGGCCCCACGTACTTCGAGCACGAGTACCTCGACACGAACCACGCCCACGACCTCTTCTCGTTCTCCACCGGCAGCCTGGTCTCGCTGCTCGACTATGTCGGCGACACGAAGGGCAACGAGGCGGGGACCAGGACCGGCGTCCAGGTCTTCTTCCAGCCGATCACCGTGGGTCTCCTGTGAACCCCCGGCGCGAGCGCGCGCCCGGCGAGGTCCGCCCCTCCAGAGGTCGCGCTCGCGCCGGACAGGCCGGCCAACATTCCGAGGTTCCACGCACGAGACGAGGAGTTCATCAAGCCATGAGCATTGGACTAAGCACGGGCGAGCTGGGTGTCACGCGGGGATACGTCTTGCCCACGGGGTCGGATCAGCCGGACCAAACGCAAATCCCCATCGACTCGAAGCTCCGCTTCATCGAGACGAGCACCGGGAACCCGCTCCTCCACTTGGCCGTGACGGGCATGACACCCCCCGGCGGGTACACCGCGAAGACCGAGTACTGGTCGAGGCTCGCCCCCATCAAGTCGAGGTTGATCACCCTGGTCTCGTTCGGGTTCACGAACCGCCCGGGAGCGCCGGATTACCCCAAGGAGTTCCGGGACTGGCTCGTCGGGGGCAGCGTCCTCGCGACGGGCCAGGAGGCGTCGGCGCAGCAGTGGACTCAGGGCATCTACCAGCCGACCTCTCCGGCCAGCGCGCTCTACTGGGCCGTCGATCCGGACGGGCCGCTCGGGCGCCGGATCGGCCTCCTCGTGGAGCTCGGCAGCGCCGGCGAGCTGCGCAACGCGATCTGGTACAAGATGGATCGGCCCCAGAACGGCCTCATCTTCCAGAGCACCCCGAGCAAGGTGAACTTCACGCAGGTGTTCGTGGGGGATACGCCGTCGATCGATCCGCGCCACATCGACCCTCAGGGCGCCTGGCACCACTACCATGGCGTGATGAGGCCCGCGTGAGCGGCCCGCGCGCTGGAGGCCTCGCCCGGGGGCGCCGCCCCAGGCGCGCCCGGGCAGGCCTCCAGCGCAGGGAGGCGGAGCGCTGCGCCGCTCACCCCGGCGCCGGGCGCGCCAGCCGGAACCCGATCCCCCCGAAGCGATCCCCGGGCTTGCCCGCGAAGCGCCCCGCCGCCCGGCAGAGGTTCGGCGACGTCGACCACGCGCCGCCCCGCGCCGCGCGGAAATCCGCGTCGCCGTCGTCCGCCGGATCGAGCAGCACGACCCCCGCTTCGGTCCGGGCCCCCTCGCGCTTCCACGCGTTGATGCACCAGTCGCGCACGTTGCCCGCCGCGCCGCGCAGGCCATAAGGGCTCTCGTCCTGCGGGAAGTCGTCGACGGGCCGCCGGCCGGCGACGCCCTCGTGGCTGCCCAGCATGCAACCCCAGGTCGGCTCCAGGAAATCACCCCAGGGCATGCACCGGCCGTCGACGCCCCGCGCCGCCTTCTCCCATTCGAGCTCGTTCAGGAGGCGCCACGGCGCGCCCGTCCCGGCGGCGTACCACGCCGCATAACGCATCGCCGCCCGCCAGTGGACGAACGCGACGGGCATCCTCGGCTCCTCCTGGACGTCGGTCTGGATGCACCCGAGCCTGAAGCGGCCGTCGTCTCCCCGCTCGAACCGGAGCGAGTCCGGGCTCGATCCCGAGGCGGCGCGGCCGAGCGAGAGGCGCGGGCAACACTCGAGGGCCTCGGCTTCCCGCCCGCTCGCGACGAGCGCGTTGAGGAAGCGGAGGTACTCGGCGTTGGTGACCGGGTGCTTCCGGACGATGAAGCCGTCACACCAGAGCCGCGTCCGCGGGAGGCTGTCCCCCGCGTCCGGATCGCCGCCGGCGAGGAACCAGCCGGCCGGCACGTAGAGGTCGTCCTCGCCGAGCTCGCCGAGGCGAAGGAGGCGCACCGGGTGGGCCCCTTCCCCGCCTGGCCGGACGCCGTCCCAGCGCCGCCCGCGCTCGATGAGCACGGGATACCACGCGTCGTGGTACCCCGGCGCGCGCAGCGTGAGGAGGTAGCTGCCGCGCGGGAGCGCCAGTTCGAGCAGGGGCGTCGGGCCGAGCTCGCGCGCGAGCTCGGGCACGAGCCTCCGGTCGCGCTCGACGTAGCGGTGGAGGGAGACCAGCGCCCCCGCGGGAACGGTCGCCAGCGTGAGCGCCCCGTCGCCGGCGAGCAGCACCGCGTGGCGCCCGCGGTCGTGCTGCCGGAGGAGCGCCTCGGCGCGCGCCGCGCCCCGCGGATCCCGCGCCTCCTCGGCCTGGGCGAGCTCCTCGGCGTAGTGATCGGCCAGCGCCTCGTGCGCCTCGCGGAGATCCGGCGCCTCGTTCAGCGCCGAGCGGAGGACCTGCATCCACTCGACCTGGCCGAGCGACGCCTCCCGCTCCAGGCGCTCCGCCTCGTCCTCGAGCCGCCACCCGCGCGCCTTCTGCTCGGCCGGATCGAACGAGCTCAGGCCGTCGAGGATCGCCCGCGCCTCGTCGCGCAGCGCCCGGGCGCGCGCCCGGGTCGCCTCGATCTCCGGCCGGATCGCGCGGGCATGATCCACGATCGCGAGCGCGCGCTCGCGCCGCCGCGCGCCGTCGAGCCAGCTCCTGACGTCGGCCGCGAGCGCGGCGGCGTCCGGGTGGCGAGCCTCCGGGGCGAGCGCCATCGCGCGGGCGCAGATCGCCGCGAGCTCCGCGGGCACCTCGTGGGGGGCGCTCGCCTCGACCGGCCTGAGCCCGCCGGTGAGGAGCGCGCCCCAGACCGCCGCGGGCTGGCCGCCGTAGGGGTGGCGCCCGGCGAGGATCTCGTAGAGCACGACGCCGAGCGCATAGACGTCGCTCGCCGCGCCGAGGCGATCGCCCTCGCCTCGCGCCTGCTCCGGGGCCATGTAGAGCAGCGTGCCCAGCACCTCGCCGGGCTGCGTGAGCGGGGCCGCCTCGATCACGTCCGCCGCGCCCGCGGCCCCGGGCGAGGCGCGCAGCGGCGCGGAGGGCCGCGCGAGGCCCCAGTCCATCACCAGGACCTCGCCGAACTCGCCGATCATCACGTTGGCGGGCTTGAGGTCGCGGTGCATCACGCCGCGGCTGTGCGCGTACGCCACGGCCTCGCAGACGCGGAGGAACGTGTCGACCGCCCGCCGCAGCGCGACGGGCGAGAGGCTCCCGCCGCCGGCCGCGTACGCCTCGGCGATCACTTCGCCGAGCGTGCGCCCGCGGACCTCCTTCATCGTGAACCACAGCCGCCCGTCGGCGAGCTCGCCGCACTCGTGCACGGGAACGATCCCGGGGTGCTGGAGCGCCGCGGTCAGGCGCGCCTCGGCGAGGAAGCGGGCGCGATCGGGCGTCGCGTCGCGCGTCTCGGCCGACTGGATCTTCATCGCGAGCACGCGCCCCAGGATGCGATCGCGCACGCGGCGCACCTCGCCCATGCCCCCGCGCCCGATGCAGCCGAGGTCCTCGTAGCGCTCCTCCGCGGACAGGCGCTCGGGGGCCGTGACGGAGATGGGCGGCAGCTCGGGCGCCGTGGCGCCCGGGGTCTCGCGCAGCCTGAACGTGACGTCCGACGCCGCGCCGGCCGGCGGCGCGCTCCCCGACTCGGCCGAGGCGGGCACGCCGCATGCGGGCTGCGTCAGCGCCATCCGCTCGCGCTCGCTGAGGCTCATGCGTCGTCCACTCCGCGGATCGCGCCGGGGAGCTCCCCAGGGCCGAGGTCCGCGCCGACTGTATCGTCCGGGCGCGCTGGGCTCAACCCGACAGGCGCTGAAAGACCCGATTTTCGCCCCCGTTGAGTCTATCCTCTCGCAAGCGATCGCTCTTCGCAAGACTGGTTCTTCGCGAACGTGGATCCACCTTGTCCGCCGCGCCGACCCGGACCCGGGCGCGGCGGCACCCAGGAGGACTCCATGAGCGACGTCACCATCCTCTTCGGAAGACCCCATGTCCCTCAGTTCGCCGAGGATCGCTTCGAGATCGACGTGCTGGCCGCCGAGGAGCTCGGCATCGAGTCCTATGCGATCCCGCTCGATCCCGTCGTGAATGGCGAGCCGGAGCGCGCGTTGCGCCGGCTGCCGAGGCCCCGGCACCGGACGTGGCTCTACCGGGGATGGATGTTGAGCGAAGAAGAATACACGGGCCTGTACGAGGCCATGCAGGACCGCGGCGAGGAGCTCGTCGTCGATCCGGAGAGCTTCGCCGAGGCGATGTACATGCCCAATTACGTCCCGCTGCTCGGCGACAAGACGGCGCCCACGCGGTGGACCGAAGGCGAAGACATCCGGGAAGCGTGGGAGGTGGCCCTGGAGCTCGGGCCGCCGCCGTGGGTGGTCAAGGACCACGTGAAATCGGTCAAGGAGCTCTGGCATCGTGCGTGCTTTGTGCCCGAGGGCGCCACGTACGACGATTTCGCCGAGGTGTGCGAGAAGATCCTGGAGCTCCGCGGGGACCGCTTCGAGCGGGGGTTCGTCGTGAGAAAGTACCTCGACCTCGCGACGCTGCCCGGCTGGGCGCCCGGCCAGCGCCGCGTGACCGACGAGCACCGCCTCGTGTTCTGGGAGGGGCGGCTCGTGGCGCACGCGCCGTACTACGACGTGGACTCCACGCTCGATCTTCCGGAGCAATTCGCCCATCTCGGGCAGGTCATCGGCTCCCCGTTCTTCACGGCGGACGTGGCCCGGCTCGAGCGCGGTGGAACTACGGTGATCGAGATCAACGACGGCGGCTGTTCGGTCTTCCCCGAGCAGATGGATCCGCGCGACTTCTACGGGGCGGTGCTGGGCTGAGGCGCCGGCGGTAGTGGAGTGAACGCTCCGCCCACGCGGGTCGCGAGGACTCGCGCGGCACGCGCCGTCGCGGCCGCTCGCTCGGCGAAGGCGGATGGCTTGTGGGCGTGGTGAACGAGTCGATGACGCACATACCGCTCCCGCGGAGCGAGGCGTACAGAGCCTATCGCGACAACGTTACGCAGGGACTGTGCCGGGGCGGGGGAACGGGATTTCGCGGAGTTTGGGCGAGATCGCACGGGGGTGCGACCTTGGATGCCGCACCCGGTGGGAGAGGCGCGCCGTCGGGCGTGCGTCGAGGAGGGGGCGCGACGCCGGGCCTCGCAGGTGGCGGGGGTACTCCGCGAGGCGGTACGGGGCGGGTTCGGGTAACATCGCCTCCCATGGGTCCAGCAGTGTTCCCGGAGGCAGGGGCCGTGTTCGCAGGCAGCTACCGTGTCCTGCGTCCGCTCGGGGGAGGCGGAATGGGCGCCGTCTACGTCGTCGAGCACATCACGACGGGGGCGCAGCGAGCTCTCAAGATCCTCCGGCGGGAGCTCTGCGGCGACGAGCGCCTCGTCCGGCTCTTCCAGCAGGAGGCCCGGATCGGTCACCGCATCTCGAGCGATCATGTGGTCGACGTCATCGATGCCGGCGTCGCGGAGGGGACTCCATGGCTCGTGATGGAGCTGCTCCAGGGTGAGACGCTGGCAGAGCACGTGCGCCACACGGGGCCGCTTCCTCATGCCCGCGCTGCGGAGATACTGGCGCAGATCGCGCACGCGCTCGCGGCGGCGCACGCCGAGGGCGTCGTTCATCGTGACGTCAAGCCCGAGAACGTCTTCATCGCCGCATCGAAGCGGCAGGGTGAGTCTCTGCTCGTCAAGCTGCTCGACTTCGGTGTGGCCAAGGTTCTCGAAGGGGCCCGGCTGGCGGGCACACTCGTCGGCAGTCCGCTGTGGATGGCCCCTGAGCAGCTCACGGGAGCGCCCATCACACCTTCCACCGACGTCTGGGCGCTCGGATTGCTCACCTTCTGGGTGCTCACCGGAACCACATACTGGTCGCTCGAGGATCGAGCGCTCCTGAGGCACCTGATCGAGGTAAGCCATGCGGCGTCCGTGCCTCCCGCGTCGGCCTGCGCCACGAGGAGCGGGCGCGCCGCGCTACTGCCGCCGGGGTTCGACGCGTGGTTCACTCGCTGCGTCGCGCCGTCCCCGCAGGCCCGCTTCGCCGAGGCGGGCGCCGCGTTTGACGCGCTCCGGAGCCTTCTCCGCGATCCAGGGGCGCCGGGCGCCGATCCGACAATTCGCGCGGCTTGTGTGCCGGGCTCGCGTCGCCTCGACCGGCTGGAGGACACGATTCCAGGGATCGCCGCGGCGCCGACGGAGCGCGCGGCCCGCCCGGCTTCGACAGGTGCCGGTGAGCGTGTCGCCGGAAGCGCGCGGCGCGACGCGCCGGTCGGCTATCTCGCGGCCATCGAAAAAGACATCCGTCATCAACCGCTCGGCGTGGACCAGGAGGGCGCCACGCTGCGCCTCCTCGAGGAGGTGTACGTCGAGCTCCGCGTGGCCGACCGCCGGTATATCGAGTGCGCAGACCGCATGCCGCTCGAAGGGAAGCCGCAGACGCTCGAGCGCTTCCTCGACCTGCCGGCGCCGCGTTGCTTCAGCGTGCTCGGCGAGCCGGGAAGCGGCAAATCGACGCTGCTCAAGCACCTCGCGCTGGCGCGCGCGGAACGGACCCGCGGCGTGCTCGAAGCGGGCCGCGATCCGGGAGCGGCCGCCATTCCGGTGCTCATCCGGCTCGCCGAGCTGGACGGGTCGGGCGAGGGGCTGCTTGAGTACGTCGAGCGGACGCGCGGGCGCCTTGGGCTCCCGGCAGGTACCGGCGCGGCGCTCGCGGAGCAGGCGGCCGCGGGCCGGGTGCTCTTCCTGCTTGATGGGCTCGACGAGGTGCCGGGCGATCGCCTCGACGCGCTGCTCGCCCACGTGCGCCGCATCGCGGGCGAGCGCGCGTGGCTCGACGCCGGCTGCCGCGTGGTGGTGACGTCGCGCCCGTTCGGTTATCAGATGCCCGCGGCCCAGTTCGCGGCGCTCGAGCTGCTCCCGCTCACCGCGGCAGCCCAGCGCCTCCTGCTCGACCACTGGCTATCTTCCCGTGAGATCAGCGCGGCGCAGATCGATCGCATCGCAGCAGCCATCCAGTCGCAGCAGAGCCTCCGGACGCTCGCCGGCAATCCATTCCTGCTCACGCTCATGGCGCTCGTCGCGCTGGAGCCACTCCGCACCGGCGCCCCGATCGAGCTACCCGCGCGCCGTGCGCAGCTCCTCGGCGAAGCGATCGACCACCTGCTCCGCGGCAGGCCCCGCGCGTCGCCGACCGCACCGCCGCTGCGCGAGAGGTCCCGCGTCCGTCAGACGCTGGAACAGGTCGCGCTCGACCTGCTCCGGCTCGGCGCGGGGCCATATGAGCTCGAGTGCGTCCTCGACGCTCTGCGCGCGAGCGACGCGTTCTCCCGGCTCGCGAGGGCGCGGCCCGCGTGGGACGATCCCGAGGCGCTGCTCGGAGACGTGGCGCAGGCGACCGGGATTATGATCCCGGTCGACGCTGGCCGGTCGAGGTGGCGGTTCCAGCACCGCGCGCTGCAGGAGCGACTCGCCGCAGCGGCGCTACACAGCGCGGGCCCGCCAGCGTGGCAGGCGCTCGCGCGGCAGCTCGGGCGCGACTCCGCTGCGCTCGGGCAGTGGGCCGAGACGTTCGCGCTTCTTTCCGGTGAGCGAGGCCAGGAGGAGCGGCTCCTCCGCGATCTCGCCGATGTGAACCCGGACCTGGCGATCCGTGCGCTGGGCTCGGCCGGCGACGGCGCCGTGAGGCCAGAGACGCTGCTCGAGCTTGTGGGGCTAGAGGCGGCCCGCGACGCGTGGGAGAAGCGGCGCGATGTTATCCGCGAGCTCGCGGAGCGCGTCGGGCCGACCCGCGACGGTGTCGGCTTGTTGCGCCAGATCCGACGAACGACGACCCACGGCGCGGACCTCTTCTTCGTTCACGAAGCCCTGGAGTCCATCGCCGAAAAGGCGCCTGGGCCCGCGATTGCTGCAGCCGCCAGGGAGGAGCTCTCGTGCTTCTTCGATCATCTCGCAGAGCCGCCGGATCTGGGGCTGGAGCTCGTGGAGCTGCCGGACGGCGTGCGCCTGCCCTGCTGGTGCGAGGTGACGGGGCTAGGGCCGCCATTCAAGATCGGACGCGTGCCCGTGACGAATGCGCTCTACGAGCGGTTCGATCCGGATCACCGCATCGAGCGCGAGTTCGTAGACCGGATTCCATCCTGCGAGCTCGACCACCATCCCGTGGTCAACGTGACCTGGTACGAGGCGGAGATGTTTTGCCTCTGGCTCAGCCAGCGAAACCCCGGTGTGCGGCTACCGTCCGAGGAGGAATGGGAATACGCTGCCACCCAGGGGACGGGCCGAGAGTTCCCTTGGGGACGGGAGGAGCCAACCCCGGATCTCGCCAACTTCGACGAGCACGTGGGTTGCACGACGCGCGTCGGTGCATACGCCAAAGGAGCTGGCCCGGTGGGCACGCTCGACCAGTCAGGCGATGTGTGGGAGTGGTGCCTCGACGCCTGGAATTCCGAGGTGCAGGCGAGGCGCCGAGCCTTCACGCAGAATGATGCGCACATTGACACGGCGACAGACACGGATGTGAACACCAGCGATGTCGTGCGGGTCGTTCGCGGTGGCTCCTGGGCGCGAAGCCCTGGTTTCCTGGCCGCGCACTTCCGTTTTGGGGAGTGGGCCTGGTACCGGCACAACGGCCTCGGCTTCCGGTGTTTGATGCCGGCGGGTTGACCTGACGTGCGCCTCGACGCCTCGGCCGCACGCGAAGGCCTGCGAATGGGGGCCAGCGGGAGCGGTCACGGCTTGAGCCAGCGCGCGCCTGCTAGGAGCTCGATTCACTCGCGCGTCGTCAGCCGGTGACAGGGCTCCGTCATGTGGATGCCACCAAGCACGGGTGCATCGAGACCGCGTGAGTCGGCTCCAACGCCTCGTCATATAGTTGATGGCGTGACCGAGCCTGCTCTCGGGCAAACAGGGGACGTCAACGCACCGCTCTTCGCGACCTGTTGGTGCTGGAGACGCGCGGGACGAGCCAACAGACGGCTCGCTCAGGAAAGATAGAGCGCAAAGACGCTTCCGAAGAATGCCAGCATGCAAATCGCAACCCGCAGCCTGTGCCAATCACCCCAGCGCTCAAGCTCCACCGGCAGGTCCTTGGGGTCGATGGCTGCCTGCGCAAAGGCGGCGTTGGCGTGCTTGAAATAGCCGAAATAGATCGCGACCAGCGAATTCGCCAGCACAGCAACGACCGTCGACACCCATACAGCCCTGCTGGCAGCCAGCCAGGCAAAGACGGCCGCGACGAATGCGGCGGCAGGAGTTATCGCCGTGATCGGCGCAAAGAAGCGAAACAGGCGCGGCGCGTACTGAGGATGCAGACGATAGAACTCTTCAGCCTTCAGGGTCTTCCAGTAGGGCACCAGCAAAGCGCCTTCAGCCCAGAGCGCTCCCGCCAGCAAGCCCAGCAGCACCACGCTCACGACCAGACAGATCTCGAACAGAAAGTTCATTCCAGTCTCGCAAGAACCATGTCATTCGCGAACATGAGCCACGCGCGGCCCGCCGGGGACCGCGGAGCAGCCATCAGGAGCGTGCCCGCGCGATAGCTACCCCGGCGCAGGGGTATGAGGGGCCGCGAGAGACGACATGGTCGGCCTCGACGATGCCCGATACCGCGAAGCGTGTCGAGAGCGACGGAGCCGGGCGCGCCGCGACCGGTGACGTCTCCCTCTTTGCCTTTTGCGGGGTCGTGGGGCCACACATGCCCCTGGCAGGATCCGGCGCCGGATCTGCGGCGCTCGCGCGCAGGATGAGCGCCGGCAGCCTAGCTGCGCAGCGCGGCCGTGGCCTGGGGCCGAAGCGCGGCGGGGCGCGGGCGCTTGGCCATCTCGGCCTTCCTCGGCACGGACGGCCTCGCATCGGCTCTCCAGGGCTGGAACCGCTCGTCCTTCCACATCACGAGGCCGCCCGACAGGGGCGCCTCGGGACCCGCATCGTCCTCGGACCGCAACCAGACGAGCGGGCGCGCCTCGAAGACGGGCTGCGTGCACGCGATGTCCTCGAACGCCGCGGACCAGGAGCCGGTGTTCCCGAAGAACACCCCGCCTTCCCAGCTCCCCTCCGGGTTGTGGGTGTGCCCGAAGATCACGGCCTTGGCGCCGTGCGCCCTGGCCACGGACCGCGCCGCCCGGTTCACGCCCTGCCAGACCGCGTCGAGCGTGGGCTTCGGGACCGTGCACTCGTACGCGACGAGGAGCGTCGGCGCGAGCAACGCCGCCGCCGCGAGCCCCCCCGGCATCCAGCACAGGCACGCGAGCGCCGCGAGGATCCCGACCGCCGCGAGCCCGAGGCGATCCAGCCAGAGCTCGCGCGCCACGCGGCCGAGGCAGTCCTCGGCCGGCCGCGCGAACAGCCGCGCGTGCTTGACCACGGCGGGGAAAGGCGCGCCCGTCTCGCGGGCGGCCGCGGCGAGGTCCGCGCGCCGGAGCGCCCGGCGGCTCGGGTCGCGCCGGCGCACGAGCTCGATCATCGTGCGCAGCGCGCCCACGCCGAAGGCAAGCACGAGGGAGCGGCCAGAGAACAGGTAGTACCGCGTCCAGTGAGAGAGATAGCCGAAGCCGGAGAGCATGAACGACGAGTCGACGTGCGGGTTGAAGTACCCCATCCGCGACACGAGCAGGCGGCTCACGAGCGAGCCCATCGTCGGCTGGATCTCCCCCGGATTCCGGCCGAACGGCGCCATCGGGTAGCGATAAGAGCAGTACGAGTCGTACTGATTGCCGTGCTCGACGATGACGCCGTCGTGCGTGCGGTGGAACCAGGCGCGGAAGACCACCCGCGCCGCGAGCGCCGCGCGGAGCTCCTCGGTCGATCCCGCCGGAAGGCCGCCGTCCCGGGTGGCGAGCTCGTGCATGGCCGCGTCCACGACGCTCCGCTGCACCGCCCCGCGCACCTCGGGCAGCGTGAGCTGGATGTCGTGGTTGCCCGCCACGAAGACCGCGGTGTGCCCGTCCGCGACGATCCGGCCGACGGCCGCGACGAACACCGGGTGATCGCGCAGGATGGCCTCCATCGCCGGCACGGCGTGCTCGGCGGTGCGCGGCAGGTCGTGGACCACGCTCTCGTTGCCGATCACCCGAGGCGCATCCAGGTCGAAGATGTCGCCGTTCAGGACCAGCGTCAGCTCGTCGCGCTCCGCGCCGGGCCCTCCGGAGCTGCCCGTCCCCTTCCGGACCTCTCCCCGGAGCGCGTCGAGCATCACCGCAATCTCCCCGTCCGGGGAGTACGGCGCCTGCCGATAGCGCATCCAGAGACCGTCGGACGGCTCGAGCTCACATAGATGGATGTCTGAGATAGCCACCGTGTGATGCATCGGCGGGAAAACTGACATGAGCACGTCTCCACGCCAGCCACAGGACCGTCAAGACTTGGTGTCACCGGGCGTGGAGAGCGCCCTGCTGCAGTGCGCCCGGAGCGTGATCCAACGCGCAATCACGCTCAGCACACCTGTTCGCCACGGTGCATTCCCGTGAATGTCGCGCGCCCGCCACGAGCGAACTCGGAACGATCGACCACGAAGCGCATTGAGATCTCGGCTCCTGGATTCTCACCAAGAGAGCAACTGGCCGAGCGGCCCCCATCTGGTTGGGGCTCAGTCGCGCCGGAACACATGATGTGGTGGTCCCCCCGGACGCGGCGAAGCCCTGGCGAGCTCGACGAGCGGCCCCATCTTTCCTGGGCGATCGCCGGCGCGATGTTCCGTCCGGAGGCGCGCGAGCCCTGGGGGCGCCGGTCTCTGGTACGATGCACACTGGCGGAGCGAGGTGGACGCAAACCATACTGGGTGGACGGACTGTTGAGCCCGTGTGGTGTTCCGCGGGGGGAGCTCCGCGACAGAGAGGTGACCATGTCGACCCATTTCATCGACGGCAGCTGGGTGACCGGCGCGGGCGAGCCGTTCGCGAGCCGGAACCCCGTGACGCAGGCGGTCGTCTTCGAGGGGCGCGCCGCGAGCGAGGAGCAGGTCGACGCGGCCGTGACGGCGGCGCGCGGCGCGTTCGCTGCGTGGCGCGATCGCGGCCTGGAGGAGCGGGCGGCGCTGGTGAAGCGGTTCGCCGGCCTCCTGGGCGAGCACAAGCCCCGGCTCGCGGACGTGATCGGGCTGGAGACGGGCAAGCCGCGCTGGGAGGCGCTCACCGAGGTCCAGACGATGATCGGCAAGATCGACGTGTCGCTGATGGCCTGGCGCGAACGGACGGGCGAGCGCCAGGCCGAGGCGGGCGACGCGACGGCCGTGGTGCGCCATCGGCCGCACGGCGTGGTCGCCGTGCTCGGGCCCTACAACTTCCCGGGCCACCTGCCGAACGGCCACATCGTCCCGGCCCTGATCGCGGGCAATTGCGTGGTGTTCAAGCCCTCGGAGCTCACGCCGAGGGTCGCGGAGGAGACGGCGCGGCTCTGGGAGGAGGCGGGGATCCCGGCCGGGGTGCTCAACCTGGTCCAGGGGGGGAGGCGCACCGGCGTCGCGCTCGCCGGTCACCCGGGCATCGACGGCCTCTTCTTCACGGGCAGCTCCGGCACGGGCAACGCGCTGCACCGGCAGCTGGCGGGCCAACCGGAGAAGATCCTCGCCCTGGAGATGGGCGGCAACAACCCGCTCATCGTCCAGGACGTCGCGAACACCGAGGCGGCGATCCACCATATCCTTCAGTCGTCCTTCATCTCGGCGGGCCAGCGGTGTACGTGCGCGCGGCGGCTGCTCGTGCCGGCGACGCCGGAGGGCGACGCGCTGTTGGCGCGCCTGGTCGACGCGGCGTCCCGGCTCAAGGTGGGCAGGTACGACGACGCAGAGCAGCCGTTCATGGGCGCGGTGATCTCGCTCGCGGCGGCGGATCGGCTGCTCGCGGCGCAGGCGCGGCTGGTCTCGCTCGGCGGCGAGGTGCTGCTGGAGATGCGCCGGCTCGAGGAGGGAACCGCGCTGCTCTCGCCCGGCATCCTCGATGTGTCGGCGATCAAGGAGCTACCGGACGAGGAGCATTTCGGGCCGCTCGTGCAGGTGCAGCGCTACGGGAGCTTCGATGAGGCGCTCTCGCTGGCCAACCGCACGCGTTATGGGCTCGCGGCCGGGTTGATCTCGGATCGCAGGGAGCTCTACGAGCGGTTCTGGCGGGAATCCCGGGCGGGGATCGTCAACTGGAACAAACCGCTGACGGGGGCGTCGAGCGCCGCGCCGTTCGGTGGGGTCGGGAGCAGCGGGAACCACCGGCCCAGCGCGTATTACGCGGCGGACTACTGCGCGTATCCGGTCGCGGGGCTGGAGGCGACGGCGGTGGCGCTGCCTGGACAGCTGGCGCCGGGGATGCGGCTCAACAACTAGAACCTGGACCAGAGCGCAACGGCCGCCGGGGAGAGGGGAGGGGGCGCGCGGGGGCGAGGGGGGCCCTTCCCGCGGACTCGCGCCTTGTGGTGGCTATGGCCGGCTGTGCGGGAGAGGAAGATCTGGGGGGACTGGCTGCGGAGCGGGCCGGCGCTCGGATCCGCGGGGCCCTTCCCCCTCGCCCCCGCGCGCCCCCTCCCCTCTCCCCGGCGGCTCCATAGTGGAACTGGCGGGTTGGGAACGATTTGACAGGAGGGGTCAGGAGGCAGAGCTCTGCGGGCCTAGCTCTATCGGGAGGGCGGTGAGGCCGCGCATGCCGGGGTTCATCCGCCAGGTCAGCGGCCCAGGGGAGAGCTCGGCGTCGGGGAAACGGCGCAGGAACGTGGAGATGGCAGCCTGGGCCTCGACGCGGGCGAGCGCGGAGCCGGCACAGTAATGAACGCCCACGCCGAGCGAGATGTGACGGATGTCGGTGCGGCGGAAATCGAGCTTGTCGGGGTCGGGGAACTGCGCGGGATCGCGGTTCGCCGCGCCGAGCACCAGGAAGGCGCGATCACCCTTCGGGATCCGCACGCCGTCGAGCTCGATGTCCTCGAGCGCGACGCGGCTCATCCACTGCACCGGAGAGTCGTATCGGAGCAGCTCCTCCACCGCCGGGCCGATCAGCGACGGGGTACCGCGCAGCGCTTCGCGCTCGGAACGGTGGAGAAGGAGCGCGAGCAGGCCATTGCCGATGAGGTTCTTCGTCGTCTCGTGGCCGCCGAAGAGCAGCATGCAACACGTCGAGAGCAGCTCCTGCTCGCCGAGGATCATGCCCTGCTCCTCCGCGAGGATGAGCTGGCTGAGCAGGTCGTTGCCGGGGCTCTGCCGCCGGGCCGCGATCACGCCGCGGAAATAGTCCTCCAGCTCGGCCACGGCGCTCAGCGCGCCCCCCGCGATCTCCAGCGTCGGCCGGCCCGCGCCAAGGAAGCCGCTGAGCGCGTTGGACCAGCCCTTCAGCCGGTGCCGGTCCTCGGCGGGTACACCGAGCACCTCGCCGATCACGAGCAGCGGCAAGAGGTCGCCGAGATCGCGGAGGACATCCATCCGGCCCGCCGGGGCGACCGCGTCGAGCAGCTCGTTGACCAGCGTCTCCACACGGGAGCGCAACCCCTCGACGAGCCGCGGCACGAACGCCTTGTTGATCAGCGAGCGGATGCGCGTGTGCTCCGGCGGATCGAGCAGCAGAGCCCACGACGCCAGGTTGCGGCGCAAGGGCTCCAGCCGCTGCCGCACCTCGTCAGGCAGCTTCGTCACGAAGGCGCTGGAGCGCTTCGCCGACAGGCGCGGGTCACGGAAGCCCGCCGCAACCTGGTCGTAGCGGGTGACGAGCCAGCCGTTGTAAGCCGCGCTGAAGTACACGGGCGCTTCCTGGCGCAACCTGGCGTACACGGGGTACGGGTTCGCGAGGGTCTCCGGCGACTGGAGGCGAAACGGATCGAGATCAGCGTCCGCCGCTGGATTGGCCGCGGGCGGTGCGTCGGGCTTCGGTGCGTCGGGCGAGTTCATCGGGTCAGGGTACGACGGTCACGCCCGCTTGGGAACCGGCGCGACCCACGCCCGCGCAGGCCCGCCCCAGGGTCGGCGCGTCGTCTCAGGCGACAAGGCGGCCAGGCGAGAAGGCCGCGCGGGCGAGGGGACCGGCCTCCCCGCCAGCGCACGGGCGCGCGGCCGCGCTGGGCTAGGCCCAGAGCTTGATTCCGCCGAGCAGGCCAGCGACGTTGTCCACCACGACGACGTTCTCGGGCAGCCGCGAGGCATCGAGCAGGCGCGCGTTGCCGCCGCCGAGGTAGAGCTTGCGGTAATTGAAGATCGGCTCGACCTGCTCGATCATCTTGCGCACGCGCTTGTTCCAGCGCTTCGGGCCGATGCGCTTGCACTCGGCGTCGAACACGCGGTCCTCGTACTTCAGGTCCCTCTTTCCGTACGGATGGTGCCCGAGCTCGAGGTTCGGCACGTAGCGGCCGTCGATGTACAGCGCGCATCCGAGCCCCGTGCCGAAGGTGAGCACCATCTCGAGCCCCTTGCCCTCGATGACGGCGAGCCCCTGGATGCCCGCGTCGTTGGCGACGCGGACAGGCTTGCCGAGGCGGCGCTCGACGGCCTCTCCGAGCGGGTAGCCCTTCCACTTCTCGTTGTCGAGGTGCGGCGCCGTCTTGGTCACGTTCTCCATCACCACCCCGGGGAAGCCGATCGAGACGCGATCGAACTCCCCCTGCGCCCGGGCGATCTCCTCGATGAGGTCGAGGATGGGGTCCGGCGAGGCCGGCTGGGGCGTCGGCACGCGCACGGGATCCGTCATCGGAGTCCCCTGCTCGTCGAGGATGGTGGCCTTGATCCCCGTTCCGCCGATATCGATACAAAGCGTGCGCATGGATCCCTCTGTCTCCCCCCCGGAGCTCTTCCTCCGGGGCCGCCGCGGATGCGCCCACGCGCCCGCGTTCGCGGCGGACATAATCTAGAGCTCTGGCTGCGCGTCAACTGGCGCCGCGACGGCGCACGCCTGAGCGGGCGACCACGCCCCCTGCGCCCGCCCTCGCGCGCACACTCCGCCCGACGCCGACCAGCGCGCACCCCGCCCCTCGGTGCCCGGCCGCCGCGCCGCCCGCCCCCGGGCGACGCTCAAGGCGAGCCGCAAGCGTCGCACGCGACGCTCGGCGGCGGCGCACCGTTCGCGAGCCCGTCGAGCCATTGCACGAGGCGCGCTCCGCGCGACTCGAGGGTGTAAAATTCCGGCCGCCAGAGGATGCAGTGCGCGGAGCCGGCGGCAAGGAACGACCTGAAGTTCGGCGTCGACGCCTCGATTTCGGCGATCTCTGCCCTCATGGCGTCTGACCACGCCTGGGCGTCGCCGCCGCCCATCGCGTTGAAGAAGAAGACCTGGTCCTCATCATAGGCGGTGTTGTACTGCGACAGGCGCATGTCGGGGTAATGGGCGCCGATCTTCTCGTAGAGCACCGACAGCCGCGCGAGCTCGGCCGGGTCGAGGCCAGGTATCCATGTGGGATAAGCGCCCTCGGGCTTCCAGGAAGGAAGGCTGTCCCTGAAGAACGTCTCCGTGATGATCCCTGCCCCGCTGTCTGCGAACTCGATGACCGACGCGCTCTTGTAGTGCTCTCGCAGGTGCGCGGACCAGAGGATGGCGCCATACGCGCCCGCGCTGCAGCCCGTCACGAAGATCTTCTCTGGCGCGGGGACGTTCTCGTAGATCCAGCCGAGCGCCGCGCGGACGTTGACGGCGCCCTTGTGCTGGATGGTGACGGCCTGGCTCCCCTCCCCATACGTGGCCACGTTGTCGCCCCAGTGGACGTCCCCGGTGCAATAGGGGATGTACACATGGTGCCACTCCTTGAAGGGGTTGTCCGGGTTCTCATGATCGTAGATCCCGGTCGTCAGGGCGTCCTCGCCGACCGTCTCCTGGAAGAGCGCTCCCGCGAACGAGCACGTGGTCGCGTCCCAGCACGCGCCGCCGCCGCGGAACTCGACGATGAGGCGATTGACGGTGCCCGGACGGACGAAGTACTTGAAAGGATCACCGCGCGAGCACGTCGTCTCGCCGCCCGGCTCGATGGAGCTCCAGCCGGACGGCAGGCTCAGGATCCCGCCCCGCGGCTCGCTGCTCAGGTCTTCGTGCTCGGCGGACGTGCCGCCACAGCCGAGGACGGCGAGCGGGCAGAGCAGGAGTTGAACCGGAAGGGGCAAAACGATCTTGAATCGCATGGAGGGCAGAGAATACCACTCCATGACGCGCGGGCATCACCCGCCGGTGACGACCCGCTCGGCGCCCGTTCGGCGGTGCCGTCGCGTCATGGCACAGGGGCGTGCTCTGCCCACAGCTGCGCCGCGGCCTCGCCTACAGCGCGGCGGATCGACCCCTCGTCGAGGCGGGCGCGGTCGCGCGGCGCGAGGGCGGCGCAGATGCCGAGCGCGACGAGGTAGAGGGCGCCGATGAGGCCGATCCAGCGCAGGCCGGACGCCCCCAGGCGCGAGATGATCTCGATGGGCACGATCTGCGCGCGGATCTGGACGGTCCCGATCACGAGCACGGCGCGGTCTCCCTCCTGGAGCTCGATGTCGGCCGGGCCCGTCAAGAGGCGCGCGAGCCCGTCCGCGCCGTGAAGGCGCGCCCGCGTCCGCCGCGGGACGTGCAGCACGTAGCGGGCGCCGATCACCTCCGCGATGACCGGGGCCGCTCTGTCGAGCTCCCCCGACGGCACGCGCACGATGGACGCGGGCGTGTCGCCGATGTGCGCGCGCCCCTCCGCGAGCACGTGGCGGACGCCGAGCACGTCTTTGCCTCGGACGGCGACGAGCTCCAGCGCGCGCCGCGCAGAGGAGCTCACCGCGGGCGGCCGCGACCTCCGGTCGCGGATGGGTTCGGCCGCCGACGCCTCATTAGGCCCTTTCGCCATACTCTCCAGCCCCCTTCGTCGGCCATCGGCAGGGCTCGACTCGACATGTCACCTGAAGACCCTGCCCCCCGCGGCGCCGCCCCGCGCGCTTCCGCATCACTCCCCTTCCCTGGCTCTCTGGCATGGAGCGTTCCGTGGCCGAGCGCGCAGGGACGTGGCGGCCCGACGACCCGCGCCGGCGCGTGAGGCTCCGGAGGACGCGCCCTGCCACCGCGCGCCGAGGCGCGACGGGGGACGCCCGCCCCGGGGCAGCTCCGCCGCTCCGAGAGGGCGCGCGACGCGGCGCGCCGTGCCCGGAGCTCCGCCCCTATTTCGTGGCGCCCTCCCGGCGCTGGTGTAGATCGCCGCCCGTGAGGAAGCGCCCCCTCGGCAAGACGACCCTTCAGGTCTCGGAGCTCGCCCTAGGCACCTGGGGACTCTCCGGCGACGGCTACGGTCCCGTCGCCGACGTCGAGATCGATCGCGTCATCGATCGCGCGCTCGCGGTCGGCATCGACCTCTTCGACACCGCCGACGTCTACGGCCGCGGCGAGATGGAGCGCTGCCTCGGCAGGCGGCTCCAGGGCGCCGGCACGACGTTCGTCGTCACCAAGATCGGCACCGTTCGCGACGGCGATCCCCCGACGAAGCGGTTCGACCCGGCCCACCTCCGCACCGCGTTCGAGCGGTCGCAGGAGCGCCTCGCCCGCGAGGTGGTCGACGTCGTCCTGCTCCACAACCCCACCGTGGCCGCGATGCAATCGAAGGAGGCCCTCGCCTTCCTGAAGGAGCTCAAGCAGGCCGGGAAGATCCGCGCCTACGGCGTGAGCGCCGGCTCCGCGGACGTCGCCCGCTCCGCGCTGCGCGACGAGGTCGACGTCATCGAGATCGCCTACAACGCCTTCTTCCCCGGCGACCTCCACGACGTCGCCAGCGACGTCTCCGAGTCCGGCGCGGGCGTCCTCGCCCGATCGGTGCTCGCGCACGGGCTGCTCGCCGGCCAGTGGAGCCCCGAGCGCGAGTTCTACCTCGACGATCACCGCTACCAGCGGTGGACCCGCGACGAGCTCAAGACCCGCATCCGCCAGCTCGACGCGCTCAGGCCGCTGGTCTCGGGCGCCGTCACCTCGCTCCGCTCGGCGGCCCTGCGCTTCGTCCTCGCGAACCGCGTCGTCTCGTCCGCCGTGCTCGGCCCCCGCTCGGTCGCCCAGCTCGACCAGCTCGTCCGCGAGGCCGGCATGCCGCCCTACCTCCAGGACACGGCGCTCACGGAGCTCTCCGCGCGCCTCAAGCAGGCCGGGATCGAGGTGTGAGCAGGATGGACCAGAACGACAGGGAGCTCGACGAGATCGTCCGCATCGCGCGCGCCGCGGCGGCGATCGTGATGGACGTGTACGCGACGCCGTTCGCCGTCGAGATGAAGGGCCCCGGCGACCCGGTGACCCGCGCCGACCGCGAGGCGAACGCGCTCATCTGCAGCGCGCTCGAGGCCGCGTTCCCCGGCGAGGCGATCCTCGCCGAGGAGAGCGTCCCGACCGGCGACGAGCTCGCCTCGCGCCTGCGGAAGGAGCGGGTGTTCTTCGTCGACCCGCTCGACGGCACGCGGGAGTTCGCGGACAGGAACGGCGAGTTC
Source organism: Sorangium sp. So ce1504 (assembly GCF_051521635.1). NCBI lineage: Bacteria > Pseudomonadati > Myxococcota > Polyangiales > Polyangiaceae > Sorangium > Sorangium sp. So ce1504. Next base: position 990,452 of record NZ_CP150365.1, on the reverse strand, counting down.
GCCGTGATGATCGGGCTCGCGGACCGCGGCCGCGCGGCGCTGGGCGTCGTGGTGATGCCCACGACGGGCGAGGCGCTGGCCGGTCGCGCCGGCGAGGGCGGCGCCGCCTTCCTCGAGGCGAGGGACGGCAGCCGCAGGCCGCTCCGGGTCTCGGCCGTGAGCGCTCCGGCCGACGCGACGCTCATCGTCTCGCGCTCGCACCGGCCGAAGGAGCTCGAGCCGCTCCTCGCGCGGCTCGGCATCTCGAAGGTCGTCCCCTGCGGCTCGGTCGGCGTGAAGATCGCCCGGATCGCGACCGGCGAGGTCGACCTCTACGTGCACGGCGGCGGCGGCGCCAAGCTCTGGGACAGCTGCGCGCCCGAGGCCGTGCTCCTCGGGGGGGGCGGCAGCTTCACCGATCTCTCGGGCGCGCCCATCGACTACAACGGCCCCGGGCTCAAGCTCGGCCGCGGCATCATCGCCTCGAACGGCGCCCTCCAGGCCGCCGTCGTCGCCGCGGCGAGGTCGGAGCTCGGCTGAGGCGCGATGCGGGGGCAGGCCGAGATCGTCATCATCGGCGCGGGGATCATGGGCCTCGCGATCGCGTACAACCTCGCGCGGCACCACGGCATCACCGACATCGTCGTCGTCGACCGGAGCTACCTCTGCGGCGGCGCCAGCGGGCGCAACGGCGGCGGGGTCCGGGCGCAGTTCTCGAGCGAGGGCAACATCCGGCTCATGCAGGAGAGCATCCGCATCTGCCGGGATTTCGCCCGCGAGATGAAGATCAACATCTGGTTCCGGCAGGGCGGCTACCTCTTCCTCGTGCGCAGCGAGGCGGGCCGCCGGACGCTCGAGAAGAGCGTCGCCGTGCAGAACGCGTGCGGCCTCGGGACGCGGATGCTCACCGCCAACGAGGCGCGCGCGATCGTGCCGCAGCTCTCGACCGACGGCGTCGTGGCGGCGAGCTACAACCCCGACGACGGCGTCGTGTTCCCCTGGCCGTTCGTCTGGGGCTACGCCGAGCGCGCGCAGAAGCTCGGCGTCGACATCGCCACCTTCACGAACGTCCTCGGCTTCCGCACGCAGGGCGCGCGGATCGACGCGGTGGTCACCGATCGCGGCGAGATCCGGACGAACAAGGTCGTCAACGCGGCCGGCGCGTGGAGCCCCGAGATCGCGCGCATGCTCGGCGTGGAGCTGCCCAACCACCCGCACCGCCACGAGATCTGCTCGACCGAGCCGCTCAAGCCCTGGCTCGGCCCGCTCGTCGCGGATCTCTCGAACGGCCTCTATTTTTCCCAGTCGATGCGCGGCGAGATCGTGGGCGGCATCTCCAACGAGGACGTCCCCGACGGCCTCGACATGGGGTCGAGCCACAAGTTCCTCTCCCTGTACGCGCGGGCGCTCGTCGCCGCGTGCCCCCTCCTCGGCAGCGTGAAGGTGCTGCGGCAGTGGGCCGGCTGTTACGACCTCACCCCGGATCAGAACCCGATCGTGGGCGGGGTCGACGAGGTCGAGCACTTCTACCAGGCCTCCGGGTTCATGGGGCACGGCTTCATGATCGCGCCCGTCATGGGCAAGCTCCTCGCGCAGCACATCGCCGAGGGCGCCTCCCTCCCCCTGTTCGATCGCTGGAACCTGCGGCGCTTCAGGGAGGGCCGGCTCCTCAGCGAGGCGATGATCATCGGCTGAGCGCCTGCCCTGACGGCGCGGCGGCGGCGGCGCTTCGACGCGCCGCACGCGCCGCGCGCCCCGCGCTCCCCCGCCGCGTCGCGCTTCGCCTATACTCGCGCCCCTTCGTCATGGGTCACCTCGTCCTCGTCACCGGCTCCTCGAGCGGCATCGGCCTCGCGACCGCGGTCGCGTGCGCGGCCGCGGGCCACCGGGTCATCGCCACGATGCGCCGCCCCGAGAAGGCCGGCGCGCTCCTCGCCGCCGCCGGCGCGCGGGGCGTCACGCTCGAGATCGAGCAGCTCGACGTCGCCGCGGCGAGCGCGCCCGACAGGGTCGGGGAGATCCTTCGGAAGCACGGCCCCGCTTACGCCCTCGTCAACAACGCCGGCATCGCGGTCGGCGGCGCCTTCGAGGAGCAGGCGGACGGCGACGTCCGGGCGCAGTTCGAGACCAACGTCTTCGGGCTGATGGCCGTGACGCGCGCGGTGCTCCCGGCGATGCGCGGCGCGGGGCGCGGCCGCATCGTCAACGTCTCGAGCCTCTCCGGGCTCGTCGGCCTCCCCGGCGTGAGCGCCTACGCGGCCACGAAGCACGCCGTCGAGGGCTTCAGCGAGGCGCTGCGCTGGGAGGTCGCCCCGTTCGGCGTCCATGTCTGCCTCGTCGAGCCCGGCACCTTCAAGACCGAAATTTTCTACGAAAACCAGCGGCGCGGCGCCCACGTCTCGCTCGAAGGCCCTTACGGCGCGATGACCAGGGCGATCGAGCAGATCGTCCTGAAGGACGCCGCCAAGGCGTCGCCGCCCACCCCGGTCGCGGCGGCGATCCTCCGCCTCATCGACGACGCATCGCCGCCTTTCAGGACCCTCGTCGGCCGGGACGCACGGGCGCTCGTCGCGCTGCGCCGTGTCATCCCCGACCGCCTCTTCGCCACGGGGATCCGCCGGCTCGTCTCGGCGCCGCGCTCGCGTTGACACGTTCTCTGGCGGCGAATAGCGTCGGCTTCGCCGTTTCCAATGGCGGAGCGGCGCCACGTCGTGGCCGAAGGGGGGCCGCGCCCCCTGCCGCGCGCTGTTTTTGTCCGCTTTCGTCCCCTCAGGCTAACGAAGGCTAGCCGCTGACCGCCTCTCCTGAAGCGCACCGTGCGACGGCGAGGTCAGGCCGGCAGCATCACCGAGGTCCCGGAGGAAACACCATGTCCCGCTCAGCACGCAGCATCCTGCCGCTCCTTCGCTCGCTCCTCCTGGGGGCCGCCACCGCGTCGTCGATGGCGCTCTCCGCAGGGGTCATCGTCGGATGTGGCGACGAGAACGACCCCGAGACGCACGTCAAGCGGCTCGACGACCCGGCCACGCTCACCGCCTCCGTCAACCGGCTCGTCCAGTTCTTCGAAGACGCGATGACGCGTGACAACAAGGACCGGACCGGCCCGACGGTGAAGCCGCTCCTCGACAAGATCATCGAGCCGATGACGCAGAAGTGCGTGGCCGGCGATCTCGACGAGCGCACGAACTCGAAGCTCATCAAGTTCATCTCCGACACGAGGGACCCGCGCGGCGAGGCCTGCCTCATCAAGGCGCTCAAGGACTACAAGCCCGAGTCCACCGAGGAGGACGTCCGCTGGGCCGTGCGCGGCCTCGGCGCGATGAAGTCGGAGAAGGCCGCCGAGCCGCTCATGGCCGTCTTCTCGAAGCTCCAGCACGGCAAGCCGAAGGGCTCGACGATCTCGCGCGACGTGCACGACGCGATGGTCGACATCAACAGCAAGTCCTGGGAAGACGGGCTCATCACGATGATCGGGCGCCCGATCAACGACCCGAAGGACGTCAGCACGATGCGGAACGAGCTGTTCTGGCAGATCACCGCCGCGGAGCTGCTCGGGTGGCAGCGCAGCGAGAAGGCGGTCGTGCCGCTGCTCAAGGTGGTGCTGTCGCCGTTCAAGGCGGACGCGGCCACGACGGCCATCCTGGCGCTCACGAAGATCGGCAAGCCCGCGATCCAGCCGACGATCGCGCTGCTCCAGGGCGACCAGAAGGAGCTCGTCGAGTACTCGAAGGTCGAGAACCTGAAGGGCGCCGGCGGCGACAAGGCGAACGCGGAGCAGAAGAAAGCCGCGGAGACCGCCCACGTCGCGGCGGCCGCCCTCGTCCTGGCGACGATCGGCCGGCAGGAGTCGTCGCAGCCGCTGCTCGCCGCGCTCGAGAAGGCCGACGACGTGCCGCGCGCCATCATCGCGCGCGAGCTGACCAAGGTGCCGAGGACGCCGGAGACCCTCGCGGCCTTCCAGGCGGCCTACGAGAAGACGCCCGCGGGGCTCGAGATGCCGCCGGCCGGCATCAACGCGCGGGTGATGCTCGCCGAGGCGGCGAGCAACTTCTTCGACGCGAGCCTCGTGCCGTGGCTCGTGAAGACCGGCCTCGAGGCGCGCGGCGAGGAGGACGACGTCGCGCAGATCCGCGACGTCTCGCTGCAGACGGCGCTCAAGCTGATGAAGCCCGACCAGATCGCCGACGTCGATCGGCTCGCGGGCACCCGCACGAGCGGCGGCGGCACGGTCGGCAAGTCGATGGAGAAGGAGATCAAGATCGCGAAGGAGCTGCTCGGGGCCTGCGGCACCAAGCTCGAGTGTTACGTCGGCAAGCTCGGCGATCCGGCGTCGCAGGCGAAGGAGACGCAGTTCCAGGGGATCAAGTCCGCCTACATGGCGGGCGTGCTCGGCACCCCCGAGGTCCGGCAGCAGATCATCGACGCGATGCCGAAGGTCTCGAACGCGGCCGTCCGCTTCGTCTCGGTCTCGGTCATCGACGCCCTCTCGCCGAAGGGCGACGCCGAGGTCGCGACCAAGCTGCAGAAGATCGTCGACGACGGCGAGGCCTCGAAGGATCCCGAGAAGATCGCCGGCAACGCGCCCTTCAAGACGGTCATCTACCGCCTCACCGCCCGCGCGCAGTGACCGCCGCAGCGCCGTGCGCCCCGTCCGCGGTCGGGGCGCACGGGGCGCATGGAGCGCGCAGGCGGGCACATCACCTGGATCCAGATTTTCCTTGATTGGCGCCACCCGGACGCGATGCTTGCCCGAGCTCGCGCGACGCTCGCGCGAAGCTTGCGCGAAGCTCCACTGACGCGCCTGGCTCCTGATTTTTCCTGGCGTCTCCGCCGTCTTGACGGTTTACTCCGGCCCTTGTCACGGGGTCTTCCCAGCTGAAGAACGAACCATGATCGTGCTCGAGGTAACCCAGGGTCTCGCTGCCGGGCGCACCTTCGAGCTCCAGGGCGAGCTGATCACGCTCGGGCGCTCGTCGGACAACCGCGTCGTCCTCGACGATCGCCACGTCTCCGGGGCGCACGCGCGCATCGTGAGCGGCGCCGACGGGGTGATCCTCGAGGATCTGCGCTCGACGAACGGCACGAGCGTGACGCGGCGGGGCGAGCGGCTGGAGCTCGGCGCGGGGCGCAGCGCGCTCGCCCTCCAGACGGGGGACGTCATCGAGCTCGGCTCCGGGGACGCGGTCACCCGGATGGTGGTGAAGATCCCGGAGGAGGCCGACGACGCGCGGGTCGTCTCGATCCGCCGCCTCGACGAGATCGAGCCTGCCGAGGCGAAGATCGAGCGCGACCCGAGCGCGCTGTCCGCGATGTACGCGGCGCAGAAGCGCATCGGTGCGGCGACCGATCTCGACGAGGTGCTCGCCGAGATCGCCGACGCGGTGCTCGCGCTGGTGCCGAGCTCGACCCACGTCACGGTGGTGCTGCGCGACGACGACCAGGAGCCGGGCGCGGCGCCGGCGGCGTTCGTGCCGGTGCTGACGCGGGTCCGGTCCGCGTCGGGCAAAGGGGGGCCGCCTGCAGGGCCGGTCCCGATCACGCGCAGCGTGTACCGGAAGGTGATCAAGGAGCGGGCTGCCGTGCTCGCCGCCGACGCGCCGATCGAGGTCGGGCAGTCCGAGTCGCTGATGGGCGCCTCGATCCGCAGCACGCTCGCCGTCCCGCTCTGGAAGGGCGAGGAGATCATCGGCGTGCTCCAGGCCGACAACCGGAGCGTGCCCGGGATGCTGAACGCCGGCGACCTGGAGACGCTCCTCGTGCTGGCCGCCAACGCCTCGCTCGCGGTGGCGAACGCCCGGCTCATCAAGCGGCTCGTGCTCGCGGAGGAGCGGCTCCAGAAGGAGAACAGCTTCCTCAAGGGGCGCGAGGAGCGCCGCCGGGGCGGCAACGGGGGCGCGGTCGACATCATCGGCAACAGCGACGCGATGCGCAAGGTGATCGGGCAGCTCGACAAGGTGGTCGACACGCGCGTCACGGTGCTGATCGAGGGCGAGACGGGCACGGGCAAGGAGCTCATCGCCGCCGCCGTCCACTACCGCTCTCGCCGCCGCGACAAGCTGTTCGTCGCGCAGAACTGCGCGGCGCTGGCCGAGAGCCTCCTGGAGAGCGAGCTCTTCGGGCACAAGAAGGGGTCGTTCACGGGCGCCACCGAGGAGAAGAAGGGGCTGTTCGAGATCGCCGACGGGGGCACGCTCTTCCTCGACGAGATCACCGAGACGCCGCTATCGCTGCAATCGAAGCTCCTCCGGGCGCTTCAGGAGGGCGAGATCCGCCCCGTGGGCGCGACGAGCCCGAAGCACGTCAACGTGCGCATCGTCGCCGCGACGAACCGGAACCTCGAGGACGAGGTGGCCAAGGGGCGGTTCCGCGAGGACCTCTACTACCGCCTCAAGGTCTTCCCGATCCGCCTGCCGCCGCTGCGAGAGCGGCGCGACGACATCTCGCTTCTCGCGGCGCATTTCCTGGAGCGCTACGCGGACGAGATCGGCAAGCCCTGCGGCGGGTTCAGCCAGCAGGCGATGGAGCTCATGATCGCGTACGACTGGCCGGGCAACGTCCGGGAGCTCCAGAACGAGGTGCAGCGGATCGTCATCCAGCTGGAGCCGGGGGCGTTCGGGACGCCGGAGCTGCTCTCGCCGAGGATCCGGCAGGTCGAGGGGCTCATCGCGCGGGCGGGGACGCCGAAGGGGTCGCTCAAGGAGATGATGGACGCGGTCGAGAAGTTCTTCCTCCTGGAAGCGCTGCGCGGGCACAACAACAACAAGACCAACGCGGCCAAGTCGCTCGGGATCACGCGCGAGGGGCTCCACAAGAAGCTCCGGCAATACGGGATCTGACGGGACACGGGACGGAGAGGGCTCTCCAGGACGCGGGGGAGCCCTCGGGAGGGGGTGTCGCGCGCGGGGCCGGCGGGGGGCCCTTCCCACGAACTCGCGCCTTGTGGTGGCTATGGCCGGCTGAACGGGGGAGGGAGAACCAGGAGCGAGTGGCTTCGATGCGGGCCGGCGCTCGGGTTCGTGGGGCCCTTCCCCCGCCGGCCCCGCGCGCGACACCCCCTCCCGAGGGCTCTTTCCAAGGGATGGGAAAGAGCGGTTACGAACGTGCGCGCAGGCGGGCGGGGGCGGGGGGAGAATGCGGGGGGATTTGCTGGGGTGGCTACGCGGCGTGGCGGGGACGCCGGGGTCTGGCCGCGGGGGCGGGAGGGCGGCTCTGCTTATCGCTTCGGATTGGCGCGCATCTGCTTCGAGATCTGCTTCCAGCGCCGCTTCTCCTCGATCCTCACGCGCACGTCCTGCTGCCCGGCGAGGTGGCGTCGCTCCGCACCCAGCTTGAGGTAGGCGCCGAGACGCTCGGGATCGAGGTCGCCGTCCTTGATGGCACGGAGCACCGCGCAGCCGGGCTCGCCATCGTGCGCGCAGTCCCGGAAGCGGCAGGCCGCGGCGTGGGCCTCGACGTCGTCGAAGCCGGCCGGGGCGCTGCCGCCCGCAGACCAGACGCCGAGCTCCCGTATGCCCGGCGTGTCGATGAGGAGGCCACCGCCAGGGATCAGGAACAGCTCCCGGTGAGCCGTCGTGTGGCGGCCACGCTCGTCCGAAGCCCGGATCGCGCCCTCGAGCTGGACCTCCGCGCCGAGCAGGCGATTGCTGAGCGCGGACTTCCCCACGCCGGACGAGCCGACGAGGGCGATGGTCTCCCCTGCCCCGATCTCGGCGCGGAGCGCGTCGAGGCCGGCGCCGGAGAGCGCGCTGACGAGCGCGATCGGCGCGGCAGGGGCGACGTCCCGCGCCGCGTCGATATACCGCGCCGGATCCGGGCAGACATCGGCCTTGTTGAGCACGAGGACCGGGCGAGCACCGCTGTCGAGGACGGCGTCGATGTAGCGCTCGAGGCGGCGCAGGTTGAAGTCGGCGTTCAGCGACGTGACGATGAACACCTTGTCGATGTTGGCCGCGAGCACCTGGGCCTCCACCGTGGGCCCAGCGGCCTTGCGGCGCAGGCACGTGCTCCGCGCGAACGTGTGCACGATGTACGAAGGCCCGGCGCCGTCGCCAGGCCTGAGCCCCACCCAGTCACCGACGGTGGGGAGCGCCGCGCGATCCGCGGCCTCGTGCGCGAGGCGACCGCTGACCACCGCGAGGCGCGGGCCATCCGCGGTCTGAACGTGGTGCCTGGACGCGGAGGCGAGGACGACGCGCGCAGGCTGCACGGCATCCTCGAGACAGGCGAGCTGGCTCGCGAAGAAGGGAGTCCATCCAAGCCCGACCAGATCGGGCTGCATTTCGTGCTGCGAAGACGGATCAACGAGAGAATCGAGGTGAGTTTGCATGACGGACGAGCGCTCCATGGCGTTCGGCCGCGCCCGAGCTTCGGCGCGCGGCGATCGACGGACAGGGCGCGGCGGCGCACAAGCGCGCACGCGCCGGCCATTCCACGCGCGGGGCCGCCGCGGAGCGGAGCTCGTCGATCGATCAGGACGTCACGCCAGAAGGCACGCCCGGTCAGGGCAGATCCCTGGAAGGGGCACGCGCTCAGGGCACACACGCACCCCTCAGGGCACGCGGGCGACGTCGCGGAGACGTGGAGACGAGCTCAGCCGGCCGCGGCGGAAACGACGGCGGCGGCGCAATGGGTGTGCGATGTGTTGGCACTCATGACCTGACCTCCGCGTTCGGCTCACGTCACCACGACGCGACAGCACCTAGAATCCTATGGCCCCGCGCCGACGTCAAGCGCTCTCGGCTCGGCCCGGCCGTATGGCCAGCGAGCACAGCGCGCGCGTACGGAGCGCGCTTCATCCAACGAGCGTGCGGAGCCCGCTCTGGGGGTGCAACGAGCGCGCGGAGCCCGCTCTGGGGGTGCAACGAGCGCGCGGCGAGGTGCGGCGCATGCGGCGAAGCGGGGGCGAGCGTGGGCCGGACGGAGGGGCGCGGGACGTGGGGCGCCCTCGTTCCAGGTGAACGACAGTGGGTCGACAATTTCCGCTCGGCCGATGGTTGCCAATGGTTGCCGATAGTTGGAAGACCGACGAAGCCGGACGAAGCCGGACGAGACCGCGCCTTCCCAGCGAGGCCACCCCGCCCTCCGGCCCTGACGGCCGCGGAGGTTGCGAGGAGCGCCTCGCCGCACTAGGGTCCTCCGCTCCATGCCCACACACTTCGAGCTCGTCTCCGAATTCAAGCCGTGCGGTGACCAGCCTCGCGCGCTCCAGGAGATCTGCTCCGCTTTCGAGCAGGGCGAGGCCTTCCAGGTCCTCCTCGGCGTCACGGGCAGCGGCAAGACGTTCACCGCCGCCAAGGTGATCGAAAAGCTGCAAAAGCCGACCCTCATCATGGCGCCGAACAAGACGCTGGCGGCCCAGCTCTACGGCGAGATGCGGGAGCTCTTCCCCAACAACGCCGTCCACTACTTCGTCAGCTACTACGACTACTACCAGCCCGAAGCCTACGTCCCGACGAGCGACACGTTCATCGAGAAGGACGCGATCATCAACGACGCGATCGACCGCATGCGCCACGCGGCGACGCACGCGCTGCTCTCGCGGCCGGACGTGATCATCGTCGCCTCCGTGAGCTGCATCTACGGCATCGGCTCGGCCGAGAGCTACCACGGGCTCCTGATCAAGCTCGAGCGCGGCACCGAGATCCGCCGCGACGAGCTCCTGCGGCGGCTCGTCGACATCCAGTACACGCGGAACGACGTCGATTTCCACCGCGGGACGTTCCGCGTCCGCGGCGATGTCGTCGAGATCTTCCCGGCCTACGAGGAGGCGCTCGCGATCCGGGTCGAGTTCTTCGGCGACGAGATCGAGGCCATCAAGGAGGTCGACCCTGTCCGCGGCAAGGTGGTGGGCCAGCTCGATCGTTACGCGGTCTTCCCCGGCTCCCACTACGTCACCGAGCAACAGCAGCTCAGGCTCGCGATCCAGGCGATCCGCGAGGAGCTGCGCGAGCGCATCGACTTCTACGACAAGGCCGTGCGCTTCCTCGAGAAGCAGCGTATCGAGCAGCGCACGATGTACGATCTCGAGATGCTGGAGCAGATGGGGTTCTGCAACGGCATCGAGAACTACTCGCGCCACCTCTCGGGCCGGAAGGCCGGCGAGCCCCCGCCGACGCTGATCGACTATTTCCCGAAGGACTTCCTCCTCATCATCGACGAGTCGCACCAGACCGTCCCGCAGGTCGGGGCGATGTACCGGGGCGACCGGGCGCGGAAGGAGACGCTCGTCGAGTACGGGTTCCGGCTCCCCAGCGCGCTCGACAACCGGCCGCTCAAGTTCGAGGAGTTCGAGCAACACTACGCGCAGGTCCTCTTCGTGAGCGCGACGCCCGGCGATTACGAGCTGCAGAAGTCGGCCGGCTCGGTCGTCGAGCAGATCATCCGGCCGACCGGGCTCATCGATCCGCAGATCCACATCCGCCCGGTGTCCGGTCAGGTCGACGACCTGCTCGCGCGCATCCGGGAGCGGGTCGGCCGCGGCGATCGCGTGCTCGTCACGACGTTGACCAAGCGGATGGCCGAGGATCTGACCGAGTACTACACGGAGCTCGGCATCCGGGTCCGCTACCTCCACTCGGACATCGACACGCTCCAGCGCGTGGAGATCCTCCGCGATCTCCGGCGCGGCGAGTTCGACGTCCTGGTCGGCATCAACCTGCTGCGCGAGGGGCTCGATCTCCCCGAGGTGTCGCTGGTCGCCATCCTCGACGCCGACAAGGAGGGCTTCCTCCGGAGCCCGCGCTCGCTCATCCAGACGATCGGCCGCGCCGCCCGCAACGTGCACGGCGAGGTCGTGATGTACGCCGATCGCATCACCGAAGCGATGAAGCGCGCGATGGACGAGACGAACCGGCGGCGCGCGATCCAGGAGGCGTACAACAAGGAGCACGGCATCACGCCGGCCACGGTGAAGAAGGCGATCCTCGACCTGTCGCCCACCTCGGGCACGCGCGACTACTACGCCGTCCCGAAAGGCCCGGCGAAGCCCGCGGCCGAGGCGGCGCGCGCCGCGATGGATCTGGTCGACCAGATCGACGCGCTCCGGCAGGAGATGTTCGCGGCGGCGGAGAACCTCGAGTTCGAGAAGGCGGCGCGGCTGCGCGATCAGCTCCGGCAGCTCAAGGCACAGCAGGGGGACGGGGACGCCGGCGCGGCGCGCGAGGCGGCCGAGGAGAAGCCGGCGCGGGCTGGGCGGCCGGCGAGCCGGCGCGGTCCGGGCGGCAAGGGGGGCGGGCGGCCAGCGGCGGGCGGCAAAGGGGGCGGACGGGCGGCGGCGGGGCGAGGGGGCGGGCGCTACCGATAGCTACGGAGCCCGCGGGGGAGGAGGCTGCGCGCGCGGGGGGGCGGTGGGCCCTCCCACGAACTCGGGCCTTTTGGGGGGCTGGTGCCGGCTGGACGGGTGAGGGAGGACCGCGCGGAGATCGCTGCGCTGCGGGCCGGCCCTCGGGTTCGTGGGGCCCGCCCACCGCCCCCCCGCGCGCGCAGCCTCCTCCCCCGCGGGCTCTTTGTGGGGGGATGGGGGGATGGGGGGATGGGGGGATGGGGAGGCTGCAGGCGCGGCGGGCCATGCGGAGCAGGAGGTCGCCGGGGCGTGGAGCGCGAGGGGGAACGGTGGTTTGGCAAACGCTCTTCCGGTGAAGCATCGTTTTGCTTCGTGCAGCGATCTATCGGCGTCGACCCTGCCGCGCGGCGCTGTTAAGGGGGCTCCGGCATGACAGTCTCGTCCGATCCGATACTCGTCACCGTCACCGGCAGGGACCACCCTGGCATCACCGCTCGACTTACGGGCATCCTCAGCGATATCGGCGCCACGCTGCTCGATATCGAGCAGGTGGTGGTCCACGGAAACCTGAACCTCGCGCTCCTCGCGCTCTTCCCCGAGACACGCAGCGGACTCAAGGAGCTGCTGTTCGCCGCGAAAGAGCTCGGCGTGACGCTCGACTTCAAGCCCCTCGACGGGGGCGCGCCGCGGCGCGCGCCCGGGAGCCGCTACGTGGTGACAGCCATCGGCCGCGAGCTCGGCGCGAAGCCGCTGCACGACGTGGCCTCCACACTCGCAGCCCACGGCGCGAACATCGAGAAGATCGCGCGGCTGTCGGTCGAACGCCTCTCGTCGGTGGAGATCCAGGTGCTGCTCCAGCGCGAAGAGGAGGCCGACGCCCTCAAGCAGGCCCTCCTCGCCCTCGCGACGCAGAACAGCTTCGATCTCGCGCTGCAACGCGAGGGCCTCTTCCGCCGGAGCAAGCGGCTCGTCGTGATGGACATGGACTCGACGCTCATCCGGATCGAGGTGATCGACGAGCTGGCGCGCGCGAAGGGCGTCGCGGAGCAGGTGGCGAAGATCACCGAGCGCGCGATGCAAGGGGAGATGGATTATGACGAGTCGCTCCGCCAGCGGCTCTCGCTGCTCCGCGGCCTCGACGTCGGCGTGCTGCGGAAGCTCGCCGCAGAGCTCCCCATCACCGAGGGCGCAGAGACGCTCATCCGGGTGCTGAAGCGGCTCGGCTACCGGACCGCGGTGATCTCCGGCGGCTTCTCGATCGCAGCGGAGGCGCTGAAAGCGCGGCTCGGGATCGACTACGCCTACTCGAACGCGCTCGAGGTCGTGAACGGACAGCTGACCGGCCGGGTCACAGGGCCGATCGTCAACGCGCAACGCAAGGCCGAGCTGCTCGAGACCATCGCCCAGGCAGAAGGCGTGTTGCTCGATCAGACCATCGCCGTGGGCGACGGCGCCAACGACCTCCTGATGCTGCAAAGGGCCGGCCTCGGCGTCGCGTTCCGCGCAAAGCCCAAGCTGCGAGAGGCCGCCGACACGTCCCTCTCCGCAAGCGGCCTCGACGCCATCCTCTTCCTGCTCGGCATCACCGAACGCGAGCTCCTCGAGGTGGCGTGAGCAGCGCGACACGGCCCGTCCGCCCAGCAGCGGAGTCCCACGGGACGCAGCGCCGCGCTTGACAGCGGCGCGCTGACCGGGCCCCCGCGGCCGTCCGGCGCGGCGCCTGGCCCGCCCCGCCTGGCCAGGCGACGGTGTGGGAGGGGCTGCGCTGGGCTCGTCGCTCGCTCGCGGCGCTCGGCCCTGCGCGGCGTTCGGCTCGCCAGCGGGCCGTCGTGCTATCCAACCGGGGCCATGCGGCAGAGCGGGTTCACACGGCAGGCGCGCTCCGTCGCCTGGAGCGGAGGTGATGCGTGAAGCGTCCGACGATCACGGACATCGCGTGGCGGGCGGGGGTATCCAAAGGAGCGGTGTCGTATGCGCTGAACGGCAGGCCCGGCGTGTCGGAGCCGACGCGCGAGCGGATCCTGGCCATCGCGGCGGAGCTGGGCTGGCAGCCGAGCAACGCGGCGCGGGCGCTCTCCGACGGCCGCGCCGGCGCCGTCGGCCTGGTCATCGATCGGCCCGCGCACATGCTCGGCATCGAGCCGTTCTTCATGCAGCTCATCTCCGGCATCGAGGCGGAGCTGTCCGAGAAGGCCGAGGCGCTGCTGCTCAAGGTCACGGAGGATCGCGTGGCCGAGGTGGAGACCTACCGCCGCTGGTGGGCCGAGCGGCGGGTCGACGGGGTGATCCTCGTCGACCTCTGCGACGACGATCCGCGCGTGAAGCTCATCGAGGAGCTGAAGCTCCCGGCGGTGGTGATCGGCGGGCCGGCGGGCAAGGGGCAGCTGCCCGGGGTGTGGAGCGACGACGCGAGCGCCATGCGGGCCGTCGTCGACTACCTGGCCGCGCTGGGCCACCGGTCGATCGCGCGGGTCGCCGGCCCGGCCGAGTTCGTGCACACCGCGGTCCGGACCAAGGCGTTCACCGCGGCCGCGCGCCAGCGGCGCCTGGATCGGGTGCAGACGGTCCACGCCGACTACACGGGCGAGGCAGGCGGCCAGGCCACACGGCGGCTCCTGGCCGAGGCCTCGCCGCCGACGGCCATCGTGTTCGACAACGACGTGATGGCCGTGGCCGCGCTCGCGGTCGCCCACGAGATGCGCGTCCCCGTGCCGGAGCGCCTCTCGATCGTGGCCTGGGACGACTCGGCGCTGTGCCAGCTCGTCCACCCCGCCCTGACCGCGGTGCGCCGCAACATCGCCGAGCACGGCTCCCGCGCCGCCGCGCTGCTCCTCCGCCTCGTCGCAGGAGAGCCGGTAACCGACGACGAGTGCAGCGCGCCGACGCTCGCGACGCGGGGCAGCACCGCCCCGCCCCCCCGCGCATGAGCCGGCCTGGCCCGAGCGAGGGCCTGGCCCCCCGCACGGACGCATAGACTGAACCGATTAAGTGACGTAAGCTGAACCGATTAAGTCACCTGCCCGCCGCTCGCGCCTCGAGCGCGCGGCCCGCGCCGCGAGCACGGGGACGGACGGTGTTCGAGAGCGCCGCTCTGCATGACCAGGACGTGAGGACTATGCACCGCAATTTCGCCAAAGTCGCAGTTCGTCAACAGGCGGTCGCCTGGCTGGGGGCCAATTTCTGGTCGCGGCGCGGCGGCCCGCTCATGTGGCAGAGTTATGATCCGTTCGTGGTCCGCGAGGAGCTCCGGGTGCTCGCCGATCACGGCCTGACCATGACCCGGTCGTTCTTCTACTGGCCGCACTTCATGCCGGAGCCGGACCGGATCGACGAGGACTGCGTCGCGCGTTATGCCGATTTCCTCGAGGCGCACGTCGAGGCGGGCCTCACGACGATCCCGACCCTCCTCGTCGGCCACATGTCCGGCGAGAACTGGGACCCGGCGTGGCGGCGCGGGCGGGACCTCTACGGCGACGTGTGGATGGTGGCCCGGCAGGCCTGGTTCGCCGAGCAGATGGCCCGGCGCTTCGCGGGGCACCGGGCGGTGACGGGCTGGCTCGTCTCCAACGAGATGCCGATCTACGGCGAGCGCGAGCGCTCGATCCGCGAGAACGTCACGAGCTGGGCGAGCCTGGTCGTGCAGGCGCTGCGGGCCGGCGGGGCGAGCCAGCCGATCTCGATCGGCGACGGCGCGTGGGGCATCGAGGTCACGGGGAACGACAATGGGTTCTCCGTCCGCGATCTCGGCGCGCTCGTCGACTTCCTCGGCCCGCACGTGTACCGGATGGAGAACGACCTGACGCGCCAGCACTACGGCGCGGCGTTCGTCTGCGAGCTCACGGGCTTCCTCGGCAAGCCCGTCGTGCTGGAGGAGTTCGGCGTCTCGTCGGCTTTCGCGTCCGACGAGAACGCCGCGCACTACTACCGGCAGGTCCTCCACAACACGCTGCTCGCCGGCGCCACCGGGTGGATCGGCTGGAACAACACCGATTTCGATCTCATCGACCAGGATCCCTACAGGCACCACCCCTTCGAGCTCCACTTCGGGCTGACGACCGTCGATGGCCGTCCCAAGCCGCAGCTCGAGGAGATGGCCCGCTTCGCCAAGGTGCTCTCCGACATCGACGTCCTCGGCTGTGAGCGCGAGCCGGCCGACGCGGCGCTGATCGTCCCGTCGTACCTGGAAGGCGCGTTCCCGTTCACGGAGGCCGAGGACCGCAGCTACCTGTTCACGATGCTGCGGCAGGCCTACATCGCGGCGAAGGAGGCGGACCTGCCGGTCGGGCTGACGCGGGAGCGGGACGGGATCGCGGAGGACTGCCGGCTTTACCTGCTGCCGTCGGCCAAGCAGCTGACCGCGCCCACATGGCACCTCCTGGAGCGGCTTTCGTCCGCCGGCGCGGTCGTCTACGCGTCGTACTGCCACGGCACGCACGGGTCGCAGCGCGGGCCGTGGTACGCGCACCTCAACGCGATGTTCGGCGTCGAGCACCAGCTGCGCTACGGGATGATCGATCCGATCGAGGACGATTGCGCGAAGCTCACCTTCGAATGCGAGTTCGGCACGATCGCGGCGGGCACGACGCTCACGTTCCCGGTCTCCGGCACCGAGCACAGCCGCGCTTACCTGCCCGTGCGCCCGAGGGGCGCGGAGGTCGTCGCGGTCGACCAGCGCGGCCGGCCGGCGCTGCTGCGGCGCAAGATCGGGAGCGGCAGCGTCGTGCTCTGCACGTATCCGATCGAGCACTTCGCCGCGGCGACCCCGCGGATCAACCCGGAGCCGACCTACAAGATCTACGACGCGCTCGCCGAGCTCGCCGGCGTGAAGCGACCGGTCACGGTGGACGACCCGCGCGTCGCGGCGGACACGCTGCGCCACCGGGATGGCCGCCGCTTCGTGTTCCTTGTCAGCCAGGCGGATCAGCCGCTCTCGGTGAAGCCCGCCGCGGCCTCGGGGCACCTGACCGAGCTGGGCGGCAAGTCCCCGGTCCACGCCGTGGAGCTCGCGCCGTACGACGTGCGGATCCTCGAGCTGCGGCCGGGGCCGCGGTAAGCGCGGGGCCGCCGGCCGTCTCCTCAGTACCAGCGCGGCGTGCCGCAATCGATGTGCAGGTGGTCCCGGTGGCTCGCGTCGAAGTCCGGGCCGAGGACGCGCGCGGCCGCCCCCTCGGCGCGGAGCCGGCGGGCCACGCCCCGGAGGAAGCGACCCTCACGGGTGCTCGGGTCGTCTCCGTGGAGCACGTAATCGCGGAGCACGCTGATCGCGCGGCCGCGCTTCGGCGAGAAGCGCGCGATATCGAATGCATTGCCGAACGAGTGCTCGCTCAGCCCCTCGCTCCACGGGCGCATCCTGCCGACCACTTCGCGGCAGGCATAGCTCCCCAGGGTGTTGATGCGGACGATCTGCGAGCTCAGGTGCGCCTCGGCCTCTTCCTGGATCACGCGCTCCATATCGCCCAGCCGGAGGGCGAGCGAGCAATCGACTTGCAGCGGCGGCGAGTAAACGATGCCGGTCGGCCCGCGGCTCAGCAGCACGCCGTGGGGGATGCCACACCCCTTCTTGTTGGGCTTCACGGTGTCCGGCAGCGACTGGAACCGCGCCCCCGCCACCTTGAGGGCATCGCGGCAATCCGCCCCCGCGGCCGCGGCGATGTGGTTCCACTGGCGCTGCGCCCGCGGAGGCCGCTCGCGGAGGCCGGCCGCGTCGGCGAGGTGCTCGATCCAGGGGCCGGCCCATCCCGGTGATGTCGGCGGCGTCACGGGTGGACCTGCGGCACCGGTGGGCGCTGCTTCCGCGGAGACCGGCGCGCCCCCGGCCTCAACCGGTGCTGCTCCAGCGACTCCAGCGAGGGCAGGCGCTCCGCCGGGGGCCGGCGCCGCGAGACGGCCGGGCGCGGTTCCTCCGCGCTCCGCGAGCGTAGGACCGCCGTGAGAGCAGGACAGCGCCGAGGTCATCGCCGCCGCAGCGAGCCCCAGAAGAAAGCGTGCGTGCACATCGATGTCCGTACCGCCGCGAGCGGCCGGCGCAAGGTGCGCGATTCCCCTCCACGCGCTCTCGCCCACACCGCTGCCGCGTTCGCCAGCCTCAGCCCTGTGCCGCGCTGCCTCCGCCGGCCGCTCCCCCGCGACGCTCGCGCTCGTCCATCTTCGCCTTCGCTTCCGGTTCCGGTTCCGGTTCCGGCGCGCTCGGCGCCGAGAATCGGAGCAGGAGCAGCCCGGCCAGCGAGACGACCATCCCCGCGAACGTCACGCTCCAGGGCAGGAGCTCGCCTTCGAGGAGGCCTTGCGCCCATGACGGCTTGAAATAGAGGAGCGACACCGCGAGCCCGTTGTTCAGGGCGTGAAGCAGCGCCCCGGGCAAAACGGAGCCGGTGCGGTGGCGCGCGTAGCCGAGCGCCAGCCCGAGCGAGAACGTCGGCAAGAGCCGGTACACCGACCCGTGCGCGAGCCCGAAGAGGAGCGCCGATACGCCGATCGCCACCGCGGGCCCGGCGCGGCGCAGGCCTGCGTAGACGAGGCCGCGGAACAGGAGCTCCTCGCAGACGGCCGGCGTGACGGCGACGAGCAGCAGGACGACCGGGTACGGCTGCCCGCCGAGCAGCACGAGCTCACCCAGCTCACGGGCGAAGGGCTCCGGCGCGGGGAACCACCGGAGGACGGTGCCGCCGATCGCGGCCCACGCCGCGACCCCGAGGAGCAACGCCCCGGCGAGGCCCCGGACCGAGGCCGGCCTGAGGCCGAGCGTCGCCCGCGGCGAGTAACCGAAGCCGGCGACCAGCGCGAGGGTCGGGACCAGGAAGAAGCCGACCTGCGAGACCGCGAGCTGGACCGCCACGCTGGTGCGGGCGATGAGCAGGCTGCCATAGAAGAAGAGCACCTGGACGCCCGCGAACGCCGCCAGCGAGAAGCCCGCCGAGGGCGCCCCGCCGGCCCGGCGCCCCAGGCCGAGCACGGCGCGCGCCGGCTCGTGCCCCCCGAGGAGCACGCTCTCGCGCTCGAAGACGCGCGCGGCGAAGAGGAGCGCGAGGCAGGCATAGAGCGCCGAGGAGACGAGCGCCGTGAAGAGGAGATCGGCCGGCGCCTCTCCGACGAACAGCGCCTTGATCAGCACCGCGATGTTGAGGACCGGGGCGTAGGCCGTCCACGGGTTGAGCTCGACCACCGGCAGGGCCGTGATGCCGGCGAGCAGCGAGAGCGGCAGGTACGCCGGCATGAGCGCGTTCTGACCGTCCTTGAAGTCCTTCGCGAACACGGCGAGCGCGAGGAAAAGCGCCGAGAACAGGAGCGTGACCGGCACGAGCAGCACGAACGTCAGCGCGAAGGTGCCGGGGCCGACGACCATCGCGTCGGGCAGCAACCGGCTCACCGTGAGCGACATGCTCACCACGTTGCCGAGCGCCGTGAGCAGCGAGATGACCCACACGGCCAGGAACTTGCCCGAGATGATCTCGATGGGCCGCACGGGCGCGCACAGCAGCGTCTGCATCGTGCCGCGCTCCTTCTCGCCCGCCGTCAGATCGATCGCCGGGAGGAAGCTGCCGAGGAGCGACATCAGGATCAGCAGCATCGGCATCATCGCGCCGAGGATCTGGCCGACCTTGCGGCTGTCCGCCGCGACGTCGCGCGGCACGACGTCGAACGCGCGCGAGAACCCCTCGGGCAGGCCGCGCTCCGCCTCGCGATCCGCGACGATGGCCCTGCGGGCGCGCTGCAGCGCGCCCTCGAGGCGCGCCTCTGCCGTGGCCGAGTCCGCGCGGACCGAGTCGAAATAGATCGCGACGGCGCCCTTCCCGCCGCGCCCGAGCTCGGCCCCCATCGATGGCCACGGCACGAGCACCGCGTCGACCTTGCGCTCGCTCACGGCGGCGCGCGCCGCGGCGAGCACGGGGTTCTCCGGCTCGATCCACCTCGCCGGCTCGGCCTCGGGGGGCGCCGCCTCGCCGTCGTCCGGCGCGGGCGCCGGCCCCGCCGGCGGCGCGAGCGCCCCGGAGAGGAGCCCCTCGCGCACGTCGGGGGGCGCGCCGGCCCACGGCGCGAGCTCGATCTTGCCCGCCGCGGAGAGCCTCGCCTGCAGGCCCTCGGCGAGCTCTCCCCAGACCGCGATCCTCGACGGGCGCGCCTCACGCGCGGCCGCCTCGACGCCGACGAGCTTGCTCATCGCGAGCGCGAAGAGCGGATAGAGGAGGAGCGGGACCACGACGAGGCGCACGAGCGTGCGCCGATCCCGGAGCGACTCGACGAGCTCCTTGCGGAGGATCGTCCAGACGATGGCGAGCCTCACGGCGCGTCAGCCCCCTGGCGCGGGCGCGCCGGCGCGCTCGGGCGTGTCGCGCGCCGCGCTCGGGCGGCTCCGCTCCACGTGGTGGAGGAAGGCGTCGGTCAGGTTCGTGGTGCCGGACCGCCCGAGGAGCTCGGGCAGGGCGCCGGCGTCGACGACGCGCCCCTCGTGCATGAGGGCGATGCGGTCGCAGAGGTATTCGGCCTCGCTCATGATGTGCGTCGAGAAGAGGATCGCCCTGCCCGCGGCGCGCTCCCGCCGGATCGACGCGACGATGAAGCGGCCGCTGAGGATGTCGAGCGCGGTCGTCGGCTCGTCGAGGATGAGCACCTCCGGCTCGTGGAGGAACGCGCGCGCGATGTTGGCGCGCTGCTTCTGCCCCGTGGAGAGCGTGCCGCACGGCCGCGAGGCGAACGCGTCCATCTCCAGGTCGGCCACGAGCGCGTCGATCCGGCGCGAGAGCGCCGCCTCTTCCATGCCGTACAGCCGACCGAAGTAGCGGAGCACCTCGCGGGGCGTGAGCCGCTGGTAGAGCTGCGTGTCCCCGGAGAGAAAGCCGAGGCGCTGCTTCGCCTCGAGCGGCCTCGCGGCCAGATCGACGCCGCCGACCAGGATCTGCCCCTGGTCCGGCGACAGGATGCCGGCGAGCATCCGCAAGGTCGTCGTCTTGCCCGCGCCGTTCGGCCCGAGCAGCCCGACGACCTCCCCGGCGTACACGGCGAGATCGACCCCGTCCACGGCCGTGACGCCGCCGTACCGCTTCACCAGACGCTCGGCGTACAGGGCGGGGCGCATGGAATCGTCTCCTAGTTCGGTCCGCGGCGCGGCGCAAAGCGCCTGTCGGACGGACCCGCACGCAGCGCGTGCCGCGGCGCGCCGCCCCTCTGCTCGCGCCGCCCGGTCGCCTCCGTCCAGGCGGCGTCGCGGCGCCGCCCGCTCGACGTCCGCCGCGGGCCCCCTAGACTACGCTGACGTCCATGCCAACGAGCCCGTCGATGCCCTATCGCGACCGTACGACGCCCGAGCCGGTCCAGTGCCCCTGCGGCCACGGTCGCGATCATTACATGGTGAGCGCCGAGGCGGAGTACCGCGTCCTCGGGTACATCCAGCTCGCGTTCGGGATCTCGGCCCGGCCGACGAAGGTGAAGTACAGGTGCCGGCGCTGCGACACGGTCTTCGCGACGACGAAGGATCCCGCGGTCCTCGACAAGCATTACTGACGCCGAGGCCTCCAGCGCGATCAGGCACCTCCCCCTGCCGTGGTCGCCTCGCTCGGCGCGCCCTGTGGCATACTCGTCGCCGATGCGGCAACGGCTCTTCGCGATATCGCTCGTGATGCTCGGCGCGGCGGCCCTCCCGGCCGGCTTCCTGGCAGTCGCCTGCTCACCGGCGGAGCGCTCGTTCGGCGACAGCGGCGGCGGCGGGACCGGCGGCGCGTCGCCGACCGGCAGCGGCGGCGCGTCGCCGACCGGCAGCGGCGGCGCGTCGCCGGCCGGCAGCGGCGGCGCGTCGCCGGCTGGCAGCGGGACCGGCGGCGGCGTGAGCGCCGGCGAAGGCGGGGGAGGAGGAACGGGCGCAGCTGGCGGAGGGGACACGCAACCATTGCCCCCGGAGGTCGTCGCCACGGGCCTCGACGACCCGTACTCGATCGCGGTCGACGACCAGAGCGTCTTCATCCTCTCCACCTCCACGCTGCTGCGTTGTCCCCTGGCAGGCTGCCCGGCTCCGGTGGTCCTCGCCGAGGGGCTCGGGCCTCCCTCGGGCGCCGCCATCGCCTCTCCATACCTCATCGCGGTGGATCCGAATTTCGTGCACTGGCTGAGCTCCCCGAACGACGGAGGGTCGCGCCGTTACTACAGATGCCCAGCGGCCGGTTGCTTCGGCAAGTCGCCGGTGGAAGTGTTGGAGTCCATCGTGGGCAACCTGAACCAGATCCAGGTGAGCGATGACGGCGTGGCGCGCATCTCGGACAAGTTCGATGTCCTCGAGTGCGATAACGGCCAATGCCAGCGGATCCGCTGCGTGAGCGCGGACGGGATCCGCTCGTTCGTCATGGATGGGACGACCGTGTACTGGGCCCACGCCACCGATCCAGGAGGCGTCTATTTCTGCGATCCCGGCAATGCCGACGGCGCGATCCAGCTCCACGCCGAGCACGGCGTCGTCATGGCGATCCACGACGGGATTCATTACGTGATGAACGCGGCCAAGAGCACCATTTTCGCGTGCAAGAAGACCGGGTGCGGCGGCAGCCCGACGACCTTCGTCGAGGGCGAGCCGTCATTGACCAGCATGGCTGTCGGCCCCACAGGCGTGTACTGGACCGCTCTCGGCACGGGCATGAGCGCAGACGGCGTCGTCAAGATGTGTCCGCTGGACGGCTGCGGCGGCGGCCCTCGGGTCATCGCCTCGAACCAGGCGCGGCCGACGAGCGTTCGCCTCCGGAACGGCTTCGTCTACTGGTCCAACCGCGGCTTGTCCGGGAGCCCGATGTCGGGTGAGATCGTGCGCGCTGGCCTCTGACGCACGGCCGGGATCGCGGCGCGGGCGCCTCCGCTCGCGGCGGCGAGCAGAGCGCTCGACCTGCCGCCGGCCCGACCTCCGTGGCCGGCGGCCCGCGGCCCTCTCGCGCCGCCAGCAAGAACCCCTCGCCACTCGCTGCATTTCAGGACACCCTGCGCGCTCGCCATGCGCGCCTCTCGCAGCTCGCTCCCCGCTCTCCCAGCGCACCTGCCGCGCGGGGGCCGACCGGCCTCCGCAACTGCCCGCCGCCGGAGCGCGCCATGAAAGGACGCGTCCTCATCGTCGCCGGCTCCGACTCGGGCGGCGGCGCAGGAATCCAGGCCGATCTGAAGGCGGTCACCGCGCTCGACGCGTTCGGCGCGACGGCGATCACCGCGCTCACCGCCCAGAACACCCGCGGCGTCGACGCCGTGTTCCCGGTGCCACCCGACTTCATCGGTCGCCAGATGGAGGTCGTGCTCGACGACATCGGCGCGGACGCCATCAAGACCGGGATGCTCCACTCGGCCGAGGTCATCGACGAGGTCGCGCGCGTCTACGAGCGCCTCGGCCGCGGCGCGCCGCTCGTGGTGGACCCGGTGATGGTCGCCAAGGGCGGCGCCCGGCTGCTGAAGTCCGACGCGGAGGGCGCCCTGCGCGCCCGGCTCCTGCCGCTCGCGGCGCTGCTCACGCCGAACATCCCCGAGGCCGAGGCGCTGACCGGCGTGGTCATCGACAGCGTGGACGCCATGCGCAGCGCCGCAGCGCGGCTGCTCGCCATGGGGCCGCGCGCCGTGCTGCTGAAGGGGGGCCACCTCCCGGGCGCGACGGTCGTCGACGTCCTCCGGGTCGCGCCGGGGCCCGGCGCCTCCGGGATGCCGGAGGGCGAGCAGCTGTTCGAGGACGCGCGCATCGAGACGCGCGCGACCCACGGCACGGGCTGCACGCTCGCCTCGGCCATCGCCGCCGGTCTCGCCCAAGGCCTCGCCCTCGTCCCGGCGATCGGGCGCGCGCGGCGTTACCTCCGCGAGGCGATGCGCTCCGCGCCGGGGCTCGGCCAGGGCCACGGGCCGCTGAACCACGCCCACACGGCGCGGCCGTTCCCCTGAACAGCGCGGCGCGCCGCGCGCGTCTGTGGACGGCCGCGACGACCACGGCGGCCCCGCGCCGCGGGCCCCGCACGGCGGCCTGGCTGCTCTGCGAAGGAGCGGCGGGGCGGTCCCGTAGGGCGCCGAACGGGCCGCGTGCAGCGCTTGTGCAACGACTCGTTGCGCCCGGCGCTCGAATGGACGACCCTGCGCGCAGTCCGTATCGGCGTCCCGGCGCGTCTCCTTCGGCGCCGTCGCGGAGCTCTTCCTCACCCTTCGTGCGCCCGTGGCCGTGACCAAAGATCCCCTCCCTCCCATCGACGTCGGAACGGTCATCAACGACCGCTACGAGGTCCTGAAGAGCATCGGCAAAGGCGGCATGGGCGAGGTGTTCTTGGCCTTCGACCGCCTGACCCAGCAACAGGTGGCGCTCAAGGTGGTGCCCGAGGCCTCCGCCATGCCCGGCGACGACGAGGCGCTGCGGCAGGAGGTGATCCTCGCGCAGAAGGCCCGCCACCCGAACGTCTGCCGCGTGCACGACCTCGCCCCGAGCCCGTGGGGGCCCATCCTCGTGATGGAGTACATCCCCGGGCAGACGCTCCACAACCACATCCGCAAGCGCAAGACGTCGGGCGGGTTCAGCGCCGACGAGTTCCGAAAGATCTCGACCGACGTCTGCGCGGGGCTCGCCGCGATCCACCAGCAGGGGCTCGTGCACGGCGATCTGAAGCCCGGCAACGTGATGGTCGCCGACGATCGGGCGGTCATCCTCGACTTCGGCTTCGCGAAGGAGCGCGCCCGCGCCGCCGTGCGCAAGCCGGGGGCGCCTCCGGACGGCGGCACGCCTCACTACATGTCGCCGGAGCGGCTGCGCAGCGGCGGCGCGAGCCCGGAGGACGACGTCTACGCGGCGGCGCTGACGCTCTGGGAGATGTGGACCTGCCGCGTCCCCGAGCCCGGCTACAAGCCGCGGCTCAAGACGATGAAGCAGCAGATCACGTTCGACGTGCCCGCCGCGCTGACGAACGACGAGATCAGGCAGATCTTCCGCGCGCTGAACCCGGATCCGCAGATGCGCCCGCAGGCGCGGCACATGCGGTTCTTCAACCCGACGCAGACCGCGACCGCGCCGATCCAGCTGCCGCGCGAGCGCATCGATCCCGGCCCCGCGCCTGGGCGAGCCATCAAGACGCAGTTCACGCCGGGCGCGCAGTCGCTGCTCATCACGTACGCCACGAACGCGCCCGACAGCGTCGCCACCCTGTTCCCGCTGCAGAAGCCGGTGCTCTCCATCGGCCGCCGCAGCGATCAGGACCTCGTCCTCGCCGAGGCGACCGTCTCCGGGTCACACGCGCTCCTCCGCTGGCAGACGGGCTCCTGGCTGGTCGAGGATCTCAACAGCACGAACGGCACCTACGCGGACTTCCCCTTCGAGCGCAAAGCGCAGGTCTCGCTGCTCCATGGGGCCGAGGTGCAGCTCGGCGAGTGCCGTCTCATGGTGGTCACGTTCGGGCCCGACTCGCCGCACCACGACAAGGCGAAGCGTTACCTCGCCCGGCGCGACGGCCTCACGGGGCTGCTCGTGCGCGAGCACCTGATGAAGGCGATCGACGAGGATGGCTTCTTCGCCGAGTGGGGCGAGGTGCCGATGCAGATCGCGCGCTTCGAGCTCCGCGGCCAGAACGGCCTCGTGAGCTTGCGACCGACGATCCTCGAGATGCTCGCGCTGCGCAAGGCCGCGCTTCAGGTCGTCGATTTGACCCAGACGTTGCTGCTCAGCCTGACGCCGGCCGCCGCCGGGCGCACCGGCCCGCTCACGTTCGTCGTCTCCATCGTGGGTCCCAACCTGGACGAGGCTCAGCACGTGGTCGAGCAGGTCGTCGCGCAGGTGCAGGGCACGCTCCCCGAGACGCTCGAGCTGACCGCCACGCTCGTGAAGTGCGAGCCTGGCCGCCCCGCGCGCACGCTGATCGACTGAGACAGACCGCCGGGGCGTTGCTCCACCGTCGCTCAACCACCGGGCGGTGGTTCGATCGCGTGTTCCGTCACGACGACACGGAGCCAATCACCAGGCGCACCACGCCGGCAGCACGCCGCGCAGCGCCTGCACCCTGCGAGCGCTCCTGCGCAACGGGCCCGCTCCCAGGCCGGAGCAGCAAGCGGCTACTGGACGGCGAGCGGCTACTGGACGGCGAGCGGCTACTGGACGGCGAGCGGCTGCTGGACGGCGAGCGGCTGCTGGACGGCGAGCGGCTGCTGGGACGGCCCGCTGCAGGCCTCGCCCGGAGCGGCGGCACGATCGAGCACCACCTCGCCGGCCGACTTCCGGACGTCGATCTCGCCCTGCCAGACGAGCTCTGCGCTGCCCTGAGCGTCGACGACGTCGCGCAGCAGCCGCACGTAGACCTTGCGCTGGGCGACCTCGGGGATCGCCACCGCAAAGTCGAACGCGCAGACCGAATCACACCTCGGATTCGCCGCATCGGGCTCGTCCCGCTCGGTGATCTCGTAGATGCTGTCGATCCTGTCGACGTGCATCGCGCGCTGGCCGCAACAGTTCAGCAGGAGCCGGCTGTCCGCGATCTTCAGGGCGCCGCTGGAGTGGTCATAGCGCCAGCGCAGGACCTCGGCCCCGCAGTAGCTCCCCTCCCCCTCGGAGGCGAGCCGCCGCTCCGGCTCCACGAACCCGCCGGCCTCGCTCACGAGCCCCACCTGCGCGGGCTCCGCCTCCAGGCACGCGCTCAGAGCAAGCAGCGACCCCACCGTTGCAAGCGCTCCACAGACCCCCATGTACTTCATGCCCCGATTTCCTTGGCTGTCCCGCGACACTGTCAAAATACGCCCAAAAGGCAAAGAACCAGGGCCTCTAGAAACGCGCTTCACGTGTCCGCTACTTGCGCCTAGGGATTCAGCTGCAAGCCAACGTACATAAGGTGCGCACATGCGCCGCACCCCGGAGCAGCTGCACGCACATTCGAGTGTGATTTACGGGTTTCTGGAAACCTTGTCCAGGCGAAAGTGGCAGAGTTAGCCCGATTCTCTGACCATCAACGTCATGGTCGACCAAGCTCCTCCATCATCCTCCACCATCCCACCCCATGACGCGCCGTCATGCGCGCCGGGACATTCACGAGCTCCCCCTGCCGACCGCGGACGCGAGGTGCTGCGGAGCGATCCGGGGGCGTGTGCTCAGCGCCTCATCGCGCGGCGACCGTCTTGCTGCGCTGGCGCGGGGAGCCCTTCGCCTGGCAGCCGGCTTCCGCGGGGGTTTCGTCGAGGACGACCGCGCCGGCGGAGACCCCCAGATCGAGGGAGCCGCTCCAGATCACGGCCGGGCCGCCCTGCTGATCGACGACGTCGCGCAGCAGCTTCACGTAGACCTCGCCCTGCGGGACGCCGCGCACGCCGACGGACAGATCGAAGGCGCACTGGTCGCTGCAGCGACCTCCGGCGCCGTCCGGCGCGTCCTGCTCGGTGACCTCGAAGAGGCTGTCGATCCTCTCGACGTGGATCGCGCGCTTCCCGCAGCAGTCGAGCATCAAACGGGCATCGGCAAGGCGGAGCGTCGCCGCCGGCTCATCGTACTGCCAGCGCAGCACCTCGGCGCTGCAGTAACCCCCGTCCTCTGCCGCGGCGAGCCGGTGCTCCGGGTTCCTGAACCCCCCCTGCTCGCTGATCCTCGCCTCCTGAACCGCCGCCACCTGGCTGCAGCCACCGGCACAGAAGGCCCAGACGATCGCGATGGCGGTCCAGATACGGCTCGACACCATGCACTTCTCCATTTCCTCTTGGCTGGCTGGCCAGGGCGGTTCGTCCCAATTTCGGTGCAATTTTCCAGCCAACTCTCCCCCTGAGCAGTCCGGAGGCTAACCGCGACCGACGCGGTGGGCCAAGGAAGCGGGGGCTGCTAACGCGCTCTCCCTTCATCGTCGTCGCTCGCAGCAGCGGCGCGGGAGGGCGCGCAGGAACTACCCACGTCAGACGTGCCGGGACGTAAAAAGTTGTCGGAGAGAGAACGCCTGGCTCAGCCACGATGCGGGCGGCCCTCGATCGGACACACACCGGATGTCCGGGCCGTGCCCCGCGGCTCGCCCCGTCAGTTCTTCGCTTCGACGGCCTTGCCGGGCGGAAGAGGATCCCAGCGCAGCGAGTCCCCGAGGAGGTTCGAGATGCGCTTCGGGCGCTGTCCGTCGACGCGCATGACGTAGAGCCCTGGCCCCTCGCCGGAGGTGCGCGTGGAGAAGAACGCCACGAGCCGCCCGTCGGGACTGCAGGCCGGGTACCCGTTCCTGCCCTGATTCTGGGTCAACCGTACGAGGCCGCCGCCCGTCTCCCCCGAGGCGACGAGGTCGGTGTTCTTTCCCACGCCGACGGCATAGACGGCCTTCACGCCGTCGGGGTGGTTGCAGAACGTGGGCGCCGAGGCGAAGAGCCCGTCCGGGGAGATCGCCTTGCCACCGACGTAGATGCGCTGTCCGTACCTGCCCTCGCCGGAGAAGGCGAGCTTGCCGGTCGGCGTGAACACCGGGTGGAGCGCCATCCCCACCTCGGACGCCGGCTTGATGCTCTGGAGATCGGGCCCGGAGAACAGCTTGATCGTCGACCCCACCCCGATGCTGAGGGCGACCTGGGCGCGATCCTTCGAGAACGCGATCCCGTAGACCGAGCCCTTCACGGGCAGCGGGAGCGGGCCGCCGGCGGGCGTGAAGACCTTGTACTCGTCGCCCTTCACGCTCGCCGCGTAGTGGAGCTGCTCGTTCTTCCCGAACGCAGGGGCGATGGCGGTCTGGTCGGGCGGCGAGACGGCCCTGGCGTCATGGCCGTCGGCGTCGATCGTGAAGACACGCCGCAGCGAGCCCGAGCCCGAGGCGAACGTCATGTGGCTGGCGAAACCGCCGTTCTGGCCGGTGAGGGCGCCGATCAGCTGGTCGGCCACCCGGTGCGACTCGAAGCGCACGTCGCGGAGGGGCACGATGAACTTCTTGTCGAACACCGGGGCCTGCCCGCGGTTCACCAGGAACGCCTGGCCGACGAGCTCGACCTTGTCAGCGGCGACCTTCTTGCCGCTCACGCTCACGACCGCCTCGACCCCCTTCGCGGACCACGCCTTCACGTCCACGGGGCTGTCGGAGAGGTACAGTCCGTCGGGCGCGGCGCTGTCGGGCAGCACCTCGAACTCGCCGCACAGCTCGAGGTCGCGCCGGACCACGCTGTGGATCGTCACGTCCTCGGGATCCGAGACGAGCGACGGCAGGACGCCGATCTTCGGGAGCGGGCGCGTCGCGCCGGCCACGACCGTGATGTGGCCGAGCAGCTCGTCCGGGTTGGGCGGCGCCGCCGAGGAGGCCGGCGCCTGCGCAGGAGCAGGGGGAGCAGCGAGCGCGGCGGCGGCGAGCGCCAGGGCGCCGAGGGCATATCGAGCTAGTCGCATGTGGTCTCTCTACAGACGAACGTGACGCTGACCTGCTTCTGCCCGAGGTTGGGATAATTCTCGGGCGGCGGCGGCAGCGCCTGCCCCTTCGCCGCCTCGAGGGTCGCCTGCGCGGCCGCGTCGAAGGCGGGATTCCCGCTCGGCGTCAGCGTGTAGCTCACCATCTGCCCGTCGGACAGGACGATGACCGCGCGCGGCTTGTGCTTCGTGAGCTCCTCCGGCGGGAGCCCCGAGCCGTTCACGCGGAACCTGCTCGAGAACCAGCCCGCGATGCGGGCCAGGTACAGATCCACCGCGCGCGCCTTGAGGGGATCGGTCTCGGTCCCCTCCTTCACGCCGTCCTCGTGGCCCTCCTGGTCGACGTTGGCGGCCGGGGCGGCGTCGGTCTTCGGATCGAGCTCGGTGTCGACCTGCTTCGCGATCTCGGCGTCGGGCGGCGGCGGCGCGGTGCCCGCGTCCGCGATCTTGACCTCCGGGGGCGGGATGTCCGCCTCGGTCTTGCCCGCGCTCGGCGACACGAACGCCTTCTGCTCGACGCGCGGCTTGGGCGTCTGGCGCACCCACCGGTCGGGCAGCTTCATCTTGTCGCGCTTGCCGCCCAGCTTGAGCAGCGGCGTGTCCATGTCGAGCACCGGCACGACCTTCACCGGGACGCTCGGCCCCTTGTCGATCTCGGGCGCCGCAGCGGGCACGGCGAGATCGGCCAGGCTGACCGCGACGGCGGCCCCCGCCTGCACGGCCATCGCCACCGCGACGGCGAGCGCGACGTCCCGCGGGCGGAAGTCGCTCGCCGGCCGACGCTGCCCCGGCGGCGTCCTCGGTCCGGGCGCGCGCGCCGCAGCCGTGCTCACGGCGCCGCACCTCCGGGCCGCGGCGCGGCTCCCCCGGGTCGCGGCGCCGTTCCCCCGGGCGGCGGCGGCGCGCCCTCCGGCTCGATCTCCGGCTGGACGAGGAGGTTCAGCCCCTCGACCCCGGCGGCCCGGGCGGCGGCGACGACCCGCGCCACGGCGCCGTAGCGGGCGTCCTTGTCGGCGCGGATGTAGAGCTCCTTCTCCTTCTGCACGCGCCCGTTCGAGGCGAGCACGGCCTCGATGTCGGCGGTCGCGTCGTCCTCGCCGAAGAGGATCTTCTCTTCCTTCGTGACGGTCACGACGAGCTTCGTGTCCTTCGTCGGCGCCTCCTCGGCGGAGACGTTGGGCAGCTCGACCCGGAGCCCGGCCGTGAGCAGCGGGGCCGTGACCATGAACACAACGAGGAGCACGAGCATCACGTCCACGAGCGGCGTGACGTTGATGTCGCTGAACCCGCCGCCGCCGCGCCGCCTGCGCCCTCCACCGACCGACATGCCCATGATCGGCCCCGCCCCTCAGCCCTTCGGCATCACCGGCGTGGGCCGGTCGCTCGACCGCTGGAGCGCGAGCGGGATGGACTCCTGCATCCCCCGCGCGGAGAGCGACGCGATCTCCACCCAGCCCTCGCTCGCGGCCTCGAGCGCGGAGAGCAGGTCGTCGATGCGCTTGTTGATCCCGTTGTAGGCGATGACCGCGGGGATCGCGGCGAACAGCCCGATCGCGGTCGCGATGAGCGCCTCGCCGATGGCCGGGGCGACGACGGGCAGCGACGCGCTCTTCTGCTGACCGATGCGGAGGAACGCGTCCATGATCCCGTAGACCGTGCCGAACAGGCCGATGAACGGCGACGCCGCCGCGATCGACGAGAGCGTCGGCATGAGCGCGCTCGCGCGCTGCGTCTCGGTCACGATCGCCCGCTTCGCGATCGAGTCGAGGAGCCGGCTCGTCCCGACGCGGCGGCTCAGCTCCATCACGACGCGGGCGCCGGGCGCGTCCGCGTGCCGCTGCGCGAGCGCGAACAGCTGATCGGGCGAGTGGGCGTGCGCCGACTCCTGCTCGAACCGCGCCTGCTGCGAGGCGAGCCGCGCGAGCTGGAGGACCTTGAGGACGGCGATCACCCAGACGAGGATCGCCGCGAAGATCAGCAGCCAGACGACCAGGAAGACCGGACCGGAGGCGTGGAGGACCAGGGAGACGGGATCGAGCTTGATCGGGACCGCCGTCGCCGGCTCGGGGGCGCTTTGCAGGAAGGCCATTTCGATCTCTTCAGGTCAGGGAGTCGGCTCGTCAGGGTTCCGCGCGCGCGGCCCCGTTCAGTGGAGTTTGCGGCCGCGGCCCCCTCTCTCGCCTGGAAGCGCGGCCGTGGCCCTCTTCAAGTTCGCCCAGCGCCGCAAGCGGCGCGGCGCTCAGTCCGCGAGCAGGATGTCGACCTTCCGGTCGCGCGCCCAGCCCTCTTCGTCCGTGCCGGTCGCCTCGAACTCGCCCTTCGACGAGGTCGCGATGCGGCCCTGCTCGAGGCCCTTCTTGCCGAGGTACTCCGCGACGCTGCCGGCGCGCTTCTGGCCGAGGCCCAGGTTGTACTCCGTCTCCCCCCGGGGGTCGGCGTGGCCGATGAGCTTCATCCCCTTGCCCTTGAGCGGACCCGAGACGAAGCAGCGCGCGAGCGCGTCGAGCGCGCCCGCGGCCTCGCCCTCGATCGACGTCGAGTCGAACGCGAAGCGGGCGGTCGGTAGATCGCCGCAGGCCTTGAGGATCTTGTCGTCGATGCGGATCGATCCGCTCGTCGGCTTCGCGGTGTCCTGCTTCGGGGCAGGCGGGGCGGCGGTCTTCGCCACCGGAGGGGGCGCGACGTCGCTGGCGACATTCGCCGGCGGCTGCGGATCGGAGCCGCAGCCGGCCGCGAAGGCGGCAAGGGGCGCCGAGACCACGAGGATCAACGCAGGCAGGTTTGTCATGGGCATGCCGTTACCACGCCGGGAGGCGCGTTGCAGCATTTTGAGCGCCCGCCGGCGAGCCGGCGCGCCTGGATGACAGGCATTCCGTTAAAGTGCCGCGATGCATCGCCCGCTCCAGGCGCGGGAATATTTTGGGCACCAACGGTTGGCCAGCCGCGCGCCCCCTCGACGCTGGCTATTCCTCGCTGGTGTCC
Source organism: Sorangium sp. So ce1504 (assembly GCF_051521635.1). NCBI lineage: Bacteria > Pseudomonadati > Myxococcota > Polyangiales > Polyangiaceae > Sorangium > Sorangium sp. So ce1504. Next base: position 958,893 of record NZ_CP150365.1, on the reverse strand, counting down.
GCCTGGCGCTGCGTCTCCGCAGCCGCCGGGGCCGGGGGGTCGGCGACGGCTGCAGCCATCGCGTCGGTGAGCGACATCGGCGCCTGAGGTCGCGACACCTCCTCGGACGCGAGCGAAGGCGACGGCTGACGCTCAGGCCGGGCGCGGGCCCCCGGAGCGGCGGGCGGACGCACACCCGCCCCGGAGGCCTCGCGCGCGCCCGCCTCCGGTGCGGCGCGCGGCTGCGGCGCCGTGGCGGGCTCGGCGGCGCTGGCCTCGTCCTCGTCGGCCGCTCGCGCGCGCGCGTCGAGCCCGCGCAGCGCCGTCCTCCCGGGGCCGGACGCCTCGAGCGGCACGCGCACCTCGCGCGCGATCTCCCCGGCCCGGGACACGCCGCGCTGCGCTGCAGGCGGCACGTCATCCCGCGGCGCACGCGACATCCGGCCGGCGATCAGCGTGAGCCCGACAGCGATCACCAGGGCGCCGGCCACGGTCGCCGCCGCGAGGATGCGCACGCGGGCTCGTGATCGCGCCCGCGAGGGCACCGCGACGGGCACGAGCGCGTCGTGGACGCGCATCACGTCGCTCACGCTCGGCGCATCGAGCACGACCGGCGCCGTACCCGCGAACGCGCTCGAGGCGGTCGCCGCGGTCGACTCCACGCCCCGGATCGCCTGTGGCGTCGTCAGGCCCACCGCCGCCGGAGCGACCGGGCCGCTGCCCGGCGCGACCGAGCCCGCCGCCGACGCGCTCGACGTCGTCGTCGCGGCGGGAAGCGTCGCGATGAACGACTTCAGCGCGAGCGACCGGAGATCCATGATCGTCGGGTCATCGTCGCTCCGTGGCACCGAGGGCGCGCTCGATCGCCGGAGCGGCGGAGGAGGCCGGCTCGATCGCCGGCCGGCGCCTCCCGCCGGGGGCGCTGCCGCACCCCTCCCGTGCGCACGGAGCATCGCACCGCCGCAGACGCTGCACTCGAGCGCAGCCCCGCCGCGCGCGTCGCTCGACACCGTGGTGACGATTCCGCAGATTTCGCAGGTAACGTCCATGAGCCCCCCGCAGGCCTCGCGACACGACAACGGCGAGCGCCCGCCACGCCAGATTGTGATTCAAATTACATCTTGAGTATGGCGCGCGAGGGGCGGCCATGCATGCGGTCTCCGCGCGGCATTTCCGAGAATCGAGCGCGTGACGGCGTTGCGGTGCCATCCCGGACGGTCGACATCGGACGAGAGCCGTCCTGGACCGATGGTTTCCCGGGTGGGCGCTTGCGATGCCGGCCTTCGGGCCGCTGTGGTAAGAGCCGCGCTTCGATGTGGTCGGGAGCGGACCACCGGTCCGCTCGACGTGGTCGCGGCTCCCTGCCGGGGGTCACGCTGACATGGGTCCGGGGGCCGCGACCGGCCTCCGAAGCGCCCGGAGGAGTTCGAGAATGGGTCTCAGCGAAACGCTGCTCGATGCGAACAAGAAATCCAAGGTCGTCGCCGACTGTTGCACGCTGGTCGACGAGGAGGTGGCTTCGAAGAGCGGACTCTCCGGCCTGGCGGTCAAGGCCGGCTACGCGGCCGTGAAGGGCATCAAGCCCGGCTTCATCCAGCAGGTGGTCGAGAAGCTCCTGCCCGAGTTCGCCAAGAAGCTCGATCCCATCTGGACCGAGGCCGCGAGCAGCGGCAACCCGAGCTCCTTCTTCACGTCGAACCGCTCGCGGATCGCCGACGCGCTCCTCAGCATCACCGACGAGAAGGCGAAGTCGTCGTCGAGCGGCGTGGTGCGCGGCACCTACGAGAAGCTGCGCGGCTCAGCGAAGAAGAACGTCGAGGAGGCCGTTCCGCGCCTCGCCCAGCTCATCCAGAAGCACTCAGCCTGAGCGGCTCGGCGCAGCAGGCCCGCTTCGCGCCGGCCTGCTGCGCGCCGCAGCGAGGCGCCCCCGCGGCCGCGTGCGCGGCGGAGGGCGCCCGAGCGATCGGCTCTCAGCCAGGCTCGCCGAAGCTGCGCGCGAAGAGGTCGCGGATCGCGTCGCGGCCGGCGTCGTTGAGATCCTGCGTGCCGATGCCGGCGAAGTTCTCGCAGGTGATGCTCGGCTGCCGCGCCATCTCCCAGGCCGAGCCGCTCCAGCGGAACCAGCCGCGCTTCTCCTGATCGTAGACGAACAGCTGCTTCTTCCAGAGGCGCGCGAGCTCCGCGCCCCAGCCGGTGCCGCCGCGCACGGTGCCGTCCTCCTGGAGCGTGCCCACGACGAAGACCTGGCTCGCCGCGTTGATCTGGTGCCAGATCGTCTGGAGGATGTTGCGCACGAGCGGGATCTCGCTCAGCACGCGGCCGAGGCGCCGCGACACGTAGACGAGGCTGAAGTCGCCCTTGCGCAGCTCGTCGTCCCCCAGCACGACCACGCCGCGCTGGCGCTCGAGGAGCCGGTGGCCCTCGAAGCTGTAGTTCAGCTCCTGCACCCCGTACCGCTCGGCGCACGCCCCGAACTCGGCCTCGGCCCCCTTGGCGCCGCCCGAGTGCACGCGGAAGGTCCGCGGGTCCTTCGGCCGCTCCGAGGGGGGCCGCACGTCCTCGTCGATGACGCGCATCGAGTGGGGATCGAGCCGCAGGTGGAGATCGGCGAGATCCTTGTTGCCGTGGTCCTTCAGCAGCCGCAGGCGAACCACGTCGCGCTCCGGCTGCAGGTAGACGACCACGTTGAGGTGCCGCTCGACCTTCTGGAGCGCGGCAGGCAGCTTGCCGGGAGGGCCCGCCTCGTCGACCTGGGCCGCGACCCAGACCTCGGCGGAGCGCTCCTTCGCGAGCCGCCCGAGCGCCTCCATCGCCTGCTCCGACGCGACCGCCACGTCGAAGCCGTCGACGATGATCACGTCGGGCTCGAAGTGGGCAACGCCGCGCGCGAACGCCACCGTCTCGAGCATCTTCTCGACCCACAGGCGCGCCGCCTCTTCGGGCGCGTCGGCCGACGCCTTCACGTGGCCGAGGTGCGAGTAGATCTGCCGGTGCCGCTCAACCTCGAGCCGGACGGCCTCCGGCTCCTCGAGCCGCATCGACTGCGCGAGATCGTGGAAGATCTCGTCGTAGTACGCGCGGACGTGATCGACCGCGTTCTCGTGCGAGATGTGGAGGACCCGGCGATCCCGCAGCAGATCGTCGAGCGCGATCTGCACGAGCAACGCCGTCTTGCCCACGCCGGGCCGGGAGACGATGACGCCGACGTTGCCGCGACCCAGCCCGCCGTGCATCGACCCCTCGAAGACCCGCATGGGGCTCCGCTCGTTTACCTCTTTGCGGTACATGCCGACCCCCTCACTTGGCCTTCTTCGCCTGCTCTTCCCGGTATTTCTTGATGAGCTCCTCACCAAGCGCCGCCGGAAGAGGAGCATAGCGCGAGAACTCCATCGTGAACTCGGCTTTGCCCTGGGTGGCGGAGCGGAGGACGGTCGAGAAGCCGAACATGTCGGAGAGCGGCACCTCCGCCTCGACGCGGCAGAAGCCGTCTGCCTCGGTCGAACCGACGATGATGCCGCGCCGCTGCATGAGGATGCCGACGATGCCGCCCTGGTACTCGCTCGGCCCTTCGCAGGCGACCTTCATCAGCGGCTCCAGGATCTGCGGGCCGGCCTTGGGGTACGTCTCGCGCCAGGCGCCGCGCGCGGCCTCCTGGAAGGCGATGTCGGACGAGTCGACCGCGTGGGCCGCGCCGTCGTTCAGCGTGACCGACACGCCCGTGACGGGCGCGCCGATGAGCTGTCCCTTGGCGAGCATCGACACGAAGCCCTTCTCGACCGCCGGGATGAACTCGCGCGGGATCGCGCCGCCGACGACCTGATCGTCGAACCGGAACGGCGCCTCCGTCCACGGCTCGATGAAGCCGCCGACCTTGCCGTACTGACCGGAGCCGCCGGTCTGCTTCTTGTGCGTGTAGTTGAAGTCGACGCGGCGCGTGATCGTCTCGCGGTACGCGACGCGCGGCGGGCTCGTGACGACCTCGGCCGCGTACTCGCGCTTCATGCGCTCGATGTAGACGTCCAGGTGGAGCTCACCCATGCCCTGGATGATCGTCTCGCCGCTCTCCGGATCCGCCCCGACGCGGAAGGTCGGGTCCTCCTTGGTGAAGCGGCGCAGCGCCTTCGACATGTTCGCCTGGGCCTTGTTGTCCTTGGGCGTCACGGTGAGCGAGATGACCGGGTCGGGCACGTGCATCGACGTCATCGCGACGCTCAGGGTCCCGTCCGTGAAGGTGTCCCCGGAGTTGCAGTCGATGCCGAACATCGCGACGATGTCGCCCGCGCCCGCGGAGTCGATGTCCTCCATCTCGTCCGCGTGCATGCGGACGAGCCGGCCGACCTTGTGGCGCTTGCCCGTGCGGGTGTTCGTGATCTCGCCCCCGCGGGCCAGGTTGCCCTGGTAGACCCGCAGGTACGTGAGCTGGCCGAAGCGGCCGTCCTCGAGCTTGAACGCGAGCATCACGAGCGGCTTGTCCGAGTCGCTCGACAGGACGACCTCGGCCTCGTCCTTGTCGAGATCCACGGCCTTGTTCGTGATGTCGGCGGGCGTCGGCAGGTAGCGGGTCACGCCGTCGAGCAGGACCTGCACCGCCTTGTTCTTGTAGGCCGACCCCATCATCACCGGGACGATCTGGAGCTTCACGGTCGCCTCGCGGATCGCCGTCTGGAGGAGCTCCTCGGTGACGCGCTCCTCGAGGATCGCCTCCGTGAGCTCGTCGGAGTACATCGAGAGCGCGTCGAGCATCTCCTCGCGCGCCGTCTTCACCTCGTCGGCCATCTCGGCCGGGATCTCGCCGACGACGATCTTCTCGCCGTTCGCCCCCTCGAACCGGTAGGACTTCATCGCGATGAGGTCGACGACCCCCTCGAACTTGTCCTCGAGCCCGATCGGCAGCTGCAGCAGCACCGGGTTCAGGTTGAGCTTCTCGCGCAGCTGCGCGCGGACCCGCAGCGGGTTCGCGCCGGCGCGGTCGCACTTGTTCACGAACGCGATGCGCGGGACGCCGTAGCGGCGCATCTGGCGGTCGACCGTGAGCGACTGGCTCTGCACGCCGGCGACGGCGCAGAGGACCAGGATCGCACCGTCGAGCACGCGCATCGCGCGCTCGACCTCGATCGTGAAGTCCACGTGGCCGGGCGTGTCGATCACGTTGATCTGGTGCCCGTTCCAGAAGCAGTGCGTGGCCGCGGACTGGATGGTGATCCCGCGCTCGCGCTCGAGATCCATCGAGTCCATCTTCGCGCCGACGCCGTCCTTGCCCTTGACGTCGTGGATGGCGTGGATCCGCTTGGTGTAAAAGAGGATGCGCTCGGTCAGCGTTGTCTTGCCCGAATCGATGTGGGCGCTGATCCCGATATTGCGCAGCTTGGACAGTTCGCTGATCACAGAAGGCTCCCCGCCGCGCACCCGTGGGGGCGTGCCCGTGGAGGGCGTGCGGCACGCATCGAACGTCAGCCAGGCGGCGCACTCTTGCGATCGCCCAGTCAGAAATTCGGCGCGGCTCTTAATTCGGCCCCATGGACAGCGCCAGGGGGAAAATGATCGCGCGTGAACATTTCACGCTACTTGGCTTGAATCCTGGAAAGCCCGACCGTCTCGTCCCACTCGGATCCGTAGCCGTCGTAGTGGATGCGGTAGCGCTCTTGCCCCACGATGCCGGTGACGACCGCCGGGTACATCTGCCCGTGCCACTCGACGCGGACCCTGTCGCCGATCTTGTAGACGTTGGTCTGCGACGCCTGCAGCCCCTTGCTCCGGACCTTCGGCGGCGGCGGCGGGTGGACGACATTGCCCTCGACGAGGCCGCGGATCCGTTCACGAGGTACAACTTCGTCCCAGATGTCGTCGTATCCCTGGTAGTGGATCTTGAACTTCGTCGGACCCAGGACCTCGATGACCTCGGCCGGGTAGACGTTCCCTTCCCACGTCACGAGGACGTGATCGCCGATGGCGTATTGGCGCTTGCAGCCCCCCAGAACCAGGGCGAGGGCCAGGAGGAGGGCCGCGGCGTGAGCGCGCGCTGCGGGCATACTTCCCGCCCGCCTTACCGTCCTCGCCGGCGCCCCGCAAGAGGCTTCGCTCAGGGACGCGCGCGGGTCGGCGCTGGACGGCGCGACGGCGCCGGGCCACGCCGTGCCGGGCCGGGCCGTCCTGCCGCAGGCCGCGCCATGCCGTGCCGGGCCGTCCTGCCGCACGCCCGCCGCGCCCCATCTCGACGCCCCCCAGGGCGCTGCAACGGGGCACGAACCCGTGTAGAGAACGCCCATGACCCGAGATGTTCGTCCTGGTACGGGGACCCTCTCCCGCCCGTGCCCGTGCGGCTCGGGGCGCTCGTACCGCGAGTGCTGCGCCCCCTGCCATCTGGGCGATCGCGAGGCGCCCGACGCCGTGGCGCTGATGCGCTCGCGGTACGCCGCGTTCGCCGTCGGAGACACCGCCTACCTCTGGCGGACGCTGCACATGGGCCACATCGACCGCGGGCGCGACAGGGATCAGGTGCTCCGCGAGCTGAAGGTGACGATCCACCACCACCGGTACCGGGGCCTCCAGATCCTCGACAGCCTGCAGAGCGGTGACTCGGCGTCGGTGCTGTTCCTCGCCAAGATCTTCGAGGCAGGCGTCGATCGTTCGTTCGTCGAGCTGTCCGATTTCCTCCACGACGGCGAGGGCTGGCGCTACCTCCACGGCGTCGCCATCCCGCGCGCCCGCATCAGCGTCCCGCCCGACGAGCTGACGATCGCCCGGTTCTCATCCCTCGCCAGCTGACCGGCACTCGCCGGCCGAGCGGGCGCTCGGGCGGCCGATGCGCCCTGGGCCCGCTGACCAGGCCCTCGCGTCGGCGATGCGCCTCAGCCGGCCGACGGGCCCGACGCGCGGGCCTCGTGCCACCCCATCGCCTCGACCACGGCGCGGTTCTTGTCCATCCACACCGCGATGCGCTCGCGCGTCGTCCGGTAGGCGTACTCCAGGATGGCGCGCCGCGCGCGCAGGTTGGCGGGGTTGTGGAGGAACAGCAGCGCGTCGTTCCGCGCGGGCTCGAGCACGAGGACCTGCATCTTGCCCTCGGCGAGCGCGCGCCCCACCGCCTGGTGGAGCCGCGCGTGCGCCCCGATCCGCATCGCCTGGTTGAAGATCCAGAGCATGCCCTTGTCGCGCACGCTCTCGCGCACCCCGTGCCCTGTCGGGACGGGGCGGTGCGCGGTGGAGACGGGCACGAGCGGGCTCACGACGATCGTGAGGTCCACGCCGGCGGCCTGCGCGAGATCGAGGTGCGCCACGTGGCCCAGCCCGCCGTCGAGGTAGTGGCGGTGCTCGACGCGCACCGGCGAGAAGAACAGCGGGAGCGCGAGCGACGCCGCGCAGGCGAGCGACACCGGGACGTGGTCGAACCCCTCGGCGCCGAAGACGACGCGCTCGCCCGAGTCGAGGTCGTGCGCCGGGATGCGCAGCGTCCGCGGCATCGCGCGGAACGAGTTCGGGATGCCGCGCCTCAGGAAGAACTCGCCGAGGAACCGCTCGTAACGATCGAGCTGGAAGAGCCCCGCGGGGAGCGAGTCGTTGAAGCGATCGAGCTGCTCGAACAGGTACTGCTGCGCCGGCGCGTTCGGGGTCGCGTCGCCCCGGGTCGTGAGCCGGACGATCGCGTGGCGGAGCGCGACCAGGCTGGTGCTGAGCGCGCGCCGCCACTCGCCGACGTCGATGTGGAGGAGGTGGCTGCGCTCCAGCGGGAAGAAGTTGTCGACCGGATCGAGCAGGGCGCGGTAGAGCCGCTCGATCGGGATGCCGCCCGCCAGGGCCGCGGCCACCGCGGCGCCGCTGCCGTGTCCGAGGTAGAGCGAGAAGCTCTGGTTGTCGATCCCCTCGACGCCATCCTCGAGCGCCGCGAGCGCGCCGATCTGGTAGAGCGCGCCCGTCAGGCCGCCCCCGGGCAAGCAGAGGCTGACGCGCGCTCGCTTCGCCCCGGCGCGCGGAGCGGCGCGGCCCTGGCCGCTCGCGTCCACGGTCCCGGAGGAGCGGCCCTCGCCGTCCCCCGCTGCGATCTGCGCGGATCGGCTCTCGCCGCCGCCTTGGCTCCCGAACGACGGCATCATGAGAGGTCCTTTTCCCTCGCGCGGGCCGCCCCCTCGGCGCGACGGCCGAGGACGCAGGCGAGCGCGGTCAACACGAGCGCAGAGGCGGAGCTCACCGCCACGAGCCACACCGGGCTCGCCGCGGCGTCGGGCAGCGCGGCGCCGGCGGCCGAGGGCGCGCCGTCGGCGGCCCCCGCGCCCGCCGCGGAGAGGAGCGAGAAGCACTGGATGGCGTTGTAGGTGCCGTGGAGGAGGATGGACGGCAAGAGCGAGCCGCTCGCGACGCGGAGGACGCCGAGGGCCGCGCCGAAGATGCCGATCGGCAGGAACTTCTGCCACCCGACGTGGGCCACCGCGAAGAGCGCGGCCGTGATCGCGATCACGAGCGGCGCGCGGTGCGTCCAGCGCAGCGGGCGGGCGAGCGCTCCCCGGAAGAAGACCTCCTCCAGCGCGGGGCCGAGCACGATGAAGATGAGGCCGAGCGCGGCCCGCTCGGGCGCGCTCGCGTCGACGAAGACCCGGACGAGCTCGGCGTCGTCGATCCCCGACGGCCAGCGCGCCTCGATCGCCGTGTAGAGCGCGGCGATGGGCCCCTCGAGCGCGAAGCCGAGCGCGATCGCGAGCGGATAGAACGCCACGTGCGTCCCGCGCACGCCGAGGAACTGCCGGATCGACGCGCGGGGCGCGTGCACCTGGAGCACGCCGAAGAGCCCGAGCAGGTACGCCGCGGCCTGGCACGCGAAGCTGCCGATGACGTCGAGCTTCGGCGCCGCCCGGAACGAGCCCGCGCCGTCGAGCGCCGGCTCCATCCGGAAGGAGGAGATCAGGCCGAGCAGGAACAGGAACAGCGCGGTGACGCCCACGGTCCAGCCGATGGCCCCGGGGATCGACATCGGTCGCTCCTCGCCGCCTCGCCGGACGAGCGGACCGGGCCCTCCGCCGCTCGGCGGAGGGTCGGGGGTGCCGTGCAGATCGCTCATCGACCTCGCAGATAAGGCAGGACGCCCCGCTTCACGACCGTGTCCGTGCCGAGGCGATCGTTCGTCTCCGGGTAGTCGATCGTCGTGTGCAGCCCCCGGCTCTCGTGCCGGGCGGAGGCGCAGCCGACGATGAGCTCGGCCACGGTGGCGATGTTGCGCAGCTCGAGCAGATCCCGGGTGACAAGGTGCTTCCAGTAGTACTCGCGGATCTCCTCCTGGAGCAGGGAGATCCGCCGGGCGGCGCGCCGGAGGCGGGCGTCGGACCGGACGATGCCGACGTAGTTCCACATGGTGCGGCGCAGCTCGTCCCAGTTGTGGGCGACGACGACCTCCTCGTCGCTGGCGACCGCGTTGCCGACCTGCCACTCGGGCACATCGGGGAACGCGCTCTGCCGGAGCTCGGCGATCTGGGTGCCGAGGCGCGCGGCCGCGCGGTGGCCGAAGACGAGCCCCTCGAGCAGCGAGTTCGAGGCGAGCCGGTTCGCGCCGTGCAGCCCCGTGCACGTGCACTCGCCGATCGCCCAGAGCCCGGGGATCGTCGTCCTGCCGTAGAGATCGGTGGTGATCCCGCCGCACATGTAGTGGGCGGCCGGCACGACGGGGATCGGCTGCGCGGTGATGTCGATGCCGTAGCGCAGGCACTGCGCGTGGATGGTCGGGAAGTGCTCGCGGACGAAGCTCGCGGGCCGGTGGGTGATGTCCAGCAGCACGTAGTCCGAGCCTGTCCGCTTCATCTCGAAGTCGATGGCCCGCGCCACGATGTCGCGCGGCGCGAGGTCCTTGCGCGGATCGTGGCTGGCCATGAAGGCCGTCCCGTCCGGCAGCCGGAGGATGGCGCCCTCGCCGCGCAGCGCCTCGCTCACGAGGAAGCTCTTCGCCTCCGGGTGGAACAGGCACGTCGGGTGGAACTGGTAGAACTCCATGTTCGCGATCTCGGCGCCTGCCCGGTAGGCCATGGCGACGCCGTCGCCCGTCGCGACGTCGGGGTTCGTCGTGTAGAGGTAGACCTTGCCTGCGCCGCCGGTCGCGAGCACGGTCGCCCGCGCGAGGTAGGTCTCGACGACGTGCGGCTTCGAGGCCGGCCGGTGCCGGGGCGCTGGCCGCTCCGAGTCGCGCGGCCGCGGCCTGCCCTGGTTCAGCGCGGCGTCGGTCTCGTCGAGCACGTAGGCGCCGGCGCAGATGTCCGGCCCCCCGAACCGGGAGAGCGGGATGAGGTCGATCGCCGTGTGGTGCTCGGCGAAGCGGATGTTCGGGTTCTGCCGGGCCTGCTCGAGGAGCGCGCGCTCGATCTCGAGGCCGGTCGCGTCGGCGGCGTGCACGATCCGCCGCGCGGAGTGCCCCCCCTCGCGCCCGAGGCGCACCTGGCCGTTCTCGTGATCGAACTGGGCGCCCCGCGCGATGAGCTCGCGCACCCGCTCGGGCCCCTCCCGCGCGCAGATCTCGACGACCACCTCGTGACAGAGGCCCGCCCCCGCCTCGAGTGTGTCGGCGATGTGCGCCTCGGGGGAGTCGTCCGGGGCGAAGACCGCGGCGATGCCGCCCTGGGCGTACTTCGTGTTGGATTCGTCACGCGCGCGCTTGGTGACGATGATCACCTCGCCGTGCTCGGCCGCCTCGAGCGCGAAGGTCAGCCCAGCCACACCGCTACCGATGACGAGGAAATCGGTCGTTATCGCCACGGCCAGCAGGGTAGCAGGAGCGGGGCGCACGGAGGTAGGCCGTGGTGCGCTTCCTGCGTGCGACGGCGCTGCGGCCGGGCGTTCGGGCGGGAGGCCGGTGTGGCCGGGGAGAGCCGAGCGCCGGCGTGAGCCTGCGCGAGGTGTGGGCGCGCGCACGGGCTGATCGCGCTCATGGCGGAGCGCCTCGGCCGTTGCCGACGCGCGCCGGGGCGCACGTCGCGCGCTCGGGCTCGCAGCGCGAGCTCATGAGCGCAGTCCATCCATCAGAAGCCGCGACTCGCGAAGGCGCGACTCGCGCAGCAACTCGCGAGATGCAGCGAGGATGCGAGAGATGCGGTGTTCTGGCACAACACGACAGGTTCCCGGAGAGCCCATCAGAGCCTGCGTCCCCCACACCCTCTGGTCGACTCGCTCGATTCAGCCCCTTCGTGAAGGGGCCTCTCGCTCAAGAGTCCTCGCTTCTGCGGTGCACCGAGGGCACGAGCATCAGCTTGGGGCGACGCTTGCTTCGCGCTTTAGGGCCACCTGCCGGGCGTGGGTTCTTCGCCCACAAGAGGCTCTGCGACGCGGGCAGTCTGGGCCCTGACGGCGGCGCGAGCTCCTCCGCCGCCGCCTCTTCGCGAGCGGCCCGCTCCGCGATGCAGTGCATGCAATACTTCTGAGGATCCCAGTCGATGTCCTCGAGACCCAGCCTCCGTACCCACATCCGCTCCCACTCCCCCATCTTGCTCAAGCTGGGGCGCTTACCAGAGGGAGGGGGGTCGTCTCCGCGGGACCTTCGGCGCTTCGGCATGGGGCTCCTTGAATTCGGGCGGCGCCCATTCTGCCGGCAACGAATGAGCTCGCCAAGGGGTTTCTTCGAATCATCGTTGCCGTTTTGCCGAGTTACGTTCAGCCCTCCGAAATTGCCACGAAATCATACCGTCTCTCATTTTTTCTGCAGCGCTCGCCGCGATCAGCAGTCCAGCGGGCTCTGCTCGCTGCTCCGCCCCCTCCCCGGGCAGTCCACCGCAGCCGCGGGGTTCGCCGCTGCCTCCGCTCGCTCCGGCGCCGGCCTGGCTCCCGGGAAGATCGCCTCCCCACCCTTCGCGCCGTCACCTTCGCCCACAAGAATGCTGCCCACCCCGGCCCGTGCTCGTCCCTCCGGGCCTGCGCGCGCTCCGGCGCTGCTGCACCGCTCCTCCTGACGAGTTCAACCCACAGACCCCGCAACACGTGCCAGGACGCACATTACCTGCTCGGGCTCAAAGGTCACCTGCACGCCGCTCGGTCCCGGCCCCGGACGCTCGTCCTCGGAGCGGCCTGTTCGACGCGGGCTCATCATGAGCCGCACTTCGTCCCGGCACTGCGACGCAATCATCTCATCAGCACCAAGGTCGTCCACGCTGGCTGCCTCGACAGCGGAATGCACCATCTCGATCGCCGTGCGGGAGACGACCTCTCCGCCAAGCCGGCCCGTGACCAGGAAGAGCCCCAGGCAAGGCAACTCACCAGAGCGCTCCTCGTTGCTCGCACGACGCCTCGACACAAGGGCATCCGCCCCTGCCTCGATGGCGATCGTTGGACGCACCATCCTCCACCTCGCACGCTCGTCGCAAGGACGAGCCGAGTCAGCGCGCACCACGCTCGCGGTGCGCCGGTCTCCTGTTCTGTCGCCCAGCGCGCTGCGCTGCGGGGCCGCCGTGCGCCCTCGGCGAGCTCAGGTCGTCAGCGGCTGCTCGCTCGAGCTGGAAACTCGCGACGGGACCTTTTGCTCAAGCGCTCAAAAATCGTCGCGCACGAGGCGCGCCAATCGCACCATCTTCAGCAGCAGCCGCCTACAGCGGCCCTTGCTCCGCCTGCTTCGCCTACCTGCCCTCAAAGGAATCTTCTCCCACCCAGGGCTCAGCCGCAGCTTCGGTCGGTTCCCCGACCGTGATGCAAGCTCCTCCATCACCGCTTCCCAGGCCGCTCGCTTCGCGATGCAGTGCTCGCAGTGCAGCTCGGGGTCCCACTCCACATCCTCGAGGCCCAGCCTGCGCACCCACATCCGCTCCCACTCCCCCATCCCGCTCGGGCTGGGGCGTCTTCCGGAGGGAGGGACATCGTTTCCACTGGAATTCCGGCGCATCGGCAGGGCGCTCCTTGGGATTGAGCGGCGCGCATACTGCCGGCCACGAAAGAGCACGCCAAGCGTTTTCGTCCAGAAATCGATGTCTTTCGATTACTTACGCTCAGCCAGGCCGGGTCATCACAAAATCGTACGGCCGCCCTCACTTTCTCCACCGCTCGCCGGTGGCAGCAGTCCAGCGAGCGCTGCTGGCCGCTGTGCCTGTTGCCTGCGGGAGATGCGTCGCCTCCTCGATGGCGCGTCGCGCGATCGTCGGGGTCGCCTCCGCCACGCTTCGCGGCGGCTGGCGGCCGACGAGGCCGCCCGCCACCTCGTCGCTCACTTGCGGAAACTCCTGCTCCGCGGCCGCCGAGCCTGCCGCGCCCGCGTTGTCCGCCACGGTGTTGCTGCCGCCGGGGCCCCCAGCACCCGGCGTGCCGCGTTGCAGCGTTGTCTCCCCTTCCTGCTCCACCGCCTTGCCTCGGTACGCGATCGCGAACGACGGCCCACCGAGGCCTCCTCCTCCTGGATTGCCGTTGCCTCCTTGCCCTCCCTGCCCACCAGCGCACGCGTGCTTCGACCCGCTGCCCCCCATGCCACCGGCTCCGCCGAGCCCGCCGGCTCCACCGAGCCCACCGGCAGGTACCCCGCCAGCCTCACCTCTAGCCGGTGCTCCCCTGGCTCGACGACCACCTCCCCTTCCAGCTCTTCGCACCACGCTGCTCGCGCTGGGGTGCAGAGCAAGACGGAGAGCAACACCACGATGCCCGTTCCCCGGCCCGTGCTCGGCCCTGCGGGCCTGCGCGCGGTCCGCCCCTCCCAAGTCCCGCGCTCCGCGCGGGACGGGAGGGGTCGCGGCGACGATCGCGGTTCGGGGCCCAGCGCCATCACGCCTCCGCCCCGGCGCCGCACATCGCAGCTCCCCCGCCGCGCAAAAGTGACCTGCTGCCGGACTGCCTTCAGCGACCGTCGGATAACATCCGCGCTCGCGGCCCGACGCAGAAGGGTTCAGCAGGTCAACGGTCCCTCCACCCGCGCCTTGGGCAATCCACTCGATGGTGGTGAGGTTGTCAGCGCCGGGCAGCCCACCGTGTCGCGTCTCCGCGACAAAAGAGTCCCTACCACCCCAGCGCGGGGCACGTCCAATCATTTCTTGTCTCCTCCTTCAGCTCCGCGGCTCGCAGAGCACTGCATTCGTCAGTCGCTCATCCGCATTGCGCTCAGCTCCCGTAAATTCTCATCGTGCTGCTCACTTCACTGACCGCAGCTCGCATTGCCCCGGAAGTCCCGATATTCTCCGCTCACGCCCACCCCGCCGGCGTTTCCACCTGGCGCCAGGCCTCTGCCCTCGCCCGCTGTGCCCCCATGAAGCTCGCCAAGGGCTTTCTTCTGAAATCGAAGCCTTTTCACCCAGTTACGCGCAGCCATACTGGATCGCCACGGAATCGTATGGTCATCTTCACGTTCTCCGTCGCTCGCCGATAGCGGCGATCCACGGGGTTCTGCTCGCCACGTGCCTTCAGCGCCTCCCGCGCCATCACCACACCCCCAGGACGAGCGAGATAACGAGAAGAACACGAAGAAGAAGGGAGAGCTGATGCCCTCCCCCGGTCGGTGCTCGGCGCTTCGCGCCTGCGCGCCGCCCGCCCCTCCCAAGTCCCGCGCTCCGCGCGGGACGGGAGGGGTCGCCTCGACGCAGCCTCGCCGCCCTCCAGGACTTATGCCCCGCTCCTCCTCAGGAGTTCTAACCTTCAGATCCGTCAGATATCGGCAACCCGCGCCAGAATGCACGTCACCAGCTCGGACTCGCCATTCTCATCAGCGCAGTCGACAAGCAGGCTGGCCGCGAGGCGCAGCTCGCGGTGCGCTGCGAGGATGCCGGTGATCCGGCGCTCGGCCACAGCACTCCAGAGGCCGCCCGAGCACACGAGGAAGACGTCGCCCGGCTCCGTGTTCTCGACCTGGGTTTTCATCTCCACCGCCGCCTCGCAACCGAGCGCGCGCGGCGCCGCCTTTGCATGTTGCACCAGCATGGCCAGCGCATCCGGCGAGACGGTTCCATCCGACACGCCACCGTCGAGCGCCGCGAAACCACGCGTTCGCTCCTCCAACCTGCCGCCGCGGAATCGATAGATGCGCATCTCGCCGACGTAGGCGATGTACACCGCCCCCGGCGCGAGCAGCACACCGGCGAAGCTCACCGGCGTGCCGCTCCGGCCCGGCTCCAGACGATCGCCCTCGGGGCGGAAATGATAGGTTCGACGAGGACTCATCATGAGTCGCACTTCGTCCCGACACTGCGGTGCAGTCATCTCACCAGCCCACCCTCCTTCCGCACTACCTTCCAAACATGCGTGTACCACCTCAACAGCAGTACGGGAGACAACCTCTCCGCCGAATCCACCCGTGACCAGGAACAGCCCCAGACAGGGCAGCTCACCAGAGCGCTCCTCGTTGCTCGCACGACGCCTCGACACGGGGGCATCCGCCCCCGCCTCGATGGCGAGCGTTGGACACACCATCGTCCACCTCGCACGCTCGTCGCACGGACGAGCCGAGTCAGTGCGCACCACACCCGCGGTGCGCCGGTTTCTACTCTGTCGCCCAGCGCACCGCGCCGCCGCCGTGCGCCCTCAGCGCGCCCAGTCCGTCAACGCCTGCTCGCTCGAACCGGCCGCTCGTGACGGGGCCTTTCGGTCAAGCGCTCAAACGTCCTCGCGCTCGAGCCGCGCCAGTCGCACCAGCTTCAGCAGCAGCCGCCTGCAATGGCGCCTGCTCCGCTTCATTCGCCCACCCGTCCTGGATGGGCTCGGCTCATGGCTCAGCCGCAGCTTCGGTCGGTTCCCCGACCGTGATGCAAGCTCCGCCATCACCGCTTCCCGAGCCGCTCTCTTCTCGATGCAGTGCTCGCAGGACTCCTCCGGATCCCACTCGACGTCCTCGAGACCGAACCGCCGTACCCACGTCCGCTCCCACTCCACCCTCGCGCTCAGGCTGGGGCGTCTTCCCAAGGGAGGGACATCGTTTCCGCTGGACTTCCGGCGCATCGACAGGGAGCTCCTCGGGATCGCGCGTCGTGCATTCTGCCGATAACGGAAGCGCTCTCCAAGGGCTTTCTTCTGAAATCGATGCCTTTTCGCCCAGTTACGCTTAGCCAAGCGGGATTGTCACAAAATCGTACGATCGTCCTCACTTTCTCCGCCGCTTGTCGGTGGCAGCAGTCCACCGGGCTCTGCTCGCCGCCCTCCGTGTCGCCTACGACACACACCTCGCCCCTTCGATGGCGCTTCGCGCGATCGTCACCACCTCCCTACCGCCGCCTGCCCGCGGCGGCGGAGGGCGGCGCCACCGGCGACGCCGCCCGCTACCTCATCGGTCGCTCACGGAAATTGCTGCTCCACCGCCGCCGTGCCTGCCGCCCCCGCGTTCTCCGACACATTGTTGCTTCCGCCAGGTCCGCCAGTGCCAGGCGTGCCGGGTTGCAGCATCGTCGGCCCTTCCTGCTTCACCGCCTCGCCTCGGTACGCGATCGCGAACGACGGCCCGCCGAGACCTCCTCCTCCTGGACCGCCGTTGCCTCCCTGGCCTCCCTGCCCCCCGGCGCATGCGTTCTTCGACCCTCCGACGCCCATGCCGCCGACTCCTCCGAGCCCGCCGGCTCCGCCCGGCTGAAGGTCGCCGCCGGCACCTCCCTTGCCCCCCTCGCCCGCCTTCAGCACGCAGTCCTTCAGCGTCACCTTCCCCTCCACGCTCGCCAGCGCGATGCTCGCTCCGCCGGCGCCGCCGCCTTGGCCGGGCAGCCCACCGCAGCCACCAGGGCCGCCGCTGCCTCCGCTCGCTCCTGCTCCCGGCATGGCGCCGGAGCAGATCGCCGCGCCGCCCTTCGCGCCGCTGCCTCCGCCCCCACCTTGCCCGGGCGTGCCCGCTTTGCCGGATCCGCCGCTCACGCCCGTGTAGCCGGATGAACTCAGCGAGCCGAGACCACTCGCAGCCTCGCCGACATCACCCGGCGTACCGTCGGCGCCGCCATCGCCCGTTCCGTTCGGTTCAGGACCACCGCAACTCCAAGCCCCTGCCGGTGGTTCTCCGACACCTGCCGCCCCAAATGGCCCACTCTGACCTATCTGGCCGGCATCGCCGTTGTTTACCCTGCCAGCGCCGCCCCCTCCGCCGATCGACAACGCTCCGCCACACGCATTTTCGATCT
The DNA here is from genome assembly GCF_051521635.1 of Sorangium sp. So ce1504. Taxonomy (NCBI): domain Bacteria; kingdom Pseudomonadati; phylum Myxococcota; order Polyangiales; family Polyangiaceae; genus Sorangium; species Sorangium sp. So ce1504. Next base: position 941,890 of record NZ_CP150365.1, on the reverse strand, counting down.
GGGCTCCTCCCGGTAGCATGCTATCGGGTGCTCCTGAGGTGTCCAGATCAGTGCATGCATCGGTCCCCGCGTTCCCAGGCGATGCCTGGGCCGGCACCTCGCTCGGCGCATCCTCTCCCTCGGCGCCATCCGCTCCGTTCCCCGCCACCAGTTCGCACCGCGCTAGCTCGGCCTCGGTACCCTCCACCAGCACGGCGATCGACGACGCCCCCAGCGTCTGCGCATCCAACGCGCGGACTGACACGTCTTCGATCCTAACCGCGCCCTCGCCCCGCAGCACCTTCAGCGCGATCCCCTCTTCGCCCGGTGCCACGACCGTCTTCGCCGTCTCGCCGATCCAGTTCCAGCCGTTCGTGCAGTCGAGGCCCCCGAAGATCGCCACGCCCGGGGGTACCTCTGCTGCCTCCGCGAACTCCTCCGCGCACGCGTACACCGCGCCACGCTCCTCCGCTGCCCGCGCGATCGCCACGCTCAGCGTCTTCAAAGGCGCCGCCTTTGTCCCTGCGCCATCGTCGTCGCCGTTCACCGACACGAACACGCCGCACGTATCGCTCGCGGCGGACGTCAACTCGCTCGGAATGCACCCTTCGGGCGTGCCGCCGGCATCGCCGCCCAGGAAGTGGCTGCAGGTGAGCAAGTGCTCGCAGTCGTTCGTCAGTCCGAGAGATAGCGCGTCGCAGCCGCCCACAACCATGGAGGCTGCGATACCCCAGCGCGTCCACCTCGCCACCCGCGTCTTCTTCATTGTGCTCATCATCGCCCAGCTCACCATGTCCCCACGACGAGGACACCGCCCCCGCCTGCGTGCGTCTGAGGCAATACACGCACTCCGTACCCCACAGGTGCAGGTTGCCGAGGCCACAGCGCATAGGCGGCTGCTGCAATCGCCAGCGCGCCCGACGCCGCGTAACCGACGACGGATATAGTACCAAAGGTCTCGGCACGCTTCGTGTCGTTTCGAAGCTCGCGACACTGTTGTATCGTATGGCTCGGAGGCTCGATGCACCGTCCGTCTGCGCCCAGAATCGCTTTCGTATGTTCCTCCGAAGACTCACGCGCATTCATTGACAACACCGTCGTCGTGATGCCCACCGCCAACCCCACCGCGCTCGCCCCACCCAGCGCGATCACCGGCACCCAGTTCCTCTTCGGCAGCGGCGGTGGCGGCTCCACCGGCGGCCCCGCCACCGGCCCTCCCGCCCCCGCCCCCACCGCGCTCCCGCCCCCCTCCGTCGTCCCCGCCGCCGTCGCCCCCTCGCTCTTCGCCGCCGCCAGCGCCAACGTCACCGCCGCCGTCGCTCCCTTCGCCACCGTCACCGTCTGGCTCGCCGGCGCATACCCCACCTGCCTCGCCTCCACCTGGTGCTCGCCCGGCTCCACGAACACCTCCCCTTCCAGCGGCGCTCTCCCTACCGCCTTGCCGTCCACCAGTACTTCCGCTCCGGCGACCCCCACCGTCACCGCCACCGCGCCCACCTGCGCTCGCGACTCCGCGAATCGCTGCTCCGCGGTCGGTTTCAGCTTCGCCACCGTCTTCACCAGCGGCCAGTTCCTCAGCGCGAACGACAGATACTTCGCTGCCTCACGGTGCTTCTTCAGCTGGTACTTCGTGTTCCCGAGGTTGTACGCCACGTCGAACGTCGGGTTCAGCGCCCACGCCGACTCGAGCTCCGCTTCGAAATACGGGTCTGACACCGTGCCAGGCGATGACCCGAGTTCTTCGCCCCACGCAGCACGCGCAGGCGCGCAGCACAGAAGAGCAGCGAGAAGATAGATGCCCACCCCCGGCCCGTGCTCGGCCCTACGGGCCTGCGCGCGGTCCGCCCCTCCCTTGCCCCGCGCTACGCGCGGGACGGGAGGGGTCTCGGTCGCGACGGCCACTCCGCTTCCAGCGCAGCGGCGCGTCCGCCCCCTCGCGCCCCGCGGCTCCCCCGCCGCGCAAAAGCGATCTGCTGCCGGGCTGCCTTCAGCGACCGTAGGATGGTATCCGGGGTTGCGGCCCGACGCAGAAACAGTCAGCAGACCAACGGTCCCTCCGCCCGCGCCTCTTGCGATCCACTCCAGGGTGGTGAAGTTTTCAGCGCCGGGCAGCCCACCGTGCCGCGTCTCCGCGACAAAAGACTCCCTACCACCCCGGCGCGGGGTGCGTTCAACCATTTCTTGTCGCCTCCTTCAGCTCAGCTGACCGCGGATCACCGCGTTCGTCCGCCGCTCCTCCGCATTGCGTTCAGCTATGAAGAATTCTCAACCATCCTCGCCGCGCTGCTCACTTCACTGCCCGCAGCTCGCATTGCCCGCGAAGTCCCAACATTCTCCGCTCACGCCTGCCTCGCCGGCATTCCCCCCTGCCGCCGTGCCTCCGCCTTCGCCCGCTGTGCCCCGTGAAGTTCGCCAAGGGCTCTTCTGAAATCAAAACCTTTTCACCCAGTTACGCGCAGCCATGCAGGACTGTGTCAGAATCGTAGGGTCGTCCTCACTTTCTCCGCCGCTCGCCGGTAGCAGCGATCCAGGGGGCTCTGCTCACCGCCCCCCGCGTCATCCGCGGGCACAACTCTCCCCTTCGATGGCGCTTCGCGCGATCGCCAGTTCCTCCTCCCGCTGCGCTTTTCGGCCCCGCGGGCGGCGTCCTCGAGGACGCCGCCCGCTACCTCATCGCGTGCTTACGGAAGCTCCTGCTCCGCCGCCGCCAAGCCATCGGCGCCAGCGTTCTCCGACACGTTGTTGCTGCCGCCGGGCCCCCCGGCGCCTGGCGTGCCGGGTTGCAGCATCGTCTGCCCTTCCTGCTTCACCGCCTCGCCTCGATACGCGATCGCAAGCGACGGCCCACCAAGGCCTCCTCCTCCTGGACCGCCGTTGCCTCCCTGGCCTCCTTGCCCCCCGGCGCACGCAGCCTTCGAGCCACCCACGCCCGTGCCGCCAACTCCGCCGAGACCGCCAAGCCCACCTGGCTGAAGGTCGCCGCCGGCACCTCCCTTGCCTCCGTTGCCCGCCTTCAGCACGCAGTCCTTCAGCGTCACCTTCCCCTCAACGCTCGCCAGCGCGATGCTCGCGCCGCCCGCTCCACCGCCTTGCCCCGGCAGCCCGCCGCAACCGCCAGGTCCGCCGCTGCCGCCACTCGCCCCAGCTCCCCGCATGGCGCCTGAGCAGATGGCCGCGCCGCCCTTCGTGCCGCCGCCTCCGCCGCCGCCTTGACCTGGCTTGCCCGCTTCGCCGGCTCTGCCGCTGACCCCCGTGTAGCCTGATGAGTTCAACGTGCCGAGGCCGGTCGCGGCGACGCCGGCATCGCCCGGGGCGCCGTTCGAACCATCGTCGCCTCGGCCATTGGGTTCCGCTCCGCCACAGTCCCAAGCGCCGGAAAACGGTTCGCCGACGCCACCACGTGCGGTCTCTGCGGTGCCTTGGCTCGTCGCACCGTCGCCGCCATTGGTCACATTACCATCACCACCACCACCGCCGATCGACAGATCGCCACCGCACTCATTGACCACCTGGGCGCCTCCGGACAGCGTCGCGTCTGACCCCGGGGTGCCATCAACATCACTGCATGCATCGGTCCCGGCGTTCCCAGGCGACGCCTGCGCCGGCACCTCGGTCGGCGCATCGTCTCCCTCCGCACCATCCGCACCGTTGCCCGCGACCAGCTCGCACCGCGCTAGCTCGACCTCCGCACCGTCCACCAGCACCGCGATCGACGACGCCCCCAGCGCCTGCGCATCCAACGCGCGTGCCGACACATCCTCGATCCTCACTGCGCCCTCGCCCCGCGTCACCTTCAGCGCGATCCCCTCTTCGCCGGGCGCCACGACCGTCTTCGCCGTCTTGCCAATCCAGACCCAGCCGTTCGCGCAGTCGAGGCCACCGAAAAGCTTCGCGCCCGCTGGCAGTTCAACCGCTTCCTCGAACGTCTCGGCGCACGCATAGACCCCCGTCCCATTCCCGGCGGCGCGCCGCACCCCCTCGGCGAGCGTCGCGACTGGCTCGGTCCGGGTACCTAAGTTCTCGTCGTTGCCTGTCGAAGCCACGAAGACGCCGCACGTCTCGTCCACGGCGCCGTCGATCTCGCTCGGCACGCATCCGGCAGGGACGACTTCGCTGCCCCTGCCCCGGTATTTCTCGCACGTGAGCATGAGCTCGCAGTCGTTCTCGATGTGGTACCAAAGCCCATCGCAACCACTTGCAATCAACACAACAGCGACGGCCGATCCAAGCAGGGTTCGCCCAAGCGTTCTCATCGTTCGTTCTCCGGCTCGACTCACCACGTGCTCACCATCACAACGCCGAGGCCATCAACCCGCGGCGCGGGCAGTACGAGCAGCGCTCTCGACTTCTCGCCGCTCGTCACTGGCCACACGGCGTAGGTAACGGCGGCAGCGGCGAGGACGCCCGACGCGATGTAGCTGCCCAACGCGACATCCCCCAGCAGACCTGCGCGCTCACCCGAGCGATGGAGCTCCGCGCATCTCTCTGCGAACGACGGCGACGCGAGGCAACCTCCGCCCGCGACAAAGATCTGGTCCTTCTGCGCGCGAGCCTCCGAGTTCGCGTTGTTCGACGCCACCGTCGTCCCGATCCCCACGCCGAGCCCCACCACGCTCGCTGCGCCCAGTGCGATCGCCGGCACCCAGCTCTTCCCCGGCAGCGGCGGTGGCGGCGCCACCGGCGCCGGCGGCTGTCCCACCACCGGCCCACCACCCGTCGCCCCCGCCGCGCTCCCGTCCCCCTCCGTCTTCACGCCCGCCGACGCCTGCGGCGCGGCTTTCACCATCGCCATCGACAGCTTCACCTCCGCCGTCGCTCCCTTCGCCACACCGACCATCTGGCTCGCCGGCTCGTAGTCCAGATGCTTCGCCTCCACCCGGTGCTCGCCGGGGTCGACGAACACCTCGCCTTCCAGCGGCGCCCGCCCCACGCCCTTGCCGTCCACAAGCACCTCCGCTCCGGCCATGCTGACGGTCACCGTCACCGCACCCACCTGCGCTCGCGACTCCGCGAATCGCTGCTCCGCGGTCGGTTTCAGCTTCGCCACCGTCTTCACCAGCGGCCAGTTCCTCAGCGCGAACGACAGATACTTCGCTGCCTCACGGTGCTTCTTCAGCTGGTACTTCGTGTTCCCGAGGTTGTACGCCACGTCGAACGTCGGGTTCAGCTCCCACGCTGACTCGAGCTCCTTCTCCGCCTCCACGTACTTCTTGTCCGAGTAGAGACGCAGCCCTCGTCGAAAGAACGCATCGGCACGCGTCACCGCGTCGCCGGCGCTGGCGGGCGCTTCCTGCGGCGCGGCAGGCTGCGCGCTGGCGACGTCCGCGGCGGCCATCACGGTCGCGGCAGTGAACAACACGGCAAGGCTTCGGCAGTTCATCATCATGGCTCCACCCGGCTTCACTCCATCACGTCATCGGCGAGCTGATTCTCGGTGGCGGGCACAGGCGCCGCCGGCGTCTGCGGTCGTTGCGGCGCAGGGCGCACCGGCCGCGCCGGCGCCTGCGGCGCCGTGGCCTCGGGCGCCGGCGGCTCGCTCGCCGATGCGGTGTCGTCGAGGCTCGGCTCGACCGCGTCCGGCGGCGCCGGCGCCCCAGGCGGCAAGAGCTCCGAGGCCTCCGGCGGCACCTGCGTGTTCCGCACGGGCGCCCCGCTCGACGGCAGCGCCGGCTCCTGCTCTTTCGGCGGCGGCTCTGGCCGCAGGATCGTCGCCAGCACGAACGGGCTGCTCACCGCGATGAGCGCGAGCAGCACCATCAGCCAGGTCGGCATCCACTGCCGGCGCTGTCCAGTCGCCGGCGTGGCTGCCGGCGTCTTCGGCACGGCGACCGGCGGCGGCGTCACCGGCAGCAACGACGACGGCAGCAGCGCCTTGTCGATCGGCGGCAGCGCCCGGTCCGCCCACTGGCTCGGCGCCATCGCTCCCGGCTGCTGCACCGGTGCGCTCTGCTGCACCGGCACGCCTTGCTGCTGCACCAGCACGCCCTGCTGCTGCGCCGATGCGCGCTGCGGAGCCGCTGCGCCCTCGAACACCGGCACACGCTGCGTCACCTGCGCCCCCTGCTGCACCGGCGCGCCCGGATGCACCGGCACACGCTGCGTCGCCATCGCGCCGTGGTACGGCGCCGCTGCACCCGGCGGCGCCGCTGCACCCGGCGGCGCCGCTGCACCCGGCGGCGCCGCTGCACCCGGCGGCGCCGCTGCACCCGGCGGCGCCGCGCCCCGCTGCGCGGCCGCCCCGCCGTGCGGATGCGCCACCGCCGCGTGCGCCGCGCCCTGCTGCGCCGCCGTCGCCGGAAACGGCGGCGGCACCGCTTGCACCGGCAGCGGCGTCCGCGCCGCTTGCCCCGGAAACGGCGGCGGCACCGCGGATTGTCCCTTCGCCAGCGCCGGCACCACCGGGAACTGGAACAGCGGCTGCCCCGTCGGCTTCTGCTGCTGCATCTCCGTCAGCGCGCGGTCCAGCTCCGGGTTGTTCAGCGCCTGCTGCAGCTTCCGCTCCGCAACCTCAGGATCCGCCTCCCGCCGGATGCTCTCCAGATCCGGAAGGTACTGCCGGATGTCGTCGCTGTCCTTGTTGCTGCCCATCGAAGACCTCTCTCCTCAGCGACCACACACTAGAACGGCCTGCACCCCGCCGTGGCGCATGGCCCGGCCGGCTTCGCGCCCTGTTGCTTCGCAGGCGCGGCCGGCTTCGCAGGCGCCGCCTTCTTCTGCTCCTCGATCACCCGCAGAAACGACGGCTTCCGAGGCTTCGGCATCGGGTAGAAGTCCTCGTCGTCCTCCGTCTCCGCCGGCGCCGCCTTCACAGGCGCTGCCTTCGCCGGCTCTGCCTTCACCGCCGCCGCTTGCTCCTTGGGAGCAGGCGCCTTGGCCTCCGCTGCCGCCCCCGTCTTCTCCACGGCTCCGGCCTCCAGCGCCGCCTCGGCCGTGCTCGCCGCCGCGCTCGCCTCGGGCGGCGGCGCTGCGACCGCCGCCGCGCTCTCGGCCAGCGCCGCCGCCGGCGCTGCCGCGCTCGCCGTCGCGCTCTCGGCCGGCGCCGCCGATGCCGCCGGCTCTCCTGTCACCGGCTCCGGCGCCGTGCGCAGCCCCAGCACCGCGCCCACGCCTCCCAGCGTCAGCGCCAGCGCCACCAGCGGCGCCAGCACGTACGCCCTCGGCGCTCGCCGCGGCTGCGTCAGCAGCGCCGCCACCGGCGTCATCGGCGTCTCTTTCCGCAACGACTCCGCCGGCCCCGCGCTCGGTGCCGTCACCGAGCTCGGCGCCGCTGGCCGCGCCGCGATCGGCGGCGCCGTTCCCGGACGCGACGCCTCCGTCGCCAGGAGCTGCGGCGTTACGTACGGCAGCTCCACCTCCTGCGGCCGCTGCGGTGCCGCTCGTCGTGCCTCCCTCAATGGCACGGCGTGCTGCGTCTCCATCACCGGCAACGGCGGCGGTCCCCCATACCCCTGCGCCCCCGCGTGATACCCCTGCGCCCCCGCGTGATACCCCTGCGCCCCCACGTGCGACGCCGGCCCGCCGTACGACGGCGGCAACGGCGGCGGTCCCCCATACCCCTGCGCCCCCGCGTGATACCCCTGCGCCCCCGCGTGATACCCCTGCGCCCCCACGTGCGACGCCGGCCCGCCGTACGACGGCGGCATCGGCGGCGGTCCCGCATACGCCTGCGGCATCGGCACCGGCCCACCATACGACTGCGGCATCGGCGCCGGCCCACCATGCGACTGCGGCATCGGTACCGGCCCACCGTGCGACTGCGGCATCGGTACCGGCCCACCGTGCGCCTGCGCCATCGGCACCGGTCCCGCATACGCCTGCGCCCTCACCTCCGCCGGCGGCAACGGCCCAGAATAACTCCCCGCCCTCACCTCCGCCGGCGGCTGCGGCGTCGCCGCCGCCCCCGCTCGCTGCGCCATCCTCTCCGCCCACGCCCCGGACAGCTTCGCCGTCGACTCCAGCGGCTTCAGCGCCGGCAGCGGCTCCGTATGCCCCACCCCCCGCCCTCGCGGCACGCGCGACGACGGCGCAAACGGCAGCGCGCTCGCCGGCGCCACGAACTGCTCCAGCGGCGCCGTCTCCCCGTGCACCACCCGCCGCCCTCTCTTCTTCTCCTCCTCCGCCGCCGCGCTCCCTCGCTCCATCCCGCCCTCCTGCCCCGCCTCCTCCGTCTCCGCCTCGTCCTCCACCGGCGCGCTGTCCTCCAGCGCCACCCCCGCGAACGCCGCCTGCCGCTCCGCCTCCAGCCGCTCCCGCGCCAGCCGCTGCGCCAGCACGTGCCCCGCCGGCACCGTCTCTCTCAAGAGCCCCCGCAGGTCCCGCGCCACATCGTCGAACCTCGGATACCGCTCCTCGCGGTCGATCGCGATGCACTTCGCCACCACCGGCCACACGAACTCGGGGCAATCCGGCACGATCTCGTGCACCGGCTCCGGCGCCGCCACCAGGTGCCCTGTCAGCGTCTCCTCCGCCGTCGCTGGCTCGCTGTCGTCCAGGAACAGGTGCTTCCCCGTCAGCACCTCATAAAAAATCGCACCGAACGCGTAGATGTCCGTACGCCCATCCGGCCTCGCACGCTCCACGCGCTCGGCCTTCCTCGAGCTCGTGTACAGCATCTTCACCTGCTCCGGCGAGATGTACCTCACCGTCCCCACGTCCGGCAGATCATCGGTGTTCATCCCCCCGTCCGCGAACTTCGCTATCCCGAAGTCGAGCAGCCACACGTGCCCTTTCGCGTCCGCCTTCGTCCCCACCATGATGTTCTCGGGCTTCAGGTCCCGGTGCCATATCCCCTTCGAGTGCACGAACGTCATCGCGTCCGCCACCTGCAGCATCACGTGCATCGCGCTTAAGAAATCGAGACGGTACGCCTTGTTCAGCAGCTTCCTCAGCGTCCTGCCCTCGAGGTAATCCATCACGATGTACGCCACGTGATCCGGCGACACACCCGCCTTCTTCATCCTCACGATGTTCGGGTGCTTCAGCTTCGGATAGAACTTGCACTCCTGCCGGAACCGCCTCGCGAAGTCCTCTCTCTTCAGGTGCCGTGGCAGCATGCACTTGATCGCCACGACATCCTCCGAGTAGTCCTCCACTGCCTTGTACACCTCACCCATCCCACCCGCGTCGATCACCTCCGTGATCCGGTAGTCCAGGAACACGTCCCCGGCCTTCAGCGCCTCCCGCGCCATCACCACACCCCCATCCCGCGCAGCACCAGCGCCGCGATCGCCGAGAACACCACCGTGCTCGCAAGCGTCAGCCCCGCGAACAGCCGCGCGTCCACCGGCGCCTCCCCCGCCTCGACCGCCACGCCCCCGCAGGCCCTCGCCCTGCTGCTCCCCTCCGGCCTCGCCTCGAACCACGCCCTGCTCTGCGGCCCCCACCCCGCCTCCGCCTCCGGCATCCGCGCCGCTCTCCCGCTCCCGTCCTCCTCCGCGAGCTCCGCCCCGATCCGCGCCAGCTCCTCCCCGAACGCCTCCGCGCTCTGAAACCGCTCCTCCGGCCGCTTCGCAAGCGCCTTCAGCACCGCACGGTCCAGCGCCGCCGGGATCCGCTGCCCCGCGTACCGCGACGGCGGCGCCGGCGGCTCCACCACGTGCGCCCGCAGCAGCGCCAGCGCGTCCTCGACATGGGCGAACGGACCGTGCCCCACAACAAGCGTATACATCAGCAGCCCCACCGCATACACATCCGCCCGCGCGTCCACAGGCTGGCACCGCGCCTGCTCCGGCGAGGCCGTCCGTGGCGTCCCCACCAGCAGTCCGGCGTCGGTCGGATACGCCGGCCCGTCCACCACAGGCGGCGCCCCCGGCGCCGCGCCGGCCAGGGCGCCGTCGAGCACCTTCGCGACGCCGAAGTCGAGCACCTTCGCGACCCGGGCGCCGCCCGGCGCCGCCGCCCCCGGCGCGCACAGGAACACGTTATCGAGCTTCACGTCGCGGTGCACCAGCCCCACCCGGTGCGCCGCCGCGAGCCCCGCCAGTACCTGCCGCACCAGATCGATCGCCTCGGCCACCGGGAGCGGACCGCGCCGCTGGAGCTCCTCCCCCAGGGTCCGCCCTTCGAGCCGCTCCATCACGAAATACGGGCGCCCCGACGGCGTCTGCCCCAGATCGAGGACCGACACCACGTGCGGCGACGACACAGCCGCCAGCGCCCGCGCCTCCACCTGCAGCCGGTCCGCGAACCGCGGATCGTGCGCCAGCGCGCGGCGGACCAGCTTCACCACGACCCGCTTCCGGAGCGCGCGGTGCTCCGCCTCGACGACCTCCCCCATGCCCCCACGCCCGAGCACCCGGACCGCCCGGTAAGGTGTGCCTTCCAGCACATCCCAGGCACCGCCCGAGCGCCCTGAGCCGTCTGAGGTGCCGCGTTCCACCAGCGAGGTCTCCTGAGATGGAAATCACGACCAGGGCGCCGGTTCAGACAAAGAAAATGCACCGGCGATGCCGATTCCTGAAAAACGACATCAATTCAATCTGTTACCAGCCCTCGCGGCCATGGCCACGACCACGGCCGCGGCGCACCCCGGCGCTCCGGCGCACGGTCCAGCCCTCCAACCGCCCCGGCACCCCGCCCGCGCCCGGCGCCGGCGCGCCTCCGGGGGCGGGCGCGACAAAACGATCCCGGCGTGTCGCTTTCCTTGTCTGAAACGAGCACCCGGCAGTGATTTAGGAGAAGGAACGGGCGCCGCACGCACGCGGGCCCCCCTGCGCGAGGTCCCCATGACGCACGACGCTTCCGACCAGCACGACGACCTGGAGCCGCCCGGCGACGCCGATCCCATCGTGGAGGCCTGTCTCGCCGACGCGCTCGGCCCGTACCTCGGGGTGCTCTCCCCCGAGGAGATCGAGGATTACCGCAGGTACCTCGCGGTCTTCATCACGACCCACCCCACGGCGGCGCCGCTCCACGCTCGCTTGCGGGCGAAGGGCTACGTCCCGGCCGGGAGCGGCGCGATGGCCCGCGAGGGCGGGGGCGCGAGCGAGGAGGCGGCGGCGCCCGACGACGGGACCTCCGGCGGGCGGCATTGATCAGGGACCGGCGTCCTCCTCCCTCACCTCACCCCCCGCGGGAGCGCATCATGGCGGCGCTCCCCCTCGCTCGCCGCGTCGCCAGGGCGACCGCGCGGATCTACGGCGTGCGGACGCGCCAGGGCATCGAGGACTGCGAGCAGACGGCCTACCAGGCCCTCCTGGAAGCCGGGCTCGGCTTCGATGAAACGCGCGGCGTCCCCCTCGGCATCTATGCCTGGAAGCGGGTCGCCGGCGCCGTGATGCGGCAGCTGACCCGCGACGCGCCGATCCGGCGCGCCGGCGCCGCCGCCGCGCTCGACGCGGCGGAGTCGATGCGCGACACCAGCGATCCGTTCAGCGACGACGACGACGACGCGTCGGGCCAGCTCATGGCCCATTGCCGGACGCTCGTCTTCACCCGCTTCGTGGGGGACACGGGCGAGCGGCTCAGGGCGCACCCGGAAGACGCGCTCGCGCGCACGCGCGCCTTCGAGGCGCTCGCCGCGGCGCTCCGCGGCCTCGACGAACGGGAGGCGCGCCTCATCGAGCTGCGATACTGGCAGGAGCTCTCGTGGGCCCAGGTCGCCGCGGCGCTCGGCGTCCACGAGAAGTACGCGACCCGCATGGACGAACAGCTGCGGAAACGCCTTCGGGGCGATCTGCAGACGAGCCACGTCGAGGAGCCGCCGCCGAGCGAGGGGACCTGAAGGGACCTCAGCGCAGGACCACCCGAGCTTCCGGCGCAAAAGGCAATTACAGGCGATAACACCGTCCTCCCCCGCGCGCCCGTCTTGAGCCGCGAATCAGCTGCAATTGAGCCGTAATCGGGCCGTAATCGGGCCGTAATCGGGCCGTAATCGAGCCGCGGCGCCCCTCCCGGACGCGCCGCGGGCCGACTCGAAATCTCGCGCCGCGCAAAAGAGCATTTACAATGCCCATCCTGCCTGAGAGCGTGACGGATGGTGCATTCCCCGGCGCGTCGCCGGAGGACAACCAAGGAGGCACCATGGCCCTCAAAGACCTCTCTCCTCGTCAAATGGTCCAGATCACCGGCGCCTGGCTCGACCCGGAGCGCGAAAGGCCGCGCCTCGTGTCGCTGAAGCGGTGTGCCCCGCTCATCGACGATATCGAGGAGGCGCACGAAGGCGTCTTGAAGTCGCACCGGCGGCAGAAGAAGGCGGACGACCAGATCTCCGAGATCCAGCAAAAGCTGGTCGCGACCGATCAGATCCATGATCGCAAGGCCCGCGGCGCCCATGCGGTGCTCACCGGCTTCGCCGATCTGGCCGACGAGCCCGAGGACGCGGCGATCTACCTCGAGATTCGCGATCAGCTCTTCGCGGATGGGCTCAAGTTCATCGGGGCGAGCTACAGCGATGAGGCCGGCGAGGTGAAGCTCGCGCGCGACCGGCTGACGCCGGAGTCCAAGGCGGCGCTCCGGGCGCTGCCGACGCCGGGGGGCAACCTGCTCAAGGCGGTGCAGGCGTGGTTCGCCGCGGGCGACGAGCTCGGCAAGCTCGACGCGCAGCGGATCCACCTTTCGGCGGAGGACCGGCCGGGAGCGGCCGAGTCGCCCGGCGGGCAACTCCGGGCGCGCAACCGCTGGATCAAGGTGGTGCGCAGCGTCCTCCAGATGCTGGAACTCGAGGAGGCCGGCGAGGAGACGGCGCGCCGGCTGCTCGCGCCGCTCCAGCGGGAGACGGCCAAGGCCGAGCGCCGGCGCTCGGGCGGCAAGGAGGAGACCGACGTGGAAGGCGGCGCGCCGTCCGACGCCGGCGAGAAAGCGATCGACGAGGGAGCCCCGGCGACCGGCGTGGATTGACGGGGCCGCCCCTCCGCCGGGCCCTCCGGGCTGACTCGATCCGTTAACCACCCCCCTCCGCCGGGCCCTCCGGGCTGACTCGATCCGTTAACCACCCCTCCGCCGGGCCCTCCGGGCTGACTCGATCCGTTAACCCCCCCTCCGCCAGGCCCTCCGGGCTGACTCGATCCGTTAACCACCCCCCTCCGCCGGGCCCTCCGGGCTGACTCGATCCGTTAACCACCCCCCTCCGCCACCCCCCTCTCAACGGATCGCATCCGTAAACGCTCCCCTCCCCCGACCATCGGTCACCAGCGGGTCGTGAACGTGGTCGTGAACGTGGTCGTGGTCGTCGACGGCACAGTCGTGAACGTGAACGGCCCCCGGAAGTCGCCGCTCCCATTCGTTGGCCAAGGGTTTCGGCAGAACGTTCACGTCAACGATCGAGCCGTCGACGACCACGACCACGACCACGACCACGTTCACGTTTACGACGCTCTCCTCCCCCTCTCGATGGATCGCCTCCGTTACGCCCCCCTACGCCACCCCCTCACCATGGATCACCTCGCCTCTCCCGCTCCGCGAGACCCCTCACAATGGCTCGCGCCCTTCGAATAGGCCGTCGCGTCTGCTTGACGCACCACGTCGGCGCTGCCATGACCGGCTCCCTCCGCCTCGGGCGTGCTGTTTCAGCCGCGCGCGCCGGGTCCACGCATGGGGCCGCCGGCCCGGCTGCCGCAGGCGTGGCGCGTCCTTGCCGAGGCGGACTACGCTCTGCGTTACCACACAGCAACAGGAGCCACCGAGCCGTGAAGATCCTCGTTCCGCTCAAGCGCGTCGCCGATCCGGATAACGCGAACAAGGTGAAGATCCCCGCTTCCGGGGACAAAATCGAGACGACCGGGCTCGAGTGGAAGCCGAACCCGTTCGACGAGTACGCGCTCGAAGCGGCGCTCCGCCTGACCGAGGACGGCAAGGCGCCGAAGACGCGGGCGGGCGAGGTCGTCGTCGTCACCTTCGGACCGAAGGAGACCGAGCAGACCCTCCGCGCCGCGCTCGCCACCGGCGCCGACAAGGCCATCCGGGTCGACGTCACCGACGACAAGCTCGACGGCGACCTCGTGGCCCGCGCGCTCAAGACGCTCGTCGAGCGCGAGAAGCCCGACGTCGTGCTGATGGGCAAGCAGGCCGTCGACGGTGACTCCAACCAGGTCGGCCAGATCCTCGCCGAGCTGCTCGACTGGCCGCTCGCCACGTTCGCCGCGACCATCAAGGAAGAGAAGGGCGCGCTCCTCGTCGGCCGCGAGGTCGACGGCGGCGTCTCCACCCTCCGCGTGCGCCTGCCGGCCGTCGTCACCGTCGACCTGCGTATCGTCGCGCCGACCAGCGTCTACTCCCAGAAGACGGCGCCCGCGTTCAAGTACAACGACGGCGTCCGCTTCGCGGCGCTCCCCGCGATCATGGCCGCCAAGAAGAAGCCCCTCGCCGAGGTGAAGCTCGCCGACCTCGCCGCGGACCAGGCGCTCAAGGTCCAGTACAGCGCGTTCCAGCCGCCCCCCGCGCGCAAGGCGGGCATCAAGGTGAAGGACGTCAGCGAGCTCGTCTCGCGCCTCAAGAACGAGGCGAAGGCCATCTGACGGGACGCAGCAGGGACAAGACCGGACGCGACAAGAGGTCGAAGACATCGAGGGTGCCGCCGACGCGGACCCCGACCCGCAGCGGCGGGTCGTGCAGGAGGGATCATGGCTGACGTTCTCGTGGTGGCCGAGGCCGCCGATGGAAAGCTGAAGAAGACGACCCACTCCGCTGTCACGTTCGCGAGGCAGGCGGCGGCGGCGCTCGGCGGGACGTACTCGATCCTCGTGATCGGCGACGCCCTCGGCGACGCGGCCGCCGAGGCAGCGACGCTCGGCGCGGCCAAGGTGCTCGTCGCCCAGGCGAGCTCGCTGAAGGACTACGTCGCCGAGCGCTACGTGCCGACCGTCGCGGCGGCCGCCAAGGGCGCCGCCGTCGTCGTGGGCACCGCGAGCGCCTACGGCAAGGACCTGCTCCCGCGCGTCGCGGCGCGGCTCTCGGCAGGGTTCGCGAGCGACATCTCCGAGCTCCTCCCCGAGGGGGGCAAGCTCAAGTACAAGCGCCCCATGTACGCCGGCAACGCGTACGGCGTCTGCACCGTCTCGACCCCCGTCCAGGTCGTGAGCGTCCGCCAGAGCGCGTTCGCCGCCGCCGAGCCCACCGGGTCGACGTCGCCGATCGAGCAGGTCGCGGTCGTCCCGCCGAGCGCGGCGGCCGAGCGCGTCGAGTTCGTCTCCTTCGACCAGGTGAAGAGCGAGCGCCCCGAGCTCACCGAGGCCAAGGTCGTCGTCTCCGGCGGCCGCGCCCTGAAGGAGCGCTTCAACGAGGTCCTCGACCCGCTCGCCGACGTCCTCGGCGCCGCCGTCGGCGCCAGCCGCGCCGCGTGCGACGCCGGCTACGCCGCCAGCGACCTCCAGGTCGGCCAGACGGGCAAGGTCGTCGCCCCCTCGCTCTACGTCGCCGTCGGCATCTCGGGCGCCATCCAGCACCTCGCCGGGATGAAGGGCTCGAAGGTCATCGTCGCCATCAACAAGGACGCCGACGCGCCCATCTTCCAGGTCGCCGACTACGGCCTGGTCGCCGATCTCTTCGCGACCGTGCCCGAGCTCGTGAAGCAGATCCAGGCAGCCCGCAGCTGATCTTCGCGCGACCGTCCTCGCGCGACCGAGACGGCCGACGCAACCAACGCAACGGACGCGACCGACGCGGCCACCACAACCGACGCGGCCACCACAACCGACGCGACCAGCACAACCGACCCCGCCGGGGTGCACCTCGTCCGCCCTCCAGCGATGCGAGCGTACCCCGGCTCACCGGATGAGTCCGTCCAGCGAGAAGTTCACGTTCACGGGCGCGATTTCCGTGTCAGGTCGCGCACGTAGCATCTTGTTCGCGTCCTGCGGCCGTGGGATCCCTTGAGCTCTATGCCCGAACGCCCGGACATGCCGATCGTCGCGGCGCTCGCGCAGGCGCGGGCATTGCTGTACGACACGGCCACGACCACGGAGCAGCGGCGGCTCATCGGCCCGACGGTCATGGAGATCGACCGCGCGATCGTGAGCCTCGATCCGACCGCGAGCGCCTCCTTCGAGCTCACGCCGCTCGCTGCGTCGGTGCCGCCGGTCGACACGGAGATCGAGGCGCTGCGCCGCGAGGTCGAGCGGCTGCGCGTGATCACCCAGCACGAGCGCGGGCTCCTCGACGCGCTCCTCAGCGAGAGCCCTCACGGCATCATCGTCTCCGACAGCCAGGGCAAGCTGATCCTCCAGAACCGCGCCTCCGAGCGGATCTGGGCCGGCAGCTCCACCGCCGAGAACGTCGAGGGCTGGGGGCGCTACCGGGCGTTCCACCCCGACGGGCGGCCGTTCGAGGGCGGCGACTGGTCGATGGCGCGGTGCCTGTCGCGCAGGGAGAGCGTCCCCGCGGAGGAGGTCCACTTCCAGCGCTTCGACGGCACCCACGGGATGCTGCTCGGCAGCTGCGCGCCGCTCTTCTCGCCGGAGGGCGAGATGCTCGGCGCGGTGTCCATCTTCGCCGACATCACCCAGTTCAAGCAGCTCGAGGCGGACCTCCGGGTCAGCAAGACCAAGTTCTCGACCACCCTGAAGAGCATCGGCGACGCGGTGATCTCGACCGACGGCACCGGGCGGATCGACTTCATGAACGCCGTGGCCGAGACGCTGACCGGCTGGACGCTCGATGAGGCGAAGGACCGCCGCCTGTCCGATGTCTTCCGGATCATCTCCGAGCAGACGCGCCACGACCTCGACAACCCGGTCACCGAGGTGCTGCGCCACGGCGGCATCATCGGGCTCGACGACACCACGCTGCTGCTGCGCAAGGACGGCTCGGAGCTCGCGATCGACTCGAACGGCGCGCCGATCCGGAGCGAGGAGGGCGAGCTCGTCGGGCTCGTGCTGGTCTTCCGCGACGTGACCGAGAAGCGGCTCGCCGACAAGCGGCGCTACTTCATCGGCGAGGCGAGCCGGCAGCTCGCGCTGTCGGGCCTCGACTACGAGAGCACGCTGGCCAACGTCGCCCGCCTCGCGGTGCCGCACATCGCCGACGCCACGGTGGTGGACATCGTCGAGCCGGACGGCTCGCTCGGCCGGCTCGCGGCCGTGCACGCGAGCGACACGAAGAAGGCGCTGGGGCGGGATCTCCCGGCCCGCTACCCGACGGATCCCGAGGTGCCGCGCGCGGTGCACGCGGTGCTCCGGTGCGGCGAGTCGCTCCTGCTCCCCGAGGTCGAGGGCATGGCGTGGCAGCGCGCCGCGTCGCTGAAGCCCGGCAACGAGTGCTGGTCCGGCGCGCACGACCCGGCGTACCTCGCGCTGCTCCGGGAGCTCGGCGTCCGCTCGGCGATGATCGTGCCGCTGCGCGCCCGGGACCGGACGCGCGGGGCGATCACGCTGCTCTCGACCGAGCCGAGCCGGCGCTACACCGTCGAGGATCTCGCGCTCGCCGAGGAGCTCTGCAACTTCGCCGCGCTCGCGCTCGACAACGCCCAGCTCTACCGCGAGTCGCAGCAGGTCAACCGCGCCAAGGACGAGTTCCTCGCGACGCTCTCGCACGAGCTCAGGACCCCGCTCACCGCGATCCTCGGCTGGGCGCGCATGCTGCGGCAGGGCTCGCTGAAGCCGGACACGCACGTCCGCGCGCTGGAGGCGATCGAGCGCAACGGCACGCTCCAGGCGCAGCTCGTCGAGGACCTCCTCGACGCCTCCCGCATCATCACCGGCAAGCTGCGGCTCGACGTGATGCTGGTCGACCTGCCGCCGGTCATCAACGCCGCCATCGACGCGGTCCGCCACGGCGCGGACGCGAAGGGGATCGAGCTGCTCGTGCAGCTCGACCCGAACGCGGGGCCGATCTCGGGCGACCAGACGCGGCTGCAGCAGGTGGTGTGGAACCTCCTGTCGAACGCGATCAAGTTCACCCCGCGCGGCGGCAAGGTCTCGATCCTGCTCGGCAGGGCCGAGGGCCTGGCCCGCATCCAGGTGAGCGACACGGGCCAGGGTATCGTGCCGGAGTTCCTGCCGTACGTGTTCGACCGCTTCCGCCAGGCCGACAGCACGAGCACGCGGCCGCACAGCGGGCTCGGGCTCGGCCTTGCGATCGCCCGCCACCTCATCGAGCTCCACGGCGGCACCGTGAAGGCGGAGAGCGCCGGGGACGGCAAGGGCGCGACGTTCACGGTGGACATCCCGCTCGCGCCCCGGGGCGCCATCGCGGCGCTCCGGAGGGCCGACGGGCTGGTCCCCCTGTCCAATGAGCTGGAGCCGACGCTCCAGGGCGTCCGGGTGCTGATGGTCGACGACGAGCCGGACGCGCGGGAGCTCGTGACCACGGTGCTGGAGCGCAAGGGGGCGAGCATCACCGCGGTCGCGACGGTCGACGAGGCGCTGTCCGCGATCGAGCGCGAGAAGCCCGACGTGATCCTGAGCGATCTCGGGATGCCCGGGGAGGACGGCTACAGCCTGATCCGGCGCCTGCGTGCGCAGAGCCCCGAGCAGGGAGGGCGCATCCCCGCCGCGGCGCTGACCGCGTACGCGAGCGCCCAGGACCGTACACGCGCGCTGCTGGCCGGCTTCCAGTCGCACGTGCCCAAGCCGATCGAGGCGTCGGAGCTAGCGGCCGTGATCGCCAACCTGGCGGGCCGCACCGGCTAGGACCGCCCCCGACCACGCCCCCCCAACGTGGTCGTGGACGTCAACGTGGACGTGGTCGTGGACGTAAACGGCCAGACGTCCACGTAGACGCCCACGGCCAGGAAGCCCCCCGCTCCCCGTCTTCCCGTCGGCAGGCCCAAACGACGAAGGGCGGCCATCAGGCCGCCCTTCGTGGATCCCCAGATGAACTGAGTCGGGGCGAGAGGATTTGAACCTCCGACTCCTCGGTCCCGAACCGAGTGCGCTACCAGGCTGCGCTACGCCCCGTTCGCTGCCCCAAGAGCAACGCCCGCTGAACAGCGGGCGCGCAACATCGCCAAGAGCGAGCCGCTTGTCAAGACGAAATGATCAGGGCTCCACGGCCGCACCGCGGGCTCGCACGGCGTCCCCGGGAGCGCCCGCGCACCACATGACCGTCAGATGACAAAAAGTGGCAAGAATTCGCTCACTTCGGGGTCGCCCCGGCGCCCCGGACGTTTCACGAAGCCAAGAATCGTGGGAGCGCAAGAAAAATGTCCCGTCCTGACTTGCTCAGGCCGTGTTAAAGTGTCACTGGAATCCCGATGTTGCCGAAAGGAAGCAGAGAGCGAGGCGTCTGGTGCGCCGGTGAGGGCCTCGCCCCCTGCTCGCGCAACTTGAGCAGGGGACCGCACGGGCGGCCCCTTCCAGAACGGACCAGGGCGACCGGCCGGCTCTCCGGCGGTCGTGACGTGAGAGGAGGAACAGGTGGCAATTGAGCTTCCCGCTGTACGCATTCTGATCGTCGACGACGACCGCGCGATCTGTGACTACATGCAGACGCTTCTCGAGCGCGACGGGTACCAGGTCAAGACGCTGGGCGACCCCACGACCGTGGAGGAAGAGGTCCGCACGGGCGGCTACCACCTCATCATCCTCGACCTGATGATGCCGAAGCTCGACGGCATCGAGGTGCTCAAGCGCATCCGCAAGGTCGACAACGACATCGCCGTCGTCATCTTCACCGGCTTCCCCAACCTCGAGAGCGCCGTCGCGTCTATGAAGCTCGACGCGGTCGATTACATCAAGAAGCCGTTCAACGTGGACGAGTTCCGCGAGGTGCTCGCCCGCGTCATGCGCAAGAAGGGCCTCGCGCGCACGCCCGAGGAGCAGCTCCACCGCGTCATCGGCGACACGATCAGGAACCTCCGCAAGGACAAGGACCTCACGCTGAAGCAGATGGCGCGCCGCACGGGACTCAGCGTGTCGCTGCTGTCGCAGATCGAGCGCGCCGAGTCGTCGGCGTCCATCTCGTCGCTCTACAAGATCGCGGTCGCGCTCGAGTCGCGCATCCAGGACCTCTTCGGCCACTACTGATCCGCTCGCCGAGCGGCGACGCCTGGCCCGCCGCGCGCGCAGCGTGGACGCGCGCGCCCGGGCCAGCGCCGGCTCAGCGCCGCGCGCCGCGCTCGATCGCCGCGTCGAGCTCGTCGAGCGCGAGGCCGGCGATCGCCTCGATCCGCGCGCCCGACGTGTCGAAGACGATCACGTACGGCAGCTTCGAGACCTGCTTCAGGTACCGCCGGGCGAGCGGGCTGTCCCAGTCGACGATGTCGAGCTTGCGGTACGCGACGTCCTTGCGGGCCTCGAGCACCGTGACCATGTGCGCGTCCAGCTTGCGGCAGGGCATGCACCAGGCCGCCACGAAGTCGATGACCGTGACCTTGCCCGGGACGATCTGGGCGCCGAGGTCGGGGATGTCCGCGCCGCCGTCCTCGATCGTCCGGGCGTCCGCGCCCTCGGGGAACGTCGCCCAGCCGAGGTACTGCCCCTGGCCGGCGCCGAGCACCGCCTCGAACCCCTCGTCGGCGGCGAGCCGCTTCACGGTCCCGGCGACGTCGAACGACCGCGACGCGGTGACGGAGATCTCGGCGCGGCGCCTGTCGAAGGCGGCCGAATAGACGCCCGGACGCTCGCGGAGATCCGCGACGAGCTCGGCGCCGCACGCCTCGCAGTCGATCTTCCGCAGCGAGACGACCGTGGTGCTCGCGCCCTCCGGGGCGGGCTGCGCGCCGCCGCAGGCAGCCGCCAAGCTGCCAAAGGCGACCAGCCAGCCGCCGCAGGCAGTCAAACCAAGGGCCGAAGAGAGGGCGTTCGCGCTTCGCACCGCGTCCTTCGAGGTACCTTGCCCGCCTTCTCCGCGCGGCGCAACGTCGTGTAGGCTGGGCTGCGATGAGCTCCGTCGTGACCCGCACCCTGCCGGCCGATCACGTCACGCCGGTCCGCGCCTACGCCGCGCTCCGCGCCCAGTCGCCGGGCCGGTCGTCGTTCATGCTCGAGTCCGCCCTGCCCGGCGAGCGCTGGGGCCGCTACGCGATCCTCGGCTACAGGGCGCGCGCCGAGACCCTCCTCCCGAGCGGGTTCGACCCGTTCGCGACGCTCGCGGACGGGCTCGCGCAAGCCGCGGCGGCGGACACGCGGAATGCGCCGGACGCACAGGGCACGGCGCGCGACCTGGCGGCCCGCGTCTGTCAGGCCTGGGTCGGCTTCCTCGCGTACGATGCGGTGCACCTGCTCCTGGGCGTCGAGCCGTGGCCCGACGAGGCTTACCTCGGACGGATCATGAAGGACGCGACCGTCGTCGTGTTCGACAGCGTGGCGCAGACCATGACGATCGCCGGCCAGTCGCAGGGCGCCGTGAGCCGATGCGCCTGGGAGCTGTCGCACGGGCCAGAGCAGATGAGCCTCCCCGCGCTCGATCCGCACGCCCTGCCAGAGCACGTCGAGACGCCGGTGGCCGACGAGGACTTCGCCGCGAAGGTGGCCGCGGCGCACGAGCGCGTCGCGGCCGGCGAGGCGAAGGAGGTCGTGCTCGCCCGCAGGTTCCGAGCCCCGCTGCGCGGCGCGGATCCGTTCGACGTGTACCGGGCGCTGCGGGTGCTCGCGCCGTCGACCCACCTCTACTTCCTCGACTTCGCGGAGTCGCCGTTCGCGCCGGGGCTCACGGTGGCAGGCGCGTCGGGCGAGACGCTCGTCCGTGTCGAGCGCGATCCGTCGGCGGGGCCGAGCGCAGGCGACGCGTCGCCCGTCGAGGCGCTGCGCGCCGCCTTCGCGCGCGGCAGCGCGGTCGGCGCGCCGGCGGCGCACGCGAGCGGCGTCAGCCGCCGCCTCGAGGTCGGCCCGCGCCAGATCTACGGCGGCTCGGTCGGGTACTTCGGGCCGGAGGGCGCGGAGATGGCGCACACGCTCGGCGCCGTCTGGGTCGAGTCGGGGTACTTCGAGACGATGACCGGCGCGCGCATCGGGAACGGGAGCGACCCGCGCGCGGCGTCGGAACGGACGCGCGGCGACGCGCGCGCGGCGCTGTCGGCAATCCGCGCGGCGCAGGAGGCGCGCAAGGCGAGCGACGCGGCCGCGGAGAAGAGGGCCGCCGCCGAGAAGGCCGCCGCCGAGAAGGCCGCCGCCGAGAAGGCCGCCGCTGACGACGACGCGGTCCGGAGCGCGTAGCGCGCAGCGCTCAGTCGTGCAGCAGGCTCTGGCGCACGCGCGCGCCCGTGGGGGCCGCCCCCGTGGCGGTGCCTGGCCGCGCGAGGCGCGACGAAGCGGCGGCCTGGGGCGCGGTTGCCGCCGCGCGGGCGCCGCGCTGAGGAGGCTCGGGAGGCGCCGGCCGAGCCGGCGGCGAGGCGATCGCCTCGAGCGCGGCGGCGCGCGCCGCCTGGGCCTTGCCGGCGGCGAGCGCCGCCGTGAGCACGGCCGCCCTGGCGCCGGTCGCGGCCATCACAGGCCTCGGGCGCTCGGGCCGCGTGAGCGTCACGAACGTCGCGACGCCCATCAGCGCGACGAGGCCAACGGGGAGGAGCCAGCCCAGGCGCGCGGGCGACGCGAGCCCGCGCAGCACGGTGGCGCTCTCCGCGCCGAGCAGCGTGTCCGGCGGCGTCGTGCGGCTCGCGGTCGGCGGCTCGGAGCCGGCCTCCGGCCCCACGACGGCGCGAGGGGCCGCCGCGTTCCCCTGCGCGAACGCCGCGACCGGCGCCCGCACCGAGGCGATCCCGGAAGCGCGCGCCGACAGGGGCGGGCGCGGGAGGCCAGAGGAGGGCGGCGGCGCGTGCTCCGCGATGCGAGCGAACGACGACACCATCTCCTCCACCGAGCGGAAGCGCCGGGCCCGGTCGCGCGCGAAAGCCTTCTCGAAGAAGCCGTCCAGCGCGGCAGGCAGCCTCGGCGCGAGCCGCGTCGCGATGGGCACCGGCGCGAGCAGGATCTTCGAGGCGACGACGCTGGCGATGTCGCCGGGGAACGGGAGGTGACCGGTCACCGCGCGAAACAGGATCGACGCCAGCGACCAGAGATCGGTCTGCGCGTCGAGGGTCCGCTCCGCCCGGATCTGTTCCGGACTGAGGTAGTGGAGCGCGCCCGCGCTGATCTCCGCCGCGATCTCGCCGACGAGCCGTGGCGCGACCGCCCTCGGGAGGCCGAAGTCGAGCAGCTTCACGACCTCCTCGTCGCCCTCCAGCGCGAGGAAGAGGCTCTCCGGCCGGAGGCCCTGGTGAAGGAGGCCCGCCGCGTGGGCGGCCTGCAGGGCGTCGCCGGCCTGCGCCGCGACGCGCGCGGCCTCGTCCAGCGAGAGCCGGCCGCGCCGGACGAGGCGCGCCGCGAGATCCTCGCCGGAGAGCAGGTCCATCGCCAGGTAGACCACGCCGTCCTCGGTGCCGTGATCGCGCACGCTCACGACGTGCCGCGACGAGAGCTCGGCGGCGGCGCGGACCCAGCGGTCGAGCCAGAGGATCTCCCCCGTGGCGCCGGCGTCGGGGTCGAAGAGCTTCAGGGCGACGCGAACGCCCAGCTGGAGCTCGCGCGCGGCCCAGACAGAACCGCGGTCGCGCGCGATCCGCGCGAACGGACGCGCGAGCTGCCTCTCCAGCAGATACTTCCCCCCAACGATGGTGCCCGGTGAGATATCCATGGGTTACCTGAGCCTCCTCCCCCACCGTAAAGTTGCACATACGCCATGCGGCGCAATTTGGCGTTGCGGGTCGCTGCACGGTTTGCTTGTGCGACCGCCTCGACCGTGCAGGCGGCGGGAGCGTTCGCACCGCACGCCGCGCGCGGAAAGAGGCGAGTCGTATCGCGGAGCACAAGGAGCCCGTCCCGGTTGGGGCAGACCGAACCCGGCCTCCGAGGTCGGTGCAGCGTCAGGCGCGGCGAGGAGCCTTACCTGGCCAGGCGGAACCAGGGCGGTCGCGAAGCGGACACCGGGGCGTAGAACGGGACGTACAACGGAGCGAAGCCCCGAGGAAACAGAGCCGGTTCCGCCCGCGCGACGTCGCCTTGAAGCGGCGCAGAAATCCGGCCAGAGATGGCCGGACTTCTGGCGGGCGGAACTAGGGTGCTGAGGGCTGCGGGTCGGGCGAAAACCGGAGCGGTACGACGAAGCGCAGGTCGCCGCCCTCCGGCGCCGGGAACGTGAGCGCTCGCGCGCGCCGGAGCACGCAGCGGGTGAGCCGTTCGTCCGGGAAGCGCGACTCGGCCTCGAAGGCCTCGTCGACAGCGCCGCTGTCCGTCACGTGGAAGCGGATCGCGAGGCGTCCCCAGAGCGCCGGCGCGCCCGCGAGGGCCTCTTCGTAGCAGCTCCGCCACACGGGCAAGGCCTCGGCCAGGGCGGCGGAGATCGCGTCCGGCTGGAGCTCGCCCGGGCCAGGAGCGAGGACGGACGGCGGAGGCTCGACCGGCTCGTCGCCCGGATAGACCTGCAGCGTGGCCACGACCGTCGAGCCGGCCTTGGCCCCGGGGAGCGGGAGCGACCGCGCGCGCGCGGTGAGGCACGAGACGACGTCCGGCGCGGAGAGCGTGGACGAGGTGGCGCGCGCCCCGGTGACCTTGCCGGCGCGGCTCACCGTGAGCCGCACCGTGGTCTTGCCGTGCAGCGTCGGGTCCCGGTACGCGCGCAGGCGGTAGCACGAGTAGACGTGGATCCAGAGGTGCCGCCGGGCGATGCGCTGCACCTCGCTCGCCTTGAGCGGACCCTTCACGTGGTCGATGTCCACGATGATCCTCGGCAGCGGGTGCCCCTCGGCCGGAGGCGGCGGCGCGGGAGGATCCCCCCTGCCCCCGGCGTTCCAGCGATCCCGCTCCGCCGCCTCGGCCTGGCCGCGAGGCACGAGGTGGCGGCCGAGCTTGTAGGGCGGATCGATCGCGATCGAGGGCCCCTGCGAGGCGCCGCGCGCGTCGCCCTCGGCGGCCGCCGCGGACGGGTCCCCGAGGGAGGCGCCCGGCGCCGCAGGAGAGACCGCCGGAGGCGCGGCCGGGGCGCGCAGCTCAGTGGAGGAGGCGGCGGCCGCCAGCGCGCCCACCCGCCGGGGCGGACGCCCCGGCTGGGCGGCGGCCGGGGCGGAGAGGCCGGCGGCGCGCGGGGCCGGGCGCGGCGGCGCCGGCGAGGCGCACGCGGCGAGCGCGATGGCCATCGCGAGGAGCGGACCGCACGCGCGGCCCGCGCCGCGCCGGGAGGCCGCGCTCAGAACCGGAGATCGCCGCGCGGCGCCTCCACCTTGCCGTCGAGCGCATCGATCGCCTTCGCGACCTCGGGGTCGTCGACGGTGGGGACGTGCACCACGAACTTCACGTAGAGATCCCCGGGCTCCTTCGCCTTGCGGGCGATGCCCTTGCCGCGCAACCGCATCACCTGGCCGGTCTGGGTGCGCGCCGGGATCTTGAGCGTCACCTCGCCGTCGGGCGTGGGGACGCGGATCTTCTCGCCCCGGTAGGCCTCGCCCAGGGTGACGGGGACGTCGAGGTGGAGGTCGTCGCCCTCGCGCTTGAAGAACGGGTGCGGCGTGACGTGGATGTTGAGCAGCAGATCGCCGGGCTCGCCGCCGCCCATGCCCGGCGCGCCCTGGCCGCGGATGCGCAGGCGGCTGCCCTCGGCGGCCCCGGGCGGGACGCGCACCGTGACCGGCTCGGGATCACCCTCGCGCTGGAGCTGGAGCGTCGTGCCGCGCACCGCCGACACGAAATCGATGGTGAGGTTCTGCTCGATGTCGCCGCCGCGGCCGCGCGCCGGCTGCGGGCGGCGGCCTGCGCCGCCCGCGCCGGCGCGGCCACGGCCAAAGAGGTCGCCGAGGATGTCGCTGAGGTCGCCTCCGGCGGGGGCGTTGCCGAAGATCTCCTGGACGTCGAAGCCGCCGGGGCCGCGGCCCCCGCCGCCGGCCCGCGCGTTCGCGTAGCGGCGGTAGGCGCGGGCGCGCTCGGGATCGAAGTTCTGCGAGAGGCTCTCCTCGCCGAACTCGTCGTAGAGCGCGCGCTTCGTCTTGTCGCTCAGCACCTCGTGAGCCTGGTTGATCTCCTTGAACTTCTGCTCGTTGGCCTTCCCCGGGCTCTTGTCCGGGTGGTACTTCATCGCGAGCTTGCGGAACGCCTTCTTGATGCTGTCCTCGTCCGCGTCGCGCGAGACGCCGAGCACGGAGTAGAGATCACGAGCCATGGTCGTCCGTCATCGTTCTGGTCCGCGGGAGGTGCGAGGCGCGCGGACCGCTGCGGGCCTTCATCGGGCCGAAACCTAGATCTCCCGTCGGTCCTCGTCCACTGGGGGCAGCCGCCTGCACGAGCGTCAGCGGTGGAACGCGCGCGGCGCGGCGCGCCTCAGGCGCTCACCCGGAATGTCGTACCGGTGGGAGAGTCGGCAACCTCGATGCCGTCGCGCTCGAGCTCCTTCCGGAGGGCGTCGCCCCGCGCGAAGTCCTTCGCGGCGCGCGCCGCGGCGCGCTCGGCGAGCTTCGCCTCGATCGCCTGCCGGGTCGTGCCGAGGAGCCCGAGGCGCTGCTCCTGCGTGCGGGCCTGGTAGACCGGAGACGGCGTCTGCAGCAGGCCGAGGACGTCGAGCGAGGACCGCAGGGCCGCGTGGAGGCGGCGCGCGAGCGGCGGGGCGGCGCGGGCGACGTCCTGGTCCTTCCCCCGCCGCTGCGCGGCGTCGGCGAGCTCGTTGGCGGCCTTGGCGACCTCGGCGATGATCGAGAGCACGACGGGGGTGTTGAGGTCGTCGTCGAGCGCGGCGGCGGCGCGGCCCGGCGCGCCGTCCGCGAGCGCGGCGAGCGCCGCGAACCCCTTCGGGAGCCGCGCCGACAGCTCCGGCGCGGCGCCCTCGCTGGCAGGCGGGCCGGCGAGCGCGGACGGCGCGGAGAGCGCGGACAGTCGATCGAGCGTCGCATACAGGTAGTCGACGCGGCGCTCGGCCTCGACCACGCCGGGGAACACGACCCGGCCGTCGTCGCGCTTGTGGGTGTCGAACTCGAGCGGACCCCGGTAGTGGACCGTGAGCAGGAAGTAGCGGAGCGCCTCCGGGTCGTTGCGCGCGTAGACGTCGCGGAGCTTGACGAAGTTGCCGAGCGACTTCGCCATCTTCTCCTTGTCGACGTTGACGAAGCCGTTGTGGATCCAGATCGAGGCGAGCGGCGCGCCGTCCGGATGGGCGGCCTCGCTCTGGGCGATCTCGTTCTCGTGATGGGGAAAGACGAGATCCATGCCGCCGCAGTGGACGTCGAAGCCGGCCCCGAGGTAGCGGCCCGCCATGGCAGAGCACTCGATGTGCCACCCGGGGCGCCCCTTGCCCCACGGGCTGTCCCAGCCCCACCCGCCGGGGGCGACCCCCTTCCAGAGCGCGAAGTCGAGCGGATCGCGCTTGTCCTCGCACGGACCGACGCGCGCGCCGACCCGCAGCTCGTCGAGGTTGCGCTTCGAGAGCTTGCCGTAGGAGGGGAAGCTGCGGACCGAGTAATAGACGTCGCGAACGTCGCGAACGTCGCGAACGTCGCGAACGTCGCCGGGCCGCTCGACGACATAGGCCACGCCTCGCTCGATCAGCCGCTCGACGAAGGCGATGACCTCCGGGATGTGCTCCGAGACCTTCGGCTCGACGTCGGGCGTCAGACAGCCGAGGGCGGCGACGTCCTCCTGGTACAGGCGAGCCATCCGCGCCGACAGGTCCATGGGGGGCTCGCCGGACTCGGCCGACCGCTGCAGGATCTTGTCGTCGACGTCCGTGACGTTTCGAACGTAAACGACGCGGAGGCCGCGCGCCCTCAGGTGGCGGACGAGGATATCCGGGGCGAGCGCGGCGCGGCCGTGCCCCACGTGCGCGACGTCGTAGGTCGTCGGGCCGCAGCAGTACATGCGGACCTCGCCAGGCCGCCGTGGGGCGAGCGGGGCGAGCTTCTGGGTCAGCGTGTCGTGGAGGCGCAGGGCGGACATCGGCCGGGGGTCTATCAAGGCAGGCGGATGCTGTCACGGGCCCGCGTGCTTAAGGTGATCGCGATGCTGCCCGTCCGTGACCAACTGCCCACCCGCAAGCTGCCGGCCGTCAACTACCTGCTGATCGCGCTCAACGTCCTCGGTTTCTTCTGGATGCGATCGACGATCGCGGCCGGGTTGCCGCCCGACCGGCTGCTCTCGGCGTGGGGCCTCGTCCCCGAGCAGCTCCTGGAAGCGCCGAGCGACGCGTGGTGGACGGTCTTCAGCAGCATGTTCCTGCACGATCCGACGGGGTGGGCCCACCTCGGCGGGAACATGCTGTTCCTCTGGATCTTCGGCGACAACGTCGAGGACGCGCTGGGCAGCGCCCGCTACGCGGCCTTCTATGTGCTGTCCGGGATCGCCGCCGCGGGCGCGCAGGTCGTCATCGATCCCGGCTCGACGATCCCGATGGTGGGCGCCTCCGGCGCGATCTCGGGCGTGCTGGCCGCGTACGCGTCGCTCTACCCGCGATCGCCGATCACGGTGCTGAACCCGATCTTCCTCCTGTGGTTCATCTTCGGGCTGTTCCTGGAGCTCCCGGCGTGGCTGGTCATCCTCGAGTACTTCGTGGTGAACCTGCTGAACGGGCTCGGCTCCATCGGCGTGCGCGGCGGCGGCGTGGCGTTCTTCGCGCACCTCGGGGGGTTCGTCGCCGGGCTCTTCCTCGTCCGCATCTTCATGACAGGGCGCACCCGGCGCGAGCACGAGCGCTGGCAGCACTTTCGCCCGTCCCCCCGGCACCCCGCTGCCCGCCGGGCCCCGCCGTGGGACGCGCCGCGGCGGCGAGACTCCTGGTGAGGTGCGGCGCCCTGTACGCGGCGCGCGGCGAAAAAGCCGGTGAGATCCGAAGGATCTCGCCGGAACGGCCAGGCTGCTCGCGGTTCGCCCAGGATGCAAAAGCGTGATAGCGTCGGCTCGCAGCGATGCGACGACCCCTTCGAAGGCGCCTCACCGCCGCGGGTTCTGCGGCCGAGGCAGCGCACCCCCGAGCCTGGCTGCTCGCCGTCGCGATCGCGCTCGCCGGCTGCGGAGGGTCGTCGTTCGACGGAACGGTCTACCGCGGCACGGACGTGGCGTTCCGCGTGCCCCCGGCGCCGGCGAGCTGGAAGCGGCTCGAGGTGTCGGACGCGGCGGTGGCGTACCGCGACGACGCGAACGGGGCGACCATCGCCCTCAACGGGCGCTGCCGGAACGAGGAGGACATCCCGCTCGTCTCGCTGACCAACCACCTCTTCCTGCACTTCACCGAGCGCGAGGTGCTGAAGCAGGAGGTCGTGCCGTTCGACGGCCGCGAGGCGATGCACACCGTCATGTCGGCGAAGCTCGACGGGGTGCCGAAGGTCTTCGACATCTGGGTGCTCAAGAAGAACGGCTGCGTGTACGACATGCTCCTCATCGCCGATCCCGCCGGCTACGCCGCCAGCGAGCCGGCGTTCACGCGGATGGTCCGCGGCTTCTCGACCCTGCGCACCGATGACCGATGACGACTGATCGCAAACGGCCCGTGGCGGCGCCGCCGCCCGCCTCGAACGGCCCGCCGGCCGCCTCCTCCGGCGGGGGCTCCACCAGCGTGCCCCCGCAGAGCCTGCCGCCGAACAGCGTGCCCCCGCAGAGCCAGGCGCCGAACAGCCTGCCCCCTCCGCCGCTCCCCCCGCTCCTCGCCCGGATCAACGAGAACGCGGTCGGGTTCGTCGAGCACCTCGGGCAGTTCGGGCGGATGACCTGGGGGGCGCTCAGGTCGATGTTCGAGCGGCCGCTCGAGATCCGCTCGACCCTCTATCAGATGGAGGCGCTCGGCGTCCGCTCGGCCGCCATCGCGTCGGTGACGGCGCTCTTCGTCGGGATGGTCATGGCGGTGCAGTTCGCCATCGGCCTGCAGAAGTTCGGCGGCATGGAGTACACCGGCCGCATCATCGGCCTGTCGTTCTCGCGCGAGCTGGCGCCGACGCTGACGGCGGTGATCGTCGGCGGCCGCATCGGCGCCGGCATCGCGGCCGAGGTCGGGTCGATGGCCGTCACCGAGCAGATCGACGCGATCCGCGCCCTCGGCGCCAGCCCGCTGAAGAAGCTCGTCTTGCCGCGGCTGCTCGCGAGCGTCGTGGTGATGCCCGTGCTCGGCGCGTTCGCGCTCGTGCTGGGCTTCGGCGGGGCGATGCTGGTCTGCGCGACCGAGTTCGGCATCCCCGCCGGCTTCTTCCTGCGGACGGCGCTCGGATCCGTCACGTTCATGGATTACTTCAGCGGGATGTACAAGACGCCCTTCTTCGGGGCGATCATCGCGCTCGTCGGGTGCCACTTCGGGCTGATCACGCGGGGCGGAACAGAGGGCGTCGGCCACGCGACCACGCGCACGGTGGTCGTGACGTCGATCACCATCCTGATCGCCGACTTCTTCCTGACCAAGATGTCCATCCTGCTCTTCCCGACCCGGTGAGCAGGGCCGGTCCGGGAGGCGCCCAGATGCCGCCGCCGACGCCGCAGCGAACGCTGGCCGGGCTCCTGCCGGTGCTGCTGTCCGGGGTGCTGTTCGGGGTGCCGTTCGGGGTGACTGCGTGCCAGGGGGACGCCGGGAAGGAGGGCGGGGTCGCGGAGGCGAGCGACGGCGGCGCCGCGCTCCCGGAGGGCACGCCGGTGCCGCGGCGGCCGACGCGGCACTACCACCTCCGCCGGACGGACGACGGGTGCGAGATCTTCTGGATCGACGGGGATCTCGTCTCCGCGTCCCAGGCGGTCGTGTGCCCGCCCGACCTCGAGGTGGGCGAGCGCCTCCGCCTGACCGGCAAGACATGCCTCCGCGAGTCGGCGCAGACCCCCGCGCGCGCCGTGCCCGTCGTCTGCCCGCTGCCGCTCATGAACATGGAGAAGGCGGACAGGACGCCGCCCGACGCCGGGGCGCCGCCCGACGCCGGCAAGCGAGGCGGCGGGTAAACGACGGGGAAGCGACGAGCGAGAGGCGGGGCCATCGAGGGCACAAGCGCGCAGCCGACCACGTCCCTGGAGCATCGTAGTCCGGAGGGGTAGCGTCATGCGGCACGCGGATACCGTCGTGATCGGATCGGGCGCCGGCGGGCTCACTGCGGCGCTCGCGCTGGCGCGCGCGGGACAGAAGGTGCTCGTCGTCGAGCAGCACTACCTGCCCGGCGGGTGGACGCACAGCTTCTCGTTGAACGGGTACCTGTTCAGCCCGGGAGTCCATTATATCGGCGGGCTCGGTCCGGGGGGCGCCGTGCGGCGGCTCTACGAGGGGCTCGGGCTCTCGGGAGATCTCGAGTTCTGCGAGCTCAACCCGGACGGGCTCGATCACCTGATCATCGGCGACGAGCGGCTCGACGTGCCCAAGGGCCTCGATCGGCTCGTCGCCCGGCTCACGGCGCGGTTCCCGCACGAGGCCGCGGGGATAGCGCGGTACTTCCGTGTCCTGCGCGGGGTCAACGACGATCTCGGGCGGCTCGAGGCGATGCTCGAGTTCCCGAGGGTGCTTCTCGCGCCGTTCAAGGCGCCGAGCCTCGTGCGCTGGGGCCTCCGCACCCAGGAGGATCTGCTGGACGCGACGATCCGCGATCCCCTGCTGCGCGCGTTCCTGTCGGCGCAGGGGGGCGATCACGGGCTGTCGCCGTCGCGCGTGGCGCTGCCTGTCCACGCGGGCATCGTTTGCCATTACATGGATGGCGGGTACTACCCGCGCGGGGGCGCGAAGCGCATCCCGCTCGCGATGATCAGGGCCCTTCGCCGGCTCGGCGGGCAGGTGCGGACGCGCGCGCGGGTGAAGCGCATCCTCGTCGAGCGAGGGAGAGCGGCCGGCGTCGAGCTGGAAGGGGGAGAGGTCCTGCGCGCGGCGAGCGTCGTCTCGAACGCGGACCCGGCGATCACCTATGGAGAGCTGCTGCCGCCCGAGCTGACCGCCCGCGAGCGCCGCAAGGTCCAGCGGATGGAGTACTCGGTCAGCCTGCTCAGCGTCTTCTGCGCGGTGGACATGGACCTCCGGTCGATGGGTTACGACTCAGGCAACTACTGGTGGTACCGCGAGCGAGACGTGGGGCGCCTCTACGAGCGCATGGAGCACCAGCTGCCGCGCGGGGCGGTGGACGGGCTGTTCCTGACCATCACGACGCTGAAGGACCCGGGCCACCCGACCCGGGGCAACCACCACACGATCGAGATGTTCACGTTCGTGCCCCACGGCCCCTTCACGCGCTGGGAAAAGACCCGCACGGGCGAGCGAGGGGCGGACTACGAGGCGTTCAAGGAGTCGATCGGAGATCAGATGATCGCGGCGGCGGAGAACGTCATCCCAGGCATCTCGCGCGCGCTCGTGTTCCGCTCGGTGGCGACGCCGCTGACCAACGACTTCTACTGCGCCACGTACCGCGGCGCCGCCTACGGGACCGCCAAGACGACGTGGCAGCTCGGCCCGCTGTCGTTCTCCATCGGGACGAGGATCCCGGGGCTGTACCAGTGCGGCGCCAGCACGCTGAGCCACGGGGTGGCAGGCGCCGCGATGTCAGGCCTCATGGCCGCGCAGCGGATCACGGGCGCGGCGCGCGCGGAGGATCTGCTCGGGCCGGCCGACGGCTCGCTGCGGATCTACCCCGCCGATCGGCCGGAGGAGTGGCTGCACGAGCGGGGGGAGGCGAGCGCGGCGGCGCAGGCGGACACGGGCGACGAGGTCGACGAGGGGACGTGAGCCGCGCTTGAGCCGCGCTGCCGCCTTATCGAGCGCTAACCGGCCGGCGTCCTGGACCGGAACGTGATCTGCACGAGCGGCATCACGTCGGGATCGTCCTGTGTCTCCCGCTCGAACTGGAGCACGTCGTAATAGCCGCACCGCGGCCTGCCCGGGTAATCGCGGCAGACCTCGGGCCGGGCCTCGTAGATGGTGCAGCCGCGGGTCGTGAGATCGAGGAAGCGGCAGACCCGGCCGAGCACCGGATCCGACTGCCGCCGGAGGATGCGCTCGTCGTTGTAGCGCTTCGTGAAGCGCTCCTCGGCGGCCTCGAGCGTGAGGCCGAAATGGCGGGCGAGCCGCCGCAGGTCGCGCGGCGTGACCTCGACCCGCTCGTAGATGGAGCAGCAGTAGGCCGGGCACTTCGAGCAATCGTAAGAGACGCGGGGCTTGGCCTTGAGGGTCGTCGTCATGGATCGTGAGGGACGTGCAGCCGATGCCGGAGCGAAGAGGCCGAGCGCTCGCTGTCAGGCAGCGGAGCATACGCGGCCGAGCAAGCCTCCGCGACGGCGAAGTGCTCGCCACGGCGCGCGCCCAACATAGCGCCACGGTGCAATCGTGCGATGGGAACGCGATGGGAACGCGATGGGAACGCGATGGGAACGCGATGGGAGCGCGATGCGCGAGGACGGTGGCACGATGACGCGATGAGGCGCGGGCAGCGCGCAGCCACGAGCGCGCGAGCGCCCGCCCGCCTTCACTCGTTGAAGCCGAGCTGCTCCCGCGCCTCGGTCAGGCCGTCGCTCACGGCGAAGACGATGAGGTCGCGCGCCTCCGCGTTGCGCCCGATCCAGGTGACGCGGTCCTTGCCCGCGGCGGGCGGCGCGTTCGTGTTGCCGCCGGACCAGGCGATGCCCGTAAGGACGACGTTGATGTCGCCCACGGCGAGGAACGCGGCCCGGTTCCCCCAGCCGTTGATCGCGGTGTTCAACGTCGAGGCGCGGTTGCCGATCGAGCCGATGACGTCGGCGGCGAGCACGCTGATCTTCGGATCCACGCCGCCCGCCATCACCCGCTCGATGCGGCCGTGGTACTCGCGCAGGCGCCCGGCGTCCGCGCCCTGCGGCGACCACGTCGGGACGAACGCCTTCAGGTAAGCCGCGAGCAGCGGCCAGAGATCGATCGGCGCCGTCCGCGAGAAGGCCGAGGCGTTGGTCTGGAGGATCTTGACGGCGCGGTGGATGAGGGCGACCCGGACGTCCTCGCGCGGCGAGGTGACGAGCGCCTGGCCGAGGACGATCTTGGGCGGGCTCGTGGACGCCGGCACGCAGACGGCGCCGAGCGCGCCCGTCATGTAGACCTGCAGGCCGGGGAGGCCGTACGCCGCGCCGATGCCGCGCGCCAGATCGGTGATCTCGGCGTGCTGGGGCGGCAGCGGCGTCGCGCGGATCGAGTCGAGATCGAACGGCACCGCGGCGTCGAGCAGCGGGCCCGTCTTGAGCAGGAGCTCCCGGAACGCGGGGGTCATGAGCTCCGGCGCGAGGTGGGCGTCGAGGCGGGCCGCGCCGGCGGCGTTGCCCGCGCCGCCCATCGCGGCGTCGCGGCCGTCGAGCGCGTCGACCGTCGCGCGCGCGATCTTCGCGGCGCCGGCGCGGCCGCGGAGCTCCGCGACCGTCGCGACCGTCGAGAAGAGGTAGGGCTCGAAGCGGCCGGTGTTGAGCGCGCGGCGCGCGTCGGCGAGGGCGCGATCGAGCAGCGTGGTCGCCGCGGAGGCCTGCTCGGTGCGCTGGTAGTAGCGGGCCAGCGCGCCGAGCGCGAAGTCGTCCTTCGGCCACGTCTTGCGGGCGGTGAGCAGCGTGGCCTCGGCCTTCTTCGCGTCCCCCATCGCCTCGTAGATCTCGGCGAGCTCCGCGGTGCGGCGGCACTTCTGCTCGGGCGCCTCCGCGGCGTTGATGAGGAGGTTCTGCTGCTCGAGCGCGCGGGCGCCGTCGCCGGCGCGCTTGTAGAGCGAGACGAGGCGCTCGCGCGCGCTCACGTCGCCCGGCGAGCGCTTCAGGATCTCCTGGTACGCGAGCTCGGCGCGCTCCGCGTTCGGGAGGTGCTCGTCGTAGAGCTCGCCGAGTCGGAGGTAGATCGCGACCTGCTTGGCGGGCTCGGGAACGAGGCGCGCGAGGCGGATCCACGCCTGCTCGGCGCCGGCCCAGTCGCCCTCGCCGGCGCAGACGTCGGCGAAGGCGGACAGGGCCTCGACGTGATCGGGGTTCGCGTCGAGCGCGGCGGCGAGCGCGCGCTTCGCGGCCGTCGCGTCGCCGACGTCGGCGAGCGCCCGGCCGCGCAGGACCTCCATCTCGACCCGCTCCGCGGGATCCGTCACCGCCTCGAGGCGGCGCTCGAGGAGCGCGGCGAGCTCGGCGCGCGCCCCCTCGGCGATGTAGATGGCCCTGAGCCGCGAGAAGACGTCGGCGTACGACGGATCGACCGTGGCGACCGCCTCGAGGACGTCGCGCGCCCGCGCGACGTTCTGGACCTTGTCCTGCCAGAGCACGGCCGCGGCGTAGAGCGAGTGCGCGCGCCCCTCGGGGCCGACGCTCGCGCCCGCGGCAGACTCGAGCGCCGCGGCGGCGGCCGCCGGGTCGCCGCCGCGATCGAGCGCGTCGGCGAGATCGAGGTGCGCGACGAGGTAGTGCGGGACGAGCGTGATCGCGTGCCGGAAGAAGGCGACGGCGTCCTCGATCGAGCCCGCGAGCAGGGCGTCCCTGGCGGCGCGCACCGAGAGGGCCGCGGCCTCGGACGGGCGATCGGTGCGCTCGATGAGCTGGCGATCCGCCTCGATCGCGAGGGCGTGATCCGCCTTCGCGCGGGCCTGGGCGGCCATCTGGCGCAGCGCCCAGATGCCGCGGGGCTCGTTCCTGTACGCGATCTGGACCGGCTCGAGCGCCTCCTCCCACGGGAGCACGCGCAGGCGCAGCCGCGCGGACAGGAGCGCGTGGGCGATCGCCTCCGGGCCGTCGAGGACACGCGCGATCTCCAGGGCGATCGGCTCGAGCTCCTCGTCGCGGCCCTCGCCGATGAGGTAGGAGGCGACCCGGCGGAGCGTCGGCAGGTGGTGCGGCGTCTCCTCCAGGATGGAGCGGCGCCAGAGCAGGGCGCTGCCGGCGTCCTTGCGCCCGTGCTCGTCCAGCTCCGCGAGGCGCTCGTAGATGTCGAGGCGCTCCGCCGCGTCCGCCGCCTCGCGGGCGCGCGGGATCAGGGCGTCGACGAGCTCTCCTGTGCCGTGGCCCGCGACGGCCGCGCGGTAGAGGGCGATCGGCGCGAGCGCGTTGTCCCCGGCGGCGATCGCCTGGCGGGCGCACGCGGCGGCCTGCGCGAGGTCGCCGGCGCGCTCGTGGTCGAGGGCGGCCTCGAGCGCGAGGCGAGCAGCCTCGATGCCCACGGCAGCGCGGTCGTCACCCGAGCGGCCCGCGTCGCCATCGCCGCCTGCGTCGAGGGCGCGCAGGAGCTCGGCGGCGCGCTCGGCGCGCCAGGAGGCGCGGTCGGCGGGCGGCTCCGGCGCGAGCCGCTCGAAGAGCTCGCGCAGGCCGATGTCCTGGGGGCGCGAGCGGTGCGCCGTCTCGAGGAGCGACGCCGCGGCCGCGGGGTCGGCCTCGGCGACGAGGAGCGCCTCGCGGACGAGATCGTGAGCCCGCTCGAGGGGGTCGGCCGCGCCCTCGCGGCGCGTCCTGAGCCACTCGAGGAGACCGTCGCGGTCCACCCGGGCGCGCGCGCTCCGCTCGCCGAGGTGGAGCGCGACGGGGAGCTTCGGATCGATCTGGGCGGCGCGCGAGAGCAGGCGCTCGCCCTCCTCGTTGTCGCCGCCGTCGAGCAGGCGGATCGCGGCCTCGGTGACGAGCACCGCGGCGCGCGGCCCCTCGTCGAGCGTGAGCGCGTGCTCCGCGAGGATGCGGGCCGCGCCGACGCCGCTCTCCTGCGCGGCGCGGGCGCGCGCGGCGCCCTCGTGCTGCGGGTCCGCGGCGCGGGCGCGATCGAGATCGCTCATCGCCGCGCGCTGATCGCCCGCGATCTCCGCGAGGACGGCGGCGGCGAGCGCGCTGTCGCGCTCGGACGCGACCTCGCGCAGCGACGCCACGGCCCTGGCGACGCGGGCGCCGCGATCGCCGTCGAGATCGAGCTCGAGCGCGAGCGCCCGGAAGAGCGGGCTCTCCGGCGCGGTGTCGCCGTACGTGACGACCGCGCGGGAGAAGGCGTCGCTCGCGTCGACGCCGCCCTCGGCGGGGACGGCCTCGCGCGAGAGCGCGCGGCCGAGGGCCGCGGCGGCGCGGGCTCTCGGGCCGCCGAGGGGGCGCACACCCCTCGACGCGGGCGCGCCGTCCACCGCGGCGTCGCCGCCGGCGTCGCTCAGGGCGGCGCTCGCCGCGGCGCAGAGCGGCGCGAACTCGGGATCGTCGGCGAGGGCGTCGAGCCACGGGTCGATCTCGCCCGCGGCGCCGCCGGCGAGCGCCGAGAGGACGATGCGATCGGCCGGCGAGAAGGCGCCGCCGTCGTCGAGCGTCGCGTCGCGCACGGCGGCGGCGTCGCCGAGCTCGATCGCCTGCGCCGCGAGGGCGCGGCGCGCCTGGCCGCCGTGCGAGCCGGCGGCGACGCTGCGGAGCGCGCCGAGCGACGCCGGGCGGGTCTCCTTGCGCGCGGCGCTCAGCGCGGCGGTGAGCCACGCGACGGCGGGCGCGAGCGAGGTGCCGCGCAGGGGATCGAGGGTCGCGAGGCCCTCGGCGAGGTCGCCGGCGCCGAGCAGGGCGCGGGCACGGAGCAGCGCCTCGTACGGCGTGGCGGGGGCGGCGCGGCCGCGCGCCGGCCTCGGGGCGCCGCGGTGCGCTGCGACCTGAGTGCTCGCCGCGGCGAGCGGCGCGAGCTCGGGCGCCTCGGGGAGGCGGAACTTCGCGAGCACGGCCGAGGCCGCCGCGTCCGAGTCCGGCGCGGCGAGCGCCTCGCAGAAGCGCTGAACGTGCGCGCGGGGATCGGCGGGGTGCGTCCGCGCCGCGAGCTCGAAGCGTTTGTGGGCGCCCTCGGGATCCGCGAGCGGAATGCGGCAGAGCTCCGCGCCGAGCACGAGGTTGTGGCAGCGCGCGGCCGGCGTGCCGAGGACGCGGGTCTCGCTCTCCAGCGCCTCGAGCGCGGCGGGCAGATCCGCCTCGCGCATCAGGAGGCCGCGGAGCTGGCGGTGCGCGAAGATCAGGCTAGGGGCGAGATCGCGCGCCTCGGCGGCGATGGCGCGGGCGGTGGCGTCCTCCCCGGCCATCACGTAGAGCTCGGCGACGGGAAGCAGCGCGCGCGCTCGAGCCGCGGGGTCCTCGATGAGCTCGGCCTCGGAGCGGAGCCACGCGGCGCGCGCCGCCCACACGTCGCGCTGCTGCGACTGGACGAGGATCGCGCTCGCGTCCTGCTCGCCGTCGAACACCGAGGCGGGCGGCGGGATCGACGGCAGCGGCGGGAGGCTCTCCGGCGCGCGGGAAGGCGACGACGACGGGCCCGCAGGAGGCGCCGACGGGACGCGTGCTGACGAAGACGGGCGCGGCGGCGACGACGACGCGCGCGGCGATGAAGACGGCACGAACGACGACGACGGCACGAACGACGGCGACGGCCGGACGTGGGACGCCGCGAACGGGCGCGGTGGCGACGACGCGCGCGGCGACGACGAGGGGCGCGGCGGCGACGACGACGCGCGCGGCGATGAAGGCGGACGCGGCGGCGTGAAGGCGACGCCGCTGTCGGGTCTCCGGGTCGCGACGCGCGTCTGCGCGAGATCGTCCTCGAGCTCTTCATCGGTCGGCTCGGTCGACCCGCCGATCAGGCTGGACTCGTCCACGAGCTCGCCGGGATCGCTGTCGGCGGCGGGCTGATCCCAGCGGCTGGTGGAGGCGGACGACTGGCCGGTGTACGGCCGGGTCGTGGGCCCAGGCTCGTCGAGGGCGTTCGTCTCCTCGTCGTCGATGCCGTGCGTCTCCTCGTCGTCGATGCCGTGCGTCTCCTCGTCGTCGAAGGCGTGCGCCTCCGCGAACCGGCCGCTGCTGGCGCCGCTGGGCGGCGCAAACTCGAACGGGGAGTCGCCGCCGTCGGGGATGGGCGTCGCGCGGTCGCCCGGCTCGGCGGTGTCCTCCTCGAACACAGGCTCCCGGCGCACCGACGGCGGCGGCAGCGGGGGCGGCGGGGCGGCGGGCTGCGGGCGCGGCGCCGTGAACCTCGCGGACGGGGCCGGCGGCGGGATCTTCGGCGTCCGATCGCCGGGCGTGAGCTCCGCGCCGAGCGAAGCCTTCACGTCGCCCGGCCTGCTGCCCGAGCGGGGCTGGGCGGCGGGGCGGGGCAGCGACGGGGGGCGCGGCGGCGGGATGGGCGCCGGGGGCCGGCGCGTCCCGTGCAACGCCGGCGCCGAGGTCACGACCCCGTCGTCGACGTCCTCGGCGCGCTGATCCTCGAACAGCATGTCGAGCAGCGCGTCGCTCTCTCCGGCGCTCTGCGCGGGCCTCGCGGGCACGGGCACGGGCTCGCGGGAGAACAGCTGCTTCAGGCCGCCTTCGCCGGCGCGCTCGCCCTCCTCGGCGCCGCGGATCGACTGGATGAGCTCCTCGGGGATCTTCGCGAGGAGCGTGGCCTCCTCGACGTCGCCCTCCGAGACCGCCGCGCCGTACATCGCCGGCGGGGGGACCGTGATCTTCTCCTGCGACGGCGCGCCCTCGTCGCCGCCGCCAGAGGAGCCCTTGGATTGCGGATTCTTGCTCACCGGACCCCCATGCCGAGCTTCTTCCGGAGCTCGAGGTAGCTCTGCGAGAGGACGAACGCGACCAGCTGGCGCGCCCGCTCGCTCTCGGCGACGACACCGCCGAGCTGCTCGCGCGGGGTATTGAGGATGTCCGAGAGGACCAGCGAGACGTCGCCCGCGGCGATGACGGCCATGCGGTCGATGCTCCTGCGCGCGGCCTGCGCCCAGCGGAGCGGGTCCTGCTGGCTCGAGACGATGCGCTGGCAGACGTCGGCGATGGCCTTGCGGGTCGCGCGCGACATCTCCTTGTGGATGGCGCGCGAGACCTCGCCGAAGACGGCGTAGGGCGGCTGCGGGA
Organism: Sorangium sp. So ce1504; assembly: GCF_051521635.1. Classification (NCBI taxonomy): domain Bacteria; kingdom Pseudomonadati; phylum Myxococcota; order Polyangiales; family Polyangiaceae; genus Sorangium; species Sorangium sp. So ce1504. Next base: position 902,333 of record NZ_CP150365.1, on the reverse strand, counting down.
CCGTGAAGCCCGCCTCGATGCACGCGGCCGCGACGAGCGAGGCGACGGTGCTGTCGTCCCGCGTCCTGAGCGACGAGATGCCCCGGCGCAGCGCGAACGCCTCGCGCGCGATCGCCGAGCGCGAGGCGGCGTCGAGCGGCGTCGTGATCTCGGGGCCGAGCACGAGCGCCGGCAGCTGGCCGTAGACGCCGGTCGCGCCGCGAGGGCTCGGGCCGCCGACGTAGAGCTCGAAGTCCGTCTCGAAGCTGAGCGCGCCCATCCACTCGGCGACCGCCACGCGCAGCGGGTGGCCGCCGCGCGAGTCGATGCGGTCCTTCTTGCCGACGCCGAGCGACACGAGCGAGGGGCCGAGCGCCATGCAGATGGTCTCGGCCATCTTCGCGAACAGCTCGCCGACGGGCCCGGTGTCGAGCGGATCGGCGATGTCGGCCATGGCCTTGGCGTCGAGGGCGATCTGCGGCCGCGCCGGGACGCGGGCGTCGATCTTCCTGAGCTCCGCGGAGATGCCGTCGTCGATGCGGACGAGCGAGACGAGCGCGCCGAGCGTGGCCTGCCGGAGCGCCGCGTCCTGCCCCGCGCCGGCGATCTTCGCGAGGAGCGCGACCCGGTCCGCGTCGATCGGCTCGGACGCGAGCGCCTGGATCAGCGTCGCCTTGGCGCGGCCGAGCACGCGGGTGCGGAAGGCGGGCTCGTAGTCCGTCGTGAGGACGAGATCGATCGCCTCGCCGTCGTCCGGCGCCTCTTCGAGGAGCTTCGCGACGGCCCGCTCGGCGCGGCGCGGCGCGGCGAGCTGATCCCGGTAGATGGCCATCGCGAGGCGCGCCGCCTCGATCCGCCCCTCGGGGGTGTCGCGCTCGACCATGAGCTCCTCGAGCAGGCGCGTCGCCTCGTCCCAGGAGCCGACCCGGGCGGCGACCCGGACGAGGCGCTCGCGGACGACGAGCGTCGACAGCCCGGCCCGGTGCAGGCCGATCAGCACCTCGAGCGCCCTGTCGTGCTCGCCGAGCTTCTCGTAGGCGTCGACGGCCGTGATCCCCGACATGAGGCGCTGCTCCCCCGGCGCCTTCGCGACGCGCGAGAGCTCGGCGTAGAAGGCGGCCGCCTGGCCGAGGTCGCCCTGCGCCTTCGAGATGTCGGCCGAGAGCGCCAGCGCGCCGATGTGGTCCGGCTCGAGCAGCGTCACGTTCTCGAGCGCGGCGAGCGCGTCGTCGAGCTTGCCCTTCTTGCGGAGCACGCGCGCGCGCTCCCAGAACAGCTTGCAGAGCTCGAGGTCGTTGTCCGCCACGCCGAGCCGCTTCTCGATGATGTCGAGCAGCCGATCGTCCTCGTTGCGCGCGCGGACCCGGCGGAACAGCCGGTCGAAGGCGACGCCGCGCCGCGGGTCGCGCGCGAACGCGCGATCGAAGGCGATCTCCGCGTCCTCGTCGGCCTCGGTGTGCTGGAGGAGCAGGAGCCCAGCGCTCTCCCAGAACCCCGCGCCGCGCGCGTCGTCCTTGCAGAGCGCCCCGAGCTGCGCCGAGGCGAGCGCCGTCGACACGGGGTCGCGCAGCGCCTCGGACGTCGCGCGGACGCCCTCCCAGGCGGCGACGTCGTCGGGCCGCCGCTCGACGACCGCGCGGAACGCGGCGAGCGCGCGCTCGTGATCCCCGGCCGCGAAGTCCGACCAGCCCGCGAGGCCGAGCGCGGTGAGCTGCGCCTCCTCGCCGAGCGCGTCGCCGAGCCCGTGCAGCGCCGCGGCGCGGCGCCGCGGATCGCAGCCGGGGAGCGCGAGCTCGATGTTGGCGAGCTGCGCGGGCGCGTGCTCGCCCGTGAGGAACGGCCGCGGCAGGTTCGGCTGATCGAGCGCGCCGACGATCGCGGCCGAGGCCTCCATCGCGGCGCGGGCCTCGCCCTCCATGTGCCGCGCGAGCGCGCTCCGCGCGGCGACCTCCGCCTCGCGGTCCTCGGCGCCGAGCGCGGCGCCGAGCCACTCGAGCTCTGCGTGCGGGCTCGGGTCGGCCGCGGCCCACGCCGCCGCGCGCGCCGCGGTGCGCGCGCGATCCTGGTCCAGGGTCCGCGCGAGGCGGAAGCGCTCGGCGTGCGCGATCGTCGCGGCGCCGTCGCCGCGCTCCTCGATGTAGTCGAGCGCGCGCTCGACGGCGCTGCGCTGCTCGAGGGCCGGCTGCCAGAGGAGGCGCCCGAGCGCGGCGGCCAGGGCGAGGTCGTCGCTCGCCTGCGACTCCAGCGCCTCGAGCGTCGCGAGCGCCTCGTCGGCGTCGCCGCCCTCGGCCGCGCCGACCTCGAGGCCGAACCGCGACAGCGCGAGCGCCGCCGGGTCCTCGCCCGCCTCGCCGGCGACCTCGAGGGCGCGGCGCCGGCTCTCCAGATCGCCCGCCTCGTGGCCGCGAAGGGCCCAGGTGAGCGCCGTCGCGCCGGCGCGCGGCGCCTTGCCGCGCGCCGCCTCGAGCTCCTCGACGGCGCGCCCGCGCTCGCCGGCGCGCCAGAGCAGGATCGCCGCCTCGATGTGCAGCGCCGCCGAGAGATCGGCGTCGTCGATCGCCGCGGCGCAGGCCGAGAGCGTCGCGGCCGCGGCGGTCGGGCTCCCGGCGCGCCGGTGGAGCTCGGCCAGGAACACCGCGATGACCTCGTCGTCCGCGGATCGCTCGAAGAGCGCGCGGAGCCGGCTCCGCGCGCGATCCAGATCGCCGCCGCGCGCGCTGCGCAGGGCAGCGACGAGCCACAGCCCGCGCGCGGTCTCCTCGCCCTCGACCTCGGCGAGCGCCTCGATGACCGTCGGCGAGCGCCGCGGGCCCGCGGCGCCGGGCTCGTCGCCGCGCTCGCGCCGGCTGCGGACGAGATCGACCGCGAAGGCGCCGAGCGCCCGCCCGAGCCACGCGTTCGGCGTGGCGCCGTCGTCGGCGCCGGCGTCGGCGAGCTCGGCGAAGGCGCCCTCGGCGCCGTCCGCGTCCCCCCGGAGGAGGCGGCTCCGGCCGATCTCGAACCACAGGCTCGCCTTCTCGGCCGGGTCGACGCCCGTCGAGAGCAGCCGCTTCGTCGACTCCTCGTACCAGGCCGCGTCGCCGCGGAGGGCCGCGAACGAGCGGCCGAAGCGCGCGAGCACGCCCGGGTGGACGCCGGCCATGCCGGCCTGCGACAGGGCCGCCTTCGCCGCGCCGACGTCGTCCGTCCGCACCGCCCAGACGTAGGCCGCGAGGAGCAGCGCGCGCCCCCGCGCGTCGTCGCTGGCGTACGAGGCCGCCGTCGCCTCGAGCGAGGCCGCGAACGCGGACGGGTCCTGACCGTCTCCGAGGAGATCGATCTCCAGCGCGCGGGCCGGGATGCACTGCGGGTCGGCCGCGAGCGCGCTCCGGAGCGCCGCGAGCGCGGCCTCGCGATCGCTCGCGAGCGCCGCCGCCTCGGCGACGCGGAGCCACAGGGCCGCGGCGCCGGGCCCGCTCGCGCCGCGCGCGATCTCCTGCTTGGCCAGGCTGGCGGCGGCCTCGGCCTCGCCGGCGGACTCGAGCGCGGCGATGCGCGCCCGGCCGAGCAGCGTCGACTGGGGCAGCCGCTCCGCGGCCCGCTCGAGGAGCGACGCGAAGCCGCCCGTGCCGGCCCGCTGCGTCAGCTCGGCGGCGCGGAGCCACGCGTCGGCCGCGTGCTCCGGCTTGCGTATGGTCCGCGGGACGCCGTTGGCGTCGCCGCTCGCCTCGTCGTCGAGCGCGTCGGCGATGAGCTCCGCCTGCCCCTCGAGGGCGCGCGCGAGCGCGCCGAGGTCCTCCTCGCGCCGGGCGATGACCTCGAGCGCGAGCTGCGACCTGAAGCGCGCCCGCCCCTCCAGCGCGGCGGCCGCGTCGAGCAGCTCGTAGGCGCGCTCCACGTTCTCGGTCGCCGCCGCGAGGTCGGCGAGCTCGATGAAGAGCAGCCCCTTCCACGTCGCGTCCGTCGCGAGCTCCGCGCGGGCCTCCAGCGCGCGCATCCGGCCTGCGAGGTCCCCTTCCTTGGCCGCGATGAGCTCGAGCTCGAGCCACGGGGTCGCGTCCTCCGGGTTGCTGAGCGCCGCCTCCTCGAGCGCCTCCTTGGCCGCCGCGAGGTTCTGCTCGTGGTCCTGGAGGTACGCCGCGCGCTCCCAGAACGAGCGCGCCCGCTCCTCGGGGGTGGCCGCGGCGCGCGTGAGCGCGTCGAGCAGCTTGCCGAGGTTCTTGATCGACTTGCGCCGCGTGAGGATGCGGACCAGCGCCTCGAGCGGCTCGCGGAACTGGGGATCCGCGTTGAACGCGGCGAGGTAGTCGCGCGCCGCCGTGGGCTCCTCGCCGAGCGCCTCCTCGAGCGCGCCGAGCTCGTGCAGCAAGAGCGCCTGGAGCTGCCGCTCCGGTTGCTCGCCTTGCTCCGCGCGGAGCCGCGCGATCAGGGCCGTCATGCTCTCCGCCTGCCCCTCGGGTGCCTGAACCGTCATCTCGCTCGCGACGCCTCCGAACGGGGTCTCATCTGTGCGCACCGCATGACGATGGCGGAGAGTAGCGAACCGAACCTGACGGAGTAAAGCGCGCCGGGCAGGGAGCCGGCTCGAACAGCGTCGAGCCGCGTCGAGTAGCCTGCCTGGCCGCGCGCGTTCGGTAGGTCGAACGGCGGACACGAATGTGCGCGCGCCCGCGCCCGGCGAGGAGATCCGCGGAGCGCGCCGGTCGACCGCGTACGCCGCCGGAACCGCTGGAAAACGAAGAACGGTGGGCGCGCTCGCGCGCGGCGCGACGCGCGCGAGGGGGCGGAGGTCGCTCGCTCGCGAGGAGGAGGCGGGGATGCGGCGCTGAGCAGGAGGGCGCGCGTGTCGGCCGGGGCGCCGCGCGCTGCGGGGCGGCGCGGTCGATCGAGCCGCCGGGGCACGCCTGGCCCGGCTGCCGGGCTAGGCCCTGCCCAGCACGGCGTCGAGCTTGTCGTTGACCTTCGACTCGACCATGCCCTTCATCGCCTTCAGCAGGAACGGGAGATCGATCTCCACATGGACCGCGGACGCCTCGACGCGAACGAGGCCCTTCGTCCCCTTCGCGGCGCCGCCCGGCGCCTCGAACCGGATGACGTCGCCATCCCATCGCCACTGGATGCCGAGCTTGTCTTCCATGCCCCGCGCAAGCTCTTCCGCGCGCTTCCTGGCCTCGTCCTTGGTGAGCGCGTGCTGCCGACGGATGTCGATCGTCGCCATACGGTATCTCCACTCGTTCGCGTCCACGGCGACGCGCCGGGTGCGGTACGCTCTACTTACTCGATCCGACGCGCGATCCAAAAGCCGCGCGGCGTGTCGACCGGGCCGCTCACGCCCCCCTTGGGGAGGCTGAACAGCTCGTACTCCGGCGCGGGCTCGAGCACGCCGCGCGGGATGTAGCCGAGGTCGTCGGTCGACCCCTTGTCGCCCTTCTCGATGGCGGCCTTGAAGTCCGTCTTGGCCACCTCGGCGAGCTCCCTGGCGAGCGCCAGCGCGGCATCCTTGGAGCGCGCGGTCGGCGCCGCGCCCTGCGCGCCGCGGTACTGGATGAGCACGACGCCGAAGCGCACCTTCTTCGGCGCCTCGGCCGGCAGCGAGGGCGGCGCCTCTCCCGAGAGGAGCGTGACGCCCGCGTCGGATCGCCCCGCTGGCTCGGGGCCGCGCTCCTGGACGATGCCCTCGGCGCCGGCGTCGCTCCCCGCGTCGGCGTCGCCCGCCGCGGCCGTCGCAGGCGAGGCGGCGGCGTCGGCGGCGTCGGGGCCTGCGTCGGCGGGCGCGCTGGCCGCGCCGCGCCCCTTCGAGCCGCCTTGCGTGATGACGAACGCCAGCGCGCCCGCGAAGAAGAGCGTGTAGATGACCGCCGTCGAGCGCTGCATGAGCGGCAGCGCGTTAGCACAGGTGGAGGACGCTTGGCGAGGCCGCGATGGGCGACACGCGTCGCCTGCCAGATGGCGTCGCCGCTCCGTTACCGTCCCGCCCGTCCCGCCCGTCCCGCCCGTCCCGCCGTCCCCGGCCGCCCCGCGACTGCGCGCTGTCCGCTTCCTGCTTCCGGACCACGTACGCGACATGCCCGAGGAAGTCGCCGATTTGAGGGCGCCCGGCAGAAGAGGCGATCCTAAGGACCGCAACCCCTGCTAGTAAGGAGAGCGGATGTCGGGGCATCCCGGCCTTTCGCAGGCCGAACGAGCGTGGGGCGCCTGCGAAGGCGCTCGCAGCGCCGGCATCGGGTCGGGAAGCATGATCAAGGTCGAGTGCGACGGGTGCAAATCGCCGTACCAGGTCGACGAGAAGCGTGTCCCCCCTGCGGGGCTCAGGATGCGCTGTCCGAAGTGCGGTACGAGCCTGCTGGTGACCAAGGGGGGCGCAAGCGCAGCGCCCGCGCCGACGCCTGTGCCCACCCCCCCGCCGCGGGCCGGGGCGGGGGGGCTTCAGCTCTCGGAGCGGAGCGCCCCGACGGCGACCGAGGACGCCGATCTGCCCATGGCGGCTCCGGAGGACATCGCATTCCCCGCGGTCGCGCCTCCCCGACGCCCCGGGCCGACGCCGGCGCCGGTACCGACGCCGCCGCGCCGCGCAGCGCCCGCGGTGCCTGCGCCGCCCGCGCCGCCTCCTGAGCCGCCGGGTCCGGAGGTCTTCGGCGAGATCGGCTTGCCGGACGTCCCCGATCGCCCCGCCCCGTCCGATCGGCGGAACGCCAAGACCGTGCCGCAACGGCGCGGCTTCGGAGAGATCGATCTCATGGTCGAGCTCCCGAGCCCGACGGACGCCGAGGTGCAGGGGCTCAACCCGGACGATCTGCCGGTCGTCTACGGCAACGCGCCCGGGGCGTCGGTGGCGCTCCCGGCGCGATCGCGCGCGGAGTCCCGCACCGCCCCGGCGACGCCGACCGCGTTCGCCGGTACCGACCTGCCGGCGCGGGTCGAGCCGCTGCCTCCGAGCAGCCGGCGCACCCTCGGGTTCGGCGAGCGAGAGTCGGCGCCGGGCGCCCCCTCGGGGCCTGGTGCGCGGGACGCCGGGCTCGGCGCGCGAAACGCCGGGGCCACCACGCAGCCCCTCGGTCGCGGGCGCACCCGCGGTGCGGGGGACGCGCCCCCGCGCGTGGCCCCGGAGTACGATTTCGGAGACCTGGACGACGACGCGCCCCCGGCTCCTCCGGCGCGTTCCAGCAGCGGATCCATGTCGTTCGGCTTCGGTGAGCTCGAGCTGCCTCTCGAGGGCGACGGCGACGCCGAGCTGCCCGCGACATCCGCGGGCGACCTGCCCATCGTCGCCGGCGATCTGCCGAGCTCGGCCCCGGCCGTCATCGGCATGCCCGCCCCGTTCTCGAACACGGGCTTGCCCACGCCGGCTTCCGCGCCGCTCCCCTCGCCTGCGCGCGCCGGGCTCCCGACCGCGGCCCAGGCGGGCTTCCCTGCTCCGACCGCCGCGGGCTTCCCCACGAAGGCCACCGGCCCCGCCCTCCCCTCGAAGGCCACCGGCTCCGCCCTCCCCTCGAAGGCCACCGGCTCCGCCCTCCCCTCGAAGGCCACCGGTGCCGGTTCGCCTGTAGGACCGGGGACCATCGTCGGCGCCGAGCTCTTCGACGAGGCCCCGCCGGACTACGACGACTCGCGCGTGGGCGCCGCATTCCAGGCGCCCGGGCCGCGCCCCCTCCCGCCGCAGGCGGCGCCGGAGCCGCCCAGCAGCGGCGCCATGCCGCCCGTCGACTTCGGCGCCGTACCCCCCGCCGACTTCCTCGCCGCGCCGCCCGCCGACGTCCGCGCCGCGTCCACCACCGGCTTCGGCGCCGCGCCCACCGCCGGCTTCGGCGCCGCCGATTTCGGCGACGAGATCGCCCTCGGCGAGAGCGTCACGCAGCTCGCCCCCGGCGCCGCGCCCACCCCTTACGATCCGTCCGACCGATCGGCGAACTTCACGCAATCGCCCGCGGACGCCGACGATCGGGGCATCGAGCTCAGCGAGCCGCACCCCAGCGTCGGGGACGAGGTCGACCTGACCGGCGCGGGCACCGAGATCGGCGACCTGAGCGCCGGTCCCGACGCGCAGGCCGAGAAGCCCGCGGCGACCACGGAAGCACCGCCGCCAAAATCGAAGATCAAGCGCTACGTCGTGGCGGCGCTCGCGGTCGCCGCCGTCAGCGGCGGCGCGCTCGCGCTCGTTCCGGACGTCGGCGCCTTCGGCGTGAACCTCATCAGCGACCGGCTCAACGCCTTCGCGCACGAGGGGGCGCTCGCCGAGCTCCGCCAGCGGACCCAGACGGCCTTCGCGAAGGACACCGCGTCGGCCGCCAACGGAGCGCTGAACGACGCGAACGCCACGCGGATCAATGCGCCGCGCCACCGGGCGACCATGGCCTACGCCGCGTACATCGCCTTCGCGCGGAGCATCCGCTTCGGGCACCGGACCGTCGACGACGCCTTCGGCAAGGAGATGCTCACGCTCGCGAGCTCCCATCCGGGCGACCTGCTCTCCCTCGCCGTCGCGGCGCAGGCCGCGGCCAGCGGCGAGCTCCCGCGCGCGCGACAGGCCGCGCAGGCGCTCGCCGCGCAGCTCAAGGACGACGTCGACCTCGCCGTCCTCTCGGCCGAGATCGAGCTCGCCGCCAGGGACGCCCCCAAGGCGATCGCGGCGTGGCAGCACGCGAGCGGCCTCCAGAAGAGCGCGCGCACGCTCTACGGCCTGGCCCGGGCGCAGCTCCTCGCCGGGGACACCGCGGGCGCCGAGGCGAGCGCCCGCGGCGCGCTCGAGGCCTCGCCCGACCACGTCGGGGCCCGCACCCTGATCGCGTCGGTGCTCTGGCAGACCCCGGGCCGCGAGCAGGAGGCGCTCGATCTGCTCGGCAAGGTCACCGGCGACGGCCCGACCCGGGCCGCCGCGAGCGACCCCGAGATCGTCGACGCGTACACGCTGCTCGGCACCATCCACCTCGCGAGGTCGCGCATGAGCGCGGCGGAGCAGGCCTTCGCCGCCGCGGTGAAGCTCGACCCGCAGGCGGTGCGCGCCCTGATCGGCAACGGCGAGGTCCTCTACAGGTCGGGCCGCTACTCCGAGGCGCAGGCGCGCTTCGAGGCCGCGGCCCGCGCCGACGCCCAGCGCCTCGCCGCGCAGCTCGGCAAGGCGAAGACGTGGCTGGCGCAGGAGCGCATGAAGGAGGCGAAGGACCTCCTGAAGGAGCTGCAGAAGACGCACGCGGCGGCCCCGCAGGTCGCTTACTGGCTCGGGCGCACCGAGCTCGCGCTCGGCAACAAGAAGGAAGCGGAGCAGGCGTACCTCGACGCCGTGAAGTCGACAGAGGACCTCCCGGAGGTCGTCGACGCTTACGTGGCGCTGGCGTCGCTCCTGTCCAGCATGGGCCGCAACGAGGCGGCGGCGGAGAAGCTGTCGGAGGCGACGGCGAAGTTCCCGGACCTGCCCGCGCTGCACAAGGCCAAGGCGGAGGTCGCGCTCCAGACCGGGCGGTACGACGAAGCCCGGCAGGAGCTCGAGCTCGCGCTCGCGAAGGAGGACGACCTCGGCAGCCAGTTCAAGCTGGGCGTGGCGTACCGTCGCCTGCGGCGGTTCGAGGACGCCGCGAAGATCTTCGACAAGGTCACGGCGGCCGACAAGGACTACCCGGGCCTCGCGCTCGAGCGCGGGCTCCTGTTCGAGGAGACCGGCCAGAGCGAGCGCGCGCTGGAGATGTACGCCGACGCGCTCCGCAAGGCGCCGAACGACATCGACCTGAAGCTGCGCGTCGGCTCGACCCAGGTCATGGCGGGGCACGCGAGCCAGGCGGAGCCCATCCTGCGCGACGTGCTCAAGGACCGCGCGAACTCCGCCGAGGCGAACCACTTCCTCGGCCGCGCGCTCCTCGTGCGCGGCACGAACATGGCCGAGGCGCTGCGCTTCCTGGAGCGCGCCGCGGAGCTCGATCCGAACCGCGCCGAGTACCACCTCTACGTCGGCTGGGGCGCCAACGAGACGGCCCAGACCGCGCGCGCGGAGATGGCGCTGAGGCGCGCGCTGGAGCTCGACGCGGAGCTCGGCGACGCGTACTGGCAGCGCGGCGTGCTGCTGCAGAAGCAGGGGGCGAGCCGGGACGCGCTGGCGGATCTGAAGATCGCGCTGGAGAAGCGGCCGTCCCGCTACGAGGCCTACGCCACGATGGCGCTCTGCTACCAGGATCAGGGCAACTGGGCGGCCGCGGAGGAGGCGTGGCGCAAGGCGATCGCGGCCAACGACAAGGTCCCCGAGTGGCACTACCGCCTCGGCAAGATCTACGCGTCACGCGGCAACCGGGCCGGGACCGCGAGCGAGATGGAGCAGGCGGTCGCCCTGGGCGAGGCGCCGGACCGCTCGAGCCCACCGTGGCTGTTCGACGCGCACTTCCTCCTCGCCGAGGCGCTCCGCGCGGCGAACAACCGCGAGAAGGCCATCCACCATTACCAGCGCTTCCTGGAGACGGCGCCGACCGACAACGCCTACCGGCGCGACGCGGAGCAGGCGCTGGAGGGCCTGGGGGCGGGAAAGGGACGCTGAGGACGCTGAGGCGGAGCGAGCGGCCGGCGCTCGGCTATCCTGGCGGATGATCCCCTCCGTCAACGCCCGCCTCGCGGTGCGCGCCGACATGCCCGAGGTGGCGCGCTTCGCGGCGCAGCTCGTCCGCCTGCACCACGCCCTCGATCCGCACCGCTTCATGTGCCTGGAGCCGCTCGAGCCGGGCTACGAGCGGTGGCTCACGAGCGAGCTCGCCGACCCCGACGCCGCGATCGTCGTCGCCGAGAGAGCGGGCGCCGAGCCGGCGCTGGTCGGCTACGCCTACGGCCGCCGGGAGCCGCGCGACTGGAACAGCCTCCTCGACGCCTGCGGCGCCCTCCACGACATCTATGTCGCCGAGCCCGCGCGCCGGCTGGGCGCGGGCGCTATCCTCCTGGAGGCCGTCATCGCGCGCCTCCGGGCCCTGGGCGCGCCGCGCGTCGTGCTCCACACCGCGACCCAGAACGCCGCCGCGCAGCGCCTGTTCGAGCGGTTCGGCTTCCGTCGCACGATGATCGAGATGACGCTCGAGCTCGAGTGACCGCGGCGTCCGCCACGCTATCAGCGCGTCGGCCGCGCCTCGATCCGAACATCCGAATCCGATGGCGCTCCCGGCGCGCTGGCCGAGGGTGATGGACTCACGAGCTCCGGCCTCCCCGGCGCGATCCCGGGAGCTCCGCGGCCGTCTGCGCCCACACCATCGTGTCGCGAGGCTCGCCCGCGGGCGTCAGGGCGTTCGCCTCGAGCGTCGTCACATGCCGGTACCCGAGCCGCCGGGGCACGGCGGCGCTCGCGGTGTTCCGCGGATCGCAGCGGATCTCGACGCGGCTCACGCCGAGCTCCTCGAGCGCGACCCGGGTCAAGCCTGCCACCGCCTCGGTCGCGTAACCGCAGCGCGTCGCCGTCGCCCGGAGCCAGTAGCCTATCTCGATCGCGCCCGGGCCGATCCGCGGGTGGAGCCCCGTACCCCCGAGCACGGCGCGCTCGTCGCGCGTGAAGATGCCATAATGAAAGTCGCGTCCTTCCGTGAAGTCGTCCCGGAACTTCTCGAGGAGCGCGGCGGTCGCCTCCATGGAGGAAGGCTCGTGCACGGCCCACGGCATCCAGGGCCGCAGGTGAGCAAGGCTTGTGTCGATCGCCTCCCTGATCAAAGGCGCATCCTCGGGCCGCCATGCTCGCAGCGTCAGCCGAGCGGTCAGGATGCGGTCCGGCGGGCGTTCACCTGTCATCGCGTCGCTCCATGCCTGTCGCCGTCATGCGCTTGACGACGACAACGCTGTCTTGCCAAGGCCATCGGACCACGCGACGGTCACGTCCCGAACCATGCGAGCCATGGAGTGCTCGGGCGTCGAGGCGAGCAGGCGTCACGGCACGCACCTTACAACGAAGACAGCCCTCGCACATCCGGTCAATCCCAGCCTCCGCAGCGATCATCGCCGTTGCACACCGGTCCACACACCTCTTGCCGAGGACATCGACGCTACCGCGGAGCGTCTTGACATGTCCGTCATAGCAGACTATTGTCCGTCATAGAAGAGTAAGGCGGAAAACATCAGCGCGCCCTCCCGGCACACCGGGAGGAGGTCCACGTCCACGCCCGCGCGTGGACGACGGATGACCGCTCGAGCAGAGGTGCCATTGGCTGAGGTGGCGCGGGCTGCGAACCATGACACGAGGAGGAAGGATGAAGATCTGAGCGCGCCTCATCCCGGCGGACGCGACGTCTCCCGGGTACTCGACAGGGGTCGACCATCCATCAGCAGAGGCCTTCCCTCGCCCCACGCCGGATTCATTGCTGCCTCAGCAGCACATCACAAGCAATCCCTGCTCCCGTCGCAGCAAGCGCGCGGCCAGCGCGAACGATTGTGATCCGTTCCTGCAATAGAGCCCTGGCACGCTCCCTGCTCCCTGCCACGACGACGGCCCGTGAGCTGAGCGCCCCCTCTGCCTGAGAGCAGGAGAGCTCTTCGCACGGCGCACGCCGTCAAGGAGAACAGGATGACGAAGCTGCGACTCTACAGCGCGAAGGCGTGCCCCTTCGCCCACCGCACCCGGCTCGTTTTGCAGGAGAAGGCGATCGACTTCGAGCTGACCGAGGTCGATCTGCAGAACAAGCCGCGGGCGTTCGTCGACGCCTCGCTCTACGGCAAGGTCCCGGCGATCGAGCACGAGGGCCACCGTATCTGGGAGTCGGCGATCATCAACGAGTACCTCGAGGAGGTCTTCCCCGAGCCACGGCTCCTGCCCAGGGAGCCGGGCAGGCGCGCCCTGGCGAGGATCTGGATCGATTACGCGAACACGCGCCTCGTGCCGGCGTTCACCCAGCTGCTGAGGGCCGAGACCCGGAACCAGGAGGCGGAGGGGCGCAAGGCGCTCGGCGAGGTGCTCGCGTTCATCGAGCAAGAGGCGCTGGCGAGGTCGTCGGGCCAGGGGCCCTACTGGCTCGGCGCCGAGGTCAGCCTCGTCGATCTCTCCTTCTATCCATGGTTCGAGCGGCTGCCGGCGGTCGGCCGCCTCCGCGACTTCTCCATCCCCGCGGAGCTCACGCGGCTCCGGGCGTGGATCGAGGCCGTGCAGGCGCGCCCCGCGGCCAGGGCCATCCAGAATCCGGTCGAGTTCTATGTGGAGCGCTTCGCGAAGTTCGTGAAGCCGGCGGCGACGACGGCCGCCTGAGCGGCGCCGAGGGACAAGGGACATCATGTTGAGACTCTGGGGTCACAAGAATTCTTCGAACGTGCAAAAGGTCCTCTGGGCGCTCGACGAGCTCAGGCTCGATTTCGAGCGCATCGACGCCGGCGGACCGTTCGGTCGCGTCAAGGACGCCGACTATCTCACCCTCAACCCGAACGGGCTGGTCCCGACGCTCGAGGACGGCCCGCTGGTGCTCTGGGAGTCGCACGCGATCGTGCGTTATCTGTTCTCGCGCTACGGGTCGCCGCCGCTCCAGCCGAGCGATCTCGCCGACAGGGCGCGCGCCGACGCCTGGACCGACTGGCAGTTCGGGACCCTGTGGCCCCCGATCCGGACGCTCCTCGTGCAGCTCGTGCGCACGCCGGAAGAGCGCCGCGATCAGGGCGCGATCGACGCCGCCCGCAGGTCGGCGCTCGCCGCGCTGGGGATCCTCGACAGGCAGCTGTCACGGCACCCGTGGGCCGCGGGAGAGTACTTCACGTTCGCCGATATCCCCCTCGGGGTCGCGGCGCAGCGGTGGTACAACCTGAAGACCGAGCGGCCCGCGCTGGAGCACGTCGACGCGTGGTACGGCCGCATCAAGCGCCGGCCTGGATTCGAGCGGTGGGTGGATCTGCCCCTGGGATGAGAGCGGGGCGCATCTTCGCGCGCTACGGGCTCATCCGCGTCTCCTCTCGCGGACGGCCCCTCAGAACATCGGCAGCTCGGTGTCCAGCCCGAGGAGCACACGGCCCTGGACCTCGCGCGTGTGCGGGGCGACGAGGGCGTGCTGCGTGACGGCGTGTACGTCGCGGAAGCTGCGCTGAAGAGGGCTCTCCGCGTAGAGCGCCGTGGCGCCGCCCGCCGTGAAGGCCAGATCGACGGCGCGCGCCGCGCCGAGGGCGGCGTTCGTCGCGGCGAGCCGGACGCGCGCCCGCTCCCGCAGCGAGATCGGCCTGCCAGAGACCGCGACGTCCCAGACGGCGCCGACGGCCTCGAAGAGGTAGGCCCTGGCCGCGCCCAGCGTGGCCTCGGCCTCGGCCACGGCGAGCGCCGTCGAGGGCCGCGTCGCGAGCGACGTCGTCATGCCGCTCGGCCGCTTGGTCGCCGCGAGCCGGACCAGCTCATCGATGGCCGCGCGCGCCATCCCGAGCGCGGTCGTCGCGACCGCGCTCGCGAGGAAGCCGAAGAGCGGGAACACGAAGAGAGGCCCTGGATGGGTCGGAGACGTCATCGGGAGCCGGATGCACCGGCTGCTCGGCACGAAGACGTCGACGACCGCGAAATCGTGGCTCCCGGTGCCGGCAAGGCCGGAGACGCTCCACGTATCCAGGATCTCGCACTCCGAGGCGCGGAACATCGGCACGACGGCCTCGGGGACGCCCCCGGGCAGCATGCGCGGGGCCGTCCCGTCGAAGACCACCGCGGTGCCGCCCAGCCAGTCGCAATGATGACAGGCGCTCGCCATCGCCCACCTCCCGGCGACCCGATATCCTCCCTCGACCTCGACGGCGCGCCCGCTCGGCGCGAAGACGCCGGCGGTCACGACATCCGGGCTCGCATGCATCTCTTTGCCCCCCTCCGCCGGGATGTACGCCTCGAACGCGCCGGTCGTGCCGCAGATCATGGCGCACCACCCTGCCGCGCCGTCGGCGCGCGAGAGCTCCTCGATGACCTGCAGCGCCGTGAGGGGGTCGGCCTCGAGCCCGCCCAGCGCGCGCGGACGACACATGCGGAAGATGCCCGACTCCCGGAGCGCCCTCGCGACCGGATCGGGCAAACGGCGCTCGCGCTCTCCCCGCTGGGCGTGCTCCTGGACGAGCGGGACGAGGCTCCGCGCCGCGTCGAGGAGCGACGCGGGGGCGGCAGAGGACATCGTGGTCATGGTGCTCGACTCACCCCTTCCTTGGCGGCTGCGCATAGCGCGCTTCTTCAGCGTAGTACTCGGGGAACCCGACGATCTCCTGGAGCGCCGCGAAGCTCATCCGCGGGTCGGGGTGCCGGCCGGCGCGCAGGGCCGCGAGCGCCTCGCGCATGGCGGCGGCGGCGACCGAGAGCAGGGTGAGCGGATAGGCCGCGATCTTGTAGCCGATCGCCCCGAGCTCGGCCGGCGGCAGCACCGGTGTCCTGCCGTGATCCACCATGTTGGCCATCGTCGGCTTGCGCACCTCGCGGCAGAACGTTCGCATCTCCTCCACGCTCTCGGGCGCCTCCAGAAACACGATGTCTGCCCCGAGATCGGCGAACGCCCGCGCGCGGGCCAGCGCCTCGTCGAAGCCGTGCGTCTGGCGGGCGTCGGTGCGGGCCATGATGAGCACGCCGGCGCCCTCGTCGCGCGCGTCCACGGCGGCCTGGACGCGGGTGAACGCCTCGTCGCGGGGCACGACCTGCTTGCCGCGCGTGTGGCCGCAGCGCTTGGGAGCGACCTGGTCCTCGATCATGACGCAGGCCAGCCCGGCCTGCGCATAACCGCGCACCGTGCGCTTCACGTTCATCGCATTGCCGTAGCCCGTGTCGCCGTCGCCGAGCACCGGAATCGACACGGCGCCGGAGATCGCCCGCGCCTGATCGACCATCTCACCATACGAGATGAGCCCCGTGTCGGGCGCGCCGAGGCGCGCGGCGGAGACCGCGAAGCCGCTCATGAACGAGAGCGAGAAGCCGGCCTGCTCGATCAGCCGCGCCGACAGCGCGTCGAAGCAGCAAGGCATGACGAGGAGGCCGGGCGAGGCGAGCAGATCGCGGAGCTTCTGAGCGGGGGACACGGCGGGGACGATACCGCGATCGGCTGCCCGTGAGGCAAGCGCGAAGGGCCGGGCGCACGGACGCCCCGGGGCTCGGCGCCCTGGACGCCTATGCGCGCTGGCTGGAGCGGCTCCTGGACGAGCTGGGGTTCTCCAGCGCGTGGTGCGTCGGCAACTCCTTCGGCGTCTCGGTCGTATCGAGCTTCGCTAGCCTGTTCGCGGCGCGCTGCCGAGGGCTCGTGTTCGTCAACGGCGTTCCCATCCCCCCGCTGCCGCGCCTCGTCGGCTGGCTCGGAGCGCGGCCGCTGCCCCGCCGGATGCTGCGCGCGTTGATGCGGAAGCAGACCTATGGCCCGCGGGTCCTGAGCCGCGCCTACGCCGATCCCGGCCGCGCCCCGGCTGCCCTGCGGGACGTCCTGGAGAGCGCCAATCCACCTCAGCTGGAGGCGGTGCTCGACGCCGCCATCCACGGAGGTCCCAGGGCCCCGCTCAGCCTGAATCCCCTCCTCGTCTGGGGCGAGGCGGACCAGCTCCTCGGCAACAGCGCGGACGACGCGAAGAAGCTTCACGCTTCGCTGCCGGGGTCGCATCTCACCTTCATCCCGGCGACAGGGCACATGCCGCAGGTGGAGAACCCCGAGGCGTTCGTCGACGCGGTGTCGCGGTTCATCGAGGCGCGCGCGACCGCCGCCCGTCCGCGCGGCTTCGGCGGCCAGGCCAGCCCGGGCGCGTGAGCGCCTGGGGTGCACGGGCGCATCGCCCTCAGGGCATCGTGGTGACCCGAGCGCGCTTTCCGAGCTGGACCGCAGCGTAGAGCAGATAGAGCCCAGCGATCCCGACGAGCACGTAGATGATGCGGCTGAGCGCGCTGAGCCTGCCGAAGAGCGCGGCGACCACGTCGAACTCGAACAGCCCGACGAACCCCCAGTTGACGGCGCCGATCACGACGAGCGTGATTGCCGCCCACGTTAGCCCTGAGATCCCACGGTTGACCTGCTCCATGACCGCGGCAGAAGCACGCGCCGCGCCGCGCGATGCGTGCACCGCGCGCCCGCTGCGGCGCGACCGCGCGTCGCGCTGACGCCGCCGGCCCGCCTCGCCGTGCTGACGCCGCCGGCGCGCCGCGCCCGTCAGGCCGCGGCGCTCACGCCGGCGTGACGTCGAGCAGGGAGGGCAGGATCGCGCCGGAGCCGCCGGTGAACACGACATCGCAGAGGCCGGAGATCGCGCTCGGCTCGACGTTGACCTCGGCGATGAGGGCGCCGTGGCGCTTGGCCATGGGGACGAAACCGGCGGCGGGATACACCACGGCCGACGTACCGACGACGAGCAGGAGATCGCAGCCCTCGACGCCGGCGGCCGCCGCGGCGAGATCGCTCTCCTGGAGGGCCTCGCCGAACCAGACCACGTGCGGGCGAAGGACGCCGCCGCAGCCGCAGCGCGGCAGCTCCGCCGCCGTGAAGCGGCGGGCGGGGGCTTCCGGATCGGGGGAGCCGCTGCCCGCGAAGGCGGGCGTGATGGGCACGTCGCGGTTCTCGGTCACGCTCCCGCACGAGAGACAGCGCACCTGCCACAGCGAGCCGTGGAGGCGCACCGGGCTCCGGGAGCCCGCCTGCTCGTGCAGGCCGTCGATGTTCTGGGTGATCAGGGTGAAGACCCTGCCGGCCTCCCGCCACCGCGCCTCCAACTGCGCCAGCGCGTGATGACCCGGGTTCGGGGCGCAGCCGAGGGCGCGCTCCCGGCGGTGATTGTAGAACTCCCAGACGAGGCCCGGATCGCGCCGCCACGCCTCGGGCGAGGCGAGGCTCGTCGCCTCGTAACGCCGCCACAGCCCCCCAGCGCCGCGGAACGTGGGGATACCCGACTCCGCCGAGACGCCTGCGCCGGTCAGGACGGCGATCTTCCTGGCGCGGCACAGGGTGGACTGGAAGCGCTCGCGGCTCGTTTCGCTCATCACGGACCCCTGAGGATAGATCGAGAGGGAGGCGGGCGGAGGACCCGACCCGAGCTCCCGTCGATTTCGGGTGTAAGCCGGCCGAGACGACCGCGTTTCCCTGGCACTCGGACGCGCCGAGCCCCGCCACAGCGGGCCCCGGCCGCGAGAGCCCCTTCGTCGGCTCGCCGGACGACCGGCGACACGCGGCGTTCACGCAGCAAAAGCGGCGAAGGGCCCGTCTCGCCCGTGGAAAATGCACCATGGGGCAGCCGCGCGTGCGGCCCCCGCAAGGACCTGTGTGTGGCGATCGGCGATGGCCGACCCACGAGAACGTACAGCAGGGATCCGCCCTCGCGATCCCCTTCAAGGAGGACACCTCATGCGCACCCGGCCCCTCGATCTCGTCGCCCCCGCCCTCGTCACCGCGCTGCTCATCGGCTGCGGTGGCTCCACGCCTGCCCCCACGGCGGCGACCGCATCGGCCGCGCCGACCGAGGACCCCGTCGGGCAGGCCATGCAGCCGGAGTTCGACGCGCCGCAAGACGAGGGCCGCACGTCCACCGCCAAGCGCGAGGAGGCCGCGGCGAGCGACGCGGTCGACCGTGACGCCGCGCCCGCGGAGGCCGCGCCGCCGCCGGCCCTGCCCGTGGCGGCCGCCCCTGTGGCGCCCTCGCCGGCCTCGCCGGGGCCCGCGCAGTCACGGGCGACCAAGGCGGGCGCCGCGCCCGGGGCGGACGCGCGCGTCCGCGTGACGGGCGGCGCGCCCGCGCCCAAGAAGGCGCCCACCCCGGCGGCGACCGCCGTGGCGCGCCCCGCGCCCCCGCCCCCGGCCGTCGCCGTCACCGCGCCCGAGCCCCAGGGCAGCGAGACGTACCGGGACTACGGCGTCAACCCGGTCGAGGACCCCGCGAAGGACCGGCTCTCGACGTTCGCGATCGACGTGGACACGGCCTCTTACGCCATCGCGCGCCGCAAGATCATGGATGGCGCGCTGCCCCCGTATCAGGCCGTGCGCGCCGAGGAGTTCCTCAATTACTTCGATTACGGCTACGCGTCGCCCGCGACAGGCCCGTTCGCCGTGCACCTCGCGGCCGCGCCCTCGCCGTTCACGTCGGGCCACCACCTCGTGCGCGTGGCGGTCCAGGGCAAGCGCGTGCCGGTCAAGGAGCGGACCCCGGTGCACCTCGTGTACCTCGTCGACACCAGCGGTTCGATGCAGTCGCCGGACAAGATCGAGCTCGCGAAGAAGAGCCTGAAGATGCTCACCGACACCCTCAAGCCGGGGGACACCGTCGCGCTCTGCACCTACGCGGGCAGCGTGCGAGAGGTGCTCGCGCCGACCGGCATCGAGAGCAAGGGGAAGATCCTCGCGGCGCTCGCCGACCTCACCGCGGGCGGCTCCACCGCCATGTCGAGCGGCATCGATCTCGCGTACAGCCTGGCCGAGCGGACGCTCGTGAAGGGGCACGTCAACCGCGTCATCGTGCTCTCCGACGGAGACGCGAACGTCGGCCCGACCTCCCACGACGAGATCCTGAAGACCATCAAGCGCGCGAGGGACAAGGGGATCACGCTGTCCACCGTCGGCTTCGGCCAGGGCAACTACAAGGATCTCATGATGGAGCAGCTCGCCAACCAGGGCGACGGCAACTACGCCTATATCGACAGCGAGGCGCAGGCGCGGCGGGTCTTCTCCGAGCAGGTCGGCGGGATGCTCCAGGTCATCGCCCGCGACGTGAAGATCCAGGTCGAGTTCGACCCGAGCTTCGTCAAGAGCTACCGGCTCATCGGCTACGAGAACCGCGACGTGGCCGACCGGGACTTCCGGAACGACAAGGTGGACGCCGGCGAGATCGGCGCAGGGCACAGCGTGACGGCCATCTACGACGTCGAGCTCAAGGCCTCCGCGCCGAAGGGCGAGGGCGCGGCGCCGGTCGTCGTGCGCCTCCGCCACAAGGCGCCGCTCGGCTCGAACACGGCCGAGGAGACGCTGGTCAAGATGGCCCCGGGCGCCGTCGCCCCCACCTTCGACGCGGCGCCGGCCGACCTCCGGTTCGCGTCCGCGGTGGCAGGGTTCGCGGAGGTCCTGCGCCACAGCCCGCACGCGCGCTCCTGGAGGCTCGCCGACATCGAGAAGATCGCGAGGGCCGCCGCGTCCAGCAAGGGCGATCAGCAGGAGTTCATCGGCATCATCCGCCGCGCCGGCGCGCTCGCCAATGGCAAGACCGACGCCGTGGCCGTGAACGCCGACTGACGCGCGCGCCGCCTCGTTCGTGGTATGCGGCGGTGATGGGATTGCTCGCGATCTGCGGCTCGATCACCGCCGATCTCATCGGCTACGGCCCGCGGCTGCCGCGCCCCGGCGAGTCGGTGCTGGGCCGCCGCTTCCTCGTCGCGCCGGGCGGCAAGGGCGCGAACCAGGCGGTCGCGGCGGCGCGCTCCGGCGCGCGCGTGCGGCTCGCGGGCGCGCGCGGCGACGACGCGCACGGCGAGCTCTGCGCGGCCGCGCTCGCCGCCGACGGGGTGGAGCTCTCCGCCGTGGCGGTCCACCGCGGCGCGACGACGGGCGTGGCCCTGATCTGCGTCGACGAGGCCGGAGAGAACCAGATCCTCGCGATCCCCGGCGCCAACGCGCTCGTCACGCCGCCCTCGCCGTGCGGGGCCTCGGTCTGGCTCTGCCAGGGCGAGATCCCGGCCGCGGCGATCGACGGCGTGCTCGCGGCAGCGCGGGCCGATGGCGCGCTGTCGATCTGCAATCCGTCGCCCGTCAACGCCATCGATCCCGAGCTCGTCGGCCGGTTCGATCTCGCCGTGGTCAACGAGCTCGAGCACGAGGCGCTGCGCGGCCGCCTCCCGGAGCGCGTGGTGCTCACGCGCGGCGCGCGCGGCGCGGTGCTGCTGCCGTCGGGCGAGGAGTTCCCCGCCCTGCCGGCCCGCGCTGTCGACACGACGGGCGCCGGGGACGCCCTCACGGGCGTGCTCGCCGGGGGGCTCGCGTCCGGGATAGCGATCGAGGCCACACTCCGGTTCGCGATCGCGGCGGCGGGCATGTCGGTCGAGCGCGAGGGGTGTCAGACCTCGTATCCGACGCGCGCCGAGGTGGAGCGCCGCCTCCAGCGCTCCACGGTTCCGTGACGGCCTCTCCTCCCGGCGTCACAGGGCACCTCGCCCATCACGCCCCCTCGCGGCGAGCGCCGCGCCTCCGGGACATGGCGCTGCACCTCGCCTGCAAGGGCGGCTATCCTGGCGGCATGACGAACCTTCGCGGGCCTGCGATAGCAGCGCTCGTCAGCCTCTCGGCCTGCAGCGTCCAGGAGCGCAACTTCGCTGGCGCGGGCGGGTCGGGCGGCGGTGATGGCGCCGGGACGACCGAACATTCCAGCGCGAGCGCCGGCACGAGCGCGACGACCGGCTGCACGCAGGTCGAGGATTGCTTCAATGGCGGCGACGACGACTGCGACGACGCCGTCGACTGCGCGGACTCGGACTGCGCGGAGGGCGCGGTCTGCCTGACGGCCCCCACGAACTTCGAGCTTGGCGTCGTTGTGGACGCGACCGAGCCGTGCCCTGACGGGTTCACCGCGAAGGAGACGCTCCTCTTCCGCGGCCTCTCCGGCAGCGGCTGCGAGGGCTGCGGCTGCACGCCGAACCCCACCGACTGCGCGGCGGATCTCTACCTTTACGCCGACGAGTCGCAGTGCGAGGCCGACGAGGGCGGGACGCGCGGCACGCTCGCGAAGCGGGTCGGGTTCACGTGCGACGCGAAGCCGATCAACAACGGGTTCGTCGACTGGGGCGGCGTGCGCGTGGGCCTCTTCGACGTGATCCAGAGCTGCACCGCGACCGGCACGGCGATCCCCGCGCCGGCGACGTGGACCGAGTCCAGGAAGTTCTGCCACGCGAGCGCCGGCGTGGGCTGCGGCGCCGGCGAGGCCTGCGTCCCGAGGCAGGCCTCGCCGGCGACGCAATGCGCGCTCGTGTCCGGCAGCGCCACCTGCAGCGGCTATGCGCGGCGCGAGAGCGACTGGTTCCGGGGGTACAACGACACCCGGACGTGCTCGTCGTGCTCGTGCACCGCGAGCGGCGGCGACTGCAACTACGTGCGCGTCGAGCTCGGCAACGACTACAGCTGCTTCGATCACGCCCAGATCTCGCAGGGCGGGCGGTACTGCGGGTACGCCTACTCGCCCCCGGCTCACCTCGTCGGCACGCCGACCAGCTCCACCTGCACCGCGCGCACGAACCTCAGCGGCTCGCTGGATCCCACGGGGCAGTCGACGCTCTGCTGCGTCGAGTAGCGGATGCTCGTGCCGCGCGCTCGCAGGCGGCTCCTCGCCGCGCTCTCGGCCGCCGCCGCGGCCGGCGCGCTCGCGGTGGCCGGCTGCGCCGAGCCCGCCGCGGTCCGCGCCGCGCCGGCCTCGCCGCGCAGCGCGGCGTCGACCGGCGCCGGCGACGCGTCCACACCCGCGGGCCCCCCGGCGGCGGGCGCGGGCCCGGCGGCGCCGGCGGCGGGCCCCGAGCGCCGGGCCAGCCTCCATTACCACCTCAACGATCGCGCGTTCCCCTCGCCGCTCATCGACGCCGTCGTGGCGGGCCAGCCGGCCGTGCTGATCGTCGACACCGGCGCCTCCCACCACGTCCTCGCCCGCTGGCTCGCCGACGAGCTCGCGCTGCCCCTCTCGACCGCAGGCGACGTCGCCGTCGACCACGCGGGCAGGCCCCTCGCGGTGTCCCGCCTCGAGGACGCGAGCCTCGCGCTCTCCGGGTGGGGCCGGGTCGAGATCTCCGCGCTGCTCGTCGTCCGCATGCCCGACGTCCTGCAGCGCATCGGCATCGGCGGCATCGTCGCGCCTCAGGAGCTGGCGGGGCCGGGCCGCGCCGTCGTGCTCGACCTGCGCGAGGGCCGGATGACCGAAGCTCCGCGCGACGAGGCCGCACGCACGCTCCGGACGCGGTTCGGCGAGGCCGCCATCGTGGAGCTCGCCCGCTGCGGCGGCCCGAACCAGGGCAGCGAGCTCACCGCCAGGGCGAGCGTCGAGGGGATCGACGTCACGCTGAAGATCGACTCGGGGGCGTCGCAGAGCTCGCTCTTCGCCGTCTCCCCCGCGGGGAAGCGGCTGTCGCGCCGGGCGACCGGCGCCAGGAGCGCCTACGCCGCCTCAGGCAGGCACACCGTTCCCGTCCTTTCGGGCGCTCGCCTCCGGATGGCGGGGTTCGACGCCGCCGCGGATATCGATCTTCTGCCCGGCGAGCGGCGGGCGACCTGTCCGTCGGACGGATTTGCCGGCATGGATGTGCTCCGCACCTGTGTGCTGGTGCTCGCCGAGGACGGCGGCGTCGCGGCCTGCGCCCCGCGGTGACCCGGTGAAGGACCACGCGACGTGCGTTCGGCGCGAGCGCGGCGCGTGATCGACGAGGCGCGCTGCGGCGACCGCGGCGCGGTCAACGAGGCGCCCCGCGGCAACCGCGGCGCGATCGGCGCCGAGCCAGCGGGCGGACCGCCATGCCTCAGCGGAGGCGCGATGCGTCGTGGTAGAAGGGGCGCACGCGTGGACGCCTCTGTCGCCGCGGCGGGGGGGGAGAGATCCGTTCCTCTGCGAGTCCGGGGCGCCCGCGGCGCTCGGGAGGCATCATGACGACAGGTTTCGAGTTCTTGACCCAGGACGACGAGCGGCTGCTGCTGGAGAAGTCGAGCTGCGTCACCTACCGACCGGGCGAACAGATCCTCGAGGAGGGCTCGCGAAGGCAGGGCATCTTCATCGTGCGCAGCGGCCTGGTCGGGGTCGAGGTCGCCCACCTCGGGCGCGGCGTGGCCCTCCGCCAGCTCGGCCCCGGCGCCATCTTCGGCGAGATGTCGTTCCTCGAGAGCGCCGCCGCGAGCGCCTCCGTCGTCGCCCGCGAGGAGTGCACGCTCGACGTCATCGAGGGCCCGTATGTGCACTCGCTCCTCGCCTCCGTCCCCGGGCTCGCGGCGCGCTTCTACCAGTCGCTCGCGATCATGCTCGCCCAGCGCCTCCGCGAGAACACCGCGATGCTCCCGCCGCTCCTCGTCGAGGACGTGCCGCAGGTCAACCGCTTTCACGCCGCGAGGACGGGCCAGGCCGGCACCAACAACATCCCTCCGAAGCTCATCGACACGGTCGAACAGTTCAAGTTCGAGATGATGATCGCCGACAGGATGGTGAAGGAGGCCAAGCAGCCCGAGGCGGAGATCCAGGAGAAGGTGAGCGCCGCGTGCCAGACGATCGTGTCCGCGCTGCGCGAGCACATCGAGCGCGAGCGCCACCTCGAGAAGGGCATCGGCGCCTATGTCTTCCGCGAGACGTTCTCGCTCTTCATGCTGAGCCGCACCGTCGACCGGTGCTACACGAAGCCGCGCGGCTACGCGGGCGACTTCTACACCATCGAGATGATGTACAACGACGAGCCCGCGGGCGACGGCCGCCTCGGCCGCTTCATCGACCAGTGGGGGCTCGCCATCGACGCCTGCCGCGCCGTCAAGAACCGGAGAGGCGTGCTGAGCCGCGCGATCCGGGACGCCTGCAGCGGGCACGCGTCCGGCCCGGTCCACATCACCAGCCTCGCGAGCGGCCCCGCCCGGGAGCTGTTCGACCTCTTCGCGGAGGGGGGCGAGCTGCCCGACATCAAGGCGACGTGCATCGATATCGACAACCAGGCCCTCGCCTACGCCGCCGGCATCGCCGACCAGCTCGGCGTCATGGACCGCTTCAGCTTCGCGCAGGACAACGTGGTGCGGCTGGCCCACGGCCGCGGCAGGACGGTGCTCAAGCCCCAGCACATGATCTACAGCATCGGGCTCACGGACTATCTCCGCGACGACCTGGTCGTGGCCCTCCTCAATTGCATGCACGACAAGCTCCTGCCCGGGGGCGTCGCGGTCGTGGGCAATTTCGGGGTGAACAACCCGAGCAAGGCGTTCATGGACCACGTCCTCGAGTGGGAGCTGATCCACCGCAGCACCGAGGATCTCAGGACGCTATTCGCCCGGTCGAAGTTCGGGAGCACCCCCGTGGAGGTGCTCGCGGAAGAGGCGCAGGTGAACCTGTTCGCCTTCTGCACCAAGTGGTGACTACCTCAGCCAGCGCACTTCGTACTCGCACGTGGGGTGTCCCTCGAAGCGGCACTTCGTGTGGAGGCTCTGGCCGCCGCGCGCGCCCGAGAGCCGGAGCGCGTTCTCCTGCCACGCCGGCACCGCGTCTCTGCAGATCTGGCGCCCCGGGTCGGACTGCGGGTCGACCCCCAGGTAAAGTATCAACCGGAAGAACCGCTCTCCCTCGGCGAGGGGCGCGAGCCGGCCGCCGTTGAAGTACATGCCCCACATCACGCCGGCCTGCCGCATGACGAGCGCGGGCGTGCCGAGCTTGAGCAGCACCTTGTGCGCGAGAGTCAGGTCCTGCTCGGCCACGTAGGCCGCGAGATCGCGGATGACGCCGGACCGGTTGGGCCACCGCGAGATCTCGTCCGCGATCGCGTTCCAGACCGAGATGGGATACCAGCTGTGCGCCGCGAGATCGGGCGCCGTGAAGACCGCCCGCGCAGCGGCGGGCAGCTTGGCGTCCAGGGCGGACATGGCCTGGCTCCCCCACCGCGTCTGCAGGTAGGTCCTCGTGTGCATGAGCGCCGACCCCCGGATCTTCATCGCCAAAGCCGCCCGTCCAGGATAGATGCACCCGGGCGGTGGGGGCCAGCGTGGCGCGCTGCGGGCCGCCGCGCACGGGCGCACACACACCGACGATCGCGCGCGAACGCGCCGCGAGCCCGCCTCCCGCGGCGCACGAGCGCGCTCACTGCAGGCGCTCGGCGGTCGGAGCCGGCGGCGGGGCGTCGCCGGAGCCCTTCGCCCGTCGCGCCTGCGCGGACGCGTCGAGCACGGCGCGCACCGCCTTCGCGAGCTGCGTCGGCGTGTACGGCTTGGCGAGGAAGTGGGCGACCCCGTCGAGCAGATCGGTCTGGAGGAGGGCGTCCTCCGTGTAGCCCGAGGCGTAGAGCACGGGCAGCGGGGCGCGCGCGCGGGCGAGCATCGCCGAGAGCGCGGGGCCGCGCGCGTCCGGCAGGACCACATCGCTCACGAGCAGGTGGATCGGGCCTGGATAGGCGGTCGCGAGCGCGATCGCCTCCTTGCCGCTCCGCGCCGCGAGGACCGAGTAGCCGAAGGAGCGCAGCGCGGCGACGCAGAGCTCGCGCACCTGCGCCTCGTCCTCCACGACGAGCACGGTCTCCACGCCCCCGACGGCGGCCGCGGTCGCCCTCACGGGCTGCTCGCAGGGCACGCCGCGCACGCGCGGGAAGCAGATCGTGAAGCGCGTGCCCTGGCCGGGGGCGCTGGCGAACCCGATGTGGCCGCCGTGCTGCTTCACGATGCCGTGGCACGTCGCGAGCCCGAGGCCCGACCCCTTGCCCGGCTCCTTGGTCGTGAAGAACGGCTCGAACACGTACTTCTGGACGGCGTCGTCGATGCCCTGCCCGGTGTCCGTGACCGTGAGCTCCACGTAGTCGCCGGGCTCGATCTCTGGCCCCCACCCCCCGTCGTCCCCGCCGAGCGCCCTGTTCGCCGTCTCGATCACCAGGCGGCCCCCGCCGGGCATCGCGTCGCGCGCGTTCACGGCCAGGTTCATGAGCAGCTGCTCGAACTGCCCCCGATCGATGTGGATGGGCCAGATCTGGCTCCCCGGCAGCACGACGAGCTCCACGTCCTCGCCCACGAGCGGGCGGAGGAGCGGCTCGACCCCGAAGATCAGCGCGTTCGGGTCGACCACGCTCGGCTGGATCAGCTGCTTGCGCGCAAAGGCGAGCAGCTGCCGCGTGAGCGCCGCGGCCCGCTCCGCGGCGGTGCCGATCTGCGTGAGGTGCTCGGCGACGGGCGACGCCGCCGGCACCTTGCGCACCGCGAGCTCCCTGTGCCCGAAGATCGCGGTGAGCATGTTGTTGAAGTCGTGCGCGACCCCGCCGGCGAGGCGCCCGATCGCCTCGAGCTTCTGGCTGTGCAGGAGCTGCTCCTCGAGGCGCCGGCGCTCGGTGATGTCGAGGCTCGTGCCGACCAGCCCGGTGATCGTCCCGGCGTCGTCCGTGACCAGCTGCGCCGCCATCTGCACGTGGCGCAGCTCCCCGCTGGACGGGCGCACGACGCGGCACTCGACGGGGCTCGCGATGCCGAGCGGCGACGCGGTCTCCGCGCCGCCGAAGACCCGGTGGCGATCCTCGGGGTGGATGAGGCCCGCGAAGAGCTCGAACGTCGGGCGCACCGAGGGATCGACGCCGAGGATGTGGTAGAGCTCCTCGGACCAGCGGATCGTCCGCGACGCGATGTCGTAGGACCAGCTGCCCACGTGGGCGATGCGCTGCGCCTCCTTCAGCATGCGCTCGCTGCGGCGGAGCTCCTGCTCGGCGCGGCGGCGCTCGGTGAGGTCGACGACCGCGCCGAAGAAGCGCGACGGCGGCCCCGCCCCCTCGACGAGGGGCAGGCTGCTCAGCAGGCACTCCCGCACCGTTCCATCCCGGTGGCGCACGCGGAACGCGATCGCGCCCGACCCCTCTCCTGTCTCGTTCGCCAGCTGCAGGCCGGCTTGCAGCCGCTCCCGGTCGTCGGGATGGACGGCCTCGAGAAAGGTCTCCGTCGAGGGCGTATCCGTCTCGGGATCGCGGCCCAGGATCCGGAAGAGCTGCCGCGACCAGATGGTGCTGCTCTGGCCGAGCTCCCAGAGCCAGTTGCCCATCTGCGCCGCCTGCTCGCCCTCGTCGAGCTGCCGCCGCGCCTCCTCGACCAGGGCGGAGCCCCTCGCGCTGCCCGGGTCTCTGGCCGGCGCGTCCGGGCCTCGCGCAGCGGCGCTCCGACCTGGCGCGCGAGCGTGGGCCAGCTCCCGCTCCAGCTCGGCGACGCGCGCGCGGAGCGCGTCCAGCTCACGGCTCCCAGCGGTGCTCATGGCCGTCCCGTTCCTCGCTGGGGCAGAGCGGTGCTCATGGCCGGCCATTGTATGCCGCAGGCGGCCCGCCGGGGACTCCTCATTCTGCGGCCCCCGCCTCGGGCGCGCCTGGTTTCCTCGGGGCTCCGCCCCGCTCCGCACCCCGGCGTCCGCTTCGCGGCCGCCTGGTTCTGTCCGTCAGCAATCCCGCCCAGTGATCGCTGACGCACAGAACTAGCTCCGCCGGCGCAGGAGCAGCGTTCGCGTGATCTCCACGACCTTTTCCTTCACCCTGCCCTCGGCCTTGCCGAGCTCGGGTGTGAACAGGTCGGCGCCCTGCTCGATCAGGGCGCGCGGCGGCGTGTTCTTCACGCCGACGATCCGGAAGGTGACGCTCCCGGCGCCGCTCTTGGCCTCTTCCCTGGCGATCACCTTCGACGCGGCGAACAGCGTGTCGCCCGCGAGCACGCCGCTCGGGTGCGCCCCCTCGTCGAGGCCGAGGTCCCAGACGCCGCACCCGGCCGTGTCGCGGCTCGAGAGCGCGAGCACCCAGGACAGCACGAGCCCCCCGTGGACGACCCGCGTCTTCGCGAAGGAGCTCGACCTGGAGTACTGCTCGTCCACGTGCAGCGGGTGGGAGTTGCGCAGGAGGGTCGCGAGCTGCATGTGCTCGCTGTCCCCGATGGTCCTGCCGACCTCGTGGGTGATCACGTCGCCGACCTCGAAGTCGTCCCACGCGCAGGCGAAGCCGCCCTGGCGCGCCGGCGGCGGCAGCGGGCCGTCGAGCTCCTCCGGGAGGCGCGCCGGCTGCGCGTCCGGCTGCGCGACCGCGTGCGGCGCGTCCGCGGGGCGCTCCGCGACGCGGCCAGGGGGCACGAGCGCCTTGCGCTCGAACGAGCAGACGAGCAGCCCGTCCTGGTTCACCACCTGGGTCCTGACGTGCACGACGCCCTTGTCCCCCGTCGAGACCGGCTTCTTGCCGATGACCAGCGAGCTCGCGCGCAGCGTGTCCCCCGGATAGCAGGCCGCCGGGAACCGGACGTCGGTGTAGGCGAGGTGCGCGATCGCCTGCTCGCTCACGTCGTGCACGCTGAAGGAGATCCCGAGGTTGAGGAGCAAGAGCGGGCTCACCGGCCTGTCCCTGAGCCCCACCGACCGGGCCGCGACGCGGCTGGCGTAGGTCGGGATCGCGTCCTGGAACGAGGCAGCGAAGAGCGCGAGCATCCCCTCGTCCACGGTGACGTCCCAGGGGTGGGCATACACCGCGCCGACCGTGAAATCGTCGAGCTTGCGGCCGTAGCGAGGAGAGCGGACGCGGACCATCGGTCCGCGCGATCATGGCACAGGCGCGCTCGGCTGACGACGGCGCGCACGCGCGCCGCGCCTCCGCGCCGCGCCCACCACGCCACACCGCGCCTCTGCGCACGCGCTCGCTCGCTGGCTCACGCGCCCGGCCGCCCGTTCGCGACCCCCTCCGCCCGTGCCTCCGCGCAGCAGCGCGCCGCGGCGGAGCGCGCCTCAGGGCAGCGGCCCTTCGAGCAGGGCGCGCGCGATGCCCTGCGCGAGCACCTCGTGCGGGCCCAGCTGGAAGAAGAGGCTGCGGGCGTCGAGCAGGAGCCTCGCCGCGGTCGAGCTCTCCGCGTAGCCGCTCGCCCCGTGGAGCTGCATGCAGGCGTCGGCCGCGTCCCAGGCCACGCGGCTGGAGAAGAGCTTCGCCATCGCCGACGTGAGCTCGCACGGCTGCCCCGTGTCCGCCACGTGCGCCGCGGCGCGCGTGAGCTGCCGCGCGGCGGCGACGCGCGCGATGAGCCCTCCGAGCCGGTGCGCCACGCGCGGGAAGGAGATGAGCTGCGACCCGAACTGCACGCGCGTCTTCGCCCGCTCGAGCGCGAGCTCCAGCGCGGCCTGCGCCACGCCCACGCCGCACGCGGCCGCGTAGGTGCGGCCGGTCACGAGCGCCCGCTGGATCTGGGCGATCCCCTCGCCCTCGCGCTCGCCGAGCAGGGCCTCGCGGCCGATCTGGAGCCCCTCGATCCGGAGCTCGTAGTGCCCCATGCCGCGCTGCCCGAGCGCCCGCAGCTCGGTCCCGGCGATCCCGGCGTCCGGGAAGTCGGCGCCTGGCGCGCCGCGCCGCTTCGCGATGACGAAGAGGCTCGGCCCGAGCGGCAGCTGCCCTTGTCCTCCCGGCGTCGTGGTCCTCGCGAGGGTGAGCACCAGGTCGGCGCGGGACGCGCCGGTGACCCACGCCTTCTTTCCGATGAGGAGATAGCTGCCGTCGGCCTGGCGCTCGGCGCGCGTGACGACGCGCGCGAGGTCCGACCCGTACGCCGGCTCCGCGAACGCGAGGGCGCAGCGCGCCTCGCCGTTCGCGATGCGCGACAGCCAGGTCCGGCGCTGGAGGTCCGTGCCGGATCGGGCGAGCAGGTCCGACGCGATGGAGGCCGTCATGGTGAGCACGCCGAAGCCGAGCGAGCCGCGCGCGAGCTCCTCGATGGCGGTCGCCATGGCGCCCACGCCGAGCCCGTCGCCCCCGTGCTCGGGCGCGGTGGCGAGCCGGAACACCCCGAACTGCCCCATGCGGCGGACGATCGACTCGGGGATGAGGCCGTTGCGGCGGTGGATCTCGGGGGCGAGCGGCTCGACGAGGCGCTCGACGAAGTCGCGCATGTTGTGCCGGATCCAGCCGATGCGCTCGTCCTCCGCGCCAGCGCTGGCGGGGATGCCGTGCTCGGCGGCCGCGCGCGCGATCGAGGCGACGGCGGCGCCGGAGCCCGCGTCGCGCGCCCACGCCACGACCGCCGGGTGGCCGATCGCCTTGGCGACCTCGTCGTCGCGGAGCTCGAGCTCGCCGAGCGGCGCGATCTCCCCGCCGCCCAGATCGACGCCGCCGCGCAGCGACAGGAGCAGCGCCCCTGCGTGCGCCTCGGCGACGGCCCTGGCCTCCCCGCCGGCCTCGCAGGCCCAGCTCGCGAGCGAGCGGCAGGCCTCGATCTCCGCGTAGAGGTGGGCGAGCGCGTGGGCGGCGACCTGGTGTCGATCGAGCAGCATCCGCGACACGTGCAGCGGCACGGCGGCGCCCGCCCGGACGAAGCTCGCGCTCCTCGGCGCACCCCGGAGGGCGGCGCCCACCGCGCTCCCGACGTCCACCACCCGGTCGCGGAGGCGCCCGCGCGCGACGCGCGCGAGCTGCTCGGCGGAGGTGATCGCCTCGCGCATCCCCCCGGGACTGTCGGCCTCGAGCTTTCGAGAAACGATCGTGGCGTGTTGCTCCCGAATCGTCCTCATCCCACAATCCCCCCGCTCGCGGACTATGACCCACGCCTCGCTTCACGGGACGCAGGACACAGCGCCTTTACACCGCGCCACAGCCACGCTCCCCGCGGCAGACGCGGAAAGGCCCGCCGAGGATGCCACCCCAAACCGCGTTCGTCGAGCCTGGGCGCAGCCTCACTATCGCGAGGCGACAGCGCATTAAGGCCCTCCCTGAATTTGCCTCACATAGGGTTCACGTAGGGTTCACGTCGGCGTCGCGCGTTCCGTCCCGCGGCCCGCAAACAACCCAGCTCCACTCCCGATCATCAGTCTCAGACGTCCCCAGTCCCCCCGACGGCCGCCCCTCTCGGACGCACGTCAGGCCGCCCGAGCCGTTACATGGAGCTCACGGTCGGAAGCGCCGCCGAAGGCCCCCTGCAGACCCGGAGGAGCCTGTCCCCCAGCTCGACGGCCCACGACCGCACGTCGTCCGCCCGCGGGCACTGCGGCACCGCCTCGACCGCGTCCTGGATGAGCCGCTGCAGCAGCCGGGTCGTGCCGGAGAGCCCGAGCTCCAGCGCCGTGTTCGGGCGCCCGAGCGCCCCGTCGCGCCCCGCCGGCTTGCCCATGTCCTCCGGCTTCCCGACCAGGTCGAGCACGTCGTCCGCGACCTGGTACGCCTCGCCGATGCGCTGCCCGAGATCGCCCCAGGCGGCCCCGTCCTGGCCTGCGGAGAGCGCGCCGAGGGTCGCCGCCGCCTCGAAGAGCGCGCCTGTCTTCGCGCGCCGGTAGGCCGAGAGCGGGACCTTCGCCTCCGACTCCCACGCCTGCCCGGCGATGATCCCCTGCGGCATCCCGACGCCGCCCCCGAGCACCTCGAAGAACCGGACCGCCCTGCGCGCGTCGGTCACGCCGCTCGCCATCGCGTGGAAGGCGCCGCGCGCGAGCGCCTCGAAGGCGAGCACGATGAGCTGATCGCCGGCGAGCACCGCGATCGGCTCGCCGAAGGCCCGGTGGACCGACGGCCGGCCGCGCCGGATCGGCGCGTCGTCGAAGCAGGGGAGATCGTCGTGGACCAGCGACGCGCAGTGGATGAGCTCCACCGCCGCCGCCGCCGCCTCGGCGGCCTCCGGCGCGGGATCGCCGTACGCCGAAGCGACGGCCAGGCAGAGCCGCGGCCGGATGCGGGCGCCTCCAGGGAAGACGGCGTGCTGCGTCGCGGCCAGGAGCCCGGGCGGCGACGCGGGCGAGGAGAGCGGCTCGATGGCGGCGAGGAGGACGCGCTCGATCCGGCGATCGAAATCCATGGGGAGCGAGTCTTGGCGAGCCTCAGGAGCTTGTCAATAGTTTGAACATTAGTTAAACAAAGTATAGACAAACCACCTCCGACGCGTACACTCCGACCATGGCGGACAGGAGAGATCGCGTCGTGGTGATCGGCGGGGGTATCGGCGGTCTGACCTCGGCCGCGCTCCTGGCTTCGAGCGGGCTCGACGTGGTGCTACTCGAGCGGGCGCCGCGCGTCGGCGGAAAGATACGCGAGGCGGTCCTCGGGGACCGCCGCGTCGACGTCGGCCCGACGGCGCTCACGATGCGGTGGGTCTTCGACGAGATCTTCGCGTCGCTCGGGCTCCGCTTCGGGGACCACGTGCCGCTCCGCCGGGCCGAGACGCTCGCGCGCCACGCCTGGCCGGACGGCTCGACGCTCGACCTCTTCGCGGACGTCGAGCGCACCGCGGACGCGATCGGCGCGCTCGCGGGGGCGCGGGAGGCGGACGGGTACCGCCGGTTCTGCCGGTACGCGCGCGAGATCTTCGACGTGGTGGAGGCGCCGTTCCTCCGCGCGGAGCGGCCCACGCTCAAGACGATCCTGAGCACGGCGGGCAACCTGGGCCTCGGCGGGATGATGAAGATCGACGGGCACCGCACCCTCCACCGCGCGCTCGGCGACTTCTTCACGGACGCGCGCCTCCTGCAGCTATTCGGGCGTTATGCGACCTACTGCGGCTCGTCGCCGTACCTCGCGCCTGCGACGCTGAGCGTCATCGCGCACGTGGAGCGCGAGGGCCTCTGGCTCCCCGAGGGCGGCATGAGCCGCGTCGCCGAGGCGCTCGCCGCGGCGGCGGCCCGCGCCGGGGCGACGCTGCGCTGCGGCGCGCACGTCGCCGCCATCGAGGAGGGCCGCGGCCGCGCGACGGGCGTCGTGCTCGAGGGCGGCGAGCGCATCGAGGCCGACGCCATCGTGCTGAACGCCGACCCCGCGGCGCTGCGGGCCGGCCTGTTCGGCCAGCGCGCCGCCCGCAAGGCGCCGGGGAGCGAGCCGCGCTCGCTCTCGGCGGTCACCTGGGCGCTCGTGGCCGAGGCGAGCGGCTTCCCCCTCCTCCGGCACAACGTCTTCTTCTCCGGCGACTACGAGGCCGAGTTCCGCGCGCTGTTCGACCGCGCCGAGCTCCCGCGCGACGCCACGGTCTACGTCTGCGCCGAGGACCGCGGCGACGCGCCGGCGCACGAGCCCGGCGGGCCCGAGGCCGGGGCGCGTCCGGGCGCCCAGGGAGGCGGAGAGCGGCTGTTCTTCATCCTCAATGCCCCTGCGACCGGTGATAAACACACCCCCTCATCCACGGAGATCCACGAATGGGAGCAGCGCGTGTTCCAGCAACTGCAGCGGTTCGGCCTCTCGCTGAAGAGCACGGGCGCCTCCCCGGTGGCGACGACGCCGGCGGACTTCGAGCGGATGTTCCCGGCGACGGGAGGCGCGCTGTACGGGCCGGTGTCCCACGGGTGGAACTCGACCTTCGCGCGCCCGGCCTCGCGCTCGAAGCTCCCGGGCCTGTACTTCGCCGGCGGGAGCGCGCACCCCGGGGCGGGCGTGCCGATGGCGGCGCTGAGCGGCCAGCTCGCGGCGCGGAGCGTGATGGAGGACCTCGCTTCGACCTCGAGATCCCGAGCGGCGGCTACGCCTGGTGGTACCTGGACGCGGTGAGCGACGACGGGCAGAGCGCGATCACGATCATCGCGATGCTCGGGAGCGTCTTCTCGCCCTACTACGCCAAGGCGCGATCGCGCGGCGCCGCGGACCCGCTCATGCACTGCGCGATGAACGTCGCGCTGTACGGCGCGCGCGCCGATCGCTGGGCGCTGACCGAGCGGCCGCGGGGCGCGGTCTCCAGGTCGCCGCGGTCGCTCGCCATCGGACCGAGCCTGATGGAGTGGTCCGGGGGTGAGCTTCGCGTCTCCTTCGACGAGATCACGGCGCCTCTGCCCTCCCGGCTCTCGGGGACGGTGCGCCTCCGCCCGTCCGTGCCCGGGCCCGCGGCGGACGGCGCGCACGATGGCGTCGCCCTGGACGGGCGGGGGCTCCACCGCTGGACGCCCATCGCGCCGATCGCGCGGGCCGAGGTCGAGCTCGCGCACCCCTCGCTGCGCTTCTCCGGCAGCGCCTACCTCGACACGAACGCCGGCGACGAGCCGCTCGACCACGCCTTCGAGCGCTGGACCTGGTCGCGCGCGCTCGGCTCGGACGGGATCGCCCTCACCTACGACGTCCGGCGCCGCGACGGCACGCGCATGCTCCTCTCGCCCGCGTTCGACGCGGCGGGCGGCGCGCGCGAGCTCCCGCCGCTCGCCCCGCGGCCGCTCGGCGACACGCGCTGGGGCATGGCGCGGGAGATCGCCGCCGACCCGGGGTCCGCGCCGCGGCTCCTCCGCACCCTCGAGGACACGCCGTTCTACGCGCGCTCCCTCGCTGCCGCGACGTTCGGCGGCAAGCCGGCGACGGTCGTCCACGAGGCCCTCTCGCTCGACCGCTTCGCCAGCCCCTGGGTGCAGCTCCTCCTGCCGTTCCGCATGAGGAGGGCGCGATGACGCTCGCGATCTGGATCGGCACGGCGCTCGCCGCCTTCGCGATCATGGAGGTGTGGGCCGCGCTCCTCCACGGCAAGGTCTGGCACCACGCGCTCTGGCGCATCCACCGCTCCCACCACACGAAGCGGCGCGGCGCCTTCGAGCCGAACGACGCGCTCGCGTTCCTCCACGCCCCGATCGCCGCCGGGCTCATCATCTACGGCTGCGACGGCGCGCCCGGGCCGCTGCGCGAGGCCGCGTTCGGCTTCGGCCTCGGCATGACCGCCTTCGGCCTCGCCTACGTCCTGGTCCACGACGGGCTCGTCCACGGGCGGCTCCCTGTCTCGGGCCTCGCGCGCATCCCGTACCTCGCGCGCGTCCGCGACGCGCACCGCGTCCACCACGGCACCGGAGGCCCGCCGTACGGCCTGTTCCTCGGGCCCCTCGTCCTCGCGCGGCGCGCCGCCGCGGGCGGCCGCGCCCAGCGCTCCGCGCAGCGGGCGGGGTAGAGCTCCAGCGGGCGGGGTAGAGCTCCAGCGGGCGGGGTAGAGCTCCAGCGGGAGCGGTAGAGCTTCAGCGGGCGCGGTAGAGCTCCCTCGCGAGCCCCGCCCCCCAGCGGCCGATGGCCCGGAGCGGCAGCGCGCTCACGACCTCGCGGTACACCTCGGGCCGCCGCGCCGCCGTCTCCCGCAAGAACCTCACGAAATCGGCCGGCTGCATCTCGTCGCGCAGCAGCGCCGCGTACGCGTCGTTGCCCATCGCGTGGAGCACGGCGAAGGCCGTGTTGAGGAGCGCGTTCATCTCCCCTGCCCTCGCCCCGCCGGCGGGCTTCGCCATGAGGGCCGCGAGCGCGCCGGTGCCCGAGTGCACCGGCGCGTCGCGCGCCGTGGCCAACGTGCGACGCGCGCCCGGCTCCCGGACCGCCCGCGCCAGATCGGCGGCCGTCGCCGCGAGCTCGCGCACGTTCGCGCCGAAGCCGCAGAACGTCAGCGGGGAGTGCCGCGCCGCCGCGTCCCCCACGAGCCGCACCCGGCGCCCCGGCGCGCGCGGCGCGGCCGACAGCCGCGACCAGCCGGGGATGAACCCGAACGTCGGGCGGACGAGGCGCGCGTCGCCCTCCTTGTAGCGCGAGAGGAGCCGGAAGAACCGCGCGTAGAGCGACAGGAGCGCGCCGGGCCCGACGTCCCCGGAGCGCGCGTAATAGAAGAGGTAGACCGTCGTCTCGCCCGGACGCCCCGGGAACGCCTCCCAGAGGTGCTGCCTGCCCTCCTCGACGTCCTCCGTGGTGGCGAGGATCTCGCCGACGTCCGGCCGGATCCGCCGCTCCCCGTCGCCCTCCGAGAGCCCCGTGAGCACGCCGCCGACGGTCGGGCAGAGGAGGTCCGCGGTCGCGTAGGGGCTCGCCGCGCCGCGCGCGTCGACGAGGAGCCGCGCGGACAGCGCGCGCGGCGCGGCGCCCGGCTGCGCCTCGGCCACGGCGAGCGCGACCGCGTCCGGCCCCTCCGCGTGCCCGAGGAGCGCGTGCCCGTCGAGCAGCGTCACCCCCAGCGCCTCGGCCCGGGCCCGCGCCGCGGCGAGCAGCCCCGCCGCGTCGATGGCGTGGTCGAGCACGCCGCGCACCGGGTACGTCCCGCCGCCGTGCCAGCGGCAGAGCCCCTCGACGTAGCGGGCGATGACGAACCGCTCGATCTCGTCCCTCGCGAAGATCCCCGACGCCGACAGCGCGGCCACCTCGGCCGTCCCGGCGTTCCACTCCCGGTGCGCGGCGCCGATCCGCGCCCTGTCGAGCACCGCGACGCGCAGCCCGGCCGACGCGAGCAGCGGCGCGAGCAGGAGCGACAGCCCGCCGCCCGCGACGACCACGTCGTAATCGGCGGTCGCGCCCCGATCCGGCGGCCGCGGCGAGGGTCCCGGCCGAGGCGCCGGGGCGGCCCGCACCGCGTCGAGGTGCTCGAGGCGCGCGAGCAGCGCCTCGCCGCCCGCCTCGCGCACGCGCCCCCGCGCCGCGTCGATCTCCCGCGCGGCTGAGCCCGGCGCGCCGCCGGCGCTCATCGCGCCGCCTCCAGGAGGAAGCGGACCTCGTCGAGCGGCGGCGCCGCGCTGTGCTCGCGGGCCTCCGCGGGCGCGACGGACCTGCGGAGCAGCGCCCGCAGCACGAGCCACGCCTTGCGGCCCGGCGACACCACGGCGCGCGTCGACACCGAGTCGAAGCCGCGGCGCGCGATGACCCGCCCGATGTCGGCGTAGATGAGCCGCGCCGCCTGGATCGCGGGGCGGCAGTCGCGCGGCAGCATCGGGATGCCGGCGCCTGCGCGGAGGTAGAGCACCTCCGCCTCGGCGAGCAGCCGCGCCACGAGCCGCCCCAGCCGGTCGTCGAACACCGGCCGCGCGAGCCACCCGTCCGGCGCGATCCCGGCCTCCCGCATCCAGGCGAGCGGCAGGTAGATCCGCCCGCGCCGCGCGTCCTCGCCGACGTCGCGCGCGATGTTCGTGAGCTGCATGGCGACGCCCAGGTCGCACGCCCGCGCGAGCGCGTCGGGCCCCCGCGCCCCCATGAGCGTCGACATCGTCGCGCCCACGGTGCCCGCGACGCGCGCCGCGTAGGCGTTCAGGTCCGAGAGCGTCTCGTAGCGGCGCCCCTCCGCGTCCCACGCGAACCCCTCGAGCAGCGCCTCGATGAACGCGCGCGGCAGCCCGTGCTCCGCCATCACGTGGGCGAGCGCGCGATCGACCGGGCTATCGTCCGGCCTGCCCGCCGCGGCGCGCGCGAGCCGCTCCCGCAGCGTCGCGACCGCGGCCGCGGCCGCGGACGGCGGCGCGTGCTCCCCGAGCTCGTCGACCGCGTCGTCGGCGACCCTGCAGAACGCGTAGAACGCCGCCGCCGGCTCCCTCACGCGCGCGGGCAGGAGGAGCGCCGCCGCGGCGAAGCTCTTCGACCCCTTGCGCAGCAGGTCCCTGCACGCGGCGAAGTCCGCCGCCGACGCCTCAGGCGAGCTTCGATGCATCCGGGACCACCCGATCCAGCACGCGGGCCGACGAGAGCACCCCGGGCAGACCGGCGCCCGGGTGCGTGCCTGCCCCGACGAGGTAGAGGCGCTCGACGTCCTCGCTCGCGTTGTGGGGCCGGAAGAAGGCGCTCTGCGCGAGCACCGGCTCCGGCCCGAACGCCGCGCCCCGGAACGACAGCAGCCGGTCCTGGAAGTCCTGCGGCGTGAGGAGCCGCGAGCTCGCGAGCGCGCCCTCGAGCCCCGGCAGGATCGTCGCCTCGAGCAGCGCCGAGATGGAGCGCCGGTACCGCTCCTGGGCCGTGGGCCAGTGGGTGCCGCTGAGCAGGTTCGGCACCGGGGACAGCACGTAGAACGCGTCGCAGCCGGGCGGGGCGAGGGCCGGATCGGTCGCGGTCGGGCGGTGCAGGTACAGGCTGAAGTCGTCGGCGAGCACGTGCTTCTCGAAGATGTCCTCGAGCAGCGGCCTGTACCGCGGGCCGAGGAGGATCGTGTGGTGAGCGACGTCCGGGTACTGCCGGCGCGTGCCGAAGTACCACACGAAGAGGCTCATCGAGTAGCGCTGCCGCTCGATGCGCCGGTCGGTCCAGCGCTTCCGCGCCTCGGGGGGCACGAGGTGCCGGTAGGTCCACGCCGAGTCCGCGTTCGAGACGACGACGTCGGCGGCGAGCCGCTCCCCCGACGCGAGCTCCACGCCCCGGGCGCGGCCGCCCTCCACGGAGATGCGCCGCACCTCGGCGCCGCACCGCACGGAGCCGCCGAGCCCCTCGATGAGCGACACGAGCCCCTTCACCAGCGCGCCCGTGCCGCCGATCGGGAAGTGGACGCCCCAGTTGCGCTCGAGGAACGCGATCAGGCTGTAGATCGAGGTCGTCGAGAACGGGTTCCCGCCCACGAGCAGCGGGTGGAAGCTCAGCACCTGGCGCAGGCGGTCGTCCTTCACGTGCTTCGCGACGAGGCCGTACACCGTGCGATAGCTCTCGAGCCGCACCATGTCCGGCACGATGCGCGCCATGTCCAGCCACGACCCGAACGGCACGTGCGCGAGCTCCTCGAACCCGACGCGGAAGATCGCCTCGCTCCGCCGGACGAAGCGCTCGTACCCCTCGACGTCCCCGGGTGACAGGCGCCCGACCTCGGCGCGCATCGCGGCGGCGTCGCCCGTGTAGTCGAACGTCGCGCCGTCGTGGAACCGGATCCGGTAGAACGGCGTCACGGGCCGCATGTCGATGTCGTCGGCCATGTTCCGGCCGCAGAGCTGCCAGAGCTCTTCCAGGAGGAACGGCGCCGTGATGACGGTCGGCCCCGCGTCGAAGGTGAACCCGTCCTGGCGGTGGACGTACGCGCGCCCACCCGGCTGGTCGAGCTTCTCGACCACCGTGACGTCGTAGCCCCGCACCCCGAGCCGCACGGCCGCCGCGAGGCCCCCGAAGCCGCTGCCGATCACGACGGCGCGCGGCGCGCGCGCTCCACGGAGGACGCCGGGCGCGCGCGCCGCTCGCGGGGGAGCGGCCACCTCGTCGCCCGGCGAGGCGTCGGGCCTCGCCGGATGCGCCGGATCCTGCGCCGAAGCGCTGGTGTTTTGCATGACGCGCAGTATAATGTTTGTCCTAGCCTTTGACAAAGGCGAATGACCAAGGTGAAAGACGTCGGCAGGAGGGGGTCTTTCTGGGCCTCGCTGCCCGCCGTTCCGATGCATCCCGGTGCGCCGGGCCGGCGCGGACGGCCGCGGCTCGGCGGGTCCTAGCAAGGTTTATCCAGTTGAGCCGCTACAGAATCCATGTCGTCTCGGAGATGTGTGGCGTGTCCTCGGCGACGCTGCGCGCGTGGGAGCGCCGTTATGGCGTGCCGTCCCCTGCGCGCACGGCGTCGGCGTATCGCCTGTACAGCGACGACGATGTGGCGGTGATCAAGAAGATGCGCGACCACGTGAACGGCGGGATCGCCGCGGCCGAGGCGGCGCGCATGGTGCTCGAGGCCGCGGGGCCTCGCGCGCCGGTGGGCACGAGCGGCGGCGACGCGTTCGCCGGGGCGAGCGAGCGCATCGTCGACGCCGCGGTCCGGTTCGATCCTGACGGCCTCGAGGCCGAGGTGAACCGGGCCCTCTCGCTCGGCCCGGCGGTGACGATCTTCGAGCGCGCGCTCGGCCCGGCGCTCGAGCGCATCGGCGATCTCTGGCACGCGGGGAAGATCACGGTCGCGCAGGAGCACCTCGCCTCGCAGGTCCTCGGCGCGACGCTGCTGCACCTCTTGCGGCTCGCGCAGCCTGGCGAGAGCGGGCGGCGCGTGCTGCTCGCGGCCTTCGCCGACGAGGATCACGTGCTCGGGCTGTTCGGCATCGGCCTGCGCTTCTGCTCGTGGGGCTTCCGCTCCGTCGTGCTCGGCGCGAGGACGCCGCCCGCCGCGATCGCGCGGGCGGTCGAGGCGCTCGCGCCGGACCTCGTCGCGCTGACGGTCGCGATCCCGCCGCTCCCGCCGTCGGCGCGCGAGCTCATCGACGCCTACGCGGACGCGTGCCGGGGCGTGCCGTGGATCGTGGGCGGCGCGGGCGCCGGGGCGCTCCGGCCCTTCATCGAGGCGCGCGGCGGCCTCGTGGCGGCCGCGGAGGCGGCGGAGATCCGCGCGCAGGTCGAGTCCGCGCTGCACGCGCGGCGGCGCCGCAGGGACGGGCGCTGAGCGCGCGCGCCCCGCCGGCCGGGGCGTTCGCTGCGGTCAGCCCTCGACTTCCTTGCGGAGCAGATCGAGGACCCTGCTCTGCGACTCCGGCTTGAGGGCGCCTTCGGCCGCGAAGAGCACGTGGCCGTTCTTGCCGACCACGACGACGTTGCTGACGCCGCGGCGGAGCTTGTAGGCCGTGCGGAAGGAGCCGTCCCAGTCGCAATAGATGGTCCCGCCGACCTTCCTCGACTCCTCCCGGATGGCGTCCTTCACGAAGCCTCTCGCCGGCCAGAAGTCGTAGGAGCTGACGTCGGCGATCGCGGCGACGGCGATGCCTCGCCGGTAGCGGTCGCCCTTCGTGAGCTTCGCCAGCGCGTCCTTGAGCGCCTGGTTCTGGGTCTTCGAGTCCTTGTCCTCGTAGACGATGAGGATCGGCTTGCCTTGAAGCGCCTTGAGCTGGAGCGCGCGGCCGTCCGCGTCCTCGACGCGCGCGTTCGGCGCCCGGTCCCCCTCCGAGGGCAGCGCCAGCGCGGCGCCCGAGATCAGCGCCAGGGACAGCGCCGCCGCGGAGGAGACCGAGCGGAGGCGGGCGGCAAGGACGCCGCGGCGGCGGGAGGCGGGCGGGCAGGGCTGCATGTCCGGGTTTCTAGCGCTTTCCGGGATGCGCTCCCAGGGATGTTCGAGGTGTTCGAGGCGGCAGGCTCCACCGGGCGCCGGCGTGGCTGGCTCCGCCGACTGCCTGCGCTGGCGTGGCTCGGCCTGCGGGGCGGTAGCCGGCGGGAGGCGCATGGAGCTGCTCTGGGGAGCCGGAGAGGTCGCGCTCGCCCGCCTTTCCCTTCGCTCTGACGAGTCCGGTCGCCATCGCCACTCCCGCCGATCTGCCTCGGGGGGACGACGGCGCGCCGTGCTCTTGACACCCCACGTGCCGTGCAAAGATTGGGCGGTGCGAAGAGACCGGCTCTCGGAGCCAAGGTCCCGTAACGCTACAACAAATCGGCCGTCGCGAGCAGGTTGACGGCGCCGCGGGCGGAGCCCCGGCGCGCGCCGCGCGCGGCGGTCATGGAGGATTGACCATGCTGCACCGAACCACGGATTTCGATCGCGCGTTTGCCATGATGGATGAGCTTCGCCGGCGCCTCGATTGGGTGTTCGAGGAGGCGGACGCGCCCCGCGCGTCGCTCCGAGGCGACTTCGACCAGACGTCCCGGTACGTGGGGGGTCCGCGCGTCTACCTGTTCGACACGGGGAGCGCCCTTGTCGTCAAGGCCGATGTTCCGGGTCTGACGGAGAAGGATGTCCAGATCTCGCTGAATCAGGACGTCCTGACGGTGAGCGGCGAGCGCAAGTCGGATGCGCCGGAGGGCTACCTCGTCCACCGCAGGGAGCGGGGCGGAGTGCGCTTCAGCCGGAGCTTCACGCTGCCGAGCAAGGTCGATCCGGAGAAGACGACCGCCGTGCTGAAGAACGGCGTGCTGACGCTCACGCTGAACAAGGCCGCCGAGGCGCAGCCGCGTCAGATCGCGGTGACGGCTCGCTGAGGGAGCTGAGAGCTGAAGAGCGAACGAAGAGGAGAGCGACGATCCTGCGATGAGCGGATCTGGAGTGTACAGAGGAAGGAGCGATGAACATGAGCACCGATCGCAGCTTGACCCACCGTGCCGAGAGCAACCCCGAGAAGATCCAGCAGCGCCCCGCCGTGGCGCCGGCGGTCGACATCTACGAGAGCGCCGAGGAGCTCCTGGTCGTGGCGGATCTCCCGGGCGTGACGCAGGATCGCCTGGCGGTCCGCGTGGAGAAGGGGGAGCTCACGTTCGAGGGCCGGCGGACCGAGGCGGCCGAGCGGGAGCAGGGCGTCGAAGGCCTGCCGGACTTCCGCCGCAGCTTCGTGGTCCCGCAGGGCATCGATTCCGAGAAGATCTCCGCGGATCTCCGGGCGGGCGTCCTGCGGATCCACCTGCCGAAGAGCGCGTCGCTCAA
Source organism: Sorangium sp. So ce1504 (assembly GCF_051521635.1). Lineage (NCBI taxonomy): Bacteria > Pseudomonadati > Myxococcota > Polyangiales > Polyangiaceae > Sorangium > Sorangium sp. So ce1504. The sequence continues at coordinate 859,857 of NZ_CP150365.1, read as the reverse complement.
GCCGCGTCAGATCCCGATCAGCGCGAGCTGAGGCGGTGTGCCAGGTGTCGAGGCACCGTGTCGCCGATCACCGACGGCCCCCTCCGGGGCGGCGTCGGGGCGGCGCGCGGTGCCTTTCGCGCGCTCCGGGGCGCCCTCGGCCGAGGAGCCCCTGTCCTGGCGGCGCGGGTTTCGGCTACGGTTCCCGCGTGCCTCTCCTGCGCCATGCCCTGCCCGCGTTCGCGTCGACCGCGCTGCTCGCCTCCGGCTGCGGCGCGCTGATCGGGCTCGACGAGTTCACCGACGCTCCGGCCACCGCCGGCTCCGGGGGGCGGCGATACGACGCCTTGCAAGGAGGGTGGCTCGCGGGCGTGTTACGAGGGAGCGAGCGAGACCGACGGCGTCGGCGTCTGCGAGCCCGGCACGCAGACGTGCGGCGCGGATGGGCGGTGGGGGGACTGCGAGGAGCAGGTGCTCCCGGGCGAGGAGGACTGCAACGAGAGGGGCGATGAGGACTGCGACGGCGTGGGGTGCAGCGACGTCGCGTGGGCCAGGATGTTTGAGGCGGGGTCCTTCGGTTTGGCGACCTCAGTGGCGATCAGCCCGAAGGGCGATCGGATCGCCATAGCAGGTCTCCACGAGGGCACGATGAACTTCGGGCCGGATGCCACCACGGTCCTGCCGGAGCAAGCCGATGAGAGAGGACTCTTCCTTGCTGTGTTCGACAGCGAGGGGAACCATGTATACAGCATCGCGCTGCCGCGCAGCGGGGACAGCGCTGCTGCCGTGGCGCTGGACGCGGAGAGCAACGTGCTATTCGCGACCAAATACACGAGAACCGTGAACCTCGGCGGCAACGATCTCCCGGCCAGCGGGACCACCGACATGCTTGTCGCCAAGCTCGACGCGAACGGCGGACATGTGTGGAGCAGGCAGTTCGGCGGCCCGCAAGGCCAAACCACACCGATCGACATCGCCGTGACGCTGGACGGCGACCCCGTGATCACCGGGAGCTTCAGCGGAGCCGTGACCTTCGGGGGCTCGGCACTCGAGACCGCGGAGGCGTCGGACACCGACGGCTTCCTGGTGCGATTGAGCGGTGAGGACGGCGGCCATGTCTACAGCGTCCGGATCGGGGACCGATCAAGCGACACCCCGGGGTACCAAACGGGTAAGGGCGTCGGGGTCGATGCGATGGGCCGTGCCGTGGTCGCCGGCACGTTCGAGAACTCGGTTGACTTCGGCGCTGGCCACACCCATGGGTCCGCCAGGATGGGACAGTCCGGCTGGGTGGCCAAGTTCGACGCCGAGGGAGTGCCGCTATGGAATACGACCTTCATCCACGGCGACGGCAGCACGCTCGATATCGCCGACGTTGACGTTGACGCTACGGGAAACGCCGGCATCGTCGGGAGCTTCTCCGGTACGGTCACCTTCCAGGGCACGAACAATGGGGTAGACGTGCCACGCAGGACGACCGGCACGGAGGACGACGACCTGTTCGTCGTGCGCCTGTCGTCGACCGGCGCCCACTCGTGGTCGAAGCAGTTCGGAGATGCAACTGCGCAGATGGGCGGCGAACCACGTCTGGGCGTCGCGCTCGACAGCGAGGGCGAGCTCGTCTTCGCGGGCGGCTTCCGCGGAAAGGTGGATTTCGGTGGCGGAGATCTGACGGCCAGCGACTACGACTGGTTCATCGCCAAATTCGACCCTTCGGGGGCTCACCGGTGGAGTCATCGCTATGGCGGCGCCGCGGCGGCCCAGATGGCAACCTCCGCGGCTATCTATCAGGAGACGCGCGAGATCGTCGTAGCCGGCGTAAGCGACGGCACGATCGACCTGGCGGATCCGCCGCTGATGATGGACAATCTCAGCGTGGTGCTAGCGCGAATGTCGCCGTAGATGCGGCGCCTGATGAGGAGCGCTGTCCCGGACGAAGCAAGATCGAGGTGAGCCGGCGCTGATGTGTGGTGCGCACAGGCTCAAGGATCTCTTATGTGCCGGTGACCGGCCTGCGGGCTGCGCGTGCAGGCTTAAGGCTCTATCAACGCCGCATTGTTGCCGAGGAGCGTCAGTGTCCACTTCGCGTCCTCGCCGCACGCGGTACCCTCCACATGCCGCACCTCGAGGATAAACCAGAGCTCATCGGGATCGGCGAAGCGGTCGTTCCACGTCACGTAAAATGATTCGGGCGTGCCCTGCCCTCTGACGCCGGACGCAAAGCAATTCGGTGCATCAACTTCAATTTCCCCTTGGTAAGCGATCAAATCGAAGTTCATCCCCGGCGGAGACTCGAGCGTGGCACGGAAGTGCTCGGAGCTGGCCTCATCTGCATTGTCGACGATCAGGATCTTGAACCACTTCGACGTGGTCCCCGTCACCGTCATCGAATCAGCCTCGACGTCGCCCGAGATACTACCGAGATCCTCTGCTCCCGTGCAGGTATTGGGCGCCGCATAGTCGCACTCGGCCACCGCTCCCCCGCCGCCGTCGCCTCCGTCACCTTCATTGCTTCCGCCGTCGCCGCCCTCGCCCTCAGCACCGCCGACTCCGGTGGAGCCGACGTTCACGCTTGAGCTCGAGCTCGCGGACAGGTGTTCCCCTCTGGCACCGCCGTCACCGCCGAGTCCGCCTCCGCCGGCCTGCTCCTCGTAATAGCCGGGCAGCAGATCGTCGGTGCCGTTGGCGCACGCGGCGAGGGTGAGAAGGACCGCAGGAACGACAAGCAGCCGGCCGGGCGTGTGCATTGCACGCATTCTATCTGCTCTCGCGACAGCGGTCCAAGGAAGCCACGAGGCAACGTGAGATACCGTAGCGTCGTTCATCACCGCCGGAAACGGCGACAACCGTTCAAGTTGTTTTCATTACTACGGACCTGAATTTCCGCGAATATCGATGAGAACTCGGCCCGAAACGAGGGGCTGGAACGTCCACGATACACATCTGGAACTCGATGCCTCGCGTGCCGCCGTAGAACGAGAATGAAACCGCGCCTCCAGACCCGCCCCGGAGACCCCTCCACGCGAGCGCGGCCCGGACCGGGGCAGGGGCACCGCGCCGCACCGCCGCCGCCGCGCCCCCTCCCCCACCCGCCGGAGCCCGCGCCGTCCCGGCTGGCGCCGGCGCGCTTCCGCGCCGTCCCGCATTTCGATAGTCTCGGCGCCGCTGAAGCCCGCCCTCGACGCCTTGCTCTCCCTGCGCGCGAAGACGCTGCTGGCGATCGCCGCCACGCTGCTCGGGCTCAGCTTTGCCTTGTACGGCGTGTCCTCGAGGGCGCTCCTCGCCAACTCGATGGCCGCCGAGGCGCAGGACACCCGCCGTACCGTGCAGGTGGCGCTCAACCTCTTCCGCCAGGCCAGCAGCGACTTCAACGCGCGCTGGACCGACTGGAGCCAGTGGGATGACGCCTACGCGTTCGTGCAGGACGGCAATCAAGAGTTCGTTCGCTCGAACCTCGTCGCCCAGCTCTTCGACATCGCCCGGATCGATCTCGCGGTCTTCGCCGGCGCCGACGGAACGCCCGTGTACAGCACCGGCTACGACCACGCCACGAAGAGCTGGGCCCCCCTGCCGCGCGGCATCGCCGAGCGGCTCCGCCTCGGCGATCTCCTCTTCGGGCGGGACGCGCCCGGCAGCGCCGTCCGAGGCGGCATCGTCCTCCTCCCGGACGGGCCGATGCTCCTCTGCTCCCAGCCGAGCGTCGGCAGCTCCGGCCGCGGACCGGTCGCCGGCACCGTCACGTTCGGGCGCTTCTTGACCGACGCCGAGATCAAGCGCCTCACCGAGCCCGCCGGCCTCTCGCTCGCCGTGCACCGCCTCGACGATCCCCAGCTGCCCGACGACTTCCGCGAGGCGCGCGCCGCCCTGTCCGACCGCGACCCGATCCTCGTCCACCCGCTCGGCAGCGACCGGATCGCCGGATACACCGTGCTCAACGACATCGACGGCAAGCCGGCGCTGCTCGTGCGCGTGGACAACGACCGGGCCATCCTCAGGATGGGCCATGACACGTTGCGTTATCTCGTGCTCGTGACCGTGGTCGTGGGCCTGGTCTTCGGCGGCGTGACGCTGCTGCTCCTGGAGAAGCTGGTGCTGTACCGGCTCGCCCGCCTCAGCCGGGAGGTCACGGAGATCGGCGGCGTCGGCGACCTCTCGGCGCGGGTCGCGATGCCTGGGACCGACGAGCTGTCGCGCCTCACCGGCTCGATCAACGGCATGCTGTCGGCCCTGGAGGCGAACGCGCGGCGGCAGAGCCAGCAGAAGGCGGCGCTCGAGCAGGCGAAGGCGGCGGCCGAGCAAGCTCATGAGCGCTCGGACCGGCTCCTCCTCAACATCCTGCCGAGGACGATCGCCGATCAGCTGAAGGAGCACGAGCAGCTCATCGCCGAGCACTTCGAGGAAGTGACCGTCCTCTTCGCGGACATCGCGGGCTTCACCCCGCTCGCTGCGCGGCTCCCTCCGGCGGAGCTCGTCGGCCTGCTCAACCGGATGTTCTCCTCGTTCGATCAGCTCGCCGAGCAGCACGGCCTGGAGAAGATCAAGACCATAGGAGACGCCTATATGGTCGTCGGCGGGCTGCCGGCGCAGCGCCCCGATCACGCGAGGGCCATCGCGCGGATGGCGATCGCCATGACGCACACCGTGCGCCAGTTCGTCAGCGACGACGGCGAGCCGTTCCAGCTCAGGATCGGCATCAACACCGGGCCTGTCATCGCCGGCGTGATCGGCAAGAAGAAGTTCAGCTACGATCTCTGGGGCGACGCGGTGAACGTGGCGAGCCGCATGGAGTCGAGCGGAGAGCCCGGCCGGATCCAGGTGAGCGAGGCGAGCTATTCCCTGCTCGCGCGAGATTTCCTCCTCGAGGAGCGGGGCCTCGTGGCGATCAAGGGCAAGGGCGCGATGAAGACCTATTGGCTCATCGGCGAGAACACACCGCAGTAGCGCGGCGCGCCGGCGCTCGTTCGCGCTCGTCAGCCCACGATTGACGCGCCCCGGCCGATTGACAAGGCCAGGCGGGCGTGCAATGGCTGCCCGCCCGATGTCAGACCAGGAGCGACGCGCCCTCATGGACAAGCAGGCCCCGAACGAGACGACGCTTCCCGTCACCGTCCGCGAACCGGGCCCCGGAGAGGACCGCGACGAGCTCGTGCGCCTCCTCTTCGGCGACGCCACGGCGTCGGCCAGGCGGCCCGAGGAGTACGAGGCGCGTTATCCCCGGCGCGCGCTGCCCAAAGGCGCGATGGTCACCCGCTACGCGCCGAGCCCGACCGGGTTCATGCACATTGGCGGCATCTTCGTGTCGCTCATCAACAAGCGGCTGTCGCTCCAGAGCGAGGGCGTCTTCTACCTCCGCCTCGAGGACACCGACGTGAAGCGCGCCATCCCCGGCGCGCTCGACACCATCGTCGACTCCCTCGCGCGCTTCGATCTCTCCCCTCAGGAGGGCGTGCTCCGCGAACCGGCGAAGGACGGAGACGCGTCGTCGCGAGGCGAGTTCGTGCAGCAGGGCAGCTATGGCCCCTATATCCAGACGGAGCGGGTCGAGATCTACAGGGATTACGCGATCGATCTCATCCGCCGCGGCTTCGCCTATCCCTGCTTCTGCACGGTCGAGGAGCTCGACGCCATCCGGCAGGAGCAGATGGCCCTCACGGTGAAGCCCGGGGTCCACGGCCGGTGGGCGAAGTGGCGCGACGCGCCGCTCGCCCGGGTGAAGGAGGCGCTCGCGGGCGGCACCCCGTTCGTGCTGCGGCTGCGCGCCCCGGACGACGTCTCCGGCCGCGTCGAGTGGAAGGACGGCGTGAAGGGCGTCATCTCGATGCCCGTCAACGATCTCGACACCATCCTCCTCAAGTCGGACGGCATCCCGACGTACCACTTCGCCCACGCGATCGACGATCACCTGATGCGCACGACGCACGTGATCCGAGGCGACGAGTGGATCTCGTCGATGCCGCTCCACCTGCAGCTCTTCCGCACCCTCGGCTTCAGGCCGGTCGAGTACGCCCACGTCCCGCCGATCCAGAAGCTCGATCGCGTGGAAGAGGTCGACCCGGAGACGGGCGAGACGAAGGTATCGGACGCGCGGCGCAAGCTGAGCAAGCGCAAGGACCCCGAGGCGAACATCGCGTATTACCGGGAGATCGGCGTCCCCGAGACAGGCACCATCGAGTACCTCCTCAACATCGCCAACTCCGCGTTCGAGGACTGGCGCAAGGCGAACCCCGACAAGCCCTATTCCGCCTTCCCCCTCAAGCTCAACAAGCTCGCCCCCGGCGGCGCGCTGAGCGACATGGTGAAGCTGAAGAGCGTGAGCCAGGCGGTCGTGAGCCGGATGAGCGCCGAGGAGGTCTATACCCAGGGCCTCGACTGGGCCAGGGAGCACGACAAGGAGCTCGCCGCGCTGATGGAGCGAGATCCGGAGTACACGAAGCGCGCGCTCGGCATCGAGCGCGGCGGCAAGAAGTCGAACAAGCGCATCACCACCTGGCCCGACCTGCGGCCCCAGCTCTTCTTCTTCTACGACGAGCTCTACGACCGCGTCGACGCGCTCGATTTCCCCGAGAACGTCCCGGAGGGCGATCGCCAGCCGCTGCTCCGGCAGATGCTCGACACGTTCGACCCGGCCGACTCGAAGGAGGCGTGGTTCGAGAAGATCCGGCAGATCGCGGTGGCCTCGGGCTACGCAGGCGAGGTGAAGCAGTACAAGGCCTCTCCCGAGTCGTGGAAGGGCCATGTCGGCGACGTCTCGATGCTCCTCCGGGTCGCGGTCTGCGGGACGAGGAACAGCCCTGATCTGACCGAGGTCATGGCGGTGCTGGGCGAGCCGCGCGTGCGGGCGCGCATCGCGCGCTTCCTCTGAGGCGCGGCGTGACGCGCCCGCGGGCCGCGCGACGAGGGCGCGGCCGGCAGCGGCAGGAGGAAGAGCGATGAGCGAGGTGTGCCGGTTCGCCCCGTCGACCACCGGGCCCGCCCACCTCGGCACGCTCGCCGCGGCGCTGCTCTCCTGGCTGGACGCGCGGTCGCGGGGCGCGCGGCTGCTCCTCCGGCTGGAGGACCTCGATCCCGACCGGTGCCGGCCCGAGTTCGCGCGCGCGATCGAGGAGGATCTCGCGTGGCTCGGGCTCGATTTCGACGAGCGCGTCGAGCAGCACGCGCGGAGGGCGCACCACGAGGCGGCGATGGACCGGCTCGAGGCGCTCGGCGCGCTGTACCCCTGCTCCGCGACGCGCGAGGAGGTGCGCGCGATCGGCCGGCGCGCCCCGGACGGCGGCTTCGCCTACGACAACCGCGCGCGCGGCCGCGCGCTGCCGCCCGGCGGGTGGCGCGCGAGCGTGGAGCCGATCCGGGCGCATCTGCCGGACGGCGTGTTCCGGCCCCTGGACGAGGGCGGGCTCGACCTGTCGCAGGAGCCCGCGCTCGCGATGGGCGATCCCGTGGTTCGCCGGCGCGACGGTGCCTTCTCCTACCAGCTGGCCGTGGTGGTCGACGACGGCGCGGCGGGCGTCACGCGCGTCGTCCGGGGGCGCGACATCGCGCCGAGCACCGCCACGCAGGCGGCGCTCCAGGCGCTGCTCGGGCTGCCAGCGCCGGTCTACCGGCACCACCTGCTCCTCCTGGAGGAGCGCGGCGGCAAGCTGGCGAAGACGCACGGCGCGGCGCGCGGGGCGGCGCTCGCCCGGAGCGCGCCCGCGCTCACCGGCGCGCTCGCCTGCTGCGTCGGCCTGCGGGATCACCCCGATCCGTGCACGCCGACGGAGCTGCTCCGCGAGTTCGACTGGTCGCGCGTCGCGACCGCAGACCGCGTCGTGAGCCTCCGCGACGGCTCGCTCACGCTGACGGCGAGCGGGCCCTGAGCGGCGCGTAGATCAGGCGGGCAGCGGCGAGACGGCGCGTCCCAGCATCGGGAGCCACGTGAGGATCGCGTTCGGCCGCGGGAAATCGTCGTCGTCGTCGTCGTCGCGCCGGCCATCACGCCCACGGCGGGAGCGGCTGCCAAACAGCGTCCAGGCGCGCCACGCCTGCTCGGCGAGGTCGCGCGCCCGTCCCGACGAAGTGTCATGTCCAAGGAGCATCATGTGTGGCTGCCGCTTACCACAGGTCCAAGTCGGCGCGCCAGTGTTCCACGCCGAGGCCACGCGAACGTGACCGTCCCGATGACCGGCCGTGGTGCCCGGACCGTCCCTGCTCTCCCTCACAGTGCCCGGGATGCAACCCCTCCACGGCGCGCGGGGTGCAGCGACCTGGCGCTCGATCTCCCGGCCCGTAACCGCAGCATCGCAGCCTGGCGACCCTCGCTGGAATGCGCCATGAACGTCGCCCGGACTCGTTCATGGCCACCGCCCCCGCCGCCCTGAAGCCGTCGTCGCCCTTCGCCGCCTTCACATCGCGCGATTTTTGCGTCTACGCGGCGGCCCGCCTTCTGGCCACGGTGGCCTACCAGATGCAATCGGTCGCCGTGGGGTATCAGATCTACGACCTCACGCGAGATCCGCTCGCGCTCGGTTATGTGGGGCTCGCCCAGTTCCTCCCTGTCGCGGGGCTGTCCCTCGCGTCGGGGCACGCGGCGGATCGCTTCGATCGGCGGCGGATCCTCGTCCTTTGCTACCTCACCTCGGCGCTCGCGGCGCTCGCGCTCTTCTTCCTCGCGCGCTCGCCGAGCCCGAATTTGCCGGCGATTTACGGGGTCCTCGTGCTCCTCGGCACGGTGCGCGCCTTCCAGGGGCCGGCCGGCTCGGCGCTCCTGCCCACGCTCGTGCCGACGGAGCACTTCCAGAACGCGGTGACGTGGCAATCGACGCTCTGGCAGGTCGGCGCCATCGGCGGGCCAAGCCTGGGCGGGCTGCTCTACGCGCTCTGGAAGGCGCCTGCGCCCGTGTACCTGAGCGCGAGCCTCGCGCTCGCCGCGGCGTGCGCCGGGCCCCTGGCCGTGCGGGCGCCCGCCGGCCGCCTGGAGAGGAAGCCGCCGTCGCTCGCCACGGCGCTCGCCGGGCTGCGCTACGTCTACCGGAAGAAGGTCCTCCTCGCGTCGATCTCGCTCGACTTCGCGGCCGTCTTCCTGGGCGGCGCGGTCGCGCTGCTGCCCATCTACGCGACCGACGTGCTCGGGGTCGGCCCGCAGGGGTTCGGCTTCCTGCGCGCCGCGCCGGCCGTCGGGGCCGGGCTCATGGCCGTGGTCCTCGCCTTCCGGCCCATCACGCGGCGCGCCGGGCCGAGGATGCTCCTCTGCGTCGCGCTCTTCGGGCTCGCCGCGGTGGTGTTCGGCCTGTCGCGGAGCTTCCCCCTCTCGCTCGTCGCGCTCACCGTGATGGGCGCCGCCGACATGGTGAGCGTCGTCGTGCGGATGACGCTGGAGCAGCTCGCCACGCCGCCCGAGATGCGCGGCCGCGTGAGCGCGGTCAACATGGTGTTCGTCGGCGCCTCGAACGAGCTCGGAGAGCTCGAGTCGGGCACCCTCGCGAGGCTCATCGGGACGGTGCCCACCGTGGTGTTCGGCGGCCTCGGGACGATCGCGGTCGTGCTGCTCTGGGCATGGCTGTTCCCCGAGCTGCGCGCGGTCGACCGGCTCGAAGACACGCGCGCGACCTCCGAAGAAGACGCCGCCGAGAAGGCCTGACGCGCGCCTCGCGTCGAGCGCGCGCGCAGCACATCACCGCTCCCAGCCCGGTGAGGGCCAGTCGCTCTCTCGAGGACTGGAGAGGGCCACTCCATTCGTGAGCCCCGCGGCGAGAGCGCGAGACAACTCGGCGCGAATTTGACCGCGAGCACACCCGCAATCTCGCGAAGCCGAGCGCAACAAACGCAACAAACGCAACAAACGCAACAAACGTAACTGAACACAACCGAACACAACCGAACACAAATCCAGTGCGAGCCAGTGCGAAAACGATTGCGCACCACGTACGACGCACCGCTTCCCAGATCATTCGCAATTTGACGAGGACGTTATAATGCACACTGAGCGGCACGCCATCATACAACGCACGACGACAATCCCAGCCAGGCTGTCCGAATTGCTTGACACAGAGGTAGCCCATGACCTTACATGTCTTATGGATACGATTATCGCGTGGGCTGTTGGTATCATGATGACATGGGCCCCGCCTGGGAAGAGCTTCATCAAGGACGCGGTCGAGACGCCCGAGGAAGGCCGCGCGCGCTACCACGAGATCGCGCGCGCGGCGGCGAAGGTTGCCTATGATCCCGCATTGAAGCCGCTCTTCGGCGGCCCGCGCGGTCGAGCCGAGACGATGGCGCTGCTCTTATCGATCGCGTATTTCGAGAGCGGTTACCGTCGCGACGTGGACCTCGGGCTCGGGAAGCTCGCGCGCGGCTCGGGGCTCGACTCCTGTCTGCTCCAGGTCCGCGTCGGCGCCGGCAAGACCCGGGAGGGGTGGTCGCACGAGGATCTCGTCGGGGATCGAGAGAAATGCTTTCGCGCGGGACTCGCGCTGATCAAGGGATCCTTCGGGGCGTGCCGCAAGCAGGAGCCGCGCGACCGGCTCAGCGCATACACGCGCGGCAGGTGCATCGACAACGACAAGCATTCGAGGGCGCGTATTGGACGCGCGCTGAATGTGCCGCGCGCGCCGATGACGGACGCGGCGGTGCTCGCCGCAATGCCCGGGCGCGCCCCCCTCCCCGCCGCGCCGCCGAGCGCGCCGTCCGCGACCGGAGCGGCCAGGACGGTCGCACCAGTCGGAACCGCCGGAAACGACAGCTAACGCGGCGAGGAATGAGGGGGATTGGCCAGCGCGCGAGCGCGTTGCGATCGCCCCGCGCACGACCGCTCCGGCCGCGCCTGACGACCCGCTGGAGGCGCGCGCTCAGCCCCGGATCAGGTTCGTGGCCGCCTCGGCGGTGAGGTAGCTCTTGCTCTTCATTCCCAGGCGGATCGACGACAGGCTCACGTCCGTCTCGCCCTGGAGCGCGGCGATCGTCAGCGCGTTGTGGCAGTAGATGTTGATGAGCTTCGGGCTACCGCCGCTCCTCGCGTGCAGCAGCTGCTGCGACGCGAGGTCCATCTGGAGCCCCCGCCTGCTCCCTCCGACCGAGCACATCCTGAAGTCGATGTATTCGATCATCTCCTGCTGCGTCATGCCGGGCAAGAGGAGCGACTGAGCGCCGGAGTAGAGCTCGCGCGGCACGCCGTTCGAGGCGAGGGTCGCGGGGAGATCGGGGGCGCCCACCAGGATCATCGAGAGCTTGCCCGCCGGGGCGCAGCGCAGGATGTCATGGAGCTCCATCAGGAGCTCGTGATCCTCCGGATCGACGCCGTCGACGACCAGCACCGCGATCGCGTCCGACCCTGCGCGGAGGAGCGCTTGCCCGAGGAACGCGTCGACGAGAAACTGCTGGCTCAGCGTCGGTGTGATGGCCGTCGCCCCCACCTGCCTGCACAGCGACACGAGCGGCCGCGTCCCGAAGAGCAGCTGCGGCTCGACCGAGAAGACATGGATCCGCGGGACCTTGTTCTTGATCATCTCACAGACGAAGGTCCGGCCGCTCCCCGGCTCGCCCACGAGGATCGCCGGGCGCTGCCCGGCCACGATCTGCGACGCCAGCGTCCTCAGGATCCAGGCATAAGGGCCCGCGTCCCAGAAGAAGCTCGGCTGCCGGATGTCGCTGAACGGATAGCCGGTCAGCCCGAAATGATCACGGTAGCTGTACTGGCCGGTGAAGTGCCCGACGGCGGTCGAGCTGTTCACCAGGATCGTGCCCGTCGGCGTCGCGAGCGGGCCCCTCGGCGGCGCTGGGAGCTCGCTTATCCTCGTATCGGAGAGATCCATGGGCGAGCCGAGCAGCGCGCTCTTCGGCTCCGCCATCTCTCGCGGCCTGACGCTGCTGCGCCGGAGCATCAGCATGTCCTCGAGGAACGCCACGATGTGCCCGGCCGACGGCCGCTCCTGAGGCCTCTTCGCCATGCAGCGGCGCAAGAGCTCCGCGAGGAGCGGGTCGATGTCCGGCATCGCCAGCTTCGGATCCGGGACGGGCGCGTGGCAGTGCGCCTGGAAGCAGCCAGCGAGATCCCGCGCCGAGAAGGGCGTCCTGCCCACGAGCAGGTGGTAGAACGTGCAGCCGAGGCTGTAGATGTCCGACGGAGGCGCGATGTCCTGCCCGGTCCATTGCTCCGGGCTCATGTAGAACGGCGTGCCCTCCAGCGTGCGGGCGGCGCTGCCGCCGAGCGGACCGCTCTCCGGATGGGACGCCAGGCCGAAGTCGGCGATCTTGAGCGTCCCCGACGCATTGAGGAGGAGGTTGGCGGGCTTGACGTCGCGGTGGGAGATGCCGAACGACGCCGCGAGCTCGAGCGCCGCCGCGGCCTCGCGCATCTTCTCGATCCCGAACTGCTCCGGCAGGCGGCCGCCATGCTGCTTGGCCGCCTGCGCCATGGTGAGGCCGTGGACGTACTCCATGGCGATGTAGCGGACGTCCTCGTCCTCGCCGACCTGGAAGATCTGCACCACGTTCGGGTGGAGGAGGCGCGCCGCCGCGCGCGCCTCGCGCAGGAAGCGGTCGCGCCGCTCGGGATCGGTGTCCGCGCTCCCCTTCGCGATCAGCTTCACCGCGACGTCGCGCTGGAGCACGCTGTCCCTGGCCAGGTACACGGCGCCCATCGCGCCGATGCCGAGCAGCTGGATCAGCTGGAAGGGTCCCAGCCACTGTCCCGCCAGGTGGGTCAGCGTACTCGCAGGCTCCGCGATCATCGGGCTCTCATTCCCATCTTGCCATCAAACCCGTGCGCTCGCCGGGCGAATGCGTCGGCTTCCAGTCCACGACCCGCTCACGACCCGCACGAGGAGCTCACAGCTGCCCCGCGTCGCTCCGCGCCCGACCCCGCCCCAGGATGTGTCCCATCGTGAACGCGGAGAGGACGAGGACCGTGACGATGATCGGCACGGCGTAGGTCGCGAGGGACGCGATGTTGGGCACGGCGCCCGCGCCGGCCGCGGCGCCCACGCCCGCCGCAGCCTTGTCGGCGCCACCCACCGTCATCAGGATGGCCGTGGCCATCGAGGCGGCGATCGAGAGCAGGGCGATCGCGAGCCCCGCGGCGAGGCCGCTCGGGCCAGTCGGCTCCAGCACGACAGGCGCCGCGACCGCCGGCGACGTAATCCCGGGCGAGGAGACCGGGACCGTCACCAGCGGACCGTCCAGCTTGACGTGGACGTTGACGACCATGTCCTGGCCCGCCCACGGGATGACGAGCCCCTGCGGGCTCGCGCTCGCGACGGCAGGGGGCGCTGCGGATGCCGGGCGCGCCGCCGCCCGGGACTCCTCGTGGTGGATACCGCTGGTCATCATGGCCTCATGGGCAGGGTTGGTCTGGTAGTGCAGCGTGTCGGCGTCCTCGTCGAGCGGGCCCGGGCGCCTCTTCGCCGGCATCACCTCCGTGACGCTCGACGGCGCCGGCGCGCGCTGCTCCGAGAGGGGCGGCCGCTGCGCGGGCGCCCGCTCCCGCGCGGGCGCGGCGTCGGCCTTGCGACCGCCCCCGCTCGCGACGTGATCTGCGGCCGCCTTCTTCATGACGTCCGCGATCACGCCGTAGACCTCGGTCCATGCCGACTCGACGTCGCGCGTGAAGCCGTCGCCCAGCCCTTCGCGCAGCGTCCAGAGCAGCGCCTCGCCCACCACGTCGTAATGGCGATCGACGACCATGTAGCCGTGGTGCCGCACGCCGAGCGCCTGGAGCACCGGCACGAGCCTGCCCAGGTTGTTCAGCCCATCGACGGCCACGGCGAGCGTCTGCATGAGCTTCTTCTTCTGCTCGGCCATGTCGTTCTTGAACAGCGGCCGCACCGACGGTTCGAGCTCGAAGAGGCGGTCGTAGAAGAGCGCCGCCGCGGCGTCCGAGATGGGCATCACCTTCGCCCACGATCGCTGCACGAGCTCGATGGTGCGCAGGCTGATCGGCGCGCCCGCGGGCGCCGCGGCGGGCGCGGGCGGCGGCGGGTCGCCCTGCCAGGGCGGCACGACCCCGACGAGCGTCCGCGAGGCCTTGGTCGACGAGGGCGGCGGCACCGACTTCGGCATCTGCACCGCCTGCTCCACGGGCGCCGAGCGCTGCGCCGGTTGCTGGGAGCCGATCCGCGGGGCCTCCCTCCCGGCCGGCGCCGGCGAGGGGTGCGCCTGCGCGCCGCCCACGGCCGAGTGGGCCGCGGCGGCCTTCTTCATGACGTCCGAGACCACGCCGTAGACCTCTTTCCACGCGGACTCGACGTCGGCCGAGAAGGAGTCGCCGAGCCCCTCGCGCAGCGTCCAGAGCAGCGCCTCGCCCACCACGTCGTAATGCCGATCGACGACCATATAGCCCTGGTGCCGGACGCCGAGGGCCTGGAGCACCGGCACGAGCTTGGGCAGGTTGTTCAGCCCATCGACGGCCACGGAGAGCGTCTGCATGAGCTTCTTCTTCTGCTCGGCGATATCGTTCTTGAACAGCGGCCGCACCGACGGTTCGAGCGTGAACAGCCGCTCATAGAACAGCGCCGCCGCGGCGTCCGAGATGGGCATCACCTTCGCCCAGGACCACTGCACGAGCTCGATGGTGCGCTGGCTCAGGAGCTCCGGCGGCTGCGCGCTGCGCGCCTTGTTGAGGAACTCGGGCGCGCCGTAGGCCCCCGGCCCTCGCTGGGTGGCAGGCCCCGCAGAGGGCAACGCACGCGCCGCGGGCGCGGTGGCGCTGCGTTGCGGCTTGGCAGCATCCCCCGGCGTCGCGGCGCCGCGCGTGTTGGTCGAGGGTGCGAAGGGATCGTTCGGTTTGGCCATCGTGGTTGTCCGCTGGAGGTTACCGGGAATGCGCCGGTGAGGTGCGCGCCGCGGCGCGCGTGTTCAGAGCACAGGAGCCGCCTCTATCGGCATCCTACATCACGGGGCCGGCGCCTGCCTACGGCGCGGCGAGAGGGCTGCGCCGCCGGCGCGAGACGCCCGTGAAAGCGCGCGCCATGCCCACCAACGCCCGACCAAGGCGCAACGAACGCACGACGAACGCGCACAGATCGCGGCGACCTCGCCGGGGGCGCGGCTGCGCGACGAGCGGACCGAGGCCGCGGATGTGGCGCTGGCGAACCGCACCTGTACCGGCCCCGTAGCGCTGCGCACTTCCCGAGCGACACCGCCGACGGACAGGGCATCGGAGCGGCGGCGCGCCGGAGCCGCAGAGAGCGATTGAGTTCACGCCGTCGACGCTCGATGTTCCAGAAGGGGTGTGCCCCTCATCGCCCTTGCGCTCGAGCCGCTCCGCGCCGCCGCGCTCCGATGGAACGACTGGGACCCAGGGCGCGCGAGGCCGCCGGGACGACCAGGACCTCTCCCGAGAGGCACACACCAAGCGAGCAGGCAAAGCGCGCGACGAGCAGCGCTCGCCTGAAGGGACCGGACGGCGGGATCGCTCAGACCGCCTCTCCGGTCTCACGCTCGGCGTCAGCGGACAGACCCTGAAAACGAAAAACGCGAGGTGGCCTTTCCGGCCAATCCTCGCGTCCTCTTGCTACTTGGGTCGTGGTTGCGCGGGCGGGATTTGAACCCACGACCTTCGGGTTATGAGCCCGACGAGCTACCAGGCTGCTCCACCGCGCGAGAGGGAATCTACTCACGGCCTCGCTCCGGTCAAGGATTCTCTCACGGCCCGGTGTCGATTGTGTCCATTCCCCTTTCCGATGCCTTCCGAGGGCGGCGGCACAGCTCGGCTGCGCTCGAGCGGTCCCTTCGTCCCCCTGCCCCTCAGCCCAGCCAGTCCGGCACGAGCGGCGACGGCGCCGCCGTCGAGATCACCCAGAGCTGGTGCGCCGCGCGCGTCGCCCCGATGTGGAGCAGGTGCCGCGACTCGTCGTCGGCCGAGTAGGTCGACGCGTTCACGTCGACCAGCACCACGTAGTCGTACTCGAGGCCCTTCACCTGCCGGACCTCGGTCACCTCGACGCCGGGGCGGAACGCGAACTCGTAGGCGCGCACGCGCCGGAGGTTCGGGATCTCGGCCATCCTGAGGGCGTCGTAGTAGACGTCCGCCTGTTCGGGGTGGCGCGCCAGGATCGCCAGCGTCGCGCGGGGCTCGCGCGCGAACAGCGGGCGGATCGCGTCGGCCAGGAACGCGACGGCCGCGCCGGCGCTCGGGAAATGGTGGTGCTCGACCGGCGCCCCGCTGCGCGGGGCGAGGGGCGGCGTCGGATCCGCCAGCGGGCCCAGCACCGCGCGGGCGAACGCGAGCACCTCGCGCGTCGAGCGGTACGCGATGCGCAGCGGCTCGACGTCGACCCGCGACAGGCCGAGGTCGTCGAGCGTCGCCCGCCAGTCGCGGAAGCCGGAGTCCATGAAGAGCCGCTGCGCCGTGTCGCCCGCCAGCGTCACGCTGCGCGGCTCGGCCACGACGCCGAGCAGCACCGCGAGGTCGATCGGCGCGAGATCCTGCGCCTCGTCCACGAAGAGGTGCTCGTAGACGAGCACGTTCTTCCCCTTGCGGAGCTCGCCCCGGAGCAGCTGGTACGCCCGCAGGAGGAGCGCGTCGTCCTCGGGGTCGAGCACCGCGCGGTCGTCGCTCGAGACCTCGCGCCCGTCCCCGCCCCGGTCGTCGTCGTCGTCCGCGGGCTCGTCGGCCATCGCCGCCTTGCGCTCGGCGCGGTCGCCGGGGTCGAGGTCGAGCACGGCGGGGCAGCGGTCCGCGCACCAGCGCCACGCGCGCTTCACCTGCTCCGGGCCGAACTCGGGGTCGCCCGCCGCCTCGAAGGCGGCCATCACCCGGTCGAGATCGGTGAGCACGTCCGCCCAGAAAGCGAGGGTGCCGCGCGAGTCGCGCCGCGCCCGCGCGTCGTCCTTGAGCTCCGCCGCGCGCTGCTCGAGGAGGTGGAGCATCGCCGGGTGGGTCTTGTAGCGGGTCACGACCGAGGGCGTGTTCTCCTCGATCGGCGCCTCGAGCCACGGGAACGCGCGCTTCCGGGCCGCGCGCGCCCACTCGGAGAACGTCTCGACCGCGATGCCGCCCAGGCCGAGCGCGGGGAGCGCCTCGCTGATGTACGCGCGGAGCGCGGGGCTGCCGACGATGACGAGCATCTTGTCGGCGGTGAAGCGGCGGCCTCCGTTGTAGGAGAGGAAGGCGAGCCGGTGGACGCCGATCGTCGTCTTGCCGCTGCCGGCGCCGCCCTGGATGACCACGATGCCGGCGTCCGGCTTCGAGATGAGCTCGAACTGCCGCGGGTCGAGGAGCGCCGCGATCTCCGGGAGGTGCCGGTCCTCGCGGGCGTGGAACGCCGCCCCGGTCCCGAGCCCGCCGCGCGCGCCGCCCGCCGCCGCGCGCGCGATGTCGCGCATGTCCTCGGGGCGCACCGCGCTGCCCTGCCCGCCGGAGAGCTCGGTCGCCCGCGTCGCGATCTCGCGGAAGCCGCCCGAGGGCCCGCGCACGAGCGTCCCCTGCGGCGCCGAGATGCGATAGAGCTCGCCGTCGTCGATGGTCACGGTGCGCCGCACGAGCACGGTGCCCTCGACGTCGCGCTCGCCGAAGGTCTCCTCGTACTCCGCGCCCTCCTCGTAGCGGTAGTAGATCTGGCTGACCGGGGCGTGGCGCCAGTCGACGATCCGCACGCCCGCGCTCGCGTCGACGAGCGTCGTGCGCCCGATGAGGACGTCGCGCTCGGGGCGGCCCTTCTCCCGGAGGCGCAGGTGGCCGAAGTAAGGCGACTTCGGATCGACGGGCTCGACGACGTTCTCGTTCCGCCGCGCGGCGATCCCTTGCAGGCGCTCCATCTGCTGCACCAGCGCCGGCACGTCCTCCAGCCGCGCCGCCGCGATCTGATCGCGCAGCGAGAGGAGCTGCTCCTCGTAGTTCTCGGCAGGCGGCGGGCGCGACGGCTTGGTCGCGGCGGCGGCGAGGTGCGCGGTGACGCGGGCGAGCAGCGCCTCCTCCTCGTGCACGATCGCCGCGCCGTGCTCGCTCAGCCCGGCGCCGGGCGCGCCGTCCGCAAACGTGGGAGGCGTGGGCGGCGCGGGCCGGGTGGACGTCGTGATGGTGGCCGAGGACGGCGCGGTGGACTGCTCTCGGGTGGGCGTGGGGCTCGTAGAACGATTCGCGGTCACGGGGATGCCGATGCGATGGTGGATGAGGTGACAGGCTGAGCCGGAGCGTCAGCACGCCAGACATCCGTCGCGGCCCGTTGACGCAGGAGGGTCGGACCTATTGACCGATCCGGCACAGCTCCGCAACCGCCGCGTGGGGCCCCCCACGCTATCCGCGCTTCGGCGCGTTTCCACGGGCCGGCGCGCGCCTCGACGGGGCGGTTCGCGCCTCGGCGTGCGCCTCGACGGGCCGGCGCGCGCCACGCGAGCGCCCTCGGTGCGTAACGTGCCCCGCGTCCGAGGGCGGATCCGCCGCGGGCGGTGGCGTTCTGGATTGAGGTCACGTGGGCGGACGCCGTACAAGGCAGCGATGCAAAACTGCGCGACCCGGTCCGACCGGCTCCTCGAGCTGATCCTCTTCTCGCTGCGCGATCGCGGGGCGCTCTGCGCGCTGGTCCTCGCCGCCTACCGGGTCGAGCTGACCAGCCTGCTCGACCGCGTCTCCTCGGGCTCGATCGGGGACGACGACGATCGGGAGGTCGCGCCGCACGCCCGGGGGGATCGCGCTTCCGGATCTCCGGCGCGCGCCCGCGCCGAGGGGCGCCGTACGGAGGCCCGGATCAGCGAGGAGGACGCGTTCCTCATCTACGATCTCGCCGGGTGCATCGCCGAGGCGGCGGGCGCGGCCCGCCTCCCGGTCGTCCGCCGCGACGCGCTCGCCCTCCGGGAGAAGGCGGCCGAGGTGCACGCCGGCGGCGAGCGCGCTGAGCGGGACATGTTCGCGGCCGGGCTCAGGGTGATCGACCGGATCCTCGACGCGGCCCGCGCGCAGCCCTCGCCGCGGAGCGAGCCCGCGAGCAAGGACCTGAACTGAGCGGAACCGAGCGGGACTGAGCGGGACTGAGCGGAACTGAGCGGGACTGAGCGGGAGCGTGCACGCCGGGCGCTCCATCGATGGCCTGCTCCCTGCACCGGGTGCCGCCGCGGGGCGCTCCGCCTCGGTCCCTGGGGCGGGCTCGCGTCCCGGCGGGTCGCGCTCGCGCCGAAGGACAGCATGAGCACCCCCTGCGCCGGCTCCCTCTCCGCGCCGCGAACACTGCGAAGCCCGCTGTGGCGCGCGGCCTCGAGCGCGCCGATGCGCGTCTCCTTCGCCGGGGGTGGCAGCGACCTGCCCGGCATCGCCCGACAGGACGGCGGGCGCGTCGTGGGCGCCGCGATCGATCTGCGCGTGCGCGTGATCGTCGAGCCGTTCGATCGAGGCTGGGTGCGGCTCGAGCTCGCCGCGCGCGGCGAGGGGCGGGCGGAGCCGCGCCCGACCGAGGGCGCCGGCGGCGCCGGCGGCGCCGGAGGGGCGCGCGTCCTCCTGCGGCGCCGCGCGGATCCTCCGCGCGACGATCTCGCGTTCCGCCTGGTCGAGGCGACGCTCTCCGCGGCGGGCGTGGGCGACGGGGTCGCCCTGCGGGTCGAGAGCGAGACGTCGCCCGGGGCTGGCCTGGGCGGCAGCGCGTCGGTGGCGGTGGCGGCGCTGTTCGCGCTGCGCGCCTCGCTCGGAGAGGCCGTGGCGCCGGAGGCTCTGGCGCGCGAGGCGGTCGCGATCGAGCGCGAGCGCCTGTGCAACGCGTGCGGCGCGCAGGATCAGGTGTTCGCGGCGTTCGGGGGGCTGCTCGATCTCGCCTTCGACGCCGGCGGCTGCTCGGGGGTGCGTCCGCTCGCGATCGGCTGCCCGGACCTCGTGCCCGCGCTCTCGGCGGGGCTGCTGCTCGTGGACACGGAGGTGCGGCGCGTGTCGGGCGAGGTGCTGGATCGGATGGACTCCGGCTCGGCGTGCGACGCGAAGGGCGAGCTCGTGGCGGCGGCCGGCGAGGTCGCGCGCGGCTTCGAGATCGGCTCGCTCTCGCTGGTGCTCTCGGGCATGCGCCGGGGCGCGGCCGCGAAGGTGCGCCTCTCGAGGGCGGCGAGCGCGCTCGCGCTTTCCCTGGAGCGGCGGCTCGACGGCCTCGGGGTCGAGGTCCTCCGGGTGTGCGGCGCAGGCGGCGGCGGGCACATCCTCGTGTGGGCGCCCGCCGAGCGCCACGCGCGCATCCTCGAGGCGCTCGGCCCGCGCCTCGTGCGGCGGCCCGCGCTCGGCGCCCCCGGCGTGCGGCTCGACGGGGGCTGACGCGGGCTGACGGCCGCCGCGCGGCGCTAGGCGCTCGTCCTGAGGCGGGCCTTCCGCGCGCCGCGCTCGAGCGCGAGCCCGATGAGGCGCTCGATCAGCTTGCGCGCGGGGATGCCGCTCGCCTCCCAGAGCTTCGGGTACATCGAGATCGCCGTGAAGCCGGGGATGGTGTTGATCTCGTTCACGTAGAGCGCGCGATCGGGCGAGAGGAAGAGGTCGACGCGGGCCATCCCCGACGCCTCCAGCGCGCGGAACGCGCGGAGCGCGACCAGCTGCACGGCGTTCGCCTCGGCCGGGGAGAGGTCGGCCGGGATCCGGATCGTGGCGCCGTCGGCGTCGATGTACTTCGCGGCGTAGGAGTAGAAGCCGTCGGCGTGCCCGACCACGATCTCGCCGGGCACGGAGGCGATGGGGTCGTCGTCGCCGAGCACGGAGCACTCGATCTCGCGCACCCCCTCGATGCCCTGCTCGCAGACGATCTTCAGGTCGAACTCGAAGGCGTGCTCGACGGCCGCCTCGATCTCGGAGCGCGCCTTGACGCGCCGGACCCCGACGGACGACCCGAGGTTCGCGGGCTTGACGAAGATCGGCCCGAAGCCGGCGCTGCCGGCGGAGAGGGCGGCGATCTGCTCGATGCACGCGCCGCGATCGCGGTCCCACGCGGCCCGGCGGAGCGTGACGTGGGGGACGATCGGGATCTCCGCCTCGCGGAGCAGGCGCTTCATCACGTCCTTGTCCATCCCCACGGCGGAGCCGAGCACGCCGGAGCCGACGTACGGGACGCCGGCGAGCTCGAGGAGGCCCTGGACGCAGCCGTCCTCCCCCGTGGGCCCGTGCAGGACGGGGAAGACGACGTCGATCGGGGAGCGCGCGCCGCCCGGCACGGTCAGCGTGGCCTCGCCGGAGGGCCCCGGGTGGGCGTCGAGGGCGATCTCCGGCATCGCCTCGTTCAGCCGGGCGAGGCGGGGGTCGCGCGCGGCGCTGAGGAGCAGCGCCTCTTCCTGGAGCAGCCAGCGGCCGGACTTGTCGATGCCGATGAGCACCGGCTCGAAGCGGTCGCGGTCGAGCGCCTCGACGACGAAGCGGGCGGACAGGAGGGAGATCTCGTGCTCGGCCGAGCGGCCGCCGAAGAGGACGGCGACGCGCACCTTGGCGGGGTTCCGCATGGCGGCACCCTAGCCGCGATCGCGCGCGGGGGTGAAGAAGCCGGCGGCTCGAGCGACCCGAGCGACTCGAGCGACTCGAAGAAGACGGCTACTCGGAGAGGACGCGGAACGACGTGCGGACGGTCGCCATCGCCACGCGCGCGACGTGGCCGTCGGCGAGCTCGACGTCGACGGCGGTGAGCTGGCCCTGGCGCTCGATCAGCCTGGCCACGCTCACCCTGGAGCCCCGGGCGACCTCGGCGCGCGCGACCTTGACGTCCGCGAGCGCCTCCAGCTGAGCGCCGACGGCGATGCCGTTCGCCACCTTTGCCGGCGTCTCCTCGGTCGCCCTCGCCGCTCCGGCGGGGACGACCACGGCGAGCGCCGCGACGACCGCAACGATGAGGCCGCCCGTCGTGCTCCTTCGACTGCAGGTGAGCATCGAGCCCGATTCTACGCGGAAGGAGAGCGATGTCACCTGCGTTGTCACCAGATCGGGTGGTCCGTCCAGGAGGGCCCCTGCGACGACATCGAGCGCGCCTGTCGGCACAGAACGCAGAGGCGCATCGTCCCCTTGGGGCGGCCCGCTGGAGCGGGCACCCCGGGCGGGCGCTCCGCGCGCTGGCGCCGCGGCCGCGCCGGCGAGCTCCGCGACGCGACATCGAGCTCGGCAAAAAGGGTCCCAATGTGCGGTCCTCGCCCGTGTCCGATAAAGGCGAGGAGGCATGATGAAGTCGCGATCGCTTATTTCAGTCACAGCCGCGCTGCTGTTTCTCTGCGTCTCGATCTCCGAGGCCGCTGCGCAGGACAAGACACCGACCAAGCAAGAGAATTACAGCTACACGTTCACCGACGATCTGCTGGATGCCTCGAACAGCTCCGCGACCGGCGCCATGCTCCAGGTCCGACAGCCCGGGCGCCGCGACAGGCTGCTCCGGCCGAGACTCCACTTCATCCCGGAGATGCTCAAGTCGGTCGAAACGATGTGATGGGCCGACTCGCCTCGTCGGCCGCGGGGGGGGGTCGGGTAAGGTGAGCGAGAGACTTCGTCCCCGCGCACGCGGGGTCAACTCCCACGAACACCGCGGCATCGATATCCTCGGGAGGACGCGCGAGCGACGCGCGACGTCGGGATGACATCGAGCGCTCTTCGCTGAACGCGACACCTCGCCCTGGTAACACTTCTGACCGGGAGCCTGAGAGCGGAGCGACCCGTAAGGTGCTGCGCATGTCCCTGCTTTGCCCTGGAGCGATTCAGCGTACAAGGCGCGGCGACATGGCGTATCAGATGAAGTATCCGACGCGGGGAGGCGATGCGTCGGGACAAGCATCAAGGGTGACAGCGAGCCCAACCACGCAGGATCGCCACAGCCATCTGCGCAGCTCGCCTGCTCGGCAAAAGGATTGCAACCCCGATTTCCGAGAGTCGTTGTTCTGTGGGGTGGTCCACCAACAGAGCCGTGGCGTTTCTCCCGAATCCCGGATACGACCTCGACATGCTCTCGAGGACTGGAGAACCCATCGAGGTTTCAGGGGTCACGCTGGACGTGCTCGTCCATCAAGGGATCGAAACGGCTCTGTATCGAGGTCGTCGTCGCGGAGACGGTGCGCCCGTCGCCGTCAAGGTCACACAGAGCGATTACCCGACCTTCCGCCACCTCGCCCGGCTCCGGCGGGAGCACGCGATCTTGCGCGATCTCTCCATGCCGGGTGTGCCGCGGGCGCTCGACCTCCTCCCGCATGGCCGCGGCCTCGCGTTCGTGCTCGAGGACCTCGGCCCGACAAGCCTCGCCGATTTGATCGCGAGGCGCGGGCGCCTCGAGGCGAAGACGACGCTGCGCATCGTGGCGCCGCTCGTGCGCACGCTCGACACGCTCCACCGGCGGCATATCATCCACAAGGACATCAAGCCGCGCAACGTGATGATCGACGAGGCGACGCTCTCGCCGCGCCTGATCGATTTCGGCATCGCCGCCCGCCTGGCCCAGGAGACCCAGGAGGCTTCGGCGATGGAGGGGCTGGAGGGGACGCCTGCGTACATCGCGCCGGAGCAGACGGGCCGGATGAATCGACCTGTCGACCGGCGCTCGGACCTGTATTCGCTCGGCGTGACGCTCTACCACATGCTGACCGGAGCCACGCCGTTCCAGGCCGCGGACGCGACGGAGGCGATTCACGCGCACCTGACGCGGGTGCCGGCGCCGCCGCACGCGGTCGTCAAGGACGTGCCGCGCGGCCTGTCCAACGTCGTGATGAGGCTCCTGGCGAAGGCCCCGGAAGATCGCTACCAGAGCGCGAGGGGGCTCCTTTCGGATCTGGAAGAGTGCCAGCGGCTGCTCGATGCGAGCGGGACCGTGGAGCCGTTCCCGCTGGGCCGGGACGACCTGGTGGAGGACGTCGTGTTGCCCGATCGGCTCGTGGGTCGCGAGGCCGAGCTCGGCGCGCTCAAGGCCGCGCTCGATCGAGCGCGTTCCGGCGCGGCCGCCCTCTCGCTCGTGGTGGGCCCGCCCGGCATCGGCAAGTCGGCGCTCGTGCGCGAGCTCTGTGCGACCCAGGCGCGCGAAGCGTACTTCGCCCCCGGCAAATTCGACGCGATGGCGAGGAGCATGCCGCTCTCGGCCTTCTCGCAGGTGATCCGCGCGCTCGTGCGGCAAGCGTTGGCCGAGCCGCCCGACACCCTCCTGGCGAAGAAGCACGCCATCCAGGCCGCGCTCGGCCAGTACGGGCGGGTCGTGACCGACCTCTGCCCGGATCTCGAGCTCGTGATCGGGCCGCAGCCGGAGCTACCGGCAACCAGCGCGAGCGAGGCGAAGAACCGCGTGGCGCTCCTGATCCGGCGCTTCCTGTCCGTCTTTTCGCGTGAGGACGCCCCGCTGGTCATGTTCTTCGACGACCTGCAGTGGGCAGACCTGGCGTCGCTCGACCTGCTCGGCCGCCTGCTCATGGATATGGATGCGCGCCACCTGTGCGTGGTCGGCGCCTACCGCGACGAGGAGGTGGACGCCGCGCACCCGCTCACCGCGACGATAGGCACGCTGCGCGAGGCGGGGATCGAGCCATTCAAGCTCACGCTGGGGCCGCTGCCGCCCGCGGCAGTGACGGAGATCGTGGCCGAGGCGCTGCATGCGGACCTCGGGCGAGCCGAGCCGCTCGCGGCCCTGATCCGGGACAAGACGCACTCGAATCCGCTCTTCCTCGGCCAGTTCTTGCGTGAGCTAGAGAGCGACGGGCTGCTCCGCTTCGACCCCGAGGCGCGCGGGTTCGTCTGGGACCTCACGCGCGTCAAGGGCGCGATGGTCACCGACAACGTGCTCGCGCTGATGGCGCGCAAGATCGAGCGGCTCGCGCCCGCGACGCGCCGCGCCCTGATGTGCGCGTCGTGCATCGGCCCGTCGTTCGATCTCCGCACGCTCGCGACGATCGTCGAGAAATCGCCCGGGGCCGTCGCCGCGGATCTGCGGGAGGCGCTGCGCGAGGGGCTGGTCCAGCCGCTCGGCGGCAACTACCGGCTCCTCGAAGAGGCCGGGGACGCGCTCGAGCCGACGGACGTCGCGGTCCCGTACCGTTTCCTGCACGACCGGGTGAAGGAGGCCTGCTACGCGCTCGTGCCCGAGGCGGAGCGGCCGGCGGTGCACCTCGCCATCGGCCGGCTGCTCATGGCGCGCGGCGGCGGAGCCCGGGGCACAGCCGGCTTGTCCGGCTCGTCCGGCGGCGCCTCGGATGTCAGCGGGCAGGTGCCGGACGAGGACCTGCTCGAGGTCGTGCGCCACCTGAACCTGGGCGCGCGGGAAATCACGGACGAGACCGAGCGCATGGACATCGCACGGCTCGATCTACGCGCCGGCCGGCGGGCCATGGCCGCCACGGCCTTCGAGGCGGCGGCGAGCCTCTTCGCGGCGGGCCGGGCGCTCGCGTCGGAGAAGGGGTTTTCGCGCGATCACAAGGCGTGCTTCGCGCTCTGGCTCGAGGGGGCCGAGGCGGAATACCTCATCGGCGCGTTCGAGGAGGAGGAGGCGCTCACGGCCGCCGCGCTCGCGCGGGCGGAGAGCGCGAGCGAGCGCGCGAGCGTGCACAGCGTCCGCGCCCGGGCCCTGACCACGCGGGGTCGGTTTGCCGACGCGGTGCGCGCGGGGCTCTCAGGGCTCGCGGAGCTCGGCGTGACGATGCCCGAGGAGCCGGCCGCGCAACAGGCGGCCTTCATGCAGGGCGTGGGAGACGTGGATCGATTGCTCGCGGGCCGCTCCATCGAGGCGCTCGCCCACGCTTCGGTGACCGAGGATCCGGAGGATCGGCAGATCTTCACGCTGATGGCGGAGATCTGGCTGCCCGTGTACTTCGTGAGCAAGGCGCTGTTCGGGCTGGTGATCGTCGAGCAAGTGCGCCGCTCGCTCGCGCGTGGCCAGTCCGAGACCAGCGCGCTTCCGTACGCAGGCTATAGCCTCATCCTATGCGTGATGATGGGGCGGCACGCCGAGGGGCACGCGTTCGGCCGGCTCGCGGTCTCGCTGTGTGAGCGATGGAAGAGCCCGACCATCGCCGCGCGCGTGCACGTCACGTGGGCCACCGCGCTCTACGTGTGCGAGCCGCTCCGCAACGCGGTCGATCACGCGTTGCGGTCGCGGGACGCCGCGCTGGAGGCCGGGGACAATCTCTACCTCGCGATCAACCTGGGCTACTGCCTGCTGCAGTGGCTCATCGCCTCGGGCGTTCCGCTCGAGGAGGTCAAGGCCGAGGCCGACCGGTCCGCCGTCTTGGCGCGACGAACGAAGGACCCGGTCGCGATCGCGGCCGTCACCGTGTCGCGGCAGCTGGTCGCCTGTCTGACCGGACAGACCCGGAGCCGGACGAGCCTGGACAGCGACGGCGTGGTGCTCAGCGAGGAGCTCGCGGCGCTCAACGAGAAGGAGCACGCGATCGCCTTCTATTACAAGCATGTGTACCTCCTCCTCCTGCACGTGCTCTACGGCGAGCACGAAGCCGCGCTCGAGGCGGCTGCGGACGCGGCGCGGTTCGCCGCGGACATGACGGGCCTCTACTGGCCGGGGAACGCGGCCTTCCTCGAGGCCCTGACCCGGGCCGGGCTTGCGCGCGAGGCCGCGGATCTCGAGGCGCGGAAGGAGCACGAGGCCGCCATCACACCGCTGAGGGCCCAGCTCGAGGCGCTCGCCCGGAGCTGTCCGAGCAACTTCCAGCACAAGCTCGCGCTCCTCGACGCAGAGCTCGGCGCGCTACGGGGCGAGCGTTGGGAGGCGATCGAGCAGTACGACCATGCCATCGAGCTGGCGCGCGAGCATGAGTATGCGCAGGACGAGGCGATCGCGAACGAGCGGTGCGGCCGGTTCCTGCTCTCGCTCGGCCGCGAACGGGCCGCCCAGGGGTACCTCGCCGACGCCTTCCGTGGTCATTTGCACTGGGGCGCGACGGCCAAGGCCGAGGCGCTCCTCTTCGAGTTCCCCGGCCTCTCCGCGCGTATCAGCAGGCGCGACGCAAGCTCGCAGAGCAGCACGTCGGAGTCGGCGACGTCCCAGACGACGCTCCTCGGTCGGGCCACGATGGGGAGCCTGCGCGACGCCGCGCTCGTGCTGCGCGCGGTGCAGATGATCGCGGGCGAGGTCGTGCTCTCCCGGGTGGTGAGCCGCCTCATGCAGATCGTGCTCGAGAACTCGGGGGCGGAGCGAGGCATCCTGCTCCTCTCGCGTGACGACCGGCTCTTCGTCGAAGCGGCCTTCCGGGCCTCGCCGGAGTCGATCGAGGTGGGGCAGAGGCGGCTGCTCGAGGACGAGCCGGAGCTCGCGCGGCAGGCGGTGCTCTACGCGTGGCGCACGCGGGAGGCGCTGGTGCTCGACGACGCGGCGGGCGACTCACGCTTCGCGTCGGACCCGTACCTCGCGGAGCGCAAGACGCGCTCGATCCTCTGCATGCCGGTGAGCAGCCAGGGGCGCACGGCGGGGATGCTGTATCTCGAGAACAACGCGACCGCGGGGGTGTTCACCGCGGTGCGGGTGGAGCTCCTCGGGCTCCTCTCGTCACAGGCATCGATCACCATCGAGAACGCGCTGCTCCTCGAACGGATCCAGGAGGCGAACGAGGAAGCCCACCTCGCGAACGCCCGGCTCGAGCGCGAAGTCGAGCAGCGGACACGCGAGCTCGCGCGCTCGAATGCCGAGCTCGCGCGCGAGCTCGAAGACCGGACGCGCGCCGAGGCGGAGCGCGCCGCGCTCCAGGAGCAGGTGGTGGAGGCGCAGAAGGCCCGACTCTCGGAGCTCATGGCGCCGCTGATGCCGATCAGCGAGGACGTGCTGGTGATGCCGATCATCGGCACGGTGGAGGCGGAGCGGGCGGCGCAGATCATGGAGGTGGCGCTCACGGGAGCGCAGCAGACCGGCGCGCGGGCGCTGATCCTGGACATCACCGGGATGCGGTACGTCGACACGGCCGTCGTGAGCGCGCTCGTGTCGGTGGCGAACGCGCTGCGCCTGCTCGGCACCGAGCCGCTGTTCACCGGCATACGACCCGAGGTGGCGCGGACGATGGTGGAGCTCGGCGTGGATCTCCAAGCGATGACGACGCTGTCGACGCTTCGGGCGGGTATCGCGCGCGCACTTTCGGGGTCGGCGATTCCAAGGAGGGGCGAGGGCTCCGGCCCGCGCGCTCAGTTCATTCACACCAGGATCGGCGGGTGACCCGGGGCTTGTTGCTCGCCGTGGTCAACAAGGCTCCCACGGCATCACCGGCGACGACTCCTTCCAGGCCCTGAAGCGCACGGACGGCACCGCCTCGGGCATCCTGACGCTCCCGGCGCTGCTCGCCGTCCAGGCGAAGCCCGCAGAGAGCTCGCCGACCTTCAGCCGCCGCAAGCTCGCCGGCGCCCGACAGACCGCGACGGGAGGACGCGTGGACCTGCCCGTCGTCGACAAGCGTCATCGCGCCTTCTTCAATGCGTCTCCGTCACTCAGGCGCAGGTGCCGCGGAGTGAAACCGCACGTGGCCGCAGAAGCAACCCGACATTCGCGTCGAGACTGGAAGTCGCGGACGGATCCCGTCCAGCCGGAACGAGCGCACGGCACGCGGCCCGGCCTGGACAACCATCCTCGCGCACTGCCTCCCACCGTTCATCATCATTTTGCATTGCCGCATTCCTCCAGCTGCCGCTCATCTATGCGGCGCCCGCAGGCTGGCTGCACCGCGTCCCGGTCATCCACACGAAGCACGGCGTCCTGGAGGAGATGCAAGGCCGGCGATGGCTGCGCAGCGCCGCTTCCGCGTTCGTCAACGCCACGTCGCCGTATCGCGGCCGACCGCCGAGACCCTGGTCAGCCAGGGCCAGATCAGCGCCGAGAAGCTGCACGTCGTCCCGAGCGGCCTCGACCTGTCTCGGTTCGCGCCCGATCCGGTGGCCAGGGCCCGTGTCAGGGCCGAGCTCGGCATCTCGCAGCAGGCCTGGGTCCTCGGGAGCGTGGGGCGCCTCTCTGCCGTGAAGAACCACGCATTGCGCCTGCGCGCGGCCGCGCAGGCGCTGCCGGAGGACGGGCGACTGCTCCGGCGGGGACGACCACGGCGAGCGCCGCGGCGACTGCCATGATGAGGCCGCCCGTCGTGCTCCTTCGACTGCAGGTGAGCATCGCGCCCGATTCTACGCGGAAGGAGCGCGATGTCACCTGCGTTGTCACCGGATCCGGCGGTCCGTCCGGGGAGCCCTCCGCGATGACATCGAGCGCGCCTGTCGGCACAGAACGCAGAGGCGCATCGCCCACCTGGATCTGCCCGCTCGGGCGGGCCCCCCGGGAGGGGAGCTCCGCGCCCTCTCGTCGCGGCCGCGCATGCGTGCTCCGACGCGACATCGAGCGCGCGGCAAAAAGGGTCCCAATGCGCGGACCTCGCTCGTGTCCGATAACAGCGAGGAGGCATGATGAAGTCGCGATCGCTTATTTCAGTCCCAGCCGCGCTGCTGTTTCTCTGCGTCTCGATCCCCGAGGCCGCTGCGCAGGACAAGACACCGACCAAGCAAGAGAATTACAGTTACACGTTCACCGACGATCTGCTGGATGCCTCGAACAGCTCCGCGACCGGCGCCATGCTCCAGGTCCGACAGCCCGGGCGCCGCGACAGGCTGCTCCGGCCGAGGCTCCACTTCGTCCCGGAGATGCTGAAGTCGGTCGAAACGATGTGATGGGGAGCGCCGACTTCTCGACGGAGGAGGAGCCG
Organism: Sorangium sp. So ce1504; assembly: GCF_051521635.1. NCBI lineage: Bacteria > Pseudomonadati > Myxococcota > Polyangiales > Polyangiaceae > Sorangium > Sorangium sp. So ce1504. The sequence goes on along the minus strand of NZ_CP150365.1, from coordinate 830,328 downwards.
ACGAGGAAAGGATCGCACGGCGGTCGATCGGCCCCGCCCACGGGACGGAACGGGCACCGCGCCGAAGCTAGGCTCCGGTCGATTTCCGGCGCCGCTCGCGCACCTCGCCGAGCTTGAGCACGATCTCGTGCATCCTGCGTTGCTCACTCTCCACCATCTGCTCGAGCTCGCGCTGAAACCATAAGCCGAGCGTGCTCTCGATCGGGCGCGGGAGCCCCAGATCGCCCGGCTCCTCGGTCATCCACAGGAGCTGCAGCCCGGAGGCCTCCAGCTGGTTGCGCGCGTACTGCATCGCGAGTTGGATCGCCTGCACACCGTCGATCCCGTACACGCACTTGCTGCATCCGTCGTCCAGGCCCTCGAAGACGACGGGACACGCCCAGTCCACCCCAGGCGGGCTCACCTCGAACGGCCGTCCAATCTTCAAGATGATTTCTCGCCCAGGCTGACCTTCCACGCTGTAGCGACGCTCCGCGATCGGCGAATCCTTCTCATCCATGCGATGAGGCTAGTACGAGAACTCGACCGTGCAATACACGAGCCAGCCAAGGGAGCTGGCATGCACATTTTCCCAGCACCGGCGGCGCCTGTTCCGTGGCTGCGCTCGGCAGAACTCCTCCCTGGCTTCGTACGAAGCGAGCGCGAGCGTCTTGCAGAGCTCCAAGACGCCGCGTTCGCCTGCGAGCGATTCCGTGGAGGCGGTCGATTCGGCCTCGATCGCTCCTTCGGTCGTGGCGGCAGCGTCCGTCTCCTCGATTGAGGTAACCACGCACGCGGAGAGGCACACTGTCAGACCAGCGACCATGCACGTGCTTCGCATACCCCTTGCGCCCTGCGACATTCGCGCCAGCCTGCTACGCCTTCTCGGACAAAGGCCAAGGATTCCACGGAGCGCCTGCTGACGGCTTCGCAGCTGCCCCGAACCGCTTCGTCGCTGCCCATTTCGCCTCGCACTCCCGGCGCCGCCTCCTCGGGATCGCAAGATGTTCACGACAGACGTGAAGCATCCACACCCACCGGAATGGCCGCGGAGGCGATGCTCCCGACCGTAACGTCTCCGAGATGCACGGAGCGCGCGAGATTGTCGCAGCCATGGACGTCGGCTCCCCTGGCGACAGCGATCGCCGTAGGCACGGACCCGCGATGGACCGGGGCGATGACGGACGGAAGGATCGCCTCCTTTGCACCAGGAGCGCGGCATCCGCCTGCACGCGAGGGCTCGGCGGGGGAGCGGTGCGGAGCCGTGAGGTTCTGAGCCGACAATGCGGTGCTCAAGCTGCACCCACACCCAGGAGGATTGAGCTCAGAAGCGCTTGCGCTGCGTCCCGGTGTCCGTCGAGCGACGGTGAACCCGGGCGCCGCGTGGCTTAGACGAGCCCCCTGCTCATTGTCGCTCAGGAGATGCAGCACAGGCCAGTTGGCAGCGCATCGTCACAGGCTATGCTGCCGAGCTCGTAGAGTCTGTACGCTCGCGGCCTCTCCTGGGGCCGTGTCAGCGCGCTCCCCTGCCCTCGTCGAGGCTACGCGTCTCCGGAGCTCGGCAGCTCGGCCGGGGTCGGCGTGCGGGTCCGCCTCGCGGCGGCCGCGGCGGCGACGTTCTTCCGCATGAAGTCGACGACCGGCGCGAGCACGTCCATGACCTTCCGGTCGGTCTGCGCGTGCGTCTTGGCGATGCGGTAGGCGGCATAGAGCGTCTCGCGGAACTTGACGGCAGTATAGAGCGTCGAGTCGCCGAGCTCGCCGCCCACCGAAGAGAGGCTCGCCGCGACGTCGCTGAAGAGCAGGTGCTTCTCGATCCGCTCGCGGAGCAGCGCCGTCTCGAAGTGGTTCGGGTCCATACCTTCGTCCTGATCGGCCAGCGACTCGAACAGGGCCGGCTTCATGTCGACCACGTCGAGCACCTTGTGCAGCATCGCATGTTCGCCGTCACGCAGCCTCGGTGCGGTCTTCCGCTGCTCCTTGGTGAGCGTCACGAGGCCGGGGAAGAGCTCGTCGAGCTTCTCGACGAACTCGGTGGCGAGGGCCTTGGCCTTCCCGGCCCGCACTCGAAATTCGTCGAGCGGCATGTCTTCCCACGTGGTCCAAGTCGAATCCTTCTTTCGCGGTGCCATGGGTTCCTCCCTCTGATGATGGGGACAAGCTGGTGGGCTTAGCCGCCAGCAGCGAGGTTCGCAAGGCGGGTGGCCTCTAGAGCACGTTCTCGGCGGGCGCGCGGCGCTCTCGCTGGGTCGCGAGCAGGGCCTGCTCGTGGATCCTGGACGCCGGCACGACCCGAACCAGCGAGTCCACCGAGCGCGCGATGGTCGCCGTCACCAGTCGATAGTCGCCGTCACCAGTCGATGGTTGCCATCACCGGTCGATGGTCGCCATCGCCGGTCGATGATTGCCATCACCGGTCGATGGTCGCCATCATCGGTCCACTGTCAGCAAAAGCCGAGCGATGACCGCCAAAAGCCGAGCGATGACCGCCAAGAACCGAGCGATGACCGCCAAAAGCCGAGCGATGACCGCCAAGAACCGAGCGATGACCGCCAAGAACCGAGCGATGACCGCCAAGAACCGAGCGATGACCGCCAAGAACCGAGCGATGATCGCCCTGAGCCGCTCCCCGGCAGCCCTCTTCGCCTCGTACCCTCCGGATGCTGCTCCCACACGACCGCCGCCGAGTGGCGTACGCGTGGAGCAGTCCGGGTCGGGACCACGATACTCATCGCAGAAGTGCGAACGCCAGGGGCGACAGTCCCCGCCCGCGTGCGAGTGGCAAGCAGGTCGATAGGGCGGGACGTCGGCTGGGGTCCGCGATACGCTACCCATCGGGTCGAACAGGCGTGGGATACGCATTTGTTCGTATTGCGCACCTTTTCGATCCATGCTGAAAGTATCCCAAGGACATCATGATGGGCGGTCATACCCCCGCCGAGAACGCTACAAGTGCACGGTTCGACCCTCGCGTCTGGCAGCTCTGGGGAAAAGCCGACCCCACCCGTGCCCGCGAGGGAAGCCCGGATTGGCACCCTCTCCTGTGCCACGTGCTCGACGTTGTCGCGTGCGCCGAGCGCCTGCTGCTCCAGGTGCGTCCCGACCGGCTCGACGCGATGGCCGCAGCCCTCGCGCTACCGCGAGAGGCGGCGCTGCCATGGCTCCTGTTCTTCGTGGCGCTCCACGATCTCGGCAAGGCCACGCCGCCGTTCCAGGCCAAGGTCCCAGGGCGCGTGGTAGCGCTCCGCGCCCTGGGACTCGACTTCCCGGCGCGCGACGAGCCCCACGGCAGCCTCTCTACGGTCCTGGCGACGAAGGCGCTCGCCGATCACGGCGTGCCTCCCAGGCTCGCTCGCTGGGTCGCGCGCTCGGTCGGCGCTCATCACGGCGAGTTCGCCTCCCTCGAGAAGCTGGGCGAGCTCGAGCAGCAAAAGGGGGTCCTGCACCCGAGCTACGCGGGCAACACGGCGCTCTGGGCCCTGCTCCGCGCCCACCTGGTCCTCGCGCTCGCAGGCGCTTGCGGCATCGGCGCGTCGCTGCCGCGCCCCTCCCTCGCCCAGGGAGCCGCGATCCGGCACGCCTTCGTCGCCGACCTGGCCGGATTGACCACGGTGGCCGACTGGCTCGGCTCGAACGCCGACGTGTTCGTCTATGTCGAGCCGCCCACCTCTCCCGCCGATTACCTGACGCTCGCCCGGGATCGCGCGGTGCTCGCGCTCGACGTGGCCGGCTGGCGCCGCCCACCGCACCCTCCCGGCCGGACCTTCCGCGATCTCTTCGACAAGGATCCATGGCCGCTGCACGAGGCCGTCGAGGGGCTCCTCCCCGCGCTCCGCGGCCCATCGCTCGTCGTCATCGAGGCCCCGATGGGCGAGGGCAAGACCGAAGCGGCGCTCACGATCTTCGACGCTCTGGCGGCGCGCGGCGCGAGCGGTCTCTACTTCGCCCTCCCCACCCAGGCCACGAGCAACCAGATCTTCGGCCGGGTCGAGCGCTTCCTCCGCGCCGCATTCCCCGGCGAGACGCACGGCCTCCACCTCGTCCACGGCGACGCAGGCCTCTCCGAGCGCTACGACGGGCTCAAGGCGCGCGCCTTCGCCATGCGCTCCATCGATGGCGTCGCCCGAGGAGAGGGCGGCCCCGTCGCCGACGCGTGGTTCGCCCGGAGCAAGCGGGCGCTCCTCGCCCCGCTCGCGGTTGGCACGGTGGACCAGGCCCTCCTCGGCGTCCTCGGCGTCCGCCACGCCTTCCTCCGGTTGCACGGCCTTGCCGGCAAGGTCGTCGTCGTCGATGAGGTCCACGCCTACGACACCTACACGTCCGAGCTGCTCGACCGGCTGCTGTCGTGGCTCGGCGCGCTCGGCACCACCATCGTCCTCCTCTCCGCGACCCTCCCCGCGGCGCGCCGGGACGCGCTCGTGCGCGCCTTCGGAGCCGCGCCGACCGCCCCTGCGGCCTACCCGCGCATCACGGTCGCCACCGCGGACGCCTCCTCCAGCAGCACCTCGTTCCCGGCCCGCCGGGCGCCCATCCCTGTGTCGCTCGTGTGGCAGCCCGCACTGGCCCTCCCCGAGCGCCTCGCCGAGGCGCTCTCCGGCGGCGGATGCGCCGTGTGGATCGTGAACACCGTCCGCCGCGCTCAGCAGACGTACCTCGCCCTCCGCGCCCTCCGCGACCGCGGGCAGTTGCCGGCAGACCTCGATCTCGGCCTCCTCCACGCGCGCTTCCCCTTCGTCGCCCGCGCCACGCGCGAGCGGAAGGCAGAGGCGTCGTTCGGCCCCGGCGAGGCGAGCCGCCCGCGCGCGGCGATCCTCGTCGGGACGCAGGTCCTCGAGCAGAGCCTCGACCTCGACTTCGATCTCATGATCACCGAGCTCGCCCCGGTTGACCTCGTGCTCCAGCGCGCCGGCCGCCTGCACCGGCACACGCGCGAGCGACCGCGGCCCCCAGCCGTCCAGCGCCCCACCCTGTGGCTCGTTCGCCCCGAGGGTGACGAGCGCCCCGAAGGGCCGGCGTTCGGCACGAGCACCTTCCTCTACGCCGAGTCGATCCTCCTACGGAGCTGGCTCGCCTTGCGCGATCACACACAGGTCGTGCTGCCCACCGACATCGAGCCGCTCATCGAGTCCGTGTACGGAGGCGCCGCGCCGGCGGTCTCTGCCGAGCTGGCCGCGCGCCTCACACAGCTGGATCGCGAGAGCGAAGTGCAGGAGCGCGACGAAGGCGACAAGGCCCGCGCGATCGAGCTCGCCCCGCCGGACGCGAAGGATCCGTTCCACGACCTCGCGCGCCTGTTCGAGGACGAAGATCCGCGCATCCACCGATCCCTGCGCGCGAAGACACGGCTCGGCGAGCCCAGCGTCGAGGTCGTGCCGGTCATCGGCCGCCGCGGGCGGGTCGTGTTGGCCGGCGACCCGGGCGTGACGATCGACCTTGATAGCAAGGATCCACCGCCGCACCGCGCCGTCGTGGCCGCCGCGCGGCAGGCCGTGGGCATCACCCACCGCGGCGTGGTCGACGCGCTGCTCCGTGACCAGGCGCGGGGGCCCGCGTGCTTCGAGGCCAGCGGGCACCTCCGCTTCCATCGCGTCCTCCGCCTCGACGACGCCGGCCGCACGACGATCGCCGGCGTCTCCCTGGCGCTGGATCCGGAGCTCGGTCTCATCGTCGGCTCGCTCGATACCCCCGACAACGCCGCGCTCTAGGAGACCTCCGCATGCCGCCGCCCGAACGCCCCCGCTTCGATTTGACCCGAGAGCCCTGGATCCCTTGCGAGACGCTCGCCGGAGCACGCGTCGAGCTGGGGTTCGAGGAGGTTCTCGCACGCGCGCACGAACTCGCCTGCATCCACGACGAGTCGCCGCTCGCGACGGCCGTCATCTATCGGCTCTTGCTCGCGATCCTCCACCGAGCCGTCGACGGTCCGCGCTCGACCGACGCCTGGGAGGCCCTCTGGAACGAGCCGCGCTTCGACCCCGCCCGTGTGCGCGCGTACCTCGACCGCTTCCGCCACCGCTTCGACCTGTTCGATGCCGAGCGGCCGTTCCTGCAGGTGCCGCGGCTCGCAGAGGTGCTCTTCGCCGAGCGGCAAGGCAAGGAGGCCGAGAGGACGCCCGTGCGGCGCCTCGCGCTGGAGCGGTCCGGCTATTCGGGCTCGGTGCAACTGCTGGAGCACGGCGGAGACGACGCGGGGTTGACCCCTGCCGAGTCCGCGCGCGCGATGCTGGGGTTCCTGGGGTTCGGCCCGGGAGGCCGCATCCTGAACGACTCCGGCTACCCTAGGGCGTGCCCGCTGCGCCCGGGCGCGGTCGTGCTCGCCCGGGGAACGACGCTCCACCGCACCCTCCTGCTCAACCTGCTCATCCTCGAGCGGGACCGGCCGCTCCCGGGCGCAGGCGGCCCCGGCGACCTGCCGGCGTGGGAGCAGGATACGGCGGCCTCGCGCACGGCGCGCGCGGTGCGGGGCTGGCTCGACGCCCTCACGTGGCAGGCGCGCCGCGTGGAGCTGATCCCACACGCGACGGGAGCCGGGGCCGTCGTGCGCGACGTGGTCACGGGCGCGGGCCTCGAGCCCGAGGGCGACTGGATCGAGCCGATGCAGGCGCTCCTGGTCCGCGACGTGAAGCGCGGTGCGGAGCCGCTCCGGTTCGACCCCGGCCGGAGCCTATGGCGCGACGCGACCGCCCTCTTCGAAGCGGCGAGCGCGCGAGAGGAGCACCGTCGCCCGGCGGTCTGCTCGCAGATCGCGTGGCTCGTTGAGGAGGACATCCTCGAGCGAACCGCCGGGCTCGCGCTCGACCTCTACGGCCTGTCGAGCAGCCAGGCGGCGATCGAGCTCTGGCGCGCGGAGCGCGTGCCGCTGCCGGTCCGGCTCCTCACCGACGCGGGGCGGGTCGATGTCCTCCGGCAAGCCCTCCGCGCGGCCCACGATGCGGGGAGCGCGCTGCGGAGCAGCGCCTGGCGGCTGGCCAGCGCGGCGCTCGCGTCGGGCGAGCGGAGCCCGGACAAGAAGGACGTCGGGGCGCTCGTGGAGCGCCTCGCGACGGAGCCGCGTTACTGGAGCACGCTGGGCGCCGCGTTCGACGAGCTGGTCCGGCGGCTCGGAACGGACGAAGACGCGGAGGCGGCCCTGCGCTGGTGGAAAGAGGCCGCGCGCAAGGCCGCCTGGAGCGCACTCGACGGCGGGGCAAGCCAGCTCGGCACGACCTCCCGCGCCTTCCGGGCCCGCGCCCTCGCCGAGCGCACGCTCGGGTACGAGCTCGCCAAGCTGTCTCCCACGACCCCCTCCGCGCCGACCCAGGAAGGAGCCTCCGCATGACCGACGTCCGCAAAGCCGAGGACGATCACGTCGCTCGCTTCATCTCGCACCTCCGTAAGCTCGCCGACAACGAGGATCGAGGGGCCCTCGCCGCCCTCCGCAGGAGCCTCCAGGACCGCACCGGGATGGCCGCCGCCGCGTGCCCTCATGTCGATCCCTGGCTGCCGCGCAGCGAGGACCCCTACCGCGACCGCGCCTTCTTCCTCGTCGGCGCGCTGTTCGCGCTCCACCCCGATCCCGGCGGCGAGGGCGTGAGCCTCGGCCGCGCCTTCCGCGCGATCAACGCCGATCAGGAGGGCCCCGGGGCTGGGGACAACGATAGCTTGCGCCAGCGGTTCGTGGCGCTCCTCGACGCCGACGCCGAGGACCTGCCGAACCACCTCCGCCACGCCGTCTCGCTCGCGCGCAGCAAGGGGAAGCCCCTCGACTGGGAGCGCCTGCTCCGCGACGTGCTCGCGTGGCGCGGCGAGGCGCGCCGCGTCCAGCGCCGGCTGGCTCGGGAGTTCTGGAACACACGTCACGACGCCCTCGAATCCGAAGGAGAGATCTCTCGATGAAGCTCGAACTCCATATCTTGCAGAACTTCGCCCCATCGAATCTGAACCGCGACGACACCGGCTCGCCCAAGGACTGCGAGCTCGGCGGCGTGCGCCGCGCGCGCATCTCGAGCCAGTGCTACAAGCGCGCGATCCGCGAGGCGTTCAAAGCGCACGCGCTCCTCGACGGGGCGGAGCAGGCGACGCGCACGAAGCGCCTCGTCGAAGCCGTCGCCGAGCACGTGGTGGCGGCGAAGAAGGTCGATCCGGAGAGCGCGAAACGCGCGGTCGTCCGCGCGCTCGCCGGCGGTGGGCTGAAGGCGGAGGAGGGCGACACATGGAAGACGCAGTATCTCCTGTTCCTGCCCACGCGCACCATCGAGCGCCTCGCCGCGCTGATCGCCGAGAACCTGGCGGTGCTGGCGGCGTCACCGGCGGAGGCGGCCGCGGAGCCACCGGGGGACAAGGCGGCGAAGGGCAAGGGCGGCAAGTCCAAGAAGCAGGAGAAGTCCGAGGCGAAGGATCAGGTTCCTGGGGCGCTCCGCGAGCAGATCGAGGCGCTGCTCTCGGACGGCTCGCGCACGCCCGAGCTGGGGCTCTTCGGCCGGATGATCGCAGACCAGCCAGGGTGGAACGTCGATGCCGCTTGCCAGGTGGCTCATGCGATCTCGACCCACCGTGTCTCGATGGAGTTCGACTTCTACACGGCGATCGACGACCGCAGGCGCGACGACAGCTCGGGGAGCGACATGATGGGGACGATCCCCTTCAATTCCGCCTGTTTCTACCGCTACCTCGTCGTCGACGTGGACGACCTCGTCCGGAACCTGGGCGCGGACGAGGCCGCGAGGGCGCAGGCGAAGAAGACGCTGGCGGCGCTCCTGCGCGCGGCCGTCCTGGCGATCCCGAGCGGCAAGCAGAACTCGATGGCGGCGCACAACCCGCCGTCGTTCATCCTGACGGACGTGCGGGAGCGCGGGGCGCCGCGCTCGCTGGCGAACGCCTTCGTCAAGCCGGTGTGGCCCACGAGCGGCGAGAACGGCGATCTCGTCGCGGGGTCGATCGTGAAGCTCGGCGAGCTGCTCGCCGCGCTCGACGGCGTGTACGGGGCGGACGGGCGGAAGGATCTGTCGTTCTGCGTGGTCGATCCCGGCGACACGCTGGCAAAGACCTTCGGCGCGCAGGTGCCCTCGGCCCAGCGCCGCGCGTCGCTCCAGGCGCTGATCGACGCCGCGACCGCGGCGGCGTTCGGAGGCGCGGCGTGAAGAGCGTCCTGCTGCGCCTCGAAGGTCCGCTCCAGTCGTGGGGTACGCAGAGCCGCTTCCCCCACCGCGACACGGAGCGCGAGCCGTCGAAGAGCGGCGTGCTGGGCCTGGTCGGGGCGGCGCTCGGCATGCCGCGAGACGACGACGCGCGCCTCGCCGAGCTCGCCGCGGCGAGGATGGGCGTGCGCGTCGATCGCGAGGGCGGGATGCTCGTCGACTACCACACGGCGGGCGCGGGGCGCTTCGACGGGAAGGAGCACCGCGTCTACGGCACGAGCAACCCCGTCATCACGCGGCGCGCTTACCTGAGCGACGCGAGCTTCCTCGTGGCGCTCGGCTACGAGGACGACGCGCTCGCCGCGGCGATCGACGGCGCCCTCGAGTCGCCGCGGTGGCCGCTGTTCCTCGGGCGCCGCGCGTGTCCGCCATCCCTCGCCGTGCGCGCGGGCCTCGTCGCGGCGGAGCCCGAGGCCGCGCTCCGCGCCGCGCCTTGGCCGAGCCCGGCGGCGCCCATGGAACGGGTTCGCCTCGTCGTGGAGTGCGATCCGGACAAGGGGCACCCCCGGCAGGACCAGCCGCTGTCGTTCCGCCTCCACGCGCGGCACTTCGCGCGCCGCTTCGTCTGCACGACGTGGATCGAGCCCGGAGAGCTCGCGTTATCGCCCGAGGACACGCCGCAGACCTCGCTGGTCGCGCGGCGCCCCGAGCTGCGGACTCCCGCCCTCTGACTTGCAAAGGAGCCTCCGATGTACCTGTCCCGAGCCTTGCTGAACCCCATTTCGCGCGCCGTGCGCGCCGATATCGCCGATATCGAGGGTCTCCACCGCACGATCATGCGCGCGTTCCCCGACGACGCCGGGCCGCATCCGCGCAAGGCGCACGGCGTCCTCTTTCGCGTGGACGAGGCGGTCCAGCGCGGCCGGTTCGTCCTCCTGGTTCAGAGCGCGACGCGACCGGACTTCACGCGGCTGCCCAAGGACTACTTCCTGGATATCCAGGAGGATCTGGGCTTTACCGAGCCGAGCCCCATCGAGAACCCGGCGATCCGGGAGGTCGGCAGCGAGCGGGCGCGTATCGGAGCGGGGGATTTCTTCCGCTTCCGCCTGCGCGCCAATCCGACGCGCCGAATCGACACGAAGAGCGGCGACGACGGCAAGCGCCGCAATGGCAGGCGCGTGGAGCTGCGCGACGAGGCGTCGCGGATCGGCTGGCTGCGGCGCAAAGCGGAGGAAGGCGGCTTTGCGCTCTGCGGCGCGGAGGACGGCGCCGGGGCGGGCGGCGTGTCGGCGGTCGAGGAGCGGAAGCTCACCGGTCGTAAGTCGGGCGCGAGCGACGAGCGGCAGCACCTCACGCTGGCGCCGGTGCTGTTCGAGGGGCGGTTGCGGGTGACGGACGCGAGTCGGTTTCGCGAGGCGCTCGCGGCGGGTATTGGACCGGCGAAGGCGTACGGGTTCGGGCTGCTGTCGATAGCGCCAGCGCAGGGCTGAGGGGCGCCCGGCGGCAGGACGGTGGGGGGCGGGCGGGTGCGGGAATGACGTAGGAGATCCGATGATGGGTCGAGGGGGGAGCCTGCTCCGCGATCTGCAGCAGCTGCCGCGCTTCAGCGATGGCTGGACGTTTCTCGACACGGACAGGGTCCGCATCGAGCGAGACGCGGCGCGCGTCGACCCTGATGGCGCAGGTGGAGGCGTGGGCGAGCGCGAAGCGCCGGCGGAGGTGGTCGCCAGGATGTACCGGATGCGGTTCGCGGAGCGGTTCGATCCGGATCTGACTGTGTCATGCGGCGATCGTGTCGATGGGCTTCTCGTCGGCAGTGGGGTTCGTGCACACGGGCAAGATGCGGAGCTTCGCAAGATGCGGAGCTTCGTCTTATAACGTCGCCGACTTGTAGATGGTGGAGGTCACGGTGCCACTCGCGTTCAAGACGGCGGCGATGGGCGCGGGGTCGCTGGAGTCGAACGTGCGTCGCCTGTGCCGGAGCGCGTTCCACGAGGAGCCGCTGATCCAGAGGATCGTGCCGGCTATGCAGCGAGCCTTGAAGCTGAAGGGGAACGCGACGCTGCTCGTGACCCACGCGACGGGGATACGCCAGGGGCGCTGTGGGATCGGGTGAAGGGAGCGTTGCCGCGGGGAAGAACTTCGCGGAGGTCGAGGCGGCCGGGGAGGAGCGGGAGGGGCCTGAGGGGGGAGCGGGCGAGGGTGCGCCAGACCCGGACGGAGGTGTGCCATTCTGACCGTGCTGGTGGCCGAGCGGGCGTCGCCGTCGCTGCGGGGGCACATCACGCCGTGATGCTGAAGGTGCGGGCGGGGGTGTTCGCCGGGACGCTGTCGGCCCGGGTGCGCGAGCTCTTGTGGCAGGCGGTCTGCGCGCGTAATGAGAGCGGAGGATGTGTGTTGGTCCACGCGGCACAGAATGAGTAAGATTTGCCAGGCTGACGCACGGGGACACCAGCCGCACGGTCATTGACATCAAGGGACTTACGCTGGTCCGGAAGGCGTAAGTATACGAAAGGAGAAAGTGTCGTCCCCGCGCACGCGGGGGTGAACCGTGGTTGATCGAGCTTGGAGAACTGTCCGCCCTTACGTCGTCCCCGCGACGCGGGGGTGAACCGCGGTACCGGACCGAGATCCACGCGCGCGGGGTCGTCGTCCCCGCGCACGCGGGGGTGAACTGGCACGTGTGCCACGTCACGACGACGCGCGCACCGTCGTCTCCGCGCACGCAGGAGTGAACCGGCGAGTCGCTGCACGCTCTGGATCGGGCACACGGCGTCCCCGTGCACGCGGGGGTGAACCGGGCCAGGTCACCGTTAGGGCGGGACGATGAGCGTCGTGCCCGCGTACGCGGGGGTGAACCGACGACTCTCGGTGCCGATGCGCCTCGACCGATGTCGTCCCCGCCGGGGTGAACCGACAACTCTCGGGTGGGATCACCGGCATCACGTCGTCCCCGCGCGCGCGGGAGTGAACCGATCTCTGCGTATTGCACGAACCCGGGCGCGTCGTCGTCCCCGCGCACGGGGGGGTGAACCGGTGGGGTGGTACTCGAAGCGCTTCCCGGTCATGTCGTTCCCGCACACGCGGGGGTGAACCGAACGCGACCTGCTCCTTGCCGCCGCTCGGTTACGTCGTCCCCGCGCATGCGGGGTGAACCGGACGAAGCGATCGCGGAAGCGTACGGGGATGAGTCGTCCCCGCGCACGCGGGGGTGAACCGGTCCCAGCCTTGCCGTGATCGGCGAGCGCGGCGGTCGTCCCCGCGCACGCGGGGGTGAACCGTCTGCGCCGAGGTGCTCGAGCTTCATCTCGGCGTCGTCCCCGCGCACGCGGGGGTGAACCGACGCACGCGAGCATGGCCCGAGCGGCGCTCGGGTCGTCGCCGCACACGCGGGGGTGAACCGATCACCGTCTTGCCGCCGCCCGTCGGGACAACGTCGTCCTCGCGCACGCGAGGGTGAACCGCCAAAGCGGCGGAGAAGGCGGAGACTCAAAACAGTCGTCCCTGCGCACGCGGGGGTGAACCGGCGGCAGAGCTCATCAAACATTGGGCCGACATGTCGTCCCCGCACACGCGGGGGTGAACCGTGGACTGAAACCCATTTGGAGCTGGCCAATGGCGTCGTCCCGCGCACGCGGAGGTGAACCGTCGTGCTCGCTCTGCCGGTTCGGGCTGTAGGAGTCGTCCCCGCGCACGCGGGGGTGAACCGGAGAAGACGGGGAAGTCGTCGTTCGCGCGCGTCGTCCCCGCGCACGCGGGGGTAAACCGGAACGACGTAGACGATACACCGGCATCGTCCCCGCGCACGCGGGGTTGAACCGGTCGCCGAATGCGCCGTCATCGTCGGCGTCGCGTCGGCGTCGCGTCGTCCTCGCGCACGCGGGGTTGAACCGAGGATGGGCGTGTCGATGCAGACTGCCGTCGCCGTCGTCCCCGCGCACGCGAGGGTGAACCGACGACCCTCTCGGGCGCCATCACACGCCTCGCGTCGTCCCCGCGCACGCGGGGTGAACCGACGCCCACCATCGACAGCGCCACCGTGCGCGGCGTCGTCCCCGCGCACGTGGGGGTGAACCGAGCCTCGCGGCGAGGTCGGCGTGCTCGGGGGCGTCGTCCCCGAGCACGCGGGGGTGAACCGGAGGCTCTATGCCTCGCACTATCGATCCTGCCGGTCGTCCCCGCGCACGCGGGGGTGAACCGGACGCGCGCGACCTCAAGCAGTGCCGCTCGGTCGTCGTCCCCGCACACGCAGGGGTGAACCGGACATCCGCGACACGCTCCCCCAGGAGTTCCCGTCGTCCCCGCACACGCGGGGGTGAACCGCCACAACGCGGCCCGAGCCTAGCGCAAACGTACAGTCGTTCCCGCGCACGCGGGGGTGAACCGTCCGACCCTGTAGGCGCGAGGATTCGCGGATTGGTCGTCCCCGCGCACGTGGGGGTGAACGGCCACCATGCGCCCGGACTACGCCGCGACGCATGTCGTCCCCGCGCACGCGGGGGTGAACCGTACCCGAGCATCCCGACGTACCACGTGATGGGCTCGTCCCCGCGCACGCGGGGGTGAACCGCGCTGGCAGACCGTCTGCTGCCCAGCCGGGGAGTCGTCCCCGCGCACGCGGGGGTGAACCGAGCGCCGCCGGCTCCTCCCCACGGCACCACACGTCGTCCCCGCGCACGCGGGGGTGAACCGGTGGCGGTGGCGGCCGGCGCAGGTCACGGCGGGTCGCCCCCGCGCACGCGGGGGTGAACCGAGAAGGCCCCACGTGCTCGGAGTTCCTCCACGGGTCGTCCCCGCGCACGCGGAGGTGAACCGAAGCGCCCCAAGTTCAAGCTCCAGCTCTCGCCGTCGTCCCCGCGCACGCGGAGGTGAACCGTCCGTGAGCGTCGCGACGCGCCCGGTCGGAGACGTCGTCCCCGCGCACGCGGAGGTGAACCGTGGCGCGCCATGGGCACCTGGATCGCCGGGGTCCGTCGTCCCCGCGCACGCGGGGGCGAACCGTACAGGTCATCAGGAACGCGCATCGGCGTGCCGTCGTCCGCGCGCACGCGGGGGTGAACCGCAATGGTGTCCGGCGCACCCAAGCCGGCAGGAGTCGTCCCCGCGCACGCGGGGGTGAACCGTGCGTGGCGAGCGTCGCTGCCGATGCGCCAAGCGTCGTCCCCTCGCACGCGGGGGTGAACCGCGGGGCGGAGACGTGAGCGTAGCCTCGAAGTTTGAGGGGGCTCGGAGCACGAATTTTGAGGGATGCACTGCATCGCACATCACAAGCGGATGTTCAGACTTCGCGCCGGAAGTGCGTCGAGTCGCGCCGAACCCGGCTCGCCCGGCGCGATGCTCGCCGTCGGCCCCGCCGCGAAGCGCGGCAGGGCCGCCGTCCGAGCCCTCAAAAAACAAGCTCCTTGACATTCACGTTCCAGCGAATTCGTAGCGTCCCGCGAACTCGTGCTCTTGCTAGCGAGGTCGGGACGATCGACGAGGTGCGTCAATTATCGGGCGACCGTGCGGACGCACAGCGGTATGACGCGGAGCGTCCCTCAATCAATTTGGCGTTGACGGGGCGAAAGTCCCTCCATCCTTATGCTCACGCTCAGACGGACAGCATCGGGCCTCCTCGTCGTCCCCGCGCACGCGGGGGTGAACCGGTGACGCGCGGGTCCGCCACGCTCGGAGCTCCGTCATCCCCGCGCACGCGGGGGTGAACCGAGGTCGTAGATCAGGAACTCCTTGCCGTCCGGTCGTCCCGCGCACGCGGGGGTGAACCGTCAGGAGCTCCCAAGGAGGCGGTGACGGCGAAGTCGTCCCCGCGCACGCGGGGGAGAACCGTTTGCCGCCCGATGCGCCTCATCGGCCAGCGCGTCGTCCCCCGCGCACGCGGGAGTGAACCTGCGGCGCGGGGCCCCTCCAGCAGGAGAGCTCCGTCGTCCCCGCGCACGCGGGGGTGAACCGTTCACCGGCGGCACGGGCACCGCAGACGTCACGTCGCCCCCGCGCACGCGGGGGTGAACCGTCCGCGAGTCTCATCGAGACCAAGGACAAGACGTCGTCCCCGCGTACGCGGGGATGAACCGCGAGGCGTAGAGAAAGCGCGCCTTGTCGCACCGTCGTCCCCGCGCAGGCGGGGGTGAACCGTAGAGGCGCGGGGTGCCTCGCTCCCTCCTTGCATCGTCCCCGCGCACGCGGGGGTGAACCCGACCGCTGCTTTGCGCGCTGCGGCCACAGACCGTCGTCCCCGCGCACGCGGGGGTGAACCGATCAGGTAGAGCGAGACGGGGGCGCTGTGCTTGTCGTCCCCGCGCACGCGGGGGTGAACCGACGATCAAGATCCAGGAGACCGGCCGGCTCCACGTCGTCCGCGCGCGCGGGGGTGAACCGACGGTGGACGCGGAGATGCAGAAGACCGCCGACGTCGTCCCCGCGCACGCGGGGGTGAACCGCTCGTGTTCCGGAAGGCGTGGCTGTCGCTGCCGTCGTCCCCGCGCACGCGGGGGTGAACCGAAAACCTCTCGCGGATGACGAGCAACGTAGACGTCGTCCCCGCGCACGCGGGGGTGAACCGAACTCCAGATCTGAGTCGTCTCGTGATGTGATGTCGTCCCCGCGCACGCGGGGGTGAACCGTGGGCGGCCGAGATCGGCGCTTACATGGCGTAGTCGTCCCCGCGCACGCGGGGGTTAACCGAGCATGGTGCTGGAGTCGAGGTCCCGACCGGTGTCGTCCCCGCGCACGCGGGGGTGAACCGGCTGAGCGGCGCCGGCTCATCAACACGATCCTCGTCGTCCCCGCGCACGCGGGGGTGAACCGCCCACGAGCACGATCGTGCCCGGCCGGCACTCGTCGTCCCCGCGCACGCGGGGGTGAACCGCAGGTCGCGGGGATGCTCGACAGCGCGGCGGGGGTCGTCCCCGCGCACGCGGGGGTGAACCGCCCTAGCCGCTCGCCCGCTTCCGAGGTAGGCCGTCGTCCCCGCGCACGCGGGGGTGAACCGCATTCGCCGTCGTCGCCAGGGACCTTGCGAGTGTCGTCCCCGCGCACGCGGGGGTGAACCGCCGTGACGCCCGCCGACGTAGAGAACATGGCCGTCGTCCCCGCGCACGCGGGGGTGAACCGCCCTGCGCCTGCGGCCGGTGCGACGCCTACACGTCGTCCCCGCACACGCGGGGGTGAACCGCTCCCGGAAACCGCGGATGTGACGGCGGTCTCGTCGTCCCCGCGCACGCGGGGGTGAACCGCCCGCGACAGCGCCTGAGGCGCCTCCGGCCTAGTCGTCCCCGCGCACGCGGAGGTGAACCGGCCACGGACGCGGAGCGGGTCGCCGCAGGCAAGTCGTCCTCGCGCACGCGGGGGTGAACCGATGGCGGACACGTCCTCGGCGGCGGAGCGGATGTCGTCCCCGCGCACGCGGGGGTGAACCGGTCACCGTGGAGCCGTCCGACCTCCTGGATCCGTCGTCCCCGCGCACGCGGGGGTGAACCGCTCGCCCATTACGAATAAGCCAGGAACCGAGGTGTCGTCCCCGCGCACGCGGGGGTGAACCGCCGCTAGAAATCCTCGACAAGGACGCGCGCGAGTCGTCCCCGCGCACGCGGGGGTGAATCGTTCGTCTGCGTCCCATTGACTCTCATCGAGGACGTCGTCCCCGCGCACGCGGGGGTGAACCGAAGTCGCGCGCTTCCTTGCGCGCGCATCACGTCGTCCCCGCGCACGCGGGGGTGAACCGCGCTCGCAGGAGATGCTCCACCCTGCGGCCAACGTCGTCCCCGCGCACGCGGGGGTGAACCGTAGTGCTCGGCGTTCATGGTGCCGACGAACACGTCGTCCCCGCGCACGCGGGGGTGAACCGCTCCGATACCTGCTCTACGAGGAGGGGATCGTGTCGTCCCCGCGCACGCGGGGGTGAACCGTCCCCCCCCGGGCCGATGTCGCCCCGTCATCCAAGTCGTCCCCGCGCAGGCGGGGGTGAACCGTGGATGGTCAGCGCCTCCTCGTCCGCTGAGGCGTCGTCCCCGCGCGCGCGAGGGTGAACCGTCCTGGGCCGCCTTGATCGCCTTCGCCTCCACCGTCGTCCCCGCGCACGCGGGGGTGAACCGGACTTCCTTGGCCACGCGACCCCGGACGGTCTGGTCGTCCCCGCGCACGCGGGGGTGAACCGTGGACCCAGGTGATGCCGAGGGAGAACGTCGTGTCGTCCCCGCGCACGCGGGGGTGAACCGCACTACCGCGGCCCGCACGACGAGCTGATCGTCCGTCGTCCCCGCGCACGCGGGGGTGAACCGCCCTACCGCTGCACCGAGGAGGAGGCGCGCCTCGTCGCCCCCGCGCACGCGGTGGTGAACCCGCCTACGCGCGCCTGCCCGAGGACGGAGCCGACGTCGTCGCGCACGCGGGGGTGAACCGTGCCAGACGTCGCGCGCGCACTCCTCGGTCGTGTCGTCCCCGCGCACTCGGGGGTGAACCGATCGCCCGCCGGCTGAGCCTCCCGACCGCCGAGGTCGTCCCCGCGCACGCAGGAATGAACCGAAACGCACGGTGACCCTCAACACCGGCTGTACACGTCGTCCCCGCGCACGCGGGGGTGAACCGAGCCCCCACGAGCGCAGGCACAGGCCCCAGTCGTCGTCCCCGCGCACGCGGGGGTGAACCGACGGAGACGGGCGACCGGTGGCTGTACGACGCGTCGTCCCCGCGCACGCGGGGGTGAACCGCCTGAGATCCTCGTGCTCGGCGGGACGTGGACGTCGTCCCCGCGCACGCGGGGGTGAACCGACGTCGCGCACCTGGGGCGCCGTCACCGCCGTCGTCGTCCCCGCGCACGCGGGGGTGAACCGTGGGAGCGCCCCGTCGCGACGCTCACGCTCGCGTCGTCCCGGCGCACGCGGGGGTGAACCGAGGCGCACGCCGAAGGAACCGGCGTACTCGATGTCGTCCCCGCGCACACAGGGGTGAACTGAGCAGCGCCGTCAAGACAGAGGCCCCCGAGCGCCATAAAGAGCCTCGCCGCTCGTGGATCGCGTCGCAATCACGTTCGTCTGCGCGCGTGCTCAGAGTACGCTCCTTCCATGCGCGGTGAGCGAAAGCCTGGAGAGCCGTGGAATGTGCAGACCTTCTTCTCGGAGGCAGAAGCCCGGTCGGCGGCCGGTGCTGCGGGCCTCCGGAGCTTGTTCGACGAGGCAATGTCGCTGGCAGGCAACCTCGACGTCGTGTGGGGCAAGGGCAACATGGAGCCACGGTTCATCATCCGACAGGGTGGGAGCTCTGCTGGCGACCTCGTGAGCGGGTGGGCTAGCGGACAGGTCGGGGTTTACGTCGCAGCTCTCCGCGACATTGACGACGGGAAGCAGCGGCTCCTCGACAGACTCGCCGCTGCGCTCGGCGTCCCTGACTGGGTAGAGGCGAAGGAGCCCACCTTCGACGCCGAGCTCCTTGAACGCCGCGAGGTGGCAACGGCGATGCGTAACTTGCTCTTCAGGATGGCCGGACTCGACGGCTCAATGGAGGGGCACCGCTGGGCACTGTTCGCAAGCCCTGACACATACCGCGTCGAGGATGCCGTCCGGGACCGCGAGATAGACACGTGGACCACGGCTGGCCGCCCGATGAAAATCGGCGACCGCGTTCTGGTTTGGCGCGGGAAAGGTCGTGCTGGTCGGCGGGGCGTCGTCGCCTTCGGCGAAGTCGTCGAGGGCCCCCGTGGCATGCCGGATCACGAGAACCCGTACTGGGTGACGCCGCCCGGACCCGGCGACGTGGAAGACCGCGTCCGCGTCCGATATGTCACGCCGCCGCGCCTTCCACTCTGGTTCGACGAACACGAGGACGTGCTCTCCGGCCTGTCGATCGCCCGCGAACGTGGCGGCACGGTCTTCAATGTCACCCCCGAGCAGTGGGAGGCCGTCGTGGCTGCGACCGGCGGATGGCCTCAGCGAGCGCCCGTCCCAGAGGGAACACAGCTCGGCTCTGACTATTGCCCCGCCGACGAAACCAAGGTCCTCACCTCGCGCGCTCCCTTTGATGAAGTAGATTTCGAGAAGTTCGAACGCGGCAATTATGGACACGCGAAAACGCAGAACGCCCTCGCCGACTTCCTTTGGCGCCACGGCCTCCAGCCACGTTCGCCGTCCCCGAGCGAACCGGAGTACGACCTCGCCTGGGAAGTGGGTACCACGATCTTCGTGGCTGAGGTCAAAAGCATCACGGATGCGAACGAGGAACGGCAGCTCAGGCTCGGGCTCGGTCAAGTGCTTTGGTACGCGCATCTGCTCAGGGCCGGAGGGAGGACAATTGAACCTGTCCTCGTCGCAGAGCGGGAGCCGCAGGACCCGAGGTGGAGCGCGATGTGTCGGGCTCTCGGGGTCCGGCTCGTGTGGCCGGATGCGTTCGCAAGCGCGCTCGATCGGCGGAATGTGACCAGCCGATGATGACTGTTCACAGCTCGACTTGGTAGACGCCTCCGACGCTGGTCGACCTGGGGCGCCGCGCGCACGAACTCGACTTGATACGCCGCGCTTCGCCGGTTCGACCTTACAGGTCAGGGCTCTACGGCTCGGCCTTTCGGTCGCTGAGGAACAGCTCGATGTCGATCACGCGCGTGTCGGTGCAGGTCGAGGCGAGGCATTCGGAGGTGCAGAGCGAGCTCAAGGAGGCGTTCAACACGGCCCGCCAGGTGATGGCTTCCCGGCTCCGTGACGCACCTACGGCACCCAGCTCCCGACGCCACGGAGCGACACCAGCGCGCCGACCGGCGGCGACCTGTACGCGACCCCCACGCCATCCACCGAGAAATCGTTGCGCCGGAGCGGCACCAGCGCGGCGGCACCGACCTCGAACCCGAGCGGACCTGCCAGGCTCGCCAGCGACAGCTCGATCGGCACCGCCAGCCACGTCTTCTCGACGGCGTCGTTCCGCGTGAAGCCGCTCGCCGCCGCCTTCAGCCGGCCAGCGAGAACGCCGGAGCACACGTCGAAGCGCAGGACCCCAACGCCCGCGGCCGCGATGCAGGCGCGCACGGCGCCGCCGAGCATCGTCTCGCGGAGCTCGCCCGGCCCGAGCTCCAGCGTCTGCGGGACGAGCCAGAGCGCGCCGATCGCCGCTCGAAATCGCGCACCGCCGATGCCGAGCTCCGCGGAGAGCGCGGGCGCGAAGGGACGCACCACGCCGAACAGGCCGGCAGCGCCCGCCGCCAGCGTGAGCCGCGTGGCGCCACGTCCGGACGTCGGCGCCTCGCGCTCGCCGCCGCCGGCCCCCGCTGGCGCGGGCCGCGCGACCGGCGGCCGCTCCGCCGAGGCGCTGGGCGAAGACGCCGGCGCTGGAGGCGCGGGCGGCGGCGCGTCGCGCGCCTCGACCCCGGGCTCCTGCGGGGACGACGCCTCCCCGTCGGAGTCGAGCAGCAGCGCGAGCGTCACCGCGGTCGCCTGCTCGAGCCCGGCGCAGCTGCGGCTGCGATCGCGCAGCTCGCGCGCGTCGCTCCCGCTGCGGATGGACGCGCGGAAGCCGTCGGTATCCCGGGTGAAGTCGACGAGGTAGGAGCCGCTCGCCCCCGTCTCCGGCCGGCCGCGCAGCTGCTCGACCCGCTCGATGAGGCGCGCCGCGTCCGGGCAGCTCTCGGCGCCAGCGCCGCGCGTCACGCTCAGGAACGGCTCGGTCTGTGCCGTGGCGGTCCCCGAAGCCGCCAGCATCGCACCAAAAACCACGGGAAAAGCGCGACGCCTCCGCATCGGGACGACGCGAGGGTAGCCGCCGCGCGGTGCACGCGCATTTATTTGTGATCGTCTCGGCCCGGCGTCCCCACTAGGTGGCCGAGTGGTATCGTCCCTGCACAATTCCGCGCTCGATCTTGCGGCGTCTGCTCGTCTCGTTCGCTGACAGGTCACCGGGACGTTACGGCATGAGCACACCGGACCCCGAGTTTCGAGCCCTCTACGACGCGCACTTCAACTTCGTCTGGTGCTCGCTCAGGCGCCTCGGGGTGCGCGAGGCGGACGTGCTCGACCTGGCGCAGAAGGTGTTCTTGACCGCGCACTTCAAGCTCCCCGAGTTCGAGGGTCGATCGCTCCTCACGACATGGCTCTTCGGCATCTGCCAGCGTGTTGCGAGCGACTACCGGCGCTCCGCGCGGTTCCGGCGCGAGGTCACGACGGACGCCGCGGAGATGGACCTCTACGGCGGCGCTTCCGAGGAGCTCGCGCTGAGCGCGGAGTCGCGGCAGCGCGCGCAGGCGGCGGAGGCCATCTTGAACAAGCTGCCGGAGCCGCAGCGCCTCGTGTTCGTCCTGTTCGAGCTCGAGGAGAAGTCGGGCCAGGAGATCGCGGACCTGCTGGGCATTTCCGTGGGCACCGTGCGCTCGCGCCTCCGCCTGGCGCGCGAGACCTTCTCGCGAGAGGTCAAGCGCCTCGCGCTGGCACAGGACACGAGCCGAAAGGAGGCCGTGTGATGGGGGATCCTGAACGGCTGCTGAGCATCAAGAGCGGGGCGGACCCGCTCGAGCGGGAGCTCCTGGGAAGCGTGCGCCACGTGGGTCCGCCCGAGGGCGCGAAGGAGCGCGCATGGCGCGGCATCGCGGGCCAGCTGGCGGCGGGGACGGTCGTCGGTGCCACGGCCGGCTCCAGCGCCGCAACCACGAAGGCTGGAGTCGGTTCGCTGTTGCCGTCGGCGCTCTCGGTCAAGGCAGCGGCGGTGCTCGTGGGCGGCGGCCTGGTGCTCGGCGGAGGTTACTGGGCCCTCTCCTCCTCGGGTGAGGCGCCTGCGCCGCCCCGCGCGGCGGCCCCGGAGCGCGCGCCTGCGGAGGTGCCGCAGGCCCCTGTGACGCCTGTGGAGGAGCCCAAGGCACTTCCGGAGCCGCCGCTCAATATACCCACCGAGGTCGAGCCGACCCGGAGGCCGAGCGGACCGAAGCCGACGGAGACCGATCTTCTGCGCGCGGAGAGCGCCCTGCTCACGGAAGCGCGCGCCAAGCTGCGCTCCGGAGACGTGGCGGGAGCGACGGCGCTCCTCGAGCGCCTGCGCGCGCAGTTCCCGAATGGCGTGCTCCGGCAGGAGCGCGAGGTGCTCGCCATCGACGTGCTGGCCGCGCGCGGCAACGCACAGGAGGCGAAGCGGCGCGCTCAGGCCTTCGTCAAGCAGTATCCCAAGAGCCCCCACAGCGCGAAGCTAAGGCGGTTCCTGGATCAGCCGTGAAGCGCTGCTCGGCCGCCCGCATCATGGCGTTCGGCTGCCTTGCGGCCTCCGGGTGTGATGCGGAGATCACCTCGGTCGGAGCCTGGGCGCCGGTCGTTTCCGGATCGTCCTATATCGAGGCGGAGCTCGGAGAGCTGAGCGACGGCTTCACCGTGGGGGAAGACAGCCGCGCTTCCGAGGGCCGCTTCATCGCCCCCCCGGCCGGCGTGCCCTCGGACGACGCGCCGGGGATCGCGCGAGCTCGCTACCGCTTCGAGGCGCCGAGCGGGGCAGAATACGTGATCTGGGGGCGGATCCACGCTCCGGGCGCCCTCAACAACCGCTTCTGGTTCCAGGTGGACAGCGGCCCCTGGTACCTCTGGCGCATCAGCGTCGGCGACATCTGGTTCTGGGACGATCTCCACGACGACACGCGCTATGGCGAGCCGCTCCGCTTCCCCCTCTCGGCCGGAGCGCACGAGCTCGTCCTCGCGGACGCCGTCGAGGGCGTCCAGCTGGATCGGCTGTACTTCACGCCGGACGGCGACGAGCCTCCGGGCAACGACACGCCCTGCGATCCGCCGCATTCGATCGAGGTCGAAGGGGAATGCCTCCCGAGCTGCGGCGCCTTGAAGGGAACCGCGTGCGGCGACGTCCCGTGCGCCGGGCGCGAATTGCTCGAAGCCTACGATTGCGCGGTGTGCTGCAGCATCGAAGGACCGTGAGCCGGCGGCGCTCCCGCCATCGGGTCGGAGCTCGGCGACCGTAGACCCACCTCTTCGTACCAATCGAAACGTCTCCGCGCTTCGACGACGAAAAAGGTGATCGCGCCCGAGCAGGTCTCCCCACCGAGCCGGAGTAGCCAGCAGCGTCGAGCGGAGCCCTGAATGACTACATCATCGATTGAACAATTC
This sequence comes from Sorangium sp. So ce1504, assembly GCF_051521635.1. Classification (NCBI taxonomy): domain Bacteria; kingdom Pseudomonadati; phylum Myxococcota; order Polyangiales; family Polyangiaceae; genus Sorangium; species Sorangium sp. So ce1504. Next base: position 807,167 of record NZ_CP150365.1, on the reverse strand, counting down.
AAGTCTCACGGAAGCGTGGGCCTGCTCGCCGCGGCGCTCACGCTGTCGGCGTGCATCGGCAACCTGGGCAGCGAAGACGGCACATCGCCGGCGGAGGGCACGAACGGCACGAGCGGCAGCTCGAGCAGCGGAGGCTCGGGCTCGGGGTCGGCGGGCCCCGGCCAGCCATTGAAGTGCGACGCGAGCACCATCGATCCTGGGCCTTCGCCGATGCGGCTGCTCTCGCGGGAGCAGTACCTGAACACCGTGCGCGACCTCGTCGGCGACGTGCCCGGCCTGGATGCGGCGCTCGGCCCCGCGATCGAGGCGTCGGCGTTCGGCCTCTTGCAGCCGGACGTGACGCAGGTCGAGCTCGAGCATTTCCAGGCCGCGGCGGACGTCATCGCCGCGGCCGTCGCCGGCAGTCCGGCGGCGCTCGACGAGATCGCGCCTTGCGAGGTCGGCGCCGAGCCGAGCGAGTGCGCGCGCCGGCTGGTCGTGGGCTTCGGCGCCCGCGCCTACCGCGCGCCGATCACGGACGCGGCGGACATCGAGCGACACCTTCAGCTCTTCGACGTCGGCGCGGAGACGAGCTACGAGCACGGGGTCGAGCTCCTGCTCCGCGGCATGCTGCAGTCGCCGCGCTTCCTCTACCGCGTCGAGATCGGCACCTCGGAGAAGGTGAGCGAGCGCGCCGTGAAGCTCTCTCCGTACGAGGTCGCCGCTCGCCTCTCCTACATGCTGTGGGGCACCCTGCCGAACGCCAGGCTGAACGAGGCCATCGAAGACGGCAGCCTGACCACGAAGGAGGGCGTCGCGGCGCAGCTCGACTGGATGCTCGAGGACGAGCGCGGCCAGAAGCTGGTCCATCGCTTCCTCGGCAGCTGGACGCACCTGAACGGCCTGAACAGCGTGGTGAAGGACGCGGACGCCTTCCCCGAGTGGCAATCGCGGTCGTTCCGTGAGTCGCTGCGCGGGCAGGCCGACGCCTTCTTCGACCACGTGCTCGACGGCGAGGGAGGCAAGCTGAGCGCGCTCCTCACCTCGACGACGGTCTTCTACAACAAGGATCTCGGCGGGTACTACGGCGTCACCGGCGACGAGTCCTTCCAGGCGCTGAAGCGCACGGACGGCGCCACCTCGGGTATCCTGACGCTCCCGGCGCTGCTCGCCATCCAGGCGAAGCCCGCGGAGAGCTCGCCGATCTACCGAGGGAAGTTCGTGCGCGAGGCGCTGCTCTGCCAGCAGCTACCGGCCCCGCCGGCCAACATCCCCAAGCCGCCCGAGGTCGACCCGAGCAGCTCGACCCGAGAGCGGCTGTCCCAGCACGAGGTGGACCCGAGCTGCGTCGGCTGCCACCAGCTGCTCGATCCGATCGGCTTCGGCTTCGAGCACTACGACGCGATCGGCCGCTACCGCGAGCTCGACGGCGGCGAGCCTGTCGACGCGAGCGGCAAGGTCATCGCCACCCGCGACATGGACGGCGAGTTCGAGGGCGTGGCGGAGCTCGGCGAGAGGCTCGCGGGCAGCGCCGAGGTGGAAGAGTGCGTGGCGCGCCAGTGGTTCCGCTTCGCGATCGCCCGCTTCGAGCAGGACATGGATGGTTGCTCGATGGAGAGCTTGCTCGAGACCTTCAAGGCCGCCGGCCAGGATCTGAACGCGCTCCCCCGCGCCGTCGTGGAGACGGACGCCTTCCTCTTCCGCCGTCCGATCGACGCGCACACGAAGGAGATGCCATGAACCGAAGAGGCCCTATCGACCTCCGCACCCAGATCAGCCGCCGCAAGCTGCTGGGCGGGCTCGGCGCCCTGACCGTCGCGCTCACGAGCCCCGTCTGGCGGAGCGCCACGGTGTTTGGACAGGACGCGAAGCAGCCGGGCGCCAGGCGCTTCATCGGCATCTTCTCGGCGAACGGCACCGTGCCGTCGGCGTTCTTTCCGGCAGGGGACGCGCACGAGGCGCCGCTCTCGCTCGGCCCGATCCTGGCGCCGCTCGAGGAGCACAAGCAGAGGATGCTTGTGCTCAAGGGCGTGCACATGAACTCGACGGTCGAGGACGAGCTCGGCGTCCCGAGCGAGAACAAACCCGGCGGCCCGCACATGAAGGGCCCCGGCGCGATGCTCACGGGCGGCTCCCTGCTCGCCGGCAGCTTCACGGGCGCGGGCGGCCCTGCCGGCTGGGCGGATCGCATCTCGGTCGATCAGCACATCGCGAGTCGCATCGGCGAGAGCAGCCAGTTCCCGTCGCTCGAGTTCGGCGTGCGCATCGAGGGGCAGGAGCCGCTCCGCGTGATCTCGTACCGCGGTCCGAACCAGCCGAACACGGCCGTCGACGATCCATTCCAGATGTATTCGCGCATCTTCGCCAACGCGGATCTCTCCGAAACGGAGCTGCAGCGGCTGATCGCCGAGCGCCAGAGCGTGCTGGACTTCCTCAAGGACGATATCGGCCGCCTGAAGGCGCGCGTCAGCTCCGAGGACAAGGCGCGGCTCGAGGCGCACCTCGGCGGCATCCGCAACATCGAGCAGCGGCTGCAGAGCTCGGCGGTCTCGTGCACGCCGCCCACGATGCCGGAGAAGTTCGACACGCGAGCGATGGAGAACTATCCGAAGGTCGGCCGGCTGCAGACCGACCTGATGCTGCTCGCGCACATCTGCGGCATGACCCGCGTCTCCACGTTCATGTGGGCCAACGCCGATAGCTGGCAGTACTATCCCTGGATCGGGGTGAACGAGGAGCACCACGAGCTCTCCCACGCCGGCGACAACGATGCGGTCGCGAACGAGAAGCTCGTGAAGATCAACGTCTGGCACAGCGAGCAGGTGAAATACGTGCTGGATCAGCTGGCGCTCGCGAAGGAAGTGGACGGCAGCTCGGTGCTGGACAACACCCTGCTGCTCTGGGGCAACGAGCTCGGCGTCGGCAACACGCACACGTACAAGGATATCCCCTGGGTGCTCGCGGGCGGCGCGGGCGGCTACTTCAAGATGGGCCGTTACATGAAATACGCCGACCTGCCGCACAACAACCTGCTCGTGTCGGTATGCAACGCGATGGGCCTCGACGACGTGACCACCTTCGGCATTCCCGGCGTGTGCACCGGGCCGCTGCCGGGCCTCCTGGCCTGAGCCCCCTTTTCGCCTCGCACCCCCGGGCGCCCGCGCACGCCGCGCACGCCGCGCACGCCGCGCACGCCGCCGGACGGGTAGGTGCCCAGCGCCAGGATCCGGGTTGCCCCGGGCGGCTTCGGCCACTACGCTCCGACACATTTGGCTTGTGAGGAACCGTGGTCCATGCGCCAGCCCAGTCCGCGTTCTCTGACTTCGTCCTGCTCCTTCTCTCCGCAGCGCCCAAGCTCGGGCTGCCGATCGACGCGGTCCTGCGCGACGCAGCGCTCCCGCCGGAGGCGCTCCGCCAGCGCGGGTTGCCGATCTCTCTGAGCGTGGCGCGGCAGATATGGTCCTCCGCCGAGAAGATGAGCGGCAATCCGCTGCTCGGGCTGCACGCCGCGGAGGGGCTCGAGGTCGGCTCGCTCGATCTCCTGGACTACCTGACACGCAGCAGCAGCAGCTTTGGCATAGCGTTGGAACGCGTCATCCGCTTCGCTCCGCTGGTCGCCAATGGGGGCGTCCTGAGCCTCGAGGTGACCGGTCGCCGCGCGCATTTCCGCCACCTCTCGCCGGACGGCGTGCCCGCCGTCGCGGATCTCATCGTCAGTTTGATGGTGCTCCGGACGCGGGCGTTCTCGGGCGAGCACATCCGCCCGCTGGCGGTGCGCTTCCGGCACCGCCGCGAGCGCGTCGCAGGCGAGTACGAGCGCGTCTTCGACGCGCGGGTCGAGTTCGATGCCCCCCACGACGAGCTGGTCTTCGATCGGGATCTCCTGGAGCTGCCCTTCCATTCCGCCGAGCCGCGCCTCTGTGAGATCCTCGAGGACTGCGCGGCGGCGCGGCTTCAGGCGCTCGGCAAGGTCGGCGGGGCGCCGGCGACCGCCGCCGGCGTCCCGTCGAGCTTCGTCGATGACGTCCGACAGGCCCTCCAGCTCTGCATCGCTCAGGGCAATCCGAACATCGATCGCATCGCCGAGCACCTCGGCGTGAGCTCGCGGACGCTCCAGCGGCTGCTGCGAGAGCAGGGCACGTCCCACCGCGCCCTCTTGATGGAAGCGCGAACCGAGCTGGCGAACCGCTACCTCGCCTCGTCCAGCCCAACGAGGCGCGCGCTCGCCGCCGGGCTCGGCTATGCGAGCACGCGCTCGGTGTCCCGCGCGCTGCGCCGCCGGTGAGCCGGCGCTCACCGGCGGTCCGCGCGGTCCATGACGAGTCAGCGGCGCGTCGCGCCGAGACCGTCGCTCAGCATCACGGATACCATTGAATCCGAAGCTGCCTGTTGCTCGTCGTGCTCACCTGATAGACAACGTCGTTCGCGGTGCCCGGGAACGGGATCGTGGTCGTCGCGGACCAGCTGTTCGCCGGGGCGCTCTGGGGCGCCCCGCCGTTGACCGACACGCTGACGCCGTTCAGCGGGACGCCGTCCGTCGGGCTCATCTGCAACGTCAGGGTCGCCGGCGTCCAGGCGGTCGGGAGGCTCGACCGATCGATCTGGAAGCAAGAGGTCCCGTTGACCGAAGCGACGATCGCCGTGCTCATCGGCCCGAGGCTCTGGCAGGGGGGCGCGGGGTTCTTGTAGAACCCGAACGTGTGCTGCCGCGTGAACATCGGCACGGTGGCGCTGCCGGCGTGGTCCGCGAACACCGTGACGTCGTGGCTCCCCGTCTCGGCGAACTGGCCGACCTTCAGCGAGTAGACGCCGTCGTTGGCCGTCGTGTCGCCGTGCGCCGCAGCGCCGTCGTCATGGAACGACAGGGGCGTGACCGCGCCGCTCGGGCCGGTCATCTCCGCGCTGACCGTGGCGCCCAGCACCGGGCTGCCCAGGTGGCTCACCTCGGCCTCCACGATGAGCGGCGCCGCCCCGACGTTCAGCGTGCTCGGCGTGACCTGGAGCTCGATCGTGTCGGCCAGGGTCGATACCGCGGAGTAGACGTAGATGGGCTGATCCGAGGTGTTGACGGCGCAGAACTGCCAGGACCCCTCCTCGTGCGCCTGCGTCAGGTTCAGGGAGAAGCGCTTGAAGTTCTCCGCCGAGAAGAAGGTCAGGTCGGAGCCAGACGCGGCGAAGTTCGCCTCGGTGATCTGGGACGTCGGGTCCCACGGGGGAAGCAAGTAGACCTCCGGCGCGGCCGCCCCGACGAAGATCATCGTGAAATCCACGATCTGCGCCGCCGAGACCAGCGTGTCCGCGCACGCGAACGACAGCGGCGACTGCGGCGACGGAGGCGGGATCTGCGTCAGCCCCTGGTCGATCATGCCGCCGTCGCGGCAATCGTTCGCCATGCGGTTGAACGCGCCGATCAGCTCGAGCTGATCGATCGCGGTGTCGCTGTCGGCGCGCAGGTAGAGCCCGGGCGAGAACCCGTAGTTCGCCGCGATGTCGCTCATCATCGCCTCGTCCGCTCCGGACCCGAGCGCGATCGAGTGGACCTCGTCCACGCGACTGAAATAGTCCGCGTAGAAGTCGCTCGGGGCAGGCGGGGTGTTGTGCTGACCGTCGGACAGCAGGATGACGCACTCGCGCGCGCTCTTGGTCGGGCTCTCGGCGATCAACATGTCGAGCGCCTCCTCCAGGCCGGCCCCGATCGAGGTGGAGCCGTCCGCGACGAGCGCGTCGACCGCCGCGTCCAGGCCGGACGCCGGCAGCGCCGTCATGGGGTACGTGATCGACGAGGTGTCGGAGTAGCTCGCCACGCCGAGCAGCTCCGTGAACGACTGCGACGCCGGCACGTTGCTCGATATGAGCGTGTTCCAGTAGATCTTGGCCGCCTTCTTCGCGAGCTCGATGCGGTCGCCGTACATGCTGCCGGACCGGTCGATGATCACCACATGGTTCGTGTCCAGCGGGGCGACCTGGGCCAGCGCCGCGGACACCCCCGCCGCGCTCGCGAGGAGACCGCCGGCGACGCATGCGAACATTCTGAATGACCTTCTCATGTGCTCCAATCCTTCTTGAGTGTCGATCAAAACCAAAGGTCCAGAGCGGGGCGCATCTTCGTATCTGCGCCCCGCCCTGTCGCGCCGGCGTTCAGGGCCTCCGGAACACCACCTCGAGCTTGGGGCGCCGCGCGGCGGTCGCGTGATCGCTCGACGTGAACGAGACCTCTCGCCACTTCACCACCTCGTCCTGGAGCCGCATCAGGAAGCCGTGGTTGTTCGCGGGCGCGCTCAGCATGTCCCGCACGAGCGCCGTCACGTCGACGCGCTCGTAGTCCTGACCGTCCGACGTGCTCTGCGGCAGGAGCACCTGGTTGAGCGTCGTGGTCGTGGGCTGGTTGGCCCAGGTCACGGTGTTCTCCTGCCACGCCGAGGTGACGCGCTGGAGCAGGAAGGCGTTGGAGCCGCCGAGCGTCGCGTGCCCCGGGGAGAGGCCGTTCGAGGTACCCTGGCCGTAGAGGCGCGCGTCGGGATCGGCGTAGAGGCTGAGGCGCGCCCGCTCGATCGTGGAGCCCGCCGGGATGGTCGACAGATCGAAGCGGAAGAGGCTCCGGTTCGTGTATTTGACGTCGCTGGACGTCCACAGCCCCGCGGTCAGGTTCGGGGAATTCCCGTTGTTGGTCCCGGCGCCCGAGCTCAGGCTGGTGATGGTCGCGTCGGCGCCGGCGCTGCCGGGCTGGATCTCCAGCCGCTCCGGCTCGTTCTCGCAGCGGCCGCCTTCGACGAACACGCCGCTCACCGCGTCGCACTGCGCCTCGTAGGTCGGCGTGTGGCAGGTGCCGTCGGGCTCCGTGCACGAGCCGATCGGCGCGGCCCCGCAGGCGTCGATCTCCGCGCAGCTGTAGCCGCTCACGAAGTAGCCGCCGGCCTCACGGCAGCTCGCGCTGGAGCCGATACCGCCCGTGCCGAGATCGGTGCAGGTCTGGGACCGGCAGCACGCGCCCTTCGCCTCCAGGAGGCAGCTCGACGAGCAGCCGTCTCCGCTCTGCGTGTCGCCGTCGTCGCACTGCTCGGACGCCTGCTTCACGCCGTCGCCGCAGCAGCGCTCGACGGTCACGCCCGCGTTCTTCACGACGGAGCACTGGATGACGTCGTCCTCGGGGCCCTGGCACATCCCGCTCACGCACGTCTGCCCCGGTCCCGTCGTGCAATCCGCGTCGTCGATGCACGTGCAAGGCACGGTGTCCTCGGAGTGGTCGTCGAAGCACGCCTCCACCTCGGCGAGCCACGTCTCGGCCAGGGCGCTGCGGTGCACCAGGTTGAACGCCTCGAGCCCATTGCTCGTGTCGTACAGCAGCTTGGTCAGGTCGAACGTGGGCGTCGGGTTGTTGACGACGGCGCCGCTGAAGTCGCCGAGCCGCAGCTGGTTGGAGACGGGGGAGCGCTGCGTGTCGAGGCAGCCCCAGTGCATCAGCAGGTACAGGTGCGCCTCCTGGCACGGGAAATTGAGGTTGCCACGCAAGCCGCTCACCGGTCCGACGTAGGAGCAGGTCCCGGTCACGAACGTCTCGGCGAGCGCGTCCTTGTCCTGCAGCCAGTCCATCATGGGCCGACCGTCGATGCAGAGGTTCTCCATCGTGGACACCTGCTCTCCCAGCGCGAAGCCGAAGTCGATGACCTCCTGCACACTGGCCTTCACGTCGTCCGTGGTGGGGGGCAGCGGGTCCTCCGCGTGGAGCGGCATCTCGTCCTTGCACCACGAGAGGAAGTCGGCGGTCTCCGACGTGATGGCCGCGTAACGGGTCACCTCCTTCTCCTGGTAGTTCGTCACCTCGCCGAGCGACGTGCTGTCCCACTGGTACGTCGCCTCGAGCCCGGGCTGGAACTTGGCCTTGGCGACCGAGCCGATATCCCAGGATCGGCGCCAGTCCCAGAGCGTGAACTTCCTCGGCTTCTTGAAGAGCTTGAACTCGAGGCCGACGTGGATGCCCGCGTTGAGCGCGGCGATCAGCTCGATCTCGCTCATGCCGTAGGTGGCGATCGCGTGGGCAGGCGCCTCGGGGTTCTTGAGGCCCCAGATCACCTGCTCGGCGTACTGGGCGCCGGCCTGCGGCGCGCACGCGCCGTCGGGCGTGCAGACCTGACCGTAGCCGCAGACGGTGTCCGCGGTGGAAGAATCGTAGTTGCAGCGGCGGGTGCACGCGCCCTCGACGCACGTGCGGCCTGGCTCGCTCGCGCAGCTCGGGTTCGGCTCCCCGCTGCACAGGCACGCGACCGGCGTGCCGCCCACGGTGCACAGCTTCTTCACGGCGTCGCAGGTCTCGCCGCTCGCGCAATCGGCGTTCGACGTGCAGCCGCACGCGGACTGGAAGCCGGCCTGGAGCGGGTGGCAGCCGGGGCCCCTCCAGTCGACGACATCGCTCCGGGTCTCGGTCACGCAGCGGTACGCGCCGAAGTTGCCGGGGCACTCGGACTCCGTGACGTCGTACACGACGGCTCCCGGGACCGATGCGTCGCAGTTGCTCCCGAGCTTGCGGACCGTATACGGCAGCGTATCGCTCACATAGATGTCGCCCGACGGCAGCACGGCGAGGCCGCCGGGCAGCTCGAAGACGGCCGTCGTGACCAGGCCGTCCTGCCATACGGTGCCAGGCGCGCCGGCGACCGTGGCCGTGGCGCCGAGCGCCGGGTCGAAGCGCCGGATTCGACCAGGCCTGTTGCCTTCGCCGATGAACACGCTGCCAGCGCCGTCGATCGCCAGCGCCTGCGGCGAGGTGAGCCGGGCGGCCGTCCCGACGCCGTCCGCGGAGCCCGCGGCGCCGTTGCCTGCCACGGTGGTGACCATCGAGGTCGCGATCTCATACCGGCGCAGCGAGTGATTGAACGCGTCGGCGATGTAGAGATTGCCGCGCCCGTCGGCGACGATGCCGGCCGGCTCGGCGAAGCGCGCGGTCGTCCCCACGCCGTCGGCGTTCCCGGACAAGGGCGCCTTGCCGGCGACCGCGATGTTCGCGCCCGTCGCCAGATCGATCCAGATCAGCGTGCGGTTCGCGCTGTCGGTGACGTACAGGTGGCCTCCGACCACGGCCACGTCACGCGGCGTGCCGACCACCGTGCGGTCGGCGATCGTCGTGACCTGGCCGCTGCTCAGCGTGAGCTTGCGGATCGTGCGGCTGCCGCGATCCGCGAGGTAGAGGGCGCCGTCGTGGAGCGTGATGCCCGAGAGGGTGTTGAACCGCGCGGCGGTGCCCACGCCGTCCGCGGTGCCCGAGGCGGTCGACCCCGCGATCGTCGTCACCGCGCCGCTCGCCAGGTCGATGCGGCGGACGGCGGTCCGATCCGCGACGTAGAGCATGCGCGTGGCCGCGTCATAGGCCAGGTCGCCGGCCTGGAGGAAGCGGGCCTGCGCGTAGCTGCCGTTCGTGAGGGCGCGCGACCCGGCCAGGCCGAAGGGCGACGACGCCACGGGGAGGCAGCAGACGCCGTGCTTCTGGCAGCCCGAGATGTCGCGGAGATCGTCGCTCCGCACGTCGGTCACGCAGGTGCCGTCGCTGTCGCACTCGTCACAGGTCTTGTTCGCGTTCCACTTGGCGGTGAAGCCTTGCTGGAAGGCGCTCTTGAGCAGCTTTGCCTTCTTCTCCTTCATGAAGGTGGCGAACAGCTCGTACGAGAGCTTGCCAGAGTCGCACCACTCCTCGGTGATCCCCGTCCAGTCGTCGATGCAGGCGCGGCCGCCGGTGATGAAGGTGAGGCAGCAGGAGTTGTTCGTGTCGAGCGGGGAGCAGCCGAGGTTCAGCTCGGACTCCTCGACGAGCCGGTTCGAGCAGTACGTCTGATCTTTGTGGTTGAAGACGGGCTTGCACTCGAGGTTCTCGTCAGGGTTGCTGTTCACGAGCGCCCGCTCGAGCGAGGTGTTGAGATCGACCACGCCGCCGGAGCCGCTCGGCCTGAGATCCACGGAGAAGCCGATGCTCGCCTCGACGCCGACCTTCAGCCGCTTGCCGAGCGGCACGCCGAGGAAGAGCTTCGCGCCGATCTCCGGCTTCACCGAGACCTCCGTCCCCGCCTCGCCGGTCACGTCCGGCGCCTGGAACGGGTGCATGTCGCGATCGAAATCGACGTCCCCGATCTTGTGGTTCGTGTGCTTGTTGAGCGCCTCCTGCAGGCGCTTGCGCATGAAATAGGCCTCGTCGTACCACTCGACCCCGGCGCCGAGCCGGAAGTACGGGATGAGGAAGGCGCCGGGGACCGGCGGGAGGGGGATCTTCGTCAGCTCCTTCTCGATCGGCTTCATCTGCATATCCAGGTTGAGCGCAGCGGCCATGACGGCGGCGGAGCGCCCCTCCCAGGGCTCGACCGGCTCCGCCGCGTCCCTGGGCCAGGTGGCCGGGCTCGGAGCGCCGCTCGGCGTGTAGTCCGCCGTGTAGGAGAACGGCATGTAGGTCCCGATGAGGAACTCCTGCGGAGCCACCCGGCCGTCGCCGTCGGTGTCGAGCGATTCGACCTGATCCCCGTCCGCGAGGTAGAAGACCCCGTTTCTCTTCGCCGCGGCGAGGCTGAGGCCGCCGCCGCCGGAGTGGCCGAAGGCCTCGATGCCGAGCGGGGCCTCGCGGTTGAACCACTTGTACCCGTCGAGCTGCATGTTGAACTCCATCCCCGGCTGGATGCTCAGCGTCTCGCCGAACGCCGTCACGGCGAAGCCGCCGGTGCGCATCTGGGCGCGTCGCTCCTCGCTCAGGTTGTGCGACGTGTAGCGGCCGCCGATGCCCCACTTGCCGTCGCCGCTCTCGACCATCGTGGCGTACGCGCCATGGCCGGCCCAGGGGATGCACATGTGCAGGTCGGGCCGCTGCTCGGAGTAGCTGCCGAGGTGGTAGCCCTCGGTGTAGAGGTCGATATAACACTGGATCTTCGCGAGCAGCTCGGTGGCGTTCTCGAGCTCGCCGCCGGCCTGCTCCAGGAAATCGGCGAAGCGCCCGTCGGAGATCTCGCCGGCCATCTTGTCGAGCCACTTGAGCGCCTTGCGGGCCCATTTTTCCTTGCCCGCGCTGGTCTGCTGGACGTCGTTGGAGAGCCAGACGAGCACGCCAATGCTGCAGGTGTTCGTCGGCGTCGTGGCCGGATCGCAGAAGTCGGAGCACTCCTCGTAGGTCGTCTGGCTCTTCTGGATGACGTCCGTGCACCCGGCGACCACTTGCTGGGTGCAGATGCACCTCCCCTTGCCGGCGTCCTCGATGGTCTCCGTGTCGGCGGCGTTGATGGCCTCGGCCGTCTTGTTGACGATCGACGAGAGGAGCTGCATCGACTGAAGGACATGGAAGTTCGTCGTGATGTTCTGGAGATCGGCGCCCTTCGGGTTCGGGTTCTCCGGCATCTTGCCGAGCAGGTTCGGGTCGCACGCCTTGGGCTTGAACTCGAAGCCTGAGCCTCCGCCGGCCCCGCTCGCGCTGCTGGCGCTGCTCGACGCGCTGCTGGCGCTGGCGCTGGCGCTGCTCGACGCGCTCGCGGCGCCCGAGCCGGTCTCGAACTCCTCGAAGACGGCGTCCGGCCGATCGGGCTGCTGAGACCACCTCGGCCAGCTCGGTGCGCCGCTCTGGCAGCCCACGTCGCCCGCGGAGCAGAGCGCTTGCTGCACGCTTCCGATGGGCTCGTTTGGCTCGCTCGGCTCGTCGGCGCCGCCTGCGCAGGCCGATGCGACGATGCCCAGGCAAAGGAGGAGCGGGAGGCGCCCCGCGCGCCTGGGATCCGCGAGGGCGTCTCGTGATTGGATGAGCTGACGTATCAGCATGGACCTGAGAGCTGTCATTGAATCAACCCCGACGGCCTGATCGGCCGAGATGAGCGGACGTGACGCGGTCGGCCGCCGTGCCCGCTCGCGGAGCGGCTCGCGGTCTCCCATCGTTGCGTGGATTAGCTGCCTCTGGGCCGGCGGCGAAGGCGACAAACCGCGCCAGGCGCTGACAAAACCCGCCACGCGCCGCGCGGGCCCGGTCCACCGCTTGAAAATGCGGTGGGGACTACCCCAGCTAACCAGGCGTCCTCAGCGCCTGGAACCCCCACGACCGAACCCCCGGACCGCGACACCCATGACCTGCCCCGACGATCGCCTGACACGTGCCCTATCGACTCGACCCGGCCCGGCGCCCCGAGCGCGCCGCTGGCGCTGGCCGCGCCCCTTCGCGACCGCCGCCCTGGCCGCCCTCGCGCTCATGGCGTCCGCGTGCGACCCGGGAGCGCCGTCGCTTCCCGGTGAACAGGGCACGACAGACGATCTCGCGCTCTCTGCTTCGCTCGGCCTCTCCGCCGGCGCCGCGACGGCAGACGGCACCGCGGCGGCGCCCCCGGTCCCCTCCCCGGCGGCGCTCGGCGGAGCCCCGGTGAGCGGGTTCGCGGACCTGCACTTCCACATGATGTCGGAGGAGGCGTTCGGGGGTGGATGGCTCCACGGCAAGCACGACGGCGCCGGCGCCCTGGACGATTGCGACGGCGGCAGTCCAGGGAGCGATCACGCGCGCGTTCGACAGGATCTCAGCGCGCTCCTGGACCGGTGCCCCCAGTCGACGATGCTCGATTTCGCCAGCAACGGCGCGCTGTCAGCGCTGCTCGGCCTGGGCGGCGGCATCGGCGGCTCGGAGGTGATCGGCCAGACGGAGGGGACGAGCGGCGACACCGGGCTCCACCTCGGGCGAAAGCGCTTCTCCGAGGGGTGGCCGCGCTGGGACACCATCGCTCACCAGCAAGGTCACGTGAGCTGGCTGCGCGAGGCCCACGATCGCGGGCTGAGCCTCATCGTCATGTCGGCGGTGAGCTACGACTGGCTCTGCTCGATCCTGCCGGAGCAGAACCGGCAGCGGGCGTGCGACGAGATGGTGGACGTCGATCTCCAGATCCAGATGACCCACGCGCTGGCCGCTCGCAACGCCGGCTGGATGGAGGTCGCGCTCTCGCCGGCCCACGCCCGGCAGATCATCGGCGCGGGCAAGCTGGCGGTGGTGCTGTCCATCGAGGCCAGCCACCTGTTCGGCCGCGACGTCGACGCGGCGAAGATGCACGCGCAGCTCGCCAGGTACCACGCGCTGGGGGTCCGGACGCTCCAGCCGGTGCACCAGGTCGACAACGCCTTTGGCGGGGCGGCGCTGCACAACGCGATCTTCCAGCTCGCGCAGTACACCGAGAACTGCTCCATCGACACCGACTGCGGCGCCACCCTCGCGGGGATCACGCTGGGCATGGATGTCGACGCGAGCTGCCGCAACGTGCGCGGGCTGACGCCCCTCGGCGAAGCGCTCGTCGGCGAGATGATGGACCGGGGAATGCTGCTCGACGTCGCGCACCTCTCGGAGCGCGGCGTGGATCGGGTGTTCGAGCTGGCGCGGGCGCGCGACTATTATCCGATCTACATCTCCCACGGTCACTTCCGGGAGATCATGGCCCCGACGGTGGCGGAAAAAGAGAAGTCCACGCCGGCGCGGGTGATCCGGATGCTCCGGCAGACCGGCGGCATCTTCGGCCTGCGCACCGCGCACGACGAGACCCGGCAGTACAGCCGCAGCTCCGTCGAGAACAGCTGTCAGGGCTCGTCGCGCTCCTTCGCGCAGGCTTACGAGTACGGGCGGCTCGGCCTGAAGGTCCCCATGGCCTTCGGGGCAGATCTCAACGGCTTCATCCAGCAGACCCGGCCGCGCTTCGGCGAGGACGGCGCCTGCTCGGCGGCGTTCCAGGCAGAGGCCGATTGCCAGGCCTGGGAGCAGCGCGAGCAGGGGCCCGGCCCCCTGGGGACGGAGTTCGACGAGAAGGGCCTGGCCCACGAGGGGATGCTGCCCGACCTCGTGGCCGACCTGGATCGCCTGGGCGTGGACACGACCGGCCTGAGATCCTCGACAGAGTCCTTCCTTCGCATGTGGGAGCGCGCCCAGGGGCCGCGGGCCGGGATGGCCGATCCCGCCACCGATCTCGACGAGAGCGGCATCGCGCCCTTCGCGCCCGCGGAGGAGCGGGAATCCGCCTATCCCACGAAGTGCGGCGCGGCCTACTGCCCTGGATTTCAGGTGCTGGGCGGGAGCTGCCGGTTCGATGAGGAGTGCGAGAGCGGCCAGTGCACGGCCGTCGCCTGCAACGCGATCCCGGGCCGCTGCGTCTGCAACGACGACGCCGATTGCGGCGGCGGCCTCCGCTGCGCGCTCAAGACGCCTGGAGTCGGCGGCGACAACGCCTGCGAGCCAAAGAAGGCCGAGCATCAGCTGTGTACGCGCGACAGCGAGTGCGCCTCCGGCCGCTGTGGCGGGCTGATCGCCGGCGCGGGCTTCTGTTACACGCCCGGCTCGAAGGCGATCGGCCAGGGGTGCCGTGTGAACGAGGAGTGCCCCAGCAACCGCTGCGGCGATCTCACCCAGACGTGCCTCTGCCGCTCCGACGCGCACTGCGCGGCGGGCCAGTTCTGCGGGTGGGGCACCAACGAGGGCGAGTGCGTGGACAAGCGCGGCCGGGGAGCGGCGTGCACGAAGGACAACCAGTGCGCATCCGGGAACTGCAGGTTCCTCTTCTGCCGCTGACGCGTCACGCGACACGCCACACGTCGCCAATCTCACTTGCCTGGACGCAGATCGATCGCCGGCGTCCGACTGACCGCGACGGGAGCGATGACGCGTGGACCTGCCCGTCGTCGACGAGCGCCCCCACACCTTCTTCAATGCCTCTCCGTCGCTGAGGCGCTGATTCCGCGCGGCAAAGCCGTATGCGGCCGCGGAAGAGACCCGACATGCGCGCCAAGGCTGGAAGTCGCGGACCGATCCCGTCCAGCCGGAGCGAGCGCACGGCGCGCGGCCCGGCCTGGACAGCAATCCTCGCGCACCGCTGTCTTACCATTCATCACCGTTTTGTATTGCCACATTCCGGGTTCGGCCTATATTCCACACCAATCAACTTTCCTACCGTCCGCCGCGCATCGGCCGCGGCGTGCTGCGGCGCTTGCGCTTCTCAAGCCCAGGACGCTCGTCCATCATCGCTTTGCTGCATCGGCCAGGGAGCGGAGCGCCGCTCCGCCGATCGGAGAAGCCAGATCACGCCTTGAGAAGCCAGGCAGCGCAGCCACGCTGGACGAGCAGCGCGCGTCGACACTGTTCCATTCGTTCGAGGGGGGGCGACATGGATGTTCGTGACATTTACGGCGTGGGAGGCCGCGACCAGAGCAGGGCGGGGCTTCCATGGAAGCTCGCGATCGCGAGGCGCCGGGCGGCGGCTGGGGCGCGCTGCGCAGCGACGCGGCGGCCAGCGCGCGGCCGCGCTCGCCGATCGCGCTGTCGATCTGAGCGAGCGCTGCGGTGCAACTCGGACTCGCCTCGGCCCTGCGCGCTCGGAAGCCGGCGGGCGCGGTCCGCGGGGACACGCCTACGACAGCACAAGGTGTTCGAGGAGAATCTTGAACCCGAGCCCGATGAGCACGACCCCTCCAGCGAGGTCGAGACGCTTGCCGAGCAACGCCCCGAACCGCCGTCCCGCGAAGAGCCCCGCTGCGCTGAGCAGCGCCGTGACGACGCCAATCGTCACGACGGAGATCGCGAACGGGGCGTTCAGCATCGGCAGCGTGATGCCCACGGCGAGGGCGTCGATGCTCGTGGCGATCGCCAACACGAACATCGAGCTCAACGCGAAGGGATCGGCCGTGGTCTCGCCCTCGCCGCCGTCGTCGCCGTCGTCGCCGCGGGCTTCCCAGAGCATCTTTCCGCCGATGAACGCGAGCAGCACGAACGCGATCCAGTGGTCCCACGCTTGCACGCGCGGACCGATCCGCTCTCCGAGCAGCCAGCCGATGACGGGCATCAGGGCCTGAGCGCCGCCGAAGAACCCGGCGACGAGCAGGACATGGCGCGCCCGAATCGCCGGAACAGACAGCCCTCGTGCCGCTGCGACAGCGGTCGCGTCCATCGCGAGCCCGAGCGCGAGGAGCAAGATCGCGCTGAAATTCACGAGCCCCTCCGCGCGTCACCGGCAGAGAGCGGGTGAACCTCGACCGTGACGTGCTGGAGGCTGGCGATCGGGACGAGCGCGTCACGGTAAGCGGAAGGCGCCAGGGGGCTCGGTACCGCGACCGAAACGATGCAGGCGCGCGCGCCGGGACCGATGTCCCACAGGTGGAGATCGACGACGCTCGCTCCTGCGAAGGTAGACTCGATGCGATCGCGGATGCGCTGAGCGAGGGACTCGGAAGGGACGACGTCGAGCAGCTGCCTGGCCGCCTGTCGGCAGAGTCCGTAGCTCCACTTCGCGATGACGAGCCCGCCGACGATGCCCATCGCGGCGTCGAGGAACGTCCAGCCAAGGTAGCGCCCGCCGAGGAGGGCGAGGATCGCGAGCACGCTGGTCAGCGCGTCCGCGAGGACGTGGAAGTACGCCGCACGCAAATTGTGATCGTGCCCGTGGTGGTCGTGGCCATGGGCGTGCTCGTCGTCGGGATCGTCATGGCCAGGGTCGTGGTGATCGTGGTCGGGATGGTCGTCGTGCGCCTCGTGATGGTGCTCGTCCGCGTGGAGGAGCCGCACGCTGACGAGGTTGACCGCGAGACCGACGACGGCGACCGGAAGCGCCTCGGAGAAGGCAATCGACTCGGGATGGAGGAAGCGGCGCAGCGACTCGACGACCATGAGGAGCGCGATGAGCGCGAGCACGACCGCGCTCGTGTACCCGGCGAGGGCGTGCACCTTGCCCGTGCCGAAGGAGAACGCGCTCGACCCGGACTGCTTGCGCGCGAACCAGTACGCGAAGGCCGCCATGCCGAGCGCGCCCGCATGCGTGGCCATGTGCCAGCCGTCCGCCGTGAGCGCGAGCGAGTTCGTCGCGTAGCCGACCACGAGCTCCGCCACCATCATGGCGAAGGTCAGCGCAACGACCCACCGGGTCCTGGCTTCGTGCGAAGACGCGGCGGCGCCGTGATCGTGGGCGTGTCGAAGCTGGGCGAGCCGATCGGATCCCGTGGAGTCGATCATCGTTGCTTCCTTCACTTCACATAGGCGCGGACGATCTGAACCAGCTCCTCCGCGGCCTCCCGCTGGGGTGCCGTTGCACGCCCCCCGTCGATGACGTGCGTGCGGATGTGACCCTCGATGAGCTCGCCCACGAGGCCGTTCAGCGCGCCACGCGCCGAGGTCACCGTCTGCAGGACCTCCGAGCAACCGGCCTCGCCCTCGAGGGCTCGCTCCACCGCTTCGAGCTGCCCGCGGATCCGCCGGACGCGCGCGATGAGCTTCTTCTTGTTCTCGACCGTGTGCACGCACATAATATAGGGGGGTATACTATCTGGATCAAGCGCCGCGCGCTGGCTCCTCTCGGAGGCCGGCGACGGTGGCTCGGTCAGGCGCGAATTCGCCGTCTCCCATCGGGCAGGCAATGCTTCGGGGCAAATCCGGGCCAGTGGCCCCCATGATTCTGCCGAGCACATCGCACACATCACCACATTTCACCAGCATCCACACGCGGCAATGCCGCACGCTTTCGTCCATTTCAACCAAGCGTCCGGGCGCGCGCGAGCGGAAGATGGATGCTTCGAGCAGCGAGCGCCGCTCGAAGCACCACGGTGAACATCGTGGTGTTCACCCCGTTCCCATGGAGGGAAGCGCCTATGCTGGGATGGCTCGGATTTCTCGCGGGCAGCGCCTTCGGCGCGTACGACATCACCTCGGTCGAGGTCACGCGACCGCATCCATCGCTCGAGAGGGTGGTCTACGAAGTGGAGGCCGGGGACAGCCCCCTCGATCGATTCTCGATCATCCACGTGAGCAAGCGCGGGGCCGGCCGCGGCTGCAGCGAGCCCGTGATCCTCTTGAGCCCCTTCACACTTCCGGGCGAATTCTACGAGATCAGCGAGACCGGGAGGTACGCGAAGTCCGCGGCCGGCGAGCTCGCCATGGCCGGTCACGACGTCTGGCTCGTCGGCCAGCGGAGGACCGAGCTCCCGCCCGGCGCGTGCGAGTCCGGCGCCGCCGATTGCAGCGTGATGGCCGACTGGGGCTTCGACACCCTCTCGAACGACGGGCTCTTCGCGCTCGCCCTCGTGCGCTCGCAGAACCCCGGCGCGCGGCCCGTCATCGGAGGATTCTCCGCGGGCGCCAACACGGCCATGGCGCTCGTCAATCACGCGCCCCGCGCCTTCTCGGGCGTGTTTCTCTACGAGGGCACCTTCTACACCGAGGATCCGGAGATCGCCGCGCACAACGACGCGATCTGCAGCAACCTCGAGGGGGCGCTCGCCGCGGGCTCGACCTACGATCCCAGCATCGCCGTCCTCGGGCTCGCGTTGCGCGGCGCCGCCGCGGATCCTCAGGGCGCGTTTCCTCTGCCCATCTTCCCCCCGGGCACGACCAACCAGCTCGCCATGCTGCTCGTCTTCGGCGCCCCGCCCCCTCCGGGCGCGCTCGCCCCGACTCCCTCGTTCGTCCGCGCCGTCGCCGATTTCGAGACGCAGAGCCTCGTCTATAGCGACCAGTCCCGGCTCGAGCTCGTAGGCCCCCTCTTCGACAATTACGGCTCCCTCGCCGCCGTCCGCGATCTCGCGTGCGGGCTCTCGGGGCGCGACGCGAGACACACGTCGAACCTCTCCGCCTTCCGCGGCGACGTGCTCATCTACGTCGAGGGCACCGGCTTCGGCCCCGCCATGTTCGACACCGCAGGCCTCTTCGATCGCGCCGCGTCCGTGACCATCGATCACAACCCCGAGCTCGGCGAAGCGGACGTGTACTTCAACGTCCACTGGAAACGGACCTTCCTAGACCCCTTCACGCGCTGGCTTCGCCAGAAGATCTAGGACGCATTCCGATCAGGGGCGTCAAATTTCCAAAAATAATCGACCTATTTCCACCGTTCTCGCGCCCATGGCACCTCGACATCCCGGAGCCAGAGGGATACACGCGGCCGAGGCATGCAGGTCTCGACGACGCCCATCACGTCGATCTCCGCGAGCGACGTGCGCTGGCTGCTCGCCACGGAAGCGGGCAGCGGGCTGCTCTCCGGCGCTGATCTCTTCACCTTGGCGTTCGCGCTCTCGGGCCGGTCGCATAAGGAGCCGCTGACGCTCGACGAGGCGCGTGACCTGCTCCTCGCGCACGGCCTTCCACAGGCGCTCGCGGGCAGCGCGCTCATCGAGCGGATGCGCGAATCGACGAGCGCGGATCCGGCGTTCCTTGTCTACAACGCGAGCACGTTCTGCATCGACCGCAACGTCGGTATCCCGCGCCGGCTGAGCCAGCTCGTCTTTCGCCACGACGTCCAGCGACTCCTCCTGGCTCATCGCGCGGAGCAGCCGTCGCCCCCGGAGCGCCCTGTCACCCGCGCTCGGACCCGCTCACCCGCGCGGGCTCGGCGGACCGAAGCGCCCACCGCGCCGCCACGAAGTCCCCCCGCCACCCCGACGACCCCGGAACGCCCGCCGCGCGCCCGCGCTGCCGGCCCGCGCGGTACGCCCGCCGCCTCCCGGCCGCCCGCCGCCTCCCGGCCGCCCGCCGCCTCCGGCGCGGCGGAGCCGGCGTCACCGCCCGAGCCGGCTCCTCTGCCGGCTCCGCCGCCCAGGAAGCCGGCGCCGCTCCTGATGTCCGGCCTCGACCGGTCCGAGCTGCTCCAGCGGCTCGCGGGCCCGCCCTCCTCGCTTGCGGCGGTGAGCCACGCGCTGCGCGCCCACCTGCTCGCCTCGGCCGAGCAGTTCGAGGAGCTGCTCGCGCTCGCCGCGCTCACCGGCGTCGAGCCGCACCGCTACCAGATCGAGACCGCGCGCCGCGTCCTCCGCGTGTTCCGCGGGCGCGCGCTGCTCGCGGACGAGGTCGGTCTCGGCAAGACGGTCGAGGCGCTGACGATCCTGCGCGAGTACCAGCTCCGCGGGATGGTCCGGCGGGCGCTCGTGCTCGTCCCTCCTGCGCTCGTCGGCCAGTGGACGGGCGAGCTCGCGGAGAAGGCCGGGATCGCCGCGCGCACGACCGACGACGCCGCGCGCACGGCGGACCCCGAGGCCTTCTGGCAAGAGGAGGGCGTGGTCGTCGCGTCGCTCGCCCTCGCGAGGAGCGCGAAGCACGCGCCGCTCGTCCAGGCCGCCTCGTGGGACCTCGTGATCGTCGACGAGGCCCATCACGTCAAGAGCCGCACGACCGCCGGCTTCAAGCTGGTCGACGGCCTGCACAGCCGGTTCCTCCTGATGCTCACGGCGACGCCGATCGAGACCGATCTCGAGGAGCTCTACAACCTCGTGACGCTGCTCAAGCCCGGGCAGTTCGCGACCCCGGCGGCCTTCCGCGCGCAGTTCGTCGACCCGAAGGACCCGCTGTCGCCGAAGAACCGGGAGCGGCTGCGCGCCCTGCTCGCCGAGGTGATGGTGCGCAACACCCGCGCCGACAGCGGCCTCGCGCTGCCGCCCCGCTATGTGAGCACGGCGCTTGTCGATCCGCTCCTGGAGGAGCGCGAGCTCTACGAGCGCGTCCTCGCCCTCGTGCGCGCGCACGGGGCCGACGCCGGCTCCCGGATGCTGGCCTCGACGCTCCTGCTCGGCGCCGGCTCGAGCCCCGCCGCAGTTCGCGGGAGCCTCGAGCGCATGAGCGCGAGCGAGCGGCGCGTTCCCGGGCTGCGCGCCGCGCTCGCCGCGCTGGCGAAGCTCGCGGCCTCGGTCCGCGCGTCCCGGAAGGGCGGCGCCCTCGTCGATCTCGTGCGCGCTCACGACGAGCAAGTCCTCGTCTTCACCCGGTTCCGCGACACGCTTTCGTACATCGAGGCCGTGCTCCGCGAGGCCGGCGTCGAGCCCGTGGCGTTCCACGGCGGCCTCTCCGCCGCGGACAAGCGCGCGGCGCTCTCGGCGTTCCGCGACGGCCGCGCGCGCGTGCTCGTCTCCACCGACGCCGGCGGCGAGGGGCACAACCTCCACCACTGCCATGTCCTCGTGAACTTCGATCTTCCCTACAACCCCATGCTCATCGAGCAGCGGATCGGGCGGCTGCACCGGATGGGCCAGCGAGAGGAGGTGCGCGTCTACAACCTCTGCGCGCGGGGCACCGCCGAGGAGCGTGTCCTCGATCTGCTCGACCGCCGCCTGCACCTGTTCGAGCTGGTCGTGGGCGAGATGGATATGGTCCTTGGCAACATGGCGGACGAGCGCGATCTGGAGGAGCGGATCGTCTCCCTCTACGCGACGTCGCGCTCGGAGGAGGAGATCGCGAGCGGCTTCGACACCATCGCCGAGGAGCTCGCCGCGGCGCGCGGGCGTTACGAGCAGGTGAAGCGCCTCGACGCCAGGCTCTTTGGAAAGGACTACGAGGCGTGACCGCTGCGCCGGGGATGCTCTCGCCCATGGAGGGGGCGCTGCCCTCTCCGCTCGATTTCGTGGTCGAGGCGCTCGCGGAGGCCGGAGCGCTCGCAGAGCGTGAGGACGCGCGGGCGGTGGCGCTCCTGCCGGCGCAGCTCGCGGCCGAGATCGAGGTCCCGGAGGAGTGCGCCCTCGCGCTCTACCCCGATCGGGACGGGGACGTCGCGTGTGGCCTTGGCTCCACGCTGCTCGAGCGGCTCATCGCGAGGGCGCGCGGGCGGCCGGTGTCCACCTCGGTGCGGCTCGCCGCGGATCCGCCGCGGCCTGCCCACGTGCGGGCCGCCGCGGACCGCTTCGTGCTGCGCAACGGGCTCTGCGAGCCCGGTCAGGTCTCCACGGGCGCGGCGGTCTACGTCGCGGCCATCGTCGCTTATGGGGTCGAGGCCGACGACCGGCGCGAGGGGCTCGTTCGGGTCGTGGTGAACGCACACGACGGCGGCGAGCCGGACGCCGCGGTGGGCGCGCACCTGGATCTCTCCTGGCCGAGCGCCCTCGTACTGCCGAGCGCCGTGCCCCTCTCAACAGACGATCGCGCGGCGGACTGGATCGCGCTCCGCGCCGAACGGGCGGTGCGGACGGCGGTGCAGCCGCTGCTCGGCGAGGTCGAGCGCAGGCACGCGCGGGATCACGATCGGATCGTGTCGTATTTCGCGGACCTGCTCGCGGAGGCGCGGGCGCCGCGGCGGCGCGCGGATCCGAAGGCCGTCGAGGCCAAGGTCGCGCACCTCGTCGCCGAGCGGAACGCGAAGCTCGAGGCCTTGCCCGCGCGGTTCGCGGCGAAGGTGACGTGCTCGGTCGCGGCGCTGGTGAGCGCCGAGGTCCCGGGGGCGCTCGTCAACATGCGTCTCCGGCGGCGCAAGGAGTCGCGGGACATCGTCTTGCGGCTCCCGGCGGGCGCCTCGAGCCTGGACAGGCTCACGTGCGAGGCGTGCGGCGCCGCGACGGCGCGGCCGGCGGCCTGCGACGATCGGATGCACCTGCTCTGCGAGGCGTGCGCGCCGAACGCGCAGGGCCGCATCGCGTGCCCGGCGTGCGCCAAGCGGCGCTGAGGACCTGTCCAGCCGCCGCCGCCAAACCGCTCCACGCTCCGCGGTTTCCTTTTCCGCCTCCGATCCCAGGTGGCCCTGGCGATGGCGCCCTTTTCGCTTCGGTCCCCTGGTGATTCCCGGACTAGCCAGCGGGCGCGTCGAGCACGGGGAACTCCTTCACGGAGCGGCCGCCCGCCTGCTCGACCGTCAATTCGCTCTCCACGTAGAGGACCTGGAGCCTGCTCGGCCCAAGGTTCTGGACGAAGACGACGTTGCCGTTGGGCTGGTAGGTGTCGGTGTGGCCCGTCTGGATGACGACGTCGGTCCAGGCGCCGACGTTGAGAATGGTGATGCTGTAGGTGGTCGCGCCGCCTCCGGGGTTGCCGGTGTTGTAGACGTGCATCGTCCCGGGGATGGGGCCGAGCTTGTAGATGACCTGATTGGGCGGGATATTGACGACGGCCATGGTTGTCTCCTGTCTTGTAACAAGGCACGACGAACAGGTCGTGCCGGTGCAACACGCGATGGCAATGAATAGCAACGTCAATGCCAGGACATCGTCCTTCAGGGGCTCCGGACGACGAGCAGGGGGAGGATGTCCGCGCCGGCCGACACGGCCATGGCCCAGGGCTCGGAGCCCCAGCTCCACCCCGCGTTGATCTCGAACGCGAGCCGGCGGACGCTCTCTTGGCCCAGCTCCACGAGCACGCCTGGTCCTGGCGACGTGGTGGCCGGGTCGCCGGGGCGGAGGCTCGACGCCGCGAAGACGAGGAGCACCGTCTCCATCGGATAGAAGACCTGGCGGGTCTTGCCATAGAGCGGAAAGGAGGCGATGGGCGCGGCGGTCTCGCCGAGGCGCTGCGCGAGGCCACAGGTGAACGGCGTCGACGTGTCGTTCTGTATCGAAATGGCGTTCGCCGGTCCCCCGAGGAGCACGACGCCGGTGCCCGTCGGCTCCTGCACGTACAGCACCTGTCCGGGCTCGATGTCGTACGAGGCCGAGGCGTCCACCCGGGCCGACGGCAGCAGCGTGCGGGTCGCGGTGTAGGCCCGATAAAGCGCCGCCCACGACAGGGTCGTGGTGAGGGAGTAGGTCCTCGATTGGAACCACACGAGCGGCACGCCGGCGGCGTCCTCTGCGCCCACCGCTTTGAAGGCGTACAGCGAAATCTCGGAGGCGGCGAGCGCGCTCGCCGTCTCGGCGCTCATGGAGACGATCAGCCGTCTCTCGGTCGGCGCTGAGGAGGAAATGGGCGGAGCGGCTTCGTCGACGCGCGCGGCCTTCGATGTCGCCGAGCCTGGCCGCTCGTCGGGCGTCCTGAGACCCGTGCCGCACGTGAGGGACAGCAACGACGCGGCGACGAGCGCGGCCTGTCCACGAAGAGGTCGTCGCATGAGGCCTCCTTGCCGCGTCGCGCTCGTCGCCTGACCGCGGAGGGTGAACCGGCAGCCGGTCCGCCCCGCGGGCGCCACGTCAGGCCTGGATCAGGCCGCCATTGCTGCGGGAGGCGTGGCGCGCCTCCGGCGCCGGCGCGTGGGCGCTTTGCGCCGCCAGGATCCTTCGGTTCAGGCTGGCGGACGACTGGAGCAGGAGCGGCGCGAGGTTGGTGCCCGCGGGGACGAGCTGTACGTTCGGGTTGCCGCTGGAATTCCAGCCTGCGTTGATGTC
Organism: Sorangium sp. So ce1504; assembly: GCF_051521635.1. Lineage (NCBI taxonomy): Bacteria > Pseudomonadati > Myxococcota > Polyangiales > Polyangiaceae > Sorangium > Sorangium sp. So ce1504. The sequence continues at coordinate 783,173 of NZ_CP150365.1, read as the reverse complement.
GAAGCTCAACGAGACCTCGGGCTCGCTGGTGAGGTTGATCAGGGCGGCCTGGCTGAACGCCTGGAAGATGACCGTCCCCGTGTTCACCGCCGTCGTGGCGAACTCCAGCAAGACGAGCTGGATTGGCGCGAAGACATCGAGCATGTTGCCGTAGAGCGGGAAGGCGCAGAGAGGCGTCGCCACCGCGCTGCCGCTCACCGACTGCACCTGCGAGATGCCGCAGACCATCTGCGTCGTGGTCTGGTTCGCGATCGAGATCGCGTTCTGCGTTCCACCGGTCACGACGGTGCCCGTGCCCGCCGGGCTCGTGACCTGGAGGATGTCGCCGAGGTTCATGTCGTAGGACGCGCTCGCCTTGATCTTGCCGCCGGGGATGATGGCGCTCTGCGAGGTGTACCCCTGATACTGCTCCTCCCACGAGATGGTGGTATCCAGGGAGAAGTTCTTGGTCTGGAACCACACGAGCGGCGCGCCGCCCTGGATGCTCGTCTGCACCCCCTTGAATCCATACAGAAAAAATCCGCCCGACTCCAGGGCGTTGAAGGTGTTCTGGTCCATAGCAATGTCGATCGAATAGGGCGTGGCCATGGCGATGCTCTCCTCTCAGAAATCCTTGTGCATTCGCCTGGAGCCGCCGGCGCCGCGCATCGACGCAGGTCATGGGATCCGAGCGATGCTGCGTCCAGAATTGCAACAAGAATGCCAATCGAAAACGTGGCATCACGGACGCGCGACCGGAAGAGAGGGCAACAACTTGCCCGGCGGCCCCTCCCCTGACGGCAACCCTTTGCCCAGGGCAACAACTTGCCCTCGCCCCCGAGACAACCATTGACGGCGGACGTGAGGAGCGCGACGTCGGCGCTTGAATGAACGCGGCCGACCGCTCGCTCCCCGAGCGGCTCGGCCCCTACCGAATCAAGCTCGCCCTCGGTCAGGGGGCATGGGCGCCAGGGCCGTGAGCGCCGGGGTGGGGGTGTGCGCGGCAGCGCGCGGGGGGCGCGCTGGAGCACCGAACGAGGTGCCATAAGGTCCCAGCAGGCTCCACGTCCCAGGCGCGCCTTGTGTGGCGCGCAACGGAACGTCTCAGAAGGCAAGACCCGAAGTGAGACATGCCGGGCGGTGTTTCATGCGCAAGCTCTCCCGCCCCCGTCTTGGCGGATGGCCAGCGCCCCCCGCGCGCTGCCGCGCACACCCCCACCCCGGCGCGTGCCCCCGGATCCCCCGTCAGTCGTCCCGGGACCAAGGCATCAGCCCGGTCGCCAGGCATTTCACCGCCGCCGCCAGCTCGATCGGTTCGATCGGCTTGGGCACGTGCATCTGGTAGCCGGCCGCGAGCGCCCGCACCCGGTCCTCGGTCCGCGCGTACGGCGTCAGCGCCAGCGCCGGCGTGCGCCCCACCTTGCGCGGCAGCAGATCCCGCACCCGCCGGATCAGCGAGTAGCCGTCCTCCCCCGGCATCCCGATGTCGACGACGAGCAGCGCCGGCTCCGACGTCTCCAGCAGCTTCAGCGCCTCGTTGCTCGACGTCGCCGTGCTGACCTCGGCCCCGCAGCGCCGCAGCACCGCCGAGAGCATCGCCAGCGTGTCGGGATCGTCGTCCGCGATGAGCACCCGCACCCCGGTGAGCCGCGGGAACGGGTTGCGCGGGTCGGGCGCGATACCCGCGTTCGTGAGCGCCGTCGCGGTCGCGCCCGTCGAGAGCGGCAGCTGCACCGTGCACGTCGTCCCGCGCCCGGGGCCGGCGCTCGTCACGCGCACCATGCCGCCGTGCAGCCCGACGATGTGCCGCACGATCGACAGCCCCAGCCCGAGCCCCCCGTGCCGGCGCGCGCCGCTGTTGTCCTCCTGCCGGAAGCGCTCGAAGACGTGCGGGAGCGAGTCCGCCGAGATGCCCTCGCCGTCGTCGATCACCTTGACCTCGGCGAAGCGCTCGTCCTGCGAGAGCTGCACCTGCACGAGCCCCCCAGGGCGCGCGAACTTCACCGCGTTCGAGAGCAGGTGCCACACGACCTGCTGCAGCCGCGCAGGGTCGCCCTCGACGAACACGCCCTCCGGATCGAGCCTCGTCTCGATCGCCACGCCCTTGCCCGCGGCCGACGGGAGGATCGACTCGACCGCCGTCTGCACCGGCAACGTCAGCTCCACCGCGAGCCGCTCGATCTTCAGCGTGCCCGTCACCACCTGCGACGCGTCGAGCAGCTCGTCGATCAGCGTCACCTGGTGCTCGGCGTTGCGCTCGACCGCCGACAGCGCCCGCGTCTCCGCGACCCGATCGAGCGAGCCCGCCTGCATCATCCTCGCCCAGCCGAGGATCGCGTTGAGCGGCGTCCGCAGCTCGTGCGACACCGTCCCGAGGAACTCGTCCTTCAGGCGGTTCGCGTCCTGCACCTCGCGGTACAGGCGCGCGTTGTCGAGCGCGAGCGCGGCCCGGTGCGCCACCTCCTCCGCGAAGGCGACGTCGGACCGCTCGAAGAACCGGCCCGACTCCGACGACACGAGCGAGATCGCGCCGAGGATCCGCCCGCGCGCCCGGAGCGCCACCACGAGGTACGAGAGCGGCGCGAGCGTCCGGTTGGCCGTGGCCTCCTCGCTCGTCATCGCGTCGTGCAGCAGCACGTCCCCGCGGACGTCCGCGTAGAGCTCCGACCGGCCCGTGCGCAGCACGCGCGCCACCGGGCCCGGCTCGCCGTCGACCCGGCTCGGGTGGAAGTACCGGAGCAGCGGCTCCTTCAGCGGGCTCACGTGCGCGGCCGCGACGTGGCGCAGGCCGAGGCCGTCGTCGATGTCGACCAGGCAGAAATCGGCGAGCACCGGCAGGACGAGCCGCGCGAGCGACTGGAGCGTGGCCGTGAAGTCCAGCGACGCGGCGAGCGCCGTGCTGAGCTCGGCCAGGAACGCGAACCGCCGCGCCGCCTCCTCGGCCTCGGCCCGCGCCGCCTGCACCCGGATCAGCCGGGCGCGCTCCTCCTCGGCCCGCTTGCGATCAGTGATGTCGCGGTGGATGCCGACAAGGAACAGCGGGCGACCCTCCTGGTCGTGGACCGCGTACGCCGTGATCTCGATCGGCACCTCGGAGCCGTCGCGCCGCACGCACGGGACCTCGCCGACGAAGGTGCGCGCGTCCTCGATCTGCTGGAGGATCCGGGCCGTGCTCTCCTCGCGGACGTCGTCGCGGTGGAGGAGCGCCATGCTCTTGCCGACGATCTCCTCGGACAGGTAGCCGAAGATCGACTCGGCCTCGCCCATCCAGTACCGGATGTTGCCCTCGACGTCCGTGACGAGGATGGCCTCGGGCATCTGCTTCAGCACCTCGTGCGAGAGGTGCATGGCCTCCTCCGTCTGCAGCGCGGAGAGGCGCGCCCGCTCGAGCGCCTGCGCGCTCTGCTGGACCAGCGCGAGCATGAACGCCCGGTCGTCCTCGGTGAACGACTGCGGCGCCGAGAAGCCGAACCCCACGGCGCCGAGCACGCGCCCCTCGAGGAAGAGCGGGATCGCGGCGTACGCGCGCTCGCCCGTCGCGACGCAGCACGACGCGAAGCCCGGCTCGAACTCGCCGAAGCGCTCCTCCGACTCGAGGAAGATCGGCTGGCGCTCCCGGACCGCGCGCGCCAGCGGCAGCTCCGCGCCGAGGTCGAAGCTCTTGAAGCGCGCGATCTGCGCCTCGAGGTAGCCCGTCGAGCGCACCGTCTCGAGCTCACCGCCGAGCCCGGCGCGCAGCGCCACCACGCCGGTCATCGCCCCGGCGGCCGCGACGACGTCGCTCGCGAGCACGCGGAGCACCGCGGGCGGCGTGATCGCGTCGGACAGCGCGGCCGTCACCGCGAAGAGCCACGCGGCCCGGTCCGCGCTCCGCTCCGCGGCGTGGCGCGCCTCCTCCGCCTTCCGGTAGAGGTAGGCGTTGTCGAGCGCCAGCGCCACGCGGTGCGCGAGCTCGGCCGCGAGCACGAGATCGTCCGCGGAGTAGATGCGGTTCGACTCCGAGACGCCGAACGACAGCACGCCGAGCTTGCGGCCGCGCGCGATGAGCGGCACCGCCATCGCCGACCGCGTGCCGAGCTGCTCCAGCGCGGCGGCGCGCTCGGCGGCCTCGTCGCTCTTGTCGCGATCGAGCTCGTGCAAGAGCTCGGACTCGCCGCTGTGCAGCACCTTGGCGATGCCGAGGCGCTCCTCGGCGTCGGGCGAGATCGCGCGCAGGAGCCCCTCGCGCTCGGGGTTCACGTGCTTCGCGGCGACGCGGCAGAACCGCCGCCGCGTCGCGCCCGCCTGGCCCGCGCGATCGGAGCCCGCCGGGTCGGAGTCCGCGGCGGCGCGATGGCGCCGGGCCGCGTAGATGCCCGCCACGGGCGCCGGGTCGATCCCGTCCGGCCCGGCCAAGAACGTGGGACCGCCGTCCGACGGCGGCGGCGGCGGCACGGAGCCGACCAGGCCCATGGCGTCCGCGGCGCCACGCTCGATGAGATCGACCGTGCACCAGTCCGCCAGGTAGGGCACCGACAGACGCGCGAGCCGCTCGAGGATCGTATGAGGGTCAAGCGATCCGGTGAGCTGCTCGCTCGCGTCCGCCAGGAACATCAGCTCATTATGGATCGCCCCTCCGCGGGGCGGCTTCAGGACCTGCCATGCCATGGCGGTCTCGCTAGGGTTGCCTTCACGCTCCATGGGGTCGCCGGCGGCCCGCATCGTAGCGAGGGCCGATCGCAGAAGCCAGCGGCGCAGGAGAAAGCGCGGCGCTAACCGTCGGCGGCGAGCCGCGCGCGGGCGCGGTGGACGAGCGCCTGGACGGCGCGGTGCGATTCGTCGCGCACCTCGCCGACGTCCTGGCCTACCGTGGCGATGGGCGCGCCGACCTCGAGCGCTACCGGGATACGTCGCGCACGGCTCACCCGGGCCATGTGCGCCGTGAACGACTCGTCGACGTAGGAGGACTCGGCGCCGCCGTACACGAGCCCCACGGGGACGATCTCCGCGCCAACGCGGCATGCCGCGGTGAAGCCGCCCGCGCGGAACGGCCGCACCTCATCTCCGGAGAACGTGGTCCCTTCGGGGTAGACCATCACACCACGGCCGCCCTTGAGCGCGGAGCACATCGCCTGGACGACCGCAGAGCCGCTGCGCTTGCTGGAACGGTCCACGAAGAGCGTTCCGACGCGGCGCGCCGCCATGCCGATGACCGGCCATCCAGCGAGGTCGGCCCGGCTCACGACCGTGGCCTCGAAGAAGGCGAGCGTGATCATGATGTCGAGCGCGGAGCGGTGGTTCATCACGAACAGCCGGCCGAGCCCAGCGGCGTCGCGTCCAGGGCAGTACCCGGCGCCCGCCGGATCGGCCGCGCCGTCGGCGCGCCCCGCCGCGAGCTCACCCTGGAAGAGCCCGCCCGCGCGCACGTCGAGTCCGTAGAGCTTCAGGAGCGCGCGCCCATACCGGCGCATCCATGTGTGGAGGACCACTTCGCGGTCGGCCGCGGGCGAGATCGCGGTGTCGACCTCGAGCAGGCCGTACATGCCGAAGGTGAGGCCGACGAAGCCGGCCGTGCGGAGAGGGAAGCGGAGGGCGTCGAGGGGGCGAGCGCTGACCATGCGTCGGATGTCCTTCCCGCTCGGGGCGATCGTAGAGCCAGGGCTTCAGCGAGGCGGAGGCGCCGGGCGCGCCCCGGCTCGCGCGGCGAGACGCCGGCCGGCGGCACCCTATTTCACGCTTGCGCTCGGAGAAAGCCCCGTCACCCGCTCGTGGCGGGAGCTCCCTCGAGCAGTCGCTTCAGCACGTCGTTCACGACGGCCGGGTTCGCGCTGCCCCCCGTCTTCTTCATGATCTGGCCGACGAAGAAGCCGAACAGCGCGGTCTTGCCGCCGCGGTACGCCGCCGCCTGCTTCTCGTTCGCGGCGATGACCGACGCGGCGACCGCCTCGATCGCGGCCGCGTCGCTCATCACGGCCATGCCCTTGTCGCGGACGATGTCGCCGGGCGCCCGGTCCGTGCCGGCCATCTCCATGTAGACCTCCTTGGCCTGCTTGCCGCTGATCGCGCCCTCGTCCACGAGGCGGAGCAGCGCGGCCACCTGGCCGGGGGCGACCGGGAACGCCGCGGAGAGCCCCGTCGTCCGGGTGTCGCGCAGCACCTCGCCCTGGACGAAGTTCGCGACCTTCACGGCGTCGCCGTGGAGGCGCGCGGCCTCCTCGAAGAACGCCGCGATCTGCGGGTGGCCGGTCAGGACCGACGCCGCGTACGGGGTGAGGCCGAGCGACTCGGTGAAGCGGCGCCGCTTGTCGACCGGCGGCTCCGGGAGCGCGCCGCGCACGTCGGCGAGGAACGCCTCGTCCACGACGAGCGGCGGCAGATCCGGCTCGGGGAAGTAGCGGTAGCCGGACTCATTCTCCTTGTCGCGGAGGAGGTACGTCTCCTTCTTCTCGGCGTTGTACCCGCGGGTCTGCTGCCGGACGCGGCCGCCCTGCTCGATGAGCGCGATCTGCCGCCGGATCTCGAGGTCGATCGCCTCGGCGACGAAGCGGAACGAGTTGATGTTCTTGAGCTCCGTCCGCGTGCCGAGCTTCGTCTCCCCCACCTTGCGGACCGAGACGTTGGCGTCGCAGCGGAAGCTGCCCTGCTCGAGATTGCCGTCGTTCACGCCGATGAACATGAGGATCTCGCGCAGCCGCTTCAGGTACTCGGCCGCCTCCGCGCCCGAGCGGAGGTCGGGCTCACCGACGATCTCGATGAGCGGCGTGCCGGCGCGGTTGAGATCGACGACCGACAGGCCGCCGATGCCGTGGACGTTCTTGCCGGCGTCCTCCTCCATGTGGACGCGCGTGATCCCCGCCCGCATCTTGCCCGCCTCGGTCTCGATCTCGAGCTGGCCGCGCAGCGCGAGCGGCCGATCGAACTGGCTGATCTGGAAGCCCTTCGGCAGGTCCGGGTAGAAGTAGTTCTTCCTCGCGAAGACGCTGCTCTCCTGGACGGCGCAGCCGAGCGCGAGCGCCGCGCTCACCGCCATCCGGACCGCCTCGCGGTTCAGGACCGGGAGCGCCCCCGGGAGGCCGAGGCAGACCGGGCACGTGTGCGTGTTCGGCGGGTCGCCGAAGCTGGTCGCGCAGCCACAGAACGCCTTGGTCCGGGTGAGGAGCTGCGCGTGGACCTCGAGCCCGATGACCGCCTCGAAGGAGCCGTACGTCGTCGCCATGACCCGCCCTTCTAGCAGAACCTCAGCCGGACGAGAGGCGAGATGCCCGGGCTCCGCCGCCCGGCAGGCGGCACAACGGCACGGCCTACCGGGGGAGGAAGACAGGCTCAGTGATCCGCGTGGTCGCGCGAGAGGCCAGGGTGCGTCGGGTCGCCCGGCTCGTGGCGCTTGTTCGCCGTCAGCCGCGAGCCCGAGCGATCGGAGAGGCTCATGAGGAGATCGCGCCGGTAGATGAACTGCTCGCGCGAGTCGTAGGGCACCGCGTGGAGGCCGGTGTCCATCCGGATGGCGTCGACGGGGCACGCCTCGACGCAGAAGCCGCAGAAGATGCAGCGGAGCTCGTCGATGACGAAGCTGCTCGGGTACCGCTCGTAGCCTTTCCGCCGATCGCCGTCGGGGTACTCGGCCGGCTCGATCGCGATGCACTGCGCCGGGCACGCCGTCGAGCAGCAGAGGCACGCGACGCAGCGGGGCGAGTTGTCCTCGCGCAGCGTGAGCCGGTGGATGCCCCGGAAGCGCTCCGGGTAGGGGCGCTTCTCCTCGGGGTAGCTGATCGTCGTGACGCCCGGCTCGAGCGCGTGCAGCACCGGGTCGGGCTTCTGGCCGAGCACCATCTCCTTCGTGTTCTTGAAGAAGTGCTTCATCGTGATCCCCAGGCCCTTGACCATCTCGGGGATGTAGGCCTGGACGTCAGCGCTCCGGACTGGCCGCGGAATGGGCTTGCCGGCGACCGGCCTTCCGGCCGGCTTCGTCCACGTGGTGCTGGGGGTAGCTCTCGCCATGAGATCCTCCTCTATGCCTGCTGCGGCGACGCCTTGGTGCCCCCCGCCGCGGCCGCGAACCGGGAAGAGGTGGAGTTGACGGTGCGCTGGCGCTCGATCGGCTCGAGCAGGCCGGCGATCAGCGCCACGACCGCCGCGAACCCGCCCAGGGCGACGACCGCGTGGGTGACGTCGGCCGCGACCTGGAGACCGCCGACGAGCCCCGCGGGCGCCGAGTCGACGGCCAGCACGACGATGCCCGTGACCATCATGTTGACGATCGTGAGCGGCAGGAGCTTCGTCCACCCGAGCCGCATCACCTGGTCGTAACGGAAGCGCGGCAACGTCCAGCGGAAGAAGACCTGCACCCACGCCATGAGGATCGTCTTGCCGAAGAACGCCAGCACGTAGGTCAGGCTCACGGCGAAGTGGGTCATCTTGTACTGGAAGAGCGTCGCGTCGCCGAAGGCGATGTTGATGCCGTCGCGGTCCAGGAACGGCAGGTGGTAGCCGCCGAAGAAGAGCGTGACGAGGAGCGCGCTCGACGTGATGAGCTCCACGTACTCGCCCGTCATGAACATGCCGAACTTCATCCCGGAGTACTCGACGAAGTAGCCGGCGACGATCTCGCTCTCGCCCTCGGGCTGATCGAACGGGATGCGCTTCGTCTCGGCCGCGAGGGCCGCGAGGAACAGGACGAACGCGAGCGGCTGGACGAAGATCCCCCACGTGTGCTCGGCCTGCCACTGCACCATGTCGCCGAGCCGGACGCTGCCGTAGATGATGAAGAGGCCGACGACGCTGAGGCCCATCGCGACCTCGTAGCTGACCATCTGGCTCGCGGCGCGCAGGCCGCCGAGCAGCGAGAACTTGTTGTCGCTCGCCCAGCCTGCGAGCGCGGCGCCGATGATGCCGGTGCCCGCCATCGCGAAGATGTAGAGGATGCCGACGTTGAGGTCCGCGACCTGGAGGTTCACGACGTGGCCGCTGCACGTGAACGCCTGGTCGACCGTCCGCTTGAGCAGCGGGAGGTCCCCGAAGCCGAAGACCCCGTCGCCGTTGTCCTCGAAGCAGAGCTTGTCGCCGAACGGGATGACCGCGAACGTCACGAGCGCCGGGAACATCGCGAGCAGCGGCGCGAGCGAGTGGAGGAGCCGGTCGGCGTTCTTCGGGATGAAGTCCTCCTTCCAGATCATCTTGATCGCGTCGGCCGCGGCGTGGAGCGTGCCGAGGAGCCGCAGCGGGATCTTGCCCTCGGGCACGCGCAGCGCCGCGTAGGCGCCCGTCACGAGCAGCAGCGCGCCGAGCAGCACACACGCGATCCGCGCGACGACGGGCGCCGCCGAGAGCGGGACCGCCTGCGTCAGGAAGAAGACCGCGACGTGGGCCATGACGCCCCCGTAGAAGATGTTGCGGGGCTCGACGCGGGCGAGCGCCTCCTCAGCCGGGTTGATCGGGCCGCCGCTGCGGGCCGACGCGCAGAACACGATCAGCCCGAGCCAGGCCACGGCCACCGCGAACTGCGCGGCGGCCACCATCGTCTCGGCCGCGGCCGGCGCGGACGCCGGGCGGGTCGCCGTGAACACGGACAGCGCCGCGAGCAGCGCCGGGGGGAAGAACACGATGCCCCGCACGACCAGGGACGGCAGGTAGACGACCGCCCGGTTCGGGCCGACGCGGTCCTGCACCATCGCGCCCTGGCGCCGGTCGGCCCAGGTGGCGATCGCCGCCATGTTCAGCAGGAACAGGACGACGATGAGGATCTTGACGATCGCGAGAACGAGCTCGACGCTGGTCATGCCGTGGCCTCCGTCTTCTTCGGCTCGACCCGCGCGCCGTCGGCGGCGGCGGGCGCCGGCGCGGCGTGCGCGGAGGGCGCCGCTGCCCCGGCTGGCCCACCAAGCGCCGCGCCGGGCGGCATCGCGCGGCGGAGCTCGGCCAGGGTCTTCCACCCGGTCTCGTACCCGAGCGCGCGCCCGAGCCGGCCGATGAGCTCCCAGGCCGGGCGCGCGTCGCCGTGCGGGAGCAGCGCCCGCTCGCTCCGCTGCGCCAGGCCCTTGCCGTTCACGTACGTCCCCTCGGCCTCGGCCCAGGAGCACGCCGGCAGGGCGACGCGCGCGGCCTTCGCGAGCGGCCCCTCGTGGGCGGCGATCGTCACCACCCCCTTCAGCCGCGAGAACGCCCGCTGCGCCTCGCCCGCGTCGACCTCGAGGTCCGACCCGAGGGCGACCACGTACGCGTAGTGCCCGGACGCGATCCCCTGGATCAGCTCCGCGACCGGGCGCGGCGGGGTCGCCGCCGCGATCTGCACAGCGCCGCGGGTGTTCGGGTTCTTGTCCTCGCTGATGAGGATGTCGTCGCCCTGGCCGAGCGGCTTGCCCGACACGAAGAAGTCGGTCGCGCCGAGGTACGTCGTGGCGAGGTGGTAGAGCGCGAAGTTGTCCTCGTTCGAGTGCTGCGCCGACAGGACGATCGCGACCTTCTGCGGGTCGTCGCCGTGGCCTGCGAGCTGCTCCTTGGCCGCGGCGAGCGCGTCGTCGACGCTCGCGTCGTCGTTGCCGACGAGCGCCGTGAGCAGCCGCCCATCGACCGCGTGCCGGTACGAGAGCATGCCCTCGTCGCACATCCAGTACGTGTTGACCGCCATGTTCTCGCGGGGGCGGTGCCGGTACGGGGTGTTGTTGCGCGGATCGTAGTCGAGGTAGGCGTTGCAGCCCGTCGCGCAGCCCTGGCAGACGGTCCGGGCGCTGCGGAGGAACCAGACGCGCGCCTTGAACCGGAAATCGCGCGACGTGAGCGCGCCGACCGGGCAGACGTGCTCGGTCATGAGCGTGTAGTTGTGGTCGAGCTCGCGCCCCGGCGAGACCGTGATCTCCCCGAGGTTGCCGCGCTCGCGGACGGAGAGCACCGGATCCCGGGCGAGCTCGTTGCAGACGCGGATGCACCGCGTGCAGACGATGCAGCGCTCGGCGTCGTACACGATGGTCGGGCCGAAGGTGACCGCCTTCGGCTTGTGCACCGGCTCCTGCCGCATCCGCTTGCCCTTGCGCTGGTGCTCCAGCCAGTAGTCCTGGAGGCGGCACTCGCCGGCCTGGTCGCAGATCGGGCAGTCGACCGGGTGGTTCAGCAGCAGGAGCTCCTGCACCGCCGAGCGCGCCTCGGACACGTGGTCGCTGTTGTCGGACAGCACCTCCATGCCGTTCGCGCAGGCCATCTGGCAGGCCGGCTGGAGCTTCGGCTTCGCCGCCGGCACGTAGTCCTGCTTCGCCGCGTCCCAGCGGAGGATGTCGAGGCTCATCGCCGGCCGCCCCGGCGGCGGCATCACCTCGACCAGGCACATCCGGCAGTTGGCGGCGACGCTGAGGCCCGGGTGCCAGCAGTAATGGGGGATGTCGATCCCGGCGCGGTGCGCCGCGCGGATGATCGTGTCACCGCTCTCGAAGGGGATCTCCCTTCCGTCGATCTTGATCGTAGGCATCGTGCTCTCGATTCCCGGCGGGGCCGCGGAGGGCCCTTGCTTTCCTAAGTCGATGACGGGAGCGCTCCTCGCGCCGTCGCTAGTGGTCGCACTCCCCGCCGATCATGTTGAGGGAGCCGAAGGTCGGCACGACGTCGGGGATCATCAGCCCGGTGATGAGCTGGGAGAGCCCCTGCGTCGTGGCGAAGCACGGCGGGCGGATGCGCACGCGGTACGGCGTGCCGCTGCCGTCGGACACCAGGTAGAAGCCGAGCTCGCCGTTGCCGGCCTCGGTGTACGAGTAGCACTCGCCCGCGGGCACCTTGATGCCCTCCATGACGATCTTGAAGTGCTGGATGGTCGCCTCGATGGTCGTGTAGACCTCCTCCTTCGGCGGCAGCACGATGCGCGGATCGTCGATGTTGACGGGCCCCTCGTCGGGCATCTGCTCGAGCGCCTGCTCGATGATCCTCCCCGCCTGGCGGATCTCCTCCTGGCGGCACATGAACCGATCGTAGTTGTCGCCCCGCGTGCCGACCGGCACGTCGAAGTCGAAGCGGTCGTAGACCATGTACGGGTTCGCCCGGCGCACGTCGTAGGGCACGCCGGTCGCCCGGAGCACGATGCCGGTCCAGCCGAGCGCGAGCGCGTCCTCCTGCGAGATCTGCCCGACGCCGTCGAGGCGGTCGAGGAAGATGCGGTTCTTGAGGATGAGCTTCTCGGCGTCGTTCACGAGCGCGAGCACGCGCGCGAGGCCCACGCGGACCATCGCCTTGAAGTCGGCCGTGGGCGGCCGCGCCATGCCGCCGACGCGGCCGAAGCTGTGCGTCAGGCGCGCCCCCGTCTCCTCCTCGAAGATCTCCCAGAAGATCTCGCGCGCGCGGCACAGGTAGAGGAACGGCGTGAAGGCGCCGAGCTCCATGGCCATGGCGCCGCTGCAGATCATGTGATCGCAGATGCGCGCCAGCTCGCCGAGGATCACGCGGTAGTACTGGCAGCGCTCGGGCACCGTGACGCCGAGCATCTTCTCGACCGCCAGCGCGAAGCCGACGTTGTTGAGCATCGGCGAGACGTAGTTGAGCCGGTCGACGTACGGGAAGACCTGCGACCACGTGCCGCGCTCGCACATCTTCTCGAAGCCGCGGTGCAGGTAGCCGATCTGCACGTCGGCCTTGTTGATCGTCTCACCGGACAGCTCGAGCACGATGCGCACCGTGCCGTGCATCGCCGGGTGGGACGGCCCCATGTTGAGGAGCATCGGCTCGCTCGGTAGGTCGAGCTCGGCCTCGTCCAGCTCGCGATCCAGGGGTTCCATGGGTCAGCTCCGCTCCTCCAGCGCGCCCGCGCGCTTGCCGTTGCTCACGGCCTCGTCTCCGTCGATCGACGCCCCAGGGCCGTGCAGCGCGAAGTCGTGCGACTGGCGGCCGAAGCTCATGCCCTCGTCGGGGCCGAACGGCGGCAGCTTGCCGGTGTTCGGCACGTCCCGGAACGGGATGAGCGGCTGGATGCGGTCGGCCGGGTAGTCCTTGCGCAGGGGGTGCCCCTCGAACTCCGGGTACATCAGGATGCGCCGGAGATCCGGGTGCCCCTTGAAGACGATGCCGAGCAGGTCGTAGCACTCGCGCTCGAACCAGTTCGCGCCCTTCCACACCGGGACGATCGAGTCGATCTCGGCGCCGTTGCCCTCCTCGTCGCCGACGCGCGCCTTGATCCGGACGCGGTGGTTGCGCTCGAGCGACCGCAGGTGGCAGACCACCTCGAAGCGGGGCACGTCGCCGCGCCAGAGGTAGTCGACCGCGGTCAGGTCGACGAACATGTTCATCAGGGTCCGCGGGTCGTTGCGGAGGAACAGGGCGGCGTCGCGCCACACGGCGGGATCGAGCACCGCCGTGTCGTCGCCGAACTGCGAGTGCGTCTCCAGGACGGCGCCCGGGAACTGCGCCGTGAGGAGCTCTAGGACCTTCTTGCTCATGGCAGGCTCCGCTCCTTGCGCTGGAGGGTGACGAGGTGCTCCGTCGTCTGCGCCGGGTCCTCGCGCGGCTTGACGATCGCCGGCGTGCGATCGCCGCGCGCGATCTTGTCCTGGAGCAGCATGAGGCCGTCGAGCACCGCCTCGGGGCGCGGCGGACAGCCGGGCACGTAGACGTCGCAGGGGATGACCTTGTCGATGCCGGCGACGGTCGTGTAGTTGTCGTAGAAGCCGCCGCACGAGGCGCACGTGCCGAAGGCGAGCACCCACTTCGGGTCCGCCATCTGCTCGTAGATGCGGCGGAGCGCCGGCGCCTGGCGCTGGCTGATGGTCCCCACCACCCAGAGCAGGTCGGCCTGGCGCGGCGAGAAGCGCGGCACCTCGGCGCCGAACCGCGCCATATCGAAGCGCGGGCTCGCCATCGCCATGTACTCCATGCCGCAGCACGCCGTCACGAACGGGTACTGGAACAGCGAGTACTTCTTCGCCCAGTTCAGCAGCGCGTCCACGCGCGTGGTCGCGAAGCCGTGCTCGGAGCCCTCCATCACCCGCGTCGAGGGCCCACCGGCCTTCACTTCTCCCATTCCAGAGCTCCCTTCTTCCACACGTACACGAGCGCCACGACGAGCAGCGCGACGAACGAGCTCATCGTCGCGAGGCCCGTCCACCCGAGGGTCCGGAACTGGACCGACCACGGGTAGATGAGCACCGCCTCGATGTCGAACACGACAAAGAGGATCGCCGTCAGGTAGAACTTCACGCTCGGCTTGACGAACCGCCCGCCCGTCGAGTCGCTGCCGCACTCGTACGGCATCATCTTCTCGGGCGTCGGGTTCTTCGGGCCGAGCAGCGACGTCAGCGTGAACATCGCGAGCGCGATGATCGCGGCGACGAGAAACAGCAGGAACAGGGGGATGTAGGTGGCCATCGAGAGAGCACTCCTACGCGTCGACCCCTGGAGGGGTCGACCATCTCGCCGAGGCGCGCGGCGTCTCGGGGCGAGACCTCGGGGCCCACGGCCCCGAACCATGCAGTCCAAAAAGGTGAGAGCGACGCGGCGATGCTGCCTGAAGCAGCAAAAATCCGAGCGATCCCGGCTTAATCCGCGCCGGATCTAGTCGGCCGCCGCGGGGGTGTCAATGGAGGCGGTCGGCCAACCGGTGGGCAAGCTGCGAGCTACCGGGGGGCCGCAAGTCTAGGAGCGGTTCGCGGCCAGGACCAGCCCTCGCCACGCGGTGAGCGCCGTCCCCAGGCTGGCCTCGATCTCCCGGATCTCCTCCACCATGTCGGCGTCCGCCACGCCCACGCTCCGCGCCTCGCGGACGCAGGCGAGGGCGGCGACGAACTTCTTGCGCTGCACGAACGCCCGCGCGAGCAGCGGCCAGATCTGCTTCGGCGGGGCGCCGAGGTTGGCGGCGCGCCGGAGGGGGCCGATGGCCTCGCCGGCCCGGCCGTCGTCGAGCATGGCCTCGCCCAGCCGGCGGAAGATGTCGCCGGCCGCGGCCCCGTCGTGCGCATACTGGACGGCGAGGCGCATGACCTCCTCGCCCTGGTGCTCCTCGCCGAGCTTGACGCACGCGGTGCCGAGGAGGCCAAGGCCCTTGGCGATCAGGCTGCGGGCGTCCGGCGTGAGCATCTGCCCCTCGGGCGTGCGCAGGAAGATCGCGAGCGGGGCCGGCCAGGTGCCGAGCAGCTGGATCACCTTCGGGAAGTCGCCGCGCTGCGAGGCGACCTCGGCCTCGGCGACCTTCGTG
The DNA here is from genome assembly GCF_051521635.1 of Sorangium sp. So ce1504. Classification (NCBI taxonomy): domain Bacteria; kingdom Pseudomonadati; phylum Myxococcota; order Polyangiales; family Polyangiaceae; genus Sorangium; species Sorangium sp. So ce1504. The sequence continues at coordinate 768,058 of NZ_CP150365.1, read as the reverse complement.
AGATCGATGGCGGAGCGCGCGCCGGCCGAGGCGCGCTCGAGCTCGTCGCGCACGTGCGAGCGGATGCGGGCGCGGAACTCGTTGAGCTCGTGGGTCTCCTCGATGCCGTCGCGCAGGAGGAGGAGGCGCGAGGTCTTCCCCTCGACGGCGAGCTTGCGGAGGCTGTAGCCGTAGAGCGGGGCGAGCAGCAGGTAGCGGACGCCGATGTGGAGCTGGATGCCCTCGAGGTCGGTGTCCCGCTCGGGCGCGGGCGGCGTCGTGTCCTCCGTGAGGAGGGCGCCGACGAGGCGGTGGCGGAAGTCCGCGAGCGTGAGCCGCTGGACGTCGCCGTCGATGTCCTCCTCGCCCGGCGGCGCGATAACGAAGTCGACCAGGGTGTTGTCCGGGTTGCGGCGGTCGACGGTGAGCGCCGTGATGCGGGCGCCCGTAATCATCGAGAAGGCAAAGAACGCCTCGCCCACGATCTCGCAGAGCGCCTGGAAGCTGCCGATACCGTCGCCTATGCGCTCGAACCAGCCGTCGGTCCGAACGGCATCGAGGGAGAACACGCGTTCCTTTGGCATGGTTCGACCCGGATCACAGGGGCGCGTCCCGGACGACGGGCGCAAGTCCCAAGGGGGCCGAGACTCGCACGGGCGGGCGCCGCTCTCAAGAAAACTCCTAGGGCGTGCGCGTCGACACGTCGCCCGCGTCGCTCACCGACGAGAGCGCTGGCCGCCTTCCATGGCTCCCTATCGTTCCATGCCGCTCCACCTGCCCCCACGCGCGCCGATCCGCGCCCCCCTCCCCGGCCCGTGACCCACGAGCCCCGGCCGGGCCCGTCGCGACGGCCGACCCGCCACAGCAGCGGTGCCGCCCCGCTCCCGCGCCCCTCTGCCCGCTGGCCGACGGGTCGCCGAGCGGGCGCGCCCCGCTCAAGGGATCTTTGCGATGTTGAGGGTGAGGTTGCCGGAGGCGGAACGCCGGCTGTCGCCGATGATCGTGATCACCTGCCCTTCGGTGAGGGTCACGGCCACGCGCGAGCTGACCCTGTCCGTGTTGTCGTTGCACGCGAGCTCGGGGCCGGAGCAGCTGTCACCGTCGTGCACGTGAAGGACGGTGTCGAAGTTCGACGACAGCGTGTCGACCACGTAGGTCCCGTTTGCCGGCGCGGTGAAGCGGTAGACCCTGTCGTTGCCGCTCGACGGGACGCAGCTCGGTGTGGCCGAGTCCGGCTGGTACAGGGTGGAGCCCGTCGTCGTCTGCGGGACCGTCGAGCCGAGATCGACGGGGTTCCCGCAGATGCCGTCCCCCTGGAACAGGCTGATGTTGAGCTTGAACGCGCCCGTGGCCTCGGGTTTGGCGCCATCGACCACGACGACGGTCTCCTGCCCCGCGGCGAGCGGCACCACGATCCGCGACTGGACGCCCGTGGCGTTGTCGTTGCAGCCGAGCACCGCGCCGCCGCACGTGCCGGCGTGCACGTGGACGACCGTGTCGAAGCTCGATCCGAACGTATCGAAGACGTACAATCCGTCGGCCGGCGCCGTGAAGCTGTACGCCCTGTCTTCGCCGCCGGGCATGCCGCACGGCGCGCTCACGTAGTCGCCAGCGCCGACGGTCGTCCCCTGCACGGTCTGCGGGACGACCGACTCCAGCGCGTTCTCCGGGCACGGGGGGCCCGGGGTGCCGCTCACGTTGAGCGTGTACGCGCCGTGCTTCCCGGACGCGCCGTCCACGACCACAACCGCCGTCTGCCCCTCCGCGAGGGGCGTGGACACCCGCGATCGGTACGACAAGCCCTCCGCGTCGTCGCTGCACCCCAGCGAGGCGCCCGTGCAGCTGCCGTCGTGAACGTGGAGCACCGTGTCGAAGGTCGAGCCGAGCGTATCGAATGTATACCGGCCGGCGATGGGCGCCGTGAAGCTGTAGCTGACCTCGGGGGAATTCCCCGTGGCGCAGGCCGGCGGGGGCTGGAGGACGCCGTCGAGGCCTGACGTGTGGCCCGTGACCGTCTGCGGGTAGGTGGAGCCGAGATCCACCATGGGGCACGCGGGCGGAGCCCACGCGGCGACGTTCAGCGTATAGGGCCCACGCGCGCCCTCGAAGCCGTCGATCACCGCCACGACCTTCTGGCCGGCGCTGAGCTCCACCGTGGCGCGCGACTGCGACCCTTCTCCCGAGTCGTCGGAGCAGGTGAGCACGTCGCCATCACACGCGCCGTCGTGCAGCTCCAGGATCGTATTGAACCCGGAGCCGAAGGTATCGAATACATACTTCCCGGCCGCCGGCGCCGTGAAGATGTAGCTCGCGTCGGGGCTGTCTGCGCCTCCGCACGTCGGCCTGATCGCGTCGCCGAAGTGCTCGGTGTTGCCGGTGACGGTCGTCGGGAGCGCAGCGTCGATCGCCCACCCAGGGCACTTCGGCGGATCGGCCCTCGCCATGTTGAGCGTGAAATCACCTTCCCCTCCGTCGAAGCCGGTCACCACGATGAGGACCTGCTGGCCCGCCTCGAGGACCGCGCGGACCCTCGATTGGGCGACCCCGGTGGCAATGTCATCGTTGCAGGCGAGCTGAGCGCAGGTGGTCGATCCCAGCACCCCGATGGCCGTATCGAAGGTGGACCCGACGGTATCCAGCGTGTATGTCCCCGCCACGGACGGCGTGAAGCGGTAGACCCGCTCCGACGAGCCGGCGGCCACGCACGCGAGATCGTAGTTCGTCTCGCCGCTGATGGTGGTCCCCGTGATCGTCTGCGGGAACGTGTTGCCGAGCTCATCATACGTCCCGAGGACGCAGGTGCAGGCGCCTGCCTGGCATAACGCCCCTCGCTCGCACGCGACGCCGCAGGCGCCGCAGTGGAGCTGGCTCGTCTGCAGATCGGCGCACGCGCCATCACACGCCGCGAGACCGGCCGGGCAGGTGCAGACGCCGTCGACGCACAGCTGGGCAGGCGCGCAGCTGGATTCACACTCGCCGCAGTTGCGCCTGTCGCTCAGCACATCCACGCAGGCGCCGTCGCACTCCGTGAGATCGCCCGCGCACGCGCAGGAGCCGTCCGCGCAGACGTGCCCCTCCGCGCACTCGACGTCGCAATCGCCGCAGTTCCGCAGGTCGGTCTGGAGGTTCACGCATCTGCCTGAGCAGTCGGTCTGGCCTTCTCCGCACTCCTCCCCGCCCCCGACGCCGGCCCCTATACCGCCGCCGCCCTCACCGCCGCCCCCGCTGCAGCGGCCCTTCACGCAGAGCTGCCCCTCCTCGCAGGCGTCGCCGCACGCGCCGCAGTGCTCGGCGTTCGCCTGGAGCTCGACGCACTCTCCATTGCACCGCGACAGCCCGTCAGGGCACTCGCTCGACGCGTCGGGGCTCTCCGCGCAGGACGCCGCGAGGACGACCCCCGCAGCCAGGAGCAGCGCGGCGGACGACAGGGCGGGCCTGGGGCGCGATCCGGATCTGTTCATAGCCATCCTTGGGGGGTGCGTGGCCGCTCGAGGCGAGCGGATAACGAGGCGAGCGGATAACGAGGCGCGCGCCAGGATACGCCTACGGCCGGCGCATCCGCAACCGGCGGGGGTGCTCGGCTGGCGGCGCGCAGGTCGAGCCGCGGCCCGGACCGCGCTCGCCGCGCCGCGCCGCGGAGAGGCGCCCTCGCGGGCTCGACGCGACAGACACCGTCGCCAGGCAGGCCAGGGCACCTCCAGCGCGGACTCAGAGCTTGGCGATCTTCAGCGTGAAGTCGCCGGACGCTCCATTATACCCGTCGACGACCACGGTGATGGTCTGGTTGGGGGCGAGCTCGATCTGTACCCTCGACGCTTGTGAGCTCGTCAGATCGTCGTTGCATTGTAGCTCGGTGCCGGCGCAGCCACGCGTGTGGACGTGAAGGACGGTGTTGAACGACGAACCGATCGTGTCGATGACATAGGTGCCGCGGATCGGGGCGGTGTAGGTGAACACCGTCTCCGGAGAGGACACGGACGCCGCGGACACGCATTTCGGCCTCACCGCGTCGGGCTGGCCGCGCGTGGTGCCGGTCCTGGTGATCGACAGCGGCGATCCGAGGTGGATCGCCGTCGCGCAGGTCCCCGGGCCGGTGAACCGGTCCACCTGGAGCACGTAGTCGCCGGAGCTCGTGCCGAGGCCGTCGACGACGACGAGGACGGTTTGATTGGCGGCCAGGCGGAGGGCGACACGCGACTGCTGACCGTCCGTGTTGTCGTTGCACCCGAGCGACGTCCCCGTACAGCTCTCCTCCAAGATCTGGAGTATCGTGTCGAAGCTCGATCCGAACGTATCGAAGATGTAGAGCCCGTCCTCCGGCGCGGTGAAGCGGTAGATCATGTCTGGAGCATTCGACGAGGAGCCGCAGGCCGGGCGAACGGACTCGGGCCGCTCCGCGGTGCTCCCTGTCACGAGCTGCGGGACGACGGAGCCGAGATCGATCGCCGTCGAGCAGGTGCCGCCGCCGGAGAACGGCGCAATGCTGAGCGTGAAATCGCCCGACGCGCCCGCGGCGCTGCCGTCCACGAGGAGGACGATCGTTTGCCCCTCGGCGAGCTCCAGCGTCAGCCGCGACTGCTCGCTTCCCGGCGCGTCGTCGCTGCACGCGAGCTCGGCCCCGGTGCAGCTGCCGTCGAGGACGGAGAGGACCGTGTCGAGGCTCGATCCGAACGTATCGGCGATGTAGGTGCCGGCCGCGGGCGCGGTGAAGCGGTAGGTCACCTCGCCGGCGCCGGCGCCGCAGCTCGGGCGCAGGACGTCGGCCACATCCGCGGTGGTCCCCGTCACTGTCTGAGGCACCGTCGAGCCGAGATCGATCAGCGGGCAAGGGAGGACGAAGGTCTGGCTCACGTTGAGCTGGAAGGCGCCGGAGGCGACTGGAGCGTAGCCGTCCACGACGACGGAGATGGTCTCTCCCTCGCGGAGCATCACCTCCACCTGCGATTGCGTGCCAGAGGCGTCGTCGTTGCACGCGACGCTCTCGCCGCTGCATGTCCCCTTGTGGACGTGCAGGACCGTGTCGAAGGAGGAGCCGAAGGTATCGAAGGTGTAGAGTGCGGTCGCCGGCGCGGTGAAGGCATAGGTGGCCTCGGGGCCGCTGTCTCTGGTGCAGGGCGACGGGACGGCGCTCACGCGATCCGGGATAGCCGTGGTGCCCGTCACCGTCTGCGGAAACGTGGCGTCGAGCGTGAGCTCCGGACATGGAGGCGGCACGTACTCGGAGACGTTGAGCGTGAATGGCCCGGATCCGCCGTCGACGCCGTCGACGACCGCGACGACCGTCTGGCCCTCGGCGAGGTTCGCGACGAGGCGCGACGTCTTGGCTCCCATGGCATTGTCGTTGTCGTTGCAAGAGATCACCGTCCCGGAGCAGGACCCCCTGCGCAGCTCGAGGACGGTATCGAACGTGGATCCGGACGTGTCGAAGACGTACCCGCCAGCGCGCGGCGCGGTGAAGCTATAGCTCGCGTCGGAGGTGTCGATTGAACCGCAACGCGTCGAGACGGCGTCGCCGAGCCCCCAGGTGTCCCCGGTGATGCTCAGCGGGAGAGCCGTCGCGAGGGTGTCGAGCGGGCACGCCGGCGGCGCCATCCGGTCGAGGTGAAGGGCGAAGTCGCCTTGCGCGCCGTCGTAGCCCGAGACGACGAGGAGGACGCTCTGCCCTTCCTCGAGGGCCACCGAGGCGCTGCCCGTCGCGGCTCCCCCGCGATCGTCATTGCACGCGAGCTCCTCGCAGGCGTCGAAGTCCAGGACGCCGATGGCGGTGTCGTAGCTCGACCCGGCGGTGTCGAACTTGTACCTGCCGGCCTCCTCCGCCGTGAACCTGTAGACGAACTGGGTCGAGCCGACTCCCATGCAGGCGAGCGGGAAATACGTCTCCGCGCCGACCGTGGTGCCCATCAGGAGCCGAGGGACCGTCGAGCCGATGTCCTCGTAGTCGCCGGCGGCGCACGCGCACGCGCCCTCCCGGCAGAACAGCCCCGGGGCGCACGCCGCGCCGCACGCGCCGCAATGCGCCGGGTCGACGGCCAGATCGACGCACCTGCCGCCGCAGACCGCGAAGCCCTCGTCGCAGACGCATGCCCCCTCCACGCACGTCTCGTGGAGGGGGCAGCGGGCCTCGCAGGTCCCGCAATGCAGCGGATCGCTCTTCACGTCCACGCAGCCGCCGCCGCACGCGGTGAAGCCGGAGGCGCAGCGGCAGGCGCCGCCCTCGCACCGCTGTTCGGCCGCGCATTCCTGGCCGCAGCCCCCGCAATGGGCGGCGTCGGTGGCGAGGTCGACGCAGCTGCCGCTGCACGCCACGAGGCCGGAGGCGCACAGCTCGCCGCCCGCCCCGCCCCCGCCCCCGCCGACGCACACGCCCGCCTCGCACCGCGTCCCGCTCGCGCAGACGCCCTCGCAGCCGCCGCAGTGGTCCGGATCGGCCTGCGTGTCGAAGCACGCTCCCCCGCACGGCGTGAGGCCGTCATCACACGGTGCGGCGGCCGAGTCCTCCGCGCAGGACGCGGCAAGGGCGGCAAGGGCGACAAGCGCCGCGACCGTCAGCCAGAGCGCCATCGACGACGGCTCGAATCTGGCGCGCAATCCGGGGTGACTCATGAACATCCTTCGGCGGACAGGCCGGCCACCGCGTGGCTCCGAGAGATCCGGCGCCGAGGATACGCCTCTTCGCTTTCGCTCCGCAATCGTCGATCACCGCACTTCCACACGCGCGCGTTCGACCTCCACGGGCGTCAGGCGGCCGGGAGATCCGGCATCGGAGCGGTCTCGTCGGATGTCGGCTGACGCGCCTGGATGGCCTCCAGCGCCACAGCGCCCGTCTCGGGCCCCGGCGCGTCTTCGGCCTGCAGATCGGGGCCGAGGAAACGAGCGATGGGCTCGAAGAGATCGACGCCGGTATAGGCGCCGACGGCCAGATCGCCGTGACCGTAATCTTCCCGCGCTCCGAAGTCGCGCCCGAGCACGAGAAAGCGCTTCGGCGTCTCCGGGCGATCGCGCCCCCATGCGTCGAACGCCGCGCGCACCGCCGAGGCGGGGGCTATCCTGTCGGCGCTGCCCGCGATGAACAGGGCCGGCGCCCCGACCGAGGCGAGGCCGTCCAGGACCCTCTCGCCGTCCACGCGGATCTCCCCGTCGCTCGCCATCCACGCGGCGAAGTCGGCGTTCAGCGCTGCAGGGATGTCTTCGATGCAGTTGACGAGCGCGAGCCGCGTGACGCCGGGAGGCACGTTGCGCGGGTTGGCCACGGCGTGATGGATCGGCGTCGGCAGCCACTCCGAGGCGAACGCGACGCTGCGTGCCATGAGGCGGAGCGGGACGCCCGGCAGCAGCCGGCCCGGCAGGAAGCGCATGAGGCGCACCGGCGTGGTGAGCCGGCCAGGCGAGCCGACGATGACGACGCGGCGGACCCGATCGCCGGCGACGCTCCGGCCAAGCGCCGCATAGAGGAGCATGCCCCCCATGGAGAAGCCGACATAATCCAGCGAACGGGCGCCTGTGCGCTCCAGGATCGCCTCGATGGCGCAGGGAAGATCGTACCGGACCATGGCGGAGAACCGGACGCTGCGGCGCTCGGCGCGGGTGAGGAGGCGGCCGCTGCGCAACGTCAGCAACCACACGTCGCGTCCGAGCGTGGCGAGGTGGCGAGCGAGCGAGTAATCGGGGTGGATGTCCTGGTTTCTGTGGTTCGCGGCGAGCCCGTGGACCAGCAGGATCGGCGGCAGGTCCGGCTGCGCCTCCGCGCCGTCCGGGCGCGGGACGCGGCGGATCTCGATCGGCGCGCCATCCTCGGTCCGCAGGACCTCTTCCACGCTGTACTCGAGCGGCAGCGTCAGCCGCTTGACCCAGTAAAGGAGGTGCGCCCACAGCCCGATCGCCGCCAGCACCGCGAGCGCCAGCGCCACCAGGAGCGTTGCCCCGAATGTCCAGACCATACGGTCAATCTACCTGCTGGCGCTGCTTCCGCATGCAGGCAACCTCGACATTCTTTTTCACCAGGATGGACGGAACACAGGCCAGTCGCTCGTCGAGGCCGCAATCCAGCTCGCTCGTCTGGATGATCATGAATCCATGGGAACAGCACGTTTCACGATCATCTCCTGCAGCGCGTGAAAAAGTCACACAGCGTTCCGGAAGCCACTCCACCCCATCGCGCCGGACAGCGCGTGGGGCGACTGCCCCTGGTGGAAACGCACGTTGGCAACGGCTCGTTTTCCCTGGGATTCGCGTCTCGCGGGGACATGACCATGTGCCCAGGCCTACCGCGACGCGAGATCGAGAGCTCCAGCACAGGCGTGCACAAAGGTTCCAGATCTACCAACCCGGAACGTGGCATGCGGATCGCAACACCCCAGGGCGAGGAGAGAGCTGGCAAGGGTCCCGTAAGCACCCGGGAAAGGGGGCACGGCAAGGAGAACGCCGCAGCAGAGCTCGGGGGGGCTCGGTTGCGGCGCTCTTCTTGCCGTACCGTCTGCCGGACGGCCGCGCTCATGCGCTTGCCGGAGACAAAATGAAAAAAGCGCCTCGCGGACCTGGGGGGGGAAGGTCTCCGCGACGGCGCTCGCGTGTCATTTTGCAGGCTCTGTGCCGCCCCACGCAGGATAGAATTTCAAACACTTACACCAAACACAACCAGCCACTGTTGCACGATTGCAAATCACAGTTGCAATCTGATTCAAATTCGAAGGCCTTCACGTTCTCGAACTGATCGGGGCTGTAGCTGTTCCGGACGGAAATCTGCCGTGCGGGGCGTGTTCACTCGTCCCAGTGGCGACAGACCGGCTTCACGCCGCATCCCTGGCAGCGGACCGGATCGCGCCGCGACGGGCATTGCTGGAGCATGCCGAGGTGGCAGAGGGCGAAGTCGTACTTGACCGGGTCGGCTGGATCGAAGCCGCGGAGGGCCGCGGTGATCTCCTCTGCCGTCTTCCAGGTGGCGCCCCTGCGATCGGTGAGCCCGATGTTGTAGCCGAGCTTCTCGATGTGCGTGTCGACCGGGATGAGGAGGGCCGACGGGGGCACCGGCCACAGGCCGAGGTCCACGCCGTCCGCAGGGCGGATCATCCACCGCAGCAGGAGCATGAGCCGCTTGGCGGCGCTGCCCTTCTCGGGATCGGGGAGGATGTGCGCGGCTCCGCGGTCGTCCGGACGCCGGTCGAGGCCGCCGGCGCGTCGGATCGCCCGCACCCAGGCCCCGAGCGCCTGGCGCAGGTCGCCGGTGCGCGAGAGCTCGGCCGCAAAGGCGGCGCCGAGCGAGCCCGAGGCCCGCTGCACCCGCCGCGCGCCGACGATCAGCCCGACGAGGTCGCGATCGCGGTAGATCCGGTGGCGGAAGCCGCGCAGCCGCGCCGAGACGGCCCGGGCGTCGTCGGCGGTGAGGGCGATCTCCGGCCCGAGGCGATCGAGCGCCTCGCCGATCTTGGCGTGCAGCGCCTTCACGTTGCCGAAGGCGAGCGACGCGGCGATGAGCGCCACGAGCTCCTGATCGGCCGGGTCCGTGTAGCGATGGACGAAGGAGACCGGGTCTCGCGCGCGGCGCTCCTCGACGGCGCACCGCGCGCGCACCCCGTCGAGCGCCGCCTTGACCGCGGCGCCCCGCGCGGCGTCGCCCGGCCGGGGCGCCGCCTTGACCGCGGCGTCCCTCCGCCGGGGCGCCGCCTTGACCGCGGCGTCCGTCCGCTGCTGAGGCGCCGCCTTGACCGCGGCGTCCGTCCGCTGCTGAGGCGCCGCCTTGACCGCGGCGTCCCTCCGCCGGGGCGCCGCCTCGCCGCTCCCGCGCGCCCTCACGGCGACCCCGCGTCCGGCGCCGGATCGGTCACGACCGGCTCGGCGTTCGCGGCGCGCTCTTGCGCCTCCCGGTCGTGCTCCAGCGCGGGGAGCGACACGACGAACGCGCTGCCGCGCCCGTCATCGGTGAGCGGGCTCTCGACCCGCACAGCGCCGCCATGGCTCTCGGCGATGTGCTTCACGAGCGCGAGCCCGATCCCGCTGCCGCGCACCTGCCGCTCGCTCGCCCGCCGCCCGCGCGCGAAGCGCTCGAAGATGTGCTTCTGCTCGTCGGGATCGATGCCCGGCCCGCGGTCGCTCACCCGGATGGTGACCTGCCTCGCCTGGCGCGTCAGCGCCGCGAGGCGCCCGCCGCCCCCGCCCTCGGCCTCCACCGCGACGGCGACGCGGCCGCCGTCCTTCGCGTACTTGAGCGCGTTGTCGAGCAGGTTCACGAGGGCGAGCTCGAGCGCGCGCGCATCGATCAGCGCCTCGGGCAGCCCCTCGGCGATCGTGAGCTCGACGGTCATCTCCTCGCGCTCGGCGCGGTAGCGGTACATGTCGACGGCGCGCGTCGCCACCTCGGCGACGCTCCCGCGCGCGAACTCGTAGGCGGCCTTGCCCCGCTCGACGCGGGCGAAATCGAGGACGTTCTCGATGAGCGCGGTGAGCCGCTCGCTCTCGCTCACGATGATCTGCAGGTACTGGCGGCGCTTCTCGTCGTTGGGGACGCGGCCGCCGAGGAGGAGCTCGCCGAACATGCGGACCAGCGAGAGCGGCGTCTTGAGCTCGTGGGACACGTTCGCGACGAAGTCGCTCTTCAGCGCCGCGAGCCGCCGCTCGTTCACGGAGGCGAGCACCACGATCGCGAGCCCGGCCAGCGCCACCAGGGCCGAGAAGCCGACCATCAGGATCTCGATCAGGCGCTGCCGCTCGACCTTCTCGCCGAGCTCCTCGGCCGTGGTGAGCGCCATCTGGAGGCGCCAGTTGTAGAGCGTGGTCGGGAAGGGGCGCCCGACGGTGAACTCGCCGCCGATGATGGGCGGGCCGAACACGATGCGGCCCTCCTCGTCGATGACGTTCATCCGGCTCTTCTCGCGATCGAGGTCGCGGAAGAGCCGGGGCATCACCTCGTGGACCAGGCGTGGCACCTCGTGCCACGCGACGATGAGGCACTTGCGCCCCACGTGCTCGCGCTGCCAGTAGCTCACGAGCAGGCTCTGCTGATCGATGACGTGGTGGAGGTGGCGCAGCTCGGTCGTGTCGCCGGCGAAGTTCATCTGCGGCAGGAGGCGGGCGAGCAGGAGCTTGCGGAAGGCGTCGTCCTCCCGCCCGGACGCGCCGCGCGAGGCGAACGCGAGCACGTCGTGCGCCTCGTTGTCCATGTCGAGGACCAGGATGGCGCGCACGGTCGGCGTCTCGCGGGCCGCCGTGGGGAGCCACCGCCGCGCGATGACCGAGAGGTTCGCCACGTCGACGTGCGCGGCGACGACGTTGTCCTGGGCGATGATCAGCTTGTCGAGCCGGTCGACGCGCTCGTCGGCGAGGGTGAGCGTCGCGTCGAAGACGGTCTGCTGCCGCGCCTTCTCGATCTGCAGCGTCGTGCGCAGGGCGATCCCGCCGAGCACGAGCACGGCGACGACGATGGCGGGGACGAGGGCGAAGTACGGGACGCGATGGCGCTTCCCAGCGGAGGGGAGGAGGTCCATCGCTCGGCTCCGCTAGCGGGCGGCCTTCTTCGCCCCCGCGGTCACGAGGCCGGGCTCGAGGACCACGCCGCGCGCCCCGACGAACTCGGCGAACTGCTGGCCGATGTAGGTGAGCGCGTTGCCGTCGCTCTCGGAGAACGGCTTGCCATCGAGCGGGTTTCCGATCTCGAGGAGGCCGAGGTAGCGGCCCGCGAGCTCGACAGGCGCGCAGATGACGCTCCGGAGCTCGACGCCGATCGCCTTCCACCGCTCGTCCATGACGCGCTCGTCCTTGGCCGCGTCGGGCACCACGACGGCGCGCCTCGACCGCATGGCGGCCAGCGGGAGCGGCGCCCGCTCGGACAGCCTGGCGAGGAGCGCGCTCTTGCCGCCGTACTGCCGGACGACCACGAACTCGCGCCGGTTGATGTCGAACAGCGACACGAGGCCGAGGGCGCACGGGATCTTGTCGAGCGTGAGCGCGAGGATGAAATCGGCGCCCGCGAGGGTGTCCTGGAGGAAATGCAGGTCGCTGCACGCCTCGAACAGCTCGGCGATGAGGTCGTCGCCGGAGAGGCGCCCGTTCTTCGGAGGGAAGGAGGAGCGCCGCCGCGGCGGCGCCGGCGTGGGGGCAGCGACATCGGGCGGCTCCGGGACGAGCTGGAGACGTGGCGGCGCCCCCTGCTGGTCGGCCGGCACGGCGAGCAGCACCACGTCGGCCGGCGGCGTGAGGGCTGGCCGCGGCAGGTCCGCAGAATACGCGGCGGCCGGCGGTGGCACGTCCGCAGGCGGCGCCGCGTCCGCAGGCGGCATGGCCGGCGGCGGCGCCACGTCCACAGGCGGCGCAACGGCCGGCGGCGCCACGTCCGCAGGCGGCGCAACGGCCGGCGGCGCCACGTCCACAGGCGGCGCGGCAGCCGGCGGCGCCACGTCCGCAGGCGGCGCCACGTCCGGCGGCGCCACGTCCGCAGGCGGCATGGCCGGCGGCGGTGCGGTGCCGCCGGTGCGCGGGCGGAACTGGATCTCGGGTTCGGCCGAGCGCCAGTCTTTCCAGGCGAGGGTCGCGAGGGGGCTGCGCTGAGGCCGGCCGTCGAAGACGTGATCGAACACGGCGATATGGATGAACTTGCCCGGTCGCGCGTCGTCGATGCGCTGCCGTGCGCGCTCGAGCCGATCGATCAGCAGCGCGCTGACGAGATCGCGCGGGGTGCCGGTCGCGACCGCATAGACGAACTCTCTGTACGTGAGCGGCGAGCGCTCGGACGGGTTCTCCTCGCGCTGTGAGATCAGCTGATACGGCGGCAGCTCCGCGGGCGCTCGCTCCGGCTCGGCGCCTCGCTCCTGCGGCGCATCCCGCCCCGGCGCCGCCTCCCCGCCTTTCGCCGGTTGCGCCTGGGCGCCCGCTGGCTCCGAGACGAGGAGCGCGGTCCCCATCGAGATGAACGGGACCGTGGGCGCGATCGGGCGCTTCCCTGCGACACGCCCCGCGGGCTCGGCCGGCTTTGGAGAAGCCGCCCCGGCCGGAGAGGCGCCCGCCGGCGTGTCGGTCCCGTCCGTCAGCGCCGCGTCGTCCGGGGCGCGCTGCACGACGTACCGCACGCGCGTCGCCGGATCGATCGCTCGGTAGCCGCTCTCCAGCAGATCCACCGAGAAATTGTTGAGCGGGCCCCCATCGCCGCGGAGCGCCCGGGCCTTCTGCAGCGCGGGCTGCCACTGCGGGGCCTCGACGCACACCTTCCTGCTCGGCGGAGCGTTCTGGCCTAACGACGAGATCTCGACGAACCAACGCATCGTTTGCGGTTCCAATCCGCGCGGGCGCTGACTGGGTGGCGCGCTCTGGCGCGAAGATCGTTCTACTCGACGCGCGCGAGAGGGGTCAACGCGCAGGCCGCACGGGAGCGCGCGGACCCCTTTGGAGGATGGCGCGAAATCTTCTCAACCGGGACCGGCAAGGAGAATCGGGCCTGTCCTGAAATCACGCCGCCCGCGCCGCGAGTCGCCGCGGACGAACCCGTTCGTCCACTGAACGGCCGCCGGGTATCCCCGCGGGAGCAGGAGGTCACCCGCTGTCGAGCCGCGCGCGCCATGGAGCGCGCGGTGAATGGGTGGGGCTACCCCGCGCCGCTCTTCTCCAGGCGATCGCCGTCCTGCGCGCAAGCGGGATACCCGGCGTACATCCGATGCAGGCCGGGGGACGATCCGTGATGCGCAACTCTGCATTTCGCTTCGTGCGCAGCTCGACCCCTGCAAGGGGGTCCGCCCACGCTCGCTATCGGGTCCGCAGGATGATGTGGAAGCCGAACGGCGTCTCCACGACCCCGCTCAGCGCGCCGACAGCGACCTTCTCCACCGCCTGCTCGAACTCGGGCACCATCATCCCCTTCGAGAAGGTGCCGAGGTCGCCGCCGCGCGCCGCCGCCCCCGGCTCGTCGCTGTACTGGGCCGCGAGGTCCTCGAACCTCGCCCCCTGCTGCGCTCTCTTGAGCACCTGCTCGGCGAGCGCGCGCGCCTCGTCCCGCGTGCGAACGACGCGCGCCGGGGCCCGCCGTGACCCCGCATACATGATGAGGAGGTGCTTCGCCCCCATCTGGCCGGCCGTCGCAGGGGGCTGGGCCGGCGCCGGCTGCGCTGCTCCCGGCTGGGCCGGCGCCGGCTGCGCTGCTCCCGGCTGGGCCGCGGGCTTGCCCGCGCCGTGAAGCGACTCCTTCGTGGGGGGATCGTGCGGCCCGAGCGCCCTGTCGACGAGCCGCTTGAAGTGCGCTGTCGGCTGCGCCCCGGCGAGAAAGTAGTCGTTGATGGCGAAGGACGGCGTGCCAGTGATGTGCAGGCGCTCGGCGAGCTTCCGGTCCGCCTCGACCGCCGCGCGGTGCGCTCCCGAGTCGAGCGCGGCGCCGAACTTCGCCACGTCGAGGCCGATCGCGGCCGCGTGGCGCTCGAGCGCCTCGCGGCCGAGCCCGTTCTCGGACGGGTCCTCCCACAGGCGCTGCGCCATCGCCCAGAAGCCGGCGTCGCCCTTCTGCCGGAACGCCTCGATCGACGCCTCGGCGGCGAGGGGCGCGCGCTTGTGGAAGGGGAGCGGCAGGTGCCTGAAGACGACGCGGACCTTGCCCGGATAGGCGGCGATGATCTCGTCGATCGTGGGCTGGACGCGCTTGCAGAACGGGCACTGGAAGTCGGCGAACATCTGGATCGTCACCTTCGCGCCGGGCTTCGCTCCCTTGCCGGGGTTGTCCTTGGTCGGCGCCGGGGCGAGGATCCGCTCGGGCGCGTTGCCAGCCCTCGCTTCCTTCTGCAGCGCGTCGTAGACCTTCGCGGGCGGCGTGCCCGCGGCCACGAGCTTCGCGGCCTGCGCGATCTGCTCATCGATGAGGGCCTCGAACTTCTCCGCCGGCTGGGCGCCGGCGAGACGCCTGCCGTTGATGAAGAAATGGGGTGTCCCCCTCGCCTGGAGGTCGTCGGCGAGGCGCTGATCGCGCTCGATGCGCGCCGCGTGGCGCCGCGCGGCGATGGCCCTCTGCGCGCGGGCCACGTCGAGGCCCAGGGACTTCGCGTGCGCCGCGAGCTCCGCGTCCTCGAGACCCCCGGTCTTCAAGAGCTCGTACGCCTTCCAGAACGCCGCGTCGCCCTTCTGCGCCTTGGCCTCCAGCGCGAGCTCCGCGGCGGGCTCGGCCCGCTCGTGGAAGGGGAGCGGGTTGTGCTTGAAGACGACGCGCAGCTGAGCGCCGTACTTCGTTTCGAGGCCGTCGACGGTCGAGGCGGCCCTGCGGCAGAACGGGCACTCGAAGTCCGAGAACATGACCAGCGTGACCAGGGCGCCCGGGTTGCCCCGGATCGGCGATCCGTCGACAGGCACCTTCCACACGGTCGTGTCCTCGGGGGCCGGGGCCGTGGGCGGCGTCGGGGCCGGAGCGCGCGCCTTGTTCTGCTCGGACAGGGCCGCGTAGATGCGCTCCTGCGGGACGCCGGATCGCCGGAGATCCTCGGCCGCCCGGAGCTGCTCGTTGACGAGGGTCCGGAAGTCCTCGATGGGCCGCGCCCCGCTGACGAACACCCCGTTCACGAAGGTGGCTGGGGTGCCCCTGACGCCCGCGGCCTGGCCGGCCTCGACGTCCCGCTCGATCTTCGACGCGTGCTGCTGCTGCTCGAAGGACGCGCGGAACGCCGCCCGATCGACGCCCGCCTCGGCAGCCCACGACGCGAACGACTCCGGCGCGAGCGAGCGCTGGTTGGCGAACGCGAGCCGATGGAACTTCCAGAACGCCTCGGGCCCGCCGAGCCGGAACACCGTCTGGGCCGCCAGGTGCGCCGGGCGCGCATTTTTGTGGAACGCGAGCGGGAAGTGCCTCCAGACGATGCGCAGCCGCTCGGGGCCGTAGGCCTGCTTCAGCTGCTCCAGCGTCGCCATGTGCCGGGAGGTGAAGGGGCACTCATAGTCGCCCCACACCACGAGGGTGACCGGCGCGAGCGGCTCGCCCCACCACGGATCCGCGCGGGTGACGGGCACGGCGGTGCCCGGCTCCGGCTCCGGCTCCGGCTCGGCCGCTACAGCAACGCTCGGCGCGGGAGCGGGGAGGACCACCGTCTTCGGCCGCTCGACCGCAGACGGGGGCACCGCGCCCGACGCGCAGGCAGCGAGAAAGCACCAGAGGAACTGCAGCAAGAACAGACGAGAAAACGGCGGTAGCGCAGGCATGAGCCCCCTCGAGTGTCGCGGTCCGTGGACGGGATCCTACACGGACGGCCACAGCTCAGGTCGCCCGGGCCGCGGCGAGCCATCGCTGCAGACGGGCGCACGACGGGAGCCCCGGCGAGCACAGACGGCGAGCGCCTGCCAAGAAACACCCGCAGATCCGTCCGCCAGCCATCCGACCAGCGAGGCAACGGAGAAAAAAAAGAGCGCCCGCTCGACGGCGGGGGGGGAGACCGTCACGGGCGCTCTGCACTGCTGATTGAGCAGGATGCGGGCCAGGAGCTTCCCTTCCGAGTTCGGGGACTTTCGTTAGTAAAATGGCTTGCCCATTTCAATCCTGAACAGCCGCTTGCAAACGTGCTGGGCAGAGCTGGCGGCCTCAGCCTTCGCGGGCGGGCTCCTCGGGTCAGGCTGCGTGAAAGTCGTGTAAAAGAGCCGCGTGTCACCGTCCAGCGCCGACCCTGGTTCCCCCTCGCCGCCCGGAAGCGCAGCGCCCCGACCGAGCAGCGCCTCCCACGACGGAACGGACGGAACCGAGACCGCGGCCTCCCGGGGCGCCGGTCCGGCGGTGCCACCCGGCTGGCTCGATCGCCTGGTCGCGGCCTGGCCGCGCGTCGATCCGGTCCTGTTCGCCGCCTACGCCGGCGCATGTGTCCTCTACGCCGCCGTCGCGTTCTACAGCGCGATGCACCAGCAGACGGGCGGCATGTGGTCGGCGCCGCTCGACGACGTCTTCATCCACTTCGATTACGCCCGCGCCACCGCGCGCGGGTACCCGTTCGAGTGGTCCGAGGGCAACGGCTTCTCGAGCGGGAACACGAGCCTGAGCTACCCGTTCGTCCTCGCCCTCGGCTATCTCGTCGGCTTCCGCGGCGTCCTGCTGATGCAGTGGGCGGCGATCGTCGCGTGCACCTCGACGCTCGGCTTCCTGCTCGTCGGCGCGCGGCTCCTCGAGCCCGTCGGGCGCTGGGCGAAGTACCTGCTGCCGCCCGTGGCGCTCTCCATCGGCGCGCTCGACTGGTCGCTGTTCAGCGGGATGGAGAACGCCTTCCACCTCGGCGTCTGGGCGCTCGCCACCCTCGCCGCGCTCTCGGTCGCCCGCGCGGCCGACGCGCCACGCGAGCCGACGGCGCAGGCGACGCGGACGACGCGGACGGCCGATGACACGCGCGCCGCGGCGCCGCCGAAGCGCCTCGCCCACCTCGGCTGGGCCGCCGGCCTCGCCGGCGCGCTCCTTTACGCCACCCGGCCGGAGTCGGTCGTCTGCGTGGCGGCGCTGAGCGTGTACGCGGCCATCGCCGTGAAGCGGGCCCACGGCGCGCGCGCGGCGATCGCGACCCTGCTCCGGACGTCGGTGCCCGGCGCGCTCGCGTGCCTCGCCCAGGCGGTCGCCAACCGCGTGTTCACCGGCGAATGGGCGGCGAGCGGCGCCATCGCCAAGCTGGCGCTGAACAACCCGTACATGACGTCCTCCGAGAAGTGGGACACCTACGAGTTCCTCGCGACGTACGTCGTCGCCCGCAACACCAACCACCACTTCTCGGACGCCCTCCCCTGGGGCTGGCTCGTGCCCGCCCTCGCGCTCATCCCCCTCGCCTCGCGCAGGACCCGCGGGGCCGCGGCGCTGCTCTGGATCCAGGTCGCCGGGTGGCTCGCGCTCGTGGCCCTGAACGGTCAGGTCCGCTGGCAGAACGAGCGCTACACCATGCCCGCGGTCGCCTGGCTGCTGGTGCTCGCGGCGATGGGGCTCGCGCTGCTCGTCGCGCGCGCCGCATGGGCCAACGGCGGCGAGCGCCGCCAGGAGCGGCCAGAGAGCGCCCCGGCCGGGATCAGAGCGCAGCTCGGGGCCCTCGGCGGCATCGCGGCCGCGGCCCGCGGCGGCGCCCTGGCGCGCGGCCTCTGGTGCGCGCGCGTCGCGCTCGCCCTCGCCGTGGCCGCGCTCTTCTGGGCCCACCAGCTGCCCAGGATGCGCGACCAGATCTGGTTCTTCGGCCGCGCCAGCCGCAACATCCGCGATCAGCACCTCGTCGCCGGCAAGCTCCTCGCCCAGCTCGACGTGCGCCGCGTCCTCGTCGGCGACGCGGGCGCGCTCCTCTACGCGTCGGACCGGCCCGGCCTCGACATCATCGGGCTCGGCGGCTACCACGATCTCCCGTTCGCCCGCGCGGGCGTCCACGGCCTGGGCGCCTCGCTGGAGCTCATCGAGCGCATCCCCGCCGACGACCGCCCCGACACGCTGGCCATCTACCCGGGCTGGTGGGGCGACCTCCCGGCCATCTTCGGCAGGCGGATCGCCGCGATCCCCGTCGTCGGCAACGTGATCTGCGGCGGCGCGGAGAAGGTCATCTACCAGGCCGACTGGAGCCCGCTCGCGCACGGCGAGGCGCCCGCGTCGATGCGCGAGGACGAGCGGGTCGTCGACGAGCTCGACGTCGCCGATCTCGTGAGCGAGCGGGAGCACGGCTACGCCTTCCCGCGGCCTCAGGCCGGCTTCGTCGGCTTCAGCGTCCTCCCGGATCCGCGCGGATCAGGGCATGATCGCTTCGACGCGGGGCGCGTCATCCCGGGCGGCAGGAGCGAGGCGGCCCGCCTTCACGCCCCCCGCGAGGGCCAGGGCAGGCTCGTGGTCCGCACCGCCGCGCCCCGCGCCGCCACGATCCGCGCGACGGCGGACGGCCGGGAGATCGGCCACCTCGCGCTCAAGAGGGGCGACGGCTGGACCGAGGCCTCGCTCGACCTCCCCGAGGGCTTGCCCGAGACGTTCACGCTCACGCTCACGCCGGTCGACGGGGAGTGGGTCGATCACCACGTCTGGATCCTCGATCGCCCCGCGCGCGGCGTCGGCGCGCGCCCGCTCGCCGGACAGTGACGTGCGCGCCGGCCTGCCCCGCGACCTCGCGCAATGGATCGCGCTCGCCGTCGCCGCGGCGCTCGCCTGCGCCTGGCTCCTCCGCCGCTCGCCCGCCACCGCGCGGGCCGGCCCCGCGCCTCCACGCCCCGGCGCCGCGCGCTCGGGCCGCGACCCCGCGCCCCGCTCCGGCGCGGCCCTGGGCGCCGCGATCGCCGCGACCCTCTCGGTCGTCGCGGCGCTGCTCTCGGCCGCGTACGTCGCGGTCTACCTGCGGGGCGGCCCCCGCATCATCGACGCGACCAGCTACTGGCTCGAGGCGCGCGCGATGGCGGCCGGCTACCTCGCGTGGCCCCTCGATGAGCCCGCGGCCTCCGTGCTCGGTCGCTTCCTCGTCCGCAGCGACGCGATGGGCGACACGACGGCCGGGCGCGGCGCGGCCGAGGTCGTGGTCCTCTTCCCCCCGGGCTACCCCGCCCTGCTCGCGCTGGGCTTCCTCGCGGGCGCGCCGCTCGCGGTCGGCCCGGCGCTCGCCGCGGCGCTCGCGATCGCCACCTACGACCTGGCCGCGCGGTTCGCGCCGGAGGGCCCGGCCCCGTCCGGGAGCGCCGCGCCGATCCGCTTCGTTCCGCTCGTCGCCGCGCTCTTCTCGGCGCTCTGCGCCGCGCTCCGCTACCACACGGCCGACACGATGTCGCACGGGCTCGCGGCCCTTTGCTTCACCGTCGCGCTCGCGTCGGCGCGGCGCGCGCTCGACGAGGCCCGCGCCGCCGCGTCGACGGGCGCCGCGACGGGGCCCCTCGGTCCGGCGGTCCGCGCCGCCGCGCTCGCCGGGCTCGCCGCCGGCTGGCTCGCGGCGACGCGCCCGCCGAGCGCGCTCGCCCTCGCTGCGACGCTGCCCTTCGTGATCCTGCCGGCGATCGCGCCGGGGAGCGCGGCGGCCGGCCCGCGCGAGGGCGATCCGCCGCCGCGCCCCTCGCCGCGGCTCGCGCGGCTCGCCGCGGCGATGGCGATGGGCGCCCTCCCCGGCCTCGCGCTGCTCGCGGCCCACCAGCGCGCCGCGACGGGCGCCTTCGCCTCGTCGCAGGCCGCGTATTACGCGGTCTCGGACGGCCCGCCCGGCTGCTTCCGCTACGGCTTCGGCGCCGGCGTCGGCTGCCTCGGCGAGCACGGCGACTTCGTCCGTCACAACCTCTCGGAAGGATACGGTTTTCTGGCGGCTGCCGGCACGACGCTGCGCCGCCTGAAGCTCCACCTCGTGGACGCGCTCAACGCCGAGCCGCTCGCGTTGCTCGTGCTCGCCGGCGCCGTGATCGCCTGGCGGCGGCCGCGCTCGCGCGCCCTCGCGATCGCCCCGCTCCTCCAGGTCGCCGCTTACGCCCCCTTCTATTTCGACGGCAACTACCCGGGAGGCGGCGCGCGCTTCTTCGCCGACGTGCTGCCGGTGGAGCACGTCCTCGCCGCCATGGCCGCCCTCGCGTTCGCCGAGCGCGCGGCGACGGCGGCGCACGCGGAGCGCGGCCCCGCGCGCCGGCGTGGCGCGCTCCTCCCGGCGGCGCTCCTCGCGGCGGCGCTCCCGCTCGCCGGCTTCGCCTTCCGCGCGGGCTTCGACCACGCCGCGCTCCGCGATCGCGAGGGCGGCCTGCCCATGTTCGACCCCGGAGCCGTCGCGCGCGCGGGCGTCTCGCGCGGCCTCGTGTTCGTCGACACCGATCACGGCTTCAACCTCGGCTTCGATCCCGCCCCGGAGGACGTCGCGGTGCTGCGCTACCGGGGCGACGCGATCGACCGCATGGCGTGGGAGGCCCGCGGTCGCCCCCCCGCGTACCGCTACCGCTTCGCGATCCCGGACGGAGGCGGCCTCGCCTCGGTCTCGATCACGCCGCTCGTCTTCGACGCCGAGCCGCCCGGCGAGGCCCGCATCGAGGGCGAGTCGCTGTGGCCGCCCCGCGACCAGCGCGGCGCCTTCGCGCTTCCCGAGCACGCCGGCGGCACGTGCGCGTCGGGCGGGCGCCTGCTCGCGGTGCACGCGGCGGGGCGCGGCGAGGCCGTCGTCCGGGTCGGCCTGCCCGCCCCTTGGCTCCGCGGCGCCCGGATCAGCCCGCGCGTGGCGCTCTCGGGCGACGGCGCCGGCGAGGTGCGCCTCCTCGTCGACGGCGCCCTGCTCCACGTCTGGCGGGTCGAGCCCGCCGCGCCGAGCCCCCCGGGCGCGCCGCTCGCCTGCGCCGAGCTCCCGCCGTATCCGATCCCCGAGGGTGCCGTCGGAATCGAGCTCTCCCTCGCCCGCGAGGACGCGGCGGCAACGTGGGAGACCGGGCAGACCGGGCAGACCGGGCAGGGACAAACCGGAGCCCTCTTCGCGCTCGACGCGCTCTCTGTTGTGGGCGGGAATTCGGTTGACCGCTAGTCCCGTAACATGCGAGCTTTTCATAGGATTCTGTTGTCGTGCGGCTCCTGGAGCGGCGCATCCCCTGGAGCTCTGCGGTGGAAAGCGGCAAGTCGAGCGCCGGCGGCGGTCCGCTCGGGTGGGGGAGGTGGACCATGACGAAAAGCGAGCTCATCGACGCGATCGCGGGACGGGGGGAGCTCACCAAGGCTCGAGCGGAGCTCGTGGTGAACTGCGTCTTCGACGCGATGACGCAGGCGCTCCAGCGCAACGAAGGCATCGAGATCCGCGGGTTCGGCAGCTTCACGGTCAGGCCGTACAAGCCCTACAGCGGCAGGAACCCGCGCACGGGCCAGCCGGTGCCCGTGCCCGCCAAGCGCCTTCCGTTCTTCAAGGTCGGCAAGGAGCTCAAGGAGCTCGTCAACGCGAGCCGCGCATACGCGATCTCGGGTGACGACGACGACGAGGACGAGGACGACGAGGAGACCGACGACGAATGAGGCGGCGCGCGGCGCGTCCGTGACGTGACGCGCCCCACGGCGTGGCGGCGTGACGACGTCGCTCGCGGCGCCCTGGTCACTCCCTGCGCCCTCTCCGCGCGCGCCGAGGCGCGTCGCCCCTCTGGCGGGCGCTTCCGCTGCGCGGTAGAAGCGGGCCCCATGGTCCCCGCCGAACGTCAGCTCCAGATCCTCTGCAAGGGTGTCGTCGACCTCCACGTCCGAGCCGAGCTCGAGGAGCGGATCCGCGAGGGCAAGTCGCTGCGCGTGAAGGCCGGCTTCGACCCGACCCGGCCCGATCTCCACCTCGGCCACACGGTGGTGATGCAGAAGATGCGGGAGTTCCAGGAGCTCGGGCACCACGTGGTCTTCGTGGTCGGCGACTTCACGGCGATGGTCGGCGATCCGACCGGCAAGAACGAGCTGCGCCCGCGGCTCTCGCGCGAGGAGGTCGTCGCCGCGGCGGAGACCTACCAGGCGCAGGCGTTCAAGGTCCTCGACAAGAACAGGACCGAGGTCCGCTACAACTCCGAGTGGCTGAACAAGCTCGATCCGACGCAGATGATCGAGCTCTGCGCGAAGTACACCGTCGCCCGCATGCTGGAGCGCGACGACTTCAAGAAGCGCTACGAGGAGGCGCGGCCCATCTACGTGCACGAGTTCATGTACCCGCTCCTCCAGGCCTACGACTCGGTCGAGCTCGAGGCCGACATCGAGCTCGGCGGCACCGATCAGCTCTTCAACCTGCTCGTGGCGCGCGACCTGATGCCCCGCTACGGCAAGCGCGCCCAGATGGTGATGACGATGCCGCTCCTCGAGGGCACGAACGCGCGCGTCGAGGACGGGAAGGTCGTCGGCGCCAAGATGTCGAAGAGCGCGGACAACTACGTCGGCATCACCGAGCCGCCGTTCGACATGCTCCAGAAGCTGATGCTCGTCGATGACGGCGTGATCTGGCGGTACATGGAGCTCCTGTCGTCGCGCCCGCCCGAGGAGATCGCCGCCCTGCGGGGGGCGGTCCTCCGCGGCGAGCAGGGCGTCATCGCGGTGAAGGAGCTCTTCGCGCAGGAGATCGTCACCCGCTTCCACTCGGCGGAGGACGCGCGCGCGGCCCTCGAGCGGCGCCGCAGCGTCGCGGCCGGCGGCCTGCCGGAGAACATCGAGGAGCTCCAGGTGGCGAGCGACCGCGACACGATCCCGATCGGCAACGCGCTGGCGCTGGCGGGGCTCGCCGAGTCGACCTCCGCGGCGCGGCGCCTCGTGAAGGGCGGCGCGGTGCACCTCGAGGGCGAGGTGGTCAAGGACGAGCAGCTCAAGCTCGAGCGTGGGAAGCGCTACCTGGTCCGCGTCGGCTCGAAGAACCGCCGCTTCGCCTACCTCGTCGTTGGCTGACGCGCGCGGGCGAGCGCCTCGCCGGCGCGCCGTGCTCGGCGGCGTCCTGGGCTGCGCCCTCGGCCTCGCGCTGCCCTCGTGCGGCGGCGCGCCGCGGCCGCCCGCCCGGCCGAGCCCGCCGCTGCCGCCGCTCGCCACGGCGGACCTGACGCGCCTCCTGCCGCAGGCGGGGCTCAGGTGGCTGATCCTCGTCCGGCCCCGCGAGGTCGCGGCGGTGCCGTGGCTCATCCCGTCGATCGCGCTCGTGGCGCCCGAGGAGAACCTGGCCCGGCACGCCCGCGCGACCGGCGTCGATCTGCGGCAGGTGCGCGAGGCGGCGATCGCGTCGTACGCGGGCGCGGGGCCGGCGGGCGACGCCACGCTCTACGTGGCGCGCCACAGCGGCGATCCGCGCGCCATCGAGCGCCTCTTCCGGCGGCGGCTCACGGGCAAGGAGCGGCGCGCCCTCGATCGCCCGGACGTCGTGCGCGTGACGGGCGACATCGGCACGAAGCCGCACGCGCTGGTGCTGCTCGGCGAGGACGTGGCCTGCGTGCAGGACGGCGGCAGCCCGCTGCGCGGGCCGGCGCGCGTCGCGTCGCTGTACGCGCTCGGCCGCCTCAAGCGCTCGCCCGCGGCGCTCTCGGGCGGCCCGCTGCGCTCGCTCGAGGCCCGCCTCGGCCCGGCGCCCGTGCGCGCGTTCGCGCCGGGGCCGTTCGACGGGGAGCTCGCCCGCGGCGCGCGGGGGCTGCTCGCGGCGGCGACCGCCGTGGGCGCGGCCGCGAGGCCGAGCGCCCGCGAGGGGATCGCGCTCGCGATCGCGGTGGCGGGCGACTTCTCGACGAGCGGGGAGGCTGCCTCGGAGGAGCTGCTCGCGGCCTGGAACGAGCTGGCGGGCGGCTCGTTCGGCCACCTGCTCGGGCTGGACGCGCCGGTCGAGCCGCCGCTCGCCACCCACGCGCCGGACGCGGTGGCCGTCGCGGTCGAGCTGAACCCGCGGGCGCTCGCCCGGGGGCTCGCGGCGGCGACGGGCGAGCGGCTCGCCGAGATGCTGCGGTAGGCGCGGCGGCGCGTCGCCGGTAAATTGGGTGCCGTCAGCGCCATGCCCACCACGACCAGCGGCTTCTTCCTGCAATGCGCCTCCCGCGGCACGCTCGAGCTCGTCTTGCCCACCGCCGAGGCGCCGTTCGGCGTCGAGCACCACCGCCGCGAGGAGGCCTCCGGGCCGTGGCGTCACGTGGCGACGTTCGCCAGCGGCCTCGGCCCGGTCGAGGCGGTGTCGCTCATCCAGAGCAACTTCGGCGATCCAGGCCACCTCGAGGCGGTGGCGC
Organism: Sorangium sp. So ce1504; assembly: GCF_051521635.1. Lineage (NCBI taxonomy): Bacteria > Pseudomonadati > Myxococcota > Polyangiales > Polyangiaceae > Sorangium > Sorangium sp. So ce1504. Next base: position 743,500 of record NZ_CP150365.1, on the reverse strand, counting down.
GCATCGGGGATCGGCTGGCCGCGTTCTGGTGCGCGCCCTCGAGCGAGCCGTCGTGGAGCGAGCCGCGCTTCTTCGCGGAGGGCGCGGCCGGCGACCCCGCCCTGATCCAGGGCGGCTTCGGGGGCAAAGGCAACTTCGAGCTCGTGGTGCCTCACGCGAGCGGCGGGATCGCGCACTACCACCGCGACAACGACACCGCGGAGCTCGGCTGGCGCGGCCCGGTGATCTTCGGCGAGGGGCTCGGTCGATTCGAGGCGGCCGCGATGATCCAGCGCGTGGCCGGCGCGCCGCACGGACCCCACGCGCCCGGCGACCTCGAGGTCGTCGCGCGCGTCGGCGATCGCCTGGTGATGTTCCGGCGCTCTCCCGGGTCCGGGGCTGCGTGGCACGGCCCGGAGGAGGTGGTCTCCGGGGTCCGCGGGACACCGGCGCTCTTCCGGAGCACGATCGGCGGACCTGGGACGCTCGAGCTGTTCTCGCCGCTCGCGCGCGTGGGGCTCGCGCGGTGGAGCCGTGACGACGGCGCCCGCGGGGCGCGCTTCCGCGGTCCGACGGTGTTCGCCACCGATCTGGGCCGGTGCGAGGCGGTATCGGTGATCGAGAGCTGGCCGCTCGGGCGAATCGAGCTCGCCGTGCGCGCCGATGGGCGGATCGTCCACGCGACGCGCGACGGCGCGGTCTGGTCGCAGCGCGCGATCGGCAACACGTCGCCTTCCCCGGCAGATGTCCCCTCTCCGGCGACGCTCCCTCCGCCTGCCACCACGACGAATCGCCCGCCTGCAGCGACGACCTCTCGCCCACCCGCCGCCACGACGAATCGCCCGCCTGCCGCTACGCCCTCTCGCCCGCCTGCCGCTACGCCCTCTCGCCCGCCTGCGGCGACGACCTCTCGCCCGCCCCCCTCGATGAGCTCGCCTCCGCCTGCGCCGCTCCCCACCGGCGCTTCGCCGCGGCTGCGCGCCGGGCCGCACCGGGCGGGGTTCCGGCGCATCGGCGCGCTCTCGCTGTCGGCGGACGCCTGCTACCCCGACACGTGGCCGTTCCAGGGCGCGCTCTACCGATGCCCCGCGCGGAGCGCCGCGCTGCTCTACTACCCCGCGTCCGCGGACGGCGAGGAGGCGCCGCTCTCGCCGGAAGGCCCGTTCCCGGTCATCGCGATCGCCCACGAGCGGCGCCTCGCCACGAGCGCGGCCACCGCCGGGTCGCCCGCGGGTCTTGCCCAGGACTACCGCCAGCTCGCCGGCGTGATGGCGCACCTCGCGCGCTGGGGCTTCGTCGTCGTCGCGCCCGATCTCTCGTGGCTCACGCCCGACGACGCGCCGCTGCGCCGCGCCGCGGTGCTCCGGGACGCGCTCACGCACCTCCGCGCCGGCTCCCGGGGCCCGCTCCTGGCCGACTTCGCTCGGGTGGGCCTGCTCGGCCACGGGCTCGGCGCGCAGGCGGCGCTCGCGCTCGCGCTCGACGCCGCTTGCCCGTTCGATGTCCGCGCCCTCGCGCTCCTCGCGCCGGCGGGCGCCCCCGAGCGCGCGCTGTCCATCGACGCGCTCGCGCCTCGGCCGGCGCTCGTCGTCCGCGGCACCGCGGACCCCATCGCCGCCGCGGTCCCGGCGTCGCTCTACGACCGCGCGCGCGCTCCGAAGCACCTCGTGACCCTGCCCGGCGCGAACCACTTCGGCTACACGACGTCGCTCGGCCTCGCCGAGCCGCTCGACGGCCACGCCGGGCTCTCGCGGCGCGAGCAGCAGGCGATCGCGATGGGCTACCTCGCCGCGTTCTTCAATGGCTACCTCCGGGACGCGCGCGGCGACCTCGACGCGCTCTCGGGCAAGGCGTCGCTCGAGGGGCTCGAAGCACGTGAGATCCCGGTCAGCGCCGAGGTGCCTGACGGAGCGGCTGGCTCCTAGGCGCAGCCGGCGGGGCCGCGGCCGGACGCGCGATCGGCGCAATGCTAGTTTCCGTCGCGTGTACCAGCTCGGCGGCCTCGTCATCACGCTCGTCAACGGCCTCCTCGGCCTGATCCTCTGGCGGCGGCTGCGCGCGGCGTTCCCTCGACATGGAGCGCTGATCAGCGGCCTCTGCGCTGCGGGCCTGCTGCTGGCCGCGCTCCCGGCGCTGCTCATGGCCGCGGCGAGCTTCTCGGGGCTGCGCGCGCTCCAGCGCCACGCGCCAGAGCCGCTGGCGCTGATCGCCATGGGCGCGCAGGTGGGCCTGCTCCTCTACGGGTTGCTCCTCGGGCTCGCCACGCTCGCGTGCGCGGCCGTCCGGGCGCTCCGCCGGCTCCAGCCGCCCCGGAACGCCCGGACGGCGGCCGATGCCCAGCCTGCGACGAGCGCGCAGGCCAGCGCCGGCGCTCAGGCCGATCCAGCCGCTCAGGACATCCGCGTGCCTGCCGATGTCGAGGCCCGGCCGGAGGCCGTCGATGAGCGCCGCCGCCGCCTCGTCGTCGGCGCGACATGGGCGCTTCCCGCGGCGGCGGTCGCGGTGTCGATGGGCGGCGTGCTCGCGTCGCGACAGCGTCCGGCCGTCGTGAGGCTCGCGCTGCCGGTGCGCCGCGAGCTGACGAGCCTGCACGGCGTCACCATCGCGCAGCTCAGCGACGTGCACGTCGGCAGCTTCATGGATGCGGAGCGGCTCGACGAGCTCCGCGACGCCATGAACGCGATCCGCGCGGACATCCACGTCGTCACCGGCGATCTGCTCGATCACCACGTCTCGCAGCTCGAGCTGTCCGCGCGGCTGCTCCGGGGCCTGCGCCCCGCCCGGGGGCAGCTCTTCTTCTGCATGGGCAACCACGAGTACATCGCCGCCCGGTCGGCCAGCGTGGGGACGATCGTGAAGGGCCTCGAGGAAGCGGGCGCCCAGGTGCTCGTCGACGAGGCGCGGGAGGTCCGCCTCGGCGGCGATCGCCTGTGGATGGGCGCCATCGACTACCCGAGCCGCGCGCGCCCAGGAGAGCCCGCCCGGCGCCCGACGCGCGACGGACTCGATCGAGCGCTCGGCCAGATGCGGGACGACGGCGCGCCGCGCGTCCTCCTCAGCCACCACCCGGGCACGTTCCGGGCCGCGCGCGAGCTGCCGTTCGATCTGATGCTGTCCGGTCACACGCACGGCGGGCAGATCTCGCTCGGCCGGATCGGCGATTACGCGCTCACGCCGATGTTGCCCGCCGGGCTCTACCACAACGGGCATTACGAGCACCGGGGCCGTCGCCTCCACGTCAACGCCGGCGCCGGGGGCTGGCTGCCGGTCCGCATCAACTGCCCGCCGGAGATCACGCTCGTCGAGCTCGTGCCCGCCTGACGCCGCAGCCTCGTGGATGCGCCCAGCCGCCCTCGGCTACAGCGTCACCTCGAACGGCGCGCGCGCGAGCTCTTCGCCCGTCTCCGACCGCACGACCGCCGTCCACTCCCCCGCCTTCCGCGCCCCGCGCGTGAACGCCCACGTCCGCCACCTCGGCGACGGTCCGACCCCGAGCGTCACGTTCCCGACCGGCTCCCCGCCGCCCGGCGGGACGAACGCCACCGTCACCTCGCCCTCCACGTCGCTCCGGTTCTCGACCTCCAGGTACGCATAAAGCCGCGGTGTCTCCGGCGCGTGGAACGTCGTCCCCGGCGCCACCGGCTCGCGGTCCTTCACCCCCTCCGCGATCACCAGCCGCTTCACCTTCAGCTCCGCCGCCCCCCTCCCCTTCTCCTTGGCCTCACGGCTCCCCTTGCCCCCCTTGTCCGCCACGACGTTCGCGTCCGGCGCGGGCGCCGTCACCGTCGCGGCCGGCAGGCCTGCGGGCGCCGCCGCCGTGGCGGCTGCAGGCTCGGGGCACTGCGTCGCCGCGGGGCTCGCGGCAGCGGCCGGCGCCGGAGGCCGCGCGTCGTGACGCTCGCCGCAGCCGGCGAGCGAGACCGTGCAAAGCGCCAGAAACGTCATCCGTCGAGCCATCTTCATTGCCATCGAAGCACTCCTCCGCGATCCGGGGCGTCCCGGCCTCGCCACCGGATATGGCAAGGCGTGGACCGCTTCTGGCTCATTGAAATCACTGAAGATTTTGGCTGACCTGTGGTCGCTCGGCCGCGCCCCGTGTGTCCATCGAGACGGCCGACCCGCGCCGCCGCGATCGACCCGAGCCCCAGGCCTCCTCGAGTCGACGCGCGGACGAGATGCCGATCGCGAGCCCTCGCTCACGTCGAGAGATTCACCCGCCCGGCTTCCCTCCAGAAGCGGGGACAATCCCGTCCGCCCGCATCCGCTCGGCGCTCGCCGGCCCGGCCACGGTGCCGGCCGGGTGCACATACCACCCGGCCGGATCCGCCTTGTCCGGATCGTCGCGGACCTTGAGGACGGTGAACATTCCCCCCATGTCGATGTACGAGAACGGCCCGGCCCCGCCGCGCATCGGCAGGCTGTTCGCGGGGATCGGCATGGGCATCTCGCCCATGCCGCCCATCCCCGTGGTCCCCATCGTCATGTAGCCGGGCATCACGCGGCTCATCCGCCGATCGAGCGCGCGGGTCTCGGCGCCGACCATGTTCGGCAGGCCATGGCCCATCTGCATCATCGTGTGATGGGTCATGTGGCAGTGCACCGCCCAGTCGCCCGGCTCCTCGGGGACGAACTCGATGACCCGCGTGCTGCCGACCGGGACCAGGACCGTCGTCTCCGGGTACTGGGCCGACTCGGGGACAAACCCGCCGTCCGTCGCCGTGACCTGGAACGACAGGCCGTGCAGGTGGATCGGGTGGTGATCCATCGGGCCGAGGTTCCCGAGGCGCACGCGCACGCGCTCGCCGCGGCCGACGACGAGCGGCGCCGTCGCGGGGAACGCCTTGCCGTTGAACGTGAGGACGTTGAAGTCGCTCATCGCGTTCGGGTCGGGCCGGCGCGCCCCCGCGTTGATCTTCCACTCGTGCGTCATCAGCACGAAATCCCGGTCCACGCGCGGCCCCCTGGGCCTCCTCGGATGCACGACGAACATCCCCACCGCGCCCAGCGCGATCTGGGTCATCTCGTCGAAATGCGAGTGGTACATGTACGTCCCCGGATACCGCACGACGAACTCGTAAACATACGTCTCGCCGGGCTCGATCGGGCGCTGGGTGAGCCCGGCGACTCCATCCATGCCGTTCGGCAGCACGAGGCCGTGCCAGTGGACCGTGGTGGCCTCCGGCAGCGAGTTCGTCACGTAGATGCGCAGGCGATCGCCCTCGACCGCCTCGATGGTCGGGCCGGGCGTGCTCCCGTTGTAGCCCCACACCTCGCTCTTCAGGCCGGGGGCAATCTCGTGCTCGAGGGGGCCGGCGACGAGGTGGCCGACCTTCACGCCGTCCACGACGCGCAGCGGGAGCGTGCTGCCGTTCGGCGTCACCACGGCGGGCTGCCCCCCGGGCGCCGCGGTCCGGCGAGGCGGGGGCGTAGCGGCGCCCGCGGCGGGCGGCGCGCCAGGGCGCTGCTGCGCATGGGCGAGCCCTTGCGTGAGGATGGCGGCGCCGGCGGCCAGACCGCCCGCGTGGATGAAAGCACGTCGGTCCATGTCAATGCCCTCCTTCGCCGGTGGCCGAGGCCCTCGGCATCGCCGCGGGAGCTCCGGCCCCCGCGGCCTCGACGCGGCGCCCTGCCAGGAGCGCGTCGAACGCAGCCTTCGCCGTCCAGTGCTCGCGCAGCGCCTCGACCGCCGCGAGCTCGGCGTCCAGCTGCTCTCGGCGCGCCGAGAGCAGCTGGAAGACCCCGACCTGCATCGCGTTGTACTGGAGCAACGTCTGCTCCAGCACCCGCTTGCGCGCCGGGAGGATCACGCGCGCGTAGTGCCGCGCGCGCGCGTGCGCGAACAGGAGCCGGCTCTGCGCCTCGCGGACCGCCGAGCGGACGTCGACGGCGCGCCCGTGGTAGCGCTCGAGCAGGCCGTCGAACTCCGCCGCCTGCGCGGCCTCGGCCCCCTGACGCCGATCGAAGAGCGGGAGCGAGAGGCGGACCCCGGCGCCGAGGACCCACGGGTGCTCGTGCGCCTCGCCGCTCGCGCCGAGCTCCCGCTCGCCGTGCACGCCGATCGCCACGTCCGGCACCCAGCCCTCGGCGCGCAAGGCCCCGGCGCGCCCCGCCGCCGCCTCGAGCCGGCTGCGCAGCTCCGCGAGCTCGAGGCTCGCCCGCAAGGCCAGCGACTCCGCGCGCGGCGGCGTCGCGAGCGCCTCGGGCGCCGCAGGGACCGCGCCGGCGATCGTCCAGGAGGTCGCCGCGCCGGAGAGGCCGAGCAGCCGGGTGAGCCGCTCGCGCTGCGAGAGGAGCTCCAGCTCCATCTGCGCGGCCGTGACGCGCGCCTCCTCGTAACCCGCCTCCTGCGTCGCCACGTCGAGCTCCGGGACGTTGCCCGCCTCGAAGAGCGCGCGGGCGGCGTCGCGGGCCGCGGCGAACGCGTCGAGCGCGCGGTTCGCGATGCCGAGGCGCTGCTCCGCCGCCTGCGCGGCGTAGAACGCGGCGCGCACCTGGTAGCCGAGATCGACGACCGCGCCCGCGGCGCGGTAGCGCGCGGCCTCGTGCTCCGACCGCGCCGCCTTCGCGTGGAGCGGCGAGAGGAGCGCCGACGTGAGGTCGATCTCGACCTCGAGCTCGAGGTGCGCGTGCTCGACCCCCTCCTGCAGCGGCGTGACCCCGATCGCGATCTCCGGGTTCGGCAGCTTGCCCGCCTGCTCGAGGTTGCCCCGCGCGACGCCGACCTCCTTCAGCACGGCGCGCAGCTCGCGGTTGTTGAGCAGCGCGATCCGCACCGCGGCGTCCGCGGTGAGCGGCTGCCGCGGCGCCTGGCCGAGGGCGCGCGCGCCCTCGGCCGGCGCCGGATCGACCTCCTCCGACGCCGCGCCCTTCGGGAGCTCGACGCGGGAGAGCTCGCGGATCCGCGCCATGTCGGCGGTCGACGACGGGGCGGCGCAGCCGGCCGCGGAGAGGAGCGCGAGGCCCGCCGCGAGCGGGGTGAGGCGCGCGGCGAGCGCGCGCGAGCGCCGGGGTTCAGTGCGCATGGACGGGCTCCTCGGGCGTGGCAGCCGCCGGGCCGCCCTCCGGCGGCCTCGCCGGCGCCGGGCCGTGATGATGGTGGTGGTGGTGGTGCTGGTGAGGGTCGGCGCCGGCGCCCGCGGCCGCCGCCGGCTCGAGCCCGACCCAGCCCGCGGCGGGCTCGCCGGGCAGCGGAGGCTCCTCCGAGAGGGCGACGCCGATCCGCGGCGAGGGAGCTTCCGCGGCCTGCGGTGAGGCAGCAGAGGACGCAGGGAAGCTCGCGGGAAGGCTGCGCGGCGCGCAGCCGGCGAGCGCAGCGACGAGCATCAGCAGGGCGTTCAGGCCGGCGAGGTGAGGTGATTTCATGGAAGCCGCTCCAGCGTGGCGAGTGCGATCACGTGCGGGGCCCGAGGGCGACCGCGCCCCGCACCGGCTTCATGCCGCATTTGAGCTCGAGCGCTCCAGAGCTCAGCGCAGGAAGTTGGATCGCCAACAGCGTCGTCCCGGGTTGCATGCATGGCCGACGCGCGCGGCCCGGCGGTATTACACGCTCCTGGCCGCGCGCGGTCAGGCGTGGATGTACACGAGCGTCCCGCCCTTGTCGTTGAACGCGGCGTGCCAGCCCTCGGGGACGGGGGGATCGGTCCACGCGAACAGCCACGCCGCGTCGGCGGGCGCGAGGTTCACGCAGCCGCTGCTCCGCACCTTGCCGAACGCGTCGTGCCAGTAGACGCCGTGCAGCGCATAGCTGTTGTGGAAGTACTGGACATAGGGCACGTCCCGCAGGTCGACGGACGACTCGCTGAGCTCGTCGCCGTCCATCGTCGCCGTGACGTGCTTCTCGCGGATGAAGAACGTGCCCTGCACGGTGGCGCTGGTGGTCGCGGGATCGCCGAGCTCGCCCCTGCCCGTCGAGACGAGGGTCGCGAAGACGGGGCGCTCGCCCTCGTAGGCGACCAGCGTCTGGAGCTCGATGGAGATGTCGATCCACTTCCTTCCGCGCGCCGCGTGCCCCCAGAAGTCGCGGCCCAGCCGCGCGACCCGCAGCGCGGACGCGGGGATCCACACGCCCGCGTCGGTCTCCGCATAGGCGCCGCCGGCGGCCGTCTTGCCGGTGAGCACCCAGCCGGAGCGGTGCGCCGCCCAGCCGTCCGGCTTGAGCTCGCCCGAGGCGTCCGGCTTCAGCGTGCGCACCCCGTGGTGCATGACGAACGCGGGCGTCCCCTCGCTCTTCACCTCCACGCCGCGCATCGCCGTGGGGGTGACGGCCGAGGTGCGATCGATCGGGATGAGGTCGAGCTCGGTCGTCAGGCCGAAGCGCCGCCCGGTCCACGTGAAGGTGGAGATCAGGCCGAAGGCCGAGTCGGCCCGCGCGCGCCCGCGGTGCGCGGGGAAGCGGACCTTCTCGGCAGCGCCTACCGGCTTGGGCAGGTCGCGGCGGCTCGCGAAGAAGGGCGTGAGCGGCTCCGGCTCGCCCAGGAGCGCCTCGTCGCGGCGGGACCACGCGGGGGTGCCCTGGGCGCGCGAGCGCCCCTCGACGCGCCGCTGCTCGGCCTCGCTGGGCAGGTGGACATAGAGGTGCGGCGGCGGCTTCCGCGACACGACGTACCGGTACGGATACGGCTCGCCCCGTCGCGGGCCGGCCGGCGTCGCGGCGACGATCTCGTGGTCCAGGTCGAGCGAGGCGCCCTTGCCGACGCACACGAAGCCGCGGGGATGGATGGCGTACCACCCGCCGGCGCACCCCGCGTCGCCCGACGGCGCCGCGGCGCGCTCGACGAGCGCGCCGGCCCGCAGGTAACCGAGCTTGAGCGCGCCACGCTCGGGCGCGGCGTACACGAACGTGCGCATGGCGATGCTCGCGAGCTTGTCGCCGCGCCCGGGCCGCAGCGCCTCCCTGGACGCCGCGGGCTCGGCCTCGACATCCGCGCCGCCGTCCAGCGGCTCCACGACGCCCGCGGCGGCGAGCGCCGGCTCCGGGGCCGCCGGCTGCGCGGCGGCCGAGCGCCCCGGCGGCTCCTCGCCTGGGCCGCAGGCCGCCACGAGCGCCGACGCGGCGAGCGCCGACGCGCGCCGCAGCCGATCCAGACCACCGCGGCGGCGCGCGCGCGCATCCGGGAAAGAGCAAGCCATGACGAGCAACGGGCCTCGTCTAGCTCAGAGCCCGCCCGCCGACCAGATCGCCCGCGCGGCGCGACGTCTCGACCCGCCGAGCAGCCGCGGCAGTTCAACGCGCGCGCTCCCCACCCTCGCACCGCTCAAGTTCACCAGCGCGGATCGCCGTCGATCAGCCAATCCAGCGCTCTTCGGGTCTCTTCGGCGACAGGCCCGTCGTACCGGTGGCCGGCCTCCTTGCTGCGCGCCACGCGAGCGAGCACCCCCGCTTTCTCCAGGCGCGCCGCGGCCGCCGCGGCGGCGCCGCCGCACCCGGCCTGCGCGCAGACGAAGAGGACCCGCTGCCCGCCGCCGTCCGCGAACGCCTTGGCCGTCGCCGGGGTCCACTTGTCGTGTCCGCCCTCGACCAGCACGAGGCGCGGGAAGAGCGCCGCCCGGCGCGCGGCGATCGCAGAGCCCATGATCGCGCCCAGCGAGAAGCCTGTATAGAGCACCGCGCCGGGATCCACGTGCTCGGGAAAGCGCGCCCGCAGCGCCGCGAGCCCCGCGTCGATCTCCTGCTCCAGGCGGGCGTTGCTCTCGTACGTGAAGCGGACGTCGCTCGCCGACGGCGAATCGGGCCGCGCGACGCCCCTCGGGCACAGGACGAAGACGCCGTCTCCCACGATGTCGCGCCACACCTGGCACTGCCACTCGGGCCGATCGTAGTTGCCGTGCGACGCGATGAGCACGGGACGCCGCGCGGTGGCGCCGATCGGCACCGACACAACGGCGCTCGGAAACCCCTCGACAGGGAGCTCCACGAACGGCGCGTCCGCGCGGAGCGGCGCGGCCCCCGCAGCAGCGGCGGCCGCGTCCCCGGCGGCGGCCGCCGGTGTCGCGCCGCCGTCCGCGGCCTGCGCCGCCTCTTCCCGCGCCGGGGCGGGCGCGACGCTGGGCGGCGCGGGCGCCGGACCGGCGGAGCGGCCTGGGCGGTCACAGCCGAGCGCCGCCGCCGCAAGGAGCGGAAGCGACACGAGCGAGAGGAAGAGGAACGCGGCGGGGGGCGCCATCCGACCCAGAGGATGACGCTTTCCTACGGGAGCGCCTCCGCGAGCTTGTCCGCGAGCGGAGCGCCCCAGCCGGTCGGATAGTCCCAGCCGGGCCCCGCGCTGAACCCCTCGGGGGTCTTGCCCTCGGTGATGTCGCGGAACGCGGCCTGCACGCCCGCATCGGTGTAAAGCGCCCGGTTCAGCCACCCGGCGACGGGCTTGCCCTGCGCGATCCGGTGGCTGTTCACCGACGCCATCAGCCCGGCGAACACCGGCGCCGCAAACGAGGTGCCGCCGCGCTGATCCCACTCGCCCAGGAAGTACAGCCAGTACGGGGAGTCCGACGACGCGCTCAGCGCGACGTCGGAGACCGCGCGCGTGCCCTGCGCGTCCGTCACGACGCTCTCCTGCCACCACGGCGTATCGAAGGCGCGCGATCGGCCCGAGCCGGAGCCGCTCCACGCCACCTCGCGCGCGACCTCGCCGCCGTCGCCGAGCTCGAGCACCGTCCCGCCGACGCACGTCACATACGGGCTCGACGACGGCACGTCGGGCCTGCTCGAGTCGCCGCTCGCGACGACGATCGTCATCCCGAGCGCCGCGCCCATGCGCGCCGCCTCGTTGTATTGCTCGCGGATCGGCTGCGCCTCCGTCTCCTCGCGGTGCGCGAACGACGTCGAGAGCACCGACACCTCGCCGGCAGCGATCGCCTCGTTCCACGCATAGAGGATGGAGTGGGTGCGCGCGTCCGGCCCCTGGTACGCGATGAGCTCCGCCATGGGCGCCATCACGCCCGACCATTGCATGTCCAGCGTGCTCTCGACATAACGCGTGGAGATCGGATCCGCGGTGACCACTTCCTCGGGGTTGTCGCGCGAGACGCCGAACGATCGCCAGAACGACTGGAGATCCCGGGTCTTGAACGTCGCCCCGACAACGACGCCGAGCTTCACGCCCTGCCCGCTGTGGCCGGCGGTGTGGAGCGCTTCGGCTCCATAGGCCCGCGCGATCTGCGCGGGCGTGTACCCCTGCTCCGGCTCCGGCGGAGGGTCCGTCTCGATCGCGCCTCCCTCGGCCGGGAGCGGATCGGTGTCGGCGGGGATCTCGACCGAGATGACGCCCGACGCGAGGTCGATGATCCGCTGCGGCGGCCTGAGCGGATCGAGCGCGCCGAACGTGCGGAGCGGCTTGCCGCCGGCCGCGGGGTTCTCGCGCTCGAAGTCGCGGAGCTCGGTGTCAAACGCGGTATTGAACTGCTCGACCGTGCCCGCGAACTCGATCAGGAGCCGGTTTTTGGACCGCCGCCGGATCTCCATCCCCTGCTGGACGAGCCAGTCTTCGACGGCCGCGACGTCGCTCTCGGACGGGGCGTGGCGCTCCATCCAGGTCTCGACCGACATGTACTTCCGGAACGTGTCCGGCTTCCCGGGATCGTACATGTCCTCGATCGCGCTCTCGAGCCCGGGGACATCGCGGGTCGGGAACCCCATCAGCGCGCGGAAGCGGCCCTCCTCCGGCGCCGCGCCGAAGTCCATGTAGATCCCCGCGAGCGGCCGGGGAAGGCCGCTCGGGAGCACGGGGCCGTCTTTTCCGCACGCTGTGCCCCCGAGGGCGACCAGCGCAGCGCACCAAACCGAGAGCGAACGCATCAACGAGGCCCTGCGACCGAGGGGGGAAAGAGTCCGTCAGGCGCGTCTCAGCACCACACGTGCTCGATGAGGTAGCAGGTGTAGGTCCCCGGCTTCCATGTCTCGGGGCGCCCGCCGGTCGTGTTGTCGGTACATACCTCGCAGTAGGCGTGGATGCAGTCGGGGTCGGTGCTCTGCGGCTTCGCCCCGGGGGCCGACGGGGGCTCCTCGGAGTAGAAGAACCCGTCGGTCCTCAGCTGGTCGAGCTCGCTCTCCGACAGCTTCCCGAAGGCGGACTCGTCCGAGGAGATGCTGAACCGATCGTCCGACGCCTCGGTCAGGACGGGCGCCGGGTAGTCGCCGTAGTCCGCCTGCTCGATGGCGGCCATCTGCTCCGAGAGCAAGATCTCCTTGCCGTTGCCGGTGGAGAGCTTGATGCGCGCGTAGTCGATGGCCCCCCCCGAGTAATCGAGGGCGTAGACCGTGTCTCGGCTCATGTCGAGGTTCAGGAACTCGCTCGTCTCGAGGGCCTTCGAGACCTCCGCCTGGGTGATCCGCTCGTGCGCCACCGCGTCATCGACGGGAGCCTCCTCCGACGCGCCGCATCCGGTAAACCCGGCCGCTGCGATGACGCCAAGCGCAACACTGAGAGCGAGCGATTTGGAAGAACGGATGGACTGTCGAATCATGATGGCGTTCCTTTCTTATGGGCTCACTGACGGCGCTCGCCTGGCCTCGCGCGGGCCAGCGGGAGCTCCCCCATGTCGGTCCTGCGTCGCTCCTGCAAACGATCGCTTGCTTGTCGGACCCCACGACTCCGGCGAGTCGAGTGGAATGAGGGGAAGATGAATTCATTTCAACGGTGCCGCAGGCCCCCCATACCTGGCAAGTAATTTCCCGGCGCGAAAGAGATTTCCATCGTTCTTTCTGCCGCACAGTGGTCGGGACGGTGCACCGTGCGGGGCCTCGCTTACCCCGAGCTGCAGACGGGCCATGACCCGACTCAGGGATTGCCGTGGAAGCCGGCCGCGGACATACCGGAGCCTACATGGAGGACGTGGCCAGATCGCCGCTCGGTTCAGCTGCTGTGTCCGCCGAGGCTGCCATCGTGGTCCTCGACGGCCCGCTCGGGACCGAGCTCGCCGCGCGCGGGGTCGAGACGCCGGCGCCGCTCTGGAGCGCCGCGGCCCTGCTCGATGCGCACGGCCACGACGTGGTCCGCGCGATCCATCGGGATTACGCGCGCGCAGGCGCGACGGTGCACACGGCGAACACGTTCCGCACCAGGCGGAGGCAGGCGGGCGCCGCCTGGGCCGAGCTGACCGCGCGCGCGGTCTCGCTGGCGCGTGAGGCCGTGCGCGACGAGGGCCCACGGCACCGGGTCGCCGGCAGCATCGCGCCGATCGAGGATTGCTACCGGCCCGACCTGAGCCCGGCCGACGCGCGGCAGGAGCACCGCGAGCTCGCGCAGGCGCTCGCGAGGGCGGGCGTCGACCTCCTCCTCTGCGAGACGTTCCCGCACATCGGCGAGGCGCTCGTGGCGCTGGAGGAGGCGGTCGCCACGGGCGTCGAAGCATGGGTGTCGTTCACGGCCGGTCCGGGGTCGGATCTGCTCTCGCCCGAGGACATCGGGCTCGCCGCGCGGGAGGCGGCCTCCCGCGGCGCGAGTGCCGTGCTCGTCAACTGCACCCCGGCGACTCGCACGCTCGCGCACATCGAGCGGCTCGCGGCGTGCGGCGTCCCGTTCGGGGCCTACGCGAACGCGGGCGCGGAGGCCGAGGGGCTCGGCTGGGGCGTTGGCGTCGACCAGCGCGGCTCGGCGGCCGCGCGTTATGCGGAGCTCGCGCGCCGCTGGCTCGAGGCGGGCGCCACGATCGTGGGCGGGTGCTGCGGGACGGGGCCAGAGCACATCGCGGCGCTGCGCGCGCTCGTCGACGGGGCGAGGCCCGCGCGCGAACCGACGGGATCGCCGCGCTGAGGCGACGCGCCCAATCGCCGGTTGCTCCCCACGGGGCGACGTGCCACCGATTGTCCGACGAGCCGGGCGACGCCAGCGTGAAGCGGCGCGGCGCCCGGCAGACACGATCCATCGCCTGAGACAGCACGCCGTCGCGATCGGCGACGGCCCACGGACACGGAGCGCAAGATGATCGATCTCTATTACTGGCCCACCCCGAACGGCTGGAAGATCAGCATAATGCTCGAGGAGACGGGCCTCCCCTACAAGCTCGTCCCGGTCAACATCGGGCGGGGCGAGCAGTTCAAGCCGGAGTTCCTCGCGATCAGCCCCAACAACCGGATGCCCGCCATCGTCGATCACGACCCTCCGGGCGGCGGGGCGCCGATCTCCGTGTTCGAGTCGGGCGCGATCCTGCTCTACCTCGCGGAGAAGACGGGCAAGTTCATCCCCTCGGACGTCCGCGGTCGTTACGAGGTGACCCAGTGGCTCATGTGGCAGATGGGCGGCCTCGGCCCGATGAGCGGCCAGGCGGGCCATTTCAATCACTATGCGCCGGAGAAGATCCCCTATGCGATCGAGCGCTATACCAAGGAGGTACGGCGGCTCTATGGCGTGATGGACAAGCGGCTCGCGGACCGGCCTTTCCTGGCTGGCGAGTACTCGATTGCCGACATGGCGAGCTATCCCTGGGCGATGCCGCACGAGCGGTACGGGGTGTCGGCCGACGAGCTCCCGAACTTCAAGCGGTGGCTCGATGCGGTGCGCGCGAGGCCCGCCGTCGAGCGCGGGCTCGCGGTCGGAAATGAGCTGCGGAACGCGAGCCAGCCGATGGACGACGAGGCGAAGAAGTGGCTGTTCGGGAAGAAGCCCGAGGCGTGACCCGCCCGTCCCGCACGCGCAGGGGACGCGCCCCCCGCGATTGCGCGGCGGTGCGCCCTGGGCGCGCGGCGCCTCGCTGACGAACTGCGACCAGGGCGGACAAACCAAGCTCCAACGCGCCGTCCAGCGCGCCAGCGCGCCACGCGCGACGCACCCCAGAGCGTCCTGAGCAGGGCGGGGCCACCAGCGCAGCGCGGCCTGCCGTCAGGGCTTCACCGGGCGCGCCGGGCCGCTGGTGCGCCCTGGCTGGACCCGACACGTCCTTTCGCCGGAGAAAAGGGGAACGAGCGCTCCTCGACGATCCGCTCGGCCCGGATCGCGCGGGCTCCGCTGCGGGGCGCCGCTCGCGCGAGCGCGCTGCATTGACGCCCTCGCGGACGTCAAGCACGCCGGGAGCGGAAACGTCTGCACAGCTCCGCCAGGCACACACTCTGCTCTGCGGTGAGCCGAGATGTCTGGGCCTGGTGGGCCCTCGCGGACATCGGGGGGAAACGATCATGTCGATGCATAGCAAGATGCTGGTGCCTGCATTTCTTTTGGCTGCTCTGGCCGCCGGTTGTGCGGTGAACACGGACGACGCGGACCTCGATCAAAGCGATCTCGGTGACGACGAGATCGGGGCCGTCGAGCAAGCGTTGGAGGAGGAGCGAGGCGGATACCTGGGGATGGGCGCGGCGCAGCTCGCGCCCGGACAGGCCCAGATGGGCCCGAGCAAGGGCGAGATGTTCCCCAGCAAGGGCGCGCTCGGACCGAGCAAGGGCGAGATGTTCCCCAGCAAGGGCGCGCTCGGACCGAGCAAGGGCGAGATGTTCCCCAGCAAGGGCGCGCTCGTGCCGAGCAAGGGCGGGATGTTCCCCAGCAAGGGCGCGCTCGGACCGAGCAAGGGCGCGCTCGGGCCCAGCAAGGGTGAGGTGTTCCCTGGCAAGGGCGCGCTCGTGCCGAGCCAGGCCGGGATGTTCCCCGGGCAGGTGCCGTCCAAGGCCGGGTTCGGCGGTTATTCCGGCCAGCAATCCAGCCAAGGGATCCAGGGCTATGCTGGTCAGCAGGCCGGCCTCGGCCAGGCCGCCATCTCCCAGTCGGGCGCTTATGGCCAGTCGGCCGTCCTCGGGCAGCTCGCGCCCGGCCAGCAAGGCCAGATCACCGCGCCTGGCCAGCAGGGCCGGCCGTAACGCCTCGCGCGCGCGCTCATCGGGCTCCCAGGAGAGCGCGCCCGCCCGCGCGCACCTCCCCCGCGCTCGATCGCCCAGATTGCCCCGACTGCCCCACGGCCTGGGTCGGTCGGGGCATTGTCTGGAGATCTACAGCGGTCTCCGCCCCCCTCTGCACCATCCAGAGCAGAGCGGCAGCAGAGCGGCGGTCACCCGCACAGGAGACGGGCCCAGATCGGCGTTTTCGGCGCGCAAGCGCACTCCTGTGCGCTGAGCACCGAAAACGTCGAGGTGGGCCCGTATCCGAAGCGGGTGACCGTCGCTCTAAAAAACGACGGTGCGGCGGCCTTCGACGATGACCCGCCGCTCCAGGTGCGCCCGGACGGCGCGAGAGAGGACGAGCCGCTCCACGTCACGCCCCATCCGGGTCATCTCCTCGGGGCCCATCTGGTGATTCACGCGCGCCACGTCCTGCTCGATGATCGGCCCCTGATCCAGGTCCCGCGTCGCATAATGCGCCGTCGCGCCGATGAGCTTCACGCCGCGCGCGTGCGCCTGGTGGTAAGGCTTCGCGCCCTGGAACGCGGGCAGGAACCCGTGGTGGATGTTGATGACGGGCGGCGCCTCATCGAGCATCTGCTCGGAGAGGATTTGCATATACCGCGCCAGGACGAGGAGATCGACATGGTGCCTCTTCAGCAGGTGAAGCACCTGACGCTCCTGCTCGCGCTTGGTCTCCGGGGTGATCGGGATGCAGAAGAAAGGGATTCGAAAGCTCTCGGCCACCGCCTCGAGCGTGGGGTGGTTGGAGATCACGAGCGGGATCTCGCAGCGAAGCTCGCCCGCGCGCTGCCGGAGCACCAGATCGTAGAGGCACGCAGGATCCCTCGTGACGAGGATCGCCATCTTCGGGACGTGATCGCTGTATTCCACCGACCATCGCGCCGAGAGCGACGCGGCGAGCTCGCGAAAGGCGGCCTCGATCGCGCCGCGGGTGGCCGAGCCGCCCAGGGCGGCGACGGCGGCCGGCGAGGCGAGGCCGGACAGATCGACGACGAGACGCATGAAGAAGCGCGGGCCCTCGTCCATGAACGCATCGGTGTGGTTGCTCGCGTCGATGATGTTCAGGCCGATGTCATAGAAGAACCCCGCGAGTCGCGCGACGAGACCGGGCTGGTCGGGAGCGGCGATGAGGAAGGTTGCGTGAACGGGACCCATCATACGGGTCATGTAGCTCGCCCCGAGGCGGAGGCGCAAGCGCGAGGGCCGAGAGGGACCGCGGGCGGGCGGCTGCCTGTCTGCCTGGCCGCGCGCGCTAGCGCCCCTCGCCGCTCTCGGAGGACGGCGGCCCAGACGGATCATCCACGAGCCTCGGCGCCAGCGTGGAGAGCTCCGCCCAGGGGATGCGCACGGTCCGCTCGACGTCGCGCAGGTGCGCGCTGTCGTTGTAATAGATGAGGTGCCAGGCCTCGGCCCGACCCCACCGCCGCCTTCGCTGCCAGTGGGTGAGCGAGGTGTGGCGGGTGGCGAAGTGCGCGCTCGGGAAGGCGAGCGCGTTCATCCTGAAGAAGTGGAGGAACGCGACGTCGATGAAGCCGCCGTGGGTGACGACGACGATCGTCCGCCCCTCGTGCTCACGGGTGACGCGATCGAGGGCGACCGAGACCCGCAGCATGAACTGAGCCCAGCTCTCGCCACCGGGGCTCGCCGGCCGGTACGGCTCGCGCTCGAAATCGATCGCGTAGCGCACCATCGCCTCGCCGACCGGCATCCCGTCCGCCTCGCCGGGGCGGAGCTCCTGGACCTCGTCGTCGAGCGTGACGGGCAGCCCCAGGGCGGGGGCGACGATCTCGGCCGTCTGCTGCGCCCGGCGATAGGTGCTGGCGATCAGGACGTCGGCGGGGATCTCGCGCGTCGCGGCCAGGCGATCGCGCAGGCGCTCCGCCTGGAGGACGCCGAGCTGCGTCAGCCCGGTGTCCCCGCGCATCCCGCCCACGATATGGTTCACGTTGACCAGCGCTTCTCCATGCCGGATGAGATAGAGGTTCGTCACGATCTGAGCCTCCGAGGCGCGCGACCTTGTGGGGGGGAGGGCCGCGCGGGGCGGTTCGCGCTCGCTAGGAAGAGCAAGGCCCCCCTCGAATGTCAAGGGTTTGTACCGCCGCCGCGCGGGCGCTCAGGGACAGCCGTGGAAGAGCGCGAAGATGGCCGCGCTCTCGGAGCAGACCTGCTCGTCGCGCAGGGCGCTGCAGAAGTCGTCCTCCGTCAGGAAGGTCTTCTTTCCCGTGCTGCCCTCGATGCAGGAGATCGAATAGGCGAACCGCGAGGCGCCCTCCCCGGGCAAGCCTGGGAGCTCCAGCTCGGAGCCTTCACCCACCTGCGAGCCGCTGCCACCCGCGTCCTCCGGCGGATCGACGCCGAGCAACGGGAGCACCAAGATGGGCAAAATGCTGAAGAGACCGGCTACGAAATTCGGGATCATGGGTTTACCTCCAACGTCGATAGAAAGGCATCCTCGTACGAGGTGGCCATTTCAGCTGTCGAATCCAACATGCATCCGACAGGCCAGCTCCGGTCCTGTCCGCCCATTGCACAGCGCGCGCGAGCGCGGGGCGAGCCCGCGCGCGCCATCGATCGAATGCGCGGGCCGCCTGCCCCGTCCGGGTCGGAGGGGGCGCGCGGGCCGCCGCCGCGTGATCGCCGGACGGGCCCGCCTGGGCGCGGCGCGCCGGACCGGCCCGCCCGGGCGCGGCGCGCTGCGCCGCCCTTGCCAGCTCGCTCGGACATGGCCTACAAGGCGGGCCCTCTGAAGGAGACCCTCATGCACCGTCGCAGCTTCATCGCGGCCGCGCTGCTCGGCTTCGCGGCCCTCGCCGGGTGCGGGCCGCGCTGGCGCGTCGTGACCCAGGCGAGCCCCGACACGTTCGTCGGCCAGCGGTATTTCGCCCTGATGCCCATCGACTACGTGGGCCTCTTCATCCTCGACCAGCGCGAGGACCAGTACCTGGCCGGCAAGGACGCGGACGATCACCAGCGCTTCGTGGCGGACAAGGAGTCCATCAACGAGGAGTTCACGAAGGCCGTGGTCGCCGCCGCCCAGGAGGAGGGCATCGAGGTCGCGCCGTCCGACGGCCACACGTCGGCGCCGTTCGTGATCAAGCCCTATATCGGCTACATGAATCCAGGCTTCTACGCGGTCGTCTCCTCGGCCCCGAGCCAGATCCGGCTGACGCTCCGGCTCACGACGCCGGACGGCCGGGTGCTCGATGAGGTCCAGTTCTCGAGCCGCACGGCGTCGCCCATCCCGAACACGAGCCTGAGCTCCGCGGACGCGGACAAGCTGAAGCCCGGCGGCCGCTGGCGCGAGGACGCGCGCGTGATCGGCGCGTATGTGGCGCGCTACCTGGCGTCCCGCGTCAGCCCCTAGGCCCCCGCCGCCCGGGCGCTCCCCGGCCGCGCGCTTCGGGGAAGCCCCCGGGGAGGGCGCGGGGGGCGCTCGCCCGCTTCACAGCAGCACACCGCGGAGCAGGAGCTCGGCCACGCTGAAGTAGATCACGAGGCCGGAGACGTCGACGAGGGTCGCGACGAACGGGGCCGAGGCGCTCGCCGGGTCGAAGCGGAGCGCCCGGAGCACGAACGGCAGGAGCGCCCCCGCCAGCGTGCCCCAGGTCACGACGCCGACAAGGCTGATCGCGACGGTCAGGGCGAGGAGCGCGTAGTGCGGGCCATAGGCCTCGAAGAGCTTCTCCCAGGCGATGACGCGCGCGAAGCCGATGGCGCCGAGGATCCCGCCGAGCGCGAGGCCCGACGCGAGCTCCCGGCGGCTGACGCGCCAGAAGTCGGCGAGCCGGATCTCGCCGAGCGCCATCGCCCGGATGACCAGCGTCGTCGCCTGAGAGCCGGAGTTGCCCCCGCTCGAGATGATGAGCGGCACGAAGAGGGCGAGCACGACGGCGCGGGCGATCTCGCTCTCGTAGTGCCCCATCGCCGTGGCGGTGAGGAGCTCGCCCACGAACAGCGCGGACAGCCAGCCCGCGCGCTTGCCGAGCATCCTGGAGAGGGGGGTCCGGAGGTAGGGCGCGTCGAGCGCCTGCATACCGCCGAGCTTCTGGATGTCCTCGGTCGCCTCCTCTTCCACGACGTCCACGATGTCGTCTGCGGTGACGATCCCCTTCATCCGACCCTCGCTGTCGACGACGGGTATCGCCACGAGATCGTGCTCCGCGAAGGTCCGCGCCACCGCCTCCTGGTCGGCGTCCTCGTTGACCGACACGACGTCGGTCTTCATGACGTCGCTGACGCGCCGGTCGCCGGGGGCGATCATGAGCTGCCTGAGCGACACCACGCCGCGCAGCCGCTGCTCGGCGTCGAGCACATAACCGTAGTAGATGGTCTCGAGGTGATCCCTGGCCTGCCGCTTGAGATAGCTGATCGCCTGGTCGACCGTCGCCTCCGGCCGCACGCGCGCGAACCACGGGCTCATCAGCCCGCCGGCCTCGTCCTCGGCGTACGCGAGGAGCGCGATCACCTCGCGCCGCGTCGGCTCGTCGAGCAAGGAGAGGAGCTCCGCCTGGTCGGCCGGCGACACCTCGAGGAGGAGGTCCGCCACGTCGTCGGGCGCGAGCAGGCGGAGCCACAGCCTGCGTTCGCCCTTCGTGAGGCCCACGAGGAGCGCGGCCTGGTCGGCCGTGGGGAGACCCTCGAAGAAATCCTCCGCCTCCTCGCGCTGCAGGCGGCGATAGGCCTGCACCCGCTCCTCGTTCTGCAGGGCCGACCAGGACAGCGTCAGATCAGCCGCCGTGAGCGCCTCGGCCGCGTTGAAGGGCGGGCGTTCCATCATCGCCTCACCTCGTCGAGCGCCTGGCCCGCCCCGTCGGCGTCGCCCGGCAGAAGATGCTCATTCGTGAGGGCCCAGCGGCAGGCTCGACCCTGGAACCACGATTAGCAACGGGCGCGCCACGGCCGCCCCTCCCTGGAAGCCCCGGCACGCACATGGCGCCGCAGCCGATAGTGCTCAAATTTGCCCGAAGAGAGTTCACATGAAGGCGGCAAGGCGGGAAGATCATTGATCTTTTCTTCCCGCCTTCCCGCCTTCATGTTCAAATCCGGCCACCACCCGCGCGCGCGGGCCTACGCGCTCAGGCGCGCGCGGGCGGGGCGAGCGGATCGACCCCGAAGCGGCGCAGGAGGCGGCAGAGCGGGACGAGCGGCAGCCCCACGATGGCCGCCTCGTCGGCGTGGCGCACGTCGTCGAACAGCCACGGTCCGTGCTTCTCGAAGAGGTATCCTCCCGCGCTGCCGATCGGCCGATCCAGCTCGACGTAGCGGCGGATCTGCGCGCGGTCGAGCGGGCGGACGCGGAGCTCCACCGAGACGCACTCGGCCAGCGTCCGCGGCTCGCCGGCCGCGAGCGGCACCCCCGGCGGCGCGTGCACCGCGACGGCGGCGTGGAGCGCGTGGACGCGCCCCGCGAGCTGCCCGAGCTGGTCTGCCGCCTCGTCGAGCGAGGCCGGCTTGCGGAGGAGCTCCCCATCGAGCTCGAGCGCCTGATCGGCGCCGATGATCAGGGCGCCTTCCCGCGCGGGCGCGAGGCTCAGCGCCTTCCCCTCCGCGAAGAGGCGGGCGCACGCGAGGGGCGACGTCCCCTCGGGCGCGATCTCCTCGAACGCCGGCGCGACGGCCTCGTAGGCGAGCCCGAGGCGATCGAGGAGCGCCCTCCGGAAGGGCGACGTGGAGGCGAGGACAACCGGAAACATGGTCGGCTCCATGACACGGAACGACGCGCGCGCCGAGAGGAACCGCCCGCCTCGCCCCGCGCGCTCCTCCAGCCCCTCGCGCTCCTCCCGCTCCTCCCGCGCTTCACCCGCTCTTCGCTGCTCTTCACGCTCTTCGCGGCGTTCGCACCGACTTGCTTTTATTTACCAAAATTTATCGAGAAATGGCAGACGGCGAGGATTCTCAGCAATGGTGAAAGCCGCTGGGTACACGGGAATAACGGCAGGAATTCCCGCCGTCAGGTGTCGCCTGAATTACCCATCATGCATTTCATTAAAAAGCAGCTTGCACTCGGACTCTACAGCACGCGACAGTACGCCAATGCAGCAACTCAACACAAGGCACCTCGTCACACTCTCTCTCGTCGCGCCGGGCATCGGGCTCTCCGTGCTGCTCGCCGCCTCGCCGGCGAGCGCAGCGACGTACGAGGTGGGGCGGGGCAAGCCTTATGCGAGCCTCGCGGAGGTCGCCCCTCGCCTCGCTGCCGGGGACGTGGTTCTGGTCGAGGGCGACGCGACCTATCCGGGGGATCTGTTCTTCAAGAAGTCGGGCACCGAGGCGCAGAAGATCACGATCCGCGGCGTTCGCGTGAACGGCCGCCGCCCTGTCCTATCGGGGGGGACGAACACCGTGGTCTTCGCTGGAAATCACTATACCTTCGAAGGCTTCGACATCACCGGCGGCTCGGGCCGCTGCGTGTTCAACAAGGCGCACGACATCACGATCCGCGACTCGGTGGTGCACGATTGCGCCGGGCACGGGATCCTCGGCGCCGACTCCGAGTCGGGATCCCTCACGCTGGAGTACGTCGAGGTCTATGCCTGCGGCTCGGGCGACACCAGGCACCCCATCTACATCGCGACCGACGAGGAGACGCACCTCGGCTCGGTGTTCCGCATGCGGCACTGCTATGTGCACGACGGCAATGGCGGCAACAGCGTGAAGAGCCGCGCGGAGCGGAACGAGATCTATTACAACTGGATCGAGGGCGCGAAATACCACGAGCTCGAGCTGATCGGGCCGGACGGCCAGGACGAGGGGCTCGCGCGCGAGGACTCCGACGTCGTCGGCAATGTCATCGTCAAGACCGGCCAGCACTTCGCCGTGCGCGTCGGGGGCGACGGCACGGGGCAGACGTGGGGTCGCTTCCGGTTCGTCAACAACACGTTCCTGCTCGCCCCCGGGTCGCGGCCGGCGATCAGGATGTTCGACGGGATCGAGAGCGTCGAGCTGAGCAACAACGTGTTCTATCGGCGCGGCGGCGGCGGCGTGGAGGTCTATGTCGACAGGAGCGCGACCTGGAAGACCGGAACGGCGTTGATCTCGGGCGCCAACAACTGGGTGCCCACCGGCTCCTCGGCCATCCCCGCGGCGTGGACAGGCACGGTGCAGAGCACCGACCCCGGCTTTACCAACCTCAGCTCGCTGGACCTCCGCCCGGCGTCGAACAGCCCGCTCGTCAACGCCGGCTCCAGCGCGACGCCGAGCCCGGCAGGGTACCCGTTCCCGAAGCCGCTCACCGCGCCGCAGTCCTCGCCCAGGAGGAGCAGCCGCGGGGCCAGCGGACCGCTGCTGCGGCCGGTCGCTGGCGCGATCGACATCGGAGCCTACGAGTCCGGCTCCAGCCTCGCGGCGTTCGCCATGAGGGCCGCGGACAGCGATCGGGACCTCGACGACGGCGACAGCAGCGCCGCGGAGGAGGCGTGGAACGTCGGCCGCGATGCCGCCCCGAGCGACGGTGAGGCGGACGCCAGCGACACCGACGACGGCGATGCCAGCGACGCCGATGCCAGCGACGCCGATGCCGACGCCGACGCCGACGCGTCCGCCGGCGACTGCGCCGCGGACGGCGACGACACCGCAGCGCGCGCCGCTGCGTGCTCCGAGGCCGCCCAGGGCAACGCGGGCGCTCCGCACGACGCCCACGCCAGCGCGTGCAGCGTCGGCGGGGGGCTCGCGGGCGGCCCGGTCGCCGGCTCGGGGGCTCTCCTCGCCGGGGCGGCGGCGCTCCTCGGCGCCGCCCTCCGGCGGCGCGGTCGCCGCGCCAGGGCGTGAGCCCTCAGGCGACGAGCGCGCGCAGCAAGCGACGCGCAGACGCCGGGTCGGGCAGCTGAAACGCCGCGGAGCTCTCCCCGCCGCCCACGTGGATCGTGAGCGCGGTCGGGGGGAGCGCCGCGAACAGATCCTCGTCGGTCCTGTCGTCGCCGAGCGCGATCACCACCGCGTCGGGCCCCATCATGGCGAGCACCCGCGGCACGATCACCCCCTTGTTGACGCCGCGGAGCCGCACCTCCAGCACCTTCCGGCCCGGGATGAGCTCGAGATCGTGCTCGCGCAGCGCCTCGCCGAGCTCCAGGGGCACCTCGCGGGCCGTCTGGCTGGCGAGCTCCGGGTCGGCGGCCCGGTAGTGCCACGCGATCGAGACCATCTTCTCCTCGATGAAGCTGCCCGCCGTGCGGTCGACGAAGCCCTGGAGGACGTCGCGGACCCTCGGCTTCCAGTCGAGCGCGGCCTCGCGGAGCGCGACCCAGGGCTCTCCGGGCGCGGCGCGCGAGAAGAACCCGTGCTCCGCGTGGAGGCTGATCGGCAGCTCGCCCAGCCACCGCTCGAGGTCCTCGCGCGGCCGGCCGCTCACCACGTGCACCTGCGTCCGCGGGCGCGCCGCGAGCTCGCGCAGCTCGGTGACGAGCGCCTCGTCCGGCTGAGCGAGCTCGGGCATGGCCTCGAGGGGGACCAGCGTGCCGTCGTAGTCGAGCATCACGATCAGCGACGGCGCGCTGCGCGCGCTCGCGATCGTGCTCCCCTGAGGCGCGCCTTCCGGCCGCCGGACGGCCCCCACCGCGGGCAGGACGCCGCCCGCGCGCTCGAGATCGTTCAGGAAGCGGTGCGACCAGCGGTGCGCGTCGTGCGTCACGACGCGGCGCCGGAGCGCCTGCATCCGGACGCGCTGCTCGGACGGCGACATGACGAGCGCCCGCTGGATCGTCGACGCCACCGCGTCGATGTCGTGCGGGTTCACCAGGAGCGCCTCGATCAGCTCGGCGGCCGCGCCCGCGAACTCGCTCAGCACGAGCGCGCCGGTGTCGTCGAGCCGCGAGGCCACGTACTCCTTGCAGACGAGGTTCATCCCGTCGCGCAGCGGCGTCACCATCATCACGTCGGCCGCGAGGTAGAGCGCGACGACCCCGGCCATGGGCATCGACCGGTGCAGGAAGTGGATCGGGACATCGTCGAGCGTCCCGTAGCTGCCGTTGATGCGGCCGACGAGCTCGTTCACGACGCGCCGGAACTCGGCGTAGGCGTCGACGTTCTCGCGCGTCGGCACCGCGAGCTGGATGAACCGGACCTTGCTGCGGAGCTCGGGCTCGCGCTCCAGGAAGCGCTCGATGGCGAGCATGCGCCTCGGGATGCCCTTCGTGTAGTCGAGCCGATCGACGCCGAGCACGATCTTCCGGCCCTGGGCGCTCTCGCGGATGCGCCGCGCCTCGGCACGGACCTCCTCGTCGCGCGCGAGCCGCACGAACTCGTCGACGTCGATGCTGACCGGATAGGCGCCGAGCCGCACCCGCCGCCCCTCGTACGCGAGCGTCTCCAGGTCGGGATCGAGCCCGAGCACGCGCGCGGCGGAGTAGACGAAGTGGTACCGATAGGCCGTCGTGTGAAACCCGACGACGTCGGCGCCGAGCATGCCGCGCAGCACCTGCTCCCGCCAGGGCAGGATCCGGAAGACCTCGGCCGCGGGGAAAGGGATGTGCAGGAAGAAGCCGATCCGCGCGTCGGGGATGCGCCGCCGCAGCATCGCCGGCACCAGCGTGAGCTGGTAGTCGTGGATCCACACCCTGTCGCCCGGCCTGTACCGGGCGACGATGGCCTCGGCGAAGCGCTCGTTCACCTCGCGGTAGCTCTCCCAGCCGTGCCGGGCGTCGAGGTGCAACTTCTCGACGAGGTAGTGGAACAGCGGCCACAGGACGCTGTTCGAGAAGCCGTCGTAGTAACGGCTCACCTCGGCCGAGGTGAGGTGCACCGGGGCCGCGCCGAGCTGCTCGAGCCGATCCTCGACCTCTCGGCGCTGCTCCTCGGTGAGGCGCGCGAGGTCGCCCGGCCATCCGAGCCAGAGGCCGCCGTGGCGCTCGTGGGGGCCCCGGAGCGCGGTCACGAGGCCGCCCGCCGAGGGGACGACGGAGACGTCCCCCTGATCGGCGTGGACGGTCACCGGAAGGCGGTTCGAGACGATGAGCAGGCGGGACATGCGCGGCCAGGAAGCTAGCGCATGGCCCCTGCACCACGCCCTTGAGGCGCGGTGAAATCAGGGACTAGCCGATGGTGCTCGTCGGGCGCGGCCTGATCGCTACCTGTCGATCCGGATCGACGGCGCCGTGTTCTCCGGAGGGCTGGGCTTCGACGTGGCCGTGGGCGCTGCGGGGCGAACGGGGCGGCCCCAGTTTCGCCTGCCGCCCGAGCTCGTGTTGGACGGCGCGTCGTCGGTCTTCGCAGGCGCGGCCACCTGCGCGAGCCGCGCGACGGTCTGCACGGACATCTCCGACGGCCCCTGCACGATGGAGTAGGGCTGGAAGCCTTCCTTCTGCAGGGTCAGCCGGCGAGGCGACGCGCGCACCTGCTCGTTCGCGATCGAGAGCTGGAGCGGCGTCTGCCCGAGCGACTTCCCGTCCTCCAGGACGTCGGCGCCCGGCGGGATCGACTCGATGATCAGCATGAACGAGGGCGCGCCCTTGTGATCGCTGGGCGTGCCGGTCGCCGCGGGCGCCGTCGTGGGCGCGGTCGCGAGCTCGGGCGTGGCCTCGGTCTGAGCGGGCTTGCGGGTCAGCGCGAACGCGCCCGCCGCCACGACGACCACGCCGATGGCGGCGAGGATCACCCCCTTGCGCCCGCCGCCGGAGGGGGCCTCCTGCGCGCCTGTCGCGCCCTTGGACGCGCCCGCCGCGGTCGCGGCGGCGCCCGGGCCCGAGCCGACGCCGGAGGTGCGCCCGCTCGGATCGTCATCAGTCGACGGCGCCGGGAGCGTCACCGCGTCCTTGAGCGCTTGCACCGTGGACGAACGCGACGAGATCTGCACGCCGGGCAGCGACTCGAACGAGGTGATCTGCGTGCCGCCGAACGCCGTCGTCACGCCCATGCCGCGGGCGCACTCGCCGAGGCCCTGGATGAGGGCGTCCATCGTCGCGGGCCGGCCGTCCGGATCCTTCGCGAGACAGCGCATCACGAGCGCCTCGAGCGGCTCCGGGATGTCGACGTCCGGGTTCCGCTCCTTCATGCGCGGCACCGGCTGCTGGAGGTGCGCCATCAGGATCTGGATCGACTTCTCGGACTCGAACGGGACCTTCCCGCAGAGCATCTGGTAGAGGATGACGCCGAGCGAGTAGATGTCGGTCCTGAGATCGACCTTGCCGTGCGAGATCTGCTCGGGCGACATGAAGCGGGGCGAGCCCAGGAACGCGCCCTGCTGCGTGAGCTCCTCCGAGTCGTCGCCCAGCTGCTTCACGAGGCCGAAGTCGAGGATCTTGACCGCCTCCTCCGCGTCCTCGTTGGAGACGAGCATGATGTTCGACGGCTTGAGGTCGCGGTGGACGACGCCGTGCTTGTGCGCCTCGCGCAGCCCGCGCGCGATCTGCCGCGCGATGCGCATCGCCTCGGGCGGCGGCAGGCGCCCCTGCCGGCGCACGCGCCGGAAGAGCGTCTCGCCCTCGAGG
Organism: Sorangium sp. So ce1504; assembly: GCF_051521635.1. Lineage (NCBI taxonomy): Bacteria > Pseudomonadati > Myxococcota > Polyangiales > Polyangiaceae > Sorangium > Sorangium sp. So ce1504. The sequence continues at coordinate 716,281 of NZ_CP150365.1, read as the reverse complement.
AACTCCATCGCCATGAAGAACCGCTCCTGATCGTCGGCCTCGATGCGGCCGTAGTCGAAGACGGTGACGATGTTCGGGTGCTGGAGGCGCGCGAGGATGCTCGCCTCGAGGAAGAAGCGCTTGTGGAAGTTCGGGTCGAGCTGCCGCGAGGCCTGGTTCGGGATCAAGACCTTGATCGCCACCTGGCGCCCGAGCGGGATCTGCTCGCCGCGATAGATCGTGCCCATGCCGCCGGTCGCGAGCTGGGAAAGGATCTTGAACTTTCCGTTGAGCACCTTTCCGAGCAACGGATCGATCGGCTCGCTGCGCGCTACTTCATCGACGACGTTTTCGTTGGCACCACTCATATGAACTCCGTCGCCTTCCCCGTGCGGGCGCGGGCGAGCCCTCCCCTCGGTGACGATGCCTCGCGATGCGTGAGCCTGGACCTCATGATCGTGGGGAGCGTCGGCGCGTGGGGCCGTCGGGGCAGTCTAAACGGAAGAAATGTCCTTGGCGACCTTTCCTCGATCGCCTCCACGATCGCCCCGTTCGTGAGGCAGGGGCCCCCGCTCGAGAGGCCGTTCGGGAGGCCGTTCGGGAGGCGCCGCACCATGCGCCGTGCGCCATAGCCCCGATCGACGGGAACCGCCAGTTGCTGGCATCGAGCGTCTGCATCGCACCTTCGCGCCACGAGATCCTGCGAGCAGAGTACACTGCTCCGCGCCCGCGCGATGCTCTTCCGATCATCCTTGTCGGGTGCCGCCGCCGGACGCCGGCCGGTGCGCGCCGGACGTCCCTGCCGGCCTTCTCGCCCTCCCGGGTGGGGACGAGGTAGTAGAGGAGGATGCGACCGGATCGCGCCGTGCTGCGCTGGTGGAGGGGGAGAGAGTACCGGCGCCTACTCGACGTGGCCGCGTCCGAGCTCGCCGGCTCGCGCCACGCCGACGCGGAGGCGACATGCGCGCGGGCGCTCCGGATCGCCGAGGAGATCTACGGTGACGGGGACGCCGAGCTGACGGCGCCGCTCTACGCGCTGAGCTCGGCGCGGCTCGCGCAGGGGCGGCTGGACGAGGCGCGCGCGAGCTCCGCGAGGGCGATCGCCATCGCCGAGGCGGCGGCGAGCACCGATCCACCGCTGCCGAGGCTGCTCGAGCAGCTGGCCGCCATCCTCGAGCGGCAGGGCGAGCTCGAGGACGTCGAGGCGCTGTTCCGCCGGATGCTCGCGGGCTACGAGCGGATGCGCGACCCCGACCCCATCGAGCTGTCGGCGCTGCTGAACCGGCTCGGCCTGCTGCTCGGCAGGCGGGGGGCCCGCGCCGAGGCGGCGCCGCTCTTCCGGCGGGCGATCGCGCTGCGGGAGGGGGCGCTCGGCGCCCGTCACGCGCTCGTCGCAGAGGCGCTCTACAACGCCGCCACGTTCCTGGAGCTGGAAGAGGACCTCCCGACCGCCGAGCGGGAGGTGATGCTCCGGAGGGCGCTCGAGATCGCCGAGGCGGGGGCGGGCGTGGAGGGGGGCCTCCTCGCGTCGATCCTGCACAACCTGGCGGCCGCCCGGGAGGCGCTCGGGGACACGGCCGAGGCGGCGGCGCTGTACGAGCGCGCGCTCTCCGCGCGGGAGGCGCTGGCCGGGGCCGCCCACCCGTCGCTCCGGCCGACGCTGGTCCGGCTCGCGCAGGTCCACCACGCCGCGGGGCGGCCGTCCACGGCGCTGCCGCTGTACGAGCGGGCGCTCGCGCTCGCCGAGGCGGAGCTGGGGGCGGATCACCCGGTGGCCACGGCGATCGGGGCCTGGATGGCCGAGGCGCGGAGCCGGAGCTGACCCTGCCGCTCCCGTCGATCAGCGCTCGGACGACGGATCGCCGCCTTCGCGCCAGCGCTCGACGAGCTCCGGGAGGACGGTCGAGGCCATCTGGAGCAGGTGCGCCATGTGGTGTTCGGGCGTGTTGCCCCGGAACCCGCGGACATGGAGCTCGCCAACGCTCGCCTCGGTGGTCGGGATCATCTGCTTCTCGAGCTTCTTCGAGACGGCGCCCTCGGCCGCGCGCAGCCGCAGGTGCGGGGGCGCGTCCGACGCGGGCGACCGCTCGACGTGGCGCCCTGCCGCGGCGTCGAGCAGGTAGCTGGCCGTGGCGGAGGAGCTGGCGTACGCGATCGGGTCGATCTCCGAGTGCGTGATGGTGAACAGCAGCTCCTCCGAGGCGGCGAGCTGCGCGGCGCGCGCGAACGAGGCGAGCTGCAGCGGGTTGAGCCCGCTCGGCTGCTCCGGGACGAAGCCGCAGTGGATGCCGTCGGTGACGAGGATCGCGTCGAGGGGCTCGGTGCCGCGGCGGAGCTCCAGGATCTTGGCGACCGCGCCGTAGCCCGCGCTCCACGAGGAGAGGGCGACCCGGCGGAGCCGCGGGGTCGGCAGCCCGCGCTGCGCGAGCGCCCGGTCGATGTCCGCGAGCAGGCTCTCGTAGACGCCCGGCGTCGCGTAGAAGTCCTCGTACGCGCCCGAGCCGATGCCGAGGTTGATGACGGCGACCGCGGCGTTCAGCCCGGCGACCTCGGCGCTCTCGCGGACGAGCTGGGTGTTGCCGTGGAAGTGCAGCAGGAGATCGTAGCTCGACCCGGCGGGCCTGAACGTGTCGGGCGTGAAGAGCACGCCGCCGCGGATCGACGCGTACCCCTCGTGCCGGATCGCGGGCGGCGGCGTCACCGGCGCGGGCGGCGGCGCCGGCGGCTGCAAGCGCGCGAGCCCCTCCGGCGCGACGGCCGCGCTCACCCCGGCGTCCTCGCGCGAGGAGCGCAGCGCGAGCAGCGACGCGCGGTTGACGGGGGTCATGGCGCGGAAGGCCTCGGCGGAGGCGATCGGCATCCGCGCGGCGATCCCGCGCGCGGCGGCGGCGACGACGACGATCACGGTGGCCGCGGCCAGGACGAACGCCCCGAGGGCGCGCCACACGCGCGCGCGGCGCTCGTCCGGCGAGGGCGCGGACCAGGAGCCGTACGGCCCGGCCCCGGCCATGGGGAAGGGCGGCGTCCCCTGCGGCATTGGCGGGGCGAAACCGGGAAGGAACGCTTGCTCCTCCGGCGCGGGGGCCATGCCGAGGGGGGGCAGGTCGAGGGGAAGACCGCGGTCCGGGCAACCCTGGATCACGGTGACGGGCGGCGGCGTGGGCGTCGGCGATAGGTCCGCAGGCGACCCGTCAGCGCGCACGTTTCCCTTCATTTCGATACCCCTCCCTTACAACGGGGATGTAGCGCCCGGCCCTGGCTCGCCAGGCGCTGCGTCTGTTCCGTGAGCGCGCCGCATGGCGGCAGCGCGCTTCGTTTCTGCTCCTGCCGTGAGCCCGGAAGGCGTCGCGGCAGGCGGAGCATCGACCAGTACGGTCTCGAGCTCAAGCGACAACCATTCCGTACGCACATATTTAAGCGTGGCCGTAATACCCTGTCCCCCGCTGGAACACGCGTGGGTGAGCCTGTCGGGCCGCAAAGCGAGGGAGGGGGTGGGGTGTGCCCGGGGCTGCGCAGGTGCGCGCGAACGGGGACGTGAGCACGCCGGCGACGAAACGCGCACTTGCGCCCCTGTCCGGCACCCACCAAGGTGCTCGGCGCTTGCTCTCCCGCGAGGTCCGCTTCCTGCTCGCAGCGACGCTGCTCCATGCCGCCATCCCGCTGCTCGCGCGGATCGCGGGCGCCCCGGGGCCGGTGCTCGAGGCCCGCTCGAGCGGCGCGCGCCGCGAGGTGGAGATCGAGATAGAGCCCGTCGCGCCGCGCGAGGCGGAGCAGGACGAGGCGCGCACGCCGGACGAGGCACGGCCGCGCGAGGCGGAGCCGGTCCTCGGCCGGACGGCGCGCCGCGAGCGGCGGCCGCTCGATCCACCATCAGCGCCGCCGGCGCCGACGGAGGCGCCGGTCGAGCCGCGGGAGGGTCCCGTGGCGCCTCCGGCCCCGGCGCCATCGAGCGAGTACGACGGGCCGCCGACCGCCGAGGCGCCGCGCGGGGTCGCCGGCCTCGGGGGGGCGCCGGTGTGGCAGTTGCCCGGCGTTCTGCCGGATCGCGCGCCGCCGGCGCCGGCGCCGACCACGCCGGCCGCGCCGCGCGAGGTCTCGGCGGACAGGGCCGGCGAGCTGCTGCGCGAGGCGATGCGCGATCGGGACAAGACGCTGGGGCTGGATCTGCCCGCCGCCGGCACGGTCGCGTCCGTGGTGGCGGACGCGGTGCGCTCCGCCGAGACGCCCGCGACGGCGCGCGCGGTGTTCGAGGTGCACCTGAGCGGCGCCGGCGCGGTGCTCGGGGTGCGCGCGCTGTCGTCGACGGCCGGAGCGGCGACGCTCTGGGCGCGGGTGGCGCGCGAGGCGGCGGCGCAGCTCGCCGGGCGCGTGCTCGCGATGACCGCCGCGTTCGCCAAGGGGGCGAAGGTCTACGTCACGGTGAGCTCGTCGGTGCAGATGCCGAGCGGCGCCACGTCGGGCGGGATCCACCACCAGGGCGCGGGCTTCGGGTTCGACGTCGCCGACATCGGGGCCCGGCCCCGCCGCCTGGTCCAGTCGAGCTTTCGCGTCGAGGCGATCGACTGAGGCGATCGCAGAGGCGGAGGCGCGCGACGCGCGACGCGCGCGAGCTCGGGCGATCAGCGGCCCCGGCGCGCCGTCCAGCGCCTGTAGCGCGCGGCGCTCGCGGCGAGGCCGATCCAGAGCAGCCCGAGCAGGCTCAGCGCCGCCGGGACGCCGGTGAGCCAGACGAGCGCTGGCAGCGGCGGGCGCGTCGGACAGGGGCGGCGCGTGTCGAAGCGGCAGGCGTGATGCCGATCGAGCTCCTCCGCAGCGGCGCGGACCTCGGGGACTTCGTCTGGGAGGCCCCGCAGGGCCGCGGAGGCCATCATGTACGCCGCAGAGGCGGCGCGATCGTACGCCGGGTCGGCCGGCACGCGGTCGCGCACGAGCTCGCTCAGCCGGGCGGCGCGCTGCGCCGGCGCCTGCTCGGCCAGCGCTCCGGCGAGGTGCCGAGCGAGCGCCTCGTCGAGCTGCAAGGCGCAGGCGACGGCGCGATCTTCCCCAGGCGTGAGGTAGACCGTCTCGCCCGACGCCGTCTGGCGCGGCTCCGTGCCGGACGCCGCGACCGGCCTGCGCAGCGCCACCCGCGCCCCGCGGACACAGCCCGGGACCCTCGGGAGGGCGCGCAGGTGCACCGCGGCGTAGCGCTGGTATGCGACGCCGGCGATCGCGCCGAGCGAGAGCGCCAGCGCGAGGAGCGCGGCGACCCTGCGCGCGCCGGCGCGCTCTCCGGCGCCGGCGCGCGCTGGCGGCGCGGCGCGCTCCTCGCCGGTCTCCGGCGCGGGGGCCGGCTCGCCGGAGGGCTCTCGGGACGACATGGCCGGCGGTATGGACAGCCGCGACGACGCTGTCAATGCGCCGTCACGAGGGGGGCGCCGCGCCGGCGAGGCGCGCCACCTGCGCCCACGCGTGGGCCGCCTCCTCGTGCCCGGTCGCGGCCGCGAGCTGCGCCAGGAACTGCGCGCACGCCTGCTCGCCGTGGGGATCCTCGGCCTCGCGGGCGCGCGCGAGGGCGCTCAGCGCCTCGAGGAGCGCGCCCTCCGTGCGGCCCGCGGCGGCCAGCGCGACGCCGTACGCGAGCAGCGCCCGGGCCCGCTGCGAAGGCGACGCGTCGGCCTCCGCGGCGATCCGGAAGCGCCGGAGCGCCTCCTCCTTCGCGCCGCGCCCGAGCGAGATCAGGCCGGTCATGCGCTCCGCCAGCTCGAGGTGCTCGCCGGTGCGGCGGAGCTCGCCCACGAGCCGCTCGAGCGTGCGGAGGTCGCCCTGGACGAGCGCCTGCTTGGCCAGCTCGGCGAGGCGGACCGCGATGTCGTTCATCGACAGGACGGGCGACTCCGTGGTCTTCGCGAGCGGATCTCCGGAGGCGTCGCCGCACGGAAGGCCGACGTCCGGGGAGGTCGCGTCGGGAAAGTCGTCGGGCGTGTCGTCCGGCTGCGCCGCGGGCGCGCCGGGGCGGGAGCGCTCGCCGACCGGCGCCGGCGCCGCGCGCTGCGGCTCCGGCGCGTCGCCGACCACCTCGATGGGCGTGCGGTGGGTGGGCGGCTGGCTCGACGAGCTGTCCGGCGCCCCGTCCCGGTGATCGCTCGCGGTCTCCTGCTCGTCGGCGAACGCGAGCAGCTCCGCGGCCGAGCCCTCGAGCAGCGCGTCGCCGGCCGCGCGCCCGGCGCGCCCGGCGAGATCGGCCGCGGAGCGCCGATCGCCCGCCTTCGCGGCGTGCCACGCGGCGTCGGCGAGGCCGAGCACGCTGGCGTGATCCTCGACGACCCGCGCCGCGGCCAGGTGCCACGCGGCGCGCTCGCCCGGCGGGACGCCCGCGAGCAGGGCGTCGCGCAGCGTGCGCGAGGAGAGCCGCAGCCAGCCAGGCTCCGGCCGGAAGACCCAGCCGGCGCCGAGCAGCGCCGCCTGCACCGCGGCGACCTTCGGGGCGCCGGTGCCGTCGCACAGCGCGTCGATCGCCGCGTCCGACGCGTCCCCGCCGAGGGTCGCGAGCGCGGTGAGCACCGTGCGCTGGCCGATCGCGAGCAGGCGCAGGCGGGCCTCGATCGAGCGGAGCGCGGGGGGCGCGGCGAGCTCGGCGCCGGTCATCGTGCGCGGGGGCCTGCCCCGCCCGGCGCTGCGCCGGCGCGGCCCGACGCTCCTGCCGATCCAGCGCAGCGCGCCGCTCTCCAGCGCCTCGCAGAGGAGCTCGCGCACGGCCAGCGGGAACGCGGGCGCGCGCGCGGCCCAGCGGCGCGCGCCCGCCTCGTCGATGCAGCCGTCGAGGAGGCGGCGGACGAGATCCTGCGCGCCCGACGCGGAGAGCGGCCCCAGCGTGACCGTCGCGGCGGGGGTGAGCGCGGTGAGCGGCGCGGGGAGCGGATCCGAGCGCCCGAGCCGGGCGACGGCGCGCGGGCCGCCGCCCGGCGAGAGGGCGAGGGCGATCGCTTCGAGGCTCGCGGCGTCGACCTCGGAGGCGTCGTCGACGGCGAGCAGGCCGACGCGGACGTCGGACGGGGCGAGCCACACGGCGAGCACCTCGGCGGCGATCCTCGGCTCGACGCCCTCGCCGGCGAGGAGCCGGGCGAGCGCGGGCTTCAGCCGATCCGGGAGCACCGGCGCGCGGGCGCGGCTCTTCTCGGCGCGGAGCGCCGCGCGCGCGAGGGCGCGCCGGAGCGCGCCGAACGGCTCGCGCGAGGCCCCGATCGGCGCGACGAAGAGGCTCCGCGACGGCGCGAGCAGCCTCTCCAGCTCGAGGAGCAGCCGCGTGCCGCCGGCGCCGGGCTCGGCCCGGACGATCGCGAGCGAGCCGGGGGGCACGGCCAGCTCGGCGAGCTCGGCGTCGCGGCCGATGAGCGGCGGCTTGCACAGGCGCGCCACGCTCTCGGCGACCTGCCTGCGCAGCGGCTGCTGCGCGTCGAGGCGGAGGCCGCGCACCCGGCGCGCGCCGTCGATGCCGCGGTGGGCGCCGAGGGTCATGAGCTCGCCCGAGATCACGGCGGCGAGCGCGGGATCGAGGAGCACGTCGCCGGGGAGCGCGACGCGGGCGAGCATGACGGCGACGAGCAGCGGCTGCCCCCAGGAGAGCGCGGTGAAGCGCCCCGCCTCGCCGACGTAGGTCATCTCGCCCTGCGCGATGCCGACCGCGAAGCGCGCGTCGGGGTGCACGGCGGCGTCCTCCGCGGCGAGCGCGGCGAGCAGCACGGCCTCCTCGACGTCGTCGGGGGTGAACTCGAACGAGAAGGTCTGCGCGCTCCAGGCGCACAGGGTGGCGCCGAGCGCCTCGGCGCGCTTCTTCAGCGCGAGCGCCCTCGCGAGGTAGCTCTCCTCACCGCGCGCGGCGCCGCCGACGGCGCGCGCGGCGCCCTTCTGGCGCGACGGCGGCGCGAGCGCCCGCGGCGCGCCGCGGCGGCCGGGCCACGGAGCGACCGCGTCCGTGCTGTCTGGCTGCGAGAGGGCCGCAGTACCTCGAAAGGACACGACGATGCGCTCCGGCATTGCGGCGAGTGTAGCGGGGCGCGGAGGGCGCGTGGGCGGTTCTCGGCGCGCGCCGCGGTACGATGGATCCTCGATGCGACCGCCTCCCCCGCGCGCCGTGAGGCCGGGATCTCGCCCGGCGCGCGCCGTCGCGCTCGCCGCCGCGGCGCGCGCCGTCGCGCTCGCCGCCGCGGCGCGCGCCGTCGCGCTCGCCGCCGTCGCGCTCGCCGCCGCGCTCGCCGCCATGGCGCTCCCCTCCCCTGCGGCCGCGAACGGCGTCTTTCCCTCGGCGGACCAGATCGTGTTCGATCCGGCGGATCCAGCGCGCGCCGTCGCCCGGATGACGTACGGCCTGCTGACCACGCGAGACGGGGGCGCGAGCTGGCGCTGGATCTGCGAGGGCGCGGTCGGGTACGACGACACGGCCGGCCAATCTCCGCCCATCGCGGCGGCGGCGAGCGGCCGGGTGCTCGCCGCGCTGGCCGACGGGATCGCGGTCGGCGCCGAGGGCGGCTGCGCCTGGGCGCGCGCCGCGGAGCTCGCGGGGCGGGAGGTGATCGATCTCTCGGTCCGGCAGGGCGCTCCGTCGCACGTCGTCGCGGTGGCCGCGGGGACCAGGCACCGCCTCTGGGCGTCGCGCGACGGCGGCGCGAGCTGGACCGGCGCGGGGGCGCCGCTCCCGGCGGGCTTTGTGGCCCGGACGGTCGACGTCGCGCCGTCGGATCCGCGGCGGGTCTACGTGAGCGGCCTCGCGAGCGAGGGCGGCGCCATCAAGGGGGTGCTCGCGCGCTCGGCCGACGGCGGGGAGACGTGGCAGACCGCGGAGGTGCCGGGGAGCACGACGTCGCGCGAGCCGTACATCGCGGGGGTCGATCCGCTCGACGCCGACGTGCTGGCCCCCCCTCGCGAGGGGGGGCACGTCGATCTGGAACCGAAATCGACGGCCTCGAGGGCCGCTCCGACAGGTCGCGACGTGGCGGCGCCCCCCCCCGCGAGGGGGGCGCGTCGATCCGGAACCGCAGTCGACCCCCTCATGAGGCCGCTCCGACAGATGATGAGTCAGGGAGAGATGACGACCCGCTGCGCGGCCATCGCGACGTCGCCGTTCGGGTCCTCCAGGGCAACCTCGATATCGAGCGCTTGCCCCCGGACGGCCTCGACCGGGAGCCCCCGGTCCACCTGAAAGCGCACGCCATCGATCTCGCAGCGGTCCTCGCCGGCCTTATGCATCGTGACCTGCGCGGTGAAGGGAAGGAGCTCGAACTCCAGCTCGGGGAAGTACCCCTTCACGGTCAGGCGCGAGCCCATCTGCCGGAGGCCCGTCACGCGCAGCGCGAGCCACACGTGATGGCCCCCTTGAGGGCCCGCCTCGATCGGCACCACCTCGCCATGCTCCAGCGAAGCGAACGCGCTTTCCCCCTGCCCGATCACAACCGCAGGGTCGCCAGAGCCCGGCGTCTTGCACGCATCGCTCGCCGACGCGATCCACAGCGGGTCGTAGTCAGTGAGGGCGGAGGGGGCGATGAAGGGCTCGACGCACGCCCCCGCCGCGCAGGTCGCGCTCGCCGCGCAGGTGGTCGCGCAGCACGCCTCGTCGAGCGAGACGGGCAGGAGCAGACTCCGCCCGCCAGCCGCGCGGGTCGCGCCCCTCCGCGTCACGATGGGAGAGGCCTCGCCGTCGCGGAACGCCGCGATGGACAGCTCGATCTCCGCGCCGTCGGGCGCTGGCCCGACCACGAGCTCGGCCGGGAGCGACAGCTCTCCCCCGCCATACGAGAGACGCTCGGTGCCCGTGACGACGCCATCCACCTTCGTGGTCGTCTCGATGTGATCGAACTGGAAGCCGACCGCCATATCCGTGGTGAGGCCGATCACCACGAGCGCGTCAGCCGCCTCGCTCGCACAGCCCGCGGAGCACAGGAGGAGCAGCGCGAGCAGCGTCTCGTGGGTCGGCCGCACGCTCACCTGGGGACGCTCAGCCCGACGTGCGCGATGAGCGCTTGCGGCGCCGCGCAAGCCAGCCTGCCGCCGCGGCGAACACGGCGAGCGGCGCGGTGAGGGAGGCCTTGCTCGCAGGCCTGGCGGCGCACATGCCGGCTGAGAGGTTCCCGTCGATGCCGTCTGGACCGATGGTGACCTCCGCCTCGGCCTTCACGCTGATGCCCTGCGCGAGCAGCGCGTTCACGCACGCCGGGATCTGCGATCCGGAGATGATGTACTTCCCATTGCAGAAGAGCGCGCCGTCGCCGCTGCAGGAAGCGTCGCAGTTCGCGCGGAACTCGTGCTCGCAGTCCTCGAACTGCATGTCCTGGCAGGTGGTCTGGCAATCCATGTTCGCGTCGGCCGTGCACGAGCCCCCGCAGCACTCGATGCAGTGCTGGTAGCAGCCGCCATCCACCGTCACGCACTTGGCGCCGCACTCGCTGTCGCAGTTCGCGTCCCACGTCGCGGCGCACTGGGCGGCGTCGACGGCGCCACTGCACTCGACGTCCCGCGTGGTGGTGCACTCGACGAAGCAGTTGTGGGAGCAGATGACATTGATGCCCCTGTCGCAGTCCGCGCTGCACTGCTCGGTGCAGCTGTCCGTGCAGCCCGCCTCCGCCGAGAGGGTGCACTCCGTCTTGCAGACCGGCACGAGCTTCGTGGCGCACGCGGTCTTGTAGATCCCGAGCTCGCTGCAGCCCGCGGTGCACTCGCCCGTGACGCGCACCTCGCAGTTCGACAGGCCCTCGAAGCGAATGTTGCCGCACTCCGGGACACCCGCGCTCGCCGGGAGAGCGGCCGTGAGACAGACGGTGATGCTCGCCAACCCGAACCACATGGATCTTCGCATAGATGCACTCTCCTCCTCGACGGCCGCGAAAATACGATCCTACACAAGGCGTTCGCCGCGAGGAAGCGACATCGCCGCGGCGCACGTTTGCGGCGCACGGGACGCGTTGTTGTGCACGCGGACACGCGGGCACGCGTTCACGTGGAGCGCATGTGGAGATGTGGAGACGTCGAGACGCGTGTTGAGGGGGATCGACGTGAATGGGGGTCACGGGCGCGGCGCGCTGGTGTCACCTGGCGCGCGTCGCTGTCACCTGGCGCGCGTCGCCGTCACCTGGCGCGCGTCGCGCGGGGCTCAATCGGCGGGCCAGGGGTTCGGCGGATCCGCCGGTGTGTAGGGCTGCACGTTCGCCTCCGCCGTGATGAGGTTCTCGATGAACAGATCGACGTAGCGCAGGTCGTCCTCGACGTCGGGGTCCGGATGATCCGCGAGCCACGCCTCGACGTTCGGCCGCAGCGCCTCGAGCGTGCGCCGCGCGGTGCGGGGGTCGGCGTCCGCGGCGAGCTGGGCGGCGAGCTTGAACCCGGCGAAGAGGTTCAACATGACGAAGCCCTTCTCGACGGTGTCGCCGGAGAAATAGCCGGCCTCCGGCGGCGCGTCGGGCGCGCTCGGCGCCTCGATGTCGACCTCCTGCGCGTGCGCCTCGCCCGTCAGCGGGTGCCGCCACGACAGCGCGAGGCTGCCCACGGCGCGCGGGTCCTCGACGCCTTGCTGGTCGGGCTTCGGCACGAGCTCGAGCAGGATGGCGCCTCCGCCGCCGCGCCGGCCGGAGCCGACGGGCTCCGCGGCGCTCGTCCGGCCGGCGAGGAAGAGGCTCGGGATGTGCACGGCGCCGCCGCGCTCGCCGCCCTGCCAGCCGTTCGTGCCGTACGCTCCGCGCACGACGTAACCGTCGCCCACGGCGACGTCGAGCTCCACGTCGAGCGCCAGGGGCACGAGGAACGTCTTCACCTCCTCGGCGAAGACCTCCTCCACCGCCTTCGGGTCCTCGAGGAAGTAGAAGTTGCCCGCGCCGACCTCGCTGATCCCGCGCATCGCGTCGACGTCGAACTCGGCCCCGACGCCGATGGCCGTGAGGCCGATCCCCTTCTCCGCGTACCCGGCCGCGAGCGACACGAGGCGCTGAGGCGAGGTGAGCCCGGCCGTGGCCACGCCGTCGGACAGGAAGATCACGCGGTTCTGCCAGGCCGGATCGAGGTGCTGCTCGGCGAGCGCGTACGCGGTGAAGAGCCCCTCGTACAGGTTGGTCGACCCCCGCGCGGTCAGGCCCTCGAACGCCGCCGTGAGCGCCTCCCTGTCCGAGCCCTCCGCCTGCTCGAGGACGACCTCGGCCGCGTCCGCGTAGCGGACGAGCGAGATCCGGTCGGTCGGCTGGAGGGCGCCGATCATCTCGACGAGCCCCGCCCTGACGTAGGCGATCGGGTCGCCTTCCATCGAGCCGCTCGTGTCGACGGCGATGACGAGGTGCAGCGGCGGCCGCTCGAGCGCGCCGAGGTCCACGGGCGAGTTCATCCCGATCTGGATGAGCGTGCAGGGCGAGCCGCTGATCATGTTGCCCATGATCCCGAGCAGCCCGTGCATGCACACGTCCTCGCCGCAGGTCGCGGCCGGGTAATCGAGCTTGTGCTCGGCGAAGAAGCCGACGTCGTCGAGCGTGTCCGGCCCGGGGATCTCGCCGTCCTCGAGGATCTGCCGGAACAGGCCGAAGTCCTGCGCGCCGCCCTGGGAGACGCCCACGCTGCCCGGGGGATCCGTGGGTGCGGCGAAGCTGCCCCGTGCGTCACCGGAATCGGCGCAGCCGGCCGCGCCGAGCGCGGCGGCGGCGCCGAGCGCGAGGACATCATGGATTCGGTGCTTCATGGCGTGACCTCCTACGGCGCCGCGGCGGCGGCGACCAAGACCGACTCGAGCAGGCGGGGTTGATCGACGGGAACGGTGAAGCACTCCGCGTCGCGCACGGGCATGTCGTCGGCGCGCACGAGGAAGACCGCGCCGGCGCCCTCGGCGAGCTCCGCGCTCTCGCCGGGCCGCAGCGAGACGACCCCGGAGACGCCCTCGCCGAGGAGCGACGCCTCGAGCGGCGCGACGAGGCTTCCGCACGCGTCGTGGAACGCGTCGCAGCCCGGGAGCGGCGAGAGCTCGGCCGAGAAATCGGCGGCCGGCAGCCGGCCCACCATCGACCAGCGGGCGAGCACGTTGCCTCGCAGCGCGAGCACGGCGTGCGTCGCGCTCTCGATGTGGATGCCGCGCGCGAAGGCGAGCTGGTCCCGCGGGAGCTCCGGGTACCTGCCGCCGTCGATCGCGACGGAGCTCACGCGGAGGACGTCGCCTTCGCTGAACGGGATCGCCTCGGCAGGAGCGCAGAGGAAGAAGGTGTCGCCGCGCTCGAGCGTGAGGGCATGACAGCCGTCCGGAGACGACGTCACGCCGGTGAGGACCCCTGCCCCGGGGACGGGCAGGGTCCAGTCGAGCCCGCTCCCCGCGGCGTACGCGCCGCACGCGCTCACGGGCGACGGCGTCTCGATGGGCGGCGCCGGGAACACCGCCGGGTGCTCGGCGAGCTCGAGCCTGGCCCCGGCGCGCTGCAGCGCGATCATCCGATCCGGCTGCGGGTTCTCCGTCGACGTGACGAGCAGCTGCTCCGGAAACTCCGCCGCGGACCACGCGAGGAGCGTGAGGGGCAGCCCGTCGGCGTCGATCAGGGTGGCGTCGCACCCCGCGTTGCCCAGCGGCAGCGCGCGGCCGGGCGCGATGAGCCAGGTCTCGGCGTTCGCGAACAGATCGCGCGAGAGGGCGCTCGTCGGGTCGTCGAGCACGACGCCGCAGTCGACCCGCACCGACTCCCGCAGGCGCCGCACGCGGATGAGCTGCTCGGTCCCGGTCGTGTTGCCGATCACGAGCGACGCGAGCTCCTGCGGCTGCGGCGGCGCGCACCCCTCGGCCTCGCCGCACGGAGGCGGATCGTAGCTCGTGGCCACGCAGGACAGGCTGCCCGCCATCAGCGCCAGGCGGTGGGCGACCGGGCGCGCGGGCTCCGGCCGCGCCATCGCCTCGGCGAGCACGCGGTACGAGGCGAGGAGGACCGGCAGCGCGATGAGGTCCGTCGGATCGACGGTGATCCGCCACGGAAGCGGCGTGAGCGCCATGAGCCCCTCGACCGCGCGGGCGGCCTCCGGAGCGAGCTTGATGGCCGAGAAGACGACGCCGATGACGACGTGCGCGCCGAGAAATCCCCGGCGCGAGGTCACGCGGAGCAGCGAGGCGAGGACCGCGGGCGCGACCAGGAGCCCCGCGAAGTCGCTGAGCTTCCCGGTCAACCACCCAGGGAGCACACCAGAGCCCTTGAGGGCGTGATCGTTGAGGACGAGGAGCGCCAGGGCTCCTAACCACAAGGGGTGAAGGAGCGTTCGAGTTGAGCGCAGATCTCGGGCCATCGGGAGCTCTCCTTCCGTGCGATAGAGGCCATCGCGGGCGGCCGAGCAAGCGAGCGGGGCGCTCGCCGAGGTTCGGCCCCAAGCAAGCGCCATACCCTGAACAAACAAACATCAATTCAACCAATTACAACGCAACGCGGCCGCGCGCCCCTGACGCCGGTGTCAGGCGTCAGGGCTGCGGCGGGCGATGGTTCGCGTGTCCGCGGCGCCCGAGCCCCTGGGCCGCTCCCCCCGAGCGCCGGATCGACCGGCGGAGCATCGCCCGCCGACGAGGGGGGCGTGGTGGCGGTGTTCGAAGGGAGGAGGGCGCCGGAGGGGCGATCCGCGCGCTGCGTCAGGGCCTGAGGACGACCTTGACGCAGTCGTCGAGCTTCTTGTTGAAGATCTCGTAGCCTTGCGGGGCGCGCGAGAGCGGCAGGCGGTGGGTGATGATGTCGTCCGCCCGGAGGTGGCCGTCCTCGATGTGCTTGAGGATCCGGTCGATGTAGTTGTGCGCCAGCGCCTGGCCGGCGCGGAGCTTCAGGCCCTTGTCGAAGAGCTGGCCCAGCGGGAAGTTGTCGTAGGACACGCCGTAGACCCCCACCACCGGCACGACCCCGCCCCGGCGCACGGCGCTCATGGCGAGCCGGAGGGCCGATATCGTCCCGACCTGGCCGTGAAGGGCGCTGGAGGCCTTCTCGAGGAGGCCGCGGTGCGCCTCCATCCCGACCGCGTCGACGCACACGTCCGCGCCGCGCCCGCCCGTCATCGCGCGGATCGCCTCGACAGCGTCGACCTTGTCGACGTTGACGGTCTCGGCCTTGGCGACCTCGCGGGCCGTCTTCAGGCGGTACTCTTCCCGATCGACGCCGATGACGCGCGCCGCGCCGCGGAGCCAGGCGCACTTCATGGTCGCGAGGCCGACAGGCCCGCATCCGAACACGGCGACCGTCTCTCCACCCTTGAGCTCGGCCCACTCGATCGCCGTCCACCCGGTGGGGAGGATGTCGGTCGTGAAGAGGACCTGCTCGTCGGTGAGGCGCTCAGGCACCCTCCGTGGCCCGAAGTCGGCGTAAGGGACGCGCACGTACTCGGCCTGACCTCCGTCGTAACCGCCGTAGAGGTCCGTGTACCCGAAGAGGGCGCCGCCCTTGCCCTCGAGCGTGCCGCCCTCGGGGCCGTAGTGCTTGGGGTTGGAGCTCTCGCAATGGACGGGGAGCTCCGCCTGACAGAAGAAGCAACGCCCGCACGCGATGGGGAACGGGACAACGACCCTGTCACCCTTCCGCAGCTTCGTGACCTGCGGGCCGATCTCCTCGACGACGCCCATGAACTCATGGCCGAGCACCATGGGCTTCGCCTGGGGAAAGAAGCCGTTGTAGATGTGCAGATCCGAGCCGCAGATCGCGGTCGCGGTGACGCGCACGATGACGTCGGTGGGCTCTTCGAGCCGGGGATCCGGGACGTCCTCGACGCGGACGTCCGAAGGTTTGTGGAAAACCAGGGCCTTCACGGTGCCTCCTTTCGGCTGACACATCGGTACGGGGCGCTCGGCGGCTCCACCGGCCAAGCCGGCGCACGGACAGCGGAACCACAGCGCTGGCTCGCATAAAGCGAGCCACGGAGCAGCGGCGCGCCCGCAGGCGGGGGCCCGTCGGCCACGGCGAGCGCGAACGGGGTGCCCTGCCCCACCGTGGCGGTCTGTCTCGACGCCGGGGAGCGACCGCGGCGACCACGGGCCGGGCGCGGCCGGCGCCCCTGCCGAGCGCGGGCCGCCGCTGCTCCGCGACCCCGCTGGCACCCCCGCCCGCGCCGATGTCTACTGCTCTCCGATGCTGCCCTCGTCCCCCGAGCCGCTCCTCGGCGCGAGCTTCGTCCGCGAGCTCGAGGTGCTCCAGCGCCGGCTCGAGATCCGCGCCCGCTCCGGCGGCGCCGGCGAGCACCTCGCGCGGCGCCGCGGCGGCTCGGCCGAGTTCAAGGAGCACCGGGCGTATGCGCCCGGCGACGACATGCGGCGGATCGACTGGGCCGCGTACGCCCGCACCGGGGAGCCGGTGCTCAAGCTGTTCCGCGCCGAGGAGGACGTCATCGCCCGCATCGTGTGCGACGCGTCGGCGTCCCTCGACTTCGGGGAGCCCACGAAGCTCGACGCGGCCCGCCGGCTCGCGGCCGCGATCGGCTACATGTCGCTCGCGCGCTCCGAGCGCGCGCAGCTCTTCGTGGCGGGCGACGGCATCGCCCGCGAGCACGCGCCGGTGCGCGGGCGCGCCGGGCTCGCCGCGCTGCTCCGCGCCCTCGACGGCGTGAGGGCCTCCGGCGGGACGCACCTCGCGCGCGCCATCGACGCCGTCGTGCGGCAGAGCGCGCGGCCAGGCCTCCTCTGCGTCGTCTCCGACTTCTTCGACCCCGGCCCGGTCACCGCCGCGCTCGGGCGCGCGGCGCAGGCCGGCCACGACGTCGCCGCCCTCCAGGTCGTCGCCGCCGACGAGCTCGAGCCGAGCTTCGAGGGTGACCTGACGCTCGAGGACGCCGAGACGGGGGCGCTCGTCGACGTGACCCTGGACGCCGCGGCCCTCGCCGCCTACGCGGCCCGCTTCGCCGGCCTGTGCGAGGCGCTGCGCGCGTTCGCCCGCCGCCACGGGGCGACGTACGTGCGAGCGCGGAGCGACGAGCCGCTCGAGGGCGCCGTCCGCCGCTTCGTCGCGAGGGGCGTCGACTGACGTGGCCGCCCCGCTCGCCCAGGCCTCCGCGGGCGCCCCGCTCGCGCTGCTCTCGCCCGGCGGCCTGTGGCTGCTCGCGCTGCTCGGCCCGCTCGTCCTGCTCTACATCCTCAAGATCAAGCGGAGCCGCCGGCGCGTCCCCTCGACGTGGCTCTGGGCCGCCGCGCAGCGCGATCTCATGGCGCGCGCGCCCTTCAGGAAGCTCATCGCCCAGCTGCCGCTCGTGCTGCAGGCGCTCGCGCTCGCCCTCCTCGCGCTCGCGCTCGCCCGCCCCGCCTCGCGCGGGCGCGAGCTCACCGGCGATCACGTGGCGATCGTCCTCGACACGAGCGCCTCGATGTCCGCGGCCGCTCGAGGGCCGGCCGGCGAGGCGACGACGCGCGTCGAGCTCGCGAAGCAGCTCGCCAGGGACCTCCTCTCCGGCCTCGCCCCGGGCAGCGACGCGCTGATCGTCGAGGCGGGGCGCGACGCGCGCCTCGTCGCCGCGCTCGATCGCGATCTCGTCCGGCTCAAGGCGGCGATCGACCCCATCGCGGCGCGCGACGTCGAGGGCGACCTCGAGGCCGCGGTGGCGCTCGGGATCGACCGGCTCCGCCAGCTCGGCGGCGCCCGCCGGGTCGTCGCGATCACCGACGGCAACCTCGCCCGCCCCGCCTCGCTGCGCGGCGCGTCGCTGCCAGTGGAGGTCATCACGGTCGGTGATCCGGTCGACAACGCCGCCATCGTCCGCGTCGACGTGCGCTCCGGGAGCGCGGTGGTTGGCGCGAGCGGCGCGGACGGCGAGCGTCCGGAGCATCGCGAGGAGGTGCAGGCCTTCCTCGTGGTCGCGAACTTCGGGGCGCAGCCGCGCGACGTGTACGTGACGATGCGGCAGGACAACGCGTCGGACGTGCTCGGCTCGCGGCGCGTGCTGGTCAAGCCGGGCGAGCGCCTCCCGGTCGTGCTCACGTTCCGCCCGTCGCCCGGCGACTACCGCAAGGGGCTCGTCTTCGAGCTCTCGCCGCGCGACGCGATGCCGCTCGACGACGTCGCCTACGGGCGCGTGCCGGCCGGCGACAAGCTCCCGGTGTTCCTCGCGTCGGCCGGCAAGGGCCAGGGCGGCGACGCCCAGGGCGCGCAGCCGGGAGCGCCCTCCGGCGGCTCCGTCTGGATCGAGCGGGCGCTCGCGTCCGATCCGATGACCTCCGTGACCTCGGGCGCGCTCGCGGACCTGCTCGGGAAGCCCGGGCTCGATCCCGACACGTTCGTGGTGATCGACGGCGCGTGCCCGCCCGATCCTCCGGGGGGCGATCTGCTGATCGTGAACCCGCCGCCCGGGCGCTGCGCCGGCACGCTCGTCGGGCCGACGCTCGAGCGCCCCACGCTCACGTCGTGGGACACGGCGGATCCGCGGCTGCGCTTCCTGACGCTGGACGGCGTGAACCTCCGCGTGGCCTCGTCCCTCAAGCCGGAGGCGGCGACGCAGGAGCTGATCCGCGCCCAGGAGGGCACGATCGCGACCGACATCTCCACCGTTTCGCGGACCGGCACGCTGCTCGGCTTCGACGTGGGCGAGAGCGACTGGCCGCTCAAGGCGTCGTTCGTGCTCTTCGTGCGCAACCTGCTCGAGCAGGCGCGAGCCCACCGCGCCCACGGCATCACCGGCCCCGCGCGCACGGGCGAGCCGCTGCGCGTGAGCGTCCCGGCGACCGCGCGGGACCTCCAGGCCATCGGCCCTGCGGGCGAGCGGCTCGAGGTCGCGCAGCGCGCCGGCGTCGCGGTGATCGCGGAGACGCCCCGCGCCGGCTTCTACCGCCTCGCCTGGCAGGGACCGCAGGCCGGGTCCGTCGTGGTGCCGGCGAACCTCACGAGCGTCGCCGAGAGCGATCTCACGCCGAGGCCGCTCGCCGCGGAGGGAGGCGGCGAGGTCGCCGTCTCCAGCGCGGCGGGACAGCCGGACGCCCACATCGAGTGGACCTGGCTCCTGGCGCTCGCGGCGCTCGGCTTCGTGCTCTTCGACGTCTGGTATTTCACGCGCGTGCCGAGGCCGCTGCGAGGCCCCGGCAGCCCCGCCGCCTAGCGCCGCGGCGGGAAAGCGCCGCGGATCAGCGGAAAGACCGCCGGGGCGCCAAGGCCGCGCCGCGAGGAGCCAGAGGCCCTACCCGGCCATCTCGGCGGATAGGGTTCTCGTCTCGATATCGACCCACAGCTGGAGACTCCCGGCCTCCAGCTCCTTCGCGTAGAAGATCTTCGGGTAGAGCCGACCGTTGAGCCTCATTCCTTGCTTGCAGCTCGCCACGATCGCCGCCCCGGTCGCGGCGAACAACGTGGCCACATTGGTCTTCTTCGCCACCGGGCGGATCGTGACCTGCTCGAGAGCCTGACCGCGCTGGCGCGCACCGGCGAACTCGAGCAGATTGGCGGCCTCCCGGTCGAAGAAGCCCCAGTCCTGCTCGCCGGCGGGCGCCCTCCGCGACGCCAGGTACACCAGCTGATAGCCGCCTCTCAGATACTCGTGAGCCGCGAGGGGGCTCGCTTCGACGACGGAGAGCGCCGCGCCGCCGTGCGCGCCCTCGAAGCGCTGGAGCACGACGTGCGCTTTGTGAGAACGAGCGACGTCGGTGATCGTCTCGAAGAGCACCACCGTCGGAATGAACGCCTCTATCGTCGGCATGCGGCACCTCCAGGGGTGAACGCGTCGACAGCTCCCCTTCGCCTGCCGATTCGCTCGCCCGATGCGGAACAGCGCAAGTACGATCGCCGCCTGGTTGACTTCGCGCAAATCCGCAATGGTTCGCGATGGGTGCCCCCGTCGGTGCGACGACCAGCGGCGGCTTGGCCGTGCACCCTACCACGGTCACCGCGCCGGTCCTAACCACCACGCGCAACGAACCACACTCTACCCTGGACAACCACACACACAGCGACCCCTCGCGGCTCCCCCGCGGGACGGCTCTCGTATCCCCGGCTCTCAAGGTTCCTGGTAATCTCGATGAGCCTGCCTCCTGTCCTTAATTCTGCCAGCGGGCGTCGCCCGCTGGCGGCGCATCCCCCGGAGGACCCATGGTCACCCAGAACTGCCCGTGCCGTTCCGATCGCGGGTTCCCCACCGGATCTCAACACCCGCACGCTTCGCCGTGGACCGCGCGCGCCGGCCTGGGTGCGTGGCCTCTCGGCAGCGCGGCGTCGCTCCTCGCGCTGCTCGCGGCGGCCTGCGCCGGGGGCGAGCTCGGGGGTGGCGCGGGCAGCGGGGCGGGTGGGAGCGGCACGAGCGGCGGCACGGGCGGCACGCGCAACCCGATCTGCGAGGCGGGCACCAGCGCCGGCGAGGTGCAGGCGCCCGAGCACCGGATGGTCCTGCCCGGGCAGACGAGCTGGTACGCGTCGCCGGTGGTGATGGACCTCGACGGCGACGGTAGGAACGAGCTCATCGCCGCTTACTATTCGCTCTTCGTCTTCGATTCGAACGGGAAGGAGCTCGATCGCGCCGAGGCCGGGGAGGACAGGATCTACGCGCCGCACGTGGTCGCCGACCTCGAGGGCGACGGCGCGATCGACATCGTTTATGGCAACGGTCATCAGGTCTTCGCATTCGAGTGGAAGGCCGGGCTCGCGCCGAAAGCCGGGTGGCCGGCGGACACCACGACGGCCGGCAGCGCCCCCGAGGTGCGCGGGCTCGCCGCGGCGGATCTCGACGGCGACAGCACCATCGAGGTGGTGGTGACGACGACGCAGACCGCGACCACCGAGGACGGCGGCGCGCAGGTCTTCGTCTTCAGCGCGGATGGTTCGCTTTATCAGCCCGCACCCGCGGGCGCCGCCTTCGCGGCCTGGCCTCGGTACAACAACCAGAGCGGCCCGGGGAACGACGCCGATCGCAACGGCATGGGGCACTCCGGGTTCGGGTGTTATGGGCTCAACGTCGGCATCGGCGACATCGACGACGACCCGGAGCTCGAGATCCTGGCCACCTACGACAACCACCACATCCAGGCGTTCAACCACGATGGCGTGGCGATCGACGCCGCGCCGTACTTCAAGAATCGCGACGAGGCGTTCGCCGACCAGCCGCTGACCTGGGGCCAGTTCATCCGCTGGGCGGACCCGAAGGTGGAGGGCGACCACGTTCATCTCCATACCGGGACATGGCCGCACCCGAGGTCCGCCGAGTGGCTGCAGTGGACCGCATCACCGCCAAACGTGGTCGATCTCGACGGGGACGGGCGGAACGAGGTCGTCGGCGTGCCGAATGTCGAGATGCACGAGCCTTACGAGACGCAGGCTTATGCGGTGATGGTGCTCGAGGGCGCGCACGGCGACGGCAGCCGATCGGCGATGCGCAAGCCCGGGTGGGAGACGCTCCCGCGCGGCGAGAGGCCGCTCGAAATCGACGGTTATTACCCGCCGAGCGGCGTGCCCTCGCCGACGACGGTGAACATCCAGGGGGACGCGCGGCCCGAGATCATCGTCCCGATGAACGACGGCTATCTCTATGCGTTCGGCCCCGACGCGTCGCTCCTGTGGCGATACAGCTACATGCACGGCAAATCGATCATGTTCGCGACCGAGGCCACCGTGGCCGACCTGAACCAGGATGGATCACCCGAGGTCTTGCTGGCGACCTACGGCGCTCCCGGCGTGCTCGACTCCGGCAACCTCGTGATCCTCGGCGCGAACGGCGCGGTCCTGCACGACGTGCCCCTGCCGAACCCCGGCAGCAACGGCAACGGCAACGGCGCGCCCGCCCCGCCGGCGGTGGGTGATCTCGACGGAGACGGCCAGCTCGAGGTCTTCGTGCAGACCTTCGAGCATGGGATGGATGTCTTCACGATCCCGGGATCGGCGGCGAATTGCATGCTGTGGCCCACCTCGCGAGGTGGCCCGCTGCGCACGGGTCAGCCCTCGCGGTGACCCCCGCTCGCAGGGCCGACGGCAGGCCGTGAGAGGCGCGCTGGCTCGCGGCGGTCCGCGCGGATCGAGCCAGGGCGTCCGCCGCGCCCTCCTGACCTGCCGCAGGCGGGCTCCATGGCCCGATCGGCTCGACCACGAGACGAGCGTAGTCCGCCTCGGTGAGCTGGCGCCTCAGGGCGCGTCGCCCTCGCCCTCGCCCTCGTCGAGCCCTTCCCACCATTCGGCCAGGTCGATCTCGACGTCCTCGAACGGCGCCGCGCGCACCTTCTCGTCTCGTCCGTGCAGCCCCAGCTCGACCCACCGCCCGTTCTCGAGCTGGCTGACCAGCAACGTCCGCCGGACAGGATCCACGTACCAGAGGTGAGGCACGCCGATCTCGGCGTAGAAGCGGCGCTTCACGAGGTTGTCGTAGCCTGCCGTGCGCGGCGAGAGGATCTCGCAGCACCAGTCGGGAACGAGGGAGATGGGTTCCGCGGGCCGCGGCGGCGCGGGCATGCGCGCGCGGCGCCAGCCCGCGACGTCGGGCGATATCTCCGGCGCGCGCTCGATCTGGATGCCAGGCTCGGAGAGGATCCACCACCCTCCCGGACCGCCCCTGCCCCGCTGGTAGGGGTTCTTGAGGTCGGCCGTGATCAGGTCCTCGATGTTCGCGTGAACGAAGCGGGGACGCGGAAAGGCGTACAGCGTGCCGTCGATGATCTCGCCCCGCCAGCCGGGCGGCAGATCGTCGAGGTCGGCGAGCGTGGCGGACCGGACGAGCTTCTCGGCGAGGTTCATGCGCGGCCTGTCGCCAGCGTACACCGCCGCCACTCCCGCCGCTCGACCCGCGTCGCGCTCGCTGCCACCAGGCGCACGCCGACCGCTTCAGGGGGCTCTCTCAAGGGCAGGCCGTCTGCTCGCCAGGAGACCGGCCCCGGTTCATCCGGTGCACCCGGCGGCGCGACGACCACCGGCGGCTCGGCCGGCTCCGCTCCTCCACCCAGGATACGCGCGGCGTCGAGCCATTGCCCGCAGGCACACAGGGCTCCTCGCAAGGAAGCCACTCCCCCTGGAGCGACACGCCGCGCGCGTCCTCCAGGACGCCCCGCGCCCTTAGCCACGCGGCGAGCGCCTCGCCGAGTTCGCGCATGCTCGACCAGCGCGAGGACGGCTCCTTCCGCAGCCCGCGCTCCACGATCGCCCAGAGATCCGCGTCGAGGCCGCACGTGTCGACGAGCGACGGCACCGCGTCCTGCAGCACCGCCCGCAGGCCGTCCAGCGCGTTCCTTGACGAGAACGGGGGCCGGCCGGACAGGAGCTCGTACAGCATCGCGCAGAGCGACCAGATATCGGCGCGGCGATCGATGTCAGGGACGGCGAGCACCTGCTCCGGCGGCATATAGTCGGGGGTGCCGAAGACCTCGAAGCTCGCCGACGCCTGGCTCGCCTCGCGCTCGGAGACGATCTTCGCGACGCCGAAATCGACGATCTTCGGCTGGAGCCGGCCGCCGCCGCGGCGCACCAGCATCACGTTGTCCGGCTTGAGGTCGCGGTGGACGACCCCCTTCTCGTGCACCGCGTGCATCGCGCCCGCGACCGGGAGGAGCAGCGCGATCGCCCGCTCCGGCGTCATCGCCGCCTCGCGCGAGAGCGCGCTCCGCAGCGACTCGCCCTCGATGAGCTCCATCACCAGGTAAGGGTCCCCCGCCGCGGTCTCGCCGAGGTCGAAGATCCGGACGACCTCCGCGTGGTTCAGCCGGCCCGCGGCGCGCGCCTCGCGGACGAAGTACTCCGCGAGCTCCGGCGACCGTAGCTCGGGCCGCATCAGCTTGATCGCGACCTCCAACCCGAGCGCCACGTGCGTCGCGATCCAGACCGTGCCCATCGCCCCCTCGCCGATCCTGCGGACCAGCCGGTACTTGCCCGCGATGAGATCCCCCTCCTGGCAGTGCACGCTGCGCGCGGGCTCGCCGAGGCCCTCGTCGAGATCCCACGCGCCGCCGCCCGTGCCGTTCCAGGTGTCCGTGGTCTCGATGCGCGACATGATCTCTCCTGCCCCGACTGCGCGGCCTCGCCGCGCCCATGACCCGCGCTCAAGCAGACTGCGTGCCATCCCTGACAAACATGGAAAGGTGCTCCGATGCGCCGGAGCGCCCCATGAAACCCGCTCGACACCGACAGAGACGCCCCACGGCGTCGCCGATGGGGCACTCGGCCACACCCGCCGAAGCGGCGTCCCCGGGCCCGCGCAAAGATGATTTACTGCGGCTCCCCCGCATGCGGACCGAACGGAGGCCTCCCTGATCCCGGCGGCCGCGCTGCGCGCCCTCCCCTACGCCGCCACGCTCGCCGGCGCGCTCGTCTTCGCGGCGCTGCTGCGCCTCGCCCTCCGGCGCGGCGCGCTCCGCCGCCCGATCCTGCTCGGCTGGATGGTGGCAGGCGCGCTGCCGGCGCTCTACGTGGGCCTCGTCTGGTGCGGCCTGCTCCCGGACGCCTATCTCCGGCTCGCGCGGCCCTGGGGCGCGCTGCTCGCGCTGGGCGCCACGTCGTTCATCGCGCTCCGGTACCTCGCGCTCGCGCTCGCCTCGGCGCACGCCCGCCGGCAGGGCGCGTGGCGCTCGCGGCTCGGCGACTTCCTTGCCCCCTTCGCCGCGTTCGCCGCGGCGATGGCCGCGGCCGGGCCAGAGCTTGGCCGGCCACTCGACCGGCTCACCGTCCTGGTCGCAATCGATCGCAGCCGCTCGATCGATCTCGTACCGAGCGCCGACCGGCGCGTCGCGCAGGAGCTCTCCGTCGCCGAGCTCGGCATGCGCGAGGACGATCGGATCGCCACCATCGCGTTCGCCGCGGGCGCGGCGACCGAGGATCCGCCGCGCCCGCGCTCGCAGCTCGCGGCCCCGCAGCGGGTCGCGCTCGGCCGGGACGGGACGGACCTCGCCGCCGGCATCCGGCGCGCGCTCGCCGAGGTGCCGCCGGACTCCGCGGCGCGCGTCGTGCTGCTCAGCGACGGCGTCGCGACCCGCGGCGACACGATGGCCGCGGCCGCCGCCGCCGTCGCCGCCGGCCTCCCGGTCGACGTGATCCCGCTGGAGCAGCGGCTCGTCCCCGACGTCCGCGTGGTCGCCCTCCGCGCGCCCGCGCGGGCCGACGAGGGTGAGGCGCTCGACCTGCGGCTCGTCACCTCGTCCCCGTCGCCGGCCGAGGTCGAGATCCGCCTCCGCCGCGACGGCGAGCTCATCGCCCGCACCGAGGCCTCGATCGCCGCGGGAGAAGACGTGCTGCGCATCCGGGAGAAGGCGCCGGGGCCCGGGCTGCACCGCTACGACGTCGAGATCACCGCGAAGGATCCGAGGCTCGACGAGGCCGCCGAGGACAACGCGGCGAGCGCGTTCCTGCGCGTCCGCGGGGCCGCGGCGGCCCTCGTGCTGGAGGGCGACGCCGGGCAGGGCGCGTTCATCGCGCGGGCGCTCGCGGACGGCGCGTTCCGCGTGGACGAGGGCGGTCTGAGCCGCGTCCCCGCCGATCTCGGGGAGCTCGCCGGCTACGACGTCGTGGTGCTCAGCGACATCCGCGCGTCGGATCTGTCGCCGGGCCAGATCGACGCGCTCGCGAGCTACGTCCGCGATCTCGGCGGCGGGCTCCTCCTGATGGGCGGCGATCGGAGCATGGGGCCGGGCGGCTACGCGCGGACGCCGCTCGAGGAGATCTCGCCCGTCGCGTTCGACCTGAAGCAGGAGCGGCGGCGGGCGAGCCTGGCCGAGGTGATCGGCATCGACATCTCCGGGTCGATGGCGGCGACCGCCGGCGCCCACACGAAGCTCGAGCTCGCCAACGAGGCCGCCGCCCGGTCGGCCTCGCTGCTCGGCCCCGGCGATCGGATCGGCGTCGCGCACGTCGACACGGCGGTGCGGTGGAGCGTGCCGCTCGGGCCGGTCGCGGACGGCGCCGCGATCGAGAAGGCGATCCGCGCCGTGGGCCCGGGCGGCGGCGGCATCTACGTCGACATCACCCTCGAGGCGGCCTACCAGGCGCTCGACCGGGACACCTCGAGCCTGAAGCACGTGCTGCTCTTCGCCGACGGCTCGGACGCGGAGAACATGGGGCCGTGCCGCGCGATGGTGGAGGCGGCGATGCGCCGCGGGACGACGACGAGCGTCGTGGCGCTGGGCCAGGGAAGCGACGTGCCGGAGCTCGAGGCGCTGTCGCGCATCGGCGGCGGCCGCTTCTACCTCGTCGAGGACGCCACGCGGCTGCCCGCGGTGTTCACGCAGGAGACCATCATGGCGGCGAAGAGCGCGATCGTGGAGGAGCCTTTCCACGTCGCGCTGGGCGCGCCGTCGTCGATCACCGCCGGCGTGCCGTTCGGCGAGGCGCCGCCGCTCGGGGGCTACGTGGTGACGGTCGCCAAGAGCCGGTCCACGGTGCTGCTGTCCGGGCCGGAGGGCGATCCGGTGCTCGCTGTGTGGTCGGCGGGGCTCGGCCGGGCCGCCGCGTTCACGAGCGATCTCAAGGGCCGCTGGGGCGCCGCGTGGACGCGCTGGCCCGGCGCGGCGCGGATGATCGCGCAGGCCGCGCGCGACGTGACGCGCAAGGAGGAGGATCCGCGCGTGCGCCTGGAAGCGGACGCGTCGGGCGGCGAGCTCTCGGTGCGGGCGAGCGTGATCGGCGACGACGGGCGGGCGCAGTCGTTCCGCCGGCTGGTCGTGCACGTCGCGGGGCCCGACGGCTTCTCGCGAGAGCTGCCGCTGGAGGCGACGGGCGCGGGCGCGTACACGGCGAAGCTGCCGCTGTCGCGGCCGGGGACCTACGTGGCGGTGGCCCGGGACGAGCTCACGGGGGAGGCGGTCGGGACCACGGGGGCGGCGATGACCGCCGGCGAGGAGCTGCGCCCGACGGGCAGCGATCTGTCGCTGCTCCGGCGGATCGCGGAGTTCACCGGGGGCAAGCGGCGCGACACGCTCGCGGGCATCTTCGAGGATCGGGCCTCGAAGCGGTTCGCGTACCGGGACGCGACGCCGAGCCTGGTGTTCTTCGCCGCGCTCGCGCTGCTGCTCGCGGTGGCGGCGCGGCGGCTCGCGCTGCCGGAAGCGGCGGCGGCGTGGCTCGCGCGGGCGGGAGAGCGGCTCCGCGCGGCGCGGTGGGGAGCCGCCGTGGAGCCGGCCGCCGCGGGCGCGACCGTGGGGGCGCTGCTGTCGGCTCGGGAGCGGGGGCGCGAGCGGCGCGAGGGCGCGCAGGCGGGACCGGCGCTGCGCGATGACGGGCGCGGCGGGGGCGAGCCGGCGGGGACGATGCCAGGGAGGACAGCGCCGCCGGCGGGGACGATGCGAGGGAGGACAGCGCCGCCGGCGGGGGCGCCGGGACCTCAACCTGGGTCGGCGGCGTCATGGCCTCAACCTGGGTCGTGGCCTCCACCTGGGCCGACGGTGGGACCCCTACCTGGGTCGGCGGCGGGGCCTCAACCCGCGCCCCCGGGGAGCGGACACGCAACGGGCGCGGGCCGCGCGGCGCCGGAGGGACGACCGCTCACGGCGGCGGAGAAGATCTTGGCGCGGCGTCGTGGGCGGAGGTGACGCGACTCATGACGGAGAACGCCACGAAAACGGGGCACGCGGTTCGTGTTCTGGCAGCGACGGTCTTGCTCGTCCCTGCCTTTGGCTCCGGCGTGCTCGTCGGCAGATCGCTCCTGGACCGGAGTCCGCCGGCGAAGGAGAAGAGCGCGGAGCCGGCTTCGGATCCCTGGATTCGGATGGACCGGGAAGAGCTGGCTGCATGTCGAGAACAGCTGGCAGCTCGTCCGGAGCCGCGAGCGACGGCTCCGGCAGCCGAAGCGCCTCCGGGGGAAGGACGACAAGACGCTCCCGAAAGAGCAGCCACCGTCGATGAGCTCGAGGTGGAGCTGAAGCGGTGCAGGAAGAGCGAAATCCTGGTCAACGCCGAGGTTTGCAGCGCCGCGTCTCGTCAGTTCAGCGCGCTGATGGCTTTGCCGAAGGATGGGTTGATGTGCGGGCCGAAGTCCAGGGCTGCCGATCTCATCGAGCAGAACTTCGAGAGCTGCGCGGCGCTCTCGGACATTCCCGCGGATTTTCGCTCGGGCGACCTCACGAAGGAAGAGTCGAGCCTCGTCGCGGAGGCGATCCGGGTTCGTGAGACGCTCACGGAAGAAGAGCTGCTCCGCAGCCTGAAGGAGTTCGTCTGGACGTGCACGGAGACGCCCCCGAAACTCCCACCGATGATGAAGCAGGCACCGAAGCCGTAGGAGCTTGACACATGAGCAAACGCCCCGAGAGCGCCGGCCTCATGGTTCATCTCCTCATCGCGGTGGCCGTGCTCGGCCTCGTCTTTGGCGGCGGCGTGGTGGTCGGCTGGGCGACGCGGGAGCGCAGACCTCCGGCCATGGAAAAGAGCGCGGCGTCCATCCCTGATGCGGAAGTGACGCGGGAGCTCGCTGCGTGCCGACGCGCAGTGAAAGCGCGCGCGAAAGCCACAGCCATCCCGCCAGCCACGGCGACGTCTCCTCCGGGAGAAACGGACGACGCCGGGGTGGAGAAAGCCACCGCCAAGGTCGAGGCACTGCAAAAAGAGGTAGAAGAATGCAGAGTACGAGAGACCTTGGCCAATGCCTACGTCTGCGGCACCATTACAGATCACAGAAACCTGCTGTTCGTCTTGACATACAACGCGCCATGCGTGGACGAGGCGGGGGTCGGAGAGTTTCTCGTCAACAGCCTCGAAAAGTGCACAAACTTCGATAACTTTCCAGCGCATTTGGACGAAGACGAGCTAACGCAAGAAGAGAAATTCATAATCGCACAGTCAGAACAAAACCGCGCACTCAGAACAAAGAGTGATTTGACCCGCGGCGTGCAAGAGACACTCCGCAGGTGCCGCAAAAGATTCGGACTTCCCTCCGAATGAACGAACGCGTTCATAACGTCGTCTCCCAGACCGTCTGGGTGGGTGGGGCTTCGACGGGTGAACGGACCAGGTCGAAGGAAGACCAGGGCGTTTGCGTGTCGCGCGCGTGGTCGCTCCTCCCATCGTCCAGCTTGTCGAGCGCGAAGGTCAAGGCACCCCAGAGCCGCCACCGAACGGGTATCGGGCCGCCAGAGAACTCGATGGGTGAGCGGAGCTCCAATCCCATCGCGACTTTATGACCCCATATCGCCAGGTCGCTGCCCCGGACCGCGAGCGAGGGGACGGCGTTGACGACAGCATTCTTGCCGCCGACCATGATCCCCAAATTCGCTTGCGCGTGCTTGCCATGAAGAGCATAGAACCGCGCACCGCCGAGATACGCAATCGACAGGGGAACGTCTGAGGACTGCGGCATGATGGCCGCCGACGCCGCCCCCGTGAGCTGGATCAACGGCAGCGCGGTCCCCCAAAGGTTGATGTGACCCGCGGTGGCGGGTGCGCCGGTGATGACACCGCTCAGGGGTTCGCTCGGCCTCTGCGAGCCCTGCCCCTTGGCGGCCATTTGCAGCAGCCACCCGCCGCGCCGGTTGTCGAAGAGAGGTACCCCTACGCTCATGCTCGCTTCGCCGATCCCAAGAGGGAACACGGGCACCCCGCCGGCGCAGGGAGAGTATCGTATCTGCCTGTACGAAAAGCGCGTCGTGGCGAGGATCGGAATTCCCGCCACGCGTTGTCTCACTTGGAGCTGCCCAACGCCCCAGAACCCGTTGAATGGCTCGGGGGCCGCGCAGGGGCCCGCGTGAGCGAACACCTTCGAGGGTCGGACAAAGGCGGAGGCGACGATGATGGCGATCGCGAGGATGCGCGCAGGCATGACCACCACGACCACCCTCACTCCTCGGGGATGA
Organism: Sorangium sp. So ce1504; assembly: GCF_051521635.1. NCBI lineage: Bacteria > Pseudomonadati > Myxococcota > Polyangiales > Polyangiaceae > Sorangium > Sorangium sp. So ce1504. The sequence goes on along the minus strand of NZ_CP150365.1, from coordinate 686,649 downwards.
GTTCCACGTCCTCCATGGGCTGCGCCGCTGGCTGTCCCCTCGGCGGGCAGACCAAAAAGCTCAACCCCGCATACACGGGCTGTCCATCGGGCCCGAACTCTTTGATGACGTCGGGGGGATTAACGACCGCGCAGTACCCCGATTCGAAGAAGGCAAAATCCTCAGTGCACCAATTCTGCTCCATCAACATCAAATAAACGTACTCCGAATAAACAGCGCTCTTTTTCCGGATTTCCTCGCACTGACGACCATACCATTTTCTTCCGCGGAGGAGCGGATCACCATTATAATTCCACCCCTGGCAACATTCGAACAAGCACTCCACGGGGATGCAGTTCTGATCGAACCAGTTCCCGACGACGGGCTGAGCTTTCTGCGGGTCATCGCCGAACGTGCAGCCCGCAAGCGCGAGCGCCGCGCCAGCCGCGGCGATGGCCATGGGTGCCGTTCGAACCGCCGTCCGGGTGATCCGGGCATCCACCCAGTTCCTCAATTCCTGGCGCCTCATGAGAAAATCTCCTCGCGGGGGACGACACTCCGGACCTTGGCGCGCGTCGCGAAGGGCCTCTCAACGCGTCCCAGAAGCCCCGGCCGCTTGAGGAAGGCCCCTCCCAGACATAAACTACTGGCTCCGTCGCCGCAACGTTTGCGGCAGGTGTCGTCGAGCTCCTAACGACATCGCCGTCGCGGCCGAGGCACATTTCGCGACGAGCTCGCGTCGTCGCGCGCCGCCGCGTCGGCCGCCACGCGCTCGGCAGCGGTGCCCTACCCCTCGCAGTCTGTGGAGCGCAGACGGAGGCCGGGCACCACAGCCGCTCGCCCCAACGATTTCGTCCAGATAGAATCCTGCATTGTTCGCCTTGCTGCACCCGACGGGGACTCTTCGCCGCCCCGCCCGGACAACCTCAAGGGCGCCGTCGTCGAGCGCCACGGCGACGCGATCCGGTTCCACCCCACGCTGCAGGCCCTGCCGGCGCATTACCACTTCGAGCCGCGGCCCGTCGCCGTCGCCCGCGGCAACGAGAAGGGCCACGTCGAACGCGCCATCCGCTACGTCCGCGAGGCCTTCTTCGAGGCCCGGAGCTGCACCGACGTCGGCGACCTCAATCGACAAGCGACCGAGTGGACCACCTCCGCGGCGCTCGGGTGGCGGCACGGCGGCTCGCGCTGCCGGAGGCGGCGGCGGCGTGGCTCGCGCGGGTAGTGGTCAAATTTGAACATGAAGGCGGGAAGGCGGGAAGAAAACCTTAATGATCTTCCCGCCTTCCCGCCTCCATGTGGACTCTCTCTGGGCAAAGTTGACCACTACCGATGGCGAGAGGGCGAATCGTAAGTAGCCTCGACTTGAACCGTGTTCCAGGTGAACCACGGGATCTCGCTCGGGCGCCTGAACCCGAGCTGCCTGCGCCACGCGAAGCCCACGGGCGTGGTTGACGTCGCTGACAGGCCGTGCGATTTTCACGAATGTCGCGCAGGCCCCGCCTCGTGAGCTCTCGTCGGGGGCTCGACCCGCTCGTGAAGGCGGAGGGCGAGCGCACGCTGAGCGTCGGCGTGAAGGCGCTGCGGAGCGTGCTCGGGGCCGCAGAGGCTGCCGGGATCGACGGGAGCTCGCTCGCCCGAGCGCACGGGCTCACGCCGGAGGAGCTGCGCAACCCCGACTTCCGGCTCTCCTATCGCCGGTGGATCGCGCTCTGGGACGATGTCGTCGAGAGGGCCGGCGATCCGGGCGTCGGGCTCCGCGCCGCGGAGGCGCTCTCGATCGGCCACTGGGATGTGATGGATTACGTCGTCGCGTCGAGCGACACGGTGGGCGACGCCTTCCAGAGGTTCTCGCGGCACTTCGCCGTCATCAGCACGGCCGTGCGCCATGTCCTTCACGTCGATCGCACGGAGGCCCGGCTCGTCCGGGAGCACGTCCCCGGCGCGGCCCCGCACCGGGTCGCGACCGAGTTCGGCTTCGCGAACATCGTCCTTCGCTTCCGCGCGCTCGCCGTCACGCCGTTGTCGCCTTCCTCGATCCAGTTCCGTCACCCGCGCTGCGCCGAGCTCGAGGCGTACACCCGGATCTTCGCTTGCCCGGTTCGATTTCGAGCGCCCGGCGACGCGATCGTCCTCCCGCGCGCGGCGCTCGCGACGCCGATGAAAGGGGCCGCCCCCGAGCTCTGTGCCGTCCTCGAGCGCCACGCCGCCCTCCTCGTGCAAAAGCTCCCGCCCGCCCAGGCGAGCCTCGTGGAGCGCGCGCGGCACGCGCTCGCCCTCGAGCTGCACGGCGGTGCTCCCAAGCTGGCGACGGTGGCGAAGCGGCTCGGGCTGAGCGCGCGCACGCTGCAACGACGCCTCTCGGAGGACGGCTTTCCCTTCCGAGCGCTCGTCGAGAAGACCCGCGAAGAGCTCGCGCTGCGCTACCTGGAGGATCCCGCCCTCGGGCTCGCGGAGATCGGCTCGCTGGTGGGCTTCTCCGATGTGAGCGCGTTCTACAAGGCCTTCCGGCGGTGGACGGGGAGCACGCCGGGCCAGCTCCGCGAGCGCTCCATGGCGTAGCGCGTAGCCGAAGGCACCCCCGGACAATCGATTGGCGTGGCGGCACAATGCCTGGGGCGGCCCGGGTTCGTACGCTCCGGTCATGCGCTCGTTCGCCCGCCGCTGTTGTCTGACGTGCGTCGTGCTCGCCTCGGGCTGTCTGGATCCGGACGCGCCAGGAAACCTCGTCCCGAGGACGGTCGCGGAGGACGACACGCTACCTCGCTTCACCCTCCGCGACGGCGCCCTCATTCACCTTCGCACGCAAGGGGACCCGAAGAACCCCACCCTCATCACGCTGCACGGCGGCCCCGGCGGCGACATGCGCGGCATGCTCGGCCTCGGCGCGCTCTCCGAGCGGTACTTCGTCGTCCACTGGGATCAGCGAGGCACCGGTCTCTCGGAGCGCGTCCCTTCATCGGACTTCACCGCCGAGACGTACGCGGCGGATCTCCACGAGCTCGTCCAGCGCTTCTCCCCCGACGCGCCGGTCACGCTGTTCGGGCATTCGTGGGGCGCCATGTACGCGGCCCTCTACATCCAGAGGCACCCCGACCGCGTCGGAGAGGCCGTCCTCAGCGAGCCGGGCTTCCTGAACGCGGCGATCGCGAACGAGACCGAGCTCTTCACGTTCGGCCTCACCGCCGAGGGGTTGAACGATCTCGGTTGGTCGGAATGGGCCATGAGCCCCGACGGAGATGCGCGCGCAGACTTCCTCCTCTCGTTGGGACAGGGCTGGTCGCAGCCAGGGTATTACGAAGACCCGGACGACCCCGACAACTTCAAGGCCTTCCGCCTGGGCGCGCGCGCGATGCGGGACCTGCAGAGCTCGGCGAAGACGGACGGAGAGTGGGACTTCGATTTCTCTTCCGGCCTCGACCGCTTCTGCAAGCCGGTGACCCTGATCGGAACGACGATCAACACCGTCATCGGGTTCGAGCAACAGGAGAGCCGTCACGCCCCTCTTTTTTGCGACGTCGAGCTCGTCCGCATCGAAGGCGAAGACCACGGCTGGGTGAACAAGCACCCCGATCGTGTCATGGAGGTCCTGCGCGCCCATCTCGGCGCATACGAGGGGGCGAGATGAGGGCCGTCGCCCTCGCCACGGCGATCGCCGCGACGGCGGTCTCCGCGGTCGCGTCGGCCGCGCCCATCAGCGGGTATCAAGGGGAGCAAGAGAACGCGACGCACGTCAATCTCGGATGGAACTCCGCGCCCGCTCTGGAGCTCGCCTACGGGCGAGCGATCCCGGTGGAACGGCTCGTGCGCCGCCTCGACCTCGAGATCGGGCTGACGCTGCCGGTCTTCCTCGTGCCGGCGCTCGACTCCTTCCGCCTGGAGCCGGCGGCGCGCGCGACGCTCTTGCAGCACGGCGGCTGGGGGCTCGCCGGGCGCCTGGGGCTGCCGGTGCAGACGGGCGACAACCAGACGTTTCGGTTCGTGAGCGTGGGCGCGCACCCCGGGCTCGCAGGCGGGTATTTCCAGCGCGGCTGGTTCATCGCGCTGGAGGTGGAGTACACGGCGATCCTGAGCACGTACATCGCGGCAAGCGATCGCGCGCGCGCGACCTACGAGGGCATTCGCGACGGCTTTTACGCGCCCACGGGGGGCTACCTCGACGCGAGCCTCGCGTTCGGGTTGTCGATCGGCCCGAGCGTCGAGCTCGGGCTGCGCGCGGGCTATCGCTCCACCCACGGCCTCGAGCCGCCCCCGCTCGTCCCCTTCCGCGCCGAAGTGGGCGTGTCCTACGCGTTCGGAACCTCGGCGGCGGCGCCGCCCCGAGAGATCACGCAGTAGCGTGGCGCACGGGTGGCCCTCCCCCGCTCGCCTGTGACATGGATCCTCGGCGGGCGCGCGCCGCGAGCGCGCTCGGTGGAAGCGGCGCGCCGTTGCGCGAGGGCTCGCGACTCCGCGCGACGGCGGGCGGCCGGCGAGCCACGCGCGCCGCGCCGCGGCGGTCTCCTTGTGCGGCCGCCGCCCTCGGATCACGAGGCGCGCAGTCGCCCGTGGCGGGCGCGGGCCGAACGAGGCCTTGGCAATCAGCGGCGAGGTGCGGGCGTCGTCGCCTGCGCCTCGTCCGCTGCATTGCCTTGTTGGGCGGCCTCCGGGCCACCGCTACGCGGAACGATCGAGACGTGGTCTGTGGCGCTGCCTGCTTCAAGGCGTCGAAACGCCTTGAACAGCTCGTGAACGTCATAGCCACATTCCTTCGCAATTTCGTCGCGAATTGCGCGAACTTCATCGACGATGGCATCGCGAATCATTTCTCCTCCTGTGGCGACAGCTCGTCTGGTGTGCAGATGACGGGCGGTCGAAACCCACTGTCTCTACACACGGACTCTATGCGTGGCCGCATCGGATCTCATCGGCGAGCTCCGGCTCGTCGGCGAGCAGTCCTAGGAACGGATCGTCCGGTGGGTCCGCCAGCCCCGCCGGCTCGCTCCGGGTGCCGCCCAGCTCCCGAACGATGCGTTCGATGAGCGTGCGCTGCGCATCGGTCGGAAGACTACGGATCTCCTGAAAAATTTGCTCGGCGTCCATCATGCCCAACCTCCACTTCCGCCGCTGTCCAGTCTACCATGTCGCGCCGTTCCCGCCGTTCCCGTCGCTGCAGCCGCTCTGGGGACGCAGGCAGCGCCGGAGGCCGGGCCCCCGTCAAGGGCAGCCTCGGAGCGAACGGTGGCGCAGGGCTCGCAGGAGCAGAGGCTGCAGCCGCGCCCGACTGCACCCCACCCCTGCCCAGTCGAGCGCGATCCCTGGCGGACGGAGCGCCGTCGTACCGAGAGCCGTCGTCATGAGGCCCCGCGCATCCTGGCCGTGGAAGCGGGCCCCGATCGAGAGCGAGGCAGGCGCCGGTGGATTGCGCTCCCGCTGCGCACGTGTCCACGGCTCTCGTTCGTCGGGCCTGGGGAGGCCGCGGTCACGCAGGCCCACCCGTTCAGCATGACGCCCGGCGGCCCAACGTAGCGGGAGTTCAGCTGTGGCGCGAAGCGCCATCAGCTGCAACTCCTTGTTGGGCAGGTGCAGATTCCACGGGCGGCCTCAACGTCGCTAGGTCCAGCCCCCATCGACGTTCCGCGCTCGCGATCGTCTTCAAAAGTCCTACGTACGGATTCGAGGGGAACACTTCCCGATTCTCGTTCACAACGCCCAGAGGCACTACGTCACCGCCCAGCTTCTCGAGAAGAAATTTCATCTCGGAAGACACCGCATCGCTCGTCGCCTGCTGCCATACGCGTGCGAGCAGGTCGAGGAAGACCGTGCCTCGTGGTGTGACTTGGTAGGCTGCCGATCCTAAGGGCGCCGCGACTAGACCTGCCCCCGCTAGCAGCATGAACTTCTCTCGAATCGGTGCAGCACTGACGCCAAGATTGCGAGCCACCATCGAAAAGTTCGTCGGTTCGCCTTTAGCCGCCTCGCACAGGACAGCCAAGTTCAGACCCGGGATCCCGCTGGCCTTGAGAAAGAACGCGACGTCGTCTGCGCTGAGATTTCCGAGAACAACGTTTAGGAGGATATCCTCCACGATCTGCGACTCCAGTACCCGCGCGACCGCCCCTCGCTCAACCTCACTGTCTGCGTCGAAGTCAGATGGAATCCAGAGCACTTTCAGCTTGAAAAGGTCCTGCGCTCGTCCACTCCGACGGTAGTCATGAATAACCTCCTCCAGCGCAAGTCGATGCCGTACTTGATCACTCGCAACATACAGCCAGATGTCAGCCTCGCCGTCAGTGACCATGGTTCGAATGTCCTTCTCTAAGCCCTCGGAGTGCTTCCACAGGACCTGGCCGACAAGAGGACGCTTCCAGTCGCGTTCGAGCATGCATGCAAGATCGAACCGCCTACGACCCGATTCGGTGCAACCGTAGAGGCGCAGGCGGGCAAACCGATTCAGGACAGCGACGGTCTCGGTCTTCAAGAACGCGTGTTCAGGAGCTTCTGCCATGGTGCGCTCCAGTTACACTCTGCCCAACGACTGCGGTTGTTCTGCGGGGCGCCACGCGGAGCGGAGCAAGGCTCGGCGCGCCGTCAGCACCAGCCGCATAGTTGGCCTGTGCTCCGTGCTCAGAACGGGATGTCGTCATCGCCTGGTCCCGGTTTGGTGAATTTGGGCGCCGGGCGCAGCGCCGCACGCCGCGCGGCCACCGCTGCTTTCGCGCGTCCCTTCGTGCAGCAGTTCTGTGCTGTGTCGGTCCCCATGTCGGCGCGTTGAAGCCAGGAGCCGCACGTGGCGCACTCCGGAATCGAGTACCATTCGGCGCCACAATCGCCACAGAACCGGGTGTCTGTATACGCGGTACCGCACTGCTCGCAGTGTCGCTTCAAGGCCTGACCGCATGAACCGCAGTGGTTTGCCTTGGTCTGATCATAGACATTCGGACCGCGGTAGTACCCATGGGGCGACCAGCTTGCACCGGGGCAGCGGGTGTTCACACAGAGTGCGCGGGTCTCGGCGTTGAGCAACGTCGGACGTGCAGAGATCAGCGGTCGAAGGGCGTCTAAGAACTCCTCCGCAGATTGGTAGCGCGCGTCTACCTGCTCGGCGCATGCGCGCTTGACGACGGTTCTTACGCCGAGTGGAAGGTGCGCGAGCTGCGCTTCGATTCGATCCACCAGAAGACGCGGAGTTCCGCTCAGCATTTCAAGCAAAACGATCCCGGCCGCGTAGAGGTCACATCGCTCGTCGACCCGAGCCATGTCACGGCGCTGCTCGGGACACATATAATCAAGCGTGCCGAGACCCTCCCCCGTCGCAGTTGCGCGCGTCGCCCCCGGCAGGTCTTCGAGTGAAACTCCAATCGAAAAGTCAATGAGCACGCAACGCCCACCACTGAGCATGACATTCTCCGGCTTCACGTCGCGATGAATGATCCGTTCGCGATGCGCGGCGCGGAGCGCGTCGAGAACCTCAGCGGCATAACGAAGCGCAAGATCAGGTTCGAACGTGCGCTTCTTGTCGAGTTCATCGCGCAAGCGGTGCCCCTCGATGAACTGAAGCACCGTGTAAGGAACGTCGATCTTCGGGATGGCGCCAGTCGTGAGTACGTATGGAATTGCCGGATGCTGAATATGAGCGAGAAGGACGGCCTCGCGCTCGAAGCGCTTGCGCAGAGCGGGGTTGTTTCGAGCTGCGAGCCCATCAAAGAACTTGACCGCCACGGGGCGACCAAGGCGCGTCTGGATCGCCTTGACAACAGTACCAGAGAGCCCGCTCCCGATCGGGCCCTCCGTGCGGAATCCCTTGGATTCCAGATACTTCGTATATTCCGCAGGAATGTTCATGCCATCAGCCTCGGGTCACATCGGCCCAACGACTGCCGCTGTACCGCGGGCCGGGCTGCCGAGCGAAGCGATGTTGCCCGGGCCGTCGGACACCAGCGGCTTGTTGGGTAGAGCTTCCATTGTGGTCGCGCTACTGCTCCGTGGTCAGTGCCTGCTCAAGCCAACGGCGCACCGACCAGATCGGCGTGGCTCGAATAAGATGCGTTCCGGCTGGGGAGGGGTTGCGTCCCAAGACGATCCCAAGGAGGCAGGGCTGGCGATCCAAGACCATCCACAGGCCGGAGCCGCTGCTTCCCTGGAGGTCGCGAACCCCTCCTGTAGCCACCTCTCCTTTGAGCTGGGGGAAGTCCTTGTCATTGAGAGTCACGATCCTCTTCTCGGCCATGTCGGCGACCAGCTCACGTTCCACCACCTGAACCAGGGGGCCCAGGCCCGTGTAGATCGGAGCTTCAAGATAGACGAGCCCGTCGGGATACTGGTGACCACGGGCCTTATTTCCCAAGAGTCCATAGATGAACGCCGCCACGCCCTCGCTTGCGTCCAACTTCTCGGGAGCGAACCACGAACTGTCAGCGAGAACGTAGGGGGTCTTGCCGGAGCCAGTGTCGTTGGCGTCCGTTCCTTCGAACACGGCGATGTCGAGATCCTGAGTTGCACTCAAGAATCGAAGCGAATGAACCTGGTAGCGCGTATTCTCGTCGATGACGCTGTTCTGCACGCGAGTGGGTGACGTGAAGTATGCGTGCTCAGCCCTGAGTGCGTGATTGCACGTCAGCACCAGTCGCCTGCCGTTCCAATCGATGTGGATGCAGGATGCGAGCGCGGCGTCACCTCCGTCCTTTGGAACTACCAGGATCACGTCCGTGTGAGCACGCGCTGTCGCGCACACAAATTCGAGGAGTCGCTGAGCCTCGTCATCAGAAATTTGAGCCATGGTGGTCTCCTATGGGACCGGGTACGATTCCGCTCTTCTGCCCAACGTCGCAATCAGCTGTGATGCACGACATATCCACGCATTTTCCCATGTAGGCCGCGAACCGTGGTACCCTATCTCCATATTCCCGAGGATAAGTCACAGCCCATCATGGCCTATCTCCGCAATCCTGCAGATAGGCCGCGACCTTCCGCAGCCTATCTGCAGGATTGCGGAGATAGGCCGCTGCTGCGTAACTACGTATTCCCGTTGCTAGGTCCCGGACGGCAACGGCGTGTCGTCGCGCGAGATTCGCGCCGACGGCTGGGTCCCCCGGGCGACCAGAGCCCGGTCGACGTATCCCCCGGTCGCCGCAACTCGCGCCCGCCTCGAGCCGATAAGGGCCAGTGCGGGACCGACGAACCGGCCCTATGCACGCAGGACCATCCACGTGACCCTCATCGAAGCCGTACGCACCACCATACGACGCCTGCATGACTCTCCGCGCACCGAAGCGGCATATGTCCACTGGCTCCGGCAATTCCTCCGCTTCCACAGCGGCAAGCCCCCACGGCAGATGGGCGCGGAAGAGGTCACGGCCTTCCTTGACGAGCTTGCGGTCGCACGCCGCACCGCGGCATCCACGCAGAACCAGGCGCTGTGCGCGCTCCTCTTCCTTTACAAGCGGGTTCTCGACCTGCAGATATCCCGGCTCGAAGCGCTCGAACGCGCACGCCGGCCGGAGCACCTCGCCTCGGTCCGCTCGCGACAGGAGACGCTCACCTTGCTCGAACACTTCGTCCCGCCTTTTCGGCCCATCGGCGAGCTCCTCTACGGAAACGGCCTCCGGCTCCTCGAAGCGCTTTCGATTCGCGTCAAAGACGTCGACCTCGATCGACGACAAATATCGGCATTGCAAAGGGCCGTGCACGATGCCGGACGCGCGGCGGAGCTCGCCAAGCGCGCGACATGCCAACCCCTCCGCCAGAGCTTCGCGTCCCACCTTCTCGAGGCGGGCATCGACATCCGGACGATCCAGACGCTGCTCGGCCACAAAGATGGGCGGACCACGATGTATCGACATCCACATCGTCGACCGCGGCCCTCCCGGCGTCATCGGCCCCCTTGACCGCTGACCGCCGGGTCAGCGGGGAGCGCCTTGAGCTCCGACCCCACCCCGTCGTCCCGGCCCCACCCATCGTGAAAGGTAGCGTACCTGACGGCTGCGCCGCCTTGTCAAGGAGACCAACGCGTGCTCGTGCGGGCTCCACACCGGACGACTCGAGCTCGGCCGGGGCGTCCACGCCGCGCGCTCGCGATGGGCATCCCCCTCGCCGCTCCCGCCATCGTCACGCCCACCGGGGCAGCTCCGTCCCGACGCAGGCGGGCGGCCCAGGATCTGGGCGCCGGCATGCCATGGGTGATGCCGCGCGCCACGCACGTGACGTGGGCGCCGCCTCGTTCCGCAGCGGCCTCGAAGCGCTTGCCCAACGTTCGGGATCACTACGCGCGGGGTCGTGCCTTGCGTGGCCGGCCCCGCTTGACCGGCGGAAGCTCCCGCTGGCGGAACAGCACCCCAGGCCGGACGCCGAGCACGTCGGCCAGCCTCACAAGGACGGCCACCCCGACGTTGGTCTTGGCGCGCTCGACCTTCTGCAGAAATCCGAGGGCGATTCCGGCTGCGCTGGCGAGCTCTTGCTGCGTCATGCCGCGCTTCAGGCGGATCCGGCGGACGTTGGCCCCGATGAAGCCGAGCACCTCCTCCAGCCGGGCATCAGGCATGGCGAAGGCGTCGTCTCTCCTGCGACCTGGAATAGAATCTCCTATGTCTCATTTGTGTTGGCGTGCTCCCGCCGCCGTCGGCCTGACGACGCGCGAGATCGCGGCGGCGCTCGCGATCCCGAGGCCGACGGTGGCCACGCGGCTCCGCCTCGCTCACCCGCGCTCGGAGGTGGCCCCGATGAGCGGCGCTCCCGTCGAGACGGCGGCCGAGATCCCGACCGCGACCGAGGCCGGACTGATCCCCGTCGGCTCCGGGGACGCTGCGATCGTCGGGATGCACATCGCCGGGTTCGTGGTGGCCCCCTTCGACCGGACCTGGTTTCATTCGGTCGGTGACATCGAATCTCAGCTAGGAGTCACCGTTGCGTTTTGATTGGAGCCTCGCCGCGTCCCGACCGCTCGCCGCTTCCCTCCTCCTCGTGGCCGGGTGCAACGCTCGTACACCGGGGAGCGGCGGCGATGCAGCGACCACCGGCGCGAAACCACAGGGAGCCCCGGCCTCGACGTCGGCCGCGCCGTCGTCCTCGAGGCCGGAGGCCGCCCCGGCGGCAAGTCGATCGAGCGATGTCCCTCCCGCCGTTGATCGAGCGGCCTTCAGCCCGGTCACCCTCGAGAAGATCCAGCGCGCGCAGCACAAGATCACCGGGGACCACGCGGTCGGCGTGAACCGGCAGCCCTACTGCGAGCCGGAGGTTCAGGCGCCCGGCAGCACGAGCCCGGTCGGCGAGATGGCATGGCCAGAGCTCCGCGTGACCGACTACCAGCCGCTGCACGATTTGCTCTCGAAGCACCCGTCGTTCATCGGGGTGGTGCCCGAGCGGCAGCGACGGTCGATCGTCGTCGTCTTCGAGCCGGACTTCCAGGATTGGGCATCGATTCAGGCCCACATCCCGGTTCCAAGGCGCGTCCCGGTCGAGCTGCGCCCCGGCTGTCACACGCGGAAGCAGAGGGAGCTCGCGCAGCAAGCGCTCGAGGCGCTCAGGAAAGAGCCGGCGGTCGGCTCGGCGTTGCACGCATGGGCGCCCGATGCCTCGATCGCCGGCCTCCGTGTCTTCGTGCTGCCGGGAGACACGGCGACGGCGGCGCTCGTCGCCGAGCGGCTCGGCTCGATCGCGAACGTCTGGTTCAGCAGGCCCTTCGGGAACCACTGAGCTCCCGCTGCTCGACCGAGGCGCGGACCGCCGTCATCGTCACGCCGAGCGGGCGGTACCACCCCGTCCTGGAGTAGCCATCGCGGAGCCATCTCCGCGACCACGTAGAACCGTGGCGAGCTCCTCCGGATGCCCCGGCGGGAGCCCGAAGCGCTGCCGCACCTGCGCGATGCCGACGCCCACGCCCCCTGCTGCGAGCGCGAGCGGCCAGGGCTTCCCGGTCGTCTGCCGGATGAACGCGCGCACCCGCCCGACGTCCTCGAGGACCGCCGTCAGCCGCGCCGGATCGTTGAAGTTGTTCACGAAGGCGTTCGCGAGCGCCTGCTGCCCGCTCGTGTTGTCCGCCCGCCCGTCGCTGCCGTACTGCGCCATGAGGAGGTGGGCCATCGGAGGCGAAACCCCGGCGAGCAGGATGTTGTTGAACCGGTCGGTGGGCCCGCCGTGCCGCGCGTAGAAGCGATCGAAGGTGCGCGTCATCCAGTCGGCGTCGAACGGGCGCTCGCCGTGCTGCACGATGCACTCGACCAGGTTGCGCGCCATCTTGTTGCCGTTGTTGGCGCCCTGGCCGCCGATCGGATCGATCGACATCGCCGTGTCGCCCAGCGGCGTCACGATCCGGCCGGAGGGCAGCCGTCCGACGGGCTTGCGCACCGCGGGGACGACCCGCCCGTTCTGCCATCCGTGTTTGTCCGACAGCTCGGCTCCCCTGAACCACTCGTAGTCCCAGGGGATGAGCTCCTTCACCAGCCCCTTCGCGATCGCGATGATCTCCTCGCCTGACTTCGCGCCCTGGAACCTGTCCAGCGGCCCGCCGGGCACCGCCTCGACGAGGCAGTTCCAGCTCGGTCCCACGTCCTTGTGGTGGTAGGGCACCCAGAACGCCTCCCCGATGCCCGCGAACAGGTTGAACTTGACCGGGAGCATCGGGATGCCGTCGAACCCGAGCTTCGGGCCGGTCACGCACATCATGACGACGTTGCGCTGCGCCTCCGAGTGGACGCTGCGCGCGGCGTCTCGCTCGAACAGGTTGCACAGATCGCCCCGTCCAGCAGCGACGACGGTGAGATCGTTCTCGGCGGCGATCGCGTCGAGCCGCGCGATCGTGACGGGCTCGATCACGATCTTGCCGCCCCGCCGCTCGAGCTCGAGCATCCACCGGTGGCTCTGGAGCCGGAGATCGATCGCGAAGAAGTGCTGCTCGAGGCGGCCCGCCAGCGTCAGGAGGCGGTTGCCCGGGGTGGCAGACGCGGTCACCTGGGCGCCGTGGCCTCGGGGCGCGGCGTCCTCCCAGAAGGCCAGGCCGAGCTCGCGCTCGAACGCGAGCGCCACATCGAACCGCGCGGCGGTGCCGGTCGGCTTTGACTCGTTGAGCCACTGCTCGGGCGTGCGATCCGAGTAGAGCGTCACCTCGTAGCCGGCCTTCACCAGGGCGTGCGCCGCGAGCAGGCCGGCCTGTCCAGACCCCACGATAGCTATCTTCCGCATGAGGAACCCCCGGGTTGGTTTGGTCTGCGCTCGCCTCACGGGCGACGCGCGCCGAGCCATCCGAGTCGGTTCGCCGTCAGGGCCACAGCAGGCGTCTCGAGCAAGGAAAGCCCAGTCAAGAGAGACCGTATCACCCGAGCCAGCCCCGCAGGAAGCGCCCACCACGCGCGCCCGCATGCTCCGGTGCCGCGCATCGATCCCCGATCCCCGTTCCCCGTTCCCCTCGCGCCGCGCTTCCCGCCGGAGAGAGCCCTCGGGGGGAGGGGGTGTCGCGCGGGGGGCGAGGGGGAGGGCCCCACGAACCCGAGCGCCGGCCCGCATCGCAGCCAGTCCTCATGGACTCGCCAGCTCCGTACAGCAGGCCATTGCCACCAAAAGGCGCGAGTTCGTGGGAGGGTCCCCCTCGCCCCCCGCGCGACGCCCCCTCCCCCCGAGGGCTCCGCTGCAGTCAGTCCACGGAGCGCGCCGCCACCGAGCCCGCCCGCCGGTTGCGAGGCGCAGCCGCTTGGAGTAGCGTCCGCGCCGCCGCGGGGCTGAGCGATCCAGTTCGCCCAGCTCCAGCGGACGAGCCGGGCGTCTGGTGCGCGCCCCGGCTCGCGCGGCTCCCTCCCGCGCACAGGAGACGAGAATGGCCCGAGGTTCGACAACGACGCGCAGCGAATCGGACGCTGCCGAATCGCTCATCGGACGGGGCGCCCGCATCCGCGGGCGCGTCCATGGCGACGGTTCGCTCCGGGTCGAGGGGAGCGTCGAGGGCAACATCCAGCTGGCTGGCGACCTCGAGATCGAGGACGGAGCGACGGTCACCGGAGACGTCGAGGCGAGCTCGCTCGTCGTGTCCGGCCAGCTCACGGGGGACGTCGCGTCGCGCGGCCCCGTCACGATCCGGGCGACCGCGCAGTACGCCGGAAACGTGGGCGGCAGCGAGGTGATCCTCGAGGAAGGCGCGGCGTTCGCCGGCCGCATCGAGGCGGAGTTCGACCTCCCGGCCGAGCTCTCGGAGCGGACGACCGGCGGGCGCGGGCAGGCCCCGCGGCGTGAACCGGCAGGGCGGTAGCGCGCGTTGACGGACGAAGAATCGCGCCGCGAGGGCGCGGCGAGGAGCACGAACGTGGCGGGTACGATCATCGGAAACGGGCTCACGATCGAGGGCGAGATCACCTCCGACGAGGAGGTGATCGTCGCCGGGACGGTGCGCGGGAAGCTCACCGTCGAGGGGCCTCTCACCATCGACGCAGGGGCGCTGATCGAAGCGGACATCGGGGCGGCGTCGCTCCAGGTGGGCGGCAACGTGACCGGCAACGTCACGGCGGCCGATCGCGTCGATCTCCTCGCCGGCGGTCGCCTCGTCGGCGACGTGAAGGCGTCGCGGCTGACCATCGCGGACGGAGCCTCGTTCAAGGGCAACGTCGACATGGACGTGTAGCCGATGACCGCCCAGTCCTCGATCGGGCCGACGACGGCCATCCGCGGCAACGTGCAGGGCGACGGGGATCTCGAGATCCTCGGCCGCGTCGAGGGGAGCGTCGTCATGACCGGCGACGTGACCATCGGCGAGGGCGCGCTCATCCAGAGCGACGTCCGCGGGCGGCGCGTCGTCGTCCGCGGCGCCGTCGCCGGGAACATCTCCGGCGACGAGGCCGTGATCCTCGAGCCCGGCGCGCGCGTCGTCGGCGACCTCGGCGCGCCGCAGATCGGCATCCACGCGGGCGCCCTGGTGCGCGGCAACGTCACCACCGGCGCGCCGCTCGCCGCGGCGGCCGCCCCCGCCCCGGTGCGGGCCGCCGCCGCTGCACCTGCGCCGCGCGCCGCGGCGGCGCGGCCGGCGCGCGCGCTGGCGGAGCAGCGCGCGCCTGCGCCGCCCGCCCGGCCTGCGCCGCGCGCCGCGCCTGCCCCCGCGCGCCCCGCGCCGGCGGCGCGCCCGGTCGTCGAGGCGAGGCCCGCTCCTGCGCCGGAGCCGCGCCTCGCGGCCGTTCACGATGACGAGGAGGCCGATCTGTCGGCCTCGGCCGCCGGCGAGGGTGACGAGCCCGAGGCGGCCGAGAGCGCCGGCGGGCCGCCGCCGCCCGTGGTCCCCGCGCTCCGGAAGGGGGCCGCGAAGGCCTCGCTGCGCAAGCGGGGCGGCCGGTGAGCGCCGCCGGCGCCTCGGAGCGGGAGCGGCTCGTCGCGCTGCTGCGCGAGCGCTCGTTCGAGCAGAAGCGCGTCGTCCTCGCGTCCGGCCGGGAGAGCGACTTCTTCATCGACTGCAAGCAGTCGGTGCTGACCGCCGAGGGCCACGCCCTCGTCGGCTCGCTCATGTTCGAGGCGCTCGGCGCGCTCCCGCGGTGCGAGGCCGTCGCCGGCGTCGAGCTCGGGGGGTGCCCCCTCGCGAGCGCTGTGTCGCTCACGAGCTTCCTGCGAGGCCGCCCCCTCCCCGCCCTCTACGTGCGCAAGGAGGTCAAGGACCACGGCTCGCGGCGCCTCGTCGAGGGCGATCGCGGCCTCGTGCCCGGGATGCCCGTCGCGATCCTCGAGGACGTGATCACGACGGGCGGCTCGACGCTGAAGGCGGTCGAGAAGCTCCGCACCGCGGGCGCCTCCGTGGTCGGCGTGATCGCCCTGGTCGACCGCCTCGAGGGCGGCGCGGAGGCGATCCGCGCCGCGGGGCTGCCGGTCGTCGCGATCTGCACCCGCCGCGACTTCATCCCGGACACCCCGCCCGGCTGAGGCTGCGCGACGCGCAGCCCGGCCGAGGCGACGGCGCGCTGCCCGCCGCCTCGGCTGCGCGCTACTCCGCCGCCTGCGGCTCGCCGAGGAGCGGATAGCCGAGCGCCTCGCGCTGCGCGACGTACGTCTCGGCGACCGCCCGCGCGAGCGCGCGGACACGGCCGATGAAGCGCTGCCGCTCGGTGACGCTGATCGCGCCCCGCGCGTCGAGGACGTTGAAGCGGTGGGCCGCCTTCACGACGAAATCGTAGGCCGGGAGCACCAGCGCCTTCTTCGGATCGATCGCCGCCCCCTTCGCCGCCGGATCCGCGCCCCGGTACAGGAGCCGCTTCACCTCGGCCTCGCAGACGTCGAACGCCGCGAAGTGCTCGGCGATGTCGGCCTCCTCGAAGTTGTAGGTCGACCACTCCCACTCGGCGCGCTGGTAGATGTCCCCGTAGCGCACGATCTTCCCGCCCCTGTCCGAGTAGACGACGTCGTAGATGCTGTCCTTGTCCTGCAGGTACATCGCGATCCGCTCGAGCCCGTAGGTGAGCTCGCCGGACACGGGGCGGCAGTCGATCCCGCCGATCTGCTGGAAGTAGGTGAACTGCGAGATCTCGAGCCCGTCGATCCACACCTGCCAGCCGAGCCCCCACGCCCCGAGCGTCGGCGACTCCCAGTCGTCCTCGAGGAACCGGACGTCGTGATCGAGCGGGTTCGTGCCGATCGCCCGCAGCGACTCCAGGTAGAGGTCCTGGATGTCGATCGGGCTCGGCTTGAGGATCACCTGGAACTGGTGAAACTGCTGCATACGGTTCGGGTTCTCCCCGTAACGACCGTCCGCGGGACGCCGGGAAGGCTCGACGAAGGCCACATTCCAGGGCTCGGGGCCGAGCGCGCGCAGGAACGTCGCCGGGTTGAAGGTGCCGGCGCCGACCTCCGAGTTGTACGGCTGCACGATGAGGCAGCCGCGATCGGCCCAGAACTTCTGCAGGGTGAGAATGAGGTCTTGGAAGGTCATGGGAGGGCCGGTTCTTAGCCTGGATCGCGCGCGCAGGCGACGCCCCGCGTAGCGTCGCCCGCACGGTCCGCCCGGCGCGCTGCCTCCGGGCCCGCGCGCCGCGCGCCGCACCGGCGCCCCCGCCGCCATCCACCGCCGCCCGCGACCCCCCGTCGAGGACGGCCCGCCTCGATCCGCCCCTGCCCCCCGGAGGTCCGCAGACTGCTTGCGGTTGACCGGCGAGCGGCGTAGGTTCCCGCGCAATTATATGGGAGCCCATGGTTCTTCGACGGCGCGCCGGAAGAGCCCCGCGCGGCAGGCCCCCGGCGGGCCCGACGCGCAGCGGGTCATGGATGCGATCCGCGCGATCGTACAGCGCCTGCGCGTCTCGTCGCGCGCGTGCGAGCGGCAGCTCGGCCTGAGCAGCGCGCAGCTGTTCGTGCTGCAGCAGCTCGATCAGGCCGCCGCGTCCTCGATCGCCGAGCTCGCGCAGCGCACGCTGACGCACCAGAGCTCGGTGTCGGTCGTGGTGACGCGCCTGGCCGAGCGGGGGCTGGTCACCCGGCGCGCCTCGCCTGAGGACGCGCGCCGGACCGAGATCTCGCTCACCGCTGCCGGCCGCGCGCTGCTCCGCCGCGCGCCCCGCACCGCGCAGGCCGAGCTCGTCACCGCCGTCGACCGCCTGCCCGCCGACGAGCGCAGCGCGCTCGCGCAGAGCCTCGCCACCCTCGCCCGGGCGCTCGGCGCCGGCGACGAGGCCCCCCCGCTGTTCTTCGAAGGCGAGGAGACCCCCGCCGGAGCCGAACCCGAAGCGACAGACCGCGAGGAGAGCTGAATTGTCCAGATTGAACGCCCCACCCCCACCAGTCACCGAGAGCATCCCGGTCGCCCCCTCGATGGGCCCGACCCTCGAGGACCTCCGCGTCCCCGCGCCCAGCGCCGCCGTCGACCGGCGGGTCGTCCTCGTCAGCGGCCTCGCGATCGCGCTCGGCGGCGTGGCCTTCCTCGCGGCGGAGCTGCTCACCACGCTCATCGCCGTCATCACGAACCTCGCGTTCTTCGGCCGGCTGTCCGCCGCCCCCGCGTCGCCCGCCGAGCACCACCTCGGCCTCCTCGTGCTCGTGGTGCCGATCCTCGGCGCGCTCGTCGTCGGCGTGATGGCGCGCTACGGCTCGCAGGCGATCCGCGGCCACGGGATCCCGGAGGCGATGGAGCAGGTGCTGTTCAACCAGAGCCGCATCCCGCCGCGGATAACGCTGCTCAAGCCGCTCTCCGCGGCGATCGCCATCGGCACCGGCGGTCCGTTCGGCGCGGAGGGCCCCATCATCGCCACCGGCGGCGCGCTCGGCTCGCTGGTCGGGCAGCTGCTCCGGATCACCGCGGACGAGCGCAAGACGCTGCTCGCCGCGGGCGCGGCGGCGGGCATGTCGGCGACCTTCGGCAGCCCGGTGGCGGCCGTGCTGCTCGCGATCGAGCTCCTGCTCTTCGAGTACCGCCCGCGCTCGGTGATCCCCGTCGCCCTCGCCGCGACCACGGCGACCGCGGCGCGCCTCTGCGCGGGCCACACCGCGCCCGCGTTCGAGATGGCGTCCGTGGCGCCCTCGACCGGCCCCGCGCTCGCCTTCTACATCGTGCTCGGCGCGGTCCTCGGCCTCGCGGCGATGGGCGCCACCCGCGCGATCTACGCGATCGAGGAGGCGTTCGAGCGGCTGCCGCTCCACTGGATGTGGTGGCCGGCGATCGGCGCCGTCGCGATCGGCGTCGTGGGTTACTTCGCGCCGCGGACGCTCGGGGTCGGGTACAGCAACATCGACGACATCCTGAGCGGCCGCCTGGCGCTCGCCGCGCTCGTGTCGCTCTCGCTGATGAAGTTCATCTCCTGGTCGATCGCGCTCGGCAGCGGCACCTCGGGCGGGACGCTCGCGCCGCTCTTCACCGTCGGCGGCGGGCTCGGCGCGATCCTCGGCCTGGCCGCGAGCGCGCTCCTCCCCGGGCTCGGCGTGGACGCGCGCGTCGCCGGGCTCGTCGGGATGGCGGCGATCTTCGCGGGCGCGTCCCGGGCGCTCCTCGCGTCCGTCGTCTTCGCCTTCGAGACGACCCGGCAGCCGATGGGGCTGCTGCCGCTGCTCGGCGGCTGCAGCGCGGCCTTCCTCGTCTCCAGCCTGCTGATGCGGCACTCCATCATGACGGAGAAGATCGCCCGCCGCGGCGCGCGCGTGACGGTCGAGTACGCGGCCGATCACCTGGCGCAGATCACCGCCGGCGAGGCCGCCTCGCGCCCCGCCGTGACGCTCGCCGCCGACGATACGGTCGAGGCGGCCCGCGCCTTCCTGCTGTCGCAGGCGGCGGGCTCGCGCCACCAGGGCTTCCCGGTCGTGGACGATCGGGGGGAGCTCGTCGGCGTGGTCACCCAGCGCGATGTGCTCACCGAGCAGGCCGGTACCATCTCGATCCGCCACCTGGTCCGGCGGCCGCCCGCCGTGGTGTTCGAGGACAGCTCCTTGCGCGAAGCCGCCGATCACATGGTCACCGAGGGGGTGGGGAGGCTCCCTGTCGTGTCCAGGCAGGCCCCCCGCAAGGTCCTCGGGATCCTGACGCGCAGCGATCTGCTCGACGCGCATCGGAGCCGTATCGACGCCGGCAAGCGCCGCGAGCAAGCCCTCGCCGCCGCGAAGCGGCGCGGAGGTCCGGCCATCCCGGACCGGGCCACCGTGGGGCAGAGCTAGTCCACGAAGTAATCGCGATCGCCCGCCAGACCCTGCTCGAGCGCGGCCATTCCCTTGGCGACGTCGAGCTTCACGCCCTCTCGCTGGAAGCTCATGCCCATCGCGTAGAGCGTCTTGAACAGGTTGTGCGAGCGGCACTGCTCGCCCATCTGGCCCACACGCACGATGTTGAGGCCGAAGGCGCCCGAGATCTCGACGCGGAAGGCCTTGGTCATGTACTCGCGGATCCGCGCGCTATCGACGCCGGACGGCAGCTTGATGGCGAGCACGCTGTTGAGGCGCACGTCCTTCGACGCGAACAGCTCGAGCCCCATGGCCTCGAGGCCCGCCTGCATGGCCAGAGAGCTCATCTCGTGGCGACGGAACCGCCGCTCGAGCGTCTCCTCGCAGACGAGGCGCAGCGCCTCGTGCAGCGCGAGCACGCCGGGCACCGGCGCCGTGTAGTGGTACTGCTGGTAGCCCCAGAACCGCTGCGCGCGCGTCGCGTCGTAGCACCAGTGCGGGCGCGGCAGGGGGCGCTCCTCGACGACCTTCCACGCGTCCTGCGAGAACGCGCAGGCCGAGACGCCCGGGATCGACGACAGCGCCTTCTGCCCGCCGACGATGCCGACGTCGATGCCCCACTCGTCCATGTGCACCGGCATGGCCGTGAGCGTGACCACCGCGTCGACGATCGTGAGGGCGCCCTGCGTCTTCGCGAGCTTGCAGATCTCCGGCATCTCGACCATGCGGACGCCGCAGGACGTCTCGCCGTGCGCCATCGTGACCACGTCGTAGCGCTGCTTCTTCATCGCCTCCCGCACGTCCGCGAGCGACACGGGCCGCCCGGGCGGCCCCTCGAGGAAGGTGACATCGGCGCCCACGCCGAGCGCCATCTCGCCGAGGCGCCCGCTGAACGTCCCCACCTTCAGGCAAAGCACCTTGCGCCCGGGCCAGCACAGGTTCGCCACGGCCATCTCCATCGCCGCGGACGCGGGCCCGGCGAGGCCGAGGATCTTGTCGCTGCGCGTCTGGAACGCATAGGCCGCCATGTACTTCACGTTCTGGATGACGCGGTCCATGGTGGGGCCGAGGTGATTGATGATGACCCCGTTCGCCTGGGCCACCGCCTGCGGGATGGGCACCGGACCGGCGCCCATGAGCAGCAGCGGCTCGGACGGCAGGATCGCGGCGAGGGGCGTGATCGGCGGGGGCAGGATCGAGAACGACATGGCCAGGACCTTGGGCAAAAGCGCGGAGCCCGCTAGCAAGCCCAAAGCCTCCTGCGGCGTCAAGCGTTACCCGGCGAGCGGACGCGGCGCCGACGGAAATGCGGTGCCGGCGCCGGAGTCCGCGCCGCAGGCCGCCACAGGCCGCCGAAGGCCCTGCTCGTCGTACGACCCCGGGGGGTGGGCCGTGCGACGAGCAGGGCCCCCTCCAGCCTGCCGAGCGAGAGGGGGGCGCGCCGCGCCGCCTGAGCCGAGATCGCGCTCACGGGTCGCGGCGCCTCCTCCGCGCCTCCTGCTCTCGGCCCGAGGTGCTCCCGGACGTTACAGATCGCGGCGGCGGCTCGAGAGCTCCTTCGTGCAGCGCCGTGGGCCGGTATCGGGCGTGGCGCCTCAAGAGAGGATCGCTCGGCCCGCTCATACCACCGTACGGCGCCGCGCGATCGCCTGATAGCCGGCGGTCAGCACGATGGCGCCGATGAGCGACATGAAGAAGCCAGCCGGCTCACCCTCACGGTACATGAACAACATGCGGCCGAGCAGCCCGCCGATGAAGGAGCCGACGACGCCGATGATCATCGAGACGACCCACCCGCCCGGCTCACGTCCAGGGACGATGAGGCGCGCCAGAGCACCGACGACGAGGCCAAACAGGAGAAAGAGAATGAACGACATGATGAACCTCCCAGAAAGGAGCGAAGTGCTCCTCGTTGCTATGCAGGCTGTTCAGCAAGCGCCGCGCCATGCCCTGGAGTCCTGGCTCTCCACAGACGCCCAGCCGAGCTGAACGCCGCGGACAGAGCGCTCGCATCGCCGCATTCACCGCGAAATCCGACCGCAGCGCGGGTGCGCCCCCGGGAGAGCGGGGGCCGTCCGGTCGGACCGTGGGATTGCTTGCTTGGCCGCCGCGTGGCGTATTGCCTCAGGCGAGCCGAGAGGCAGAGCGCGAGCGAGGTAGCCTGCCCCAATCGCCCTTCCGCGTCCTCGAAAAGACCGTTCGGCATGCGATGGCGCACCGGTTGCTAGATCTGGAGGTTGCCAATGCGAGGTCGACGGCGGCGGCGCGCCGCAGAGAGGCTCTGCGGAGGCCACGCCACGAGGAGGATGCAATGAGCGACGCAAGCGATCGCAATGAAGGGGCCGCCGAAGAGATGGGCGGCAAGATCAAGAAGGGCCTCGGCCAGCTGCTCGGCGACGAGCAGATGGAAGCGGAGGGCCGCGCCAAGGAGCTCCGAGGAAAGGTACAAAAGGAGGACGCCAAGGCGGAGGAGCGCGCGAAGGGCGCGGTCGAAGAGGCCGCCGGCGCGATCAAGAACCGAGTCGGCAAGCTGGTCGATAACGAGCAGATGGCCGCCGAAGGGAAGGCCAAGGAGCTCAAGGGAGAGAACCGCCAGAAGGCCAATCAGTAACCAGCGAGAGGGCGCGCCCTGGCGCCGCCCGCCGGAGGTCCGGCGGGGCGGGCCGCCTCCGGCGCCGCCCTAGCCGCTCACCAGGCGCGCGCGCGGCCGTCTCCGGTGCTGGCCCGCGGGCCCGGCCGTCACGCCTCCGTCGCCGAGACGCCGTGCCGCTGGAGGAGCTCGCGCAGGTGGCTGCGGTCCATCCGCGCCGCGCGGGCCGCGCGCGAGAGGTTGCCGCCGTTCGCGCGCACGAGCGCCGTGAGGAACGTGCGCTCCCAGCGCGCCACGGCGCGCTCCTTCGCCTCGCGGAACGACAGGCTGAGCTCGTCGTCCCGGGGCGCCGGGAGCGCCGGGGCGCCGCTGTCCACCCCCTCGGAGCCCATCACGGCTTCGCGGAACAGCGCGGGATCGATCATCAGCACCGCGCGCTCCACCGCGCCGCGGAGCTCGCGGACGTTGCCCGGCCAGTCCTGCCGCATGAAGGCCTCCAGCAGCTCGCCGGGGGGGCTCTGGTCCTGCCCTTGCGCGAGCTGCCGGTAGAAATGCGCGGTGAGCATCGCGATGTCGTCGGGGCGCTCGCGCAGCGCGGGGACGCGGAGGCGGACGATGTTGAGCCGGTAGTAGAGATCCGACCGGAAATTTCCGCGGTTCACCTCCTGGCGGAGATCGCGGTTGGTCGTCGCGATGACCCGGATATCGAGCTTGGTCGGCTCGATCGTGCCGATGCGACGGATCTGCCGCTCCTCGAGCACGCGCAGGAGCTTCGGCTGCATGTCGAGCGGGAGCTCGCCCATCTCGTCGAGCAGCACGGTGCCGCCCCGCGCCGCCTCGAAGGCGCCGGCGCGCGCCGCCTGCGCGCCCGTGAACGCCCCCTTCGCGTGCCCGAAGAGCTCGGCCTCGATGAGCGTCGGCGGGATGGATCCGCAGTCGATCACGACGAACGGCCCCCCAGCGCGCGGGCTGCTCTCGTGGATCGCCTCGGCGAGCAGGCCCTTGCCCGTGCCCGTCTCGCCCTCGATCAGCACCGTCGAGTCCGACGCGGCGATCCGCGGCAGCGCCCCGAAGATGCGGCGCATCGCGGCGCTCTGCCCGAGCACCCGGCCGTACCGCTCCTCGTCGCCGAGCGGCTCGCGGATCTCCTCGGCCAGCGGCTCGAAGCGGAGCGTGGACTGCCCGACCCCGAGCAAGGCGCCCGGCAGGAGATAGGCCGCCTCGACGCGGAAGCCGGAGAGGGTCGTGCCGTTCTTGCTGCCGAGATCGCGGAGAAAGAACCCCCGCGGGGTGACCGAGATCACGCAATGGTGCCGCGACACCGCCCGGTCGGTGAGGATGAGCTGGTTGCCGGGCGCCGTGCCGATCACGAACTCCGTCGCGTCCGACGTCTGGGACGCCCCTGCGTCCGGGCCGGCGGTCACCTGCACGCGGAAGCGGCTGAACGCGATCTCCTTGGAGCGGACCTTGAGGAGCGCCGTCTCGGCGCTCGGGTGGATCTTCGGCTCGGACGCCATTTCGCCAGTCTACCACAGGGAGCGCGGCGCGAGATCGCCCGCCGGTCCGCTCGCCCCGGCGCGCGCAGCAGCGCCGCGTGGCGTTGACGTCAGCGCGCCAGCGCCGCGCCCCGGCGGCTCGCGCCGGAGAGCTCTGGCTCGCCGCCGTCAGGGCCTTTGAATCCGTGACGATAACGTGCCGGATAGGGGCAGTGTGGACCCCCATCGTAAACACAATTTCTTTTGCTTTCTCTTCTAGGAAGGATAGGAAGGATGGCCGACGGCCGGGCCCGGCAGTCACGGCAGGCGCGCGCGCTCGCCAGCGCTGTGGCGAGCCCGCCTCTCGCGGCGCCGCCGCGCGCGCGGACTCCCCTTGTCGCTGCGGCGCGCGGCGGCTAAGAGGTCTCCCCATGATGCGAGGCGCGCGCAGCGATATCACGAAGGCCGTCGGCGACACGCCGATCGTCAAGCTGAACCGGGTCACCGAGGGGCTCGAGAGCGACATCTATGTGAAGTGCGAGTACCTGAACCCGGGCGGCAGCCACAAGGATCGGGTCGCGCTGAACATGATCCGCGACGCCGAGGCGAACGGGCTCAAGCCCGGCGGGACGATCGTCGAGGCGACCAGCGGCAACACGGGCGCCGCGCTCGCGATGGTCGCGGCCATCCGGGGATACAAGTGCGTCTTCGTCATGCCGGACAAGATGTCGCAGGAGAAGATCGCGACGCTGCGCGCGTATGGCGCCCGCGTCGTGGTCTGTCCCACCGCCGTCGAGCCCGACGACCCGCGCAGCTACTACCAGGTGGCCAAGCGCATCGCCGACGAGACGCCGAACTGCTTCTACGCGAACCAGTACCACAACCCGTCGAACCCCGAGGCCCACGTCCAATCCACCGGCCCCGAGATCTGGGCGCAGTGCGGCGACGAGCTCGACGTCTTCGTCGCCGGCATGGGGACAGGGGGCACCCTGAGCGGCATTGGCAAGTTCCTCAAGGAGAGGAAGCCAGAGATCAAGATGGTCGGCGTCGACCCGGTCGGCTCGCTCTATTACGATTACGTGAAGACCCAGCGGATCACGAAGCCGTTTGCCTACAAGGTCGAGGGGATCGGCGAGGATTTCTTCCCGAGCACGATGAACCTCAAGATCATCGACGAGATCATCCGGGTCGACGACAAGGAGTGCTTCCTCATGACGCGGGACCTCGTGCGGCTCGAGGGCCTCTTCGTGGGCGGCTCCGGGGGCGCGGCGGTGGCCGGCGCGATCAAGTATGCGCGGCAGAGCGGGAAGAAGGAGAACATCCTCGTTCTTTTGCCCGACAGCGCGTCCAAGTACATCTCGAAGATCTTCAATGACGACTGGATGCGAGAGAACGGCTTCCTCGAGGAGGACAAGGGCCTCGGGACGGTGCGCGACCTGCTCGCCGTCAAGCCCAGCGGGGCGGTGGTCACCGCCGACGCGAACGCCCGGGTCCGCGAGGTCATCGACATGATGAAATCGCACGGGATAAGCCAGCTCCCGGTGACCCAGGACGGCAAGCTGCGCGGGATGGTCCACGAGATCGACCTGCTCCGGCACCTCGTGACGGGGAGCGGCACGCTCGACTCGAGCATCGGCGGGCTCGTCGAGAGCGACTATGCGACCGTGACGCCCGCGACGAAGGTCGAGCTCCTGAAGGGCGTCCTGAGCGACGCGAAGATCGCGCTCGTCGTCGACAAGGAGACGGTGCTCGGCGTCGTGTCCAAGATCGACCTCATCGACTATCTTGCCCGCAAGGCGACGCCGGCCATCGGCTGAGCGCCCGAGCTCCGGCTGGAAAGGGACCATTGCGGTGACCTACGATCTCGACACGGTGCGGCGCGCGCTGCACGAGCATATCGCGAAGGAGATCCTGCTGCGCAAGGCGCCGCTCGCCCTGGACGAGGATCTCTTCGCGGGCGGGTCCGGCTTCGACTCGATGTCGCTGACGCGGGTGCTCGTGTTCATCGAGCAGCGCTTCGGCGTGCGGATCCCGGACGAGGAGGTGGACCTCGACGCGGTGTCGACCGTGGACAGCATGGCGCGCTTCGTCGCCGGCCGCATCGCGGCCGCGCAGGGCTAGCGGGGAGCGGGTGGCCGGCACGTTCCGCCTGCGCGCCGAGGACCTGGCCGCGCGCGGCGACGCCGTCGCGCTCGCGTCGCGCGGCGCCGCGATGACCTACGCCGAGCTCGCGGCGCGCGCGGCGGCCGTGGGCGCGGCGCTCGGCGGGGCGGGCGTGCGCCCGGGCGACCGGGTGGCGCTGCTCTCGCTGGGCCGGGCGCACGACGAGCCGGTGGCGCTCGCCGGGGTGCTCACGGCCGGCGCCGTGGCGGTCCCGCTCGACGCGACCGCGCCGCCGGCGCGGCTCGGGCGGATCGCGCGGGCCCGGGGGTGCCGGGCGCTCGTGCTCGACGCCGCGGCCGCGGGCCTCGCGGCCGGCATCGACGCCGAGCTCCGCGGGGGCCTGCCGCGCGTGGAGCTCGACGCCGAGGGGCGCACGCTGCGCGGGGCCGCGCGCGCCGGTGCGGACGGCGACGACGGGACGAGCGACGGCGGCGCCCGCGACGACCGCGCGCAGGACGTCGCGTGCATCCTGCACACGTCGGGCAGCACGGGCGAGCCGAAGCCGGTCCCCATCACGTGGGCGGGGCTCGATGCGTTCACGGCCTTCTGCATCGACCTCGTCGGGCTCACGCCGGCGGATCGGGTCCTCCGCGTGGCCGAGCTCGTCTTCGATCTCGCCTGGTTCGACCACCTCGCGACGTTCCGCGCGGGCGCGACGCTCGCGACGATGGCGCGGCGCGACCTCGCCTCGGGCCGCGCGCTCCGCGACGCGGTGAGCGCGCTCGCGCCGACGGTCATCTACGGTGTGCCGTCGATGTTCATGAAGCTCATCGCGGCGCTCCCCGCGGCGGACGCGGGCGCGCCGGCGCCGGCTTTCGCGCTCTCGCCCGTGCGCGCCATCCTCTTCGCCGGCGAGGTCTTCCCGCCGCGCGAGCTCGCGGCCCTGGCGGCGCGGGCGCCCGGCGCGGCGCTCTACAACCTCTACGGCCCGACCGAGACGAACGTCTGCACGTTCCACCGGGTCGACCGCGCGGCGCTCGACGGGGCGAGCGAGGTCCCGATCGGCGTCGCGTGCCCCTACGCCGACTGCACGCTGCGCGCGCTGGACGCGGGCGGCGAGAGCGGCCAGGTCATCGAGGGCCCCGGGACGGGCGAGCTCGTGGTCTCGGGGCCGACGACCGTGGACGGCGGCCCGTACCGGACCCGCGACCGGGTGGAGCGCAAGGCCGACGGGCTCTTCTACTTCCGCGGCCGCATCGACCGGATGGTGAAGATCCGGGGTTATCGGGTCGAGCCGGGCGAGGTCGAGGCCGCGCTGGCGTCGCACCCCGCCGTGCGCCAGGCCGCGGTGATCGCCGTGGAGGACGCGCGCCTCGGCAAGACGCTGCGCGGCTTCGTCGCCCTCGCAGGGGACGCGGACGATCGCTCGCTCAGGCTGTACCTAGCGGAGCGGCTGCCCCCGTACATGGTCCCGGACACGATCGTCGCGATGGACGAGCTGCCGCGGACCTCGACGGGGAAGATCGATTATCGCGCGCTCCCCGGGTGAGCGCGCTCGGGTGGTCATCGAGGTGCCGTTCCACTCACCTCCGTTGAGCTTTATGCCATCGAGCTTCACGCCCTCGCCCCCATCGCGCCGCGGAGCACGCCGCGTCGCTGGGATTGCGGCGGTGACAGGCGCGCCCGTCACCGCCGCGCGTCGCATCAATGTGCCCCGATCTTGGCGCCCGCGCTCGCGCGGGCCGACGCCGACGCCTTGAAGCTCGGCTTGGGGATCGAGATCTTCGGCGCC
Organism: Sorangium sp. So ce1504; assembly: GCF_051521635.1. Taxonomy (NCBI): domain Bacteria; kingdom Pseudomonadati; phylum Myxococcota; order Polyangiales; family Polyangiaceae; genus Sorangium; species Sorangium sp. So ce1504. Next base: position 659,138 of record NZ_CP150365.1, on the reverse strand, counting down.
TTGATCTGCACGTTCACGCTCGGCGGCGTCACGCGGACGCTCGGCGCCTTGACGTGCACGTTGGCCTTCGCGTTGGCCCTGGCAGCGGCGCCGGCCCCCGCGTGGACGTGGACCTTCGGGTCGATGTCGGCCTTCGCCTTCAGGTCGGCGTTCGCGAGCGCGTGGACGCGCGCGTCCCAGTCGGTCTTCACGCGCACCTTCACGCGCGGGGCGCGCGCGTGGACGGCGAACGCCGCCCCGGCTCGGTAGCCGCACAGGGCCACCGCCGAGCGACCCGCGTTCCGCACCGCGATGGTCAGCTTCAGCGGATCGGCGGCGAGCGCGAGCTTGCCGGTCAGGTACGCCCCCGCGGCCACCCCCGCCGCCGCGGTCGCGGCCACGTCCGCGGTCGCGACCGCCGGAGCGAGGACGACCACCTGCGGCGCCTCGGCCACCACGCCGAGCGTGATCTTGCGCTCGCCGAGGTCGATGGGCTTCAGGTCGGCGTCGAGCACATAGACGCGGACCTCGCCTGTCACCTCGTCGACCAGGAGCTCGAGGCGGTCGTCCCCCACGATCTCGATGCGCCCGCCGTGCGGGCCGAGCTTGCCCTCCGGCAGCCCGAGCTCCGCCGATGCCTTGGCGTTGGCGAAGAGCTCGGCGGTGCCGCCGGCGGGCACGTGCAGCGTCCCGTTCCACGGCTTGCCGGCGACGTTGAGCGTGTAGCCGATCTCGGTGAGATCCGCCTCCAGCTTGGGGCCGGCGGCGACCAGGAGGCCGGTCTTCGCGTCGAGCGTGAGCGGCACGCTCTTCTCCCCGGAAGCGTCCTTCCACACCAGCGTGCCGCTGACGTCCTCGCGGATCGGCTTGCCGTCCGGACCCGTGACCGCGGCCTTGACGTTCCCGTCGGCAGCGACATTGAAGGCGGCCTTGCCGCTCTCGTGCTCCTCGACGTAAGCGCCTTCGCCGATCGCCGATTCGGCGGTGGCGGTCACCTCGACCGTCGCGTTCGCCTCAGCCGGCTGCTCGCCCTTGCCGCAAGCAGCCGCGGCGGCGATCAGCAGCAGGGCGAGCACTCCGGAAACCTTGGTGATCTTCATGAAATCCTCCTCTGTGCCAGCGAACCCTCGGCGCGAGCCGCGACTTCGCTTGAGCCGAGACGCCGAGGGTTGAACCTCCCCGGGCGCGCCGGCTGCGGAGCCCATCATACGCCGAGATGCCCTGGAAGGCGCGGACGAGCACGAATATCGGTAGGAATCAAAAGATCCAGGGAAACAGAGGTAGGACAATGGCACTCACGGCCGCCAAGCGGCCGTGTCGTGCCTACCGGCGATTCGTTCAGGCAGCGAGCCGTGCGTCCACGTTGAGCGCGATGATCGATGATCGATCGCCGATGATGGGTGGCCGCCCGCGCCCCGGCGCCGTGTTCAGGGGCTCTCGGCGCCCTGATCTCCGCCCACGTCCAGGATCTGCGGGCACTTGCGCGCCACCGCATCACACTCCGGAGGAGCCGTCTCGAGCGAGCTCAGCGCCGAGTCGCACGTGAGCGCCCGGACCCGCTGCGTCTGGGCGAGCAAGCAGACCTCGTACTCGGCCACCGTGGCGGAGCAGCCGGCGCGGTGCTCGGTCGGAGGCATGCAATCCGCTGCGTGGTCGTCCTGCTCCGCGGCCGCCTCGTCGGCCGTGGAGAGGCACTCGTCCTTCACCGTGCCGCACGGCTGCCCGACGGCGGGAGACGCGACGAGGCCCAGGTACTCACAGGCATCTTCCTTGGAGAGCTTCACCCTCGCCGCGAGCGAATCGCAGGCGGATTGGACGTCATCGGCCGTCAGATCCCTGAGCTGCTTGGAGCTCACGGCGCTGTCCGTCGGGGCGGAATCTGCACCTTCGCCGCCGCACGCAGCGAGGAACAGGACGGTCAACAAGGCCCCGAGATGAGTCGAATGCTTCATTCGTTGGTTCCCTTTCTAAGTGCGGCCGCCAGCGCGGGCCGTGAGTGCACCGGGAGCAAACCGTGTACCGCGAGCTCAGCTGTGCACGATGGGATCGCACGGCACGGTCGAAGCTCGATGAAACGGGACAACGACATCGGAGATGTCGAATCCACCAAGCGGGGAAAGCAGACGATCCCCGGCGGTCCGCTCGCCGCGAGAGACCGAGACGTCCCCGCCCGAGCGCCGCGCGGCTCGGCTCGCCTCGACATCGCGTCTCGACATGCGGCGACGACCGCGGCGGCAGAGCGCGCCTCCGCAGAGTCCCGGGTTCACCGTGTCTCGCGCGGCGCTGGCGTCCAGAGGGCGGCCGCGCGCCGGCGCTCCCTCCGTGCACGCGCCGCGCGGCCGCGCGGCGCGACGACGGCACGGCGCCGCGCGACGGCGCCTCGAGACGCGCCGCGCCTCCGCCCCGGCGCGAGCCTCGATAGCCACGCTCCGCTGGCTCATGTGTAGTCGCCTGTCGGTGCGGCAGCCCCGCCGCGCGGCGTTCGTGCGATGAGCTGGCCTCCACACAGACCTGTTGTACGGTCGGCCGCGCCGTGACATCATCGCGCGCCGTCGGGTGGATGTACTCAGCTCCAGCGTGGATGTCGGGAAGCCGCTTTTGACCTACCACCTGGGGCGAATCCAGGCCCGGGCCAAGGGTGCGTCGGTCCCTCGATGATCACGACGCCGAGCTCGGGACAGGCCAGGCACCCTCCGGATGTCCCGGTGTCCATCGGGCCGTGGCGGGTGCTCGCGCCGCTCGGCCGCGGCGGGATGGGGGTCGTCTACCGCGCTCAGCACGGCGTCACGGGCGCGCTCGCGGCGCTGAAGACCGTCTGCGTGGGCGACGAGAGCCTCGTCTCCAGCATCCGCCGCGAGATCCACGCGCTCCGGGGCGTCGAGCACCCGGGCGTCGTGCGGGTGCTCGACGAGGGGGTCCAGGGCGGGATCCCGTGGTACGCGATGGAGCTGATCGAGGGGCGCACGCTCCGCGATCACAACCAGGAGCGCTGGCGCGCCCGCGGGAGCGTGAGCAGCGAGCCGACCGTGAGCGTCTCCACGGCCATGAACGCGCAGGCCAGCACCGCGACGGCGGAGATCGCGCCCGCCTCGATCATCCCGCGCTCGTACCAGCCCTTCGCGCCGCGCCCGTTCCACCGCGCGGCGGGCGGCGCGCTCCGCCAGGCGCTGACGCTCCTCCGCGCGATCTGCCGGCCGCTCGCGTACGTCCACGGCCGGGGCCTCGTCCACCGCGATCTCAAGCCGGACAACGTGTTCATCCGCCCGGACGGCACGCCGGTGCTCTTCGACTTCGGCCTCGCTTTCCAGTTCGAGGGGCACACCGGGCGCGACGTGCTGCAGGCGGGCGGCAGGCTGATGGGAAGCCCCGACTACATGTCCCCCGAGCAGATCCGCGGCGACCTCGTCGACGCGCGCGCGGACCTCTACGCGCTCGGCTGCATGATCTACGAGGCCGTGACCGGGGGCGTCCCGTTCCTCGGCGACTCGAGCTCCGTCGTGCTGTCCATGCACCTCTACGCCGAGCCGCTCCCGGCCTCGGAGCTCGTCGCCGACGTGCCTCCCGCGCTCGACGCCCTCATCGCGCGGCTCCTGAAGAAGCGCCCCGAGGACCGGCTCGGCTACGCCGACGAGGTCGCGACCGCCCTCGCCGAGCTCGGCGCGGCCGACACGCCGCCGCGCGACTGGAGCGGCGCGGCGCGCGCGCGCGTGCGCGTGCCGAACGCGCAGCCGTACCTGTACCGGCCGCGCCTCGCCGGGCGCGGGGAGGCGCTGCAGCAGATCACCGCGGCGCTCGAGCGCGCCCACGAGCGGCGCCAGGGCAGCCTCGTCGTCGTCGGCGGCGAGAGCGGCGTGGGCAAGACGCGCCTCGCCGTCGAGGCGGCGCACCAGGCGGCGCTCAACCGCATGGCCGTGGTCACGGGCGCGTGCGCGGCCGTGTCCGCCGAGGTCGAGCGCGAGGGCGCGGTTAAGGCCGCGCCGCTGCACCCGTTCCGCCCGCTGCTGCTCGCGGTGGCCGACCGGTGCAACGAGCTCGGCCCCGCGGGCTACGACGCGCTGCTCGGTCCGCGCGGCAGGGTCCTCGCGCCGCACGAGCCGTCGCTCGCCCAGCTCCACGGCCACGACCGCTACCCCGAGCCGCCCGAGCTGCCGCCGGACGCGGCCCGCTACCGGCTGCGGACCGCGCTCGCCGACACGCTCGCCGCGTTCGCCGCGACGCGGCCCGTCCTGCTCGTGCTCGACGACCTCCAGTGGGCCGACGAGAACTCGCGCGCCGTCCTCGAGCACCTCGACGCCGACTACTTCGCGGCCCATCCCGTCGTCCTCCTGTGCGCGTACCGGACCGAGGAGACGTCGCCCGCGCTCTCCTCGCTCCTCGGCGCCCCCTGGGCCTCGCGGCTCGAGCTCGGGCGGCTCGACCGCGGCTCGGTCGGGCGGATGGTGCGCGACATGCTCGCCCTGGACGAGCCGCCGGAGGCATTCGTGCAGTACCTCTTCGAGCAGTCGGAGGGGAACCCGTTCTTCATCGCCGAGTACCTCCGGGCCGCGATCCAGGAGCGGGTGATCTACCGGGACGAGGCCTACGCGTGGCGGATCCGCGCGGGCGCCGAGGGCGCCGCCGCAGAGCGGCTCGCCCGCGCCGCGCGCGGGAGCCAGCCGCCCGCGCCGCTGCCGCTGCCGGGCTCGCTGCGCGAGCTCGTGGCGCGCCGGCTGTCGGGGCTGAGCCACGAGGCGCTCGCGCTCGCGCGGCTCGCCTCGGTGCTGGGCCGCGAGCTCGAGGAGCGCCTGCTGCTCGGCGCCGCGGGCCTCGCCGAGGTCGACGCCATGGACGCGCTCGCGGAGCTCGCCCGCCGCCACGTGCTCGAGGAGACGGAGCCGGGGCGGCTCGGCTTCGTGCACGACAAGCTGCGGGAGATCGTCTACGCGGGCATCCCCGAGTCGGAGCGGCGGGCCCTGCACGCCGCCGCGGCGCGCGCGATCGAGGGGCGCCACCGCGACGCGCCGGGCCTCGCGCTGTCGTACCCGCTCCTCGCCCACCACTATGGAATCGCGGGCGCCGTCCAGGAGACGCTGGAGTACCTCGACAAGGCGGGCGCCCAGGCCCTCGCGACGGGCGCCTCCGGCGACGCGGTGGATTTTTACAAGAGGGCGCTCGACCTCGACGGCGCGCACCCGCCGGAGGAGCGCGCGCCGCCGATCCGGCGCGCGCGCTGGGAGCGGCGGCTCGGCCAGGCCCACTACAACCTCGGCGATCTGCTCGGCGCGGAGCGGCACTGCGCGGCGGCGCTGGAGCTGCTCTCCCGGGACGAGGCCGCGTGGCTCCGCGCGGGGGAGCGCGCGGCGAGCGGCCGCGCGGGCCTCGGGGAGCGGCTGCGCCCGGCGATGGCCTCGCTGAAGCAGCTCGGCCTGCAGCTCGCGCACGTCGCTGGCCTGCCGGCCCCGGTCGCGAGCGACGCGGCCGAGCGCGAGCGCCTCGCCGAGGCGTCGCTCGCGACGGAGAAGCTGTCGGAGACCTACCTGTTCCGCAACGAGCCGACGCTCGCCTTCCTGGCCGCGCTGGCGGCGACCAACGCCGCGGCGCGGCTCGGCCCGTCGCTCGCGCTCGCGCGCGGGTACGCGACCCTGAGCGTCGCGTTCGGGTACGTCCCGTGGAAGGCCGTCGTCGACGCGTACGCCGCGCGCGCGACGGCGGTCGCCGCGGCGCTCGACGACCCGCAAGGCGTCGCGTTCGTCTCGTGCCTGCGCGGGCTGACGGCGCTCGGCGAGGGCCGGTGCCGCGACGCGCGGGCGCTGCTCACCCAGGCCGAGCGGCTGGCCGAGGCGCTGCACGACCGCCGACGCAAGGAGGAGTGCATCACGCTGCTCGCCGGCGCGGCGTACTCCGAGGGCCGCTGGAGGGAGGCGCTCGACCTGTACGGCGCGCTGGTGATCGCGTCGCGCGAGAGCGACAACGCGCAGGGCCACATCTGGGCGGAGAGCGGCCGCGCGCAGTGCCGGCTGCTGCTCGGCGACGGCGAGGGCGCGATCGCCATCTTCGACGCGCTGTCAGCCGAGGTGCAGCGGCTCGGCGACCGCACGCAGCAGATCACGCACGGCCAGGTCGCGCTGGGGCACCTGCTCCGCGGCGCGCAGGGCGAGGCCCGCGCGGCCGCCGAGCGGACGCTCCCCATGCTCCGCGAGGGACAGCCGGCGGGCTACCACTGCCTGTACGGGTACGCCGCGACGTGCGAGGTGCTGCTCGCGCTGCTCGAGGACGCCCCTGGCTCGGCGGAGCGGCGCGAGCTCTCGCACCTCTCCGCGGAGGCATGCCGCGCGCTCGGCCGGTACGCGCGCATCTTCCCCCTCGGCCGCTCGACCTCGCTCCGCCTGCGCGGCCTCGCCGCCTGGCTCGCCGGCGGCCACGCGCGTGCGAGGCGGCTCTGGGCCGCGGCGATCGACGACGCCCTGCAGCGCGGCCTGCCCGTCGAGGAGGCGCGCGCCCGCTTCGAGCTCGCGCGGCACCTCCCGCGCCGCGATCCGGAGCGCGAGCGCCAGATCGCGCGCGCCGCCGCGGTCTTCTCCGCGCTCGATCTCCAGTACTGGCGCGACCGGGTAGCCCGGCTGCGCGAGCGCTAGGACCTCGCGTCCCGGACGAAGAACACAAAAAAGAGCGCCCATTCGACGGCGGGGGAAGCCGTCACGGGCGCTCTGCCCTTCAGCTTTAGCAGGACTCTAGCAGGACACGGGCCAGGGCCCGACCTTGCTCGATTCATGGAATTGACCTTAAGGATGTTCCTGACGTCTTTCGAACCTGAGATTCTCGATTGCAGGTCTGAACACGATGAATGCGCGGGGACGCGGCTCGATCTCCTCTGTCTGGAGCGGACGCCACTCGGGCGCGCCTGGCGCGGATGACCGCTTTGGACCGTGGTCACAGCCACAGATCGGGGCCGTTCACCGCAGCACGCACGGCGCGATGACAACCGCTGAATCCCCCCTCTCACGAGCGCGTCTAGCATCGCGTCCGATCGCGAGTCGGAGCGTTCCCGTCGCGCCGCTCACCGAGGCAGACCGAGCAGCAGAGAGAGAGGCTCGCCCCCGGCGCTCACCCGCCCTCACGTGGGGCGTAGAGGCCATCCACCAGGAACTCCGGAATAATCCATGTGCCTAGAACACGCGACCTACCGCCGAGACGGAGCGAGTAAGGGCCGAGACGTCAGGCGATCACTGACGTTATCCGTTGGACAATGTACCGACCGAGGGTATACACCGACGATCATTGACGGCATGTTCCCAACACACCGGCAAAACACACAGGGAATCCATGCATTATCTCCGGCGCCCGTGCCCTGGACGACGAATTTCCGCGTCGACTGGGGGACGATAAGGCCTCATAAAGGAAGGCGAACAGGCGTCACCGCGCATCTCTCGGAGGATCGGAAAGTTCTACACGGTAGAGAGCCACCATCCATCACCGACGCAGGCGCCCCAAGCAAACAGGGTGAGCTACGTCCATAATCGCCAGTGACCGCGCGAAGCCAGGGCGACACACCGGCGACAAGCACGTTCAACGTGCGGCACTCGACATCGTGAAACCTACTCAACACATCTCCTCTCGACCGCCCTACCTGCCCGCTGCCGCACCGGCATCGGAGCGGACTCCCTACCAACCGATCTCGGCGATCGTCGGCTCATCGCACTATCGCGCCCTGTCGGACGACGCGTTGAAAGACGAGGACAACGCCGCGTGGGTGCTCGGCCTCGCGCCCGACGTGAAGCGGGCGTGGCTCGATCGCATCCGCTGGATCCGGATCGTCGATCGCCTCGCCGAGAACGAGCGCATCGAGCCCCACGCGCGGCGATTCAGCCGCTTCATGGTGGCGTGGAGGCGCGTCCGTTCCTGCGGCTTCGTCGATCCGTGCTGCCCCTTCGCGCGCGAGCTCTCTGCCATCCACGCGCTGTGGCTCCGCCGCCCGGCGCTCGATCGTCCCGACCTGGACGAGATGCAACCGCGCTCGCTCGCCGCCTGGGACGCCTACTTGCTCGCCCTCGCCGACTACCACGCGCCCCGCCTGCTCATCCGCACCCTGAAGGAGCACGACACGATGCTGGTGCGGCTGTCAGGCCATATCTTTCAGCTGGTTCCGTTCCTGACGAAGGAGCACTGGGACGCTGCCGGGGAGTTCGGCCGGCTCGATCAGTTCTTCAACAACCTGAGGGACATGCAGGAGGACGCCGATCGCGGCATCTGCTACCTGCCCGAGGAGGAGCTCGCGCGCCATGGGGTCACGCGCGCTCAGGTGATCTCCGGACGGTGCGTCGACACGCCCGGATACCAGGCCCTGATGCGGAACTGGCTCGATGAGGTCATGCCAGCGCTCTACGCGCGGGCGGCGCCGTTCATCGAGGCGCGCGGCCTCCACCCCTCGCTCCAGATCATGAGGGAGTGGAGCCTGCGCCGTTATGCCCGCATCACACGGGTGTTCCGCGCGACCGGCTTCGATCACCGCCGGTTCCCCGCGCGGTACTGGGCCGAGGTGCGGCGCGACCTCGCCGAGCGGCGGCAGCTCCTCCGCGCTCACCCCGTGTAACGCCTTACCGTCGAGAGGAGCGCGTCCGGCTCGAACGGCTTGCCGAGCCACGCGTCCGCGCCGACCTCGGCCGCCCGCCGGTGCGCGTCCGCCGCGGCGGTGAGCACGACGATGGGCGCCTGACGCCCGTGCCGGACCTCGAGCTCGCGCGCGAACTCCGGGCCGTTCATCACCGGCATCTTCATGTCGAGCAGGATGAGATCCGGCAGGTCGTGCTCCAGCTTGGCCAGCGCCTCGCGGCCGTTGCACGCGATCTTGACCCGGTAGCCGTCCTCCTGGAGCACGAGGGAGACGAGCGCCACGAGATCCGCGTCGTCCTCCACGAGGAGCACCGTCTTTGCGTGTCTGTCGCTCATCGTCGATCGGCCGCGGGGGCCTCGCTGCTGAGTGGAAGGGTGAAATAAAACGTGCTGCCGCTGTCCTCCTCGCTCTCGAACCAGATACGGCCGCCGTGGCGGGTGATCATGTCCTTCGCAAGGAACAGCCCTATCCCCATGCCGCCGTAGTCGTGTCGGGTGTCCGTGTGCGCGCGGAAGAAGCGCTCGAAGATCCGCTCCTGCCTGTGGGCGGGGATGCCGACGCCCTGGTCGCGCACGGACACGACCGCCTCGAAGCGCGGCGCCGCGCCGTGCCGCTGCGAGAAGAGCGCGGCGTCGCAGGAGGACGGCGGCGACGACGCCGGCGCGCGCTCGGCGACGGCGACGGTCACGTCGACGTCGCCGCCGTCGGGCGAGTACTTCACCGCGTTGTCGAGGAGGCTCGCGAGCACCTGGCGCAGCCGCTCCGGATCGGCGCGCACGACGGGCGGCCGCTCGGCGTCGAGCGACAGCCGCACCCGGTGGCGGCTCGCCGACTTCGCGACGCGATCGACCGACTCCTGCACGAGCTCCTTCAGATCGACGTCCTCCTCGGAGACCTGGAGCACGTCGAGCGTGACCTGCGAGATGGCCAGGAGATCGTCGACGATGCGGTTGATCCTGTCCGCGCCGCGGTCGATGGCCTCCAGCATCTTGCGGCGCGGCGCCGGCAGATCGTTCGAGTTGCGCAGGAGCGCGAGCGCGTATCCCTTCATGATCGCGACCGGCGTCTTGAGCTCGTGCGCGCCGACCCGGATGAACTGATCCTTGACGAGATCGAGCTCCATGAGCTCCGTCACGTCGCGGGCGACCGCGACCGCGCCGAGGACCGCCCCGCCCTCGCTGCGGATCGGCGCCGCGCTGGTCCGCAGGAAGACGTCGCGGCCCGCGCGGCCGTCCGCGAGCACCTGCTCTTCCTGCACGATGGTCTCGCCGGCGAGCGCCCGCACCATGGGCAGCTCGTCGCGCGTGAAGGCGCGGCCGTCGCTGTGGCGCACCCGGCCGAGGTCCATCACTTCCTCGATCATCCGGCCGGCCTGCTCCGAGCGGCCCGAGAGGCCGAGCAGCCTGAGCCCCGAGGCGTTGATCATCGTCAGCCGGCCCTGGCGGTCGCACGCGAACACCCCCTCGACGAGGTTGTCCAGCACGGCCCCGAGCTGCGCCGCGCGCTGCGCCGCGTCCTGCAGCAGGCGCTCTCGCTCCGCCAGGTAGCTCCGCGTGCGCCGGGACGACTCCTCCAGGCGATCGACCATCGCGTTGACGCCGCCCGCCAGCGCGCCGATCTCGTCCTTGAAATAGATCGGGATCCGCTCCAGCCGGTCGACCTCGCCGCGCTGGACGATCTTCTGGATGACCGCGGCGACCTGCTGGAGCGGGCCCGCGAGGGCGCCGGCGAGGAAGCCCGCGCAGACGGGCGCCCAGGTGACCGCGACCATCGAGAAGATCGCCAGGGTGAGCTTCAGGCCGGGCTTGGCCGGCCCCGCCGTCTCGCCGAGCACCATCGCCGCCATCCAGCTCGTCGGCGCGATGGCGAGGCAGGCGCCGAGGATCACGAGGCGGACGGCGAGCGAGTATCCCTTGCCGGGCATGGAGAGGCCGCGCTCGCGCGCGATGAGCGAGATCACGCCGGCGGCGGGGGCGAGCAGGCGGCCGAGGATGCTGTAAGCGAGCGGCAGCGCGGCCGCGAACAGGGCCAGCGCGAACAGGGCCAGCGCGACGCCGCGCTGGACGCCGAGGGGGCTCTGGTCCGGCGCGATGAAGTAGAGCGCCATCGTGACCGGCAGGTACAGGAGCCCCCACGACACGGCCCAGACCGTCGCGAACGCGAGCGGGGTGTCGTAGGCGGCGTTCGCCGCGGCGAGGACGACCTCCTCCGGGGGCGCCGCGCCGCCGCTGCTCGTGTCCTCGACGCCCGCGCCGCTCTGGAGGCGATGGGCCACGGCGTACTGCCGCAGGCGCTCGATCGGGCGCAGCATGTGGACGAGAAGCGCGATCAGCCCCCCCGTCTTGACGAGGTACATGAGCCCGATCAGCCCGAGCAGCCGCGCCTGGACCGCCGAGTCCACGACGCCGAGGAGGCGCAGGTGAGCGACCGGGACAAGCAGGCTGTACGGCAGCTCGATGCCGAATGCATAGGCCACGACCCGAGGCGTGAACGACAGAGTCCGCGACCTCCCCGGATTCCAGATTCTAGCCCAGGCGGCTCGGCTGATGGCCACGTCCGTCACCCCCCTTGTTGAAGCATGGCCGCGGGGTTCGCGCCTCTGGAGGCCCCTCCGCGCCAAGTTGATGAGTCAGGTCGCCAGGCAGCTTTGCTATGAGACCAACGAGCGAGTTGTCGACCGTTTTGCGCAGCGGCTCGTGTCGATTCGATCGACTCCCACTCACACGTTCCGTCCGCGCGCGGGCGTTCTGCGATTTTCCTGATCAGCTCAGGGACTGCCTTATGGCGTTCCTGGCAATCAGGAAAAGGATGGTGAGCACGTGGCGCGCGCGCAGGCCGCTCGCCTCACCGCGGTAGACGGGACGCACGCTGACCTCGCAGACGCGGAGCCGGCGAGCCGCGAGGGCGGCGAGCAAGTCGTTCGGATAGCCGTAGCGGGGCCAGAGGCCGTCGAGGTCGAGCGCGTCGATCGCGCGGGCCGAGATGGCGGTGTACCCGCACTGGCTGTCGGAGAGGGCGTCGAGCCCCGCCGCACGGCGGGTGAGCGCGGCGAGCGCCGCCGTCGCGGCGAGCCGCTGGAGAGGCATGACGCGCCACACGTCGGGGTGGCGCAGCCGATCGCCCTTCACGTAATCGGCTTCGCCCGAGGCGATCGGGGCGACGACGCGCGGGAGATCACGCGGATCCATCTGCCCGTCGCCGGCCATCACCGCGACGGCCGAGGCGCCGAGCGCGCGAGCGCGCCGGTAGCCAGCGACGATCGCCGCGCCGACGCCGCGGCACTCCGGGTGGACGAGCACCTCGAGGCGCTCGTCCCCGATCGCGCGCGCCATCTCGGCCGTGCCATCTCGACTGGCATCGTCCACGACGATCACGTGGTCGACGAAGGCGGGGACCGACGCCGCCGCCTCGGAGATCCATCGCGCCTCGTCCCGCGCGGGGATGACCACTGCGACGCGCGCACCGTGGAGCACGCGGATTCCTAGCGGAGCGAGCGGTCTCCGGCAACGCGATCGACGCCGCGACAACACGCTCGGCGCCGCGCCGCGGGCCGTGCGCGCCGGACGTATTACCTGCCAGCGCTCTTGCGGAGCTCGGCGTAGGAGCCGCCAGGCGTGGCCGTCTCGACGGGCAGCCCTGCCGGCCCCCACCCCGGCTCGGTGATCGCGCCGAACGCGTCGCGCGGCCCCTCGAAGCCGGCGCGTTGCTCGATGACGGCCGTGTAGCCGGCCGACACCATGGCCTCGGCCGCGCGCATCGAGCGCTGTCCGGACTTGCAGCCAACGATGATCTTCGCGTCTCTGGGATAGAGGGCGCCGACCACATCGAGGAAGTCGGGGTTCTGCTTCATGCCGCCGGCGCCGGCGTGCATGAGCGGCACGTTGTGCGCGCCGCTCGGGTGCCCGGCCGCATACTCGGGCTCGCTCCGGACGTCGAGGTAGAGATACCCCTCCTCGTCGATGAGCTTCTTGGCCTGCTGGGGGGATACACGCTTGATGTCCGCCATGGGGCGCAGTCTACCCCCGGCGCGGCGCGCTCGTCAGAACGTATGAATGAAGAGCCCGCTGCGGAGCTTCGGCTCGAACCACGTGCTCTTCGGCGGCATGAGCAGCCCAGCGTCGCTCACCGCGAAGAGCTCGTCGATCTGCGTGGGATAGAGGTGGATCGCCATCGTGAACGCGCCCGAGTCGACGCGTCGCTCGAGCTCGGCGACGCCGCGGATGCCGCCGACGAAATCGACGTGCTTGTCCCGGCGGGGGTCGCTGACGCCGAAGATCGGGCCGAGGATCTGGTCCTGGCAGATGGAGCAGTCGAGCGAGGCCACCGGGTCGTTCGCGTCGAACGACCCCGGGCGGACCCTGGCGGTGTACCAGCGGCCGCCAAGGTAGAGCCCGAAGGCCCGCGGCTCGGCCGGGGTGGCGGCCGCGCCGTCCCTCGCCGGCGCGACGTCGAGCCGCTCGCCGAGGGCTGCGAGCAGCGCCTCCGCGCTGCGGCCGGCGAGGTCCCGCACGACGCGGTTGTACGGCATGATGTTCATCTGGTCGTGCGGGAAGACCACGGCCAGGAAGACGTCGTGCTCGCCGCCGTCGCCGCGCAGCTTCCTGTGGACGCGCGCCGCCGCGGCGCTGCGGTGGTGGCCATCGGCGACGTAGAGCGTCGGGATCGCCTGGAAGCGCTCCTCGAGGTCGGCGGTCGCCGCGCGGCCGAGGACCCAGAGCTTGTGCGCGACGCCGTCGGCGGTCGTGAAGTCGTAGATGGGCGGCGACTGCAAGGCCTCCGCGACGGCGCGGTCGATGCCCGCGTCGGCGCGGTACGTGAGGAACACCGGCTCGTCGTGGGCGCCGAGCTCCTCGATGTGGCGGGTGCGGTCGTCCTCCTTGTCGGGGCGCGTCTTCTCGTGCTTCTTGATGACGTCCTGCTCGTACTCGGCGACCGCGGCGCAGCCGACGACGCCGATCTGCCGGTGATCACCCATCCTCTGGGCGTAGAGGTAGAGGTGCGGCTCCGGGTCCTGCGCGAGGTCGCCGCTCGCGATGAGATCGGCGAGGTTCTGCGCGCCGCGGGCGTAGACGGCGTCGTCGTGCTCGTCCGTCCCCTCGGGCAGGTCGATCTCGGGGCGGGAGACGCGGAGGAAGCTGTGCAGGCCTCCCGCCGCGAGGACGCGCGCCTCGGCGGTGGAGATGACGTCGTACGGCGGGCTCGCGACGCGAGCCGCCTGGGCCTGGGGGGGTCGGTAAGCGCGGAAAGGTCGGACGGTAGCCACGGGGAGCGACTAGCCCAGCGGCCTGGGCGCGTCGAGGCGGCTCGCGCGCCGGGAGCGGCTGCGACGGGGCGGGCAGACCGCGCGGCCCTCGTCGCCGGCGCGGAGCCCTCGGCACCGGCGCGGAGCTCCGGCGACGGCGGCGCTCATGGCCGCGCGCGGCGCGTGCTAGGAGGGACTCGCGCCGCGAGCCGCTCGCATCCGCTCGCCGCCGCACCACCCCGCCCGCGCAGCCGCGCGCCGCACGAAGAGGAACCTTGTCCAGCTCCGGTGAGTCCTACCCTCCGCCGCGCTATTCGACCCTCCCGCCCGGCTCGGCGGACGACGATCTCCCTCTGCCGGGCGAGATCACCTCGTTCTCCAGCTCGCGATCCCGCCGCGTGATCGCCGTGGGGGGCGGCCGCGGGGGCGTCGGCAAGGCGACGCTCGCGGTCAACCTGGGGGTGTACTTCGCGCAGCTCGGGCGCGACGTGATCATCATCGACACCGACGCTTACAGCCCGGGGCTGCACGCCGCGCTGGGGATCGAGGCGCCGCCGCTCGTCACGCGCGAGGACATCGAGGAGGGCAAGGCCGAGCCGATCGCGACCACGGTGCCCGGGCTCCGGCTCGTCCCGACCGCGTACGACCCGATGACGGCCACGCCGCTCCGGCCGAGCCGCGCCGCCTACTGGATGAAGATGATCCAGGAGCTCGACGTCGACTACGTGATCGTCAGCCTCGGCGCGGCGACCGGCTCCTCGACGCTCGACCTCTTCCTGCACGCCGACGTCGGCATCTGCGCCACCACGCCCGAGCCGCTCGCGGTCGAGCACTCCTACCGCTTCTGCCGCGCGCTCTACCAGCGCACCTTGCGCCGGGCGCTCATGAAGGAGCGCTTCAAGATCCGGCTCGTCGAGAAGGTGGCCGCGTCGCTCCCGGCGCTCGCGACGCCGCGCGACTTCATCATGGAGGTGAAGCGGTTCGACGAGGGGGTCGCGTCGCTCGCGGCCGCGCAGCTGCCGCGGGTGAAGCCGCACCTCGTGGTCAGCCAGACCCGGCACCGCTCGGACCTGGAGCTCGGCCCCGCGATGAGCGCCGTCTCGGAGCGCTTCCTCGGCATCTCCCTCGACTACCTCGGCCACATCGAGCACGACGACGCGGTGTGGCTGACCGCGCGCCGGCGCCAGCCGCTCCTCATCGACAGCCCGACGTCGAAGAGCGCGCGCAACCTCGAGCGCGTGGCCCGGCGCATCCTCGCGCTGCTCGCCGCGCGCGACTCCCGCCCGGCCGAGGCGCACGCCCGCGCCCTCGCCGCCGCCTCGAAGAGCGCCGCGCCGCCGACGCTCTACGAGGCGCTCGGCCTCGCGCGGACGGCCGCTGACGACGAGATCCGGCGCGCCTACAAGCGCCAGCGCGACACCTACCGGGAGGGGAGCCTGCCCGTGGTCAGCGTGCTGAGCCCCGCGGTGCTCCAGAAGGAGCAGGCGCGCATCGAGGAGGCGCACGACACCCTCCTCGATCCGGTGCGCCGCCGCGCGTACGATCTCTCGACCTACCCGGACGATCCGCGCACGCAGCTCGGCCCGGTGCGCGCCGAGAACGCCGCCGCCGCGGCCGAGCTGGCCATGCTCCAGGCCGAGCTCGCGCGCGAGATCAACGCCGAGACGCAGTTCAGCGGCGCGCTGCTCCGCAAGGTGCGCGAGTCGCAGGGGGTCGAGCTCACCGACATCTCGCAGCGGACCAAGATCTCGCTGGCGCACCTCCAGGCGATCGAGAACGAGGCGATAGGCGACCTGCCAGCCACCGTCTACGTACAGGGATTCATTCAGGAAATTGCCAAATACCTGCGGCTCGATCCG
Organism: Sorangium sp. So ce1504; assembly: GCF_051521635.1. Classification (NCBI taxonomy): domain Bacteria; kingdom Pseudomonadati; phylum Myxococcota; order Polyangiales; family Polyangiaceae; genus Sorangium; species Sorangium sp. So ce1504. Next base: position 643,468 of record NZ_CP150365.1, on the reverse strand, counting down.
GCGCAGGTGGCGAAGACCTACATGCGTCGCCTGCGCGAGATCTCCGCCGGCTCACGCGCCAAGCCGCATGGCTGAGGCGGCGCGCGGAAGCGACGGGGCGGCGCGGATCGGAGGCGGGCGCGGCACGTGCCGCACGTCAGCACGCGCCGGCGGGGATCTCGCGTTCTCGGCGCTCGCGTTCGCGCTCGCGCTGCTGCCGCGGCTCTACGTGGCGATCGCGTGGGCGCGCGAGCCCGTGTGGGACGGCCATTACTACGATTTCGGCGCGCGCCGCATCGCCGCCGGGCTCGGCTACTCGGACGATCTCATCGTCGGGGGCCAGGCGGTATGGCACCCGTGGTGCCATTATCCGGTCGGCTACAGCGGGTTCCTCGCCCTCGTCTACCGGCTGTTCGGCGCCGGGCCGCACGCGGCGACCGTCGCGAACGCGGTGACCGGCGCGCTGCTCGTCGTCGTGGTCCACCGCCTCGCCCGGTACGCGACAACGCCGGCGCGCGCCCGCGTGGCGGCGCTCCTCGCGGCGCTCTCGCCGGGGCTCATCGTCTATGCGGCGCTCGTCATGACGGAGCCGCTCGCGGCGCTCGGCCTGGTGACGGCGCCCTGGCTGCTCGCGCGCGACGCCGCGCGCGGTCGCCCGGCCCGCGGCGCGGTCCTCGCGGGCGTGGCGCTCGGGCTCTCGGCGCTGGTGCGGCCGCAGAGCCTGCTCTGCGCGCCGGCGCTCGCGCTGCTGGCCATGCGCGGCCCGGAGGCGTCCGCGCCCGGAGGAGCGGCGGCGACAGCGTCTGGAGGGGCGGCCGCGTGGAAACGCGGCGCGCTCGCGGCGGCGCTCGCGGCCGCGACGGCCCTCGCGGTGGTGGCGCCGTGGACGATCCGCAACTGCCGCGTGATGGACGGCTGCGCGCTCGTCTCGACGAACGGCGGCTGGAACCTCGCCATCGGCGCGTTCCCGCGCGCGACGGGCCGCTTCGAGACGCTGCGCGCGGGCGACGGCTGCCCGATCGCGCGCGGCCAGGTGGCGCAGGACCGCTGCTGGATGGCCGCGGGGCTTCAGTGGATCAAGGATGATCCAGGTCGCTGGCTGGCCCTGATCCCGAGGAAGCTGGGCTTCACCTTCGATCACGAGTCGTTCCCGATCGGCTACCTCGGCGAGGCGAACCCTGCGGCGTGGCCCGAGGAGCGGCGCGCGGCGGGGCGCCGCGTGCTCACGGCGTCGCACCTCGGCCTGCTGTCCGCCGCGGCGCTCGGGGTCGTGGCGATGCCTCGGCGGAGGCCGCGGCGGGAGCTCGTCGCGCAGCTCCTTGCGCTCGCGGCGGTGCTCGGGCTGGTCGCGCTCGGGGTGCTCGGCGACGGGCACGCGTTCTGGCCGCTCGCGGTGGCGATCCCGCTGATCGCCGCGCTGCCGCTGCCGGGCCGGCCCGCGAACGGGGGTGTCGTCGGCTACCTCGCGTTCGCGGTTGCGTCGGTGGCGCTGACGCACGCCGCGTTCTTCGGCGAGGACCGGTATCACATGGTCGTGACGCCGGCGCTGTGCATCCTCGCGGCGTGCGCGCTGCGGCGAGGGGAGACGGCGCCGGTGGCGGAGCGACGGAAAAAACGGTGAGCCTGAAAAGGCGGATTGGACGTCGTCTCCGGTACCCCAGCAATAAGCCGGAGGACAAAGATGAAACGTGGCGGAGCGCGGCCTACATGCAGGGTACGAAGACAGGCCGCGCGTTACAACCTATGGCATATGGGGCCGAGAGAGTCCGGCACGAACCTGTTCTTGACAACGGCGGGCGATGCGCTATCCTCCACTTAGGATTTAGATCCGCTCTCTAGTAAGGCCGTCCTGTTGGTCGCTTCGGCTTCCAACTTGTTCGGCCTTCAGTTATTTTGTCCCTATGTCGAACGGACATGAAGGGGAGCGTACGGCGCTGCTATTCATCGAGCGCTGGCTTGAGCAGTTACGCACCACCTTTGTCCCACGCCGTGCTCGCACATTGTGCGCGCACGCAGCGCTCGACGAAGTGCTTGCGCTCGCCGAAAGTTTCGTTCGATCGGGTGGAAGCACCCGCCCTGCCATCGAACCCGCCGACGGTGGACACGGGGTCCATATGCTCGGCGACGTCGCGCTCGAAGCCGCGCATTACGTCAGTGGCGACGAGGTCCTAAGCGCGATTTACCCGAAACGCAAGCAGGTCCTACACGACCTTGTTTTGGGGATGAAAGCGAAGGAGAACGTGACCCAAGATGCGGTCGAACTCTTGCGCGCCCTCGTTAGCCCATTGAGGCGCACCGCGCTTCGTGACTCGTTTGACAGAGTACTTCGGACTATCGAGAAGTCTCCCAAAGAGCATGAAGCAATATGCACGCTCTCCGAAACCATCGTATCCGAGTTGCGTGCATTAGGCTGGAGTGATGAGGCACTGGATGAGGCTGGAGCAGCAGCAGAGGCCGATATTCGCACACGCGGTTCGGCAGGGATAGAACAATTGGGGCGAGCGCTAACCGTTCCTCCCGGTGAGTTCATTTGCTTCGTCGCTGTCTCATTACCCGCGACGCGTCCTCCATTTCCCTCCGATGACCCAACTTTGACGCTAGTTGACAAACTTCCGGAATTAGAACGGCATGGTCGCCCGACTAAAGGCGGTCCGTTCCTGCGCGCCGTGGTGCAGGCATTCGATAGCCATGGTGCCGCAGCTATCGCGCATCGACGAGTACTGTCTACCCTTGGGGCCTTAACAGTATTTCTCCCAGGCGCCCACATCGAAGTCGCGAGTGACATCGTGGCCGTTCTAACCGGCGACGCGCTGAAGATGGTCGAACTCCAGGAAAAGTTGGTTGAGGAAAAACGAAAGGCGGATCGCAGCGAGCAAGCGCGGATACTAAAATCCGCTTGGGAGGCTAGTCGCTCCAGTATCGCCGACCCACTACACGACGCGCTCCGATTACGTCACCGCGCGCTGATGGCGAGGGATAGCGAAAGCAGGCTCCTCTTGTTGTGGAGCAGCTTGGAGCGCATGACCGCTGGCGCTCGAGGTTACGATGGGGCCCTCAGCGCAGCGAAGGATCTGATCTCATACGCAGTAACGTTTGGAAAGTTGAGACGAGACATTGGCGATCTTATCGGTTGCATCACTCACACAATCGCAAAAGACGACACGCTTAAGGCTCGATTCATTGAACTCGTAGGAGGGAAAGCCGATAAGCCATGGAATGAGGTGGATCGCTTTAAAATTCTTAGCATTTTGCTCGGTGACAACACGGAGCTACGAAAGCTCACATCCTTAATATATGACCTGTCACCTCTGCTGAGTTTCCGCTGCCACGAGCTATGGAAAGCTCTTGGGTCCGGTAAGGAAGCTGATCGCGGCAAGCATTTGGCTAATTATTTTGAGCGCTCCCGGGAGCGAGTCTCTCGTCAAGTGGGTCGCATATACCGTGCTCGCAACCGGATTGCGCACGTCGGAGCCGGCGCGGAGCGTGTGAGGGACCTCGTTTGGCACGCGCATTTTTATTTGACTCAGCTGATTGCTATTTGCGTCCATTACACGGAGTCTCAACCACGCCGAGCCCAGGATATTCTCCTGGAAAGAGCGGGGCAGTATCGCGCATTTCTGCGCTTGCTTCAGCAAGGAGACCCGACCGCAATGTCTCCGCAAGTACTGCTGCGCCCATCCCTCGCAGTCGGGAGACAATGATCACCTGCCCAACAAGGCGTGAAGCGGGTGACGCTTCACGCCGCCATTTGTGTACCGGTCGTTATCTGGAGGGTGTAGGCCGCGCTCAACAGCGTAATCACGGGCTGGTTCACGCAGCCGATTGAACTCGGCGTGCTCGGCTTCGTTCTGCGCCCGCTCGTGCTCCGTCGTGACAGAATTCCAGTCGTGGCGGCTCAGGATCGTGACGAGGAGCGCGTCGAGGAAGCTGTCCGCGCTCTCTTGACCATACTTCCAGACGCGGCACGCGAGCGCGTGCTCGCCCAGTAAGGATCCGGAACGCATCGAGCACTGACTCGCGAAGACTTCAACCGCGGCCGCGCACAGATGTGGTCGACGAACCGAGGAGGTAAGGACAGGCGGATACGGGCCGTCCCAGGCTCTCGCCGTCGGACACGCATGACGCTACCCCTGAATCTCAATCCATCACGGCGCTGTCACCGCTCCGGTCTCGCCGGCTGCCTTCCCCGCCTTCTCCGCCTCTTCCTGTTCCGCGACCAGGCCGATCTCGATCCGCCGGTTCTTCGCCCGCCCCGCCTTCGTGGCGTTCGTCGCCGCCGGCGCGAACTCACCATATCCTGCGGCCGACAGGCTCCGCGGCGCCATTCCCGCCTCGATCAGCGCCTTGACGACCGCCACCGCGCGCGCCGACGAGAGCTCCCAGCTCGACGGGAACCTCGCGCTCTTCCCCCTCGTGCGCCCGTCATCAGCGCCGTCATCGGTGTACCCGGCGACCTGGAACCTGCGGTCCGGCATGCTCCGGAGCACCCTGGCGATCTCGACCAGCACCGCCCGGCCCTCCCGTTTGACGTCGGCCTTCCCGGCGTCGAAGAGCACGTCGCTCGGCACCTCTACCAGCAGCTGTCCCCCGCGGAGCCCGACATGGACCTTCCCGGCGTGGACCATGCCCTGGAGCCGGGCCACCACATCGCGGATCCCGGCCGCGCGCGCCTCCGCCGCCGCCTGCTTCCGGCGCAGATCGTCGAGCTTGGCCCGCGTCTCCGCGAGCTCTGCCGACAGGCTGCCCCGCTCCCCGGCGAGCTGCCCCACGCTCTGCCCGGCGCTCCGGAGCCGCGCCGACAGCTCCTGGTTCATGGCGGCGAGCTCGTCGAGCCGCCGCGCGAGCCCTGCCTCGGCCGTCGTCGCCTCGGACAGCCTGAGATCGCGCGCCCGGAGGTCGTCCGAAAGGCGCGCCAGCTCCTCCTCGATGGCGGCGACCTGCGCGGACCGCTGCGCGGCCTCGGCGCGCGCGCTCTGGGCCTCGGCCCGCGCTCTGTCACCCGCGTCGCGCTCTCTCCGGATCTCCGCGCGCGCCTCGTCGTACAGCCCCTGCCGGACGAGGCAGCCCGGCGTCGCCAGCCCGAGCAGGCCGGCCGCGAGGAGCCGCGCCGCCGCAGGCGAGCGCCGCGAGAGCCACGTCGGGATCCTGCCGGCCGTCGTCGTGTCTTTCATGCGTGGCGCGCACTCTGGCACGAAACCACGGGCGCGACGAAATCGTGGCAAACGTTCCCCGCGCGCCGCCGCGCGAGCGGTCGCGAGCCGTCCCACAGCGCGCGATCCCCTGGTACCCTCGGCGGCGTGATGTCTCGGCGAGCTTGGTTGTCCGTGGGCGCCCTCGCGGCGACGACGCTGGTCGGCAGCGCCGCGGCGGCGTTCCCGCACGTCGTCCGCGAGGGCGAGACGCTCGCGCAGATCGCGGAACGCACCTACGGGCGCGTGCAGATGGAGCAGGTGCTCGTCGCCGCCAACGCGCTCGACGCGGGCGCCGGCGTGCCGATCATGCCCGGCCTGCGGCTGGAGGTGCCCGCGCTGGGCCACCACCGCGTCACCGCGGGCGAGACCTGGGCGATCCTCGCGGAGCGGCTGCTCGGCACCGCCGACCGGAGCGACGTCCTCGCGCTCTCGAACGACACGTGGCCCTGGCTCGAGCCGACCGACGGGCAGGAGATCATCGTGCCGTACAACCTGCGGTACGTCGTCGGCCAGCACGACACGTTGCTCACCATCGCCTATCGCTTCCTGGGCAAGCGGGACCACGCGTGGATGCTCGACAAGTACAACCACCTCAAGCAGGACCCGCTGCGCCGCGGCATGGTGATCCTCGTCCCGCTCACGGATCTGCCGCTCACGACCCAGGGCAAGGCCGAGGCCGCGAGCTCCGGCGCGCTGGTGCGCTCCGAGGGGGCCGGCCGCGCGCGCGACGCCCAGCGCCGGGTCGACGCCGAGCTGCCGCAGCTCGCCGGCGACGTGCGGAGCGGCCGCTACATCGACGCCGTGGCGCGGGCGAGCCGCCTGCTCGGCTACGGCGATCTCGCCCGGGTGCAGATCGCCACGGTGCAGCGGCACCTGCTCGAGGCCTACGTCGCGCTCGACGCCACAGGGCTCGCCGAGACCGCGTGCGCCGCGTGGCGCGAGGCCGACCCCGCCGCGCGGCTCGATCCCATCGAGCTCAGCCCCAAGATCGTGCGCGCCTGCACCTCGTCGACGGAGCTGCACCTCAGGGCGCCTTCGCCGGATCCCGCGCCGCCGATCCCCGCGGACGCGGGCGGTGGGCGGTGACCTCGCAGCAGCCCGCGCCCGATCGCCTGCCCGCCGGGCACGGCGTCGCGTCGCGGTACACCGTCGAGTCCGTCATCGGCGAGGGGGCCTCCGGCGTCGTCTACCGCGCCACCCGCGACGAGGACGGCCAGCGCGTCGCGCTGAAGGTGATCCACAGGCACCTCTCGGGCACGCCCCAGATCTTCAGGCGCTATCACCGGGAGGCCGCCATCCTGGAGCGCGTCGAGGGCCCTCACGTCGTCCGGATGCTCGACTTCGTCGAGGAGGGCGGGCTCCTCGTGATCGCGCTGGAGCACATCGACGGCAGCTCGCTCGAGGAGCTCCTGCGGGACCACGCGCCGATCGAGATCGACCTGGCGATCGAGATCGCCCTGCAGATCTGCGCCGCGCTGGAGACCGCGCACGCGGCGGGCGTGGTGCACCGCGATCTCAAGCCGGCCAACGTGCTCATCGAGCGCCCGCACGGGCACGCGGGCGCCGCGCCGTCACCCTTCGCCGGCCGCGTCCGCGTGGTCGATTTCGGGCTCGCCAAGGTGGTGCACGGCGAGCAGCAGACGACCGGGCTCACCGAGAAGGACATGATCTTCGGGACGCCGGAGTACATGGCGCCGGAGCAGGTGCGCGGGGAGGACGTCGACCCGCGCAGCGACATCTACGCGCTCGGCTGCATCCTCTACGAGATGGCGGTCGGCGCCGTGCCGTTCAGCAAGCGGACGCCCATCGCCGTGATGACGGCGCAGATCGCCGAGCAGCCGCTGCCGCCGCGCGCCAGCGAGCGCTCCGGGCTCATCTCGGCCGGCCTGGAGGCCGTCATCCTGAGGGCCCTCGCCAAGAGCCCTTCCGAGCGGCACCCGTGCGCCAGGGCATTCGCCGACGCCCTGCGCGCCTGCCGGGAAGAACGGCGCGTCGTGCACCACACCCCCGCGAGCCTCGCGGACGCCGTCTCGATCACCGATCTCGCGCTCGAGCGGACCGGCCTGGATTACGCCGCGCCCCTCCAGGACGGTGCTTCCGCCCCGGGCGTCGGCCATGTTGGCCACGTCGGCCATCCGGTCACGCGTCCGGAGAGCGCGGTGGCGAGCGCGGTGAGGAGGGCGCTGCCCGAACGCACGGCCGCGGTGGTCCGCGAGACGCCCGCTAACCCTGCGCCGCCGGCAGGCGGCACCTCGCGTGAGCTCATCCTCTGGACCGTGGTGGCCATTCTCTGCGCGGCCGCCGGCATCGTGGTCGGCACGCTGTTCGGGGCGCGCTAGGACGCCGCAGGAACGCAGCTGGGACGTGCCTGGCGCGCCGCCATCGGGGGGCTGCGGCCATGGCGTGGAGCGCGAGGATCGTGGTAATCGTTCTCATGCGTTCCTTGCTGTCCGACGGCGCTGCCCTCGCGGCCTTCCGCTCTGCTCGGCCCCGGCGGCGGCGCGCTCTCCCCTGCGTCGCCGCCGCGCTCGCCCTCCTCGCCCCCGCGGCCGCTTCGGCCTATGACTCGCTCGCCGTGCCGTGCGCGGACGACCCGCTCCAGTGCGCGCGGGGACCGCTCACGTTTCAGCGCAAAGACGCCATCCCGCTCGAGCTCGACTTCGATACAGGCTGGGTCCCGCCGGGCTCACCGCTCCAAGTCAGCCTCGGGGCGGCGGTCTACGCCGATACCCAGGTCTCGTTGAACGGAGCGCTCGAGGCGTCGTGGCCAGAGGCGCTCGCGCTCAAGGCGCCAGGCGCCCCGGATGGAGGCGCGTTCAGCTGCGATGTTGGACTCGATGTCAGCGCACAGGGACGCATCAGCGTTTCCGTCCTGGGCCAGGACTTCGACTGGACGGGGGATATCCCCTATGTGCCCCAGATCGATTTCCAGGTGCACGCGCGAGAGCAGTTCGACGCCTGGGGCTGGGAGCCGGGCATCACGCTGGAGAGCTCCACCGCGCTGCAGCGCGTTGCGTCCGTATCGCTCGGCGACCTCATCGGCGGCTCGATCCCCGGAATCGACGGGAGGTTCGAGCTCGACATCGCGATGGACGTCGCGGCCCGCTACACGACCCATCGCGTGGCCATCGAGACGCTCGATCAGGCGACGGTGAGCGGAGGCGACATCACCTCCGAAGGCGGAGCCTCCTCCGTGGACTACCTGGGAGGCCCGTCGGTCGAGCTCAACGTTCGTCCGGAGGGCTCGGTGCGGTACGACGGCACGCTCCACCTCGTCCCCGCGTTCAGCGTCAGCCTGCTGGGCCGCTCGTGGTCGATCCCGCTCGCCGACATCCCGCTCGCCTTTCCGCTCACCGAGCGGGAATGGGTCTTCGAGAGCGAGCGCGTCCATGTGCCGCTCCCGGACCTCGCGCTGGACAAGCAGGAGATCGATTTCGGCGCCGTGGAGGTGGGGCAGGCCAACGTGGAGCTCGTCCGGCTGTCGAACGCGGGGGAGGCGCTGCTCGATGCCGTCGTGACGACCGACGACCCGGAGAGCTTCGAGCTCGCGGACGCGGCGCTCGGGATCGACCCAGAAACGGAGATCGACTTCGCGATCCGCTTCGCGCCGAAGGCCAGCGGCGAGCTCGCGGCGACCGTCCTCGTCGAGTCCAACGACCCCGACCGACCCGTGCAGATGATCGCGGTGCGAGGGATCGGCGTCGGCGAGCCGGAGGCCCCGGCAGGCGGCGAGCTCGCGGAGGAGGACGGCGGCTGCGCCTGCCGCGCGGCCGGGGGCGCGCCGCGCGGGAGCGCCGGCGGCCGGGCGTGGGCGGCCGCCGGCCTGTCGCTCGCCGCGCTCGCGGGCGGCCTCAGGCGCCGGCGGCGCGCGGCCTGAGGCTCACGCCGCGCTCGGCGGGCCCACGGCGATCTTCCGCCGCGTCGACACGGCCGCGACCTCCTCCAGCTCCTCGCCGCGCAGCGTCTCCTTGAGCACGAGCGCCTCCGCGACCGCCTCGAGGCCCTCGCGGCGATCGACGAGCAGCTGCTTGGCCTTCAGGTACATCTCGCCGAGGCGCTCCCTCACCTCCTCGTCGACCTCGCGGGCGGTCTCCTCGCTGCACGTGCGCTCCTCCTGGAGCACGCCGAGCATCGGCGCGCCGACGGTGCGCGCGAGCGCGGCCAGCCCGAGGCGCCGGCTCATCCCGAGGCGGGTCACCATCTCGCGGACGAGCGCCGTGGCGCGCCCGAGATCGTCGTGCGCGCCGCTCGACACCTGCCCCAGCGCGAGCTCCTCCGCCGCCCTGCCGCCGAGCATCACCGTGACGCGCGACTCGATCTCCTGCTCGGTGACCAGCTGGCGCTCGTCGCGGGGCACCTGGATCGTGACGCCGAGCGCGCCGATCGTGCGGGCCACGATAGACACCCGCTCTACCGGATCGGCGGCCGGCAGCGCGAGCGCGACGAGGGCGTGCCCGGCCTCGTGGTAGGCCACGCGCCGCCGCTCCTCCGCGGTCATGATCTGCCCGCGGCGCCGGAGCCCGAGCTGCGAGCGATCGAGCGCCTCGTCGAAATCGGCCTGTCCGATCTCGCTCGCGCCGCGCCGCGCCCCGGCCAGCGCGGCCTCGTTGACGATCTTCGCGAGATCGGCGCCGACCATGCCCGGCGTGCGGCGCGCCACGAGCCCGAGATCGACGTCGCTCGCGAGCGGCACCCGCCGCGCATGGACGGCGAGGATCGCCTCGCGGCCCCGCAGATCGGGCCGATCCACGATGACCTGGCGATCGAAGCGCCCGGGCCGCAGGAGCGCCGGATCGAGCACCTCGGGGCGGTTGGTGGCGGCCATCAGGATCACGGTGGTGCGCGCGTCGAAGCCGTCGAGCTCGGCGAGGAGCTGGTGGAGCGTCTGCTCTCGCTCGTCGTGGGTCGCGAGGGCGCCGAGGCCGCCCCGGGTCCTGCCCACGGCGTCGATCTCGTCGATGAACACGATGCTGGGCGCGCTCTTGCGCGCCTCCTCGAAGAGCTCGCGGACCCGCGCGGCCCCGAGCCCCACGAACATCTCGACGAACTCGCTCGCGTTCAGCGAGAAGAACGGCACGTTCGCCTCGCCCGCCACCGCCCGCGCGAGCAGCGTCTTGCCGGTGCCCGGCGGCCCGATGAGCAGGAGGCCGCGCGGGATCCGCCCGCCCAGCGAGCGGTACCTCGAGGGCTCCTTGAGGAAGTCGACGACCTCGACGAGCTCGTCCTTGGCCTCATCGACGCCGGCGACGTCCGGGAAGCGCACCGGATCCTGCCTGGATCGATCGTAGATCTTCGCCTTGCTGCGCAGGAACCCGAGCGGCCCGCCGGCCCCCTGCCCCGCCCGCCGCAGCATCATGAAGAACGCCGCGTTGATGAGGAGGAGCGGCAACATCCAGATCGCCACCTGCATCCACACCGACGTCTGGGGGCTCTTCGCCTCGATGCGGACCTGCTTGTCGAGCAGCGCCCTCACGAGCGGCTCGTCCTCGACGCCGGGCAGCCGCGTCACGCGGACGCGCTCCTCCGGTCGTTGCGGGCTCTCGCGGCGGATCAGCTCGATCTCGTCGGGCTTCACGATCGCCGCGGAGATCTCCCCGCGCCGCACCTCGGCGACCGCCTCGTCGTACGGCACGAGCGGGCGCCCTCGTGACCTGACGATCCCGGAAAGGACCAGGATCCCGACCGCGATCAGCAGGTACCCGAGCCACGCGCGCGACGCCGGCCTCTTCTCGTCAGCCATTCCACGGAGCTGATGTGCGGCGGGCGTCGCCTCGGCAAGCCCTCGCCCCCGGAAGAACGGGAAAGCCCACGAGAAAGCCGCGCGAGGGAGGGAGCCCAGGAGCGTCCCCGAGCGCGGCTCGGCGCGCCGCCGGCGCTCGGCAGCCGCGCGTCCACCGACAGCGCCGACGCACGGCTGCAGCGCGTCCACCCGCAGCGCCGACGCGCCGCTGCCGCGAGGTGATCGCCCGGTGGATCCAGGCTAAGAAGCGACACCGTGCCGCTCGCCTCCGACCGCGCCTCGCTCGCAGCGTTCCCCATCGACTGGGGCGGGCTCGCCCCGCTCCGCCTCAAGTCGCGCGCCGTCGCCGAGGGCGTCTACGCCGGCATGCACCGGAGCGTCCGCAAGGGCGCGGGGGTCGAGTTCGGCGGTCAGCGGCCCTATGTGCCCGGCGACGATCTCCGCTTCTTCGATCGCCGCGCCCTGCTCCGCCACGATCGCCTCATGGTGCGCGAGTTCGAGACCGAGACCGATCGCGCCCTGTGGCTGTGCGTCGACGCGACCGCCTCGATGTCCTACCGCGGCCGGCGCGCGCCCGGCGCCAAGCTGGCCTACGCGGCGCTCATCGCCGCGGCCATGGCCCGCGTCGCGCTCGCCACCGGCGACCCGGTGGGGCTCGCCTGGCTCGGCGGCGCCGGCACCCACGGCCTGCCCGCGATGGCGGGGCGCGAGGCGTTCGAGCGGATCGTCGGCGCCCTCGAGGCCACCTCCGCCGCCCAGGATTGGAGCGGCGACGCCGGCGCCGTCGAGCGCGCGCTCGCGCCCATCGCGAAGAAGGCCCGCCGCGGCGCCGTCGTCCTCCTCATCTCAGATCTCATCGATCTTGCTCATGAGTCCGGCGCGGCCCCGTCGGGCGCCGATCGCGCGCTCTCGGCGTTCACGTCGCTGAGCACCGGCGGCCGCACGCTGATCGCGCTCCAGGTCCTCGATCCCAGCGAGGCGACGCTCGACTTCGAGGGCAACGTGCGCCTCCGCGCCCTGGAGGGCGGCGCGGTCGTGGAGGCCGACGCGGGCGCGGTCCGCGCGCAGTACCAGGCGCGCCTCGCCGCCCTGGCCGAGGCCTGGTCGCGGGCGCTCGCGTCGCGCGGCGGCCGCCTGCTCCGCGCGACGAGCGCCGATCCTCCGACCGACGTCGTCCGCTCGCTCGTGCAGGCGATCGCCGAGGTGCGCCGATGAGCTTCGTCACGCTCGGCGCGCTGCTGGTCGCGCTGCTCGTCGGCGCGCCGGTCGCCGCGCACCTCCTGCGCCGTCGCCGCGCCGAGGAGCGGCCGTTCCCGCCGGCGCGCCTGGTCCCGCCCACGCCGCCGACGGCGCGGCGCCGGAGCCTCCTCGAGGACCGCGCCCTCTTCGCCACCCGGGCCGTCTCGGTGATCGCGCTCGCGGTGCTCGGCGCGACGCCGCTCCTGCGCTGCTCGCACCTGTCGCTCAGCCGCAGGGCCGGCGCGTCGGTCGCGCTCGCCATCGTCGTCGACGACTCGCTCAGCATGCGGGCGCGCACGGACGGCGCCGAGGGCGCCGCGCGCGACGGGCGGTCGATCGACGATTCCTCGCACGATTCCTCGCACGATTCCTCGCATGCGCCCTCGCGGTTCGAGCGCGCGCTCACGGCCGCGCGCGAGCTCGCCGGCGGCCTCGCTCCCGGCGACGCCGCGGCGCTCGTCCTCGCGGGCGCCCCGGCCCGCGTCGCCCTCGCGTCGACCACCAACCTCGCCGCCGTCAGCGAGGCGCTCGCCGCGGCGGCGCCGTCGGACCGCGCCACCGACATCGACGGCGCCCTCGCGCTCGCCCGCGATCTGCTCCGTGGGCTGCCTCAGAGCGACAAACGCATCGTGCTCCTCAGCGACCTCGCGGACGGCACGCCCAACGCCCCGCCCATCTCGGGCACCCCCGACATCGCCACGTGGGTGCCGCTCCAGGAGCTCGAGGCGACGGGCCAGGACTGCGGGATCGTGCGCGCCGATCGATCCGGCCAGAAGGCGCGCGTCCGCGTCGTCTGCACCGCCGCGTCGACCGCGGCGCGCGGGCCCGACGTCGCCGTCGCGCAGCGAGACGGCGGCGCGGACGCGCCGCCCGCGGCGGGCGCCGCCGCAGGCGCCTCGGCGACAGGCGCCTCCGCGGCGGCGGGGCGAGCCCTCGAGGTGCGCGCCGGCGACGCCGTGCTCGGCAAGGTCGCGCTCGATCCGGCCCTGCGCGCCGAGGAGCTCTCGATCGACCTCCCGGCCGCGGCGCCCGAGATCCTGATCGCCGCGCTCACCGGCGGCGACGCGATCGCCGAGGACGACCGCGCCCCGATCATCTCCGCCGGCGGCCCGCTCTCGATCGCGGTCGTGGTCGACCCCGCGACCACGCACGTCGAGACGGGCGGCCCGCCGCCGCTCGAGCAGGCCCTCTCGGCGCTCGACCTGGACGCGCAGATCAGGCCGCTTCCCTCGGTCCCGGAGCACGCGGACGAGCTGGCCGCGCATGCGGGGCTCATCGTCGACGACGCGCCCGGCTTCACGCCGGAGGTGCGCCGCTCGCTCGCCGCGTGGGTCGAGCGGGGCGGCGTCGCGCTGCTGACGCTCGGCCAGCGCGCGGCCGCGGCGCCGCTCGGCGCCGGGTTCGAGCCGCTGGTCCCGGGCGTCGTCCGCTGGTCGGCCTCCCCGGTGCCCGGCGTGGACCCGGCGACGGCAGGCTGGCTCGGCCCGTCCGCGCCCAGCCTCGCCGACGTCGCCCCGCGCGGCCGGGCGACGCTGGGCGCGGAGGCCTCGGAGGGCGCCGAGGTGCTCGCCCGGTGGGCGGACGGCGCCCCGTTCCTCGTGCGCCGCCCGCTCGGGCGCGGCGTGGTGCTGTTCATGACGCTGCCCCTCGGCACGGAGGAGAGCGACGTCGCGCTGCGGCCCGCGTTCCTGTCGTTGCTCGACGGCTTCGTCGGCGCCGCGCGCGCCCGCGGCGACGCGCGGCGCCTCGCCGCGGGCGAGCTGTGGACGTTCGACGGCTACCACGACGTCAAGGTCGAGCGCGTGCGGGTCGACCGCGACGGGGCCTCGCAGTCACGCGAGGCGCTCCCCGTCGCCGAGGTCGAGCGGCGCCTGCGCGTGTCTCCGCCGCTCGCCGGCCTCTACGAGCTCACCCTGGACGGCGAGCGCTCGACGCGCGTCGTGTCGGTCCCGGAGCGCGAGATCGACCTCCGCCCGAGGCGCGTCGCCGAGAGCGCCCGCGCGGCAGAGCTGGGCGGCATGGCCGCATCCATCGACGGGTCGCCCTACGTCGCGCTCCTGCTGCTCCTGTTGCTCGCGGTCGAGCTCTTGCTGCGCGCCATCGGAGGGCGGCAGGAGCCGGCGGAAGGCCAGGCGAGCTGAGGCCGGCCCCCTCCGGCGCGCTTGCCCGCGCGGAGCGCGCGCCTGCCGGCGCGGAGCAGCCGGCGTCGAGTCGAGTCGAGTCAACCGGCCGCGCCACGCCGCGCTGCCGCGCTCAGTGCGTCTGCCAGTGCGGGGGGATCTCGTCGGCCGGCGCGAACTCGGTCTTGGCCGGCGCAGCGGGCACGCTGGCGGCCCGGCGAGGCCCGTTCGGCTTGAAGCTGTGCTCTGCAGCGGGGAACGCGCGCGACTGCACCTCGTCCACGTAGGCGCGCGTCGCCTCCACGATCTGATCGCCGACCTCGGCGAAGCGCTTCGCGAACTTCGGCGTCAGCTCGCGGAACATCCCGAGCAGGTCATAACAGACGAGCACCTGCCCGTCGCAGCCGGCCCCGGCGCCGATCCCGATCGTCGGGACGGAGACCGCGGCCGTCACCTCCTCCGCGAGATCCGGCGGGATGGCCTCGAGCACGATCGCGTAGACGCCCGCCTCGTCGAGGATGCGCGCGTCGGCGATGAGGCGCTCGGCCGCCTCGTCGCCCTTGCCCTGCACCTTGAACCCGCCCATCGCGTGCACCGACTGCGGCGTGAGCCCGAGGTGACCCATCACCGGGATGCCCGCGGCGACGATCCGGCGCACGTGCTCGGCGATCTCCTCGCCTCCCTCGAGCTTGATGCTCTCGAAGCTGCCCTCCTTCATCATGCGCCCGGCGTTCTCGAGCGCGTGCATCGGAGAGAGCTGGAAGCTCATGAACGGCATGTCGCCCACGACGTGGGCCCGCCGCGCGCCGCGCACCACCGCGCGCCCGTGGTAACAGATCTCCTCGACCGTCACGGGGAGCGTCGTCGTGTGCCCCTGCACGACCATCCCCAGCGAGTCGCCGACGAGCAGCAGATCGGCGCCGCCCTCGTCGAGCAGCCGCGCCATCGTGAAGTCGTACGCCGTCACCATCGCGATCGGCGAGACCCCTTTGCGGGAGCGGATCTCGGGGACCGTGACCTTCGTCGAGCGCTGCGCTGGCCTGCGTGCGCTGCCGCCACCGTTGCCTTGCGGACCGTACATGTGCCTCCGGGTCGCGGCCGCACTCGCGGTCCACGCCTCGGGACAAGCTAGGGCGGCGCCCGCTGCGGGGCAAGACGCGGCGCGCGGCGGTCGCGGGGCGGTAAGCCGCAATCTTCAGCGTTCTCGCCTGGTTGCCGGCCGGTCGCCGGCCGGCAGGGGCGTGCGGCCAGGACGCCGCGCGGCGGCGCGATCCCAGGAGCGGCCGGATCAACCGTGGCGGGGGCCGGCGCCGCGGACGGGGTGCGCTGCCCCCGTCGTTCGCGAGCCGCCCGGAGGCGCGGACCTCGGGTTGGTCAGCGCGGTCAGGACGTGATCGCGCCACGCACCATCGATGAACAGGTAATCGCGCGCATACCCCTCGACGGCGAAGCCGAGGCGCCGGAGCAGCCGGCCGCTGCGCTCGTTGTGCGGCAGGTAGTTCGCCATCACCCGGTGGAAGCCGAGCGTGTCGAACATGTACGCGATCGCCGCCTCGATCGCCTCGAACATCAGGCCTGAGCCAACGGCGCGCTGGTCGAGCGAGTAGCCGAGGGTCGCGGCCTGGAAGGCGCCGCGGACGAACTGCGTGAAGTTGCAGACCCCGATCACCTCGCCGCCGGGGGCGCCGCGCGACTGCAGCGCGAGCCGGAGCGCGCGATCCGCGGCGAAGTCCTCGTGGTCGCGGAGGAGGCGCTCACGCCAGAACGCCTCGGTGTAGAAGCCCTCGGGGCGCGGCGGATCCCACCGCGCCAGGTGGTCGCGGTTGCGCTCGAAATAGGCGAGGTAGCGGCCAGCGAACTCGACGGGAGGGATGAAGAGGCGCAGCCGCGGGGTCTCGATGCAGACGGGGCTCTTCAAGGGGTCTCCAGCGCGACGCGCCTAGGACAGGGTCCCTTCATCGAGGCGTCGCATCCCTTCGAGGAGCAGCGCCTCGGGTGACGCGGTGATGCTGCGGGTGCTGGGCGAGAAGCTCGGGTCGAGGCGGAAGTCGCCCTCCCGGAGCGTGAGCATCCGGTAGAACGCGTCCTCGCCCAGCGCGCCGGCCCAGAGCGCATGGACGACCTGTCCATCGGCGAAGTGGATCTCGCCGGCCATGGAGTTCGCCTGGATCTTGAGCGCGCACGTCTTCCGGCCGTGCCAGAGGATCTGGATCATGTCCGGCAGGCCCATCTCGGCGAGCGAGCCGGACACGCCGCGGGGGACGGAGGTCGTGGAGCGCCGCTCGATGAGCTGGCGGAGCTTGGCGGCCATGACGTCGGTCGACGCCGGCTTCGAGACGAAGTCGTCGACGCCGAGATCGAAGGCGCGCTGGGCGGTCTGCCGGTCCGTCTTCGCGGTGAGGATGACCCACGTCTTGTCGCGGCCGAAGCCGAGCTTCAGCGCGTCGGAGCGGAGCGTGAGGCCGGCGTCGGGCTCCTCGAGGTCGATCTCGCTGACGACCACCTCGATGTCCTTCGTCTCGAGCTCGCGGCGCGCCTGCGCCACGTTGCGCGCGATCGAGACCTCGAAGCCCTGCTCGAGCAGGCGCAGCTCGAGCACCGTCGTCTCCTCGGGATCCGGGTCGACGATGAGCGCCTGGTGCCGATCGGAGAGCAGCTTCGCGCGCATGTCGTCGCCCGTCATGACCTGGCGGAAGAGATCGACGATGTTCGGATCGAAGATGGTGGCGCGGTACTGGGCGAGCACGTCGCAGGCCTCCGGCGGGCGGAGCGCCTTGCGGTACGGGTTGCGCGGGTTCTGCGTGAGATCGGCGTAGGTGTCCGCGACCGCGAGGATGCGCGCGCCGAGCGGGATCTCCTTGCCAGACAGGCCATCGGGGAAGCCGCTGCCGTCGTAGCGCTCGTACATCATGCTGATCGCCGAGACGACCTCCTGCGGCAGCCCCACCGACTCCATGAGGTGCGCCGGAAGATCGACGCTCTTCGTCGCGGCGAGCCGGTGCCCCTCGTACTCGGCGACGTTGAGCGCGGTGAGGTGGTACGGGCCGTTCTTGCCGAGGTCGTGCAGGTAGGCCGAGGCCACGTAGCTCGCGACCGTCGTCGGCGGCAGGCCGATGCGCTCGCAGAGCTTGCGGACGATGCGGGCGACCGTGGAGGAGTGGCCTCGAAGGTCTTGCCGCGCGTTCTCGAGCAGGCTCACGAGGACGTTGAGCGTCTCGACGTACGCGTGGGTCGTCGTCGGATGCGGCGGCGGCGGGGGCGGCGCCGCGGCGACCGGCGCGGAGATCGGCGCCGGAGCGACGTGCTGCTGGGGGGGCGGCGATGGGGGCACCGGCGTGGGCGGGGGCCCGGCCGGGGCCACTCGGGGCGGCGCGGAGGGCGCCCGCATCACCGCGGGCACCTGCGGCGCCGTGACGAGCGGCGCAGGCACCGGCGCCGCCTGCGTGGGCGCCGCGTGCGCCGGCTGCACGTGCATCGCCTGCGGGTGCATCGGCGCCGCCTGCGTGGGCGCCGCGTGCGCCGGCAGCCCGTGCATCGTTTGCCCGTGCGCCGGCTGCGGGACCACCGCCGGCACGTGCGTCATCGACGCGCGCTCGTGCGTGATCGATGCGCGCTCGTGCGTCATCGACGCGCGCTCGAACGGGTTATTGCTGTTGGTGTAGAGGATCTCGTCGAACGAGTTGACCGGGCGCAGAAGCGAGCTGAACGCGGTCGTGTCGCCCCGGTAGTGGTACGCGATGGCCGCGCGGACCGCCGCCGGCCTGGCGACGATGGCGCGTACGTCCCGCACGCCCGCGGCGAGCCGGATCTCGTGCAGCGCGACGTCGTTGTCGGGATCCGCCGTCGCGACCGAGAGCGTCGTGTTCCGATCGTCGAGCAGCACCGGGAAGACACCGTGCAACGTCGCGGTGATCGCCGAGACCTTGGCGAGCACGCGGGGCTCGATGATCGCCTTCGAGAGCTTCTCGGTCGAGACGAAGCGGGTGTTGTGGACGGTCGCGATGAACTTCAGGAGCTCGGCCTCGTTGACGATGTCGAGCTCGATGATGGCGTCCTCGATACGGCCGCGCGTACGCATCGCGTACTCCACCGCACGACGGTGATCGTCCGGGGTGATGCGCCCCTCGAGGACGAGGCGATCGGCAATCCGCTGGTTCAATCCTTGAACGGAAGCCATCGAAACCCTGATTCTACCCAGAAATTGGAGGTGGCGCGCCCAAGAACCCTCGCGGAACGGGAGCACGCGGGGAGAGCTGGCCAGCCGCTCGCGGCGTATGCAGCCATGGGGTGCGCTCGAGGAATGAGAGCAGAGCTCGGCGCGGCGCGCGAGCCCCGTGAGCATTCCAGCCGACGCCGGTTGGCTGGCGATGCCCGCTCGACCCGATACGCTGCGACGTGGAAGTGAAGACTGGCTCCGGGTAGGCGCGCGCGCCACGTCCGGCGCGGCTCGCCAGGCTGGTCACCTTGGGGCGACGGGCAAAACGCCTCCCGAGCGCTGCGAGCGCGCTTCGGGAGATGGGCGGCGCGCCCGGGGTCGGGGTTGAATCCCGCCCTGGGCGCGCCTGCAGGTCGGCTACTCCTCGTTCACGGCCGTGAGCGTCTCCTCGGGACGCGGCCTGGGGGCGACGTACGGCGCTTGCGCCACCGGCTCGCCCTCGACCACGACCTGGAGGCGCTTGTAGGCGGGCAGCCCCGTCCCGGCCGGGATCAGGCGGCCCATGATGACGTTCTCCTTGAGACCGCGGAGATCGTCCGTCTTGCCGTTGATCGCGGCCTCGGTGAGCACCTTGGTCGTCTCCTGGAACGACGAGGCGCTGATGAACGACTCGGTCGACAGGCTGGCCTTGGTGATGCCGAGCAGGAGCGCCTCGGCGATGGCGGGCTTGCCGCCGCGCTCGAGCACGGTCTCGTTCTCCTTCTCGAAGATGTGCTTCTCGACCTGCTCGTCCACCAGGAAGTTCGTATCGCCGACCTCGCGCACCCGGACCCGCCGGAGCATCTGCCGGACGATGACCTCGATGTGCTTGTCGTTGATGCCGACGCCCTGGAGCCGGTAGACCTGCTGGATCTCGTTCACGAGCCAGGCCGAGAGCTCCTTCTCGCCCTTCACCCGGAGGATGTCGTGCGGGTTCGGCGGGCCGTCCTGGAGGGGGTCGCCCGCGCGCACCCGGTCACCCGGCTGCACCTGGATGTGCTTGCCCTTCGGGATCAGGTACTCGCGCGCCTGATCGCCGAGCGCGTGCCCGTCCGGCGAGTACGGCGTGATGATGACCTTCCGCTTGCCCTTCGTGTCCTTGCCGAACGTGACCTCGCCGTCGATCTCGCTGATGATCGCGTGATCCTTCGGCTTTCGGGCCTCGAACAGCTCGGCGACGCGGGGCAGACCGCCGGTGATGTCCTGCACCTTCGTCGTGTCGCGCGGGATCTTGGCGATGACCTCGCCGGCCTCGATGAGATCCCCCTCCTGCGCGACGATGTGGGCGCCGACAGGGAGCAGGTAGCGCGCCTCGAGCTCGCTGTTCGGGAGCTTCAGCGTCTTGCCCGACTCCGGGTCCTTCAGCGAGATGCGCGGGCGGACGTCGGCCGCCTTCGACTCGATGACGACCTTTCGCGAGAGGCCCGTCACCTCGTCGAGGCGATCCTGCACGCTGACACCCTCGATGAGGTCGCCGAACTTCACCACGCCGGAGACCTCGGTGAGGATCGGCGTCGCGAACTGGTCCCACTCGGCGAGCAGCTCGCCGGGCTTGGTGCGCTCGCCGTCGGCCTTCTTGAGGATGGCGCCGTAGACGAGGCGGTTGTGCTCGCGCTCGCGCCCCGTCTCGTCGACGACCACGATCTCGCCGTGGCGGTTCATGACCACCATGGTGCCGTCCTTCTTCTTCTGGACGACCGCGCGGCGGAGGCGGACGGTGCCCTCGGTGCGGGCCTCGAGGTAGCTCGCCTCGATCTTGCCGCGCGCCGCGGTGCCGCCGATGTGGAAGGTGCGCATCGTGAGCTGCGTGCCCGGCTCGCCGATCGACTGGGCGGCGATGATGCCCACCGCCTCGCCGATGTTGACCCGGTAGCCGCGCGCGAGGTCGCGCCCGTAGCACAGCGCGCAGACCCCGCGGCGGAGCTGGCACGTGAGCACCGAGCGGATGACGACCTCCTCGATGCCGGCGTCCTCGATGGACCGCACCGCCTGCTCGTCGAGCTCGGTGTTCGCCGTGATCAGCACCTCGCCGGTGAGCGGGTCGACGACGTCCTCCAGCGCGACGCGGCCGAGGATGCGGTCGCCGAGCGGCTGGATGACCTCGCCGGCCTCCTCGAGCTTCGCCACGCGGATGCCGTCGAGCGTGCCGCAGTCGAACTCGGAGATGACCGCGTCCTGCGCCACGTCGACGAGCCGCCGGGTGAGGTACCCGGAGTTCGCCGTCTTGAGCGCCGTGTCGGCGAGCCCCTTCCGGGCGCCGTGTGTCGAGATGAAGTACTGGAGCACGCTGAGACCCTCGCGGAAGTTCGCGGTGATCGGCGTCTCGATGATCTCGCCGGACGGCTTGGCCATCAGGCCGCGCATCGCGGCCAGCTGCCGGATCTGCTGCGTGGAGCCGCGCGCGCCGGAGTCGGCCATGATGTAGATGGGGTTGAAGCTCGGCTCGATCGACTCCTTGCCCGTCTCGTGGTCGACGACCGTCTCCTTGCCGATGCCGGCCATCATCTCGGTCGTGACCTGGTCGGCGATGCTCGCCCAGATATCGACGATCTTGTTGTACCGCTCGCCGTCGGTGATGAGCCCCTCCTGGTACTGCTCGACGACGCGCTCGACCTCCTTCTGCGCCTCGCCGAGGAGGACCTTCTTGGCCGCCGGGATCACCATGTGATCCATGCAGATCGAGATACCGGCCCGCATCGCGTGGTCGAAGCCGAGCGTGCGGAGCCGGTCCGCGAGGAGGACGGTCTCCTTGTTGCGGTGGATGCGGTAGCAGACGTCGATGAGCGCCGAGAGCGCCTTCTTGTCGAGGGTCTTGTTCGCGTACTCGAACGCGACCCCCTTCGGGAGGACCTCGGAGATGATGACGCGGCCCACCGTGGTCTCGACGATGCGGCGCTTCACGTGGCCGAACTCGTCGAGCTGCGGGTTGCCGTCGTCGTCGATGATCGGGACGCGGACGCGGATGCCGGCGTGCAGCGCGACCTCGCCGTTGTCGTACGCCATCCGCACCTCCTCGAGGGAGGCGTAGATGCCGCGCAGGTAGCCCTGCGCCACGCCGTCCTCGCCGAAGGCGAGGGTGTCCGCGCGGTACGACCCCTTCTCGAACTTCCGCTCGCGGGTCGCGTAGTAGAGCCCGAGCACGATGTCCTGGGTCGGGTTGATGATCGGCTTACCGCTCGCGGGCGAGAGGATGTTGTTCGTGCTCATCATGAGCACGCGCGCCTCCATCTGCGCCTCGACCGACAGCGGCACGTGGACCGCCATCTGGTCGCCGTCGAAGTCGGCGTTGAACGCCGCGCAGACCAGCGGGTGCAGCTGGATCGCCTTGCCCTCGATGAGGACCGGCTCGAACGCCTGGATGCCGAGGCGGTGGAGCGTCGGGGCGCGGTTCAGGAGCACCGGGTGCTCGCTGATGACCTCCTCGAGGATGTCCCAGACCTCCGGGCGCTCCTTCTCCACCATCTTCTTGGCGCTCTTGATGGTGTTGACGTAGCCGCGCTCTTCCAGCTTGTTGTAGATGAACGGCTTGAAGAGCTCGAGCGCCATCTTCTTGGGCAGGCCGCACTGGTGCAGGCGCAGGGTCGGGCCCACGACGATGACGGAGCGGCCCGAGTAGTCGACGCGCTTGCCGAGCAGGTTCTGGCGGAACCGGCCCTGCTTGCCCTTCAGCATGTCGGAGAGCGACTTGAGCGGGCGCTTGTTCGGGCCGGTGATCGTCTTGCCGCGGCGGCCGTTGTCGAACAGCGCGTCGACCGCCTCCTGCAGCATCCGGCGCTCGTTCCGGATGATGATCTCCGGCGCGTTCAGCTCGAGGAGCCGCTTCAGGCGGTTGTTGCGGTTGATGACGCGGCGGTAGAGGTCGTTGAGATCGCTGGTCGCGAAGCGGCCGCCGTCCAGGGGGACGAGCGGGCGCAGATCCGGCGGGAGCACCGGGATCACGGTCAGCATCATCCACTCGGGCCGGTTGCCGCTCTCGCGGAACGCCTCGACGACCTTGAGCCGCTTCGCGAGCTTCTTCCGCTTGGCCTCGCTGGTCGCGGCGCGCATCTCCGTCCTGAGCAGCTCCGCCAGGCCGTGGACGTCGACCTGCTTGAGCATCTCGAGGATCGCCTCGCCGCCCATGCCGGCGCTGAACTTGTCGTCACCGTACTCGTCGAGGAGCTGCAGATACCGCTCCTCGCTCAGGAGATCGCCCCGCATGAGGCCAGTCTCCTTGGGATCGATGACGATGTACGCCTCGCAATAAAGCACCTTCTCCAGGTCCTTGAGCGTGATGTCGAGCATGTTGCCGATGCGCGACGGCAGGCTCTTCAGGAACCAGATGTGGGCGACCGGCGTGGCCAGCGAGATGTGCCCGAGCCGCTCGCGCCGGACCTTCGACTGGATGACCTCGACGCCGCACTTCTCGCACACGATGCCACGGTGCTTCATGCGCTTGTACTTGCCGCAGTTGCACTCGTAGTCCTTCACAGGCCCGAAGATCTTGGCGCAGAACAGACCATCGCGCTCCGGCTTGAACGTCCGGTAGTTGATGGTCTCCGGCTTCTTCACCTCGCCGTGCGACCACTCGCGGATCTTCTCCGGGCTCGCGAGCGAGATGCGGATGGCGCTGAACGACAGCGGGTCCTTGGGCTTCTCGAAGAAGCTGAAGATGTCACGCATGGAGACCTCCGGAGACAGAAACGAAACCGATGAACCTGTCCGCGCCGACTGCTTGAGTCTTCGGGAGCGCGCCGCCCGCGCGGCGCGCCTCCCCTGCCGTCACCGAGAAGGCGCGCGGCGCTCGTGACGTGACGAACTGCATCACTCCTCTTCCTCCGCGGCCGACGCCTCCACCCCTGCGCTCGTCTCGACCAGCTCGACGTTGAGGCACAGCGACTGGAGCTCCTTGATGAGCACGTTGAAGCTCTCCGGCAGCCCCGCCTCCAGGGTGTAGTCCCCCTTCACGATGGCCTCGTACATCCGGGTGCGGCCCATCACGTCGTCGCTCTTCACGGTGAGGAACTCCTGCAGCGCGTAGGCCGCGCCGTAGGCCTCCATCGCCCAGACCTCCATCTCGCCGAGCCGCTGCCCGCCGAACTGCGCCTTGCCGCCGAGGGGCTGCTGCGTGACGAGCGAGTAGGGCCCGATCGAGCGAGCGTGGATCTTGTCGTCGACCAGGTGGTGGAGCTTCAGCATGTACATGATGCCCACCGTGACGTTCTGATCGAACGCGTCGCCCGTGCGCCCATCGAAGAGGATCGCCTGGCCCGAGGTCGGGAGACCCGCGAGATCGAGGGCGCCCTTGATGTCCGACTCGTGCGCGCCGTCGAACACCGGCGATCCCATGAACACGCCCTCATCGACCGTCTTGACGAAGCGCTTGACGTCGCCGTCGTCGAGGTTGTCGAAGAAGCCGTTCATCGTCTCGTCGCCCGCATAGATGGCCTTCAGGTGCTCCTTGATCTCGGCGCTCGCCCGCTGCTGCTCGATCATCCGCTGCAGCTGGTTGCCGAGCTCGAAGGCGCCCCACCCGAGGTGGATCTCGAGGATCTGACCGACGTTCATGCGGCTCGGCACGCCGAGCGGGTTCAGCACGAGATCGACCGGCCTGCCGTCCTGCAGATACGGCATGTCCTCCTCGGGGAGGATGCGGCTGATGACACCCTTGTTGCCGTGGCGGCCTGCCATCTTGTCGCCGACCTGGAGCTTGCGCTTGATGGCGATATAGACCTTCACCATCTTGATGACGCCCGGCGGCAGCTCGTCGCCCTTGGAGAGGCGATCGATCTTGTCGCGGAAGTGCTCCTCGCGCGTGCGGACGAGCTCCTCGAGGTCGCGCAGGATCTGCTGGACCCGATCGGCGTCGTCGACGGGGATCTCCCCCCAGTACTTGCGGGGGATCTCGGCGAGCGAGGGCTCGTCGATGATGGCGCCCTTCTGGAAGAGCACCTTGCCCTTGTCGTCGACGAGCTTGCCTGTCGCCTCCTTGCCGAGGAGGAGCTCGCGGATGCGGCGGAAGAACGAGTCGCGGAGGATCTTGATCTCCTCGTCGCGCGTCCGCTCGATCCTGGCCCGCTCCTGATCCTCGATGTCCCGCGCGCGGTCGTCCTTCTCGGTCCCCTTGCGCGAGAACACGCGGGCGTTGATGACGATCCCGCCGACGCCGGGCGGCACCTTGAGCGAGCTGTCGCGGACGTCGCCGGCCTTCTCGCCGAAGATCGCCCGGAGCAGCTTCTCCTCGGGCGAGAGCTGGGTCTCGCCCTTCGGCGTGATCTTGCCGACCAGGATGTCGCCCGGCCGCACCTCGGCCCCGATGCGCACGATGCCGGAGTCGTCGAGGTCCTTGAGCGCCTCCTCGCCGACGTTCGGGATGTCGCGGGTGATCTCCTCCTTGCCGAGCTTCGTGTCGCGGGCGACGCACTCGAACTCCTCAATGTGGATCGAGGTGAACACGTCGTCCTTGGCGATGCGCTCGGAGACCAGGATCGAGTCCTCGAAGTTGTAGCCCTGCCACGGCATGAACGCGACGAGCACGTTCTGGCCGAGCGCGAGCTCGCCCATGTCGGTCGACGGGCCGTCGGCGAGCACGTCGCCCTTCTTCACCACCTCGCCCGTCCTGACGACCGGCTTCTGCGTGTAGCAGGTCGACTGGTTCGAGCGCTGGAACTTCATGAGGTGGTAGATATCGGGCACCTCGGCGCCCTCGCCCTCGGCGCGGACGACGATGCGCGTCGCGTCGACGCTCTCGACGACCCCGGGGCGCCGCGCGATGACGCAGACGCCGGAGTCGCGGGCGAGCCGCTCCTCCATGCCCGTGCCGACGAGGGGCGCGTGCGACACGACGAGGGGCACGGCCTGACGCTGCATGTTGGCGCCCATGAGCGCGCGGTTCGCGTCGTCGTGCTCGAGGAAGGGCACGAGCGCGGCGGCGACCGACACCATCTGGTTCGGCGCGACGTCCATCAGCTCGACCATCTCGGGCGTGACGATCTTGAACTCGCCGTTGTAGCGGGCCGAGACCAGCGACTCCTTGAAGCGGCCACCCTCATCGAGGTTCACGGTCGCCTGCGCGATGTACTTGCCCTCTTCTTCGAGCGCCGAGAGCCAGATCACGTCCTCGGTCACCCGGCCGTTCTCGACCTTCCGGTACGGCGTCTCGACGAACCCGAACTCGTTCACGCGGGCGAACGTCGACAGCGACGCGATGAGGCCGATGTTCGGCCCTTCCGGCGTCTCGATCGGGCAGATACGGCCGTAGTGGGTCGCGTGGACGTCGCGCACCTCGAACCCGGCGCGCTCGCGGGTCAGGCCGCCCGGGCCGAGCGCCGAGAGGCGGCGCTTGTGGGTGACCTCCGAGAGCGGGTTGGTCTGGTCCATGAACTGCGAGAGCTGGGAGCTCCCGAAGTACTCCTTCACGACCGCGCTGACCGGCTTCGCGTTGATCAGATCGTGGGGCATGAGCGTGTCGATCTCCTGCGACATGCTCATGCGCTCCTTGATCGCGCGCTCCATGCGGACGAGGCCGATGCGGTACTGGTTCTCCATCAGCTCGCCGACCGCGCGCACGCGGCGGTTGCCGAGGTGATCGATGTCGTCGACCGAGCCGCGCCCGTTCTTGAGCTCGATCAGGTGACGCACGGTCTCCAGGATGTCCTGCGGCGTGAGCACCGTGAGGTCGAGCCCCGGCCGCTCGTCCTCGGGGACATCCCGGTAGAACTTGTAGTTCAGCTTCAGCCGGCCGACCTTCGAGAGGTCATAACGCTCGGCGTTGAAGAACAGATTGTGGAACAGGGTCTTGGCGGTCTCGAGCGTCGGCGGATCGCCCGGCCGCAGCCGCCGGTAGATCTCCAGGATCGAGTCCTCCATCGTCTTCACCTTGTCGGTGAGCAGCGTGTCGCGGAGGTACGAGCCGACGTTCAGGCCGTCGATGAAGAGGATGCGGAACTGCTCGATGTTCGCGTCGCGCAGCCGCTCGAGCTTCGCCTCGGTCAGCTCCTCGTTCACCTCGACCACGACCTCGCCGGTCTCCGGGTCGACGATGTCGTGCGCCGCGACCTTCCCGACGAGCTCCTCCGGCTCGAGGCTGAGCCGCTCGAGCTTCGCCTCCTTCATCTTCCGGATGGCAGCGCGGGTGAACTTGGTGTTCTTCTTGACGATGACGTCGTTGCCGATCTTGATGTCGCGCGTCGTCCGCTGACCGGCCAGGAGATCGTACTCGATGCTCTTCGCGTACTTGCCACCCTTCTCGAGGTAAACGGTCTCGGTCGAGTAGAAGTAGTTCAGCAGGTCCTGCGTCGAGTACCCGAGCGCGCGCAGCAGCACCGTCGCGTGCATCTTCCGCCGGCGATCGATGCGGACATAGATGATGTCCTTCGGGTCGAACTCGAAGTCGAGCCACGAGCCGCGGTACGGGATGACGCGCGCGGAGTAGAGCAGCTTGCCGCTCGAGTGCGTCTTGCCCTTGTCGTGATCGAAGAAGACGCCGGGGCTGCGGTGCAGCTGGCTGACGACGACGCGCTCGGTCCCGTTGATGATGAACGTGCCCGTCTCGGTCATCAGCGGGAGCTCGCCGAAGTAGACCTCCTGCTCCTTGATGTCGCGCACGATCCGCTCCCCGCCGTCGCGGGTGTCGTAGATCATCAGCTGGTTCGTGACCTTGATCGGCGCCGAGTAGGTCATACCGCGCTGGCGGCACTCATCGACGTCGTACTTCGGCGGCTCCAGGTTGTACGAGACGAAGACGAGCTCGCTCGTGCCGTTGAAGTCTTTGATCGGGAAGACCGAGCGGAACACCGCCTGCAGCCCGACCTCCTCCCGCTCGTTCGGCGGAACGCTCATCTGGAGGAATTTGTCGTAGCTCGACTTCTGGATGTCGATCAGGTTGGGGACGTCGATGATGCGACGAACGCGACCCAGGTTCTTACGGACGCGGAAGTTGGATTGGACGACCGACGGCATCGATTTCCTCCGGCTCACACGAGCAGTGCGGGGCGGGCGCACGGCTCGAACCGAGCAACGAACACGAAGCTACGCACGAATGGCGAGCGAGCGTCCCCAGGGAATGAGGACCCAAAACATCTTGGTTGTGGGGGCAGAGCGGACCGCGTGGCGACCCATTGAGCTCCGACGTTGGCCGAGGACCCGCACCCGCGGTCCTCTTCAGGATTGACCGAGGACCCGTACTCGAGGCCCTCTTCAGCGTTGCGCGAGGGCCCGCAAACGCGGTCCCGTTCATCAGACAAAAGCGGGACGTGCGGCAGGGACGACCGCCCCTGCCGCCGTCCGCCGGCGGATCCCGATTTCCCTTGCAGGGAGCGGTGATCGTTACTTGAGCTCGACGGTAGCACCTGCCTCGACGAGCTTCTTCTTCATCTCCTCCGCGTCCGCCTTGGAAACCTGCTCCTTGACGGTCTTCGGCGCGGCCTCGACCAGGTCCTTCGCCTCCTTCAGGCCCAGACCGGTGATCTCGCGGATCGCCTTGATGACGCCGATCTTGTTGCTGCCCGCGTTCGCGAGGATGACGTCGAACTCGGTCTGCTCCGGGGCCTTCTCGGCCGGAGCGGCGGTCGCGGGGCCGGCCGCGACGGCGACAGCCGCGGGGGCAGCCTTGACGCCCCACTTGTTCTCGAGGTCCTTGATGAGCTCGGCGATCTGGATGACAGGGAGGTTGGAGAGGTAATCGACGACCTGCTCGCGCGTGATCTCAGCCATTGCAAGACTCCTTCAAACTCTTCTGCGCGCCCCGGGGAGGGGGCGATGTAAACCAAAACCAGACGGGCGCAAGGCCCAATTGATACGAAAGCACCCTCTCAGGCCTGCTTACCCGCTTCCTCTTCCTTCGCCTTCAGGAGATAGGCGAAATTCTGGAGAGGCGCGTTGAGCTGCTGCACGAACTGCTGGAGCGGCGCCTGCAGCGTCGCGAGCAGCGTGGCACGAAGCTCATCCTTGCCGGGCATCGTCGCGAGCTGCGTCTCGACGGCGTCCCCCGAGAGGATCTGCCCCTCGATGAGCCCCGCCTTGATCTGCAGCTTCTGGTTGTCCTTGCGGAACGCCTTGACGACCTTGGCTGCCGCGCTCGGATCCTCGTAGCTCCAAGCCACGCCGGTCATGCCGGTCAGGCTCTTCGAGAGGGTCTTCGCCCAGGGGTGCTCCTTGATGGCATGGCGGACGAGCGTGTTCTTCACGACCCGGTACTCCACGCCGGACTTCCGGAACTCATCGCGAAGCTTGGTGACCGCTTCGACGTTCATCCCCTTGAAGTCCAGGAAGACCGCGGAAGACATCCGCTCGAACTTCTGCCGGACGGAGCCGATCAGCACTTCCTTCTGGGACCGTTCCATGGGCTACGCCTCCTCCGTCTTGCCGATGAAGTGGACCGGGTCGATGCGAACCCCGGGGCCCATCGTCGAAGACATCGTGATGCTCCGGAGGTAGATGCCCTTGGCCGTCGCCGGCTTGGCCCGGACGAGCGCCTGGATCAGCGCGTCCGCGTTCACGTGGAGCGCGTTCTCCGCGAAGGAGACCTTGCCGATCCGCGCGTGCACGATGCCCGCCTTCTCGACACGGTACTCCACCTTGCCGGCCTTCGCCTCCGAGACGGCCGTCTTCACGTCGAACGTCACGGTCCCGACCTTCGGGTTCGGCATCAGGCCGCGCGGACCGAGGATACGGCCGAGCTTGCCCACCAGACCCATCATGTCGGGCGTGGCGATCACGCGATCGAAGTCCATGAAGCCTTCCTGGACCTTGTTCACGAGATCCGCCTCGCCGACGAAGTCGGCGCCGGCCGCCTCGGCCTCCTTGGCTTTTTCGCCCTTGGCGAACACCAGGACCCGAAGCGACTGCCCCGTCCCATGCGGGAGCACGACGGCGCCACGGACCATCTGGTCTGCGTGCCGCGGGTTGACACCCAGCCGGACCGCGAGGTCCACCGTCTCGTCGAACTTGGCGGGCGCCGCTTGTTTCACGAGCGCGCACGCCTCCTGCAATGTGTACTTTCGAGCGCGGTCGACGACTGCCCGCGCTGCGACCTTCTTCTTGGCGACTTTCGGCACATGCCCTCCTTCTTAACGGCTCTCGCCTCCCACGGTGCGCCTCAAACTACCGTGGTAAATCTTGCTTCTGGCCCGCTGGGCGCCGCTCTCGGGGCGCCCGGCGCGGCGGGGCGCATCCCCGATGGCGGGGAGCGCCACGACCACCTCAGTCGACGACG
The DNA here is from genome assembly GCF_051521635.1 of Sorangium sp. So ce1504. Taxonomy (NCBI): domain Bacteria; kingdom Pseudomonadati; phylum Myxococcota; order Polyangiales; family Polyangiaceae; genus Sorangium; species Sorangium sp. So ce1504. The sequence goes on along the minus strand of NZ_CP150365.1, from coordinate 613,809 downwards.
TCGATGCCCATCGAGCGCGCCGTGCCCGCCATGCTGCGCATCGCGGACTCGAGGTTCGTCGTGTTCATGTCCTGCATCTTGAGCTGGGCAAGCTCCTTCAGCTGCTTCTGCGTGACCTTGCCCACCTTGACCTTGTTGGGCTCCTTGGAGCCCGCGCCCGGCTTCTTCTTCGTCTCGAGCCCCGCCGCCTTCTTGAGGAGCACGGAGGCCGGCGGCGTCTTCATGATGAACGTGAACGAGCGGTCCGAGTAGACCGTGATCACCACCGGGATGATCATGTCCCCCTGCGTCGCCGTCCGCGAGTTGAAGTCCTTGCAGAACGCCATGATGTTGACGCCGTGCTGGCCGAGCGCCGGACCGACGGGGGGCGACGGGTTGGCCTTGCCCGCCGGAAGCTGCAGCTTCACGTACCCTGTGACTTTCTTCGCCATGATGAATCTCGCACCCTATCGAACCGCCGCCCGACGGGCGGTCTACTATTCAGAGAAACAGCGAAGCACCGCGGAGGCGCGGTGCTCGCCCGCAGGTTTGCAGCCGTCCGTTCCTGGCTAGCGCTTCTCCACGGCTGAGAAGTCGAGCTCAACGCTGGTGGGTCGGCCGAAGATGCTGACCTTCACCTTGAGCTTCTGCTTGTCCATCTTCACGTCATCGACCGTGCCGGTGAAGTTCGCGAAGGCGCCGTCGAGGACCCGCACCTCCTCACCCACCTCGAACGTGAGCCGCGGCTTCGGCTTGACCGCGCCTTCGACGATCCCCCGCCGGAGGTTGTCGATCTGAACGATCGGGACCTCCTGCGGCGTTTGGTTGCCGATGAAGCCGGTCACCTTGGGCGTGTCCTTGACCAGGTGCCAGACCTGCTCGTTCATCTCCATCTCCACGAAGATGTAACCGGGCAGACTGAGCTTCTGACGAATGCGGGTCTTACCGCCGGGACGGTTCTCCGTGACCGTCTCGCTCGGGATGAGGATCTCGCCGAACCGATCTTCCAGGCTGTACTGCTTCACGCGCTGCTGGAGCGCGTCGCGCACCTTCGCCTCGTATCCCGAGTAGGTATGGATGACGTACCACTTCTTGGCCATGGCGCTTGATTCCCTCAGGGTCTCCCTGCTTCAGCTTCCATCGCCGTAAACGATGTTGGTCACGAATGCCCAGAAGCGGTCGAGCAGCGCCAGGTAGAGGGTCGCCACGGTGGTCGTCGCGATGACGACGAACGTCGCATTCGTCACCTCTTTCTTGGTCGGCCACTTCACCTTCGCCAGCTCGGCGGCGACCTCGTCGCTCCAGGCGCGAAGCTCGGCGTTGCGGAATGCGCGCAACACGACGACCAGCGCGACGACGCCGCCGATGACCATGCCGTACGTCGTCTTGTCGTCGTCACCCACCGCGGAGAGCGCCGGCAGCGCCCGGCTGAACCAGTCCTTGTTGGCGAGGGTCGCCCAGACGCCATGGACGACCTTGCCGAGCAGGTAGGCGAGCAGCATCCCCGCGGCGAAGAACCCGGCGAGCACATAGCGCTCCGAGCCAAGCTGAGCGGCCGCGACCTCCTCGCCCTCGGCCTCATCGGCGTCGTTCGATTCATCGGCACGCGGCGCCTCGGCGTCCTTCGCGTCAGCAGCCCCCGTCCCCTCGCTCTGCGTCACGAGGGACGAGTCCTCGGCAGGCGAGCTCGGTCCGGATTCTTCCGGCTCCTCGTCCTCCGCGACCTTCGTCGGCGGCTTGTCTTTTTGACCCTTCGCCATAACAACACCAAACGCGCCGACCCGCGGCAGACAATGGCCTGCTCGGTGAGGATCCAGGGGCGGCCCTGAGGCGCCCACATCCCCCGGCAGGGGCAGAGAGGCTCGAACTCCCGACCTGCGGATTTGGAATCCGCTGCTCTACCAACTGAGCTATACCCCTAGAATCGCTGCGCCTTCCTGAGCACTCGTTCACTTCGTCTCGTCGTGAACCGTGTGCTTCTTGCACTGCTTGCAGAACTTCTTGAGCGACACCAGCTGGTCCGGCGCCTTCGTGGTCTTGTAGTTCCGCGACTTGCACTCGCGGCAGGCCAGTGAGACGGCGATGCGCGCCGCACGCCACCCACCGGCCTGCTCGCCCACGTCGGCCTCCTACGCGAGGATCTTGGTGACGACGCCGGCGCCCACCGTCTTGCCGCCCTCGCGGATGGCGAAGCGCATCTGCTCCTCCAGCGCGACCGGGGCGATGAGCTCGATCGTCATCGTGATGTTGTCGCCCGGCATCACCATCTTCACCCCCTCGGGGAGGTTCACCGTGCCGGTCACGTCCGTCGTCCGGATGTAGAACTGCGGCCGGTAGTTGGTGAAGAACGGCGTGTGGCGCCCGCCCTCCTCCTTCTTGAGGACGTACACCTCACCGGTGAACTTCGTGTGCGGCGTGATCGACCCGGGCTTCGCCAGCACCTGGCCGCGCTCGATCTCTTCCTTCTCCACGCCGCGGAGCAGACACCCGACGTTGTCGCCCGCCTGCCCCTGATCGAGCAGCTTGCGGAACATCTCGACGCCGGTCACGACCGACTTCTTCGTGTCCTTGAAGCCGATGATCTGCACCTCGTCGCCGACCTTGATCACGCCGCGCTCGATGCGGCCCGTGGCCACCGTGCCGCGGCCCTTGATCGAGAACACGTCCTCGATCGCCATCAGGAACGGCTTGTCGATGTCGCGCACCGGCTCGGGGATGTAGCTGTCCAGCGCGCTGAGGAGCTGCTGGATCGTCTCCTCCCACTTCGGGTCACCCTGCAGCGCGGGCAGCGACGCGCCACGGACCACCGGCGCGTTGTCTCCGTCGAACTTGTACTTCGACAGGAGCTCGCGGACCTCCATCTCGACCAGGTCGAGCATCTCCGGGTCGTCCACCGCGTCGCACTTGTTGAGGAACACGACGATGTGGTTCAGGCCGACCTGCCGGGCGAGCAGCACGTGCTCGCGCGTCTGCGGCATCACGCTGTCGAGCGACGACACGACGAGGATCGCCCCGTCCATCTGCGCCGCGCCGGTGATCATGTTCTTGATGTAGTCGGCGTGCCCGGGGCAGTCGACGTGCGCGTAGTGGCGGTTCGCCGACTCGTACTCGACGTGCGCCGCCGCGATGGTCACCGTCTTGGTCTCGTCACGGACCGTCCCGCCCTTCGCGATGTCGGCGTACGAGATCGCCTTCGCCAGGTTGCGCTTCGACTGCACCTTGACGAGCGCCGCCGTGAGCGTGGTCTTGCCGTGGTCGATGTGGCCGATGGTGCCCACGTTCACGTGCGGCTTCGTACGAGTGAATTTCTCCTTGGCCATCGAGATGTCTCCTGCCGAAATGAAGTTCGCGACTGCGTTTCGCTGTCCTCGTTGGAGCCCACCATCGGGATTGAACCGACGACCTCGTCCTTACCAAGGACGTGCTCTGCCAACTGAGCTAGGTGGGCAAACGACCGACCACGGAGCGGGCGACCGGGTTCGAACCGGCGACGTTCAGCTTGGAAGGCTGACGCTCTACCAACTGAGCTACGCCCGCGGGCTTCCGTCGGGAGTGACCCGGCGGATCTGGTTCCTGGTCGGACCGCCTTCGGAGCGAAACGTCGCTCCGGTGGAGGGTGATGGATTCGAACCATCGTAGGCATTGCCGGCAGATTTACAGTCTGCTCCCTTTGGCCGCTCGGGCAACCCTCCAGATTTTCTCTACTTATTAGATTTTGCCGACTTTGTCTCTGCCCTGACCTCCCGAACCACCGACCGGTCGCCTTGCATCGGAGCTGACGAGGGGACTTGAACCCCTAACCCCCTGCTTACAAGGCAGGTGCTCTACCGATTGAGCTACGCCAGCGGCATCCACCCGCTGCCCGTCCCCGGGCTCCGGGAAACGTGCGTGCTGACCTAGCGAAATGTCCCAAGACCGATCACTTCTGTGCGAGCAATCAACTCCCGGCCCTGCTGGACCGCCTGCCTGCACGGTTCGGAGTGTCCCGACCGGGCTGGACCGCAGCGAGGTGAAGCTGTTGGTGCCGCTCACGTCGCTCCGAAGGTAGACGAGTCCCGCGAAGGGAGGAGGCTCTTAGCCCCCTGCAAGAGACGTGTCAAGCGGTGTGCATCGTTTTCGTCCGTTTCGCTGGAATCGGCTGGGAGAGCGCGGTCTGGCCGCGCGGTCGAGCGGGGCGCTCCAGAGCACCGGCGTCCTCAGACGGCGCCGATCTCGCTCGAGCGCTCCCGGTTTTCAAGTGCGGACGTCGAGGAGCACGCTCCCGCGGCGCGCGGAGCGCAGCGGCGAGGCGCTCACGCAGCTGCGCTCCGCGCGCCGCGTGCCCGCGCCGAACGCCGCGCGCAGCGACGGCGCGCCTCGGACGAGCAGCCGCGTGAGCGCGAACGCAAGCGAACGTGAACGAGGGGGCGAAGACGAGGGCGACGAGGGCGCGCGTCGGCGGCGCCTCGGGCGAGCGAGAGGTCCCTTGCGCTCCGCTCACGGCTGCTGCGATCCTGCCCGGCGCACGCTCGCCCGGGCGCGCCGCGGAGCGGCCCGACGCGACGATCGCGTTCCGTCATGCTTCGGGGGTAGAGGTTCGATCGCATGGAATGTCCCGCTTGCCATCAGCCAAACATCGATGGGGCGCGCTTCTGCGCCACGTGCGGCGCGCTCCTCCCTGTCGCGCCGGTGGAAGCAGACCCGCTCATCGGCGCCATCGTCGGCGGCCGGTTCCGCATCATCGGCGTGCTCGGCGAGGGCGGGATGGGCCGCGTCTACAACGGCGAGCAGCCGATGGGCACGTCGGTGCGGAAGGTCGCCATCAAGACGCTCCTCTCGCAGCACGCGAAGGATCCGCAGGTGGTCGCGCGCTTCATGCGGGAGTGCGGCACGGTCAGCGAGCTCGAGCACCCGAACACCATCAAGGTCTACGACTTCGGGCAGACGAACACCGGAGAGCTCTACATCGCGATGGAGCTCCTCAACGGGCAGTCGCTGGAGACGGCGCTCGAGCGGGGCGGCGCGCTCTCTCCCGAGCGCGTCGATCGCATCATCGCGCAGACGTGCGGGTCGCTCCAGGAGGCCCACGAGAAGGGGATCGTCCACCGCGACCTGAAGCCCGCCAACATCTTCTTGACCAGGCGCGCCGGCGAGGAGGACTACGTCAAGGTCCTCGACTTCGGCATCGCGAAGCGCGACGAGCGCAGCGCCAAGGCCGAGCAGAAGCTGACCCAGCAGGGGACGGTGCTCGGCACCCCGCCGTACATGAGCCCCGAGCAGTTCACGGGGACCGAGCTCGACGCGCGGAGCGACGTCTACTCGCTCGGCGTGCTGACCTACGAGATGCTCACCGGGCGCTTGCCGTTCGACGCCGACACGCCGTGGGCATGGGCGACGCAGCACATGACGGCGCAGCCGTTCCCGTTCGAGGCCGTGCCGATGGGCGCCGCGGCCCCGCCGAAGATGAAGGCGGCCGTCATGAGAGCCCTCAGCAAGAGGCGCGAGGACCGGCAGCAGTCGGCGCGGGAGTTCTACGAGGATCTCACGATCGGCGCGGGCGCCCGCCTCTCGGTGCTCGCGGCGGCGCCGCGCACCCTCGTCGGGAGCGACGCGCCGACCAGCGGGACGGCGCTGATGCCGTCGCGCTCGGGTCAGACGCAGCTCGGGGAGCCGCTGTTCGTCGCGGGGCCGCCCACGGGATCGGGACAGGTGAGGACCGTCGTCAACCATCAGGCCCATCAGGCCGCGACGGTCATGGATCAGGCTGCCGTGCCGGCGCACCCGGCCGTGCCCACGGGCAGCGGCCAGGTGTTCCCCGCGCCGCCGCCGGCGCCGCAGAAGAGCAAGGCAGCTCCGATCCTCGCCGCGGTCGCGGCCGTCGCGGTGCTCGGCGTCGTGGGCGTCGTCATGATGACGAAGGGGAGCGGCGGGAGCACGACGGAGGAGAGCACGTCGACCGCGATCCCGCTGCCCACCGGCGCGCCGTCGGTCACCGTGGCGTCGGATCCCGTGGGCACGCCCACGAGCACGCCCACGACCACCCCGGAGCCTCCCCCGCCCGAGCCCACCGGCCCGGACAAGGCGGCTCCGGACACCCCGAAGAACACGTCGACTCCGACCGCGACCACCGCGCCCAAGGTCCCGCCGCCCGGCAACGAGAAGGCGGAGCAGGAGTGCAGGGCCGCGATCAACCTGGCGAACGGCGGCAACACGGATCTCGCCGTGAAGCGCTTCGCGTCCTGCGATGGCCCCAAGAAGGCCGAGGCGAGGGCCGCCATCAGCGCGAGCGCCAAGCGGGCGGTCGCGTCCAAGGGGTGCGCGGCGAAGTCCCACGCCTTGGCCGCCGCGCGGATCGGGGCGGGCGAGGCGATGTCCCAGCTGCCAGCGCAATGTCGATGAAGGAAGTGGGCCGGATCGGACACAACGCTCAGCGGGTCCGGGCTGTTCCAGGCTTGCCTTGACGCCCGATTTTGACCGGTGCTAGATCCTGCCCCGACAGTTCTGAAAGTTCAGTGCACGCCGCGCCCTGGCTTTGTTTGGTCGGCGCTTGACTTTGGAACATGGGGGAGAAGGTCGCTCACGGGAAATGGGCAGTAAGATTCGTTTGGTCGCGCCTCGAATGAGCTGGCGCGACATATGTCGATCGAAAGAGTTCGCTGGGCGATGGATCGCCCTTGACAATGTCAAATACATTCAAGGCTGTTCCCAGCCGGCCGAAGCCGACGTTGTGGACGCCGACGATGACCTGGCCGACTTATGCGCGAGGATGCGCGAGGCCGACCGCACGGCGTGTGCGATCCTCTTCGTCGAGGACGACGCCGGAGTACCTGCGCGGGTCCAGCGACTGCCGCAGCTTTGGCGCCGCGTCGCGCATCACTGATCCGCCGGAACATCCTCATCCGCCCCGTCCGACCGTCTGACGACGCGAGCGCCCTCGGGAGCGTCTCAGCGAACCGAGCCTGGCTCGGCGAGCTCACGCTCCTGGCGTTCGCCGCCGAACGTCGGTCGCGCATCGGTCCCCGACTTGGGACGTCGCGTCCGCCCTGCCGCCAGCCGATCTTCGGCTCCTTGCCGATCTTCGGCTCCTTGCCGATCTTCGGCTACTTGAGGATCGGCTTCAGCAGGGTCTTGCCGTCCTTGACGACGACATCGTAGTCGACGGACTTGGCCGGGTTCGTCGCACGCAGCTTCGCTGCCTGCGCGCGGAGGCTCTCGGCCAGGCGCTCGTAGGTGACGCCGGCCGTCGACTCACGCGCGGCGCGCTTCGTCTCGACGTACTTCGCGTAGATCTGACGCAGCCGCTGCTCCGGGAGCTCGTCGTCGCGCGCAGCAGAGCGCTGCGGGGGCGCGGGTCGCGCGCGCACCGCGGCGTCGAGGCCGGCGCGCGCGGCCTCCGGGGGGCGCGACGGCGTCCGCGGCGCCGTATGCCGGGCGCCGCTCGCCGCGCCGGTCTCCGCGGCAGGCGGCGCGGTGGAGCGACGGCGCCGGGCCGACGGCGGGCGCTCCGAGTGGACGCGCTCCTGCCGCCTCGCTCCGGTGCCCTTCGCTTCGCCCGCCGCGGCGGCCGCAGCGACCGCTGGGGCTTCGGCCGGAGCGCCAGGAGAAGGCTTGACGGGGCTCGGGGGCGGCGGTCGCCTCGGAGCAGGCGGAAGCTCGGGCGCGACGTCCGTCAACGCGTCTGGAGGCCCGGCCGCGGCCTTCGCCGCGTCGCCGGTCTTGGTGCGCTGAGCGCGCATCTCCGCCGCGAGCTCGGCGAGCCGCTGACGGCTGTTCGCGCCCGCTGCAGGCTGAGCCTTGTCGACGGCAGGGCGCGCCGGCGACTTCGCGCCTGCTGGCGACGCCTCGGCCGGCTTCGCCTCTGCCGGCTTGCTCTCCGCCGGCTTCTGCTGGGGCCTGGTCAGGCCGAGCCCCCGGGGCAGCCCTCCCAGCGGCGCGGGCTTCACGGCCGCGGCGGCCTGCGGCATGGCAGGCGGCGCGAGCGCAGGACGCACCGGCGAGCTGGCCGGCGCCGCGCTCGACGCCTCCGGTGCGGTCAGCGGCGCGACCGCGGCGCGAGGCGCGGCCTCCTCGGCGGCCAGCGCGGCCAGCGATCGCTTTCCCAAAAGCGACGCGGCGGGCAAGGGCGGGGGCGCCAGCGTGACCGCCTCATCGTCGACGTCGATCTCCTCGTGACCGCCGCTGTCATCGGCGCGGTGGACCGGCTCGCGCGCCGTCTCCTGCTGCTCGGCGAGCTCCGCGTAACGCTCTGCCCGCTTGCGGCCGACGATCGTGAGCGCTTCCTTCGCTCCGACCCGCTTCGCTGCGCGGATGACGTCGCGGCGGTACGTGCCGTTCTCGATCTCGCGCGAGATGCGGCCCCAGTACTGCTGGAACGTGTTGTAGCGCTGGATCAGCATCTGGAACTTGAACCGGAGCCCGGTGTTCCTGATCTGCTCCCGCCGCATCACCCAGATGCGACGCTCGACGTCCTTGCGCGGGATGAGCGGCTCCAGCCGTTCGATCCCCATGAAATACTGCTCGTAGAGCGCGCGCAGCCGCTCGATGCGCGTCTCCAGCTCCTCGAGCTCCCGTTCGACCTCACCCGATTCCATCGCGGCTAGAGGGGCGTGATGCGCAGGTTGTCGAAGCAGACCGGCGCATCCCATGCGTTGAAGCCCATGTGCTCGTGCCCTGGACCGGAGAGCGGAGCAGGGTCGCTGAGCTCCAGGTACTCGACGTCGTTCACCGACCAGGAGAGGGTCCTGCCGTCACGACGCTCTATCCGGAAGCGATACGGTTGCCCCGGCGCGACCGGCCGCGCGCGGTCGTCGTCGCTGTCCGGGTCCACGTCGATCTCCAGCCGTTCGGCGCTGTGCTCGTCGAGGCGCGCGAGCACGTGCTTCGTGTTCTTCCATCCCCCGAGGATCACGAGGTAGCTCGTCGCGTTCGTGTAGCTCGCCGCCGTCGCCCCGCTCCGACCGTCTCCCCAGAGCTCGGCCTTGAGATCGCCATCTGGGGCCTCGGCGATGGCGTCGAACTCGATCCGGGCGTTCTCCGGCAGCGGCCGCTTCAACCACACGCCGCGGTTCCTCGCGGCGCGCACGCAGAGCTGCCCCTCGTCGATGGCCCACTTGGAGCTCAAGGCGTTCCAGTCGGGGCCGAGCGCCGGCCGGTTGAAGTCGTCCTCGAACACGCCCGCCCCCTGCGCTCCCGGAGCGGCGCCCGCGGTCGGCGAGGAGACCGACGACGCGACCGTCCCGGCTGGCCGCGCGCTCGCGTCCCCCGTGGCCGGCCCTTCGGGAACACACGCCGCGCTCACGAGCAGCCCAGGCACTGCGAAGACCCCGACGGTGGCACGGCCAGAGAGCACGGAATCGATGCTAGCAGCGGCGCGCGCGGACTTCGAGAGCCGCTTCGCGGGCGCCGTCGACAGGGTGGGGAGAACTTCGCGCTGCGCTGACGGCCCGGGCACATCGAGATCGCCCGGCGCGGTTGGACCAGCGTCAGCGAACGCTTTGGCTCGCTGCGTCATGCGCGAGAGACGATGCTTGATGGTCCCCAAGCCCAGGCGTAAGGAGAGGCGCCATGCATCCCATCCTGTTCCGCGTCCCGCTGCCCGCCTGGACCGTGCCCCTTCTCTGGGTCTTCCTGATCGCTGCGGGCATCGCTTTCGCGGGCGCGATCGGGCTGCTCATCGCGAAGAACAAGCCAGGCGCGACGGCCGCGGGCATCGCAGGCGTCGCGCTCGCGGCGATCGCCTCCCAGGTCAAGGAGCAGACCTACACCCTGGGTCCGCTGCCCATCTACAGCTACGGTGTCATGCTCGGGCTCTCGCTCGTGGTCGGCTGGTACCTGACGCTCGGGCTCGCGGAGCGCGACGGCCTGCCGAAGGAGACGATGGCCAACTGCTACGTCGTCACCGCCGGCGCCGCGGTCGTCGGGTCGCGCGTGCTCTACATCCTCACGAACCTCGACGAGTTCGACTCGTTCGGCGCGATGTTCGACATCCGCCGCGGCGGGCTGGTGGCGTACGGCGGCTTCCTGGGCGGCTTCCTGGGCTCGTACCTGTTCCTGCGCTCCCATCGCATCCCGCTGCTCCCCTGGGCCGACGTCGCCGTCCCGAGCCTCGCCTCGGGCCTGATGATCACGCGCATCGGGTGTTACCTCTTCGGCTGCGACTTCGGCCGGCCGCTCGGCGAGACGGCGCCCGCCTGGCTGAAGAAGCTCGGCACGTTCCCGCGCTGGGCCGAGGGCACGCTGGACCACGGCAGCGGGTCCCCGGCGTGGGTGCAGCACGTCAAGGAGCGCGGGCTGGATCCGAGCTCCGAGGCGTCGCTCGCCGTGCACCCGACGCAGATCTACGAGGCGCTCGTCGGCGCCGGGCTGCTCGCGCTCCTGCTCCTCGCGCGCCGCCGGCAGAAGTTCCGTGGCGAGATCTTCCTCATCTTCACGTTCTCCTACGGCGTCTGCCGCTACCTGCTCGAGCTCCTCCGCGACGACGCGGAGCGCGGCTCGATCCCGCCGTCGCTCCCGGAGCACGTGTTGCTCCCGGCCGGCCTCGTGATCTTCGCCGTGGGGTACACGATCGGGTTCTCCCACCTCCTCCGCGACAACATGGTGCGCAAGGTGACGCAGGTGCTCTCCTTCGTCCCCGCGGTCGCGCTGTACCTGGCCCTCAGGCCCGAGACGTTCGCCGCCTCCGCGACCCTCCAGTACTCGACCTCCCAGGCCGTCGCGCTGGCGACCGGGCTCGCGGCGTCGATCGCGTTCGCGGTCTATCATAAGGCCGCCCTGGACCACCCGGAGCAGGCGATGGCGCTCAGCCTCCCGGAGAGCCCCGCCGCGGCCGCCGACAAGCAAGCAGATGGCGACGACGACGGCGAGGACCAGGACGACGAGGACGAGGACGACACGCCGAGAAAGAAGCGGAGCGCGCCGCCGAAGGCCGGCGACGCGCCGTCGCGGGCCAGGCGCGGCAGCGCAAAGGACGAAGGCCGGGCGACGGCCCGCGAAACCGGCGCCGCCGAGGCGCCCGACACCACCGGAGAGGCATAGACCGTGAAGATCGCATTCGGAGAGGGCAAGCTCGTACCGGCCGTCGTGCAGGATCGGCTGACCGGGCAGGTCCGGATGCTCGCGTACATGACGCGGGAGTCGCTCGCCAGGACGCTCGAGACGGGGCGCGCCACCTTCTTCAGCCGATCGCGCGGCGAGCTCTGGGAGAAGGGGGCGACGAGCGGCAACACGCTCGCGGTGACGAGCGTCCACGCCGACTGCGATGGGGATGCGCTCCTGATCCTCGCGGAGCCCCGCGGCCCGACGTGCCACACGGGGAGCGCGAGCTGCTTCTTCCGGCAGGTCGATGCCCGCGGCGACGGGGAGCCCGAGGCCGCCGACGAGGGGCAGGACGCCTCCGCGCTGCTCGAGTCCCTCGAGCGAGAGATCGAGGCGCGCAAGGCGTCCTCGGCGACGAAGAGCTACACCCGGAAGCTGCTCGACGGAGGCGCGCCGCTCCTCGGCGCAAAGCTCCGCGAGGAAGCCGGCGAGCTGGCCCAGGCGATCGCCGGGGAGAGCGACGAGCGCGTCGCGTCCGAAGCGGCGGACGTCATCTACCACCTGCTGGTCGGCCTCGCGTCGCGCGGCGTCCCGCTGCGCGCGGTGCTCTCGGCGCTCGCGTCACGCATGGGCACGAGCGGCCTCGCCGAGAAGGCATCGCGGGCACAGAAGGACAGCCCGGGGAAGCCGTGATGCGCCGCGCGTCGCTGCCTCGATGTGGCGGCGGCTCACGCTTCGTGATCCGCCGCGCTGCGCTGTCCGCGGCGCTGCGCTGTCAGCAACCGCAGAGCCCGTCGTAGACGGACGAAGCCCTGTCACCGCAACCGGGCTGCCGATCAGGATCACCCCGATGGCGGTGGCGCCCGCGAGAGCGAGGCGGCAGACGGCGAGGCTCCGCCGCCGCAGCTGCGCGCCGGCCCCCGCCCTCCGTGAGGGCGGCGGATGGGCTATTCTGGATGGGTGAGCCCGTTCCGTGAGCCGCCCGGCATCGAGCTCGGCCCGCTGGAGGTCGGCCTCGGGCGCGCGGCGCGGCGAGCCATGGTGGGCCTCATCCCGAGCGGAGGACGGCTCATCGCGCCGGACGGCTACGCGCGGACCCTCCACGGCGAAGACGGCTCCTGGCGCGGCCGCTCGCACACCGCAGGCGCGCTGGGCTCCCTGGGGCTCCTGCTGGCGTCGGCCTGCGCCTTCGTCGCGGCGACCGGCGGCTGGAAGCTGCACGGCCTCGAGGCGACGGCGGTGACGGTCGCGCTGGTGATCGCGGGCGGGGTCTCGCTGGCCGCGGTGCTGCGCGCCATCGATGCGCCGCGCGAACGGCTCACCGTGCACGGCGCGGTGGTCGGCAGGGCGGCGAGGCGCGCGCTCCGCAGGGCAGGGCGCCTCGCGCGCCACGCGGAGCGCGCGCCGGACAGGTTCGGCCCTCGCCGCGTCACCGCGCTGCGCAAGACGTTAGCCATGCTCGCGGATCCGCTCATCGCGGACTGGATCCCCGCGGACGTGCGCGGCCGCGCCGAGCTCCTCCTTGCCCGCGCCATCGCCGCGAGCGTCGGCGCGCGCTGGGCGCGCGAGGCCAGCGTCCGGACCGAGGTCCGGGCGCTGCTGCTCGCCGCGGCCGATCACCTGATCGAGCCGACGCCGGCCCGGCTGGATCTGCTCGTGCTGGCAGAGCGCACCGAGCCCGCCCCGACGCCGCGCGATGCACGTTGGCCACAGCGCGTGACCGCTGCGGCGCAGATCCGCTGCAGGGCGCCGTCGCCCCCTGTCCCCTCCGACGCCGTCGCCGAGGACGCCGCGGCGGGGGTCGATCTCGACGCGACCGATTCCTCCGGCGAGGAGATCGATCGTGCTAGGGTGCGCTGCTGAAGGGCGCGTCGCCGACGCCTCGGGAGGCTTCGGCGGCGTTGCAGGAATCCCGTGAATCCACCTCGATTCCGGAGCTCTTCACGCTCCCGGGCCATCCCCCTGCCCCCTGCGCTCGGCCGCGCCCACCTCGCGCTCTGGTGCGCGTTGCTCCTGGGGACGTGCCCGAGGCGCGCGCTCGGGCAAGGCGCGGTGGCCGCCGGCGCAGAAGCCACGGCGCAGGAGCGAGCGCCGCACGCTTCCGCGCCCCCGCTCGCGGCGGCGCCGTCGCCCGGCGCGGCGCTCCAGGAGAGGCATCGCGTCCGGTACACCCTCGACGGCATCGAGATCCGAGGCAACGTGCGGACCGCCGCGCGCGTGATCCTCCGCTACGTCAGGTTCCGCGCGGGGGACCTGCTCGACGTCGAGGATCCGGAGATCGAGCTCACGCGCTACCGCCTCCTCGGGACCGGGTTCTTCGCCTCGGTCGGTTTCTCGCTCCGCAAGGGGGTCGAGCGCGGGAGCGCGACGCTCGTGATCGACGTCGTCGAGCGCAACACGTTCGTCGTGCAGGACCTCTGGCTCGGCATCGCGGCCGACGAGGACACCGCGGGCAACGCGAAGCCGCTCTCCGCGTTCACTGGCGTGCAGGTCGCCGAGACCAACCTCGCCGGCACAGGGATCACGCTCGGCGCCGGCGTCGGGCTCGCGGCCGACCAGCTCGCGCTGAGGACCCGCTTCGTCGACCCCGCGTTCGTGGGGACCCGCTGGTCGGCCACGGTGACGGTGCTCTACAACGACGCCCGTGACTTCTTCGGCAACCGGGACGTCGTCTTCGAGTCCCCGTTGCTCGAGCAGCGCGAGGTCACGGGCTACGCCGTCGTCGCCTACAAGCGGTTCGGCGCGACGCTCGGCACAGGTCACGACGTCTCCTCCTCCTCGCGGCTGTCGCTCGACTACCACCTGGAGCAGATCGACGCGACCGTGCCCACGGTCGCCTCGCACATGCGCGGCAACAGCCGCGAGCCCATCGAATTCGACATCCTGGGCGGCAAGACGGTGCTCTCGTCGCTGCACGCCGCGATCGATCACGACACGCGCGACGCGCCCTTCCTTGCGACGCAGGGCACGCTCGCGTCGGTCTCGGTCACGGTGGGCGTACCGCCGTTCGGCAGCGACTACGGCTACCAGAAGTTCGAGTTCGGCGCGCAGCGCTGGTTCCGCCTGCCGCTGCGGCACGTGCTCCGCGTCGAGGCGTTCGCCGGCGCGATAGCCGGGGACGCGCCTTTCTTCGAGAAATTCTACGTCGGCGATCTCACCGACCTCCTGCCGGATCGGCTGCTCGACCTCGCGCCCGATCGGAGGCAACCGCCGAACTTCCTCAGCACGGACATCATCGAGGTCCGGTACGGGGACTTCGCCGCGAAGCTGGAGGCGGAGTACCGGATCCCGGTCTACGCCGGCCGCGGCTCCATCTACGGCGTCGATCTCTTCGGCGCCGCGGGCCTGTACGGCCTCGCGACGCGCCGCGAGTTCACCGATGCGCCGACCGGATACGAGGGCTTCGCCCGCGTGCCCGTGGACGTCACCTACAACCTCGGTCTGCGGGTCGACACGGCGGTCGGCGGGGTGACGCTCGCGTTCTCGAACCTGCTCGGGCTGATCCCGGCGCGGCGCGGTGAGCGGAAATGATCTGCTCGATCTGCTCGACCTGCTCGATCTGCTCGATCTGCTCGATCTGCTTCAATGCACATCGCGGACCGAAGCGCGCGACGCGCGATGCGCGGCGCGCGGGCGGTGGCCGCCGTGCCTGGCACCTCCGAGAGGCGCGGCGAGCGCTCGTGGCGCTCGGCCGCGGAGCGGCGCGCTGGCTCGGGATCGCGCTGCTCGCGACGCTCGCCCTCCGAGCGAGCTGGTCGATGGCCCAGGAGGGGCCGGGGCCCAAGGAGATCGCTGACGCGGACGCGCAGCAGGCGCTCGGCGCGCCGGCCGCGCTGCCCACCCGGGTGGCGAGCTTGACGCTCGACAAGACGATCGTGCAGCTGACCGTGGGCTTCCGCGACGTCGTCGACGGCGAGATCTCGAAGAAGCTGCTGAGCGGGCTCCCCACCGTCATCACGATGCGCGGCTACCTCTTTCACGAGAGCGGAGGCAACCCTGTCGCGCTCGCCGCCAAGAGCTGCCGGATCGTCTACGACCTCTGGGATGAGGTGTTCCGGATCCAGCTGATCCAGGCCGGAGGTCAGTCGAGCACGGTCGCGATCAACGTCGAGGGCGTGCTCCGCAACTGCGCCGAAGCCCGGCGGCTGCCGCTCGTGGAGCGATCGGTCGTCCGCGACGGCAGCCGCTATTTCGTCGCCGTGCTGGTCGAGGTGAACCCCATGAGCGCCGAGATGCTCGATCGCATCAAGCGGTGGGTGACCCGGCCGCCCGGCTCGACGGCGATCGGGCCGGGCGACTCGCTGTTCGGCTCCTTCGTCGGCCTGTTCGTGACGCGCATCGGCAACGCCGACCGGAGGCTCGCCTTCCGCACGCAACCCTTTTTGCCGCCGGTGCCACCGCCCAGCCCGCCTCCTCCTCCCCAGAGGTCTCCCGGCCGCTGAGCCACGCGCGCGGCGGCCTCGCTCGACGTCACGCCCTCGCCCGCCGGGCGGCGCGTCGGTCTACACTCGTCGCGCGGACGCTCTGTTCGTGTCGGCTCCACCCCCATGCGCCTCTTTCCCATCGCGCTCGATCTCAACGGCCAGCGGGCGCTCGTCATCGGCGCGGACGGCGACGCGCCGTACACGGTGGAGCGCCTCCTCTCGGCGGGCGCTCGCGTCTCCGTCGTCGCGCCAGGGCAGGTCGACGGGTCCATCGAGCAAGCCAGCCGGGAGGGGCGGCTCGATCTGCACCGGCGAGCATTCCTGGACGGCGACCTCGCCGGGGCGGCGATCGTGTTCCTCGTGCCGGGCGACGAGGCGCTCTCGCGGCGCCTCCACGGAGAGCTCGCGGGCGCCGGGCGCCTCGTCTGCACGCTGGATCGCCCGGAGGTGTCGAACTTCGTCAACCCTTCGGTGGTCTCTGCCTCCGGACTGACGATGAGCTTCAGCAGCCATGGCGTCAGCCCTGGAACGATACGGCGCATCCGGGAGGACCTCGGCGCCCTCTTCTCGGATCCTCGGTTCGCCCGCTACATCGAGGCGCTGCGCAGGCTCCGCGAGAGCCTCCCTCGGGGCCCCGAGCGGGCCGCGCGCATGCGCCGGGCGACCCTGGGCTTCGGGCTGGAGGCGAGGCTTCGGTTCCCTGCATGGCTGGAACGAGGCGACGAGCCTTGATGTCCGAGGAGGCCGCGCCAAAGCGGCGGGGGCGCGGCGGGGGCGCGGGCCTGGGCCGAGGCGCACGCGCCCCCGGATGAACGCGAAACCCCTTGTGTAGAGCGGCCTTCAAGGCTTAAGTGGGCGCCCACGCGACACTATCCGCGGAGGAGGGCTTACGGTATGCGTTCACGATCGGGCCGGCTGACGATGTTGACCTCGGCGGCGATGGTCTCTGGGCTCCTGACGCTGACGAGCGTCAGTCCGGCATCTGCGCAGACGGATGCCAAGCCGGCAGCGCCCCCGGCAGGTAAGCCGGCCGCCGCGGCGGCTCCTGTGAAGCCAGCCGCATCCGCGGCGCAGGCGCCCACCCCCGCTGCGACGCCGCCCGCGGCCGGCGCGACGCCGCCCGCGACCGGGACGCCCGCTGCGGCTCCCGCGAAGGCGGGCACGCCCGCGACGGCGGCTCCCGCGAAGGCCGGTGAGCCCGCGACGAAGGTGACCACCACCAAGCCGAAGAAGGCGCTGACCGAGAAGCAGAAGAAGGACGAGGCGAAGAAGCTCTACAAGGAGGCCGAGGCCAGGTTCGACAAGGGCGAGTACACCGTCGCGGCCGACCTGTACCGCCAGGCGGACGAGCACGTGCCCGGCGCCGCACCGAAGTACAAGCTCGCCCTCTCGCTCGACAAGCAGGGCCTCGTCACCGAGGCCGTCGCGGCCTGGCAGGCGTTCCTCGATTCGAAGCCGGACGCCGAGAAGTTCAAGGAGAAGATCGCCGAGGGTCAGGCGCGCGTCGAGGCCCTGAAGAAGACGCCGGCGAAGGTGAAGGTCGCGACCGTCCCGGAGGCGCCGCCTGGCCTCAAGGTCGCGGTCGACGGCGTGGCCCAGACCGGCAAGGAGCTCTCGGTCCCGCCCGGCAAGCACACCCTCACCGTCTCCGCCGAGGGGTTCGCCGACGCGAGCCAGGAGCTCGAGGTCACCTTCGCCGAGGCGCGCGAGGTCAACGTCACGCTGACGCCGCAGGCGCCGGCGCCGGTCGCTGCGACGCCGGCCCAGCCCCCCACCCCGCCGCCGCCCGCCGACGTGCCGCCCGCGCAGCCGCCGCCGCCGTCAGCGCCGATCGAGCCGCGCTCTCCGGTGCCGGCCTACGTCACCCTCGGGCTCGCGGGCGCCGGTGTGGTGGTCGGGACGATCTTCGGCATCCAGGCGCTCGGCGCGAAGAGCGACTTCGATGACGCCCCGACGACCAAGACCGCGGACAAGGTCGATCGCTTCGCGCTCATCGCGGACATGTCCTTCGCGGTGGCGCTCACGTTCGGCGTCACCGGCGCGGTCCTGCTCCTCAGCGACGACCCGGCCCAGGCGAAGGCCGCAGCGTCGAGCGTGACGAAGAAGGCGTTCGTCACTCCGTTCGTCAGCCCGACAGGCGGCGGCGCCGCCGCGCGGTTTACCTTCTAAGGGGACTACTATGTGGAAGAAACAGCATCTTCTCGCGATGGCGCTCTGCGCTGGCGCGCTCTCGGCTCTCGGGATGGGCTGCGAGCTCATCGCCTCGGTCGATCGCTCGCGCATCCCGGGGGACGAGGACGTCCCCGACGACGGATGTTCTGACGGCACGAAGAACAACGAAGAGACCGACGTCGACTGCGGCGGTTCCATCTGTCCGAAGTGCGACACCGCCAAGGCGTGCACCGCAGCCACGGACTGCGCGAGCGGCTTCTGCGCCGACGACGTCTGCTGCGACGCCGCCTGCAACGCGGAGTGCGACGCCTGCACCGCCGCGCTCAAGGCGTCGGGCGACGACGGCAAGTGCGGCCCCTCGAAGGCCGAGACCGAGTGCGGCGAGCCGACGTGCTCCGAGGGCGTCGAGACGAGCCGCGGCACCTGCGACGGGGAGAGCGTGGAGTGCGGGCCCGGCGAGGAGAAAGCGTGCGAGGAGTTCGCCTGCGATCCGGAGGCCGACGCCTGCTTCACCGAGTGCACGGAGGACACGCATTGCGCGAAGTGCCACGAGTGCGCAGACGGCGCCTGCGAGCTGGCCGCGGCCGGCGCGGAGGGCCTGGGCTGCGACGAGGGCCAGGCGTGCGACGCCGCAGGCGAGTGCAAACCCGCGAACGGCGTGGAGTGCACGGAAGCGAGCGAGTGCGCCACCGGGCTCTGCGTTGACGGCGTCTGCTGCAACGCCGCCTGCGACACGGCGTGCATGGCCTGCAACGTCGCGGGGTCGGAGGGTACGTGCTCGAACATCCCGCTCGGCAGCGAGGACGGGGCGGACTGCAGCGGCATCAACGCCTGCGATGGCAAGGGCGCTTGCAAGCTGGTGGGTGGCGAGGAGTGCACCACCAACGAGCAGTGCGCGAGCGGCAAGTGCCTCCCCAGCCCCCTCTTCACGTGTGAGGAGATCCCGGAGACGCCTTGAGCTCTCTCCGGCTCCCGCCGGGCTCCCCAGGGAGCCCGGCGGAGCTCACGCCTCGAACGTCCCTCTCACACGCGCGCTGATCTCTCCTGCCCCGGAGCTCGAAGGCGGGCCCAGCACCGTCATCGACTCGGCTTCTCCCTCGAACAGCCCGCCGTCCCCGAGCTCGTCCTCCGCGGCTTCCGCCTCGTAGGCAGGCACCATCGCGGCCTCTTCCCAGCGGCTCTTGAGCCGCTCCGCGAGCTTCGCGAGCAGCTCCCGCGTCGTCTCCCGGTCCGTGGCGGACAGGACCACCGCATCCGGGTGCCCGAGGAGCAGCCGCCGCCCCTCCGCCGGGGCGATCAGGTCCGCCTTGTTGAACACCACGATGCGGGGGATGCCGATGAGATCGAGCTCGGTCAGCAGCGCCTCGGTCGTCTCGATGTGCTGGTCGCGTGCGGGATCGCTCGCGTCCACGACGTGGAGCAGGAGGTCGGCGTCGGCGGCCTCCTCGAACGTCGCCCGGAAGGCGGCGAACAGGTCCTTCGGCAGCTCCCGGATGAAGCCGACGGTGTCGGTGATCACCACCTCGCGCTCCTCGGGGAAACGGAGCCGCCTCGAGCGGGTGTCAAGGGTCGCGAACAGCTTGTTCTCGGCGAGCACGTCGGCGCCGGTCAGCGTGTTCAGCAGCGTGCTCTTGCCGGCGTTCGTGTAACCGACGATCGAGACCACCGGCACGCCGAGCCGGGTGCGGCGGCGGCGGCGCTGCTCGCGCTGGCGGGAGAGCCGCTTCAGCTGCGCCTCCAGGAAGCTGACGCGCTCCTTCGCGCGGCGGCGCCCGATCTCGAGCTTCGTCTCGCCCGGACCGCGCCCGCCGATGCCGCCCGTCAGGCGAGACAGGGAGTCGTCCTTCTGCCCGAGGCGAGGGAGCGTGTACTTCAGCTGGGCCAGCTCGACCTGGAGCTTGCCGTCCGACGACTCGGCCCGCTGGGCGAAGATGTCGAGGATGAGCTGCGTCCGGTCGAGCACCTTGAGATCCGTGTGCTTCGCGATCGCCGAGGCCTGGGAGGGGGTCAGATCCCGGTCGAAGACCAGCGTCTCCGCGTCGAGCTCCGAGGCGCGCAGCACGACCTCGTCCAGCTTGCCCTTGCCGAGCACGAGCCGCGGGTCGAGCCGATCGCGCAGCTGGAGGACCGTGTCCGCGACGTCGACGCCCGCGGTGCCGGCGAGCTCGGTCAGCTCGCGCAGGCTCTCCTCGGCCCGGGCGAGCGCCCCCACCTTGGATTTCTCGGCGACGTGGACGAGGATCGCGCGGCCGTCCTTCGCCGCGACCGACCGCGTGCGCGACCGCTTCGTGAACTCGTCCTCGAGCGCCTGGATGAGCGCGCCGAAATCGACGTCGGCGCGGCCGATCGCGACGGGGCCCACGGTCCGATACGGCAGCGCCGCCTCCCCGCGGCTGTCGCCGCGTCCCTCGGCCTCGTCCACGGTCACCGTGACCGCTTCCTTCCCGTGGACCGGCACGTTGTACGCGTACTGGAGGGTCCGCGGCTCGCCCTGCGGGGTGAGCTGCACGGCCGCGACCAGGTCGAGCCGGAGACGGACGAGATCCACGAGATCGTCCCGGGTGAGCGGCTCGTTGAAGAGGTGTGTGTGGACGAGCCGCAGCGCCCTGAAGCGGCCCTGCGCGGCGCGGAGGCGCCCGATGTCCGGCAGCATCAGCCGGGTCGCGTCGCCGACGATGACGTAGTCGATCTCGCCCGAGCGGTGCACCAGCGCGCCGACCTGGCGCCCCGTCTCATGCGACGCCTCGGCGAGCGCCTTGATGAGCTCGGGCGTGGCGATGCTGGCGAGCGGGACCTTGCGGCGGTAGATGCGCTCGAGGGTCTTGGTGGCCTGGGGGCTGAGTCCGGTGGTGTTTCCGTAGAGGGTGGGCATTCGATAATCGAAGGGGGATGTCGCTCCCGCTCACTCGATTTCATAACGCACGCGGGGCCGGTCCGCGACCAGGGGCACCGCGGATCTTCGTGTGGAGCGCGCATTTTCTCACCGCTCGTCCCCCTTCCGTTGCCTCCCCGTCCCTCCTCGCCTCCCGCTCGGCGCGCTCCTCCAGGTTCCTGTAGAGACCGCGGGCGAGGCGAGGCTACCCTGCGCCGCGATGGCCATCCTGACCCCCCTCTCGCTCGCGGATGCCCGCCGCATCGGCGCGCTCTACGGCCTGGAGATCGCCGACGTGCGCGGCCTGCTCGCCGGGAGCGTCAACTCCAACTTCGCGTTGGCGCTCGCCGACGGCCGCGGACAGGTGTTCCTGCGGGTCTACGAGGAGCAGCAGCTCGGCGCGGCGTCACGCGAAGCCCGCATGCTCGAGCACCTCGCGGCCGGGGGCGTCGCCACCCCGCAGCCGCTCCGGCGCCGCGACGCGGCGCCCTCCGACACGGACGCCGCGTCGGAGGGCGCCGCGTTCGTCGCGGAGCACGCTGGAAAGCCGGTCGCGCTGTTCCCGTGGGTCGAGGGAGCGTCGCTCTGCCAGGCGCGCGTCACGCCGGACGCGACCCGCCGCGTCGGCGCGGCCCTGGCGCGGGTGCACCTCGTCGGCGCCTCGTTCGAGGGGGCGAACGCCAGCCGGTTCGACCTCGACAGCCTCGACCAGCGGCTCCGGGGGCTCCGTTCCCCTGCGGGCGCGAAGTCGACGGCCCCCGCTCCCGCCCCGGCCCTCCCGCCCGACGTGGCCGCCGCCGTCGACGAGCTCACCGGCCGGCTCGAACGGATCCGCGCCGCGGCGCCGCGGACACCCGGCCCCCAGACGCTGATCCATGGCGACCTCTTCCGCGACAACGTGCTCTGGGAGGCCGGCGAGATCTCGGCGCTGCTCGATTTCGAGAGCGCCTCGCGCGGGAGCGCCGCGTTCGACCTCGCCGTCACGATGCTCGCGTGGTGCTTCGGCGACGATCTCGACCCGGATCTCGCGGCCGCGCTCGCCGCCGGCTACACGGCGGTGCGGCCGCTCTCAACCGAGGAGCGCGACCGTTTGTTCCACGAGAGCGTGATCGCGGCGCTGAGGTTCTCCATCACGCGCATCACCGATTTCGAGCTCCGCCCGAAGGGCAGCGGTGTCTACAAGGACTTCCGGCGCTTCCTTGCGCGGCAGCGGACGCTCGAGCGCCTCGGCCCGGAGGGGCTCCTCGCTCTGCTCGGCGTCTGATCCGCGTCGACTCGCGCCGACGTCCTCCGCTGTCTGATCACCGTCTGCTTGGCGCCTTCGCCGACTGATTCAGATGTGAGCGGAGGTCGTCTGTGATTTTGCGTTAACTTCGCTGCGCGTGGCGATGGCGGCGTTGCGCGGTCCCGGCTAGGCCGTTACCTTCGCCGAATGGCACAGGTCGGAACGCTCGATTTCAAGGGCTTCATCGAGAGACGGAAGGGCCAGCGCGCGGGCGGCGGGGACGGCGCGGGCAACGCGTATGCCTACGTGTCCGACAAGAACACGCGCCTCGCCTTCGAGAAGATGCGTCCGGTCGAGCTCGCCGTGACCGCCGCGGTCAGGCTGTTCAAGACGGTCGGCAAGAACGAGCTGCTCGGCCACGCCGTCAAGGTCGGCCCCGCGCAGTTCCCGCGTGTCCACAAGCTCGCGGTCCACTGCGCCGAGACGCTCGGGATCGCGACCCCGACGATCTACATCGTCAACAGCCCCACCCTCAACGCGGCCACCTACGGGACGAACGACGACTCGTTCATCATGGTGCACTCGGCGCTGGTCGATCATTTCACCGACGACGAGCTGCTCAGCGTCATCGGCCATGAGTGCGGCCACATCCACAACAGCCACGTGGTCTACCTGACCGCCATGCACTACCTGACGCGGATGGCGTCGGTCTTCGTGAAGTGGATCGTCGGCCCGGCGATGCTCGCGCTCTCCGGCTGGTCGCGCCGGGCCGAGGTCACCTGCGACCGCGCCGGCCTGCTCTGCGCGAAGAGCCTCGACGTCTCGACGCGCGCGCTCACCAAGCTCGCGCTCGGCTCGACCAAGCTGTACGAGGAGCTCAACCTCGAGGCGTTCATCGCCCAGCACGAGGAGGGCAAGGGCGGCGTCGGCAGGTTCGCCGAGTTCACGGCCAGCCACCCGTGGCTGCCGAAGCGCGTCCTCGCGCTCCGGGCCTTCGCCGAGAGCGAGCTCTACAAGCGCCACGCCGGGCTCGGCGCGGGCGGCCTCTCCATGGAGGAGGTCGACGAGAAGGTGCACGAAGTCATCAAGATCTGGGGCTGAGGGGCTCCCGCTCCTGGCAAGGCGCAAGGCCGAGGTAGACGCACATGCTCGAATCCTTCCACAGCCGCAAAGACGACGTGACCGGGGCGCTCAGGGATCTCGTGACGTTCGCCGAGGCCCTCGGCGCCAAGAGCGTCGCGACGCGCATCACGAACGATCTCGTGAAGAAGCTCGACGCCGATCGCTTCCACCTCGTCGTGGTCGGCGAGTTCAACCACGGCAAGACGACGTTCGTGAACGCGCTGCTCGGCGCCTCGATCCTCCCCGTCGGCGTGACGCCCACGACGGCGGTGATCCACCACCTCGAGTACGCGGTCGATCCGCGCGCCGAGGTGGTCTACGCGTCGGGCGAGCGCACCGGCCTGCCGTTCGAGGACGTGCGGGCCTTCACCGTCGGCGGCGAGCGCTCGTCGAGCGCCGGCGAGGTGAAGTTCCTCGAGGTGGGGTACCCGGCCGAGCTCCTGCGCGAGCGCGTGGTCCTCGTCGACACCCCCGGGGTGAACGACCTCTCGCTCCAGCGGGCGGACATCACCTACAGCTACATCCCGCGGTCGGACGCCGTGCTGTTCCTCATCGACGCCGGCCAGCCGCTCAAGGAGAGCGAGCGGGTCTTCCTCCAGGAGAAGCTGCTCGGGCAGTCGCGCGACAAGATCCTGTTCGTCGTGACGAAGCGCGACATCTGGAGCCAGGACGAGGAGGTCGAGGCGCTCGCGTACATCCGGAGCGAGCTCGGGAAGCTCGTGAAATCGCCCGTGGTCTTCCCGATCTCGAGCGAGCGGGCGCTGGAGGGTGATCGGCCCGGCAGCGGGATGCCGGAGCTGCTCGATCACCTGACCCGTTTCCTCGCCGAGGAGCGCGGGCGCATCCTGCTCGACAACGCGCTCGGCGAGGGCCTCGAGTCCGCGCGCCTGCTCGGCAAGGGCGTGGACGCGCGGCGGCGGGCGACCGCGATGTCGCGCGAGGAGCTCAGCCGCCGCATCGAGATGATCGAGAAGGATCTGGCCGGCCAGTCGCGCACCATCGAGGAGCGGCGCGCCGGCATCCGCGAGGAGGTGAGCGCCATCCGGGCGTGGGTGCATCGCGACCTCGATCGCTTCGTCGACGATGTGCTCCGGCAGCTCCCGGCGATCATCGACGAGGCCCACACCGACGAGATCAAGGTCTACCTCGGGGCGTTCCTGGAGCGCACGTTCGCCGAGTGGGCGCAGGCCGAGACGAAGGAGATCGCCACGGCGCTCGAGGCGCTCGCCGAGAAGACGATCGCGCTCGTGCGCGAGGACGCGCACGACGTGGCGAAGCGGGTCAGCGAGGCGCTCGGCGGCGACGTGAAGCCGCCGAACGTCGAGGTCGACACGTTCGGCTACGATGTCGGCGTCTTCGCGCTCTTCACCATCGGCCTCGGCGTGATGTTCACGAACGCCCTGCTCGGCGGGATCCTGGCGCTCGCGGCGCCTGTCCTGGCCGTGTACGTGAAGGAGAAGGTCGAGGCCGAGACCCGCAAGAAGGCGAAGGAGATGGCGCCGATCGCGCTGCGCGAGGCCGCCACCCGGATCGGGCCGAAGCTCGACGAGATGATCCAGGAGTTCGCGAGCCGGCTCGACGCGTGGGTGGTCACGGCCGGCCAGGAGCTGCACCGGGAGGTCATCGAGGTCCTCAAGGCGGCGCGCGAGGAGCGGGTCCAAGCCGAGCCGAGCAGCGAGAGCCAGCTCAAGGCGTGCGACGCCCAGGCCGAGGCGCTCCAGGCGCTGACGTCGCGCCTGGAGGGGCTGCGGAGCGCGCTCTGGACCGTCGAAAACGGCGAGAGCAGGCCGATCCCTCCGCCCGTGTCCAGCGTGCCCAACGCGCCGGGCGGCTCGGCCTGAGCGGGGCGCACGCCTCCTGACAAGGGAGGAGACCCGGCCCAGCCCGGCCTCCTCCGCCATGCGCCGTGGCCATATCCAATCGTCGGGCGCTCATGCGAGAATGCGGCCGTGCAGCTCGACTTCGCAGCCCGTGAAGTGACGATCAAGCTCGTCTATTACGGCCCGGCGCTCAGCGGCAAGACGACGAACCTCGTCTCGCTGCACGGCCTCGCCGGGTCAGACGCTCGCGGACGGCTGATGACGCTCGAGACGCAGGACGATCGCACGCTGTTCTTCGATCTCCTGCCGCTCACCTTCCGCGCGAAGGACGGCGACGTCTCGCTCCGCATCAAGCTGTTCACCGTGCCCGGCCAGCCGATGCACGCCGCCACCCGGAGGCTCGTGCTCCAGGGCGCGGACGGGGTCGCGCTGATCGCCGACTCGCAGATCTCCGAGACGCAGCGCAACGCCGAGGCGTTCTTCGATCTCCGCCAGAACCTGCGAGAGAACGGCCTCGATCTCGCGAGGATGCCGCTCGTCATCCAGTTCAACAAGCGCGACCTGCCCGACATCCGGAGCGACGAGGAGCTGGCGCGGCTCGCCGCGCGGGGCAAGGAGCCGGTGTACAAGGCCGTCGCGACCCGCGGCGTGGGCACGGTGGAGACGCTCATGGGTCTTCTCCACCTCACGTGGGAGACGCTCGATCAGACGCATCAGCTCTCGAAGCGGCTGTCGATCAGCGGCGAGGAGCTCCTGAACAGCGCGGCGCGCCAGCTCGGGGTGACGAGCTCGGTGAACGACCTCCTCGCGAGGCGAATGGGCGGCAGCCTCGAGAAGAGCTCCCGGATCGTTCCATGAGGCCCGACGCCCACAAGGGGACGCCGGCGGATTTCGGTCTCGACGACGAGGATCTCCTCAGCATGCCGGGCTCCGCGCCGATGCCGTCGGCGCGCGTCGCGGACGGGCCCGGCTCCTCGAAGCGCGACGGCGCGTCCAGCGCCCCTGAGCCCTCGACGCTGCCTCCCCCCGCGGCGGCGCCGGTGGTCGACCTGGTCGGCATCGGCCCCCTCTCGCTCGAGGATCTCGTGGATCGCCAGGCACTCGGGGAGATGGCGGCGTCATTTCACAAGCTGTTCGGCTTGCCGATCCGGATCCAATCGATCAACGGCGCCACGCTCGCGGAGTCGGGCGCGCTCGCGCCGCTCCCGCCGCTCGGCGGCCTGACCGGCGAGCAGGAAGGCCGGCGGGCGAGCGTGGCGCCGGCGGATCGGACGGCAAAACAAGGCGCGTCGGCCAGCAGCGAGGTCGCGGATCCCTGCTTCGAGGGCGCGCTCTACCAGGTGTTCCCGATCGAGTACGACGGGCGTGCGATCGGCCGGTCGATCCTGGGCCCCTACCTGCCCGACGGCCTCGACGATCTCCCTGTCGCGCAGATCGAGGCGGCGTCCCAGCTCGATCTCGCGCCTGCGGCGGAGGGGCGGCTGCGGATGCCGCGGCTCCGGCCGGAGCGGCTCGGCGCGATCGCGGACCACCTCCGCTCGGTCCTCGATCTGATCCTGTTCAGCGGGCACAAATCGCTCCTCACCTCGACGATGCACGTCGCGTCGATCCGCGAGAGCTTCCGTGAGCTGTCGCAGAAGAACGCGGAGCTGGAGCAGGCGTACGAGCGGCTGAAGGAGCTCGACCGGCTCAAGTCGAACTTCCTGGCCACGGTGTCGCACGAGCTCCGGACCCCGCTCACGTCGATCATGGGGTACAGCGAGATGCTCGCCGAGGGCATCGGCGGACCTCTGACCGATGAGCAGCGCGAGTTCATCGATACGATCCGGTCGAAGAGCGAGCAGCTGCTCGGGCTCATCATGAGCCTCCTGGACCTCTCGAAGCTGGAGAGCGGCACGTTGATCGTGCATCGCACCGAGGTGGCCGTCGGCCCGGTGCTCGTCGAGGCGGCGTCGACCATCGCGCCAGCTGCCTCGAAGAAGGGCGTCGAGCTCCGGATCCAGGCCGAGGACGATCTCCCGCCGGTGCTGGGGGACGGCGACCGGCTGCGCCAGGTGTTCATCAACCTCGTCGAGAACGCGGTGAAGTTCACCGAGGCGGGGGGCGAGGTGCTGCTCGTCGCGCGCGCCGTGAGCGAGGACATGGACGACCTCCCCGGGCTGGTGCTCGTCGCGCCTCTCCAGCAGGCGGTCGAGATCCGCGTCGTGGACACGGGCATCGGCATCCCTGCCGGCGAGCGGCTGAAGGTATTCGACCCGTTCTACCAGATCGATCAGAGCTCGACGCGGGAGCACGGCGGCACGGGGCTTGGTCTCTCGATCGTCAAGCGCCTGGTCGAGGCGCACAGCGGCACGGTGCGCATCGAGCCGAACGAGCCGCGCGGCACGGTGTTCGTGGTCAAGCTGCCGACGGTCGCTGGCTCGCCGGCGAACAGCGTCCTGCCGCCCATCTTCCAATGAGCGGGCGCTCCGAGTGGAAGCGCATCGACATGCTGCGCGCCGTGCTCGGGGGTGCGGCCGGCGATCATGTTCTGTGCGGCATCGGCGATGACGCCGCGATCCTCGCGCCCCTGGCCCCGGGGGGCGGCGCCCTCCCGGGCGCCCCGGAGCCGCTCGTCTGGACGGTCGACAGCGCCGTCGAGGGCGTCCATTTCCGGCGCGATCTCCTGGGCTTCGAGGATCTCGGCTACCGCGCGACGATGGCCGCGGCGAGCGATCTCGCGGCGATGGGGGCGCGCCCTGTCGGCCTGCTGGCCGCGCTGGTGCTTCCTCCGAGCGTGAGCGACGACGAGCTCGGCGCGCTGGCGAGGGGTCAGCGCGCCGCGTGCGACGAGATCGGCACGGCGGTCATCGGCGGGAATCTCTCGCGGGGCGGCGAGATCTCGATCACCACGACGGCGCTCGGCGTCGCGGCTCTGCCGCTCAGGCGCGACGGCGCGCGGCCCGGCGACGCGCTCGCGCTGGCCGGTCCGGTCGGCCTCGCCGCGGCCGGTTTTGCGCTGCTCGATCGCGGCATCGCGCCGGCCAGCGCCGCGGCCGAGCAGGCGATCCGCGCGTTCCGCCGCCCGGTGGCGCGCATCGACGCGGGCCTCCGCGCGGCGGGGCGCGCCCGCGCGGCGATCGACGTCTCCGACGGGCTCGTCGCGGATGTGGCGCACCTCGCGCGCGCGAGCGGCGTGCGCGCGCTGCTCGATCCTGCGGCGCTCGTGAGCGCCGACCTCCGCGACGCCGCCGCGCTGCTCGGCGTGGACGCGCTGGATCTCGCGCTGTACGGCGGCGAGGACTACGCGGTCGTGGTCGCGGGCCCCGACGTCGGGGAGCTCGCCGGCTTCGTGGCGATCGGCCGCTGCGTGCCGCGCGAGGAGGGCGCGAGCGACGTGGCGTTGCTCGGACCGGGCGGGCAGCTCACGGACCTCGTGGCGCGGGGGTACGACCACTTCGCCTGAGTCTGTCTGTTCCAGCAACAGCGCTCGCGATCCCGCCTGGCGTTCTCCCAGCCGCGTCCGCGGCGCTCGCGAGCGCTCCTGGGGCGCTCCCAGCCACGTCCGCGGCGCTCGCGAGCGCTCCTGGGGTTCTCCCAGCGGCGTCCGCGGCGCTCGCGAGCGCTCCTGGGGTTCTCCCGGCCGTGTCCGCGGCGCTCGCGATCACGCCTGGAGCAGGACACGGCCAGCAGCGAAGCAAGGAGCAGGGACGCGACGCATGCTCACGGGGCCGCACGGCGTCTCGCCGATCCCCTTCGACGCACGGGCCCAACCTTGCGCGCCGTGCCCGTCGGGCGCTGCCCGTGCCACGCTTCGTTTTCCGGGCGTTCCTTCCCGTTGCGGCGACGGTGCGCCGGCCGAGCCCGAAACAGGCGAGGCGCCCGCGGGCGACCAGGTACCGGGCCAGCGGAGGCAGGCGGCGCGCGGCACCGCTCGATCCCGGGCGCCCCCTGCCCCGTTCTTGACCGCTTGCGACCCGTTCGCTACCCGAGTCAGGTGAGCCTCGAAGCGTTCGGCGTGAAGAACCTGCGGTGCCTGACGGACACCGGCCTCGTGCCGATCCGGCCCATCACCGTCCTGGTCGGCCGCAACAGCTCGGGCAAGAGCACATTCCTTCGAGCGTTCCCGCTGCTCCGGCAGAGCGTGGAGACGCCCCGAGACAGCCCGATCCTCTGGTATCACGAGCGGTATGTGGATTTTGGCTCGCTGAAGGACGCCGCCTCCAGTCGGCTCGACGAGCCGGAGGTAACCTTCCAATTCCGGCTGCGGCTGCCAGAGCAGGCAGAGGTCGCTCTCGGCGACCCTGCCTTCGACATCGCGGTGACGCTCGCCGGAGGCGAGACCCCTCATGTGAGGGGCTACGAAATTGGCGCCGAGGGCCATGTCGTCCGATGGGAGCTCGACGCCACGGGCCGGCTCCTCAGGCTCGTTGCGAACGACGAGACCATCCAGACCGAAGCGCCTCTCTCGCTGGGAACGAAGTCGTACCTGCTGCCGACCTTGCAATCAGGCACGGAGCCGACGCTGAGCTACCACCAGGTGCCGGAAGGGCTCGTACACGACGAGATCGACTACCAGACGAAGGCAGATACGGTCCTGCTCAAGCCGCTCGCCGCGTTGCTCGTTCCTTTTTTTCACGGCAACACGTCGGCGGCTACGATCGACGCGGTGGCCTACGCGATGCTCCTTGGCAAGCGGAGCGCCATGCTGAAACAGCTCGCCACCCTCTCGGCTCACGCTCAGTTTCAGAAGAGAGTGATTCAGAAGAGAGGCGGCGGTCTCGGGCCCGGCGACGACGAGTTCGAGCGCATCGCCTCCGCGGCAGCGGCACGCATCTCGCCCTACATCATCGAGGCAGCCGATCTCGTCCTCGCCGACCTCATGAGCCGCGTCGCGTACCTCAAGCCCCTCCGCGTGAGCCCGGAGCGCGCCTACCGCATCCAGAACCTCGCCGTCGATGAGGTGGATCCCGACGGCAAGAACCTCCCCATGTTCCTGCGCTCGCTCTCCACCCCCGAGGCGGAGGACTTCGCCCGCTTCACCCAGACCACGCTGGACTTCGAGACGAAGGTCCGCACGACCGGGATCCACGCCGAGATCCTCGTCAAGGAGGGCCCGGCCAAGGGCTTCGTCAACCTCGTCGATGTGGGCTTCGGCTACTCCGAGGTCCTCCCGCTGGCCGCCGCCCTCTGGGCGGCGTGCATCCGCCCCCGCATGCAGAAGCGGGCCCCCGCGCCGCTCGTCGCGATCGAGCAGCCCGAGCTGCACCTCCACCCCGCCGCCCAGGCGAAGCTCGCGCGAATGCTCGTGGAGGCGGTGTCCGGAAGCGGCTCGAAGATCATCGTGGAGACGCACAGCGAGTCGCTGATCAACGGCCTCGGCAAGCTGATCCATGAGGGCCATCTGAAGGCCGAGGACGTGCAGATCGTCCTCTTCGACAAGGACGAGGAGACCGGCGAGGCCGAGGTGCGCCTCGCCGGCTACCGCGACAGCGGCGCCCTCCACGACTGGCCCTACGGCTTCCTGTCCCCCGTCGCCGACCGACGTGTACGCTCCGCGGCGGAGTGACGCGCGGTGCTTCTCCACCTCCACGAGTCCGCGGCGGCGGATGCGCTCTCGAACAGCGCCACCGCGCGAAGCTCGCACGCGTCCATCGAGAACCTGCTCCTCGCGCACTTCGATGGCAATCACGTGATCTCGCTGCGCCCCGAGGACACCGAGGCGCTCCTCGGTTCGGCGCACGGCTGGTCCCCGCGCGCGCGGCGAGCCCTCCAGCACGTGGACGAGAACTTCGCCCAGATCGCCGGCCTGCGTGACGAGGTCCCCTGGTCGATCGAGCTGGGAATCGGCGCGGCGTTCGACGGGACGGCGCGCGAGGTTCCAGGCGGCCGGAAGGTGATCCGCGCGCCGCTCTCGGCTTTCGACCGGACCCACAAGACGGCGTGCTGCGTGCTCCTCGGCGAGAACCGGACCGACGCGGGCCTGTTCGCAGAGCTCGGCATCATGATGCTGGCCCAGCGTCACTGGGAGGCGATCGACATGGTCCACGAGGCTCGCGGCGGCGGCGGAGACACGATCGCGAGCGAGTTCGGAAGCCTCGCTGATCAGGGTCGCATCGTGCTCGCCATCGGAGATACCGATCAGCGACACCCGGGTGGCGCCGTCGGCGGCACGTACCGCAAGCTGGCCGAGGCCGCCAGGGACCGTCCGACCTACCAGCGCGCCCGCCCGCTCCACGTGCGCACGGCAGAGGCGCTGGTGCCGCTCGCGATCTACCGCGAGGTGCTCTCGTCCCCCGAGCGCCTCACCCGCATCGACAGGATCGCCCAGCTGCTCCGCTCCGCGCCGGCCGACGTCCTCCGCTATGCGCACCTCAAGGACGGGCTCCGGCTCCACCAGATCGACAACCCGAGGACGCCGGAGGAGGGCAAGTACTGGCGCCCAATCGCGAAGAACTGCGGGCGTGACCGCTGCAACCAGGCATCCTGCGAGCAGTGCACGAAGCGGGAAGAGTGCAAGTGCTACGTCGTCGACGCGCTCGGCGCGGACGCGCTCTCCGACGTCGTGAGCTGGGTGCAAGCCCGCAAGTCGAAGCGAGATCTCGCCAAGCGCTTTCACCTGCTCGAGGACGAGGACGCCGCCCTGAAAGAGCTCGCCGACGAGGTGCTGGCCTTCGGCCTCGCGCTCGCGCCGCTCTCGACGTGAGATCCGAGCGCCTGCTGTCCCGAGAGGCGCTCCCGGCCGCGTCCGTGGCGCTCGCGAGCGCTCCTGGGGTTCTCCCGGCCGCGTCCGCGGCGCTCGTGCTCGCGCCCGTCGCCGCGGCGACGGCGCTCACCCGCCGAGCGGCGCGGCCTCCTCGGGCGCCACCGGGGCCTCGCCACCCGGCTCCGCCGGCGGCGCGTCGGCCTCGATCTGGCCGGGACGCCGCGAGGACGGGCGCACCCGCGCGGCCAGCTCCGGGTGACCGGCGAGCCGGAACAGCCCCACGAGGAACGTCGCGGCGCGGCTGAACCGCTCGTCGTACGCCGCGATCGCAGCGGTCTTGGCGAGCAGCGTCGCCTCGGCCTCGCGCGCCTCGCGGGCCACATCTTTCAGGTGGCCGCGGAGCGCGCCGCGCAGGCCCTCGATCCGGAGCACCGTCTCCTCGGCGTCCCAGCGGATCCCCTTGCGGCGCGGCTTCGGCAGGTCCCTGGCGCCGAGCGCGCGCGCCACCTCGCCGGCGAAGCGCTCCAGCTGCGCCGGGTCGCGCGGCGTCGCGTCCGTGAAGCCGAGGCGCGCCAGCGCCGCGGCGCCGTACAGGCCGGTGAGCCACTCGCGGAGCTCGGTCAGCTCGGTGTACAGCGCGGCGGCGGCCTCGTCGCGGGCCTCCCGCGGGGCCGCGTCGTCGGCGAGCTCCGCCTGGTGCGCCTCGTCGGCCGCCACCATGCGATCGCGCGCCTCGGCGAGGGCGCGCGCGACGATGTGCGTGAAGAGCGAGACGTCCGGCATCTTCTCTCCCTTGCGCAGGTGCGGAGAGAGCAGCGCCTCGAGCTCCGCGGCGATCCGGCCGGCGTGGGTCTCGCCGGACGCGACGACGGAGTTGGCGCTCTTCTGACGATCGGTGACCAGCTTCGAGGGCATGACAGCTCCTTCCCATGAGGATCGATGCGCGGCGGCGGGCGCCATCGCCCGCCGCTGCGGCGCGGACGAACGCCGCGCGACCACACATGGTACGGAGTCCGGCCGCGCGCCCTAAAGCAGCCGGCAGGGTTCCGGCTCTCGTGCTCGCCGGATCGGGGCGGGGTGCCGGTACCCGGGACGAGACGTCGCCCGGCTCAGTTGCACTCGGCGGGCGGCGTGGTCCCGCCGAGGCTCGCTCGGATCTGGGTGAGCGCCTTGGCGCGCGGGGTCTTCCCGCTCTTCACGAGCTTCTCGATCCCGGCGCAGAGATGCGATGCCGTCGCCGCCTTCGACTTCGCTTCCGGCGACTTGCCCGACTTGGTGGCGACGGCGTGGAGCGCCGTGCAGCACGCCTGGATGGAGGCGCCTCCCCCCCGTGACGTCGTCGCCCCTGTCGCTCCCTCGGCCGTCGCCGCCCCTGCATCGGCCACCGCAGCCCCGGCGGAAGCCGCTCCCGCGGGCTCCTGGCCCGCCGCGGGCTCCTGCGTCGCCGCCGCCGTCGGGGTCGCAGCGGGCGTCGGGGTCGCCGGCACCGGATCGGCCGCCACGGGCGCGACCGTCGGTGTAGGCGCGGGGATCGTCTCCGGCTCTGCTTCTTCTTTCCGGCAGGAGCTAGACAGGATGCTGCAGACAACAACGACGAAGGCGATGGACGAACGCGACCGGATCATGCCTCCGTCTTCTACAGAGCTTCTCCGAGCGCATCCATACGGCTGCCCGAGTACAAGCCCGTACGGCCCCACCCGCAGCGCTCCCGCGCCCGCCTCCCCCCAAACGCTCCGCGATCACCCCCACCCTCCCCTTCCCCCCGAGTCGGCGGGGGTGGGGGTGACGAGGGAGGGGCCGGCGGGGGAGGGCCCCACGAACCCGAGCGCCGGCCCGCATCGCAGCGAGTCGCTGCAAGCCCAGCTCTCCCCGTTCACGAGGCAGCAGCCACGAAAAGGCGCGAGTTCGTGGGAGGGCCCCCCGCCGGCCCCTCCCTCGTCACCCCCACCCCCGCCCGTCGCAGCTCAGCTGCACCCCATGCTGTTGCCGCAGTTGAGGCACTTGTAGCAGGCCCCGTTCCTCACGGTGATGTGCCCGCAGCCGTCGCAGACCGGCGCGTCGCCCATCATGTCCTCGAGCTGCGCGTCGAGCGCGCTCGCCGTCCGTCCGCCGCCCTCGACCAGCGCCACCGCGGCCGGCGCGGTTGGCGAGAACGACGCCGCGCCGCTCTCCTGCGCCCGCGACTCGACAGGGTCCTCCATGGCCGAGGTGACCGGCTGGACGTGCGCGAGATCGTAGCGGTTCAGGTACTCGACTCCGAGCACGCGGAAGAGGTAGTCCACGATCGACGTCGACATCTTCACGTAGTCGTGCCCCTCGACGATGCCCTGCGGCTCGAAGCGGGTGAAGGTGTACTGCTCGACGAAGGTCTCGAGCGGCACGCCGTACTGGAGCCCGATCGACACCGCCATCGCGAAGCAGTTCATCATCGAGCGGAACGCGGCGCCCTCCTTGTGGAGGTCGATGAAGATCTCGCCGAGCGTCCCGTCGTCGTACTCGCCGGTGCGGAGGTAGATCTTGTGCCCGCCGACGCGCGCCTCCTGCGTGAAGCCCTTGCGCTTCCTGGGCAGGCGGAACCGCTCGGGCGCCGCCGCCGAGGGCGAGCGCGGGCGCGCCTGGCTCGCCAGCGCGGTCGCTGCCTGGACGATGGGCGCGGCGACCTCGGCCTTGTCGGCCTTGCCCTTGCTCTCCTTGCTGTCGCTCGAGCTCGAGGTCGACGAGAGCGGCTGCGACGCCTTGCAGCCGTCGCGGTAGAGCGCGACCGCCTTGAGCCCGAGGCGCCACCCCTCCTCGTAGATCCGCTGCACCTCCTCGACCGTCGCGTCGTTCGGCAGGTTCACTGTCTTCGAGATGGCGCCGGACAGGAACGGCTGCGCGGCCGCCATCATGCGGACGTGCGCCATCGGCGCGAGGTACCGCCGGCCCTTCTTGCCGCAGCGGTTGGCGCAGTCGAACACCGCGTAGTGCTCCTCGCGCAGGTGAGGCGCCCCCTCCACCGTCATGCGGCCGATGATCGTCTCGTTCGCCTCCTCGATCTCCGCGGCCGAGAAGCCGAGGTGCTGGAGCAGCGAGAAGCCGAAGCGCGCCCGCGACTCCTTGGAGACGCCGAGCCTGTCATAGGCCTCCTCGCCGAGGATCCAGGGGCCGAAGGCGAGATCCAGATCGAAGACGCCGGGGATCGCGGCCTCGACCTTCGCGAGGTCGTCGCTCGTGAGCCCCCGCGCCTTGAGCGACGCCCGGTTCACGTGCGGCGCCGCCAGGAGCGTGTTCGTGCCGGAGACGTAGGCGACGATCTCTTGCACCTCGGCCTCGGGGTAGCCGAGCCGCCGGAGCGCCTCGGGCACGGACTGGTTCACGATCTTGAAGTAGCCGCCGCCGGCGAGCTTCTTGAACTTCACGAGCGAGAAGTCGGGCTCGATGCCCGTCGTGTCGCAGTCCATCAGGAGGCCGATGGTGCCGGTCGGGGCGAGCACCGTCGCCTGGGCGTTGCGGTAGCCGTGCTCCTGCCCGATCCGGACCGCCTCGTCCCAGTCGGCGCACGCGGCCCGCCAGAGCGACTCCGGGCAGCGGTCGCGGTCGATCGCGTAGGCGGCGTCCCGGTGCATGCCCATCACCCGGAGCATCGGCTCGCGGTTCCTGGCGAAGCCGGCGAACGGCCCCTTCGCGGCGGCGATCTCCGCCGAGACCCGGTAGGCGTGGCCGCAGAGGATCGCGGTGAGCGCGCCCGCGACCGAGCGCCCCTGATCGGAGTCGTACGGGATGCCCTGCAGCATGAGCAGGGTGCCGAGGTTGGCGTAACCGAGCCCGAGCGGGCGGTAGTCGTGCGAGTTCTTCGCGATGCCGCGGGTCGGGTACGCCGAGAAGTCGACGAGGATCTCCTGCGCGACGAAGAACACCCGCACCGCGTGGCGGTAGCCCTCGATGTCGAACGAGCCGTCCTCGCGGAGGAACTTGGTGAGGTTCAGGCTCGCCAGGTTGCAGGCCGAGTCGTCGAGGAACATGTACTCCGAGCACGGGTTCGAGGCGTTGATGCGCGCCGTGTTCGGGCAGGTGTGCCAGCGGTTGATGGTCGTGTCGTACTGCACGCCCGGATCGGCGCAGCCCCACGCCGCCTCGGCGATCTGGCGCCAGAGATCCTTGGCGCTCAGCGTGTCGACGACCTCGCCGGTCGTCCGGGAGCGCGTCTCCCACGCCGCGCCCGTCGCCGCCGCGCGCATGAACTCGTCGCTCACGCGCACGGAGTTGTTCGAGTTCTGCCCGCTCACCGTGTGGTACGCCTCGCCGTTGAAGTCGGAGGGGTACCCCGCGCCGATGAGCGCCATCGCCTTCTTCTCCTCGCGGACCTTCCACTGGATGAAGTCGACGATCTCCGGGTGGTCCATGTCGAGGCAGACCATCTTCGCGGCGCGTCGCGTCGTGCCGCCGCTCTTGGTCGCGCCGGCGGCGCGGTCGAACACCTCGAGGAAGCTCATGAGCCCCGAGCTCGTCCCGCCGCCCGAGAGCTTCTCCTGCTTCCCGCGGATCGAGCTGAAGTTTGTCCCCGTCCCCGACCCGTACTTGAACAGCCGGGCCTCGCTCTTCACGAGGTCGTAGATGCTCATCAGGTCGTCCTGGACCGCCTGGATGAAGCACGCGGAGCACTGCGGCCGCTCGTAGGCGTTCCGGGTCTCGACGATGTCGTCGACCGCGCCCGCCCCGTTCGTTCGAGGCGCCGACGCCTTCCCGTTGGCGCTCCCGTTCCCCGCGTCGGCCGAGGCCTCGTTCCAGGCGTAGTTGCCGCCCGACCCCTCGATGCCGTACCGGTGGTAGAGCCCGCAGTTGAACCAGACGGGCGAGTTGAACGCGCCGTACTGATGGACGAGCAGGTAGGCGAGCTCCGCCTCGAAGGTGTCCGCGTCCTTCGCCGAGGCGAAGTAGCCACCGAAGTGCTCACCCGCTTCGCGGATGGTGCGCGCTAGCCGGTGGACGACCTGGCGGACGCTCGTCTCGCCGAGCTCCTTCTTGCCGTGGATCCCCGCCTTGCGGAAGTACTTGGAGACGACGATGTCGGTCGCTAGTTGCGACCAGCCGGCGGGGATCTCGGCCCCTTCCATCTTGAAGACGACCGAGCCGTCGGGGTTGGTGATGACGCTCGATCGGCGCTCCCAGGTGACCTCATCGAGCGGATCCGCGGCCCGGTGCGTGAACCGCCGGTCGAACCCGAGCCCGCGCGGGCGCGAGGCCCCTTTCTTCGTGCCCTTCTTCGAGGCTGCGCCGTCGACCTGCGCCTTGGCGGCCCCCCCGGTCACCGGACGAGCCCCCCCCTCTTCCTTCGTCCGTGCCGCCATCTTGCCGTTCCCGGCGGGGAGCTTACCGCCGTCACCCACAACTGCCGACTGGGCCATTTCCAAGTCCTCCTGTGAACCACCGCACCTGGCGGTGACCCGGGTCCTACCGAAAGCACAAAGAGTTCCCTGGAGAACTCCGAGGCCTCATCGCCTCGATCTCCACAGGTCTCGTCGCTTCTCCCCTACTACCTGCTCAAACGTTCCGTCTTCAGACCAGTGAGCATAGTTTCAGGTGCCATGCCTGAAAGGCGTGCGCCGACATGCGGGAGCGCCTGACCGCTTGCTATCCAAACTCGCGAACGGTCCGTGCGTCAAGGAGAACCGCTACATGTTGGGATCTCCCTCCGAACAGGGCCCACATATAGGGCCTCTCTGTCCGGTACGGGATTCCTAGCGATCCGTGATCAGTTCTGAACAGGTGCTACCCACCGGGCGCACAGATTACGCACAGCTTCTCCCGCGAGAAAATCCGCCTCTTCCCGGGAACGCGCCTAACCAACCACCAGCTCTTCCATGGAGCCGTGGGCGTGGGCGCGTGCTGGGGCCCCGCCCGGCCGTCGCCATCTAGTCCAGGTCGTCGGCCTCCGCGCAATACGCGAGCACCCGCTCCCCCTCGCAGTGGATGGCGAGCGCCACCTCCTGGGCGATCCCTCGGAGCCCGACGAGCTCGAGCAGCGTGGGCACCGGCGCCGGCAGCAGCGGTGGAGGTGGGATGTACCGCGACGCGCGCACGATGGCCGGCTCGATGGCCGCCGCCTTGGGCCCGATCATCTGGCGCAGCTCGTGGAGCGCCCGCTCGAACCCGCCGAGCATGTCGACGAGGCCGCGCGCCTGCGCGTCGGCGCCGCTGTAGACGCGCCCCTGCGCGAGCGGCTCGATCTCCTCGACCGGGCGGCGGCGGCCGCGGGCGACGACGCGGAGGAACGCGGCATAGATCGCGTCGAGCTCGCGCTCCACCACCGCCCGCTCCCCCGCGTCGAGCTTGCGCGACGGCGAGAACAGGTCGGCCCGCGCGCCGCGCTTCACGACGTCGGTCGAGATGCCGAGGCGCTCGAGCAGCGGACCGAGCGCGAAGCGCGCCGAGACCACGCCGATGCTCCCCGTGATCGTCTGCGGCTGCGCGACGATCGCGTGCGCGGCCGCCGCCACGTAGTAGCCGCCGCTCGCCGCCACGTTCGACAGGCATGCGACGACGGGCTTCACCTCCGCGAGGCGGGTGACCTCGTGGTGGATCCTGTCGGACGCGAGCGCGGAGCCGCCTGGCGAGTCGACGTGGAGGATGACCCCCTGGACGCGCGGGTTCTGCCGCGCCGCGCGCAGGCTCGCGACGAGCCGCTCCTCGCTGGCCAGGGAGGCGCCCCGGAAGCGGGCGCGGCTGACGATCGCGCCGTGCACCTCGATGACGCCGAGGACGGGCCGAGGCCACACCGGCGTCATCGAGAGGGCGCGCCGCGCGCCCAGGTAGCGGCCCGCCGCCACGAGGCGGCTCTTCGAATGCCGCGCGGCGGCGCGAGCTCCTGCGCCTCCTCCACCCGATGCGCGGTCCGCGTTATCCGCGCCGATCTCGGCGCGGCGCGGCGCCGCGGTCGCGCAGGGGAGCGACCCCGCCGCGAGCATGTGCTCGAGCTCGTCCTCGTACGCGACCGCGTCGACGATGCCTCGCGCGACGGCCTGCTCCGCGCCGAAGGGGGCCTCGTCGATCCACAGCGCGGCCGTCTCGCGATCGACGCGGCGCCCCTGGGCGAGCGCCGCGGTCAGGTCCCCGAGGCGCCCGTCGAGCAGGGCGCCCACCTGCTCGCGCTGCGCGGCGCTCATCGTGTCCCGCACGAGCACCTCGCCGGCGTTCTTGTACATCCCCTTCGCGAACACCTCGGGCTCGACGCCGACCTGCTCCAGGGCGCGGCGCACGTAGCGGCCCTCCACCGCGAACCCGAGCGGCGACACCATCGTCTCGGGCCCGACGACGATGGCCCGCGCGGCCGAGGCGAGCAGGAGCATCGTGGTGTCGGCGCCCATCGGCAGGTAGGCGACGATGTCCTTGCCCCCCGCCCGGATCTCGAGGAGCGCGTCCCGCAGCGAGGCCGCCACCGCCGGCCCCGCGTGCACCGACCGCATCCGGAGGAGCAGCCCCGCCGGGCGCGGATCCTTCATCAGGTGCTTGCCGAGCTCGCGGACGCGCTCCACCGAGAGCGGAGCCCTCTTCCTCGGACGCCACGGGAGCGCGAGGCGGACCCGGGGGGGCTGCAGGTCGACCACGCGGCCATCGATTTCGAGGACGACATACCCGCCCCGGGGTGCAGCAAACGCCCAGCGGAGCGCGCTGACGGGGAGCAGCAGCAGGCGGAGGAGATTGACGAGCAGGGCAGCGATCACCGGAGGCTCCTCGGAATCAGGGGATGGGCGACGGAAAGGCGGCTCGGCGTCCGCCGGCGGTCACGATGGGGTGGGGGGAGACAGGGTGTGCAGGAACCGGTCCGCGCGGCACGAGATCCGGTGGTGAGGTCGGCGCCGCCTGGCCCCGGCGGTGGAACTGGAAAGAGAGAGCGTGACGCAAGGGGCCACCCTGTGGCTACACTGTCGCTCCAAGTTTCGAAGGGGACGGCGAGCCGATGTGGGTTACGTCTTGAAGAAGTCGTCCTCTCTCTTTCAGACCAGCTCAGCAAGCCGCGGGCCGTAGGCCCCCGGCGCCCTGGGTGGCAGCCCCCCTCCACCAAACGTGCATCCCGAGCAGAGCGCCCCCGCCCCGAGCCAGCTCCCCCCGCCAGCGCCGTCCACCCTGCGGCTCGTGCCCCTCGGAGGGCTCGGCGAGGTGGGGATGAACTGCCTCGCGCTCCAGCAGGCCGATGGGCTGCTGCTCATCGACTGCGGGGTCACGTTCCCGAGCACGGACCTCGGCGTCGACGTGTATCACCCGCGCTTCGATCACGTGCTCGCGCTCCGTGATCAGGTGCGCGGCATCGTGCTGACGCACGGCCACGAGGATCACATCGGCGGGCTGCCGTTCCTCCTGCGTCACCTCGACGTCCCCGTCTGGGGCCCGCCGCACGCGCTGGAGCTTGTGCGCTACCGGCTCGCGGAGCACGCGCTCGAGGACAAGGTGCGCCTGCTGCCCACGCAGGTCGGGCGCGAGGTCGCGATCGGCGGCTTCGTCGTGGAGCCGCTCCGGGTGACGCACTCGATCGTCGACGCGACGGCGCTCGCGATCCACACGGCCGCGGGGCTCGTCGTCCATACCGGGGACTTCAAGCTGGACCCGACGCCGCTCGACGGCGAGCCGACCGACGAGGCCCGCTTCCGGGCGCTCGGCGACGCCGGCGTCCGGCTGCTCCTGTCCGACAGCACCAACGTGGACTCGCCCGGCGAGGCGGGGAGCGAGCGCGCCGTCGCCCACGCGCTGGCGGAGCTCGTCGAGACCGCGCCGGCGCGCGTCGTGGTCGGCGTCTTCGCCTCGAACGTCCAGCGCCTCCTCGCCCTCGGTCAGGCCGCGATCCGCGCGCGCCGCAAGATCTGCCTGCTCGGCCGCAGCGTGCAGACGCACGTGCGGGCCGCGCAGGCCGTGGGGAGGCTCCCGTGGCCGAGCGACCTGCTCGTCCCGCCCGAGGTCGCCTCCTCGATGCCGCGCGAGCGGCTCCTCGTCATCGCGAGCGGCACGCAGGCCGAGCGGGCCTCCACGCTGACGCGGTTCGCCTCGGGGACGCACCCGCTCCTGCGCCTCGAAGAGGGGGATCGGGTCGTGCTCTCGAGCCGCGTCATCCCGGGCAACGAT
Organism: Sorangium sp. So ce1504; assembly: GCF_051521635.1. Taxonomy (NCBI): domain Bacteria; kingdom Pseudomonadati; phylum Myxococcota; order Polyangiales; family Polyangiaceae; genus Sorangium; species Sorangium sp. So ce1504. Next base: position 573,404 of record NZ_CP150365.1, on the reverse strand, counting down.
CGCCCCGTCGTCGATATGATGGCCGGGCTGCTCCGCCTCGGCGTCGAGCTCGTGACGTGGTCGACGGATCGGCGCGTCCACGCGAGCGGGCACGCGCACCGGACGGAGCAGGCGCGCATGATCGACCTCACCCAGCCGCGCAGCTTCCTCCCCGTGCACGGCGCGCTGCACCACCTGACGCGGCACGCGGAGCTCGCGCGGGAGCGCGGCGTGGCCGAGGTGCTCGTCGCCGAGAACGGCCACGTCGTCGAGATCGGCAAGGCGCAGCCGCTCGGCCGGAGCGGCCGGGCCGTCACCGGCCGGGTGGCGACGGCGGGCGGCGAGGAGCTCGGGGAGGAGGTCCTCCGGGAGCGAGCGAACCTCGGTCGCTCCGGGGTGGCCTTCGTGTCGCTGGTCGTCGATGTGCACGGCGCCCTCGCGGCGCCGCCGCAGGTCCTCGCCCGCGGGGTCACCGGGGAGCTCGAGGGCGGCGCGCTGAGGGCAGCGGCGCGCGCGGTCGCGCAGGCGGTGAACGACTGCGAGCCGCGCGCGCGGCGCCGCGACAACGACATCATCGAGATCGCCCGGCTCGCGGCGCGCCGGACGCTCGAGGCGAAGCTCGGGAGGCGCCCGCTGGTGACGGTGGCGCTCACGCGCCTGTGACGCCGCTCGAGGGGAGCCCCCCGCCCTCGGGCGACGATGGCGCCGGAGCCAGCGACGGCGGCGGCGCGAGGCTCTCCGCGCGAGATTTCCTGGATCCAGTGCTGCTCTCCCACATCGAGCGCGTCCGCGCCGATGCGCGGCGCGTCGTCGCCGCGAGCGAGCAGGGCGAGAGCGCGGAGCCGGACGCGGAGGCGGTGCACGACTTCCGGGTCTCGCTTCGCCGGCTCCGGACGCTGCTCAAGCCGGCGCGACGCATCTACGGCACGAGGCGGCTCCGCCCCGTGGCCGAAGGGCTCCGTGAGTTCGCGCGTGCGACCGGCGCGCTGCGCGACGAGGAGGTGCTGCGCGAGACGCTCACCGCGCTCGATCTGGACGAGGCGGCCCGGGCGGCCGTCGCAGGATGGGTCGCGCAGCGCGCGCGCCTCGAGCGCGAGGCGAGGGCCCACATCGTCGAGCTACTCCGGCAGGATCGCCCGGGCGGCGCGGGCGCGACCCAGGCCGACGCGCCGGCCGCGGGCGACGCGGGCGCGGCCCAGGCCGACGCGCCGGCCGCGGGCGACACGGGCGCGACGCAGGCCGACGCGCCGGCCGCGGGCGAGCGGCTCCGGCTGGAGCCTCACCTCGCGCGCCTCGAGCGGCGCATCTCGCGCCGGAAAGCGAGGAAGCGCGGCGCCGAGGCGCTCGCGAGGCGAGCGATCGGTGATGCCCTGGACGACGTGCGCGCGCTCGCCGCGAGCGACCCGGGCGACGGCGCGGCCATGCACGCGCTCCGGATCCGCTTCAAACGGCTGCGCTACTCCGCCGAGACGTTCTCGCCGCTCTTCGGAGAGCGCGCCGAGCGCACCGCGAAATCCGCGTCACGGATGCAGCGCCGCCTCGGCCAGCTGCACGACGCCGACGAGGCGCTCGCGCAGATGAGGAGCGCGGAGGAGCTGGCGCCCGACGCGCGCGCGGCCGTCATCGAGGCGCTCATCGCAGAGCGGGCGCGGCTCGCTCACAAGGCGACCGAGGAGCTCGCGCGGGAGCTCGAGACGCTCACATCGCTCTGGTCGGGCGATCCCCGCGCGCTCCCGAGCGGATGACGCAGCGCACGGGGCGCGGTGCAGCAAGGAGCGCCGCAGCAGGCGCGCTTCGGACGGGGCGAAGGGTCACCGGGATTGCCGGCTGCGGAGCTCGCCGTGCGGGCGGGCGCTTCGTGGTACCGTCGGTCGGGCTCCTTCGAACCGAGGCGAAGCCCGCCGATCCCGGAGGTCGTGTTGCGCCGCTCTGCCTTCCAAAGCGTCACCGCGCTCGTCGCTCTCCTCGCGGCGAGCGCCTGCACCCAGGACTTCGACCAGTTCGAGCCCGAGCTCTTCCCGGCGCCGTCCGGGAGCGGCTCCGGCGGGGCCAGCAGCTCCGGCGGAGCTGGAGGAGGCCAGACGGCGGCTGGGAGCACCACGAGCAGCAGCAGCAGCGGCGGCGCCGGCGGCGGCGAGCGGTGCACCAACGGCGAGGATGACGACGGCGATGGCGCCGTCGACTGCGCCGACGACGACTGCGGAGGGTTCGCCTGCGTCGCCGTGCCCGAGGACTGGCAAGGGCCCGGCCTCCTGTACCAGGGCCCCGAGGCCGCGGACGTCGCCTGCCCCGAGGGCTTCTCCGAGCGGGTGGACGTGGGCGGCCGCGATCCCCTCGACACACCCGCGACCTGCAGCCCGTGCGCGTGCGGCGCGCCGACCGTGGAGTGCGAGGCGCCCGCGGTCACGGTGTACGTGGACGGCGCGTGTGACGGGGGGAGCGCGACGCTGCCGGTGCAGGCGGAGAACTGCATCAACCTCGGCGACTTCCAGCCCGGCAGCTACAGCGGCGAAGCGCCCAACGTGGATTCGGCGGCGTGCGCCGCGTCGGGCGGCGAGGCGATGTTGCCGCCGCCGCGCTTCGGTATCGAGGGGCTCGTGTGCGCCCCCGGGGCGGACGCCGGCGGATGTGAGGCCGACGAGGCCTGCGCCCCGCGAGAGATCGATGCGCCGTTCGAGCAGGGCGTCTGCGTCTGGCGCGACGGCGAGCGGAGCTGCCCCGAGGGGTTCGGCGAACGACACGTGTTCGCGAGCTCGATGGTCGACAACCGCGGCTGCACGCGGTGCACGTGCGGCACGGACGGCGTGCGCTGCGCGGCGACGCTGACGCTCTTCGAGCAGACCCGCTGCCGGGGGCCCGCCGAGACCGTGCCGTTCAACGGGGACTGCGTCGGCGATCCGTCCCCCGCCGCCTCGGTGTCGATCGAGGTGACCGGAAGCGGCAGCTGCCAGCCGCGCGGCGGCGACCCCAGCGGCGAGATCGAGGAAGGCGACGACAGGATCACCGTCTGCTGCGCCCGCTGAACGAGCGAAGCACCGCGCTGGCCGCGCGGCGCTGAACGGCGCCGCGCGGCGCGCAGCGCGCAGCGCGCCTACTGCCGGAAGATCTCGACGCGCTCGAGGACGACGTCCTGGTTGGGCCGATCGCGCGTGGTCGCCACGTTGGCGATGCGGTTGACGATGTCCTGCCCGCTCACGACCTTGCCGAACACCGTGTGGCGGTTGTCGAGGTGCGGCGTCGGCCCGTCGGTGATGAACCACTGCGCGCCGTTCGTGTTCTTGCCAGCGTTGGCCATGGAGAGCACGCCGGCGCCCTCGTGCCTCAGCGAGGGGTTGAACTCGTCGGCGAACTTGTACCCGGGGCCGCCCGTGCCCCAGAGCTGCGCCTTGTCCGAGTAGCGCGAGAGCGGGTCACCGCACTGGATCATGAACCCCGAGATCACGCGGTGAAAGCGGACGCCGTCGTAACAGGGCGTCCCCTGCATCCCCTGGCCGGTCTTCGGATCGGTCCAGTTGATGGTGCCCATGGCGAGGCCGACGAAGTTCTTGACCGTGTTGGGGGCGCCCTCCTCCTCGAGCCGGACCGTGATGTCACCGAGCGAGGTCTTGAGCCGAGCGTGAAGCTTGCCGGTGCCGGGCACGTTGATCGGGGGGAATTCCATCAGGCCTTCTCCTTATTCTTGGCCGCCGAGGCGGCGCCGTCAGTTCTTGGCCGCCGAGGCGGCGGCATCAGCCGAGGGAGGTGAGCCGCTGGCCCCCCTTCCTGCGTTCTGCTGCGGCGGTCTTATCTCATCTGGCGCCGCGAACGAGCGGCGAAATGACCTCACGCGCGCTCGAAGAGCGTCGCTATGCCCTGGCCGACGCCGATGCACAGCGAGGCGACCCCGACCTTGGCGCCGCGCGCGCGCATCGCATGCACGAGGGTGCACGCGATGCGCGCGCCCGAGCAGCCGATCGGGTGCCCGAGCGCGATCGCTCCGCCGCGGACGTTGACGCGCGCCGGGTCGAGCTCGAGCGCGCGCGAGCACGCGAGCGCCTGCGCCGCGAACGCCTCGTTGAGCTCGAAGAGGTCCACGTTGGGGACGCGCAGCCCGGTCCGCTGGAGGAGCTTCTTCACGGCCGGGATCGGCCCCTCCCCCATGAGGTTGGGATCCACCCCGGCGGTCGCCGTCGCGATCACCCGCGCGCGCGGCGTCGCGCCGGCGGCCTGCACGGCGTCGCCCGAGGCGAGCAGGAGGGCCGCGGCGCCGTCGTTGAGGGGCGACGAGTTGCCCGCCGTGACGGTCCCGCCTTCGCGGAAGGCCGGCTTGAGCTTCGACAGCGCCTCGAGCGAGGCGTCGGCGCGCACGCCCTCGTCGCGCTCGAACAGGACGGGCTCGCCCTTCTTCTGGTGGACGAGCACGGGGACCACCTCGGCGGCGAAGCCCCCCGACTCCCAGGCGAGCGTGGCGCGCTCGTGGGAGAGGAGCGCGAACCGATCCTGCTCGTCGCGGCTGATGCCGTGCTTCTTGGCCACGTTCTCGGCCGTCTCCCCCATCGACTGGAGCTCGAACCGCGCGGCCATCTTCGCGTTCGGATAGCGCCAGCCGAGGGTCGTATCGTAGACGGTCGGCGCGCTCCGATCGAAGCGCTCGGCCTGCTTGGGCATCGTGAACGGCGCGCGCGTCATGCTCTCGACGCCCCCCGCGATCGCGCAGTCGGTCTCTCCGGTGGCGATCATCCGCGCGGCGTCGGCCACCGCCTCGAGCCCCGAGCCGCAGAGGCGATTCACCGTGACGCCCGGGACCTCGTAAGGGAGGCCGGCGAGCAGCGCGGCCATGCGCGCGACGTTGCGGTTGTCCTCTCCGGCCTGGTTCGTCGCGCCGAAGACGACGTGATCGAGGCGCGGCGCAAGCGAAGGATTGCGACGCACGAGCGCGTCGAGGACGTGCGCTGCGAGGTCGTCGGGGCGAACCGTCGCCAGGGCGCCGGCGTAACGGGCGATCGGGGTCCGGACAGCGTCGACGACGAAGACAGGGCGCAGGGCAGCAGCCATGACGAGAGCGTAGCGTCGCCTGGTCAGCGCGCAGCGGGAGATCGCGCGCGCCCTGGAATCTCCGATCGGTTCGACCCGCGCCGCGCCGGCGTCGATGTCGTGTGTGCCCGCCCGGTCACGCCAGGGGTGAGCACAGCGGCCGATCGAAAGGCCGGCGCGGACGCCGACCGATCGGCCCGATCCGTCCTGCACAGGGTGAAGAGGCGGCGCGCAGCGGCTCAGTAGCTATCGCTGGATCCGCCCCCGCCGGAGCGACCGCCGCCGCCGCCACCGAACCCGGACCCGCCGCCGCCGCTGCGGCCGCCGCCGCCACCTCGGAAGAGGATCGCCTGGAGGACGAGCCACAGGAACCAGCGGAAGGAGGGCGAAATCAGCGCCAGCACGAGCGCCGCCACGATGGCGATGACCGTCACGCCGACCTTGATCGGCGAGACCGGAGCGGGCGCCGGCCGGGCGTCGGGCGCCGGGCGCCGTTCCTCCTCGGGTGTCCCGGCGACGAGCGTCCTGGCGATCTCTGCCGTTCCCTGGTCGATGGCGTCGCGGAATCGATCCTGCCTGAGCAGCGGGTTGATGGTCTGCCGGATGATGTCGTTCGACTGGAGATCCGTGAGCGCGCCCCCCACGCCCTTGCCCGTCTCGATCCGGACGCGCCGCTCGTTCGGGGCGATCACGAGCAGAACGCCGTTGTCGGCCCCGCGCTGGCCGAGCTGCCAGGTGTTGAAGGCCTCGTAGGCGACGTCCTCGATCGTCTCGCCTTCGAGGGATCCGGCCACGAAGGCGACGATCTCGAACCCTGTCTCGCGGCGGATGCGATCGAGCTTCGCGTCGAGAGCGCGGATGTCGGGCGGATCGAGCCGCCCAGCGGTGTCGATGACGTGCCCCGTGAGCGCCGGCGGCGTGAAGTCGGCCAGGGCCGGCCGCGCGACGAGCGCGCAGACCAGCGCGAACGCGGCCGCGACGGCCCTGGCCACGGCCCGCAGCCGCGCCCCGCTCGTGCCGACCCGGCGCATCGCCGCGCCCCTCATCAGAACGAGACCTTCGGCGCCGACTGGACCTCGGGAGAGGCGGTGAAATAGACGCGCGGCTTGAACGGCTGGCCCGTCGCCTTGTTCACCACCTGGCCCCGGATCTTCAGGAGCTCCGCGTTGTACTCGCGCGCTGCCTGGTTGTACTCCTGGCGCGCTCGGAGGATCCGGTTCTCGATTCCCTCCAGCTGGACCTGGAGGCTGTGGAAGCCCTGGTTCGCCTTGAGATCAGGGTATTGCTCCTGCACCATGAGGAGCCGCGAGAGCGAGCCGCTGAGCTGCTCCTGCGCCTTCTGGAAGGCCTGCACCTTCTCCGGATCCGTCAGATCGTCGGCCTTGAGCTGGACGCTGGTCGCGCGGGCGCGCGCCTCGGCGACGCTCGCCAGCGTCTGCTCCTCGTGCTTGGCCGACCCCTTCACGACCGCCACCAGGTTCGGGACCAGGTCGTAACGCCGCTGGAGATCCGCCTCGAGATCGGACCATTTCTGGGCCGCGATCTGATCTTTCTCGACCAGCACGTCGTAGCGCTGGCAGCCGACGACGGACGTCATGACGGCGAGCACCGCCAGGAACAGAGAGGCCACCGCGAGGCGCTTCCGAAATGTCGATTTGTGAACAATCCGCATGACTGGCTCCAGGGTCGCTTGCATCACCCGTCGGGTAAGCGTCGCGAGGCGCCCTGCAAAACCCGGCCCCATGGCGCTCGCGGCGGGCTGGCGTGCTGCGGCGCGCCCGCGACGTGATACCCTTTCCCTGTCGTGCCCTCGGCCGGCGCGCCCCATGCACCGCGCAGGAGAGCCTCAGGGAAGCCACACGCGTGGCAGGCCGCCACAGCCGCCCATGACGATGAGCCACCGCCCGCGCATCGCAGCCCATTCGCTCAGCCCCGCAGCTTATGCGCCGTATGGCGACATCCTCATGGCCTCGCCGCACGGCGAGCCCGGCAGGCCTGCCAACCAGGGGACGGCGCGGCGCTTCGATCACCTCGCCGCGATCGAGAACCTCCGCCCCGGGCACGCCTCGCTGAACGTCTCGGTGTTCCGCTGCGCCCCGCGCTCGAGCTTCCCGCTCCCGATCGCCCTGCTCGAGAAGCACCCCGGCTCGACCCAGGCGTTCGTGCCGATGAGCGCGCGGCGCTACCTCGTCGTCGTGGCCCTCGGCGGCGACAGGCCCGAGCTCACGACGCTCGGCGCCTTCATCGCCCACGGCGCCCAGGGCATCACCTATCGCCCCGGCGTGTGGCACCACCCCATGATCGCGCTCGACGCCGAGGCCGACTTCGTCTGCCTGGCCTGGGAGGACGGCTCTCCCGGCGACTGCGCCGTGGTCGAGTACGCAGAGAGCGAGCGGATCGCGGTCGCGATCGACCTGCTATAGAGGCGCCCCCCGCCATGCGCCGCTCGACCCCCAATTGCTCGTTCGTCGCGCAGGAGCAGCGAAGGCTGCTCGCCGCGCTCGACTCCCTCGACGTCGCCGACGTCGCCCGCATCCTCGAGGAGTTCGTCACGGACGAGCGCAGGGCCCGGCTGCGCGGCGTCATCGCGGCGCGGCTCGACGCCGTCACCGTGGCCATGGATGCGCCGCACGATCCGCACAACGGGGCCGCCGTGCTCCGCTCCTGCGACGCGTTCGGCTTGCAGCGCCTGCACATCATCGAGCGGGCCGAGCAGTTCCTGGTCTCGAACACGGTCTCGCGCGGCTCCGAGCGCTGGGTCGACGTGCGCACGCACGTGACCACCGAGGCCGCGATCGCCGCGCTCCGCGCCTCGGGGCACGAGCTCGTGGCGACCCACCCGGAAGGCGAGCTCACCCCGCGCGACCTCTCGAGCATCCCCCGCCTCGCGCTGGTGCTCGGCAACGAGCGCGACGGCATCCGCCCCGACCTGGCCGCCGCCTGCGCCCGCGCCGTGCGCGTCCCCATGCGCGGCTTCGCGGAGAGCCTCAACGTGAGCGTCACCGCGGCGATCCTGCTCGAGCACGCGACGAACGGCCGTCCCGGCGACCTGCCGGAGCCCTACCAGATCACGCTCTATGCGCGCGCGCTGGTGCTCACCGTCCCCCACGCGGCGGAGATCCTGGCCGCGCGGGGCATGCACCTGCCCCTGCCCCTCGGAGGAACGCCGCCCCCTCCCCCGAAGCCGCGCGGCCCCAAGCCGCGGAAGCCGCCCGCGCCGCCCACGCTCGAGACGCGCAGCGCCGGCGCCCCGCGGGAGCCTGAAGGCGGATAACATGCAGCTCCCCATGCGAAGCCCCGGTCCCCCGCGGCGCGAGCCGCGCGCCCGTCGCGCCGCGCCGCGCCCGCCGGCGCCTCACGGCCTCCGCGAGCGCCTCGCCCGCGCGGCGATCGACGTCGCGCGCGTCGCGCGCGGCGCGACCGCCCTCGCCCTGCTCCTCGCCGGCTGCATCGAGGTGCCGCCGCCCCCGCCCAGGCCGCCCCTCCAGCCGAAGGACATCAAGGTCCCCGAGGGCGTCGGGCTCGAGATCGCCTGCACACCGACGGGGGTCGAGCTCTGCTTCGACGCCCGCGACAACAACTGCAACGGCGTGATCGATGAGGGCTGCGGGCTCCACACAGGGATCCTCCAGTTCACGATCGCCTGGGAGGAGCCCGAGGCCGACGTCGATCTCAACGTCTATGACCCGGCGGGAGAGCTCGCCCGCGTCGGGGAGCCGACGGCGAGCGGCCTCATGAAGGACCGCGACTGCCCGCGCGTGAGCGGCGAATGCCAGGAGCAGAACGTGGAGAACGTCTTCCTCACCGAGGGCGAGCCGGCGCGGGGCCGCTACCGCGTCGTCGTGCGGCTCGACAAGCTGAACGACGCGACGGCCCCCATCCGCGTCCGCCTGAGCGCGCGGGTCGGCCAGCGCTCGTACAGCATGGCGCTCGATCTGTCTCCCTCCGCCGCGACCGAAGAAAAGAGCGTCGAGTTCACGCTCTGAGCCGCTCGCGGGGCGCGCGCCGCCCGCGCCCCGCCGCCGCGCGAGGAGCCCCCAGCGCGCACCGACGTATCCGCCCTTGCAAGAACAGAAATCCGGCGAAGGCGCCCCGCGCGCTCCCTCGCCGCCGCGCGGTTGACGTCCGGCAGTCGCCCACCTTAAAAGATGTGGCCATTTTACACCTGGAGACGCCCCGCGAATGAATCCCACGTGGATGCTCACATTGCTCGTCGGCCTCTTCGCCGCCTTTGCGTGGAGCGCCAACCGGCGTTGGCAGCTCCTCAAGGTCGGGCGCGGGGAAGACCGGCTCGACCGGATCGCCGAGCGCCTCAAAGGCACCTGGGAGTACGCCTTCCGGCAACGGAAGATGGGTTACTACCCGCTCGCCGGGCTGGCGCATAAGCTCATCTTCGTCGGATTCCTGGTTCTCCTGCTCCGGACGCTGATGCTGTGGGGGCGCGGCATCGACCCGTCGTTCGATCTGTGGATCCTGGGGCACGAGCCGGTGCGGCTTCCGGGCATCGGCGCGGTGCCGCTCGGCGGAATCTACGAGTTCGTGAAGGACGTCATGGCCACGCTGGTCGTGATCGGCGCGCTCGTGTTCATCTACTACCGGGCGATCAAGCGCGAGCGGCGCATGACCCTGTCCGGCGAGGGGCTCCTCATCCTCGGCATCATCGTCACGATGATGGTGAGCGACATGCTCTATGACGGCGCCTCGCTGGTGCTCCACCACCGCTGGTCCACGGCGGCGTGCGGCCCCGCGGACGCGGCGCTCTGCGAGCGCGTCGCCACCGTGACGGCCCCGTTCGCGGGCGTCCCCGCGGACCCGGCGGCGCTCCGCTGGCACCTGTTCCCGGCCCCGGCGGGCTCGCTGTTCGCCGTCCTCCTGAGCGGCGCCAGCCCGGGGACGCTCGTCGTGCTCGCGCACATCGGGTTCTGGACGCACGTCACGCTGGTGCTCGTGTTCCTGAACCTGCTCCCGCACTCGAAGCACTTCCACATCATCACGTCGATCCCGAACGTCTTCACGCGCGACATCGAGGCGCGCGGCCGGCTGCCGCTCGTCGCGGGCAGCGCCGAGGCGATCGGCGAGATGGTCATGAAGGCGGCCGAGGAGCCCGAGAAGGCCGCCCCGGTCGGCGTCGCGCGCATCGAGGACTTCACCTGGAAGGCGATCCTCGACTTCTACACGTGCACCGAGTGCGGCCGCTGCAGCGACAACTGCCCGGCCCACAAGACGGGCAAGATCCTGAGCCCCAAGCAGCTCACCCTGGACCTGCGCGATCACCTGTACGGCCGAGAGGGGGAGTTCATCAACAGGCCGGGCGGCGCGCGAGGCGAGCCGCGCGCCGACGGCCACGCGGCCCAGGCGAACGGGCAGGCCACCGACGGGGCGGCGGCGCAGGACGGCCAGGCAGCGGAGGCGGCGGAGACGGCGGAGACGCAGGAACGCGCCGAGCACGCGGAGCAGGCGGCCCCGGAGAACCCGGTCCCGGTCCCCGAGGTCGCGTACAAGCCGGTCGACCTCGTGGCGAACGTCGTCCATCCGGACGTGCTCTGGGCCTGCACGACGTGCCGGGCCTGCGAGGAGCAGTGCCCGGTGATGATCAGCTACGTCGACAAGATCGTCTCCATGCGCCGCCACCTTGTCCTCGTGAAGGGCGAGTTCCCGGCGGAGCTCGGGAATCCGTTCAACGCGATGGAGGTCAACGGCAACCCCTGGAACCTCGCGCGCATCGACCGCGGCAACTGGGCCGAGGGGCTCGAGATCCCGACCATGGCCGAGAAGCCGCAGGCCCCCGTGCTCTACTGGGTCGGCTGCGCGGCGAGCTACGACGACCGCGCGAAGAAGATCGCCCGCGCGACCGCCAGGCTCCTGAAGGCCGCCGGCGTCGATTTCGCCATCCTCGGCCAGGAGGAGACCTGCACCGGCGATCCGGCGCGCCGCGCGGGCAACGAGTACCTCTTCGCGATGCTCGCCGAGCAGAACGCCGCGACCCTGAACGGCTACAAGGAGCAGGGCGGCGTCCGGAAGATCGTCACGACCTGCCCCCACTGCTTCAACACGCTCGCGAACGAGTACCCCGACTTCGGCGCGAAGTTCGAGGTCGTGCACCACACCGACTTCCTGCTCGGCCTGGTCGCCGAGAAGAAGCTCGTCCCCAGCAAGCCGGTCGAGGGGAAGGTGGTCTTCCACGACTCCTGCTACCTCGGCCGCTACAACGACGTGTACGAGCAGCCGCGCGACATCCTGAAGCGCATCCCCGGGTTGCAGCTCGTCGAGGCCGAGGGGTGGAACCGGCAGAAGGGGCTCTGCTGCGGCGCCGGCGGCGCGCAGATGTGGATGGAGGAGCAGAACAAGGACCGCGTGAACGTCAAGCGGACACTGCAGCTGCTCCAGACGGAGGCGAAGACCATCGCGACCGCCTGCCCGTTCTGCCAGACGATGATCACCGACGGCCTCAAGGATCAGTCCAAGGAGGAGTCGATCCGCCAGCTCGACGTGGTCGAGCTGCTCGAAGAGAGCTGCGCTCTCGACCGCTCGGCCGGCAGCCGCTCGGCCGCCGTTCAGGACGCCGCCGAGACGGCCGCGTCCGCCAGCGCCTGATCCGCCAAATTCCGCCACCATTGCACGCTGGAGCGGTACGTCATGCAGGCCATGACGCGCCGCTTCAGCGTGTTCGCCTACATGTGCGCCCTGGAGCAGGCCTGATGGTGTTCAGGCACAGCCTTCTCGTGCGTCCCGTCTCGGCCTGAGCTAGATTCGGCCCTGCCGCCGGAGGTGGATGTGATTGAAGGCGCTCTGAAGGGGACCACGAACCTGGACCCCTGCCCTACGCCGGAGGGGACCGCAAGTGCGGATTACCGGCTCACAGGGACACTGGCCCATACGATTTGCGTCTCGGTCGACGCGATCGCCGACAATGCGCTGCGCGCGCGTCAAGCAGCCTCAGGCGCAACCGAGCTCCGCTGCGACGTGTGCAACGTGGCCATCACGGGGGAGCCCCACGGGCGCGGCCTCTACGTGTGGTCGCGCGGCGACGAGCTCCGGTTCGAGGAGCCTGCCCTCTGCTGCCTCTGCTCGGTCGCCATCGGGATGACCGCGCTGTCCGCCTGGAACGTCGAAGAAGAAGAGGGCTGATCGCCCGCGGCCTGCCCGAAGGCGCGGGCCCCACCGCCCTCCGGCGCCCGCCGGACGGATCACCGCACGTCAGAACGCCTCGCCGATCGCCAGGTTCACGGCGATGGGCAGCACATCGAACAGCTTGCCCGGGGGCCGCTCGTCCGCGGGCCAGCCTGCTGCTTCTGTCTCATTGCAGACGCCGAGCACCTGCAAGCAGGGGATGCGGTAGCCGACGTCGAAGCGCAGCGGTCCGACCGGGGTGACGTAGCGCAGCCCGAAGCCCGCCGAGAGGTGCAGGCGCTGCGCTCCCGAGCGGAACAGCCGGTGCTCCCGGGTGACATCGCCGGCGTCGGCGAAGATCACCGTACCGAGGCTCTCGCCGAGCGGTATCCGCAGCTCCAGGCTCGTCTCCCACAGCAGACGGCCTCCGATGGGGACCAGCGGGGCGTCCTCCTCGTCGGCGCTGTCGCCGGCTGTCAGGCTCGGCACGCGGGCGTGCGGGCCGACCTCGTTGTACCCGTATCCGCGGTTGCTGGTCGCGCCGCCGCTGAAGAACCCGCGGAACTGCATCAGCTGAAGGTCGGCCCCCACGTCTCTCCGGCAACGGTCCCTGTCCAGGCCCGCGAGGGCGTCGCACTGGGCAGGATCCACGGAGGCGTCGCCGTAGTCGCCCGTGAACAGCCACCCGGTCATCAAGCGGAAACCCAGCGTCCATCTCCTCGAAACAGGGAAGTAGGCGCGAAACTCGGGCTGAAGGCGGATGTCGCGCGCGGAGTGAAACCGCCTGTCCCGCTCGTCCTGCGCCTTCTCGCCGACCAGGGCCTCTGCGATCGCGGTGTCGAACGCCAGATAGCCGGCCAGCTGCGTGTCCAGCGCGATGTAATAGCCGTGATGGGGGGTGACCCTGTCGGGCTTCCCCGCCTCGTTCAGCCGGCGGTCATAGGACACAAGCGCCTGGAGGTAAGGGATGAAGAGGGTCCCGAACCCGGAGGGCAGCCGCGCCGAATTGTAGGTGAACGGGCTGTTCAGCTGGACGTTGTAGAGGAGGGCCGCGTTCAGGTCCGATTTCAGGAAGGGCCGCTCGACGCCGATGGAACCGACGTACTCGCGGTAGCCGACGATCGCGTGCTCCGGAGCCTCCTGGGCAGCCTCTGGTGCAGCTCCTGACTCCCCCTCGCCGGCGCCCCCCTTGTCCGGCTTGGTGCAGAACTCACCTGTCTGGGGGCAGTAGAGCTTGAACGAGCCGCGCAGCACCGCGGCCGTGCGCCGCTCGATCGCCCCGGGCTGGCGGAGCTCGGACCGGAGCTGGATCTCCGGCAAGAGGCGGAACGTGTCCCCGAGCTCCTTGCCGAGCAGGTTCGAGAACTCCACCGGATAGAAGACGAGCCCCGGCCGGGCCTCGATGCTGAAGCGGCGCAGCCCCCCGAGGAAATTGCGATCCTCCCACCCGGCGACGAGGTGCGCCTCGACGCGCGAGCCGACCTCGGCGCCTCCGCCGAGCTTCACGGCGCGCAGCGCGGACGGCTGCACGGAGAAGGTCACGGGGACGACAGGGTTCCTGGGCTGTCCGGGCGGCGCGAGCTCGGGCTTCACGGCGACGGAGCCGAACACGCCGAAGTCGGCGAGCGCCTGCTCTGCGTCCGCCAGATCCGCGGTCGAGAAGCGCTCGCCCTCCTCGATGCCGATCGCCGTCCTGACGGGCCCCTCGGGCAGCTCGCCGAGCCCCTCGAGCTTGACCTTGCCGAACCTGCACTCGGGGCCGAGCTCGATCGTGTAGCGGATCCGCGCCTCGTTCTTCACGAGGTCGACGTCGACGTGCCCCTCCACGTTCGCGTAGGCGAAGCCGCGATCCGTGAGCACCCGGAGCAGGTTCTTCTTGAGCTCCTCGTAACGAGCCTCGTCCAGGCGCTCGCCGACCTTGAGCTCGTCCTTCGCCTCGGTCACCGGCCGGCCGATGTCCCTGCCCTTCTCCAGGGTCCAGTCCCGCCACGCGAGATCCACCGACGCGATCTTCACCGGCGCGCCCTCGGAGACGACGATGCGCACCCGCACGCGCCCCTCCTTGCCGGGGCCGCCGAAGCGCTGCACCCGCGCCGCCCGCACCCGCGCCCCGTAGAACCCGCGCGCGCGGTAGTACCGCTCGATGCGGGCCAGGTCCCGCTCGAGGACGAACCGGTCGAAGCGCTCGTACTCGACCGTGAGCGCGTCCCAGACGCTCAGGATCGGCACGGGCTCGAGCGCGCCGCCGAGGAGGCGCGAGCTCTCGGCCGTCGCGATCCGCGCGGCGAGCTCGTCGCCGCTGATCACGTCGTCGCCGTCGAACGAGACGTCCTCGATGGCGCACCCGCTGAGGTCGGGACGCGTACACGCTGGCGGTTGACGCGAAGCGGCACACGCGGAGGCCCCGAGCACGGCGAACATCACGAGCGCTGCGGCGACGGGACGAGGCATCGGGACCTGGACAACTGAAAGAGAACTTTCGGCTGTGCCGGCCGAAGCGCAATCGCCCCGATGTGCGCGATGGCGAGGATTCAACGTTACGCCTGTGTTTTCGATATGCTGCGTCCGCTTCGGCCGCCGGGGGCCCCGCTCCAGTCTGGGCGGCCTTCGAACAGTGGCGCGAGCGAGGGAGAGCCTACGAGATGGCAGAGCCGACGCAAAAGGAACCTGGTGCCGGTGGGTACCTCGGACATGGATTGCCGCACGAACCTGGGCCTCACGGGGTGCCCGCGAGCGCCGGCGCGCCGTCCGCGGGCCCGGCCCCCGAGGAGCGGCGTGGCGCCCTGAAGGCGCTCGTGGCGATCGGCGGTCTGGCCTGCGCCGGCGCGATCGCCGTACCGGCGGCGAGCTTCATCGCGGCTCCCGCCGCGGGCAGCGCCGGCGCCGCGGGCGGGCGCGAGCGCTGGGTCCGGGTCGGGCGCCTCGCGGACCTCCCGCCGGGTGAGCCGCGGCGGCTCAAGGTGATCGGCGAGGAGCGCGACGCCTTCACGGTCGCGAAGGACCAGATGCTCGGCGCGATCTGGGTCATCCGGGAGGGCGAGAAGATACGCGCGATGAGCGCCACGTGCCCCCACCTCGGCTGCGGGATCGATCTCAACGACGACAAGAAGAGCTTCAACTGCCCGTGCCACGCGTCACGCTTCGGCCTGTCGGGTGCGCCTGAGACGGGGCCGTCCCCGCGCCCCATGGATCCGCTCGCGACGCGGGTCGTCGATGGCTGGCTCGAGGTGGACTTCCGGCGCTACCGTGACGGGGTCGCCGAGCTCCAGGAGATCGCAGGATGAGCCTCGGCGACTGGCTGAACGAGCGCATAGGACACCGCGAGCCGCTGCGCCGGTTCCTCGACGCGCCGATCCCCGGCGGCGCGCGCATCGGTTACGTGTGGGGAGGCGCGCTCGCGCTGCTGCTGCTCGTCGAGGTCGTCACGGGCGCGCTGCTCATGTCGGCGTACGCCCCGAGCGCGACCACGGCGTGGGCGAGCGTCGCGCACATCAACTTCACCCTGCGCGCCGGGTGGCTCATCCGAGGCCTCCACTACTTCGGAGCGCAGGCGCTCGTCATCTTGATCGCGATCCACGTGGCGCGGATCGCGCTCCACGGGGCGTACCGCGCGCCGCGCGAGATCGGCTGGTTTTTGACCCTCGGCCTGCTCGGCGTGATCCTCGGCTTCACCTTCACGGGCAACCCGCTCCCGTGGGACCAGGACGGCTACTGGGGCGCGCGCGTCGAGACGGGCATCATGGGCTCGGTCCCGGTGGTCGGGTCGTTCACGCAGCAGCTCGTCATCGGCGGGAGCTCGCTCGGCCACCTGACGCTGACGCGGCTCTACAGCCTGCACGTCTTCGTGCTGCCGGCGGTCATGGCCTTGCTGCTCGCCGCGAGCTTCGCGCAGTTCCGCAGGCACGGCTTCGGCACGCCGCACGGCGCCGACCTCGGCAAGGCGGATCGGTTCTACCCGAAGCAGCTCGGCCTGATCCTGCTGGCCGTGGCGCTCGTGCTGGTCGTCGTGTTCGATCTCGCGGCCATGGGGCACGGCGCCCCGCTCGAGGCGCCGGCGGATCCCGTCAGCGACTACAACGCCCGCCCCGCCTGGTACTTCCGCCCGCTCTTCGAGCTGCGCAAGTACTTCCCTGGCTCGCTGGAGCTCATCGCGACCGTCGGCCTGCCGGGGGTGGTCGGGCTGTACCTTGCCCTGCTGCCGTTCATCGACAGGAAGCCCGGCCCGCTCCGCGCGCGGCTGCCGGCGCTCGCGCCGCTGTTCTTGATCGGCCTCGGGGCCGTCGGCCTGCTGGGGAAGTCGTTCGTGAAGGACGCGAAGGACGAGGGCTTCCAGCGCTCGGAGGCGCAGAGCGCCGCGCGGACCGCGCGCGCGGTGGCGCTGTTCAAGCAAGGCGTCCCGCCCGAGGGAGCGCTCGCGATGCTCCGGAACGACCCGGAGACGCGGGGCGAGGACCTCTACAAGAAGGAGTGCGCGAGCTGCCACCGGCTCAACGATTTCGGCCCGCCGAAGGACAAGCAGACGGCGCCGGACCTCACCGGGTTCGGGACGAAGGCCTGGGCGCTCGAGGTGCTGAGGGATCCCGACGCCGACCACCTCTTCGGCAAGACGGCGTTCAAGGAGATGATGCCGTCGGCGGTGAAGCCGCCCGCGGATCCCGAGGCGGCGAAGGTGTTCACGCCGATGAGCGCGGCCGACCAGGAGACGATCGCCGCGTTCCTCGAGGGGCAGGCGCGCGGGGAGCCCGGCGCCGGGACGCCCGGAGAGAAGATGGTCCGGCAGCGGTGCACGAGCTGCCACCGGCTCGACGGCAAGACCGACGACGAGGAGTCGGCCGCCCCCGAGCTCCGCGGCTGGGCCTCGGTCGCGTGGATCGAGGCGCAGATCACGAACCCCGGCAGCGGCAAGGCCTACCCGCCGGCCGCGATGGCGAAGGACCTGGAAGGCCACATGCCGGCGTTCGAGGAGAAGCTCGCCGCGAACGACCGGAAGGTCCTCGCCGCCTGGGTGTACCGCCGCGGCCGCGGTGAGCCCGGGACGACGGTCGCCGCCAAGGCGCCCGACAAGAAGCCCTGAGCGAGCCGCCCGCCGGCGCTCGCTGCCCCGCCCTTTCCTCCTCTCGATCCCCCTCTCGATGAGCGCCGCCGCGGCGCGCGCGCGGCTCGTGGACGCGCGCCGATCCGTTCGGGTCAAGGCGCGCGCTCTGACAGGCGCTCGCGCGGGCGCTCCGGCGCGACGGGCCGGCACGCGCGGTGCTGCGCGTCCCGAGAGGGAGGGTCGGTGGCGACATTGTGCACGGTCGCCTCCACGCCGGCGTGCGCGCGGCGCTCGCCTCGCGCGCACGCTGGCGTGCGCGCGGCGCTCGTCCCGCGCGCGGGCGGCGATCGAGCCCCAGAAAGAGCAGGACCCGTGGACCTGGATGCGGCTGTGAAGCACCACTTCCTGTGGATCGCGGGCACGATGATCGCGTCCGCCGCCTACTTTCAGGCGTCGGGGGTGTCTCACTTGATCGGGAGGACGATCATCCCGGACAGAGCCACAAGGCTCTCTTCCACGCCCCCTGCGTCCCACCGCGCGCTGCGCGACGGCCTCCACGCGACGAGCGCTGAAGCGATCCTCCAGCGCAACCCGTTCGACTCGGCGACGGGGCCGCTCCTCCCGCCCCCGGGCGGCGCTCCCGAGGAGCGCGCGCCGGCGGCGCACGGCGATCCGTGGAGCGATCCGACCTGTGACGCCGGACGCGTGGTGCTCATCGCGGCGTCGCAGGACGCCGCGTGGTCGTTCGCGGCCATCGAGGGCCCCGACGGGCAGACGCAGCTCCGCCGGCTCGGCGGCGACGCGGCGGGAGGCACGCTCACGCGCATCGCGTGGGACCGCGTCTGGATCACCGCGGGCGGCGCCCGCTGTCAGATGCAGCTCGGGAAGCTCGGGAAGAGCGCGCGCGAGGAGGCGCCCGCGCCGCAGCCCCGGCCTCAGGCGAGGCCGGTCGGGAGCGACAACAACCTGAACTCGATCCCGCCGGAGATCGCCGCCCGCATCCGGCGGGTGAGCGCCACGGAGTTCAACGTCGACCGCGCGGCGGTCGATCAGATCCTCGAGCAGCAGGCGCTCCTCATGCGCTCCGCCCGGGTGATCCCGGAGCGACGAGGAGACCAGGTCGTCGGGCTGAAGCTCAGGATCAGGCGAGGCTCGCTGCTGGAGACGCTCGGGCTGGAGAGCGGAGATACCCTGAGGTCGATCAACGGCTTCGACGTCACCGATCCCCAGAAGGCGCTGGAGGCCTACGCGCGGCTCCGGACCGCGAACCGCCTGTCCGTCGCGATCGAGCGCGGCGGACAGCTGATGACGGTCGACTTCAACATCCGCTGAGGACCTGGGCCGGGCGCGCGCGGAGCTCAGCCGAAGGCGTCGACGGCCGCCCTGGCCGCCTGGCCCGAGAGCGACGGCGGCGCGACCGCCTCCCACCACGCCGCCGCGTGCTGCTCGGTCCAGTCGGCGTCCATGCGGAGCGCGGCGAGCCGCTCGGACAGCTCGCGCGCCGACTGCGGCCGCCGCGCGGGGTCCTTCTCGAGGCAGTCGAGCACGATGCGGTCGAGCGCGGGCGGGATCGCGCGCGCCGCGCGCTTCGAAGGCGCGACGGGCGCCTCCGTCGCGTGGAGCAACATCGTCTTCATCGCCGTCTCGGCCTCGAACACGAGGGCGCCGGTGAGCAGCCAGTAGGCGACGCACCCGAGCGCGTAGATGTCGGTCCGGCCGTCGATCGGGCGGTCGCCCAGCACCACCTCCGGGGCCATGAACGCGGGCGTGCCGGTGATCGCGTTGTCCGCCGTCAGCTTGGAGGGATCCGCGTCTTTCCTGCGCTGGGCCACCAGCCCGAAGTCGAGCACCTTCAAGAAGTCGAGATCTGCGCCGTAGCGGCACAGGAAGAGGTTGGCGGGCTTGATGTCGCGGTGCACGAAGAAGGCCTTGTGCGCCTCGTGGAGCGAGTGGCAGGCCTGCCGGAGCAGGTGGACCACGCGCGCGGGCGGCTGCGGGCCGTCCAGCTTGACGAGGGTGTCGAGGTCCATGCCGTCGAGCAGCTCCATCACGTAGTAGAACGACCCGTCGCGGGCGACGCCGAAGTCGAAGATGCCGATCGTGTGCGGCGATCGGAGCGCGGCGGTCGCCTGCGCCTCGCGCTCGAACCGCGCCTTCGCGTTGCCGTTGCTCGATGGCTCACCCTGGAACGCCTCGGGCCGGATCAGCTTCACGGCCGCGGGGCGGGCGAGCATCCGGTGCCTCGCCCGCCACACCTCGCCCATGCCGCCGCCGCCGAGCCGCTCGACGAGCCGGTAGCTGCCGAGCTCCCGCGCCGCGTCGAGCTTGCGCCCGAGCCCGAAGACGACGCGCGACACGAGGACGGAGAGCGCGAGCGCGATGACGCTCGGGAAGAAGCGGCGGAGCATCGCCTCGTACGAGGGCGGATCCATGAAGCCCGAGCGGACGAGCACCCAGAGGCAGGCCGGATCGGTGAGGATCGCCAGCGTCGAGGTGAACAGCGTGCGCACGCTCGGGGCGGGGACGATGATGGGAAACATGAGCACCCAGACGGCCACCGGCGGCCATCCCGGCAACACCGGCCCCTCCGGCCACGGCTGCGCGTTGGAGATGACCGAGAGCAGCGCGGCGCCCAGGATCTTGTAGGCGAACGAGAGATCGACGATCCGCGGCGGCGACAGGAGCCCCTTCCGCGCGATGACGAAGAGCGCGGCCGAGACCAGCATGAACGGCAGGAAGACCGCGACGCGGATCGGGTACGGGCCGAGCTCGAGGCCCGGGAAGATCTCCGACACGAGGAAGCCGAGGGAGCCCGCCACGATCGTGCAGAGCGCCATCCACGCGACGCGCCTCGTCGCCTCCTGCTCGAGGTCCGGGGGGAGGCGCGGCGACAGCCACTCCCAGCGCGGCCTCGCGCAGGTCTTGCTGGCGTCGGGGCCGAGGAAGACGGTCTCGCTCATGGAGTCGCGCGCGCGGCCCACGGCCGCGTCGGTCTGCTCTAGGGGAGGAGGAAGGCGGCGGGAATAGAAGAGTCGCGCGCGAGGCGCACGCCTCTCGGCACGCGCACGGCCGGGCGTCTTCGCGTGCGGGCGGACTCGGCCAGCCCGCGCGGGGGAGCGTTACTTTTACTTGATGAAGACCTGCGCGGCCGCGATCCCCGCGCCCTTCGTCGCCTTGAGGATCACCTTGCCCGGACCGCCGATCGGCAGGGGGTTCTTCCAGCAGCCGGAGGCCTTGCCGCCGAGCGTCGCCGCGGCGCCGGTGGTGCTGTCCTGCGCGAGCACGACGGGCGGCAGCGCGGGCGCGGGCTGCGACACGAGCTGGATGTCGAGCTCCTGGACCCCGAGGCCGATGCCGACGACGGTGTAGCACTTGCCGGGCGAGATGTTGATCTGCTGCTCGAGCGCCTGGCCCTCCTGGAACTGCCCCGCGAACGGCCCGCCGTCCGGCTTCATCCCCGGGGCCTCCGTCGTGCCCATCCCTTGCAGGATCGGCGTCGCGGCCACCGCGGCGACCGGCGGGATCGGCGTGGCGGCGGAGCCCGCGGGCGCGGCGGTGGTGGTGGGCGTGGGCACCGCCGTCGCCGGCGTGGTCGGCACGGCAGAGGCGCACCACTGGCCCGGAGGGCACGGGTTGTTGGGGTCGATCGTCGGCTCGGGGGTCGACGAGCACGCGAGCGCTCCGAGCGCGGCGAGGGAGAGCGGGAGTACGTGGAAGACACGCATCATGAGAATGCTCCTTCGATGGGCATGAGCTCGCCCGATCGCAGAACGAGTGCCAGCGCTTCTTACACCGGCTGCGGTTCGACGTGTGGGCCGAGCTCACGAAGCAGCGATCTCGACAGCGCGCGGGGTGCAACCCGAGCGCAAACGAGCGCAACCGGATGCAAGCCGAACGCAACCGCGCCGCTTTGCGCCCCGCGCTTGGCGTGCTACCGAAGTCGGGCACGCGTGGTCTTGCAATCCCGAGTAGTTAAACTATACACGTGATCCGCGTCATCTGCGTGGGGACGGCAGTGCGCGCCCAGTGGCGGACTCCGCAGCGTGCCTTGCCTCCCTGGCCACCTCTGGCCCGGGTGGCGTGCTCACGCCGCACAGGGCCCGAGCCGCTGCATCCTGTGCGCCCGGCGTCGTCGCGCGGACAACGCGCATCGCCGGAGCAGCCATGAGCCAGGATCAAAAGCCCCCTCCCGCCGAAGGCAGCGCCCTCTGGTACAAGGACGCGATCATCTACGAGGTCCATGTCCGCGCGTTCAGCGACTCGAACGCGGACGGCATCGGCGACTTCGAGGGGCTCGTCGACAAGCTCGATTACCTCCAAGATCTCGGCGTCACCGCGATCTGGCTCCTGCCCTTCTACCCCTCGCCGCTGCGCGACGGCGGATACGACATCGCGGACTACGCCAACATCAACCCGTCTTACGGGACCCGGCGCGAGTTCGCCCGCCTCCTGCGCGAGGCGCACCGCCGCGACATCCGCGTCATCACCGAGCTCGTCCTGAACCACACCTCGAACGAGCATGAGTGGTTCCAGCGGGCGCGGACCTCGCCCAAGGGCTCGCGCTGGCGCGATTTCTACGTGTGGAGCGACACGCCGCACCGCTACAAGGACGCCCGGATCATCTTCAAGGACTTCGAGACATCGAACTGGGCCTGGGATCCGGTCGCCAACGCCTATTACTGGCACCGCTTCTACTCCCACCAGCCCGACCTCAACTTCGAGAACCCGGACGTCCACGCCGCCGTCTTCAAGGTGGTCGACTTCTGGCTGGAGATGGGCGTCGACGGGCTCCGGCTCGACGCCGTGCCGTACCTCTACGAGCGCGAAGGGACGAACTGCGAGAACCTGCCGGAGACGCACGAGTTCTTGCGGAAGCTCCGGCGCCACATCGACGCGAACTTCGCCGATCGCATGCTCCTCGCGGAGGCCAACCAGTGGCCCGCCGACGCCGCGGCGTACTTCGGGAGCGGCGACGAGTGCCACATGAACTTCCACTTCCCGCTCATGCCCAGGATGTTCATGGCGGTCGAGCTCGAGGACAGCTTCCCGATTGTCAACATCCTGAAGCAGACGCCCGTTGTCCACGAGACCTGCCAGTGGGCGACGTTCCTCCGGAACCACGACGAGCTGACGCTCGAGATGGTGACCGACGAGGACCGGGACTACATGTACCGCGTCTACGCGCAGGAGCACACGGCGCGCATCAACCTGGGCATCCGCCGGCGGCTCGCCCCGCTCATGAAGACGCGGCGCAGGATCGAGCTGATGAACGCGCTGCTCTTCTCGCTGCCGGGGACCCCCGTCCTCTACTACGGCGACGAGATCGGGATGGGCGACAACATCTATCTCGGCGATCGCGACGGGGTGCGCACGCCGATGCAGTGGAGCGCCGATCGGAACGCCGGATTCTCCAGGGCGAACCCGCAGAAGCTCTATCTGCCGATCATCATCGACCCCGAGTACCACTACGAGGCGATCAACGTCGAGGCGCAGCAGCAGAACCCGGCTTCGCTCCTCTGGTGGATGAAGCGGCTCATCACCCTGCGCAAGCAGAACAAGGTGCTCGGCCGCGGGACGATCGAGTTCCTGCACCCGGACAACAGCAAGGTGCTCGCGTTCATCCGCGCGCACGCGGACGAGCGGCTGCTCATCGTCGCGAACCTCTCTCGGTACGCGCAGCACGTCGAGCTCGATCTCGCGCGCTTCGAGGGCATGGTGCCTGTCGAGCTGTTCGGCAGGAGCCGCTTCCCGGAGATCACGAGCCGCGGTTACTCCCTGTCGCTCGGTCCGCACGACTTCTTCTGGTTCGCGCTGGAGCCGGCGACGCCGGCGATCTCCGCGGGCGACGCCGAGGCGCCCGCGATCGCGACGAAGGGCTCGTGGCGGACGCTCCTCTCCCCGGAGGGGCGCAGGGTGCTCGAGCCGGCGCTCGGGAAATTCATCGCGGCGCGGCGCTGGTTCCGCGGCAAGGCGCGCACGCGGCGCGCCACGACCCTCGCGGACGTCATCCCGATCCTGCGCAGCGAGCAGACCGCGGCGGAGCACTACCTCCTGCTCGCGCGCGTCGAGTACACGGACGGCTCGCCGGAGACGTATGTCGTGCCGATCGGCTTCGCCACGGGCGACTACGCGCGGACGCTCGCGACGCGCGCGCGTCACGCGGTGATCGCGGACGTCACGATCCGCGATCCCGAGCCGGAGAGCGCGGCGGCGCCAGAGGGCGTCCTCTACGACGCGCTGGCGACCCCGGAGTTCGCCGCGCTCGTCCTCGCCGCGATCCGGGCGCAGGGGGTCGCGACGGGCTCCGTCGGCGAGCTCCACGCGCTGCCGCTCGGGACGACGCTCGAGACGCTCGGCGCCGAGAGAGAGCTCCCGGCGCGCATCTCCGAGAGCGAGCAGAGCAACACGACCATCATCTACGGCGACAAGCTCCTCCTCAAGATCTTCCGGCAGGTCGAGGAGGGCATCAACCCGGAGCTCGAGATCGGCCGGTTCCTGACGGAGCACCAGTTCCCTGCGACGGCGCGGCTCGCCGGGGCGATCGAGTACCAGGCCCGCGGTCGCGAGGCGACCACGGTGGCGATGCTCCAGGAGTACGTGCAGAGCCAGAGCGACGCGTGGACGAGCACGCTCGAGGCGCTGAACCGCTTCTTCGAGCGGGTGCTCGCCGACGAGGAGACGGCGAAGGGGGGCGCGCCGCCGATGCCGGCCGGCACGCTGGTCGACGCGTCGCGCGCGACGCCGCCGCCGCTCGTGAACCAGCTCATGGGGACCGAGATCGTGAGGATGCGGCTGCTCGGCGAGCGCACAGCGCAGCTCCACCTCACGCTCGGCAAGCACAGCAAGGACCCCGCGTTCGGGCAGCAGTCGTTCTCGACGCTGCACCAGCAGTCGATCTTCCAGTCGGCGCACGGCATGCTCTCGCGCACCTTCGCGCTGCTGAGGAAGCGCGAGCGCTCGCTCCCCGAGAACGTGCGGGAGCAGGTGTCGGCGATGCTGCCGCGCGAGGCCGAGATCAACGCGAAGCTCCAGCAGATCGTGTCGAGGAAGTTCGACATCCCCCGCATCCGGACGCACGGCGACTTCCACCTCGGCCAGGTGCTCTCGACGGGCGACGACTTCATCCTGATCGATTTCGAGGGGGAGCCGGCGAGACCGCTGAACGAGCGCCGCTACAAGCGCGGCCCGCTCCGGGACGTGGGCGGGATGCTGCGATCGTTCGACTACGCCGGCGCCTCGGCGCTCCGGGACGCTCGCCTCCGGCCCGAGGACGTCGCCGTCCTCAAGCCGTGGACCGACGCCTGGGTGACGTGGATCTCGGCGAGCTACCTCGCGGGATACATGGAGACGGTCGCGCGCGCTCAGGCGACCGCCGAGCCGCGGACCGACGAGACGGCGCCGTACGTGCCCGCGAGCGACGCGGACATGGTGCTCCTGATCGACTTCTACATGCTCGAGAAGTGCATTTACGAGGTCGGCTACGAGCTCAACAACCGGCCTGACTGGCTGGACATCCCGCTGCGCGGGCTGGAGCGTCTGATCACGCCCAGAGCATAGGAGCGCTGGTGGCGCGATGATCCGGCTGGAGCTCGCGGGCATGCATACGCGGTTGCACTCGACGTTGTGCGGCTCATGCCCGCAGGGCCCGACGGGTTGCTGCGCCAGCCCGCCGGGGGTCGAGTGGTCGGACATCGGGCGGATCGCCTCGCTCGGCGGCGTTGACTGGCTGCTCGAGCAGATGGCCGCGGGCAACCTGCGCCCGGGCCAGCGCGGCCTGCTCATCCTGCGGGTCGAGCCCCAGGGCAGCGATTGCGGAGCGCTCCCCAAGAGGTGCGCTTTCCACGGTCATGAGGGCTGCACCATCCCCCCCGAGCGGCGCGCGGCGACGTGCAACTACTATGTTTGCGATGACGCCTTCGCGCACGGAGGCGAGCCTCGCGGGGACCCTGAGGCGCTGGCCGGCCGCAAGGCGCATGACGCGCTCGTGGATCTCTACGGGAGCTGGGATCTCGAGCTCGCCGACCGCATACGCGAGCGCTGGCCCGACGGGCCTCCATGGAACCTCGATTTCCTCGACTGGCTCGGTCGAGAAGTCCGCCGCCTCGCCGCCAGGGCAGCGCCCTCCATGCGGGTCCTCCGGGCCGGCACCTGAAGTATCCCCCTCTGACCGCCGCTCTAATTTGAAGGGATTGCGCTGACGTCCTGACGCCGGAGCGCGACGGTGCGCTCGACGACGTCCGACGCGGAGAGCTGCAGGAAGATCGACACGTCGACCCAACCGGCCCTGGACACCACGACGACCTGCATCCCTTGAGGCAGCTCGACGCTGAGGGGCGTCTTGCCGAGCATGGTCCCGTTCCAGCTCACGTTCGCGTCCGCGGGCTCGCTCTTGATCGTGACCTTGGCCTTCAGCGGGCCCGGTTCGAGCGCCGTCGCAGCCGTGGACACGGCAGCAGGCTGCTCCGACGCGACGGGCTCCAGCGAGCGCTCGCGGAACATCACGAAGGCCCCCGCGGCGAGCAGCGCGACCACCCCGAGCACAGAGGCGAGATACCCACGCTGCCGCCAGGACGAGGCGCGCCCCACCGTCGCGCCCAGGCTGCCGGGATCGACGGCCGGGGGCTCGTGATGATGGTGGGCGGGGAGGCTGTGGCTTTGATCGCTGAGGAGGGGTAGACCGGCCGCGGTCGCGGAGGGCCACATCGAGCGGTTCATCCCCATGACCATCGAGGCGCGGGGGAACTCTCCGACCATCGAGGCGCGCTGGATGTCGCCCGCGACGTCCAGCGAGCTCAGGTATTCGAACTGCGCGGTGACCTGCTGGCGCACGAGCGCCCTGCTCTCCGCGAACATCTCGAGCACGTGCGCGCCGAGCTGCTCCGTGCGGACGTCCTCGCCCGAGCCCCGCAGGTAACTCTCCAGCGCGTCGCCCATCTCCTGCGCGGTGGCGAACCGTCGATCGGGATCCCGCTGGAGGGCCCTCGCCACGATCTCATCGAGCGCCGGGTCGATGTCCGGCACGACGGCGGAGAGCCGCGGGATGTCCCGCGTGAGCAGCTGGTGCATCACGGCGACGTGGTCGCCATCGAACAGCCGCCGCATCGCCAGGAGCTCCCAGAGCACGATGCCGATGGCGAAGAGATCGGCCCGCCGATCGACGTCGGCGCTCGCCATCGCCTGCTCGGGCGCGGCGTAGGCCATCTTGCCCTTGAAGGTTCCGCTCTCGGTGTGCGCCGCGTTGAGGGCCGCCTTCGCGACGCCGAAATCGACGATCTTCACAGCTCCGTCGTACGTGACGAAGATGTTGTGGGGCGAGACGTCGCGGTGCACGATGCCGAGCAGACCGCCATCGAAGTCCGCGAGCTCATGCGCGTAGTGCAACCCGCGCAGCGCCTCGACGATGATCCTGACCCACGCCCCCCGCGTGAAGCTCGCGGCGCCAGGACAGCCGCTCACCACCGCCCTCACGACGTCCTTGAGCGGCTGGCCCTCGAGGTACTCCATCACGATGAAGTACCCGCCGCTCTCGCCCCCGATCTCGTAGGTCTGAACGACGTTGGGGTGATTGAGCCGGGCCGAGAGCTTGGCCTCGTCCAGGAACATCAGGACGTAGCGCGGGTCATCCGCCATCCCGACGCGGAGACACTTCACAACAACGAGCTTGTTGAACGACCCGGGCCCGCGGGAGACGGCCAGAAACACATCCGCCATCCCACCACGACCCAATTTTGCAATCAGGCGGTATCGACCAAGCAAGCTGTTGCTCGCTTGCTGGGTCGAAGAGATGGTTTGGCCGCCTGAATTCACGACATCCCCCGCTATAAGAGCTTAATTAGCCCGTTGACCTGGAGTTTGCAAAGACTTTTACGCCTGGAAACAATCCGCGCCCCCTGTAGACGCGTGCCGCGTTGCTCCATCGCCTGACCATCCATCGTGATGTCTTGGCGCAGCGCTCCATCGCCGGATTGCTGCGCAAGGGCACCCCTCCCGGGCGGCAGATGTCATGGTCCTAACGAAATGGCGCCGATCGAACCGGTACGCACGTGACCACACCCACCGGGTGCTCCTGTCGGCACACCCGGTGTTCCGCCACCGCTCCATTGTACACCAGGTACTTCAGGAGCGGTGGAACTGGATGCGTGTCGCAGGTCGATCCTTGAGACCCCCTCGGGGTCGCGCGAAACCAGCGGAGCACAGGCCCGCTGACACCAGAAGGGGCCAGTCAGTAATGGCGCATACATGTTCGGCGTCGAGGGCGGCGGCTCCTGAGCGGACCGTACGACCTCGGCTTCCCTGCGGAGCCGGGGGGCTCCGCAGGAAATCGACGTCCGCCCTGCGCGGAGCTCCCTACAAGGCTGTCCTGGTCGTTCTGCGGAGGAGAGCTACCAAGGGTCCTGCGCCCAGAACCTGCGCACGACATCGAGCGTGGCGTCGAGCTGCTCGAAGTGCGGGAGACCCAGCGTTGGCGCGATGCGGGCGGCCTCCACGCGGGCGTTCTGCTGCGTGAGCTCGGCGAGGCGGTCGAAGCGCGAATACGGGTCACGGTCGTGGAGGACCAGCGTGGCGACGGGCAGGCGCGCATAGAGGAGCTGGAGAGCGTCGTCCGTGAACAGGGTGCCGGCGATGAACGCGAGGGGGGCCCGGTGGGCGAAAGGCTCCTTCGATGCGCGGACGGCATAGTCGACAAGGCCTGGATCCGGCGCGCCGACGAAGCTCTTCTTCAGGAACCAGCGAATGCTGGGCGGCGCAGCCAGCACGCGAAAGAGCGCCTCCGCGGCGTAGGGGACGCGCGAGACAGCCCGGAGGAGGGCGCTCGCGCCGGGAGATTCACGGCCGAGCCCCGTCGGGGAGATGAGCACGAGGCTGTGAACAATGCTCATCTCCTCGCAGGCGACGGCGGCGGCGAACTCCGAGGAGAGGGAGAGCGCGATGACGTCGGCGCCGCCCGGCGCGCGGACCACGTCCGTGAGGAAGCGGCGCAGCGCGGTGCGGTAGAGCTCGCGATCGTACACGCGGTCCGCTCGCTCCGAGAGGCCGAAGCCGGGAAGATCGAGCGCGTAGACCGGCCGCTCGCCGCGGAGCGCATCGAACAGGGGCGCCATCTCCCTGGACGAGGCGGCCGCGTCGACCCCGTGCACGAGCACCACGGGGCGCCCCGCAGCGCGGGCGTCCACGTAATAGGCGAGGCGCCCCGCGCTCCACGTGTCGACGTGCCGCACCTCCGCGTCGAGCGCAGGGGCGAGGGGCGCGCGCTCCGCGGGGCGGAGCGCGCTCGGCACGAGCCGATCGACGAGCCCATCGAGGCTCATCGCGCGTGCGCTCGTCACGTCTCCCCCGGCGGCAGCATCCCCTCGTTATCCGCGCGCTCGAGGTCGGCGATGCTCGGATTCCTCGGCGCCGGACGCGACTTGACGCCGCCGTCGCCGGGCCTCGCCTCCTGGCCCGCGTCGCTGCGCTTCTCGCGCTCTCGACGCTCTGCTTGACCAGCGATCTCCTGCGCTGCGCGCACCAGCCGGTCCAAACGATCTACCTCCAGCTGATGGCGAGATCCATCGGGACCACCGTGCCGATCCTCGAAACGGTGGTGCCCAGCGTCAGCGCGGCCATGAGACACCGTGCGATCAGGTCGAACTGTCATGCTCCGCTCCTTCCGCACGAGGTCAAAGCACGGACCGTGCCCCCGCGGGCCGCGGCCCCAGCAGCGCTCGTCGAGCCAACACCGGGCTGAACAGGCGCCAAGACGCCTCGAATGTGACCATTTGCCTCGGTCACCCTCGTCGATCCGGGTGACGGCAGCAGGGAAAGCCGGTGTCGAGCCGTATCACGAACGGATGGAATCGGGTCCTCGACGCCGATCCGGAGGGGACATGGTCGCCAGTCAACCTCGCTTTCGCTCCACCGCCGACGCGGACGCGGAGTTTGCGCGGGTCCTGGAAGGTCTGGCACGGTTGGAGAGGGCGGCCGGCGCCGCCGCCCCGGCGCTGGAGGCGGAGGGGAGCTGCCCGGCCGCGATTCCGGGCTCCGGACGTCAGCCGGCGACTTCGAGCTTCCGGCCGGCCGGCTTGTTGATGTCGGCGAAGAAGTCGTTGCCCTTGTCGTCCACCACGATGAAGGCGGGGAAATCCTCGACCTCGATCTTCCAGACCGCTTCCATGCCGAGCTCGGGGTACTCGAGCACCTCGACCTTCTTGATGCAGTCCTTCGCGAGGCGCGCGGCCGGACCGCCGATCGAGCCCAGGTAGAAGCCGCCGTGCTTCTTGCACGCCGCGGTGACGGCGGGCGAGCGGTTGCCCTTCGCGAGCATGACGTAGCTGCCGCCGTTCGCCTGGAAGAGGTCGACGTACGCGTCCATCCGGCCGGCCGTGGTGGGGCCGAACGAGCCGGAGGCGTAGCCCGCGGGCGTCTTCGCGGGCCCGGCGTAGTAGACCATGAACTCCTGCAGGTAGCTCGGCATGCCGTCGCCGCGATCGAGGCGCTCCTTGATCTTCGCGTGCGCGATGTCTCGCGCGACGATCATCGGGCCGCTCAGCGAGAGCCGCGTGCGGATGGGGTACTTCGAGAGCTCCGCGCGGATCTCGCTCATGGGACGGCGGAGGTCGAGCTTCACGACCTCGCCCTCGAGATCCGCGTCCGTGGTGTCGGGCAGGTACTTCGCGGGATCGGCCTCGAGCTGCTCGAGGAAGATGCCCTCGCGCGTGATCTTGCCGAGCGCCTGACGATCCGCAGAGCACGAGACGGCGATGCCGACGGGGCACGAGGCGCCGTGGCGCGGCAGGCGGATGACCCGGACGTCGTGGCAGAAGTACTTGCCCCCGAACTGCGCCCCGATCCCCGTCCGCTGCGCGAGCTCGAGCACCTTCTGCTCGAGCTCGCGGTCGCGGAAGCCGCGCCCGCGCGCGTTGCCGTCGGCCGGGAGCGTGTCGAGGTAGCGCGCCGAGGCGAGCTTCGCGACCTTGAGCGTGTACTCGGCCGACGTGCCGCCGACGACGATGGCAAGGTGGTATGGCGGACACGCCGCGGTGCCGAGCGCGCGGATCTTCGCCTCGACGAAGGACAGCAGGCTCTCCGGGTTCAGGAGCGCCTTGGTCTCCTGGTAAAGATAGCTCTTGTTCGCGGAGCCGCCGCCCTTCGCCATGAACAGGAGCTTGTAGGCGTCGCCGTCCGTCGCGAAGATCTCGATCTGCGCAGGGAGGTTGTCGTTCGTGTTGACCTCCCGGTACATGTCGAGCGGCGCGAGCTGCGAATAGCGCAGGTTCTGCGCGCGGTAGGTCTCGAAGACGCCGCGCGCGATCGCCGCCTCGTCGCCGCCGCCCGTGAAGACGAGCTGGCCCTTCTTGCCCATGACGACGGCCGTGCCTGTGTCCTGGCACGACGGGAGCACGCCCCCCGCGGCGATGCTCGCGTTCCTGAGGAGCTCGAGGGCGACGAAGCGATCGTTCGAGGAGGCCTCGGGATCGCCGAGGATCCGCGCGAGCTGCGCGAGGTGACCGGGCCGGAGGAGGTGGGCGATGTCGCGCATCGCCTCGCGCGCGAGCAGGGTGAGCCCCTCCGGCTCGACCTTGAGGAACGTCGAGCCGGCGGCCTCGAAGGTCGAGACATGGTCGCGGCTGACGAGGCGGTACGGGGTCTCGTCATGGCCGAGGGGGAGCATGTCCTGGTACTGGAAATCGGTCATCGTTCGGGTCTCCGGGGAAGCATAGAGGCAGAGAGGCAGAGAGGCAGAGCGGCAGAGCGGCTGCGGGGTCCCTCCTTCTTTGCATGGCTCCCGCCCCGGGCTCAACACCCACCCAGCGCCGGCCGTCACGCGGGGAGCGCGCGCTCGACGTCGCCGAGGACGGCCGAGATCGACCGCAGGAGCGGCTCCCGGGCGCTCCGCAGGAAGAAGTGTCCGCCGGGGAACATCTCGACCCGGAAGGCCCCGCGCGTGTGATGGCGCCAGCCTTCGAGATCGGCGCGGCCAGCGCGCTCGTCGTCGAGGCCCCCGAACGCGGAGATCGGACACTCGAGCGGGGCCCCCGGGACGAACGGCTCGACCTCGTTGACCGCGAAATCCGCGCGCAGGACAGGCAGGAAGAGCGCCAGGAGCTCCGGGTCGCGCAGCACCTCGTCGGGCGTGCCCCCCATGCGGCGGATCCGCTCCAGAAACTCGGGCTCGGGCAGGCCGTGGAGCGGATCCGAGCCGCGAACGTGAGGCGGGCGCCGGCCCGACACGAAGAGGTGGCGCGGCAGCGGTGCTCCCCGGCGGCGGAGCTCGCGCGCGAGCTCGAAGCAGACGAGCGCGCCGAGGCTGTGGCCATACAGCGCGAACGGCTTCGTGAGCCATGGATCGAGCGCGGCGGCGAGGGCCTGGACGAGCGGCGTGAGGCGCTCGAACGGCGGCTCGCTCATGCGCGCCTCCCGGCCGGGGAGCTTGATCGCGCAGAGCTCCGTGTGCGCGGGGAGCTCGCGCCACCAGGCGCTGTAGATCGACGAGCCGCCGCCCGCATAGGGCGCACAGAAGAGTCGAAGCCGGGCAGCAGGGTTCGCCCTCGGCACGCCGACCCAGGGGTCGCGGCTCGGGCTGGAGGTCGTCATCACGGGGCGCTCAGCGTAGCTCGCCCCTCCGGCGCTCGCTCCCTACCATTTGCTGCCCAGGGCGACGCGGATGGTGGCGACCTTCCCCTGATCGAGGCCGAAGCCGAGGTCGTCGTCGAGCGCGACCAGCGCGCCGACGCGGGTGAAAGAGCCCTTCACGAGCGGCTCCCAGCCGACGAACGGCTCCGCCGCGAGCTGGGCTGAGTTGCTCGAGGAGAGAGGGAACGCCGCCTGAAGGCGCATGCCGATGCCAAAGTTCCCGAACGGGCGGAACTCGATCTCGTTTCCCTGCTCGATCACGGTCTTCGTGTCCTCCCCGTCCCGGGTCGGAAAGAAGACCTGACTCGCGAGGTCGTGGGTGAAGAACAGCACCTTGCCGACGTTGATCTCGGTCCCGACACGCGCCCGGAAGCCCCAGTGCGCGAGCAGCACGCGCTGCGCATCGAAGTAAGCCCGCGCGGGGAAGTTCGCCACCGACGCGACCTCGAGCTCCGCGCCCGGGTGCGGGTGGAGCGGGATCGTCAAGCTCATGCCGCCGAAGAGCGCGAGGATGGGAAGGGCGTTGGCAGCGTAGTGGAGGCCGAACGTGGGATTGCCGATGAAGAACTGGCTGTAACCTGCGCTGCTCGTGAACCGCCTGCCGAACAGGTCTGTCGACTGGGGGCCCGAGACGTCGCCGTAGGCGAACGGGATCTCCGCGTCGAGGTGGAGACCCGCGAAGAGCTTGTACTGGGCGGCGGCGGTGATGGCGACGCCGAGCCGCGACGACTCCTCGACGGAGGCCTCTTCGCCGCCCGCCGCCGCGATCTCCCGCTGGTAAGACGAGCTGAGGACGTCGATCTCGAAGCCGAACCGGCCCCCCTGGCTCTTCGCCCAACGCTCCTTCGTCTTGTCCGTGACGGGCTGCCGCGGCGCCGCCTCTTGCGCGAGCGCAGGCGCGGCCAGGGAGAGCATGAGGAACAGGGTCCCAAGAGACGCTTTGGTCGTGCTCACCTGGTGTCTCCCATCTCGTTCTCGACTCGCGGGCAGCGCGGGCGATTGACCACCTTGTCGCACCGTCGCCGCACGGGAGGCCCCCATGACCGCGGCGATCGCCCGGATCAATGCAGCTCCAGCGCGCTGGATGCAAGCGTTTTGACCGTCGCGACCCTGCGACGCTCTGCGTCGGTCCTAGAAAGAGCCCGCGAGCTCGAGAGACGCCGGCGCGATCATGAGCCTCACCGGAGGAGATGACGCGCGCTCTCCATCGCCGCGCTCCGGGCCTGCACCAGCGACAGTGAGGTAGATCGAGATGCCGCCGGCGAGCACGGCGGCGCCCGCGAGCAGGTCGGTGGTGAGCGCGAGCGCCTCGCTCCTCGCCCGCGCTCGCTCGACGGCGCGGGCGGCGCCGGGATACCGATCGAGCTCCGCGTCGAGGTCCCCGGAAGCGCCGAGCGCGAGGACCCCGGTGGCGGCCGCGCCCACGGCGAGCGCGCCGGTCGCGAGCCAGGGGAGCACGGGCACGCTCCGCTGCTGGCGAGGCGCGCGGTCCATCCGCAGCGCGCCCGGCGGCGCCGGAGGCGGAGCCGGCGCACCGCCCGCGCCCTCGCCGGGGTCCCGCAGGGCTCGCGCTTCCGGGAGCGCGATCTTGAGCTGAACGTGATCGCCGCCGGCCACGTCGACGACCCTCAACACGGCCGGGCGGCCCGGCGCCTCGGCGACGATGCGGCGGCGCCCGGCGCTCATCAGAAGGGGCTCAGGGAGCGGCGTCTTGCCCGCCGGCACGCCGTCCACGGAGATCTCGACGTCCGGCGCCGAGGTCGAGATCTCCACCGTCGCGACGCGGCTCCGCAGGACGGCGATGTCCCGCGCCACCTCGGCCCGCCGGCCGCCCGGGATCCGCTCGCCACCGTCGGCGAGGTACTTCTCGAAGGCGCGCAGCGCGCAGGCGTAGTCCTTGAGCTGATAACACGTACCCGCGATGTTGTAGAGCACCTGATATGCGGGCGCGAGCTCGTAGGCGCGGCGAAACTCGGTGAGCGCAGCGCCATAATCCACCTCGTTGTAGAGCTCGACGCCTCGCCGGAAGCGGGCGTCGGCCTCCTCGGTCTTGTTACCGGCAGGCTGAGCGAACGCGCCGAGCGGGGCGCTGAGCACGATCGCGGCGCAGAGGGCGAGCGCTCTCGGGGTTTTCATCGGGCGTACGGGCTCTCCAGATCGATCCCCCGCTTCGGCTTCTGCTCGGCAGACGGCGGCGCGGGCGCGCTCGACGGCGGCGCGGCGGACGCAGGCGGCGCCGTGGCGACGCCCACCGGGGGGCTCCGACCGATGGGGGCGAGTCTCCCTGGCTGCGCTTCCGGTTCGCTCTTCAACGCGAGGCTCAAGAAGAGATCGTTGCTCGCCGTGACCTTCTCTTCCTGCGCGAGGAAACCCGGCGCCTCGGCGCGGATGACGTGCGCGCGGCCATCCCTGGCGAGGCGGCCCTCGTAGGCGCCGGTCGACATCGGCGAGCCGTCGATGGAGACCTTCGCGTCGACCGGCGAGACGCGGACGACGAGGCGGATGGCCTCTTCCTGCTTCGGAGAGGGCTCCGCCGCAGGCTGCGCGGCGACCTGCGCCTTGTGGTGATCGCCCGCGGCGATCCTCCATGGCTGCGCGCGCAAGACCCCGACGCTCACGGTTCCGCCGATGGCGACGAAGGTGGCCGCGATCATGAATATCGTGCGGTTCGGGCGCGCGGGGCGCTCCTTCGCGCCGGTCATGCTGACCGAGGGCAGCATCGAGCTCCCGTCCGAGGAGGCGCTGACCGCCGCAGGCGCAGTCAAGGTCGGCGTCATCGACATCGGACCGGCGCTCAGCTTCGGCAGGTCGGGCGTCAGCGTGACCCTCGGATAGCTCCCGGTCCAGCGCACGCCGCGCAGCTGCTCCTCCACGACTTGCTTGATCCGCGCCCGGTCGTCCGCGAACTGGCCGGCCACGATCTCGCCGGCCTCCCGCGCGGACATGCCCCGGTGGCGCTCGCCGAGCCAGCGCTCGAGATCCGCCTGCAGCTCGGCCGCGGAGGCATAACGGTCCTCGAGCGCGGGCGCGAGCGCCTTCTGGCAGATCCGCTCGATCTCGGGGTCGAGCTCGACCCTGGACGCCTCTTCCGCGAGCCTCGGAACCTCTCCGATGGCGAGCCGCCCGAGGATCGCGAGGTCGTTGAAGCCCTTCCACATGCGCCTCCGGGCGATCGCCTCCCAGAGGATCACCCCCACCGAGAAGACGTCGGAGCGCCGGTCGACGCGCTCTCCGCGCGCTTGCTCCGGCGACATGTACGAGACCTTGCCCTTGAGCGTTCCGGTGCGCGTCTCCGTCAGCGAGTCGGCCGCCTTGGCGATACCGAAGTCGACCACCTTGATCACGCCATCATAGGTGACGAAGATGTTCTGCGGACTCACGTCGCGGTGGACGACGTGGATGGGTGTTCCGTCGAAATCGCGCAGGTTGTGCGCGTGATGGAGCCCGGCCAGCGCGTCGCACAGGACGCGAACCTGGAGCGGGAGCGGCACCTTGTCGTGCCCCATGCGGGAGCGAATGCTGCCGAGCGGCTGGCCGTCGAGGTACTCCATGGCGATGAAGAAGCGCGCTCCCTCGTCGCCGACCTCGTACGTCTGAACGACGTTCGGATGATTCAATCGGGCCGCGAGCCGCGCCTCGTCGAGGAACATGGCCAGGATGTCGGCGTCCTCCACGAGCTCGGGCCGCACCCGCTTCAGCACGACGAGCTTGTTGAATCCCACGGGGCCCTGGGCGACCGCGAGGCAGACGTCGGCCATACCTCCCCTGCCGATCTCGGCAATCGGGCGATATTTCCGCCAACCATTGGGATCGCTGGGAGCGCTCATTCGACCTGTGCCGGATCGATCCCCCGAGGGAGGCCAGCCCGGCCCGGAGAATGCCCGCGACCTGTTACCTCGAAGCGGCCGTCATGTGACGTTCTCGCGAATGCGATGGCCTGTCAGAGACGGTTTCGCCACGTCCCTGTCGGCCGGACAGCGCGGCCCTGCTTGACAGAGACGATTCCCTTGCCATCGGGTGATTGCAATGAACCACAAGCGCAGCCCCGTCGATTCACCACCTGCCGCCGCCCTCGCGCTGGCCATGGGCGCGCTCGCCACGAGCGCCCTCGCGTGCTCGCTCATCATCGAGCAGCGGGATGTGCAATGCACTTCCGACGCGGACTGCGCGCAGTTCGACGGCGCCATCTGCAATCGCGCGGACAGCATCTGCGTCCCCTCGTCGAGCGGCTCAGCCGGCGGCGAGGGCGATGACCCGCCAGGCGGGTGCGCGGCGGCCGACAAGCCGACCGTCGAGATCACCGGTGATATCACGGAGGATTTCACGCTCAAATGTGACAAGAACTACATCCTCAAGGGCCAGGTGAACGTCTCGGCCGGGGCGACGCTGACCATCGAGAAGGGCACGACCGTGCTCGGCGAGACGAACCCGCAGGTCCCCGCAACGCTCGTGGTGCACCCCGGATCCAAGCTCATCGCCGTGGGCACCAGGGATGAGCCCATCGTGTTCACGAGCAGCAAGGCCCCGGAGGATCGCATGGCCGGCGATTGGGGCGGCGTCCTCCTCCTCGGCAACGCGCCGACCAACCACGTGGACGCGAACGGCGCACGCACCCCGGGCCAGATCGAGGGATTGACGAACAACGGGCGATACGGGGGCATCGACGAGAACGACTCGAGCGGCACGCTCAAATACGTGCGCATCGAGTACTCCGGGGTGAAGATCGCGCCGAACAACGAGATCAACGGGCTCACCCTCGGCGGGGTCGGCAGGGGGACGATCATCGATTTCGTCCAGGTGAGGCACGTGTCCGACGACTGCTTCGAGTTCTTCGGGGGCACGGTGAACGCAAAGCACCTCGCCTGCCAGTACAGCGGCGACGATGCCTTCGACTGGGACCAGGGTTATCGCGGAAAGCTCCAGTTCCTCGTGGCGCAGCAGGACCCGAACGTCGCGGAGGAGACGAACGGGTTCGAGGGGGACAACGACCCGCTCGCGCTCACGCCGGCGCTCGAGCCTCGGAGCGAGCCGACGATCTACAACGCGACGCTCTGCGGGAAAGGCGTGGACGTGGGCAAGGAGCAGTACGGCATCCTCCTCCGGCGGTCGACGAAGGCGAACATCGCCAACACGATCGTCACGGGCTTCGAGTCGGGCCTCGACGTGCGCGACCCGGATCCCGAGCAGAACATATCGAGCTCGATCTTCTTCAATCTGGTGAATGACTTCGCCTACGCCGAGACGAGCGACGGGACAGGCATCCTCCAGGACGACGACGGCGGCTTCGATGAGATCGCGTTCCTGAGCGAGCCCGATCGGAAGAATCGGGAGGAGGACCCGGGTATCCAGGGCTGCTTCGACCCGTCCGCGCCCGTGTTCGGTCCCGCGACGTCCCTGACCAAGGACGCGGTCGTGCCGCCGGACGGGTTCTTCGACGCGAGCGCCGCGTTCATCGGGGCGTTCAAGGATGCGAGCGACACATGGGCCACCTCGGGGAAGTGGGCCGTGTGGAGCCCGAACTGAAGTATCTTCCCGGATTCTTCGGGGGAATTCTCGGCTAGCGCGGGCAGCGTTCCAGCCGCCGGGCGAGGTTCCCGCGCTCCACCGACTCCGCGCCTCCCCGCGCGCGCAGCGCGAGCGCGAGCGCGCGCGGGAGATCGAGGGCCGCGCCGCGCGCGCGCATCTCCAGATAGGACCGCTCGTAATCGCGAGGGACCCGCAGCGACCAGTTGTGGTCGCCCACCGTCCCGGGCGTGTTGTAGATCTCCTTCATCCCGAGCAGATCGGCGAAGAAGACCATCACGTTCGACGCCGGGCTGGCGAAGAGGTCGGCGAGCTTGGCCTGCGCCAGCGCGCGAGGGTCGGACGCGAGCGCGCGCGCCATCGCGCCCTCCTCGGCCGGCGAGGGCGCGAGGCGCGTCGCCAGGTACGCCGCCTGCCGCCCCAGCGCGGAGGCGCGCTCCCAGGTGTCGAGGAGCCTCCAGAGCGGCGGCGTGTCGTGGGTCCCCACCATGATCCAGTCGGCAGGCGCGGCGTTCTCGCTGCGATAGACGTCCTTCGGGTTGTCGAGATCGGCCTTCTGCGTGACCCGGAAGCGCCCCAGCCCGTGCCGATCAAGGACGGCCCCGAGCGGGAACGGGAGCGTGCTCAGGACCTCGCACACGACGTCGGAGATGGCGCGCCCGCGGGCCTCCGCGCAGCGCGCGATCGTGTCGAAAATGACGCTGTAGCGCCCGACCTGCTCCGGAGACAGCGAGGTGACCCAGCCGTCGGCATACCGGGGCACGGCGCGGTTCAGCTGCCCGGGAGAGACGATGGCGTACCGCGCGAGCAACGGGTGCTCCGGCTGGTCGGGCGACGAGAAGAGCCGCGCCCCGCCCTGGACGGCGCGGAGCGGATCGGGGGCGTCGGCCGCATAGACCCAGGGACAGACGAGCCCGTGCGGGTGATCGAGGCGCACCCCGTCGAACTCATCGAACATCTTGTCCATCCGCGCCCGGACGAGCGCGAGCCCGCCGGACGACGCATCCGCGTACTGCGCGGGATCCAGGACAGGGTAGCTCCACACCTGGCCCTCCGGGTTGGTGCGGCTCGGCGGCGCGCCCATGAGATACCCCCTGAGGAAGACCGATTGATAGGCCCAGGCATCCTGAGGCGAGTAGCCTATCTGCAGATCGCCGTAGAGCTTGAGCCCGAGATCGGCCGTCACCGAGCGGAGCGCCGCGTGCTGTTCGTGCGCGAGGAGCTGGCAGAACGCGTAGAAGCGGAGCTCGTCGCGGTACCGGTCGAGGAGCGCTCTCCTGCGCTCCCCGCACGCGACCACCTCGCCAGGGCCAGGCGCATAGAGGCGTCGGTCCAGCTCCGGCTCGCCAGACCAGCCGTGAAACCAGCCGCTCCGGTGCTCGGCGCAGAGCGGGCCGTAGAGCCCGTCCCTCTCGAGCCACGCCGCGTTCCGCCGCGTAAAGGCGTCGAGGCGGCGCTCGAGGTCGGCGAGCTCGCCGAGTTCGCCGGGCTCGCCGCGCCTCCGCCGGCCCTCGAACGACGCGTACGCCTCGCGGAGCGCGGCGCGCTGCGCGCGGTAGGCATGGCCGTGCTGCGCGCGATCCTCGCTGCCGGGAGGCCGCCCGGCGACGATCTCCCGGAGCGACTCGGGGCGGAGGAGCGCGCCAGAGGGGCCGTCCTCGACCAGCCGCGCGAGCGCGATCGACAGCGTGCTCCGCGAGAAGATGGTGCCGTCATACGGAGACGCGTTGTCGGCAGAGGTCTCCCCCTGCGGCCCCAGCTGGACGCCGTTGAAGCCGAGATCCCGCGCGAACCGGAGGAATCGGCGCCCCCCCTCGGTATTCGGGGACCCGCGCCCGATGTCCTCCGCGTCGTCCGAGGGAAAGCTCGGATCGTGGATCGCGAGCACGAGGTTGCGGATGCCCAGCAACCCGAGCGCGGCCTCGACGAGCCCCCTCTCGTCATCGCCCCATCGAGCCTGGACCGGCGCCGCATCGCCCCTGTCGTTCCCGACGTCCTTCATCGTGGCAAGGTATAGCGATGAACGGATCGGACCGCCAACGCGCAAGACGAAGAGACCCTCCTGCCTCGGTGATGTGATTACACCGCTGTACGGCAAACCCCGAATGCCGCTGTCAGGCCCCGAGGCGCGTGCCAGCCGCGACTGCCGAGGTCGCGCTCGTGGTCTCCACCATCGGCAGCGTGAAGAAGAACGTGCTGCCCTCGCCCACCTTGCTCTCGACCCAGATCCGCCCGCCGTGCACCTCGACGAGCGCCTTCGCGATCGAGAGGCCGAGCCCGGTGCCCTTGTGGGCCGTCTCCTTCGCCTGCCAGTAGCGCTCGAAGATCCGCGCCCGCTGGTCCTCCGGGATGCCCGGGCCGGTGTCCCGCACCGAGAGGCGCACCTCCCGGCCCCACGGCTCGGCCCGGATCGCGACCTCGCCGCCGGCCGACGTGAACTTGATCGCATTGCCGACGAGGTTGGCGATCACCTGCAGGATCCGCTCGCGATCGCAGAGCGCCCGATCGACGCCGAGCTCGACGCTCTGCTCGAGGCGCAGCGACTTCTCCGCCGCCTCCTCCCGCAGGAGCTCGATGGCGTCGCCGAGCAGGCCAGCGACGTCGTGGGGCACCGGCTGGATCGAGATGTGGCCGCCGTCGAGCTTCGCCAGGTCGAGCAGATCGCGGATGAGGCGGTTCATGCGATCGGCCGCCTTCTGGATGCGCTCGACGGGGCGCCGCACGTCGACCGCCTCGTCCGCGCCCGGCAGCTTCCGGCGCAGGAGGCTCGTGTTCATGACGATGGTGGCGAGCGGGCTCTTGAGATCGTGCGACACCACCGCGACGAGCTCCTCCCGGGCCCGGATCGCCCGCTGCGCGCTCTCGTACAGCCGCGCGTTGTCGATCGCCAGCGCGGCCCTGCGCCCGAGATCCTCGGCGAGCGCCCGGTCCTCCACGCCGTACATCAGATCGTCGCGGCCGGACGCGATGGTGAGCACGCCGAGCATCGTGCCGCGCGTGACGAGCGGCACGGAGATGTAACGCCGGAGGCCGAGCTCCAGGAGGAGCGCCTCGCTGGCCGACACCGGCGGCTCGCTGTCGTACGAGCCGCGCTCGCTCTCCGGGGCGAGGGGCGCGCCCGCGACCTCGCAGAGCGCCGCCTCGCCCGTCTCCAGCACGCGCGCGACGCCGGACGGGAGGACCGAGTCCATCGGCGTCTGGCCCTGCAGGAGGCGCGCGAGCTCGCTCTTCTGGGGATCGGCGTGGACGACGACCGCGCGCCGGAGCATCGCCTCGCGCTCGATGATGTCGACCATGCACCAGTCCGCGACGAACGGGACCGGCAGGCGCGCGACGCGCACCAGCGTCGCCTCGTAATTGAGCGAGCTCGAGAGCAGCCGGCTCGCCTCCGAGAGGAACGCCGCGCGCCGCTGCGCCGCCTCCGCCGCCGCGCGCCCCGCCTCCGCGGCGGCGAGGTTCCGCGCCCGCTCGCGCTCGTTCTCGATCATGCGGGCGTAGAGCAGGCGGTGCACCAGCGCCGTGCGGAAGGTCGCCGTGAGCCGGCGCATCATGCCCCGGTACCGGGGCGCGAACGGGGGCTCGCTCTCGAAGCAGAGGAGGAGGCTGGACGCGCCGCTGTCGCCCTGCCCCTCCAGCGAGAAGTGCCACGTCACGAGCCCGGGCCGCGCGAGCTCGGGGTACGGCAAGGAGAGGCCCGCGCCCCCGCCGGTGGGCTCGCCCGACGCGGCGAGCGAGCGCGGCGGGATGGGCAGCGCGCGCGAGCTCGCCGACAGGCCGGCGGCGTCGAGGAGCCGCGGCGCCCGCGGGGCCGGCTCGACGAGCACGAGCACCGCGATGCAGCTCAGGCGCTCGGCGAGCCGCTCCAGGAAGACCCCCATCGACTGGTGCGGATCGAAGAGATCGAGCGCCGCGACCGTGAGCTCCTGGAGGACGCTGAGGAGCGCCAGCCGTTCCTCCTGGATCTCGTGCTCGTCGCCGCTCGCCATGACAGGGCTCCAACCGCTCCTGCGCTCAGGCCCCCAGGGCGAGCACGACAGCGGTCTTGTTGTGAAACTGCGGTACCCCTCGGCCCAGCGTACCGACTTCTCCAAAGGTCAGACATCCCATCACCGGGACGCTCTCGCCGAGCTCGCTCTCGAAGGTGGTCAGCTCGTCGCGCACCGTGTCGCCGAGCATCATGCACCGCGAGATGCAGTCGAACACGAACGCGCCGGCGATGGGCCCAGCCACCGCTTCGCGCGCCGTGGTCGCGGCCTCGCGCGCGGCGCCGACGAGGCCGATGGGGTCGCCCTCCATGACGCGGATGAGGCACCCGTCCGGGACCTCGCCGACGCAGTAGAGCCCTCCCGGCGAGACGACGCGCAGCGGGTCGCGGATGACGTGCTCGCCGTCGGCCTGCGGGATGCCGAGCGGGTGGGTCATGGCGAACGTGGCGAAGCCGTCGATGTTCACCTGATCCCCCCTCGCCCGCGCGGTGCGCTGGTAAACCGAGAAGGCGCCCTCGTACTCGAGCTCGGCGAGGACCGTGCCCTCGGCGCGGGTGACCATCGTGGGCGGGCCATACGGCCGGAAGCCGTGGCGGATGCCCGTCGCCATGCGCGCCGGCGAGTCGATCGCGACCACGACCACGCTGTCCGAGTAGGCGCTGCCGCCCGCGAACTGCGCGGTGCGCACGAAGCGGAGGTTGTCGCCCGCGCCGCCGCCGGCCCAGACGACGCCCGTCCCACCGACCTCGACCGCGCCGCGCACCACGTCGGCGGCGTTGCCCGTGACCGCGTCCGGCAGCACGATGAGCGCGCGGCTCCACCCGGGAGCGACGGACGACGGAAACTTCTCGAGGGCGCGCGAGGCGGCGAGCACGCCGGCGCGCCGCCCGTCCTGGCTCACCGGCTGCGCGACCCCGACGCCGACACGCACGGTCTCCGAGGCGACAAGCCCCACCACGAGCCCTTGCCGGAGCAGCCGGCTGCCGGCGAAGACCCCTGCAGTGCAGCACCCCGCCCAGGGGACGCCCGGCAGCTGGCTCGTCACGGCCGCGGCGAGCGCGTCCGCGTCGTACTGGTCCGTCGATAAGACGAGGGCGAATGCCGGTCGCGCCACATGCTCCATGCGGGAAGACCCGCGGAGCGCCGTCGCCACGGCCTCTGAAGCAGCCTCTCTCGGATCCGCCGCGGAGCTCGCCCCGACAAATACCTGTGTCGCCATGTTCCCTCCCCCCCTCGGAATTTCGGCACTCGCGTTATACTGGAGATTCATCCGATCGTCACGGCGGGTGATTGTCACGTGATGTCATCCGTACAGGGCGCTCCCGTTCGTCGAGCGACTCACGATTTTCCCGGCGCGACGCTCCTTGCCGAAGAGCCAGGCAGAGCCGTGAGGAGGCCCGCGAAGCGCTGATCTGCGAGGAGAGAGGGAGGCGCCTGAGACCGAGGGGGCAGGTCCCTCATCCTCCGATAAGACAACGCGCGCTGCAAGCTCGGCAGACACGCCGGACACACTCGAGTCGGCCGTACAGGAGCAATCGGGGTCTTGCGCAAATACTGGACAACACGGCATCACACGGCAGGATCGTGGCATTGCGAACCGCGCTCGATGGGGCCTTGATGCCCGAGGCGGAATCAAGGCGAGTCCACAGCGCGCTGCCAGGTGAGGCGTGGTCGTTCCGTCCGACGAGAGACGGTGAACCCCGGAACCTCGCCGGTAATGGGATGATTCGGAAACGAGCTCAGGGATTCGCCCGCAAGAGCGAGTACGTCAGGGGGTGCCAGAACCCGCCCTGCTCCGCCCCCGGAGCGGCCCCGACGGCGACAAGCACGAACCCCTGACCGTCCCCGATGTCCGCCGCCGGCACGTCGCTGCTCGCCAGGATCTCGCGCATCGGCACCGACGACGTCACCATCCCTTCGATGGGATCGCGGGTCTCGATCGCGACCTCGTCGAGCGCGCCGAGATCGCTCACCGAGAACCCGGTGGACGGTGGGAACGGCGCGATCGCGCCGTAGGAGAGGTCCTGCGCGAGCGTCACCCCGGTCGCGTCCTCGCGCCCGGGCGTCAGCTCCACATGGACCACCGGCGTCGCCGCGCTCGCGTGCGCGACCTGCAGGCTCACCCTGTCGAAGCTCGTCCGCCGCGACATGGCGACCGCGACGAGGCCGGCGGTCGGGGTGTCGATCGTGTAGGCGTCGCCGCAGCCTTCCTTCTCGCTGGCGTGTGTGTGCCCCTCGCCGCCGAGGCATCCGGTGGCGACCACGAGGAGGCTCTTCTCCTCGGCGAACACGGGCGCCGGGAGCACGGGGAGCCCCGCGGCCACGATCGGGGCCGCGCTC
The DNA here is from genome assembly GCF_051521635.1 of Sorangium sp. So ce1504. Taxonomy (NCBI): domain Bacteria; kingdom Pseudomonadati; phylum Myxococcota; order Polyangiales; family Polyangiaceae; genus Sorangium; species Sorangium sp. So ce1504. The sequence continues at coordinate 529,805 of NZ_CP150365.1, read as the reverse complement.
TCCGCGGCGAGCGCGAGGATCTCGGCGCAGTCGAGCCCCTCCGTCGCGCGGAGGTCGCCGGCGATCACGTGCGCGCGCAGGCTCGTCCCCTCGGGGATCGCCGCGCCGAGCGGCTCGACCTCCTGGGCCCGGGCGAACGCGAGGCCCGCGGCGGCGCCCGGCCAGGGGTCCACGCCGGCGCCCGTCCCGTCGGGGTACGCGAGGAAGCAGAAGCGGACCGCGTCGTGATCGCTGATGCCGTTCACCACCGTGAGCTTCGTCGGCCCCGGCGGCTCGACCGCGCCGCCGCCCGCGCCCGTGGTCGTCGTCGCGCCGCTCGTGGTCGCTCCCGGGCCGCCGCCGGCGCCGGAGGTGCTCGCCCCGCTCGATGGATCCCGGCCAAGGACGCCGTGGTCCTGCGTGCAGGCTGCCGCGACGGCAAGCGAGATCCCCCCGAGGCAGGCCCATCCGGACGAACGAACTCGGTGCAGCACGCTGCGAGCTTACCGTGCTAGGCGGGGTCGATGCGGGTCCATCTCACCGCGCCAGCCGCCGCCGCCGTCCGCCGCGGCCACCCATGGGTCTACCGAGACGGCATCGCGGACGGCGGCGGGCACGGGAGCAAGCGCGGCGAGGGCAAGCGCGGGGAGCGCGCGCACCGCGGCGGCGCCGCGGCGTCGGGCGACGTCGTCGAGCTGTCGGCCGAGGGGGCGCCGTTCCTCGGGCGAGGGCTCTGGGACGCGGACTCGGCGATCGCCGTCCGCGTCTTCCAGCGCACGCAGGCGCCGCCGCTCGACGAGCGGGCCATCGCCGAGCGGCTCGAGCGCGCCTTCGCCCTGCGCGACGGCTGGTTCGACGGCCGCGACACCACGGCCTACCGGCTGTGCAACGGCGAGGGGGACCGGGTGCCGTCGCTCGTCATCGATCGGTACGACCGCGCCGCGGTGATCCGCCTCGACGGCGACATGCTGGCGCCCTGGCTCGATCGCCTGCTCCCGCACCTCGCGCGCGCGCTGGGCGCCCGCGGCGTGCGCTCGATCGGCCTGCGCGCGCGCGCGTCGGCGGCGGGCGAGGACGCGGACGGAAAGAAGCTCGCGCACCTGCACGGGCCGCCGCTGCCGGATCGCCTCTTCGTGAGGGAGACGGGGGTCGCGATGGAGGTCGATCTCGCGCGCGGGCAGAAGACGGGGGCGTTCCTCGACCAGCGCGACAACCGCGCCCGCGTGCGCGCGCTCGCGGCCGGGCGCCGGCGCGTGCTGAACCTCTTCAGCTATGCGGGGGGCTTCTCGGTGGCCGCGGCGCTCGGCGGCGCGGGCCGGGTCACCTCCGTCGACTCGGCGTCGGCCGCGCACGCGTCGGCGCAGCGCACGTTCCGCGAGAACGGCGTGGATCCGGCGGCCCACGAGTTCGTGACGGCGGACGCGTTCGACTTCCTCGAGAAGGCCCGCGCGCGCGGCGACCGGTACGATCTCATCATCTGCGACCCGCCGAGCTTCGCGCCGAGCGAGCGCGCCAAGCCGCGCGCGCTCGGCGCCTACCGGCGGCTGCACGCCGCGGTCGCGCGCGTGCTGGATCGAGGTGGCGTGTTGTGCGCGGCTTCGTGCTCGAGCCACATCACGGCGGAAGACTTCCTGGCGACGCTGGACGACGCCACGCTGGAGCGGGACGACCTGCGGATCCGGGCGATCCACGGGCAGCCGGAGGACCACCCGACGCTGCCGGCGTGGTGGGAGGGGCGGTATCTGAAGTTCGTGGTGCTGGAGTGACGCGCTGACACGCCCGCCGGTGACGCAGGCGCTGCCGGCCTAGCGGAAACGGCTGTCCCTGGAATTCGCTAATGACCACGGCGCTGCCGGCGCAGCGGAAACGGCTGTCCCTGGAATTCAATGTCGTTCACAAAGACATGACCGACAGGCGCCGGGGCCGTATCGGCTTCACCGTCCGGCGCTCCGCGGGATCGGCGGCGTCGCGTCTCGACGCTTCCGAGCTCCTCCAGAGATCGGCCTTCCCGGGCCACGCTACTACACTGGCCCAGTATTGTCCATTGCTCAGCCAACACACGGCTCACGCGCGTCACCCCCGTGACGCGCGACCATAGCGAGCGATAAAGTCGATTCGAAGCAGGGAATCGATCGAGCGTACCGCCATAGCCCGCGGTATCTTTGGAGAAGAGCCGCGCCGAGCGGTCCAGGAGCTCGGACGCGGCAGACAAGAGGGATCTATCATGACGACGCTGAAGATCACCCCGGAGCAGATGCGCTCGCGCATCGCGCGGTTCGGCGAGCTCCGGGCTTACGTGAATCACACCGTTGACACCAGCATCCCACAGGAGGCGTTCGACGCCGTGAACCCTCCTCTGTATCTCCTGATGGCGCACGCGGCGGGGGACGCGCGCGAGGGGGCGGGGCCGGCCATCGTCGGCCCCAAAGGCATGAGCGTGGGCATCGTCAGCTGCAGGCCTGGCGACAAAGTCCCTCTGCACGCACACCGTCGCTCGAGGGAGGTATTTCTGTGCCTCACTGGACGCTTCGCGCTGCGCTGGAACGAGGGCGCCACGGACGAGACAACGCTCGAGCCGTTCGATATGATCGACGTGCCCGTGGGCGTCTACCGGCAGTTCGAGAACGTCGGCCAGGAGCCCGGGCTGCTCCTCGCCATCATCACGGACGAGCGCGAAGACGAGCCGGGCGACATCGTCATCGCGCCCGAGGACAGGGCGCGCTTCGCCGAGCGCTTCGGGCCCGCAATCCTGGAGAAACTCACGGCGACGACTGGTATGCTCTTCACCGATCCTCCCACAGAGTAGCGCCTGCCCTCGCGGTCCATCCGCGGACAGCCCCCGCCGAGCCACGGAGGCGCTGGCTGCTCAGGGCCAGACGCGGTCCCCTGCCGGCGCGGGCGCGGCGCCGCGCCGCGCCGACCAGAGCAGAGCGCGTCACAGATGAACTTGTTCGGGCAGGGACTCGGGCGGGAACTCGAACATGATCGAGATGAGCCTTCCGCTCGTCGCTCGAACGATTTCGATCATTCCGCTTGGCAATGCTACGATAAAGGATCATTATTAATTCTGTAGACCAAGAAAAGGTGTCGCCGGGGGAGGCGAAGCCGTCGAGTTCTCGCGTGATGGTTCCGTGACAGGCGTACGCCTGATGCGCGCTCGGGAGTAGGAGCGCGCTCGGGAGGAGGAGCGCCATGTCACCGAGGACATCGCTGAGCCGACGTCCGGCGCGCGAGCGAATGGAGTGCCTGACAACCTGCATGGGTGCGCCTACGCGGCGCGCGTGAGCCCATTGCAAGGGCCTCTCCGAACGCTCGGAGCGGGAGGAGGGAGGTGCTCTCTGACATCAACGGACAGGAGGGCATGCGCCATGGTTGAGCTGACTTACGCGCCACTTTCCTTCGAGCAAGAGACGAAATGGCTCCTTGCTCGAGTCCATGGTCCCGCGCCGGTCATCCATGAAGGCGGCGCGGCCTGGCTCGACGGGGATCTCGATGTACCCAGGCTGCGCCGCGCCATCGAGGAGATCGCGGCGCGCCACGAGCCGCTCAGGACCTCCTTTGTCGAGCGCGACGGAGGGCCCGCGCAGGTCGTCAGGCCCGCGGTGGCGATCGACCTCGGAGAGGTGGATCTGGCCCCGGACCTACAGCCCACCTCGGGCGAGGCGGCGCTCGCGGCCGCCCGCGAGGAGGCCGCTCGCCCCTTCGATCTAGAGCATGCCCCGCTCTGGCGGGTGACGCTCATCCGGGCGCACCAGCATCGCCACCTGGTCGCGCTGTCCATGCACGGCCTCGTCTGCGACGGCGCCTTCAGCGTGGGGCTGTTCTTCTCGGAGCTCTGCGCCCTCTACCATTCCATGACGCCTCCGGCGCTGCCCATGCGTTATCAGGACCACGTCCGGCGGCAGCTCGACCGCGCCGCCGGCGATCGCCTCGACGCGCGGCTCGACCACTGGACACGGGAGCTCGCCGGCGCGCCGACTGCCCTGGATCTTCCGACGGACCGGCCGCGGCCCGCCGTGCATGCCTTCGACGGAGGGTCGGTCGAGCGCGCGCTCGATCGATCGCTCCTCCTGCGCCTCGAAGCGGCGGCCCGGGACGAAGGAGCGCGCCTGTTCACCGCGCTGCTCGCGGGGATGCTGGCTGTCCTGCACCGGATCACCGGCGAGGAGGATGTCTTGATCGGCACGCCCCTGCCCGGGCGCGATACGCCGGACGTCCGGGAGCTCATCGGCCTCTTCGGCGGCCCGGTGATCGTGCGGGGCAGGTTCGGCGCACAGCCCTCGTTCCGACAGCTCCTGCGCCAGGTACACCGCTCCATCGAGGAGGGCAGAGCGAACAGCGAGGTTCCCGCCAGGGCGCTGCTGGAGAAGCTCGCCGCGCCGCGCGACCCGGGCCGCACGCCGATCGTCCAGGTCCTCTTCGCGGCGACGCCCCCCAGCCCCCCGCCGTGCAATGGGCCGCTGCTGACGCTGACCCGAACGGACCTCGAGCTGCCGTACGTCGCTCATGATCTCGTGGTGAGCGTCGAGGACGCCGCCGAAGGGGTCGTCGCGAGGCTCGATTACCGCCGCGATCTCTTCGAGCAGGCGACGGCGGTCAGGCTGCTCGAGCACTGGCAGGCGCTGCTCGGCGGCGCTGCCGAGGCCCCTGATCAGCGGATCTCGGATCTGCCTCTCCTGTCGGCCGACGCGCGGCGGCAGCTGCTCGTCGACTGGAGCAGCGGCGCGGCGACGGCCCCGCCGCGCGAGCTGGTCCACGAGCAGGTCGAGGAGCAGGCGCGCCGCGCCCCTTCCGCCGCCGCGGTGGCGTTCGAAGGCGAGCGGCTCACGTATGCCGAGCTGGATCGGCGGAGCAACCAGATCGCCCACCTCCTCAGGAAGAGCGGCGCCGGGCCTGGCGCGCTCGTCGGCATCTGCCTGGAGCGCTCACCGGACATGATCGTGGCCGCGCTCGGCGTGCTCAAGGCGGGGAGCGCGTACGTCCCGCTCGACCCGGCCTATCCGCCGGCTCGGCTCGCGTTCATGCTGGAGGACGCGAAGGTGTCGGCGCTCCTGACCAGCGACGACCTCGTCTGCCGCGTGCCGAGCCGCGGGCTCAGCGTCGTTCGCCTCGACGCGGATCGGGCGATGCTCGATCGCGAGCCCGCGGACAAGGTGCCTCCGGCCGCTGGCCAGGCGCCGGACGACCTGGCGTACGTGATCTACACGTCGGGCTCGACGGGCCGCCCGAAAGGCGTGCTCGTGGAGCACCGCGGGCTCACCAACCTGGTGGCCTGGCACAGGCGGCGGTTCGCCCTGTCCAGCACGGATCGAACCACCCTCATCGCGAGCCCGGGCTTCGACGCCTCGGTCTGGGAGATGTGGCCCTCGCTCTGCTCCGGCGCGTGCCTGCACATCCCCTCCGATGCCCTCCGCCGCTCGCCCCTGGAGCTCCAGCAGTGGCTGCTCGAGCAGCAGATCACCGTCTCCTTCGTCCCCACCCCCATCGCCGAGGAGCTGCTGCGCCTCGACTGGCCCGCTCGCTGCTCCCTGCGCGCCCTGCTCACCGGCGGCGACAGGCTACGGCGCTGGCCTCACCACGCCATCCCCTTCGAGATCGTCAACAACTACGGCCCCACCGAGGCCACCGTCGTCACCACCTCCTGCGCCCTCCCCAGGGACGCCCACGACGACCGCGGCCCCTCACGCGAGCCGCCCATCGGCAGGCCCATCGACAACGTGCGCGTCTACGTCCTCGATCCCCGACGCCAGCCCGTCCCCGTCGGCGTCCCCGGCGAGCTCTACATCGCCGGCGACGGCCTCGCCCGCGGCTACCTCCACGACCCGCAGCTCACAGAAGACCGCTTCCTCTCCGACCCCTTCTCCTCCGACCCCGGCGCGCGCATGTACCGCACCGGCGACCTCGTCCGCTGGCGGCACGACGGCGACATCGAGTTCCTCGGCAGGCTCGACCACCAGGTCAAGATCCGCGGCTTCCGCCTCGAGCTCGGCGAGATCGAGGCCGCGCTCAGGCAGCACCCCGCCCTCGACGACGCCGTCGTCCTCGCGACGGACGACGCCCACGGCGACAAGCGCCTCGTCGCCTACGTGGTCCCGACGAGCGGCGACGGAGCCTCCGCGCGAGGAGTGGAGGGAGTGGAGGGAGTGGAGGCGTCGCCGGCAGCGCTCCGCGCTCACCTCCTGGACAGGCTGCCCGAGTTCATGGTGCCGTCCACCTTCGTCGCGCTCGACGCGCTGCCGATGACGGCGAACGGCAAGGTCGACCGAGCGGCGCTCCCGGCCCCCGGCCCCGCGCGGACCGCGCTGGCGCACGCCTTCGTCGCGCCTCGCTCTCCCGTCGAGCGGGCGCTCGCCGGGATCTGGCAGGAGGTGCTGCGGCAGGAGCGCGTGGGGGTGCATGACAGCTTCCTCGAGCTGGGCGGCAGCTCTGTCCATGCCGTGCGGCTGCTCTCCCGCATGCGCAGCGCGCTCGGGGTCGAACTCGCGTTCCAGGAGCTCTTCCGCCGCCCGACCATCGCCGAGCTCGCGCCCCTCGTGAGGCAGGAGCCCGCGGCGCGCGGGGCCGAGCGCGCGATCTCGCCCGTCCCGCGCCTCGGGCCGCTGCCCCTGTCCTTCGGGCAAGAGCGCCTCTGGTTCCTCCAGCGGCTGGCGCCGGAGAGCCGGGCCTACAACTGCTTGTTCCCGTTCCGCCTGCGCGGGCGCGTCGATATCGGAGCGCTGGACAAGAGCCTCCGCGAGCTCGCGCAGCGGCACGAGATCCTGCGGACGACCTACGCGGAGCGCGACGGGCGGCCGGTCCAGATCATCGCCCCGCAGAGCTCGTTGCAGCTCAACGTGATGGATCTCCAGCACCTCTCCCCGGAAGAGCGGGAGGTCGCGGCGCACCAGCGCATCAACGCAGAGGCGCAGACGCTCTTCGACCTCGAGCGAGGCCCCCTGCTCCGGGCTTGCCTGCTCAAGCTCGGGCCGGAGGACCACATCCTGTGGCTCCACCTCCATCACATCGCGACCGACGGCTGGTCCATCGAGCTCGCGTTCCGCGAGCTCGCCATCCTCTACGACGGCCACCGCGGGGGCGCCCCCGCGGCGCTGCCCGAGCTCGCGATCCAGTACGCCGACTTCGCCGCGTGGCAACGCGAACAGATGAGGGACAGCGCCCGAGCAGAGCTGCTCGCCTGGTGGAAAGAGCGGCTGCTCCACGCGCCCCCCCTGCTCGAGCTGCCGAGCGATCATCCGCGGCCGGCGATCCAGAGCCTGCGCGGCGCCACCGTCTCCTTCCGGATCGACGCGCCGCTCGTGGAGCGCCTCGGGGAGCTCAGCGCCCAGCGGGGGATGACGGTGACGATGGTCCTCATGGCCGCCTTCGCCGTCCTGCTGCACCGCTACACGCAGCGCGACGACCTCTTGATCGGAATGCCGAGCGCCAACCGGGCGCGCATGGATCTCGAGGAGATCATGGGCTTCTTCGTGAACATCGTGCCCCTGCGCGTCGATCTGTCCGGCGACCCGAGCTTCGACGAGCTGCTCCAGCGGGTGCGGCAGCTGTGCCTGGAGGCCTACGAGCACGACATGCTGCCCTTCGATGTGCTCGTGCAGGAGCTGAGGCCCGAGCGCAGCCCGGGCTACAACCCGGTCGTGCAGATCGCTTTCGCCCCGCAGAGCCCGGCGGAGCGCGATCTCGCGCTCGCCGGGGTCGAGGTCCGTCCCATCGAGGCCGACGCCAAGAAGACGATCTTCGACCTCTCGCTGTACTCCTGGGAGAGCCCCGACGGCGTGACGGGGATGCTCGAGTACAGCACCGATCTCTTCGATCGCGCGACGATCGAGCGGATGGCGGAGCACCTGCTGACGGTGCTCTCCACCGCGGCCTCGGGGCCGGATCAGCCGGTGTCGTCGCTGCCGCTGCTCACGCGCGCCGAGCAGCGGAGGCTCGTGATCGAGATGAACGACACGGCGGTCGACCCTCCAGGGGACCGGTGCGTCCTCGACCTGTTCGAGGAGCAGGCGGCGCGCGCGCCGCATGCCTTGGCCGCCGTGGCCGACCGCGGCTCGTTGACGTACGGCGAGCTCGATCGCCGAGCGAACCAGCTCGCCCACCGCCTGCGCGAGGCCGGCGTGGTGCCGGGGACGGCGGTCGCGATCCACGCAGAACGGTCGCTCGCTCTCCTGGTCGGCATCGTCGGGATCCTCAAGGCTTCCGGGGCGTACGTCCCCTTCGGCCCCGAGAGCTCGAGCGAGCGGCTGGAGCTCATGCTGAACGACTCCAGGGCGCCGGTGCTCATCACCGGGGCGCGCCTCGCCGACCGCATCCCTGCGTTCGGCGGCGTGGTGATCCGCCTCGACGCCGACGGGCGGGCGCTCACCGGGCAGCCTGATTCGGCGCCGCCGAGGAGCACAGGCCCCTCCGACCTGGCGTACGTGATCTACACGTCGGGCTCCACGGGCCGCCCGAAAGGCGTGCTCGTGGAGCACCGCGGGCTCACCAACCTGGTGGCCTGGCACAGGCGGCGGTTCGCCCTGTCCAGCACGGATCGAACCACCCTCATCGCGAGCCCGGGCTTCGACGCCTCGGTCTGGGAGATGTGGCCCTCGCTCTGCTCCGGCGCGTGCCTGTACATCCCCTCCGATGCCATCCGCCGCTCGCCCCTGGAGCTCCAGCAGTGGCTGCTGGAACAGCACATCTCGGTCTCCTTCGTCCCCACCCCCATCGCCGAGGAGCTGCTGCGCCTCGACTGGCCCGCTCGCTGCTCCCTGCGCGCCCTGCTCACCGGCGGCGACAGGCTACGGCGCTGGCCTCACCGCGCCATCCCCTTCGAGGTCGTCAACAACTACGGCCCCACCGAGGCCACCGTCGTCACCACCTCCTGCTCGCTCCTCCGGGGCGCCCACGACGACCGCGACGCCTCACGAAAGCCGCCCATCGGCAGGCCCATCGACAACGTGCGCGTCTACCTCCTCGACCCGCGCCGGCAGCCCGTCCCCGTCGGCGTCCCCGGCGAGCTCTACATCGCCGGCGACGGCCTCGCCCGCGGCTACCTCCACGACCCGCAGCTCACAGAAGACCGCTTCCTCCCCGACCCCTTCTCCGACGCGCCCGGCGCGCGCATGTACCGCACCGGTGACCTCGTCCGCTGGCGGCACGACGGCGACATCGAGTTCCTCGGCAGGCTCGACCACCAGGTCAAGATCCGCGGCTTCCGCCTGGAGCTCGGCGAGATCGAGGCCGCGCTCAGGCAGCACCCCGCCCTCGACGACGCCGTCGTCCTCGCGACGGACGACGCCCACGGCGACAAGCGCCTCGTCGCCTACGTGGTCCCGACGAGCGGCGGGCAGCCCGCGGAGCACGACGCGAGCCTCCAGGCGGGCCACGTCACGGAGTGGCGCGCGCTGTACGACGATACCTACGCGAAGGACACCGCCGTCACCGATCCGGACCTCGACACGACGGGCTGGAACAGCAGCTACACCGGCGCGCCCATCGAGGCGGCGGAGATGCGCGCGTGGCGCGATTTCACGGTCGAGCGGATCCTGTCCTTCCAGCCGAAGCGGGTCTGGGAGATCGGCTGCGGGACAGGCCTCCTTCTCCTGAAGACGGCGCCCCGCTGCGAAGCCTACCTGGCGACCGACTTCTCCGAGCAGGCCATCTCCCTGCTCCGCCCCAGGCTCGCCGCCAGGGGGTACACGCACGTGACGCTGGCGCGCCGCGAGGCCAACGACTTCAGCCACGTCGAGCCCGGGAGCTTCGACGCGATCGTCCTCAACTCGATCGTGCAGTACTTCCCCGGCGCCGACTACCTGCGATCGGTGATCGAAGGCGCCGTCCGCTCGACCGCTCCCGGCGGGCTCGTGTTCATCGGCGACGTGCGGAGCCTCCCCCTGCTCGAGGCGTTCCACGCGTCGGTGCAGCTCCACCGGGCGTCGCCGGATACAGCGGCCGAGGAGCTGCGTGGCCGGGTCCGGCGGGCGATCTCGATCGAGGAGGAGCTCGTCGTCGCGCCCGACTACTTCCGCGCCCTGCGCGGCCAGATCCCGGGCGTGAGCCACGTGGAGATCTGGCTCAAGCGCGGCCACGGCGCCGAGGAGATGACCCGCTACCGGTACGACGTCGTGCTGTTCGTGGGCGCGGCGGCGGAGCCGGCCGCGATCGCTCGATCGATCGGCGGGCCGGCGCCGGCGGACATCGATGAGATCGAGCGGTCGCTGCGGGAGGACCGCCCCGAGGCGCTGGAGGTGCTGGGCATCCCGAACGCGCGCGTGCACGCGGACGTCGCCCTGGCAGCGGCGCTCTCGACGGCGAGCGGGACCAAGGAGGACCTCTGCGCCGCGGGCCCCGCGCGCGCCGGCGCCGCGATCGAGCCGGAGGCGCTCTGGGAGCTCGGCGGCAGGCTGGGCTACGCGGTCCGCGTCACCTGGTCGCGGACCGGAGGCCCGGAGCGCATGGACGTCCTCTTCGAGCGCGACGGGGATCCGCGGAGGCCGCGCGCCCTCCTCGGCGCGAGCGCCGCCGAGGGACAGGCGCGCTCGCCGCTGGTCAACGACCCGCTCCGCGCGAAGCAGGCGCGCGCGCTCCTCCCGGCCCTGCGGGCGTTCCTCGCGGCGAAGCTCCCCGAGTACATGGTCCCGGCGATCTTCGTGAAGCTCGACGCGCTGCCGCTCAACGCGAGCGGGAAGGTCGAACGGCGCGCGCTCCCCGCGCCCGAGCGCCCGACGCCGAGCGCTGAGCCCAAGACCGCCGCGCCGGCCTCGGACATCGAGGCGGTCCTGAGCGAGATCTGGCGCAAGGTGCTCGACCTCGACCGCGTGGGGCTCGATGATCGGTTCTTCGAGATCGGCGGCCACTCGCTCCTGCTCGTGCAGGTCCAGGCCGCGCTCCAGGCGCGCCTCGGCCGGAACGTGCCGATCGTGGAGCTGTTCCAGCACCCGACGATACGCAGCCTGGCCGCTCACCTCGGGGCGGCCCCGCGGGCCGCGGAGGCAGACGAGACCGCAGCGCCGGCGCCGCCGACGCGCCCCTCGAGCCGCCGGGCCCCCGCGCCGGAGCGCAAGGCTGCGCCCGCGAACGCCGTCGCGATCGTCGGGATGTCCGGGCGCTACCCCAAGGCGCGCGACGTCGACACGCTCTGGTTCAACCTGCGCAACGGCGTCGAGGGCATCCGCTTCTTCACGCCCGAGGAGCTGGAGGCCTCGGGCGTCGATCTGGAGCTGATCCGCGCGCCGAACCTCGTGCCGGCGTGCGGCGTGCTGGACGACGCGATGTGCTTCGACGCGCGGTTCTTCGGCTACAGCCCGAACGAGGCGATGCTCATGGACCCGCAGCACCGGATCTTCCTCGAGTGCGCCTGGGAGGCGATGGAGAGGGCGGGCTACGACCCGCTCTCGTGCGAGCAGTCGGTCGGCGTCTTCGCCGGGAGCGACGCCCCGCTGTACTGGCTGGAGCGCGTCGGCATGCCCAAGGCGCCGCTGAGCGCCGAGTACTACCGGATCTTCACCGGGAACGTCACCGACGGCCTGACGACGCGGGTGGCGTACAAGCTGGGCCTCCGCGGGCCCGCCGTGACGGTGCTGACCGCGTGCTCGACGTCGCTCGTCGCGGTGCACCTGGCCTGCCAGAGCCTCGCCACGAAGGAGTGCGACATGGTCCTCGCAGGCGGCGTCGTGGTCCTCCCGCCGACGCGCCTCGGTCACGTCCACGAGGAGGGCTCGCTCGCGTCGCCGGACGGGCACTGCCGGCCGTTCGACGTCGACGCGCAGGGGACCGTGGCCGGCAGCGGCGTGTCGGTGGTCGTGCTCAAGCGGCTGGAGGACGCGCTCCGCGACGGCGACCACATCCACGCCGTCATCCTCGGATCCGCGATCACCAACGACGGCTCGCGCAAGGTCGGCTACGCCGCGCCGGGCACGGACGGACAGGCGCAGGCGATCCTCAAGGCGCACGCCGCCGCAGGGGTGGAGCCGGAGAGCATCACCTTCGTCGAGGGCCACGGGACGGGCACGAGGCTCGGCGATCCGATCGAGGTCGCCGGCCTGTCGCGCGCCTTCAGAAATGGCACTGACAAAGTCGGGTTCTGCGCGCTGGGCTCGGTGAAGAGCAACCTGGGGCACCTGGGGGCGGCCGCCGGGGCCACCGGGCTCATCAAGGCCGCGCTCTCGCTCGAGCACGAGCTGATCCCGCCCACGCTCCACTTCCGGCGCCCGAACCCCGAGCTCCACCTGGAGAGCAGCCCGTTCTTCGTCAACGCCGCGCCGCTCGCCTGGAAGCGCGGAACGCGCCCGCGCCGCGCCGGGGTGAGCGCCTTCGGGATGGGGGGCACGAACGCCCACGTGGTCCTGGAGGAGGCGCCCGCGATGGAGCCGTCCGGCCCGTCGCGGGCTTGCCAGCTGCTGGTCCTGTCCGCGCAGACGAGCGAAGCGCTCGAGGGCATCACGGATCGGCTGGCCGGGCACCTGCGGCACGCGGCGCGCGTCTCCCTCCCCGACGTCGCCTTCACGCTCCAGCAGGGGCGGGCGCGGTTCGCGCATCGCCGCGCCGTCGTCTGCCGCGACCCGGTCTCGGCGGCCGCCCGCCTGCGAGCGCGCGATCCCGCCCACGCCTTCAGCGACGTCGCCGAGGGCCGCGCGCCGAAGGTGGTGTTCCTCTTCCCCGGCGGAGGCTCCCAGCGGGTGGACATGGGGCGAGAGCTGTACGGGAGCGAGCGCGTCTTCCGGGAGAGCCTCGATCAGTGCGCCACGCTGTTCCAGCGCGCGCTCTCCATGGATATCCGGGCGCTGCTCTTCCCGGGCCCCGAGGAGCGGGAGCGCGCGGCCGAGCAGCTGCGCGCCCCCTGCGCGAACATGGCGGCCATCTTCTCGACCGAGGTCGCGACGGCGCGGCTCCTCCTGTCGTGGGGCATCCGCCCCGCGGCGGTCAGCGGACACAGCCTGGGCGAGTACACCGCCGCCTGCGTCGCGGGTGTGCTGTCGCTCGAGGCCGCGGTGACGCTCATCGCGGCGCGCGGGCGCCTGTACGAGCAGCTGCCCAGGGACGTGGCGACGCTCGTCGTGCATCTCTCCGAGGACGCGCTGCTCGATCGGCTCGGCGACGGCCTCTCCCTGGCCGCCGTCAACGGCCCGGAGGTGTGCGTCGTCTCCGGGACGCTGCCTGCGATCGAGCGCCTCGAGCAGGCGTGCGCGCGCGAGGGCCACGAGACCCGGCGCTTGCCGATCGCCACGGCGGCGCACTCCTCGCTCGTCGGCCCGCTCGCGGACCGCTTGACCCAGCTGGCGGCCTCCCTGGAGCGACGGGCGCCGCGCATCCCGATGCTCTCGAACCTCACCGGCGCGTGGATGACGGACGCCGATGCCCAGGATCCGTCCTACTGGGCTCGGCACCTCCGGGGGACCGTCCGCTTCGGGCGAGGGCTCGAAGCGCTGCTCCTCGACCCGGATCACGTCTTCGTCGAGGTGGGGCCCGGGCGGACGCTGGCCACGCTGGCGAGCCAGCACCCCGACGCCGGCGCGGGGCGGCTCATTCTCACCACGATGGCGAGCTCGGGCTCCGATCGGACGGACCTGGAGGCGCTGCTCGCCGCCGTCGGCCAGCTCTGGTGCGCCGGCGCCGACGTCGACTGGGCGGCGTTCTCCCGGGACGAGCGGCGCCGGCGCGTCCCGCTGCCGACGTACCCGTTCAAGCGCACGCCGTACGTGCTCGGCGCCCCGCGCCCGGCGCCTGCGGCGATGGCGGCGCCCTCGTCGGCGCTCGACAGCAGCGACGCGGCGTCGCTCCCGGCGCCTGCGACGGACCGGGGCGACGCGAGCTCCGAGCAGAGGGCAGGGGCGCCTGCGGATCATGTGGCGCGCGCGCTCGCGGACATCTTCAGGGAGGTGCTCGGCGTGGCCAAGGTGCGGCCGCACGACAACTTCTTCGACCTCGGCGGGCACTCCTTGAGCGCGATCGAGGTGCGGGCCCTGATCAAGGAGCGGCTGAAGGTCGAGCTATCGGTGCACGCGCTGCTGGAGCTCCGCACCGTGGCGGCGCTCGCCGAGCACATCCACGAGAGCCAGCCTTCCAGCGCCTCCGCGCCGCCCACCTACAGGAGCGCCAGCGTCGCGTCGGGGCGCGGGCGCGGCCGGCTCATCGTCCCGCTCCACGTCGGGTCGCACCGCAGGGCGCCGCTGTTCCTTGTGCAGCCCATCGGCGGCACGATCTTCATCTACCGCGAGCTGGCGCGGCAGATGGGCGCCGAGCTGTCCATCTACGGGATCCGGGCGTCGGGGATGGAGCCCGACGAGCCCGTCTTCTCCGAGATCCCCGCCATGGCGGCGCGGTACGTTCAAGAGCTGCGCGCCGTCCAGCCGGAGGGCCCGTACCTCCTGGGCGGCCACTCGGCCGGCGGCGTGATCGCCTACGAGATGGCGCAGCAGCTCCTGGCGGAAGGGAAGAAGGTGCAGCTCCTCCTGCTGGACACCGGATCCCTGGCGTCCGCGCGGGGCGCGTCGATCGAGAGCGCCGACGACGTGCTCCGGCAGATGATCGGGCTCAAGGACGCGGCCCCCAAGGCGTACCAGGGCTTCGTCGCCGCGCTCCAGGAGGACGCGCCGTTCCGCGCCATCGTGCTGAGCACCTGGCGCGCCATGACGCTCTACGAGCCGCGCCCGACGGAAGCCAGCGTCCTGTTCGTGCGCGCGCGCGATCAGCTCGGCGCGAGCGAGCCCGACGACGTCGACTACTGGAGGGACCTCACCCGCGGGCGGTTCGTCATGCACCAGGTCCCGGGCAACCATTTCACCATGATGGAGCCGCCTCAGGTCGCGTCCGTGGCCCGCGTCGTCCGGGCGCACATCACGGCGCGGAGCCGCGTGCGGGCCAGGATCCCCGAGAGCACCGCGCGTTCGGGGTTGAGCCGATGGAGCTCCCGGAGAAACGGCCCGGACAGCAGCCCCGACAGCGGACAGGCGAGGACCTGAGCCGGTCGAGCCAGCGCCGCGCTCAACGCGCGGCGCTCTTCACGAGGCCGTCGGTCCTCCCCGTCCTCTGCAGCGCGTACGCGATGCCGCTCTGGAGCGTCCCCCGCGTCACGATCTCTCTGAACTCGATCTCCAGGCCCGTGAGGGTCGTCGCGACCTCGGGGCGGATGCCGGTGAGCACCGCCTGCGCCCCGAGCATCCGGAGAGCCTTCGCCGTGGCCATCAGCGTGCTCGCGACGTCGGTGTCGACGAGCTTCACGCCGGTGATGTCGATGATCACGACCTCGGCGCCGTTCGATTCGACCCCGTGCAGGGCGGTGCTGAGCGCCTGCTGGGCCCGCGCGCTGTCCATCATCCCGATCAGCGGCATGACCATGATCCGGTCGGTGATCGGGATGATGGGGGTGGACAGCTCCGCGAGCCGGTCGTTCTGCACCCGGATGATCTCTTCCTGCAAGGACAGGCGCTCCCGCTCGCTCCGCTCTCGCCCGGCGAACTCGACCCCGAGCCGCTGCTCGGCCTCCTGGAGCGCCGCCGTGCGGTGCTCCAGGTGCTCGTAGAGCAGCGCGTTCTCCACGGCCGTCCCGGCCTGCGTCAGAAGGAGCCTGACGAGCTCCTGCCGCGCCGGCTTGAAGGTGCTCGGGGCGAGCCGGTTCTCCAGGTAGATGATCCCCTTGATCCGGCCCTGGTGGACCATGGCCAGGCACAGGATCGACCTCGGGGCGCACGCGGCGATGTACGGGTCGGCCGCGAACCGGGACTCCTGGGTCGCGTCCGCCAGGATCACGGGCTCCTTCGTCCTCGCGACGTACTGCACGATGGAGACCGGCACGTCGGCGCTCCCCTCGAGCGGGGCGGCCAGGCCCGCCCGGAGCGAGCTCGGCTCCGCCGTGACGACCGCCTCGACGAGCAGGTGCTGTTCTCGCTCGAGGATGAGGGCGCCCTTCTGCGCGCCGGAGTTCTTGATGACGATCTCCATCAGCCGGCTCACGACGCTCTCCAGGACGACCTCGCCCGCGAGCGCCTGCGCAGCCTGGATGACCGCTTCCACGTCGAGGATGCTGGTGCTGAGCCGCGTCGTCGACGTGGTCTGCGCCCTGCCGGAGCGCGATGAGGCGACCACGCTGCGCGGCCCGAGGAGCCCTCCGTCGGCAGGCACGAGGTGGGGAGCGACCCGCGCCAGGCTCTCCACCTTGGCTGTCGCCCCCCACAAGAGGTACGCGTGGTAGGCGTCCGTCATGAAGGCCCGAGCGGCCCGGAGCAGCCCCTCGGCCTCGTACAGCTTCGCCGCGATCTCGTTCGCGATCGCCTCGTCGCGCACGAACCGGCTCGCCCTCGCCGCTTCGATCGCCTTCTCGTAGAGCATCATCGCGTCCCGCGTCCTCCCCGAGAGGCGCGCCACCTCGCCCGCCACGAGGGTGCTCTTGTGGGCGTAGTTGGACGGGCTCAGCTCCGCCCAGTGGTTCAGCTTCGCCTCGAGCCTCGCGATCGCCTCCATGT
This sequence comes from Sorangium sp. So ce1504, assembly GCF_051521635.1. Taxonomy (NCBI): domain Bacteria; kingdom Pseudomonadati; phylum Myxococcota; order Polyangiales; family Polyangiaceae; genus Sorangium; species Sorangium sp. So ce1504. The sequence continues at coordinate 513,384 of NZ_CP150365.1, read as the reverse complement.
GCTGCGCCCGCTCGCCGTCCGGCGCCCCGTCGCACGACGCCGCGAGCGTCAAGCAGCCGAAGAACACGATCTCCGTCGCCCAGGCGTGGGTCGTCCACCCCACGCTCTGCCGCTCGGCCGTGGCCAGGAACGAGCGCGCGGACGCGTAGTCCCCGTGGAGGTAGCTCAGCTGGAGCTTGAAGGCGCTGTACCAGCTGGCCACGTAGCCGAGCTCCGGCCCCTCGATCGACCTCGTGAACTCGGCCTCGTCGAACGCCCCGCCGCTCAGGGAGTGCCCCCCTTCGGTTCGACCGGTGAGGTTCGCGACCACCTGCTTCGCGCAGACCAGGGCGTGGATCGTGGTCAGGTCGCCGATCCGCCGCACGAGCGCGAGGTTCTGCTCGATCTCGTCCGCGAGCGCGTCCAGATCGTCGCCGAGGTTCAGCTTCGCCGCCGCGATGTGCATGCAGCAATACGACGCATAGACCAGGTCGCCGCTCGCCAGCCCGGCCTGGCGGGAACGCCCGAAGCAGTCGATCGTCGCCGAGAGATGCTCGAACAGATGGAGTATCGCCGCGAAGTAGATCAGCAGCTTGCAGGTGAGGCGAACGTTGTTGAACTTCTCGTTGAGCGCGATCCCGAGCTTCGCGAACTCGTATCCTTCCTCGTATCGCTGAGGGTTGTCCCGGAACAGGGGCAGATCGTTCCCTAGCATGCTGCCGAACGAGACGTACCCCAGGGCGGACATGGCCGAGTTGCCGTGTTTTATCGACAGGTTGATCTGCTTGACCACCGCGAGCAGGCCGAGGGTGGGATCCACGGCGTTCGCCGGCGTCGCCAGCTCGCCGAGGAGGCCCAGGATCATCTGTATCTCCGCGCCGGAGGCCTGCGGCAGGTCGATGAGACTGGCTATTTCGCGCGTCTCCAGGCTCGCCCGCATGGCGGCGAGCTCCGCGCGCAGCATCACCTCGCGCTCCTCGGCGGCCTGCGGGAGCTCGACCCCGAGGAGCCCGAGCGCCTCCAGCGCCTGGTCTATCACCCGGTTGATCTGGCCGAGCATCAGGTAGAAGGTCATGCGCAGCACGCAGACCTTCGCGCGATCCAGCGTGCTCTTCGCCTGTGTCGCGAGGACGTCGAACAGCGGCTCGGCCGCCTCGAAGCCGCCGCTCAGGCACCTGCACTCCGCGAGCTCGGCGTGGAGCGCGAACGCGAGCTCGTACTCGCTCTTCCAGCTCTCGGCGTCGAGCAGCGATGTCCCGATCTCGAGGTAATGGACCGCGGCGTCATAGGCCGCCCCCATCTTCGCCCGCTTGCCGGCGTCGAGGTTCAGCCGCGAGAGCGCCAGCTTCTCGCGCTCGTCCGTGATCAGGGCGACGCCCCTGTTCATGTGGCCCACGATGTCGAACAGCTCGGCCTCGGACTGATCTCGCCTGCTGTCCTCCAGCATCAGCCGCCCGATCTGGAGGTGCGCCGCCTGCTTGTCCGCGTCGTCCATGAGCGCGTAGGCGGCCTGCTGCACGCGATCGTGCAAGAACCTGTAAGAGACGTTGAGCTCCTCGCCGGAGCCGTCCTCCGCGACGGCGAGCTCACCGTCCATGGCGATATCGAAGAACCTGGACTCCGCGTCCACGGGGAGGATGAAGCCCTCGCGGAGCACGCCCCAGAGCTCGCGGGCCGCCTCCAGGCGCGACCGCCTCGTCACGATCGCCAGCGTCGTCAGATCGAACTGGTGGCCGACGCACGCCGCGAGGGAGAGGATACGCTGGGCGCGCTCGGGCAGCCGGCGCATCTTGCCCACCATGAGCTCGATCACGTTCTCCGAGGCCTTCGCCTCGCGGATGCGATCGAGGTCCCATGTCCACGAGAAGCCGCCGGGGTCGAACGAGAGGAGCCTCTCGGCGTGCAGGCTCTTCATGAGCTGGCTCATGAAGAACGGGTTGCCCCGGGTCTTGTCGAAGATGAGCCTCGCGAAGGGCTCCGCGCGGTGAGGATCGCAGCTCAACGTGTCGGCGACGAGCTGGTTCACGTCGGCGAAGGCGAGCGGCTTGAGCGTCAGCTCGCTCACCGCCGCCGCCTTCTTGCGGAGCTCCCCGAGGACCACGGAGAACAGGTGGCTCGCGTCGACCTCGTTGTCGCGGTACGCGCCGATCATGAGCATGTAGGGGATCCGCGCCTCGGCCGCGATGCTCTGGAGGAACTTGAGCGACGCCGCGTCCGCCCACTGCAGGTCATCGAAGAAGAGGACCAGGGGGCGCTCCTTGGAGGGGAAGGCGCGGCAGAAGTTCTGGAGCGTTAGCTGGAACCGCGCCTGCGACTCGGTGGGGCCGAGCGCCGGGACGGCCGGCTGAGGACCGATGAGGAGCTCGAGCTCCGGTATCAGATCGATGAGGAGCTGCCCGTTCGAGCCGACCGCCGCCGCCAGCCTGCGCTTCCACTGCCCTAGCGCCTCGGCAGACTCCGCCATGATGTTGCGGATGAGCTCCTGGTAGACGTGCGCGACGGCCGCGTACGGCGTGGTCCGGTTGAGCTGGTCGAACTTGCCGGTCGCGAAATACCCTCTCTCACGAACGACGCTCTTCTGGAGCTCGTTCACGAGGACCGACTTGCCGATCCCGGAGTAACCGGAGACCAGGACGGATTCGCTCCCGCCCTGCCTCGTGCGGACCCACGCGTCGGAGAGGAGCGCGACCTCGGTCTCCCGGCCGTAGAGCTTCTGAGGCGCCCGCAGCTCATCGACGTAGTCGTATCGGCCGGCGGGGAACGGCTCGATCTTCCCCTTGGACGAGAGCTGCGACGAGCACTCTTCCAGGTCGACCTTGAGCCCGTGGGCGCTCTGGTACCTGTCGTCGGGGCTCTTGGCGAGGAGCTTCATCACGATGTCGGAGACGGCGCTCGGCACCGCGGGCGACACGGTCTGCGGCGCCGGGGGGGTCCGCGCGATGTGGCTGTGCACGAGGTCCATGAGGTCCGTCGTCCGGAAGGGGAGGACGCCCGTCACCATCTCGTACAGGGTGACGCCCAGGGAGTAGAGGTCCGTGCGGCGATCGATGACGACGTTCAGCCGCCCGCTCTGCTCCGGCGACATGTAGGCCAGGGTCCCCTCGAAGGACGCGAAGCGGTTCGCTTTGTGGGCTTCCTGCGACAGGCGCGTCGCGCTGCCGAAATCCGTCAGCTTCGCCTGCAGCGTCTCCGCGTTGACGAGGATGTTGTGCGGCTTGACATCCATGTGAGTGACGCCTCGTCGATGGATGGACTCCAGGGCGTCCGCGATCGAGATCGCGATACGGAGCGCGTCCTCCAGCTTCAGCTTGCTCGCGCCGATGATCTCGTTGAGCGGGCGCTCGCCCGCGTCCTCCATGATGAGCGCCAGGCCGCTGCCCACCTTCTCGATCCCATAGACCCTCACGACGCCCGGCAGCGCGAGGTCTCGGGCGATGGCGTATTCGTACTTGAGCTTCGCGATCTCGACCGGCAGCGGGCGCTCGCTCTTGAGCCGCTTGATCGCCACCGGGGAGCGGTCGCTCTCTCGAACTCCCCGGTAGACCGTCGTCGCCGAGGATTCGTGGATGACGCCCGTCAATGTGTAAGCAGCCCCACTTGCCATAAATACATTCTCGCGGGTTCGCGTCATCGCAGCAAGGGGATCCCTTACAGCCGCGGCCCGAGGCAGCCGCCCAGGTGATCCACTGGGGTCGCACGTAGCAGCCCGCGGCAGGCGAGCGTCGGAGTCGCGCGCGCCGCCCGTCAGCCCCTCAGGCGCGCCGGCCCAGCAGGAACGCCGCCAGCGCCTCCGCCTTGGGGACCAGCGTGCCCACCTCGACGAGCTCGTCCTTCGTGTGGAAGCCGCTCCCCCGCGGCCCCAGCCCGTCGATGGACGGGATCCCGATCTCGGCCGTCGAGCTGGCGTCGGATCCGCCGCCGAGGAGGGGCGCCTCGGCGTCGCCGAGCCCCGCCGCCCGCGCGCAGGCCGCGTACTCACGGCAGAGCGCCGCGCTCGCGTCGGTCCGCGCGAGCGGCGACCGCGCGATCTCGCCGTCGACCTGCACGGCGGTGCCGGGCACCTCGGCGGCCGCCTCGCGCGCCGCCTCGGCGAGCGCCGCCAGCATCGCCTCGCCGTCCGCGCGGCTCACGAAGCGGAGGTCGACCTGCGCCTCCGCCGCGTCGGGCACCGTGTTCCTGCCGTGCCCTCCGCTCACCTTGCCGACGTTGACGGTCACCCCCCGCCCGTAGTCGGTGAGATGCTGCGCCCGGTCGACGAAGCGCGCGAGCGCCCAGATGGCGTTCGCGCCCTGCCGGTGCGCGTTGCCGGCGTGCGCCGCCTTGCCCGTGGCCCTCACCGTCGCGCCCCCCGTGCCCTTGCGCGCGGTGATGATCCGGTCCCCCTCGCGCCCCGCCTCGAACACGAGCGCGCACGCGGCGCCCGCGAGCTCGCGCTGCAGCAGCGGGCGCCCCTCGGGCGACCCGACCTCCTCGTCCGCCACGATGGCGAACCGCACCGGGATCGCCGGCAGCGCGCCGATCCGCTCGAGCGCCCTGAGCGCCTCGATCACCACCACGAGCCCGCCCTTCATGTCGAGCACGCCGGGCCCGCGCGCGAGCTCCCCGTCCAGGCGGAAGCCCTCGAAGACCCCCGGGGGGAACACCGTGTCGAGGTGCCCGACGAGGGCGACGTGCCCCGCCGACGACGCCTTGGCCGCCTCGCTCTCCGCCACCCAGTGCGCCGCGTAGCGCGCGCTCGCGAACCGCCGCACGCACAGGCCGGGGATCGTCGAGAGCTCGTTGGCCAGGACCTCGCCCACGGCGTCGCCGCCGCGCGGGTTGTCCGTGAACGAGTTGAGGTTCACCAGCCGCTCGAGGAGCGCGAGCATCGGCTCCGCGCGGCTGGACAGCGCCTGTCGGAGGGCCTGGATCACGGCGCCAGCATGCCACGGAAGCCACCGAAGGCCGAGCGCCGGCGCGCGCGAGGTCGCCGGCGCCCGCTCGCGCTGCCACCCCGCCACCACGCCGCCACCACGCCGCCACCACCACCCCGCGCGCCGGCGACCTCTGCCCTGGCCGCAGCAGAAGTGGTACGTGTGCCCCTCATGAAATGTCCCAGAGCAGCGCGGAGGCACCCGTGACCACGGCGAGGGGCCCGCTCGTCATCAAGCTCGGCGGCGAGGTCGTGGGCGGCCCTGCCCTCGCCATCCTCTCCAGCGACCTCGCGGCGCTCACCCGCGCGGGCGCGCGCGCGATCGTCGTCCACGGCGGCGGCGCGCAGGCCACCCGGCTGCAGGAGCGCCTCGGCATCCCCGTCCGGCAGGTCGCCGGTCAGCGCGTCACCGACGCGGACACGCTCGACGTCATGAAGATGGTCGTCGCCGGCAAGCTCAACGTCGACCTCTGCGCCGCGCTCGTCGCCGCGGGCGCGAGGCCGGTGGGGCTCCACGGCGCGAGCGGGCCCGCCCTCTCGGCGGTCAAGCGGCCGCCGCAGGTCTACGCCGGCGCCGGGCCCGAGCCGGTGGACCTCGGCCTCGTCGGCGACATCACGGGCGTCGATCGCGGGCTGCTCGAGCTGCTCGGGAGCGGCGGCTACTTGCCCGTCCTCGCCTGCCTCGGGGCCGGCGCGGACGGGCAGGCGTACAACATCAACGCCGACACGGTCGCCAACCGGGTCGCCGTCGAGCTCGGCGCGGCGGGGCTCTTCCTCGTCAGCGACGTGCCGGGCGTGCTGCGCGACGTCTCCGATCCCGCCTCGCGCATCCCGAGCCTCACGGTCGCCGAAGGGCGCGCCCTCATCGCGAGCGGCGCCGTCACGCGCGGCATGATCCCGAAGCTCGAGGAGTCGTTCGCCGCGCTCGTCGAAGGGGTCCGCCGCATCCACATCCTGGGGCGGCTCAAGCCCGGCGATCTCGCGCGCGAGGCGAGCGAGCCCGGCGCGATCGGCACCGTGCTCATCCCCTGAGCCGCCCGGCGCGCCTCGCCCGAGCCGGCCGCGCGCCGTATGCTCTGGCCTCGTCGCCGTATGCCCTCCGCCTCATCGATGACGGACGCCGCCCTCGGGTTCGCCGAGGCGCACCGCGAGCAGCTCGCCATCGCCGTGGGCGTGTGCCTCGCCAGCTTCATCGCGGGCATGGCGCTCGTCACTGTCGTGCTCGTTCGGCTGCCCGAGGACTACCTGGAGAGGCAGGAGGAGGCGCCCTTCCTGGAAGGGCGTCCGGCCTGGGTGCGCGTGGCGGCGCGCGTCGGGAAGAACCTGCTCGGCGTGATGGCCGTCACGCTCGGGATCCTGCTGTCGCTGCCCGGTGTCCCCGGTCCGGGCGCGCTGGTGATCCTGATCGGCGTGATGCTCCTCGACATCCCCGGCAAGCGGCGCCTGGAACGGCGGCTCCTCGGGGCGCCGCGGGTGCGCGCCGTCGCCGACCGCGTGCGCGCCCGCTTCGGCCGCCCTCCGCTGCGCGTTCAGGCTGGCGCCCGCGGCTCTTCACCCGGCGCGCCCTGAGCGCCGCGGGCGCCCTGCGCGGGCGCCGCCGGCCCTCCCTTCGGGGCCGCGGCGCGCCGCCGGAGGTGCCACCCGAAGAGCGCCGCAGCGAGCGCGAGCGAGAGCCCCGCCGAGATCCACTCGCGCGGCGCGAGCAGGATGCAGCCGGCCACGAAGGCGCAGCTCGCGAGCGCGAGGCGATCTTCAGCGTTGGGCGCGTCGGGCGCGTTGGGCGCGTCGGGCGCGTCGGGCGCGTTGGACATGGGGCGCACGTCGCCCTCCTCGTTACCGTCCCGCGCCGCGCGCATCAAGCGCGCCGTGCGGTCGCGATCCTGCCCACAGGGCGTGACCCGGCGCGCTCGCGCGTCGCGCTCCTGGTCGCCTCGTGCGGCGCCCGCGCGGTTGCGGTAGGTAGGGGATGGGAACGGCGAGCGCTCCGCTCGCGCAGCATCGATCTCGACGCCTTATGAACGCAAAAGACGATCGCGACGAGGGTGGGCCCGAGGGCGCGCTCCGGAACGAGAACGAGGATCCCGGCGAGGGCCGCGAAGCAGGCCCGGAGGCCGCCGCCGCGATGGGCTCCAGCGCGAGCGAGGGCGCGCGCGCGGGCGACAGCGCAGCGCGCGCGGCGCAGCGCGACGACGCCGCGGAGGACGATGGCGCCGCGGAGGGCAAGCACGACGAGGAAGACGGCGCGGCGCCGGAGCCGCCTCCGCGGCCGCGCGGGCCCTCGATGTGGGACATCCTCCGGGACAGCTTCTTCACGTTCGACCGGCGGACGCTCGGCTTCACGCGCATCCTGCTCGGCTTCTTCCTGATCGGCGACCTGTTCCGCCGCAGCTGGGCGTGGTCCGACATGTTCGCGGACATCGGCGTCCTGCCGAACCACGTGAACCTCTGGCGCCCGCAGGGCGGCGGGAACTTCTCGCTCGTCAACGCCTTCTCCACGCCGGGCGAGCTCTGGGTCCTCTGGGCCGTGATCTTCGCCACCTACGTCTGCCTGCTCATCGGCTGGAAGACGAAGCTCATGCAGGTGCTCTCGCTCGTGTTCGTCACGAGCATGAACGGGCGCGTCCTGCTCATCGAGAACGGCGGCTACGTCGTCCACAACCTGCTGCTGCTCTGGACGTGCTTCCTGCCGATGGGCGATCGCTTCTCCGTCGACGCGCTCCTCGCGTCGCTGAAGCGGAGCCGCGAGCGGACCGCGGACGATCTGAATGACCGCTCCGCGCTCGACGACCCCCGGAAGCCGGACGCCTACGTGACGGTCCTCGGGCCCGTCCTGCTGATCCAGCTCTCGGCGATCTACTTCTTCAACGTGGTGCACAAGACCGGCCCCGCCTGGAAGAACGGGACCGCGGTCCACTTCGTGCTGTACGTCGACCGGATGGTGACGCCGATCGTGGCGGACATCCGCGACTACGCGCCGAACTTCCTCATCCTCTTCATGACGAAGATGGTGATCTCGTTCGAGGCGGCCATCCCGGTGTGCCTGCTGTCGCCGCTCGGCCGGGTGTGGGCGCGGCGGCTCACGCTCGTGATGATGAACCTGCTCCACGTCGGGTTCGGCATGACGTTCGTGCTGGGCCCGTTCGCGTGGGCGCTCTGCGTGTTCTCCACGCTCCTCATCGGCCGCGAGGACTGGGAGATCGCCGCGCGCACGATGCGGCGCATGCACCGGGCCCGCGTGGTGCTGTTCGACCCGCGCTCGCCGGGCGCCGTGCTCGCCTGCCGCGTGCTGAAGCGGATGGACCGGTTCGGTCTGCTCACCTTCGAGGCGTCGAGCTCCGCGGCCCACGGGCTCTCGGTGCGACGTCCGGGCGGCGAGGCGGCCGAGGGGGCCGCGGCGCTCGCCGACATCGTCGCGGCGATCCCGCTCGGCCCCGCCGTGGCGTGGGTGCTCCGCCTGCCGCTCGTGCGCGACGCGGCGACCGCGGCGATGGCGGCGGCGCACCGCCGCAGCCTGGGCCGGGCGCTCGGCGCGCGGATCCCGGAGCGCTCGGAGATCGCGCCCCCGCCGGCGCCGCTCCGGCTGGCCGGCCGGAAGGTGCTCGCGACGTTTCGCGAGGTCGCCGTGCTCGTGATGTTCGTCGGCGCGGTCAACCAGGCGGCGGTCGAGCTCTGGGTCATCAAGAACCGCTGGAAGGTGCCTCACCCCGAGCCGACGCGCGTCCTCTCGCAGAAGCTCCGGTTCCTCCAGGGCTGGTTCATGTTCTCGCCGAACCCCGTGATGGACGACGGGACGATCGTCGTCGACGCCATCACGGTCGACGGCCGCCACATCAACCCCTTCACCGGCGAGCCGCCGAACTTCGACCTCCTGCACGCGAAGAGCTTCGCGTACACCCAGATCTGGTGCGACTACTTCGCCCGCATCAAGCTGCCGGCGAACACCTCGTACCGGGACGCGATGAAGGAGTACATCTACCGCTACCCGGAGCGCACGGGCCGGCCCGAGGACGCGATCGTCTCCGGGGAGGTGTACTGGGTGAAGGACTGGAACCCGAAGTGGGGCAGCACGGAGAGCTACGGGGAGGAGCGCGAGAAGCTCTTCATCTTCCAGAACCCGAAGGCCCAGGCGCGCGCGCAGGCGGAGCCTCCGCCGGCGCCCGGCGCGCCCGCGGAGCCGCCGAGCCCTGCCAACTAGGGCGCGGGGAACCAGGGGAAGCACGGCAAGCAGGGGGACCTGGTGGGGCGCCCAGGGTCCCCCCCCAACGACAGACCGGCGGCGGAGAGAAAACCGCGATCCATGCTTGACAGCGGCGCCCCGGCGAGTAGAGTCCGCGCTCTCGAAAGCGAGGGCCTGTAGCTCAGTTGGGAGAGCGCTAGAATCGCACTCTAGAGGTCGCAGGTTCGATCCCTGTCAGGTCCACCCTCGAAGCAGCTCAATTCTCTTTCTTAGCCGTTCTTCTTCATCCTCCACGCCATTGTCACGCTCTCGAAAGCGTGTGATCGCATGAGAAGCGGTCCGCGGAGAGCGCCTGAGATCGAGCAAACGCGTGGCCAGCGCCTGGATCGGGCGTGAGGTGACCGCGATGAGGTGCTCCCGTCCGCACGGGAGGCAGCGCGCTGCGCTGAGCGCCCGCCGCGGCGTTCCTCGACGTCGCCCTGTGCCTCGCTGCGCCGAGCGCCCGCGCGGTCGCGGCTGGCGTTCACCCGGCCGCGTGCGTCAGGCCCATCGACGGTGGATGACGTGGAGCGTCCACCGGGGCGGCGCGCGGCGCGATCCGAGGAGCACATCGGTGCGCGGAGACCGCGCGGCCGATGTGCTCACGCTGCCGGCGCCTCCGCGCTGTCCGCGGCGCGAGGCTCGCCGAGGCGGCGCGGAGGGGCGGCCCGCTCACTCGTCGATCGGCTCGAAATCGGCCTTGGTCGCGCCGCACTCCGGGCACATCCAGGAGTCAGGCAGGTCCTCGAACGAGGTCCCCGGCGCAACGCCTGTGTCGGGGTCACCGACCCCCGGGTCATAGACGAATCCGCAGACCAGACACCGATATTTCTTCATCCGTGGTTCTCCTCAAGAGCTCGACGAGAGGAGCCTGACGCTACCACGAGGGCGGACACGGCCGCAGATGAACCTTCTGGTCCGCAGCTCTCGCCGCGGCGCGCAGGTCCTGCGCCACGAGCGCGCGCGCGCCGCCTCGGCGACCGTGGCCGCCGAGACGCGGGCTCAGGGCGGCGCCGGAGCGTCGCGCACCGCGAGCTGCTTCTTCCGCAGCACGCGCGCGATCGGCCAGTAGGCGAGCCGGAGCAGCCACCGCGGGCAGATGACGCCGAGATGGATGACGAGCCACGCCACCACCCCGGGCACCACGAGCGCGAGGCCGCGGTCCACCGCGCGGACCAGCGCGCGCGCGCAGCGCTCCGGGGAGATCGACAGGAGCGCGGGAGGCTCGAGGCCCGTGAAGTTGCCGGCCACCTCGTTGAACTCGGTCTGCACGGGCCCCGGACAGACCTGCGTCACCCGCACGCCGGTGCCGGCGAGATCGAGGCGGAGCGCTTCGGTAAAGCTCGTGACGAAGTGCTTCGTGCCGACGTACGAGGCCATCCCGGGCCCGAACGTCAGCCCGAAGCCGGAGCTCACGTTCGCGATCGCGCCGCGCCCGCGCGACACCATCGGGCCGACGAGCCGGTGCGTGAGGTACGCGAGGCTCGTCACGTTCAGCGCGATCATCTGCTCGGTGCGCGACCACGCGGAGAGATCGAACACGCCGATGTCACCGAAGCCGGCGTTGTTGACGAGGACGTCGACCCCCCCGACCTCGGCCTCGACGGCGAGCAGCATCGCGTCGACCGCCGCCCGATCGGTGACATCGCAGCCGAAGGCGAGCACGGCGAGCGCCGGCCGCGCCGCGGCGAGATCGGCCCGCAGCGCCTCCAGGCGATCCTTGCGGCGCGCGACCAGCACGAGCGCCCGGGCGCGATGGGCGATCTCGTGCGCCAGCGCGCGGCCGATGCCCGACGACGCGCCGGTGATGAGCACGACCCCGCTGTCGATCGGCGATTGCACGGCCGAAAGGGTTGCCCGGCGCCCCCCGGGCGCGCAAGGGGCCCCTCGCCGACCGGCCTCGCATCGTCCCGTCCACGCTCCCGCGCTTCCGCCCTCCGGCGTTTCCGCGCTTCCACGCTTCCGCCCTCCGGCGTTTCCGCGCTTCCACGCTTCCGCCCTCCGGCGTTTCCGCGCCTCCACGCTTCCGCCGTACCGCAGCTCGCCCGCTACACCCCGCAGGCCGCGCGAGCGCGCCGCGCAACATCTCGGAGAAATCGGGCGAAACGGAGAAGCGCACCTCGGAGGAGATAGGCGCGCAGGAGGCACCTCGACATTCATTGCGCTACCTTCGAAACAACGAGTCGCAACCGGCCGGTAACACGCATCACCCCGGGGGCGCCCCCCGCGACCGCCGCCAGCACCGCGCCTTGGCCGGCGAGCGCGGCGACGGGGCGGCCGCGGCGCGCGTTGACGTCCACGGCGGCTCTCTCATACCGTGGACGGCGTCCTCACGAGCCAGGAGACCTCATGCGTTGGCCCTCATCTCTCATCAGTGTGCTCTTCATCGCCGCCGGGCTGGGCGCCTGCGAGCGATCCGCGGAGTACGAGCACAAGGCCGCCCCGGCCTCGAACACGGCGAAGCCCGCCGCGACCGCCGCGGCGACAAGCGACGTGAAGCCGCTCGTCTTCGATCCGAAGGACGTCAAGTCCTTCAAGGTCCTGCCCGCAAAATTCGAGACTGACAAGAACACGATCACCGATGACAAGGTGACCCTGGGAAGGATGCTGTGGTACGAGACGCGCCTCTCGAAGAACCACGATATCTCCTGCAACTCGTGTCATGGCCTCTCGAGCTACGGCGTCGACAACAAGCAGTTCTCCTCCGGGCACAAGGGCCAGCTCGGCGGCCGCAACTCGCCCTCCGCGTACAACGCGGGCCCCCACGTCGCCCAGTTCTGGGACGGCCGGGCGGCCACGCTCGAGGACCAGGCCAAAGGGCCTATCCTGAACCCCGTCGAGATGGCCATGCCGGACGAGAAGCGGGTCATCACGACGCTGAAGTCGATCCCCGAGTACGTGAAGCTCTTCAAGACGGCCTTCCCCGACGACAAGGAGCCGATCACCTACGACAACATGGCCAAGGCGATCGGCGCGTTCGAGCGCGGCCTGGTCACGCCGTCGCGCTTCGACAAGTTCCTGGGCGGCGACGACAAGGCCCTTACCGCCGAGGAGAAGGCCGGGTTCCACAAGTTCATCTCGCTCGGGTGCCCGACCTGCCACACGGGCGTCGCCGTCGGCGGCTCGACGTTCCAGAAGCTCGGCCTCGTGAAGGAGTTCCCCGGCCTCAAGGACAACGGGCGCTTCGACCACACGAAGGACGAGAAGGACAAGTTCTTCTTCCGCGTCCCGAGCCTCAGGAACGTCGAGAAGACCTTCCCGTACTTCCACGACGGCTCCATCGCGACGCTCGACGAGACGGTGACCAAGATGGCGTGGCACCAGCTCGGCGTGGAGGCCAAGCCCGAAGAGGTGAAGGCGATCGTCGCGTTCCTCAAGTCGCTCACCGGCGATCTCCCGACCGACTACATCAAGCAGCCCGAGCTGCCCCCGAGCGGGCCGACCACGCCCAAGGCCGACCCGACGTGAGCTGATCACGCGGATCACGCGGATCGCCCGGTTGCGCCGGGAGGGCGGATCGGCTCTGCTCCGCCCTCTCGGATGAGCACGAGCTCCAGCGACGACGGGCGATCCGCGCCCGCTCCAGAGGACGGAGCGGGCGCGTCCGCGGAAGGGGCTCGCGACGCGAGCGAGGGGCGCACCGCCAGGGCGCTCGTCTTCGTGCGCGAGCGCTTCGACGGCGCGTGCCTCGCCTTCCCCGTCGCGGCGCCGGACGTCGCGAGCTTCGGCCGCGACGAGGACGTCCTCGTCGAGCAGCAGCTCTTCCTGCGCGAGCACGCCGCGCGCGCCCGGCCCGAGGCGGTCTCCAGGCTCTCGTTCCCGCAAGGGACAGGGCTCCTCTCCGTGAGCGTCCCCGTCCCGCGCGACGACTTGCCGCGCAAGCTGCGGAACGAGGTGCCGGTGAGCTTCCCCTGCGTCGTCGTGCCGGCCGGCGAGCAGGACGCGCGCGGGCAGACGGAGACGCCGGCGGCGGAGCGCGGCGACAGCGACGCGTGGGTGCTCGTGCCGAGCCTCGGGCACGCGTTCTACGTGGAGGCGGGCGAGCCGATCGAGGCGGCGATCCGGCACGAGGTGCGCCGGCTGCTCGCGTCGCAGGTCCTGTCGACGTGGGAGCACCTGGGGCTCCTGCCCGGGAGCGCGCACCGCCTGGAGGTGCTCCACGCGCCGCTGCCCGAGCCCGAGCGCGCGGGCGGGCACGGGCCGCGCGGCGCCTCGATCGTGGAGCGCGCGCGGCGGAAGAAGGCCGTCGAGACGCTCGTCGCGGTGGCGACGCCGCTCCACGTGGCGGCGCAGCGGAGCCCGCTCGCGACGCCGCCGCTCGCCTGCCGGGACGCGGAGCTCGCGCGCCTCGCGGCGCTGCTCGACGGCGAGGAGCGCCTCGGCGTGCTGCTCGTGGGCCCGGAGCACGCCGGGAAGACCGCGCTCGCGCTGGCGTACGTCGCCCGCCAGACGCGGCTCGTCTACGCGACGTCGGGCGCGCAGCTCATCGCGGGCATGAGCGGGCTCGGGCAGTGGCAGGAGCGCATCCACGGCGTGATGGAGGCCGCCGCCGCGCTCGACGCGGTGCTCTACTTCGAGAACCTCGACGATCTCCTGGCCGAGCGCGTCGACGGGGGGCACGTGGACCTGGCCGGCGCGATGCGGCCCTACCTCGACGAGGGGCGGGTGCGCGTCCTGTGCGAGCTCCGGGACGACCGGCTCGACGCGCTCGAGGGGCGGCACTGGGCGTTCTTCGCGGGCCTGAGCCGCATCCGGATCGATCCGCTCTCGGCCGAGAGCACCCGGAAGGCGCTCGCCGCGCGCGCCGAGCGCGACGGCCGCGTCGAGCCGCACCGCCCCGCGGTCGCGGGCGACGCGCTGACGGCGCTCGTCGATCTCGCGGAGCGCTACCTGCCCTACAGCGCCTTCCCCGGCAAGGCGGTCCGCCTCTACGAGGACCTGCGCGCCGTGCACGAGCGGGAGCGGACCGCGCAGGGGGAGCCGGTCACGCTCGGCCGGAGCGATCTCCACGAGCTGTTCTCGATGCGCACCGGGATGCCGGCGTTCCTGCTGCGCGACGATCTCCCGCTCCGCGTCGACCGCGTGGCGCGCGACCTCGGCGCGAGCGTGGTCGGGCAGGAGCGCGCGGTGCGCGCGCTCGCCGAGACGATCGCCGTGGTGAAGGCGGGGCTCTCGCCGCCGGACAAGCCGCTCGCGGCGTTCCTCTTCGTGGGGCCGACGGGCGTCGGCAAGACAGAGCTCGCCCGCGCGCTCGCCGGGCTGCTCTTCGGCTCACCCGATCGGCTCTCGCGGTTCGACATGAGCGAGTTCTCGAGCGAGGGCGCGGCCGATCGCCTGATCCGCGGGACCGACGGCGCGGGCGGGCTGCTCACGCAGCGCGTGCGCGAGCAGCCGTTCTGCGTGCTCCTGCTCGACGAGATCGAGAAGGCCCACCGGGCCGTGTTCGATCTCCTGCTGCAGGTGCTCGGCGAGGGGCGCCTGTCCGACGCGCGCGGCAGGACGGCGTACTTCCACAACGCGATCGTGATCATGACGTCGAACCTCGGCGCGGCGGAGCGGCGCGCGCGGGCGGGGTTCGCCGGCGAGCGAGGCGCGGAGCGGCCGGAGGAGCAGGCCGCGCTGGACGAGGCGCACTACCAGCGCGTCGTCGCGGGCGCGTTCCGGCAGGAGTTCGTGAACCGCATCGATCGCGTGGTGCCCTTCCGGGCGCTGACCCGGGCGGAGCTCGCCGAGGTCGCGCGCCTCACGGCGCAGCGCCTCGCCCAGCGCCGCGGGCTGTCCGAGGCGGGCGTCGCGCTCGAGGTGTCGGAGCGGGCGCTCGCGCGGCTCGCCGAGGACGGCCACGCGCCGGCGTACGGGGCGCGGGCGCTGCGGCGCCACGTCGAGGAGCACCTCGCGGCGCCGCTCGCGCGGCTGCTCGCGAGGCTCGGGGGCGACGCGCGGGATCTCACGGTGTGGGTGACCGAGGCGGGCGAGCCTGAAGCGGCGGCGCCCGCCGACGGCGCCGTGGTCGCCCGCGCCGAGACGCCCGCGCTCCGCCTCGCGGCGCGGCGGCGGCGCGCGGCGAAGGCCGCGCAGCAGGCGTTCGGCGTCGAGCAGGTCGGCGAGTTCCGGCGCGAGGTGGACCGGTGGATGGGCCTCGGGCCGCTCGAGCAGCTCAAGGAGCAGATCGACTTCCTGCTGACGCAGCTGAGCCTCGCGAGCGGGCCGTCGCGCGATCGGCGAAAGGAGATCGACGCCGCGGCGCTGCAGGCCGAGCACCACCGGCTCAGCGAGCTGTGGGGGCAGCTCGAGCGCGCGCAGGAGGAGATGCACGGCGTCGAGGAGCTCGCCCTGATGGCGCTGCTCGAGGGCGAGGAGGTGCGCGGGCTCGCGGGCGAGGCGCGCGCGGCGTGGGAGGGCGTGCGCAAGGTGCTGCCCCGCGCGCTCGTCGCGACCGAGTCGCGGCGCGACGCGATCACGCTGATCCTGGAGGAGCTCGACGCGGGGGCGTTCGAGCGGTGGCTCGCGCCGCTCCTCAAGGAGCTCCCGCGGCGCGGGTGGGGCGCGACGCTGCACATCGACGGCGACCGGGCCGGGCCCGGCGACGGCGCGTGGCCCGCGAGCCGGCGGTGGGGCCCGCCGCGCGCTCCGGGCGACGTGCTGGACGCGCTCGACAAGCCGAAGCGCGGGTTCCGGAGCGTGCTCCTCCGCTGCACCGGCGCGTACGCCGGGGCGTTCCTCTCGCTGGAGCGGGGGCTCCACCGGGTGGTCGCGCGCAAGCGGGACGCGGGCGAGGCGCCGGACGACGGCCGGCTGCACGTGTTCGTGCACTTCGTCGCGCACGCGGCCGACATCGCCGAGGACCAGTGGGAGCACAGGTCGCTCGCGCCGCCGCCCGCCGGCTCGGCCGCGGCGCGGCGGCGCGGGGCGGCCGCGCGCGAGCTCGACGAGGTCGAGGGCGCGGCGCTGATCGCGGGGCGCAGGGCGCGGATCGCGATGGATCCGGCCTGGTACTTTGAGCGGCTCGACGAGGTCGCGCTGACGCACCTGCTCCTGTTCGAGGACGAGGGGAGCGGGCTGGATCGGAGCGAGTACTTCAGCGCAGGCGGGGACGGCCCGGCGCTGGATGATTTGCCCGGCGCCTGACCTGGCAGAGCCACTACCCTGAGGCCGTGCACTTCACGATCCCGCTCTTCGAACGGCGGACCACGAACGTCGAGTGCGTGACGCTCGGCCTCGGCCCGGGCACGCGCTCGCGGGAGGGGCGGCACGCGGAGCGCGTCCGGCGCCTGCTCACCGAGGAGCTCAGGGCCGTCTTCGAGAAGGCGCGCGCGGCCGAGCTCGCGCGCTTCGAGTTCCCCCGCGGCATCCGGCTCGAGAAGGTGCGCCTCGAGCTCACGCTCTCAGGCGCCGCCGAGCGGCGCAAGGTGAGCGGGCTCTGCCCCGTCGTGCTCGAGCCGCGCTGGGCCTCGGAGCACGAGCGCGTCGTCTTCGCCTACCACCCCGCCCGCCAGGGCGAGGCCGCGCCGATCCGCGAGGATCTCCCGCTGGACGAGCAGCTCCGCGCGCTGTTCCAGGTCGCGTGGGCCGCGCTCGACGACGACGAGGTCGCGCGGCTCTGGAGCCGGGGCAAGGAGCGCATCGCGGCGCTGTCGTTCTCGTGCGCCCCGCGCTCGGCGCTCGCGGACCTGCCGGAGCGACCAGGCGACGACGACACCGGCGCCGATCCGGCGTTCCGCTGGAAGAAGCGCCGGGGCCTCAAGGTCCTGCCGAACCTCGGCGTGAGCCTCACGCAGCGCGCGGCCCAGGGCAATCTCGACGCGGGCGTGCCGCGATCGCCGCAGCGCGAGCAGCTCGCCTTGCTGCTCGGCGCGGGCAGGGCGCAGCCCGTCGTCGTCGTCGGCCCGCCGGGGTGCGGCAAGACGACCTTGATCCACCGGGCGGTGCTCGATCTCCTCGCGGCCGACGGGTACGGCGCGCACAAGAACCTCGACCGCGTCCGCGACGTCGTCGCCGTGAGCGGCCGCAGGCTCATCGCCGGGATGAGCCACCTCGGCGACTGGGAGAAGCGGTGCGTCGAGCTCGTCGAGGACGCGCGCAGCCGCGGCGCGATCCTCGTGATCGACGACCTCCACCACTTCGGCCGGATCGGCAGGTCGCGCGAGAGCGAACGCTCGCTCGCCGACTTCTTCCGCGGCCCGCTCTCCCGCCGCGAGATCGTGATGGTCGGCGAGTGCTCCCCCGAGGCGTTCCGCCTCCTCGAGCAGGAGTCCCCGTCGTTCGCGGCCCTGTTCACGCCGCTCTTCCTCCCCGAGGCGACGCCCTCCGAGACGTTCCGCCTCATGGTGCGGGAGGTCCGCGCGCTCGAGCAGCGCCACGCCGCCCGCGTGAGCCCGTACGTGCTGCGGACGATCCTCGACCTCGGCGGATCGCTCCTCTCGGCGCAGGCGCTGCCGGGCAAGGCCATCGACCTCTTGCGCGAGGTCGTCCGCGCGGGCGTGACGCCCTCCCTCTCCGGGGATCCGGGGCCGGCGCGCGGCCACGCGCCGCGGCCGATCGGCTCGCAGGACGTGCTGCGGCTCCTGTCGCAGAAGACCGGCGTACCGCGGCTCCTCCTGGGCGGCGACGAGCCGCTCGACGCCGGCGCGCTGGAGGAGGAGCTCGGCCGGCGGGTGATCGGCCAGCCAGAGGCCGTGCGCGCGGCGGCGGACCTCGTGGCGCGCATCAAGGCGGGCCTCGTGGATCCGCGGCGCCCGTACGGCGTGTACCTCTTCACCGGGCCGACGGGGACCGGCAAGACCGAGCTCGCCAGGTGCATGGCGGAGCTCATCTACGGCAGCGCGTCGCGCCTGCTCCGCTTCGACATGAGCGAGCAGAGCGGCCCGGACGCGCCGGCGCGGCTCGTCGGCGATCGCTACGCGCCCGACGGGCTCCTGACGCAGCGGGTGCGGGAGCAGCCGTTCTCGCTGGTGCTGCTCGACGAGATCGAGAAGGCGCACCCGTCGGTGCACGGCCTCTTGCTCCAGCTCTTCGAGGACGGGCGGCTCACGGACGCGGCGGCGAGGCCCGCGCACTTCCACCACGCGGTGGTGGTGATGACGTCCAACCTGGGCGCGCGGTCGCGGGCGCTGGTCGGCTTCGGCGGCGCGGGGCTCTCGGAGGCGCGGGCGATCGCGATCGCGGAGGAGTCGGCCCAGGAGGTCGCGCGGGCGGTGCGCGACTTCTTCCCGCCGGAGCTGTTCAACCGGATCGATCGCGTCGTGCCGTTCCGCCCGCTGACGCCCGAGGTGGCGGTGCGGGTGGCCGAGAAGGAGCTCGACCGGCTGCTCGGCCGGCGCGGGCTCGCCGAGCGGAGCGTCTTCGTGCGCCGGGGCGCCGGCGTGGCCGAGCGGATCGCGCGCGAGGCGTTCGTGGCCGAGGACGGCGCCCGCTCGGTGAAGCGGTTCATCGAGGACGAGATCGGATCGCTGCTGAGCGACGCGCTCACCCGCGGCGCGCCCGCCGCGATGCAGGTGATCCGCATCTTCACGACCGCGCGCGGCGACGGCGCCGCCGCGGCGGGCGAAGGCGCCGCGTCCCGCGGGTCACCCGCGTCACCCGAGTCCCCCGCGTCACCCACGTTTGCGCTGCACCGCGAGGCGCTCGCGGAGGCCGAGCCCGCGGCCGCGGCGTGGGCCCTCGCGCCGCTCATGGGGAGGCCGCTCGGCGCGCTCACGGCGGAGCTCTCACCGCTGCTCGAGTTCGTCGACGCGCTCGATCGGAGCGACGGCCTCGCGCGCCTCTCCGAGCGGATCCGCTACCACCTCGCGGAGCACGGCCGGACCGCCGCCGAGGGGCCCGAGGCGCACGAGCACGCGGAGGCGGTCTTCAACCTCGACGCCATGCGCGGCGCGATCCGGGCGTTCCGCGAGCGGATCGACCTCGTCCGGCGGCGGAGCGGCGACGACGACGAGCAACAACACCTCGACCTGGAGGTGCGGCGGTTCGGCTACGTGACGGTCGAGGACGAGTGGAGCCGCTCCCGGGTGCGCCTGTTCCACCGGCGCCAGCTGCCGGGCCCGCTGCGCCGGCCGGCGAAGCAGGAGGTCCTGGAGTGCATCGCGGAGGGCCACGCGCTCCGGCGCGCGCTCCGCAAGGTGGACGAGCCGGGCCAGCACGCGGTCCTGATCGAGCTGCTCCGCGCGGCGCGCTTCGACGAGGGGCCGGCCGGCGCGCGCGACGAGCCCGAGGAGGGGCTCTTCGAGGCGCTCGCGCGCGCCTACGGCGAGGCAGGGGGGG
Organism: Sorangium sp. So ce1504; assembly: GCF_051521635.1. NCBI lineage: Bacteria > Pseudomonadati > Myxococcota > Polyangiales > Polyangiaceae > Sorangium > Sorangium sp. So ce1504. The sequence continues at coordinate 494,017 of NZ_CP150365.1, read as the reverse complement.
AGGTGGAGGGGTGGGCGTGCGCGCCGCTCGGCAGCGCGTCCGACGGCGACGGGCGCGCGCGCGTGGTCGAGCAGGGCCGCGGGGCGGCGGGGATCGAGGCGATGCTCGCCGCCCCCGGGCGCGGGGCGGAGCTCCTCGTCCTGAGCGTCGTGGGCCTGTGCGTGATGGACTTCTTCGAGCTCGAGACGGGCGCGCACGTCTGGACGTCGCTCTCGCGCGGCCCCGAGGTGGTGCGGGTGCGCGTCCTGCCGGCCCGGCCGGGCCTCTCGCCGGCGCGCGCGGTCCGGGAGCACCTCGACCTGCAGGCGGCGTTCGACGAGGCGGCGCGGCGCGGGCGCGCGCTCCCGCCGAACCCGGCCGAGCTCCTCCCGGTGGTGCGGCGGGTCCGGTTCGACCCGCCGCGCCGCCCGGGCGCGACCGCGCCGATCGAGATCGAGGACTACGTGATGGGGTATGCCGAGTCGTCGCTGGTGCGGAGCCTGTCGCAGGCGCTGGCCCCGCTGTGGCTGCTCCGGATGAGCCGGGAGGACGTGGCGTGAGCCGGCGCCCCGGGCTGCTGCTCCGGGGATGCGCAGGCGACGGCGGGCGGCCTCTCAGGGCAGCCGGAAGAGCGGGCGACCGTACGCCATGAAGGGCCAGGGGATGGCGGCGACGATGATGAGCAGCGTGAAGACGACGCCGAGCGCCAGGCGCCGGTGCTGCGCGGTGGGGTCCGGGGCTCGCTTCGCCCGGGCCCAGGCGACGTGGGCGACCGCCACCGCCACGATCATGGCGAAGATGTGCTCGACGGCGAAGAAGCGCAGCGCCGCGATGGGCATGGCGGCCTTCAGCGCGGCCAGCGACGTGGGCCTGAGCGGGCTGAGCGCGGTGTAGAGCAAGACGCCGAGGAGGAGCTGGGCGTCGAGCGAACCGACGAACGCCGCGCCCACCTTGCGATCCGCCGTCGTCCACGGCCCCCGCTGGGCCCAGCCGCGGACCGACCGCGCGAGCGCCAGGAGCCCGAGCAGCAGGACGACCCAGCGCAGCCACGAGTGCGCGACGAGGACGAACGAATAGATCATGGACCCTGCTTTCCGGCCGCGGTGCCGGCCTCGATGATGTACTGCGCGATGTCGGCGAGATCCGACTCCCGGACGCCGCGGAAGCTGGGCATCGGGGGGACGTCGGTGCGCTTTCGCCCCGGGGTCACGGCCCAGCGGACGATGCCCGCGGGATCGGTCCTGTAGAGCGCTGCGATCTCGCTGAGCGGAGGGCCGACCAGCTTGGCGCTGGGGGCGTGGCACGCCGCGCAGAGGGTGGAGAACATGGCCTTGCCCTTCGCGGCCTGCGGCGAGAGCGCGACCGCCTCCTCGGCGGGGTCGGGCCTCTTGCACGCGGCTGCGAGCAGGAGCAGGGCGGCGAGGATCGGCGACCACTTCATGCGGGCGGGCCGAACATAGCGCGCGGCGGCGCCGCGTGGGGCCGGCGTCGCGCCGCGAGGATCACCAGGGCGCCGCGCGCCCGGCCAGCCCGAGCAGGAGGCCGCGGCGCGGGGCGCCGAAGGAGCCGGGTCGCCTCGCGACGATCACTGCGTCTTGCCGTGCCCGAAATAGATGTGGTTCAGGTAGAGCTCGAGGATCTGGTCCTTCGTGAGCTCCTGCTCGATGGGGCGGGCGAGGAGGAGCTCGCGCATCGTCCGGTCCAGCGTGCGCTCGTGCGTGAGCAGCACGTTCTTCACGACCTGCCGGGTGCTCGTGCTGATAGGCCGCGCTGCCGATAGGCGTTCGAGCACCGCCGCGCTCGCTGGACGCCCCTCTCTCGCCGCTGTACTCGAGCGCGAGGTCCGGACCGCAGGTGGCACCGCGTATCCTGCTGGGGCGTGGCGGTGACCCGAGATGGCGGGGCGTGATAGCGTCGGCGGCGCCTGCCATGACCGACCAGGAAATCGACGCCCTCATCGCCGAGAACCAGTTCCATCCGAACGTCGTGTGGCGCCGCATCCCTGGGAAGGGCCGGGGCGTCTTCGCTCGCCGGTTCCTGCCAAAGGGCGCCGTCGTCGAGTGGGCCGCTGTCAGCTGCTTCCAGGCGTCGGATCTGAAGACCGAGGACCACCGCGACTGCCAGGCGCTCCATCACGTGTTCACGTGGGGGGAGGAGCCGGGGCGGGAGAAGGCGTATGCGTGGGGGCTGCTCGCGCTCTACAACCACTCGGCGACACCCAACGTCGAGATGAATGACGGCCCGGTGCCGGACTCGATGGCTGCCATCGCGCTCCGCGACATCCACGCGGGCGAGGAGCTCTGCTTCGACTACGGCTACACCTGGTTCGATCCTCGCTGAGGCGAGGACGCGAGCGCCGTGGTGGCGACCGTACCGCTCCGGCTCACGTCGACGATACCGGCGCGCTGGCGAGCGCCCGTCAGCTTCGCCGGCGCACCGCGCTCGCCTCGTAAGGCCGGGGCACCTCGGTCAACGCTCGGGCCGGACTGTCGTCGTTGCGGAGGTGAGGACGGGATTCGAACCCGCGTATAACGGTTTTGCAAACCGTTGCCTAACCACTTGGCTACCTCACCGACTGTTCGAAGCGGCGGGAGGTCATGCCTCATCTCTGCGCGGCTGTCAACGCCTTTGATACCGCCGTCTACATTCACGCGGCCGAGCCGTCCCTTCAGCCGGCGCTCCGCCACGCTCGTTCTGTCGTCGTTCCGGCTTCCAGTTCCCTCCCGTCCCGATCCTGGAGCCGGCGGAGGGGGGCTCCGGCACGTTCCCGCCGCAGCCCTCCAGAACACCCGCGCAGCTTACTGTTCGCGCCCGCCGCGCCGTGCCCTTCCCGCGCGCGGCACCCTCTCCCGCGCCCCCAGGGCTCGCCCGATGTAGCTGGCCGTGTAGACCGCCCGCCGCGTCGCCTGGAGCAGCCCGCGCGGCACGATCCCCTTCCCCGTCTGGAACGGGTTGAAGCGGAGGGCGCGCTGGTCGATGTCCACCGGCTCGTACAGCTCCATATCGGCCACTGCCATCCACCGCGCGCGCGAGCCCCCTCGCCTCACCTCGAGGCGCAGCAGCGCGAGCCCCGCCGCAGCGGCGCGCTCCAGCTTCTCCAGGCGGTTGCCTTTCACCACCGCCGCGCGCAGCGGCACCAGGCGGAACTCCGCGCGACCGAAGCCGGCCACGTCGAACCGCGCCAGCGCGTAGTAGTCGTTGTCCAGGAAGTCGTGCCTCTTCGTCGTGAAGAGGGCGAACGGGAGCAGCAAAAGTCGGCGCGCGCTCACGAAGATGAGGTCCTGATCGCCGGCGCTCGCGGCCGGCGTCACCTCTTCGCTGGTCCGGAAGCGCACCGCGACTCCCAGCACGTCCGGGCGGCGCTCGCCCTTGCCGCCCCGCCACCGCCACATCCCGCCCGAGAGCCGCACGAGCGCCGGCCCCGCCAGCCGCTGCGCCAGCGCGCCGACCTCGCCCTCCACCGCGAGCGCCTTCACCCCCGCGCAGTAGACCACGCCGTCGGGATGGAACAGCCTCGCTCTCCGGATGAAGCTGCCCCCCCCGGCGATAGGAGACAGCGCTCCCCCGATCACACGCCCAACCGCTTCGAAGAACCGCATGGTGACCCCTCCCTCGAACCTGGAGCGCCGGGGGCCAATCGCAAGTTGGGCGCGCCCCGACAGCGCACCTCCCGCGGCGCTCACCCGCGTCGAAGCGTCGAGATCTGCTGTTCTCCGCGCGCCATCCGTTCTCCTGGGCAACGGCGATTCCAGGGAAGCGCCGTGTCCCCGGCGCTCCCTCTCGTGCCGCTCGTGCCGAGTCCTCCAGCGGCCCTCGCTCCGTCGCGCGCTCCGTCCCGCGCGCGCGTCACCCCGCGCCGGCCTTCGCCGCCGGGTCGATCTCAGGAGCGGCGTCTCGCTGCGCCCGGCCTTCGATAAGGCGCTTCGCCACGAGCGTCAGGAGCGCGAGCAGGACGAGCAACGAGGCGACCGCGAACGCCGCCGAGAAGTGGAACTCGTTGTAGAGCACCTCGACGTGCAGCGGCATGGTGTTGGTCTGCCCCCGGATATGCCCCGAGACGACCGACACCGCGCCGAACTCGCCCATCGCCCGCGCGTTGCAGAGCACCACGCCGTAGAGCAGGCCCCACTTCGCGTTGGGGAGGGTGATGCGGAAGAACATGCTCCACCCGCTCGCGCCGAGCGACAGCGCCGCGTGCTCCTCGTCGGCCCCCTGGCTCTCCAGGAACGGGATGAGCTCGCGCGCGACGAACGGGAACGTCACGAACGTCGTCGCGAGGATGATCCCCGGACGATCGAAGATGACCCGGAGGTCGTGCTCGATGAGCCAGGGGCCGAGCACCCCTTGCGCCCCGAAGAGCAGGACGAAGATCATGCCGGAGATCACCGGCGAGACCGCGAACGGCAGATCGATGAGCGTGACGAGCAGGCTCTTTCCCGTGAACTCGAAGCGCGCGATCGCCCAGGCCGCGGCCACGCCGAAGACGAGGTTGAGCGGCACGGCGATGAGCGCGGTCGTGAGCGTCAGCTCGATGGCGGCGATGGCGTCCGGCGCGGTGATCGCCCGCCAGTACCCCGCGAGGCCGTCCTTCAACGCCTCGATGAACACCGCCACGACCGGCAGGAAGAGGAAGAACCCGAGGAACGCGAGCGCCGCCGCCGTCAGCGCCCAGCGCACCAGCGGGGGCTCGGACGTCGCGCCGCGCACCGCCCCGCGCGACCTGAACCGCAGCTTGCCGGCCGCGCCAGCCACTACGACGCGACCCCGGGCGCTCTGGCCCCCGCGGGCCGCTCGGACGCAGGCTGGGGCGCTTCGACAGCGCTCCGCGACCCGCGCGCGCCGCTCCAGGACTGGAGTCGGTTGATCAGGAAGAGGAGCACGAAGGAGCAGAGAAGCATCACGAGCGCGAGCGCCGTCGCGCCCGCGTAGTCGTACTGCTCGAGCTTGGTCATGATGACGAGCGGCGCGATCTCCGTCTTGAGGGGCATGTTCCCGGAGATGAACACGACCGACCCGTACTCACCGAACGCCCTCGCGAACGACATCGCGAACCCGGTGAGGATCGATGGCCAGAGCGCGGGCAGGAGGATGCGACGGAAGATCTGGAAGCGGCCCGCGCCGAGCGACGCCGCCGCCTCTTCCTGGTCGACCTCGAGCTCCTCCATCACCGGCTGGACGGTCCGCACGACGAACGGGAGCCCCACGAAGGTGAGCGCAATGACGACGCCCAGGCGGCTGAACGCGCTCTGGATCCCGAGCGGATACAGGAACCGACCGACCCACCCCTGCTGCGCATAGATGGCCGTCAGCGCGATGCCGCCGACCGCCGTCGGGAGCGCGAAGGGCAGGTCGACGAGCGCGTCGACGATCGACTTGCCCGGAAAGCTGTAGCGCACGAGCACCCACGCCACGAGGACGCCGAAGACCGCGTTGATGCCCGCCGCGATGAGCGACGCCGCAAAGCTCATCTTCAACGAGGCGACGGCGCGCGGCGAGGTCGCCACGGCCCAGATCTCGGCGGGCTGGAGCGTCGCGGTCTTGAGGAAGATCATCGACAGCGGGACAAGCACCAGCAGCGACAGGTACGTTACCGTAATCCCCATCGCCAGCCCGAAGCCGGGCAGAACGCTCTGTCGCCGCCAGAGGAGAGCCACGAAGTCTACTTACCGGCCTGGTAGATCTGGTCGAAGACGCCGCCGTCGGAGAAGTGGGCCTTCTGGGCTTTTTGCCACCCCCCGAACACCTCGTCAATCGAGAAGAGCGCGACCTTCTGGAAGACACCCTCCGACTCGGCCGCCGCGAGGATCGCCGGGTTGCGCGGGCGGTAGAAGTGCTTCACCGCGATGCGCTGGCCGTCCTCTGTGGAGAGGAAGGCGAGGTACGCCTCCGCCGCCGCCCTCGTCCCGCGCCTGTCGACGACCTTGTCGACCACCGCGACAGGCGGCTCGGCGAGGATGCTGATCGACGGCACGATCACCTCGAATTTGTCCTTACCGCTCTGCTTCACCGCGAGCAGCGCCTCGTTCTCCCAGGCGATCAGCACGTCGCCGAGCCCACGCTCGACGAACGTCGTGGTCGAGCCGCGCGCCCCCGTGTCGAGGACGGGCACGTTCTTGAAGAGGCGGCCGACGAAATCCTTCGCCTTCGCCTCGTCGCCGCCCGCTCGCTTCAGCTCGTACCCCCACGCAGCGAGGTAGTTCCAGCGCGCCCCGCCGGAGGTCTTCGGGTTCGGGGTGATGACCGCCACGCCCTCCTTCACGAGATCGTCCCAGTCCTTGATGCCCTTGGGGTTGCCCTTGCGCACCAGGAAGACAATGGTCGACGTGTAAGGAGCGCTGTTGTCCTTGAGGCGCGCCTGCCATCCCTCCTTGATCAGCCCGGCGGACGCGACCGCATCGACGTCGTAGGCGAGCGCGAGCGTGACCACGTCCCCCTCGAGCCCGTCGATCACCGACCGGGCCTGCTTGCCCGAGCCGCCGTGCGATTGCTTGATGGTGACGTCCTGTCCGCTCTGCTCCTTCCAGCGCTTCGCGAAGGCGGCGTTCACCTCTTCATAGAGCTCACGCGTGGGGTCGTAGGAGACGTTCAGTATCTGCACCGACCCCGACTTCGAGGCGCCGGCCGCGTCGCCCTTCGAGCACGCCGAGAGCGCCAGCGCCAGCACACAACAAAGCATCGTCATCAAGCATCGCATCGATCGTCCTTGCTCCCTCATCCAGTCGCGAGATACCGCGATTCCCGCTGCGCGAGCGCGTCGAGCAGCTGCTGGAAGCGCGAGGCGCCGATGCGCCGGGCCATGAACGCCGCGCGGCCGAGCTTCTGGCAGAGCTTCTTGGCGAGGAGCACGCCGCCGTGGCTGTTCACGTCGGTCAGCACGATCACGAGATCGGCCCGCTCGATGGCCGCCCGCAGCTCGGCCGCCCCGCGGCCGCCCGTGTTGCCCGTGTGAAACTCCAGGTGGTGCCCCGCCTGCAGCGCCATCCGCTCCAGCTGAGCCTGATTGCGATCCAACCCACCAATCCAGGTGATCCGCATCGCTCCGCCTCCTTGCTCCTCGCAGCGGGTGACCGCCGCTATAACGGACATATCTCACGCTAAAGCAGAGGACGCAAGGGAGATCTGCCAGGATAACGGAGGACATGTCTTGGATACCGGAGGGACACGAGGCCGGCGGGGTCCGGAAATGCGGCGGAGCTAGCCGCGCGAACCGTAGGTCATGACGAGGTACATGACGGCCTCGGCGCTGCCCGGGTTGCGGTAGCTGTGCGGGCTGTCGGCCTCGAACAGGATGGCGTCGCCGGTCTCGAGCAGGCGCCGCTCGCCGGCCACGGTGATCTCCACCGAGCCCTCGGTGACGATCAGGTTCTCCGCGGTGCCCGGCGCGTGCGCGTCGGCGTGCTCGACCGAGCGCGGCGCGAGGCGGAGCTCGTAGAACTCCACGTTGCGCGGCCGGTCCATCGGGAAGAGCGCCCTGGAAGAGAAGTCGCCGTTGCGAGACCGCAGGATGCGCGCGTGCGAGGCCTGCATGACGGTCGTGACGGGCGAGGTCGCCTGGCTCATCAGCGCCGAGAAGGGGACCCCGAGGGCGCGCGCGATCTTCCAGAGGACGTTGATGGTCGGCGTGCTCTGGCCCAGCTCGATCTGCCCCAGCATCGCCCGGCTCACCCCGGACGCCTTCGCCAGGCGCTCGAGCGACAGGCCCCGCTCGGCCCGGAACCGCTTCAGGTTGGAGGCGACGACCGGCGTGAGATCCGACGCGTCGTCGAATGCCGGGTCGTCCCCGCCAGGCTCGCTCGCCGGGGGCGCGGGTGGGGACGGCGGCTCGGCGGCCGCCGATCGCGCGGGGGTCTGGGCTCTACGTGCCTTCACTGGACGCGTATCCGCCATGGTGGAGGGCGCGCGTCAAGCGAGCGGGGGGAAGGGCGCGCTCAGGGGCCGCCGGAGACCACCTCCGCGACCGGGCTCGCGGGCGATGGGCGACGCACCGAAGGCGCGGGCGCCGCCAGGAGCACCGGCGAGGTATGGCCGGTGATGAGGCGGGCGCCGCGCTTGAAGGTGATGTACTGCCACATCCACGCGAACATGACGGTGAAGCGGTTCCTGAAGCCGATAAGGAACAGCACGTGGACGGCCAGCCAGGCGAGCCACGCGAGCGTGCCCGACATCTGCAGGCGCCCGACCTTCGCGATGGCGCGCGAGCGGCCGATGGTCGCCATCGTCCCCTTGTCGCGGTATGCGAACTGCCCGCGCGGGCGGCCCTCGAGATCATCGAGGATGCAGCGCGCGACGAAGCGACCCTCCTGGATCGCGGCCGGGCTGAGGCCGGGCACGTCGACGCCGTTCCGGTCGCGGAGCGTGGCCATGTCGCCGATCGCGAAGACGCCCGGGTGCCCGGGGAGGGAGCAGTCCGGCCCGACCTTCACGCGGCCGACGCGATCGAGCTCGACGCCGAGCGCGCGCGCGAGCGGGGTGCCGCGGACCCCCGCGGCCCAGATGACGGTCGCGGCGGGGAGGCGCTCGCCGTCCTCGAACAGCACGCCCTGCTCGTCGATGCTGCGGAAGCGGCGCCCCTTGATGACCTCGACCCCGAGGGACGCGAGCTGCTCCTCGGCGCTCGCCGAGAGGCTCTCCGGGAAGGCCTGGAGGATGCGGGCGCCGATCTCGACGAGCAGCACCCGCGAGAGCGAAGGGTCGAGGGAGCGGAAGTCGCGCGCGAGGATGTAGCGCGCGAGCTCGGCGAAGGCGCCGGCCATCTCGACGCCCGTGGCGCCGCCGCCGATGACGACGAACGTGAGCAGCCGCCGCCGCGCCGCGGGGTCCTCCTCGCGCTCGGCGGCCTCGAAGGCGAGCAGCATGCGCTCGCGGATGGTGAGCGCCTCGTCGAGGTTCTTGAGCGCCGGCGCGAACCGGGCCCACTCCTCGTGGCCAAAGTAGTTGTTCGTCGCGCCGACCGCGAGGATCAGGAAGTCGTAGTCCAGCGGGTCGCCGTCGACGGTGACGCGCCGGCCGGCGAGGTCCACGCCCGTCACCTCGCCGAGCAGGACCCGGACGTTGCGCTGGCGCGACAGGACCGATCGGATCGGGACCGCGATGTCGGCCGGCGAGAGGCTGGCCGTCGCCACCTGATAGAGCAGCGGCTGGAACAGGTGGTGATTGGTCCTGTCGATGAGGGTGACCCGGACGGGCGCGTCGCGGAGCGCCTTTGCCGCGTTCAGGCCGCCGAACCCTCCGCCGACGATCACGACGTGAGGCTCTCTCGCGGTCGTTGCCATGGTGCCTCCTGGCGAGGAACGCTTCCTCGGTGGCACGACGATGGTAGGGGGCCCAGATCACCGCGGCAAGAAGGCGCAGCGGGCGGGCGCGGCGCGCAGGCGGCCGAAAGAGCCCTCGTCGCGACGGCGAATCGGGCCGCAGAGGCGCAGCGCAGGGCGACGTGATCCCGGTCGCGGGCGACGGAGATCGCCGCCGCGATCGCTCATGCTGCCGCGGCCTTCACGTCGCTCCTCGCCTCGGCCTTGCCGTCCGGCGCCTCGGCCTTGCCGTCCGGCGCTTCGCCACGCAGCACCTCGGCGAGCAGCTTCCGGCCGCGGTGCAGGCGGCTCATGACGGTGCCGACCGGGACGCCCAGCCGCGTCGCTGCGTCCTTGTAAGACATCTCCTCGAGGTCCACGAGCACCAGGGTGTCACGGAAGGCCGGCGGGAGCGTCGCGAGCGCGCGCCGCACGCCGGGCGAGAGCGCGTGCATGTCAGCGCAGCGCTCCGGCGCCGTCCACGCGCACGGGTCGGTCGCGAGCACGTCGAGGGCGTTGCGCTCGCGACGGCTGCGCCGGCAGCGGGTGATGAAGACGCTGAAGAGGATCTGGTGCACCCACGCCCGCAGGTTGGTCCCGGGCTCGTAGCTCCCCGCGAACCGGAGCGCGCGCTCCACCGTGTCCTGCACGAGGTCCTCGGCCGTCGCGGGCGTCCGGGAGAGCCGCAGCGCGCGGCCGAAGAGCTCCGGTGTCATTTCGACAAGGCCCCGGAGCAGCTCGTCGACCGCTCCCCGCGAGCCCTCTCCCGGCGCCGTCCGCGCCGCCCCGAAGGACGGCCCGCGCCCGAGCGCGCGCGTCGCGCCGGGCGGCGGCGGCGCTGGGTTCGAGGACCGGGCGGGGGCATGAGCGGCGTGGACGAGCATGGCGGGACCTCCTGCGTAACCGGCACTGGCAAGGCAGGTGCCACCGCGCGGACCTCGCGAAGGCCGCGGATCACGCTGAACGGCGCGGGCGGAGACACGCGGGCGCGTGTCAAATCGACAGCAGGGAGAACGGGCGCGCCAGGGTGGCGAGCCGCCCCGCGGCGCGCCCGGCCCGGCGGCCCCACCCGCGCGAGCGCCGGGCGAGGCGTCCAGCAGAGCGGGCGCCGGGCGAGGCGTCCGGCGGAGCAGGCGCTCGCGTCACGTCGAGAGCGGGTCGCTCCCGGCGGCCAGCGCGGCGATCAGGCCCGGGACCAGCTCGGCGATCTCGCCCGCGAGCAGCCCCCGATCGCTGCCCGTCTGCGCGCGCCACACATCGCCGGCGAGCGCGTGGATCAGCACCCCGGCGCTCGCCGCGGCGGTGGGATCCATCGAGCACAGCAGGGCCGCGATCATCCCGGTCAGGACGTCGCCCGAGCCGGCGGTGGCGAGCGCGGGGTTGCCCGCCATGCAGATGAACATGCGGCCGTCCGGGAGCGCGATGATCGTGCGCGCCCCCTTGAGCACGACGATCGCCCGGGTGAGCGCCACGGCCTCGCGCACGGCGCCGAAGCGGTCCTCCTCGACGGCCCGAGCGCTCCGGCCCAGGAGCCGGCCGAGCTCGCCGGAGTGCGGCGTCATGATGAGGCTCCCGCGCGCGGTCGCGAGCGCCTCCGGGCGGCCCACGAAGTGCGTCAGGGCGTCCGCGTCGACGACCTTCAGGCCGTCCCAGCCGAGCACGACGTGATCCACCGCGGCCCGCGCCCGCTCGTCGAGGCCGAGGCCCGGGCCGATGGCGACCGCCCGCCGCCCGGCGAGCGCGCCGTCGAGCGACGCCGCGATGCGGGCCGGATCGATCGAGGTCGTCATCAGCTCCACGACGCGCGACTCCATCGCGCGCGCGGTGTCGGCCCAGGTGCAGATCGTCACGAGGCCCGCGCCCGTCCGCATCGCCGCGCGCGCGGTCAGCAGCGCGGCGCCGAGCTTGCCCGACGAGCCGGCGATGACGAGCACGTTGCCCGCCTGGTGCTTGTAGACGCTCGCCTCGCGCGGGCGCAGCGACGAGCCGATCGTCTCCTTGCGGAGGACCTCCGCGACGTGGCCCACCTGGGCGAGGATCGGCCGGTCCGGGACCCCGAGATCGACGACGTGCACGTTGCCCGCGAGCCGCGCGCCCTCGGGCGTGAGCAGGCCGATCTTGAGGTGGCCGAAGGTGACGGTCTCGTCGGCCTGCACCGCGGCGCCGAGCGGCGCGCCGCTGTCGGCGTCGAGGCCCGAGGGCACGTCGAGCGCGATGCAGAGGCAGGTCGCCGCGTTGAGGACGCCGATGACGTCGGCGAGGTGGCCCTCGATGGGGCGGTCGAGGCCCGTGCCGAAGATCGCGTCGACGAGGAGGTCGGCCCCCGCGAGCGCGACCTCGAGCGGGGCGAGGGACGCGCCCGGGGGGAGCTCGGTCAGCGCGCCGCCGAGATCCACGTACGCATCGTGGTTGATGCGGCTATCGCCGGTGACCTTCTCGGACCGGGCGGCCAGGAAGACCTGGACCTCCGCGCCGCGGGCGAGGAGGTGGCGCGCCACGACGAAGCCGTCGCCGCCGTTGTTGCCGGCCCCGCAGACGACGACGACGCGGGCGTGGAGGGGGTACGTCGCGGGCTGCCCCGGGCTCGGGACGTGCCGCACCGGGAACGATCGGATGCGCGCGGCGCGGGCCTCCTCGGCGTCGCGGCGGCCGTTCGGCGGCGGCGGGACGCTCCCGGGGCGGCCCCGGAGACCCGCCCCGGAGGGCAACGTCGCCGGCCAGAACGCCCGCGCGGGCGAAAGGCCGGACGCGAGCGGGTGCGGCGCGCGGTGCGCGGCGTCGCCGGGCTGCCCGGCGTTGCGCCCCTCGATGATCGCCGAGATCACGTCGGCGGCGCCGCGGCCGGCGTTCTCCATGAGGACCACGCCGGGGACGTGGCACTGGTGGATCGCGTGTTTGTCGAAGGCGCGCATCTGCGCGCGCGATAGGACCGGAATCACGAGCGCTCTTTCCCTTCGTCCAGGCTGGATCGGCTCTCGCCGTCCTCGTCCGCATCGGTCGGGGATCGGCTCTCCCCTTCCAGGATAGCCACCGCCGCCGCCACGCCTGCATCATGCGTGATCGACAGGTGGACCCGCTGGACGCCCATGCGCTCGGCGAGCGCGCGCGCCGGGCCGTGGAGCGCCATCGTCGGCGGCATGCGCGGCGCGCCGCGCACCTCCAGGTGGTGCCAGCTGACGCCCGGCGCGCCCGCCATCGCCTTCACCACGGCCTCCTTCGCGGCGAAGCGGCCCGCGAGCGCCGTCGCCCGGTCCACGCGGTGCGCGAGCGAGCGGCGCTCCGGCTCGGACAGCACCCGCTCCCAGAACCGCTCCCCCCACCGCGCGAGCGCCTCCTCCATGCGTCCGATGCCGCAGACGTCGATGCCGATGCCGAGGATCACGCGCCCCCCTCGCTCGACCGAGCGTCCGGGCCGGCGGCCGGCGGTTGCACGGCGCCTCCGCAGGTGACGCTCGCCGCGATGCGATTGGCGGGACGGACAGACACGGGGAAGGCCATGCGGCGACTCTACCCTATTCGATGGCGACGCCTCCTGAAACGCGATCCGCGCCTCGCCCCGAGCGCGGAAGCAGACGCAGACGCAGACGCAGAAAGCGCCTCGACGGCGGCACGCGAGCGGGGAAGAGGCCCGGCGCGATGCGGCCGGCCGCGGCCTCGGGCGCCGCGACCGCGCGGCGAGCGCGGCCGTGGAGCGCCGCCCGCGCGCGCCGATCGCGGCTACCATGCTCGCGGCGCCAATGCAGACAGCCCTCGATCTGACGGTCATGCTCCCGCAGAGCGCCTACGATTACGGCGAGCGCTCGTCGGGCGAGGCCCACGGCGTGGTGCTGACGAAACCCCACGTCGTGAATCTCATCCTCGATCTCGCGGGCTACACCGCGGACCGGGATCTCGCGTCGCTGTCGCTGCTCGAGCCAGCCTGCGGCCATGGCGCGTTCCTGGTCCCCGCCGCCGAGCGGCTGATCCAGTCGGCGCGCCGCCACGATCGCGACCTCCTCGAGATCGAGCCGGCGATCCGGTCGTACGACGTCGAGCGAGCTCACGTCGACCACGCGCGCCTCGCGGTCGCCGGCGCCCTCGCGCGGCTCGGGCTGCCGCAGGGCGACGCGACGCGCCTCTCCGAGGCCTGGATCGCCCACGGCGACTTCCTGCTCACCAGCCAGGGACGCCGGTTCGACGCGGTGGTCGGCAACCCGCCCTATGTCAGGATCGAACAGCTCTCGCCCGAGCTCCAGGAGGAGTATCGACACCGGTACAGGTCGCTCTACGACCGCGCCGATCTCTACGTGGCGTTCATCGAGCGCGGCCTCGAGCTCCTCGCGCCCGGCGGGATCCTCTCCTTCATCTGCGCCGACCGGTGGACCCTCAACCGGTACGGCGCGCCGCTCCGCCGGCTGCTGTCGAGGTGGTTCCGGGTGCGGTGCTACGTCGATCTGCGCGGCGCGTCTCCCTTCGAGTCCGAGGTCGTCGCCTACCCGTCGATATTCGCCGTGTCGCCCGGCAAGACGGGGAGCGTCCCTGTCGCGACGCTGCGCACCGCCTCGCCGGAGGAGTGCGAGGCCGCGTCCGCCGCTCTTCGATACGCGGAGGGACACGCGGAGGGACACGCGGAGGGGCGCGCGGAGGCGGGCGCGGCGGAGCGCGGCTCCGGCGTCGCCGTGTCGGAGTACGCTTCCTGGTTCGAGGGCGACGACCCGTGGGTGCTCGGCTCGCCAGAGCACCTCGAGGCCCTGCGCGCGCTCGAGGCGCGGTTCGCGCCGATCGAGGAGGTCGGCGGGACGCGCGTCGGCATCGGCGTCGCCACCGGGAACGACAGGATCTACATCGTCGGCGAAGAGGTGGATATCGAGCGCGATCGCCTCGTGCCGCTCGTCATGCGACACGATATCGAGGACGGCCGCATCCGCGACGCCAGGCGGTTCGTCATCAATCCCTTCGGATCCGACGGCAAGGTGGTCCATCTCGAGGAGTACCCCAGGCTCTCCGGGTACCTGCACGCGCACGAGGCCGAGATCAGGAGGCGCTACATCGCGCGGCGGGGCGGCGCAGGCTGGTTCCGCACCATCGATCGCGTGGTTCCGGCGCTGACCACCGCCCCGAAGCTGCTCGTCCCCGACATCGCGGGCTCCAACGAGGTGGTCTATGACGAGGGCAGGTTCTATCCGCACCACAATCTCTATTTCATCACCTCGGAGGGCTGGGACATGGAGGCCCTCGGCGGGCTGCTCGCCTCCAAAGTCGCCCTCTTCTTCGTGTGGTCCTATGCGGTCAAGATGCGCGGAGGCTACCTGCGCTTCCAGGCCCAGTACCTGCGGCGGATCCGCCTGCCCCCGCCGGAGAGCGTCGCGGAGGAGCTGATGAGCGATCTCCGCAGCTCCTTCCGGCGGCGCGACTTCGACAGGCTCGACGAGCTCGCGCTGCGCGCCTACGGCATCGACGCGCTGCCCGGGTTCGGCTTCCTCGACACGAGGCGATAGCCCGCTATCCGGGCCCGCGCGCGGCGTGATACCGTCGCGCTCTCGCGGGGCGTTCGCGGGCGAGGGGACGAGCGATGACGGCCGAGAAGATCGAGTGCGCTAGCCGTATCGAGGGGGTCGTCGTGTATGCGCGCGGGGCGATCGTCACCCGCCGCGTCGAGCTCGCGGCGCCGCTCCCCCGGGGGGCGGTCGAGATCTCGGTGCCGGGGATCACGCCGCTCGCCGAGCCGGGGAGCTTCCGCGCGCTCATCGACGCCGCGGGCGGCGCCGCCGCAGGCGCCCCGGCGGGCGCGGCGGCGGCCTCCGGGCCCGCGCGCGACGTGCGCGACGTGATCGGCGTGCGCGCGCGGCTCGTCGTGCCCCCGGCGCCCGTCTCGAGGACGGCGCTCTCCGCCGAGCTCCGCGAGCTCGAGCTCGCGATCGCGCGCCTGTCGGCGGAGCGCGACCACCTCCGCCTCTGGCGCGACCAGCTCGGCGCCGTCTCGCTCGATCCGGAGCTCGCGCGGCGCTTCCGGCCGGGCGACCCGGCGGCCCGCATCCGCGACGCGCTCGCGGTGAGCGGCCTGCTCTCGGACGAGCTCGCCGCGCTCGACGCCCGCGCCGCCGCGCTCGACGCGGAGCTCGAGCGCGCCCGGAAGGAGCTCCTGGCCGCCCAGATCGACGCCGCCCAGGCCGCGAGCGGCGAGGTCGAGGAGCGCGACCCGGCGCGCCTCGACGTCGTCGTGCGGCTCGCGCCGGAGCGCGGCGGCGCGGCCGGGGAGCCGGCGCTCCGGCTCGAGTACGCCGTGTTCGCCGCGCGCTGGTGGCCCGCCTACGCGGCGCGGTTCTCGCGCGGCGCGACCGAGGTCGCCTTGCAGCTCGACGCCCTCGTCGCGCAGGCCTCCGGCGAGGACTGGAAGGACGTGCGCCTCGCGCTCGCCACCGCCGATCTCGTGCAGGACACGCGGCTGCCGGAGCTCGCCTCGCTGCGGCTCAGCCGCGCGCAGCGCCCCCCGCGCCGCGGCTACCGCCCCGCGCCGGAGGGGCTCGACGCCATGTTCGACGGGTTCGACCGCTTCGTCGCCGCCCTCCCCGAGCCGGCCGCGCGGACCACCGCCGCGCCTGGAAAGCTCCCGCCCGCGCGTGACGGCGGCGAGGCCACGCGGAACCGGGCCAGCCCGGAGCCCTTCGCGGCGATGAAGAGGCCAGCGCCGCCTGCGCCATCCGGCCCGGCCGCCCCGCCGCCCCCGATGCAGGCCGCCGCGCCGATGGCGTTCGCCCCGCCGATGCCGCTCGCCGCGCCGGCGCGGAAGTCGCGCGGGCTGTCGCTCCCGTCGTTCGGCGGCGGCCACGGGGCGCCGCCCCCGCCGCCGGCTCCCCAGGCGAGCGCGCCCCCGGTCCCCCGGAGCGCCCTGGGCTCCGCGGCGAGCGTCGAGGCCGCGGCCAGCCTCGAGGAGGAATGGCTCGCTCCCGAGCAGGCGCTGGAGGGCGCCGGGGCCGCCCCGGCGCTCGAGCCCGCGCAGGTCGAGGAGTGGCTCGACTTCGACGCGCTGCACCTCCCCGGCGCGGGCAAACAGCGCGGCCGGCTCGCGCGCGACGAGCCCGGGCCCTCGCGGCGCAACGCGCGTCGGGCGGAGCAGGACATCGCGGACCTCGGCGCCCCGCCCCGGGCCGTGGATCCGCGCGACTCGCGCGGGCAATTCGACCACCTCTACGTCGGCGAGAGCGCCGCCGACGTGCCGTCGAACGGCGGGCTCCACCGCGTCGCGCTGGGCGCCGCGCGCGCCCCCGCCGCGCCCCGGTTCGTGACCGCGCCCCGCGAGGCCGCCGAGGTCTACCGCGAGGCGCGCGTCGAGAACCCGTTCGACGCCCCGCTGCTCGCGGGGCCTGTCGACATCTTCGTCGACGGCGCCCTCGCGGCGCAGTCCGCGCTCGGCCGCGTGGACCGGGGCGGCCTCCTCCGCGCCGGCCTCGGCGTCGAGGAGCGGATCCGGGTCGCCAGGAACGCGCGCGTTGACGAGTCGAGCGCCGGCCTGCTCGGCGGCTCGCTCGCCGTCGAACACGCGGTGGTCATCGACCTCTCCTCGTCGCTCGGGATGGGCGTCGAGGTCGAGGTCCTCGACCGCATCCCGGTGACGGACGACAAGGACGTCGAGATCAAGCTCCTCTCGTCGCAGCCGAAGGCCGAGCCGTACACCCAGGAGGAGCTCGGCGAGCCGGTGCGCGGCGGGCTGCGCTGGCGCGTCCCGATCGCGCCAGGCGGCAAGGCCTCCGTCGCGTTCACCTACCGCGTGGTGTTCTCGTCCAAGAACGAGATCGTCGGCGGTAACCGTCGGGAATAACAAAGGAAACGAGCGCACCATGGCAACGGATGCGAGCGGTTCGGACCGGGCTGGGCGGAGCGCCAGCGGAGGCGGAGCGAGCGACGAGAGCGGCGGCCACGAAGGCGCCCGCGCGCCGCACCCGAGCGCGGCGCGCGCGGTGACGCTGTTCGAGGATCGCGCCGAGGTCGTGCGCGCGGCGCGCGTCGAGGTCCAGGCCGGGGCGCAGTGGATCGCGATCGGCGGCGTCTCGGTGTTCGTCGACGAGCGCACCGTGCAGGCGCGCGTCGCGGGCGCGGATGCGGTCCGGGTGACGGCGGCGCGCGTACGATGGAGGGCGCACAGGGAGGCGGCGCTCGGTCGCGAGGCGATCGACGCGCTGGAGCGCGAGGAGCGCGAGGCGTCGCTGCGGGCCGGCGCCGCGGAGCGCGCGCGGGACCGGGCGTCGCGGCGCGAGGCCCACCTCGACCAGCTGCTCGCGAAGTGGGCGCGGGCGATGAGCGAGGTCCCGAAGGACGCCGGCGAGCCCGCGCGCCTCGCCTCGTGGCGCGGCGGCGCCGAGGCGCTGCACGCGGCGCTCGCCGAGGCGCTCGGCGCGTCGGCGGACGCGCGCGCGGCGCGGGCGCGCGCCGAGGAGGACGCCCGGCGCGCCGGGGCGCGGCTGCGGGAGGGGTCCGTCGAGCAACCGCGCTATGAAGCGGTGATCGAGGTCGAGGTGCACGCCCCCGCGCCGCAGCCCGTCGACATCGAGCTGACGTACCGCGTCGCGTGCGCGATCTGGCGCCCCGAGCACCTGGCGCGGCTCGCCGCCGGCGCCGCGGTCACGAGCGCGGGCGGCGCGGCAGCGCAGGCGCCTGGCGGCTCGATCGAGCTCACCACCTGGGCGGCGGCGTGGCAGGCGACGGGCGAGGTCTGGGAGAACGTCACCGCGCGCTTCTCGACCGCGCGGCCGTCGAGGAGCGCCGAGGCGCCGCTGCTCGAAGACGACGTGCTCCGCGCGCGGCGCAAGACGGAGATCGAGCGCCGCCGCGTGATCGTCGAGGCGCGCGACCAGGCGATCGCCGCGGCCGGGCTCGACCGCGGGGCGCGGGCGGTCGACGAGATGCCGGGGGTGGACGATGGCGGCGAGCCGCTGATCTTCGAGGCGGCGGAGCCGGTGACCCTCCCCTCCGACGGCCGCCCGACGCGCATCGAGATCGCGCGGCGCTCGCTCCCCACCGAGCTCGCGCTGGTGCTGTACCCCGAGGTCCACCCCGCGGCCCACCTGCGCGCCACGGTGACGCTGGACGGCGGCGGCGCCGGCGGACGGCCGCGCCCGCTGCTGGCAGGCCCGGTGCGCGTCGCGCGGGGCGGCAGCCTCGTCGGCCGCGCCCGGCTCGATTTCGTGGGTGCCGGCGAGCCGTTCGAGCTCGGCTTCGGCGTGGACGACGCCGTGCGCGTGCGGCGCACCGTCGACGAGGAGCAGGACACCGCCGCGATCACGGGGAGCCGCAAGATCCGCCGGCGTGTGAAGCTCTCCGTGTCCAACCTCTCCAGCAGCGTGAAGCGGGTGCTGGTCACCGAGCGGATCCCTGTCAGCGAGGTGGCCGAGGTCGAGGTCGCGCTCGGCGAGGCCCCCGGCTGGACGCTGGACGAGAAGGACGGATTTCTCCGTGGCCACGTCGAGCTCTCTCCGAAGGGGTTGAAGACGATGTCGTTCAGCTACGAGCTGCGCGCCGCAGCGAGCGTGGTGTTGCCTTTTTGAAGCCAGGAAACGCAGAGAGCGGGAACGGGGAAGGAGAGAAGGAGAGAAGCAGGGAAGCCGAGACGCCGACGGCCGCCGTCGCACGGTTCGCGCGGAGCGCCGTTGACAGGACGCAGTGCGCTTCTGTAACGGATCGATCTCCCAGCGGCTTCACTCGTGAAGGAGGAGGATCGCCATGAGGCAGCAGATCGACGGGGCCGTGGTGCTGACCGCAGCCGACGAAGACGTGATGGAGTATTTGCCCAACCGAGGCGTCTTCATGGCGCAGCTGCTGGGAAGAGACCGCGGGAACGCCTTCGGCTTCTACAGGGGCACGATGGGCCCCGGCTGTGAGATCTCGCGCGAGCTCCACACGGAGACCACCGAGACCATCTATATCCTGGCCGGTCAGGCGCTCGGCATCGTCGGCGACCGCGAGGTGCCCCTCGGCCCCGGCCAGATGATGCACGTCGAGACGAACGTACACCACGGGCTGCGCAACACGGGCGCCGGGCCGCTCGAGTTCCTCGTCATCGGCCACCCCGATTTCTGATCGCGCGGTCCGCTCCTTGAGGTGCGCCGCGCCCCTCCGGTTCGCCTCCAGCGCGCTCGCCGTGACGGCGCTGCTCGGCGCTGCAGCGGCGCGAGCCGAGCCGCCTGCTGCGGCGCGAGCCGAGCCGCCTGCTGCGGCGCGAGCCGAGCCGCTCGCGGCGCCGTCCGGCGCGGCGACACGGGGAGCCGGCGGGACCACCGCCCTCCGTTCCGGAGCGGTGCTGCCGAGCGCACCGCGCCGGGCCGCGCCGGAGGCTCTCTCTCGCGCGCGGCCCGAGGTCGCGTGGGATCCGGCCTGGCCGCGCTTCCGCGTGAGCGAGTATGTGGCCACGGGGCTCCTGGCCGCGACCGCGTTTGGCACGCTCGCCATCCCGCCGTCGGAGGGCCGGTGGACGACCGTGAACGGCTTCGACGGCTCGGCGCGCGACGCCATGCGCATCCGCAGCGATCGCCAGCGCGAGATGGCGCGGGACGCGAGCGATCTCCTGCTCACGCTGATGACCAACCACCTCGCGGTGGACGCCCTGCTCGTGACCTGGTGGGGGCACGGCCGCGGCAGCGTCGCCTGGGAGATCGCGATGATCGACGTCGAGGCGCTCGCGCTGAACGCGGCCCTGAACGGCGTCGTCGCGGGGCTCACGAGCCGCGAGCGCCCCTACCGCGCCGGGTGCGCCGGGCCGGAGGAGCAGCAGGACCGCGACTGCCGGGGGAGCAAGCGGTACAGGAGCTTCTTCAGCGGCCACAGCTCGACCGCCTTCACGGCGGCGGGGCTCGTGTGCTCGCACCACGCGCGCCTGCCCCTGTACGGCGGCGGCGCCCCCGACGCGCTCGCGTGCGCCGCGTCGCTCGGGACGGCGGCGGCCGTGGCGACGCTCCGGGTCGTCTCCGATCAGCACTTCGCGACCGACGCGCTCACGGGCGCGGCGGTCGGCGCCCTGACCGGCCTCGGGCTCCCGTGGCTCCTGCACTACCGCGGCGGCGCCCCCGCCTCGGACGCGCCGCGCGCGGACGGCGTCACGCTCAGCTTCGCGCCCGCGCCGCTCGGCGGGTACCTTGTGGGCAGGTTCTAGCGATGACGCTCCGCCGCGCGCTGGCCGCCGCCGCGACGCTCGCCGCGCTCACCCTGCTGCCCGCCGGGGCCGGCGCCCAGGATCCGGCCGACCTGCCGTCGCCCGCCGGCGAGCCGCCGCCGGTGCCCTCGGGCATCGACCTCCTGCAGAAGCGCTCTTACTGGGCGCGGAGCGCCGCCGCGCGCCCGTTCCTCTCCGCGCTGATGGATCTCGGCGTGATCTATTTCAGGCCGAGCCTCGCGCTCGGCGTGGGCAAGCCCCACTGGTCCTGGCTCGGGATCGAGGGCTATGCGAGCGGTTCGCCGAACGGCGGCGCGGAGTACCTGGGCCTCCGCGCCGCGCTGCCCAGCGTGGAGATCCGCGGCGGCGCGCGGTACGCCTTCTCGACGACCCAGTACTTCCTCGAGCCTCGGGCGTCGTACACGCGCAGGGACACCGAGCTCATGCAGGGCCCCCCGTCGCGGTACGTCGCGGCGGAGCTCGAGGTGTCGGGCTCGATACCCTTGCTCGGAGGCAGCCTGTTCGGCGTCGCGACCGGTTATGCGGTGCTGGGGACGCCGGAGGGATTCTACCTTTACGAGGAGGCGCTCCACGCGGTGATGAAGCCGCCGTACCTCTACCGGGCCCGGCTCGGCTACATGGCGGAGATGGACCGGTTCGGCGAGCTCCGCCTGGGCGCCGCCGCCGAGGTGCTCGGCAACCCTGGCCGCGACAGCGTCGTCGTGCGGCTCGGCCCCGTGCTGGCCGTGTCGTTGACGCACCACCTGGACGCGGTGGGGACGGTGATGGTGGTGGCCGCGACGCCCGATCGCCTCGGCCTGCTGGGCGCGGATCTCGGCCAGCTCGGCCTTCGATACCGGTGGGCGACCGGCGATCGCTGGCCGGAGTTCCCGTGACGCATGCGCCTGCCGCGACGCGTGGTAAGCGTCCCCGTATGAACAAGCTCATCTCCCTGACGTTCCTCGCCGCGGCCCTCGCGGCGTGCACCCAGCCCGGCGAGGCGAGCGCGCCCGCGGCCACCGGCGCCGCCGCGCCGCAGCCCGCCAAGGCCGACGCCCCGAAGGCGAAGGCCGCGGACGCGCCGGCGGCCCAGGCGAAGGCGGCCCAGGCCAAGATCGGCCAGCCCGCGCCCGATTTCACGCTGCCGGACCTCGACGGCAAGCCCGTCAAGCTGGCCGATCACAAGGGCAAGACGGTCGTCCTCGAGTGGTTCAACCCCGGTTGCCCGTTCGTGCAGCTCGCGCACCGCCAGGGCGGCCTGAAGGACGTGCCGGCGCAGCAGGCCCAGAAGGGGGTCGTGTGGCTCGCCATCAACTCGGGCGCTCCAGGCAAGCAGGGCACCGGCAAGGAAGAGAACGTGAAGGCAAAGGGCGAGTTCGGGATGAGCTACCCGGTCCTCATCGACGAGAAGGGCGACGTGGGGCGCGCGTACGGCGCCCAGCGCACACCGCACATGGTCGTCATCGATCCGCAGGGCACGGTCGTCTACGCCGGCGCCATCGACAGCACGAAGGGCGGTGAGCCCGAGCCGGGCGAGCAGGTCACGAACTACGTCGATGCCGCGCTGACCGAGCTCGCCGCCGGCAAGGCGATCTCCACGAAAGAGACCGAGGCGTTCGGCTGCACCGTCAAGTACTGACCAGCCCGCCGGCGGGCCCATGAGCAGCGGAGCAGCTGAACCCACCTCGGCATCATGTCGCGCGCCCCACAAATAGCGTCGCGAACGGCGTCCGCTCCTCGCTGCTCTCTCGCTGGATCGTTCATTGGCGCTGTCGTCGGCGCGGCGCTGAACGTCGCTGAACGTCGCTGACCGGCGCGCCCGCCGTCTGTTCCCGCCCCACGCCCATCGCCCCGTCGAGCGCATCGCACCCTGGCCTCTTCGCGGCGACAGGCCCAGTCCGGGGTGTTGACATGGACGTAAACTCAGGTTTACCGTTGGGCGACAGTTTTGTCATATCGCTCGTAGCTCACGCCTGAAGCGAGGCGCTCACTGGCACGCGGCCGGGCGCTCCGGGATGATGGCGATTCGAGGCCATGCGCTGGGGGGCTCCACCTTCGCTGTTGAAAAGGGTCCGAGTCATGAGCCGAATGGGAGGAGCGGGCCCGGAGAGTGCGAACGCCGCGTGGTCGGCGAGCGAGGAGCCCACGTCCCGCCCCGTCTCGATCGCGCCCCAGAGCAGGCCGCCCCGCTCCGCCCCGCCGGGGAGCTCGGGCGCCGCACAGGAAACGGTTTTCCAGTGCGTCGAGCCGCCCTCGTCGCGCGTGCCGAGCAGGTTTCCCATCCGCAACTGGGATCGGTATGAGTGCGAGTCGCTCATCGGGAAAGGGGGAATGGGCACGGTCTACAAGGCCAGGGACCCGCGACTCCACAGGTACGTGGCGCTCAAGCTGATACGGGGCAACGATCCGGAGCTCGCCCAGCGCTTCATCTGGGAAGCGCGGGCCCAGGCCCGGGTCGAGCATCCGAACATCTGCAAGGTGTACGAGGTGGGCGAGGCGCAGGGCCAGCCGTTCATCGCCATGCAGTACATCGACGGCCAGCCGCTCCACCGGGTGGCGCAGCAGCTGTCCCTCGAGCAGCGGGTGAAGATCGTGGCCGACGTCGCGGACGGCCTGCACGCCGCCCACCGGCTCGGGCTGATCCACCGCGACATCAAGCCGGCGAACATCCTGGTGGAGCGGACCGCCGAGGGCGCCTTCCGCCCCTACCTCCTCGATTTCGGGCTCGCGAGGGACACCGCGGCGGACGCCCGTGCGACGGCGAGCGGCGAGGGGACGCCGGCGTACATGGCGCCCGAGCAGGTGTCCGGGGGCCAGCGCCAGCTCGACCGCCGCACGGACGTCTACTGCCTCGGCTCCACGCTCTACGAGGTCCTCGCCGGGCGCCCGCCGTTCGTCGACCCCTCGGTGACGAGCCTCATCGCCCGCGTGGCGCGCGAGCTGCCGGCGCCGGTGCGAAAGATCGACAAGCGGATCCCGGTCGATCTCGAGACCATCGTGATGAAGTGCCTCGAGAAGGAGCCCCAGCGGCGGTACGACTCCGCGAAGATGCTCGCGCTCGATCTCGAGCGCTACCTCGAGGGGGAGCCGATCCACGCGCGGCCGATGGGCATCGGCTACCGCGCCCTGAAGCGCGCCAGGAAGCACAGGCTCGCGGTCGCGGCGGCCGCCGTGGCGCTCGTCGTGCTCGCGCTCTCGGGCGCCGTCGCCCTCCGCGCGAAGCTCGCCGCCGCGCGGCAGGCCGAGCTCGCCGCGCGCGTGGCGTCCCTGGCCGAGGGCTTCGGTCAGGACGTCAAGGAGATGGAGCTGTTCATGCGCTACGCCTACGCGCTCCCCCTCCACGAGGTGTCGCGGGAGAAGGAGGTCATCCGGGCGCGCCTGGGCGAGATCGACCGGAAGATGCAGGGCATGCGCGAGACGACGGGCGATCTCGTCGAGGGCCCTGGCCGCTACGCGCTCGGGCGCGGGCACCTCGCGCTGCACGAGCCCGAGGAGGCGCTCGCGCACCTCGAGGCGGCGCTCGCGAGCGGGTACGCCACGCGCGAGGCGAAATTCGCGGCGGGCCTCGTGCACGGCATGCTCTACCTGAAGGGGCTCGATCGGGCGCGGCGCCTCGCCGACAAAGGGGAGCGGTCCGCGCACCAGCTCGAGCTCGAGGAGCGGCACAAGCAGCCGGCGATCAGGTACCTGAGGGACAGCGTGAGATCGGCCGCGGAGCCGCCGTCGTACGCCGTGGCGCTCATCGCGCTCTACGAGGGGCGGTTCGACGAGGCGCTCGCCGACGCGCGGCTAGCGTTCGCGCGATCGCCCTGGGAATACGAGGCGAAGAAGCTCGAGGGCGACATCCTGCTCGCGAAGGGCACGGCGGCGCGCGACCTCGGGGAGCACGCGGCGGCGCTCGTCGAGTTCTGGGGCGCCGTCGCCTCGTACGAGGCCGCGGCGGAGATGGCCGAGAGCGATCCCGACGTCCACGAGGCGGCCGCGCGCGCCCTGAGCGAGATCATGCTGATCGAGGCGCAGCGCGGCGGAGACGCGGAGGAGGTCGTCGCGCAGATCATCGCCCGGTGCGACAAGGCGCTCCGGGCGAGCCCGCGGGCGAGCGGCACGCTCGCCAAGAAGGCCTGGGCGCTCGTGCACCGCGGGAGGCGCGACCTGTCGCGCGGCTCGGACCCGAGGTCGGACCTCGTCGAGGCGGTCGCGGCCAGCGAGCAAGCGGTCCAGGGCGACCCGTCGGACGCGACCGCGTACGGCGCGATGGGGGCGAGCTTCTTCCTCCTCGCGTCGCACGAGAGCGCCGTGGGGCTCGACGCGTGGCCCTCGCTCGGCCGCGCGGTCGACAGCGCGCAGCGGTCGCTCGCCCTCGACCCGAACTCCTTCTGGGCGTGGAACGACGCCGCCATCGCCTACGGCATGATGGCCGAGTACGCCGCGTCCCGCGGCGCCGATCCCCTCCCCCTCTTCGAGATCGGCGCGTCGTACGCCGAGCGGGCGATCGAGATCGCGCCGAACGACATGCCGCCGCTCCTCAACCAGGGCTGGCTCTACGCGCGGCGCGCGCAGTACGAGCTCGACCACGGGGCGTCGCCCGAGGAGTCGCTCGACGTGGCCAAGGACAGCCTCGAGGCAGCCCTGCGGCGGCGCCCGGACAGCTACCGCGCCTACAACAACCTGGCCCTGACGTACCTGATCCAGGGCCGGCACGAGCGGCTCACCGGCGGGAGCCCGGAGGTCTCGCTCGCGCGGTCGATCGATGCGTACGGCGCGGCGGCGCACCTCAACCCGGACGATCTCGAGGCGAAGCAGGGGGCGGGCCTCGCGCGCATCGAGGCGGCGCACGGGGCGCTCCTCCGGGGAGGGGATCCGACGGCCGCGCTCCGCGCCGCGAGGGGCGCGATCGAGCCCATCGTGGCCGCGAGGCCGCAGCACGCGGGGGCACTCCTCGCGCTCGGGCAAATCGAGCTGCTCTCGGCGCGGTGGGCCGCGTCGCGCGGCGGGAGCCCTGCGGCGGCGCTCGACGCCGCGGAGCGCTCGCTGCTCCGCGCCCTCGAGGCGAACGAGGGCAATCCGAGGATCTTCGGCGCCCTGGCCGAGGTCCACCGGCAGCGCGCCGCCCTGACCGGGCCGGGGCTGCTCGACGTGCGCTCGGAGGTCGAGGCGGGGCTCGCGCTGATCGATCGCACGCTGGCCATCGACCCGGGCTTCCCGCTGGGGAGCGCCAGGAAGGGCGCGCTGCTCCTCCTGAGGGCGAAGGTGGAGCGCGAGCGCGCGGCGCGCCTGGATCTGGCCCAGCGCGCCGGGGCCTTGCTCGACGAGGCGCTCCGCGGCAACCCGCTGCTCGCGCGCGAGTACGCGCCGCTCCTCGACGAGGCGGGGAAGGTCGCCGCGGCGAGCCACCCTTAGGCCCAGATCCCCGTAGCACCACTACCGGCGCTTGGGCCGCGCCAGCCTGGCCATCGCCTCGTCGTGGGCCCACTTGACGCGCATGAACTCGCGGGCGTCGCCGCCGCGATCGGGGTGCGTGACGAGCGCGAGCCGGCGGAACGCCTGGCGGATCTCGTCCGCGCTCGCGGCCTCCGCCAGGCCGAGCACCGCGAACGGCGACACGCCGCGCGCGGACGCCGGCCGCGACGGCGCGCGGCTCGACGGCCCGGGTGGCGGCGGCGGCGAGGGCGCCTCCCGCCGCGCGCGCGGCTTGGGCCACGGGGGCTCGCCGCGCAGGACGCGCGTCCAGGCCGTCGCCCACGCCGGCTCGATCTCGACGAGCGGGCGCCCGGCCGCGCGCTCGGCCTGCGCCCGCGCCTCCTCGACGGTCCGCGCGCCGCCCTGGCTCGCGTCCGGCGGGCGGAACGGGTCGCGCGCCGGCTCGGCCGTCCACCAGGCGGCCCACAGGAAGCGGCGGCGGCGGGTCGGGGTCACCGCGTAGACGCCGCGGAGCGGGAGCGTCATCGGGGCCTGGCCTTCAGAAGATCTCGGGGCACCACGGGGCGCGCGCGGCGCGGAACAGGCTGTCCGCGCGCTCGATGGCGCCTCCGGAGAGCGCCTCGACCTGGCCCGCGTCGGCCATGCAACGGAACGAGACGCCGCCGAGGTACGCCGAGCCGAGCGCCGTGACGTCGAGGCGGAGGTCCGGCGCCGCCGTGGTCCGCGTCGCGCGCCGCTCGCCCCCGTCGAGCTGGAACCGGCCCGCGTTCCAGGGGCAATCGCGGTCGGTGATCTCGAGCGTGAGCGCCTCGCCGCTGCCGTAGGCGCGCGCCGCGAGCGCGGCCTCGACGTCCACGATGCGCACCCACAGCCCGTCGCTCGCCGTGAGGCGCAGCCGCCGCGGCTCGACGAGGAGCATGCCGAGGGGATGATCGGGCGGCAGGAGGCTCGCCTCGATCCGATGCGCCAGGTCGATGTCGAAGAGGTACCGCCAGACGAGCCTCGTCCCGAGCGGCGAGGCGCCGATCGCCTCGATGACGCGGACGGAGCCGATCGGGATCGTGGACGCGTCCCACCGGTGGTGCACGCAGTACAGCGCGTAGGCCTCGGCGCGCCCGTCGACCTCGATCACGACGCGCTGGAGCGGGCCGCCCCCCTGGCGGATGAAGTCGTTGTCGCAGAGCCGCCGGCCCTGCCACCACGGCTCCGAGCGCGCCAGCATCCCGGGGACGAGCGGGCGGGCGCGCTCCCAGACCGGCGGGAACGCCTCGAGCGCCTCGGCTTCCCCGAGCAGCCGCGCCCGGCCCTCCGCGCTCGCCTCCCCACGGAACGCGCTGCGATCGCGCTCGATCGAGATGGAGCACGCCTGCGACGCGAGGCCGTAGCCGAAGCGGCCGTAGATGGATCCCTCCGTGGCCCAGAGAGAGGAGATCGGCTGCCCCGCGGCCCGCGCCTCGTCGATGTGCCGCCGGACGAGGCGCGTGAGGATGCCGCGGCGGCGGTGCGTCGGCATGACCCCGACCATCGTGAGCCCGGCGACCGGGACGTCGCCGCCCGGCGTGGTCATCGTGAGCGAGAACGTGCCGGCCGCCCCGACGAGCGACTCGCCGTCGTACGCGCCGAGGCCATACGTGAGCTCCCGGAGCCGCTTCGTCGCCTCCAGGCGCTCGGGGTTCACGAGCGCGCCGAAGGCGGTGAGGATGGGATGGACGAACTCGCCGTGCTGCTCGGGGGCCAGCTGCCGCAGCTCGATGGTCATCCGCCTACGATAGCAGTCGCGCCGGCGCCCTCGCGTGGCGTCCTACGCGCTCAGCTGCTCGCGCTCCCTCGCCGCCGCCCGCCGGATGCGCGTCTTCAGCCAGGCCTCGATGAGCGGCCACACCGTGAGCGGCGCGTCCCGGCCGACGACGATGTCGAGGTGGCCGCGCGGGAACTCGCGGTACGTCCTGTCCGAGGAGCGGCTGAAATCGTACGCAGGCTTCACCGACGCCGGCGGCGCGAGGTCGTCGTGCGTGCCCGCGATGACCAGGAGCGGCAGGTCGAGCTGCTCGAAGCGCTCGGCGTAGCCGAAGAGGCTCCCCATGTGGTGGCCGCTCTTCCGCGACGCCGCCGCGTCCAGGAACATGTTCCGGAGCACCGTGATGCTGCCGCTGTCCATCGCCAGCGACATGTGCTGCGTGAGCACCCGCGTCTCCATCGAGCCGGGCACGAACCCCCGGATCGGCAGCGGAAAGATCGGGCTCTCGACGAACGCCCGCACGAACCGGAACGGCTCGCCCCACGCCGACAGCGGGAGCGCCCCCTGCCCGAGGGGGACGCGCCGGTCGACCGTCAGCATCAGCCGGCCGAGCAGCGCGAGCGACCGCGACCCGTGCGTGAACAGGTACGGGCTCCCGAGCGTGACGATCCCGCCGACCGCGTCCCCCATCGTCGGCGCCGTCGCGTAGCCGACGAGCCCCCCGAGCGAGTGGCCGATCAGGTACACAGGCCGCGGACCCGAGATGCGCCGGATCTCCTCGATCGCCGCCGGCACGTCCTCGCGGACGAAATCGGTCACGTGGGCCGGCCGCCGCGCCCCGAGGTGCCGCGACCGACCGTGCCCCCGCAGGTCCAGGTTGAAGACGTCGAAGCCCGCGCGCGCCAGGTAGTTCGAGAAGCTCCGCGACGGCAGGTGCCAGATGTACCGGTTCTGGCCGTACCCGTGGACCAGCAGCACGCTCGCCACCGTGCTCCGGAGCCGCGCGCTCCGCTTGCGGATCATCGCCAGCGGCACGTCCCGCTCCACCGGCTCCGCGTCCTCCACCCCCGGCGCGCGCGCCCCCTCGATCCCACGGCTCGCCGGCGGGGACTCGTGCGCGGTGCTGCGGACCCGCACCACCACGAGCTCCTTGATGAACCTGTCCCGCTCGTCGCGGTCGATCGTCTGCTCGACCTGGGCCTGATGCAGGATCATCCTTTCCGTCTATTGCGGATTATTTTGCTGTGTGCAACCTCGTTTGGTCCGCCAGCAATGCCGTCGCCGCGGGGCCCTGCCGCGCCAACATCGCACGGCCACCGACGGCGATCACGAGCAGGCGCGCTCCGGCGCGCGGTCGTGGAAAAAGCTCCGCCGTGGGCGGTCCGCAGGCGTCACACGGCGCTGCGTCTCGTGTACCCTCCCCTCCGCTGGTGCCCGGTCCACCGGGGCGCGCGGAGAACCCGATGCTGGCCTCGGCGCGCCCGTTCCGTGGGCGCGGAGCCCGGCCCTGAACTTACGCATCGCTAGGTGACCTACAATGTACCACGTGAAGATGGGTCGGCAGCTCGCGGTCGGGGTGCACGCAAGGGCCGCCGCGCTCGCCGCATTGCTCGGCGCCGTGTGCTTCTCATCGAGCGCCGGCGCGCAGCCCAAGGACGACGCCGAAGGCAACCTGGACGACTCCCCTGCTGCCGAGAAGCAGGCCACGGACGAGAAGGCGCAGGACGACAAGGCGCCTGGCGAGAAGGACAAGCCGCAGGAAGCGCCGCCCGAGGCGGCGGATGAGAACGCCCCGTTCGAGAGGGAGGGCAAGACCTATCGGTTCGCCGGGCTCCGGTTCCGGAACCTCATTGTGCCGAAGGCGATGATCAACCTCTTCGCGGACGGCGGGTCGAGCGTGAACGTGTTCACCTTCGGCCCGGAGCTCTCGACGCGCAGGGACGGGCTCGAGATCGATCTGGCGATCTCCTACGCGGACTACTCGATGGATCCCTTCCTCTTCAAGGGGAAGAACGACGGCAACGACGCCTGGGAGATGGTGTCGAGCACCATGAAGCTCGTCTACTTCACGACCGATCTCCTCTACGAGATCCCGCTCGACAAGGAGAAGGGCCGCTTCTCCCTGCTGATCGGCGGCGGCGTCGGGCTCGGCGTCGTCTTCGGCAACCTCTACCGCGCGCAGGCGTACCCGAACAACCCGTCGCGCCTCGACCCCGACGACGTGGGCTCGTGGAGCAAGTGCGCCGGCCCGACCGGCGGCTTCTGCGACGGCTCCAACGAGCATTTCGGCGACTACGACGAGCCGAGCTGGATCAACGGAGGCTCCAAGCCGTCGGTGTTCCCGTGGATCTCGTTCCCGCAGCTCAGCTTCCGGTACAAGCCGATCAAGCAGCTTCAGACGCGGCTCGACGCCGGCTTCTCCATCACAGGGTTGTTCTTCGGGCTGTCCGCGGGGTATGGCCTCTGATCGAGGGATGAGGTGACGTCGCGTCCGCTGTTTCCGCCGCGTTATGAGCCGATCGGGGCCCTCGGAAAGGGCGGTGGTGGCGAGGTGTGGGCGGTGCGCGACCGCCTCACCGGCAAGACGGCCGCGCTGAAGACGCTCGGCGAGGAGGCGGACGAGCCGGAGGTGCTCGCGCTCGTCCGCGAGGCGGCGGCGCTGTCGGGCGTCGAGGGCCTCGGCGTGCCGCGCGTGCTGCGCTTCGGCCGGCTGCCCGCGTCAGGGCGGCCCTTCATGGTGCGCGAGCTCGTCGAGGGGACGAGCCTCGCCGATCTGCTCGCGCGCAAGGGCGACCTGGCCAGGAACCTCGCGGCCATCGCCGACGCGGCCGATCAGCTGACGCGCCTGCACCGCGCGCTCCTGCTGCACGGCGACGTGAAGCCCGCGAACATCATCGTCGGCGAAGGCGGCCGCGCCACGCTCGTCGACCTCGGCCTCGCCGCGCCGTTCCGGGACGACGGCTCGCGGCCCGTGGGCCTCACGCCCCGCTACGCCGCGCCGGAGCTCTTCAAGGGCGACCCGCTCACCGTCCGCGCCGAGGTGTTCGCGCTCGGCGCGACGCTCGCCGAGGCCCTCCGCGACAGCGGGGGCGAGCGCGATCCGAAGGTCGTCGAGGCGCTCCAGGGGGTCGTCGACCGGGCGACCGCCAAGGACCCGAACGCGCGCTACCCGAGCGCCGACGAGCTCGCGAACGCGCTCCGGCGCGCGGCGCGGCTCCCCTCCGGGCCGGGAGAGGAGGCCGCGAGGTCGGGCGAGGCGGGCGCGCGGCCCGACGCGGACGCGGGCGCCGTGGTCTGGCCCATCGTCGGGCTGGACGCGCCCTCCACGCGGCTGCTCGCGCAGATCATGGCGCTGCCCGCGGGCGGCGGGCTCTCGATCGAAGGCCCGCGCGCTTCCGGGCGGAGCGCGCTGCTCCGGCGCATCGCGTGGTCGCTCGAGGTCGGCGGGTACGCCGTCGCGTGGGTCGAGGCGGCCCGCGTGGCAGACCAGCGCGAGGCGCTCTCGATCGAGCTGTCGGAGCACGATCTCGGCCGGGTGACGGCGCTCGTCGACGACGCCGATCGGCTCGGCGACGCGGCGATCGAGCGGCTCGACGAGGTGCGGAAGGCCGGCGGCAAGCTCGTGCTCGTGCTCGGGGATCCATCGGAGAGCGGCGCGAACCGGGGGCCAGGCGCGCCGCGCGGCGCGCCCGCTGACGACGCGCCTTCACCCGCGCGCCTGGGCCGCGGGTTCGAGCGCTTCGAGATGGCGCCGCTCGACGAGCAGGTCGCCCGCGAGCTCGTGCAGCGCACCATCCCGTCGCTGAGCGACGCGGTGGCGGCGCACGTCGTCTCCCGCGCGGGGCGGTGGCCCGGGCGCATCCGCGAGATCGTCGCGTGCATCGCGCGCGCGCCCGTCGCGTCGACCGAGGACGTCGATCGGCTGCTCGACGCGCCCCCGACGAGCGCGGTGGCGTCCGGGCCGGGCGGCGCGGGCGCCGAGGGGGCGGCGCTGCCGCCGGCGGAGATCCACCGGCTGCTCGACCGGGGCCACTTCGACGCGGCCGCGGAGGCGCTCGGGCGGCACGAGGGCGACGGCTCGGCCGCCGCGGTGCCCACCTTGACGATCGCGCGCGCGCGCCTCGCCATGAACCGCGGCGACACGGCGAGGGCGCTCGCCGAGCTCGGGCGCGTGAAGGACCAGGTCGAGGCCTCGCGCGATCACGCCCTGGCGGCGTTCTGGTCGCTGCAGATGGCCCGCGCGCTCGTGCGCGCCGGCGACTACGGCGAGGCGGAGCGCCGCGCGGGCGAGGCCGTGGAGCGGGTGGGCCCGCTCAAGATCGAGGCGCAGCTGACCGGCGCGTCGCGCCCCGAGCTCGCGACGGCCGCCGCGTTCGGCGCCTCGCCCGAGGCGATCGTCTCCGAGGCGGTGGCGACGCGCGGGCTCGCGCAGAGCTTCGCCTCGCGGCACGAGGACGCGAAGCGCACGCTGGAGCACGCGGTCCGGCTCGCGCGGCTCACGGGAGAGCCGCGGATCCTGTCGGTCGCGCTCGTGTCGCTCGCCTTCGCGCTCCAGCGGGACGACCACCTCAGCGAGGCGAAGGCGGTCTACGAGGAGGCGCTCACGGCCGCGGAGCAGGCCGGCGACGCGGGCACGCTCGCGACGACCCGCCTGAACCTCGCCGCGCTCACGAAGCTCCAGGGCGACCTCGGCGCGGCCATCCGCCACCTCGAGGCCGCCGTCGACCTGGGCCGGCGCTCCGGCCGCGTGGCGACGATCCGCCAGGCGCTCCTCAACCTCGCGAACCTCGACCTCTACCTCGGGCGGCTCGCGCGGGCCCGGGTGTCGCTCGACGCGCTCGCCGCCCAGCGCGCGGATCTCGCGCCGCAGCAGCAGGCGCAGCTGCTCGCGCTCGAGGCGGAGCACGCCGCGCGCTCGGGCGATCTCGAGCAGGCCGAGCGGCTCTGCCTCGAGTGCGCCGAGGCGTACGAGGCGATGGGCCGGCGCATCGACGGGGTCGAGGCGCGGCTCGAGCGCGTGCTCTTCGCGGTGGCGCGCGCCGGCGCGGATCCGCGCGCCCTCGGCGAGGAGATCGACGTGGCGTCGGAGCGCCTGGGGACGACCGGCGCCCACCGCGCCCTGCTCGCGCTCGCGCGCGGCCGCGTCGCGGCGCTCGCGCGCGACGAGTGGCGGGCCCGGGCGGCGTACGACGAGGCGCTCGACGCGGCGCGCGCCGCGGGCCAGCGCGACTGGATCTGGCGCGCGCTGGAGGCGCGGGCGCAGCTCGAGACGGAGCGGGGGCACCTCATCCGGGCGCGCCACGACCGCGAGGAGGCGCTGATCACGCTGGAGGAGATCGCCTCGAAGCTGCCGCGCGACCTCCGGGAGGTGTTCTGGAACGACGCGCGGCGCAAGGAGATCCGGGCGGCCGCGATGCTCGAGCTGATGAGCAGCCGCACGGTGCCGTTCACCCAGCAGAGCGCGGCGGCTCAGGCAGGCGCTGCGGCCCCCCAGGGCGAGGACCGGCTGGCGCGGGTCCTCGAGATCAACCGCGAGATCGCCGGCGAGCACGATCTCACGCGCCTGCTGGCGAAGGTGACCGATCATGCGATCGCGCTCCTCCAGGCGGAGCGCGGGTTCATCATCCTGCAGCGACCGCCGCGCGACGAGCTGCAGCAGGTCGGGGGCGAAGGCGCGGTCGATCTCTCGATCCACGCCTCGCGCGACCAGGCGGGAGACGACCCGCACGCGCGCTTCTCCAGCTCGATCGCCGAGCGGGTGATCTCCACGGGCGAGCCGGTCGTGACCGCGAGCGCGCGGGACGACGCGCGCATGAGCGATTACGTCTCCGTGCACCAGCTCATGCTGCAGTCGGTCGCGTGCGTCCCGATCCGGCAGCGGAGCGGGCAGGTGATCGGCGCGCTGTACCTGGAGACCCGGCTGAGCGCGGCGGCGAAGTTCGAGGTGGAGCTCCCGACGCTGACGGCGCTGGCCGATCAGGTCGCGATCGCGATCGAGACGGCGCGCCTCGTGAGCGAGAACGAGCGCCGCGCCCGCGAGCTGGAGCGCGCGAACGAGGAGCTGCGCGCGGCGCGCGCCAAGCTGGAGGAGCTCCTCGGCCACCGCACCGCGCAGCTGGCCGCGACGCGGCGGGATCTGCGCTCGGCGCGCGCGGTGATCCGCGGCCATTTCGGCTACGAGGGCCTGGTCGGCACGAGCGAGGCGATGCGCCGCGTCTACGCGCTCATCGACCGGGTGAAGGACACGGACATCCCGATCCTGATCACGGGCGAGAGCGGGACGGGCAAGGAGGTCGTCGCGCGGACGATCCACAACGCGAGCCCGCGGGCGAAGAAGCCGTTCGTCGGCATCAACTGCGGCGCGATCCCGGAGCACCTGCTGGAGAGCGAGCTCTTCGGGCACGTCCGCGGCGCGTTCACGGGCGCCGATCGCGACCGGAAGGGGCTCTTCCGGGAGGTGACCGGCGGCACCATCCTGCTCGACGAGATCGGGGAGATGCCGCAGAAGATGCAGGCGGGGCTCTTGCGTGTGCTGCAGGAGAAGGTCGTCCGTCCGGTCGGCGGCGCGCGCGAGGAGCCGGTCGACGCGCGGGTCATCGCGGCGACGCACCGGGATCTCGCCGACATGGTCTCGAGGGGCACGTTCCGCGAGGATCTCTACTATCGGCTGCACGTCGTCGAGGTGCGGGTTCCGTCGCTGCGCCAGCGGATCGAGGACATCCCGCTGCTCATCGACTACTTCCTCGGGATCTTCGCCGCGCGCTACGGCCGCGATCGCCGCAGCGTGTCCCGCGCCGCGCTGAAGCGGCTGTCGGCGTACACCTGGCCCGGGAACGTGCGGCAGCTCGAGAACGTGCTGCTCAACGCGTGGGTCCTGTCGGATCGCCCCGAGCTGGAGAGCGAGGACTTCGAGCTCCCCGACGCGGCGCCTCGGTCGCTGCGGGGCTCGCTCGACAGCGGCGCCACGCCCCCGCCGCGAGCGCCCGCTGGCGGCGGGGCGCCCGCGAGCGCGGGCCGGGCTCCGCCGTCGAGCGACCCACACCACGTCGAGACGTCGCTGGACGCGCACAAGGCGAGCGAGCGGGAGCGAATCCTTGTCGCGCTCTCGAGCTGTAACTGGAACCGGGTGAAGGCGGCGCAGGTCGTGGGCCTGCCGCGCCGGACGTTCTACCGGCGCCTCAAGGAGTACGGGATCCAGTGACGCGGAGGCCGCGCTCGGGGCAGGGCGCGGCGGAGAAGCTGGGGGAACACCGGCGCCCCGGCCGGAGCAGCCGTGTCAGCGCGGTGGCGTGTCACCTCGCCCAGAGGACCGAGAGCTCGAGCTCGATGGCCTCGAAGGGCTCAACGCGGACGCGAGCGGAGTCGTGGTGGACGACGGCGGGCCCCCAGCCCCGACCCGAGATGAGCGAGAAGACCTCCAGCGTCCGCTGGATGGGGTCGACCAGCCACGCGTGCCGCACCCCCTCGCGCGCGTAGATGGGCATCTTCTCGTCGCGGTCGAGCTCCTCGGTCGAAGGGCTCAGCACCTCGCAGATCCAGTCCGGGGCGAGCGCGAAATAGGCCGTCTCGGGCAGCTCGGGCATGCGCTCGCGGCGCCAGCCGGCAAGGTCGGGCACGAGCGCGTCGATCTCCCCCGGCGCGTCCGGCTCGGGGAAGTGCAGCTCCGGCTCGTCCAGGATGATCCAGCCACCCGGCCCGCCGCGTCCACGCTGGAAGGGGCCGATGAGCTCGGCTCCCAGGCCCGAGGACGTCCACGCGTGCTTCGGCGCCGGCCGGGGGAACACATGCAGGGTGCCGCGGACGAGCTCCGCCACCTTGTTCGGCGGGACAGCTTCGAGGTCGGCGTACGTCGCGCGGCGCTGCTTCTCGGCGGGCTGGCCCATGGGCGAAGCCTGCCCGGGGGCGGATGGCGCGGCAAGGCGGCGAGACGTGCGGGGTCGACCCGCCAATAACCCCTGGAAACGCCGCACTTCACGGCGCATCATTCCGGCCACGGGATCCACGTGAGCGATCGTTCGAACCTCGCCGCCTCCATCGACGGCGCGCCCCTCGCCGACGAGGAGGCGCGCGATCTCTGGACGCGGTTCAGCCGGTACATGGATGAGCACCGCGGCGACACGGCGGGCTTCGCGCGGGAGAACGGCTACGTGAGCGTGACGCCGACCTTCGAGCGTGGGCAGGCGCTGCTCGTCGTCCGGACGACGGAGGCGCCGCCGGAGAAGCCGGCCCAGCGTCCCGGTGGAGAGAAGCCGGCCCAGCGCCCCGGTGGAGAGAGGCCAGCGCCGCGCGGCGGAGGCAGCAGCAAGCCAGCGCGCGGCAGGCGGCGGCGCTGAGCGCCCACGGTACGGGCGCGAATCGCGAGCTGCCTCGATCCCGGCGGAGGGGCGCCCCGATCGGCCGGCGCCTCACCGCGACTTGCCGGCCCCTCCGGGGAAGTCCTTGCGCTTGATCTTGGCGCGCCGGCCGTCGGGGTGGTGGAACACGATCCCCTCGGCGAGGTGGCCGGGGGCGAAGCGGCTCTCCAGGTGCTGGAACAGGCCGTGGAGGCCGTCATAGGTCCTCGGGACGTCATCGTAGACGGGAATCTCGAGGTTGAACGGCACGACCATGTGCCTGGCGAGCCCGAGCGGGTTGCCCTGAATGCTCGGTCCGAGCGCCTCGGCCGAGTGCTCGCCGTCCGGCCAGCCCAGAAACTCCGTCCCGCGAACCGCCTCGAAGATCCACTTGTCTTCCGGACCGTGCTCGTCGGCGTCGACGTACCAGCCGTCGATGATTCCCTGCTGCTTCTGGAGCTTGCTCGGGTTCCTGCGCTTCTCGACCCGGACCACGTGGCCCGAGCGAATGGTCAACCGCACGTTCGTGCCGTCGAGCTTCTCGGTGGGACGGCCCTCGCCCGCAAAGACCCACTCGCACCCCTCCCGCGGCTTCGGGAGCACCTTGAAGTCGTCGCCGCGATCAAAAATCGTCGGAATCTTCTCCATGACCTGAATGCCCTTTCGTACCTGGCCGAGCAGCTCGTCAGGGGTGATGACACCCCCAGCGAGCCCGCTCGCCAGGGCGCGCACCAGCTCCGCGACGGAGGTGCTCGCCTCGAGCGCGACGCGCTTCAGCGCCATCCGCTCCTCCGGCGAGATCCACGCGACAAGGCGTGACCAGCCTTCGGGCGGAACCCATGTCGCGAGCTGCTGCGGATCCTTCCTCGGTCTGCCGCGCGGGCGGCCTGGCGCTGTCACGAGACTCAGGGTAGCCCGATTTTCTATTGTGTCAATTAGCAAAACAAGAATTGAGAGCGAGGTGGGAGAGGTAGGAACAGGTAAGACGTCGCGTGCTGCCCTCGTGTCGAGCGCTGCCCTCGTGGAGATCGGGAGCCAGGGCGAGCGCCGCGAAGGCGCGCGTGGACGCGCGCCTCGGGACATCGGGGCTCCGTGCGCGGTGACGCCCTGGCGCTGCAACAGGGCTGCTGGTCTGCCGCCGCGGGTTCAGTCGAGGAGGGTCCAGGTGGCCTTGGCGGTGCAGCCGTAAGCGTCGAGCGCGCCGGGGTGCGTGAGGGGGACGAGCTTGGTCTGGCCCTTGGCGAGCGGCCCGGTGACCGAGCGGGTGTAGGGCCCCGGATCGCCGTAGTAGTGCGTGACGGTGAAGGTGATCTTCGCCGAGTCCGGAACGCCAAAGAGCGACGTGTTCTTGATCGCGGCGTTCGGGTTGAAGATGCTGGGATAGGTGATCGAGCAGGAGAGGTTCACGGTCTTCGTGACCGGGCCGCCGCCGTCATCGCCGCCACCAGGTGTCCTCTCAGGTGCTCTCTGGCCCGGAAGAGCGCGGCAGGCCCAGACTCGATCCGCGCCGCCGCGGGGGCCGGCGCTCCCCCTGAAGCCCCGCGATCGAGCGCTCAGCGCCGGCGCCGTCGCGACGCCAGCGCGCCGAGCACGCCGAGGAGCATGACGCCACCGAGATCGGCCGATCGGCTGGTCGTCGAGCAGGAGCACCCGGCATCGCCGCCAGACTCCTCATCGCCGCTCTTCGGCGTGTCGTCCGGCTCGGCGCCGCCCGCGCCGCCCACCCCGCCGCTCGAGGCGACCGAAGAGCTCACGGTCGCGCCCACGGTCGATCCGCCGCCGGCCGAGGAGGAGGAGGTCGACACGCTGCTGCCGTCCGCTCCGCCATTGCCCCCGCTGCCGCCGGCGCCGCCGGCGCCGCTGCCGCCGCCATCGAAGCCAGCGCACTCGGTCGAGCACTCGGTCGAGCATTCCCCGCAGATGCACTCGAGGATGCGGATATACATGCCGGCCCCCTCGGCATCGTCATTCATGCATCGCTCGACGCACGCGTCGTCCTGGCACTCGTTGACACAACCGATGAATCCCCTGCACGCGATCGACGCACCGCACGCGTCATAGGGCGCCTTGCAGGTGCCCGCGAGCGAATCGTTCGAGCAGCTATCGCAGCTGCCGCCGCCGCCGCTGGCAGCGCTCGTGGCGCTCGCGACCGTGGTCCCGCCGATGGGATACAGCGCGCACACGCCATCGATGTCGTCTTGCTCGATGGTGCGCATCGACGAGCCCACGACATAGTAAGGGGTCATCGTCGCGCTCCGCTCGCCGGAGTGGCCGAGGCCCAGGAAATGCCCCTCTTCGTGCGTGGCGATCGACTGCGTGTCGACACAGCCGTTGTTGCCGGTGTCGTTCCAGCAAAACCCGACGTCGTTGAAGACCATGTCGGCGTCCACGATCGCGCCGTCGAAGCTCCAGACCGGCATCGTGACGCCGATGACCGAGTTGACGTCGCCGAGCATGTTCGGCCAGGAGGAGCTGATCCACTGAAACACGTTCTTGCCGTCGTTGTAGGTGTAACGATCGGTGGTGTCGCCGAGGAAGTCGACCTGCCACGCCGTACACCCCGCGTTCGACCACGTCTCGAACCCGGACTCGACACGGTCGACGGCGAAGGCGGAGATCTCGCCCGGGATCGTCGAGCGGTTGATGTAGTAGGCGACGGGCAGCTTGTCCCAGCGGGGGACCACGTCATCGAGCGGCGTCCACGCGGCGGCCTCACGGGCCACGGCGAGGGACGAGGCGGCGCCGAGCAGGGCGGCGAGGGCGACGCGGCGCCTCACCTCACTTCCCTCCCGCGATGCGCACGACGTCCGTCATGAGGCTCTCGATGGGCTCGACCTCCTCGACGGGCACCTCGACGGGCACGAGCGCGGCGCCGGTCCGCCGGACGAGGTGCAGCCCATCGAGGATGCGCCGCGCCATGCCCTTCTTGTCCACGTGATAGGCCGACAGCGCCAGCGCCGTGAGGTGCCACCGCCCCTTGTCGCCCGAGCGCAGGAAGACCACGGCGTCCTCGCCAGGCGAGAGCTTGGCGTCGCCGAGCAGCCGCTGTGTCTTGCCGTTGTAGGTCCCGCCCATCTGCTCCAGCACAATCATCTTCGAGCCCCCCTTGTCTGCCGCGCCGCCCTTGAGCGGCTGGGTGATCGTGAGCTCGGTGCGGGTCACGATCGATTTTCCGTCGTCGGATTCCGTCGTGTACGATCGACCGACGCTCACGCGCGCGATCGTCGCCGACTGGCGCACGAGCTCCTCCCGCGAGAGCAGGACGGCCGTCGTCGCGTCCGCGGGCGCACCGATGCCTAGCAGAGCGAGCGCAGCGGACAGGGCGAGCACTGCTTTCAAGCCTCTCTTCATGTAGATGACTCCTTAAGACATTCTTTTCTATCCCGAAGCGCGCGCGGCGGCCAACCAGGAAACAGCGCTGCAACGTGCTCGCGATGCCGTGGTGTCGCCCATCTGTCGTGACGGCGGATCATCACACCGCGGCGCGATGCCATGCCGACATGTACGGAAGCGGGCATTACCACCCGCGCCGTGGTGCGCCTGGATTTGTGCCGTACACGTAGACGACGCACTCCGGAGCTCTCGGGAGGAGATACCCTTTATCGGGTCATCCCGGCTCTCGGCAGCATCGGTCGGAGTCAGGATGGTTGTCCGTCGATCGGGTCGACTCGCCATCAGCGCCATCAACGTCTGTCTCCGCTCGCCGGGAGCGGCGCGCGGGTCCTCGGTGCGCGCCGCGCCGCCCGCGGCGGCCCAGGCGCGCGCCGCGGCGGAGCAGGCGCTCGCCCGGGCGCCCTCCGCGCCCCGGCGCGGCTCAGGGCCTCTCTCAGTCGAACCGCTTCAGGCCGTTCGGCGCCCTGGAGTCGCGCTTCGCGAAAGCCTCGTCCCGGGCCGCGACGCGGCCGGCGAGGACCGCCTCCGCGAGCTCGCGGCACTCGGCGCTGGTCGCGCGATCGGCCCGCGCGAGCGCCTGCTCCGCCGCGGCGCGCGCCTCGGCCGCGCGGCCCGCGAGCGCGTGCGTCCGGGCGATCTCGGCGAGGGTCGCCGAGAGCTCCGCGGCGTTGCCCGACACGTCCAGGAGCCGCTTCGCGCCGAGGTAGAGCGACAGCGCGCCGGCGAGATCCCCCTGGATGCGCGCCAGATCGCCCCGCGCCCGCAGCACGCCGGCCTGACCCGCGCCGTCCTCGAGCACCTCGAACAGGGCGAGCGCCTGCTCGTAGTCCGAGAGCGCCTCCTCCAGGTCCGACGCGTCGGCCGCCGCGACGCCCACGAGCTCGGCCACCAGCTCGAACTGCTTGCGGCGGAGATCGCCCCGCACCTTGAGCGTCGCGGCCTGCCCGCGGCGCTCGAAGCCCGTGCGGAACAGCGCGAGCGCCCGGTCGTAGTCGCGGACAGCGTCCACGAGGTCCTCCTGCACGGAGCGCAGATCGCCCCGCGCCTTCAGGACCGCGGCCTGGCCCAGGGCGTCGCGCGTCGCCGTGAACAGCTCGAGCCCCTGGTCGTAGTCCTTCTCGGCGCCCGCCAGATCCCCCTGCCGCACCCGGAGATCGCCGCGCGCCTTGAACACGCCGGCCTGCCCGAGGTGGTCCTCGGTCGCCTGGTAGAGCGTGAGCGCCCAGTCGTAGTCGCGCGCGGCGCCCGTCACGTTGTCCTGGCCGAACCGCATGTCGCCCCGCGCCTTCAGCACGCTGGCCTGCCCGCTCCGATCCCCCGTGTCCTGGAACAGCGCGAGCGCTGTGCTGTAGTCGCGCGCCGCTCCCGGCAGGTTGCGGAGCCGGACCCGCAGATCGCCGCGCGCCTTGAGCGCCCGCCCGTGCGCGGCGCCGTGAGGGCGGGCGCGCGGCGGCTCCGAGGGGCCCGGGGCGTCGGCGTCGGCGGCCGCCCCGCGCGACCCGGCCCGGGGCTTGAGCGGCTCGCGATCGCCGAGCTGCAGGAAGAGCTGGATCGCGAGATCGTAGTCGCACACCGCGCCGCCGAGATCGCCCTCCTCGGCGCGCGCGAAGCCCCGCGCCCTCAGCGCGTCGCCCTCCGCCGCGCGATCGCCCGCGGCCTGGAACAGCGCGAGCGCCTCGTCGTAGTCGCGCACCGCCTGCACGGAGACGCCCTCCCGCAGGCGCAGCGCGCCCCGATCCATGAGCACCTGGGCCTGCCCGAGCACGTCGCCCGTCGCCCGGAACAGCGCGAGCGCCTCGTCGTAGTCGCGCGCGGCGCCCGCGTGGTCGTTCCGCCGGAGGAGCAGATTGCCGCGCTCCCGCAGCGCGTGGCCGCGCGCCTCCGGCGGGGTGCTGTTGAGGCTCGGCGGCGCCGCGCTCGAACGGGGCCCCCGCACCACCCCCTCGCCGAGCACCTCGGCCAGCGATCCGCTCCTCGGCGTGCAGCGATCCGTCACGCTGTCGAACGAGCGCTGCGTGGGAGGATCGCCATCCACGCCCCTCAGCTCGGACTGGACTTCGGGAAGGCGACGCATGCCAGGCCGAACATCATACCGCGCCGGCGCCCCCCTCGTGGAGACATTGCGCGGTCAGCGCGGCGGCAGCGCTCTGTCCCTCTCCGCCCCCTCCCCTCCGCCCCCTCCCCTCCGCCCCCTCCGCCCCTCCGAGCGGCGGCGCGCCGACGGCTGGGGCCGCTGCCTTCGCGCACGTTGGCTCGCTCACGCAATCGGACGCGGGCCCGTGGGCTTCGCCCCGCACACCCCGGCCGTGAAACGCCGCAGGCGGTCGATCATCAGAGGCCCTTGCGCGAGATCAGCACCGCGTCCCGCTCGACCTCGTACATCGCGTGGGTCACGAGCGCCGCAGCCGTGCGCTCGCGCACATGCACGACCCGCAGCTCGGCGTAGGTCTCGTCCGGCAGCAGCTCCTCGTCGACGCCGAACTTCGGCTCGTCGACCTGCGCCGGACGCTCGTCCTGCACCCGCGGCCGGACCGTGGCCAGCCTGCCCGCGCCCCCGATCTGCTGCAGCCAGCGGTCGCCCCGCCGGACCGCGAAGAAGCGCTGCCCCGGCTTCACGCCGTCCTTCTCGCCCTTGTCGATGAACACCACCTGGTGCTGCCCGACGAGCTGGTAGGGGTAGACGGCCGCGATGATCTTCGCCTCGAGATCCGCCTCGGCGCCCACCGGCGGCACCACGTCGAGGCGCCGCAACACCGCGCCGACCCTGTCCGTGCGCTCGACCACGTCGAGCGACTCGATGAGCCGCGCGCGCACCATGTGCGTCTTCGGGTTGTAACGATCCACGCGCGCCGTGCCACGCACCGTCACGAGCTCGCCCTTCACGTCCCCGCTCTTCACCTTCTTGATCTCGCGGAAGATCGTCAGCTCCTGGCCGATCGCGACCTCGTGATCGTCCGAGAGGCGGAGGTAGACGTCGTCGCCCTCGCTGAGGAGCATCTGGTCGTCGGGGCTCGCGACGAGCTCCCCCCACGTGTCCTTCTTCACGTCGTCGACCCAGCCGAGCTCGCGCAGGAAGATCGTCTTCGACGGCACGCGCCCCCCTCGCCCCAGCTGGTTCGCGCCGAACCCGATGCTGCCGCGGGTCGGGCCCTCGCTCGGGTCGCGGAGCCGGATCCGGTCGCCCGGGTAGATCCAGTGCGGGTTCTGGAGCTGCGGGTTCAGCGCCCAGACCTGCGGCCACGCGTAGGGGTTCGTGTAGTACCTGCCCGAGATGTCCCAGAGCGTGTCGCCGCGCCGCACCGAGTGCGACTCGGGCACGAACTGCCCCTCGACGACGTAGCTGCCGTTCGCGCCGCCCTTCACCGAGGCGGGGCCCTCGCTCCGGCGGCCCAGATCGAAGCCGTCCGACGGGCGGGACGTGTCCGTCGTGCCCCGCGAGCTCGAGGGCAGGTGGGCGTTCGGATCGAACCCCGGCTGCGGATAACCCGGCACCACGACCTGCGTCTCGACGGTCGGCTCGGCCCTCGGGAGCTGGACCACGGTGACGCCCGGCGCCTGGCCGGCGCCCTCTTCGCCGCCCTGCTGGTCCTGAGCGCGCGCCAGCGGCGGCGCGGCGACGATCGGCAGAAAGACCAGGACCAGCGTTGCCTTCGCGGGGAACTTCATCGCTTGCGCCTCGACAGGGTGGAGGGGGGCGGGCTCGGCGGCGACGACCCGCCCGGGGGCTCTTCGATCACGGCGCCGTTCGCGGTCGAGCGGAGCACCGGCGGCCGCGCGCCGTCGTCCTCCGGCGCGAGCCGCACCACCTCGAGGTCAGGCCTGTCCGGCTCCTCCGGGGGCGCGGCGCGCGCCCCGGCCTCGTCAGGGCGCGCCGCGCTGCGGGCGCCGCCCTGCGAGCGCTCGAGCGAGCCCACACGATCCGCGAGCACCGCGTTCTCCGCGCGCACCCTGACGAGCTCCGCGCGCAGCTCGGAGAGCTGTCGTTCGACAGCGTCCCGCCCTCCGCCGCAACCGACGTTGAGCGCGGCGAGCGCGAGCGCCATCGCGCCGATGCCCAGGCCAATCCTCATG
Source organism: Sorangium sp. So ce1504 (assembly GCF_051521635.1). Taxonomy (NCBI): domain Bacteria; kingdom Pseudomonadati; phylum Myxococcota; order Polyangiales; family Polyangiaceae; genus Sorangium; species Sorangium sp. So ce1504. The sequence continues at coordinate 450,670 of NZ_CP150365.1, read as the reverse complement.
GGACGCCCAGCCTACCCGCCGCCGCGCCGGCCGGCCAAACGCGCGGCGATCTCCGCGCCCCGCGACGGGACGCCGCGCCCCCCGACGGGGCAACGCGCCGCGCGCACCGCGCCGGAACAACCGCACGCGACCCGAGGTGGGCGGCGCGACGTCACGCGTTACGGAGCGCGCGCAGTTCTGCTAGGGTCCCAGCCCGAGATCTGGGTGCGAGGGGTGAACGTGCGGAAACTCTTTCTGATTTTCCTTGTCGCGACGGCGTGCGCCGGCGCCGGCTGCGGAGACGACGGCCCTGGGCCCGCGGCGACGGAGTGCTTCGACTACAGCAAGTTCGACGGCACCGCGCCCGAGGTGAGCTTCGCGGGCGAGGTCCTCCCCATCTTCCAGCGGTCCTGCTCGTTCAGCTCGACGTGCCACGGCGCCGAGGCCGGCTCGGCCGGGTTCGCGTACCTCGGCCCGACGCTGAGCGAGCAGGCCACGCAGGCGCAGATCGACGCGATCGCGGCCCAGAACGTCGGCGCCGCGTCGAGGGCGCCCTCCGGGATGCCGCGCATCACGGCCGGCGACCCCGCGAACAGCTTCCTCATGCACAAGCTCGACGACACCCTGAGCTGCGGGGACCTCGAGTGCGCCCCCGACGGCTGCGGGGCCCCGATGCCCTTTGGCGGCGACCTCCTGCCCTCGGCGGAGCGCGACGCCATCCGCAGGTGGATCCAGCAAGGGGCCAAGGTCAATTGATCGGCCGGCTCTCCGGCCACGTCGTGGAAGAAGGCGACGAGGGCACGGTCGTCCTCGACGTCAGCGGGGTCGGCTACGAGGTGACCGTCCCGCTCGGGGCCGTGGGGCGCGCGCGTGGCATCGCCGCGAACGCGAAGGCCGGCTCGGACGCGATCACCCTGTTCGTGCACACCCACGTGCGCGAGGACGCGCTCCTTCTGTACGGCTTCGCGACGCGCGAGGACCGGGCGGCCTTCCGCGTGCTCATCGGCATCTCCAGCATCGGCCCGAAGATCGCGATGGCCATCCTCAGCGCGCTCGGCGCGGGGGAGCTCGCCGCGGTGATCACCCGCCGAGAGACCGCGCGCCTCACCGCCATCCCCGGCGTCGGCAAGAAGACCGCCGAGCGCCTCGTCCTCGAGCTGAAGGACAAGCTCGTCCACCTCCCCGCGGCCCCGCTCTCCCCCGCGGCCCCCCCGCCCGCGGACACAGGCGCCAAGCAGGACCTCCTGCACAGCGCGCTCACCCGCATGGGCTACCGCCCGGCCGAGGCGGAGCGCGCCGTCACCGCCCTCGGCGCGCGCGTCGACAGCGCCCCGCTCGGCGACCTCGTGCGTGATGCGCTCGCGCTCCTCTCCAAGTGAGCCACGCCGCAGCCCGTCCAGGTGAGCCACGCCGCCGGCGCCCGACGAGCCCGGCAAGCCGGGCCGCTCGCGCCAGGAAAACCGCGGCCGCTCGCGCTCGACAAAACGCGGCCGCCCGCGCCCGGAAAAACGCGGCCGCCCGCGCCCGGCGAGCCGCGATTTGCCGGGCGGAATCGCCCCAGCGAACGGGCGGGCGGCGGCGCGCGACCCCCCGCTCGAGGGGCGGAGGAGCGACAGACAGTCGACAGAGGGCCGCCGCGGCGAATATGCTCCCGCCGCCGTTCGCCCTGGGACCCAGTCCGGTCGCTCGTTGTGAGGAGGCGTGGTGATCACCTGCCCGAAGTGCTCCAAGGAAAATCAGGACCATTACAAGTTCTGCCTCGGCTGCGGCGCCGAGCTACCTCGCGACGTTTCGCCCAAGAAGTTCGCGGCAGGCACCCCGCCCCACGGTGTGCCGGCAGCGACGCGGGCGAAGGATTACGGCGATGAGCCGACCGCCATCGGCACGGGCGCCCAGAAGGGCCCGGCGGTCGCGCCCCCGCCGCCCGCGCTCGTCGATCCCGCGGCGTTCATCGCCCCGGCCCGCGGGGAGGACACCGGCGCCAGCAAGAAGGCCGCAGCGGCCGCGCCCGCGACGCCGGCGGCGGCCGGCGCAGGGACGGTCGTCTGTCCCCAGTGCCAGGAGCCCAACCCGCCGTCGAACAAGTTCTGCGCGCTGTGCGGCTTCAAGCTCGTCAAGCCGGCGGGCCAGGCCGCGCAGCCCTCCACGCCGGTCATCTCCACGTCGGGCGCCGCGAACGTCGTGCTGACGGCGCTCCGGGCGGACGGCACCGAGGCCGGCTCGTACACGCTGCCCACGAACCCCACGCTGGTCGGGCGCGACTCGGGCACGATCTTCGGCGGCGACAGCTACCTCTCGCCGCGCCACGCGACGTTCTCGATCAAGGGCGGGCGGCTCTTCGTCAAGGACGAGGGCTCGCTGAACGGCGTCTACCGCAGGCTGCGCAGGGACACGCCGGTGCAGCTCGACAACGGCGACGTCTTCCGCATCGGCCAGGAGATCGTCCGCGTCGAGCCGCTCTCCCCGGCGCCCACGACCCCCGACGGCGTCGAGCGCCTCGGCAGCCCCTCGAAGGGCTACGTCGCGCGGCTCGCCCTCATCATCGGCAGGGACGCGACCGGCAACGCGTTCCCGGTCCCCGACACCGGCCTGCACCTCGGGCGCGAGCGCGGCGACATCCTCTTCCCCGAGGACGGCTACGTCTCCGGGCTCCACTGCCAGATCTCGCTCCAGGGCGGCCGGCTGTTCCTCACGGACCTCGGCAGCTCGAACGGCACCTTCCTCCGCGTCCTCGGCGAGACCGAGATCACGGGCGGCGACATCCTGCTCATGGGTCAGCAACTGTTCCGCATCAACGTCTGAGCGCGCGCCAGCGGCGCCCCGAGGACGCGACCGTCCCGCTCGCACAACCCGACGCCCCATCGTACGCTCAGCAGCCCTGAGGCACTCGCCATGGAAATGGTCCGCACCATCCGCGTGGTCGCCGCCGTGATTGAACAGGACGGCCGGTACCTGATCACCCAGCGCCGGCCGACCGCCGTGCTCCCGATGCTCTGGGAGTTCCCCGGGGGACGCGTGGAGGAGACCGAGACGGACGCGGCCGCGCTGAAGCGCGAGGTCCGCCACCGGCTCGACGTCGAGATCGAGGTGGGCCAGCTGATCTCGTTCGTGAGCCACCCCTACGAGCGCTACGTCGTCGACCTGTACCTCTACGAGTGCCACATCAAGAGCGGTGAGCTCGCGTCGCTGGCCGTGAACGCGTTCCGGTGGGTCACGAGCGCCGAGTTCGATCGCTACCCGTTCACGCCGGCGGACGAGGCCAGCATGAACAAGCTCCTCGGCATGACCTGACGCGCCCGCGCCCTCACAGGCGCGGCGAGCGCCGCAGCAGCACGAGGAACATCGGCCCGCCGAGCACCGCGGTCACCGCGCCCACGGGCGGCTCCGTGCCGAGCCACCGGAACAGGAGCCGCGCGACGAGGTCGCACGTGGTGAGCAAGACCGCGCCGGCCACGAGCGACAGCGGCAGGAGCCGCCGGTGATCCGCGCCGCAGAGCCGGCGGACCGCGTGCGGGACGATCAGCCCGACGAAGCCGATGAGGCCGGTGCGGCTGACGATGGCGCCGACGATGCACGAGGACGCGAGGAAGACCCGGCGCTCGACGGCGCGGACGTCGACGCCCAGGGTCCCTGCCGACTCGTCGCCGAGCGAGAGGAGGTTCAGCCGCGCGGCGTCGGCGAGGAGCACGGCGCAGCCGGCGGCGACGTAGGCGGCGACGCCGAGGAGGGCCGAGGTCGTGGGCAGCTCGACGAAGCCGATGAGCCACCGGAGCAGCTGCTGGGCGCGCGACGGGGAGACGAGCGTCTTGAGGAAGGAGATGAGGCCCGCCGCGATGGAGTTCACGATGACGCCGGCGAGGAGCATCGAGGCGCCGGAGGTGCCCTCGGCCGCGCCGCGCGCGATGGCGTAGACGAGCACCGTCGCGACGAGGCCGCCGGCGAGCGCCGCCGCGGGCAGGAGCGTGGCGCCGAGGACGGTCGTCGCGCCGATGCCGAGCGCGATCGCGACCGCGGCGCCGAGCGCGGAGCCGCCGGAGACGCCCAGCACGTACGGCTCGGCCAGCGGGTTCCTGAGCAGCGCCTGGAACGCGGCGCCCACGGCCGCGAGGCCGGCGCCGGAGATGGCCGCGAGGAGCACGCGCGGCAGGCGCACGTCGATGAGGAGGGTCCGGTCGAGGCCGGGCTCGGCGACGGCGCGCGCGATCGAGACGGGCTCGGCGCCGAGGAGGACGGCGAGGACGAGCGAGAGCACGAGCGCGGCGGGCGCCGCGGCGAGGACGAGCGCGCGGTGAAGGCCCCGGCTGGACGCCGGCGGCGCCGGGAGGGAGGGCGCGCTCGCTCGGCGCGGGGCGCGGACGGATACGGGCGACGTCAATCCTGGCCGCCTCCGCGCGCCGCGGGCGGCAGGGTGGCGGGCCCGCTGTTGCGCTCGGCGTTCCGCTCGTAGATGAGGCGCAGCCCGGTGAGCGTCAGGTCGTCGTCGACCCCCTCGATGGTCTCGGTCTGCGGCGCGATGAGCCGCGCCAGGCCGCCCGTGGCGATGACCCGGCACGGGTAGCCGAGCTCCCGCCGGAGGCGGCCCACGAGCCCGTCGACGAGCCCCGCGTAGCCGTACACGATGCCCGACTGCATCGAGTGGACGGGGTTGCGGCCGACGACCCGGGGCGGGAGCGCGATCTCGACGCGGGACAGCCGCGCGGCGCGGGAGAAGAGCGCCTCGGCGCTGATCTGGATGCCCGGCGCGATGACGCCGCCCAGGTACTCTCCCTTCGGGGTCACGCAGTCGAACGTCGTCGCCGTGCCGAAATCGACGACGATGACGCCGGCGGCGGCGTGATCCCCCCGGTCGGGCTCGGCCGCGTGCGCTCGCGCCGGCGCGGCGCGGGGCGCGGGTTCGGGCTGCCGCCGCACCCACTCGTGCGCCGCGACCGCGTTGACGATCCGGTCGGCGCCGACCTCGCGCGGGTTCTCGTAGAGGATGGCCATGCCGGTCTTGATGCCAGGCCCCACGACGAGCGGCTCGATCCCGAACGCCCGCTCGACGAGCCCCACCATCGTGTCGGTCAGCGTCGGCACGACGCTCGCGACGATCGCGCTGTCGATGCGGGCGAGGTCGACGCGGCGGAGGTCGAGCATCTGCCGGACGAGCACGGCGTACTCGTCCGAGGTGCGGGAGCGCGCGCTCTCGCAGCGGAGGTGGTGCTGGAGCACCTCGCCCTCCAGCACCCCGAAGCTGATGTTGGTGTTCCCGACGTCGATGGCGAGCAGCATGCTGGCCCGACTCTAGCGCCGCGCGCCCGGGATCCGGCCAGGATTTCGGACGCGCCACCGGCGCTCGCGGCGCGCTGCCGCACGCCCGCCGCGCCCGACCTTCAGCGCTTGCGCGCGAGCGTCACCCCGTCGCGCACGGTGAGCATGACCTTCTCGACCCGGGGATCGCGGAAGACGAGATCGTTGAAGGCGGCGATGGCGCGGCCGTCCGCGCTCTCGGGGGCGAGGACCTCGCCGCTCCAGAGGGTGTTGTCGGCGACGATCAGCCCGCCGCGGCGGCAGCGCGGGAGGACCTCCTCGTAGTAGGCCGGATACCGCTCCTTGTCGGCGTCGATGAACACGAGATCGAAGGCAGGGCTCGCCGGCATGGCGCGGAGGGTGGCGAGCGCGTCGCCGAGCGCGATCCGGATCTTCCCGCCGTGCTCGCTGCGGTCGAAGAACGATCGGGCGATGCGGGCCACCTCGGGGTCGCGATCGCACGTGATGAGCTCGCCGTCCGGCGGGAGCGCCTCGGCCATGCTGAGCGCCGAGTAGCCGGTGAACGTCCCGATCTCGAGCACCCGGCGCGCCTGCATGAGCGCGACCAGCATCCTGAGCAGGGAGCCTTCGACCCGCCCGACCTGCATGACCGCCCTCGGCTCGTGGGCCAGGGTGAACTCGCGCAGCTCATCGAGGAGCGCGGGCGGCGGCTCGGAGTGGTCGTGAACGTAGCGATCCAGCTCTGGATTGACGATAGCGATCATGGCGAGGTTCCTCGGCGAGGCACCGTAGCATCGGTGCGCGCTCCCTCCTCACCTCACCTTGAGCCGCCGGCGGCCTTCGCGGTAGCGTCGGCCATGGCCTTCTCTTCCTGGAAAACGTGCGCCGCAGCGGCGCTCCTGGCCGCGGCCTGCAGCTCGACGGACGGCAGCCCCGGGGCGGGCGGCGCTGGCAGCGCCGGCACGGGCGGCTCCGGCGGGGGCACGGGCGGCTCCGGCATGGGCGGCGCCGGCATGGGCGGCGCCGGCGGGGGCGCGGGCGGCGCCGGCGGCTCCGGTGGCGCCGGCGCCGGCGTGGCGAGCTCCACGGCGGCCGGCGGCGGCGCGGGGGGAGAGGCGGTCTACGACTGCGCGTCGCTCGGCGATCCGTGCACGACCTGCCTCGCCCTGCGCTGCCAGGAGAGCTATTGCGCGTGCCAGCGGAGCGCGGAGTGCGCCGCGCTGGGCAACTGCCTCCTCGGCTGCGCCGCGGAGGACGTGGCTTGCGAGCAGGCGTGCCTGACGGCGCACCGGGCGGGCATCTCGGGCATCTTCCTCGAGGGCGGCTGCGCGTCCGAGCGGTGCAGCGCGCAATGCCCATCGCGAGACGCGCTGTCCCCTTGCGCGTCCTGCCGGTTGACAGGGTGCGCAGCCGAGATGAACGCGTGTGTCGCCGAGCCGTCGTGCAGGGCAATGCTCGCGTGCGTGGATGCGTGCCGTGCGGACGGAGATGGCTGCCTGGAGGTGTGCTCGGCGATGCACGCGGACGGCGTGCAGGCTGCCGGGGCGGTCTTCGCATGCGAAGAGGCGCGGTGCGGGGCGGATTGCGAGTGACCGGTGAGCCGCCGCGGGCCGCCATGCCGCGCGGCGTCGCCGGGGTCGACGCCCTGGGCGAACAGGCATACCCTTCCGTCGTGGCCTTCCTCGGATTGCGCGAGATCGAGCGGGACCCGTACACGGTCGTCCATCACGACCCCGCTCAGCAGCTCGTGTTCATCAAGCGATATTCGCTGAACTATCCGAGCATCGCGGCGATCGAGCTGAGCTTCGAGCGCATTGATCGGTCGCTCGAGGCGATCGCCAGGCGGCGCACGCTCCTGCTCGTCGACGCCCGCGACGCACCGCTGCGCAACGACGACGGATTCGAGAATGCGTTCGCGCACTGTCACACGAAGCTGACGCAAGGTTTCAAGAAGACCGCGGTCCTCCTGAAGAGCGCGACCGGTGTGCTCCAGCTCGTCCGGCTTTCGAAGGGCTATGAAAAACCGATGGGCATTTTCACCCGCCCCGAGGACGCGCTCCACCACCTCGGCGTCAGCGTCGACCTGAAGCAGCTCACCGATCCCTGACGCGCCCCGCCGCCCCGGAGCGGGGCTCACCCGCTCAAGAGAGCGGTTTGCCGCCGGTTACGCCGAGGACCTCGCCGTTGACGTAGCTCGCCTCGTTCGAGGCAAGGAACACGAACGCCGGGGCGAGCTCGGCCGGCTGCGCCGGGCGCTCCATTGGATGATTCTTGCCGAAGGTGGCCACCTTCTCCTTGTCGAACGATTGCTGGATGAGCGGCGTCCACACGGGCCCGGGCGCCACGACGTTGACGCGGATGCCACGCTCGATGAGGTCCTGCGCCAGGCCCTTGCTGAAGGTGACGATCGCCCCCTTCGTGGACGCGTAATCGAGGATCTGCGGGCTCGGCTGGTACGCCTGGATCGAGGCGACATTGATGATCGAGCCGCCTTCCTTCATGTGCGGCAGCGCGTACCGGATCATGTGGAACATGGCCAGGATGTTGACGCGGAAGGTGCGCTCGAGGCGCGCTGCGTCGATGTCCTCGAACCGCTCGACGGCCTTGCCCTGCTCCGCCGCGTTGTTCACCAGGACATCGATGCGCCCGAATTTACGCGCCACCTCCTCGACCACCTTCCGGCAATGGGCCTCGTCGGCCAGGTCGCCGGGTAGCGTGAGCGCCTCGCGCCCGGCCTCCTTGATGACCCGCGCCGTCTCCTTCGCGTCCTCGTGCTCGCTCAGGTAGGAGATCGCCACGTGGGCCCCCTCGCGGGCGAACGCGAGCGCGACGGCGCGGCCGATCCCGCTGTCCCCTCCGGTGATCAGCGCAATGCGGTCCTTCAGCCTGCCGAGCCCCTTGTACGACGACTCGCCGTAATCGGGCCTCGGCTCCATCTTGGCTTCGATTCCGGGACGCTCCTGTGTCTTGCCCTCGAAAGGCGGCTTCGGGCCCGCGCCTTTCGGATCCGCTGTCGGTCCAGTGTTCTGCATAACCTCCTCCTGACGCTGCGCTGAGAGGCCGAACGCGCTCCCACCGAACCCTGGCCATAAGGGCGGCGGCGCAGCCCAGCCATCGGTGGCCGCCTGCTCTCCGGATCGGAGCTCCCCCTACCTACACCGGCGCGGCGACCAGCGAGCGGCGCGCGCCGTCGGATCCCCGCCGGGCGCTCCCGAGCGGACACGGCGGCAGACATCTCTGGGCGATCGACGTGGATGGACGTGATGGACGTGATCGACGTGATCGAGCAGACGGCGCGCGCCCCTGTCGCGCGGTACCGCCGCGGCCTGTCACCTCAAGGCTTGACAGGCGACAGCTGGTCCGGTGTCTTCACCCTGCGTTGTCTCGCGGCACGCCGCCGGCGAAGACGCGGAGGAGAACCGTCGTGATGAAACACGTCGACGAGAGCCGTCTGGAGTCAGATCTCGAGTATCGGTTCGGGTACCTCATCGAGTTTGTCGGCTTCGGCGAGGCGGACATCGCGGCGATCCACGGCGCCGCGCCGCACCTCGCCCCGCGGGTCGAGGCGCTCGTCGACGCGGTGTACGAGAAGCTGTTCCTCTACGACGCAACGAAGCGCCACTTCGTGCCGAAGCAGCATGGCTACGAGGGGGCGCCCCCGGCCGACCTCGCGTCGCTCACGCTGGACCACGAGCAGATCAAGTTCCGCAAGCAGCACCTCTCAACCTACCTCGTCCGGCTCGTGACCCACCCGTATGATCCGAAGATGGTCGCCTACCTCGACATGGTGGGGAAGATCCACACCGCGAAGGCCGGCAATCCCGAGGTCGTCGTCCCGCTCGTGCAGATGAACGCGCTCATGGGCTTCGTGTCGGACGCCCTGCTCCAGACCATCCTGTCGCTGGGCCTCGACCGGGAAGCCGAGGTGCGCACCCTCCGCGCGTTCAACAAGCTGCTCTGGCTCCAGAACGACCTCCTCGCGCGCCACCACCTCTCGGCGGCCTGATTCCCTCCCCCTCCGGCCATGCGTCGCCCGCCGGGACGGACCGCAGCGGCGGGCTGCGCGCCGGCATCCCGGGGGCGGCGGCGCGTCGAGCGGACGGCCCATTGCGCAATCGCGCGACCGTTTGCGCAAGCGCACAACGGCGCGCGCTGCGCCGCCCCGCCGCGCGCGCCACGCGCGGGCGGGGGCGCCTTCGGATCGCCTGGATCGGCCGGGAACGCCGCGACGAGGAGCCCGGCACATGCGGTGCTATGCGCCCGCCCACCATGAACCGATTCTTCGATGGCATCGCTCTTCTCGTGGGGCTGTCCGTCATCCCGACGATCGCCGGCTGCAGCGACGAGCCATCCGAGGAGGAGCGCCGCTTCGCCCGGCTCGCGAAGCGCGCCGAGCAGGTGCGCGAGCTGTCGTTCCGCCACGTCGTGCCGGTCGTCACGATCACGCGGGACGAGTTCGAGGCGGACCAGGAGGCGGCCGCGGCCGCCGCCGAGGAGGACGATCTCGCGGAGATGGCCGCGACCTACGGCCGGCTCGGCTACTTCGCCGTCGACGCGGACCTTCGGGAGACGCTGGCTCGCTCGGGGGACTGGGCCGCTGCGTGGTACTCTCCCGAGAGCAACGGCATCGTGCTCATCGGCGAGGTGGACGACTCTGTTCTCATCCACGAGTATGTGCACGGGCTCCAGGATCAGCATTTCGACCTGGCGCCGGACCAGGACGACGCGCTGACGAGCGACGCGTTCCTCGCGCAGCGGGCGGTCACCGAGGGCGACGCGACGCTCGCGGAGGGGCGCTTCATCATGCAGGAGCACCTCGACGCCGATCTGCACCTCGTGGACTGGGGCCCGCTCCTGTCCTCGGTGCATGCGCGCCGGGAGGAGCTCCTCGCCGGCAGCGAGCTCCCCCTCTTGTTCATGGCGTATCCATCGTTCGCTTACAGCTTCGGGCTCGAGTACTGCGCCCACAACCTGACCGGCGCGAGCGCGGTGACGCCCGTCATCGACAGGCTCCCGCCGTTCGACTGGTCGAGCGAGGACGCGCTCTTCACGACGCGGGCGCCCGCGAGCACCCAGCAAATCCTCACCCTTGACGCCCAGGACCCCGAGGTCGGCATCGGCCTGGACGAGATCCCGTCCACGCTCGACGACCGGCTCGAGCGGCTCGACTGGGACACCCTCGGTGAGTGGCTCACCTACCTGCTCCTGCGCCCGCTCGAGGGCGCGCCCGATCTCGGCGACATGCGCGCCCTGGCCGCGGCCTGGGACGGCGATCGCGCCCTGTTCGTGCGCGATCGGAAGACGGACGCGATCGGCACGGCGTGGGCGTCGGCGTGGGACGACGCCGGCGCCGCGGCGGGCGTCGAGGCCGCGCTGTGGCAGCTCTACGACGGCTCGCCGATCGCCGGCGACGAGCCGCGGCTCGGGCGCGCCGGCGACGGCGAGCTCATCTGGATCGAGCGCAGGGAAGAGCGCGTGGTCGCCCTCAAGAACGTCGACGAGGCGCTCATGCCCTCGCTCGCCGAGGCCGCCTTTCCCTCCGGGATCCGGCCGATGCGCCACATGATCCGGACGCACCCGCCGCTCGCGGCCAGGCTCTCGCGGCGCCTGGCCGGGCGACATCACTGAACCAGCGACGGCGCGGCGCGCTCAGATGCAGAGCGAGTCGCAATCGTGATCTTCTTCGCACGCCGCGACGCAATCGCCGTCGTCGTCGCACGCCGCGATGCAATCGTCTCGATCCGTCGAACACGCCGTGATGCAGTCGTCCTCGCCTTCGTCCTTGTCGTCGTCCGAGTCGACGAAACAGCCGGCGGCCAGGGGAATCGTGGAGACCAAGAGCACTGCGAGCACCTTGCGCAACATGGGTTGTCCTCCTTCGTGGTGTACTGTCCGCATGCGATGCAGGGGACATCGAACACTCAAGCAGGGGGCGTACCAATCGCTGTTCTGACGCGACTCACCCGTCGGGCCGCAGATTCCAGAGCCGTTATGCCGCGCAAAGCGAGCTCGGCGCCGGAGCTCCGGGTCACCCGAGCGCCCCGGCCGGCGGACGTGGGGTATCCCGCGAGAAGGCAAATCGCCACAGCGGAGGAGGCCATGGCGGCGCTCGGCGCGATGGGCGCCGGGATTTCCCGCGCGGCGCGCGGGGCGTGCGCGCTGGGTCAAAGTGTCACACCCGGCTCGACCGTGAGCCCCGGACCTCCGTCCAGGTGAGCCTCCGGCCGCGCAGGGTCTCACCGGAGCGCGGCCCCGCAGCTCACCCCTCGTCCTCGGCCTTCTGCGGCTTGGGCGGCGGCCGGTCCACGGCGTAGCGCCGCAGATCCAGCGTGTAGGGCGCGTCCCCGTGCGCGATCGCCTGCTTCGCGGTCACCGGCCAGGGAGTCGGCCCCTCGATCGTGAACCGCTGCGCGCGCCGCGCCGACGCCTCGAACCGCGTGAGCGGCGCGCCGTCGAAGGCGCGGCCCTCGGGGTGCCACACGTGATAGGCGCACGCGCCGATCGAGCGCTTGCCCCACGTGTCCAGGATGTCGATGTGGACCGGGTGGTGGATGCCGATGTGCGCGTGCAGGCTGTGCGGCGGCGCCCAGGCGCGGAACCGCACGCCGCCCACGTGCTCGCCCGCCGTCCCCGTCGGCCGGAGCGGCAGCACGTGGCCGTTCACGAGCACCGTGTGGCGCTCCGGCGTGAGCCCCTGCACGCGCACCTCGATGCGCTCCATCGACGAGTCCACGTAGCGCGACGTGCCCGTCGTCGTCAGCTCCTCGCCGAGCACGTTCCATGGCTCGATCGCGTTGCGCACCTCCAGCACCACGTCGCCGGCGTGCAGCGTGCCCACCACCGGGCAGCGCAGCTCGATGAACGGCCGGTACGCGTCCGCGGGCAGGGCGAGCCCGCGCTGCTTCAGGTGATCGAGCACGTCCTCGAAGTCGCGCCACAGGTAGTACGGCAGGAGGAAGCGGTCGTGCAGCGCCTGACCCCAGCGCACGAGCCGGCCCGTGTACGGCTCCTCGGCGAACGAGGCGAGGAGCGTGCGGACGAGGAGCGCCTGGGCGACCGCCATCCGGAAGTGCGGCGGCATCTCGAAGGCGCGCAGCTCGATGAGCCCCTGCCGGCCGTGCGCCGTCTGCGGATCGAACAGCTTGTCGATGCTCACCTCGGCGCGGTGCGTGTTGCCCGTCATGTCCACGAGCAGGTGGCGGAACAGGAGGTCCGAGAGCCACGCCGGCTCGTTCTGCCGGCGCTCGAACGCGCGCGAGAGCGCGATCTCCAGCTCGTAGAGGTTCTCGTGGCGCGCCTCGTCCACGCGCGGCGCCTGCGACGTCGGGCCGACGAAGAGGCCGGCGAACATGTACGAGAGCGACGGGTGGTGCTGGTTGAACGTGAGCAGGCTGGCCAGGAGATCCGGCCGGCGCAGGAAGGGGCTCGAGAGCGGCGTCGGGCCGCCGAACGTGAGGTGATGGCCGCCCCCGCTCCCCGCCATGCGCCCGTCGACCAGGTATTTTTCGCAGTGCAGGCCGGTGTGGAGCGACGCGTCGAACACCGTCTCGAGGAGCGACGCGTACGCGCGCACCCCGTCGGAGGGCGGCAGGTTCACCTCGAGCACGCCCGGGTCCGGCGTCACCGAGAAACGAAGCACGTTGGCGCCGGCCGGGGGCGGGTACCCCTCGAGCAGCACGTCGATGCCCGTCTCCTGCCGGGTCGCGTCGATCGCGGCGATGAGCTCGAAGAAGTCGGCCGGCGAGAGGAGCGGCGGCAGGAAGACATGGACGATGCCGTCGCGCGTCTCGACGCAGAGCGCCGTGCGCACGCCGTAGCCCGATCGCCCCGCGGCGGGCGCGGCGCGCTGGGCGCGCTTGTCCTCGGGGGCGTGCCGCTGGGCCGCGCGCGCGCGCGCCGTCTCGGCGTGCTCCGGGTCGCCGTCGCCGTCCAGGAGCTGGACGCGGCGCTGTCTCTCTTCCCCCTCGTCGGCCTCGATCTCGCCGCGCCGCGGGTCCTGCGGCGACACGAGCTCCTCGATCGGCGGCGGCGGGGCCACCGCGACGAGCGAGCGGAGCGGGAGGCGCAGGCCGATGGAGCTGTCGCCCGGGAGCAGGAAGAGGTGCCCGCGCCGGAAGCCCCAGCGCTCGCTGATCCACGACCCCCACTGGCGCGCGAGGGGCAGGACGAAGCCGACCTCGCGCCCGAGCCCGCGATCGAGGACCCGCGCGAGGCGCCGCCGCTCCTCCGGGTCGTCGAGGTTCGCCTTGAGCGGGTCGACGTCGGTGGGCAGGCTCGCCTCGTCCTGGAGGTGGCGCCAGGGGTCCTCGAGGGCCGGCATCAGGAAGTCGGCCAGCCCGAGCCGGGTCGCGAGCGCGTCGGCGAACTTCCGCGAGAGCTCGACGCCGCGCCCGCGCGACGCGCTGGTCGCCGGATCGGCGTGGCGCGCCTGGGACATCTCGGTCCAGATCGGGACGCCGTCGCGCCGGCCGATGATCTCGAGCGCCCAGCGGGGCAGGCTCTCGCCGGGGTAGTGCTTGCCGGCGCGGAGCAGCAGGACGCCGCCCGGCGTGATCCGGCGCCGGAGCTCGTGCGCGAGCCGGAGCCCTTGCGACCACTTCGTCGGGCCGAGCGCGCCCTCGCACCACTCGGGCGCGTCCGGGTACTCGCGCGAGTTGAACGTCGGCTCGCCGCCCATCGTCAGGGAGAAGCCCGCGGCGGCGAGCCGCTCGTCCGCGCGATCCGCCACGGACAGGAGCTCCTGCCACACGGGCTCCTCGTAGGGCGTGGTGGGCCTCGGCTCGTGGCCGAGCCGCCCGACCTTCATCTCGAAGGTCACGTCGGTCGCGCGCGTGTCGCTCGTGCCCTCGACCGGCGCCGCGAGCGCGGGCGAGGCGGTGCAGGCGAGCGGGATGTGGCCTTCGCCGCAGAGCAGGCCGCTCGTCGCGTCGAGGCCGATCCAGCCTGCGCCCGGGAGGTAGACCTCGGCCCACGCGTGCAGGTCGACGACGTCGCGGCTCACGCCGCGCGGCTGGTCGGGGATCATCCCCTCGTCCGTGAGCTGCACGAGGTAGCCGCTCACGAAGCGCGCGGCGAGCCCGCGCGACCGGAGCGCCGCGATGAGCAGCACCGCCGAGTCGCGGCAGCTGCCGCGCCCTTGCGCGAGCGTCTCCTCCGGCGTCCAGATGCCGGCCTCCTCGCGGATGACGTACTTGATGCGCCGGTTCACGGCGGTGTTCAGCGCGACGAGGAGCGACACGGTGTCGCCCTTCGAGGGTAGCCCGGCGAGGAACTCGTCGAGCAGCGGACCGCGGGCGAACGAGGGGTCGGCGCTGTCGAGGAAGGGGGCCAGGTCCTGCTTGAGCTCGGCCGGATACGCGAACGGGACCTCCTTCGCGCGCTCGTCGAGGAAGAAGTCGAACGGGTTCACGGGGCGCACGCTGACCGCGAGCTCGACCAGGACGTCGAAGTGAGGGACGCGCTCGCCCGCGGGCAAGAGCACCCGCGCGACGTGGTTGCCATACGGGTCCTGCTGCCAGCGCGCCGCGATCGGCGGGTCGATCTTCAGGCTGTACGACTCGATCTTCGCCTTCGCGTGCGTCGCGGGCCGCAGCCGGATGAGCTGCGGGCCGAGCGAGGCGGGGCGGGGATAATTGTAACGGGTCCGGTGCTGGATGAGCAGGCGCACGGTGGTTTGTCTCCGGGGGTGGCCCTATCCAACCAGAAGTGCCCCCTTCCGTCTCGCCTTCCGTGACGCGCGTGAAGGGCGCTGCGAGATCGTTTCGAGGACGATTCGGCCAGGGATCGACGGCGTGGCGGCGCGTGGGCGCGAGCGTGCGGCGGGCGGGCGCGCGGGCATGCGGCGGGCGAGCGCGTCGCGGCGCGAGCGCGTGACGGTGCGTGAACGCGAGCGCGCCGCGGCGCGCGGACGCGATACCACGAGCGTCCGACGGCGATCGTGGCGCAACGCGACCGCACGGCGGCGCGAGCGTATGACGGAGCTACCGCACAGCGACGCGGCCTGGCGACGGCGCGAGCCGCGTGACGAGGCAACCGTGCGGCGGCACAAAAACAGCGTGCTGCGGCGCCGTTGGCGCCGTTCTGTCCGCCTCGCCACGCCGCGCCCCGACACCGGCGCCGCCCACGCTTGCCGTCCGAGGGCGAAGCGGTGATCATCGCCGGCAGTGTCGGGTTCGGAGACGAAACAGCCCTCGCTGCCCCCGGTCGAGCCGGGGACGGTGCTCGCCGGCAAGTACCGCGTGGAGCGGGTCATCGGCCAGGGCGGCATGGGTGTGGTCGTCGAGGCCCGCCACATCGTGCTCGACGAGCGGGTCGCCCTGAAGTTCCTGCTCCCCGCGTTCACCGAGCACCCGGAGGGGTCGGCCCGCTTCCTCCGCGAGGCGAAGGCCGGCATGAAGATCAAGAGCGAGCACGTCGCCCGTGTTTCGGACGTCGGCACGCTCGAGAACGGCGCTCCCTACATGGTCATGGAGTTCCTGATCGGGAGCGACCTGGCGCGCCTGCTCCGCGATCAAGGCGTGCTCGGCATCGAGGACGCGATCGATTACATCGCGCAGGGCAGCGAGGCGATCGTCGAGGCCCACGGGCTCGGCATCGTCCACCGCGATCTCAAGCCGGCGAACCTGTTCCTGACGGCGCGCGTCGACGGCTCGCCGCTCGTCAAGGTGCTCGACTTCGGCATCTCCAAGATGGCGACCGGCGCGGTCGACGTCCTGACGGGCACGGACGCGGCGCTGGGCTCGGCCCTGTACATGTCGCCGGAGCAGATGCGGCAGACGCGCTCGGTGGATCACCGGACGGACATCTATGCGCTCGGCGTCTCGCTCTACGAGCTGCTCGCCGGCAGGCAGCCGTACTTCGCGGAGACCCTGCCGCAGCTCTGCGCGGAGGTGCTGACAGGCACGCCGACGCCGCTGCGGGAGATCCGCCCCGACGTGCCCGCCGCGCTCGCGGCCGTGCTGGAGAAGGCGTACGCCCGCGAGCGCGAGCACCGGCATGCGTCGGTCGCCGAGCTCATCGTGTCGCTCGCGCCGTTCGCGCCCGCGCGCACGTACACGACCCTGGCCCGGATCGCGCGCATGGGCGGCCTGTCGCTGCACGCCGCGATCCCCGGCGGCCAGCGCGCGTCACAGCCGTCGTTCGCTGGGGTGGACTCGAGGATCCCTGGCCCGGCCGCTCGCGAGCCGTCGTGGCCGGGGCCCACCTCGCATCCCGCCTGGCAGCACGACACCGCGCAGCCGCGCCCGCCGACGCCGCTCCCCCACGGGACGCCGTTCTCGCAGGCGCCGTCGCCCGTCGCCCACGCCTCGACGCCTTACCCCCATCCATCGTCGCCGTTTTCGCACTCCCCGTCGCCGGGCAACGGCGCCTTCGGGCCTCGCCCTGCCGAGGACGGCAGGCCGAGCCCGATCCCGCCGAACGGCTTCCCGGCGCCCACGCCGCAGCAGCACATCGTCCCCGGTCCGTACAGCGCGCCGATGAGCTCCCGCGCCGCCGCGACCTTCGCGTCGTCGACCCACCTCGGGATCTCGTCGGACGGGCGCCGGATCCCTGGGCTATCGGTCTCCCCTTCCGCGATCCTCGCGATCGCGCTGATCTCCGCGACCCTCCTCCTGGGGCTCATCGTCGGCAGCGTCTACGTGCTCCGCCGGGGCGGCGCCGACGGGACGGAGGGCACGGCGGCGGCGCCGACGGTCGCCGTGAGCGCGACGGAGACCGCCGCGCCGGCGCCGGCGCCGACCCCCGAGCAGCCCGCGCCTGGCGCCGGGACGACGACGGCGGACGGGCCGACGATCCGACCGACAGGAGCGGCAGCCGACGCAGCGATCACGGCTGACGCAGCGGCGGCGAGCGCCTCCGCAGCCGCGAGCGCCCCCGCGCCGAACGCCGCGGCGGCCGCGAGCTCCCCCGCGGCGTCGCCGAGGACGGCGCCCACCGCCGCCCGGGGCGGCGCGCCTGCGGGGCGCACCACGCCGGCCGCCCGCCCGTCGCAAGCCACGACGACGCAGCGCCCTCCGAAGGGCATCGACCTGAACGATCCGCACTGAGCTCACAGCCATGATCCCCTCGACAGTCCATGCCCCCCGTGCGCTCCGTCGCGCCCGCCTCGCCCTCGCCGCGGTCGTGCTCGCCTCGGCCGCCCTGCTCGCGCCCTCGGGCGCCGCCGCGCAGGGCGCGGGCGGCGATCCGACGCTCGCCCAGACGTTGTTCGAGGAGGGGCGCCGCCTGATGGAGGCGAAGTCGTACGCGCAGGCGTGCCCCAAGCTGGCCGAGAGCCAGCGCCTGCGGCCCGGCACGGGGACGCTGCTCAACCTGGCCCTGTGCAACGAGGGGCTCGGCAAGACGGCGACGGCGTGGGGGCAGTTCAAGGAGGCGCTCTTCGCCTCGAAGAAGGAGGGCAACGCCGCGCGGGAGGCGTTCGCGCAGGAGCACATCGACGCCCTGGAGCCGAGGCTCTCGAAGATCCAGCTCAACGCGGAGAACACGCCCGGCCTTCTGGTCCGCGTCGACGGCGGCGACATCCCCGCGGCCGCGCTCGGCACGCCGATCCCGATCGATCCTGGGGCGCACGAGGTCGAGGCGACGGCGAGCGGCTACACGGTCTGGTCGACGACCGTCCAGGTCGGCGAGAGCGCCGATCTGAAGGCGATCGCCATCCCGAAGCTCCTGCCGGTGGCGCCCACGAGCAAGCCCGCCGGGCCGCAGGCGCCGCCGGCCGGCGGCACCGTCGGCGGCCGCAGCGGCGGGCGCGGCCTGCAGACCGCGGGCTTCGTGATCGGGGGCGCCGGCGTGGCGGTGCTCGGCGTCGGCGCGGTGTTCGGCATCCTCGCCGCGGGGCAAGCGAGCGACGCGGAAAAGGACGAAGCGCTCTGTCCGGAGAAGCGGTGTACGCCGGAAGGTCGCAAGGAGATCAACGCGGCGGAGACCAAGGCGCTCGTGTCCACGATCGGCGTCGGCGTGGGCGTCGCCGCGCTCGCCGCGGGGGCGGTCCTCGTGCTGACCTCGGGCCCATCGAGGGCGGAGGGCGCGAGCGCCGCGGGGGCACGGCAGGGCTCGCCGGCGCGGGCGCACGCGCGCATCGTGCCGCTCCTCGGCCCGGAGGGCGGCGGGGTCGGGGTGCTGGGCGCGTTCTAGTTCCGCCCGCCAGAAATCCGGCCAGGAATGGCCGGATTTCTGCGCCGCCTCGCGCGGGCGGCCCTAGCTTTGTTTCCTCGGGGCTCCGCCCCGAACCCCAGCGTCCGCTTCGCGGCCGCTCTAGTTCCGCGCGTCAGCAATCCCTGGCGGGACTGTCCCGCCGCGGCGAACCGTCGCGAACCGTCGCTTCCCCGGGGATTTGGGGAGGGCGTGACGACGGATCGCAGCCCCTCGGAAGGCGTGGGCCCAAGCCGGGCCCAAGCGTCAAGCCTCGGGCCTGGGGAGCTCGCCGTGACCGATCCGTCGCCTCGGGCGGCCGTGGTCGCCTCGCTCGCCAGCACCCTGAGCCGCGCCGTCGCCCTCGGGGACGAGGTGGGGGCCCGGGTCGTTCACGAGGCGCTCGGTCGGCTGCTCGGGCTGCGGGTGGCACCCGAACGGTGAGCAGGCCTGGGCCGAACACCGAGCCCGCCGCTCGCGTGGACTCCGCTGCCGGAGTCTTGCTGCTCGCCAGCGCCCGCGGGCTCTGCTGAGATCGCCCGCGCGCGGGCGCTCTGCGTTCTCGCGCGCCGACATATCGAGCGCGAGCCGGGTGCTCGGCGAGCGCCTCCGCCGCCGCGGCAGAGAGCGTCGCGGCCCGCCGCCCCCCGGCCCGCCGCTCCGCCATGGGCGATAGCCCGGCGGGTTGTCGAAAGTCGCGTCGAAAACGCGCCCTCACCGTGTGGCGTGCGGCGTGCGGTGTCGGCGCCGTGTGGCCAGCGCGGCTCGCACCACGGGCGTCGTCTACGAGCGCCGTCGCCCCGAGCCGTCTCGGGACGGAGAGATGGCTGCACCTCCTCGGAGAGATGGCCGAACCTCCTCGGGGAGATGGCTGCACGTCCTCGGGGAGATAGCCGCACCTCCTCGGAGGGATGGTTGCACCTCCTCGGGGAGATGGCGGATTGGTCCGAGTCTGCTCAAGTTGAGCAGACTCGGCGCAAGCAACACCTTGCTTGCCGGGCATCTTCCCCGGGATCTCACGCCTGTCCAGGAGGCCTCGAGCGCTGGCTCCCGTCTTGCTCTGTCCGCGCCCACCTGAACGGAGAGCGGAAATTCATGCGAACGTTGAAGATCCCGGCGGTGATGCTCGGCACCTGGCTGGCCGCGGCCAGCGCGGGTTGCGAGAACAGCGCCGAGGAGCCGAAGCCGGGGCCCACGGGCTCCAGCACCACGACGAGCAGCGGCGGTCACGGCGGCGAGGGCCAGGGCGGCGAGGGCGGCCAGGGCGGCGACGGCTCCGGGGGCGCGGGGCAGGGCGGCGACGGCGGGCAGGGCGGCGACGGCGGCCAGGGCGGCGAGGGCGGCCAGGGCGGCGACGGCGCCGGGGGCGCGGGGCAGGGCGGCGACGGCGGGCAGGGTGGCGCCGGCGGGCAGGGCGGCGCCGGCGGGCAGGGCGGCGATGGGGCCGGCGGGCATGGCGGGGGAGAGCCCAGCACGTTCTGCCAGCCCGGCGCCCTGGCGTCTTGCTACACCGGCCCGGCCGGCACCCAGGGCGTGGGCGCCTGCACGGCGGGCTTCATGATCTGCGACGCGCTGGGCTCGGGCTATGGCCCGTGCGCCGGCGAGGTCCTGCCCTCGGCCGAGGCGTGCGGCACGATCACCGACGACGATTGCGACGGGCAGGTCAACGAGGAGGACGCGGGGTGCGCCTGCGTCCCGGGATCGGCGCAGCCTTGTTATGGCGGCCCAGCGGGCACCGAGGGCGTGGGCGCCTGCCACGCGGGCACGCAGACCTGCAACGCGCTGGGAACGGGCTACGAGGCCTGCACGGGCGAGGTGCTGCCCTCGGTCGAGACGTGCACGAGCGCCGCGGACGACGATTGCGACGGGCAGGCCAACGAGGAGGGCGCGGGGTGCGTCTGCGTCCCGGGGTCGACCGTGCCGTGCTACCAGGGCCCCGCGGGGACCGAGGGCGTGGGCGTCTGCCACGCGGGCGTGCGCACCTGCAACGCGCAGGGCACGGGCTATGGCTGGTGCACCGGCCAGAGGGTGCCCGACGAGGTGGAGTGGTGCACGAGCCCCCAGGACGAGAACTGCGATGGGCTGGTGAACCCCGCCTGCGCGCCGGTGACGCTGGCGGCGGGGAGCGCGCACTCGCTCGCGGTGCGCTCCGACGGCACGATCTGGGGCTGGGGCGACAACGGCGATTACCAGGTCAGCGTCTACCGGAACGCCGGGGTCTATGGAGATCCGTTCTTCGTCCAGGAGCTGAGCGGCGTGACCGATGTCGCCGCGGGTTACGGGCACTCGCTGGCCCTGCTCGCGGACGGCACCGTCCGGGCCTGGGGCACCAACTACGGCGGCCAGCTCGGGACCACCACGACCATCCCCGATCTCGTCGTGGTGCCCGGCCTCGACCAGGTGATCGACGTGGCGGCAGGGCGATATCACTCGATGGCGCTGCGGTCGGACGGCACGGTCTGGACCTGGGGCGATAGCTCCAACGGCCAGCTCGGGGACGGCACCGTCGGCTGGCGCGCGACCCCGGCGCCCGTGCCCGGCCTGAGCAACGTCGTCGCCATCGCGGCGGGCGACCTCCACGCGCTGGCCGTGCTCGCCGACGGCACGGTGTGGGCCTGGGGCGAGGGATCGCAGGGGCAGCTCGGCGACGGCGCGTCGGCCGACAGCGCGGTCCCGGTGCAGGTCTCGGGGCTCGACGGGGCGATCGCGGTGGCCGCGGGGACCTGGCACTCGCTGGCGCTGCGCTCGGACGGCACCGTGCGGGCCTGGGGCGAGGGGTCCGAGGGCCAGCTCGGGCAGGGCGTGGCGGCCAACAGCGCGGTGCCGGTGCCCGTCGCGGGGCTCGACGCGGTGACCGCGATCGCCGCGGGGATGGGGCACTCGCTGGCGCTGCGGTCGGACGGCACCGCCCGGGCCTGGGGGAGCAACGGCAGCGGGCAGCTGGGCTACCCGGGCTATTCGTGGTCGCAGCCGCATCCCACCCCGGTGCCCGTGCTCCTCGACCAGATCACCGCCATCGCCGCGGGCGACATGCACACGCTGGCGCTGCGCGCCGACGGGACCCGCTGGGCCTGGGGCGACAACGACAGCGGGCAGCTCGGCTACCACTATGTAGGATCGTCCGTCGGGGTCCCGGTGGAGGTGTGGCCGCACTGGTGAGCGCGGTGCTGCCGAGCCAGCTCATTGATGGCCATGAAGACCGCTTGGATGATGGCCATCATTGCGCGGCTGCACGCCCACCACGGACGCGATGGTGCGGGCGTACTCGGGCGCGTCAAGGGTGCGCTACCTGCCGGTCGCCGCTACGCGCCCTGCGTGCGCCCGCTGGGTGGCGCCCCGGGTGATGGGCACACGGATGCCACCGGAGGGGGTTCCAGGCTCCGGATGGCAGCAAGAAGTCGGCTCACAAGGTGCCGCAAAAGGCCCATCTATGGGTTGCTGTACGGTGGGACCGGTGATGCCGCGAGCCCTTCACCGCGGGCGACGCGGCGGCGCAGAGCGCCCCGTTGGGCCACACCGGAGCCGCCCTCGGCGGCGAAACAGGCGGAAGCCATGAGAATCGCTACTGTTTCCGGCGACCGCTCGTCATCGACCGGTTTTCGGGATTTCTGACGCGCGGAACTGGCGCCGGGGCGCGGCAGACGCCGATCGGCCGGGGCCTTATGCGCCGGCGGGCCGAGGGCGGAGACGTCGCGCCCGGTGACGGTCACTTACGCGCCAATCAGGGGGTGTCCTCACGTGACATCCGCGCCGGCGAGCGCTCGCTTTGTGGCGATGGATGACGCCGGCCCCCTAGCAAAGACCTCCGCTGCCTCCCGGCTCCGCAGCTGCAAGCGCGACGTGCTCGATCGCTGGACGCGCCGGGTGCTCGACGATCCCAGGGCGCCGGCGCCGCGGCGGGGCGAGCGCCCGGTGCTCGTCGACGCGGCGCCGGCGCTGCTCGAGCACCTCATCGAGGCGCTCGCGGCGAGCCGGCTCGCCGGCGAGGACGCGGCGCTCCGCGGCGCGTACGAGCGGGTCGAGGACCACGCGCGCCGCTGCGTCACGCGGGGCCGCTGCATCGAGGCGGCGCTGCGGGAGCTATCGCACCTCCGGGCTGCGCTGCTCGAGGAGTGCGTCGCCCAGGGCATCGCGCTCGGGGCGGGGGAAGCGCAGGTCCTCCACGCGGTGGTGGACGCGAGCATGTGGACGAGCGCCCTCGAGATCGAGCGGGCGACGCGCGCCGCGCTCGAGGACAGCGGCGCGCGCCTGCGGCTCGCGACGCAGGCCGGCGGCGTCGGCGTCTGGGATTACGACACGGTGATCGGCAAGCTGCGCTGGGACGACCGCTGCCGGGAGGTGTGCGGGCTGGAGCCGGCGTCGGACGTCGATTACGAGCTCTTCCTTTCGGCGATCCACCCGGACGATCGCGCGCGCGTGCAGGAGGCCGTGCTGCGCTCACAGGCCCCGGAGAGCGGCGGCGAGTACAGCATCGAGTACCGCCTCGTGGGGATCCGCGACGGGATCGAGCGCTGGGTCTGCGTGCAGGGGCGCACCTTCTTCGACGCGACCGGGCGCAGCGTCCGGATGATCGGCACGGCGATCGACATCTCCGATCGCAAGCGGGCGGAGGCTGCGCGGCTGGACGATCTCGCGTTTCGCGATCGATTCCTGGCCGCGCTCAGCCATTACCTGCGCACGCCGCTCACGGCGGTCACGCTGGCGTCGAGCACGCTGGTGCGCCACGGCAACCTGACGCCGCGCCAGGCGACGAGCGTCGAGGGGATCGCGGCGAGCGCGCGCCGCATGGCGCGGACGATCGACGACCTGCTCGACCTGACCCGGAGCTGCTTCGGCGACAGCATCCCGATCGCGCGGAGGCCGGGGAACCTCCATGTCCTCTGCAAGGGGGCGATCGACGAGCTCCGGGCGACGCGCGCGGGGGTGCCGATCCGGCTCGATCTGCGGGGGAGCGGCGCGGGGCTGTGGGATCCCGAGCGGATCGCCCAGATGGTGACGAACCTCGTGCAAAACGCGGTCGACCACGCCGAGCCCGGGAGCGCCGTGCGGGTGGCGATCCGGCCGCGCGGGGGCGACGTGCTGATCGAGGTGCACAACGAGGGGCCGGAGATCGCGCCGGAGCGGCTGGCGACGCTGTTCGAGCCGTGGCAGCAGGCGTCGCCCGCGGAGGGGCGAGCGAGCGCGGGGCGGGGGCTGGGGCTCGGGCTGTTCATCGCGCACCAGATCGCGCGGGCGCACGGCGGGGTGATCGAGGTGGCGAGCCAGGCGGAGCGGGGGACGACGTTCACGGCGCGGCTGCCGCGGAGGGGGGCGGGGGCGAGGGGCTGAGGGGCGGCGCGGACGCGATGTGCCCTTGCGAGAGGACTTCCGGGAAGGAGCCAGTCAGGCCGTGCAGCAGAAGGTGGATGGCGCGCTCGCCTGCAGTTCGCCCACGGGCTCGCCACCGTGCGGCGCGCACGCGCCCGGCTCGACATCCGCGATCACGGCCGACTTGCTTCCCAGGCCGACGCCGGGAGGCGTCACGACGCAGAACGGGACGCTGGAGCTGACGAGGCTCGACGCGAGCAGGTCCGTGCAGGCGGCGTCGCGGAACACGGACGCCATGAGGGTGCACGAGGCGCCGGTCGGATCGCCGCAGCCGCACGGGGTGCACTCGCGGCCGTCGATCACGTCCTCGAAGAAGACATGCTTGACGGCGTACCCCTCCGGACAGCCGGCGTCGCCGCCCTCGTGGTAGACGCACGTCAGGAAGCCCGACGGCGCGGCTGGCACGCATGTCGTCGCGTCCTCGCACGCGGTGTATGCGCCGGCGAGGCACGCCCTGGCCCGCGTCGCCCACGGATCCAGCCTGGGGACAGGCGGCGGGGCGTCGAGGCGCGGCGTGCACGCGCCGGTCGTGATCGAGGGCGCCGCGATCGTGAGCGACTGCACGCAGGGCTCGCCGTCGCAGAGCTGATCTTCGGGGATCGGGTTCGCCGCGGTGCACGCGCCGTCCCAGCCGTCGGGCGCGGCGAACGAGGTCATCACGGTGCCCGGCTCATCGCCGGGGCACGAGGCGGACGAGGATGCCGCCCAGCCAGTGGGGAGCGCGCACGAGGCCTCGGGCGGATCGCACGCGCAGATCGCGCAGTCCATCGGCGGCTGCTGGAGATCGGCGAAGCCTTCGTAGCCGAGCGTGGGCGCGTCGGCGGGGCAGTCGGGGACGGCCTCGGCCGGGCCGAACCAGAGCAGCGCCGGGCCAAACCAGCCGAGCGGCGCAGGCGGCGTGCACTGGCCGGAGCACAGCGAGCTGTGCGTGTCGCCGCCGGCGCCGCCCTGGCCTCCGGCGCTGGCCTCACCGCCGGCCGCGCCTTGACCACCGGCGCCGCCCTGGCCGCCGTCCGCTCCGGCGTCGCGCAATACGCCGCAACCGGACAGATTGTGCTCGATCTCTTCGGGCAGACAGGGACCTGTGATCACAATCGGCTCTTGTTCACAACCAATGCACAACAGAAGACCTGAGAGAGCCAAGTAAAACTTGCGCATCGCTGTGAACCTACCTGACCGCGGGCCTACGGCGCAAGAGGCCCATTCACGATGCTGCACCATCAGCCCCAGCGCATTCACGGATCCGAGCATTTTTCTCATCACCACTTGGCTATTCACGTATTTACGGCGCCGTTTCCGTTTCCGTTCGTTTTGTTACCGGAGCGCTCAAAAGCTCGCGTGTACACCTAGCCCGAACGCCACAGAGGCGTTCGGTGCGCTCCACAGGGCGCGCTCAGATCCAGGAGCACCTGGATGACGATCGATCGCCGTGTCGATCAGGCTCTGTACGACGTCGGTGTATCCGCTCGCCGAGAAGCTCTCGGAGAAGGGCCAGTCGATGCCGATTCGTGCACCAAGTCCAGCGCGAAGATTCAGCCGCGACGCTCCACCCAAGGGGACGTCGGGGGAAGCACGAAGCCTCCCGAACTCCGAGAGGCCGCAGGCGAAAAGAATCTGCCGATGATGGCATAGCGCAGCGTTCGTCGTCAGAAGAGACACCGCCATGGGAACCTTATCGATTGTCTTCGGCAGCGAAGCGAGCACACGGACCTCCAGCGCGACCGACCACGCTGGCCAGCGTCCTCCGATTGACAGTGCCGGGCCGACGGCAACGCCGGGCGTCATCCCGAGGCCCGTTACGGCGCCCAGGCCTGCCACCCAGCGGAAGCGCTCCCCCGCAACCGGCGACGCGCTGCTCCGGGGCGGCGCGCGCACGGGTGACGCCGTGCGCGGGGGTGACGGCGGCGCAGGGGCCGGCTTCGGCGGGCAGGGTCGTTCCGGCGAGCAGGGCTCCTCGGGCGGCGCGGGCGGCGAAGCGGGTTTCGCCGGGGCAACCGGTGGTGCGGGGAGCTCGTAGGCGTCGTCGAGCAGCAAGGCGATCGACACGGCCATGGCGGTGACGAGCACCTTGCAGTCGTCGCGCGCGCTGAACCCGTCGGCCCAGCGTCCGTGACCGTCGCCATCGCGGAGGAACAGCGATGCCGCGAGCTTGCCGTGCCGGCGCTCGATGGACGCCGTCATCGTGAACGGAGCCTCCGCATCATAGGGGTCGACCCCTCCCATCGCCCGGGCCGTCTCTGCGCGCAGGAACGGCTCGTCCGGGCAATCCTCGGCGCCTGGCCCGCGGATGAACTCGATCCGCACCCGGAGCGGCGTGGCCGTGGGCTCGGCCCGGACCGGTGCGACCCCGACGGCCGAGATCGCGGCCGCGGCCATCGAGGCGAGCGCTGCGTGGGCCGCCCGCTTCATGCTCGTGCTCTCGTCGTGCGATTTCCGGCGCACGTGCCTCGTCCGTGCGGTCACGGAAGCTTCTGCCCCGCCGCGCCGCCGGCCGGCGTCGCCTGCGCCGCCGCCGCCTTCGTTCGCAGGCGCTCGCGCATCAGCTTGAGCTGCCCCTCGGGAAACCGTCGCTCGTGGGCGGCGATGCGCTCCAGCGCGATCGCCCTGGCGCCTTGCAACAGCGCCTGCCTGGCGGCGTCGAGCAGCTGCAGCTCGTCGGCGAGCGGCTCTCGATCCTGGGCGGAGGGAGCGTGCTGCTCCGGCGCGGTGCGCTTGCGCTGGCGGAAGGCACTTGCCGGCGCGGCCGTGGGCGCACGAGGGGGTGGAGCTTCCTTGTCCGAGATCGCATCGGCTCGCGGCGCATCGGAGCGCGACTGCCCCCCGGGACCGGTCTCCGGTCGCGCATCGGGGTGGACGGCACGCGAGAGGAGGAGCGGTGTTGCGATCGGGCCCAGGCGGTGGGCCCAGAGGGCCGGCGCTGGCGCGAGCGCGGCGAACAGCACGGCGACGCCGACGCCTGCCGTCGCCCACACCAGCGCCGGGCGGATGAATCTGGCGAGCGGGCGCGCGAAGCGAGCTGCGCGCCCGGGTCGATCAGCGAGGTACTGGGGTCCGAGATCGCTCGGGAGCTCGGGACGGGTCGCGGGCGCGTTCGTCTCGACGGCGGCGGATGCGCCGGAGTGGACGGCCGGCGACGCGACGGCAGAGCGCGAGGAGGCGAGGGAGAAGAGCGGGACCATGAGCAGGCCCGACCGGAGCGCGCGCTGCTCCTCGGAGCGCAGGCGCTTCACGGCGGCGCGGAAGTCTTCACGCGCCAGGCGCAGCCGACTTGAAGCGGTGTTCTCGTTGAGCTCGAGGGAGCGCGCGATCTCGCGCACCGGGATCTCGACCATGTCGGCCATGATCAGGATGGCGCGCCGTTCGGGCGCGATCGTCGCCAGCAGGCGGGTCGCGATCGCGATCCGCTGGTTCGTGGCGATGCGCTGCTCGCTGCTCGGCGCGACGTCGGCGCCCTCGAAGAACGCCTCGTCCGCCAGGCCCACCGGCACCTCGAGGCGCCGGTAGGTGCGCTCCAGATGGCGCCGGACCTTGCGCCAGGCGATCCCGAAGAGCCAGCTGGACTCGGCTCGCCAGCGAGGGCCGAGGCCGTGCGGGCGCGATGGCCGAGGGGGATTGCGCGGCGCCGGCAGAGGGAGCGACGCCGGGTCGTCCTGCTCCTGCTGCTCCTGGGCGGTGTCCGCGGCGGCGCCTTGCACGGCGGACACGAAGTCGTGGAGAAGCGGCGAGGCGACCGGCGGCAGTGAGGCAGAGCCGGGCGCCGAGGCAGGATAGGCGGGGTTGTACCGGGGGAGGCTGGTGTAGGCGCCGAGGAGGACCTCCTGGGACAGGTCGTCGATGTCGTCCTCGTCGACGCCGAGGTACCGGAGCATCCCCGGGAGGACGTGAACGGCGGTCGCGTGCATGGACGTCCAGGTGCTGTGCTGGACGAGGTCGGCGGGAGGGGGCGGGAGGGGAGAGAGAGGGCTCATGCTTAGAATTGCGGGGGATTCTTGGGATCGTCACGAAATCGACGGGGGCTGGTGCCAAGGGGCGGCATCCAGCGCTCCGGGGCCGTGTCTTGTCCCTGGGGGACAGCACGGCTAGGGACGGGGAATGCGCAAGACCGTCTCGACTCGCAGCATCGTCTCGATCGCCATCACCACCTGCGTCCTCGCGACGACGGCCTGCAGCTCTGACGAAGAGTCGCCTGCTCCGGACGAGGAGGTCGTGGTCGCCATCGCCGAAGCCCGCGGCCTGGCCGAAGGCTCCACGGCGACGGTCGACGGTGTCGTGACCGTCGCGCCCGGCACATTCAATTCGGCGACCGGCGAGCTGGGCTTCGCCCTGCAGGACGACACCGGAGGCATCTACGTGAGCCTGCCCGACGCGCTCGATCTCGGCCTCGACACCCGGGTGCGTGTCACGGGGACGCTCGGGCAGACGGCCCAGCAGACGGTGCTCAACGCCAAGGCAGCCTCGGTCACGTCGCTCGGCGAGGCCGGAGCCATTGGACCGAAGGACGTGACGACCGGAGAGGTCGGAGAGCCCGTCGAGGGCCTGCTGGTGAGCGTGGGCGGCCGCGTGACCAAGGCCGTGGAGGACGACCAGCCCTACGGCTTCAAGGTATACATCGACGACGGCTCGGGCGAGATCCAGGTCTTCGTGCATATCGTGGACGGCCGACCTGTCATCGACACCGCGTCGCTCAAGGTCGATCAGGACATCACGGTGACCGGCCTCGCCGCGCAATACGAGACGACCTACGAGGTCGCGCCGCGCTCGGCAGGAGACCTCGTCGCGCAATGAGCGAGCCGGCCGGCGCGCCGACCCGACCCCGCGCCTTGCCGCCTTGCCCCGCTGTGCGCCCCCGGGCAGACATGGCCCTTATGGGCCGAGCCGCCGAGAAACAGCGCCGCGCCACGTACGCCGACCTCGAAGCCGTTCCGTCGCACCAGGTGGCAGAGCTCGTCAGCGGCACCCTGCACGTGTTCCCCCGGACGGCACCGCGACTTGCACGGGCGTCGTCCACGCTAGGCATCAAGCTGGGCGGACCGTTCGACGTGGGCGACGGAGGGCCCGGCGGCTGGCACATCATCGACGAGCCCGAGCTGCGCTTCCCCGACCCGGGCGCGCCGGGCGAGCTCGACGCGCTCGTGCCCGATCTCGCCGGCTGGCGCCGCGAACGCATGCCCGAGATGCCCGACGCGGCGTACTTCGCGCTCGCCCCGGACTGGATCTGCGAGGTGCTTTCCCCTTCGACGGAGGGCGTCGACCGCGGATGGTTGTACTCCTGGCCGAGGCGACACAGGGTGTTGCGAATCCCCTGTCCGATCTCCTTCATTGGCCCGGTGGCGGTGCCTGGCTCCGCGTCGAGGGCAGATCAGCCGCCAAGCGCACCGAGGGCGCCAAGAAGAGAACCCATCTCGGGATCAGCGCTTCTTGCTGGGCTCGCGCGCCGGATCGAGCTCCTGGAAGGGCAGCGCGGGCCGGGGGACGAACCGGCTCATCTCGGCGGTCCCGTGGAGGTTCCGCAGCGCGCCGGGCGCCGGCTCCGCGGGCGGAGCGGGCCACGGCGCGCTCGCGGCCTCCCGGGGCGCGCTCGCGGCCTCGTCGCGCAGGTACGACGGCCGCTCCGCCGCGCGCTCGCCCTCGAACGCGCGCGCGCCGTCGATGTCCCCCTGCTGGGCCACGGGCTCGCCGAGTGACTCGATGCGCGGCGGGAACTCGCGAAGTCGCCGCTCCTGGGTCGCGAGGGCCTTCGCAAAGCGCGTCAGGATCTCCGGCTCGTCGCGGGCGAGCGCGCTGCTCATCGCCGTGCCCCAGCCTCGCGTCGCCGCATCCCAGCGCGCCGGCTGGATGCCGAGCCGGAGCAGCACCTCGGTCGCGCGCGCCGCGGGGAAGTGGCGGCGATAGGCCATCACCTCCGCGTAGCGCTCGATCGTGAGCCCCTCGATCTGCGGTTCGCGCTGGTGCGCGCGCCCTGCCTGCCGCCCTCGCTCTGCCGCGCTCATCTCGGCTCCTTGGTCGCGGCGCCGCGCGCCTTGCGCTTCGCCAGCCGCTGCTCGCGCTCCTTCACCCATTTCGGGGTGTGGAGCGCGGGGTTCTTCAGCCACCCGCACGCCTCGCGATCGCCTCGATCGCACCCGAGCTGCGCGGTCTCGCGCGCCTTCTTCGGGTCCCTGGGCACGCCCCAGCCCTTGTCGTGGAGCGGCGCCGGCGCCCCTGCGGCGTCGCCCGCTCGGCGCCGGCGTCGATCCGCTCGTCGTGATCGCGGTGATCGTACGTCATGCGCGCCCGGATCGCCTCCCCTCGGGTCCCGCCGAGATCGAGCGCCGGCCGCGCGAAGTCGAAGCCCTTCACCCGCGCGCCGCGCGGCGCCTTCGCCTGCCTCCGCACGAACCGCGTCACGTGCCGCTCCTCGGGAGCGAGCGCGGCGGCGCCGGTCGCCTGGCGGTAGGCGAGCGTGGGATCGCCGGCGATCTGCGCATAAGCCCCGGGGGAATCGGCGAAGACGATCACCTCGGGCGCCGCCGGATCGCCGCCCTCGGGCGGCTCGAACCAGAAGAAGACGCCGTCCTCCGCGCAGAGCCTGGTGATGATGAAGGCGAGATCGCTCTCCTGGCGCTGGACGCAGTAGACGCGCGGGGGCCGGGGCGCGGCGAGGGAGAAGCGGTGGGGCAGCCCTGCCTCGGTGAGCACCGCGCCGAGGACGCCCGAGAGGGGTTGTTCCTGGAAGATCCGGCTCTGCCGCCCCTCGCCGAGGCGGGCGAGCCGCGGCTCGATGCGCACGCGGACGACGGCGCGCCCGTCGCCGTCGATGCCCTCGACGCTCACCCGGGTGACGATGCCGGTCACCGCGCGCGCCTCGGTCGCCGAGGTGGGCACGCGCAGGGACGCGGGCCGCTCCATCAGCGTCGCGGCGAGGGTCGCCTCATCAATCGCCCCGGCGTCGAGCCGCGCGGTGACATCGAAGGAGAAGCAGCGTGAGAGCCTCTCGATCCCTCGAAAGCGCACGACCTCCAGATCGGGTGTCCCGGGCGCGTCGAGGAGGAGCTGGCAGAGGGCCGAGGGCGAGGGCGCCTGCACGGGACCGGATGTTCCGGCCGGCCGAACGGCGTCAACGCCGGTGGAGCGTCCGCGCGCGCCCTCGATCGCCGCGGCGTGGTGATCTGGGCCGCCGGCTGCAGGACCCGCTACGACTGCAAGACGCTGTTCTCGACGGTGGTCCTCTTCATCGCCGTGCAGCGCGACGACCTGGGCGAGCCCCCGCCGCCGTGCCGACATTCACCGAGCGTTCCTCCTGCTCGCCGTATGCCTGCTCTGCCTCCACCATATCCCGACGGGCTTTTGTTAGGCGCTCTAAGATTACCTACCCCCTGGTCGAGCCTGCACATGCCGCGCCGGGCGTCAGGCTCCGCGCGCCTCCCTTGAGCGACCGCGCCGTCAGAGCAGAGGCTGCAACGCTGCGTACCACTGCCCGCCCAGCAGCACGTAGCCCTGGAGGTTGGGGTGCCACTGATCTTCGAGTAACGTGGTCTTGTTCGGATTGAAGGGCGTGTACATGTCGACGGAGATGATGTGTCGGCCTGCGTCCGCCCGGGCCTTCACCACCGCCGGAATGGCGTCGTCGTAGGTCTTGATGCGCGCGCTGAGCGCTGTGTCGTCGCCCTTGCTCGCGTCGCCGCGCGACGGGACGGGCGCGGCCACCACGATGAGAACATTGGGGAGCTGCGCGTAGATGCTGTCAATCAACGCGCCCAGACGTTTGGGGGCGTTGGGCATGTCGTAATTGTCGATTGCGTCGTTGGTTCCAATCATCAAGAGCACGATGTCGGGCTTGTATTGCGGCATGACGGTCGACACCAGCGTCGAGATGCCGCTCCTTCCGCCGGCGGGGGCGATCGTCCAGCCGCTGTGGCCCTCGTGGTTGTGCGGGAACGCCACGCCACCAACGGTGTTCGGTCCGTTCGATCCCGAACCGACGAACGTGATGTTCTTGCCCGCCGCGTGCGCGAGCCGGAACAACTCGACGCGATAGCCGCCCGGCGTGTCCCCGTTGTATCCGTCGGTGATTGAGTCGCCGAACGGCATGATCTTGCACGCCGTACCGTCGGTCGGGCAGGGCCGATAGGTCGAGCCCGCGCTGCCGCCGGCGCCACCCTGCGCGCCCGAGTCGCCGCCGCTACCGCCGGCCGCCGCGCCGCCGCCATCCCCGCCACCGCCCGTTCCCGCGAGCGATCCACCGGTGCCGGCCGCAGAGGTCGTTCCGCCGGTGCCCGCGGCAGCGCCGTCCGTGCCGCCGCCGTCGCTCGTTCCGCCTGCG
This sequence comes from Sorangium sp. So ce1504, assembly GCF_051521635.1. Lineage (NCBI taxonomy): Bacteria > Pseudomonadati > Myxococcota > Polyangiales > Polyangiaceae > Sorangium > Sorangium sp. So ce1504. The sequence goes on along the minus strand of NZ_CP150365.1, from coordinate 418,641 downwards.
CCGGCGCCGGCGCCGGCGCCCGCTTCGCCCGCGCCGCCGGCGCCCGCGCCGCCGGCGCCCGCGCCGCCGCCGCTGCAGCCGAGAGCGATGACGACGAGCCCGGCCAGGACCGGCCAAGATGTGATCCGCTTCATGCCGGAGGATGGTAACGCCGAAAGCTACGGTGTTGTCAACTGAAACGACGGCAGTCGGAATCGACGATCGGGCAGCCTATAGCAATCTCACGGCGCGACGACGGTCGCCCATCCGGTGCCCGGCATCGAGAACTGCAGCTTCGCTCTCCCAGCGGACGCATTGGAGATCACCTACCTGATGCGGGCCGTGCGTCTTGCGGGGCGCGTTGGTCAGGAAGAAGCAGTGTAACCGTTCACGGGCTGGATCGCATTCCTAACCAACCTCGGGCGCTTGCGAGTACCAGCAACGGTTGTCTTCATATGCTCGCTCAGTCTTGCAGGCACGCGAATTGTTGCATTGATTGAGTCGGTCCGTGAACGATTACGAAGCAGTAGCCCTTGGGCGTGGGAACGCCAACGAGGCGAGGAGGCTAGGACGAGCCGGCCGGATCACGAAAAGCAGAACCGCGCGGGCCACCAACGCGGGCTGGCGCTCGGGGACGCGCGGGGCACGAGAAGGCCCAAGAACGAGGGCGCTGCTCGCATGGTGTCGGTGATCGTCGCGTCACGGGCCGCGGCGGGCGGAAAGGGAGGCTTCAATGGGGCCGCCGCCTTTCAGCGGCGGAGAGGCACTGCTACGCCGAGGTGCAGACCTACCCGCGCGTGAGGCTTCAATGGGGCCGCCGCCTTTCAGCGGCGGAGAGCATGGCGAGCAAGAAGGCGGCGGGCGGGGCGAAGGGTGGGCTTCAATGGGGCCGCCGCCTTTCAGCGGCGGAGAGTGAGGAGCGCGAAATCGAGCTCTGGATCCCGCCGACGCTTCAATGGGGCCGCCGTCTTTCAGCGGCGAAGAGTCGACGAGGAGAATCGAGTCATCAATGGGGAGAATCCTGCTTCAATGGGGCCGCCGCCTTTCAGCGGCGGAGAGTACGCCGCCGACGTGGCCGACGTGCACGAGAAGGGCGTGCTTCAATGGGGCCGCCGCCTTTCAGCGGCGGAGAGCGGAGGAGCAGGTGCCGGCGGAAGGGTGAGTGCCGTGCTTCAATGGGGCCGCCGCCTTTCGGCGGCGGAGAGTGTGGCTCGGGAGACGGGTGGTGAGGCGGTGGCGGCGCTTCAATGGGGCCGCCGCCTTTCAGCGGCGGAGAGTTCCAGCCGGCCGGAAAGAAGGATCCGACCGAAGCCATGCTTCAATGGGGCCGCCGCCTTTCAGCGGCGGAGAGCCATCGACCTCGTGGACAAGTACGGCTGCAAGGCCGAGCTTCAATGGGGCCGCCGCCTTTCAGCGGCGGAGAGCTGCGGTCATCGTGAACAACCGCAACATCCTGTCGGCCGGGTAGCTTCAATGGGGGCCGCCGCCTTTCAGCGGCGGAGAGGGCGGTGGTGGGGTGCGGCGTCGATACGGCCCAGTTGCTTCAATGGGGCCGCCACCTTTCAGCGGCGGAGAGGCTCTTCGGGCAGAACGAGGAGACAGAGGAGCAGCTGCTTCAATGGGGCCGCCGCCTTTCAGCGGCGGAGAGATCGCTCGTAGGCCAGGCCGACAACGAGACCGCCGAGGCTTCAATGGGGCCGCCGCCTTTCAGCGGCGGAGAGGCCGACTGGCCCCTTGCCGAGGGCAGCGCCCTTGATGCTTCAATGGGGCCGCCGCCTTTCAGCGGCGGAGAGAGGCGGGCATCGATGCGCCGTGGCTCCGGTGGTGGATGCTTCAATGGGGCCGCCGCCTTTCAGCGGCGGAGAGCTGGTCGGACATCTTCAGGAACACCTCGGTGTATCTCGAGCTGCTTCAATGGGGCCACCGCCTTTCAGCGGTGGAGAGTCGGTGTGGCTCGCCATCTACGCTCTGTTCGATGCGACCGCTTCAATGGGGCCGCCGCATTTCAGCGGCGGAGAGTCGGCCGCATCACCTGTTCACGCGAGCAGGACCAGTGGAGCTTCAATGGGGCCGCCGCCTTCCAGCGGCGGAGAGGGCTCGATTTTGCTGACATCAAGCGGCGCTTCGACGAGCTTCAATGGGGCCGCCGCATTTCAGCGGCGGAGAGCGCACGGAGACCCGCGCGGCCAACGCTCTTCGCCTGGTGGCTTCAATGGGGCCGCCGCCTTTCAGCGGCGGAGAGCGGCGGTGCCAGAACTGCTCGCGAGCGGCCAGTGGGCTTCAATGGGGCCGCCGCCTTTCAGCGGCGGAGAGCAGAAGCGCCAAGTATGCCGCCCGTCTGACACCTGCTTCAATGGGGCCGCCGCCTTTCAGCGGCGGAGAGGGATTGGAAGCGGAGCGTGAGGCGCTTGGCCTCCGGGCTTCAATGGGGCCGCCGCCTTTCAGCGGCGGAGAGGATCGAGCGGCGCCTCCCGCCGTCGACCATCTACACGCTTCAATGGGGCCGCCGCCTTTCAGCGGCGGAGAGCCGCATTGGGTGCCGCATCGCCCGGACGAGAAGATGCTTCAATGGGGCCGCCGCCTTTCAGCGGCGGAGAGCTGCTTGACCTCGCGCGCACCTTCAGCGATCGCGACCCGCCGCTTCAATGGGGCCGCCGCCTTTCAGCGGCGGAGAGTCCGGGGAGCGGGACACCGGAAAGCCCAATCCGATGGCTCCAATGGGGCCGCCGCCTTTCAGCGGCGGAGAGTGGTCGCGCTGTTGCTCGTTCGGGCGATCTGGAAGGGGCTTCAATGGGGCCGCCGCCTTTCAGCGGCGGAGAGAGGCCATACTCTATCTATGAACGACGCGCTGGACATGACGCTTCAATGGGGCCGCCGCCTTTCAGCGGCGGAGAGAGAGCGCGGTGCACTGACCAGGAGAGAGCCCCCCATGAAGCTTCAATGGGGCCGCCGCCTTTCAGCGGCGGAAAGATCGGGTGAGCATGCCGCGGCGAGGCTCGATCCCGCCGCTTCAATGGGGCCGCCGCGGAGAGGCCGATGGCGTGACGCCAGGTGTGGCCGCAGCCCTGGCACGCTTTAATGGGACCGCCGCCTTTCAGCGGCGGAGAGATTTGACCCCGCGATATGCTCCTGATCGCCATCCGCGGCTTCAATGGGGCCGCCGCCTTTCAGCGGCGGAGAGCCGTGGCGGCCTCTAACCAGGGTAAGCACCCCGTCGCTTCAATGGGGCCGCCGCCTTTCAGCGGCGGAGAGCCGTGGCGGCCTCTAACCAGGGTAAGCACCCCGTCGCTTCAATGGGGCCGCCGCCTTTCAGCGGCGGAGAGCAGTCCGGTCTTCTGCGAACACGCGAACGAAGTTCGCTTCAATGGGGCCGCCGCCTTTCAGCGGCGGAGAGTCCGGCCGTGGACCGGCCTCGTGCTCAAGTCGGAGAGGCTTCAATGGGGCCGCCGCCTTTCAGCGGCGGAGAGTCGGGCGCAAGCTCGGCAAGACGAGCGATCAAGTCCGGCTTCAATGGGGCCGCCGCCTTTCAGCGGCGGAGAGAGCGAGGCGTTCCGCGCGACATCGGCCACGTTTCTGGCTTCAATGGGGCCGCCGCCTTTCAGCGGCGGAGAGTGTACCTAATACCTCTTATAAAGAACTTGACAAATTAAGCTTCAATGGGGCCGCCGCCTTTCAGCGGCGGAGAGCGTGTCTTGACCGAGCAGCAACGCAGGGAACTTATCGCTTCAATGGGGCCGCCGCCTTTCAGCGGCGGAGAGCGTCGATCGGGGCCCCGATCAGCATCTCCGGCGGCCAGCTTCAATGGGGCCGCCGCCTTTCAGCGGCGGAGAGCTCGGCCCGTCCGGAGAACGGCGCGACGAGCTCGTGCTTCAATGGGGCCGCCGCCTTTCAGCGGCGGAGAGCTCCGCGCGGCTCCTGGCCGACGCGCTCACGGGCTCGCTTCAATGGGGCCGCCGCCTTTCAGCGGCGGAGAGCTCGTGCGGCGCGGCGGCTACTGCCGCCATTGTCGCGCTTCAATGGGGCCGCCGCCTTTCAGCGGCGGAGAGGTCGCAAAACCTTCCTTCCCGCCTTCGGCGGACGTTGGCTTCAATGGGGCCGCCGCCTTTCAGCGGCGGAGAGGCATGCAGATCGAGGATGAGACCTATCGGAAGGAGATGCTTCAATGAGGCCGCCGCCTTTCAGCGGCGGAGAGCGGGACCGTGGTCACGAATGACGCTCTGGAGGTCTACACGCTTCAATGGGGCCGCCTTTCAGCGGCGGAGAGACCCACCGCCCGTGCCAGTTCGCAGGGTCATGGGGCCACCTGACGGCGTTTTTCGCAGGGTCATGGGGCCACCCCAATCGCAGGAGGATGGGGCCACCCGCGCGGGGGCGTGACCCAGTTTTTCGCAGGGTCATGGGGCCAGCTTCCGAGGTTTTTCGCAGGGTCATGGGGCCAGCTCGGGACGCCGCGGTCGGGATCTGAGACGGGCTCCTTCCGACGACGGCGCGGGTCGCCGTCGGAAGGAGCCCGATGCCCTACCGAGAGCTGATCATGGTTGACATCAAGGAAATGCTCCGCCGTCGTGCGGCGGGGCAAAGCGCGCGTCAGGTGGCGCGCGAGACGGGGTTCGATCGCAAGACGGTCGGCAGGTACTTCGAGGCCGCAGCGACGCTGCCACTGCCGCGCGACCGCGAGCCGACGGACGAGGAGATTCACGCGATCGCCCAGCGCGTGCAGGCGCGCCCGGTGCCCGACGCGAGCGACGAGAGGAAGCAGATCGACGCGCATCGCGTGCGTATCGAGGCCTGGCTCGCTCAATCTCGCCCGCTGAAGCTGCGGAAAATCCACACGCTGCTCCAGCGCGACCACGGCGTCACGGCGAGCTACGACACGCTCTGGCGCTTCGCCAGGGAGGAGCTCGCGTGGCGCAAGAAGACGCCGACGGTTCGTGTCGCTGATACCGAGCCCGGCGAGGTCGCGCAGGTCGATTTCGGCCTCATGGGCAGGCTGTTCGATCCTGCGACGCAGCGAGCTCGCAATCTGTGGGTGCTCGTGGTGACGCTCGTGTACAGCCGCTACCAGTTCGTGTGGCCGTCGTTCGAGCAGACCACCGTGGCGGTGTGCGTGGGCCTGGATGCAGCGTGGCGGTTCTTCGACGCGATGGCGCGCGTGATCATCCCGGACAACTGTTACCGAGCAGGCTGTTTGATGGCCGGAAGATCCGGCTCTGTGATGGCCATCATCGAGCTGGATCTCCGCTCGCCGCGATTGCGGCGAGACGATGCGCCGGGTGACTGCGGCGGTCGCAGAGCGCCAGCGCTCTCAGTCGATGCGGAGGGGGAGGCGGTCATCGCCGTCGAGGACGGCGTGGTAGAGAGCGAGAGCGTCGTCGAGCCGATCGAGGTAGTGGAGCACGACGTCGACGGCGTAGAGGCGAGAGCAAAGCGGATCCGGGTCGCCCGGGTAGCGCGCGGTGAGCGCGTCGCGGGCGAGCGCGAGGGCCGCGACGAGGGCGGCGGCCGCGCTGGCCGCGGCGTCGCCGCGCAGCGCGTCCCCCTCGGCCAGGGGGACGGGGTTCAGCCGGCCTCCTCTGCGTCCAGCTGCAGGATGCGGCTCAGGACGTCGCGCTCGACGAGCTTGCGCTTCTTGCGCGCAGCGGCGCGGAGCGCGGCGGTGGCGAGTCGATCGGTGTCGCGCAGGCTGCTAGCGGCCGCCTCGTGCAGCATGGCGATGGCGTCCGAGGTGAAGAGCTCTTTCGTGCAGCCGACTCGGCCGAGACGTACACGCAGATAGTCGGCCGTATCGTCCGGCGTGAGCGGGTCGATGGTCAATCGGTAATGGAGGCGCGAATACAGGGAGCGATTGCGGCGCACGCGGAGCCGCTCGCCGAGCTCGGGCAAGCCAAGCAACACGAGCGAAAGCAATGCGCGGCTATCCCAGGCGTAATTAAGGAGTATGTGAAGATGATCGAGTGTGTCCTGATGAAGTAGATGGGCCTCATCGAGGACGAAGACCGGAAATACGCGCTCCTTCGCGAGCTCTTCGACGTGCGTGCTGACCGCGTAGAAGACGTCTCCAGCGGTGCTGCAGCGCGCGAGACCGAGGGCCAGACAGAGCTGGCGATAGAAGTCCCGGCGTCCAAGCGTCACGTTGGCGCAGTAGGTCAAGCGAAACGTCTGCGGCGAAAGGGCATGACGGAGCGCGCGGAGCAGACACGTCTTGCCGACGCCGGGGTCACCGGCGAGCAGCACGCTCTTTCTGGCGTGCACCGCCTCGATGAGCATCTCGAGGAGCATCTGCTTGGACGGGGGGAGCCAGAGCTCGCCGTCTTCGACCTCCTTGGAAAATGGCTCTGCGGTGAAGCTGAAGTAGCTGCAGAAGTCCATGTTCATCCCTCCTCGTCATCGCGGGGCGTTCGTCCGAGAGCCTTGTCCAGGAGGGTCTTCGGCGGGTCAAAGGGGACGCGCGCCTCATGAGCGACATCGAGGTTGCAGGCCGGTCGCGGCCGATGGGCGTTCTTCACCGGATCGACCCGGTGCAGGGCGAAGCGTTTGCCCTCGTGTTCGATCCAGGGCGGCTCGTTCGGCGTGACGAGGCACCTCGACACCGTGACGAGGCGGCCGGCGAGGAAGCCGAGATCGGTCTCCCAGTCCTGCCCATCCATCGAGAGCGTGCTGTCACGCCGCACGCGCCGGCGGGCCTGGGTCGTGAGCGCGTCGCGCAGCTTCCGCTCGTCGAGGTCGTCGGTGACATGGGGATACTCCTCGTAGACCTGCGCGGGGGACTTGCCGAAGAGCGCCGCGTGCGGTGTGCGGTGGTAGTGCTCGTCGACCCATGCGTAGAGCCGGACGTTGAGGTCGTGGAGCGACCCGAGCGCTCCGGTGAAGTCCAGGCACCTCTCGCGCAACGTCCTCCAGAAGCGCTCCATCTTGCCGCGCGCGGGGGCGTCGTACGGGCGGGCGTGGATCAGGGTGGTGCCGAGTCGCTCGCACGCAAGGTGCAAGGTGTGCCCGCGGTAGGTCGAGCCGTTGTCCAGGTAGAGGGCGTCGGGAGCGCCGTGCTTGCGCAGCGCCCGGATGAAGAGCGCCAGCATGTCGACCTCCCGCTCGGCGTTCATCGCCTCGATCGCGAGGACGTACCGCGAGGCGTCGTCGAGCAGCGCGTGAATGCGCACCGGCGCCGGGCTGCCGTTAACGAGGATCGGCGACGCGTGACACACATCGCCGTGCCACAGGGCGCCGGGATGCTCGGCCTGCCAGCGCAGCCGCACCTTGCCGCCCGTGCGATCGCGCAGCGCGACGCGATCGAGGTGGTGTTCGGCATACAGCCGTCGCACCGTGGTGGCGGAGATGGCGCCCTTGTCGATGCGGCCCGCCGCGATCAGGGTGTCGAGGACGAGCGAGACCGAGGCGCTCGGGTGCTCCTCTCGGATTTCGAGCAGCATCTGCCGTTGCTCGGGGGTGAGCTCGCGCGCCCTCCCCTTGTCCTTGCGGGGCTTGGGGCGTAAGCCCTCGAGACCTTCGGTCTTGTACGCGTAATACCAGCGCTCGAGCGTGGGGACGGAGTAGGTGCGCGGGGAATGGGCGCGCGGTGGGCGAAACCGCTGCTTGCTCAGGTCACCGAGCGCTTCGGCGAGCTCTCCGCGGTCGAGCTCGCGGTGCATGAGCGAGCCAATGATCTCGCTGCGATAGAGCGCCACCGCTTCGGCGTGGTCCTTCGGCTGGAGGGGGTCTTGCACGTCGTGTCCTTTCCGCGCCGGTGACACCGCACCGGCCGCACAGCCATCCAAGCGCAAGGCGCTTCGCCGACCGAGGATCCAACCGGGTGGGGTCCGGCATGAGCTCGGCGAGCGGGCCGCTTGCCATCACGCAGCCCGCACGGCGCCCGCCATGACGGCGGCCTCGGGGACCTCGGCCGCAAAAGGCGCCATCGCGACGAGCGTCATCGCGGCCCGCTCGGCCCGTTGACGCAGCGTTGCAGCGAGGGGACTGGGGCGGACCGCCGCAAAGAGGCGCTCCTGGTCGATAGCGCGTAGCCAGCGCCGCACGGTCACCCAGCTGTCAGCATCGAAGCTGGCGGACCAAGGGCTGACGCGCCGCCGCACCTCGATGAGCGCTGCACCGGCGACGCCGACGAGCAGCAGGGCCAGACCGATCGCCGTCGCGGCGAAGTGCCGTCGCGGCGCGACGCCCCGCGGAACGACCGTGATCGCGGCGCTGCAGTGGCGGCATCGATAGCGGCGCGCCTCGATCGTGACGAGCCCGCCGCGCTCGCCGGCAGCCAGCGGCCCGCGCACCTGCCGCGACCGCGTTCCGTGACCCCACAGCCCCAACCCGCCCCCCAGCGGGCACCCCGCCGCGCCGCAACGGGGGCAGCGGGCTGGCCGCGCGCGCTCTACGGTGGGCGGGGAACCGAGCCAGCCTTTGACATCAAGGTCTAAATGGACGATTTGTTGAGGGCTCCGCTCTTTCAAGCGATTCGGAGCACGACGGGAGGGGGCACGCGGCCAAACGAGCTCCTCCCGTCGCCTATTTTGTGGCCGGCGCCGCGCCGATGCTCCGCTCCTGCCGCTGACCTACTCCGTTCGTTACGCCGACGGGCGACGAGTCGTGCTGGTAATTTTCGAGAGGCGAACGGAATGCACGGTCCCTCTTTTCCTGTGCTCCTGGATTCGACCGGCGTGATCGTGCTCAGGACGAGCTACGCTGAGAATTCTATCGGACTCGGCGCAATGCATGGCCGGGGAGCGCCCTGGCAGCTTGCTGCCCTCGGACACCCCCGTCATCGCACCTGATCCGCCTCGGTGATGGTGTTCTCCGGTGGGTCGAGCACCCTGCCATCAAAGAGCTGGATCGACAGGCGCACCATCGGCATCAACGACGGTGCTCAGTAACAACAACATGAAAGCCATCGTGCTGCGCGCCGACGAGCTCGCCCCCGTGCTCGTGCCGGCCTTCCTCGACTACGCGCAGACGCGCGGGCTGTTCGTCGATGCCGCGCGTGTCCGGTCGCCGAGAGACAAGGCGCGTGTCGAGAATCAGGTCGCCTACGTGCGGGAGAGCTGGTTCGACGGCGAATCGTTCACGAGCCTCGACGACGCGCGCGTGTCGGCTGAGCGGTGGTGCCGCGACGTTGCCGGCGCGCGCGTCCACGGCACGACGCGCGAGGTACCGCGCGAGGTGTTCGAGGCGCGCGAGAGGAGCGCCATGAAGCCGGCGCCGGCAGCACCGTTCGACGTGCCGTACTGGACCGACGCGAAGGTGCACCCCGATCATCACGTGCAGGTGCTCCGGTCGCTCTACAGCGTGCCCACCCGCTACGTCGGCAGCACGGTGCGCGTCCGCGCCGACAGCGCGTCGGTGAGAATCTACGCCGGTACGGAGCTCGTGAAAGTGCACGCGCGCGTCGCGCCGGGCAAGCGTTCCACCGATCCGAGCGACTACCCCATGGGCAAGGACGTCGCAGCGGTGCGCGACGTCGCCTCGCTCATCGCGAGCGCGAAGAAGTGCGGAGTGCACGTCGGCGTCTACGCTGAGCGACTGCTCGCGGTGCCATTGCCCTGGACGCGCATGCGGCTGGTCTACGCGCTGCTGCGTCTGTGCAAGAAGTTCGGTAACGGGCGTGTCGAGGCGATCTGCCAGAGCGCGCTCGCGTTTGATGTCGTCGACGTGCAGCGCGTGGCGCGCATGCTCGAGACGGCGAAGACGCCGGCGTCACCGTCCACGGGGCAGCGCACGGTCGTTGCGCTGCCCGCGCCGCGGTTCGCGCGCAGCACGGAGCACTTCGCGACGCGCATGCCGGCGGCTGCCGCGACCAAGGAGGACTCGTGATGAGCTCGAGCGATGTCGACCCTGCGCTCATCACAGCGCTCAAGCGCCTTCGTCTCGGCCGCATCGCGGCGACGCTGCGCGAGCGTCTCCTGGTCGCCGAGAAGCAGTCGATGGGACACGAGGAGCTGTTGCTCATGCTGCTCACCGACGAGATCGCGCGCCGCGAGGCCAGCGCGACGGAGAGCCGCGTACGCGACGCCGGGCTCGACCCGGCCATGCGCCTGGAACTCTGGGACAAGACCGCGAAGGTCAGCTTCGACAAGCGTCTGCTCGGCGGGTTCACGAGCCTACGCTTCCTCGAAGAGCACAAGCACATCGTCATCCTCGGCTCTGTCGGCGTGGGCAAGACCTACCTCGCGAACGCGCTCGGACACCTCGCGTGCCAGCACGGCTACAGCGTGCGCTTCTTGCGCGCGGACGCGATGCTGCGCAGGCTGCGCCAGAGCAGACTCGACAACTCACGCGACGCCGAGATGGTCGCGCTCACGACCGTCGACCTGCTCATCCTCGACGACTTCGCGCTCGAGGCGATGAACAAGGAAGAGAGCCGCGACGTGTACCAGCTCTTCCTCGAACGCACAGGCAACGCTTCGATGATCGTCACGAGCAATCGCGACACGGCTGAGTGGCTCGCGATGTTCGACGACGTGCTGCTCGCGCAGAGCGCCGTCGATCGGTTCAAGAACGCGGCGTTCGACTTCATCATCGACGGGGAGTCGTACAGACCGCGGCTCAAGCCGAAGCTCGACGAGAGCACCACGGCCGCGCTGGTGCCCGCGCGCAGCAAGCCGCCCACCCACCCACGCGGCAGGCGGCGATGACCGCTGCGGCCCCGGCGAGGACGTCGAGCCTGGGGCCGCGCCTCTGACCCCTCGCTCCGATCGGCGTGCCTCGCCCACCCTCGTCGATGGGACCGCTGGTGTTGCTGGGGGCGGGGCGAACCTGCCTGCTCCTGAGCGTCGCGGACCCTGCCGGGATCTACCGGGGGCCTGGGTGGCCCCATGACCCTGCGAAAAGAGAGACGTCGCCGGTCGCTGCGCGCCCGGCTCCGGGGACCTCGACACGCTTCGCGGTCTCGGGCATGGTCGAGACCGATCACGGCGTCTCCCCCTGGCCCCATGACCCTGCGACGGGGTGGCCCCATGACCCTGCGACGTGGCACCGCCCGGCCCCACGTCGAGTCCCCCGCGCGCGCTTCAATGGGGCCGCCGCCTTTCAGCGGCGGAGAGGATGGTAGAAGGTCGCTGGTGTGGTGCAACTTCAACAAGCTTCAATGGGGCCGCCGCCTTTCAGCGGCGGAGAGGGCCTGGCGGAAGTGCGAGGCATGGCCGATGCCGTGGTGCTTCAATGGGGCCGCCGCCTTTCAGCGGCGGAGAGACTCGTGGGGATGTCCTCGCTCAAGTAGCGCACTCGGCTTCAATGGGGCCGCCGCCTTTCAGCGGCGGAGAGACAACCGGATGAAGGCCATGGGGGCCAACATCAACTCGCTTCAATGGGGCCGCCGCCTTTCAGCGGCGGAGAGAGAGGCAAGGGTGTCCACTCAAGATCAAGCGCGTGAGCTTCAATGGGGCCGCCGCCTGAGCAGCGCCAAGAAGATGGGGGCCCCCGGGCGTCCTCCTGAGCGCGTTCTTTGAGGGGCGACAAACGAAGCCCCCTCAGAAAACTTGTCGAAGTCCTCCGAGGGGGCTCGCCTCCGAGTTGCCAGAAACGGAGGAGCCCATGTTCGATCAATTCACGCTCAAGGGCGAGTTCTTCGCGACGTTGGAGGCCCTGGACCGGGCGATCGCGCGGCGGGTTGCGGCGAGCCGGTGCCCGGCGTGCGGGGGGCCGCTGCACGCGGGCAACTACACCCGCAAGCCGCGGGGCGCGCTCATCGCGCCGGAGGGCGAAGCGTTCGTCGTCCGCTTCAGCTTCTGCTGCGGCCGCGAGGGGTGCCGGCGGCGCGCGACGCCCCCGTCGCTTCGATTCCTCGGCCCACGCGTGTACCTCGGCGTCGTCGTGATCGTGGCGAGCCTCGCCGCGCAGGCGCTCGGCACCGCCGGCGCGCAGCCGACCGGCGTTCCGCGGAGGACGACGCGCCGATGGCTCGCCTGGTGGCGCGGCCCCTTCCTCGCGAAGGAGGTCCTGCTCGCGATCCGCACCCGGCTCGTCGGCGTCGATATCGGCGGGATTCCAAGGTCGATCATCGAACGGCTTCCCGGCACGGCCGACGAGCAGATGGGCACGATGCTCCACCTGCTCGCGCCGCTCACGACGGGCTCGGTCCTCGATGGATCACGTTTTTTGAGGGACATCGCATGACCACGGCGCCACGCAGAAGATGTCATTCGGCGTGGATTCCGCGGTGAGATAGGGTTTCCCCGCCCGGTAGGTCCGTTCGCCGACCGCGCAGGAGACCTCATGAGCCACGAGCACCGGACGCGCGCGCGCCCGCCAAGGGCCCGTCTGCGCCTTTCGATCCGGAGGAGGAATCGATGAGCCACGACGACCAGGCGCCCATGCGCCTGCGCTGGGCGCGGATGCGCTTCTCCATCATCAGCCACCTGCTCGCCTCTCCGCCGGAGCCCGGCGAGCTCGCGAGTCGGATCGCCGAGCTCGCCGCGAAGTCCTGGCGACACCCGACCAAGGGCTCGGTGATCCGGCTCTCGCCCAAGACCATCGAGCGCATGTACTACGCGGCGCGCAGCGCGGATGACCCGATCAGCGTGCTCGCGCGCAAGGTCCCGAAGCACGCCGGCTCGCAGCCGAGAATCACGACAGCGGTCGCGTCCGCGATCGAGAGTCAGTATCGCGATCACCCGCGCTGGACCTGGCAGCTCCACCACGACAACCTCGTCGCGCTCGCAAAGACAACCCCCGCGCTCGACCCGGTGCCCAGCTACACCACAGTGCGCCGTTTCATGAAGGCCCACGGCATGTATCGCATCCAGAGGAGGCGCCAAGGCAGGGCGGTCGAATCGGAGATCGTGCCGCGCGAGACGCGCTCGTACGAGCTGGCCTATGTCAACGCGCTCTGGCACTACGACTTCCACGAGGGCAAGCGAAAGGTCATCACGGCCAGCGGGGAGCTGAAGACACCCTATCTCTTCGGCCTGCTCGACGACTGCTCGCGGGTGTGCTGCCACGCGCAGTGGTACCTCGACTGCGAGAACACCGAGAACCTCGTGCACGGCTTCAGCCAGGGGATCCAGAAGCGGGGGCTGCCGCGCGGCGCCTACAGCGATCGTGGAGGTGCCATGAAGGCCGCCGAGATGCGAGAGGGGCTCGAGCGGCTCGGCATCGCGCAATATCTCACGCTGCCGAACAGCCCTCATCAGAACGGCAAGCAAGAGCACTTCTGGACGCTCGTCGAAGGGCGGCTCATGCCGATGCTCGAGGGCGAACCGAACCTCACGCTCGACTTGCTCAACACCGCGACCCAGGCGTGGGTCGAGCAGGAGTATCACCGCACCGTCCACGGCGAGCTCAAGAAGACTCCGCTCGAACGCTACCTCGAAGGCCCCGACGTGAGCCGCCCGAGCCCCGACTCCGAGGCGCTGCGCCGGGCCTTCCGCATGGAGATCTCGCGCCACCAGCGCCGGAGCGACGGGACGGTCACGATCGAGGGCGTGCGCTTCGAGGTTCCCTCGGCCTACCGAGTGCTCGAACGTCCACGGATTCGTGTCGCGCGCTGGGATCTCTCCAGCGCAGAGCTCGTCGACCCGCGCTCGGGCGCGCACCTCGCCACGCTCTTTCCGCTCGACAAGGAGAGGAACGCGGACCGCGCGCGTCGCGCGCTCACCGAGATCACCGCGCCGCTGGCTCCGTCGAGGAAGCCCCCCGGTATCGCGCCGCTCCTGCGCCAGCTGATGGCCGAGTACGCGGCCACGGGCCTGCCGCCCGCCTACCTGCCCAAGAACACGGAGGAGGATTGACCATGATGAGTCGACTCCTGTCTCTCTACAGTTTGAAGTACATTCCCTTCCGCGCCGATGTACCCGCGGAGGCCCTCTACGTCTCGCCGCCCGTCGACACCTTCCTTCGTCGCGTCGAGCTCGGTTTGGCCCACGGCGGCTTCGCCATGCTCACCGGCGATCCCGGCACGGGCAAGAGCATCGCTTTGCGCCTGCTCGCTGCGCGGCTCGGCGCCCTGACCGACGTGGTGGTCGGCACCATCGAGCATCCCCAGAGCAGGGCCGGCGACTTCTACCGCGAGCTCGGTGATCTCTTCGGAGTCCCGCTCTCGTCCAGCAACCGCTGGGCAGGCTTCAAGGCGCTTCGCGCGCGCTGGGCCGAGCACTTCGCCACGACGCTTCGCCGGCCCGTGCTGATCCTCGATGAGGCGCAGGAGGCGAGCACGCCCGTGCTCAACGAGCTGCGCATCCTCTCCAGCAAGGACTTCGATTCGAGGCAACTGCTCTGCGTGGTCTTCGCCGGCGACTCCCGTCTCCCCGAGCGTCTCCGCACCGCCGAGCTCTTGCCGCTCGGCTCGCGCATCCGTCGCCGGCTCGTCCTCGACTACGCCTCTCGCGACGAGCTGCTCGCTTGCCTCGACCACGTGCTCGCCGCTGCGGGCAACCCCTCCTTGATGACCGCGGAGCTCAAGGCCACGCTCGCCGACCACTCCGCCGGAAACTACCGCGTGCTCATGAACCTCGCCGACGAACTGCTCGCTGCCGCCGCCGAGCGCGAGCTGCCGCGGCTCGACGAGAAGCTCTTTCTCGAGGTCTTCGGCGCGGCCCCGAAGCCCAAGTCCGCGAACCGCAAACGGTGAACCCGGAGGCCCCCATGCCACGCACCACCAACGTCACGCTGCCGATCCCCGAGCCCCTCGCGCTGCTCGACGCGACGCTGCTTTTCCTCATCCAGGTCCTGCTCGCGCAGCACCCCGATCTGCTCGCGCCCCCCGAGGCGCCCGCGCCCCGCAATCCGGGCCTGCGCGCCGCCAGCCGCATCTTCGAGGCCGTCCGCGAGCTCCACGCCGCGCTCGACAGCTACCGCGCCTTCCTCCCTGCCGATCACTCGCGGGCGCTCGGCGACGAGCAGCCCGGCGACGACATCCCGTTTTGAGGCGACCCCGCCCGCGCACGGCTCATCACGCCGTGCGTCCCTCGATCTTCGCGCTCAAAGGCCCTCAAACTTCGTGCTCGTGTCCGTCCTGGCGTCGCGGCCCGGCCATGCCCAACGCCGCGACCGCCATGACGCCGCGCGTCCCTCAATCTTCGTGCTCGGCACCCCCTCAAACTTCGCGAGCACGCTCAGCCTTTCAGCGGCGGAGAGTGTCCAAAGGGTCCGACACGAGTTCGGCCCTAGGAGGCTTCAATGGGGCCGCCGCCTTTCAGCGGCGGAGAGGACGAGCAAGAGCGCGACCGCGCGGCGCAGCACCTGCTTCAATGGGGCCGCCGCCTTTCAGCGGCGGAGAGACCTCGGCCGGCGTCTGGCGTACATGCGCCCCGACCTGCTTCAATGGGGCCGCCGCCTTTCAGCGGCGGAGAGCTGACGACGTGCTGTCGAGCCTCGCGATGTGGTACGAGCTTCAATGGGGCCGCCGCCTTTCAGCGGCGGAGAGGAGGGTGTCTCTGCTCGATGCCGTGCGATCGAGATCGTGGCTTCAATGGGGCCGCCGCCTTTCAGCGGCGGAGAGCATGGGATCTGAACGCTGAAACCTTCAATTCCCCGCAGCTTCAATGGGGCCGCCGCCTTTCAGCGGCGGAGAGCATGTCACCATATCCCATGTCTGAGAATCCGACCTGCTTCAATGGGGCCGCCGCCTTTCAGCGGCGGAGAGTTCGCGCGTTGTCTCGTCGACCCGCGCGTTCTCAAAGCTTCAATGGGGCCGCCGCCTTTCAGCGGCGGAGAGACGAGGTGGCGCGGTGGGGCCTGCGCAAGGGCGGATTGCTTCAATGGGGCCGCCGCCTTTCAGCGGCGGAGAGGCTGGCAGGTCACTCCCGCCTCGGAGAGGCGCACCGAGCTTCAATGGGGCCGCCGCCTTTCAGCGGCGGAGAGGGCGACCCGCGCGGACGCCGCGCAGAAGCGGTTCTGGCTTCAATGGGGCCGCCGCCTTTCAGCGGCGGAGAGGCCTCGATAGCCCAACGGAAGGGCGCCGGAAAAACGGCTTCAATGGGGCCGCCGCCTTTCAGCGGCGGAGAGCGCGCTCGACGGGCGGCACGCTGTCGCGGATGTCGTGCTTCAATGGGGCCGCCGCCTTTCAGCGGCGGAGAGAGCGCAGATCGAAGCGCTGTTCGGGGCGAAACCTGAAAGCTTCAATGGGGCCGCCGCCTTTCAGCGGCGGAGAGCCGGAACGTGCGTTCGCGCTGAAGGCCTGGATTAAGGAGCTTCAATGGGGCCGCCGCCTTTCAGCGGCGGAGAGAATTACCCTGCGCCGCATGCACGGGACGGATCTGCCTGGCTTCAATGGGGCCGCCGCCTTTCAGCGGCGGAGAGTCACGGACCCGCCGCGTACCCGCGGTGGACACAAGCGCTTGCTTCAATGGGGCCGCCGCCTTTCAGCGGCGGAGAGCGCGGTCGCCCCGCTCGAGGCGGAGCGCCTGATCCGGCTTCAATGGGGCCGCCGCCTTTCAGCGGCGGAGAGATCGAGCTCTGCGCAGAGCGGCTGCGCTCGCGGGGGCTTCAATGGGGCCGCCGCCTTTCAGCGGCGGAGAGCCCCGTGGTTACCCGTCGTCTGATCGTGCTCCACCGCGCTTCAATGGGGCCGCCGCCTTTCAGCGGCGGAGAGCTGTGAGGAAGATTGGCGTCGCCAAGGCCAAGTCGCCGCTTCAATGGGGCCGCCGCCTTTCAGCGGCGGAGAGATGCTGCCTCTTTTGGATCTACAGCGGGAGCAATCTGGCTTCAATGGGGCCGCCGCCTTTCAGCGGCGGAGAGCCGTCGCGCGGACGCCTACGCGTGCATGCGACGAGTGGCTTCAATGGGGCCGCCGCCTTTCAGCGGCGGAGAGAGCTCCTCTCGCATCGCCTTGACGTCGGGCCGCTCGAGGCTTCAATGGGGCCGCCGCCTTTCAGCGGCGGAGAGCTTCAAGCAACCCGCCAAGGTGGCAGAGCTTGAGGAGCTTCAATGGGGCCGCCGCCTTTCAGCGGCGGAGAGAGGCCTCGCAGGGCTACCTGACATTTCGCGTACTTGCGACCCGGTTTGCGAGAGGTTCCCGTCCCGCCCCCCGCTCGGGCTGCCGGAGACCGCTCCGCGAGCCCCCGGCCATCTCGAAATCCATCGTCTTTTCAAACAGCTGGCGGCCTTGCGAGCGCCCCCCGGGATTTTCGCGCCACTCCACCGCTCGCAGCCGGTGCTCCCGCCCTCTTCTACCACACCTCCTCCTCCCCTCGCCCAACCCTTCCGTCCTTCCCGGCCGCCCTGCCGGGCCGTCCCCCACCTCCGCGGCTCGCCGCCCCGCCCCCGGCACCGCCGCCCCCAGCTCGCTGGACCGGTCCCCCGCCTCGCGCCACGTGATCCCCGCGTCCGCCGACTCGTTCCCCACCTCGCCCGACTCATCCCCCAGCGCGCCGGCCTCGCCCCCCGCGGGGCGCTCGCCTTCCGACCTGGGGATGCTGCTCGCCGACCCGGGGCGCTGGCCCGCCGCCCCGGGGCTCGCGCCCCCCGCCCCGGGGCGCGCGCCCCCCGCCCCGGGGCGCGCGCCCCCCCCGCCCGGGGCTCGCCCGCGCCAAGCCGGGGCCCCCGTCCGCCACCCCAAGCGCCCGCCCGTCCGTGCCGGTGCCTCCGCCCGGCGAGCGCGCAGAGCACGTTATGGTCGCACTCCGGTCATCGACAGCCATCCATCTCCTGATTAGCGCCGTACGCTGGGAGGTGAATCTTGGCCAAGCTCACGATAGGTCAGAAGGCCGAACGAGTGCTCTTGTTGCTCATGGGGCTCCGCAAGAACAAGGTCGCCGCGGCGCTCGTCGCCCACGGCTTCTCCGATGACGATCTCGCCGAGGGATGGCGCCTGCTCCAGCGCGTCACCCGCACCCGCCTCGGCTTCGTCGCCACCGCCGCCGCGGCCGACACTGGCTTGCTCGACGAACTCGATGCCTGGGAAAACAAGTGATTCCCCATCGCATCAGCCACCCTCAAGCGCCACACCCCACAGGCGTACGCCTTCGTGTTCCGCAACCTCGCCCAGACCGAGGACGCCGCCGTCCTCGTCTCCGTCGGCACCTTCGTCGAACGCTGGGAGAAACTCGCCAGGTCCAAGGAAAAGGGCGGCCCCGACGCCCAGGGCGACGAAGCCCGCAAGATGCTCACCAAGCGCGGCCTGACCAAGACCGTCGTCGACGAGGCAAAAGAGCTCCTCGCCCGCGCAGGAAGGCTGGAGCCCACCGCCGAGGACCCGCCCGCCACCGCCACCGACGAGGA
Organism: Sorangium sp. So ce1504; assembly: GCF_051521635.1. NCBI lineage: Bacteria > Pseudomonadati > Myxococcota > Polyangiales > Polyangiaceae > Sorangium > Sorangium sp. So ce1504. Next base: position 400,506 of record NZ_CP150365.1, on the reverse strand, counting down.
CTTCGACACGGCCGAACAGGAGCTCTGGGACTGGTACCTGGAGTGGAGCACCATCGTCCAGACCGCCATCAAGGACCGAAGGCTCCTCCGCGAGCTCGGCTTCCGCCGCGCCAGCGCCTCCAGGGCCGCCCCCGCCAGCGAGGACGCCAACGAGGAGTCCAACGACGACAGCGACACCGACGCCGACACGACACAGGCCGAGCCCGGCGCGTTCCTCACCGGCGCCCCCGTCCCGAAGGCCAAGACCGGCGCCCCCACCGCGAACGCCAAGACCGGCGCCCCCACCGCGAAGGCCAAGCGCAAGGAGCGCTGAGCAGCACAGCGTGGCGCGGGCACGCCGCGCATACGCCCTCTCCCGTCCCTCGTATCCCCACCCACCCGCCAGCCATCGACGCGCGCCCCCCTGGCATCACGACCTCGAGCGCCGCACCGGCGGCACCGCGCGCCCCCCTCGGCACGTGCGGCCGAAGACGCGGAAGAGGAGGAGTTCATGACCGAAATTCAGCAATGGTTCGAGCAGCTCAAGCAATCGATCCGCGACGAGGCGCGAAGTCGACCAACGGCTGCTGTGCGGGGGCCGGCGCTGTGCTTCACCCCGCCTCCCCGATGAGAAGCTTTCCCTCCGGGAAGGCGATTGCCGGAAACCAATGCGCGGCTGGATCATAGTATACGTCCCAGAGGACGATCAGCGTGCGACGCAGCCATAGGCGGCGGCAGCCACGGACCAGGATCCCGAGGGGGCCGTAGTAGAACAAGTGAAGCGTGGCATTCGGGAGCGCTTCCGCGATCTGCTGGAATAGCCGTTCCAGCTCCACGGCAGCCTTGTCGACGTCGGCAGGTACGCGCACGGTGCCCTGCTCCGTGATGTCTCGCGCACGGAGGAGCAACGGCTGCACGGCCTGACCACCGGCCCACGCCTTCGCGGCCGTGACACAGGGATCGATGTCGCTCTTGCCAGTGATATCGACGACGATGGCGAGGTGACCATCGTGCTCTGGCCGGTACTGTTCGAGCCCGGGAGGCAGGTCGAAGAAGGGCGCATCTCGCGTGCCGGGGTCGGCCGGCCATGCCGGGCCCCAGGGGCGCCAGACCTTGCTCCCCTGATGGTTGTCAGGCTGATAGACGACGAGCTGGTCATGTGGATCGATAAGCCGTCCGAGGAGCGCGCCGAGCGAGAACGGGGCCTTGGCCACGAGGTGGAGGCGGCGCTGCTTCGCGGCGCGGACCTCCTGCACTCCGGCGACGATCTGCTGGTACACCCCCTTCCAGACACCCGGATCTGGCGCGCCCTCGCGATGCCACGCGCCCGCAGGAGCGCGGATCGTCACGCACTGCAAGCCCATGCGCGCATTGCGAACGATGGTGCGCCACTCGCGCTCGCAGTCGGGGTGCATGCAGAGGACGATGTCGTCGAAGGGGTTCACCTCATACCGCCGCGGGAAAGCATCGAACTCCTCCCAGGTCGGCGTCGTCGCTGCCGAGACCGCGGCGGAGGTCACGCGGGCGACGGGCCCGCCGGTGAGAGCAGGAGCGGCCGAGTGAGCCGCCGGAATGCTTCGAGGGGGCGTAGGCGCCGTGGATACGCTCGTCGGAGCGCGGCCCGACGCCTCTGCCGTAGCGGGAGCGTGCACGACAGGCGAAGTCACCCGCGCCTCCGGCACGGGTCCCTCGCGAAGCAGGCCGATGGCGTACGCCGCAGCGACATCGCAGGCGTACGCGCGCCACGCTCTCTTCACCTCCGCGTTGTTTTTCCCGTTGGCCAGGTCCGATACGCCGCGGATCATCAGGAAGCGAGGTCGCTCGATATCGGTGTGGAGCCCAGCGGCCACACCCCCGCCCTCCATCTCGACACCGATGAGCTTGGGCCAGTCGGCCAGGTAGGCAGCGATCTGCTCCTTCGACGCGATGACGTCTCCACCAGAGGCGATCACGCCGACATGGCGCGTGGGTGTGCCCGGACCGTGGCGCGGTTCTGCGATGAGATCACTCCAGCCGGAGCGGAAGTTCCGGATGGCGTCGAGCAAGTTGGCGTCTGCGGGATAACATACCCAACGCTCCTCGCGTCGTCCAGACTCGTGGATCTTGCCGATCGTGTAGTCGGCGACCTGGGAAGCTACCATCACGTCGCCCAGCGCGACCTCACCATCCACGCCGCCAGCGATGCCGACCATCATCACGTGCTCCGGGCGCCATCGCTTGATCACCGCGCTCGCCTTGAGGGCGCCCATGATGGGCCCCATTTCGGCCAGCGAGCTGACGATGACGCGATAGACCGCACCATCCTCGCGTGTGGTCCTGACCTCGGCGTCATAATAGGTATGTGTGTCGACGCCGTCGCGATCGAGCTTGCGGTGACCCGATAGCTTCGAGAGCACAGCGACACGCTCTTCTTCGAGCGCGGTGATGATCAGGAAGTCGATACGCTTGGACGAACGCGTGCGCATAGGTGATGCACCTCTCGCCATCCCAGAGTACACCTTACGAATTACCATATTTTCTTTCGCGCGAAGCGCCTGCTCGTACTGTTCTTGCTTTGTACGCTCGTTCACCTGTTGGGCTTCGTGCTCTTCGAACCTGCGCTGCCGTGCAACTTCCACAGCCGCATCTTCGTTCTTATCTGCAGCGTCTGCAGCCCACGCGACCTGCTCATAGGCGTCTAGCCACCAAGCACGTGCACCGTGCCCGTAGTCTATCAGCCTGGTCGCCGCTTCCAGCGCGGGCTGAAACTTCTCCAGCGCTCTCATGAGGAGCTCTATAGACGTGTGACATCGGTTGTCATAGAGATACTCGTAAGCGGCTCGCCGGGCTCTCTTGCGTCCAGGATCATGTACCTGTAGGCGTGACGCAAAAGGCGTCTCATACTCTTTCCACAGACTGGAAAAACTGGCAATAAATTCAGCAAGATGCAGGGCGAGGTACCAGGTGGGCTCATCGACCGCCGCAGGCAATGGCGCGGGGATATCATCCAGTCCCCAGTCAGGATTATCAACCTGAATTCCGATAATCTCGCGAGCCAACCTAACTACCTGCTCCTTGTATTGCAAAGGCTGGTACGAGGTTAGACGCACAGACTTGTTCCCGGGAGGAACGCTCTCGTCAGGGCATTCATATATTGATATACACACCCGAACGACCTTCGACGCGCCTGACACTCGCACGTGACCCGACTCTCCGCGCGAAGTCGATCCGTGGACTTTCTCTCCATCGACTCGCATCTCCCGAGACCGGAACGCTCCTGGCGAAATGACTTGGAGGAAAGTAGCGCTCTCCTCGATGGCCTTCGCGGCCTCTTCATCAGAGTCCTGGCCATAGAGCACATGCCCTCTATGCCAGACTCTTACCCCGAGAGCCTCCAAATTTTTGACGAATATGCCGCTCCACGTGCCGGCTTCATCTTCGACATAGCTGACGAAGGCGTCATAGGTGCGCGGCTCGCTACTTCTAGACATCAGATATGCACTGCCGGCACAAGGAAGTCCTTCACCGTCGTCCAGTGCGAGCTTAACGGACCGTGCGTTCTCTGGCGTTGAACTCCTCGAGGGCCGCCCTCGGGTTCTCCTTGAACCAGCTGTATGACGGATAGGCCCACTTGGCCTCCGGCCCCGGGCACCTGAAAATCCGCCGGACCGCCTCCATGACCTCCCCCGTGTCGCCTCGCAGGTCCTTGGTCTTCTCGTCCACATGCGCCACCGCCGCTGCGCCCTCGTGCCTCACCGTCGCCCGATCCCCCCCGCGCCGGTACCTCGCCAGGAGATCGATCTCCACGATCGCCAGCGGCTCGATTTTCACCGATCCGAAACCCATCGGTTTGCCCCACCCCAGCTTATGGCTCAAGCCTTCCTCGAGGAAAAGGGCATAGAGCAACAGCGCATACGCTCGCGGATCCAGCCCCTCGTGGCGCACGCTGAAATCGTAGGCTTGCCCGGGCTCGAGCGCGCGCACCTGGATCGTCTGACGGGCTCCGTAGGTCGCTTGCTGGGCGGAGACCGACACCATGATCTTGTCGGGGTGGTGGTAATACGCCTTGCGACCCCGGACCTTCCGGTTCTTCACGTAGAAGGCGTGATGACTCGGTTTGGGCTGCCCCACGATCACGTCGAAGCTCTTCTTCCTGGGCGCGCCGCTGCCCAACCACTGCCCCTCCCCCGGCTCGACCAGACCCTTCCACGCCGCGCGACGGATCAGCGCTCCGAACATTCGACATGTGATGCACAGCCGCCCCATGTCGTCGCACGGAGCGAAGCCGTGCGGCTCTTCGGCGGGAGAATAGTCGTATATTCCGCGCGAATACAGGCTCCCCGACAGGCTGATACAGCCGCCGCCCACCATCTCAGCCATGCTCCGCAGCATCCCCTTGAGCGAGCTGCCCGGAATGACCTTCCCTTGGCCCACCGGCACGATGGTGTTCTGCATCCCGGTCTGCTGGGCAACAAGGAAGGGGCCCAGCGTCGTCAGCCGAGCGTGGATCGTCCCTCCCCGCGCGGTGAGGAGATGATGGCCCGGCGGCGCCTGGCGAGGCGAGGGGCGCCCCAGAGGGATGAAATCATACGGATTCATGATGCGCCCTCCTCCGGGCCGGCGTGCTCGAAGCCCAAGAGCCGATGCTGGGTGCGGCCATCGGCGAGCTCGTACCCCACGACCCGCAGATAGACTCGCCCACGGAGCTCGGGGCGAACCTCGACCTTCTTGTCGACGCCGGACGGCGGCGCCGAGTCGAGGTACTCGAAGCAGCGGCCATACCGGCTCTCCCACCAGCGGTGTGCGCCTTCAGGCGCATGCTCATCGTACTGACCCACGCAGAGGTACCGCTGGTCCTCGTCCGGCGCCTCGGCGAGAGGCTGGGGCTCGGGCTTCATGGTCGCTGGCAGCGTCCAGCCCTCGGGCAATCGGTTCAGGATGAGCACGCTCCGGCACTCATCGTCCTCACCCGGCCACCATCGGATCTCGAGGGTCTCGTTGAAGCATCGGCCGGAGGGCCACGCCGCCGCGCCGCCGACGAGGCTGCGAAGGGCGAAGTCTCCCGGCCGCTGCCCGATGAGGACGGCGTCAGGCACGCGGGCGATCAGCCCATCGAGCTCGCCGGTCCTCAGCGTGCCTTCCCATGCATCGAGGTGGTCGATCATGACTTCATCCAGCCATCCATCCGTTCCGACCAGCGGGCGATGGCATCATCGAAGAAGGTGCGTCGCACCTCCGCGTCGGCGAACGACTGAACCCGACGCACGCCCTGAGGCTTGACCGCAGGCGCCCGGTTCAGGCTGAAGTGGTCGTCGCTCACAAAGCCGTAGAGCCGACGCTCGTCGTCCTCGAGCAGCGCCCCGACCCCATGAACGCGCTTGTCGTCGAGCTGGTGCTTCTTCGGCGCGACGATGTACATCACGTCGAGCCGATCGACGGCGCCCTTCAAGCGCCCGAGCCCGCGCGTGGTGGCGTGGCCAACGGAAATCATCTCGTCCTCGAGATCCCGGCAGAGCAGGGCGAGGAGACCGAGCTGCCAGTCCTCGAAGTTCTCGAGCCGCATCCGCGCCCGGAACGCGCCGTGGGTCAAAACCTCCATCTCGAACTTGACCCCACGACTGGCGCCCCCGCTGAAGCGATCGATGCCTACCCCGTCACGTCGTTCGATCCGATGCGCCTCCCCGTCTTTCAAGTATGCGTCCCCGAGCGCAAGGCGGCCGCGGTAGACGGTGGAACCGAAGGTGCGGCAGATGGGGCAGCTCTGGCGGTAGAGATCGTGGGATTCCCATTTTCCTTCCTCCCCCTTCCGCGGTCGGAGCCGGTCGCCGCAGAAGGGGACACGAAGGGCACTCGCGTCCTGCGCGGCATCCTTGGCGTGGAGGTGCGGATCGCAGACACGAGCCTTCGGGGCCATTGTCCGTGAAATGCGCTCGGCATGGCTGCGCAGGACCCCCTTGAGCGAGCTGCCCGGCAGGTAAGGCTCCCCCGCGTCGGCGCTACGGCGATACGTGAGCACGAAGGGAAGATCGGTGCCCGTAGCATTGGGAACGCCGGAGGCGATGAGGAGCGGCTCGACGGGCCGCAGCGTCATCTCGACGTCGGCTTGATTGACGAGCTTACGCAGCATCGCGCGTCTCCGTGACCCGGGTGAGGATCTCCTCCAGCTTCTCGTCAGCGTGTTCGCGCTCGTAGGTCTTGCGCGTGCCTCGCGTCAGGTACGGGACGAGCTGCTCGGGCCTGGCGAGGTCGACCTCGTGGATGGCAAACTCGGTGAGCGCGACGTCGCCGAGCCCCCGGGTGACCCGACCCCCGAGCGGGATGTTTCCCTGCCGCAGCTCCCCCACGGCGAGCGCCACGACCGCGAGATCGGCATCCGGCTCGACGACCAGCTCGAACGAGAAGCGCGCACCGGCCGGCAGCACCTCCAGATCGAACTTGATGCCGGGCGCGGCGGTGCCGGTGTCGCGGTCGATGCCCACGCCGTCGCGGATCTCGGTGACGCCAGACCAGGCCACATCGCCCGCCCTGGTCGAGAGGCGAAGGTCGGGCACCCGAACCCGACCGGCGAGGAACTGCGAGCCCCAGGTGAGGCACGCTCGGCAGAGCTCCTCCTTCGCCTCGAGGAGGTAGAGCTGTCGTTCCTCCTTCCTGCCGAAGTCTTTCCAGGGCTCCGGGCCCCAATCGGCCGGTGGAGAGAACCTGTTCCGGGCCTTTTCCAAGTCCGCATCTCCGCTCCTGAGCTTGAAGAACAGGTCGCGTCCCTCCTTATCGGTCGTCAGGCACCGGAGCGTCGGGTCAGCGGAGCGATCGTCGCCGAAGACCACGCAGCTGCGCTGACCGAGGGCGCGTAGGAGGCGCTCGGACGCGGAGCGGAGCGCGCCCTTGACGCTGCTGCCTGGGATGAGCGGGCGGCCGTCGGCCCCCCGGATGACAGGCGCATCGGTGGCGGTGCTGAGCACAGTCCCCGTCCCGATATGGAGGGCTGTCCGGGTCTCGACGACGCCTGAAAACCAAGTGCGTAGCTTCATCGGCGGCTCCCTCGCCACCGGTGCTCGGCGGCGACATGTGTCATGAGGGTCACGGCCAGATGCCCTGACCATCGGTCCTTCCACTGCTTTGCGGGGATCTTCCCGGCGCCCTGCAGAGCCTCGGGAGGATGGGCGCGCGCGTAGGCGTCGGCGAGCTTCTCGACCTCCTGCAAGGCCCTGAAGAGCCGGTCGTAGAACCCAGCCCTCGCGGCGCCGCGATCGCCATCCTTGCGCGCTTTCTCGAGCTGGCGCTGCGCCATCTCGCGCAACTGCCCGCAGGAGCCCGAGGCACGGACGGTCGAGAGCAGCCCGGTGATCTGGGCGTTATCCACCCCGCTCCCGCCTTCCGGCACGACCTCTCCCGCGAGCTGGTAGAGCGCCCCGTCTTCGAGCAGGCCGAGCTTCACGGCTACGCCTCGTACAGCGCGGCGCAGACGGCGGTCTGCACCACGCCTCGCTGCAGCTCGATCTCCACGGTGCGGGCGAGCTCGTCACGGGCCTCCTGGTCGAGGTCGCCGAGCGGCAGCGCGCTCACGATGCTCGTGGCGCGCCCTCCGAGGGCATCGAGAAGCGCGAGCAGCTTTTCGCCGAGCGACTTTGCTCCACACTGGAGCGCCCAGGTTTGGTTCGTCGGCCGCAGCCGGTCCTTGCCAGTTTGGTTCTTGACGTGGTTCTTGAGCGCGGAGGTGCGCGTGGCGGCGGCGGCCACGGTCTCGAGGTTACGGAGCTGGGACCGGTTGAAAGATGTGAACAGCTTCCCCATCTCCTCCCCGAGTGAGTTGGCCTCCTTGTAGAGCTCGTCCAGATCCCGATCGATGCGCCGCTTGAGCTCGATACGAACCATCATGTCATTCGTCACGATCTGCCTCCGCGGGAGATGAAGTGCAGTGGATGGTTGACGGTGACGCGACCGAGCCCCTCGGCCCGGTGCTCGCCGATACCCCGCCCGATGAGGCGCAGGAGCCGGTCCCGGAGCGTCGAGCCGTCGAGTCCACGGACGGCGCACAGGAACGTGGAGCCCGCCACGATGACGTGCCGGACCTCCGTCGGGAGGCCCGCCGCGCCGTCCCAGCCCGAGCGATTCTCGGACCGAGCGTCGCCCCGCACGATGAGCGCGTTCGACGCGTCAACGCCGAGCGCCTGCGCGAGCCGGAGAGGAGTGAGCGAGCGCGCGTGGGCGCCATCGGTCTCGCGCACACACCAGGGCGAGGCGGCGGTGAGGGTGAAGTACCAGACGTCGACCGGCGACTGCGCGACGCGCTCGGATTGCTGCCTGAGCCCCTCGAGCGTGGGCGACATCGCCCGGGTGACCTGGACATCAATCTGCCCGAAACCCCTGCTGCGAGCGCCTCCGACGGCCAGTCGGAGGCGCGGCAGTTCATCGAGGATCGCCTGCGCGGTGCGCTCATCAGCGCAGTGGATTTGACCACGAAAGACCTGGCCCTCTTCGAGCACCTCGCGTGAGTACAGATCGCCTGATCGAGCGGTGCCGGTAGCGAACGCGATCGCGACGTGCGCGCGGTGCCGGCGGTGAAGCGCCGGGGACAGCCAGCGGCCGTCTTGGTCGCTGGCGAGCACGCCATCGAGGCGATCGAGTCCGACGCCGCAGGCCGGGCAGGCGTCGGGTGGAGGGGTCGTGATGAGAACGTCCACGAGCCCGTGGCCGAGGCGCAAGAGCTTGCAGATCTTGAGGGTGCGGGGGACGACCAGCGGCTCACCGTCGACCGCCGCCCCGGTCTCCTCTTTCACGGGCACAGGATGCAGGTCGCCCCAGGACACAGCCCCGGAGACGAAGCGGTGCGCGAACTCGGGTGACCCCGGGTCGCCACCCGCATCGATCCAGGCCCAGGCGACCGCCCCGAGGAGCGACCGGCCCGGTAGGTAATCCAGGCCGGTGAGAAAGTTGCCGGCGGTGCTCTTGGCCCCGAGGTGCACGGGGGAGCGGAGGGTAGCGGTCAGGCTGAGGGGGATCATCCTTCGGCTTCCTCGAGCAATGGCAGCAGCCCGAGCGCGGCAGACACGTCGTCGTCGCTCGGGGCGAACACGCTCCCATCAACCTTCATCTCGATCGCCTTCGACGATGCCCATGCGAGCCTGCCATTGCCTGTCGACTTGTTCCCCCCGACGCCGTCCTCGACCATCAGGTGGAGGGCCAGCCAGAGCAACAGCAGTTCCACGAGCGTGCTGCCATCCCGGGGCGGGCGGCAGTCGAGGTAGCCCCACACCTCGCCGCTGAGCACGATGCCTGGAGGCGCGACCTCGGTCTGGTACAAGTGGCCCTGGCGGATCGTGCCGAGGAGGCGCGACCGGGCTGCGCCAGTGCGCACCTCGCGAAGACCGTACGCACGGGCGCGCAGCATGCGCCGCTCGGCATCGCTCCGCGGCGGCTCGCCGGGGCGCGCGGCGATCCACGCTGGATCGGTGCGCGCATCGCCGAACCGCAGCGTGCAGCGCTGCCATGCGCATCCGAAGATGCGGCTGGGAAGATCGCGCTGGCCGCTCGGGCCGTTCGGCGTGCGGCCGCGTCGCTCATCGCCCACCGCGTCCTTGAGCACCGACAGACCCATCCAGTCGCAGATCCGGATGGCGGCGTACCGTGCCCGGCCCTTGATCGTGGAGCCGGGGATGTAGGGCAGGCCGTTGTGGTCGCGGAGCATCGCCCGGTGCAGCCCGGCTGCGCCGTGCCCCGTGCCGACATGAAGCGGGCCTTTTGTGTCGATCGCGTACGAGATCTCGACGCGAGCCTTCTTGACGTGCTGAGGGCTCACGCGTTGTCTCCATCGGAAGGGAGGTGATCCAGAAGCTCGATCGCGTCAGGGATGACGCTCCACCGGCGTGAGCCGGGGTAGAGCACGAACGGCAGATCCCACGCCGGGTCGGGACCGGTCGTGTAGGGGATGGAGCGCGCCGGCGCACCATCGTCGTGGAGGGGACGGAGCAGGCCGGAAAGCGCTGCGTGCTCGGCGTCGGTCCTCGCGCGGCCGACGATGAGCCGGGTCATGGTGCGGGCCTCGCGCTCCGAGCCACGCACGGCCTCGGCAAGCGCATAGAGCCTGCCCCTGGGCACCCGCGCCTTTCGCAGCTGGCTCGTGCGCTCGACGAGCCGCCCGAAGTCGTCGAGCCGGTACGGACGGCAGGAGACGGCGTGGTCGCGCTCAACCTCCGCTTGTGCGGAGGTCAGCTCCTGGAAATCAACGTAGCCCACGGCCCGACGTTCGAGTTGCCGCTGCTCGTCGAGATAGGCATACCGCTTGGCCGAACGGAGCAACGAGCGCGCGACCTGCTGGAGGATCGCGATCGGCGTGGTGTACGGGGCCAGGACAAGACCGGCGGAGAGACGGAGGTCGTTGCCCGCCTCCTGGTGGAAGACCTCGAGGACGGTCCGGGTGAAGCCCACGCCGCGATCGGCGGGGAGCGCGACGATGAGGTCGTCACCGCCGAGGAGCAGCACTTCGGCGCCGAACTTTCCATTGCCTCGCTCAGGCGGGCAGTGCGCCAGAAGCGCGGCGGCGACAGCCTTGTGGAGCGCGCTGTCCACCCGCTCCGAGATGGCTCCGTACTCGTCGTCCGAGGTCGTGGCCTTCAGGATTCGCCCCATCGCATTCCCGTCACAATAGAGGTACGCGAGATACCCCTTCCGGGAGCCGAGCTCAGCGATTTGCTCGAGCTCACGCTCCGGCAGCAAGGCCGAGAAAGCGAGATCGTCGCCCAGGTGTGCATGCTGCTCGAGGTGCGGGCGCAGGCGCGACCAGATCGTTTTTTCCCTGAGATCGCGGATGTTTTGTACCTCCTGCCAGCGCGCCCAGCAGGCTGCACAGAGCGGTCTGGATTGAGCATCGTACGTGTCGCGAAGCGCTCGCGCCGGAGAGCTCCCGCAGGAAGAGCACAGCGCAACGAACGGCGGCAGCGGAGGCGGCGCAGCGGGCGCACCGAGGTCCCGCGCCGCGCGCTCCCGACGGAGCTCCGCCCACGTCGTCCTCCATTCGGCGCTCCTCGCAACGACGCTCCAGGACAGGCCCACTTGGCCGTCCGTCTTCTTGCGGAGCTTGCGGTCCAGATCCATCGCGATGCCCTCAGCGTCGTCCCGGGCCAGCTTGCGGACCAGGCAGTGTCCGCCACCTGCGAGCACGACCTCGCCCTTCTTGCCGACGGCCTCCCGCATCGCGACCCGGTTGAAGCTGTCGAGCAACGCGCTGCCGCCGCGGATGATCTTCAGCTTCGTGGAGGCGAAGACGAAGCGTTGGATCCCTTCTACCTCGATGTACAGATAGTGGTCCACGAACCTCCCCACCGGTCAAGCGTCGAGCGGCATGGCGTGCCCTACCTCGGCTGCGACGTGTTCTAGCAATCCAGATACACCTAAAAGGAGAACGTATTTCATAAGCGAAGTCAAGCACGGGCGCGCTCGCCGCTCGGCTCGTGCGCTGCTGACGGATGGCCCGCGTCCCGCCTGGCTCGACATGATGGCCTTCGCATCGCCAGCGTTCACGCAAACCATGGAGCAAGTTTGTCCCTGTGCTCGTCAACCAGAAAGACCATGGCTTGCTGGATCGGTTCGTGCGCATAGGTCTTCACGGCATCGACGAGAGCGCCGGGGTCGAACCGTGGACGCCGAGCTTGCCGGACCAGGTGTCCGCCGATGGCGCAGAACAGCTCGGTGTCGGGCAGCGCTCGAGTGACCACCTTGTCGTAGCGCTCGGTATCGAGCTGCCCCGCCAGGGGCGCCAGCTCGATGGTCATCGGCGGTCGCAGCATCTCGTCGACGTGCGCCGGCTCCCGGATCGTCGCCGCGCGCGCGAGCTGAAGGTGCCACATGAGATATCGACGGAGACGGCGCTCGTCGAGCCGGTCCATCCGTATCGTGCCCTGCGCCATGATGTCGAACGCGGAGATGCCGTGGAGGACCATCTCCAGCCAGCGCTGAAGACGAGCGCATATCTCGTCGCGAGCCGCATCGCCGCCCCTATCGAGCTCCATCTTCATCAGCGCCCGCACCGCGAACGCGTCCGCCGCATAGTCGACCTGCTCGAGCACGAAGCCGGCGCCGCCGACGGCGGAGTAGTTGGTGCTCCGGAGAGCCTGCCAGTCGTGGAGGAGCTCGTGCATGATGAGCAGCTTCGCGAAGCCTTGCTGCTGAGGCACCGTGCTCCTGCGGAGCGCTTCGGCGATCCCCTCACCCAGCGCGTAGTGCCCCTCGATCACGCGAAGCCTGAATGCGCTGTCCTTCTTCGTATCGGTGGACCGCTCCAGGCGGACGAGGCGGTCGATGAACTTCTTTCGATCGTTCGTCGACAGCACGTCGCCGGGCAGGTGCTCGGCCTTCATGTGCCTCTTCAGCTCGTCGATCGCCGTGGCCATGGCGTCGAGCACGTCCCGACGCGCGTTCACGTCCTCCGCGCCGCGCGGGATCTCGGGCTCGGTCCTAGGGTTGAACGGGAGCGAGTAGACCCTCTGGTAGCGCGGGGCGCGGTACTCGGTGAGCCAGACGTCCTTGCCGACCACCGTCGGGTTGATGGCACGGCCGACCGCGAAGGCGACCTGCGCCGGGCCACCGAGGAAGAGCGAGAGGCCCGAGCGGTCGGGGTATCGCGCGGGAGCCTGCGAGAAGAACTGGGTGAGCTGCAGGACGAGCGCCGGCAGTTCCTCCGGCGTGAGGCGGAGCGGGGCCGAGGAGCGGAGCTTGACGACGCCGGCCACGTGGTCGCCCTCCTCCTTCATGAAGTCGCGGAAGACGTCCCTGGAGGTGTCCCTGCCGGCGGTGTCGACGTAGATGCCGACACGCCCTGAGCTCGGCACCTCCTCCGCGGGCAAGCCGGCCAGCACGTCGAGCAGGGGCGGCCTCTCGCCGGCTGCGGACTCCATGGGGAAGTGCTCCCACGGTCCCCCGCCGGGCGGCTGGTTGAGCACCACCTGCCTGCCACCGAACTTGGAGAGCAGGTAGCCCAGGTGGACGAAGACGGCGAGCGGGCCGCGACCGCCGATGAAGAGGACGGCGGGCTTGTCCGCTCGGATGGCTTGTACCTCCGCCACGAGCTTCTCCACGGCGCGGCCCACGGCCGGCCAGTCGATCGGGGAGGCATCGGGTGGAGGCGCGAGCCGCGGGGCTCCGAACTCCGTCAGGAGCAGCGTGCGGCGGTCCTCGCGCTCGTGCGGGAGCGTGTCCCGGAGCTCCGCGGCGGAGACGGCGGGGTAGAGGTCGACCGCGATCAGGATCTGGAGTTCGTTGTTCGCCATGATGGTTCGCTCCTCATGAGCTGTTTTATCGGCCCTCGGGCAGAGGGAAGTCCTCGCCGAGCTGCTCCCGGAGGGCTTTACAGGCAGCGCGCGCGTCCACCGCACCTTCGGCCCTTTTCAGCGCGGCGAGGAGATCTTCGAGACCGGCCTTGAAGCCAAGCATGCTCTCGCTCGACATGTTCGAGCAGAAATCGTACTTCGTCGAGACAGGGTTCTCGATCCGCAGGCGCGATACGGATCGCCGCTCCTCCGCGTTCCAGACGGTTTCAAACTTGCTTAGCATCTGGGCGACAAGCCTGCTCAGCGCACCAAGGTCGTCGTAGTTCGTGATTTTCCCGGACGCGTCCTTCTTCCCCCACACCTGAAGCCAGCGATGAGCGGCGACCGTCAACGCGATCCCCTTCGGGGCGGCCCTGCCATGGTGCTTCGAGAGGCGGAGCTCCTTCCAGCGCTTCAGGACGCGGATGACGCGGCGAAACTGCTGCGCGTCTTCCCCGGAACGCCCGCTCATGATGACGTTCTGGAGCTCCTGCGGATCGGACGGCTCCCAGCGGCGCTCGTCCGCCGTCTGGCCGGGCTTTCCCTTCGCTATGTAGTCCTTGCCGTCGGCGTTCTTCTCGCCGCTCGAGTAGATCGCGAGATCGACATGGTAGATGTCCTCCCCTCCCTCCTGGTAGAACACGGTGACGCAGGTGCGGCGCACATCGACCTTCCTGGTGTGACCATTCAGCGCCTTGTGGACCCAGCTCTTGACGACCACGGGATCCGGGTAGTCGGCCTTGGACAGATCGAAGCGCAGGCCGACGTCGATGTCGAAGTCGCCGTCGACGGGCTTCACCCCGATGTTCATCGCATAGCTGCCCTGGTTGAAAGGCTCGTAGGACGGGATCTTCACGCCCTCCACGCGCTGCCGCTTGATACCCTCGCTCAGCTTGCGGAGGATGCGCTCGCGCTTCTCCGCGAGGATCTGCTTCTCATGGTCCCTATCGAACCGGATGGCCTCGTCGAACTGCACGAAGTATTTCTGCACGTCTGCCACGGGATGGACCTCCAGGAACGGCTCCGCAGGAGCGCGGGGTGAACGGCACGCCGGGGCGGCCGCTGACTGCTCGGTCGCTCCCATCTGGGGAAGACGCCGCTGCGGAGGAAATCGATCGCAGGCCCTGTCGATTTCTCGACGAGCCCTCCCCTCGGCTACCGCAGGCCGTCGAGCTGGCCGAGCACCTCCTGCATGGCCGGCCTCGTCGACGGGACCTTGTTCAGCATCCGGCCGACGAGCTCGCGCAGCGCCGGCGGGGTCCGCTCGTCGAGCCCGCCCAGCGGCGGGCGCTCGAACAGGTGGAGCGCCATCAGGTCCTTCGGCTCGTCCGCGACGAACGGCAGGCGGCCGCACAGCATCTGGAACAGGAGCACGCCGAGGGAGTACACGTCCGCCGCCGCGCCGGCGGCCTTGGGCTTGATCCACTGCTCGGGCGCCATGTAGTCCCAGGTCCCGAGCAGCGCGCTCCCGCCGGTCGAAACGTGGCCGGCGGCGATCGGCTCGCCCCGCGCGTCCGACCGCACCTTGGCGAGGCCCAGATCGGCGAGCCGGACCTGGGCGGCGTGGAGATCGTGTGCGTCCAGCAGCACGTTGGCGGGCTTCAGATCGCGGTGGACGATCCCCAGGCCGTGCAAGGCGAGGAGCGCGGTCGCAATCTGGGACGCGAGGCGCGCCGCGGTCCTCGGCGACAGGACGCCGTCCGCGTCAGCGAGCGCGCGCGCGAGGTGGGTGGGCAGCCGCTCCAGGATCATATAAGGCGCCCCTGACGGCAGGGTCCCCGACGCGAACAGGCGGACCACGTGCGGGTGCTGGATGCTCCGGAGGACGCTCGCCTCGTTCCGGAACCGGGTCGCGATCTCCTCATCGGTGCACCACACCTCGTGCAGGACCTTCACCGCGACCGGCCACGCACCGTGGCCGGCGCGCGCCTCGTAGACATGACAGATCGCCCCGATGGCCAGGATGCTCACCACCTCGTAGCCCTCGATCCTCACGCCGGGCGCCAGCATCAACGCTCCTCGCTTCCCTCTTCCCCGAGTTCACCGAGGCGCGCCAGCCGCTGCGCCTCGATCCGTTCGACCCACTCGAGCATGGGTCGAAGCTCCGAGGCGCACGAGGCGTGCTCGGCGATGAACGCGCCGGCGTCGATGCGCTCTCCGGCGTCACGCCGTCGCAGGTACGAGAGCAACGCTGCCCTGGCGTCCTCCTTCAGCTGGGCCGCCCGACGGGCGCCGTCCGCCGCAGAGGCAGGCTCCGCAGCGCCCGTCACGCGCTCCTGGAGCGCCTCGATACCTCGGTGCAAGAGGCCGCGGATCGCCGCATCGGACCTCTCCATGCATCGAGCCGCGTCGGATACGCGAAGACCTTTGAGGTAACACAGCCAGATCGCCGTCTTCTGCTCCTCCGGGAGCTCGAAGATGCGACCGAACACCTGCCGCCACTGCTCCTCGTCCGCGGCGGCCTGGCTCGGGCTCAGCTGAGGCACGAGGTGCTTCTCCTCGTCGAGCGGCACCTCGCCGGCCCTGTCCCGCTTCTTGCGTGCGGCCGCGCGGAAGGACTGGATAGCGCAGGTCTCCACGATGCTCTCCAGCCAGGAAAGCCACTCGGCCGCCGTCGTCCCCCTGAAGGAGGAGATGCCGCGAGAGGCCCTGTCCGACGCTTCCTGCACGAGGTCGGACGGGCGTGTGATATCCGGCTGCTTCCTCCTCAACCTACGGGACGCCCAGTCCTCGAGGAGCGGTGCGGACCACGTGAACAGCTGCCGCATCGCCGCCTGATCTCCAGCCCGTGCGCGCGCGATGAGCTCCTCCAGAGGAACGGCTTCCTGGCCCATAGAAGAATGCAATCCATCGTACGCCGCCGGGCGGACGTTGCAAGGCCGGGCTCTGGAGGGCGCAAGTTGGGCGGTGATCATGGAACGGGCGCGGAGCGCGCCTCGATCCGGATGGATGCCGTTCCGCGGAAGATCGATCGCGGAGCGGTCATTTAATTTTTCTGCCGGCTCACGGGCAGGCCAGGCGCCTGAACCGCACGTCCTCCGGGTCCCGCTCGACGAACCCACGCGCCACCTCACACCGGCGTGCACGCGCCTCCGCGGCGCGCGTCCGCCCTCCTCGGGCCCCCGACAGTTCCTCCACCCCCCGGAGGCTCTGGCACAGGAGCAACCCGTACTCCTTGTGGGTCGGGTCTCCGAGGTGCAACGCCTCGCCGGTACCGGCGGCCTGCTCGTAGAGCCGCAGCGCCTCGGCGGCCTGGCCTCCCTCCGCACGCGCCGCGGCCAGGGCCGCCTCGGTCTTGCTCAGGATTAAGCGGAAGTACACGTTCCCCGGCTCGCCCTGGAAGAGCTCTCTCGCGAGCTCACGGGCGTGCTCGATGTGGCCCACCGCGACGCGCAGCTCTCCGCTCCTGCGCGTGGCAGCCCCCAGGGCGGCCAGCGCCTGCGCGATCAAGGAGCGGTTGTATCGCCTGCCCTCTTCGTCGGGCTCGTCGATCTGCTCGAGCAGACCGAGGGCATCCTTGTATCGAGCCACGGCGGCGGGTGCATGGCCGAGCTCGATCTGGACCTCTCCTTGCTCGGAGTAGCTCGTCGCGAGCGTGCGCCTGTAGTTGTTGGGCTCGACGGAGCGCACGCCGCTCAGCACCTCCACCGATCGATCGAAATCGTCGCGGGCGAGCTCGTATCGCCCATACGCGAGGTTGAGCTTCCCGCGCTTCGAGTGTGTCCATCCGAGCCGCACGCGCAGGATCTCGCTCGACGGGTCCTTCGCAAGGCCGAGCCGGATGCGGTCCTCTGACTGCGAGACGAACGCGTACGACTCGGACAGGCGCCCATTCGCTCGAGCGAAATCGCTGCGCCGGAGCTTGATATCCACCACGGCTCGGATGACGTCCGGTTCGTCCTTCTCCTCCTCGCGAAGGGACGAGAGGTTCTCGTCCAGGTGCTCGAGGAGCATCGCCCGGATGCTCGACGTATACAGGACCCTGCCGAGCTTCCAGTCGAGATCGCCGACCAGCTCTCTCGTGGCCATGAGGATGTGTTGCCGGTTCTTCTCGGCGCGCTGCCGTTCTTCCTCGGCGCGCTGCCGCTCCTGCTCCGCGCGCTGCCGTTCTTCCTCGGCGCGCTGCCGCTCCGTCCAGGCCCAGAGCGCCGTCGCGGAGATCGCCACCACCGCGGCGCCCAGGATCAGGATGAGCGCTCGCCGTATCCAGAGACGTCGCCGCTCGATCTTCTCTGCCTTTCCCAGGAACGTGCGCGCCCGCTCGCTGGCCATCCGCAGGAGCCGCCCCGGGTCGCCCGCCGCGCCGATCTTCCCGCGGTAGTGATCCAGCAGGGAGCCCCAGGGCAGCCCATCCTCGCGCCTCCCTGATTGCGCCCACGCGTGCGCCGCGACCTCGAGGTCGGCGTGCCGCTCGAGGAGCGCGCGCTCGGCCTCGATCCACCCGACGATCGCCGGGACCTTCTGCAGCAGCGTCTCGTGCACCAGGTCGACGCGCTGCTGGGACGGCTCCGCCGGAGGGTCCGCGGCCATCACGACGAGCCGCAGGCTCTCGGACGCTGCCGGCGATTCCCCGGCCGGCATGCCCGAGATCCGCAGGAGCACGTCCTCCGCCAGCTGGTCGCCTCCCGCGGCAGCGAGGACGTCTCCCCGCGTCCTCGGACGCCGGGTGTCGGGGACGCCGCGACCGACCTGGACGAGATCGAGGATGAGCCATTTCGCCCGCTCTCGCCCCTGCTCGCCCAGCGCATCGAGGAGCAGCGCGGCGTGGCGCGCCAGCGCGCCGCTGACCCCGCCGATCTGCTCGTAGTGGTCGTGGGTCAATGCGCCCGCGGCGCGGGACGACCAGAGGCTGCGGAGCGTATGCCCCAGGAGCGGGAGCCGCGCGTCGGTGCCGGCCGCGTCGCGCACCATGCGCGCGGGCAGCCCCTCGGAGAGCCGGAGCCCGGCCCGGGTGGCCATGCCGAGGATCACCTGTTCGAGCGCCTCTCCATCCATCGGCCGGAGGTGATAGCGGCACGCCTTGCTGTTCAGCGCCCGCGCCAGGCCGGGCGCCTGCTCCAGCCGGTGCAGGTAGTCGCTCCTCAGCGTCGTCAGCAGGCGCAGCGGAGAGCGTTCACCTGCGAGGCACGCCGACAGCAGGGCGTCGACCTGGCGCACGTGAGCGCCGCCCAGCGCGAACAGCTCCTCGAGCTGCTCCACCACGAGCAGCAGCCTGGCTCCCGGGGGAACACAGCGGGAGAGTATCGCGGCGAGCGCATTTCCTTCCGAGCGCAGCGCGGTCTCTATCTCTGCCTGAGCCCCTGCGGGCTCCTGCGCTCCGCGCACCGAGGCGACCGCGGCAGCGAGGCTCTCGATCGGGTCCTCGGACGGGCGGAGCGTCACGACGAGCCACGGCGCCGCCCCTGGAGCTCGCTCGATCAGCCTCGGCAGGAGCCCGGCCTGCACGAGCGACGATTTCCCGGTGCCGCTCGGCCCCTCGATCTGGAGCCAGCGCCTGGTGCCTTCCTCGCGCATCTCCTCGAGGACGGGCACGAGCTCTTTGATCTCGACATGGCGCCCGAAGAACAGCTCGGCCTGAGCCTCCGTGAACGGCTGTAATCCCGGGAAGGGGCACTCGTTTCTTTCGCTCGCCCACGACCGCGCGAGCATGTCCCGGCAACGGATCATCGTGGGTCGTTGCTCCGGCGCCTTGGCCAGCATCGAGGAGACGAAGGCGCTGAGCGCTGGGGGCACCGTGGGCACGAGCTCGTCCAGGTGCGGGGGCTCCTGGTGCACGTGCTGATAGAGAAGCTCCACATCGTCGGTCGAGACGAACGGCGGCCTCCCCGCGATGAGCTCGAACAGGACCACGCCGAGCGCGTAGACGTCGGCCCGGTCGGTCACCTCCGCGGCGTTCCTGCACTGCTCCGGTGCCATGTACGCCGAGGTTCCCAGGAAATTGTGTGCGGCGGTCTGAACGTGCGTGTCGCTCCGCTCGTCGTTGGCCGGCGGCACCTTGGCGATACCGAAGTCGAGGATCTTGGGCTGGAGGCCGAGGGGAGCCACCTCGTCCGGGACGAGGAGGATGTTCTCGGGCTTCAGATCGCGATGAACGATCCCTTTTGCATGGACCTCGCTCATCGCGTCGGCGAGCTGCCGGCCGATCGCCAGCGCTGCGTCGAGCGGCGCCGGCCCGTTCTGCCGTTGCACCCACGCGCGGAGCGTGGTGCCTTCGAGGTACTCCATCACGAGGTAGGCGGCGCCGTCCTCGCGTCTGTCGCAGTTGTGGACCCGCACGATGCCCGGGTGGCGGAGCTGGGCGAGGGCGCGCGACTCCTGGACGAACCGCGCTACGAGCTGGGGGTCTCCGGCCGACTCCCGCGAGAGGACCTTGAGCGCCACCTCCTGGCCCATGTGCTGGTGGACCGCGAGGAAGACGCGCCCGATGCCGCCGCTGCCGATGGGCTGGACGAGTCGATAGGGACCGAACCTGTCGCGCGGAAGGTCCATGATCGGGTGGGCGGAATCTAGCCGATGATGCTCCGGCAGGACCAGCGCGCCGGCGCGAGGCGCTCTCGCTTGCCGGCGCGCGGGCGCTGCAGCACGCTGGCCGCCGGATCGCCCGAGGGCCGGAGGGGAAGCCGAGATGAGCCTCAGCGCTGCGGGAGCCGCGCTCCAAGGACACGACTACCAGCACCTCTTCGCCTGGTATCACGCGCTGCGAGCGCTGATGCCGGCGGAGGACGTCGACGGGATCGCGATCGAGGTGAAGAACGCGGGCAACGTGGACGACGTCGTGGTGCGCCGCCGGACGGCGGCGGACGAGCACTTTCAGGTGAAGTACTCGGTGGACGGGCGCCACCCGATCGACCGGGCCTGGTGGGTCACGCCGGCGACCGACAAGGGGAAGAGCCCTTTGCAGATGTTCTGGAAGAGCTGGCAGACGCTGTCGCGGAACGGACAGCGGCCGAAGATGGGCCTGTACACGAACCGATCGCTCGACGTGTCCGATCCGGTGCTGGCCTTGCAGGACGGACGCACCGGCACGCTCGGCCCGAGGCTGCGCCTGGCGACGCCGAGATCGAAGCCTGGGCTCGGGCGAAAGCGCTGGGCGGGCCATGTCGGCGTCGCGGAGGCCGACCTGCTCGAGATGCTCGATCACCTCGTCCTGCTCACCGGCCAGCCGGGGTGGACGGGGCTCGCGACGAGCGTCTCGGATCGGATGGCCGCTGTGGGGCTGAGGAGCGATGAGCTCGCGGTGGAGCAGGGGGTCCAGATGATCCGTGGGTGGGTGACGGGGGCCCGGCAGGAGGTGGATCGACAGGTGCTGGCCGCGGAGATCGCGCGCCGCGGCCTGCACGGCGAGGCGCGCCGGGCGACCGTGGTGGTGCAGGCGATCGATCGCGATCCCTGGGCGGCCGGGGCGACGGAGCACCTCGACTGGGTCGATCGGTTCGAGGGCGACCACCCCCGGGCGCGCCGGCAGCTCCGCGATCCGCGCGACTGGAACGGGCGCCTGCTGCCGGAGCTGGAGGCCGCCGAGCGCCGCATCCGCGCGCTCGGGTTCGACCGGGTCCTCGTGCGCGGCGACATGCGTTTGCCCGCGTGGTTCGCGGCCGGCGTCACCTTCGGCGATACGCGCAAGTTCCGGGTGGCGTGCGTGCAGCGCGGCGAGCGGTGGAGCAGCGACGAGGCGTCTGGCGAGTTCCCGCTGCGCGTCGGCGCGCCGGTGGAGCTCGGGGCGGGGGGCGAGCTGGCGGTGGGGCTCAGCGTAGCCAACGACATCTCCGAGGACGTGCTCGCGTATCTGCGGAGCAGCGGGCTTCCCGTCGGGCGCTTCGTCGAGATCGCGGCCGCCCCTGCGCCGAGCGACACGGCGATCCCGGACGCGGCGCGCGCGAAGGGGTGGGCGCGCGCGGTGAGGCAAGTGGTGCGCGATCAGGTGCGCGCCACGGGAGCGCGCAGGGTGCACCTGTTCCTGTCAGGGCCCGCGGGAGCAGCGCTGCTCCTCGGGCACCTCTGGAATCGGATACCCGGCACCCAGCTGTACGAGGATCTGAGCCCGGGTTATGGACAAGCGTTCTTCATCCCCGGCTGATCACTCCTGCCCGTCGGGTGCGGATTCGGCTTCGCTCCGGTTCGAGAGTCGCAAAACAGCCACGGCCACCGCGCGCAGTTCGTGAGGTGGCTGGCGCGTGGTCGCCCAGTCCGACACAAGGGCGGCCAACCTTCGGGCGACGTCACAGTCACCTTGGTGTACGATGAGCGCCGTCGTCACCTCTTTTGCCAGGATCGCTTCGAGCGCGTCCCCCATCGCGCGAAGGGTCCCTACCCATTCATCCATCGGAAGGTCGGCCCCCGGCGGGCCGACATCGAGTGCCTCTATGATCGCAGCGGCGCAGTTCAGCCCGCCAGAGAGCGCCTCCGCCACACGCCGTGCATGTGCCATCTGTCTACCTCCCTATTTCTCGAACGAATACCGGCAAAGCCACGTCCCGAGCGGGCGAATGACCGTGCAATTGTCGCCATTCGAGTATTGATAAGAGCACGTCCACGTAGGCTTGCCGCCTTTACACCAGTACAGATCGCCGAGTCCGCTGCTCTTGCTGTATGGATGCGAAGCTCGATGGACGCAGTAGGCGCCGATCGCCTCGCACTGGTCCACGCACGCAGTGCTCCCTGGAGACGCACAAGCGACCTGGGCCGCCGCCTCGACGGCTTCGCTGCACTCGGAAGGCTCGTCCCCGTCTCGCGGATCCGGCGGCGCGTCGCCGAAGCCTCCGGCTCCGCCCGTGGTGATTGCGCCGCTGCCGACGCTCTCATCCTGGCCATCCCGGAGATAGCACTCACCCATGTCGTAGTTGCACGCTGCAGCGGAGACACAGATCAGGATCGAAACGATTTTCATTTCTCCTCCAATCCTCAATGGGGCCGCCGCCTTTCTGCGGCGACGAGTCCACAGACGGGACGCTCCCGCTCAGCGCACCGTTGCTTCAATGGGCCGCCGCATTTCTGCGGCGAAGAGACGAGGAAAGCGACAATCTGCGCGCGCTCGATGAGCTGCTTCAATGGGGCCGCCGCATTTCTGCGGCGGAGAGCGCGCGGACGCCGCACCGCGGGCAGACATACACACGCCTTCAATGGAGCCGCCGCATTTCTGCGGCGGAGAGCGGAGATCGGCGGGTCGTACCTGCGCGCGTTCGAGCGGCTTCAATGGGGCTGCCGCCTCTCTGCGGCGGAGAGTCCGGAATGCCAATGCCGGAGAGGACATCCTCTCCAAGCTTCAATGGGGCCGCCGCATTTCGGCGGCGGAGAGGGGACGCAGCTGATGGTGGGCTGGCTCGAGGAGATACTTCAATGGGGCCGCCGCATTTCGGCGGCGGAGAGACCCCCAGTGATGGCGGACGGCGGCCCCTGCATCCAGACAGGCTTCAATGGGGCCGCCGCATTTCGGCGGCGGAGAGTGGACGAGTACGATGACCCCATCCTGAGCTTTGATCCGCTTCAATGAGGCCGCCGCATTTCGGCGGCAGAGAGATGGGATGCGAGCGGACGAGCAGTACAGCGCGGCATGCTTCAATGGGGCCGCCGCATTTCGGCGGCGGAGAGGAACTTGCAGGCCGCGATCTGCGCGGTCGACACATGGCTTCAATGGGGCCGCCGCATTTCGGCGGCGGAGAGCACGAGAGGCGGAACGCATGGTTCTCCGCGCTCCCATCGCTACAATGGGGCTGCCGCCTTTCTCCGGCGGAGAGTCGGCCACGGAGACAGCGACCTGCGCCAGCCCTGGGCTTCAATGGGGCTGCCGCATTTCTGCGGCGGAGAGCGACGACTGGTCCGATGACGCGACCGTAACCGTTCGACTGCTTCAATGGGGCCGCCGCATTTCTGCGGCGGAGAGCGACGGCGCGCGATGCCGTGGCGGGGATGCTGCTGCGGCTTCAATGGGGCCGCCGCATTTCTGCGGCGGAGAGCTCTGGGACTGGGCCGGTATGGCCAAGATCATCTCGCTTCAATGGGCCGCCGGCTTTCTGCGGCGGAGAGGCGCGGGTCGCGAGGCGCTCAGGTTGATCGATTCCGGCTTCAATGGGTCCGCCGCCTTTCTGCGGAGGAGACGGAGCTACACGGCCGCGAAGGCGCGTCCTCGGAAGGTCGCCTCAATGGGGCCACCGCCTTTCGGCGGCGGAGAGGGACCTTGGCAAGTACCACCTGGACCGGGGCACGTTGCTTCAATGGGGCCGCCGCATTTCTGCGACGGAGATTCGAAGATGAGGGACGCCGGTTCGAGACGCTCTCCCCGATTCAATAGGACCGCCGCATTTCTGCGGCGGAGAGCGACGTCAAGGGCCTCCACGTGGCGACGCTCATTAGGACAATTCAATGGGGCCGCCGCATTTCGGCTGCGGCGAGCGCGACTGGTACCTCCGGGCGATGTTCATCGACCGAGAGCTTCAATGGGGCCGCCTTTCCGCGGCGGAGAGGACACGTGCCGCGCGTACGGCGGCGTCGAGGGTCCCGCTTCAATGGGGCCGCCGCCGATCTGCGGCGGAGAGGAGCCCGTTCGCCACAACTTCAAGGGCTACTTCATCATGCTTCAATGGGGCCGCCGCCGATCTGCGGCGGAGAGCGTCGGTTTGCGCCGGTTGCTGCGTCGATTGCCCGGTTTCAATGGGGCCGCCGCATTTCGGCGGCGGAGAGCTCCCCACAAACATCCAGGCTCTCGTGCAGAAGGCCGTGCTTCAATGGGGCAGCCGCATTTCGGCGGCGGAGAACGGATCTTGGACTGGTTCCCGATGGCCGAGATGGAGATGCTTCAATGGGGCAGCCGCATTTCGGCGGCGGAGAGCGTGAACATCGCAGACAAGCCGCACGCGGAGTTGATGCTTCAATGGGGCAGCCGCATTTCGGCGGCGGAGAGGGGGGAGCAAGCGAGGCGGGTCGCTCAACAGGTCGGTGGGCTTCAATGGGGCCGCCGCATTTCGGCGGCGGCGAGCTCCTGAGGAGGTCATGGCCGGGTTTTGGGACTGGACGCTTCAATGGGGCCGCCGCATTTCGGCGGCGGAGAGCTCGTTCCAGGGGGCAATCGACGGGACCTGGTTGCCGAGGCCTCAATGGGGCCGCCGCATTTCGGCGGCGGAGAGGGGCACTTCTACGACGCCTTCCACGAGAAGCGCGAGCTGTGGCCTCAATGGGGGCGGCGGAGAGCGCAGCGCAGCGAGCACGGCCCGGTCTTGCCCTGCCTCGCTTCAATGGGACCGCCGCCTTTCTGCGGCCGAGAGCCCGGGGGACAGCGGGCCCCTCGTCTCGTCGCCGCTGGCTCCAATGGGGCCGCCGCATTTCTGCGGCGGAGAGTCATCATCCAGATCGGCCGGAACGATTTCGCCAACCAGCTTCAATGGGGCAACCGCATTTCGGCGGCGGAGAGAGCACGATCATGCGCGCCAATTGGGAGCTCGCAAGGTTGCTTCAATGGGGCCGCCGCATTTCGGCGGCGGAGAGGGAGTACCCGACCGACCCCGAGACCTGCTTCGTCATGCTTCAATGGGGCCGCCGCATTTCGGCGGCGGAGAGCGCACTACCTGTGCAGCGGGTCGTTCACTTGCTCGGGGCTTCAATGGGGCCGCCATATTTCAGCGGCGGAGAGCTCCGACGCTCTGCTTCCCGAGCTCCGGCTGCCCCACGCTTCAATGGGGCCGCCGCATTTCGGCGGCGGAGAGCGTAACCCTGATGCAGCTGGGAGCGTTGAGATGGACGGCTTCAATTGGGCCGCCACCTTTCTGCGGCTGAGAGTCCGGTCCTCCAGGAGATGATCTACGGAATCGACGCGTGGCTTCAATGGGGCCGCCGCCTTTCGGCGACGGAGAGTGTCCAGCCGGGCCCCACCATCGTAATGCCGCGTTATGGGCTTCAATGGTGCCGCCACCTTTCAGCGACGGAGACTCCTGAACAACACGAAGTTCTACATCGACAAGGTCGCGCTTCAATGGGGCCGCCGCCTTTCGGCGACGGAGAGAGCCCTCACGGGCTACGAAACATTTCGCGCACCTGCAACCCGGTTTGCGAGAGGTTCCCCTCCCACCCCTCGCTCCGGCCGCCGGGGGCTGCTCGGCGCATCCCCGGCCATCGCCAAATCCTTCGTTTTTCAAAGACCTGCCAGCCTTGCGAGCCCCCCCGGCTTTTCCGCGTCACTCCACCGCTCGCAGCCGGTCCTCGGTCCTCCTTCTACCACACCTTCTACCTCCCCTCGCCCAGCCTTCCGTTCCGCTCGTCCGGCTCGCCGCTCTTTCTCCCCGCTCCTACCCCTGCCGCTGTCTCCCCGCCTCCTGCACCGTCGCCGCGGCGCCACGTCGTTCCCAGCTCGCCCGACTCCTCCACCTTGCCGATTTCCGCCCCTCCCGGAATGCTCCTCTGACGAGCAAGAGAGCGCGCCTGCGTCGCCACTGACGTGGGCCACTGCCCCTGGAGACCCACCTTCCACGCCAGGGCCCCGTCCTCACAACCGACCAGGGCCTTTCCCCCAACCCCGCCCCCTGGCGAGGCGCTCCTGAGCGCAGTCCTCCGCCTACGGCACGCTCACCGAGCTCCCCTGTCGACGCATGCGGCACATCTCAGGAAAGGTCCAAAGGTCCAGCCGATGACGAGACCACCTATGAGGCGCTCCTCGACTGGACGGTCACGCTGGTCACGCCGCGGCACGCGATCCGTGTTCTCTCCCTCGAGGGCTTGATCGAGGTCAAAAAGAGAGCCGCTCGTCCTCAAGACCTCCGGACGCTGCCCATCCTGCACGCAGCGCTCGAACGCTCAAGACAGCGTGGATGAACCCTCGTCCGCATCGATCTCACACTTCCCCTGCCCTCGCTCTTCTGCGAAGCTGCCCTGGCCTACAGGAAGCGCCTACCGCGCGCCCGGCACCTGGAACGTCCCCACGTGATGCCTCCGCCGCCCTACGCTGCCCGGTTCGCGTTCTTCAGCCTCGATCTGCACCAGATCCGCGGATGCGGCCTCGGCGCCGCGGCCAAACGGATGCTCGTGCTGCTCGCTGTCTTTAAGATCGCGGCGCTGCTGGAGGGCGACCTGCGCCCGCGCACCACGTGCGACCTCGTGCCGGCGTCGCCGCTGCGCGTCAAGCGCCCGGCAGGGTTCACGATGCCGTCCGTGGCCGCGCTGCGAGCGGAGCTGCCTTCTGCGATCGCGACGTGCAAGGACCTGTTCGCAGGCTCCAGCACTCCGACCACCGCCACCTTCTCTTCCTGATGCTGCGGCTAGCGATTCGATTCCTGTCCGGTTCGTACCATGCCACCCCCTGGGGCCGGCATCTCAACGAGGGGGACATCGAGTGGCCGCCGAGCCCATGGCGGCTCTGCCGTGCGTTCCTCGCGACCGGCTTCGCCCGGCTCGGCTGGACCGCGGTCCCGCCGGAGGGGCAAACGCTGCTCGAACGGCTCGCAGCGTCGCCGCCCGTTTACCACCTGCCACCGGCGTCGACGGGACATCCGCGCCATGACATGCCCCTCGACAAGAACGTGGCCGCGAAGGAGCTCGACGCCTTCTCGTTCGTAGAGCGCGGCGGAGACGCGGTCCTCGGGATCTCCTGGGACGTGGAACCAACGGCGGCGGAGCGAGCGCTCTTCGACGCCCTCGCGGACCGGTCGAGCTACCTGGGCCACGCCGAGTCCTGGGTGGCCGCGGAGGTCACGGAGGTCTTTCCGGAACACCTGTCTCCGTGCCGCGCCTCGGAGTGTGCTCCTGGCCCGGGATACGAACGCATTGCGCTGCTCGCGCCGCTGAGCGCTGCGGAGTACGCGGCGTTCCGGAGGGAGCGCGTGGGCGGGAGAGGCGGAGCGGAGCAGGAGGAGCCAACGCGCCGGGGAGCGAGGGCGCCGAAGAAGAGCGCAGCGTCCAAGGAGGACGCGAAGCTCGAGGCGCTCTATCCAGCGGACCTCCTCGCCGCGCTCCTCAAGGCTTCCGACGACCTTCAGCGCGACGGGTGGAGTCAGCCACCGGGCAGCCGCTGGCTGTCGTACTGGCGCCAAGGTGACGCGCTCGCGAAGACGTCGACCAGACCGGTGAAGGGTGCTCACCAGCGTGCCCAACGGCAGGACACCGCGCTCCTCGCGCTTTCCTCCGACACCGCGCGAAGGGAAGTCCTGCCGCGCCCCGCGGACGCCCTGCTCTGCATGGAGGTGCTCCATGCGGCGCTAGTTCGGAAATCGGACCGCGGCGACGGTTCTGGACCTTCGCCATGCCTGACCGGCAAAGACGCTCACAGGGTACCCTTGAAGGGTCACAGGCACGCTTGGCTCTTGCCAGCCTCCCTGGGCAGCGAGGATCACTTCGACCACGTGCTCGTACACGCGGCGATGGAGCTCGATGAGAGAACGCGGGAAGCGCTCTCGGGCGTGCGAAAACTCTTCAGGAAGGACATCTGCACGCTCGTCACCCTCGTGGAGACTGGTCTGAGGGAGGATTTCGAACAGGCAGTGCCGTACGTGAGGGCGGCGAAGGTATGGAAGAGCGTGCTGCCTTTCGTGCCTCCAAGACACCTCAAGCGGCAGGGAGCGAACTCGCTGGAAGGCCAGGTCCAGGCCGAGCTTGCATCGCGCGGGCTGCCGCAGGCCGAGCGGATCGAGGTCGAGCTCGACGGGGGCGACTACAGCGCAGCGAGCGACTTCTGGGATGTGTGGCATCGCCGCCACATTGGGGAGATCCGCCTTGCCGGGCCTGAAGAAGGAGCGCCGCTGCCGGAAGCGCCCCTCGCGACGCGCTGGCGCCACTTCCGCACCGCGCGCGCGCTCAACCCCGAGCAGCGGCCTCCCATCGCCGCGAGCCTCGGCCTGCGCCTCACCTTCGCCGAGCCGGTCCGCGGCCCCATCGCCCTCGGTTACGCCTCCCACTTCGGCCTCGGCGCGATGGCCCCATCGCCGTGATCCGCTTCCGCGGATCTCCTTTATCCCCTCCCCCCGCCGCCGTATCCTCCTCGCAGGAGGCTCCATGCCGACCGCGACGCGCCCCCAGAACGCCACGCTCACGGGCACGCTGCCGCTCGATCGCCCCACGGCGGAGCGGCCGCACCGGCTCTACGTGGCCACCTCGAACCACTGCAACCGCTCCTGCCCGTGGTGCTGCACCTGCTCGTCGCCCCGGGGGCAGACCTTCCTCGCCCTCGACCGCTACGTCGCGAGCTTCCCGGCCGAGGGCCCCTTCGAGGTGCAGCTCGAGGGCGGCGAGCCCACGATCCACCCGCACTTCGACGAGATGGTCCGCCTCGCCCGCGCCGAGCCCCGCTGCGCGCGTGTCGTCGTGGTGACCAACGGCGTCGAGATCCCGCGCGATCCGGCCGGGCTCGACGCCTGGCTCCAGAAGCTCGGCGAGCCCGCCACGATCAAGCTCTCGGTGAACCACCACCTCCTCGAGAACGACGGCGGCCTGCTCGCCCTCGCGCGCGCCCTGCGCGAGCAGCTCTCGGCGCTCGGCGGCGATCGCCAGCTCGTCCTGAACGTCCGGCTGCGCAAGACCGAGCCCGACGGCGACGCGTGGGTCGTCGAGGCGGTGCGCGACGCGGGGCTCCTCGAGCTCGCCAACGTGTTCCACCTGCAACGCTATGGCTTCGCGCAGAAGCGCGAGGACTGGGACGAGCCTTTCCTCGTCGGGACCCACTTCACGATGCTCAACCCGGACGGCAGCGCCTTTGGCCCCGACCTCGTGGCGCGCTCCGACGCGATGAGGAGGCTGCCGTGAGCGCCCGTCCCTTCCGCGAGGAATGGCGCCGCCTGAAGAGCCGCGCCTTCGATCTCAAGGGCAACAGCACCGCCGGCGACACGGTGCGCTTCGACCTCTGGGGCCAGCCGATCGAGGTCTATCGCAACGCGAACTTCTCCATTTACAGCCGTCAGCCCTGCAACGCGAAATGCCACTTCTGCGTCGAGGAGCTCAGGCCCGCGTCGCGCGGGCGCAGCCTGTCGGTGCAGAAGACCGTCGAGGAAGACGACGGGCGCTATTTCGACGCCATGGCGGCGTCCCTGGAAGCGCTCCGGCCGCTCGATCCGACGGTCTCGGTGACCGGCGGGGAACCGAGCCACGATCCGCGATTGCCCCGCATCCTCGCGCTCGGGCAGGCCCACCGGGGCCGCAAGCGGACGCTCACCACGAACGGCTCGGGGCTGCTCCAGCAGCGCGAAGGAAAGCGGGTGATCGACTGGATCGTCGACACCGGCATCCAGCACCTCAACATCAGCCGCGCCCACCCCGATCACGACAGGAACGCACGGCTGATGGTGATGAAGGACGGCCTCCGCGCCGACGAGCTGCGCGGCGTCGTGGCGGCGGCGACCGCGGGCGGCACCCGGGTGCGCCTCTCCTGCGTGCTCCTCGACGGGCAGATCAACGCGGTCGAGCCCATCGTCGATTATCTGCGCTTCGCCCGGTCGCTCGGCGTGGACAACGTGATCTTCCGGCAGCTGATGAAGACCGACCCGGCCGCTGTGGTCGAGAACCACGTCGTCAAATACAGCGATCGCGCGCGCGTCCGCCTCGAGCCGCTCCTCGACGCCCTGAGCGCCGACGCGCGGTTCTCGTTCGAGCGGCAGATCGTGGGTTATTACTACTATGTCGAGGTGTTCCGCTTCGAGGACATGGATGTCGTCTTCGAGGAGGCCGACCTCGCCCAGCTCGAGGAGACGAAGCGCTCGGGCCCGGGCATCGTCCACGAGCTCATCTTCCACCCCAATGCGAGGCTCGCCTCGACCTGGCAACCCTGGGGCGGCGTCCTCGGCCCTCCTCCTTCGATGCGCGCCTCGCTGACCACGTCATGACACCGCTCATCCTCCCCCTTCCATACATCGGCCGGAACCTGCTCTTCCTCGAGGAGGTCCTGGACGAGCTCGAAGGGCGCGGCACGCCTCCCCCTCTCCTGTTCCGCGCGAGCGAGGCGGACAAGCTGGCTCGCCTCCTCGAGCACGGCACCGACCGCGCAGGATACCCCGGAGAGAGGGCCTGGACCGACGGCCCGGATCAAGGGCGGCCGATCCGGCACGAAGACGTGATCTTCGCGACGACCGAAGGCGAGATCCGGAGAGGGGAGCGGGAGCCCGAGCGGTCCACGTCGCTCAAGAAATTCGCCGTGATCGAGCGGCCTCTGTTCATCGCGCACGACGCCCGCTGCTTCGTCGAGCTGTGCGACCGGCAGTACGAGTACCGCGATCCGGCGCAGAAGCGAGCAGCGCTGCTCGCGCTGTTCCCGGTGACGAGGGTCGCGCCCATCCAGGGCTGGTTCTCCGAGGAGGACGGCCTCGCCTACCGCGCGCTGGTGCGCCCCCTCCGGGGCGGCGCGATGGTCGAGGTGGGCTCGTGGAAAGGGCTCTCCACGGCATACGTCGGGCGGCTCGCCGCGAGGAACGGGGTCGCGCTCCATTGCGTCGACACCTGGGCAGGCTCGAGCGACCAGTACGCCGACAGGTATCGCGCCATGCTCGCCGCCGAGGACGTGCCCGGCGCGTTCAGGGCGAACATGGCGGCGCTCGTGATCCAGCCAGACGTGCTCCGGATGGCGTCCACGGACGCGGCGGCGCGCTTCGCCGACGCCAGCCTGGATCTCGTGTTCCTCGACGGCTCGCACGACCGCGCGGCCGTGCTCGCCGATCTCGAGGCCTGGTGGCCCAGGCTCAAGCCGGGCGCCGTCCTGGCCGGCCATGACCACAACGAGGATCACGCGGGCGTCATGGAGGCCGTCGCTCACTTCATGTCCCGCGCCGGGCGGGCGATCGAGCGCGGCGCAGGCTCGTTGTGGTGGGCGCGGCGCTAGGTGGGATGGTGATGGGCAAACCTCTCTTCGTGGCGACAGGGGCCTATTCGTGCGGCAAGACCACGACGCTCCGTCACCTCGCGTCCACGCGGGGCTACCGCGTGCACGGCGAGGCGCACCGGCGCGTGCTCGACGAGCTCGGCGCGCGCACCCACGGCCACGCGCCGGACGCGCCGTTTCACCCGATCGACGCGCCGGAGCACCTCTGTCCGATGTGCCGAAAGCGGGAGTTCGCCGCGCTCGTGCTGGAGGCCCAGAAGAAGATCGAGGCGGACGCGCAGGGTGGAGACTGGCTGGAGCGCGGGTACCTCGATCCGGTCGAGTACTACCTGCGCACGAGCGGAGAGGCGGAGTACCCCTGGCCGGAAGGCGAGCCCGCGTTCGAGCGCTATGCGCTGGTGTTCCTGTTCGCCGTGATGCCGGAGCTCCAGGAGCCGCGCTGGGGCAAGAGCAGAGAGGCGCGTGCCGCCGAGGCGGCGCGGATCAACCAGCGGCTCGGCGCGCTCTACCGCGCGGCGGGCTTCGAGGTGATCGACGTCGGCCCCGGCACGGTCGAGGATCGGGCGGAGTTCCTGGCGAGCCGCGCGCGGCTCATCGAGCGTGCTATCCTGGGCGCGAGCCCATGGTAGCCGCCGCGCACATGCCGCTTCCGTCCTCGACCGCTCCTGCGGGGGAGCAGCGGTTCGTGATCCACGGCGTCCCCTGGCAGACCTACGTGAGGCTTCGGGACGAGCTCGACACCCCTGGCCTGCGGATGACCTTCTGCGAGGGAACGCTGGAGCTGATGAGCCCGTCGACCGATCACGAAGTGGCGAAGACGACCATCGCCCGCCTCATCGAGCTCTTCGCGCTGGAGCGGGACGTGCCTCTCTACGGCTACGGCTCGACCACGTTCCGGCGCGAGGCCAGGTCACGCGGCCTCGAGCCCGACGAGTGCTATTGCGTTGGCGGCACGCTGAAGGAATTCCCAGATATCGCGATCGAGGTGGTGTTGACGAGCGGCGGGCTCGACAAGCTGCCTGTGTACAGCGGGCTTGGCGTCCGCGAAGTCTGGTTCTGGGAGCGCGACGCGTTCCACCTCCATGCGTTGCGAGGCGAGCAGTACGAGCCCATCGCGGCCAGCGAGCTCATTCCGGATCTGGATCTCGTCGCGCTCGCGCGCTTCGTGCGCTGGCCGGATCAACACGAGGCGGTCAAGGCGTTCCGCAGCTGGCTGCGAAACGGAGGCTGAGGCCGCCCCGCCGTCAGCCCACGGCCATGCCCGGCGCGCCAGGGCGCATGGCGCGGCGGCGCGGGGCCCTCACCCCTCCGCGACGTCCTGAGCGAGCCGCACGTCCTTGAGCTCCGCGCCGAGCAGCTCGATCGCGGCCGTGACGAGCGGGTGGTCGGCCACGGCGCGCTTGGCGGCCTCGATGCGGGCCTTGCGCTCTGCGGTCTCGACCTGGGCGAGCGACGGGCCGGCGCTGCCGCGGGTGATCGTCTCGAAGACCAGCTCGGCGGGGGCGCCGAAGTGGGAGCCGAGGACGCGGGCGAGCAGGTCGCGGGACGCCGGCTCGGTGGCCTGGCCGGACAGGAACGAGTTCGCCTCGTAGCCGAGCGCGACGCGGGTCGGCGTGAGCTCCAGCACCGCCGCGTGCTCGAGGACGGAGGCGAGCGCTGGCCGTTGCACCCTGACCGCGGCGATCACCGCGCGCCATGTGGCGAGGTCCTCGGCGCTCATCGATGGCGGCGGCGGCGCGCTCGACGCTGGCGCCGGGCTCGGCGCCGAGGGCGGCGCGCTCGACGCTGGCGCCGGGCCCTGCGCCGAGGGCGGCGCGCTCGACCTCGGCGCCGCGAACGGCGGCGCGCTCTGCGGAACGGAGTAGAGCGCGCCGCGCGGCGACGGTGGCGGAGCGCTGTCGGCGCGGTACGCGGGCGCGACCGCGCCGCTCGCGTACGGCGGCGCCTTCGCGAAGGCCGGCGCGGCGCCGCCGCTCGCGAAGCTGGTCGCGGCGCCGTGCACGCCCGGCGCGCCGTTCACGAAGGGGACGACGTTGGCAGCCGACGTGCCGCTCGCCGCGACACCGCCGTTCGCCGCCATGCCGCCGTGCGCTCTCGCCACCCCACTCCCGCCCGGCGCGCCATAGACGGCCGCCGCACCGTTCGCTCGCGCCACGCCGTTCGCCGCCGCGCCAGTCACCGCCACGCCGTTCGACGCCGCGCCAGTCACCGCCACGCCGTTCGCCGCCGCGCCAGTCACCGCCACGCCGTTCGCCGCCGCGCCAGTCGGTCTCCCAGCCCCGCCCGCGCCCGCCGCGCCGCTCGCGAAGGCGACGCCGCTCGCCGGTGCGCCGGTGGCGGCCGCGCCGTTCGCTCTCGCCACGCCGTTCGCCGCCGGCGCGCCATTGAACGCCGCCGCGTCGTTCGCTCTCGCCGCGCCGGCTGCCGCCGCGTCGTTCGCTCTCGCCGCGCCGGAGGCGCGCGCGTCCTCGGGCGCAGCCTCGGCCGATGCCGCCCCGCGCCGGGGCGCCGCCGCTCCGCCGGACGGCGCGCCGGGCCGCTGCGGCCCGCGCTCCGGCGCGCCGCCACCGCCACCCCCGCCGCCGCCTCCGCCGTTCAGGCGCCGCTCGAGATCGCCAAGACGGCGCAAGAGCTCGTCGATCGGCAGGAGCGGCGGCCTCCGGGCGAGCCGGACGAGCGCCATCTCGAACGAGGCGCGCGGCTGGCCGCTCCGGGCGATGTCGTCGAACGCGCGCGAGAAGCCCTGGTGCAGCCGCGTGAGATCGTCCGCGTCCGCCCGCGCCGCGAGCGCGCGCGTGTCGGCGACCTCCTCGTCCGCGAGATCCAGGAGCGGCGCCGGATCCTCGCAGACCTTGGCCACCACGAGATCGCGCAGGTGCGCGAGGAAATCGCGGGCCACGTGGGGCAGATCGTACCCCTCCTGCGCGAGCTCGCCGACGATGCGCACGCACGCCGCAGGGTCGCCGTCCACGAGCGCACCCGCGAGCCGGTGCAGCACGACGCGGTCGGCGACGCCGAGCACCTTCGCCACCCCCTCGGCCGTGATGCGATCGCCGCTCGTCCCCACCCACGCGATCACCTGGTCGAGCAGGCTCATCGCGTCGCGCATGCTCCCCGCCGCCTCCCGCGCGAGCGCGCTGAGCGCCGGGTCGTCGGCGGGGATCTTCTCCTGATCGAGCACCCAGCGGAGCCGCGCCGCGATCGCCTGCGCCCCGATGAGCTTGAAGTCGTAGCGCTGGCACCGGCTCAGGATGGTGACCGGGACCTTGTGCACCTCCGTCGTCGCGAAGATGAACTTCACGTGCGGCGGCGGCTCCTCGAGCGTCTTCAAGAACGCGTTCCACGCCGCGTTCGAGAGCATGTGGACCTCGTCCACGATGAAGATCTTGAACCGGTCGCGCGCCGGCCGGTACGGCAGGCTCTCCTGGAGCTTGCGCACCTCGTCGACGCCGTTGTAGCTCGCGCCGTCGATCTCCTGGACGTCGACGTCCGCGCCGACCGTGATCTCGGCGCACGGCGCGCACGTCTGGCAGGGCGTCGCCGTCGGCCCGTGGACGCAGTTCAGCGCCTTCGCGAGGATGCGGGCGCTCGTCGTCTTGCCGACCCCGCGGACGCCCGTGAAGAGGAACGCGTGGGCGACGCGATCCCGCGCGATGGCGTTGGCGAGCGTCGTGGAGACGTGCTCCTGTCCGACGAGATCCTCGAAGGACTGCGGGCGCCATTTCCGCGCGAGGACGACGTAGCTCATACGCTGCTCGACTAGCACCTTCTCGCGGGCGCGTCGCCGCGGCTGTGGCCGGTACGGAAGTCGCCCTGCATTCCGGAGAGTTTGCCAGAATTGCCGCACAAAATGCACCCCGCCCGCGCCGGGGCCGGAACCGGCCGGAATCGGCCGGAACCGCGCCACCGCACGCGCCAAGAAGCCCTGGAGAGCGCGCCAACGAGCCCCCTGAAGAGACGGAGGAGCCCGCCCGCGGCGGGCGGCCCCGGAGGGCGACGCCCGTGGTGCCGCGCGCTGCGTCGAACGGCCGCGCGCTGCGTCGGCGGGCCGCGCGTCCAGCGCCCCTCCTCGTCCCCCTCCCCCTCCCCTTCACGGTTGCGGCGCGGCGCGGTTCACGGCATAGACGCCGATCTGAATATGCAATTTCGCGGCGGAATGAACGAGCTGGTTCGCCAGGCGGCGCGCGTGCAGCGCAAGATCGACCAGGTGAAGGGCGAGCTGAAGGACCGCGAGGTGAGCGCGACCGCCGCCGGCGACAAGGTCACCGTCGTGGTCTCCTGCGAGGGCAAGGTGCGCCGGATCGAGGTCGACCCCGCCTTCCTCGCGAGCGAGGGCCTGGAGATGGCGCTCGACGCCATCGTGGCCGCATCGAACTCGGCGCTCGACGCGGCCGACAAGCTCGTCGAGACCGAGATCACCAAGGTGACCGGCGGCGTCAAGCTCCCCGGCATGCACACTTGACGGCGTTGCGTTCCCCGGCGTCGCTCCCCGGCTCCTCGAAGGTCCCGAACGGCGACCGGGGCGCGCCCGCGGCCGGCTTCCGGAGCGCGCCCGGCGGCCTGCCCGGCCGGCTGTCGCGGGTCGCCCAGCTGCTCGCGCGCCTGCCGGGCGTTGGCGAGAAGACGGCGCAGCGCTTCGCCCTCTTCCTCGTGACCGCCGGCGAGGAAACCGCGCGCGACCTGGGGGGCGAGCTCGTCGAGCTCTGTGATCACATCAGGCCGTGCATCCGGTGCGGCCACATCGCCGAGCTCGACGACGGCGGCCGGGCGCTCTGCGCCATTTGCCTGGATACGCGGCGCGACGGCGCGCTCCTGTGTGTCGTCGCGCGCGTCCAGGACCTCCTGGCGATCGAGCGGAGCGGGGCGATGCGCGGGCGGTACTTCGTGCTCGGCCGGCTCCTCTCGCCGCTCGAGGGGGTCGGCGCCGAGGAGCTGCCGCTCGAGGCGCTCCGGGCGCGCGTGCGCGATCCCGAGCAGCCGGTGAGGGAGGTGCTGGTCGCCACCCCGCCTTCCGTCGACGGAGAGGCGACCGCGCTCCTGCTCG
The DNA here is from genome assembly GCF_051521635.1 of Sorangium sp. So ce1504. Taxonomy (NCBI): domain Bacteria; kingdom Pseudomonadati; phylum Myxococcota; order Polyangiales; family Polyangiaceae; genus Sorangium; species Sorangium sp. So ce1504. Next base: position 364,424 of record NZ_CP150365.1, on the reverse strand, counting down.
CGCGGGAGCTCGGCGCGATGGGGATCCAGGTCACGCGGATCGCCAGCGGCGTGCCGCACGGGGGAGATCTGGAGTTCGCCGACCAGGTGACGCTGGGGCGAGCCATCGAAGGCCGGAAGAGCTTCGGCTAGCAGGAAACGCGAGAATCGGCTCCAGCCCACGAAAGCGAGGGGCGGAGCGGGCGGGCGTTCTTCACGCCGAAGCGCTCACGAACTTCAGAGGTCGACATGTCCAGAATCGCCATCACATCCGATCAGGCCCCGCGCGCCATCGGCCCCTACTCGCAGGCCGTCAAGGCCGGAGACCTCGTGTTCTGCAGCGGCCAGATCCCGATCGATCCCGCGACGGGCGAGCTCGTCGCCGGGGGGATCGAGGAGCAGACGGCCCGGGTGATCAAGAACCTGACCGAGGTGCTGTCCGCGACCGGCGCGAGCTGGAGCGACGTGGTGAAGACCACGATCTACCTGACGGACCTCGCGGATTTCACCATCGTCAACCAGGTGTACGGAGCAGCCGTCGGCGGCGTGCTGCCCGCACGGGCGACGGTGCAGGTGGCGGCGCTGCCCAAGGGCGCCGCCGTCGAGATCGAAGCTGTTGCCCATCTTTCGCGATAATCGGGGAGCCGCGGCCGCGGTCCCCATCTCCACTATGTCCCCGGGAGCCTCGACATGAGCACAAAGAACGAGAGCGAGAGCACGGAGCGGACCGCCAGCGCAGTTCCCGAATCTGCGCGCGAAGGCGCCCCCGATGCAGAGAGCGGAGACAAGCCGCGCGCGCGGAGGGTCGTCCGCTCGGCGAGCACGTCCGTCGGCGCGAGCGGCGCGAGCGGCGTGAAGCGGACCGACGAGCCCTCCGAGGGCGCGTCGGCGCAGCCCGCAGGCGAGGCGCCGCGTCCCTCGTCGAAGGCCGCCGCAAAGGAACCGCAGGGCTCGCTGCTGGACCTCATCGCGCCCCGCAAGCGGCCGGCGCTCGCAGACGCGCCGCCGCCGCCGACGACCGAGGACGCCGCGCCGCCGCCGGCCGCCGCGCCGCGGGTGGTGCGCGACTACCGCGCGCCCAGGCCCGAGCGGCCCGCCGTGGCCTCCGGCGGGCCGAGGCCCGACCGCGGGCCCAGGCCCGATCGCGGCCCGCGCCCTGACCGTGGACCGAGGCCCGACCGCGGGCCGCGCCCCGACCGCGGGCCGCGCCCCGACCGTGGACCCAGGCCCGAGCAGGGCCCTGGAGCGGCGCAGGTGGCAGGCGCAGAGCAGGGCGCGAGGCCCGACCGCGGGCCGCGCCCCGACCGCCCCTGGTCCGACCGCGGGCCCAGGCCCGATCGTGGGCCCAGGCCCGACCGTGGACCGAGGCCCGACCGCGGGCCGCGCCCCGAGCGCGGGCCCAGGCCCGACCGTGGCTTCTCGGCGCGGCCGGGAGCAGAAGGCGGGCGGCCGCAGGGCCCCGGGGGCGCCGAAGGACGAGCGCCCGCCGCGGCGAAGCAGCAGCAGAGCGACCGGATGGTGACCGTGGTCGGCCAGGGCGCGACCGCGACGGTCGTGACGGGCAAGAGCGCCCGGCAGCCGCAGGGCCCGGCCAAGCCGGCGCACCTCCTCTTCGCGCTCCCGGCCGCCAAGGCGAAGCCGGTCGCGACCGCGGACAAGCCGGCGCTCACGGCGCGCGAGGCGCTCGGCGCGCGCACCGCGAAGGCCCAGCAGGCCGCGGCCACCGCGAAGAGCAAGGCCGAGAGCGGCGCCCGCCCGGAAGGCAGCCCGAGCGCCGGGGCGGCGAAGGTCGACTTCGACGCCGAGGTGCTCGCGGCGGGCTGGGATCGGGCGCTCGAGGCGCTGAAGTCGGCGGGCGACGCCGCGCCGGCGCTCGTCGACGCCTGGCTCGGCGCCTCCAACGCGGAGGCGATCGCGGCGGCCGCCGAGTCGGAGGACGCCTCCGGCGCGGCGCGGAAGGCGGCGCGGCGCGCGCTCAACGTGATCAAGTCGCGCGGGGTGACGATCCCGACGCGCCCGCGCGTGGTGCGGCTCGCGGAGGAGCGCGCCGAGGTGGTCGAGGCGACGCTCATCCCGCCCGACTCGAGCGGGACCGAGGCCATCGCGATCACGAGCCGCGACACCAGCGGCCGCTACCGGATCGCCGAGGTGATCGTGCGCGACTCGGTCGGCGTGCTGCACGCCGGCGCGGGGTGGCTCAGCGGCTCGCAGATCAAGGAGGGCCGCGCGCGCGCGTACGAGAACCTGGGCACGGCGCCCGTGCCGGTCTCCCTGGAGTGGGCGCGCCACCGGATCGCGGCCGCGAAGCGGCAGAACGCGGTGTCGGGGCAGGTCGTGCCGCTCGGGCTCGAGGGGTGTCGCGATCTCATCGAGCCCGCGCCGGACGCCGAGCCGAGGCACCCGCTGGCGGACCTCGAAGAGAGCCTGACGGACGAGCTGGCGACGGCGCAGATCGCTGGCTCCGCCGCGCTGCACGAGGAGCCCGAGTTCCGGCACTGGCTGCCCTCGCGGCCGGCGCTCGACGAGCTCCTGCAGAAGGTCGGCCAGCGGCTCGGTGCCGCCGGGATGCGCGATCCCGGGCTGGTGAACACGGCCCTGCGGGAGGAGATCGACCTCGCGACCGACCGCTTCTTCTCGCCCGAGGTGCGCGGGCAGCTGGCGACGCGGATGCGAAGCAGCGCCGTGTCGCTGCGGGCGCGCAAGGGCGACGCGGCGGCCACCACCGCCCTCGCCGTCGCGCGCGCCATCAAGGAGGCCGGGCTGATCACCTCGCCGCCGCGGGAGATCCCCTTCCTGGCGGCCTTCTTCCAGAAGGCGCTCGGCGTGCTGGCGCAGCAGGGCGGCGGGCAGCTGCGGATCCCGGTCCCGGCCGGCGCCGTCCCCCCCGCGAGGGACGCCGCGGCGGGCGGCGAGGAGCCCGCCGAGGGCTCCGGCCCCGAGGCCCAGCCGTCGACCGGCGGCTGATCGGGAGCGCCGGCCTCGCCGGCGCGCCGGCGACGCGAAGCCGGTGACCCAAGGACCAGGAGGCGAGCCCGGGGCGACCCGGCGCTCGCCTCTCGGCTTTTGTCCTGGTGGAGCTACTTCACCGCGATGGTGATGTCGCCGTTCTCGGTGAACAGCTCGAGCAGGCCGCCGTCGCCGTCCCCCATCGTGTACGACGTCGCGCTGCCCTCGCCGGCGGTGGCCCACGTCGAGGGGATGCCTTGCTCCACGACGTCGCCGTTGAGCGTGTGCGCGGTCATCGTCCCGTCCACCCCGGCCGGCACCGCGAGCTCGATCGCGCCGTTGCCGGAGCTGATCGCGCCATCGGAGGCGCTCCACGCGTCAAGGTCGACGAAGACATGGCCGTTGTCCGTGGCCACGTCGATCGCGCCGCGCGCCCCGACCACGTCGATGCTGCCGTTGTCGCTCACCACGGTGGTGCCGCGGGACGGGGCGCCATCCAGGTCGATCTCGACGCCGCCGTTGTCCTGCTCGACGCGGAGCCCGCCGTCGAACGCGGCGGGCAGGACGACCTGGATGTCGGCGCCCAGCCCTCCCCACCCGCCCGAGACGCGCCGCGTCGAGATCACGACATCGCCGTCGATGATCGCGGCGAGCTTGAGGTCGTTCTCGATCTCCTCCACCGCGACCTCCCGCTCGTCCTTCTTGCGCATCGTGAACGGGGAGAAGCTGACCTCGACCTCGCTCACGTCCCCGGTGACGACCTCGACGTCCCCGTTCTCGCTCACGATGCGGACGCTCTGGGTTGGTAGGTATTCGACCCGAGCACGCTCCTTGGTGCCCTCGTAACGCACGAGGGTCTCGGCGGTGATGGAGTTGTCGTCGATGCTCAGGGCACACCCAGCCGTCGCTGCAGCGGACACGGAGCACACCAGGAAGCAGGCGATTCGAAGCGAGCGATTCATCATGGATTCCTCTCGGGCAGATTGTACGGCGGGCAAAGTGCGAGCCCCATCCGACCCGCGCAGGGAACGTGCCGACCAGTTCCTTGGACGCGCGCTCCGAGCGGCACGTCATGGATCGCAAGATTTCGACGCTGTCGAGCCGGGCCGCAGCGGGCTCAGGGCGTCTCCCACGGGAGGGGCATCGCACCAGCGCCCACCCTCCTGCGGAAAGCCGCATGCAGCGCCCGGGTCTTCGGGCCGGGGACACCCGCGCCGATCGTGTTGGCGTCCACGCGAACGACCGGGACGATCTCCCGGAGGCTCGAGGTGATGAACACCTCCTCGGCGGCGAGGAGCCGGGCCATCGTGACCGGCTCGCAGCACACCGGCATGCCGAGCTCGCCCGCGACGTGCATCACGTGGGCCCGGGTGATGCCGACGAGGATCCCTGCCTCCTTGGGCGGCGTGATGAGCAGGTGCCCCGGGTCCTCCGCGCCCTCGTGCGCCGCGGGTCGCCGCTCGACAAGGAAGACGTTGGACGTCGTGCCCTCGACGACATGACCTGACGGGTCGAGGATCAGCGCCTCGTGCGCCCCCGCGGCCCGCGCCTCGCGCAGGGCGAGCAGGCTCTCGAGGTAGTTCGAGACCTTGGCGCCGGGCGCCGCGTCGCCGGCCCGCTGGGTGCGGATCGTGATGACCGACATCCCCTCTCGGTAGAGCCCGCCAGGCAGCGACTTCAGCGGCTCGACGAGGATGACGCGGAGGGGCGCGCCCGCGAGCGAGGGATCGAGCCCGAGCGGGCCGCTGCCGCGCGTCAGCATCACGCGGATGGTGCTCTCGAGCGGCGCGGCCGAGCCCGCGGCGGACGCCGAGCCCTGAGCGCCCGCCGAGGCCCCGGCGCTCCCGGCCGCCGTCGCTGCCCGGAGCAGCGCGACGACCTCGCGGCCGAGCTCGTCGCGCGGGATCGGCAGGGCGATCGCGATCCGCTCGGCCGAGCGCTCGAGGCGGGCGAGGTGCTCTTCCAGAGCGAACGGCTCGCCGCCGTAGGTGCGGATGGTCTCGAAGACGCTATCGCCGTAGAGGAAGCCGCGGTCGTAGACCGAGACCCTGGCCTCCTCCGGCCGGTGGATGACACCATCGATGCTGACTAGCCGCGTCACGCGGCGAGATTACGTCACTTCTTGAGCTGCGCCAGGAGCTCCTTCGCCGGGGCGAAGTCCCGCTCGTTGTCGAGCGCGCGCTCCAGCATCTGGATCGCCTTCTTGTCGTCGTTCTGACGGTGGCTGATCACGCCGAGGTAATAGAAGACCTCGCCCTTGCTGATCGGCGCGCCCTCGTCGAGCTTCTGGAGGAGCAGGGCGCGGAAGGTCTTCTGCGCGCGATCGATGTGCGCCGCCTTCGCCGCGTCGTCGCCCGACTCCGACAGATCGAGCGCCAGCACGCCGAGGTCGCGGAGGATGGCGATCGAGCCCGGGTCGATCTTGAAGGCGATGTCGAGCTCGGCGAGCGCCCGCTCCCGCTGCCCCTCGGCCAGGTAGGCCTTGGCGAGGCGGTGGTGGATCGCGGCGAGATCCTTCGAGCGGCGGCCGCCGTAGGACTCGACGATCTGCTGGAGCGCCTCGGCGGCCTTCTGGCCGCGGCCCGAGGCGCTGTACGCGTCGCACAGCGCGAGCAGGAGCTCGCGGTCGCCCGGCACGAGCTCGGTGGCCTTGACCAGGAGGTCCGCCGCGCGGCCGGGATCGTTCCGCTTCGCCAGGTGGATGCCGGCCGCCTTGCGGTAGAGCGCCACCTTCTCGGCCGGCTGCGCGGCCGCCTCGGCGTCGCCGGTGATGAGATCGGCGAGCTCGGTGAAGGCCTGCTGCTTCTCGTAGAGGGCGAGGAGCTGTTTCCTGATCTCCTGCGCCGACCCGTCCGCCGCGAGCCCCCGCTCGAGCACGCGCCGGACCGCGCCCTCGTCGCCGAGGGACCGGTGCAGATCCGCGAGCCGGAGCGCCGTGCCCACCGCCTCCGCGGCGCGGGCGTCCTCGAGGATCACCTCGAGCCGCTGCGCCGCCTCGGCCTTCTCCCCGCGCTGCTCGTGCAGGCGCGCCAGCGCGAGGAGCGCGCCGTGGTGGCGCGGCTCGCGCTCGAGGACCGCGCGGTAGGTCTCGATCGCCCGCGCCGTGTCGTTCAGCCGCGCCTCGTAGACCTCGCCGAGGCGAACGCTGTACGAGAGCTCCGCCGCGACGTCGCCGCGGTCCTTCGCGCGCTCGATCTGCGTGACGAACAGGTCCGACAGCTCCTGATCGCGGCCGGTCTTCTCGAGCAGCTGGGCGAGCAGGACCGTCGCCTTCTCGTTGTCGGGCTGCTCGTCGAGGACCGCGCGCAGGTGCTCGGTCGCCTCGCTCACCGCGTCGAGCCGCGAGAGGCAGATCTCCGCGCTCTCGAGGCGCAGCGCCGAGCGGGCCTCGGGCGACTCGGCCAGGTCGGTGAGCCGCTCGAGCAGCGCGAGCAGCTCCTTGTGCTTGCCGGCCTTCGCGTAGAGCTCGCGCAGCGCCGTCGCGGCGCGCGCGTCGCCCGGATCCGCCTCGAAGAGCGTCTCATAGAGCTCGATCGCCGCGGCGTCGTCGCCGAGCCGCTCGCGCGCGACCGCCGCGGCGGCGTGCCGCGCGTCGCGGATGCGCTCGGCCTCCGCGTAGAGCTCGGACTGGCGCACGAGCAGCCGGAAGACCTCCTTGTGGTCGCCCGCCTCCTCCCGCACCTTCGTGAGCTCGGCGAGCGCCCAGGTGTCGCCCTCGTCCGCGGCGATCATCTCGCGCAGGATCGCCTCGACGAGCTCCCGGTCGCCCAGCGCGCGCTCCGCGAGCTCCTTCGCCTCGCGGCGAAGCTCGCCCGCGCTCCCTTCCATGCCGTCGAGGGCGGCGATCCGGCGCAGCGTGCCGATGAGGTCTCGCTCGCGCCCCGGCGCCCGCTGCAGCTCCTCGATCGACCGCAGGATGTGCTCGCTCGTGGGATCGTGCGTGAGCGCCGCCTCGTACGCCGCCTCGGCGGCCTTGGCGTCGCCCACCTTGTTCTTCTGCCACTCGGCGATGCGCATCCAGAGGTCGCGCGCCGTGTCGCCGTCGAGCTCGGTCCCGGCCCGCACCGCCCGCTCCAGGGCGGAGGCGGCGCTCGCCCAGCCGCCCGTCAGCGGGGCCAGGCGCTCGATCTCGCCGAGCACGTCCGGGTCCGACGGGTCGTCGGCGAGCGCCTTCTCGAGGGTCTCCAGCGCCGCCCTCGGATCGTTCGAGCGCACCTCGAGCACCTTCGCCAGGTCGAGGCGCATGCGGATCCGCTCCGCGCCGCCCGGCGCGAAGCGGATGCGCTTCTCGTAGAGGCGCGCCAGCGCGGCGTTGTCGCCCCGCGTCCGGTAGACGCCCTCGAGCGCCTCGGCCGCCTCGTCGAAGAGCGCCGGGTCCTCGGTGAGCGCCTCGATCGCGCCGCTCGCCCGCTCGTGATCGACCGCGCGATCGAGCGCCTGCCGCAGGGTGTTCAGGCCCTGGGGCTTGTCGCCGAACGACCCGATCTGGATCACCGCGAGCCGGTAGAAGAGATCCGCCTGGTCGCGATCGCCGGGCGTGACCGCGACGCGGCGCTCGAGCACGTCCGCGAGCGACCGCTCGTCGGCGAGGCGGCCGTAGAGCCGGTCCAGCGCCTCGAGGAGCTCCGGCGTGTCGCCGGCGTGCTCGACGGCCTTCGCGTAGGCCTGGGCGCTGCGCCGGTCGTCGCCGAGCTTCTCCTCGGCGATGCGGCCGATCCGCAGGAACAGGTCCTTCGCGATCGTCGCGTCGAACGTCGCCGCGGCCCGCTGCGCGAGCGCGTCGCAGTAGCGGCCGAAGCCGTCCGTGCGCTCCGCGAGCCGCTCGATCTCGCCGTGCAGCGACGCGTCGTCCGGCGCGTCCTCCAGCGCCCGGAGCAGCGCCTGCTCCGCCTCGAGCGGGCGCCCGAGCTGCACGTCCTGCACGAGGGCGATCGCCAGGAGGGTCGCGGCCCGGTCGGTCGGCTCGGTCTGCGCGCGCAGGCGCAGCTCGAGCGCGGCCGCGAGCTCCTCGTGGCGGCCGGCCGCGCGGAGGACGGGCTCGAGCACCTCGGCGGCGTCGAGCCGCAGCTCCTCCCGGCCCTCGCCGATGGCGCGGACCGCCTGGATCGCGTGGTCGTTCACCGCGTCCTCGTCGAGGACGAGCCGGTACTGCTCGATCGCGTCGCTCGGGCTCTCCAGCTCCCCCGCGTAGAGGTCGCCGATCGCCGTCCGCAGCTTGATGCGCGCGTCCCTGTCCGCGGCCGCGCTCGCCTGGAGCATCAGGTTCGACAGGAGCTCGTCCCACATCCGCTCGGCCCGGTAGAGCCGCTCCAGCGAGGACAGCACCGCCGGATCGCCCTGCTTCGCCTCGAGCGCCGCGTTGAGCGCCGCGATCGCGTCGCGCGGGCTCGAGAGATCCCGCTCGTAGCGCTCGGCGGCGCGCACGTTGAGGTCGTAGCGCAGCTCCTCCTCGTCGGGGCCCGCGAGCTCGACGCGCCGGCCGTAGAGCTCGACGAGGCGGCTCGCGGCGCCGCGCGGCTCGTGCAGCTCGATGAGGGCGTCGATCGTCATCGCGCTCTCGGGATCGAGCTCGAGCGCCCGCTCGTACGCCTGGATGGCGCCCTCCGTGTCCTCGAGCATCTCGAGCTTGGTCTCGGCGATGCGCCGGCAGATCGAGGCGTTCTCCTCGTCCGACGCCATCTCGCTCTTCTTCTCGAGGACGGAGATGAGCGTGTCCCAGTCGCTGAGCAGCACGGCCAGGGTGTCCATCTGCTCGAGCGGCTCGGGATCGCTCGGGTCGAGCGCGGACAGCCGCGCGTAGGCGCGGAGCGCCCGGCGCGGGTCGTCGATGCGCGTGTCGTAGACCTTGGCCAGCGACGAGAGCAGCTCGCGCTTCGTGAGCTCGTCCGACGTGGTGGTCACCCCCGCCTCGAGGCTGTCCGCGAGCTCCTCCCAGGCGCCGAGCTGCTCGGCGAGCCGCTCGAGCTCGCCGCGCGTCTCGCCGTCGTCCGGATCGAGGCCGAACGCCGTCCGGGTCGCGTCGAAGGCGCGCAGCTCGTCGTTGCCGCGCGTCTCCCAGAGCTTCGCCGTCTCCCGGAGCACCGCGACCTTCTCGCGCGCGTCCGAGGCGAGGCCGAACCGCTCGTCGTTCAGCCGGACGAGCTGCCGCCAGTCGTCCGCCCCCTCGTAGAGCGGGCCGAGGATCTCGACGACCCGCGCCTTGTGCTGCGGGTCCTGGATGAGCGCCTCGAGCGCCCGGATCGCCTCGGCGTGCGAGGGCACCTCGCCGACGATCGCCTCGAGCTGATCGATCGCGCCCGAGGTGTCCTCGAGCCGCGTGCGCAAGAGCGCCGCGAGCGCGAGCCGGTAGGGCGCCGCCCGCTCGCCGTTCGGGGCCGCCTCGGCCCGGCGCAGGTAGAGGTCGGCGAGGTCGCGCGGCCGGTCGAGCTCGCGGTAGAGCTCCGTCAGCGCGTCGAGCGCCCGGGCGTCGTTCTCGTCGACGTCGAGCGCCGCGCGGTACGTCTCGATCGCGAGCGCGGGCTCGCGGAGCTCCGTCCGCTCCAGGCGCGCGATCGTGTGGAGGGCGTCGAGCCGGTCCTCGTCCTTCCGGTAGTCGAGCGCCGCGCGGTAGAGCTGGATGCGCTCCGCGTGGCGCCCTTCCTTGACGAGCAGCCCGTCGATCGCGTCGAACAGCTCGCGCGAGTCCGGCTCGAACTCGTGCGCGCGCCGGTACCACCGCAGCGCGTCGGCCACGTCGCCGAGCTGGGCGTAGAGCTCGCCGGTGCGCCGGCTGAGCTTCGCGCTCGACGCGTCGTCCGAGGTGAGCTCCCCGAGCTCCGCCGCGTAGATCTCCGCGAGCCGCCGCTCCGCGCTCGCCACCTTCGCGAGCCGCTCGAGCTCCGCCCAGACCCCCTCGTCGGTGAGGTCCTCGTGGAGGAGCTTCGCCACCGTCTCGAGCGCCGCGCGGTAATCCTCGAGCTGCTCCTCGTGCAGCGTCGCGAGCCGCTGCAGCAGATCGCGGCGCTCGACCGGGTCCTGGCTCGCGGCGAGGCGCGCGTCGAGCGCGATCTTCACCCGGTTCCAGTCCGCCCGGCGCAGGTACACCGGCTCGAGCATCTCCCCGGCGCGCGCCCGGTGCTCCGCCTCGGCCGAGCCCTCGAGGATCGCCTCGAGCAGCGAGACCGCGCCCTCGTGCGCCGGCTCGATGAGCAGCGCCTCGGAGAGCTCGTCGAACGCGCGCTGCAGGTCCTCGGTGTGCCGGTGCGCGACGAGCGCGATCTTGACGTGCAGCTCGGCGAGGTCGCCGGCGCGCACGTCGAGCTGCCGCTCGTAGAGCCGGATGAGGTCCTGGAAGCGCCCCGCCTCGCGGTAGAGGCCGTCCAGCGCCGCGATGGCGTCCGGGTGGAGCGCGATGTCGAGGATCGTCTCGTAGGTCGCGATCGCGCCGGCCTGGTCCCCGAGCGGGCCCCGCTCGAGCTCGGCGATCCGGAAGAGCAGCCCCGTCTTCTCCTCGTCGGTCTCGGCGTGCTCGACCCGGAGCTTCAGGATCTCGAGCAGCCGCCCGGCGTCGCGCGCCTCCCCGTAGAGCTCCTCCAGCGCGATCATCGCCCGCCGGTCGTCCCCGCGGGCCTCGAGCGCCTTCTTGTACTGCTCGACCGCGAGCTCGCGGTCGTCGAGCTTGTGCCGCGCGAGCTCGCCGACCCGCAGCCGCACGTTCTGCTGCACGTCGCCGTCGAGGATGTCCGGCGCGATGCGCTGGAACAGCTCGCACACCTCGGACCAGCGCCCCGTGGCCTCGCCGAGCCGCTCGACCGTGGCGATCCAGGTCGTCACCTCGGGCTCGCCCGCCGCCTCCCGCACGCCGCGGAGCGCGTAGCCGAACGCCCGCGACGTGTCGCCGAGCGGCCCCTCCGCGGTGCGGAGCGACTTCTGCAGGGTGGCGAGCCGCTCGCTCGGGAGATCCGAGGTCTCGACCTTGATCTCCAGGACCCGGAGCAGGCGCTCGGCGTCGCCGTCCGCCTCGTAGAGCGGCTCGAGCGTCTCGGCCGCGTCGCGCCGCGCGTCCTCCCGCTCGAGCATCGCCTCGAGCGCCGCGCGGCAGCGCGCGTTCGACGGGTCGAGCGAGAGCGCCTGGCGGTACGCCTCGAGCGCCCCCGTCGCGTCGGCCTGGTGCAGCCGCCGCACGTCGCCGAGCCGCGCCAGCAGATCGAGCCGGGCGGGCGTCTCCACCGCGAGGGACAGGTCCACCTCCAGCGTCTCGGCGAGGTCGACCCAGCGCTCGTCGAGCTCGTAGAGCTCCTCGAGGGCCGCGAGCGTCGGGCGCTCCGGGCCGAACTCGTCGAGCACCGCGCGCCACGCGTTGATCGCCTCGGGCACGTCGGCGAGCTTCTGCGCGAGCGTCTCGGCCGCCTTGGTCATCGCGCGCCGCCGCTCCTCCGGCTCCGTCGTCGACTGCTCCCGCGCCCGGAGCACGGAGACGAGCTCCCGCCACTGCGACGTCCGCTCGTAGAGCCGCTCGAGCGCCGCGAGCGCCGCCACGTCGGCGCCGTCGTCGCCGAGCCGCGCCTGCCAGGCCTCGATCGCCTTGGCCGGATCGTCCAGCACCGTCTCGTGCAGCGTCCCGATGCGCTCGTAGAGCGACCGCCGCGTCTCGACGTTCTCCTCGAGGCGCACCTCGATCGCGAGCACGCCCGCGAGCGCCTGGTGCTGCTCCTTCGCGGCGTAGATGCGTCCGAGCGCCTGCGCCGCCGGGATCACCAGCGTCGGATCGGTCGGATCGATGGCGAGCACGCGCCGGTAGACCTTCTCGGCCCGGTCGGCGTCGCCGAGGAGATCCTCGCAGATCCTCGCGACTTCCATCAGGATTTCGCCGCGGATGGTCGCCGTCCCGCACGCGTCCGCCGCCGCCGTGAGCACCTCGGCGACCTGCTCGTGCTCGCCGAGGCGCCGGCCGATCTCGATGAGCCGCTCGCGCGCCGCGAGGTCCTCCGGCTCGAGCGGCAGGAGCTCCGACAGGCTGGCGAACGCGCCCGCGTCGTCCCTGAGCCGCTCGTCCTGGAGCACGCTGACCCGGCGGAGCAGCTCGCGCCGCTCCGACTCGGTCTCGGCGCCCTGGCGCCGGATCTCGAGGACCCGCACGAGCTGCCGGATCTCGTCCCGCGCCTCGTACACCGCCTCGAGCACGCGCGCCGCGCGGAGCCGGAGCGCCCCGATGTCGAGCAGCCGCTCGACGAGCTCGCGCGCCTTCGGGTCGTTCTGGCGGATCCGCAGCACGTCCTCGAGGTGCCCGAGCGACCCATCGGGCTCGTGCAGCCGGTCGAGGTAGATGCTGCCGAGCGACAGCTTGATCTCGACGCTCTCGGCCTCGGTCGCCGTCTTCAGGCGCTGCTCGAGGAGCGCCGCGAGGTCGCGGAAGCGGCCCTCGCGCTCGTAGAGCTTCTCCAGCGAGTCGAGCGCCGCCGTGTAGAACGGATCGAGCTCGAGGATGCGCTCGTAGTAGCCGATCGCCTTGGCGGCATCGCCGATGATCTCCTCGGCGATGAGCGCCACCTCGTTGAGCAGCTCGATGCGCTCGCTCTGGTCCGTCGTGCCCTTCGCGGCGCGGTCGTAGAGCTCCTCGAGCTCGCCCCACCGCTCGGCCGCCGTCAGGATCTGCTTCAGCCGCTCGAACGCGCGGTGGTTGTTCGGATCGAGGCTCAGCACCCGCTCCAGGTAGGGCTTCGCGCCCTCCGGGTCGCCGAGCTGCTCGTCGTGGAGGCTCGCCGCGCGCTCGCAGAGCTCGACCTCCACGGAGCTGCCGAGCACCTTGTCGCCCTCGGTGCGGCCCGCGACGAGGTGCACGCGGTACGCCTCCGCGAGGTCGGTCGGGCGGCCGGCGCGCCGCGACAGCTCGGCGGCGCGATCCCAGAGCTCGATGTCGTCCGAGAACTCGTGCAGCGCCCGGAGGAGCGCGTCGAACGCCGTCCCGGCCGCGTGCAGCTTCGTCTCCTCGACGCTTGCGAGCGTGACGTAGAGCTCCCGCCGCCGCGCCGGATCCCGCTCCGACTCGAGGATGACCCGGAGCGCCATGGCCTCGCGCCGGTGGTTGCCCGTCTCGGCGTACTCGACGGCGAGCACCTTGGCCGCGCGCACGCGCGTCTCCGGGCGCTCGACGAGCCGCGAGAGGACGGCGATCGCGTCCGGGTCGTGCGCCGACAGATCGAGCGCGCGCACCGCCGCCTCGAACGCGTCCGCGGGCCGATCCAGCCGGTCCAGGTAGAGCGTCGCGAGCTCGATCTCGCGGCGCGCCCGCTCGTCGCCCTCGCTGACGTCGCGGTGCGTGGCCACGATCACGGACGCCGCCTCGTACTCGCCCGCGGCGTTCAGGAGGCGCGAGAGCACCCGCAGCGCGTTGATGCGCCCGGGCGTCAGCGCGATGACCTTGCGCAGGAGCTCGATCGCCTTCGCCGGGTCACCGAAGACCTCCTCCTCGAGCGTCGCCCACTCCTCGAGGATCTCGGCGCGGTCCTCGCCCCCGACCTGGCTCGCCCTGAGCTCGAACAGCCACCGCAGATCGGCCTGCCGCTCGTTCGCGCGGAGGAGCGCGTCGAGCGCCCGCACCGTGTCGTCGTCGGACGGATCGTCCTCGACGAGGCCGCGGTAGACGATCACCGCCTCGTCGAGCTTGCCCATCTCGCGCGCGTACACCTCGGCGAGCTTCAGCCGCAGCGTGCGCTGCACGTCGGTCTCGAGGTCCTCCGCCGTCCGCAGCCGGCCCTCGACCGCCTCGACGAACGGCCCCCACGAGCCCGCCGCCCGCGACCAGGCCTCGAGCAGATCGAGCCCGTCGTCGTCCGGCTTCAGCTCGTAGGCGCGGCGCGCGTAGCCGAGCGCGCCCGGCTTGTCCGAGAGCGGCCCGCCCGTCACCGCCGCGAGCTTGCGCAGCATGCCGACCTGCGCCTCGGCGTCGTCCGTCGCGTCGAGGAGGATCTCGTAGAGCGCCGGCAGCCGGGCCCACTTCTCCTCCTCCTCGTAGATCGGCACGAGCGCCGCCGCGGCGCGCGCGTCCTTCGGCGAGACGCTGAGCACGCGCTCGTACGAGCGCGCCGCGCGCTCGGGCGCCTTGAGCTGCTCCTCGAAGATCCGGGCCGCGCGGAAGGAGATGTCGAGCTTCGTGGCCGGATCGGTCGCCTTGTCCGCCGCGCCCGAGAGGAAGTCGACGAGCCCCTCCCAGTCGTTCTGCGAGGCGTAGAGCTCCTCGAGCCCGTCCCAGTCGCCCGCGGCGAAGTACGCGTCGCGCAGGACGCGGAGCGCGCGCGCGTGCCCCGGCGAGAGCGTGAGCACGCGCCGCCACGTCCGCGCCGCCTGGGCCGGATCCTTGAGGCGCTCGGCGTACACGGCCCCGAGCTTCTGCAGCGACACGAGCCGCGCCGCGTCGTCGGGCGCGAGGTCGACGCGGCGCTCGAGCACCTCGGCGACCGTGGCGAAGTCCTTCTCGCGCTCGGCCTGCTTCTCCAGCGCGTCGAGCACCCCGGGGGCGCTCGGGTCGAGCTCGAGGATCCGCTTCTGCAGCGCGATCGCGTCCGCGCCGCGGTCGAGCCGCTCGGCCGCGAGCTTGGCCATCTCGCCGAGGAGCTCGATCTTCGCGGCGCCCTCGGCGCCCTCGAGCTTGCGCTCGTAGAGCGAGTAGAGCTGCGGCCAGGCGCGCCGCTTCAGGTACAGCTCGCGGAGCTTCTGCTGCGCCTCCTCGTCGATCGGCTCGACCGTCAGCAGCGCCTCGTACGCCGCGATGGCGTTCTGGACGTTGGAGAACTGGTCGAACCAGCGCCGCGCCACCGCGCGGTAGAGCCCCGCCTTCTCGGCGGGGCTCTCGGTCAGCTCGGCGAGGCGCTGCTGGTACGAGAGCAGGTCGCGCCAGCGCCCGAGCGACTCGTAGATGCGGGTCAGCTCCCGCACGGCGTCGACGTCCTTGTCGTCGAGCTGGACGATCTGGGTGAGGACCGTGACGAGGGCCGCGTCGTTCTTGGCGCGATCGCGGTAGATGCCGGCGATCTCGCGGAGCACAGCGACCCTGCCGGCGACGTCGTCGGCGGGCGTGCGCTCCAGGTCCTGCCGGTGGAGCTCGACGAGGGCGTTGTACCCCTCGGTCTGCAGGTAGAGGCGCTTCAGGGCGTCGCGCGCCTGGCGGTTCTCCGGGTCGGTCCGGAGCACGGACTTGTACTGCTCGATCGCCTTGGCGGCGTTCTCCTGCGACTCGGCGAGCCGCGCGAGCTCCGTGGCGATGGCGCGCTTCTCGGGGCCGTCGGGCACGGCGCGCTGCGCGTCCGTGAGGATCGTCGTGAGCCGCGGCTTGTCGCCGCGCTGATCGAGCACCTCGCGGTAGAAGTTGAGCATCCCGGCGTGCGCGGGGTCGGCGCGGCGCACGCGGTCGAAATAGGGCTCGGCCGCCTGGGGCTGGCCGCGCATGCGCCAGTGGACCATGGCGATCTGCACGAGCATGCCGAGCTCCTCGCCGGGCTTCACGCCGCCGCTGCGGAGCTGGTCCTCGTAGAGGGCGACGAGGCGATCCCAGTCGCCCGCGGCGGAGTAGGCCTCGGTCAGGAACGAGAGCGCCTCGGGCTGGCCGGGCGAGAGGTCGAGCAGCTCCTCGTACGCCGCGACGGTGCGGGTCGGATCGCTCAGGCGGGCCTTGACGGTGCGCGCCGCGCGGACGGCCGCCGCGATGCGGTCCTCCTTGAGCTGGGCCTCGCCCTTGACGAGCGACTGGACGCGGACGACGGCGTCCCAGTCCCCCGCGGAGGAGAAGGCGATCTCGGCGAGGTTGGCCGCGCGGAGGTTCTTCGGGTCGAGCATGAGGGCGAGCTCGATGAGCTCGGCCACCCTGGCGCCGAGCTCGGCGCGGCCGTAGCGGTAGCCGATGTCGGCCGCGCTCGTGTAGAGCGCGCTCTTGAAGGCGCCGTCGGTCGCGCCCTCGGCCTCGGCCACGTACCGGTCCACGAGGTCGCGCCACCGCTCGCGCTTCGAGGCGTCGGTCTCGAGCGCCTCGGCCGCGGCGTCGTCGTCGGGGCGCAGCTCGATCAGCCGCTTGTACGCGGCCGCCGCGCGGTCGACGTCGATGAGCTCCTCGTGGTAGACGCGGGCGAGCTCGGCCTGCATCGCGGGCTCGACGGCGCTGCCTGCGGCGAGGGCGATCTCCAGCTCGAGGAGGCGGGCCACGGCCTGCCATTCCTTCCGCTGCTCGTGCCGCCCGCGCGCCGCGCCGAGCAGGCGCTCGACGTCCCCGGGGCCCGCGCCGTTGTTCGGAGCGGTCACGGCCTCCGCGAGCTCGTTCCAGGCTGCCTCGTTTTCGGGCTCATCCTGCAGACGCCCAAGGGCCATCCGAATCGTCTCAACGCTCATCGTATCTCCGCGGACCTCGCGAATTCGGTCCGGTCCGTTCACGGGCCGGGCGAAGATAGCCGGGCGGACGACACGGTTTCAAGGTTCCTCGCCCCCGCGGGCCTGGAAGGTCGGGCGGAGCTTTCGCGCGCTTCTGCTTCTGTGGCGCGTGGACGTCCGAGCGGGCGGGCCGTCGGGCCGCGGGCGAGGGCGGTTCACCGCGCTCTCGGCTTCGGCTATCAACCGCGGCCATGGAAGCTACGACGATCAAGCGCTTCGGGGTGATCGGCGCGGGCCAGATGGGGCGAGGCATCGCCCAGGTCGCCGCGGCCGCGGGCCTCGAGGTGGTCCTGTGCGACGTCTCGAGGGCGCTGGCGGAGTCGGGCAAGGCCCAGATCGCCGCCATTCTCGCGAAGCAGGTGGAGAAGGGCAAGCTGGCCGCGGAGGCCCGGGAGGCGCTCCTCGGCCGCGTCGCGGTGGCCGACGGGATGGCGGGCCTGGCCGGGGTCGACCTGGCCGTGGAGGCGGTGACCGAGAGCTTCGAGGTGAAGAGCGGGATCTTCAAGCTCGCCGACGCGGCGCTGCCGAAGGGCGCGATCCTGGCGTCGAACACGTCGTCGATCTCGATCACGCGGCTCGGGGCGGTGACCGGCCGGCCTGAGCTGGTCATCGGGATGCACTTCATGAACCCGGTGCCGCTGATGAAGCTTGTCGAGCTCGTCCGTGGGGTCCAGACGTCGGACGCGACGTACGAGGCCGTCCGGGCGCTCTCGGTGGGGCTCGGCAAGACGGTGATCACCTCGAAGGACCAGCCCGGGTTCATCGTGAACCGGATGCTGATCCCCTTCCTCAACGAGGCGTGCTTCGCGCTCCAGGAGGGGCTGTCCACGCCGGAGGACATCGACGCAGGGGCGCGGCTCGGGCTGAACCACCCGATGGGGCCGCTCGAGCTCGCGGACCTGATCGGGCTCGACACGGTGCTGTCGATCGCGGAGGTGCTGCACCGGGAGTTCGGGGACTCGAAGTACCGGGCGGCCACGTTGCTCCGGAACCTGGTGGCTGCGGGGTGGTACGGGAAGAAGAGCGGGCGGGGGTTCTACGTGTACGACGAGAAGGGGCAGAAGAGCGGGCGGGCGGTGTAGAGGAGGCTGCCACGGAGCCAGGGAGGGAGGGGGCGCCGCGCGGGGGGCCGGCGGGGGCCCCTCCCACGAACTCGCGCCTTTTGGGGGGCTATGGCCGGCTGAACGGCGGAGCCGGTCCGGGAGGGCGTCGCACGGAGCGGGCCGGCGCTCGGATTCGTGGGGCCCTACCCCGCCGGCCCCCCGCGCGGCGCCCCCTCCCTCCCTGGCTCTCTCCAGGGGGGGGATGATGACGGGGGAGCGACGACGGTAGACGCGCGAGGCGAACACGGGTGTGCGGCTCGGAGGACGGGCGGTCCGCCCGGCTGCCCACGATTGCACGCGGCTCGCAGCAGGGCCGTCATGTCGCGCGCACCCGCACTCAAGCGGTGAGTTCGGATCATCGAGCGAAGGGCCGTGTCCCGGAACAGGCGCGTGACTCCTCCGGAAAATCGCTCGCTTGGAAATCGCTCGCTTGGAAATCGCTCGCTTGGAAATCGCTCGCTCGTCGGCTCGGCAACGGCCTCGACACAGCGGGATCGGGAGGACACGGAATGACGCCCTCCCTGGCCCACGGCAGGCGCTTCCCCCCGGCGCGGGGCGCTGCTAACCACGCTCCATGACCGCTCAAGAACAGCAGCCGGGGGCCCCTGCTCGCGGTACGCTCCAGTTCGTCGCCGTCGAGCGCGCGGATCACGTCGCCACCGTGACCATCCAGCGGCCCGACAAACTCAACGCCCTGAACCCCGCCGTCCTCGGCGAGCTCACCGCGGCCTTCCGCGACCTCCTCGCGCCCGCCGAGGGCAACGAGGTCCGCGCGGCGGTGCTGACCGGCGCCGGCAAGGCGTTCGTCGCCGGCGCCGACATCGCGGAGATGGCGACCATGAACAGCATCGCCGCGAAGCGGTTCGCCGACGCAGGCCACCGGCTCGCCGAGCTCATCGAGACTGCCCCCTTCCCCGTGATCGCCGCCGTCAACGGCTTCGCGCTGGGCGGCGGCTGCGAGCTCGCCCTCGCCTGCGACTTCATCTACGCCGCCGAAGGCGCCAAACTCGGCCAGCCCGAGGTGAACCTGGGCGTCATCCCGGGGTTCGGCGGGACCCAGCGGCTGCTTCGACGGGTCGGGCCCGGACGCGCGCGCGAGCTCGTCTATTCAGGTGACATGATCACCGCCCAGCAGGCGCTGTCGATCGGGCTCGTCAACGCCGTCTTCCCAGCGACCGAGCTCCTCGCGCGCGCCCACGAGACCGCCCTCAAGATCGCCTCGCGCGGCCCGCTCGCCGTCGCCGCCGCCAAGCGCGTCCTCCTGCGCGGCGAGAGCCTCGACCTCGCCGCCGCCAACGAGCTGGAAGCCCAGGCATTCGCGGCGCTCTTCGGCAGCGAAGATCAACAGGTCGGAATGAAAGCGTTCCTGGCGAAATCGCAGGCCACGTTCACCGGAAAGTGACACCTCGGAAGACGCGAACCGCGCGCTCGAGGGCAAAAAAAAATACCGCGCATCACGCTGGAGGGGGGCCCAGAATGACCGCGGCAGGGAAACCGCGCCGGAGTCTTGAACGTCCGCCACGGTGCAGAAGAAAGACCGCATGCGCTCCGGGCTGGGGGGTCCGCGCCGGTGCGCATGCGGTAGTCAGATTGTGGCATCCGCAGGCGCATTGTCGATAACAAAGTGCAACGCGTGCACGCCGAGCGAGCAGAGCGCTCCGGGCGCGAAGGCAGCCAGGCGGGCGCGCGACCCACACACACCCGATCTGCGGGGATTCACGTTCGAGCCGGGCATACCCCTCCACCAGAGACAGCGCCCAGCGCAGCGTTCGTCTCGCATTCCGAGACGAGCGAACACGAAATCCCTCATCTCTTCAATAAGAGAGGCCACGAGGCAGCAGGCCGTACACCGGACACCTGCTCCCGAGTAAAGAGCCAGGACGAACAAAGCACACTGCGGAAGGAACGCGCCGGCTCCTGTATTCAAGCGCACGAGAGGCCCTCGTGCGGGCCCAAACCGAGACGGGGGCTGCGCCCGCGCGGCGACAAAGTAAACAGGTTTTATCTAAGGGGGACATAATTCAAGACGTGTGCTCGACGACTCTTCGCGTGATGCGTCTGGGTCAATTTCTCGGCCTCGCCCATCGCACATGACAGGGCCTCGATCGCTCGTCGGCGCCCATGCCTGCTCGATGGGGGGCGCCGACAGGCGCGCGACGCGCCTCGGCAGCGGTGGCCTCGTGCGCCTCGGCAGCGCCCCCAGAGGGCGGGGTGTCCACCAGCGCAGGCATCACCGCCGCACCGATGCCGCGGACGAGGGCGCTCGCGGCGGGCCGGACCGCGCACGGCGGAAGCTCGCGCCCCCGGGTCGACGCACCCGGGTTCGCCTGGGCCGCGCCCCCGGGTACGCGCCCGGCTCGCGCGATCGCGCCGCCAGGATACGCGGCCGACGCGCGGGGCAGCGCGCGAGGCGGAGCTGGCCCGCGCTCGACGGGGAGCTCGTCTGACATGCCATGCCGCACGCAGCGCCCGCTGAGCACCCTCCTCCACGATCGGGGCGCGACGTCCTTGACGCCGGGCACGAAACGGGATTACCGAGCACCGGCCTGACAATCCATTCCTCGGGTGCCCTCCGGGGCATAACAGGGAAGCCGGTGCAAAACCGGCGCGGTCCCGCCACCGTGAGTGGGGAGCTGCCTCCGAAGACCACTGGGCCCCATTGGAAGAGGCCTGGGAAGGTGGACGCAGCGCTGGGAGCTCGATCAGCTCCCTGAACCCATGAGCCGGGAGACCTACCCGAGCCTCCCACGAGGTGCAGCTTGCGCACGTCTTCGTGGCGTTCGGGTGCGGACTTCACCCGGAGCGCCGAAATCGGTCTTCACGGCCGCGCACTGTCGATCGCAGCCGTGTCCCTGGGGACGCTCCTCGCGCCCCGGCCCGCGGCCGCGATGCACCTCGCGGAAGGCGTCCTGCCGCTCGGCTGGTGCGCCTTCTGGAACGCGCTCGCCCTGCCCTTCGTCGCGATCGCCCTCCACCTGCTCCGGCGCCGCACCGAGCAGGACGCCTTCTACAAGCCGTTCGTCGGCCTCATCGCGGCCGCCGTCTTCGCGATCTCGTGCATGCCCGTGCCGGTGCCGACCGCCGGGACCTGCTCCCACCCGTGCGGCACAGGGCTCGCGGCGGTGCTCATCGGCCCCTGGATGACCGTGCTCGTCACCGTGGTGGCGCTCCTTATCCAGGCCCTCTTCCTCGCGCACGGCGGCCTCACCACGCTCGGCGCCGACGTCGCGTCGATGGGCATCGCGGGCGCCTTCACCGGATATTTCGCCTTCCATGTCGCGCGGCGCTGCGGCGCGAACCTCTGGGTCGCGGGCTTCCTCGCGGGCGTGACGTCGGACTGGGCAACCTACGCCACCACGGCGCTCGCGCTCGCGCTCGGGCTCTCGGGCGAGGGATCGGTGACGTCCATGTTCACGGGCGTCGCCCTCGCCTTCGTCCCCACCCAGCTCCCGCTCGGCCTGCTCGAGGGCGTCATGACCGCGGGGGCGCTCGCCTTCCTGCGCGCCCGGCGGCCCGACATCCTGGACCGGCTCCAGGTCGTCCGGCTCGCCCCGGGGGTGTCGTGACGCGGCGGCTCGGACAGCGCCCGCTGTCAGCGCCGCTCGCGCGGCGAGCGTGCGCGGCAGCGCTCCAGCTCGCCGGTTCATTCTGGCTCGCCGCCTGCGGCAACGCGTCCTGGGACGGCGTCGACGAGGCCGTGGTGCGCCGCGTCGCCGAGGACGCAGGGCGCCACGACACGGGGCCGCTGTTCGCGGGCCTCGAGGGCGACCTCCTGCTGTTCGCGTTCCTCTGGGCCGGGCTCCTCGCCGGCTTCGCCCTCGGCTATTTCTCGCGCGTGCTCTTCGTCGAGCGCGCGGGCGCGCCGGCGGGCAAGGCCGTCGGCGAAGGCCTCCGTGCGGACTGACCCGCCCGCGCGGCTCCGCGACGTGGACGCCCGGCTCCGCCTCGGGGCCGCCGTGGCGGCGTGCTGCGTCGCCGCGGGCGCGCGCTCGCCCGTCACGCCCGCCGCGCTGCTCCTCCTCGCGTGCGCGGCCCTCCGCCTCCAGGGCACGCCGGCGCGCGCCGTCCTCGGCGCCGCCGCGCCCGCCGCGTGGATCGGAGCGGTCGCGGCGGCGCTCGCGCTCGCGCTCACGCCGGGGACGCCGCTCCTCCCCGGCGCGCCGTTCCCGGCCGACGCGATCACGGCCGAGGGGGCCCGCCGCGCCGTGGCCATCGGCGCGCGCGTCCTCGCGGCGGCCGCGGTGCTCCGGTGGCTCGCCGGCGCCGCCGCGCCCGCCGAGCTCGAGGCGGCGCTCGCCGGGCTCGGCGTCCCCGCGGCCCTTGTCGAGCTGCTCGCGCTGACGCGGCGCTTCGCCGGCGTGCTCCAGCGCGCGGCCGACAGCGCGTGGAGCGCCGCCGCGCTCCGCGGTGGGTTCACACGCCCCGGCGCTGCGGCGCGCTCGGCCGGCGCCGTCGCGGGCGTCGTGGCGCTCCGGACGCTGGAGCGCTCCGAGAGCGCCGCGCTCGCGATGCAGCTCCGCGGCTACCAGGGGAAGCTCCCCGTCGCCGACCGAAGGACGAGCGCGCCCGCCGCGAACGTCGCGTTCGCCGCCGCCGCCCTCGCGGCCCTCGGGCTCAGCGTCGCCGCGGGAGAGGCCGGATGATCGCGCTGCGCGCCCCCCGGCTCGGCTACCGGCGCGGCGAGCCCGTGCTGCGCGACGTGCGCCTCGACGTCGCCGAGGGCGAGTCCGTCGCGGTGCTCGGCGGCAACGGCGCCGGCAAGACCGCGCTGCTCCGGACGCTCGTCGGGCTCCTCCCGGCGCCCGGCGGCGGCGTCGAGATCGCGGGCCGCCGCGTGGCCTCGCCCTCGGACGCCGTCGCCGCGGGCGCCGCGCTCGTGCTCCAGGACCCGGACGACCAGCTGCTCGGCGCGACGCTCCTCGACGACGTCCTGTTCGGCCCGCGAAACCTCGGCCTGCCCGCGCCCGAGGCGCGCCGCCGCGCCGAGGCGGCGCTCGCCGCCGTGCAGATCGCCCACCTCGCCGATCGGGCCATCGAGGCGCTGAGCTTCGGCGAGCGCAAGCGCGCGTGCATCGCCGGGATGCTGGCGATGCGGCCGCGGGTGCTGCTGCTCGACGAGCCGACCGCGGGGCTCGACCCGGAGGGCGAGCTCGCCCTGTGCCAGACGCTGCGCGCGCTCTCCGAGCAGCAGGGGACCACGCTGGTCACCGCGACACACGCGGTGGATCTCGTGCCGCTCTTCGCCTCGCGCGCGGTCTTGCTGGGCGACGGTCAGGTCCTCGCGGACGGGCCGCCGCGGGAGGTGTTCGCGCGGGGGGAGCTCCTCGCGCGGGCGCGGGTGCGGCGGCCGTGGGTCGCCGAGCTCTGGACCCGGATGAGCCCTGTGCCGCCGCGGGGCGGCGCGGGGCTCCCGCTCACCCTGGAGGAGGCGCTCGCGTGCATGACGACGGTCTCCTGCTGATCGGCCACGGCAGCCGCGACGCCGCGTCGAACGCCGAGTTCGAGGCGATCGTGGCCGATTACGCCGCGGCGCGGCCCGAGATCGCCGTGCAGCACGGCTACATCGAGCTCGCGACGCCGCACCTCGCCGACGCGCTCGCGGCGCTCGCGGCGCGGGCGTCGCGGGTGGCGGTCGTGCCGCTCTTCCTGTTCGCGGCGGGGCACGTGAAGAACGACATCCCCCTCGCTCTCGAGCGGGCGCGGGCCGCGCACCCGGGCGTGCGCTTCTCGGCGGCGCGGCCGCTCGGCGTGCACCCGGCGCTCGCGGAGATCGCGTTCGAGCGCGCCGCGACCGCGCTGCCGGCCGACCCGGCCGCGCGGGCCCGGTCGGCGCTCGTCATCGTGGGGCGCGGGTCGAGCGACCCCGACGCGAACGGCGATTTCTGCAAGACGGCGCGCCTCATCGGCGAGGGCCGCGGGCTCCAGCTCGTCGAGCCGACCTTCATCGGCGTCACCCGGCCCTCGGTCGAGGAGACGCTGGAGCGGGTCGCGCGGCACCGACCGGAGCGCGTCGTGGTGGTCCCCTACTTCCTCTTCGCCGGGCGGCTCATGACGAAGCTCGCCGAGCAGGTCGACCGCTTCTCGTCGACATACCCGTGGATCCGGGCGTCGCTCGCGCCGCACCTCGGCCGGTCGAGCGCGCTCGAGGGCCTGATCGACGAGCGCGCGCGCCAGGCGTTCGCCGGTGAAGCGCCGCTCCCCTGCGACACGTGCATGTACCGCACCGCGCTGCCGGGGCTCGCCCGGGAGGTCGGCGGGCTCAAGGCGATGCTCTACAGCGTGCGCCACACGCTCACGCACACGCAGGCGTCGAACCACCCGCACGCCCACCGCTCGCTGCGCAAGCACGTGCTCGTCTGCGGGAACGCCGACTGCGTGGACCGCGGCAGCCTGGCGCTGCTCGAGTCGGTGCGCCGCCTCGTGAAGCAGGCGGGCCAGCAGCAGCAGATCCGCGTGACGAGGACGTCGTGCATGGGGCGCTGCGGCGAGGGGCCGACGGTCGCCGTCTACCCCGACGGGGTCTGGTACCGCGGCGTCCGCGAGGAGGACGCGAAGGACCTCGTCGAGGAGCACCTGCTCGGCGACCGGCTGGTGGCCCGGCTCGTCGACGACATCATGCAGTGAGGCGCGGCGCCGGGCGCCGCCCTCGAGCGTGAATCGCCGACGCGCGGAGCCTCCCCCGCAGCCCGCGCGCCATCTCGGCCGTCGTGGCCCTGCCCACGTCCCGCGCCAGGGCCGCCCCGGTTGACTCATATGTCCGATTCAGTCATATGAGTTCTGTGCCCGTCCGCCGCCCCGACAGACCCCGCGACCCTGCGCGGCGCACCAGGATCCTCGACGCCGCCAAGCGCCACTTCGTCGAGCGCGGCTTCAAGGGCACCAACCTCGACGCCGTCGCCGCCGAGGCCGGCTGCGCAAAGGGCGCCCTCTACCTCGAGTTCGCCGACAAGGAGTCCCTCCTGCGCGAGGTGGTGGAGCAAGCGTTCGCCACGATCCGCGCGCGCTTCGCCGCCGAGGTGCTCGGCCTGGAATCCCCGCTCGATCGCCTCGTCGCGACCCTCCGCTTCGCTTACCGACAGCAGGCGGCCGAGCCGCTCTTCGGCAAGCTCCTCCGCGAGGATCCCGACCTCCGCGCGCTCCGCCCGCTCGACGACGCCGCGAGCGCCGCCGCCGCGAAGGCGCAGATCGCCCAGATCAACGGCTGGGTCGACGAGGGCATCGCGCGCGGCGAGATCCGGCCCGACGTCGATCGCGACGCGATCCCCTTCGTCCTCGGCGTGCTGCGCTTCGCGCCCCAGCACCTCGGGCTGATCACGTCGTTCTGCGCCTTCGCCGGCGAGCGCACGCTCGACGCGATCGCCGACATCTTTCGCGCCGGCCTGGCCGCGCGTCCTGCAGCGACCCGCACGGAGACGACCTCCACGACGGCGATTCCCATGGAGCAGCGCGCGACCGCGTCGCGCGCAAGGAGCAAGCGATGAACCAGGCGATCGAGGTGAACGCGCTCGGCAAGCGCTTCGCGAAGGTCACGGCCGTCGACGGCGTGAGCTTCAGCGTCGCGGCCGGCGAGATCTTCGGCTTCATGGGGCACAACGGCGCCGGCAAGACCACGACGCTGCGTATGCTCCTCGGCCTGACCCGGCCCACCGCGGGCACCGCGCGCGTGCTCGGGCGCGACGTCGTCCACGAGACGCTCGAGGTCCGGCGGAACGCGGGTTACCTGCCCGCGTCGTATTCGCTGCCCCCCGACATGACGGCGCGCGGCTTCCTCCACTACATCGCCGCGATGTTCGCGCTGCCCGGCGACGTCGCGGCCGCGCGCGCCGGCGCCCTCCTGCGCCGCTTCGGGCTCGAGCGCGAGGCGGACCGCCCCCTGCGCGGCTTCTCCACCGGCATGGCCCAGAAGGTCGGCATCGCCCAGGCGCTGATCAACGAGCCCGCGGTGCTCCTGCTCGACGAGCCGACCTCGGGCCTCGATCCCCTCGGCCGCCACGAGCTCCTCGAGGTGCTCCGCGCGCTCGCGCGCGAGCGCGGCGTCACCATCGTGTTCTCGTCGCACATCCTCTCCGACGTCGAGGCCCTCTGCCGGCGCGTCGCGGTGATGCACCGCTCGCGCCTCGTCGCCTGCGACGAGGTCGAGCGCCTCAAGGACGCGCACGGGGCGCGCACCATGGACGATCTCTACCTCGCGCTCGTGCGCAGGGAGGCCGCGTGATCCGCCTCCTCTGGCTCGACTACCTCACGACGCTCCGCGAGCGGAAGACCTGGCTCTGCGTCGCGATGCTCGTCTACGCGCTGGTCGCGATCCCGGTCGTGCTCGCGCGGCCGCCCGATCACGTGCGCGCCGCGATCGCCGCGTGGTTCGGCGACGCCGCGCCGTTCCAGGTCTTCATGTACGTGTGGATCGACCTGACGATGAACAAGGTGATCGCGTTCATCCCCGTGGTGCTCGCCAGCGGCGTCGTGCTCCGCGAGCGCGACACCGGCGTGCTGCCGCTCCTCGCCAGCAAGCCGCTCTCGATCCCTCGCTACTTCGTGCTCCGCGCGCTCAGCGCGTGCGCGGTGATGGTGACCCTGCACGTCGCGACCCAGCTCGCCGGCGCCGCCTACTTCACGGCGCGCGTCCCCGGCTTCCGCCCCGGCCCCTTCCTCGGCGCGATGTCGCTCCACGCCTTCGCGGCGCTCTTCGCGACCGCGCTCTGCGCCGCGATCGCCGCGTGGGTGAGGCACCGCGGCGCCTCGGCGCTGATCGGGTTCGCCACGCTCGGGGGCCTCGTGGGCCTCTCGCTCATCGGCTTCTATCAGCCCGCCTGGCGGAGCCTCTCCCTCGCGAACCCGATCGCCCTCGGCGCGCTCGGCCTCGGGAGCCTCGACCACCTCGGCCCCGCCGTGCTCGGCCCCCCGATGCTCGCGCTCGCCGCGCTCACCGCCCTCACCATCGCGGTCGGCGCCGCGGGCGTCCGGAGGATGGAAGCATGACCTCGACGACCGCCCCCGCCGCGGGCTCGCTCCGCGGCTACTTCGCGCTCGAGGCGCGCCGCGCCCCGCGCCGCACCTCGCTCGTCGCGGCGGCCGCCGGCGTGCTCGTGGTGCTCGGCAGCCACGCGCTGATCGTGCGCCTGCCGGCGCAGGTCATCCGCTTCCTCGAGCAGGCGTTCGCGATCGAGGGGATGGCCGCCGTGCTCCTCATCAACGATCTCCTCGCCGCCTATTTCGTCGCGTACTTCGTCGCCCTGGCGGGCGTCGTCGACGCGACGGTCACGGCGCGAGAGGAGCATCGCCTCGAGCTCCTGCTCGCCAAGCCGATCCGCGCCCGGGTCTTCCTCGCCGCGCGCACGGCGCCCTCGCTGCTCGCCGGCGCCGGGGCGGGCGTGGTGGTCGCGGCCTCTACAGCGCTCGCCGTGGCGCCGCACATCGGCGCGAGCGACATGATCAGCGCGGCGGGCGCGCTCGGCGCCGGCCTCTTCCTCGTCGCGCTCTCGATCGCGCTGCTCTCGGCGCTCCTGCCGCTCCTGGTGCGGATGCGGGACGGCTTCCTCGCGCTCCTGGTCGCGTCGGGCGCCTGGATCGCGCCGCTGATGCCCACGGCGGCGTTCATCTACCGGCCCGACGCGTTCGAGGCGCACGCGGGGCTCAGGGAGGCGACGGTGCTCGCGTCGCTGCTCTGGAGCGACGCCACCTCGGCCTGGCTCGGCCCGGTCGCGCTGGCGATCGCCATCCCGCTCGCCCTGCTCTCCATCGCCGCCTCGGGCGTGCTCCTCGAGCGCACCGACGCGCTCTGAGCCCGGCGTGCGCCGCGGGGGTCGGGCGCGCCTCGCTCGCTCTCACGCGGCGGCGCGCGCGTCTCTTCTCCCCGCCTTCGTCTTTCCGCCCTCTCTCCTAGCTGGTACGAGGGCCCGATAGAAGGGAACCGATATGGCCTGTCACGAGATCGCCGCGCTCCGCCTTGGGCTCATGAACATCCTGGGCATCGATGATCCCGCCGAGCGCACGCACGAGCTCGCCGAGCTCGGCGCCGCGGCCGCCGAGCCCGGGCCCGTCTCGGCGATGCTGCGCGCCGGGGACCTGAAGAGCCTCTCGCGCCTCTTCGAGGGGTCGCTCGTGGAGCTCCAGGAGAAGGTCGCGAAGACCCCCGCCGGCGACCCGAAGCTGCCTTATCTGCGCTCGCTCCTCATCCTCACGAAGCAGGTCGAGCTCGACCTGCGCGCCCAGGTCGACGGGCTCGGCCGGCTCTACCGGGAGCTCGAGGAGATGCACGACTTCGTGCACGAGATCTACCCGGCCGAGTGAAGCGCGCGCCGCTCACCGGAGCGACCATGGGGCGCGTGATTGCGACCGCGCGGAGACAGGAGCGACGTCATGGCAACACAAGGCAACCCGAAGATCAGGATCGCCCACGCAACGCCGCTCGGCGACGCCGCCCGGCTGCTCCGGCTCGAGCGCGTCGACGGCGCCGAGGTCGGCTTCGCCGGCGGGCAGTACGTGATCATCAACACCGGCGTCACCCTGCCCGGCGGCAGGCTCGCGAAGCGCGCCTACTCGATGCTCTCCAGCGACGCCGAGCAGCGCGCGGTCGAGATCGCGGTGAAGCGCGTCGGGGCCGGGCCGGGCTCGAACGTGCTCAACGACATCGCCGTCGGCGCCGAGCTCGAGTGGAGCGGCCCCTGGGGCAAGCTGCGGCTCGCGCCGGGCTTCTCCGGCCGCGCGCTCGTGATCGCCACCGACACCGGCATCACCGCCGCCCTCGGGATCGCCCGGAGCGCGGCCGCCGCCGGCGCGGCGCAGCTCGACCTGCTCTGGCTCGTCGAGCCGGGCGAGACCTTCGCCTCCGAGCCGTTCGTCCGCGAGCGCCTCCCCGCCGCCGTCCGCCTCGCGGTCGCCCGCGATCTCCCCCCGATCGGCCACCCCGAGCGGCCGGCGCGCGCGTGCGCCCTCGTGGAGCGAGAGCTCGCGGCAGGGCCCCACGACGCCGTGCTCTGCGCCGGCGACGGCGCGATCCTCTACCCGCTCCGCGACCGGCTCGCCTCGCTCGGCGCGCCCGAGGGCAGCGTGCTCCTCGAGAGCTTCTTCAACAATCCGATGAAGAAATCCTCGTAATTGTTCAGGATCCCTGGATGGTAGAGGTCCGGCCGAGAGACCCGAAGGGGCAGCGCGAGGGGTTCACGACGGGCGCGTGCGCGGCCGCCGCGGCCAAGGCGGCGGCGCGCGTGCTCGCGCGCGGCGCGGCGGTCGACGCCATCGAGACCACCCTGCCGAACGGGCAGAAGGTCACCTTCCCGCTGAGGCGCTGCGATCGCGACGGGCCGCGCGCCACGTGCAGCGTCATCAAGGACGCCGGCGACGATCCCGACTGCACCCACGGCGCCGAGCTCGTCGCCGAGGTCGAGCTCCGCCGCGAGCCCGGCGTCGAGATCCGCGGCGGCGCGGGGGTCGCCGTCGTCACCAAGCCGGGGCTCGGGCTGCCCGTCGGCGCGCCGGCCGTGAACCCCGTGCCGCGCCGGAACATCACCGAGATGGTCCTCGAGGAGCTCGAGGGCTCGGGCTTCGCCGGGGCCACGGTGACCCTCAGCGTCCCCCAGGGCGAGGAGATGGCGAAGCAGACCATCAACGCGCGGCTCGGGCTCATCGGCGGCATCTCCATCCTCGGGACGAGCGGGATCGTGAAGCCGTACTCGACCGCCGCCTTCCGCGCGAGCGTCGTGCAGGCGATCGACGTCGCCGCCGAGCGCGGCATCGCGGCGCTGGCGCTGACGACCGGCGGCAAATCCGAGGCGTACGCGATGAAGCTCTACCCGGAGCTCCCGGAGGAGGCGTTCATCCAGGTGGGCGACTTCATCGGCACCGGGGTCCGCCACGCCGCGCGGCGGCGGATCGCCCGCGCGATCATCGTCGGCATGATCGGCAAGCTCTCGAAGATGGCCGACGGCAAGATGATGACGCACGCCGCCGGCTCGGAGGTGAGCATGGAGCTGCTCGCGCAGATCGCCGAGGAGCTCGGCGCGCGGCCGGAGATCGCCGCCGAGATCCGGCAGGCGAACACCGCGCGGCACGTGCTCGAGCTGTGCCAGCGCGAGGGGCTCACCGGCGTGCCCGGGGGGATCTGCCGGCGCGTCGTCGAGCACACCTCGCGTCACGCGGGCGGCGCCCTCGAGGTGCACGCCTGCCTTGTCGATTTCAACGGGGCGCTGCTCGGCCGGTATCCGGCCGGCGACGCCGGTGCCATCGGTGCGGACAGAGCGGAGAAGGCGGAGGAGCCATGAGTGGTGATGAGGTGCGCGCGGTGAACGACATGCGGCAGATGACCGCGCTCGGGCGGCGCATCGAGGACAAGAGCTTCGCGATCATCGACGAGGAGGTCGGCGCGCACGGCTTCCCGGAGGCCGAGTGGCAGGTCGTCCGCCGCGTGATCCACGCGACAGCCGACTTCGAGTTCTCGTCGCTCATGCGGCTCCACCCCGAGGCGATCGCGCGGGGCATCGCGGCGCTCCGGGGCGGCGCGCCGGTCCTCGTCGACGTGAAGATGATCGGCGTCGGCCTGAACGAGCAGCGGCTCGCGTCGTACGGCTGCGCGATCCACTGCTTCATCTCGGACGACGACGTCATCCAGGCCGCCTCCGCGGCCGGCTCGACCCGCGCGATCGAGTCGATGCGCAAGGCGCACCGGCTCGGGCTGCTCGACGGGGCGATCGTGGCGATCGGCAACGCGCCGACGGCGCTGCTCGAGGTCGTGCGCCTCGCCCGGGAGGAGGGGGCGCGGCCGGCGCTCGTGATCGGCGTGCCGGTCGGCTTCGTTTCGGCGGCGGAGTCCAAGGAGGCCCTGCTCGAGTCCGGGCTCCCCTCCATCGTGGCGCGCGGCCGCAAGGGCGGCAGCCCCATCGCCGTCGCGATCGTCCACGCGCTGCTGCTCCTGTCGTCGGAATCGGCGGCATCGCCGGGATCGACAGGATCCGCGGGCTCCGCCGGCCCGGCCGGGCCGTCCAAGGTGGCGCGATGAGCGCGCGCCGCGCCGTCACCGTCGTCGGCATCGGCGACGACGGGTGCGCCAGCCTGTCGAGCCGCGCCGCGTCCGCGGTCGCCCGCGCCGAGGTGCTCGTGGGGGGCGAGCGGCACCTCGAGTTCTTCCCGCAGTTCCGCGGCGAGAAGATCGCCCTGAAGGGTGGCCTGTCCGCGGCGCTCGACCGCGTGGACGCCCTGTCCGCCGAGCAGAACGTGTGCATCCTCGCCTCGGGCGACCCGCTGTTCTTCGGCGTCGGCGCGCTCGTCGTCCGGAAGCTCGGCGGCGAGCACGTCGAGATCATCCCGAGCCTGAGCTCGGTCCAGTGGGCGTTCGCGCGCACCGGCATCGCCTGGGACGACGCCGCGTTCGTCTCGGTCCACGGGCGCTCCCCCGAGGGGTTCGCGACGCGCCTCCGCCGCCTCTCGAAGGTCGCGGTGCTGACCGACGGAGAGAACAGCCCGGCCCGCCTCGCGGCGCGGCTCCTCGAGCACGGCGACGCCGGCTGGAAGGCGTGGGTCTGCGAGAGCCTCGCGGGCGCCGGCGAGCGCGTGCGCGCGTTCGACCTCGCCGCGCTCGCCGCCTGCGAGGACATCGGCCCGCTGAACGTGCTCCTGCTCCTGCGGAGCGATCCCGCATGGCGCCCGCCGCCGGCCATCCCCTACCTGCACGAGGACGCGTTCGCGAAGCGCATGCCGAAGAACGGCCTGATCACGAAGCGCGAGGTGCGCATGCTCTCGATCGCGTCGATGGCGATCCGCCCCGACGCGGTCGTCTGGGACGTCGGCGCCGGCTCGGGGTCGGTCTCGATCGAGGCGGCGATGCTCTGCCCCCTCGGGCGGGTCCATGCGATCGAGGTCGACCCGGAGGGCGTGGAGATCTGCCGCGACAACGTCCGCACGCACGGCGTCGACAACGTGCGCGTCGTCGCGGGCCGCGCGCCCGAGGCGCTCGCGGCGCTCGAGGACCCGGACGCGGTGTTCGTCGGAGGGAGCAAGGGGAGCATGGAGGAGATCGTCACGGTGGCGCTCGATCGGCTGCGCCCCGGCGGCCGGCTCGTGGTCAACGCCATCACGATGGAGAACGTCGCCGAGACGTACCGCGCGCTGCGGGCGCGGGGGCTCGACCCCGAGGTCACGCTGCTCTCGGTCTCGCGCGGCGTCCCGCTCGCGCGCTACGTGCGGTACGAGGCGCTGAACCCGATCCACATCTTCGCCGCGACCAAGCCGGCGAACGCCGAGGAAGCCGTGGAGGGCGCAGCGCCGACCCAGCCCGCGGCCGGCGGCGCGCCGCGGTCCACCTCGGAGGCGTCATGAGCGGCCTCGGCAAGCTCTACGGCGTCGGCGTCGGCCCCGGCGCGCCGGACCTGCTCACGCTGCGCGCCGTGCGCGTGCTGCAGGAGGCGGACGTGCTCGCGCTCCCCCGCAGCTCGGACTTCGGCGCCTCGATGGCCTACCGGATCCTCGAGCCCGTCGTCGGCAAGCAGCGGGACAAGGAGCGGCTGCTCCTCACCTTCCCCATGAGCAAGGATCCGGATCGCGTCCGCCCCTACGTGGACGCGGCCGTCGAGAAGATCGGCGACCGGCTCTCGCGCGGCCTCACCGTGGCGTTCGCCACCGAGGGGGATCCGTCGCTCTTCAGCACCTTTGTCTATGTGCGCCGCGAGGCGCTCCGCCGCTTCCCCGGGCTCGAGGTCGAGGTCGTCCCCGGCGTCACCTCGGTCACGGCGGTCCCTGCCGTGAGCGGGCTCGCGCTCGCCGACGGGCAGGAGCGGATCGCCATCCTGCCCGCCACGTACGGCGTCGACGACCTGACCGACGTCCTCCAGCGCTTCGACACGGTGGTCCTCATGAAGATCGGCTCGGAGATGCCGAAGGTGACCGAGGCGCTCACGCGCGCTGGCCTCCTCGATCGGGCCGTGTTCGTGTCCAAGGCGACGATGCCCGAGCAGCGGATCGTCCGCGACCTCCGGGCCGCGCAGGGCGAGCGGGGCGACTGCTTCGCCATGGTCGTTGTCACGCGCGGGGAGCGGAGCGGGCTGCTCGTCGGGGAGGCCCCGGCCTCGCCGCCGGGCGGCTTCGACAAGGCTGTTACCGAACCGGAGGCCCCATGATCGCCGAGCGCAAGCCCTACGCCATCTACGCCATCACGCGGCACGGGATCTCCATCGCGCGCAAGCTCATCGAGGGGCTGCCGGGCGCGGATCTCTACGTGTCGCAGAAGCTGTTCGACGGGGCGCCGGCCGGTGCGAAGCCGCTCCCGCTGCCGATGGGGCCGCTCTTGAACGAGGCGTTCACGGCCTACGACTGCCACGTCTTCGTGATCAGCGTCGGGGCGGTCGTGCGCATGATCGCGCCGCTGCTCAAGAACAAGAAGGTCGATCCTGCGGTCGTGTGCGTCGACGACACGGCGCGCTTCTCGATCTGCGTGCTCTCCGGGCACGTCGGGCGGGGCAACGCGTTCACCGAGAAGGTGGCCGGGCTGCTGGGCGCGCAGCCGGTGGTGACCACGGCGTCCGACGCGCTCGGGACGCTGACGGTCGACATCCTCGGTCGGGCCCTCGGGTGGACCCTTGACGATCCCGACCGCAACGTGACGCGCGGCTGCGCCGCCGTCGTGAACGCCGCGCCGGTGCTGTTCGTCCAGGAGACCGGCGAGCCCTCGTTCTGGCCCGAGGCGACGCCGCTGCCGCCGGGCGTGCGTTACGCGACGTCGCTCGACGGCGTGGACCCCGGCGCGTGGGAGATCCTGCTCGTCGCGAGCGACCGCGACCTCTCCCGCTCGCACCCCGAGATCGTCGAGCGCGCCGTCGTCTACCGGCCGAAGAGCCTGGTCCTCGGCGTCGGCTGCGATCGCGGCGCGCCGCTCGACATGGTGGAGCGCGGCGTCGACCGGCTGCTCGAGGAGCACGGGCTGTCGGCGAGATCGGTGAAGGCGCTGGCGACGATCGACAAGAAGGCCGACGAGGAAGCGCTGCTCGCGCTGTCGGCGCGGCGGGGGTGGCCGCTTGTCACGTTCACGCCCGAGGAGCTCGACGCGACCGAGGGCATCGAGAACCCGTCGGAGACGGTGAAGAAGCACGTCGGCGCCCGGGGCGTCGCCGAGCCGGCCGCGCTGCGGGCGGCGGGGGCCGCGAGGCTGCTCGTGCCGAAGCGGGCGTACACCGAGGAGGGCGTGGGGCGGTCCATGACGCTCGCGGTGGCGCGCGTCCCCTTCTCGAAGCGCAACGTGGAGGAGAGCCATGGGTGACAGCAAAGGAGTCCTGTCGATCGTCGGGATCGGCCCTGGCGCCGAGGAGCACGCGTCCCGCGCCGCCCTCGAGGCGATCGCGGCCTCGGACCTCATCGTCGGGTACACGACGTACATCCGGCTGGTGAAGCACCTGATCGAGGGCAAGGAGGTGATCAAGACCGGCATGACCGAGGAGATCGGCCGGGCGCGCGCCGCGGTGGAGCGGGCGCGGGACGGGGCGCGCGTGGCGATCATCTCGTCGGGCGACGCGGGCGTTTACGGCATGGCCGGGCTCGTCTTCCAGGTGCTCGAGGAGATCGGCTGGAAGCGGGGCGAGTCGCCGGAGCTCCGCCTCGTGCCCGGGATGACGGCGCTCAACGCGTGCGCGTCGCTCGTCGGCGCGCCGCTCGGCCACGACTTCTGCGCCATCTCGCTCTCCGACCTCCTGACCCCGTGGCCGGTCATCGAGCGGCGGCTCGAGGCCGCGGCCGCGGCCGACTTCGTCATCGGCCTTTACAACCCGGCGAGCGGGCGGCGCACACGCCAGATCGTGCGGGCACAGGAGATCATCCGCCTGCACCGCGCGGGCACGACGCCGGTCGCGCTGGTGAAGAGCGCCTACCGCAAGCTGGAGAGCGCCGTGCTCACCGATCTCGACCATTTCCTCGAGTACGAGATCGGGATGCTGACGACGGTGCTCGTCGGGTCGACCAACACCTTCATGTTCGAGGGCTACATGGTCACCCCGCGCGGGTATACCAACAAGTACACATGGGATGGAGCCGCGCTCCCCGGCCAGACGCCGGGGCGCTCGCTCGTGCTCTCGGACGAGAGCGGCACCGCGGAGGAGGTCTAGATGGCACGCGTAGGGAGGCTGGGCGGCGCGATCCTCGCCGAGACCCAGGGGGCGTATTACCTCGTCGGCAACACCAAGGCGCCGTGCGACTTCCGCGCGGCGGGGTTCGAGCCGCCGGACGAGGTCGACCTCGTGAAGGGGGCCTATGTCCGGCTCAAGCCGCTTCGCGACGCGGGCGAGATCGAGGTGGCTCCGCCGGTGCTGCTGCTCGACGTCGAGGGCGAGGAGCTCGCGAAGAAGCTGGTCCACCGCTTCGTGATCGACCGGAATGGCTCGGTGAGCGAGCGGCTGTGGCGGCTCGTCTACAGCCACGACGACCCGCTCGACGACGCCGAGGCGCCGGTCGAGCGGGACGCGCGCTGGCTGGGCGGGATCCCCGAGCCGATCTGGCAGCTCGTGCGCGACAACGTCCTGCGCTGCCTGTAGTCCGATCGGGCACGGGGAGGACGCTCAGGCAGCTCGCCCGGACGTCGGGGTGTTTGAGGCCGCCCGCACACTGGCCTCGCGGAGACACCCCCGGCAGGGCGCGTCCCTCTGGTTCGTCTGACGGTGAAGCAGGTTCCGGACCTCGTTCAAGCGCGATTCGGTAGCTCAATGTCGAGCACCGCACTCGCATAGAGGATCGGGAGCTTCTCCCGTAACCATAGTGTCTTCCACGTGCGCCGGTAGGTGCGGACCCCGATGTTCGCGAGCAGCCGGACCTTCTCCGTCTCGCGCGCGACCTTGAGCACCAGGAAGCTCCTGAAATCGTTCTTGCCCTCGAGCGCGCGTCGGACGCGATACACCCACCCGATGTCGCGATCGCCTTCGCCCGAGACGTCCAGCTCTGTCTGGCCGATGTCGATCGTGAAGGGGCCGGCCAGCACCTTCGCCTCCGCCGCCGCGTCGACGCCTGCGCGGGGCACGGCTTCTGTCTCGACGGAGAACTTCATGGACGCTTCCAGCGCGACGGAGAGCTGGGCCGAGGCCTGGAAATACGCGGCGTGCACGCGCTGCGGGAAGACCTCGACGGCCCGCGACGCGCGCGGCCCGTCGACACCGTCACGGATCTTCACCACGAACTCGGCATGGTCCGGCGATTCGTCGTCGTCGAGGCGCAGGCTGAACGTGAGCGCCACGAGGAGGAACTCATAACGTTGCTCCTCGCTCGCCACGCGGAGGGGCGGAGGGAGCTCTCGACCGAGCGCCGCATAGAGCGGCAGGAGCGGCGTCGTCTCTGCAAATGGCGCGACGCGCACCCCCCTCCGGACGAGCCCGATCGCGTCTTCCGGATCCGAAGCCACCGCCGCGGCGGGGCGGAACGGGTCGAAGAACGCCTCGAGCTCCGGCCCGGCGGGCGCCTCGCCGTCACCACGGGCCGCCTCCCGGAGCGCTTCTTCCCAGCTCGCCACGGCTTCGGCCGGCAGCACCGCGATGACCTCGCGCATCGATACCTCCAACCGTCAATAGAGCCGACTCGACCCGCCCGGACAAGGCCCGCGCGCCACGCCGCTTGCCGGCGAGCGACGGCTGCGGGTACCCTCGCGGCGTGACCGCGTGCGTCGGCCGCCTGGTTCGCCTGCTCGGACGCATCGGGCTCGTGCTGGGCTTCGCCTCTCTCGGGCGCGAGGCCTACGGTCAGGCTGCCGCAGGGCCATGCCCGTGGGGCCGCGATCCCGCGACGTTGAAGTGCCTCCCCGAGCCGATCAAGCCGCCGCCTCCTCCTCCTCCGACGCTGGAGCTCACGAGCTCGCCGAGCGAGGCGGAGGTGTTCCGCGTCCCGGCGGCACTGGAAGGGTGCCAGTCGGCCGAGGGACCATCCCTCGGCCAGACGCCTTTGACGCTGACGCCAAAGAGCGGGTTGCGATCGGGCACGCAGAAATTCTGCCTGAAAGCGGCGGGGTTCGGGCCGATGCCCGTCTCGGTGAAGGTCGCCCCGTCGGGGCTCACCAGACCGCCTCCCGTCACGCTGGCCCCGTTCGTGCGGGTCAAGCTCAGGTGGGATCCGGCGTGCGCTTACCCCAGTCCACCCGAGTGGATCCTCATCGTCCCGGAGGCTTCCGACGCGAAGGTCGAGCCGTGGAGGGCCCCCTTTCCGCCTGATCCCATGCCGCTCCCGCAGGGCGATCACGGGTTTGTTGTGTCGGCGGACGAGTTCAAAAAGAAGGAGATCACCGTGACGGTGGGGGCGCCGGGCGGTCCCGACCTGGATGCCCCCATCTGCCTCGAACCGGCGACGTGGGTCACGATTCGCAACGGGGAGAAGAAGCACCCGCTCGATGGCCTGTTCATCCAGCTGGTGAATCGTGAAAAGCGGGTGCTGTGGCGCGGTGAGGCCCCCGTCGGATCGAAGTCCGTCGAGGTGCCTGTGCGGCCGAGGGATGTCGAGGACATCCGGGTCTTCGCAGACCGCGATTATACCCGGCGCGTGCCGGAGCAGCACGTTGGGCCCCAACACGGGAGGACCGGCAAGGCGGAGAAGTCCATGCAGAGCGCCGAGGAGCTGGCCCGGTGGGAGGTGTGGCTCGATCTACGCTCCGAAAAAAAGGAAGGCGACGCGAATCACAAATTGATTCGCAAATCGATGACGGAAAAGTGCCTCGATCGCGACGACAGCAATGGCGGCCAGTATTGTGCGAGCGAAGCCTACCTGCGCGTCCACAAGGACCACGTGAACCCGTCGAGCGCGAAGGTCCTGGAGCTCCTCAGGGCCGGCTGCCGGAAGGGCGACATCGCCTCTTGCGCGGCAATGCCCTCGCCGGACGCAGGTGCGCTCGTCAAGCTCGACGCGCAGTGCCAACAGGGCACCGCCGACCTCTCGTGGCTCGCGTGTGTGCGCCGCCGGCAGGTCTCGCGCCCGGGAAGCGCGTTCCTCTACCTCGATCACGTCGCGGCTCCCTACGAGTTCGAGACGACGCTAGACATCAGCTTCGGCGGAGCGACGGCCCTGACGGTCCAGGGGCGGCCGGGGCTCGTGCAGTGGGCCGAACTGGGGTTTGTGGTATTTCCGACGGAATTGTTCGGCGTAAAGTTCGCGTTGCGTCCGATCGACATCGCCGTCCTGCCGGCGCAGAGCGAGTCGGGCCGGCCTCGCGGCTACTTCGGCCTCGCGGGCGCCGGCCTGGAGCTCGGGGCCTCGGTCAACGCTGCGCCGAGCGTGCGCCTGGATCTCGCCGGCTTCGTGACCGGGTACTACACAGCCTCAGCCTCCAGCGCCGGCGGCTACCTCGAGGTGAACGTCTCCATTCCGACGACGGACGACGAGTTCCTTCTTCAGCTCCGCGCCCGCGGCGGGCTCGCGCGCTTCCCGCAGTTCACGTCCATCCGCGACGACGAGCGCGTGCCGCAGGGCGGCGCCGTGCGTCCATTCGTCGGGTTGGGGGCCAACTGGGGGACTCGGGAGCGATGAGGGCTCATCGCTCCGGAAACACGTCCTCGAAGCGCCGGACGCGCTGGGGCCCCACCTCGTCGAACCGCTCGATGCGCGCGCTCTTCCCGTAACGGATCGTCAGGCCGAAGCGGCGCTGGGCCGCCTCCCACGATCGATCGGTCGAGCGCTCCCACGCGTGCAGCCTCATCCTCCCGACGAGCGGGACCGCGGCCACGACCTGCGTCTGCCAGGCTCCGACCGCCACATCGACCGGGCTCTCGTCCAGGGGCGTCACGTCGGGCTGGCCCTCCCGCACGAGCACCAGCCAGGTCCGAGATGGGCTCGGGCCATCGCCCGCGTCGACCAGCAGTCCCGCGACATGATCCTCGTCGACGCCCGCCACCGCCCGAACGAAGCACGACGGCGCGTTGCAGAGGGTCAGGGGCCATTGCTGCTGGATGGCCAGGTGATCGGCCGAACGCGCCAGCACACCGAGAATGGGTACGGTCACGGTTTCTCGTTCGACAAAGCTCTCCGTGCCGAACGCGGCGAGGCGCGGATTCCCCGCGAAGCTCGCGAGCGCATGAACGAGCGGGAGGCGGAGCTCCGGGCCGCCGTTCACCTTCACGCGGCCCTCGCGGCCGGCCGTGGCGATGAGCAGCTGGTCGCCGAGCCACGCCGCCGCGCGGGCGCCATAACCTCCGTCTACCGGAGGCGACTTGTTTCCTTTGGTCAGCCCCTCGAACCAGGCGTCAAGACGGGCGATCGACTGCCGCCCGTAGGTCCCGTCGGAGCAGACGTAAGCGATCATCGCGCCATCGCTGGACGGCTTGATCTCCAAGCTGATGACGTATGTCGACCGGCGCGCGTCCCGCGCTCCCTGCGCAGGGCATACCGGCAGCGTCACCGCGCCTTCCCCTCGATTGATCACCAGCGCATCGTCCGCGGCGCCGATCGACCAGCTCCCCTCAGGCCGGATCTGCACGCGCCGGGTCCCGGATCCGGCGATTGATATCGGCGCGCGGTCCGGGCGAAAAACGACGAGCTTCCCCGAGCACGAGGCGGTCAGCGTGTCATCTGAGAGCTCCAGCCGATCGCAGGTCTCCTTCCGCCGCTCCTTGCAGCGCTTCTCCTCCGTGTCCTCGTTGAGCCGCGCGGGGAGCCAGAGCGTGGCTGCGATGTCCAGCTCCGGCGCGGCGGGCACACGGTCAGCCCCACGACGCGCGGCGGCGAACGCGCGGACAACAGCCGCCTCCTCGGAGCACGCCGCGGCGCGGAGCTGGTCGGCGAGCTCGTCGAGCTCTCTCCCGCGTCGCTCCCAGTAGGCGCGCGCCGCCTCGCGCGCGGGCGAGCCGTCGCCGGCGAGCCCGTAGGCCTGGAGGCTGCTCCAGATCGCCGAAGCATTGTCGTCGTCCGTGGCCTTCTGGATCACCTCGGCGCCCCGTCGCGCCTTCTCCTCGCTCGCCTCCTGCGCCGTTCGCTCCCTGTTGCGCTTCCACATGACCCCGCCCGTCCCGGCGCCCGCGACGACGACCGCGGCGAGCAGGGCCCAGACCCACCGCGGCACGGGCGGCGCGGGCAGGATCTCCCGGACCCAGCGCTCGTCGAACCGCAGCCCGTAGATGCGATTGCGCAGGCGGAGGCTGCCATCGGCGTTCCGGTGGACCAGGCCGGCGAGGAGCAGGGCCTCCTCGTCGCGCTCGGGCACACCGGGCACGCTCTTGCGCTTGAGCATGGTGAGGTAGCGCGAGCGCGCGTGCGAGGATCCGGCGATGCGCTCCCGGACGATCTGCTCGATCCGGTTGAAGTGGACCTTGAACGTGGTCGGGTCGTTGATCTCCGCGAGCGCGAAGGCCTCGACGTCGGAGCTGCGCGCCCGCGCGGCCTTCTCGCACAGCGCGCTCGTGAGGAACGGCTGTCCCGACGTCCAAGCGAGGATCTCGTCGACGACCGCCGCGCCCGGGAGCCCGTGGCCGGCGAGGTAGACATCGAGCGGCGTCATGTCGCAGCGCTCGCGCGAGAAATCGGTGAGGCGGATGGTGCTGCCCACGTTGTACGGCGTGCTGGTCGAGCGCTTGATGAGCTCGTCCGCGGTGAGGACCCCGACCAGGCAGAAGGTCAGCCGGGCGAGCTCCGGCTGCGAGGCGCGCTCGTTGTGGAGGGAGCGAATTGTGAGGAAGAGGTCGTCCGTGAAACCGAGGCCTTGCGTGACGTCGACCTCGTCGAAGACAACGACGATCGATGTCGGATCCGCCAGCAAGAACGCTTCGACGAACGCCTGGAAGCGAGCGCCCATGGCCTCCTCCGCCGGCCGCTCGGACCACCACGCCTTGAAGGGCCGGCTCGCGCCCATGCTCAGCGCCATCTTGAGGAGCAGAGCTCGGTACCACGCTGTCCCGTCCTTCAGCTGGTTTCCGCCGAGCGCGCTCAGGTCGACCGACACCACCCGGATGCCCGCCGCATGGAGGCGCTGCATGGCCCGATGGACGAGGCTCGATTTCCCCATCTGGCGCGACGTGAGGATGTTGCAATACGTGCCGGCCGCGAGGAGGTCATAGACCTCCTCGTCCTCGGGTCGCGTGATGTAGATCGCGAGGTCGGGCACCGTCCCCCCGACCTTGATGGGCTGCAGCTGACGGATGTCGTCCGGCGGGCTCACGTGAGGGCGCCGAAGAACTGCGCGTAGGCGAGGTTCAACGCGACGAAGCGCGGCGCTGGACGGCCCTCGGCGCGCACGAGCCCGAGCGTCA
Organism: Sorangium sp. So ce1504; assembly: GCF_051521635.1. Taxonomy (NCBI): domain Bacteria; kingdom Pseudomonadati; phylum Myxococcota; order Polyangiales; family Polyangiaceae; genus Sorangium; species Sorangium sp. So ce1504. Next base: position 323,822 of record NZ_CP150365.1, on the reverse strand, counting down.
CCAGCGCGGCGGCGGCTCTCGCTTCCACCGGGGAGAGCGTCCTGTTGTGGACGATCTTGCGCATCACGGAGACGAGCTTCGGTTGGTCCGGGAGCTGCGGCGGGATGCTCTCGATTCGACTCAGCAGGGCCTTGAGGCTCATGGAGAAGGGCCCGGTCAAGGAGCCGCACTGCTCGTGAAGAAAGGCGACGCGGTCGCGGATTTCGGCCGACGTCGGCGGCGCCGAGGGCTTGCCTTTCCCGGGGGCGAGCACGTAGGCCAGGGCCTGCCGGGTGAGGGCGGGGTGCCCGCCCGTGGCTTGATGGAGCAGATCGACCTGGGCCGCCCCCAATCTGAAGCTCGCCCGCTCCGCGACGATCGCGATGTCACCAGGCGCGAACGTACCGAGCTCGATCGGCCCCTTGTCGATGTTGAACGGCGACCGCGTGATGTCCGTCATGAGGTCGGACGGCTCGGTCGCGATGCACAGCACGAAGCTGCAGCTCAGGTGGACGGCGTCGATCCAGGAGCGGATCGACGAGAAGAACTCCTCGGCGTAGGGGCGCTCGATCACGCGGTCCACCCCGTCCAGGATGAGGACCAGCCGAGGCATTTCCTCGAGGGCCATCATCAGAACCTCCTCGAAATCCGTCGGGCTCTCGAGCGGCTGCGTCGGGAGCGGGAGCTTCAGCCCTTTGCAGAAGACGCGCGCGAGGTCGTTCAGGAACGTCACGTACCCGCGGTTCTCTCCGTCGTCCTTCGGCAGCCGTCCGAACGAGCGAAAATTGATCAGCAGCACCGGGCGCCCCTCATCCTCGCAGCGCTGACGCAGGCGCAGGGCGAGGCTCGTTTTACCGAAGCCGGACGGGCTCAACATCGTGAGCACGAATGTCTCCGAGCCCATGCGATCGTACGCGTCGGCGTCCACGGGCCGCTCCAGATAGAAGAGATCGCCAGGCGGGAGGGCCCCCGCGCTCATCCGGATGCGCTGGAAGTCGGCTTTCGGGAGCGACGGAGGCGCGGCCGGTGCCTGGGGGGCGCCGGGCTCGACGGCCTGGTGGCCGATCGCCGCCATGACGGCGCGGACAGCGCTGGGCGTGTCCTGCTCGCCGCGCCATGGCGCGTACTGGAGCCGCCCGAGGTAGGTGTCGAACTCGAAGGGCAGCGCTTCCAGCGCCGGGTCACGCACAGGGAGCAGGATCGGCCGTCCGGTCTGCCGCCATCGGGCGTACGCGATCCGCACCTCTTGCAGGAGCATCTGGCTCTCCAGCGAGTCGGGCGTGAGGACGGGGACGAACACGTCGGCCCGCTCCAGCGTGGTCTGGATGCGCCGGGCCCAGTCCTCTCCGACCTTGATGTCGAGATCGACGAATGCCTCGTGCCCCGCGCCCTGGAGCGCGCGCTGGAGCTCCGCGACGAACGTGGCTTCCGGCTCTTTGCGACGGTAGGCGAGGAACACGCGCGACGAGCCCGCGATCGAGCGGAGGAACGAGGGGATCGACTGGAGGAGCCGGGTCGGGACCGCGAACGCCTTCGCGAACGCCGGGCTCACCGAGGGCTTGCCGCCGCCGTCCGGCGCGACGCGCTTGTAGAGCTGGTGACTGACCAGGCCGACGACCCCTCGCTCGGTGAGGACGGGCGCGCCGGACATCCCCTCGATTGGAGCCGGGTCCCCGTTGACGTGGAGCGAGAGCAGCCAGCCGTCGGTGCCCGCGGCGCGCCGGGCGATCGACCCGTCGACCGTGCCACCCAGCCAGAGCGGCGCCCGCTCGATGGAGAGCGGGTGGCCGAAACTCCGCCAGTCAGGGTGCTCGGCGAGATCCTCCCCCGAGAGCGGGAGGCAAGCGGTCCCTTCGACCTGGCGCGCAAGCTCGAGAACCGCGATGTCGAGGCCGACGTCCGGATCGAAGCGCTCGAAGACGACCTTGAACGGGACCTCCGACGCGTCTCGCGCCTGGGTGAAGGAGATGCTCCCCTGCGCAGCCTTCTCCTCCGCTGGCCCGCGCAGGCAATGGGCACATGTGAGGACGCGCGTCGGCGTCACAAGGAAACCCGTGCCGTAGACCGAGCCCCCTCGATTGAGCGTCGCGCGGATCCGCCCGACGGACCTCGGGAGCGCGTCGTGCTGTAGGGTCATACCGTGGCCTCTCGCCCAGGATCGGGAGGAACCGACGCGGCGTCAAGGCGGGCGCGCCCTAACTCTACCGCGGGAAGTCGGCAGCGTCGCGTCCTCCAGCTGGGCTTGCGCCACCAGCATTCGATCGAACGGATCGCGGTGGTGCAGCGGATAGGAAGTCGCCATCCAGACGTGCGCCGCTTCCCTGGCTGGGCGGGACCCCGAGCCGATCGGGCAGCTCGTGCGCGACAGCGTCCTGCGCTGCCTCTGATCTCGGCTCCTCGCCCGGGCCGGCGAACCTCGCGGGCCGCCGACGCCGGGCGCGGATCCCCTTGAAGTACGAGAGCGCCAGGGGCGAGCTATTTGACCTGGCCGCCGAGGTCCGACGGATTGGGTGCGGTGGCCCCGTCGATCGGAACGAGCGTGAGCGAGAGAGAAGGCGTGATCGTCCAGTTCCCTTGAATGTTGTTCGTGTACTTGCCTGCGGCGATGATGCCATAGTAGACGACGTACAGCGTCGTCGAGTTACCCGGGCTCAGCGGGCTGCTGACGACGCTGAGCGGGAGCTTGTTCGAGCTCAGGCTCGGGACGTAGTCCGAGCTCGAGAGGCCGAGCGCCCACCCAGCATCGTTGAGATCCTTGTCGACGCTCGGCGCGAAGGTGATGGTGGCGGAGGTGATGTTGAACTCGCTCGTGGTGTTCTTCGCTGTCAGCGTGAACGCATACGTGTTCGTGGACGCGCCCATCGGGAGCTGATTCGTGTACGAGCCACTGATGGTAAGGAGATCTCCGAAATTGACCTGGTAAACGTTGGGGCCGAACGTCGCTGCCCGGGACGTAATCTCACGCATGATGTACCTCTTCGTTTCGTTGCCGTTCGTTGCGGCTGGTTGTGTGTCGCCCCTCGAGGGAAGGGCACCTTGTGCGGGGATCATCCGCGCAAAGCCTTTTGAAATTTTTATTGCGGCACCCGGCCGACGGCCGAGCTGCGCCCCGCGTCGCGCGCGGCGTGCCCCATGCAGCGCAGCCACGCCCGCGACGCTCGTCGTTGCGATGTGGCTCCCGCTCGCCGTGCTGTATTTGCTGTATTTGCCAATTTGCCAATTTGCAAAGCTCGTGCCGCTGGGCGATCTGGGCGGCGGAGGCCGACGCGTTCGAGCAGGTGCCGCACCTTGCGTCGCGGCAGGACACCGCGCGTCCCGCCCTGACGCACGTCCTGCTGACGAGGGCCGATCCCCCGGCGGCGCGACGGCGCAATCGTGGTGGCGCCACGAGTCCTCGAGGCGGCCCGGCGGATGGTGCGCTTCAGGGCCTGGTTGAGGCCGTACTCGCCCCAGGGCTGGCCGCCGCTGCGCTCGTCGAGGTTGACGTCCGCCCAGCGGAGCGCGCGGACCTTACCGGCCTGGAGACCCACCCACGCCGCGAGGGCGAACGAGGCGCCGGGAGCCCTGCCCCTTCAGTGCCAGACGCCCACGCTCACCGCCCTGCCCTGGGATCGATGCCCAGGAGCCCGCACGGACCATCCCAGTGGTGCTCGCACGCGGCCCAGAATTGCGCAGAGGCAGGAGCGCTCAGCGTGCGGCCCTGCGCCGGGTTGGGCCGGAGGACCACCGAGCGCGCGCCGTCATGGACCGCCTGCTCGAGGTCGCCCACCAGGGCCTCCGGATCGTGGCGTGAGATGAGCGCCGAGCCCAGGAGCCTGGCAGGCGCGCTCGAGCAGAAACCGCCCAGCCATCGATTGTAGGCGCTGGCGTAAGCGCGCGAGCGCTCCGCATCGATGGAGTCGTCGCACATGGCGACGGGCTCGAGGACGTGACGTCCACATCGATGATCCGAAATCCATCTCGCATCCTCGGCTCCTCGGCGGCTAGACGAACAGAGGGACCGGGTTGAGCTCGCTCTCGGCAAGCGGGCGTTCGAGCCACCCCAGCGCGCACGGTACCTGATAGAGCCTCCCCGGGCCGAACCGGGGCCAGAAATGGCGCAGCCCTGGGACGATCACCTGGGCCACGGGCAAGCCGATGTCGGGGCGGGTCTTGTCCACGGCGATGAGCTCGAGGCCCGCCTCGTCGAGGCGCCTCATGCATTCCTGGATGTCGGCGCGCAGATCGGGGCCGCAGATCCGGGGCAAGCTCCCGGCCTCGATCCGCGGGAGATCCGGGTGGGGGAAGAGATGCGCGCGGTCAGGCAACCGCTCGAGGTCCCACGGCGCCCGGCGCGCGCCCCCGGGCTCGAAGAGCTGGTTCAGCTCGGTGAGCGATCGCTGCACGGCGAGGCGCGGGTCGAGGTGGCAGCCGAACCCGATGGTGAATCGATCCTCCCGGGCCTCGTGGGCGAGCGCGACGCAGGTGGGGATACCGAGATCGTGCGTCAGATCGAGCACCCAGACGGCCCAGCCGAACCGGGCATAGTCCGCCTGGAGGGCTTCGAAGTACGGGTCCCCGAAGCTGTCGAGGTCAATGGCCGGGCGACAGAGGCGGTTGTACCACCAGATGGCGGCGGCGTCGCGCTCCACGAGCTCGAGCAGGGCTTGCAATACGGCCTCTTCGAGGCAGGTGCCGGCCGCCACCCCGTTGCCGCAGGGGCCGCAGAACGCGGTGCCGCTCTCGGCCGGGGCCTCGGCGTAGCAGTAGGCCAGCGGGACGTAGCGCCGCTCGCGCTTGCTCAGCGACCAGGCCGGGGTCCAGTCGATCCGGGTGCCGGCGTCGAGCGGCTCCGGTACCCACTGGCGACGATCCGCTGCCTGCGCGTTGAGGTGAGCGCGCTCGCGGTACTGCGCCTCGCTGAAGTTCAGCAGATCGTCGGGCGAGAGCGCCGCCGCGCCGCGCTCGTCCTTGCTGCCGCGGACGCGCGCCTCGTCCCCCTGGTAGACGCCGCTGTATCGCTCGAGCGCCTCGCAGAGCGCGCTCACCCTGGCCTGGTCCGCGCTGCGCCCCTTGCCGGCGCAGCTCTTGTCGAAGACGTTGGTGCGCGGGACGCCCTCCCGGGGGCAGGCCAGGTAGCCGGACGCGTACACGGCGCGGAGCTCGGTGTCCCGCCCCGGCATCGGCACGAGGTACGTCACGGCTCCGGTGATCGGGCTGACGAGGTGCTGATAGCGCTCGTAGGTCCGGCGCGGGGTCTGCCGGCGATATCCACCGTCCTCGTAATGCGCCTTCTCCACCGGCTGCAAGTCGATCGGGCGCTCGCCGACGGCCGCCATCCGCGCCGGATCGCCGCACGCCGGGCACTGCGGCCTCCGGACGACCGCGTGCGCGGTGATCTGGAACGTGGCCAGGTCGAGGGCGAGCACCCGGGCACCGAGCGCCCGGGGAGAGCTGGTATCCTCCCCGGCGAGCGCGCGGGCGATGGCCGAGGCGCCGAGCCCGCAAGCGGTCCGTACGCTCGCCTCGGTGGCCGCCCTGGGGGGAGGGACGTGGCCCTCGTGCCCCCGGCGCCGGCGAACGAGCTCCTCGACCGGGCGGTTCTGGCGCATCCGGAACGCCAGGCATTCCCAGCAGGGGCCGGCGCCGGGCTCGAAGACGGGCCCGATGAGCGGCTGGACGCCGGCAGGCCTGATCAGGAACCAGCGCGTCCCTTCACGCAGCGCACGGCGGTTGATCGAGGCCAGCTCGGGCTGCACATGGTCGTCGGCCACGACCACCTGCACCGCCGCCTCGCCGTCGATCCGCACGCCTGCCTGTTCGAGCGCCTCGGTCATCCACCCGGCGGGAGCGGCTTCGCCAACGGCCAGGACCGACACCGGGGTCCGGCTCAGGGCCTCGGCGGCCGCCTTGCCGTCGAGACCCACCCCGCGCCAGTACGCCGCGTGCTCGGAGGGGAGCTCCGGTGTTGCGGGGACCAGGTAGCCACGCGCCGCGAGCCGGCTCAGGGCATACAGGGTCTCGGGCTCGGAGAACCGATCGCGCGCGGCGCGCAGGATCTCGTGCACCGTGCGCCGGCCGTCGACGAGCGCGGCCACCTCGGCGGCGCAGGCGCCGGAGAGGACGAAGCGCTCGCGCTCGCCGATCAGGAAGACCACGCCCGCATCCATGCGCTCGACGCGCAGGGTGGGCTTGAACGCCAGCACCTGGCTCAATTCCAGAGGATCCATCGTCGTTCCTGTTTTCACCCGCCAAGGAGCAGGTGCAAGTGGCGTGCTCGAGGAGAGCGACCGCCGGATGGCCGGGGATCGCCGGGCCTCCCTGGACCCATCAGGATCCGGGCGGAGTGGAGCCGCACGCGGCCGTGCCCCTACATCCCCATGAGGCCGCAGGGGCTCTCCCAGAGGATCGTCCGCAGCGCCTCGTCCCCGAGCGCGCCCCGCAGCGCCATCACCTCGTCGACCATCCCGGGCCCGTGGTCGAGGTGGGGGAAATCGGTCCCGAACACCATCCGCGTCGCGCCGATCTCCTTCACCACCCGGTCGAGCATCACCTCGCTGGGCTCGAGCGCGATCCAGCACTGCCGCTGGAAGTACTCGGAGGGCGGCCGGCGCACCCGGTCGCGCACCTCGCCGCGCATCTGCGCGTACTCGACGTGGTCGAGCCGCCAGAGCCAGTAAGGCAGGAAGCCGCACCCCGCCTCGAGCAGGCCCACCCGCAGCGTCGGGTGGGCCTCGAGCACGCCGCCCTCGATCAGCGAGAGCAGCGCCATCATCGCCTCCATCGGGTGAGAGCAGGCATGCCGGCCAAAGTGGGTCTGGAAGCGATCAGCGCCTGCCGTGGGGAGGCGCGCGTGCGTGCCCTCGTGGAGGAGGACGGCGACCGCGTGGTGCTCGCACGCGGCCCAGAATCGCGCATAGGCAGGAGCGCTCAGCGTGCGGCCCTGTACCGGGTTGGGCCGGAGGACCACCGAGCGCGCGCCGCCATGGACCACTTGCTCGAGATCGCCCACCATGGCCTCCGGATCGTGGCGTGAGATGAGCGCCGGGCCCAGGAGTCTCTCGGGCGCGCTCGAGCAGAAATCGCCCAGCCATCGATTGTATCCGCGGGCGTAGGCGCGCGAGCGCTCCGCGTCGATGGAGTCGTCGTTGACCAGGTAGGTCGCGAACGTGGGGAGCATGACGGCGACGTCGACGCCGGTCGTGTCCATCTCGGCGAGGTGCCCCCGAGGCGTCGTTGCGGCGGCAAGAAGCTCGCGACGCCCCTCGGCGATGAGCCCGACCTCGATGTACGCCGCCTCGGGGACACGCATGACGGGCTCGCCAGCCACACAGAGGATCTGGGGCGTGGGCAGGAGCGCGTGCTCACCCAGGCGATTCAGCCGCTCGGCCAGGGGCTCGGGGGGGCCGAAGGGCTCGAACCGAGGCGCAACTTCTCGCATCCGCGCCGGCAGGTACTCCGGCCACATGGCGACGGGCTCGAGGACGTGACGGTCCACATCGATGATCCGAAATCCATCTCGCATCCTCAGCTCCTCGGCGGCTAGACGAACAGAGGGACGGGATTGAGCTCGCCCTCGGCGAGCGGCCGGTCGAGCCACCCCAGCGCGCACGGTATCTCGTAAAGCCTCCCCGGGCCAAATCGCGGCCAGATATGGCGCAAACCCGGGACGATCACCTGGACCACATGCAAGCCGATATCCGGGCGGGTCTTGTCCACCACGATGAGCTCCAGGCCCGCCTTCATGCATTCCTGGATGTCAGCGCGCATATCGGGGAGCACGGCCACCTCGGCCATGCGCGCGCCGGAGAGGACGAAGCGCTCCCGCTCACCGGTCAGGAAGACCACGCCGGGATCCATGCGCTCGACCCGCAAGGTGGGCTTGAACGCCAGCACCTGGCTCAGATCGAGAGGGGCCATGACCAGTCCTGGCTCCATCCATCACGTGCAGCAGGTGAACGGATATTCTGCTCCCGTGGCGTTATATATGGCGAGGGCGAGAGGCTCGCTTGCCGAGTCGCTCGGTTTCGTGGGCAGATAGAGCTTGAGCACATGAGGCTGGAGTGAATCCCAATATGACTGATGATCCTTGTCGAGCGGAGATCCCGGCGGATGCCACCGGGCTGCGCCATCGTCCTCGACGCACAGGCTCAATTTCCAAGGTAGCCTGTAGCCTCGGATGGTTTGCAGCGCCGATACAGGGTCGATCTTGAGCGCCCGTTTAAAATCCTCGTCGATCCAGGCTTTGGCCATCGCCGCAAGCAGCACGACGTTGAACTCGGCGAACGAGTTGTCGTCGGGAACGAAGCCTCCTGCCGGAGGGCCGCTCTGGATGCTGACGCGCTCTTGACCCGCCTGTTCGCCCTCATGATGGCGCGCCTCGGGCTCTCGCAGTCGCTCGCGGCGACCGGGGTGCTGCAGCTCCCCGTGGTCCGCCCGAAGCGCCCGAAGGTCGGCCCCGCCCCCTTTCTCCTGAGTGCGTGCATGAACCCCGTGCTGATCGTACTCGTGGTTCCAGTGATCGCTGAACAGCGACGGGCGCTGCTTGTAATAATCGCCGAGCGCCCTCGTGTAGTCGTCCGGATGGAGATCTTCTCGCAGACCACCGTCTCCTGGACGAGTTGCGGAGCACTTGGGCACGAGCGGCAGGCGCAGCGTAAGGCAGTCGAGCAAGTCGCTGGGCCAGACCCACTCATCGCGGATCCACATGAGATCCTCGTCGGCTCGTGCGATCTGGAGCTCGCACGTCCTTGGCCACGGCCAGATATAGCCAAATCGATACTTGAGCGCGGAGGTGGGATTGTTCCCGGTCAACTCCTTACCAAAGCCGTTCGGATCGGCCCATGCCTCTGCGATCGCGCGCAGGTACGTCGTGCGAAACTCCATCAATTTGTTCAATGCCATGATTCTCTCCTTCGTGACCGTCTATCGCAATCTCTTGCAGCCGAGGATGTAGCGCTGGTTCACGCACCGCGCGGGCGCGCTGCTTCCAAGAGCCCCATGAGCCGCGCAGCGTTATACCACAAGGCAGCCCGGAGCACGTCGTCGGCGAGCGGCGCGCCGCCGTCGAACAACCTGGCGACGATCGTGGGATCGTGGTCGACGTGGGGAAGTCCGTGCCGATGGCGCACGAGGGGCCGAGCGTCCTCCGCGTCATAGAGCTTCCTTGCGAAGACCTGATCGAACCACGTCAGCGCGAGGATGCGGGCCGTGATCACTCCGAACTCGGCGAAGTCATCGGGCGCCTCGCGCACCCCGTCCGTCGCCTTACCGAGCATGGATGGGAACCATTCGCAATTGAGAGCGATGGCGTCCGCGGGTCCGGACGGGGCGCCGGGCTCGTTCTCCGTTGACTCCTTGACCAACAGCTGCAAGAAGTCCGAATCCCGCCAGGCATGAGCGATGGCCCGCGAATAGGCGGCGCGCAGGTGGGGAAAGAGGGCGGCGCTGCTCCCGCCGTCGCCGTTCCATGAATTGGTGTCGGTGCCCATGGATCACTCCTTGGTGTGCGTTAACTTCGGATCAGGAAACGAGTCATGGAGCTGCGTCAAACGGCACACAAGCGCCATCATCAGGAACGGCGCGGCCCCCGTACTCGGCGAGACGGTGGAGTTGTGGGCTGCGCGCCGCCCCCAGGCCCATCAGAATCCGGACGGATGCCCCCTGCCTGGAGCCGCAGGCGGACGTGGCCCCTACACCCCCATCAAGGCACACGGGCTATCCCAGAGGATCGCTCGCAGCGCCTCATCCCCGAGGGCCCCCCGCAGCGCCATCATCTCGTCGACCATCCCGGGGCCATGGTCGAGGTGGGGGAAATCGGTCCCGAACACCATCCGCGTCGCGCCGACCTCCGTCACCACCCGATCGAGCATTGCCTCGCCGGGCTCGAGCGCGATCCAGCATTGCCGCTGGAAGTACTCGGAGGGCGGCCGGCGCACCCGGCCGCGCACCTCGCCGCGCACCTCGCCGCGCATCTGCGCGTATTCGATGTGGTCGAGCCGCCAGAGCCAGTAAGGGAGAAAGCCGCAACCCGCCTCGAGCAGGCCCACCCGCAGCGTCGGGTAGGCCTCGAACACGCCGCCCTCGATCAGCGAGAGCAACGCCATCATCGCCTCCATCGGATGAGAGCAGGCATGCTGGCCAAATTGGGTCTGGAAGCGATCGGCCCCTGCCGTGGGGAGACGCGCGTGCGTGCCTTCGTGGAGGAGGACGGTGAGCGCGTGGTGCTCGCACGCGGCCCAGAACCGCGCATAGGCAGGAGCGCTCAGCGTGCGGCCCTGCACCGGGTTGGGCCGGAGGATCACCGAGCGCACGCCGTCATGGACCGCTCGCTCGAGATCGCCCACCATGGCCTCCGGATCGTGGCGTGAGATGAGCGCTGGGCCCAGGAGCCTGGCAGGCGCGCTCGAGCAGAAATCGCCCAGCCATCGATTGTAGGCGCGGGCGTAGGCGCGCGAGCGCTCCGCGTCGATCGAGTCGTCGTTGACCAGGTAGGATGCGTACGTGGGGAGCATGACAGCGACGTCGACGCCGGTCGCGTCCATCTCGGCGAGGTGCCCCCGAGGCGTCGTCGCGGCGGCGAGGAGCTCGCGACGACGCTCGGCGACGAGGCTGACCTCGATGTACGCCGCCTCGGGGACGCGCATGATGGGCACGCCAGCCACACAGAGGATGAGCGGCGTGGGCAGGAGCGTGTGCTCGCCCAGGCGATTCAGGCGCTCGGCCAGGGTCTCGGGGGGGCCGAAGGGCTCGAGCCGAGGAGCGTATTCCCTCATCCGCGCCGGCAGGTACTCCGGCCACATGGCGACGGGCTCGAGGACGTGACGGTCCACATCGATGATCCGAAATCCATCTCGCATCCTTGGCTCTCCGCGACTGGACGAACAGAGGGGCCGGGTTCATCTCGCGCTCGGCTAGAGCGACAAACGGGCCAAAACTGCCTGAAACGCAGAATTTCGAACCACCAGACGCCATAAGACGCCATAAGACGCCAACATATTTTTATTTTATGGCATCCTGGCATCTCATGGCGTCTTGGCGGTTCATTTCTCGCTTGAACAACGCGATCGGTGTTCTAGGAAGTGCAGGTGAACGGATAGGCTGCGCCCGTGGCGTTGTATGCGGCGAGCGCGATCGGTTCGTCGCTGAAATGGGTCGGTCTCTTGGGCAGACAGAGCGTGAGCACATGGCGGCGGCTAGCAGTCCAGGACCATGAACTGGGAGGAAGGACGATAGATTCACCACCAGCAAGAGGATGAGGAGGATGAATACGAGCGCCCCATGAGCCCGCATGATCTTCCTTGATCTTGATCTTCATCTTCCACGGCATCTTGTAATCTCGGATGGTGTGAAGAGCTTCCGCGGGGCTCTCGAGGAGCAAGCGCCTGAAGGGCGGGTTGCTCCAGCCCTTGGCCATCGCCCCGAGCAGCGCGACCTTGAACGCGGCGAACTCCTGTTCGCCGGACATGAGGCCACCGGCGGGGCGATCGGCGTCAAGGCGAATCATCCCTTCATCACCCGATCTCGATGCGGGATGGTAGGGAGGGATCTCCAGAGATTCACCATCGTTGGGATTTGCGCAGTGGTCCCCCCAGTCGTCGCTGAAGAAATTCACGTGCTGTCTGTAATAGTCCGCGAGCAGAACGGCCGGTGGTGCTGTGCTGCTCCCGGAAGGCGGATCCTTCGGGGGCTGGAGCGGCAGGTGCATCGTCAGGCTCTCTATCAGGGCCAGCGGCCAGATCCACTCGCTGCCAGTCCACTCGAGCGACGGCTCGCGGTAGTCCACGATCTGGAGCCGGCACACGTTGTTCCACGACGTGCTGGCCCAATCAAAGCCGAAAAACGCCAGGGTCTCGGTGGGGCGGGCGGTCAGCGAGGTACGGGACGCCTCGTCGCTCCACGCTGCCGCGATCGCGCTCAGATAAGCCACGCGAAACCGCATCAAGGTGCTCATGCTCATCGAGTTTCTCCTTCGTGAATGCCGATCTCGATCTCTCGCAGGCCAGGGTGGAGCGCGACAAGCTCGTCGAGGCGGGCTCGGAGCTGCTCGGCGACGGCGAAGCGCCGGAGCAGCTCCAACGTCGCCAGGGCTTCAATCCTCGGCATGGCATGACGCCGCGCGAGCCGGGCCGCGTGCTCCAGCGACGCCCGCACGCCTTCGGCCGCGGGATCCTTTCGCGCCTCGACCATGGCCCGGCGAAGGTAAAGCTGGGGCTCATGGTAGTGCTCGTCGTTCTCGCGGCAAAGAGAGAGACAATGGTCGATGCGGGCGACGGCCGCGTCGAGCTCGCCGCGCTCCGCCAGGTTATCGGCGACCAGGGAGCCATAGTACGAGAGGCCGAGCTTGCACCCGAGCTGGGCGAGGCCTTCCACGGTCGCTCGGGCGCGCTGCTCGTCGCCGATCGCCCAGTCGTGGAGGGTCACCGCGTATCCTTCGTAGGCAGACAGCCCGTGTTTCGCGCTCAGGGCGAGGACCTCTCCGGCCAGGGCGGCGACCGCGCTCCGGTCGCCGGCGAGCTGGTGGATCATGCACCCGTACAGCAAGACGAGGGCGATGGAGGGCACGTGGCTGACCTCGCGCGCCCACTCGAGGGCGCTCTCGACGAGCGCGAAGGCAGAAGCGGTGTCGCCGGAGTACCAGCAGAGCTGCGCCACGTACGCCCTCGCCAGGGAAAGCGAGTCCAGCCCGAACCGCGCCCCGTGGTCCCGGTGGAGATCGGGATCGTAGAGCTCGACCGCGCGCTCGGCCGCGCGCCTTGCGTCCGCGTGGTCGCCGTCCACGAAGAGGGCGACCGCGTGGAGCGCTTCGGCGGCAGCGCCGAGCCCCCGGTCCAGGGAGCGATCGGCGATGGCGACCAGCTCCTCTGCCACCGCGCGCGCCGTCCGGCGGTTGCTGGCCACGTGGTGATAGGCGAAGAGCGACCACAGCGTCGGCACCCTGAGCTTGCTGTCCTGTTCGAGCTGTTGCAGCAGGCTGGCCGAGCGATCGGTGATCGCCTTGACCTCTGGATCGCCCCAGCCCCGGGTCGCCATCAGGGCCTGGGCCAGGACGCCGTTCGCGGTCAGCTCCGCGAGGGCGCCGTCCGCGCCTGGCAGCGCTTCGGCCCACGCGAGCGCGCTTGCGGCGTGCGCGATCGCCTCGGCGTAGGTCGAGCGTTGCAGCGCCTGCTCTGCGGCCCGCTGCGCATAACCCACTGCCTCCCGCTTCTGCTCCGCCGCCGCGTGATGGTGCGCGAGCAGATCCGGCCGCGTCCGGACCACTTCCGGAAACCCCTCCTCCAGCGTCTCCGCGATGCGCGCGTGGATCCGCTGCCGCGCGCCGGTGGACAGCGACTCGTACGCCGCGTCCCGCACCAGCGCGTGCTTGAACATCCCCACCGCCTCCTTACCCCGCCGCCTGCGCAGCACGAGCCCCGCGCTCATCAGGCGCTCCAGATCCTCCGCCACCGCCGCCGGGCCGAGCGGGCTCGCGACCGAAAGCGCCTTCAGGCTGAACTCCCGGCCCAGCGCCGCCGCGAGCTGGGCTGTCTGCTTGGCGCGCGCAAGCCGATCCAGGCGCGCCGTGAGCAGCGCCCGCAGCGTCCCCGGGATCGCCGCGCTCGAGAGCGGCCGGGTGAGCTCGTAGCGATCGTCCCGCTCCACCAAGAGCAGCGCGTCGAGCATCATCCGGAGCAGCTCCTCCGCGAAGAGCGGCACCCCGTCCGCGCGGTCCGTCACCTGCTCGATCACGGCGGGAGGCAGCGCCTTGTGGCCCACCAGCCCGGCGAGCATCTCCTCCATCTGCCGACGCTCCAGGCGGCTCAGCGGGAGCAGCAGCACGTCGGCCGTCGAGAACGACGGTGAGAACTCAGGGCGAGCCGTCATGAGGACGCACATGGGGACCGCGGGCACCTCGCGAACCAGCTCCGCGAGGAACTCCATCGTGGTGGGGTCGGCCCAATGCAAATCTTCGGCCAGCAGAAGGACGGGCCGCCTGTCGGCCATCGCGAGGAGCAGCGACGCGACCGCCTTGAGCGTCAGCGCCTTCTGCCGCTGCGCCGAGACGTCGAGCGGGGCATACGGGGCGCCGAGGGGCAGGGAGAAGAGCGGCACGAAGAGCGGCATGGACTCGGCCAGCGCGAGGCCGTGGCCAGCGAGCTCCCCCTCGAGCCGCGCGATCGTGCTGCCCGCGTCGGGCTCCTGGTCGAGCCCGAGCGCGCGCTCGAGGAGCTCGATCACCGGGCGCAGGGGGCTGTTTTGCGTGGCGGGCGAGCACCGCGCCTCGAGGAAGGTGTGGTCCTCGTGCGCTACCCGATCGCGCAGCGCGCGCGCCAGGCGGCTCTTGCCGATGCCGGGCTCGCCGGTGATGAGGCTCGACTGGCCCGCCCCCTCGCACGCGCGGCGCCACCGCTCCAGGAGGAGCCTGATCTCCGCATCTCGACCGGAGAGCGGCGCCTTCGAGCCGTCGGGGGTCGGCCACCTCGCCGCAGCGCCGTGCTCCTGCCCGAGGCGGTAGGTCTCCACCGGCGCCGCGATTCCCTCGATGGAGCAGGCCCCTTCGCTCTCGAGGTCGAAGGAGGCGCGCAGCAGCGCTTGCGACGCGGCGCTGACCGCCACGGCTCCCGGCGGCGCCAGCGCGGCGAGCCGCGCGGCGAGCCGCGGGGTGGCGCCGGTGACGAGGCACGCGCCGTCGAGATCCCCCAGATTCCCGTCGACGACCAGGCCGGTGTGGAGGCCGACGCTCACGTCGATCCGCACGCCCGGCGCCGCGCTGCGTGGGTCCTCGGCGTCCTCGGGTTGCGCAGCGCCGGCCATCGCCAGCGCCGCGCGGGCAGCGCGCTTGGCGTCGTCCTCCGCCGCGCTGGGGTAGCCGAAGTAGACAAGCAGATCGTCGCCGAGCGCCGCGGCCACGTACCCCCCGTACCGGCGCCCGACGTCCGCGCAGAGGGTGAGCGCCGAGCGCAGGGGATCGTCCAGCGCCTCGGCGTCGGCGGCCTGCCCGGCGGCCGCGCGCGCCCTCAGGTGACAGCAGAGCGCCGTCAGCTGCCGGCGCTCGCCGTCGAGCGCGGGCGCCCTCCGTCGGTCGAGCGACGTGGCGACCGTCGCGGCCGAGGCGAGCGACCGCGTGTCGGCGCTGGCCGGGGGGCCGCCGGCGCCGAGCAACGCCTCGCGCGAGAGCCCGCGCAGGTTGCAGGCCTCGAGCGCCTCGAAGAGCCCACGGGCGGTCACATCGCGCGCGCCCTCGTCCTTGCGGAGAGCGCGGGCGAGCAGGTCGCCCAGGGGGTGGCGCTCGAGCGCGGCGGGGATCGGGACGGGATCGGGGCCGAGCAGCCGGTAGAAGATCTCGGCCTCCGTGCCGCCGTAGGCTGGCTTGCCCGTCAGGCACTCGAGGAACACGAGGCCCCACGAGAACAGATCCGCGCGCGGCGAAGCCTCGGCGCCGCGCCACTGCTCCGGCGCCCCGTAGCCGGGCGTGCCCAGCGCGTCGTGGCTGCCGGTCAGGCGCGTGGATCGCCCGTCGTCGAGCGTGGCGCCGATCCCGAAGTCGAGCACCAGCGCGTTGCGGCGGGCGCCCGTGGGGATCACCATGATGTTGCTGGGCTTGAGGTCGCGGTGGACAACGCCCGCCGCGTGGGCGCACGCGAGGGCGTCGAGCACCTGGAGCATCAGGTGCCGCGCCTCGGACGGCGCGAGCGCGCCCTCTCGCTCGAGCAGGGCGGCGAGGTTGTCGCCAGGCGCGAAGGCGAACGCGGCGTAGAGGGTCCCATCTTCCACCTGCCCCGCGTCGACGAGCTGGACGAGGTTGGGGTGGTGAAGCTGGGCGCAGAGCCGCGTCTCGCGCAGGAAGCGCGTGACCCGCCTGTCGGCCTGCGCGACGCCTCCCTGCTCGGCGAGGCGCAGGATCTTCAGGGCGATCGGCTGCCCGGTGGTGAGCTGGCGGGCCTTGTGCACCACGCCGAAGCCGCCCTCGCCGAGCTTGGCCAGGATCTCGTAACGCCCGTCGAACGTGGCGCCTGGCGCGAGCGCGGCACCGTTTGCGACATAACACTGCATGATCGATCTCGTGGTCGCAGGAGGCGCTCGGAGAGCGCTGGCACCGCTCCCTCAGGGCTCCTTGTCGGCGTCGAGCACTGCCAGGAGATCCGGATCGACCTCACCTCCAAGCAGGTCCAGGACCTCGCGCACCCGCGAGAGCTCGCGCCGCAGCGTCCGATGATGGTTGCGGTTCTTGAGCAGCATCTCCTGGCCGAGCAGCGTGAAGGCGTCGTCCCGGTTGCCCGTCCGCTGCACCGCCGCGCCGAGGACCATGCCTCGGAAGGCGTCGGTCAGCTCGAGCGGGAGCGGGGCGCTGCCGCCCCGGCGTCGCTCGGCCTCGTTCACGAAGCTGAGCGCCGCCCGCCAGAGCAGCTTGGACAGCGCGCTCGGCTCGGCGTCGCTGTCGAAGGTGAGCGCGCGCTCGACGTGGCGCCGCTGGATCACCAGATCGCCGCCGAGGCCGCTCTGCCCCGCGAGATGGAGCGCGTAAGCGCGCCGGACGATGTTGTCGAGCTGCCGCAGGTTGCCCGGCCAGGGCGCGGACACGAGGAGCTTCATGGCGTCGGGCTCGAAGCGCGCCGTACCCGTGCCGTCGGCCTCCTGATGGCGCCGGTTCAGCATGTAGTCGGCCCAGCGCGGGAGCTCGTCGAGCCGCTCGGCGAGCGGGAGCAGCCGCACCGGCAGGACGTTGATGCGGTAGTACAGGTCCTCGCGGAAGCGGCCGGCGCGCACGGCGGCGCGCAGATCGGCGTTGGTGCCGACGAGGAGGCGCGCGTCGGCGCGGCGCTCCCCCGCCCCGTCATCGCCCAGCATCCGGTAAGCGCGCTCCTCGATGAAGCGCAGGAGGCCCGCCTGGGCCTTGAGCGAGAGCTTGTCGATCTCGTCGAGGAAGAGCGTGCCCTTCGCGGCGCGGGCGACCGCGCCTGGGTTGTCCTTGACCGCTCCGGTGAAGGCGCCCCGCTTCCAGCCGAACAGCTCGGCCATCTGCAGGTCCTCGGGCACGCCGAGGAGGTCCAGCGATTCGAAGGGCTGGCCCCGGCGCTGCGAGTGCTCGTGGCACCAGCGCGCGAGCCTGGATTTCCCGGCGCCGGTCGGGCCGGTGATCAGGATGGTGTCGTCCCGCGGGGCGAAGGCGCGGAGCAGCTCGACGAGGTGCGCGGTGCTCTGACCGACGACCGGCAGGAACTCGTCCGGGCTCGCCGGCTCGTCCGAGCGAAGCGGCAGCGCGCGGGCGGCGATGAAGGCCCCGGCGATGCTGGCGAGGATCGCCAGCTCCTCGTGGCACTCCGCCCAGGGGAGCTCTAGCCCGACGGCCCCCCTGCAGCTCGCCTCGATCGTGATCATGCCGTCGACGCTGCCGCCCGGCGCGCGCAGCGGGACGACATGGACGTGGGTCGCGTCGCGACCGAGCATCCGCTCGCGTGTCGCGTCGCCGGGCATGCCGGCCGCCGCTGGCGGGTGGCGGAGCGCCATGGCCCCGTCCGGCATCCAGGAGCGGAGCGAGGCGCGCTGGACGTCGATCGAGACCGAACAGCGGTGCTTCTCGATCCAGCTCCAGACGCTGCCGGAGGTGAGATAGCCGGTGCCTTCGATGCGCGCGCCGCTCAGGCGGTCGATGCCGAAGAGGCGCTGGTAGCTGTCCTCGGGGCGGAGGTGGACCACGCCACGCAGGATCCGAGCGCGCCCGGCGAACGGGCTGTCGGCGAGCGCCTCTTCGACGCAGGTGAACATGGCCTGGAGGACCGCCGTGGCAGCTTCGTCAAAGTACGTGGCCGACACGAGGCGGGGGACGAGGGAGATGAAGCTCTCGTCACGGGATGCGGTCACGGTAGGCAGCAGGAAAGCAGGAGAACCGGGGCGGGTCCAGGTGGAACGAACAGGCTCGCGTCTCCTGCGGACGCGCTGCGTCCCGGCGGGACGCGAGCCCCCTCTCGCCTCGGAGGCCGTGGCAGCGCCGGCGTCCTGCCCGAGGGACCACGGGAGGCGCCGCGGGTCCGAAAGCCGGACGCGCCATGAGGTGGCCGAATGCCATGCGTGGATGCCGTCCAATGCGGCCGGGGCAATGAAAAAGCGAATCGAGGTGCGCGAGATCAAGGTGGCGCCGCCGGTGCTGCTGCTCGGCGTCGGTGCTGGAGCCAGAAGACGCCAGCTCCTGCAGGCGTCACCTCGTCTTCTCGAGCGGGCGTGAGAAGACGAGCACCGGGAGCCCACTCACCGGCACCACGCTCTCGTCCACCAGCGTGAAGCCGTGCTTGCGGTAGAACGCGGCGTTGCGCGGCTGCTGGCCGTGCGCGCCCTTGCGCTGCGGCGCCTGCCCGACACGCCGCCCCTCGGCGAGGTGGCCTCGGCGCTGGGGCTCAGCGTGCGCTCGCTGCAGCGCAAACTCTCGCTGAGCCGCACCTCGTTCGTGGAGGTGCTGGACGAGGTACGCCGCGATCGCGCGGAGCAGCTGCTGGACGAAGGGGTGCTGACGCTCGGCGAGATCGCCGCCCGTGTGGGGTCGCCGAGCAGGCCTCCTTCACGCGCGCGTGGCGGCGCTGGCGCGGAGAGGCCCCGTCACCGAGCCGCCGCCACGGATCGGCGCTCACGCCACGGCGAGGCCGGTGAAGCGCCCGGGGTTCCTCGTGGGAGAACGCGTATCTCACCAGCTCGGCGAACGCGACGGCGGCGCCCTGCGAGACCGCCGTCGCCAGCCGGCACGTCCACCGCGGTGCGCCGGAGATGATCTGGTAACGTTTCGAGCATGCGGATCACGGCGTGGATCGGTTGCGCCTGGTGGACGCTCGGGTGCGTGGCGTGCGGCGGCTCGTCGAGCGACGGCGGCCCCCCGGGCGCTGGCAGCGGAGCAGCCACGGGCACCGCGACTACCGGGACCGGCGGCGCCGCCGCGACCTCCGGGGTCGGTGGCTCTGCGGGCGGCGCGGGCGGCGCGGGCGGCGCGGGCGGCGCGGGCGGCGCGGGCGGCGCGGGCGGCGCGGGCGGCGCGGGCGGCGCGGGCGGCGCGCCGCGCGAGCTGCACGTGGACACGAGCTCACCCGAGCTCAGCGAGATCCGGTTCAAGCCCAGCGAGCTCGATCCAGAGGTCTCCGACCGCGACCTGGAGCAGGTGGCCCTCCTCGACACTCGGGTCGCGCGGTTCGCGGGCAAGCTCGTCGTCACGCTGTCGGGGAGCAGCCAGCCTCCTGGCCCGCTCGACCTCACCCGCTTCGTCGCCGCGCGCGGCTTTCACGCGTTCGCGGTCGCCTACAAGAACGACTACAACATCGTTCAAAATGATCCGGACACGTTCGGCGACGCGCGGCTCGAGGCGTTCGACGGTCAGGACCACACCGCGCTCATCGAGGTGACAAGGGCCGACAGCATCGAAGCGCGGCTGGCGAAGGCGCTCGCGCACCTGAAAGAGGTCCACCCGCGAGGCGACTGGGGCTACTTCCTCGAAGACGACGGGAGCCCGCGCTGGTCGGTCATCATCTTCAGCGGCCACTCGCACGGCGCGAGCTCGGCCGCCCGCATCGGCAAGGTCGTCCGGCTCGACCGGGTGGTGTCGCTGGCCGGGCCGCGCGACACGAACCCGGTGAGCGCCACCTGGCTGTCGGAGCCGTCGGCGACGCCCGTGGATCGCATGTTCGGACTGACCGGCGAGCGCGATGAGCAGCACCCGGATCACCTCAAAGCATTCGACCTCATCGGCCTCCCCGGCGAGCTCGTCGAGGTCGACGTCCCGGGCGCGGCGCCGCCGTACGGTGGATCGCACCGGCTCGCGCTCAAGGACGGCGACCACGGAGCCTCCGGTAATTGCGGCGCGCACGTCGCCGTCTGCGAGGCGATGTTCGGCTTGCCGCTGCCGTGATGTCGCGCTCCCCGTCGAGGCTAGCGATCCGCGCACCGCGATGCGGGGCTCCCGGCCCTCTCCCACGCCACCGACTCGTAATGGCGAAGCCCCTCGTCGGTCAGCGAGAGCACGCTCGTGACCCCGAGCCGGCGCACGTCGCGGCCGAGTTCGATCAGCGCCTCGGCCGCCGAGGCAAAGAGCATATCAACGACGGCCTCGCGATCGTGCATCGCCAGGGCGCGCAGCGCCGATGGCAGCGTGAAGACCACGTAGAGCGAATGGGTGGGCAGTATCGCTCCATCCGGCGCTCGACCCAGCGCGCCTGCTCCAGGCTCTGGCACTTCGGGCAACTCCCATTCCCTGAGCCCATCTGGCAGCTCGTGCGCGACAACGTCCTGCGCTGCCTGTAGTCTCGACCGGATCGCTTTTCCCGCGGCGACCGCGGGCGTGACGATCGGAGGTCGAACGTGAAACGGTCTTTCCTCGCCCTCGCGGCGGCGTTGCTCGCGGTGGGTTGCTCGGCGAAGTCGAGGACGTTCTCCGGCGAAGAGCCCCAGGGCGGGGGCGGAAACGGCGGCGGCAGCAACGACGGCGGCGGCGATGCGGGCACCGGCGGCAGGAGCGACGGCGGCGGCGGGAACGACGGCGGCGGGCCGCTGTGCGCCGGCGTGGACTGCAGCCACCTCGACGGCGGCTGCATGCGCGGCGTGTGCATCGAGGGCGAGTGCTTCGCCGAGCCGCGGCGAGCGGGGACCGAGTGCGCGGCCGCGGCCGGCGAGTGTGACGCGGCCGACACGTGCGACGGCGCGGGCGAGTGCATCGCGAACCGCGCGCCGGAAGGCACGGCGTGCACGGGGTGCCCGAGCGGCGCGTGCGGCGGCTGCACGATGGGGGTGTGCGCCGATGGGCCCGCGGTCACCTGCGGCCTCCGCTTCGCCGACGTGACCGCCGCCTCGGGGCTGCCGGCGACGACAGGCAGCTCGGTCGTCGCGTGGCTCGACGTCGAGAACGACGGCGACCCCGACGTGTTCCTGCGCGGCAGCGGCCTGTACATCAACAACGGCGCGGGCGTGTTCACGGAGGGCGCCGCCGCGCGCGGCATCAGAGATCTCGGCACCACCTCCGAGCATTACCCGGTGATCGCCGCCGACTTCGACAACGACGGCGACATAGACATCTTCGTCGCCAACGACACCCGCTACGGCACGATCCCGAACCGGCTCTATCGCAACGACGGCAGCGGCACGTTCATGAACGTCGCGCTCTCGGCCAACCTCGAGCTCACGACGACGACGCCCGGGCCGGCGGTGTGGATCGATCACGATCGCGACAACGACCTCGATCTGTTCTTCGGCTCGGAGTTCGGCACGTCCGCCATGTTCCGGAACGACGGTGCGCTGCCGTTCGCCGATGACAGCGCGCGCTTCAGCACCTTCCTCCAGGGCGACAGCGCGACGTGGGCCGATCCCGACGCCGACGGCGATCTCGACCTCTACATGGCCACCGGCTCGACCGGAAACGGGAACCGCTTCTTCCGCTTTACATCGCCGAGCTGGACGGACGTCGCGACATCGGCGGGGCTCGAGGACGCGCCGGCGGCCAGCTCCCGCTGGGGCGGCGCGACCTGGATCGATATCGATGCCGACGGCGACCTCGATCTCCTCTCGGTGCGCGACGGGGACGCGGACGATCTGCTCTATTACAATGCCGGCGCCGGCGCGCCGTTCTCCGGCGCCATGGCGGAGAGCGTCGGGCTCGGAGACGGATCGTTCATGAGCGCGAGCGTGTGGGCCGACTGGGATCAGGACGGCGACCTCGACGCGTACGCGGGCGGCACGCTCTACCGCAACGACGCGGGCACGTTCGCGGCCGCCGGCGCCTCGCTCGGGATCACCGCGCAGCAGGTCGGCTCGTTCGCGGACGTCGACGGCGACGGCGACCTCGACCTCCTCACCACGAGCTTCGGGGCGACGGCGCTCTACCGCCGCGACGTGACCGGAATGCCGTGCCGCGCGCCGGGTTACGCGGTCGTCCGCGTGCTCACCGATCGCGACGGCAATGCGACCGACGCGAACGTGAGGGAAGATCGCGACGCGATCGGCGCGCGCGTCGACGTGGACCTCGACGGAGACGGCGACTTCCGCGCGGGCGGCTATACAGGGGCCGATCGCGTGGCGACCTACCTGGTGGGCGCCGGCCAGTGGGGCAACCGGCAGCAGAGCCAGCTCCCGCTGATCATCGGGATGGGGGCCGCGGCGTCGCTCGATATCCGCGTGACGTTCCCCGACGGCTCCGTGGTGACACGCAACGACGTCGCCCAGGGCGCGCGCATCACGATCAACGATGTCTGACGAGGGTGGTAAACGAGATCGGCGCGATCTGGCGTGGCGGGTGGACCCGTGCAGGCCGGTCTGCGCGGTGCTTACGTGATAGCGGTCTCCGATGGGGCGGTCCGGCGGCCATGTACACGATCGATCTGGAGAAGCCGATCTGGCATCGCAACGACAAGAACCGCGTCTGGGCAGACGCGCTCCTGAGCGCGTTCGGCGAGTTCGTTGAGGAGGCCATCGTTCATGAGGCGGCAGCGCAGGATCTCGCCGGCGACGCGGGTATGAGCGTCGCCGACTACCTGGCATGCGGGATCGGAATCACGGTGGAACGCCCAGGCTGCGCCCTCTGGATCGCCGTCTCCTTCTGGAAGAACGTCGTTACGATCGCAGTCCCGAACCATCCACCGGGCGATGTCGACGCTGCAATCGACGAGCTCGAGCCGTACATCGACTTCTTTGTCCAACGCGGGTTCAAGGCGCTCGACCCCGATACGGGTCATCCGCTCGGTCAGGGAGCGATGCGAGAGAAGCTCGCTGCCGGGTACCGGCGGAGGCAGGGAATGCTCGACACCGTTGCGGCGCTCGTCGGCGGCGAGGTCCCCGGCAAGCTGGCGCCCTGACGAGCGCGAGCTCTGGGCGGGCGGAACTAACGCCGCGCCCGCAGCGCGCCGAGCCGCGCCCGCGCCTGCTCCGCGGAGATGGATCGCGGGCGCGCCTTGCCCCAGCGCTCGAGGACAGCCTCGTACGCCGCAGCGGCGCCGCGCAGATCGCCTGTCGCCTCCAGGGCCATGCCGAGGTAAAGCCGCGCCTCCGTGGTCGAGAACGGGTCGGCCAGGGCCGCGCACGAGCGCGCCACGCGCGTCAGCGGCCCGATCGCCTCCTGCCCCTTCCCCGCGAGCGCGTACACCTTGCCGATGTGCAGATCGAGCAGGAGCCACCGGCCGCTCTCCGACGGGAGCGGCTGGTCGAGCGGCATCGTCTTGAACGCCGCCGCCGCGTCGGCCGCGGTCTCCACGCCGGCGGCGTACGCCTCGGTCCAGAGCAGCCAGCGGTGCTCCGGCTTGATCTCCTGCGCCGCGGCGCGCCACTTCGACTGGACCCGCTCCAGCCACGCCGAGCGCGCCGCGTCGTACGCCTCGTGCGTCATCGACGCTGCCCGGAAGCTGTACGGCAAGAACGCGATGGTCCAGTCGGCCGTGGTCGCCGGCTCGGACCAGGCGCTCATCCGGCGGAGGAAATCGTCCGCCACACGCCCGGCCTCCCGCGGCAAACCCATCTCACGGTAGAGCTCCGCCAGCTTGAGGGCCGGGCTCGCGTGCGCGTCCTGATCGTTCCTGCCGGCGACCTCGCGCTGCCACGCGCGGGCGTGCTCCACCGCCAGCTCGAAATCGCCGTCCAGGACCGCGAGCGAGCTCCGATCGAGCAGCTCCTTCGCCCGCCGCTCGCCCTCGGGGACCGCCGCCCACCCCTGCTCCAGCGCCACGAGCACGCCCTCGCGCGGCGCGCCCCGCGCGTGGAGCGCCAGCGCCAGGTGCCGGTGCGCCGGCGCCGCCCTCGGATCGATCGAGAGCCAGCGGCGCGCGTGCTCCTCCACTTGCCGGCAATCGCCCTGGCGATGGAGGAGGCGCACCCGGTTCGCGAGGCAGAGCGTCGCGCCGGGAGCCGTCTCGGCGCAGGCCTGGTAGGCGGCGAGCTCCGCCGCGACGTCCCCCTTCATCCCGAGCGACTCTCCCTTGAACCCCCACGCGAGCACGTGGCCCCGGTCCAGGGCGAGCGCGCGATCGTAGGCCTCGACGGCGGCGTCGAACCGGAGCTGCGCGAACCTCGCCGAACCGAGGTACACGAGGAGCTCCGGATCGGCCGGAAACCTCGCGACCGCGGCCTCGAGCCGCCGCTCCCATGACACGGCGTCGGAGGGCTGGCGCACGTACGGCTCGGCCGCGTCGAGCAGCGCCATGTCGCGCTCGCCGAGGGCGGCCCGGTGCCGGGTCGCGAGCTGGAAGTGCTCGCGCGCCTCGGCGGGCCTCTGTCGAAACGTCCAGATCGCCACGCGCAGATGGCCGGCGCCGAGGCCACGATCCAGCGCCACGGCGCGCTCCATCGTGCGCGCGGCCACGTCCGGCGCGCCGTCACGGTAGGCCTGCAGCGCCTCCTCGTAGAGCGCCGCGGCCTCCGGGTTGCTCGAGGCGGGGCGCGGCGGCTCCGGGGCAGCGACTGCCGCGCCGCTCGGCCGGGGCGGCGGCTCCGGGGGACGCCGGAGCACCGCGACCGTGGCGCCCGCGACCGCCGAGGCCGCCAGCGCGAGCGCGACGAGCCCGCGCCGGCCCGGCCGCGCGCGCTCGTCGCGTGCGGTCCGCACCACGACGGCCTCGCCCGACGCGGCCCCGTGATCCGGCCGCGGCGCAGGCTCCGCACCGGCCGGCGCGGGCGGCGCGCCATCGGGGCGCGGCGACGCCGGGTCGGTCCGGTACGGCACGGTCGGCTCGAAGCCGATCCCCGCGGGCGTGCCCGCGTGCTCGGCGCCTGGCGCAGGGCCGCGGCGCGCGTTGGCGCCGTCGACCTGGGTCTCGGCCTCTCGCGCGGCGGGCGGCGAGCGCGCCGGGAGGCTCGGCAGCTCGGCCTCAAGCCCCTCGGCGGCGATCAACGCGCGCCAGAACGCGCCGGCGTCGGGGTACCGGTCGCGCGGAGAGACGCTGAGCGCCCGCGAGAGCACGCGCTCGACCGCGTCCGGCGCCGAGACGCCGCGCGCTCGCAGCGTGGGGCGCAGCGCAGGATCGACGACCACCGAATAGAGCTCGACGATCCCCTCCCCCTCCAGCGCCCGAGCCCCCGTCACGAGCTCCACGAAGACGAGCGCGAGCGCGAAGACATCGGTCCATGGCCCCGTCGCGCCCCGCTGCTTGTCGAACTGCTCCGGAGCGCCGTAGCGGGGCGTGAACACCGACGGCCCCTCCGCGGTGCTCGCGAGCGCCGCGGTGCGCGAGCGCTGATCGCCGATGATCTTGGCGATGCCGAAATCGAGGATCTTGAGCGTCCTCGCGCCCCCCGCCTCGGCGAGGAAGAGGTTCTCCGGCTTGACGTCGCGGTGGGCGATGTTCTGCTCGTGCGCCACCGCGAGGGCGCGCACCGCGGGGTCGAGCAGGCGTATCGCCTCGCGGCGGGACAGGGTGCCGCCGCCTCCGGCGCGCAGGCGCTCGAGGTGGCTGGCGAGCGTCTCGCCGTCCAGCCACTCGAGCACGAGATAGGGCACGCGAGCGCCGTCCTGGGTCGTGAAGGCGCCGATGTCGAGCGCCTGCACGATGCCGGGCGAGAGGCGTGAGAGCTGGAGCAGGAGCCGCCCCTCGTCGCGCAGCCGTCGAATGAAATCCTGCTGCGCCTCGGGCGAGAGCTCGTCGGGCAGCTTGAGGCACTTGATCGCGACGGGCGCGTCGAACCCCTCGTGCACGCCGCGATAGACGACGCCGAACCCGCCGGCGCCGACGGCGGAGAGGACACGGTATTTGCCGTCGATCGTGGTCCCGCAGAGCCGAAATACGTCGCGCTGGGCGCCGGACATCGGCGGGAGTATACGCCATCTCCGGAGGACAGACTCAGGGCGACTCGGGGTTCGCCATGGCGGCCCGGAGCCGGCTGCAGGCCTCGACGAACCCGGTCGAGAGGACCTGGTCCAGGTGCCAGAAGTTCCTCTGCCGCTCGTGCTCGTAGAACCGGGCGATCGTCACCAGGAGCAGGTCCACGCACAGCGCCGGGTCGCGCCAGGCGGGCTCCGTCCGCGGCCCGCTCCGCGATCCGCTCCGTGGCCCGTCAGCGCACGACGCGGCGAGCGTCCGCTCGAGCACCGCGGCGACCTGCGCGAGCTGGAGCACCATCCGGCGGCACGCGCTCGCGCGGATCCCTCCGCCCTTGGCAGCCACCGGCCGCAGCGTGTCGTCGAAGGCCGTCGCGAGCTCGCGCCACAGCAGCGCGCCCGCCTGATCCACCGCCTCCTTGAGCCCCGCGGCCGGAACGCGCGGCGAGAGCGCGTCGACGAGGCGGGCGCGCGCCCCCTCGTCCTCGGCCAGCGCGCGGTACGGCTTCGACCAGCGGGCGACCTGGCGGCGAACGTCCCCCACCGTCAGATCGAGCTTGAGCCCCGTGATGGGGAGGAGCGACGCGTCCGGCAGCTTCAGGGAGGGCCTGTGCCAGGCGTACTTGCTCTCCATGAAATCGGCGAGCATCTCGGCGATGCCGTTGCTCGCGGCCACCTGGAGTCGCGCCCTGATGTCGGCTTCGGCGAAGCGGAGCAGCGCCGCCTCGTCGAGCTCGGTGCGCCCCCCGCGCTCGACGAAGGCCGAGGCGATGCCGGGGCCGACCGCGCCGGGAAAGATGGTGTCGAGCGCGAGGGGCTCCTCGATCCGCGGCAGCACCGCGTACTCCCACTCGAACTCGGCCAGCGCCTCCTGCCACGCATGGCCCCAGGCGTCATGAACCACGTAGTCCTCGACCTCCGGTGTCCGGAGGACCATCACCATGGTGGCGAGGGTCTGTGTGACGACCTCGGTCGGGACCGCGGCCGCGTCCGCGAGGGAGCGCGCGAGCGCCGGATCGATGGCCGCGCGGTCGAAGTAGCCGAACGCGGGAAACCGCGCCGTCGCCGCGGTGTTCGTGTCGTCGCATCGGGCGATGAAGGCGGAGATGGCGCGCCGCTCCTCCTCCGGGCGCTCGTCCCAGCCGGGCACCTCGAGCCGCGGCGCCTCCCCGGAGCCCGCCGCGCCGGGCGAGCCGGTCGCCGGCGCCGACGCGCGGATGCACAGGAAGATCGCGGTCGACGTCATGAGCAGATCCACGTCGCCCGGGCGCCACGGCAACGGGCCGTAGATCGCGCTCATGAGCTCGGCGCACGCGGCGGGCGACGCGCCCCCCTTCGCGGCGAGCTCCGAGGCGATCGCCTTCGTGATCGCGTGCTTCACCGCGAGGTTGGAGGTCATATGATCCATCGCGGCCTCGACCTGCGCGAGCTCCGCCTCGTCCCACCCGAGCGCCTCTCGCAGCGCCCGCCGGACGCGCGGGATCCCCTCGCTGCCCTCCGGCAGATCGAGCGGGAAATCGAGGAGCGGGCGCGACGCGACCGTATCGATGAGCGGCGCGGAGCTGCTGCCGGCGAACCGGAGCCAGAGCAGCACCGCCTCGGTGAACCAGGCCCGGAAGGACGCGCTCGCCGCATGGAACTCGTCCGGGGTCGGCTCGCTCAGGGCGTCGATGCCGCGCATCAGCCGCTCGCGAAGATCGCGCCCCCTCGCCTCCCGCTCCTCGCGGCTGCCCTTCGTCGCGTCTTGCAGCTCCTCGATGTCGGCGAGCAGATCGAGCGTGGGTCCCCACGCGGCCGGGAGCGTCGGCTCGAAGAGGGCTGCCGCGCACAGGATGGGCGCCGAGGGCTGAGACCTTCCGTTCTGCTGGTCCATGGCGTTTCCTTGAAGAGGGGTGCGACCTCCCATCGCATCACAGGCGCATGCCCTGAGCAAGGCTGCGGACCAGCGCGTCCCCGCGAGAAGATGGGAGCCTTCCGGCACACACCGCAGGTTCGTGTCCTCGGGCCTGCGATGTGTCTCTCGGGCCTCCGCGCCGAGCGCACGGGCTCCACCATGAACGCTGGCGTCCGCTTCGGGACCGCTCTGGTTTCGCGCGCCCGCGGTCCCTTCCGGGATCGCCGGCGCACGAAGCGCACCCACGTATTGCTCTCTCGTGAGCGACGAGAGCATTCGCCCCTGCGCGAAAGTTTCCGTGCGGTGCTCGCCCCGCCCGGGGTGTGAAGCCGGGGCAGCTCAGCGGAAATCAGCAGGGCTCAGCAGGAGGTCGAGAACGCCGCCGCGTCCAGCCCGTCTGAGCAGCGGTGGCGGGAGGCGCGCCTGCAACGCGCCCCCCGCTGCTCGCGCCGTCGTGCGCTCGATCTTGACCTCTCAATCTCAAGGAGACAGCTCGCATGTCCACTCGTACCCTTACACATCGGCTCGACTCGGGCCTTCCCCTCGGCGCTCGCTCCCGGCGGCTGCGCGGAGGCATCGCCGCGGCGCTCGCGCTCGCCGCGGCGCTCTCGTCCGCCGCGTGCACCCCCGTCGAGACGGACGAGCCGATCGGCGAGGCCCGGCAAGCGGTGAGCGACGGCAGCGGCATCTTCGCGTTCGCCGACGGCGGCATCTGGCGCCGCGGCGCCCTCGGCCCGGGCACCGGCAACGACTGGTATCGGTCCGGGAC
The DNA here is from genome assembly GCF_051521635.1 of Sorangium sp. So ce1504. Taxonomy (NCBI): domain Bacteria; kingdom Pseudomonadati; phylum Myxococcota; order Polyangiales; family Polyangiaceae; genus Sorangium; species Sorangium sp. So ce1504. Next base: position 295,457 of record NZ_CP150365.1, on the reverse strand, counting down.
CTTCATCGGGATCACGGCCGCCGCCTTCTACAACGGTGAGCTGTACGCGGCCGCGAAGGACAACAAGCTGTGGAGGCGCGGCGCCCTCGGCCCGGGCACCGGCAACGAGTGGGTCGAGGTCGGCGAGGCCTACAACGTTGTCGCCATGGTCGAATACAACGGCAGCCTGTACGCGGCCGCGAAGGACAACAAGCTGTGGAAGCGCGGCGCCCTCGGGCCGAACACCGGCAACGACTGGAGCTATGCCGGCGACGCCATCAAGGTCGTCGGCCTCGCCGTCCTCGACGGCAGCCTGTACGCGGCCGCGAAGGACAACAAGCTGTGGAAGCGCGGCGCCCTCGGGCCGAACACCGGCAACGACTGGACCTACGTGGGGGACGCCTACAGCCTCACCGGGCTGACCGCTCACAACGGCGCCCTCTACGCAGCCGCCTGGGACAACAAGCTGTGGAAGCGCGGCGCCCTCGGGCCGAACACCGGCAACGACTGGACCTACATGGGGGACGCCAACGGCGTGGTGTCCCTCGCCTCGTCGCCGTCGGCCTGCGCCATCGGGGAGATCCGGCTCGCCTCGGGCCAGTGCGTCGCGCCCCCGACGTTCGACGGCAGGGGAGGATACCACCTGTGCTCAAGGGAGACCGGCAAGGTGGTGGACTCCGACCTCCTCGCCGTCGCGTGGAGCGGCGCCGCGGCCCAGCGCTGGAACATCACGGCCGACGGAGACGCTCTGTTCGCCGTGCAGCCTCGCTCCGGCGCCTCGTTCCTGACGGCCGACGTCAGCTCGGGGTCGCCGGCGATCCCGGACGTCACCCTGGAGTCTGCGAGCGGCGACCGGAACCAGAAGTGGGCCATCTTCACCGCGGATCCGGCGTCGAGCCCGCAGCCGCACCTCGACAGGGGTTATTTCAAGCTCCAGACGCTGCGAGACGGCACCTACGTGCGGCCCAATCAGCCGTCCAGCGCCGTGCCTTACGACGTCAGCCGCGGGCCGGCGAACGGACAGGAGCTCTGGCACCTAATCGCCGCCCAGCCGTCCCGGGCGGAAAGTGGCCGGTTCGTGGTGCTGCGGGAGCCGGACGGCGTGCCGTGGGACCACGCCGAGGTACCGGAGTTCACGGCGTACGACACGACCTTCCCGGCGACGACCCCGCAGAAGCTCATCGGCGACTCGCCCGTCCCCTACTTCTACGTGGTGGACGGCGACCGGGCGCAGCAGGTCAAGACATCGCCTTACTACCGGATGAGCCGCTACGGCTACTGGACGTTGATGTTCAGCACGCACTGGGACGCCTCGCCGGCGCCCGCCCTGTATGAAGCCAGCTTCACGGCCGGCTACACGCAGGAGACGGCGGCGACCGTCGAGACCGCCATGGGGCTCACCGTGACCGGCGCGGACTCCCTGACGTTCGGTGGATCGAGCGCCCCGCTGGCCTCGACCTTCAGCCGCGATCTCGACACCTTCATCACGCAGAGCGCGACGACGGTGGCGCCGGAGGTCATCGACGTCGAGCTGGCGGCTCCTCCCGATGTGAACTACGGGTACGCAGGGTGGGGGTGGACCGACCGCTACGTGCTTGAGCGAGCCGACGGCTCCGTCGTGCTGTCGTGGAGCGTCGCCGACCCGGGCGTGACGTTCGAGCGCGTCTGGCAGCCCTGACCCTGGCGGCCCCGGCACAACGCCCGTAGGCGACAGGTCATGGCGGAGCCTGGCGCACGCACGAAGCTCGGGAGATTGCCGCTCAATCTGCGCCTCCCCAACGCGCCGCCGTTCTTCGCCGGCAGGGGCGCGGCGTTGGCGCGGCTCGCGGAGGCGATCGGGCGCGCGCCGGTGAGCTGCGTCTCCGGCATCGGCGGGCTGGGCAAGACGGCGCTCGTCTGCCACGTGCTGCGCGCCCGCTTCGCCGAACGGGTGCCGCGCGCGGTCATGGCGCGCCTCGGCCGCGGGGCGCTGCTCGATCATGTCCTGCTCACCGTGGCACGGGCGCTCGCCGAGGTGCACGACGTCCGGGGCATCGACTGGACGGCGATCGCCACGGATCGCGACGCCCTCATCGCCGCCGCGATCGATCTCGCCGAGCCGGAGCCCGCCTCCGGCGCGACTGCTCACGTCGTCGTCCTCGACGACCTGCACCACGCCGAGCCCGCGCGCGTCCGCGAGGTGCTCGGCCGCCTCGCGCAGTACGCGCGGAGCAGCCGATGGATCGCGGTGAGCCGGGAGGATCCTGGGCTCGAAGAGCTCATGGGCCAGACGGTGGCGCTCGACGGCATGCCGCAGGGCGAGCTGGCGGAGCTGGCGCGCGCGTGGGGAGGAGCGCTGGCGGGCGACGCGGGCGTCCTGCGCGCCGCGGCGGGATCGCCGTGGCGCCTCAAGCAGCTCCTCGCGGGCCGCCAGCCGATGCACGAGCCGGACGGGCGGAGCGTGCTCGACGGGCTGCCGGCGGACGCGGCCGAGCTGCTCCGCGCGATGTGCGTGATCGAGATCCCCCTGCCGGTCCCGGCGCTCGCGCGCGTCGCGGAGGTGCCTGGCGCGGAGGTCCTCGCATCGCTGGCGCGGCGCGGCTTGCTCGAACGATCACCGGACGGGCTGCGCATGCCCGACCTCGCGAGCGCGCTGCTCGCGGGCGAGCTCGGCGAGGACGAGCTCCGCGCGCGCAAGGGCCACGCCGCGGCGGCGCTGGCGGGGGCTCCCGGCCTGCGCGCGCGGCACGAGGCGCTCCGCCTGGCGGTGGACGCCGGCGATCCTGCCCGCGCGCTCGCGCTGTTCGACGCGCACGGCGAGGCGCTGCTCGAGGCCGGCTTCGCGCGGGCGCTGCACCGCATCCTGGCACCCGCCGCGATCCCGGAGCTGTCGTCGTGGCGGCTGCGCGCGGCGGTCGAGACCGGCGATCCCTTGCTGCTCCAGGACCTCTCGCTCCCGGCCTCGCCGACGCCGGCCGACCGCGCGCACCACTCGCTCGCGCTCTTCCACCAGGGCCGCTACGACGAGGCCGCCGCGGAGGCCCTCGCGGCGACGCGGAAGGCCGGCGCCGCCGGGCTCGCGCGCGTCGCCTTCCAGGCCGGCCGCACGCGCGCGCGCTGCTTCATGGACCGCGGCCTGTTCAAGCAGGCGCGCCAGGCGTTCGAGGCGCTGGACGCGGCCTCCCCGGCCCTCGCGGCGCAGCGCGACATCGACGTCGCCGCCTGCGCCGCCCTGATGGGGCAGCGCGCGCTGGCGCTGGGGCTCGTGACCGGCGTGGAGGAGCGCCTCGCCGCGCTCTCCGGCGGCTCCTTCGCGCTGCGCTTCGGCATCGCCTCGGCGCTCTACGCGCTCGGCGCCGTCCGCCGGGCCGAGGCGGCGGCCGCGCGCCTCGAGGTCGCGCCCGGCGCGCAGGCCTTCCTGCCCGCACGGACGCTGCTGCTCCTGGGCGCGATCGCCACGGATCGCGGCGCGCTCGCCGATGCCGCCGCCGTGGTCGACAGGCTCGTGCCGCTCGCCGCTCGCTCGCCGATCAACGCGATGTTCGCGCGCCTTCTGGCGGCGCGGCTGCGCTGCCTGCGCGGCGACCTCGACGGCGTCGACCAGGAGCTCACCGCCCTCGCGGAGGCGTCGCTCGCAGGGCTCCGGTGCTCGGCGGAGGCGCTGCGCGTGCGCGCGGCGATCGAGCTCGGCGCGCCGCCGGGCGCCGCGGAGGAGCCGCCTGCCCCCGCGAGCGAGCGGACCCGCTGGGGCGACGAGCTCGCTCTGGCGCGCGTCGCTCAACGGAGCCGCTGGGGGCTGCCGTTCGCCTGGCCGGAGCTGGCGGAGCCCGACATGCCCGAGGTGGCCGTGCTCGCGACGCTGGCGCGAGGCACCGTCGCGCTGGCCGCGGGCGACGCCGGAGCGGCGCGGCGCGCGGCGCTGGACGCCGCCGGTTGCGCCGCCGAGCAGGGCTACGGCACGCTCGAGATCGCGGCGCGCGCGCTCGCGCTCGAGGCGCTCTGGTGCTCGGGGGCGGAGTCGGCCGCGGCCGCGGACGAGGCCGCGCAGCTCAAGGAGACGGCCCGGACCACGGGGGCCATGCCATGCGCGATCGCCGCCGAGCTGCTCGGGGAGCTGGCGTCGCCCGCGGGGTTGTCGCCGGCGCGCCTCGCGGGCTTCGCCGATCTCGATCGCGTCGCGCCTGCGGCGGCCCGGCGGGCGCGCGCTCTGCTCGGCGACGCGGCCTCGCTCGATCGCATCGACCGCGCCGTCGTCGAGGCGGCGCGGCGCCGCACCGGGGTCGCCGTCGAGAGGATCGGCGCGCGGGATCCTGGCGCCGAGGGGCGCGGCATCGCCTTCGACGTGCGCTCCCAGCGCGTCTGGCTGCCGGACCGCCAGGTCGATCTCTCCGAACGCCCGCTGCTCTTCCGCATCCTCGAGGTCATCGCCGAGCACGGCGGCGAGGCCGACAAGGAGACGCTCGTTCGCCTCGCGTGGCAGGAGCCGAGCTATCACCGGCTCCGCCACGACGCGCGCGTCCACACGGCGGTGCGGGCGCTGCGCCGGCTCATCGAGGACGACCCCGCGTCGCCCCGCTGCATCGTCACGACGCCGTCAGGTTATGCCTTCGGCGCGGGTCTACCGGTGCGCCGCATCGTCCCGCGCTGATCCAGGCGTGATGTGTACGCAGCCGCTGGCAGGGGAACAGGCCACGCGATGAAGCTCCGGGCGCGCGTCGGAGACGTTCGTGCTCGTGCCGGAATCCTTCGAGCTCGCGCCAAAGGTCGTTTCCTCGGGGCTCCGCCCCGCCCCGCCCCCTGGCGTTCGCCTCGCGATCGCTCTAGCTTCGCGCGCCCGCAGTCCCCGGCGGGATCGCCGGCGCACGAAACGAGGAAAGAACCCCATGCGCGTCTACATCATCGGCGCGGGCCCGGGCGATCCCGGGCTCATCACGGTCCGCGGCGCCGAGCTCGTCGCTCGCTGCCCGGTCGTCATGTACACGGGCTCGCTCGTCCCCCGGGAGATCGTCGCGTCCGCGCGGCCGGACGCCCGCGTCATCGACTCCTCCGGCATGACCCTCGACCAGATCGTGGAGGTCCTCGTCGAGGCCAGGGACGCAGGGGACGACGTGGCGCGCGTGCACACGGGCGATCCCGTCCTCTTCGGGTCGACGGCCGAGCAGATGCGCCGGATGGATGCGCTCGGGATCCCGTACGAGATCATCCCCGGCGTCTCGTCGTTCACCGCGGCGGCCGCGGCGCTCGGGCGCGAGCTCACGCTGCCCGAGCTCTCGCAGACCGTCATCCTGACGCGCGCCGAGGGGCGCACGCCGGTGCCGCCCGCCGAGCGGCTCGAGGAGCTCGCCCGCCACCAGGCGACGCTGTGCCTGTTCCTGAGCATCACCCTGCTCAAGGACGTGACCGCGGCGCTCATCCCGGCCTACGGCGCGGATTGCCCGGTCGCTGTCGTCCACAAGGCGAGCTGCCCCGATCAGAAGATCGTGAGAGGCACGCTCGCCGACATCCGGGAGAAGGTGCGGGCCGAGGGCATCAAGACCCAGTCGATGATCCTGGTCGGCCGGGTGCTCACCTCCACCGATTTCGCCGACTCGCGGCTCTATGATCCGGAGTTCAGCCACCGCTTCCGCAAGGCCGAGAAGAAGCTCCTCGTCCCTGGCACGACCGAGGAGGACTCGTGAGCGCGGAGGAGAGCGCCGGAGCGGCGGCAGGTCGACGAGGGCTCGTCATCGTCTATACGGGCCACGGCAAGGGCAAGACGACGGCCGCGCTCGGGATGGTGTTCCGCGCGCTCGGCCGGGGCATGCGCGTCGCGGTCGTGCAGTTCATCAAGGGGAAGTGGAAGACGGGAGAGCGGCTGTTCGCCGAGACGCTCCCCAACCTGACGTTCCTCGTCATGGGGCGCGGCTTCACCTGGGAGAGCGACGATCTCTCGCGCGACAAGGCGGCGGCGCGCGCGGCTTTCCAGGAGGCCGCGGCGCTCATCGCGGGCGGCGAGCAGGACATCGTGGTGCTCGACGAGATCACGTATGCGCTCCATTACGGCTTCATCGCCGAGGACGAGCTGCTCGCGGCGCTGCGCGCGAGGCCCGCGCACGTGCACGTCGTGATCACCGGCAGGAACGCGCCCGACGCGCTCCTCGCGCTCGCCGATCTGGTGACGGAGATGAGATCGGTGAAGCACCCGTTCGAGCAGGGGCAAAAGGCCCAGATCGGAGTCGATTTCTGATGTCCCGGGCCATCCCCCGGCTCGTCGTCGCCGGCACGGCGAGCGGCGTCGGCAAGACGACCGCCACGGTGGCGATCGCGCGCGCGCTCCGCGCCCGCGGCCTCGAGGTCGCGCTGTTCAAGTGCGGCCCCGACTACCTGGATCCGACGTACCACGCCCGCGCCGTGGCCGGGATATCGCACAACCTCGACGGCTGGATGATGGGCCGGGAAGCGGTCCTGTCGACGTTCGCGGCGGAGGCCGCCGGCGCCGACGTCGCGCTGATCGAGGGGGTGATGGGGCTGTTCGACGGGGCGAGCCCGACCGGAGAGGAGGGCTCGACCGCCGAGATCGCGAAGTGGCTCGAGGCGCCGGTCGCGCTCGTGGTCGACGCGTCCGGGATGGCCCGCAGCGTCGCGGCGCTCGTCCAGGGCTTCGCGGGCTTCGATCCGGCGCTGCGCGTCGCCGCTGTCGTGTGCAACCAGGTCGGCAGCCGCGGCCACCTCGACATCCTCCGACAGGCGCAGGCGCAGGTGAACCGGTCGCTGCCGGTCCTCGGCGGCCTGCCGCGGGACGAGGCGCAGCGCTTCCCCGAGCGCCACCTCGGCCTGCGCACGGCCGACGAGGCCGCGCTCCCCGAGGAGCGCCTCGACCACTGGGGCGCGCAGGCCGAGGCGTGGATCGGGCTCGACGCGCTGCTCGAGATCGCGCGCGCGGCGCCGCCGGTGCCGGAGGTGGCAGCGACGACGTCGGCGGTCAGCATGACGGCGCCGCCGCGCCAGGCGCGCATCGGCGTGGCGTTCGACGAGGCCTTCCACTTCTACTACGCGGACAACCTGCGCCGCCTCGAGGCCGCCGGGGCCGAGCTCGTGCGGTTCTCGCCGATCCGCGACGCGCGCTTGCCCGACGTCGACGCGCTCTACCTCGGGGGCGGCTACCCCGAGGTGCACGCGGAGCGCCTGGCCGCAAACGCCGCGCTTCGCGACGAGATCCGCGCGTTCGCCGGCCGTGGGGGCCCGATCTACGCCGAGTGCGGCGGGCTCATGTACCTGGCCGAGGCGATCCGCACGCTGGACGGGCGCGCGCACCCCATGGTCGGGCTCGTGCCCGCGGAGGCCGCGATGTGCGAGAAGCTGCAGGCGCTCGGGTACGTGGAGGTCGAGACGCAGGCGCGCACGATCCTGGGCGGCGCGGGGCTCCGCTTCCGCGGGCACCAGTTCCGCTACTCCGAGCTCCGCCCGTCGCAGCGCGCTGTGCCGGCGCCGGCCGAGCCGGCCGCGGCGCCAGCCGAGCCGCCGCCCGCGCAGGCGCCGCCGCCTGCCGAGCACGCGCCCTTGCCGATCGAGCACGCCTACTCCGTTCGGCGCCGGCGCGGCGGCCAGGTCGCGCGCGAGGGGTACCGGGCGGGGAGCGTCCTCGCCTCGTACGTGCACGCGCACTGGGCCTCGAACCCGCTCGTCCCCGAGGGGCTCGTCGCGAGCGCCGCCGCGCACCGGAAGGAGCGCGCGCGATGAGCGGCCCGGGCACGGCGCCGCGCCGGGTCGCCCTCATCGGCGGCGGCGTGCGCTCCGGCAAGAGCGCGTTCGCGCTCTCCCTCGCGCGCTCGCTCGGCGAGCGCCGCGCCTTCATCGCGACCGCCGAGCCGTTCGACGACGAGATGCGGACGCGCATCGACGCGCACGTCCGCGAGCGAGGCAGCGCGTTCCTCACCGTGGAAGAGCCGATCGCGCTCCCCGAGCGCATCACCTCGCTCTCCGGCGTCGACGTCGTCGTCGTCGACTGCCTCACGCTCTGGCTGTCGAACCTGCTGCTCCGCGACGAGACCGAGGGCCGCGCGCTCGGGCCCATCGAGGAGCGCATCGAGGCGCTCGCTGCGGCGGTCGAGTCGGCGGCGCCGCACGTCGTCCTCGTCTCGAACGAGGTCGGCATGGGCGTGGTCCCGGAGAGCCGGCTCGGCCGGGCGTTCCGCGACCTCGCGGGGCGCGCGCACCAGCGGCTCGGCCGCTCGGCCAGCGAGCTCTACGTGGCCGTGATGGGCGCGATCCTGCGCCTGCGCCCCGGCCCGGTCGCGCTCGTCGTCGGCGGCGAGGACGCGCGATGACGGCCGCCGCCGCGCTGCTCGTCGCTGTCGCGTTCGACCTCGCCTGCGGCGAGCCCCCCGCCGCCTTCCACCCCGTCGTGTGGATGGGCTCCGCGATCCAGGCCCTGAAGCGCGCCGCGCCCACGGGCGGCCGCGCCGCGGAGCTCCTCTGGGGCGCGCTCATGGCCCTCGCCGTCCCCTGCCTCTTCGCCGCGCTCGGCGCCGGCGTCGCGGCGCTGCTCGCCCCGCACCCCGTCATCGCGCTCGCTTTGTCAGGTCTCTTTCTGAAGCCCACCTTCGCGCTCCGCGCGCTCCGCGACGCGGCCTTCGGCGTGCGCGACGCCCTCGCGGCGGGCGATCTCCCCGCGGCCCGCGGCGCGCTGCGGAGCCTCTGCAGCCGCGACCCGTCGGAGCTCGACGAGCCCGCGCTGGTCGCCGCGTCGGTCGAGTCGGTCGCGGAGAACGCGTCGGACAGCTTCGTCGCGCCGCTCTTCTACTTCGCCCTCTTCGGGCTCCCGGGCGCGCTCTTCTACCGCGCGGTGAACACGCTCGACGCGATGGTCGGCTACCACGGCCGCTACGAGTACCTCGGCAAGGCCTCGGCGCGGCTCGACGACGCGCTGAACTTCGTGCCGGCGCGGCTCACCGCGCTCCTCCTGCTCGCCGCCGGGTGGCTCCGCGGCGCCGACGCGCGCCGCGGCCTCGCCGTGCTCCTGCGCGACGGCGGCCTCACCGAGAGCCCGAACGCCGGCCGGCCCATGGCGGCGATGGCCGGGCTGCTCCGGGTCGAGCTCGAGAAGCGCGGCCACTACCGCCTCGGCGACCCCGTGGAGCCGCTCCGGCGGGGGCTCATCGACGAGGCCTGCCGGATCGTGCTGCTCGCGGCGCTGCTCTTCGCCGGGCTCGCGGCGGCCCTCCTGGCGGCGGCGTCCTTTGGACAGGAGCTCTTCCGATGACGGCGCTCACGGTGATGGTCCAGGGCACGGCGTCCTCGGTCGGCAAGAGCCTCCTCTGCACGGCGCTCTGCCGCATCTTCCAGCGGCGGGGCCTCCGGGTCGCGCCGTTCAAGTCGCAGAACATGGCGCTGAACTCGTTCGCGACCCTGGACGGCGGCGAGATCGGAAGGGCGCAGGCGGTGCAGGCCGAGGCGGCGCGCGTCGCGCCGACGGTCGACATGAACCCGGTGCTGCTCAAGCCCGAGGGCGACTCCCGCTCCCAGGTGATCGTGCTCGGCAAGCCGATCGGCAGCCTGCACGCGCGCGACTATTTCGCGTACCGGGGAGAGCTGAAGGACATCATCGCCCGCTCGCTCGGGCGGCTGCGCGAGGCGCACGACGTCGTGGTGATCGAGGGGGCGGGCAGCCCCGCGGAGATCAACCTGAAGGACCGCGACATCGTGAACATGCACGTCGCGCGCGTCGCCGACGCGCCGGTGCTGCTCGCCGGCGACATCGACCGAGGCGGCGTGTTCGCCGCGCTGGTCGGCACGATGGCGCTGCTCGAGCCCGACGAGCGCGCGCGCGTGGCCGCGTTCGTGATCAACAAGTTCCGCGGCGACCTCAAGCTGCTGGAGCCGGGGCTCGACATGCTGACGGCGCGGACGGGCGTCCCTGTGCTCGGCGTGGTGCCTTACCTGAAGCAGCTGCGCATCGCGGACGAGGACTCGGTGTCGCTGGAGGGCCGGCGGCGCCGGGCGCCGGCGGGCCCGGGGCAGCTCGACATCGCGGTGGTCCGGCTGCCGCGGATATCGAATTACGACGACGTGGAGCCGCTGGAGCACGAGCCCGGCGTGGTGGTGCGGTTCATCGAGCGGCCGGACGAGATCGGGAATGCGGACCTCGTGCTGCTCCCCGGGACGAAGAGCACGATGGCCGATCTCGCGTGGCTGCGCGCGAGCGGCCTCGCGGAGGCGGTCGCGGCGCGCGCCCGGCAGGGCGGCTGGACGCTCGGGATCTGCGGCGGCTGCCAGATGCTCGGCGGGGCGATCGAGGATCCGGAAGGCGTCGAGTCGGCCGAGCCGGCGGCGCGGGGCCTCGGGTTGCTCGATGTGTGGACGCGGTTCGAGCGGACCAAGACGGTGGCGCAGGTGCGGGCGCGGCTCGCGGGCTGCTCGTTCCTGGGCGCGGCGGGCGCGGCGAGCATTGGAGAGGCCGAGAGCGAGGGCGCGGGAGAGCTGACCGGCTACGAGATCCACATGGGCCGCGTGGAGCGGGTGGGCGGCGCGGCCGCGGCGTTCGCGATCGGGTCGAGGGGCGGCAAGGCCGAGCCGGCGCTCGACGGGGCCGTGTCGGCGGACGGCGCCGTGGTGGGCACGATGATCCACGGGATCCTCGACAACGACGGGCTCCGGCGGTCACTCCTCGCGGCGCTGCGCGAGCGGAGAGGGCTCCCCAGGGCCGCGGGCGAGCCGGCGATACCGAGCCGGCACGAGGAGTACGACCGGCTCGCCACGGCGGTCGAGGCGAGCCTCGACCGGGCGCTGCTCGACCGCATCGTGGGGCTCGACCGGCGCTGAGCGGCGCCCCGACGACCGGGCTCGCCGCGGCTCACTCCTTCGTGAACCTCATGTAGTGCTTGATGGGCCCCGAGGCGTCCGCTCCCGCCGATACCGGGAAGCCTCTCGTGAACGAGGATCCCTGCGCGCAGAACGGGTTCTCCTCGGGCTCCTCGCCCTCGGACTCGACGGCCAAGAGGGAGCCGGAGACCGACCAGGTGCCCATCGACGTCGTCGTGATCCGCCCCAAGACAAACGTACACGCGCAGTCGGCGCCCGCATGAGCACACTCCGCCGAGGTGAAGGGCGACTCCTTCCCAGCCGCGGCCCGCTGCATTTTCACGCTGAGCTGCGCGCACGTGATCGGGATGTCCTCGGCCGCGAGGCACGCCGCAGGGTACACCACCTTGATCGGCCCTTGCTGCGTGACGGTCGTGACATGGGTGTTATCGGCCCGGAATTCGGCGCGTCCGCTCACCACCATGCCGCTGATGTCGATCTCCGCGTCACACCCCTCGTCGAGGTCCTCGAACATCGAGGGATCCAGGCACGCCTCATCCATCGTCCACGTCCCTGTCGGGTCGCCGCCGCACGCCGCGACCAGCCCGCAGGAGGGGCCCTCTTCCTTGCTGTTTCCCTCGTCGTCGACGCTGCCGCCGCACGCGGACAGCGCCAGCAGGGTCGTCACGATCACGGCCGAGAACACGCCAGAAACGGATTTCATCCCATCCTCTATTCGCAGGGATTCTCTATTGGAAGTAAATTCCACGCCAGCAGAGCCACACATCCGTTCATTCCGCGCCTGCGCTGGAACGCATGAGCTGTATCAAAATTCTTCCTTCTCGCCGCCGTCGTTTCGCCCCATCGTGCTCCGCGAGCATGAACACGACACGGGCGATCCACGGTCGCCGGGCGCGGCGCTTTTCCCTCGCGATCGCGGCGCTGGTCGCCGTCCTCGCGGGCTGCGGGGACCGGCCGCGACAGCCGGGCGGACCTACCAGCGACGGCGGGCCCGCCGCCCCGCAGCCGCCGCCCGACGCGGCGGCGTCCTCGTCGGCGCCCGTGCCGGCACAGGCCGCCTCCTCGTTCGCCGCCGCCTCCGCGCACCCGGCCGTGCCGACCGCCGTCCCGAGCGCGTCGAGCGACGTGGTCGCGGGCGCGTCGCAGCGGTATGAGTCAGGGCCCTCGGTGATCGCGTCGGACAGCATCGACGGCGCCGCCCTCAGGAAGCGGCACGTCGAGCGCATCAAGGCCGACGACTCGCCCGTCACCGTGCTCCGCGGCCAGGGTCCCCTCGAGCTCGGCAAGCGCATCTGCGAGGCGGTGGTGCCGAGGCGCCCCGCGGCGACTCCCGTGCTCCTCAAACCCAACATCTGCGGGTTCGACAGCGTGAAGGACCCTGCAAAGTCGAAGGGCGACGACGGCGTGACCGGCCGGATCACCCAGCCGGAGTTCGTTCGAGGCGTCGTCCAGTGCCTCAAGGCGCGCGGACACACGAAGATCACGATCGCCGAGGGCTGCGGCCACTCGCACAAGTTCTGGAAGGACATCGCGCAGCGCACCGGCTATGAGGCGATGGCCGCGGAGGAGGGCGCCGCGCTCGTCGCGATGGACGACGACGGGGTCTACGACGTCGCCGGGGACAGGCCCGGAAAGCCCCTCGCCGTCCGTGGCATCCAGACGACCCACGTCCCGACGCTGCTCGTGCCGAAGGTGCTGGCAGAGCACCTCGACCACGGGCTCTTCCTGTCGCTCCCCCGGCTCAAGATGCACCGGTACTCGGTCATCTCCGTCGGCATCAAGGGCATGCAGGGCACGGTCATGCTGTCGGACAGCGCGCCTGCCTACAAGCAGAAGTGGAGGATGCACAGGGAGCTCAAGGCGTACCTGGACACGAAGTCCGCTGGCCAGGAGGATAGAGCTCTTTACTTATCGTCGCTCCGCGTCTTCGCCGAGCGCATGGTCGACGTGCTCGAGATATCCGCGCCGGACGCGGTGCTCGGCGACGGCGCGCCGGCGATGGGCGGAGACGGCTTCCAGGTCCTCCACCCCACGGCGGAGATGGTGGCCATCGGCGGCACGAACCCGGTGCGGGTCGACCGCGTGGCGGCGGAGCTCCTCGGCGTCTGGAACAGCCCCGCGCTCGCGCGCGAGCTCGGCGGCCACCGGACCTCGCCACTCATCGACGCCGCGGCGAAGCGCTTCGGGCTGGATCTCAAGGCGACGGCGATCACGGGAGACGGGGCAGATCTCCTGAAGAGCCCGAGGCCCGTGCATTACAAGGCGATGGCGCCCTTCCGGCTCGACTGGGAGCCCGGACAGGCGCCCTTGCCCGGCGGGCCCGCGAAGGGGCTCGATCCCGCGCCGCCGGCCTCGAAGGCGCCCGAGGGGAAGCAGGGCGAAGGGCCGGGCGGAGTCCCCGCGAAGCCGGAGGCGCACGCGTCGCCTCTTCCGCCGGGAGAGCAGGTCGTGCTCGACGGGAAGGCCGACGACGCGGCCTGGAGCCACGCGAAGGCCGTGCAGTGGGACACCGACTATGCCGGCAAGCCCACCGGGCTCCCCACGCGGGCGCGCTTCCTCTGGTCGAAACAGGGGCTCCACGCGCTCTTCGAGCTCTCGAGCGCGGGGCTCAACACGGATCGCTCGAAGCCCGTCGGCACGGAGCGAAAGGGGCTTTATAAAGAGGATTGCATCGAGCTCTTCCTGACGCCGGCCCCTGGCTCGCCAAGGCAGTATTTCGAGGTGGAGATCGGGCCGTTCGGCCATTTCTTCGATATCGCCATCGACCGCGACGCGCGCCTGGAAGACACGGCGTGGTCGAGCGGCGCGACGATCGCGACGAGCCAGGACGCGCAGGCGCGCACGGCCGTCATCGAGGCGCTGCTGGCGGCGCCGGGGATCGTGGGCGCGCTCGCCCCGAACGCGCGGCTGCCCATGAACCTGTACCGGATGGAGGGCAAGGACCCACGGCATTACCTCGCGTGGAGCCCGCCCCGCACGAGCAAGCCGAACTTCCATGTCCCCGAGGCGTTTGGCGTGCTCGTGCTCGATCCGTGAGACAAGGCAGCGGGCGCCCCGCCGCGGCCGGGAGCAGGCGGGGTGAGCTGGCGCTTGCGGTCCGCGCGGGGTGCGCCATCGTCCCTCGTGCATGCCGATCATCACGGGAATCGCCCCCTCGCCTGACAAGCCTGGCCACGTCGTCATCCTGGTGGATGGGGTCCCCTTCGCCACGGTGCCCGAGCAGGCCGCCGCCGGCCTGACCCCCGGCCAGGAGAGCCCCGGGGCCGCGGCAGAGCCGCCGCGAAAGGCCGGCGAGGCCGCGCAGAAGACCTACGAGCGGGCGCTGCGGCTCCTGTCGTTCCGTGCGCGATCGGCCAGGGAGCTGGAGAAGCGCCTGATCGAGAAGGGCGAGCCCAGGGAGCACGTGACGACCGCGATCGAGCGCCTCACCTCGAGCGGGCTGCTCGACGACGCGCGCTTCGCGGAGGCCAAGGCGCGCTCCGGCATCGTGGGCAAGCCCCGGTCGCGCCGCAGGATCGAGCAGGACCTCGCCCGCAAAGGCGTCTCGCGCGACGTGGCGGACGCGGCCATACGGCAGGTCATGGCCGAGGAGGGAACGGACGAGTCCGCCGTGGCCGAGCGGGCGGCGCGCAAGAAGCTCCGCTCGCTCTCGGGGCTCGCTCCGGCGGAGCAACGGCAGAAGCTCTATGCTTTCCTCGCGCGCCAGGGCTATTCGCCCGACGTGGCGCGCCGGGCGCTGCGCGCGGTGCTCGACGCGCCGCCGTGAGCGGCGCCGGCGCGCCGGCCCCTCCGCGGTGTACGGGCTCCCCTGAGCAGCCGAAACGCCCTGTTTTCTGCCCTTCTCCCGCCACCCACCGCACGCTACAAAGGGCCCATGTCGCTCGAGCTGGATGGCCTGCCGCCGGATCGCGCGGACGCTCGCGCGGTCCTCGCCGGCGGAGGCGAGATGGGCGCGCGCATGCGCGCGATCGACTGGTCGAAGACGCCGCTCGGGCCGGTCTCGTCGTGGCCGCAGAGCCTCAAGACGTGCGTGCGCATCGTCCTGACGTCGCGCCAGCCGATGTTCGTCTGGTGGGGCGACTCGCTCATCAATCTGTACAACGACGCCTACAAGTCGATCGTCGGCGGCAAGCACCCCGAGGCGCTCGGGCAGCCCGCGTCCGTCGTGTGGCGCGAGATCTGGGGCCAGGTCGGGCCGCGCGCCGCGTCCGCGATGCGCCGCGACGAGAGCACCTACGACGAGGCGCTCCTCCTCATCATGGAGCGGAACGGCTACCAGGAGGAGACGTATTACACGTTCTCCTACAGCCCTGTGCCGAACGATCAGGGCGGCACGGGCGGCATCCTCTGCGCCAATACCGACGACACGCGGCGAATCCTCGGAGAGCGGCAGCTCTCGCTCCTCCGCGACCTCGCGGCGCGGACCGCGCACGGGCGCTCGTGGGAAGAAGTGTGCGCGCGCAGCGCGAGCTCGCTCGCGACCAACGCGAAGGATCTCCCGTTCGCGCTCCTCTACGTCGTCGACCCGGACCGGCGGCGCGTGCAGCTCGCGGGCAGCACCGGGTTCGAGCGGGAGCACGCCGCGGCCCCCGAGACGATCGCGCTCACGGACGAGTCGCCGTGGCCGCTCGCCGCGGTGCTGCGAGAGCACGAGTCCTGCCGCGTCGTCGAGATACCGACTCACCTCCGGGGTCTCCCCACCGGCGCATGGCAAAGGCCGCCGACGCGGGCGGCCGCGCTCGCGATCTCCCCTTCGGGCGAGACGGGGCGCGCCGGGGTCCTGATCGTCGGGCTGAATCCATTCCGCCTCTTCGACGACGATTACCGCGGCTTCCTCCACCTCGTCGCCGGCCAGATCTCGGCCAGCATCGCGAACGCGCAGGCGTACGAGGAGGAGAAGCGGCGGGCGGAGGCCCTCGCCGAGCTCGATCGCGCGAAGACCACGTTCTTCAGCAACGTGAGCCACGAGTTCCGCACGCCCCTCACGCTGATGCTCGGGCCGCTCGAGGACGCCCTCGCGTCGGCGGAGCGGAGCCTGTCGGGCGCGGATCTCGAGACCGCGCACCGCAACGCGGTCCGGCTCCTCAAGCTGGTCAACGCGCTGCTCGACTTCTCGCGCATCGAGGCGGGCCGGATCCAGGCGTCGTATGAGCCGACCGATCTCTCCGCGCTCACCGCGGATCTCGCGAGCGCCTTCCGCTCGGCGATGGAGCGCGCGGGGCTCGCCTTCGAGGTCGATTGCCCGCCGCTGCCCGAGCCCATCTACGTCGATCACGACATGTGGGAGAAGATCGTTCTCAATCTCCTCTCGAATGCGCTCAAGTTCACGTTCGAGGGGACGGTCTCGATCGCGCTCCGCGCGCACGGCGATCGCGCCGACCTCACCGTGCGGGACACCGGGACGGGCATCCCGGATCGCGAGCTCTCGCACCTGTTCAAGCGGTTCCATCGGGTCCAGGGCGCGCGATCCCGCACGCACGAGGGGTCCGGGATCGGGCTCGCGCTCGTCCACGAGCTCGTCCGCCTCCACGGCGGGACCATCCACGTCACGAGCGAGCTCTCCGTGGGGACGTCGTTCACTGTCTCCCTGCCTCGCGGGGCCGGGCACCTGCCGAAGGACCGCGTGAACGCCGCGCGGACGCTGGCGTCGACGACGACGGGCGCAGCGCCTTATGTGCAGGAGGCGCTCCGCTGGCTGCCCCGCGCAGAGGGCGACTCGCCCCCCGGCGCAGAGGGTGACTCGCCCCCCGGCGCAGAGGGTGACTCGCCCCCCGGCGCAAAGGGTGACTCGCCCCCCGGCGCAAAGGGTGACTCGCCCCCCGGCGCAGAGGGTGACTCGCCCCCCGGCGCAGAGGGTGATAACGCCGTCGAGCACCTCGCCCCGGCGGCGTGGACATCGTCCGACGGCGCCGCGATCGCGGCCGGGCCGTCGGGGCGCGTCCTGCTCGCGGACGACAACGCCGATATGCGCGAGTACGTCGGGCGGGTGCTGCGCGAGCGCTGGACGGTCGAGGCCGTCGCCGACGGCGCCGAGGCGCTCGCGTCGGCGCGCCGCAGCCCGCCGGATCTCGTGCTCACCGACGTGATGATGCCGAACCTCGATGGCTTCGGCCTGCTCCGCGCGCTGCGCGCGGACGAG
Source organism: Sorangium sp. So ce1504 (assembly GCF_051521635.1). Classification (NCBI taxonomy): domain Bacteria; kingdom Pseudomonadati; phylum Myxococcota; order Polyangiales; family Polyangiaceae; genus Sorangium; species Sorangium sp. So ce1504. The sequence continues at coordinate 278,560 of NZ_CP150365.1, read as the reverse complement.
CGCACGAGGGGTGTCCCGGTCGTCATGCTCTCCGCGCGCGCCGGGGAGGAGTCGCGCGTCGAGGGGCTCGAGGCGGGCGCGGACGACTACCTCCCCAAGCCGTTCTCCGCGCGCGAGCTCGTCGCCCGCGTCGCCACGCACCTCCAGCTCGCCCGATTGCGGGCAGCGGCCGAGCGCGAGCGCGAGCGGCTGTACGACCTCTTCATGCAGGCGCCGGTCCCCATCGCGGTGTTCGCCGGCCCCGAGCACCGCTACGAGGTCGCGAACCCGCCGTACTGCGAGATGGTCGGCCGGCGGGACCTCGTCGGGAAGAGCGTGCGCGAGGCGTTCCCGGAGCTCGGCGAGCACGAGGCGATCGCGATGCTGGACCGCGCGCTCAAGGCCGGCCAGCCGCTGCGCATGACCGAGCTGACCATCCCCGTCCGGCGCGGCGGCGCGGTGGACGAGGCCGTCTTCAACTACGTCGCTCAGCCCATCCGCGACCCCTCCGGCGCCGTCTCGGGCGTCATGGTGGTCGCCTTCGAGATCACCGATCAGGTGCTCGCGCGGCGCCGCATCGAGCAGCTGAGCCAGCACCGAGAGGAGCTCATCGCAGCGCTCGCGAAGACGAACCAGGAGCTCGACCAGTTCGCTTACGTCGCCTCGCACGACCTCAAGGCGCCCCTCCGGGGGATCGCGAACCTGTCCGAGTGGATCGAGGAGTCGCTTGCGGGGAAGCTGGACGGCGAGACGCAGGAGTACATCCACCTCCTGCGCGGGCGCGTGCGCCGCCTCGAGGCGCTCATCGACGGGATCCTCCATTACTCGCGGGCAGGGCGCCTGCGCGGCGACGTGGTCAGCGTCGACACCGGCCATCTGCTCGCGGAGGTCGTCGAGCTGCTCTCGCCGCCCGAGGGGGCCCGGGTCGACATCGCGCCCGGGATGCCGACGATCGCCGCGGAGCGCGTCCCGATGCAGCAGGTGTTCCAGAACCTCATCAGCAACGCCCTGAAGCACGCGCGCCGCAGCGACGCGCGCGTCGAGGTGACGTGGGAGGACGCCGGTGCCTACGTCGAGTTCGCCGTGAGCGACAACGGGCCCGGCATCGCGCCCGAGTACCACGAGCGCATCTGGGATCTCTTTCATACGCTCGAGTCGCGCGACAAGGTGGAAGGCACCGGGATAGGGCTCTCCGTCGTGAAGAAGATCGTGCAGAGCCGCGGAGGGAGCGTGTCCGTCTCGTCGCGCCCCGGCGCAGGAGCCACCTTCATCGTGCGCTGGCCCAAGCGGGTGAAGGACGAGGCCTGACGAATCCGGCGCGTCCCGCGAGCTGCCCCGGGTTGACGCAGGCCCCGCGACGGCCGAAGGTGCGAGCATGCATGCGCGCCGAGAGTCGTTGGAGCCGTGGCTTCGGAGCTTCGTCGCCGACAACGGGGGTATCGCTGGCACGGTGCACCTCGTCGAGGGCGATGCGCTCGCGCTGGCCGCCGCCGTGAACATCCCCGAGAAGGTGCAGGAGATCACGCGCCGCGTCCCGCGGGGCAAGGGGATGGCCGGGCTCGCCTGGGAGCGCGACCAGCCCGTGCAGACGTGCAACCTGCAGACGGACACGTCCGGCGACGTGCGGCCCGGGGCCAGGGCGGTCGCGGCGCAGGCGGCGGTGGCGCTGCCCGTGCGCGACGCCTCCGCGAGCGTGCGCGCCGTCGTGGGGATCGCGTTCGCCGGCGAGCGCGAGCTCGGTCAGGACGAGCTCGATCGGCTCGCGCAGGGCGCTGGCGCGCTGCCGGCCTGACAAGAGCGCTCCTGCGCCGGCCCACCTCGCTGCCCGCCGCAGCGCCGCTGCTCGCCACAGCGCCGCTGTCCTACCGCGCCGCTGCCCGCCGCAGCGCCGCTGCCCAGCTGTACCGCCACGCCACCGCACCACAAGGCCCTTGTTTTTCGCGGCTGCGATGCTAGCGATGCCCGCTCTCCCATGGAGACGAACGGACGCAGCGCCCCGAAAGCCGCGATCGACGCTCCGCTCGACGCGCGCGATCTGGACGCCCGCCCGCACGTCCGCGTGGAGGACCTCGTGCGCGGCGCCGCGAACGAGCCCGCGTGCGAGCGCGCCGCGGCCGGGCCTGGCGAGGGCGGCGCCATGGGCGAGCCCCTCACGGCGAAGCTCGCCCGCCGCACCGTGCCGGGCGCGCTCTACGAGCCCGGTCCCGAGGAGGGGTATCTCCGGTGCACCGCGTGCGCGCACCGCTGCGTCCTCGCGCCGGGGCGCGCGGGCGCGTGCGGGATCCGCTTCGAGAAGGACGGCGAGCTGCGCGTCCCGTTCGGCTACGTCGCGCGCCATTACGTGCGCTCGGTCGAGACGAACACGATCTTCCATGTGCGCCCCGGCGCGAGGTCCCTCACCTTCGGGATGTTCGGGTGCGACCTGCGCTGTCCTTATTGCCAGAACTGGAAGGTCTCCCAGGCCCTCCGCGAGCCGGAGGGCGACGGCGAGCCCATCGACATCAGCGCCGCGGATCTCGTCGAGGTGGCCGTCGCGGCGGGCTGCGGGGTGCTCGCGAGCGCCTACAACGAGCCGATGATCACCGCCGAGTGGGCGCGCGCCGTCTTCGCCGAGGCGCAGCGGCGGGGGCTCGTCACGGCGCTCATCTCGGATGGCAACACGACGCCCGAGGCGCTCGCGTACATGCGCCCGGTCGCCGACGTGTTCCGCGTCGACCTGAAGGGGTGGAGCGCGGATCAATACCGGACGCTCGGCGGCCGCGTCGAGCCGGTGCTCGCGGCGATCGGCGAGGCCCGGCGCCTCGGCTACTGGGTCGAGGTCGTGACGCTCGTCGTCCCCGGCTTCAACGACAAGGCGGCCGGCCTCCGCGCCCTCGGCGCCGAGATCGCCGGGGTCGACCCCGACATCCCCTGGCACCTCAACGCCTTCTACCCGCGTTACAAGATGCGCGATCGCATGACGACCGACCCGGCGTTCCTCGTGGACGTGGCGGGCGTCGCCTACGCGCGGGGGATGAAGTACGTCTACGTCAGCAACGTGGCCGACCGCGTCCGTGAGCTCTCGCATACACGCTGCCCCGCCTGCCACGAGGTCGTTGTGCGGCGGTTCAACTACGAGACGCAGGAGGTCCTCCTCTCCGGCGGCGCGTGCCCTTCCTGCGGGACGCGCGTGCCCGGGCTGTGGGGACCGGCAGCGCCGTAGCGCCGCACAGGCGGACGCCCGGCTCCTGCCGAGCCCGCGAGCGCATCGCCGCCCGGGAGCCGACTGGGCCTGTTGCTGAGAGGTTTCTGCCTCATTTCACCAGACGCCCTGTCCGGTGCTCCGCGCATCCCGGTAGAGCCATATTGCGTCCCTACCGAACTCCCCCGATCGCAGGAGCATAGCTGACCCTCTGGCCGCACAGGCCGGCTGGAACAGGCTCCGCCCGCTGATCGGACTGGCCTGCTGGCCGGCCAGTCGATTGGCCGGCCAGCAGGCCACTTCAGCCGGCCAATCCGATCACAGAGCTCCCACATGGAGGCTTGCCGCGGCGACGCATGTGGTAAATTTCCAGCATGTCGTCGCCGTCCGAACGTCTCGCGCAGATCCTTGCGGAAGGCCGAGTCATCGCGACGCGCGAGCTCGGTGAAGCGTGTGCGGCGGAGCTCCACACGCACGCCAAGCAGCGGTATCTCGCGCTGGAGGCGACGATGCCGCAGTTCCGGAGCAGCACGAATCGCAAGCTCTTCGAGCTCGGCCCGCCGGTGCTCGCGATCTACGAGGCGCTCCTGCACGACCTCGGCGTGGATCGGGAGCCGGCCCTGCGCATCGCCGAGGACATGCTGCTGGCCTTCTACCGCAAGCAGCTGAACCGGAGCCCGCTCCTCGGCGCCGCCATGGATGTGATGTTCCGGCTGAAACCAGCGCGGAGCCTGCTCATGATGAGCCTGCGCGCGGACGAGCCGGAGGGCATCCGCTTCGACGAGGCCAGCGGCACCGGCGCGCTCCTGGCCTTCGACGTGCGCGCGTGCCCGATCGTGGCGTTCGCGCGGCGGCACGGCGCGCCGGAGATCGTCCCCATGATCTGCCGCCTCGACGACCTCAAGGTGAAAGAGCTCCACGGCATCGAGCTCCGCCGCACGGGCACACTCGGCACGGGCGCCGAGCGGTGCGACTTCCGGTACGTGACGGCGAAGAAGTAGCGTCGCGCTCCGCGGCCGGCGCAGAACGCACATGGGCTCACCACCCGTCGCTCGGGTGCGCCGGTGGGCTGCGCGCGTCGCCATTCAATGCTTGCCTCATGACGCGCTGCACCCCTGAAAAGGGTCATGATCGTGAGGCGGTGTACGACGTGCGCCGCGCGCATTTCAACATTGAAACATAAATGCTCTTTCCTGGATCCCCAAAGAGCGTGTCCGTGTTAGTTGTTGAATGATCACTCGATCCCCGATCGCCTGAAGTCGCTTTCTCGAGGAGGTCATATGAAGTCATCGTTCGCCCTGCGAAGGGTCGCTGGCGGCCTTTTGTCCGCCGCGGCGTCGTCTCTTGTCCTCGCGGCCAGCGCCCCCGCCCTGGCCGAGCCGTCAACCACGCTCTTCGAGAGCGGGCAGGTGCGCCCGCTCGCGCTCTCTCCCAGCGGAAACCTGCTCTTTGCGCTCAACACGCCGGATGGCCGCCTCGAGGTCTTCCGCGTCCATCACGGCACGCTGGTCCACCGGAGCTCGATACCGGTCGGGCTGGATCCGGTCGCCGTGGCGGCGCGGAGCGACACCGAGGTGTGGGTCGTGAACCACCTGTCCGACAGCGTCAGCGTCGTCGAGCTGTCCCCTGGCGGATACGGCGGCCGCGTCGAGCGCACGCTGCTCGTGGGCGATGAGCCGAGAGACATCGTATTTGCGGGCCCCGGGCGGCGCCGCGCGTTCATCACGGCGGCGCACCGCGGCCAGAACAACCCGAACGATCCCGAGCTCACCACGCCGGGCGTGGGCCGGGCCGACGTCTGGGTGTTCGACGCGAACCACCTGGGCTCGTCGCTCGGCGGCGAGCCGCTCGTGATCCTCACCCTCTTCACCGACACGCCGCGCGCGCTCGCCGCCACGCCCGACGGCGCGCGCGTCTACGCCGCCGGCTTCCACTCGGGCAACCGGAGCACCGTCGTCACCGAGCTGCTCGTGCCCGACGGCGGCGCGGCGAACGGCGGCTCGCCGGGCCCGATGACCAACGCGTTCGGCGACCCGGCGCCCGAGGTCAGCCTCATCGTGAAGTTCGACGGCGCGCACTGGGTCGACGAGCTCGGCCGCACCTGGGACGACACGGTGCGGCTCTCGCTGCCCGACAAGGACGTGTTCGCCATCAACGCCATGGCGAACCCCCCGCGGCCGATCGCCGGGCCCTCGGGCCATTTCACCGGCGTCGGGACGATCCTCTTCAACATGGTCGTCAACCCGGTGAACGGGAAGGTCTACGTCTCCAACACCGACGCGCGGAACGAGCAGCGGTTCGAGGGCCCCGGCGTCTTCGCGGGGCAGAGCCTGCGGGGCCACCTCCACGAGAGCCGGATCACGGTGCTCCGCCCCGGCAACGCCCCCCCGCGCGTCGCGCCGCGGCACCTCAACAAACACATCGATTACTCGGCCTGCTGCGCCCCCACGCCGAACGCCGAGAGCGAGGCGAGCCTGGCCCAGCCGGTCGACATGGCCGTCACCAGCGACGGCGCGACGCTCTACGTGGCCGCGCTCGGGTCGAGCAAGGTCGGCGTTCTCGGCACGGCCGCGCTCGAGAGCGACACGTTCGTGCCCGACGCTTCCGACCACATCGAGGTGAGCGGCGGCGGCCCGTCGGGGCTCGCGCTCGACGAGGCGCGAGGCCAGCTGTTCGTGCTGACCCGCTTCGACAACTCCATCTCGATCGTCGACACCGCGACCCGGGCCGAGACAGCGCACGTCGCGATGTACAGCCCCGAGCCGCCGAGCGTCGCGCTCGGGCGGAGCTTCCTCTACGACGCGCGCACGAGCTCGGCGCACGGCGACTCCTCGTGCGCGAGCTGCCATATCTTCGGCGACTTCGACAGCCTCGGGTGGGATCTCGGCAATCCGGACGAGCCGGTCACGACCAACCCGGGCCCCTTCGTCGGCCCGCTGCTCAACCTCTTCACGCAGCAGCCGATGCCCCGGGAGTTCCACCCGATGAAGGGCCCGACCACGACCCAGAGCCTGCGCGGCATGGCCAACCACGGCCCCATGCACTGGCGCGGCGATCGCACCGGCGGCAACGACGCGCCCACCGCGCAGCCGGACAGCGGCTCGTTCGACGAGCGCGCCGCGTTCATGAAGTTCCAGGCCGGCTTCACCGACCTCCTCGGCCGGAGCGGCCCGATCCCGGCCGCCTCCATGGAGGCGTTCGCGGACTTCATCCTGCAGGTGACCTATCCGCCCAACCCGATCCGCCGCCTGGACAACTCGCTCACGCCGGATCAGCAGGCCGGGCGCGACACCTTCGTGAGCGGCAACCTGGACGGCACCGCCATCTGCAATGGCTGTCACGTCCTCGATCCGGAGGGCAATCCCGGCGTCGACAAGCCGGGATTCTTCGGAGCGAACGGCAACATGACGTTCGACTTCCAGCCGCAGCTCATCAAGACGCCGCACCTGCGCAACATGTACCAGAAGGTCGGGATGTTCGGGATGGCCGCCCCGCTGTTCGGCATCCTGCCCGGCGACAACGATCCCAAGGGCGACCAGGTGCGGGGGTTCGGCTTCCTGCACGACGGCAGCTTCGACACGCTGTTCCGGTTCTTCCGCGGGATGGGCTTCTCGCCGTTCACCGGCTTCACCAACCAGTTCGGCACGTTCCCGGACAACCCGAACGGCCTGCCGGACTCGCCGGCGGGCGACGCGGTCCGCCGGCAGCTCGAGTCGTTCCTGCTCGCCTTCGACTCGAACGTCGCCCCGATCGTCGGCCAGCAGGTCACGCTCACGCCCGGCAACCAGGCCGCCGCCGATCCGCGCGTCGATCTCCTGATCGCCAGGGCGGACGCCGGCGAGTGTGATCTCGTGGCGAAGAGCCACCTGACCTTGCAGGAGATCGGCTTCCTTCACACCGGAGCAGGGCAGTTCGTCGCCGACCGGATGGCGCTGCCGCCGATCCCGGACGCGGTGCTCCGCCAGATCGCCCTCGCGACGGGGCGACCCCTGACCTACACGTGCACGCCGCCGGGCTCCGGCTACCGCATCGGCCTCGATCGCGACGAGGACGGCTTCCTCGACGGCGACGAGCGGAGCGCCGGCAGCGACCCGGCGGACCCGGCCGACACGCCCTGAGCTCCGCCTCGCGGCGCGGCGCGCGGCCGGCGCTCGCTGGCCCTCACCTGTCCCGTCATCGCACCTGCACGCCGGCGCGGAGCGCGCAGTCCGGGTCGGCCGGGAACGCGCAGGCGAGGGCGCACACCCCATCTTGGCCGCAGTGGAGATCGGCGCAATCGGGGTCGACGATCTCGGGCCCGACGTCACACGCCGCCTCGCAGAGGCCGTCCGCGCGGCACGGGTTGTCCGCCTCGAACTCGTCGATCGTCGGCTGGATGAACTGATATATCTGGTCGAGATCGGTGCGCGCCTGCACCCCGTCCAGCGTGCAGGGGTCGTCGCCGAACGAGGTCACGCCGGCGTGGCGCTCGACGCCCCCGCGCACGAGGAACGCCGGACCTCCGGAGTCGCCGGCGCACGTGTTCATGTCGGGGACCTGGTAATAGAACTGGGTCGCGTCGATCGTCCCCGGCGTCCCGCCGACCTGGGCGGGGCCGACGGCCACGATAGGGAACGTCACGGCGCGGCGCATGCCGAACCCCGTCCCCGCGACGCCGTCGGAGACACCGTAACCGACAAAGGTGTAGTCCGGCCCGACGTACCAGGTGGTATTCTCCATCGATTCGCGCAGGAGGGGCGCGGGCTGCACGGGCGCGTCGCTCTCCAGCTCGAGGAGGGTGAGGTCGTTCTGGAGGCTTGCGGGATCGAAGGCGGGGTGCCTCCGCGACGTCTCGATCCGCACGCTCTCCGACCGCCGCCCGAGGGTCGGGCCGAAGAAGACGCGCGTGAGCGCGCCGTGGCAGTGTCCCGCGGTGATCACGGTGCGCCGCGAGATGACGGTCCCGCTGCAGTACGCCCGGTTCCGATTGCCCACGCCCACGACATAGGCGTGCGTCGTGTCCACAGCGCCTCCAACGATGCGCTGCCGGGACGTGAGCAATGGCTGCTCGCCGTCGCCCGCGGGAGGTGCGTCCGCGCAGCCGAGCCCTCCGAGGCACAGGATCGCGATCGGGATGGCATTCTTCATACTGCAACCTTTCCGTCCAGAAATGGTGTCCAGAGCGGCGGATTGCGGAGGCGCCCGCGGTTCGGCGCCGCTCGGACCCGCGGGCGCGCGGGGGGCATAACAAGCGCAGTGCCAGCGCCATGCTCGGCGAGCGCGCGAGTCGGCCGCGGGGCGCGGCGGGGAGTCCTGGAATGGCGCGCGAGCGGGGGGATCTCGTCGGGGCGAGCACGGCAGGAGGGACGGCGCGGACGTTCGCTCCGCTCCGGAGAGGGCATGGCGCCGCGGTCGCGGCCCTCGCGCGCTCTCCGATGCCACGATAGCGGAGGGCCGGGGGCGGGGCAGCGGCCGCCACCAAGCTCCCCCGCTCGTCGATCCGCGGCCGGCGTGCCGCCTTCGTCACGCGCCCGCTCGCCCAGGGGCGCCTCGCCGCCGTGCTCGCGATGCCGGCGCGTGACGAAGGCGGCGCGCCGGCGAGCGCCCACGCACACGCCAGGACGAGCTACGTTACACCTCGACCGCGGCGGCGCCGGCGCTGACCGCTTTCGCTCTCTGAGAGGAGACCATGGAGACCGCCAGAGCAGAAGTCGCCCCTTCAGCGGGCATGCGCGATCTATCGACGCTCCCGGGACCCCGGAGGCTGCCGCTGCTCGGCAACCTCCTCGAGATCCGGCCGACCCAGTTCCACCTCACGCTCGAGGGCTGGAACCGCAGGTATGGCGATCTCTACACCTTCTGGCTCGGCCGCGCGCCGGTCGTCGTCGTCGGCAGCGCCGAGCTCGTCCAGCGCATCCTGCGCGAGAGGCCGAAGGAGTTCCGCCGCTGGAGCCCGCTGCAGGAGCTCATCGACGAGATGGGCTTCGGCGGCGTCTTCTCGGCCGAGGGCGACCAGTGGACGCGGCAGCGGCGGCTCGTGATGAGCGCGTTCACCGCCGGACAGCTGCGCGAGAGCCACGGCACGCTCTCCACGATCACCCGCCGGCTCCGGGAGCGATGGCGCGCCTCGGCCGCGCGGGGGGCGCCGGTCGACGCGCGGCGAGACCTCGCCCGTTACACGGTGGATGTCACCACCGCGGTGGCGTTCGGCCTCGACATGAACCTCATCGAGCGCGGCACCGACCCCCTGTCGCACCAGCTCGAGACGGTCTTCGCGGCGCTCAACCGCCGCGTCTTCGCGCCATTCCCGTACTGGCGGCACGTCAAGCTGCCCGCCGATCGGGCCCTCGATCAGGCGCTCTCGGAGGTGCGCACGCGGATGCTGGGCATCCTCCGGACGACGCGCGCGGAGCTCGACAGGGATCCGGCGCGGGCTGCGGCGCCTCGCTCGCTGCTGGAGGCATTGCTCGTGGCGCGCGACGCCGACGACCCGAAGGCGCGGCTGTCGGAGCAGGAGGTGCTCGGCAACGTGCTCACGCTGCTGCTCGCCGGGGAGGACACGACGGCCGACACGATGGCCTGGATGCTCCACTTCATGGCCCTGCGCCCGGACGTGCAAGCACGGATGCGGGCCGAGGTCGACGCCGAGCTCGGCGACGCGGACCTGCCCGAGAGCCCGGAGCACGCGCAGCGGCTGCGCTATCTCGGCGCGGTGGCGCAGGAGACGCTGCGCCTGAAGTCCGCGGCGCCGATCCTGTTCATGGAGGCGTGCGCGGACACGGTGGTCGGCTCGCTGCGGCTCGCGGCGGGGGCGCGGATGATCCTGCTGACGCGGCAGATCGCCCTGAAGGAGGAGCACTTCCACGACGCGGCCTCGTTCATGCCCGAGCGCTGGCTGACGCCGCGGCCGGCGGGCGCCGGCAAGCACGACCCGCGCGCCGCCCTCGCCTTCGGCAGCGGCCCGCGGGTCTGCCCCGGGCGCGCGCTCTCGATGGTCGAGAGCGCCATGGTGGGCGCCATGGTCGCGCGCGACTTCGATGTATCGCTGGTCGACCCGGCGCGGCCCGTGAAGGAGCTCCTCGGGTTCACGATGAAGCCTGAAGGGCTGTTCGTCCGGTTCACCCCCCGCCGCCGCTGACGTCCCATCGAGCCTCGTTCCGGGGCCATGCTGGGGTTGATCCCACCGAGACAGACGCCCTGAGCCCATCGGGACACGACGTGCATATCTCCTTCCAATCCGCAAAGCTGCGCTACCTCCTGGTCCTCGGTGTCGCCGTCGTTTTCTTTGCGCTCGGATGGTTTCTCAGGCCATCCGTCCGCGTCGCTGGCTTCCCGGAGATAGGGGAGCTGCAGCCGTTCACGAAGCGGGGCTGCACCAAGGTGGGAGTGCCGTTAACGGAGCTCGGGGCGTTCTCGGAGGCCTCGCTCCGCTACTCGCCCGGCGACAGCGCGCGGCTCCAGGTGGTGGTCTTCCGCCGCGCGGGCCCGGACGCGGAGCTGCTGCAGCTCGACGCGGGCGAATACGATGACGAGTTCGACGCCAGCGGGGAGGTGTTCAAGCTCCGCTGGGATGCCGCCAAGGGGTGGCAGGTCGACGACTGTCACGTGGTCGTCAGGTATTGGCCTGGAAGGCCCTGAGCCGGGCGTCGTGCTCATCCCGCCCAGCCGAGCGGGAGTCTCACGCGACCGACAACGATTTGCACACGACTGGCTGTCCCTACCGGTAAGTGCATGTTCTTTCCTGCCGCATTACGTGCACAGCTCTACTTTCGCAGCGTAAGTCGCGGCCCTCCGGTTCGTGCCGAACAAGGCTGGACATGCCGCGCTGATGAATTAGAGTCGCGCGCAAATGCACAACCGCTCCGACCAGTTCACCAAGAGCTTGTTGCGGGACGGGCTGAGCCTCGTCTCAGCGGCCGAGACCGAGGTCGAGGTGCTGGCGGCGACACAGAAGATCGATGTCTACAGCGTGCCTGATCCCGCGCGGGAGTCCGAACGCGCCGCCATGGGACTGCTCGGCGAGCTCTCGGCGGAGCCGAGCCTGTTCGAACCGTTCCACGGCACGCCGAGCCTGCGTCAGGTCCGGCACTGCCTGCGCAAGCAGCTCACATGGCATCACGAGCTCGAGCGCCGCGCCCGCTCTGCAGCGCGCTCCGTCGCGCCGGACGAGGACACGGACACGCCACCGCAACCGACGGTCGCCTTCCCTGCGCTGGTCGTCATCAGCCCGGGGCGTCCTGAAACGGTGCTCGACGCCTACCGGTGCGATCCGGTGCAAGCCGGCGTCTACCACGCCGTACCGGGCCTGGTGATGCGCGTGGTGGTGCTCGCGGAGCTGCCCCGGACGCGTACAACGCTGCGGCTGCTCGGCTCGGGCCGCCGCTTGCGCGAGGCGCTGACGGATCTGGCGGCACTGCCAGACGATACCTGGGAGAAGAGCGTCGCCACGCCGCTGCTGGTACACTTCCGGCACGGAATCCAGGAGCCGACGACCGACGAGGAGGACGATGTGAGCGCAGAGATCCGGGCGTGGTTCAAGGAGTACGAGCAGAAGCTCCGCGCCGAGGAGCGGAAGGAAGGTCGTGACGAGGGGCGCGCTGAGGAGGCAGCGCGTGCCGTGCTGACCGCGCTCCGGGTCCGCGGCATCGCCGTGCCGGACGCCGCGCGTGAGCGCATCCTGGCCGAGAAGGATCCTGAGATCCTGGAACGGTGGCATGAACGGGCCATCGTCGCGGCATCGATCGCCGATGTGCTCCCGGAGCTGAGCTGAGCGATGGCAGCCGGCCGCAGACTGCCCAGCTGCTAGTCCCCCTTACCCCTTTCGGGGCCGTCCACCGAATCTCCATCGGCCTCCGCCGCCTCCCGAGCCACCCCGTGTCCCACGCCGTCATCACCTCCCCCAGCGCCGCCGCTCGCCTCGATCGGGCCGTGGGCTGGCTGCGCCGCCGGCGCCCCGCCGAGCGCGTGCTCCTCGTCGGCGCCTCGGTCGAGGCCGTGAGCGAGCTCGCCCGCGCATCGATCCGCGGCCGCCGCGCCACCTTCGGCTGGCACCGGCTGACCCTGGGGCGCCTCGCCGCCGCGCTCGCGATGCCGGCGCTCGCCGAGCGCGGCCTCGTCCCGGCCAGCCCGCTCGCCATCGAGGCCCTCTGCGCGCGCACCCTCGACGGGCTCGCGCAGGACGGGCTGCTCGGCCGCTTCGCCCGCGTCGCGGATCGACCCGGGTTGCCGCGCGCCGTCGCGCGGACGCTCGACGAGGCGCGGCTCTCCGGCGTCGCGCCGGACGCGCTCGCGCCGGCCGATCTCGACCGCATCGCCCACGCGTTCGACGCCACCCTGGACGACGCGGGGCTCGCCGATCGCGCGATCGTCCTGCGCCTCGCGGCCGAGCGCGCCCGGGCCGCGGACGACGGCGACCCCCGCTCGCGCCACCCGCTGCTCGGGCTGCCGATGCTCCTTCTCGACCTGCCCGTGCGGTTCGCGCTGGAGCGCGAGCTCCTCGAGGCCGTCGCCGCGCGCTCGCCGGACGCGCTCGCCACCGTTCCGGCCGGCGACGCCGCGTCGCTGCGCCACCTGCAGGCGGCGCTCCGATCGCCGCCGCGGCGGGTCTCGCTGACCGCGGTCTCCGCCGCGCACGACGGCGCCGGCGCGGGCAATGGCGTGGACGACGGCGCCGACGACGGCGCGGGCGACGAGCCGCCGCCGGTCGCGCCCAGCACCTCGCTCGCCCGCCTGCAGGAGCACCTGTTCGACCCGCTGACCGACGAGGCCCCCGGGCTCGGCGACGAGGTCGAGATCCTCTCCGCGCCCGGCGAGAGCCGGGAGTGCGTGGAGCTCGCGCGCATCGCGCTGCGCGAGGCCGCCCGCGGCGTGCCGTTCGAGCGGATGGCGATCCTCCTGCGCGCGCCCGAGCAGTACCGCGCGCACCTCGTCGAGGCGCTGCGCCGGGCCGGGATCCCTGCGCACTTCGCGCAGGGCTCGGTGCAGCCCGACCCGGCGGGCCGCGCGCTGCTCGCGCTGCTCGCGTGCGCCGCCGAGCACCTGTCGGCGTCGCGCTTCGCGGAGTACCTCTCGCTCGGGCAGGTCCCCGACGCGACGCCCGCGGGCGAGCCGCCGCCGGCCCCGCCCGAGGCCGACCGCTGGGTGCCGCCGGACGACGACCTCTTCCCCGAGCTCCTGCGCGGCGGCTTCGACGAGGCGCCTCCGGACGACGACATGGCGGGGGAAGATCTCGGGTTCGATCCGCCAGGGAAAAGCTTCAGTCCGGCCGCCCAGAACCCCAATCGGACAGCCCCCAACCCCGATCGGACAACCCCAAACCCCGATCGGACAGCCCCGAGCCCCGATCGGACAAACCCAAACCCCGGTCGGACAGCCCCGAGCCCCGATCGGACAAACCCAAACCCCGGTCGGACAGTCCAGAGCCCCGATCCGACAGCCCCAAACACCGATCCGACAACCCCGAACGCCGATCGGACAAACCCAAATCCCGATCCGACAGCCCAAACCCCGGATCCGACAGTCGAGAGCCCCGATCCGACAGCCCAGGGCCCCGACGCGCCCGTGCACGACGGCACCCTGCGCGCCCCGCGGCGCTGGGAGCGCATCCTCGTCGACGCGGCGGTGATCGGCGGGCTCGATCGGTGGGAGGCGCGGCTCTCGGGCTTCGAGCGGGAGCTCCGGCTTTCGCTCTCCCGCGCCCCCGAGGACCGCGACGCCGCGCGCATCGCGCGGACGCTCGCCGACCTCTCGGCCCTCCGCGCCTTCGCGCTGCCGCTGCTCGCGGCGCTGCCCGGCCCGGGCGAGCGCGCGACCTTCGGCGAGTGGCAGCGCCGCCTCTCGGCCCTCGCGACGCGCGCGCTCCGGCGGCCCGAGCGCGTGCTCGCCGTGCTCGCCGAGCTCGCGCCGATGGCCCACGTCGGCCCGGTGGACCTCGGCGAGATCCGCCTCTGCCTCGCGCGCCGCCTCACCGACCTCGTGCTGCCCCCGGCCGCCCGCCGCGACGGGCGCCTCTTCGTCTCGCCCATCGAGGGCGCCCGCGGGCGCTCGTTCGACGTGGTCTTCGTCCCCGGGCTCGCCGAGCGGATCTTCCCGCAGAAGGTCACCGAGGACCCGATCCTCCGCGACGCCCTCCGCCGGACGATCGCCGGGGGCGACTCGGGCCTCGACACGAGCGACGACCGCGTGGCGCGCGAGCGCCTCGCGCTCCGGCTCGCGGTCGGCGCGGCCCGCCAGCGGCTCGTCGTGTCGTACCCGCGCGTGGACATGGATCAGTCCCGGCCTCGGGTGCCTTCGTTCTACGGCCTCGAGCTCCTGCGTGCGGCCGAGGGCAGGCTGCCCGGCTTCGGGGAGCTCGAGCGCCGCGCCGAGCAGGGCGGCGCCGCGCGCATCGGCTGGCCCGCGCCCGCGCGGCCCGAGGACGCCATCGACGCGGCCGAGCACGACCTCGCGCTCCTCGAGACGCTCTTCAGCCTGCCGGAGGCGCAGACGGTCGGCACCGCGCGCTACCTGCTCAACGCCAACCCCCACCTCGCGCGGGCGCTCCGGTTCCGCGCGCGGCGCTGGATCCCGGGCTGGACGAGCGCCGACGGGCTGTTCAAGCCGATCGCGGAGGCGCGCGAGGCGCTCGCGAAGCACGCGTTCGGGCGCAGGTCGTTCTCGCCGACCGCCCTCCAGCACTTCGCCGCGTGCCCTTACCGCTTCTTCCTCTACGCGGTGCACAGGCTCGCCCCGCGCCCGGCGCCCGAGGCGATCGAGGAGCTCGACCCGCTCCAGCGCGGTCGGCTCGTGCACGACGTGCTCTACGAGGTGCTGGTCGCCCTGCGCGACGCGGGCAAGCTGCCGCTCGGCCTGCCAGGGCTCGACGAGGCCCGGGCCGAGCTCGATCGGGCGCTCGACCGCGTCGCCGCGCGCTACGCGGACGAGCTCGCGCCGGCGATCCGGCGCGTCTGGGACGACGGCATCGCGTCGGTGCGGGCCGACCTCCGGGAGTGGCTGCGGCGCGCCGCGGAGGACCGCGACTGGGAGCCGATCCATTTCGAGCTGTCGTTCGGGCTGCCGCGCCGCCTCGCCACCCGCGATCCGGGGAGCTCGGACGCGCCCGTGGAGCTCGACTGCGGCGTCCGGCTCCGGGGCTCGATCGACCTTGTCGAGCGGAGCGTGTGGGGCGCGATGCGGGCGACCGACTACAAGACGGGCAAGGCGCGGGCGCCGCGCGACGCGGTCGTGAGCGGCGGCGGCACGCTCCAGCCGGTCCTCTACGCGCTCGCGCTGGAGAAGCTCATGCCTCCGGGCACGCAGGTCGAGTCCGGGCGGCTCTATTACTGCACCTCCGCCGGCGGGTTCACGGAGGTGCCGATCTACCTGGACGCGCGGGCGCGCGACGCGGCCGCCCAGGTGGCGGGGATCATCGGAGACGCGATCGACAAGGCGGCCCTCCTGCCGATGCCGGCGGAGGGGGCGTGCGCGCAGTGCGATTACCGGCCGGTGTGCGGGCCCTACGAGGAGCTCAGGACCGGGAAGATCAAGCGGCGCGACATCGAGCCGCGGCGGCGGCTGGAGCAGCTCCGCCGGCTCGCGTGAGCGCGGGTGTCGCACGGAAGCGTCGCCCCTGGACAGTGGCCCGCGATCGCCGGGGGCGTGGCCGGGGATGTATACACTCCATCATGCACAGCAAGATCGCTTTGCCCTGCGCCCTCCTCGCGCTCGCGGCGACGGGCACCGGTTGCAATCTCATTTTCGGCATCGAGCCTGGCACGGAGGGGCCTTCCTCCGCTTCCTCGACGACGACGAGCACCGGACCTGGTGACGGAGGCTCTGCCCAGACGACGTCGGGCGGCGGCGACGGCGGCGACGGCGGCGATGGCACCGGCGGCAACGGTGGCGATGGCGCCGGCGGCACGCCCTCGTGCCCCCCGTCGAACTGCGCCGCGGGGGAGTGCCCCGTCACGCAGATGCCAGGGGAGCTCGGGTCCAACGCGAAGGGCATGGCGGTCACCCGGGATCTCGTGCTCATGGCCAACAACCAGGCCATCGTCGCCATCCCGAAGGACGGCGGGGCCGCACGTACGCTCCCGGGCACCCTCGGCTTCGGGGATACCGCCTGGATCACCTACTCGGGCGGGCAGCTCTCGTGGACCAACTGGAGCAACGGCGACGTGCTGGGGATCTCCATCGAGCCGCCGAGCTCCAGCCCGATCCAGATCGCGCAGGTCCCCCTGCAGGAGAACGGCGATCCGGCGGTCACGGCCTTCAGCCGGATCACCTCCTTCGGCGACAGCGTCTACTGGGCGACGCAGACGCCCCCGGCGGTCTGGCGGGCCAAGGCCGACGGCAGCCAGCCCGTCGCCGAGCTGGTCGCCTCCGACGACCACCCGATCGGCGTCGCCGTCGACGCGACCCACGTCTACTGGTCCAACTACTGGTCGCGCCAGATCCTGCGCAAGACGAGGGATCCGCTCGGCGAGACAGCCGAGGTCTTCGCGGAGACGAACGGCAACCCGACCGTGCTCGTCCTCGCCAACGGCGTCGTGCACTGGGTGACCGACACCAACGGCGCGGTCCAGTCCAAGGCGACGAGCGCGGCGCCTAGCGCCCCGCCCTTCACCACCACGGTCGACGCTCAGGCCGTCGCCAAGTCGCTCGCGGTGGACGACGAGTTCGTCTACTGGACCGTTTACATGAACAGCGAGGGGAAAGGCGAGGTGCGGAGGGCGCACCTCGGCATGGGGGACACGGTCACCCTCGCGACCGGGCAGCCGTACTTCTTCGAGATCGCCGTCGACTGCGGGTCCATCTACTGGAACATCAACAACGTGGAAGCCGAAGAGGAAGCCGTGGTGTTCCAGATGCCGAAGCCCTCGAACTGAGCACCTCGTCCCCCGACGCCGTCGCTGGAAGCGCGCTCCCGGGCAGCTCGGCGGGCGCGACCGCTACGCGGCGCCCTCCGCCTCTTCCCTCCTGGGCCACGTGAACCGGAACGTCGCGCCGCTCTTGCCGTCCGACTCGACCCACGCCCGCCCGCCGCGGCTCTCCACGATCTTTCGCACGATGGCGAGGCCGATCCCCGTGCTCTCCACCTTGTCCCTCGCCTGCAGCGTCTGGAACATCCCCCACACCTTCTCCTGGAACGCAGGCGCGATCCCAGGCCCGTTGTCGGACACGGAGACCTCGACCCTGTCGCCCTGCTCCCGGGCGGACACGGAGACCGCCGCGTCCTCGCGGCCCGCGTGCTTGAGGCCGTTCGTGATGAGGTTCATGAGCACCTGTTGCAAGGGCACCCTGTAGGTCCGCAGGGTCGCCGGCGGCACGTCGAGCGTCACCCGCGCGGGCGGCCTCGGGGCGATGAGCTCGACCACCTCCCTCGCCAGCCTCTCGAGGTCGACGCTCTCCGGCTTCTGGCGGAACCTCGTCGCGCGGGAGTAGGCCAGGATCCCCTCGATCAAGGCCTCCATGCGGCGCACGCGCCCGCGCAGGAGCTCCATCTGATGGCGCGTGTCCGCGGTGAGCTTGTCCGAGAGGTCCTCCTCGATCCACTGGGCGAGGCTCGCGATGCCCCGGAGGGGCGCCTTCAGATCGTGGCTTGTCACGTAAGCGAACTGGTCGAGCTCGGCGTTGGTCCGCTCCAGCGCGCGGATGAGCGATTGCGCCTCCTGGAACCGCCTCGCGTTGTCGATCAGCAGGGCGACGCGGCTCCCGAGCTCCTCGGCGAGCGCGACGTCCGCCTGGCTGAAGCGGCGGCCCGACTCCGCGTGGACCAGCGTCAGCGCGCCGATGGTCCGGTCGCGCCCCCGGAGCGGGACGACGACATACGATCTCAGCCCGAGCGACCGGATCAGGCGCAGGTGCTCGGGGCTCAGCGCGGCGGACTCGATGGCGGCGTCCGGGATGTCGGCCATCCACTCGGAGCGACCGGCGCGGAGCACGGCGGACACGCCCGCCGGGGCGTCGGGCCGGGGCGGGGACATCGCCCGGAGGCGCTCGGCGAGCTCGATCTTCGCGGGGTCGCAGTGGTGGACGGCCACGCGCTCGATGGAATCGCCGTTCAGCATGTCGACAGCGCACCAGTCGGCCAGGGTGGGGACCGCCAGGTGGGTCAGGTGCGTGAGCCGCGACGCGACGTCGAGCGAGCCGGAGAGCGCGGCGCCCGCCTCGCTCAGGAGGCGGAGCGTCGCCTGCTGCCGCTCGAGCTCCGCCGCGAGCATCTCCGCGCGCGCCCGGGCCTCGCGCTCCCGCTCGAGGAGGCGCGCCCTGTCCAGCGCCGACGCGCACTGCGCCGCCACGCTGAGCAGGAACTCGCGCTCTTCGGGGCTCCACGCCCGATCGTTCGCGAAGGAGAACGCGAGGCCGCCGAGCAGCGCCGCGTGGGCGACGATCGGCAGGACGGCGAGCGCCTTCACGTCGTCGCGGACAGGCCGCAGGGCCGCGAGCTCGGGGTACGCGGCGTGCAGGCTTTGCCTCGTGTCCACCCAGATGGGGCGGCGCTCCCGGAGCGCGTCCGAGAGCGGCAGTCGGGCGTCGAGGGGCACCCTCGCATAAGGGCTCGTGCGCTGCTCCTCGAGCCCCGAGTGGCCGACGAGCGCCGCGACGCCGGCCGCCTCGTCCGCCGTGTACATCATCGTCGTCGAGGCGCCGAGCACCCGGTGGATGTCGCTCACGACGGCGGCGGACACCTGCTCGACCGTCACGGCGCCGCTCAGCGCGGTGCTGACCGCGAGCAGCGCCTGGGTGAGCCGGGCGCGGCGATCGAGCTCCTCGACCCGCTTCGTGAGCTGCGCGGCGAGCTCGCCGCGCTCGGCCTCGACCTGCTTGAGGCGCGAGATGTCGGCGAACACCGAGATCCCGCCCTCGAGCTCGCCGCCAGGTCCGATGATGGGCGCGGCGCTCCCGAGGACCATGCCATACGTCCCGTCGAAGCGCTGAATCCGGGTCTCCTCGCTCTCGATGACCTGCCGTTCGGACATCGCGCGGGCCATGGCCCAGTCCTTCGCCTCGTACGGGCGGCCGTCCTCGTGGAAGGCGCGATACAGCGTCCAGTCGTTGATCGATTCGGTCGAGGCGCTGCCGGCCCAGATGCGCTCCGCCGCCCGGTTGTGCAGGACGAGCTTCCCGGACGCGTCGCAGAGGATGACGCCGTGCGGGCTGTGCTCGAGCACGGCGTCGAGCCACCCGCGATCCCGGGACCCGACGGCGCGGAGCCGCTCGAGCTCACGCTTCAGGGCCTCGATGTCCGTCGTATCGACGCGGGCGGCGGGCCCGGGAGACGGGCCGTTGTGCGCGGAGGTTCTCATAGGATGACGGCGACCGGCGCCTCGGCAGAGGGCCGAGGCGGCGCTCGGTCGGACGTCGCCGGAGCTTACGCGCATCGATGACGCGGCGGAAGGCGGCGCGACCCGGCCGAGCGGGTTCCTCGGCGCGCGGCGCGCGCATGCCCGGCTGCCTGGCGGCGATCCGGCCGCCTGGCAGCTTGTCCGGCGCCGCGCAGGCGCGGGCGGACGGCGCCGGCGGCGGCGCGCCGTCGCGCCGTCGCGCGGGCGAGTGCCCGAGCGGGTCCTTGGGATCAAGGTCGAGCGCCGGGCCGGCCGCTGCGCACCGGCTGGGTCTGGGTCAACGCCGAGCGGGACTGCGACTCTCGGCGTGATCGCGCAGGGGGCGCAGGGGCGCTCGGGGAAATGACGATGCAGGCTTAGGGCTCCACCTCGCTCACCATCCTCGCTTCCCGAACCCAGATGTTCGGGGCCGATAACCGGCAGGTGAGCGCGACAGCGCGCCGGTGTCGGCCAAGGAGCAAGCAATGATGGGCAATCGTTCAGGTCGCCTCATGGCGATCATGTTCGCTGGGAGCTTTGTCCTCGCGGGGGCCGGCGGCTGCATGGGCAGCGACGATGACGCCGAGGCGAATCGCGATGGAACGGATGGGCAAGAGCGGACCGGCACGGGCCCCGACGGCAGGAGCCACGGACAGACGGGCCGAGACGGCGCGCGAGGCGCCGGGAGGGGCGGTGGAGCGCAGGCCGGCGGCAGGCAGGGAGGCCGCGAGCAGCCCGGTCATCAAGGCGGCAGACAGGGCGGCGAACGGGCCGGCGGCCAGCGCGCGGGCGACAGGCAGATGTGCGGCGAGCAGGCCGGCCATCAAGGCGGCAGGCAAGGGGGCCGCGGGCAGATCGGCAGTCAGGGCGACAGGCAGGGAGGCCGCGGAGAGCGCAGCGCGACGCAGCAGCCGTCGGACGCTGAGCTCACGATGCTGATCTCGTTCATCCACCAGAAGGAGGTGGATCTGTCGCAGATCGCCTTGGACAAGGCCGAGTCCCCGGACGTGAAGCGCTACGCCGAGCAGATCGTCGAGGAGCACTCCCAGTCCGAGCAGCTCGGCGCGGGCTCGAGGGGTTCAGGTATCAGGATGGAGTCGTGCTCGCGCTGCCGGGAGCTCGACGAGAGCTCGACCGAGGTGAGCGGAGCGCTGGAAGAGGAGGAAGGCGCCGAGTTCGACACGGCCTTCATCTGGGCTCAGATCTCCTTCCATCGCCGCGCCCTCGAGCTCCTCGACGTGCCGGGCGTCGCGAACGCGGAGAACGCCAGGATACGAACCAGCGTGAAGGCGATGCGAGCGGACGTCGAGCAGCACCTGACGGAGGCCGAGCAGCTGTTCTGCTTGCTGCTCCACGAGCAGCAGGCAGGCGGCCAGCAGCAACGCGGACAGCAGGAAGGCACCCAGTCTGGCCAGCAGCAACGCGGACAGTTCGGCTGGGCGCAAACCGGCCAGCAGCAGGGCATCCAGGTCGGACAGCAGCAGGGCATCCAGGTCGGCCAGCAGCAGCAGGGCATCCAGGTCGGCCAGCAGCAACGCGGACAGGTCAGCCAGATGCAGCCCGGCCAGCGGCAGGGCGCCCAGCTCGGACAGCAGCAACGCGGACAGCAGCAACGCGGACAGGTCAGCCAGATGCAGCCCGGCCAGCGGCAGGGCGCCCAGCTCGGACAGCAGCAACGCGGACAGCAGCAACGCGGACAGGTCAGCCAGATGCAGCCCGGCCAGCGGCAGGGCGCCCAGCTCGGCCAGCAGCAACGCGGACAGCAGCAACGCAGCCAGCAGCAAGGCCCCCAGGCCTACGCGCAGCGGCAAGGGGAATCGCAGAAGTCCCAGTAACAGGGCTTCATGTCCCGCAGGGCGGCGGCGACGGCGCCTGCTCGCGGCCTTCGCGAGCGCCGAGCTCCCCGAGCGCCACCCCGCCTATCCGATCCAATGACGGCGCCCATGGTCTCGTGACCGCGATCGCGGGCGAGTAGGCGCGTGCGCGCGGTCGCTCAGGCGAGCCGCGCGCGTCATGAGTCGATCCACGTCCACGGGAAATCGACCTCCACAAGCGTCTCGGCGCCGTCGAGCACGTCCACGCTCTCGACGCGCACGATGTCGCTCATCGCGTCTCCGTCGAAATCCACGAGCCAGACATCGACGTCATAGTACCCCTCGGAGAGGCCGTCGATGGTGAGGCCGAGATCATCGCAGTCCCCCACCGCGTCGAGGACGAGGAAGCCATCCTCGTCCTCGACGCTGACCGCGACCCCGCTCACGTCGTGATCGAAGCACGCCCACGGGTCGTCGCTGCCGTCGATGGTCAGGGCGACGGTGAGCGAGCCGCGCGTGAGGTGATCGTGGTCATCGTCATGATCGACGACGATGCACCCCGTGAGCGAGGCAGTGGCGAGGACGCAGCCAGCGAGACCGGTGAGCACCTTCGAAAGTTTCATGGGGATCGTCTTCCTTTATCCAAGTCTGGCGCTGTCGCGCCGATGCGCGGCACGGCAGCAAGCGCTATACCAGCGAGCGGCGCCCTGCGGTGCCACGCGGCGGCGCTCCGCCTTCGCCGGGTGGCACCGCAGTTGCTCCTGTGAACCCCCATGGAGATGAACGTGCCAGTCCTCGATGTTTCCTCCCCCAGAGCTGCGGCGCGCGCTCAGCAGCGCAGCAGCAGGCTCGCCGTGCTGGCCGCGCTCGTTGCGCTCGCGCTCCTCGGCGCGACCGGGTGCGCGGCAGAAGTCCACACCAGGGCCGCTGCGCCGGCGCATGCGACCGTCACGTACCAGGAGTTCGCGGTGTACGAGGAGCCGGTCGTTCACATCGCAGCGGCGCCGGTCCACGTCGAGACCTACCCGCGCGTGTACTACCGCGGGACCTACGTCTACTATGTGGACGGCCGCTGGTACTACCCGTCGCACCACGGCTGGGTCTACTACCGCGACGAGCCGCGCGCCCTGGTCCGCTACCGCGTCGGCTTCGAGCGACACGGCCACCATCACCATCACCATCACCACGTGCACCGCACAACCACGGTCAGGCCGGCAGCGACGGTCCGGGCGGGGGCCTCGGTCCGGGCGGGGGCCTCGGTCCGGGCGGGGGCCTCGGTCAGGCCGGCAACCTCGGTCAGGCCGTCAACCTCGGTGAGGGCAGGGGCTACGGTGAAGGCGGGGGCCTCGGTCAGGCCGGCGACTCCGGCGAAGCCGGCGAAGAAGCATCGCGTGGAGCGTCGACGGCACCACGTCGAGGAGAGGCGCCCCGAGCGCTGACTGCCGCCTCGGCATTGGCACAAACGTTGCGCTTGCACCTGCGACGAGGCGGCGACGCGGGTCGCGGCATGACCGCGCTCCCTTCGGGGCCGCCTCGGCCCGCGCGCGGGCCCAGCCTCCCCCGATCCCCTGGCCCGCCCTCCCGCTACCCGCCCTTCGCGGCATCGGCGAAGGCCTTCCAGGTCGCCTCGGCCGCGCCCACGCAGGCGCGCGTCCCGTCGCGCACGATGGGCGTGCGGAGCAGGAGCGGATCGTCGACGAGGAGCTCCGCGATCCGCGCATCGCTCGGGCCGAGGTGCTGGAGGCCACGCTCCTTCACCCGCGCGCTCTCCGCGTCGTAAAGCACGCGCACGCCGCCCACCGCGCGCGCTACGCTCGCGAGCTCCCCCTTGGAGAGGCCCTTCTCGCGCAGATCGACGAGCTGCACCTTGATGCCCCGGTCAGCGAAGAACCGCTGCGCCGCCCGCGTCGCCTTGCACTTGGCCGTGCCGAAGATCTGGATCATGCGCGTCGCTCCTCGGTGGAATGGCTACTGCGCGCTCCGGAGGGCAGCGCGGGCGTGGAGCATAGCAACCGCTGCCCGGACGGCGCAGGGCCAGCGGCGCGCAGGACGCTCCGCGTCGTGCCCGATGCGCATCGCCCCGAAGCGCGGCTCAGCAGCAGCGCCGCCGCGCGCAAGGGTCGATTCTTCCGACCTACGATTCTCCCGACCTACGTTGCCGTCCGCTTTGCCGTCCGCTGCCGTCTCGGATCGATCCCGCCCCGTCGCGGCCGCTCCACCAGACAGATGGCGACCTCGCTCCGCCCCCCTCCGAGGCCGCCCGCTCTGGTCTCGACCGGCCCCGCTGCCCCGCCGTACGGTCCCGGCAACTCGCGACCTCGCTCCGCCCCCTCCGAGGCCGCCCGTGCGGTTCGAGCGCGCCCCCTCACGAGGTCCTCCGCCAGCGCCCTCACGTCGCGCCCTCCAACGCCCGCTTCTCCGCCCCGCAGCGCGATCGAAAGGGACGCGTCCGCTCGTCCGGCGACGTACACTCGTCCGGCAACGCACACGCGCGCGCCGCCATCCGAGGACAACGAGAAAGCGCCGCGCCGAGCGGGGCAGCAACACCGAAAAACGCCGTGGAAATGCGCCATGTCGGCGGTCGATTCGTTTTCCTATTTACGTCCTCAGCGGTTAGGATATCGAGGCGCATTGATGATCGTGCCCCCTCACACCCTTCGCGGTCGGGTACGACGCAGCGGCAACACTGGAGCGCATTGAATGAGGTTCCGTCCCTCGCTCTCGACGAGCGAGTCCGAATCGAGTCATCCCGTTTCCATCGCTTCCGCGGGCGGACGCGCGGGCGAGCGCGCGCCAGCTCGGCGCGCGAAGGCCACCGGCGCGCAAGCCACGCTCGGCGCGACCGAGCTCTACTTCCGGTCGCTCGCCGGCAGCCAGCCGCTGACGCGCGAGGGCGAGGTCGCGATCGGCCGTCGTATCGAGGCGGGCGCGCTCGCCTGCTTCGAGGCGTGGGTCCGGTCGCCCGTCGCGCTGCGCGAACTCGCCTCGACGGCAGAGGACGTCCAGGTCGGGGCGCTGAGCCTCCGGGATCTGCTGTGCGAGGCCGACGCGGGTGATCCCGAGGCGGACGCCTCCGCGAAGCGGCTCGCGGAGCTGCTCGCGCTCGCCCGCTCGCTCCTCGGCCGGCAGATCACCGAGGACGGCGTGGAGACCGCCCTCGCGGGCCTCGCCGCGGGCCTCGCCGAGCTGCGCCTCGATCCGACCTTCGAGGAGCGCATCGAGCGGAGCCTTCGCGCAGCAGCGGCCGAGGCGGACAAGGCGGAGCGCTCCGCGATCGAGGCCACGATCGCGGCGATCGCCCGGGGGCGCCGCGCCGTCGCGCAGGCGAAGTCCGAGCTCGTCCAGGCGAACCTCCGGCTCGCGGTCGCCATCGCGCGGGAGCACCAGCGCTTCGGCGTCCCGCTGCTGGACCTCGTGCAGGAGGGGAATCTCGGCCTGATCCGCGCCGCCGACAAGTTCGAGTACCGCCGCGGCCACCGCTTCGGCACCTACGCCGCGTGGTGGATCAAGCAGGCGATCAAGCGGACGATCCTCAACCAGGGAAAGCCCGTTCGGATGCCGGTCCACCTCACCGCGATCCGGAGCCAGGTGGTGCGCGCCCGGCGAGATCTGGTGCAGGAGCGGGGGCGCGAGCCTTCCGTCGAGGAGATCGCGGAGCGCAGCGGCCTCACCGTGGAGAAGGTGCGGGTGATCAGCGAGCTCGCGCTCGAGCCGCTCAGCCTCGACGCCCCCGTCGGCGAGGAGGGCGATACCCGGTACGGCGATCTGCTGGCCAACGACGAGCCCACACCCGCGGACATGCTGGCCCGGCGCCGGCTGATCGAGCAGACGCGCGAGCTGCTCGACTCGCTGCAGCCGCGTGAGCGCGAGCTCCTGCGGCGCCGCTTCGGCCTCGACGGCAACGAGGACGAGACGCTCGAGGAGATCGGGCAGTCGTTCTCGCTGACGCGGGAGCGCATCCGTCAGATCGAGGCGAAGCTGCTCGAGAAGCTCCGGACGCGCTCGCGGCAGCGAGAGCTCGGCTCCTATCTCGAGGGGTGAGGGCGCGGGAAGCGCCGGCGCGCTTCAGAAGCTGTACCCCACCGCCCCGCCCAGCCGGTGAGACGAGCCGGCCGCGTTCTCGTACGCGAGCTCGACGTGGTTGGGGACGAGGAAGAGCAGGGCGTCGACGAGCAGGCAGTCGTCCTTGCCGTCGCACAGCCGCTCGTCCCGGCTCCCGAAGATCATGCGCCACTTCACGGGCAGGCCGAGGCCGAGGGCCGCGCGCGCGCCGAGCGCGCCACCGGCCTCGGGGAGCCTGTCGCTCAGCGTCCCGGCGAAGAGGTAGACCGGCGCGACGGCCAGATAAACGTAGTGGTTCATCGTGCCGCTCTCGCCGGCAAAGCCGGCGCGGAGCTCGGGACCGAGCGCGTAGCGCGCGACGTGCACCTGGCCGTCGAAGCCACGGCGATCGTCAACGTCGGTCGAGCCTGCGCTCGCCGAGAGCCCCCCGGAGAAGTACGGGACCCACGACGCGCGGTCGGGGCCCGTAGACCCGCACCAGCCGAGAAACAGCCTGCCCTCGAAGACCCGTACGCCGCTGCCCGCGCGCGCGCCGAAGGCGAGATCCATCTGAAAGGGCCGCACCGGATCGGCGAGAGCAGCGCCAGGGGCGAGGGCGCCGGCCATCCCTGCCACGGCCGCGAGCAACCGCGCGGCGCGCGTCACTGTCGCCCGGTCCCGATCTGGCCTTGGCCGTCGCTGCCCCAGCAGAACACCCCGCCCTCCTCGTCGAGCGCGCAGGTGTGCTCTCGCCCGGCGGCGAGGGCGACCGCGCGCACGTCGAGCGCCGCCTGCACCGGCGCGGAGACCAGGTTGGCCTCCTCGGAGCCGAGCTGGCCGCTCTGGTTGGAGCCCCAGCACACGACGCCGCCGTCGTCGAGCAGCGCGCAGCTGTGGCGCCCGCCGGCGACGACGGCCTTCGCACCGGCAACGCCCTCGATGAGGGTGACGCCGACAACCTCGTCGGCGCTGTCGACGATGGGCCCGCCGCCGCTCTGGCCGTTGAGGTTCCAACCCCAGCACGCCACCTGTCCCGTGCCGAGGGCAGCGCAGCTGTGGCGCCCGCCCACAGCAACGTCGGTCGCGCCGCGCACGCCCTCCTTGCGGGCAGCTCCGGCGGCACCGTCTCCCCAGCACCACACGTCGCCCTGCGCGTCGAGGGCGCACGCCTGCGCTTCGCCGGCGGCGACGCGCGCCACGCCGCGCAGCGGGAACCCACCCAGGTCGAGGACGAGCGCGGGCTCGCTCCTCACGACGGTCTCGGGATCGGAGCCGAGCTGGTGGCTCCGGTTGTCACCCCAGCAGACCACGGTGTCGGCGCCGCGCACGGCGCACGTGAACCCGAGCGATGGGTCGTCCGCCTCCACGAGCCCGCCGGCCGCGAGCTCAACCACGCCCTCCAGGTCGGGCACGTCGCGCGGTGGCACCGGGCAACGCCCACCAGCCACGACGTCCGCGCCCCCGGAAGTGTCGGCGCAGCCCGCCGGCACGACGCCGAGGGAGCCGCCCACGTCATCCCCCCAGCACCTGACCCTCCCCTCGTCGAACAGCGCGCACGTGTGCCGCGGACCAGCGGCGAGACACACGGGGTCCGCGGCGAGCGAGACCCACCTCGGGGAGGTACTCAGCGAGCCGATGGAAACGTCGCCAAGCTGGCCCGCTTCGTTGTCGCCCCAGCACGCGGTATTACCGTTCCTGAGAATCGCGCAGGTATGGTAGGCACCGGCGACGATCTGCGCCGCGGGTTCGAGCGCCTTCACGCGCACGGGGGTGAAGTGGTAGTCCTCCGAGCAGCCACCGGCGAGGGGCGCCGTGATGAGCAGCGAGGCGGCCGCCCACCGTCGGGAGATGAGACCTCTTCGTCCGATCATCATTCGCCTCGTGCGCGTGCCTGCATGAACGGCCAAACGACCCTACCCAGGTTGCGCCGCACCCCGCACGCGAAAACGACCGACCTACGTTGCGATGCGGCCAGGTTGCGTTGCGGCCGGGGGGCTGCGGCACCCCACCCCGGAATGACTATCCCATGGGTCCACCTTTCGAGAGGAATCATTCCGCTCGGCCAACCATCGCGTACAGCCCTCTGCCCCTGACGCCGCTTCCTCTGCGTTCGGCACCGCCTGCAGAGGTACGAAGGCACGGGTACACCGCCGCACGAGATTCGTCCGTCCACACCGCCGGTCCCAGACGCACGCGCCCCCACGACAAGGCACTGATGCCCTCGCCCGTCCCGCCAACCTCCCTGCAGCGCCCCACCGCTGTGGCTCTACACCGTGAGCACGACGTCGGCCACGCTGGCGCCGTGAAACGTGCGCATCCACCACGTCCCCGCGGGGAATACAGCGCTGCGTACGCCGGCACGCCATCGCTCCAGCGCCGCACGGTACGACGCTCGAAACGCACGCACAGCGGCACCTGCGACTCGCCACGCATCTCCCTGCTCGCGACCCACCGCAAACGTCGGATTGCCGTCGCGCAGCGGCTCGAAGCTCGTCACGCGCTCGTGAGGGGACACCTTGCAGGCTCTCTCGGCGCCCAAGAAGCGAAGTCCTCGCCGCTGCACCTCCACGCGGGCCCGCGCTTCGTGTCGCTCGAGCTCGGCAGAGACGTCCTGGCGAAAGCCCTCCGCGCTGTCCTGCTCGATGGCCGGCGGCAGCGCGAGCGAGACCGTCGCTTCCTCGGGCCACTGGGGGTTTTCCGGGTCGAGATACGCCGAAGGCCGTGCTGCGCGCAGCACGCCGCGACCGAGCTCGTCCACATCCACCTTGGCGCCCGGCCACTCGCGAGCATGCTGCACCAGGCCAGCGGCGACAGGATTCGCCATGACGTAAGCAATCTTCTCCACCACCGCAGCGCGCGTCAGCAGCCGCACCACGCTCGTGGCCTCGTGGTCCCATACCGGGCCTTCCCACCCGCGAAGCACCTTCGTGCCGAGCGCGACGATGCGATGGAAGAATTGCAAGAACCGCGGCAGGACGCCCCTCGAGTCGGTCACGACCAGGTGCAGATGCGTCGACATGGCGCAGATCGCATGGACCTCGATGCTGTAACGGCGGGTCGACACCGCGAGGACGTAGACCAGGAGCTGGGTGATTGCCGCATCCGGGCGGAAGAGCAGGTGCCGGCGCAAGACGCGACGGGTGATGAGGTAGGTGGCTCCGGCAGCGATCTCGCGGGGCTGGCTCATGACAGGCGCAATAAGACAAGCGCCGTGCCAGGGATTTCCATCAATCATTTCGCGGCTCGACCAAGCTTCTTGGGTGGCGGCCGCCTGGCGGGCCGCCACCCGAGCTGGAGCCGACTAGCCCAACCTCGACTAGCCCAACCTGGGTTGCGGTTAGTCCGCCAACCGGCATCGGATCCGCTGCACCTGGTCGGTCCACAGGATCCGCCCCGCCAACCTGGGTCGGGTCCGCGCGCGGGTCCGCGCCACCAACCTGGGTCGGGTCCGCCCAACGCTCACACTCGCACTGTAATTCACGTTTTCTCTTGCGCATCTATGTCGCCCAGCCGTATGGCATCGACGGGTCGCCAAGACCCTTCTGAGTGGGGGAGGATGACAACCACCTGAACCTCGCCGCGCAAACGCCGGGGGTCTTCCTGCATGGCGTGAATCATGGGTTGCGCCTCTGCACCCCCGCGTGGAAGCGCCGCTCTCGGCTCGATGGTTCACCGGAATGCTTCTGTCCCGGTGTGATTGGCCATCACGAAGCCAGAGCCCGCGCGCCTGTGCGGCGCAACCGAGGTAGGCCACCTCCGCACGCCCGGGTGCGCGCGACGGCGTTCGACCCCTACAGCGACGATGAGACGTTGCCGTCAGTATGCAAATCGCCCACGCACTTCGAGAGGTGCGGGGGCGCTTGGCCTTCGCCACGACGAGGCGACGCCGCCCAGTAGCCGCCTCCCAGCGCGCTGGCCGCCGCGCATTTCCTCCCCGGCGTCCTCCTCAGCCAGCGCGTGCGCGGCAGAGCCGCCGCCGGCCTGCACCGGCCCGGGCCCTGGACGGCCGCGTGAACCAGGTTGCGGCGCGAAGGCTCGTGATAGTCTCGCTTCGCGCCCACCAGGATCCGGGTAGAAGGCGCGAGGGGCGGATTGAACAGCGACGACAGAGGGCGCGGAGCCGAACGGGGTGGACCGTCCAGGGAGCGACACCGCGGGGATCCGCCGGCGTCGGGCGACACGCTCGCCCGCGCCGTGGCCGACGCGTCGATGGCCCTCTCGCGCGCCGGCGATGACAGTCCGCAGCAAGCGATCGTGGCGGCGGCGGCGCGCCTCCTCCACGTCGACATCGCCTGCCTCTACGATGTCGCGCAGGTGCCGCACACGCTCGGGCTCGTCGCCTGCGCGGGCGGCAGCGCGGGCTCGCTGGACGCCCTCCGGCGCCTGCCGCTCGACGCCCCGAGCCTCGCCGGCGCCGCCGCCCGCCTGAACATCGCGCAGGTCGCGCCCGAGGACGAGAGCGCCGACGCGCTCCTCGACGCCGGCCATCTGCGCCGACGCTGCGGCTGCACCCGCGCGTTCGCGATCCCCATCGCCTTCGCCGGCACCCTGCGCGCGGTGCTGCTCTGCGCCACGGCGCAGCCCGCCCTCCCGCAGACCGAGCTGGTCGAGATCGCGGGCGCCCTGTCGAGCCTCTTCGGGATGGCGCTCACCGCCCCCGAGCTGCACGCCCAGCGCGCACGGATCGAGGAGCTCGAGCGGGAGAACCACGAGCTCGAGCGCTCGCGCGAGCAGCTCCACGCGACGATCGCGGAAGCCAGGCAGACGGAGGCCGCGCTCCGGCTGAGCGAGGACAGCCTCGCCCGCGCGCAGAGGTTGGCGAAGCTGGGCAACTGGGACTGGCACATTCCGAGCAACGAGCTGCTCTGGTCCGACGAGTGTTATCGGATGCTGGGCCTGTCCCGCGACGCCGGCGCGCTCACGTACGAGCGGTTCCTCGCCTGCATCCACCCGGAGGACCGCGAGGGTGTGATACGCTCCGTCGACCTCGCGCTCCAGGGCACCCTGCCCTATTGCGTCGATTACCGGATCGTCCGCCCGAACGGCGAAGAGCGCTCCCTCCACACCGAGGCGGACGTGATCCGCGCCGAGGACGGCTCTCCGCTGCGGATGATCGGCACGGCCCTCGACGTCACCGAGCAGCGGCGCGCCGATCGCGCCTTGCGGCTCAGCGAGGAGCGCCTGCGGATGATCGCGGAGCACGCGAGCGACGTCATCTTCCATATACGGCTCGGCCCGGAGGGGGGCTACGAGTACATCAACCCCGCCGTCCTCGAGCACACCGGCTATCCGCCCGCGGCCTGGTACGAGGACCCCGAGCTGTTCGTCACCCTGATCCATCCCGAGGACGTCGGGCGCTATCATGCGTTCGTCGAGCACATGGCCGCGGCCGGCGGCCGGCTCACCTTCCGGATCATCGACAGGAGCGGCCGGACCCGCTGGCTCTCGACCCACATCACGATCCAGCACGACGAGCACGGAAACCCGATCGCCGGGATCGGCATCTCGCGCGACGTCACCACGGAGAAGCTCGCCGACGAGGAGCGCGAGCAGCTCCTCGGACAGCTCGCGGCCGAGCGGCGCTGGCTCCACGCGGTCATCGAGCGCTCGCCTGTCGGCATCCTCCTCCTCGACCGGGCCGGCGCGCAGATCGCCCGGAATCGCCGCGCCCAGGAGCTCGCCGGGACAGACTCGCCGCCCGGGCCCTTGGGCGCATGGGGTCTGTGCCTGCCCGACGGGGAGCCGCTCACGGACGAGGAGCAGCCGTCGGCGGGCGCGCTGCGAGGCGAGGTCACGAGCTCGAGGGAGCTGTCGCTCCGGCGCGCCGACGGCAGCATGCTGGCGGTGCTCGCGAGCGCTGGCCCCATCGTCGACGGGAACGGCAAGCTGCTCGGCGCGGTCGTCGTCTTCGACGACATCACCCGGCTCAAGGAGCTCGAGCGGCTGAAGGAAGAGTGGACATCGGTCGTCGCGCACGACCTGAAGCAGCCCGTGACGACGATCATCGGCTACGCGACCCAGCTCGAACGGAAGCCCCAGGTCACGACCGCGGTGAAGACGAGGGCGGGACACATCCTGGCGAGCGCCAAGCGGCTCGGGCGGATGGTCTCCGATCTCACGGACATCTCCCAGATCGAGTCGCGTCGCCTCGCGATCGAGCGCGCCCCCGTCGACCTGCGCGCGCTCGTGGAGGCGGTCGTCGAGCGGATGGAGAGCGAGACCGAGGGGCGCGTTGTCGACGTCGAGAGCCGCGGGGAGATCCCGATCGTGCACGCGGACGCCGGGCGCGTCGAGCAGGTGCTCAGCAATCTCATCTCCAACGCCGTGAAATACGGTGATCCCGAGACGCCGATACAGGTGGCGCTGGAGCGGCGCGACGACGCGGTGCAGATCTCCATCCGGAACAGCGGCCGCGGGATCCCGGCCCAGGACCTCCCGCTCCTGTTTGAACGCTTCTTCCGGGGAAAGGCGAAGGAGGAGCGCGTGGTCGGCCTCGGCCTCGGCCTGTACATCGCGAAGGGGCTGGTCGAGGCCCACGACGGCAAGATCTGGGTCGAGAGCCCCGAGGGGGGCCACACGACGTTCCATTTCACGCTTCCGGTGGGCGCGGCGCCGCGCCGGGATGCAACGTAGCCACGAGCCGCCCGGCCCTCGGAGGCGGCCTACCGAGAGGAGATGGCCTGCTGTGCGCGGTCAGCGCGCGCCCGCGACCGGAGCGGGGGTCCACAGCGGCGGCTCCGACACGTCCCTCCCCGCTCCGGCCGGCACAGCATGGCTTCGTCCGGTGATGCGCTCGAACTCCACGACGTCATGAGAGCACACGAGCCTTACCTCGTGGCCGCGCTCCTCGCGCAGCGCGCGCAGCCGCCGCTGGTTCTCGAGCCGCGCGCCGCGGTCCTTCTCCATCATGAACTGATAGAGACGCAGACCCGGCGTGCACGCCGGCCGAACCGGGTCCATCTCTCGGTGATAGAAGTAGGCGTCGCCGGCGAGGAGCAGCCAGCCGCCGTCGCTCCGGATAGCCACGCCAGCGTGGCCCAGCGTGTGACCGATGAGCGGGACGAAGAGCACCTCGTCCTTCAATCCACCCACCGGCCGCGCGCCCTCGAAGCCAAACCAGCGCTCGCCACCGCCCGAGGGGTAGGTAATCCAGCTCGGCTGCGTCGACCACTGAGCCGGCCGGTAGCGCATCCGGTCGAGGAGCGTCCGCCGCGCGACCGCGGCGTCACGCTCGTTGGCGAGCAGATGGACCTGCGCTCCAGGAAAGTCGTCGAGGCCTCCGGCATGGTCGAAATCGAGGTGGGTGAGCACGATATGGCGGACCTCCTCGGGTCGAAGGCCGAGGCGCTCGATCTGCCGGCGCGCGGTCATCTCGGCGCGAAACTCCGGTCGCACGAGGAAGAGGAAGAACCGGCTGAGCCGCTTCCTCGCCATCGAGACGTCCAGCAGCCCAAGCCCGGTGTCCACGAGGACCAGGCCGCTCTCCGTCTCGAGGAGCAAGCAATGGCACGTCAGCCGCCCGCGGAGCCCCAGCGTTCGCCCGTCCATCAGCGCGCCGCCGACCGGACAGGTCGAGATGCAGTTGAGATGATGGATTCGCACGGACGCATCCCCCTTCGCGGCTACCCTGCCCCCGCGACGACCGCTCGACGAGCTGGCCCCGACGCGAGCCCACGGCGCGGTGTGCGCTCGAACTGCTCATCGCGCCCCGCTCGCCGGAGATCACAAGACCAGAGCCAGGGCTCACCGGAGCGCATGAGGCGCTGTGATTGCACGGTGTATGCCGATCTCCGGGCCCCGGACGGCGTAAACGACGGAAAACCGGACGCCTGCCACGGGCGGAGGCGCCCCGCACGGGAGGCTCCCTGGATGGGCCGCCTCGACGTTCGTGCCGCGCCTGGACACTTCCTGACCCGGAGCGCCCCCATGTCCGCGCCAGCGCCACCGCGCGCCACCCGAGCTCCGCCGCGGCGCGCGCTTCCCCGCGCCCGAGCAGGAGCCCTACTTCCGGGGCGGCGTTGCGACGAGCTGGTAGGCGCGGGCGCGCAGGTTCTCCTGAGGCGCCAAGGCTGGTACGCTGGGCGATATGTCGGATGAGAGTGCCCGCCGTCCGTACCAGGCCACCAAGCCATCCGCTCGCGGAAGCGACTCGACCGGGGCCAGGAGCGTTGGCCCGGGGGATGTCGTCGGCCAGCACTTTCGGATCGACGAGCTCCTGAAGAAGGGAGGCATGGGCCGGGTCTACCGGGCAACCGATCTTCGCCTCGGCGAGCCGGTCGCGCTCAAGCTGATGGATCCGGCGATCGTCGGCACGGAGCGGGCGCGCGCCCGCTTCTTCCGCGAGGCGCAGACAGCGGCGAGGCTGCGGAGCAAGAACGTCGTGCAGCTCCTCGAGTTCAACGTCGATGCAGCCACGCAGGTGCCCTACATCGCCATGGAGCTCCTTCGCGGCGAGGACCTGGCCCAGCGGATCGCCCGCGGGCCGCTCTCCTATGAACAGACGAAGGCGATCCTCGGCGATGTCTGCAGCGCGATCGCCAAGGCCCACCGCATGGAGATCATCCATCGCGACATCAAGCCGGCCAACGTCTTCCTCGTCGAGGACGACGATGGCCCGCTCTGCAAGGTCCTCGACTTCGGGATCGTCAAGCTCGGTGACCTCGGGCTCGACCCCCATGGATCCCCGCAGACGGACGCCGGCGCCACCCTGGGCACGGTGAGCTACATGAGCCCGGAGCAGATCGCCGACGCCCGTGGGGTCGACCTCCGCGCGGACCTCTGGTCGATCGGCGTGATCGCCTACGAGTGCATGACCGGGCAACGGCCCTTCCGCGGCGAGTCGCTCTTCGAGCTCGTCCACAAGATCTGCTTCGATGTCCCGGCCCCGCCGTCGCGCCTGGCAGACGTCCCGAGCGGCTTTGACGCCTGGTTCGCCCGGGCGATCCACCGCGACCTCGACCGCCGGTTCACCTCCGCCCGCGAGCTCATCGAGGCGCTCCGGGCGCTCGCCGGGCGCCCGCCGGAGCCGCCCCTGCCCCTGCCCCGGCCCTCGCCGCCCGAACCCCCCACGAACCAGAGCTGGGCCTCGGACGCCAACCAGATCGATATCGGCGCCCTCAAGGACCTGACCTTCAAGAACGCCGTGGTCCGCGAGTTCCTCGACAGCGCCAACAAGCACTTTGTCTCGGGGAGCAAGGGGCTCGGCAAGACCCTCCTCCTCACGTACAAGCGCTCGGTCCTCAGCGAGATCTACCTGGCGGCGACCGGCCGCGAGCGCCGCCACGCCGCCGTGCAGTTCATCCCGGAGGGGCGGCCGTACCTCGATCTGATGGGCGATCTGCCCAGCGTCGATCAGACCCGCAGCGACCTCATGTCGGGCCTCCACGAGTGCAAGCGGCTCTGGAGCTTCAGCTTCCGCATGTCGATCGTCTCCTACCAGTCCGCCGCCGCCGGCGCCGGCGATCCCGCGGATCTGGCGCCGCTCCCCCGGAGCCTGCGCGGGCTCCTGGAGGGCCGGCCGGTCGAGCCGACGATGGTGCTGAAGGAGCTGCTCTCGCTGACCGTCCGCCAGATCAACCAGGTCGTCGACGCGATGGAGCGCCCGCTCGAGCGGCGGCTCCGCTCGCTCCACAGCGGCGTCTTCATCTTCATCGACAAGCTCGATCAGGCGCTCCGGCGGCTCCCGCGGGCCGCGTGGATCCACATGCAAGCGGGGATGATCGAGGCCGCGTGGGATCTGATGAACGCCAACCGGCACGTCAAGATCTTCGCCACCATCCGCGAAGAGGCGTTCTCCGCCTACGAGTCCGACATCAAGACCAACCTCTACGGCGCGACGTCGACGCTCCGCTACGCCAAGCACGAGCTCTTCGAGCTGCTCGAGAAGCTCACGTATTATTACGAGCGGCTGCCGCTCCGCGAGTTCATCCACCTCGACGTGGTGAGCGCGGGGCGCTCGGCCCGCGGCGAGTCGACCTTCGACTTCCTCCACCGCCACACCCTCGGGCGGCCGCGCGACCTCGTGATCCTCGCCTCGGAGATCTCGCGCAACCGAAAGGCGCTCGACGAGCGGACCTTCACGCAGATCGTGCAGCGCACCAGCGCCGGCCTCCTCGTGGCCAACATCTTCGACGAGATGCGGGTCTTCCTCGAGGTGCTCTGTCACCGCGACAAGCGGGCTCGCTTCCTCGGCCTCCTCCCCTGCGACGTCCTCACCCACGACGAGGTGGTCGAGGTCTGGTGCAGGTTTCATGAGGTCGATCGCGCGTTCTACGACGCCCACGGCAGGGAGGCCGACGACGTCTACCACCCTTTCCGCGAGCTCTTCGAGTGCGGCCTCCTCGGGGTGCTCGGCGCCGATCCGGGGGCCGAGCGCCAGGTCCAGCGCTTTCGCCAGCCGCACGACGCCGTCGTCGGCTCGCGCCACGAGCTGCCGCGCTCGCGGTATTACCTGCTCCACCCTTCCCTCCGCGCGTTGATCGAGCCGCTCCCCGGCGGCGGCCGGTTCCACGCGATCCGCCACGTGATCATCGGCCACGGGGAGCCCTGGCCCCGCCACTGGGACCTCGTGGTCGACGTCCAGCGCGAGCTCTTCCGGCGCCCGGACGCCGACGAGGAGATCGGCGGGGCGGTGTTCTCCCTCCTCGACCGCCTCGCGACAGAGATCGCCGACGGCGAGGGCCCCGACGCCGCGCGGCGGGCGATCGCCGCCTCCCCCACCTTCGCCCGCCTCAGCGCGCACCTCGAGCGAATCCACTGGGACGATCTCCACCTCACGCTCCTCGAGCTCTTCCCCGACGAGCGGCGAGAGGAAACGGAGCCGACCGACCGGGTGGAGGTGGCCATGCTGCTCATCGACATCGTCCGGTCGACCCACATGATCCGCAGCATCGGCGACACCGGCTTCGTCGACCACCTTCACCGGCTCCGCGGCTCCCTCCGAGGGGCGACGAACCCGCGCCTGCTGAAGGGGACCGGCGATGGGTACCTCGCGGTCTATCCCACCGTGGCCCGCGCCGTCGACGCGGCCCGCGTGCTCCGCCGCACCGTCGACGACCCCGCCCAGCTGCGCCTCGTCGTCCACTGGGGCTGGGTGCGCATGAGCGATCACGACGTCATCGGCACGGAGGTCCATCGGCTCTTCCGCATCGAGGCGGTCACCGAGGAGGATCGCGCGGACGAGCCGAGCTCCGGGATCGGCCTGCCGCGCCCCGGCCGCGTGACGCTCTCGCGCTCCGCGGCCGCCGCGCTCCCCGACCCGTCGCGCGCCGACTTCCGCCGAGCGGGCGCGTTCCGGCTCAAGGGGTTCGACGATCCCGAGTCGATCTGGGTGGAGATCGACGAGAACGACGAGAACGACGCCTGCCCGTGAGATCGCTCGCGGTGAGCCCGAGGGCCCACCGACGGGCCGCGCCCTCGGCCCGCGAGCGATCGGCCGGAGGCGCGCGGCGGTGTGTGGTAGCCTGCCGGCGCCATGACCGAGCTACTTGGCCTCGTTTTCTCGCCGTGGACGGAGAAGGCTCGCTGGGCGCTCGACGTCCGGCGCGTCCCCTACACCTTCCGGCACTACCAGCCGCTCGTCGGTGAGCCGGCGCTCCGGGTGAAGCTCCGCCGGCTCACGGGCCGTGTCTCGGTGCCGGCGCTCACCACCGACGACGGGCGCGTGCTCGGGGACTCGGCCGACATCGCACGCTGGGCAGACGGGCGCGGCGCGGGACCGACCCTGTTCCCTGTCGAGCACGAGGCCGACATCGCGCGGCTCATCGATCTTTCGGAGCGCGGCCTCGCCGCCGGGCGCGCCCGCGCGCTGACGCGCATGCTGGCCGACGACGAGGCGCTCGCCGAGATGGCGCCGAGGCCGATCCGCCGCGCGCTCGGCCCCCTCGCCTCGCGGCTGGGAGCGCTGGGGGTCGCCCGCACCCTCCGCAAGTACGACGGCGACAAGACCGACGGCGAGGCGCACCGGCAAACGCAGGTCGCCGTGCTGGAGGAGATCCGCGAGACGCTCGCGCGGGCGGCGCCGTCCGGAGACGCGCCGCGGACGCTCCTCGGCCGCTTCACGTTCGCGGATATCGCGATGAGCCAGGTCCTCGTGAACGTCGCGCCGCCCGCCCAGCTGAAGCTCGGCGCCGCCAGCCGCCGGTGCTTCTCCGACCCCGACCTGCGCGATCGCTACGACGACCTCGTCGCGTGGCGCGACGAGCTCTACCGCGCCTTCCGGACGAGCTGACCTGCCCGGCCGGGCGAGCGCGGCATCTCGAGCGCGGTGAAGCCCGGGGAAACCAGCATGGCACTGTGCTTCATCGGGGAGCTCTCTCCTTCAGGCGTTGAGGGCGACTGACCAGGAGCGCGGTCGTCCAGCGCGCACCCCCCGACCGTTGGCAGGCGCGTCCGCAACGCCAGGCCTCGCGTGGCGCCAAAGCCTCGATCATGGACGCCGGATCTGGTAGCGGTGGAATTTACCATGAAACAAGCGTGGCAAACGGACGAGGTGGGCCGCTTCTTCGAGATGTCCGTGGATCTGATCGGCACCGCCGGTTTTGACGGGCGCTTCAGGCGGATTGGCCAGGCGTGGGAGCGCACGCTCGGGTTCTCGCGCGAAGAGCTCTTGTCGACGCCGTTCATCGACTTCGTGCACCCCGACGATCGAGCGCGCACGCTGGCCGAGTCGGCGCAGGTGTTCGGCGGCAGCGGCAGCGTGACGTTCACGAACCGCTACCGGTGTCGCGACGGCTCTTACCGGTGGATCGAGTGGAACTCGTCGGTTCACCCGGAGGAGGAGCTCGTCTATTTCGTCGCTCGCGACGTCACGGATCGCAAGCGCGCGGAGGAGTCGCTGCTCGCGGCCGAGTCCCGGTTCCGGGCGGCGGTCGAGGGAAGCCTGGACGCCTTCTTCGTGCTCCGGAGCGCGCTCGACGAGGCCGGGACGCTCGTGGATTTCGTGGTCACCGACGCCAACCAGAGGGCCGTCGAGGGGATGTCGATGCCCCGCGAGGAGATCGTCGGCAAGCGGCTCAGCGAGCTCTCGCCCGCCGCGCGCCACCTCGGCCAGCTGGACAAGTACGCGCGCGTCTTTCGGACCGGCGAAAGGCTCCTCGAGGAGCAGCAGATCGAGAGTCCAGGGCACGAGGACCGGTGGCTCCAGCATCAGGTCATCCCGCTGAGCGACGGTGTCGCGATCGCGATGAGGGACATCACGCCCTTCAAGCGGCTGGAGGCCGAGCTCAGGGAGACGCTCCAGCGCCGGGCGATCCACGCGGAGGAGCTCGAGGAGAAGAACCGCCTGCTCGCGGCGGAGAACGCCGAGCGCGAGCGCGCCGAGGCGCTGATGCGGCAGCAGCAGGAGACGATGCGCGCCATGTCCACGCCCATCATCCAGGCGTGGGAGGGGGTCCTCGTGCTGCCGATCATCGGGACCGTGGAGACCGGGCGGGCGAATCACATCATGGAGCGGCTGCTCACCGAGATCGTGCGGACGAGCGCGCGCTTCGCCGTCCTCGACCTGACCGGCGTGAACGCGGTGGACGCCGCGACCGTGGCGCACCTCCTCGCCGTGGTGCGCGCGGCGAACCTCCTCGGCAGCAGCTGCCTCGTCTCCGGGATCTCGCCCGAGATCGCGCGGACGATGACGGAGCTCGGCGCGGCGGATGGCGGGTTCAAGACCTTCGGCGTGCTCCAGAGCGCCTTGCGTTACGCGCTCTCCCGCTGCAGCGCCGAAAGCCCGCGGTGAGCCGCCGGGCGCGCGCATCGACGCGCGCTTCGGCTGACGTGAGGTGGCGGGGAGCGCCTCTGCGTCGCTCGACGGCTGTCGGGCCGCTCACCCGCGGCTGCGCGCCCGCTTGCCCTCCGCGGGGGCGAGCCATCGATCGAGCTCGTCCGAGACGAGGTGAAAGTCGAACGCTTCGGCGTTGATCCCGAGCTGGGTCATGGCGCCGATGATGAAGGACGTGACCACGCGGGCCGCGGCGCGAGGATCCAGATCGGAGCGCAGCTGTCCGCCGCGCACGCCTAGCCGCACGAGGTGCTCGACAGCGAGGTTCCACTCCTTGTGGACGGCGCAGAGCGCGGTCCGCGCCGCCGGGTCGCGCTGCGCGCGCACGGAGAGCTCTTGCAGCACGGCCGCGAGGTGCGGATTGTCCTGGAAGGTGCGCCATGCGCTCTCGAGGTGCGCTCTCAGGATCGCGCGCGCGTGAGCCGGGCCTGCGGCGCCCTGGCCTGCCGGGCGGCGCTGCGCCTCCACGAATTTGTCCGTCACATGCGTGACGATGGCCGCGAGGAGCTCGTCCTTCGTCCCGAAATAGTAGTGCAGCGTCGAGATATTGACCCCTGCGCGCGCCGCGATGTCGCGCGTCCGCAGCCCCTCGAGGCCCTTCTCGGCGATGAGCGTATACGCCGCCTCGAGCAGGTCGCGCCGCCGCGCTGCACCGAGCTCCGTGGACGAGGTCTTGCCGCCCGCGACGGCGCTTCTCATCTTCGCCAAGCCCACGCAAAGCTACAGGTTTTCTCCGGTCCCAGCAAGCGCCCGCGGCGCGCGCCTTGACCGTCCGGCCGCCGTCGCGTATTGTCAATCAACTGATTGATTGACTCCCATCGCATGGAGGAAATGCATGATGTCCTTGGAGCTCGCCACCGCGCCGCTCGCCGCCCGGGTCCAGCGAAAGGCGATCGGCGTGGGGATGCGTCTATTCTTCGCCTGGTCGCACCTTGCGTATCGCCTGCTTCCGCCGTGGGGCGGCAAGCTGCGCGCCGTCGATCACCTCACCGTGCCGTGCTCGGATCTCCGGGTGGCGGAGCGGTTCTATGTCGGACTGCTCGGCGCGCGCGTGGTGATGCGGGTCGACGTCCCGTTCCTCGAGCGGATGGGGCGCCCTGCGGACGAGATCGCGCGGGGGGTCCACCTCTCGGTCGTGTTCGCCGGGGGCCCGCGGTTCGACCTCTTCGAGTCGCCGATCGGGCAGCCGCCCCGCGAGGCGGATCATCCGCACTGCGCGCTCTGGGTCGCGCCTGGGAAGCTGCTCGCGTGGAAGGAGCGCTTGAATGCCGCTTCGGTGCCGACGTACGGCCCGACGCGGCTCGGTCCACCGGGCCAGGCGTCGCTCTATTTCAACGATCCATTCGGCAACCGCCTCGAGCTCGTCACGCTCGGCTTCACCGGGGAGATACCGGTCGGGGCGCCCGACGTCTCCGCGCTGAGCTACACCTGGGCTGGCCCGTGAGGTGCCAGCTCACTGCAAGCTGACTGCAAGCTGAATGCAAGCAGATGACAGGCTGATGACGCCGCGCGGTCGATGCCGGGCGTGATTTCCGGGTGGCGTCTCCTCCCGCGGTTGCCCGGGAGGAGCGCGGGCACTATGGGAGCATCCCCGAACGGCGCTGCCCGGTCGGGCCGTGCCCGGCGGGGACGAGCTGCCCGTGACCGGGCTCATCGCCACGAAAGGAACGCTCCAATGCCTGTTGACGTGAAGTACACGACGCAAGCCACGGCCAATGGCGGCCGCGATGGCCACGCTGCCACTGCCGACGGTGCTCTCAAGGTCAAGCTCTCGACACCGAAGGAGCTCGGCGGCGCTGGCGGCGAGGGGAACAACCCGGAGCAGCTGTTCGCGGCGGGTTACGCGGCCTGCTTCCTGGGCGCCCTCAAGTTCGTGGCCGCGCAGGAGAAGGCCCGCATTCCGGCCGAGGCCACCGTGACGGCGACCGTCGGCATCGGCCCGCGCTCCGAGGGCGGGTTTGGCCTCGACATCGGCCTGCGGATCGCGCTGCCGGGCCTGGAGCGGTCGCAAGCCGAGCAGCTGGTCGAGAAGGCGCACCAGGTTTGCCCCTACTCGAACGCCACCCGCAACAACGTCCCCGTCCGCCTAGAGGTCGCCTGATCTTCTGACACCGCGCGCTCCCTCCACGGGGGGCGGCCCATCATTCATGAGCTCCCGGTGGAGCGCCGCGAACGCTCCCCCCCCGCGCGAGCAGCTCCGCGTGCGTCCCCTGCTCGACGACCCGCCCGTGGTCGAGCACGACGACGCGATCGGCGTGCCGGATCGTGCTCAGCCGGTGGGCGACAACGAAGCTCGTCCGCCCTCGCAAGAGCCTCCCGAGCGCCGCCTGCAGCCGGGCCTCGGTGAGGGCGTCCACGGCGCTCGTCGCCTCGTCGAGCAGCACGATGCGCGGATCGGCGACCATGGCGCGCAGGAAGCACACGATCTGCCGCTGCCCGAGCGACAGCGCCGTCCCGCGCTCGCCGACCTCGGTGCCGAGGCCGTCCGGCAGCGCGTCGAGCATGTCGAGCACGTCGAGGCCCCGCGCCGCGTCGCGGATCTCTGCGTCGGTCGCGGCGGGGTTGCCCAGGCGCACGTTGTCGAGCACCGTCCCGCTGAAGAGGAAGTTGCTCTGCAGCACCAGCCCGAGCTGCGCGCGCA
This sequence comes from Sorangium sp. So ce1504, assembly GCF_051521635.1. Classification (NCBI taxonomy): domain Bacteria; kingdom Pseudomonadati; phylum Myxococcota; order Polyangiales; family Polyangiaceae; genus Sorangium; species Sorangium sp. So ce1504. The sequence continues at coordinate 236,850 of NZ_CP150365.1, read as the reverse complement.
GCGAGGCGGACGACGTCGCCGCGAGATCGTGCCCGTCGACGGTGATCGACCCCGCCGTCGGCAGGTAGAGCTTCGCGAGCAGGTTCAGGATCGACGTCTTGCCGCTGCCCGTGTGCCCGACCAGCGCGATCATCTGCCCCGGCTCGGCGACGAGATCGACGCCGTGGAGCACCGGCTTGCCCGGATCGTAGGCGAAGTGGACCCGCTCGAACACGACCCGGCCGCGCGCGGGCGGCAGCGCCGGGAGGCCGCGCTCGTCGGGCCAGTCGGGCGCCGTGTCGAGCACGCGGAAGAGCCGTTCGGCGCCCGCCATCGCCGCGAGGGCCTGGTTGTACTGGTTGCCCAGCACGGGGATCGGGTTGAACAGGAGGTTCGCGAGGAAGAAGAACTCCACGAGCACGCGCAGCTCGATCGCGCCGTGAAGCGCCTGATAGCCGCCGACGACCACGAGGACGGCCAGGAACAGCTGCCCGTTGAACTCGAGGAGCGGGAGGAAGGTCGCCGAGTGGCGCGCCGCATCCATGTTGTAACGGGAGTGGTCGAAGATCAGCGCGCGGAACAGCCCGCCGTTGATGTCCTGCCGCACGAAGCCCTGCGTCACGCGCACCCCCGTGACCGACTCGGCGAGCGTCGCGGTCACGCGGGTGAAGCTCTCCTGCGCGCGCTGGTGGGCGGCCCCGAGGCGCTTGTGGAAATAGACGATCAGCCCCCAGAAGACGGGGACCATCGCGACCACCACGAGGAAGAGCTGCCAGTGCGCGTGGGCCATCAGCGCCATCGCGACCGCCATGGTGCCGAGGTTCACCGTGCTCACGAACACGACGTCCTGCACCGCCACCCGGATCGCGTCGATGTCGGACGTCATGCGGCCGATGAGGCGCCCCACCTTCGTCTTCACGAAGAAGCGCATCGGCATGCGCAGGAGGTGGCTCTCCAGCCGATCGCGCATGTCGAACACCACCGCCTCGCCGAGCTCGAGCGCGAGCCGCGCGCGGTAGTGGAAGACGATCTCGGTGAAGAGCACGAGCGCCGCGAAGCCGAGGACGGCGAGCAGCGTGGCGCGCGCGTCGCGCCGGGCCACCGGGCCGCTGATGATGGCGCCGACCGCCCAGGTCAGGATCGGGAGCTGGATCGACCTGACCACCACGAGGGCGAAGAGCGCGTTCCGCTTGCGCGCGTACGGGCGGGTGAAGGCGAACACCCGCCGCGCGAGCCCGAGATCGAGCGTGCGGTGGTGCTGGTCCGCCTCGTCCTCGAGCGCCACGCGCGCGAGGCCGAGGCGCGCGTCGATCGGCGCCGCCTCGGCCGCGGAGCGGGCCGCCCCCGACGCCGTCGCGGGGCGGCTCGGCGCGTCGGCCCCGCGGCTCACGCCGGGTCCTCGGCAGGGCGCGCGCCCGCGGCGGCGCGGCGCGAGGGGGTGTCGTCCGCCCGCGCCCCGAAGGCGTGGGCGTCGTGCAGCGCGAGGGCGCTCGCGTAGTGGCCGCGCCGCCGGAGCAGCTCCTCGTGGGTCCCCCGCTCGACGACGCGGCCCCGGTCGAGCACGATCACCTGGTGCGCGCGGCGGAGCAGGTGCGCCCTGTGCGTCGCCATGATCGTCGTCCGCCCCCGCGTCGCGCTGAGGATCGCGTCGAGGATCTCGCGCTCGGTGCTCGCGTCCACCGCCGCGGTCGGGTCGTCGAGCAGGAGCAGCGGCGGGTCGAGCAGCACCGCGCGCGCGATGGCGAGCCGCTGCCGCTGGCCGCCCGAGAGGTTGGCCGCCGCCTCGCCGAGCTCGGTGTCGTAGCCCTCGGGCAGCTCCCGGATGAACTCGTGGGCGCAGGCGATGACCGCGGCGCGCTCGATCTGCTCGCGCGTCGCGCTCGGGGCGCCGAACGCGATGTTCGCCGCCACCGTGTTGCTGAAGAGGAAGTTGTCCTGAAAGACGACCCCCATGCGCCGGCGGATCTGGTCGAGGTCGTGGCGCCGGAGGTCGATCCCGTCGAGGAGGACGCGCCCCGACGTCGGATCGTAGAAGCGCGGGATCAGGCTGAGCAGCGTGCTCTTGCCCGCGCCGGTCGGGCCGATCACGGCGACGAACTGCCCGGGCGTGACGTCGAGGTGGACGTCGTGGAGGACGGGCCTCTCGGGATCGTACCCGAACGTGACGCGCTCGAACACGAGGCGCCCCTCGACCCGCGCGGGGCGCGCCGGCGCCTCGGGGCTCGTGATCTCGACGGGGGTGTCGAGCACCTCGAAGACGCGCTTCGCCCCGATGAAGCTCTGCTGCGCGGTGTTGACGATCGTCGCCATGCTCGCGATCTGCCCCGAGAATTGCTGCAGGATGCCGGCGAACACCACGAGCTGCCCGAGCGTCAGCCGGTCGCGCGTGACGAGCAGCCCGCCCATGCCGAGCAGGATCACGAGGTTGATCTGCCCGAGCAGATCGATGGTCGGGCTGAGCACGCTGACGGTCCGGAACGTCTCCTGCTGCTGCTCGCGCACCTCGCGGCTGCGCTCGTCGAAGCGGCGATGGGCCTCGCGCTCTCGCCCGAGCCCCTTGATGACCTGGATGCCCTGCAGCCCCTCCGTGAAGCTCAGGACCATGCGGTCCACGAGCTCCCGGTTGCGCAGGTAGGCGGGCTGCGCCCACCGGGCGAAGAGCGTGCTCGCGATCCAGAGGAGCGGCGTCGGGGCGAGGCACGCGAGCGTCAGCAGGACGTGCGCGCGGAGCATGTACGCGACGTACACGCCGAGCGACAGGACCATGATGACGCTCGGGAGCAGCACCCCGTCCACGAAGGAGCGCACGAGCTGGACGTCGCCTGTGACGCGGTTGATGAGCGAGCCGCTCTTGTTGGCGTCGAAGAACCGGAAGCTCAGCCGCTGGAGCTTGTCGTACACCCGCGCCCGGAGATCCGGGACGATCTCCATGTGGACGAGGTAGCCCACCGAGAGCGCGTAACCGTAGTTGATCACCGCGCGCGCGGCGGCCATCGCGAGGATGGCGGCGCCGATCGAGAGGACCGCGCGCATGGGCTCACGCTCGGCGTCGACCAGCCGGCCGAGGCCGACCGGCAGCTCGGGGAGGCGGTTCGATGGATCGAGCCGATGGCGGAGGATGTCGATGGCGAGCCCGGTCAGGCCGAGCCCAGCGAGCCCCAGCGAGAGCAGGATGATCTGGTAGCCGAGGACACGGAGGACGCGCCCCCGGTACGCCCAGCTCAGCCCGAGGAGCCGCAGCAGGAGTGAGCCCCCCTCGCGGGAGCGCCCAGTTTCCGACGAAGCGAGGGAACCGACATCAGGACGTGAACCGGACAACATCAGCGCAGGGCACCTGGCATACCGGCCATGCCGGGGCCCGTAAGCTACCGATTTGTGCGGCGTTCGCCAGCGGCGGGGACACGATGCCCGGGGCGCGGCGCTGCTGTCGTCCGGACCGCCGGGCCAGCGCCCTGACAGGGCTCCTGGCGCTCCGCTAGTACATCAGGTTGCCCTTGCCGAGCTGGAAGGTGATGTTCGATCCAAACTGATCGCGCGCGTTCTGGACGCGCGAGATCGCGTTCGAGATCCGGCCCTGGCGCTGCGACCAGGTCGTCGCCGAGAGGCCCGCCGCGATCTCGGTCTTCGCCAGCTGGAGGCGATCCGTGGAGACGGGGTGCAGCGGCGTGCCGCCGACGGCGAGGACCTGCAGCGCGTCGTCGATCTCGGCCTCGGCCAGCTCCATCAGGCGCCGCTGGACGTCGGCCCGCGTGTCGTGGAACTGCTGGACGAGCACCTGGGCGGCGGTCAGGCGCTGCCTTGCGAGGTCGACGTTGAACGCGGCGTTCAGCACGCGAAGGAACCGCCCGATCTTGATGATGTCGGTGTCGGGGAACTGGACGGGGCTGCCGAACCGCGCCTCGAGTTCCAGGCCGGCCGGCGAATTCTTGAAGAAGTCCGACAGATAGAACGCCACCGCGCCCTCGATGTCGTTGCCGAAGGCGTTCGTGTGGAAGAACGGCGGCGTGTCCACGGCCTCGATGAGGGGCGGGGTGCTGAACGTGCCGTCGCCGAACCCGTTGAGAAAGCCGATGTCCAGGACATCGATGTTGGGCGAGGCCAGCCCGGAGCCGCCGAAGCCGCCGTCGAACGCGCCGATGGTGCCGGTCGCGGGGGCCTTCCGGGTGCCCGTGTCCAGGTTGCGGTTGCGCCCCGTGTCCAGGTGGTTCGCGCCCGCGTTTGAGTGGCACACGTTGCAGCGGCCCCGCGCCGGGTCGAGGAACGCCTGCCGCCCCTCGTTCGCCTCGGCATCGGCGAGGTTCACCTGCGTGAGGTTGAGCTCGTTCGTCCGGCCCAGGCTCATCTGGTAGGCGAGCGTCAGATCGAGCTCCTGCTCCGTCGGGAGCCGGAAGGCCACCCCCGGCTCGCGGCCGAGATCCGTCGGGTAGTGCTGCGTGATCGCCCCGGTGAGGAACTCGCGCAGCGAGCCGGTGCCCGGGGCGCCGTCGCCCGACCAGCCCGTGCGATGGACCGGCGGGCTCGTTATCCCGTCCACCGGATCCGGCGTGATGCTCGTCGCCAGCGAGAGCGTGTGGGGGACCGCGCGCATCGAGAACTTGTTGTCGAGATCGTCGAAGCCGTCGATGTTCTCGCGGATCAGGCCGAGCGTCTTCAGCTCGGGCGTCTCGAGATCGGTCAGCTCCGGGTCCTGCTCGAAGACGAACAGCGGGTCGAGGGGGTTATCGTCGAGCAGAGCGTCGATGAAGGGGATGTCAATCGTGAAGTTGTTTCCGACAGGATGGCACGTCCCGCAAGACCGGCCGTTGCCCTCGAAGGTCTCGCGAAAGAAGATATCGGCGCCCGCGCAGATCTCCCTCGTGACGAGCCCGGCGATCACGCGAGGATCCTGGTCGCAAGCCGCGAGCCGCTGCTGAGCCGTGAGCGCGCTCGACGCCGCGCCAAGGATCTCTGCCTCGCCCTCGCCCTCCGGCGCGGCGGGGGCGCACGAGGCGAGGAGAGAAACAGAGACGATGGGGGCGAGGAACAAGGAACTCAATCTCGGACTTGGCATGACGCTCTCTCTTCCTGTTACGGTTGTTCGACACCGATTTCGAATCACGGCGTTCATGGATGCGGCGCGCCGTTCGGCGGCAGCGCCGGGGAAACACAGGTGAAACCGACCTGGCGCTACGATGGCGGCCGGCGGCCGACCCGGCGCCGGAGCTGCGAGCGAGATGGCCGATCCAGGCCATCCGCGCGGCTTTGGAGGCACGCCGGAGGCTCGAGGCCCGGTCCTCGCGCGCTCCATGCGACGAGCGCGCTCGGGCCGCTCCGCCTCGATACGACCCCCTACGGGGATCGCGCCACAGGCGATCTCAGGCGGCGACTACTTAGCGGACCGGACCAGACATGGCAACGTTCACAAACGTTCGCAGCACAAATCTGACTTCTTAACGAACCTTTACAAGCAGGATCACGAGACGACATTCCCCGGCGGATCGGCCTGCGGCATCGCCGCGTATCGCCATGACGGCGGGCGAAGCGGGCGCGAGGAGGAGCCGTGAGCCCGGCTCCGCGGGCGTGCTCGGGAGATCGAAGCGGGACATGGGTGCGAAGACCGGCGGCATCCCCTCACCTCTCTCGGTGAGGTCAGTGACCGTGCCGGTTCAATGGCCAACGTTTAGGTCGGCCGATGGCGCGCTTCCAACTCATTAGTAGCATGGGCCCCATGCATCCCGTGCATCTTGCTTCCATCGACCTGAACCTGCTCGTCGTCCTCGACGCCCTGCTGGCGGAGGGGAGCGTCACGCGCGCGGCGGCGCGCGTCGGGCTGAGCCAGTCGGCGATGAGCCACGCCCTCGGGCGCCTCCGCGTGTTGATCGACGATCCCGTCCTGGTGCGCACGCCGCGGGGGATGATCCCGACGCCGCGCGCGCAGGAGCTCATCGGCCCCATCCGCGAGGCCCTCGCCAAGATCGAGGCGACGGTCGCGCACAGCCCTCGCTTCGAGCCCGCGACGGCGCGCCGCTCGTTCACCGTCGCCACGGTCGATTACGTGGAGCTCATCCTGCTGCCGCGGCTCGTGCAGAAGCTCGTCTCCGAGGCGCCCTTCATCGACCTCGTCGCGCGCCCCTACGACAGCGAGATGTGGAGCGCCATGGAGACCGGCAAGGTCGATCTCGCGATCGGCCTGCTCCCCACCTTGCCCGCGGGGTTTTACCGGCAAAGGCTCATCGAGGAGCGCTACATGTGCGTCGTGCGGAGGAGCCACCCCGCGGTCCGGGGCAAGCTCACGCTCAAGACGTACACGAGCTTGCCGCACGCGCTCATCAGCCCGCGCGGCGAGGGCGGAGGCCGGGTGGACGAGGTCCTCGCCGAACGGGGGCTCTCTCGCCGCGTGGCGCTGCAGATCCCGCATTTTCTCGTGGCGGCCCACATCGTGGCCCAGACCGATCTCGTGCTGACCGTTCCGGCGCGCATCGCGCGCGTGTTCGCGGAGATGGAGGAGCTGCACGTCATGAAGCCGCCCGTGGAGCTCGGCGGGTTCTCGGTGGATCAGGTGTGGCACGAGCGGCACGCGAAGGACCCGGCGCACACCTGGCTGCGCGGCGTCTTCGCGGAGATCGCCCGCGACAGCTGACGCGCTCTCCCGCGCGGCGGCCAGGTCTCGCGGGAGCAGGGGCGAGCCGACGTGCCGAGTAACGCGAAAGTGAACCGGTCAGTCCGAGCTTCTGTTCAACCCGGGCCGCCGGGCGCGGCGATGAACGGGGCGCCCTCGGTCTCGGCGAGCTGCCGGTGGAGCGAGGTCAGGCGGGCCGTGACAGGGCCGCGCTCGCCGCGGCCGATCGTGCGCCCGTCGAGGCTCCGGACGGCGATCACGCCGGCGCCGGTGCCCGTCAGGAACGCCTCGTCGGCGGCGAAGAGGTCGAGCCGCCCGATCGAGCGCTCCACGACCGTGAGCCCGATGCCGCGCGCGAGCTCCATGACGGCCGCGCGGTTGATGCCCTCGAGGCACCCGTCGGTGGCCGGCGGCGTCGCGAGCACGTCGCCGCGGAGCGCGAACACGTTGGCCACGGAGGCCTCGGCCACGTGGCCCCGCGCGTTCAGGAGCAGCGCGTCGTCGGCGCCGCGCTGCCTCGCCTCGAGCTTCGCGAGCGCGGAGCCGAGGTAGTTCAGGCTCTTGATCCGCATGTCGAGCGCGTCCGCGTTGGGCCTCCTGTGGCTCGACGTGATGAGCTCGAGGCCGCGCCGCCGCTGCTCGTCGTCGAAGAGGCGGATGGCCCCCACGATGCAGAACAGCCCCGGCCGCTCGCAGGTCGTCGGATCGACGCCGAGCGGGCCCACGCCGCGCGTCACCACGAGGCGCACGTAGGCCTCGGGCTGGCCGTGCGCGCGCGCCGTCTCCTCGACGATGGCGCGGAGCCCGTCGAGCGAGCGCGGGAGCGCGATGCCGAGCGCCCTCGCGCCGATCTCGAGCCGCGCGAGGTGGCGCTCGATCCGGAAGACGCGCCCCGCAGCGACGCGCATGCCCTCGAACACGCCGTCGCCGTAGAGCAACCCGTGATCGGTCACGTTCACGGTCGCGTCCGCAGCGTCGACGATCCGCCCATCGATCCATGTCTTCATGCCGTTCACCTCCTGCCCTCGCCCTGGAGGGCGCGCGCGACCCGCTCGGCGGCGTCGCGCGTGTGATTCACCGCGGCGTCACGACGATCGCCGCGCAGGCTCTGGGCGGCCGCGGCGCAGGCGACGCAGCCGTGCAGGCCGCCGCGCGCGAGCACCGGGGCCGCGATGACGGTGAGCCCGTCGATCCACGCGCCCTCGTTGACGTCGTAGCCGCGCTTCGCGGCGCGCCGCGCGGCGCGGAGCATGGCCGGGTCCGCGCCCGAGGCGCCCACGAGCTCCGGCGCGTGCGCGAGGTAGAGCCGGCCGCTCGCGGTGACGTCGACCGGCACCTCGGCCCCGACGGTGGGCGCCGCGCGCAGGAGGCCCGTGCCCTCCGCCTTGTCGAGCACGACGAGCCTGCCAGCGCGCGCGGCGACGAGGAAGAACGTCTCGCCGAAGGCGCGCGCCGCCCGCTCCAGCTCGGGCCTCGCGACACGCGCGACCGCGTCGAGCCCCTGCGCCCCGAGCCCGAGCCGGATCAGGCCGACGCCGAGCCGGTAGCGCCCCTCCCCGTCCTGCTCCACCAGCGCGTGCGCGGCGAGCGACGCGAGCAGCCGGTGCAGCGTCGCCTTCGGCATGCGGAGCCGCTCCGCGAGCTCCGAGAGCGAAGCGCTGCCGCCGCCCTCGCCCAGCGCCTCGAGGGCGCGCACCGCCTTGTCGACCGTCCCGGATCGCTCCATGCCAGTTCCACTATTCGGAATGACGTTCCGACTATTGGTATAGCTCCATCCCGCGCCCCGGTCGAGGGCGCGGCGCCGCGGGATCCCCGCGGGATGGCGGGCGTCGGCGCGCGGGGGCCGGCGGAGGCGCGGGGGGAGCAGGCTCAGCGCTGCGGGCGACGCGCGCTGGTGTCGCTCGAGGGGGTCGGATAGCGTCTTCGGTCCCGCCGTGAGCTGCGGAGGAGAGGAGCACATGCGCAAGATCTCATCGGTCGTACTCGTCCACGGCGCCTGGCACAGCCCGTCCTGCTGGTCCCAGGTCGCGTGTCGGCTGCTCGGCAGCGGGCTCGACGTCCGGGTGCCAGAGCTGCGGAGCGCCGGGCCCGCCGCAAGCGGCCTCGCGGCGGACGCGGAGGCGGTGCGGGCGGCGCTGGCCGAGGCGCCCGGCGAGGCCGTCGTGGTCGCGCACTCCTACGGGGGATTGCCGGTCACGGAGGTGGCGGCCCGCGCGGGCAACGTCGCCCACCTCGTTTACCTGTGCGCGTTCATGCTCGGCCCGGGGGAATCCCTGCTCTCGGCGATCGGAGGCCAGGAGCCGCCGTGGTGGATCACCTCCACGGATGGCCGGACGATGATGCCCGACCGCGCGCGCGACATCTTCTACAACGACTGCAGCGACGAGGTCGCAGCCGCCGCGGCAGCGGCGCTGCGGCCTCAGTCCAGGGCGTCCTTCACGGAGCCGCTGGGGGCCGCGGCCTGGCAGGAGCTGCCCTCCACCTACGTGATCTGCGAGCGCGACAACGCCATCCCGGTGTTCGCGCAGGAGGCGATGTCGCGGCGCGCGAGGGACGTGCGGCGACTCGACGCGGGCCACTCTCCGTTCGTGTCGCAGCCGGACGAGCTGGCCGCGCTCGTGCGCGACATCGTCGCGGCCGCGGCCGGCTGAGCCGACGCCGGCGCGCGGCGACGTCGGGGCGCCCACCGCCCGCGCCTGGCCCCCGGAGCCGCATCGACATTTCGGCTCGACCAGCGAAACGGCGGCGGAGAGCTGCCGTATCCAGCGAGCAGGGCGGCCTGTCGCGACGGCCTGTCGCGATGGGCGGACCCGCGCCCGATGCTGCTGTGGAGGATCAAGCCATGACTGTCCTGAACATCGCCTCGATCGAGAAGCTCAGCCTGCCCGGGCTCGCCCACCAGACCCTCGCCGGCCCTCGCGACGGCCTCCGGACGCTCGAGGTGTGGATGCAGACCATTGCGCCGGGCGCGCAAACGCCGCGTCACCGGCACGCATGTGAGGAGGTGATCGTCGTCCTCCGCGGTTCCGGGACATGCGAGATCGATGGAGTGGCCCTCACGTTCGGCCCGGGCTCGACGCTCATCGTGCCGGCGGGCGTCCCGCACCAGATCGCGAACACGGGTGAGGAAGAGATGCACGTCGTCGCCGCGCTCGGCGCAGCGCCGGTCACCGTGGAGACGCCTGCTGGCGAGCGCATCGAGCTGCCGTGGGATCAGCACCGCTTCGCTCGCGAAAAGTGCGAGGTCTGACATCCATGCCGCTGCGCAGGCTGAGCCAGGCCGCACGCCGCGTTCCGGCGAGCTCGCCTGCCTCGCGCAACCGGGCGGGCGTGCAGTCTTGTTCTGCCCGTCCGCAGCACGCTGCCTGCACCGGAGCCACACGCGGTGTCCTGGCTCGTGGCACAGCGGTTGCCGTCTGCCGCTGGCATGAAACCGAACACGCTCTTCAAGGTCCTTGCGCTGGTCGCTAGCTTCCCGTTCGCCGCCGGCTGCGCTCTCGGCTCCGAGGAGGAGGCAGCGCCTGAGCAACAGTCGCTCGGCGCTTCATCCGAGGCCGAGGGGATCTGGCTCTCCACGAAATACTCCTTCGGTCTCTGCGCCGGCGAGTGCATCACGACGGTGTCCCGCGATGGCGCAGAGCTCTCGCTCACGGCCTGCACGCACGCCAAGAGCTGTCCCCGCTCGAACCTGGCGACGCTGACGGACGAAGGCACGCGAAAGCTCGACGAGATCGAGGACGCGCTCTCGGGCGTCGCCCTCGACGACCGCTACGGCTGCCCTGACTGCGCCGACGGCGGCGCAACGTCGGTGCGCCTGCGCCGCGATGGTCTCGAGACGTCGCACCTCTACGAGTACGCCGGGGCGCCGGCGCCCCTCCTGGCGCTCGATCACCTGGTGGCCGACCTCCGGCTCGGCCTGGACTCCTGCACACCGGGACCGCTCCTGAAGCTCTCGTCGGGGTGCACGCCCAAGTGAACGCGCTCGACCGGAGGCTCCGGGTCGGCTCGTCTGGGTGAGACCGCCGCCGCCGGAGCCGCGCCCGGCCAGCGCCGCCCGCCGGAGCGGGCGCTACCCGTCGTCCGGCAGGTAGAGCTTCACGTCGTCGAACTCGGCGGTGCCCTCGTAATAGTTGATGTGCGGATCACCGAAGAAGAAGTGATCCGGGTAGGCCGACCCCGCCGGCCAGGTCTCGAAGGTCTTGCCGAAATCGACGGTCTCCTTGGGGTGGGGCCGTCCTTCCACCCGCGGGCGGTGTACGACGTGAACCCATTTCCGGTCCACGGGCTCCCGAACGCATCGCCGCGGAGCCAGATCATGCTCACATAACGTGATCCGTCCTGCTCGGCCCGGCCGGTCGTTCCAGACCTGCGACCAGGGGCCGTCCTCGCCGAAGTTGCTGCCCGTATCCATCACGACCTTCCGGTGGTGATGGATGAAGACGTTGTTGTGAGGGGCCGGCCGCGGACAATCGGTGATGCAGAGAAAGTAAACACCGTTATCGAATGTCGCCGACCGCGGCGCGGCGCTGCGATCGCTGAACCGCCACGGGTCGGCCAGCTCGTCCCCGTGCCGGCAACACGAGGGCGAGCGCGGCGAGGCGTCGCGTCGACGCCTCGCGCGCGCGGGCGGCGCCACGCCGCATCAGCGGTTGGGCTGAGGGGTGAGGCGCAGGTACGGGCGGACGGCGTTGTACCCCTTGGGGAACTTCTGCGCGAGGACGGCGGGGTCCTGGAGCGAGGGGACGATCACCACCTCATCGCCGTCCTTCCAGTTCGCGGGCGTCGCCACGGAGTGGCTGTCCGTGAGCTGGAGCGAGTCGATGAGGCGCAGGATCTCGTCGAAGTTGCGCCCCGTGCTCGCCGGGTACGTGAACGTCGCGCGGATCTTCTTGTTCGGATCGATGACGAACACCGAGCGCACCGTGAGCGTGTCGCTCGCCTGCGGGTGGATCATCCCGTAAAGGCCCGACACCTTCCGGTCCACGTCGGCGAGGATCGGGTAGTTCAGCTTCGTTCGCTGCGTCTCCTCGATATCCACGGACCAGCGCTTGTGCGAGTCGACGTCGTCGACGCTGAGCGCGATGGGCTTCACTCCGCGCTTGTCGAACTCCGCCTTGAGGTTGGCGACCGCGCCGAGCTCGGTCGTGCAAACCGGGGTGAAATCCTTCGGATGCGAGAACAGGATCACCCACGAGCTCCCGGCCCACTCGTGGAATCGGATGGTCCCGTGCGTGGACTCTTGCTCGAAATCAGGCGCGATGCTTCCGAGTTGCAGGCTCATGACATTCCCTCCTGGCCGCGGCCCAGTCTCCGCTATGGCGGAGGAATCTCCGTCAAGCCGCTCAGGGTGTCAAGCCGGGAGCGGCGGTGTTTCGCGCCGGGACGCCGCCGGCGCGCGCTCGACCGCACCGCGCCGCGCCGCGCTTGGCCGGCGCAGCGGCGCCTCAGAGCGCGCCGACCTCGCGGCGGAGGCCGCGCCACGGGATCTCCCGCGGCGGCGAGGCGCGGCGCTCGCCCGCCCCGTCCGGCTGCGCCGCGGTCGAGCACTCGCCGTGCTCCAGCAGGTGCAGGGCCTCGGCGAGGCACGTCTCGCCCGCGTCGCCGAGCTCTGCGCCGAGCGTGTCGTCGGCGGCGCAGTCGGGGGGGAGACCATCGTAGAAATCGCCCTCTTCCTTCGCGTTGAGCACCCGGAACGCGATCGGGTGCACGACCATGTCGCAGTTGTCCCATCCGTACATGCCGACGGGTTTGCCGTGCGTGGTCGAGCCGACGATCTTCACGTCCATGTAGGCGCGCAGGCTGTTGATCAGCGACTCGCTCGCGGAGGCCGTCCCGCCGGACGTGATGACGACCAGCCGGGACAGGGGGAGCGGCGGCTGGTCGAGGTCGTCGAACGTCTCCCGCTTGTCCCAGTCGACGTGCCTGTCGTTGTGCGCGGTGATGTCGAGCAGCGCGCCGGCTTCCGCCGGCCGGTGGATCAGGCTCGCGAGGTGCCTCTCGACGGAGAGGCGCCCACCGCCGTTGTAGCGCAGGTCGAGCACCAGCTCGTCGACCTGGCTCTCCCTGAACAGCGCGAAGGCGCTGTCGAGCTCGCTCACCGAAGGCTCGATGAAGGTGGTGAGCATGAGATATCCGACGGTCGCGGACCCTGTTTGCAGGACACGCGGGCTCACGACCGTGGTGATGCCATACCACGCCTTCCGGAGCGCGACCGTGAAGGCCTCGGCGTCCGCGCGCTCGATCGTCAGCGACATCTCGTGCCCTTCCTCGTCGGGGCCCGCGAGCTCCTCCCAGAGGTCGTCGCTCACGACCTGCTCGACGTCGATCCCATTGATCGCCACAACCGCGTCGCCCCGCCGGAGGTCGGCCGCTCCGGCAGGCGAGCCCGGCTGGACCAGCGCGAGCCGGAGGCTGTCCTCCTGGTCGAAGCTCCACCGCATGCCGAACCCGAGGGTCTGCCCTTCCCGGAAGAAGGCGTCGTCGACGCTCTTGGTCGAGATGTAGCTCCAGCGGTCTCGCGGCTCGGTGACGAGATCCACGAGCAGCGCCTCGGGCGAGGGGTACGCCCGATAGTCCAGGTCGGGTACGCCGTCGTACCAGAGATAGGCGTCCTTCATCAGCTCGAACAGGAACTGGTTCTGTCCCTGCAGCGAGCAGTCTGCCTTTGGCTCCGCATCACCGTCCGAGGCGGTGCAGCCTCCCGTCGCGGCGGCGGCCAGCGCGAGGGTGCATGTGGAGAGGACCGCGACGAGCTTCGAGGCGACCATGCGCCTCAGGACACCACGAAACGGAAAGGGCGAGCAACGGGGTTGGGTTGGCGGTTCGACCCGACCGGGGTTGGGTTTGCCGGCAGCCCGACCGGGGTTGCGGGTCGATCCCCGACCGGGGTTGCGGGTCGATCCCCGACCGGGGTTGGGTTCAGCGGCCGCGGTTCATTCCCCGACCGGGGTTGCGGTTCAATGTGATTTATCTCACTTTGCTGCCGCGACCAGATCCCGACCGGGGTTGAGGTTTGCCTGGTCCATTCCCCGACCGAGGTTGAGGTTTATTCGACCGAGGTTGAGGTTTATTGTAATTCACATCACTCTGCCGCCGCGACCAGATCCCGACCGAGGTTGAGGTTTGCCGGGTTGAGGTTTGCCGGCCTCGGCAGCCCATAGTTGTCCCGCAACGTCTTCCCCGCATATTCCGTCCGGAACAGCCCGCGTCTTTGCAGGATCGGGACCACGTGCTCGACGAACGCCTCGAGCCCCGACGGCAGCACCGGCGGCATCACGTTGAAGCCATCGGCCGCCCCCTGCTCCCACCAGTGCTGGATCGCGTCCGCCACCTGCTCGGGCGCGCCGGCGAACGTCCGGTGGCCGCGGCCGCCGCCCAGCCGCCCGATCAGCTGGCGCACCGTCAGCCGCTCCCGCCGCGCCAGGCTCACGATCAGCGTGTACCGGCTCTTCGCCCCCTCGATCTGATCCTCGCTCGGAAGATCCCGCGGCAGCTCCGCGTCGAGGTCGAGCTCCTCCGGCTTCACCCGCAGCGTCTGCGCGAGCTGGCGCTTGGCATACTCCGGCTTGATGAGCCGATCGAGCTCGGCGTCGAGCGCGTGCGCCTCGGCCTCCGTGGCGCCGAGGACCGGCACGATCCCCGGCAAGATCTTGATCGACCCCGGATCGCGCCCCAGCGCGCGCGCGCGCCCCTTCAGATCGACATAGAACCGCTGCGCGTCCTCCAGCGTCTGCTGCGCCGTGAACACCGCCTCCGCGTACCGCGCCGCCAGCTCCTTGCCGTCGTCCGACGAGCCGGCCTGCACGAGCAGCGGATACCCCTGCGGCGAGCGAGGCACGTTGAGCGCCCCCTCGACCTTGAAGTACCGCCCCACGTGCCGCGGCGGGTAAATCTTGCGGTCATCGCCCCAGACGCCGTTCTCCTTGTCGCCGAGCGGCGCGTCGTCGCCCCAGCTGTCCCACAGCTTCAGCGACACATCGATGAACTCCGCCGCCCGCGCGTACCGGTCGCTGTGCGCCGGCAGCTCGTCCAGGTTGAAGTTGCGCGCCGCGTCCACGCCCGCCGTCGTGACGATGTTCCAGCCCGCCCGACCCCCGCTGAGGTGGTCCAGCGAGGCGAACCTCCGGGCCAGGTTGAACGGCTCGTTGTATGTCGTCGAGGCGGTCGCGATCAGCCCGATGTGCTCGGTCACCCCGGCGAGCGCCGCGAGCAGCACCGTCGGCTCGAGCGTCCCGGCCGGCCTGCGGCCGACGTTGTTCCACAGCACCGGGCTGTCGGCGAGGAACACCGAGTCGAGCTTCCCCCGCTCCGCGATGCGGGCCAGTTTCTTGAAGTGCGCGACGCTCGTGTTCGCGAACGGATCGCTCTCCGGCAAGCGCCACGAGGCCTCGTGGTGGCCGACGCTCATGAGAAACGCGTTGAGATGCAGCTGTCCGGGTCGTTGGGTCACGGGGAACTCCGTTCCAGTTCAGGGTTCGCGTCAGGATCTCCGGCAGCGGCCGCGCCCGGCGCGACCCCCAGCGCCGAAAGCAGCGACTCGCGGTGGGCGAGGAACCGCGGATCGCGCAGCGGCCGCGGCGCCGGCAGATCGATCCGCCGCTCCTCGGCGATGCGGCCGCCCTCGAGCACCAGCACCCGATCGGCGAGCGCGATCGCCTCGTCGACGTCGTGGGTCACCAGCAGCACGGCCGGCCGGTGCCGCGCGCACAGCTCGCGCAGGAGGTCGTGCATGCGCGCGCGGGTCAGCGCGTCGAGCGCGCCGAACGGCTCGTCGGCCAGCACGAGCTCCGGATCGCGCACCAGCGACCGCGCCAGCGCCACCCGCTGCTGCTCGCCGCCGGACAGCTCGACGGGCCACGCGCGCTCCCGCCCGGCGAGCCCCACCTCCGCGAGCGCGTCCAGGCCGCGCTCCCGGGCCTGCGGCACGTCGAGCCCGAGGATCACGTTGTCGAGCACCCGCGCCCACGGCAAGAGCCGCGTGTCCTGGAACACGACCGCCCGGTTGTCCGGCACGTGCAGCACGCCCGAGCCGGTCACCTCGTCGTCCAGCTCGGCGATCGCCCGCAGCAGGGTGCTCTTGCCCGATCCGCTGCGGCCGAGCAGCGCGACGAACTCGCCCCGCTCGATCGTGAGGTCGATCCCGTCGAGCACCACGCGGGCGCCGAAGCGGCGGACCAGGCCGCGGATCCGCACCGCGGGCGGGGCCGCCGTCAGCCGGCCAGGATGCGGCGCCATGACAGGGCCTTTCGCTCGATGAGCCGCACGGCCGAGTCGGAGGCCAGGCCGAACAGCCCGTACACGACGAGGCCGAGGAGGATGATCTCCGTCTGCCCGTACGAGCGCGCCAGCGACATCATGTAGCCGATGCCGCTCGTGGCGTTGATCTGCTCGACCACGACGAGCGCCAGCCACGCGCCGGTCACCGCCAGCCGCAGGCCCATCAGGAAGCCCGGAAGCGCCCCCGGCAACGCCACCTTCCGGATGAACTGCCACCTCGTCAGGCGGACCGTCTCGGCCAGCTCCACGTAGCGCGCGTCGATGGTGCGCAGCGCCGCGTGGGTGTGGACGTAGACCGGGATGACGACGCCGAGGGCGATGGTGAGCACCTTCATCTGCTCGCCGATCCCGAACCAGAGGATCAGCAGCGGGATGAGCGCCAGCGTCGGGATCGCGCGCTTGATCTGCACCGGCCCGTCGAGCAGCGCCTCCCCGACGCGCGTCAGCCCGGCGAGGAGCGCCAGCACCGTGCCCAGGCCGGCCCCGAGCGCGAGCCCCAGGAAGGCCCGCTGCGCCGACGTGAGCAGGTTGGACAGGAGCCGCCCGTCGGCGATCAGCTCGTGGGCCGTGGTCACCACGGTCCACGGCGCGGAGAGCACGCGCGCGTCGAGCGCGCCCGTCGCCGAGGCGGCGGCCCAGAGCGCGAGCAGCAGCGCCGGGCCGAGCGCGAGGCCGTACGGGATGCGCCGCCCCGGGCCCAGGCGGCGCCGCAAGCGGCGGCTGGACACGCGGCGGCCGGTCGGGGCGCCGGACGGCGGCGCGGAGACGTCCGCGGTCGCGGTGAGATCCGGGAAGCTGGCGAGGCGCGGCGAGGCGGCGCTCGTGGGCAGTGCGGTCGTCATGGAGTGCTCCTGTCGGCCGTCGCCGGCCGGTCCGTCGGTCCGGCGCCCTCGGCGGCGCCGGCCACCTCCGCTCCGATCGTCTGGAATCGGAGGTCGAAGATCGTCCTGGCCTCGAACCGCTTCTGGCCGGAGGCCTCGGCGAGCAGATCGGCTGTCTCCTGGGTCAGCGCGATCGCCTCGGACCAGTCGCCCGGGTACTGCGGCTTGCCGGAGGCCTCGATAAGGAAGCGCCCTTCCCTGGCCGAGAGGCCCTGATCCTTGACGTAATACGCCTCGATCCAGGCCTCCGGATGCGCGTAGGCCCACAGCTGGGCCCTGGCCCGCCACTTCGCGTAGTCGACCAGCGCGGCCGCCTTGTGAGCGTCCTTGAGCACCTCGGCGCGCACATGAAGGAAGCCCAGGTTGTCGCGGACGCCGTGCGCGATCGACGAGGCGCCCTCGGCGCGGTACTCGTTGAGATAACGCAGCAGGGTGACGCCGGACAGCGGCGCGACGTCGACCTGGCGGCTGGTGAGCGCCTCCTTGAACTCGGTGCTCCCGAGCTGGACGAGCGTCACGTCCTTCTGCGACAGCCCGGCCTTCTTCAGCACGCGCAGGACGAGCGCGCCCTGCGCCTGCCCCGGCGAATAGGCGATCTTCTTGCCGCGGAGATCGCCAATGGACGCTACCTGCGCGCCCGGCGCGGTGGCCAGCTCGTAGATGGGCTTCTCCCGCACCTGCACGGTGAGGATCTTCACGTCGACCCCGGTGAAGGTGGCGTGGATGGGCGGCGTGTCGCCGACCGCGCCCGCGTCGAGCACCCCGGCGCGGAACGCCTCGATGGTCTGCGGTCCTCCGCTGATGTTCTGCCAGTCGACGCGGAACGGCAGCCTGTCGATGTCGCCGGAGAGCTGGAGTTGCTTCTGCACCGTCGGATCACCGATGCTGAGCCGCGTCTCGCGCGGGATCTCGGCCGGGATCGGGGCGTCCGGGGCCAGCGTGGCAGCGGCGCTCGCCTCGCCGTCGCGCTTGCACCCGGACGAGGCAATCAGCGCAGAGAGCGCCGCGAACGTCGCGAGTGAGCGAATCCTGTCGATGAACGAGCGCAGATGGACCTCGGTGCGCGGCTGGAAGCGGTGCCGTTTTGCTGCTGCCCAGGCGCCGCCCCGCCCGCCGCCCAGCCGGCGGGGGAGAGGAGCGCTCGGGAGACGCCGGGATGGGCCTCGCGGAGCCGATGGCTCGCGGCCCGTCCTCGGGATCGTCTCGCCGTGACCAGCAACGCCCATGCCGCCGCGCCGCTCGCCCGTGGACGGCGCCGTCCAGCGGCCCGCGCCCGCCGTCGCGCGGCGCCCGCCGGCCGCGGGACGGTCGGGCCAAGGCCGCGCTGCTTCCCCAGCAACAGCCGGTGGTGATCCGCTGCTCCGGCGCGAGCACGGCCCGCCTCCCTCCGGCGGGGGCAGGCGCGGAGGGGGCGGCCCGCTACCGCGCCGCGGCGGGGGCCTCGCGCCGTCCCGGGACGCCGAACGCGTCGAGCAGGTAATCGCGGAAGGCGCGGATCTTGGACGGCAGGAAGCGCGTCCCCGGGTGGACGAGGTACAGGGAGGCGGCGCCGTGGATCGCGTAGTCCTTGAGCACGGGCACGAGCCGCTTCGCGTCGAGGTCGCCCCGCACGTTGATCGCGGGGACCAGCGCGATCCCGCCCCCGGCCAGCGCGACCTCGCGGCAGAACGAGAAATCGGAGGCCGAGATCGCCGCGCGCACCCGGAGCTCCGCGCGATCGCGGCCGTCGCGCGCCGAGAGCGCGATCGTCGCGTGGCCGCGCGCGGTCTGGGCGAGCAGCAGCCGGTGCCCCGCGAGGTCCTCGGGCCGGCGCGCGGCCCCGTGCTTGCGGAGGTAGGACGGCGCCGCGAACAGGCCGACCTCGATGTGCTGCAGCTTGTGGGCGATGAGCGACGAGTCCGGGAGGATCGAGGTCGCGCGCAGGGCCACGTCGACCTGGTGGGCGTCGAAGTCGAGGAGCGCCTCGGTGAGCAGCAGCTCCAGCGAGATCTCGGGGAAGCGCTCCGCGAAGCCGGCCGAGAGCGGCGCCAGGATGCTCAGCCCGAGATCGAACGGCGCCGTCACGCGCAGGTGCCCGCGCGGCCTCGAGCGCGCCTGCTGCACCGCCACGTTCGCGTCCTCCAGCAGCTCGATCGCCCGGCCGACGCGCATCCGGTAGGCGAGGCCGTCCTCCGTCGCCTGCACGAGCCGCGGGCTGCGGCGGAGCAGCTCCACCCCGAGCGCGTGCTCCAGCCGCGTGATGCGGCGGCTGACGCTTCCCTTCGTCTCGCCCAGCGTCTTCGCGGCCGCCGTGATCGATCCGAGGTCGACCACCAGGCAGAAGGCCCGCAAATCGCTCACATTCGCGTCGATCGTTTCCGTTTTGGCAACCTGGCGTTTCATTGCAGGGTCATTGTACCATTATCGGAAACGACCTAGGGTGGGCTCATCATGGATCGCCGGGCTGCATTAAGGCTCCTCCTTGCCGCGGGCGGGGCCGCACCGATCGCCGGCGCCTGCGGGCGCTCGACGTCGACCGCGCCCGGCCCGGCTCCGGCGTCGAGCTCCACGTCCACCGCGGCCGAGAGAGGTTCGATGTCCGACACTCAGCACAAGGCGCGCGAGGGGCGCATGCCGGCCCTGTTCCTCGCGCACGGCTCTCCCTTCCTGCTCGACGATCGCGCGTGGGTCGCCGAGCTCGCCGCCTGGGCGCAGGCGGTGCCGCGCCCCACGGCGATTCTCATGATCTCGGCCCACTGGGTGGACGCGCCGGTCACGCTCGGCGCCACCGAGACCGTGCCCCTCGTCTACGACTTCTACAACTTCCCCGAGAAGTACTATCAGGTGGAGTACCCCGCGCCCGGCGCCCCCGCGCTCGCGCGGCGCGTCCGGGAGCTGCTCGGCCCGCTGGGTCCGGTCGCCGAGGCGCCTCGCCGCGGGCTCGACCACGGCGCCTACGTGCCGCTCCTCTGCATGTACCCGGGCGCGGACGTCCCGGTGCTCCAGATCTCTTTGCCGACGCTCTCTCCGGCTCCGCTCCTCGAGATGGGGCGAGCGCTCGCGCCGCTCCGCGACGAGGGGGTGTTGATCGTCGGCAGCGGTTTCTTGACCCATAACCTCCGCGCGGCAGACTGGCGCGGAGATGCGGTCGCGCAGCCCTGGGCCACGGAGTTCGACGCATGGTGCGCCGAGGTCCTCTCGCAGCGCGACGTGGGCGCGCTCATCGAGTACCGTGCCCGCGCGCCGGGCGTGCGGATGGCGCTCCCGACCCACGAGCATTTCGTGCCGGTCGTCGCCGCCATGGGGGCGTCGATCGACGTGAGCGAGCCGGTGCAGTTCCCCATCACGGGGCTCACCTATGGCTCGTTCACGAGACGTTCTGTGCAGTTTGGCTGACCAATAAGGAGATTGTCTCTCATGCTCACCGCTCGTTTCGCTCGCATCGCCCTCCCCGCCGCGCTCTTGCTCTCGCTCGCGGGGTGCGAAGATCCGACCAAGGACAAGCCCAAGGCGACCATCTCGACCGCCGCGCCCGCGCAGACCCAGGCCGCCGCCGCGCCCTCGGGCCCCACCGAGGCGCTGCCCCTCGACGCGGCCGCCTCGACCATCGGCTTCGTCGGCTCGAAGGTCACGGGCAAACACGAGGGCAAATTCGAGAAGATCTCGGGCTCGATCACGCTCGCCGGCGGCAAGGCCGCGGGCGGCAAGCTCACCGTCGAGGCCGACGCGTCGTCGGTGAAGAGCGACGCCGAGAAGCTCGACGGCCACCTCAAGTCGCCGGACTTCTTCGACGTCGAGAAGTACCCGAAGGCGACGTTCACCTCGACCGAGATCAAGGCCGGCGGCGAGAAGGGCGCGACCCACACCGTCACCGGCGAGCTCGATCTGCACGGCGTGAAGAAGACGATCACCTTCCCGGCGACCATCACCGAGGGCGCCGATGCCGTGTCGGGCAGCGCGGAGTTCGTGATCAACCGCAAGGACTTCGGCATCGTCTATCCGGGCAAGCAGGACGATCTGATCCGCGACGACGTGCTGCTGAAGCTCTCGCTCAAGGCGCCCCGCAAGCAGGGCTGAGCGCCCGCCGAGCACCGGGCGGGCGGGAGCGGATGAAGCCCCGCCAAAGGAGGGAGCGCCTCCGTTCCCGCACCCACCTCCGCCGCCGCTCCCGCTCCCGTCAAGGCATCGGGTACACGAGCGAGAGCCCGGCGATGCACATCTCGTCGAACGTGCTCCCCTCGCCGTAAGCCACGTCGATCGTCGCGCTCATATGAGCCTCCTTGAGCGCCTTGACCACGTACGGGTTCTCCGTCGAGTTGTTGTACGTGCACCGGATCTGGAGCACATCGCCCGGCTCGAGCGTCGGGAGCGACTCGATGGGCGCGTCGTACGAGTACGAGCGCTGCCAGGCGAACTCCCACTTCGGCGCGTGTGCCAGGCACTCCTCCTTCGGCTGATCGGGCGAGCCGTTCGCCCGCGTGACCGTCACCTTCTGGTCGAAGCCCAGGTAGTGCATGTGCAGGAATTCGCCATAGATGCGCATGCCCGGCGGGAACGGTATCTCTTGCGCCACGGGCGAGTCCGCGGCCGGGATCGTGAACTGCTCCGTCTCCACGTGGTCCTTGCTGTCCGCGGGGACCAGGAACTCGACGCCGTTCTTGTCGCCCGGACCCGGTAGCAGCCCGAAGCCAAACTCGTTGACCGGGTCTTCGAAGTTGCCGATCAGGTGGTACAGGAAGCCGTACTTCGGCTTCTCCTTGGTGAGCCTGAGCTGGATGCGCGTCAGGTCCGGGTCGGCCGTGGTGCCGGCGGGGTGGTAATGGATCTGCATCATGATGAGCGACCCCTTCGGGATCAGCTGACCCACCCCCTCGGGCAGATCGACCGGGTCCGTGCCGGGAGCCCAGGCGGTGAGCAGCGGGAGCGCGCCCAGGTCCGAGCCCGCCGGCTCCTCGCCGTCGCCGCACGGAAAGCTCCCGTCGGGGCCGGCCAGGTTCGCGATCGACCGCTCCGGATCGATGGCGATCAGCCCGTGATGAACGACCTTGTTGTTGCCGGGCACCATCTGTAGACCGTTCAGGTAGTGGTCCTCCGTGAGCCCGGGATCGATGACGAAGCAGCGGAACTCGTCCTGCTCACCGGAGGTGACGTAGGGCTCTTTCGGGTGAACCTCGAGGGTCGTGCCCGGCAGGTCGGGGCTCTTCGGCACGAACGCGGCGGGCGCGTCCCTGGGATCACCCTTGGGGCTGCCGGCCTTGCTCCAGGCCTCCAGGGTGCTGATCTCCTCGTCGGAGAGGCGGATGTCGCCCTTCCACGCGTGGCGGGTCGAGCACTCGTCCGTGTCACGCACGGCGAAGGGCGGCATCGTGCCCGCCTTGGTCGTCTGGACCATGAGCGCCGCGACAGCCTTGGCGTCGTCGTACGAGGTAATGCTGAAGGGCGCGATATTGCCCGCGGAGTGGCAGCCCATGCAGCTCCTCTGCAGGATGGGCTCGACGTCCTTGTGAAACGTGGGGCTACTCCCAGCGGCCTGGGGCTCCTCGGGCTCGTCGCTCCCGGAGCAGCCGGTGAACGAGGCGGCGCCTGGCAGGGCGAGGGCGAAGGTGACGGCGGAAAGCGAGGCTCGGGCGGCGGAACGCGAACGCGATGAAACGAGCATGAGACCTCCGGGCAGCCGGATCCTTCACGAGCGAAGGGTCCGGGCGCTTGGTGAGAAGCCGCGGGCGGTGGCTCCCCGTTCGTACCCGGATCGCGCCCGCCCGTTCAACGCTCCTTCGCGATGGTCACCGCCGGATTGCTGCTCTCTGCGCGCCTTGGCCCGTCGTGGCTTCTTCCGCGGACGGTGCAGGTGATAGGTCTCGAGCCGATCGATGAGCGTCCGCCGCGAGAGTGCATGGGGAGCGGGAGGCGGTTCGACCGCCCGCGAGGACCGAGATCGGTGCCAGGAGGCGGTTCGACCGCCCTTCCACCACCTTGATCGATGCGGCAGGGGCCGTTCGACCGCCGTTCCACCACCTTGATCGGTGCGGCGGGAGCGGTCCAACCCCCCTTCCACCACCTTGATCGGTGCGGCGGGAGCGGTCCAATCGCCCTTCCGCGACCCCTACCGAGGCTCCGGTGGCGGTTCGACCGCCCTCCACCGCGGCCTTCGCGTGAGCGCGCGCGGTTCGGTGCGACCGCAAGCGGTTGTACGCAACCGCTTGCGCAGAGACGCAAGGCGCGCCGCGCCCCACGCCCGTGTCTCTGCCCACACATCCCGGCGACACCGGGCTGTTCGGCCGCATCCGCAACACATCGACAGCGCACGTCGTCCCGCTGGCATGGCGGTTGATTTCGCCTGGGACATCGCCGGAAGGCGATCGCGATACCACCCCGTCCTCTGTGCTTCATCACTGCACCGACGGGTGCTCGCTCACGTTGCGAGGGAGAAGCTGATGCCGAGATCCAGGCCGAATACGAAGAAGTCTTCACCCGCCAAGCCTGGTGCGCCGAGCGAGGCGGCCAAGGCGTTCGCGCTCGTCGAGCCCGAGATCGACGACGTCCGCGAGGTGGTGCCGATCAACGTCGATATTCCCCGCGCTGTCGCCGTGGCCATCGGGGCCGTCCCGCACCTTCAAGCGCTGCGCCCGCGGTTCGTGGAGGAGCTCCCCAAGCACCCCCTGAGCCAGCTCGACAAGCTCCAGACGTATGCGCTCGCCGCCTGGTACGCGCACCTGCTCGCGCTGCCGACCTCTTCCGGGCCGGACGCGCTCAAGCGGCTCCTCGACGACGCCGCGCCGCTCCGCGAGGACCTGCTCGTCGCGGCAGAGGCGCTGGCCCACAAGGGGATCGTCGACGCGCAGCGGGTGGCCGAGATCCGAAGCGGTCAGGGGCACCTCGACACCGCCAACGACCTCGTCGCGCTCGCGGCGCTCTTCAGCGAGGTCTGGGACGCCGTGAAGAACAGGACCACGGTCGAGTGGGGCGACGTCGAGCGCGCCTCCCGGCTCGGGCCGGAGCTGCTCGTCGCGCTGGGGGCCCGCCAGCAGCCGGGCCTGCCGGCGCCGAAGGCGGGCGATGCGGCCGAGCGGCGCGCGCGGGCGTTCACGCTGCTCGTGAACGCCTACGATGCGTGCCGCCGCGCGGCGTCGTACCTGCGCTGGAACGAGGGCGACGCCGATGCGATCGCGCCGTCCCTGTTCGCCGCGCGGGGCGGCGGGCGCAAGCCAGGAGCGGGGAAGAACAACGCGGGCGACGGCGGCGGCAGCGCGGGCACGGAGCCGGGAGCGCCGGGCGGTGAGCCTCTCCTGGAGCCAACCGTGGAAGCGTAGCTGTTCTTCACGCCGGGCGGGGCATCCCACGGGCAGAGGCGCCGGAACACATCCCCCGTAGCCCCCCGGTCACCGGTTCCCGCCAACACGCCTCCGCCTCGATCCTTCCGGGCCTGCCCGCCGAACGTGATCGCGACGTGCCGCCCGGCGCCGTGCTGAGCGCAGCTCGGCACGGGCGCACCGCCGCGCAGCTGGGCGGCAATGAAGCGATGCGCATCAGGAGTCTCTCTTACCCACGAGGATTCTGCCGATCGCTCGGGCATCGAGCACGCCGGGAAGCTCGCGCAACGACACCACTACGCGCTCGCAGAAGAGATCAAGCTCGCGTGTTGCCTGACGCACAGCGCTCTGGAGCGCCTCGGGGTTCATGGCGAACTCCCTCGGGTGCGCCGGCAGGTTGTACTCTGTCTCCTCTCGGATGTGCAGCATCGGGGCCTGGTACCAGACGGTGAGCCACGGGTGACCGATCCACAGCATCTCCGGCGAGTCCGTCCTCTGCTCGGTCGCGATGTGCCAATTGTCGAGGTCACCAAGATCGCCGCAACAGGTCGGGAGTACCAGGTTCTCGCCGTCGTCGACGAGCGCGAGCCCGCCGTAGAAAGGGCCGATTTCATCAAGGTCGGCTGGGACTCCGTCGGCAAAGTGGACCTGCAAAACCCTGTGGAGCAGATCGGCGGAGTTGAGCGCGTCCAGCGCCACCAGCCACGATCCCGGAACGACGGGGTCCACGCCGACGACGCCACCCGCTCGAAGGCAGGCCCGCCAGTAGGTCTCGCTCTCCTCTGCCGTCCATGGGCTCGTGGTCGGCTGAAGCGCGGATCCATAGGCTCCTGGCGCGAGTTCAACGACGGGCAACAGGCGGAGGTTGTCCGAAAGGGCGCGCGCGCGGCACGGCACACCGGACTGGGGTTCACTCGAGGGAGCCATCATCTACGCCCGCCTGCCAGACGACATTTACTCTCGCTTGACACCGATGTCACTCCAGCAGCATCGCCGCGTGGGCGAAGGCCACCAGCACCAGCCCGAACAGGTGCACGACTCCGAAGCGCTCCAGATTCCGCTCGAGACCGCCGAAAGCCCTCCGGACCACGAAGAAGGCCACGGCGACTACCACGTAGACCCCTCCGAGGTGGCCGGTCGGGATTCGCAGGAGAAACCCAGCGACGAAGACGGTGAGGGCGAGGCCGGACAGCAGGAGAAGGCTGAGCCAGGGATCGCGCCCGCCGCTGAGCCGGATCGCGGGCACCGAGTAGATCCCGCCGAACAGGACGCCGAGGAAGGGTACCGCCAAGCACAGGAGGAGCGCTTCTCGCGCGCGGTGGCCAGGGGTCGGGGGGATCATGGGTCAGGCAACGTCAACCATCCACGGCGACCAGCTATTCCGAGTCCTCGGCGCACAGTCTTGGCGGATCGGTTCACCGAGATTCCTCGCGGAGGATCTCCACGCAGAGACGCACGCAGGCGCTGCAGCTGGTGATCCTGCCAGCGCCTAACAGCGCGGGCACATCGACCAGCGAACGCTTGCAGAACGAGCACGCAAGATGCGGGTCCCGATAACCGAGCCCTGTCCGCGTCTTGCTCGGCTCGCCGTCCTTCCAGAATCGCCACCAAGGGCGCCATCCGAGGACGTTATGGCGGCGAAGACCGCGGGCACATTTTCGAACGCAAGCGCTGCAAATGCTGACATCAGCGGCAGCGATGAGGCGCTCGAGGACGGCCACCCCGCGTCGACAGAACGAACACTGAGAACGCGCATCGGCCACTCCGTCGCTGGCCACCACCCTGTCCGATAGTTCAATCCAGATGCCCGGCATGCGAACAAGCTCTCATCACCCCTCGAGCTGTAGCCTGTCATCATAGGGCCACAGATCGTCGTGCGGTTTCATCGTGAAGATGAAACAGCGGTTGGTGAGCAGCTCGACGCGCTCCTCCCGCGTCAGGCCATCGCCATCTTCGACCGTTGACTCCAGCGTGCCTAGATCGCGCTTACCGTCGACGTTGTAGTACAATTTTTGGCCCACTCGATAGTCCCTGCGGAAGGCGGTACGCCACTGCGAGTTGCTGCCCCAGCCATGGGACAGGTCCTGCCCGGGGCGGTTCTTCCGCCGGTACGTCCAGTACATGGTAGATGATTCGGCGATGTCCTTGCGGATGATCTCGCTGCCGCCGCGCACGCGCACTCCGGCCCGAGAGAAGAGCATGTCACCGAGCATCAGGCACGGCCAGGCGTAGCTTACGATCGACACCGGCTGACGGCAGTCATCGGTGTACTCGACCTCGACGATCTCATGATAGAACGGCGAGAACGAGGACATCTGGGCGATGGTGAGCCCTAGCGCCTCCGCGAACGCCACGAACTCGGCCTGCGAGATCAGTGGCCCCGGCCAATCCGATCCGTCCGCCGTCCCACGCTGAAACCGCAACAGCAATGTATCATTGACGCGACTCAAGGCATACAGCCGCCACAGGTCCTCGACGTCCGCCGACGGAATGGGGCTTCCGCGCCGGGAAGCGAAGGAGCGGAGCCAGATCCGCTCGTCGGCATTCGCCTTGAGCCAGGGCGCGAGCACATCCGGATAGAGCGAGCCATCGTCGTACTCGAGGAGCGAGTCATGGAGCTCACGGTAGCTTGTTTGCGCGCTGTGCATTGCGTTCCCGATGGCCCTAACGATGCTGGCGCCCAGCTGCGGGTGCCAGACCGAGCGTGGCGAGGGAGGGCGCCGTCATCCGCAACGGTTTGCTGGGCAGCGCCGCCGGCCTCACGTAGGCTCCTGTTCTCACGGGCGAAATACTTCGTCTATGCGGGCCTGGAGTAGCCTCTTGGCGTCGTCACGAAGCGGCTCACCATGAGCGCTGATAATATGGCGAAACGGCAGGTCGGCGAGGCGGCGAAAATCGGAAAGATCGGGGGTGCACGCCGCTCGCCAGGTCGCGGGGATGTTCGCCGCACCGATCAACCCTTGAGCGAGGAACAGCGCGCCCGTTTCATCGAAAAAGAAGGGATCGACGTGTGACCAGTTCTGCACGGCGTCACACGTAATGAGGATTCCGCCCTCCCGCGGGAGCAAAACGGCGGCTTCAGGGAACCGCGCCGTCGTGAACTCGAATACGATGCCTCCGTGAGCCGGGAACGGGCCCCCTGCTGCGAGCGCTCGGTCGGCAGGTCGGCCGTCGGCCGCCGCTGCCTCGGGGAGCGCCCACAGGGTGGCGCCGTAACGGTCGCGATAGAAGGGATCATCTCGGCCGTGGAATGCTCCGAGCCGCACGACGTGGCGGACCTGGCCGAGGGCGTCGATCTGGCGCAACCCTTCCTCGGTCAGGCGCACGGTGTTCACGAGCGTGAGGTCTCGATCCTGTCGGAGCACGGTCATCGTGCGGCTCGTCTGGAGATCGATCCCAGCGTGGTGAGTCCTGTTCGTACCAACGACGTAAAAGACCTCTGGGAATGCGTCTTGAACCTCACCATGCGGCCATGCGGCGCTGTACTCGAGCATCTGGAATGTCTCCTCACGGTTGCGGCGTCGCGCCGCCGCCGGGAACCTAACCTGGGTCGCCCCACGATGGCATGCCATTCCTGTTTCCAGGACGCGGTCGGATGAAGCCACCAGGTCTCGCCGCATGTGAGGAGAGAGAGAGGGGGAAGGGCATGATGCTCCGGCTCTGGCGAATGTTCTGGCGCTCAGCGGCGGCGCGAAGCGCTGCCCGATTGAATACCTTGTTGGACTGCGTCTTCGGTCGGGGCGGTCAGCTCCTTGGTCATCATGATCCGCGGCGAGACCTTGAACCCCTGCCCCTCGTACAAAGCGATCGCTCGCTGATTGTCCGGTCGCACCATGAGATGGACGGCGTTCACGTTGCGCTCTCGCAGGTGTTGTACGGTCGATTCCAGCAGGGTCCGCCCGAGGCCCCGTCGTCGGGACCCGGGCTCCACGAAGATTTCTGTCACGAAAGCATCACGCCCCGCGAACTCAAGATCATACCCGAACGTGGCCAGGCTATAACCGACGGGTGAGCGACGCACGCCGACACGCGCAACCAAGATCAGCCCGAGGTCCTTGTCGTTGAGCACACGGTGCAGAGCGGGAATCATGGCCTCGGGCCTCCAGAGGATGCCCTCGGCCTCGTTGAAGGCGACCATCAACGGAAGGATGTCGTGCGCGTCCGCACTCCTGGCGAGCGCTATTTCTTCGGGCTCTTCCATGTTCGTTCACCCGCTCCGCTGTCTTCATCCGCATAGCGCCGCGCCTCGGCCG
This sequence comes from Sorangium sp. So ce1504, assembly GCF_051521635.1. Classification (NCBI taxonomy): domain Bacteria; kingdom Pseudomonadati; phylum Myxococcota; order Polyangiales; family Polyangiaceae; genus Sorangium; species Sorangium sp. So ce1504. Next base: position 208,574 of record NZ_CP150365.1, on the reverse strand, counting down.
CGCGGGCTTCCCGCGTCGGCTGCAGGCGTTTGTTGGCGCAGGCCGCACATCTGTTCGTGGAGCTCGGATAGCCCGGTCGACTCCATTCGCCCAAGTTCAGCCTGGCGCACGAAGCATGGCCCGCCGAGCCCGTTCACCCGAGCCCTGCCGAGCTCCCCAAGGGTAGCCCCGCCTCGTACCGCCGTCGCTGGTCTGCCCGGTGCGTCGCCCGTTCGTCTCGGCCACGCCTCCTGAACTGCCCGCATGTAACCGATAGTACAGGGGCCTGCGGCTTCTGTCAGGCGGATCTTCGCGTCTGCCGAGCGCGATCGAGCGCGCCACGATCGTGCTCGCCGCGCCGGTCTCGGCCAGGGCGTGAGAACGATGCGCGCATGTTCCATAGCGACGTCTCTCGACACGCCCTCTGCCTGCTCGCAGCCTTCTCCGCCTCCACGCTCCTCGCCGGGTGCAGCGATCACGACGCCGTGCCACCGCACGAAGGCGATCCGGTCTGCACCGGCTGGGGCGACGAGGCGCCTGCCGACGGCGTCCTCGAGCTGCCCCGCCCGACCGGCCCGCACCCGGTCGGCACGCAGATCCGCGCCCTCACCGACAGCGCGCGTGGAGAAGAGGCGACGGAAGATCCGGACGACCGCCGTGAGCTCATGGTGCAGCTCTTCTACCCGGCCGATCCTTGCGGCACGGGGCAGCTCGCGCCGTACCTGTCGCCGGAGGAAGGCGACAGCCGCCGCACGACGGGCGGCCTCCCGGCCGAGGACGGCTTCGAGGCGAGCATCCTCACGCACGCGCGCGTGGGCGTGCCGCTCGCTGAAGACGGCGCGCCGCTCCCGGTGCTCCTCTTCTCGCACGGGTTCGGGATGCTCCGCGCCGACTACACGAGCCTCCTCGAGGACCTGGCGAGCCACGGCTTCGTGGTGGCCGCCATCAGCCACACCTACGACACCGAGCTCACGGTGTTCCCCGACGGCCGCGCCGTGCCCTTCGGCTCGGTCGTCCTGACGCCGGCGATGGACGCGTCGGAGGAGGAGATCGAGGCCTTTTCTCAGGCAATGGGCGAGCACGTCGCGGTCTGGGTCGACGACGCGCGCTTCGTGCTCGACGAGCTCACGGCCGCCGCGCAGGACGACCCGGGCGGCCTGCTCACGGGCCGGCTCGACCTCGAGCGGGTCGGCGTGCTCGGCCACTCCTACGGCGGCGCGATGGCCGCCGAGGCGTGCGCCCGCGACGACCGCTTCGACGCCGGCCTCGACATCGACGGCAGGCTCTTCGGGCCGCAGGACGGCGCCGGCGGCAGGGGCCTCGCGCAGCCCTTCTTCATCCTGCTCGCGGCGGACCACCCCGACGATCCGAGCATCGACGAGACCTACGGCGCGCTGAACGGCCAGGGCTACCGGGCGCGGGTCGAAGACACCGCCCACCTCACGTTCTCGGACCTGCCGATCGTCGTCGAGCACTTCCTTGGCGAGGGCGTCCTCCCGGAGCTGCTCGGCACGCTCGATCCGGCCCGCGCGGTCGAGATCACGAACGCGTACACGCGCGCCTTCGTCCAGGCGCACGTGCGCGGCGAAGCGGCGCCGCTGCTCGACGGCCCCTCGCCGGAGTACCCGGAAGTGACCTTCGAGAAGCGGCCCTGACATCGGGAGAGCCCGATGAGCCCGCCCGCCCAAGCGCCGCGCCCGCCCGTCCACACGCCGCGCCCGCCCGCCGGCCCCGCGCTCCTCGCCTCGGCGCTCTGGAACGTCGAAGATGTCAACCCCCCATGTCCGCGGTACACCCACGTCGTGGGCGCTGTAGAGTCGGTCCCCGGAGATCGCCGCCGTCCTCAAGCCCCTGGAGAGGTTCATGCTGACGAAGCTCAACGAGCGTGAAGCCGTCGCGTCCTGCGAGCGCTGCTGGGAGCAGGAGATCGTCCCCGCGCTGCACGACTACATCCGCATCCCCAACAAGTCGCCCGCCTTCGACCCCGCCTGGCGCGAGAACGGCCACATGGACAGGGCGGCGTCGCTCATCGCGGCCTGGTGCGAGGCGCAGCCGATCCCCGGGCTCACGGTGGAGGTCGTGCGCATCGGGAACCGCACGCCGGTGATCCTGATGGAGGTGCCGGGCACGCGCGACGACACGGTGCTCCTCTACGGGCACCTCGACAAGCAGCCCGAGATGACTGGGTGGCGCGAGGGGCTCGGCCCCTGGGAGCCGGTGCGCGAGGGCGACAAGCTCTACGGCCGCGGCGGCGCCGACGACGGCTACTCGGCCTTCGCGTCGCTCGCGGCGCTGCGCCTGCTGCACGAGCAGGGGATCCCGCACGCGCGCTGCGTGATCCTCATCGAGGGCTGCGAGGAGAGCGGCAGCCCGGACCTGCCGGCCTACATCGACGCGCTCGCGGGGCGCATCGGCAAGCCGAGCCTCGTCGTGTGCCTCGACTCCGGCTGCGGCAACTACGACCAGCTCTGGACCACGACGTCGCTCCGCGGGCTGCTCCAGGGCACGCTCGACGTGAACATCCTGCGCGAGGGCGTCCACTCGGGCGTGGGCAGCGGCGTGGTGCCCTCGAGCTTCCGGATCCTGCGGCAGCTCCTGTCGCGCATCGAGGACGAGCGGACCGGGCGCGTCCTCGTGGACGCGCTGCACGTGCAGATCCCGGAGGAGCGCGCGGCGCAGGCGCGGGCCGCGGCCGACGTGCTGGGCGCGTCGGTCGTGTGCGAGCTGCCGTGGGTGAAGGGCGCGTGCCCGGTGACCGGCGACACGGCGGAGCTCCTCCTGAACCGCACCTGGCGCCCCGCGCTCTCCGTGACGGGCGCCGACGGCCTGCCGCCCATCGCGGGCGCGGGCAACGTGCTGCGCCCGTTCACGAGGGCGAAGCTCTCGATGCGCCTGCCGCCGCGCCTGGACCCGAAGAAGGCGGCGGCGGCCCTGAAGGAGGCCCTGGAGAAGGACCCGCCGTACGGCGCGGAGGTCCGGTTCCACGTGAGCGAGCCGTCGGCCGGATGGGACGCGCCGGCGACGGCGCCCTGGCTCGAAGCGGCGGTGCGCAAGGCGTCGAAGTCGTTCTTCGACCGGCCGGCGATGGGGATCGGCGAGGGCGGGACGATCCCGTTCATGGCGATGCTGGGAGAGAAGTTCCCGGAGGCGCAGTTCCTGATCACCGGCGTGCTCGGGCCGCAATCGAACGCGCACGGTCCGAACGAGTTCCTGCACCTCGGCATGGGGAAGAAGCTGACCTGCTGCGTGGCGAGCGTGATCGCGGACCACGGGGCGCGGGCGCGCTGAGGGACGCGGCCGCGCGCTTTGCAGACGCGCGCGTCCACGGCGGGGGCGGTCGCGAACGGGAGCCCGCGCGCGCCGCCCGTCGACACACCGTTGACACACCGCCGGGATCGCCGTGTGCTGGGGCCGAGGAGAACATCGTGATGGCACAATTTCGATATGCCGCGCTCTGCCTCGCTGCGCTCTGCGCGGGCGGCTGCGGTTCGAGCGACGAGCCCGGGGACACGGGCACGCCGGGCACGGGCGGCACGGGCGCGACAACCACCTCCCAGAGCTCGAGCTCGAGCGGCGCAGGCGGCGACGGCCAAGGGGGGACGGGCGGCGGGACCGCGACGACGACCGTCGTGGTGAACGAGATCTCGGCCAAGGGCGGCGACTGGATCGAGCTCGGCAACCCGGGCCCGGGCTCGGCCGACCTCGGCGGGCTCGGCCTGTGCGACTCCGACGACAGCGGGCAGTGCAACGCGGCCGACGCGCTCAGGTTCCCCGAAGGCACGCAGCTCGCCCCGGGCGCGTACCTGCTCATCCTCGGCGACCAGCTGCCCGAGGACGGCTCTGGGCCCCACACCGCGTGCCTGCCGGACGGCGGACCGAGCAGCTGCTTCTATGCGACCTGGAAGGTGAGCGCCTCCAGGGGCGAGACCGTCTACCTCATCTCCGAGAGCGACGAGGTGCTCGCCCGGCTCGAGTACCCGATCGAGGCGGCAGCAGATGGGCAGACGTGGGGCAGGTTGCCCGATCTGACCGGCGAAGGCGCCGCCACGGCGCCGACCCCCGGGGAGGAGAACGCGGCGCCCTGACGCCCAGCGGAGCCGCGGCGCCCTGACGCTCCGGCCGAGCCGCGGCGCACTGGCGCTCCGGCCGAGCCGCGGCTCCTCCTGGGCCCCGTCGGCCGTCGACGGCTATCCCGCCATGCCGAGCGGCCGTGCCGAGCAGAGCGAAGCGTGCGAAAACGTCACTGAACCGCGATGCTCATGTCACCGACGTCTGCACTCGAGATCCTTCGCGCTCCGCTGCTGCCACCGCGCCGCCTCCGGGCGCCCCGTCCGGAGGGAGGGCCTGCGCCAGGCGCCTCTGCACGGCGCTCTGCGGCGCCGGCGCTCGCGCTCTCGCTGCTCCTGTCGGCTTGCGGGGCTTCGGATCCGCCGCAGGTGCGGGAGACGGGCTGCCCTCGTTGCACCGGGGCCGCGCGAGTCGGCGCGCTCCCGCCGGGTGACATCGACGAGTGCTCCGGTGTCGTCACCAGCGGGCTGCACCCGGACGCGCTCTACGTTCACAACGATCACGGCGATGACCCCCGGTTCTTCGCGATCGGGTTCGGCGGCGCGCTGCAGGCCGAGGTGACCGTGGCCGGCGCGGCCGCGGTCGACTGGGAGGACATCGCGCGCGGGCCTTGCCGTTCGGGCGGGGGCAGCTGCCTCTTCCTCGCGGACATCGGCGACAACGACGGCGAGCGCGACAGCTACACCATCTACGGCGTGCCGGAGCCGGACACGCTCGGAGGAGGGCCGCTCGCCTCGACCGCCGAGGTGTTCGTGCTCTCGTACCCCGACGGAGGCCACGACGCGGAGACGCTGCTCATCCACCCCGCCACCGGAGCGCTCACCCTCGTGACGAAGGTCAACAAGGGCACCTCGAGCGTCTACGAGCTGCCAGCGCTGCCCGCCGCGGGCGCGCCGGCGACGCTCGTCCGGGCGGGATCCATCGAGCCACCCGCCGGGAGCGCCCGCTTCACCAGCGGCGACGTCCACCCGGACGGCACGGGCGTGCTGCTGCGCACCTCATCCCACGTGCTCTACTACCCGATGACACCGGATCAGACGGTGGCGCAGGCGCTGGCCGAACCGCCCTGCGTGCTGCCGTCGCCCGACGAGGAGCAGGCCGAGGCGATCGCGTGGGTGCCCGGCGGATGGGACTACGTGACGGTCGGTGAAGGGAAAGAGGAGCCGATCCACCGCGTGTCCTGCCAGGCGCCCTGAATGGCGCCCGAGATCCCGAGTCCGCGCGGGTCGTTGCTCGCGGCCCGATGAGGACACGGCTTCTCGGTGTACAAGGCTTTCGGTATCCTCATCCTCCTTTCACCACCGAGTCCGCAAGGAGGACCATCATGTCGCGACATGGGAAGACCGCGGCCGCGCTGCTCGCCATGGCGCTGCTCGATGCCGGCTGCGCGTCCCCCGAGCAGGACACCTCCTCCGGCGCGACGGGCGGCGGATCCACCTCGGTCAGCGCCGCGTCCAGCGCGACCGGCGGAGCCTCGTCGAGCGACGCCAGCAGCGCGTCGACAGGCCAGCCGCCCGTCAATCCGGGCGAGGTCGACTGCCGCACGCCCGGTGATGGGAAGTCCACCCTGGCCTTCGTCAACAAGTGCGACCAGCCGCTCCAGTTCCTGGGGAGCCTCATCGACGGCGGGGAGCTCGGCCCGGGGCAGTTCGCGTGCCGCGACGTGGGCACCAGCGAGGAGCCGCTGTCGTCCCTGCGCTACTGGGCATACGCCGGATCGGACCCCGGCGGCGGCCGGCACACGCTGGCCGAGATGACCCTCAACACCGATTTCAACGACTTCGATTGGTACAACATCAGCCACGTGGACGCGCACAACCTCCCGCTGGCGATCGTGCCTGTCGGCCTGCCGGACTGCCGGACGCTGTCGTGCCCGGCGAGCCTGCTCGCAGCGTGCCCGGAGGAGGGTCGCTACAAGGACGCGAGCGGCGCGACGATCTCCTGCGTGAGCCCTGACCGGGACGATCCCGCGAACCCCGTGGCCGCGTACTTCGAAGAGGCATGCAAGGACGCGTATTCGTGGTCGGGCGATGATCAGGAGTCGATGGCCGCCTGCGCCGGGGAAGACTACGACATCGTGTTTTGCCCCTGACGTGCTCCCTCACATCGCGTGCTGCACCCGCACGTCAGGGTCAGCTCACCGCGGATTGGCACCCGAAAGGCCGCTCAGAGGGTGATCCAGAGGCCGGCGAATACATGCTGCCGCACCCCGACGCCGCGGGGCGCCGGGCGGGTCACGGCACCGCGTGGCCGTCGACCCTGAGCTGGAACAGGAAGTACGGCGGGATGCAGGCGCCCTCGCCCGAGCTCGTCCTGGCGCACACGTAGTCCTCGCGGCAGGGCGCCTCGCTCGAGCAGCGCCGCAGGCCCGCGGGCGTGACGTGGCGGCTCAGGCACTCGGTGAACACCGTCCCGCGGGCGAGGCAGCGGTTGAACGGGTCGAGCACGGCGATGGCGCCGCAGACGCCCTCGTCCGGGAGCGCGACGCAGCTGCTCGTGCACATGCCGCCGGGGAACCCGACGGGGCTCGTGTTGCACACCGCCGCGAGCGGGCACGCCCCGGGCTGCGCCGCCGCGGCGCGATCGCGGTGCGGATCGGCGTGGGGGACGACGGCGCCGACCTGGCACGGGTCGCCGACCTCCGGCGCCGCCGGCAGGCAGACGCCGACGGTCGCGCGGTCCTCCTGGGGCGCGTCGTACGCGGAGCACACGAGCCCTTCCGCGCAGGCCCAGCCCGCGAAGCTCGGGTCGCCCAGCCCGCAGCGCGCGCCGTACCCGCCGCGCGCGCCGTCGCCTCGCTCGGGATACGGCACCTCGTCGTCCGGGGCGGCGCCCCGAGCGATGGCCTCGACCACCGCCCGCCGGCGCGGGAGATCGCCCGCGAGGTGCGCGGACTCGACGGTGAACAGCGCGTCGTGGACGCGGCCGGGGGGCTCCTGCCCGAGCAGGTGGAAGCCGGCGACGGACCCGCTCTGGTGGCACCCGGGGCAGGTCATCTGGTCGAGCCGCCGGAGCAGCCCCTCCGGCGAGCGGACGCGCGAGAGGCCGCCGAAGTCGACGCCGGCGAAGTCGCGCGGCTCGAACAGGACACGAAAGGGCCTGTTGGCGCGGCGCGCGAGCCCGTGGGGCGTCGCCGACAGCGCCTTCGTGGCGAGGAACTCCTCGGGCAGGAGCGCGGTCCCCTCGTCGAGGCGCGCGAGGTTCTCGGGGGCCGATAACCACGCGCGCAGCCGCTCGCGCCGCGCCGGGTCGCGCGAGAGCCGGGCGACGTCGGGGGTGTTCTCGAGGGCGAGCGGCGCGTAGCGCCCGGCGCGGGCGTCCCAGCGGAAGGCGCGGAGCACGTACTCCGCGTGCCCGCCGAGGTCCGGACGCACGGTGGAGGGCCAGCGGACGCTCTGCAGGTTCACGACGAGCTGCGCGAGGTGTGCGCGATCCGCGGCGCCCGGGGCGAGCGGGCCCTCGGGCGAGGTGAGAAAGCGGACGAGGTCCGGCCCGGAGAGCGCGCCGGCGCGCGACCAGGCCTGCGCGAGCCGGCGGCACGAGCGCGCGTCGCCGGCGGGCGCGAGCAGCTCGAACGACGCGGTCATCGGGAGGCGGGAGGCGGCGGCGGGGGCCGGCGTGGCGACGGAGGCGCCCGCAGCGGACGTGGCGCCTGCCGCGCCGCCCGGGGTCTTCGCGGCGTAGGCCAGCCGGTACACGAGGCGGGTCTCTCCACAGGCGGAGGCGTCGAACGGGCGGCGATCCATCCGGTTCACCACGCCGATGAGCTCGAAGCGGGCGCCCTCGGCCGAGAGCCACCGCTCGTCGAAGAGGCGGTGCGCGTGGCGCGCGATGCTCGTCCCGCTCCTCGGATCGGCGCGCTGGACCTGCCGCAGGTCGTCGGCGAGCACGCGTGCGATCGAGGCGAGCTCGGCGGTGCGGGAGAGCGCGGAGAGCGAGGCCGGCGCGCGCGGCGCGCCCGTGAGCACCGAGCCGAAGTCGAGGCCCGCGGCCTCGATTTCGGCGAGCACGGCAGGGTCCGTGAGGAGCAGGAGAGGCCGCCCCGGCGGCGCGCTTTCCTGCGGCGAAGCGCCGGGCGCCGGATCACCCGCGGCCGCGCCGGAGGGCGACGGGGCTGGCGGTTGCACCCCCGCCCTGACGACGTCCTGGCGCGACGCGGAGGGGCGCTCGGACGACCACCACGAGCACCCGGCGATGCCGGTGCCGGCCACCAGCGCGGCGAGGGCGAGGGCGCGACGGAGGCCGCGGGCGTCCATGCGGCGAGGCTACACCGAAGCGCGCGGCAGCGCTGAACGGGACCCAGGTCCAGTTCTCCGGGGCAGGAGGCACGGGGGTGCCTCGGGAGGGGGTGGGCACCCTCCGGAGGCACTGGGGTTGCCATGGCCAACTTCGGCACAAGGCGACACGAACCTCGCGCGCCAGATGGAGAAACAACGGCAATCGCGGCACAACGCGCCTGGCGCGGGCTTTGCCTGGGGCGAACGTATGGCGCACCAATCGTCGATGCGAAGATCATGGGCTGCTGTCACCGTCGCGCTGCTGACGGCCGCACTGCTTGCGGCGTGCGGCGCTATCACCGTTGAGGATACCCCGAGTTCCGCATCGACGGCCGGCGCCAGCGGGAGCTCCGGCTCGGAGACAGCTGGTGAGGCCACCGTTGAGCATACCCCGAGTTCCACGTCGACGGCCGGCGCCAGCGGGAGCTCCGGGACGGCCGGCGCCAGCGAGAGCTCCGGCTCGGAGACAGCTGGTGAGGCGTGCGGGATGAATGGGCCTTGCGAGCCGGGGTCACATTGCCTGTTCGCCGACCATGCGTGCGGGACGAGCCCGCCCGACGCCTACTGCCCGGCGGAGTACTGTGCTGTGCCCCGTTCATGCAGCGGCCTGGGCGGTCCACCTGTCTGCGGCTGCGACGGCAAGATCTACGACAACGCGTGTCTCGCGGACTCCGCCGGCGTGGGCACGTCGAGCCTCGGAAACTGTGGGCCCGCACCTCGAGGTCGCTTCGCGTGCGGCGAACTGTTCTGCGAGAAGGCGGCTCAAATATGTGTTGAGAACTATCCCGACGGCTGCGGGTTCACCCGGCACGAGTGCCGCGACCTGCCCCAGGGCTGCGGCAGTGCCAGCTGCGATGAGTGCATCGACCCGTCGGATGAGTGCCTCGATGTCCTCCAGTGCAGCGCGGACGCGAGCGGCGACATCACCGTCACGTGCGCCACCTTCTGACCTCGACGACGAGCGTGTTCGCGCCGCCGGTGCAGCGCACTGACGCTCTCCTCGCAGAGATAGTCCGTGCTGGGATTTACGAACCAGATCCCACGCAGCGGAGCCAGGGACAGCATCCGGATCGACGAACGAAGCCAGTCGGATGGGACCCGAAGGCGGGGAGCGGTGAGAACATGCGACCATGGACCGGAGGTCATGGAGGCCGAGGCCGCGGGTCGCGTGCAGGGACGGATTGCGCATCGATCCAGCGGCGGAAGAGGCGGGCCTCGCCCGGCGGGAAGCTAGACCGGCGCGCGCCGCAACGAACTCGCGGCGATCTTGACGAAGCGAGCAAACCGAGCCGCGTCGCGGTCGACGTACACACACGGCGTGTGGATACTGTCTTCATGCAGCACGCCGCGCTCGCGCGCCGGCTCCGCCACGTTCGCGCGCCTTCCCCGCTCCACTTCCCGGAAGAAGCCATCGAGCCGGAGAGCAAGCGCCACCTCGAGCTCAGGACCCTGCTCTATGTCGTGCTCAAGACCTTCGCGGATCGCGCGTCGATCGGATCCGACCAGCTCGTCTACTAGTCCGCGTCGGATCCGAGCCGATGTCTGGCGCCGGACGCCTTTGTCCGGCTCGGCACCCCTGACACGCCGTTCGGCTCCTGGAAGACGTGGGAGCGTGGTGCCCCTGAGCTCGCCGTCGAGATCGTGAGCGAGCACGACTCGGATCCGCAGACGTGGGCCGACAAGCTCCGCAACTACCACGGGCTCGGCGTGCTGGAGCTCGTCGCGTTCGATCCTGACGCCGCGCCAGGAGAGCGGCTGCGGGTCTGGGATCGCATCGACGACGATCTGATCGAGCGCGTCGTCGAAGGGGAACGCAGCCCGTGCGATGAGGGGAAGCGCTGCTGACGCCCGGCAGGGGTGAGGGGAAGCGCTGCTGACACCCGGCAGGGGTGAGGGGAAGCGCTGCTGACACCCGGCAGGGGTGAGGGGAAGCACTGCTGACACCCGGCAGGGGTGAGGGGAAGCGCTGCTGACACCCGGCAGGGGTGAGGGGAAGCGCTGCTGACACCCGGCAGGGGTGAGGGGAAGCGCTGCTGGCGCCCACAGGTCATCGGGCGCGCGCAGGCGCGGAGCGAGCCTCCATCCAGCGGCGGAAGAGGCGAGCCTCGCCCGGCGGGAAGAAGGCAGTTGGCGGCACCTCGGCGTGGTAGCGCCGGAACGCGGCGCTGAAGTCCGCAGGATCGCTGTCGAACCACGCCTCGGCCTCGGGCGAGCCGCGCAGGAGCCGCTCGAAGCGCAGCCGCGCCACGAGCAGCGCCGACATCCTCACGCCGTCCTCGTCCGCGCCGAGCAGCGCCTTCCGGAGCGCGGGCGGCAGCGCCGGATCCTCGGCCGCGGCGCGCAGCGCGGCCACGGGATCCTCGGCGGTCATCGCGCGGGCCACGAGCGCTTCGTAACGCGCGTGCGCCTGCGCCCCGCTCAGCCGCGCCGGCCGCGCCGCCGCGCCCTCCCCTGCCCTGCCACGGGCCTCCCCTGCCCTGCCACGGACCTCCCCTGCCCTGCCACGGGCCTCCCCTGCCCCGCCGCGGGCCGCGCGCCCGCCGGCCCTGCCGCCGGCCGCGCGCGTCACCCGCGCCTCCCGCGCCGGCCGAGCGCGCGCCGCGCGCGGCGGAGCTCCTCCCGCACGGCGGCCGCGTCGCCCGCGCCGTGCACCGTGCCCTCCATGCGCTCCAGGGTCACCCCGCGAAGGTTCGGGCAGCGCGGCGCCACCTCGTCCAGGAGGCGCCACACCGGCTCCGGCACGGCGTCGTCGTGGCCGTCGAGCCGCAACACCCGGCCCGAAGGCAGCCAGCCCGGATCGCTCGGGCCGCCGCCGGAGAGGTGGATCTCGATCACCCGGGCGAGATCGAGCCGCGCCACGTACTCGGCCGGATCGAAGCCGAAGTTCTCCGCCATGGTGTGGACGTTGTGCAGGTCGAGCAGCAGGTGCGTCCGCGGCGCCCTCAGGATGCGCTCGAGGAAGCGCGGCTCGTCCAGCGGATCGCCGAGCACGAAGTAGCTGACGCTGTTCTCGACGCCGACGTCCGCCACGACGGCCTGCATCGCCCGGAGCGCGCGGCGGGCGACCGCGGCGCCGTGCGCGCTCATGGGCATCGGGAGCGGCAGCCCGGCCGAGAGCCCGGCGGGCGCGCTGATCCCGAGGTGATCGGTGTACCAGCGGAAGCGGAAGATCGCGTTGTCGCGCCGGAGGGCCGCGAGCCAGCGGGCGCGCCGGCCCGCGTCGGCGGCCGAGGCGCCGCCGAGCGACCAGCCGACGCCATGGGCGACGAACGGCCGGTCCGACCGGCGCGCGAGCTCGGCGAAGCGGCGGTGAAAGCCGTTCTCCTGGAGATCGGCCTCGGCGGCGTCCGGCACGCGCCAGAGCGTCTCGGGCGCCACCTCGTAGTAGTCGGCGTCGCGCAGGATCACCTCGGCCAGCAGGTCGAGGAACGCCGCGTCGGGCTGGAGCGTGAGGCCGACCGGGATCAACGCGTGGATGCCCCGCGCCCGTCGACCGAGAAGAAGTACAGGAAGCGCCGTGACTTGGAGGGCACGTGCCCCATGCCACAGGCCATGAGCCCGCTGTCCTTGGCCCCCTCGACGTCGATCCCGCAGCCGCTGGCGATCGCCCAGTGCGCGCCCGCGGGCGGCGCCTTCACGAGCCGCGCGCGCACGCTCGCGGCCCGGGCCTCCACGTTGCGCGCGTCGGCGCCAAGGCCCTTCCGGAGCAGCGCCCCGAGCGCGCCGATCCGCTGCGCGGCGATCGTGTCGTCGTGCTTCAGCTGCTCCTCCCGGCCGCCGCCCGCCATGCGGCGCATTCCGTCGTAGCTCGGGAGCGCGACGTCGAGCTGCGTCGCGACGACAGGCACCTTGTCGGTCCTGACAGCCACCATGAGCGGCTCCCCGTTGCCGGCGCCGGGCACGAGCTTCTTCAGATCGGCCATGGTCGCGCAGACGACCTCGACGCCCGCGAGCGGGGCGAGATCCCCGTCCGCGCCGAAGTTGAGCAGCTCGCCGAACGCGTGACCGCGCTCCCACTTGGCGCTGTCGTCGGCAGGGATGACGAGGACGAGCAGCGCCCTGCTCGCCTGCCGGGCGCGGCGGAACGCGGCCGAGACCTGGACCAGCGACCCCGCGGCGGCCGCCGGCTTGCCCGTCTCGTCGCACGCGGCGCCATCGCCGAACGCGTCGCGGATGAACGCGGGCCACGCGGTGGCCGCGAGCCCTGCTGCAGTCGCTCCCAGCAAATGCCTGCGCTTCATGGTCACTCCTCACCGCCGTTCCCGAGCAGCTCGCTCTCCGCCTCGCCGCGCCCCGCGGGCTCGGGCGCGAGCGGCGCGAAGGCCTCCCAGCCCAGCTGCATCAGCCCATCCCGATCCCGGCCCAGCACGATCGGCGCCGCCCCCGCGGATCGCAGCATCACGCGATCGCCCGCGGCCGAGTACTCGCCGGTCGCGACCACCGCCCCGGTGCAGCGGTCCTCGAGCGTGAAGCCCCCGGACGCGTCCAGGAGGAGCGTCCGCAGCCCCGCGGGCGAGCCAGCGGATCTCGCCCTCGGCGCCGCGGACGTGCGCGAGCATGCCCCCGCGCAGCGCGATCCGCTGCGCGCCCTCCGGGCCGCGCAGCGCGGCCGTCTCTTCCACGTCGAGGGCGACCGGCAGGATCGGCGCCCCTTGCCAGCCGTCGCTGGCCACGGTCCAGCGAGCGCGCGCCGCGGGATCGAGCAGCACGTACGCGGTCGCGTCCGAAGCGTCGATCGGCTGGGCACACCCGGCGGAGAGCAGCGCCGGACAAAGAAGGGAGAACACAAGGAAGAGACCACGACGTCTGGCATCGGGCGGAACCTCCGGGGAGCTGAGACGCCCCACGGCGGTGAAAGTTTCATCGACCACCCCGGGCGCGTCCGGCCCGTGAGGCGGCCGGGGCGCCCCGAGCCTTCACTTCACCTCCACCCCGCGCGCCGGTATAGGAAGCGGGCGGTGTTCACATGAACATGAAGCATCCGGCATCGGAGAAGACGTGAGTTATCCCGCGGAAGGGAACAGCCAGTCCATGTTGGCCTACGTGTTCTGGCACTGGAGGCAACCGCAGGCCGCCGCGGACGAGTACGAGCGCCGGCAGCGCGCCTTCCACGCGGCGCTCGCCGCAGCGCCCGCGCCGGGCTTTCTCCGGTCGTTCAGCGTCGGGCTCTCCGGGGCCCCGTGGGCGGCCGGCGGCGGCGACGTCTACGAGGACTGGTACCTCGTGCAGGATTTCGGTGCGCTCGGCGCCTTGAACGAGGCCGCGGTCTCCGCCAGCCGCTCGGCGCCGCACGACGCGGCGGCCGCGGTCGCCGGCGGCGGGGCCGGGGGCCTGTATCGCCTGCGGGGCGGGGTTGCGCTGAACGCGCCCGGCTACGCCCACTGGTTCGGCAAGCCCGACGGCGTTTCCTACGGTGAGCTGTTCACCCGGCTCACGCCGATCCTGGAGCAAGCGAGCGCCGGCCTGTGGATGCGCCAGATGGTGCTCGGGCCCGGCCGGGAGTTCTGCTTGCACGCGGCGACCTCTGTATCGCTGCCCGCGCCGCTCGATGCGCTCGTCCTCCCGCTCCGGCCAGCCTGGCCGGCGCTCGACGACACGGGCATGACGCCGGCGCGCTGAGGCCCGCGCCCCGCGGCACCCGCCCGCTCTATCCTATGCAGATCGACCTCGCGTTCGTCCCCGGCTTCTCCGCGTCGCTCGCCGGCTGGGAGTCCACGCTGCGCGTGGGCGGCCATGGCGCGGTGAGGTGCCACTGGATCGGGCCGTCGGGCCCCGAGGAGCGAACCGGGACACGCCACGATCTCTTGTTGACCCCGCAAGCCTTCGAGAGGCTGACAGCGCCCGACAGCAGCGAACAGCATGAGCGCTCCGAGGCAGGCTTGCCGACGTGCTCCCGCGTTCCGTGTACACTGCGCGCCATGAACCGCTTCCTGCTGATGAGTGTGCTTGCTTTGTCCGCGTGTAGCCCCGAAGCTCGGGACTTCGCTCCTGGGAGCTCCGATGCCACGAGCTCGGCGACCTCCGGCGGGGGCGGAGGCGACGCCGTGGCCGTGGCCGCGGCGGGGGCCGGGGGCGACACGCCCGGCTGCCAGGATGGCCTGTCCTTCTGCGACGGCTCCTGCGTCGACAAGACGTCCGATCCGGATCACTGCGGCGCTTGCGACCATTATTGCCTGGGAGCGCCGTGCGTGGCGTCGCGCTGCCAGCCCCTCGTCCTGGCGTCGGGCGGCGTCGAGCCGACGGACATCGCGGTCGACGACACCACGGCGTACTGGGTCGATCCCGTCGCTCGACAGGTGATGACGGTGCCTGTCCGCGGCGGCAATGCGGCGTTCCTCTTCGAGGGAGACCCCCCCTTCGCCCCCCAGAGCATCACGCTCGACCCCTCCGGCCAGATCTATTTCACCGACACAGGCCTCGAGATCATCATGATGGCGTCGTACGAGGGCGATTCCACGATCCTCGCGGACGGGCAGACATACGCCATGGGCATCGCGGTCGACGCCGCGAACGTCTACTGGACGAGCGCCGACCAGGGCACCGTCATGAAGGTGCCCATCGCGGGCGGCGCCCCGGTCGCGCTCGCGGAGGGGCAAGACTCCCCGCTCGGCATCGCCGTCGACGCGACCCACGTCTACTGGGTGAACGAAGGAGGCACGGTGATGAAGGCGCCTGTCGCGGGCGGCGCCCCCAGCGCGATCGCGGACGGGCAGCTCAAGCCGCAGGACATCGCCGTGGACGCCGCCGCCGTCTACTGGACCAACGACGGAGGCACCGTGATGAAGGCTCCGCTCGAGGGCGGCCCCCCCGTCGCGCTCGCGGAGGGGCAGCGCAACCCGCGGAAGCTCGCGATCGACGCCGAGAGCGTGTACTGGACGAACGACGACGGCAGCGTGAAGAAGGTGCCCATCGGAGGCGGCGATCCCGAGACGCTCGCGACGGGGCAAGATCATCCGCTGGGCATCACCGTGGACGCGACCAGCGTCTACTGGACGAACAGCGCCGCAGGCACGGTCATGAAGCTCCCGAAGTGACACCCCGCTTGCCAGGGGCCCGGCTCGAGCGCGACGATCGGCGCCTCCATGAAGCGCGCCGCCCTCCTCCCGATCGCCCTCCTCACCGCGTGCGCCGGCGCCCCGGCTCCCCAGCGTGCTCCTGTCGCGCCGCTGCTCGCGGCGCCGCGCCCCGCCGTCGCGCCCGCGGGCGCGGCGGCGCAGCCCGCGAGCGCGCCGGCGGAGCTCGCCTTCGTGCTGAGGATCGCCCATCCGAAGCGGACCTGGGCCAACGCCGCGCAGCTCCTGCCGAGCAGCGCGCTCGTGTTCACCATGGGCTCGACGGACCCCACGAAGATGCTCGAGCCAGCGGTGGGCCCGGACCTCGCCGGGATCGTCGATCTGGACAGGCCGCTCGACGTCGCCTTCCTGGGCACCACGGGCGATCACGCCGTTGCCTCCCTGTCGGTCGCGGAGCAGGAGGTGCCGCGGCTGGCCGATCGCTTCGTGCTCAAGGAGATCGAGGAGCACCCGGGCCTGTTGCGCGTCGAGCGCGCGCGTGACGCCGATCCCGACGAGGAGGCGCCGCCCTGGGCCTGCGCCTTCGATCCCGGCGAGCGGCGGGACGGCGCGCGCCTGCTCTGCGGCACGGACATGGGGGACATCGAGGCCGCCGCGGCCTACCTCGTCCAGGTCGTGGCCCGGAAGCCGCTCGACGCGGACGCCCGGATCGAGCTCTCGGAGCGGACCCTCCGCCAGGCCGTGGAGGAGGCGAGCGCCGCGGGCGACGCGGACGAGGACGACGGCCGCGCCGGGGCGCTGGGCGAGGAGCTCGCCGCGGGGTTCCTGCGCGACATCGAGCGGTTGAACGTCGACCTCACGTGGGGCCGCGCGGACGTCGAGGTCGGCCTCACGCTGCGCTTCGCGAGCCGGCGCTCGCCCCTCACGCTGGCCTTCGTGCCGGCCGCGGCGCAGGACGCCGCGCCGCCGCCGGCGTTCTTCCGCCTCCCGGCCGACACGGCGGTCGCGTTCCACACGCAGGGCGCGTCGCGCGCCGAGCTCGCCCCGCTGCGGGCGTCCGTCTTCAAGGCGCTGCGCGACGACATGATCGACGACGGCTACGACGAGGCGCGGCTCGATCAGGTCCTCGATCGCCTCGGTAAGCTGGCCTTCACGGGCGGCCCCCTCGTCGTCGGCGCGGGCGCGAACGGCGCGGCGGCGGAGAAGGCGCTCGCGGCCTACCAGCGCGACAAGGGCGCGCCGCGCGCGGGAAAGGCGGCGCGCCTCGCGCTCCAGGGGTGGGTGCTGGCCTCGGTCGAGGAGCCGGCGCAGACCTGGATCTCCGGGGTGAAGGAGCTCCTCCAGCGCGGCGATGAGCTCGACAAGTTCAAGCGGAGTGCGCCGAAGGACGGCGCTCGCAAGGACGACGAGGACGAGCAGAACACGACGCACGCCTTCGTCCGCGCGCCCGCCACGCTGCCTGCGGGGACGCTCCACGTCGAGCTCCGCTCCAGGCCGCTCACGAAGGGCGCCCCGCCCGCGCACACGACCCACCTCTATGTCGTCCCCGCCGGCCAGCGGACGTGGCTCGGGATCAGCGAGGACGACGCCGCCCTGGTGGCTCGGCTGCGCGTCGCGGTGGATCCGGGGCGCGACGAGGGCACGCTCGGCGCGGCGCCGGACATGGACGTGCTGCGGAGGCGCGGGACGCTGGCCGGCGGGCTCTTCTCGCTGGCTGGCTTGGCGCTGCTCTCGGCGAACGGCGACACGCCGGAGGCGCTGGACGAGGCCGCCAAGGACCTCGCCGCGCTCGCGGCGCTGCCGGCGCGGGGCGGGGTCGCGACCCCGCTCGCCGTCACCTCCGAGGTGCTCGGCTCCGGCGCGGCCCGCGTCGACGTCCGCGTACGGCTGACCCACGCCGGGATCCAGGACGCGATCGCGCTCCTCGCCCGCTGACGTGCCCCGCGCGCCTCGCGGTCAGCCCCACCCCTCCAGCACCAGCTTGCCCACCGCCTGCCCCGACTCGATGCGGGCGTGCGCGGCGCGCAGGTTCGCCGCGCTGATCCGGCCGAAGTGCTCGCGGCGCGTCGTGCGGACCCGCCCCTCGTCGACCCACGCCGCCACGCGCGTGAGGATCGCCCGCTGCGCGGCCATGTCCGCGGTCTCGTAGAGGGACCGCGTGAACATCAGCTCCCACGCGAAGGTCGCGCTCTTCGACATGAGCTTCCCGAGATCGAGCGGCGCCTTCGCCTCGACGATCCCCACGATGCGCCCGCGCGGCGCCACGAGGTCCGCCATCGTGTCCCACCACGCCTCGGTGCTCTGCGTATCGAAGATGAGCTCCACGTGCTGTATCCCCGCGGCCTCGAGCAACGTGACCCTCGCCGGCGGGACGGACAATCCACGCGTGGCGACGAAGATTCATGAATTCCGTTCACAGATCGACCCGGTCGCAACCTTGCCACTGCCTCTCTCCGCAGGTTACGTCTGTTACTTCTACGACATGCGAAGAGGCTTACTCCAGTTTCTCTTGTTCATGAGCGCTGGCCTCGCGTGCCAGCCAGCCCCCTCTGCGTCGGACACGGGCGTCGAGGAGCCGCTCCCCGACGACGGCGCAAACGCCAACCCGCTCTGCCCCGACCCCGTCGAACCGGAGACCAGCGAGGTCGCGGCGCTCTCGCTCCCGGCGCGAACGATATCGACGCTGACTGGCGCTTACATCGCGAGCGACCAGCGCTCGACGCGGACGCGCATGGTCGTGGAGGGCCAGGCCGCGCTGGCGCTCGGGCCCGACTATCCGAGCTCCGTGACGATGGCGCTGGATTCGGTCGTCGACCCGCGCTGCTGCTGCAATCCGATCCCGGGCGCGATCACCATTGACCAGATAGGCGCCATCCAGGGTGCGATCGCCGTCGAGCAAACGGGGCCCACGACGTTCTCTGTCCGCGTGAGCGAGGAGGGGACATCGACCTTCGAGGTCTCGGGCGTGCTCGCGGTGCCGGAGGGCGGCCTCGACGCGTGCTCCGCGTACGACGACACCCGCGAGCTCCCCGTCACGCTGTTGATGACCGTCCAGGCGGCGCGCCCGCGCTGGCAGATCGAGATACCGGCCGAGTGCGGCGCGAGCGCCGTCATCCAGTCGAACCGGCCTCTCCCGATCACCACGGCGGCGTTCGACGCGGCGGGCCTGCGCTTCTCTCCACAGAACGTCGAGCACCCGGCGGTCGACGTGGTGGGGACCGGCGTGGGGCTCCGGGTGCGCGAGGGGGGCGCGCCCTCCGATATCGTCGCGACCGGGGACGGCAGCGTCGTGATCACCCCGGCCGACGGCGGCGCATCGCGCGAGGTCTCGGTGATCCCTGCCGCCCGCATCGACGCCATGGACGTGGTGTTCGCGATCCCGGGCGTCGCGGGGGGCGAAAGGGCCCTCGTGGATGGCGAGACGCTCGATGGGTTCCACCGCACGGGGAACCGGGTGGTCGCCGTGATCTCCGGGCTCGCGTCCGGCGGTGTTCCGCTGTGCAGCGAGGCGAGGACCGAGGATTTCGAGGTGACGTCGTCCACGCCCGAGGCTTGCGCCGTCGATGGCCGGTTCTGCGAGAGCAGCGAGATCCCCAGCGGCGATCTGCTGACCCGCTCCGCGGAGGTCATCGCCGATGGGACGTGCGCGGTGCGCGTCGATGCGCCGGCATTCGCCGGCGGGGCCGGCCTGGGCGCGGAGATCTCCGTGACCCTGAAGGGCACCGAATCGATGATCGATCTCACGCCCTAGGTTTACCTGCCGCTCGTCGAGGAGCGGGGCGAGCCGGGAGAAATCCAGACCCTTCCACGCGTCGGTCCGAGGTGGGCCCTGTCTTCTTCCTTGCATGTGAACGCCGCCACAACGTACTTTTTGATGCGAGAGCGGTCTCCGCTCGAACAGCTCGAGGAGATCACCATGCCCTGGTATGTCTATTTCGCGTACTTCTTCGGCGGGGCGTTCCTCGCCAATGCGCTCCCCCACTTGATCGCCGGCGTGTCCGGCCAACCGTTGCAGACCCCGTTTGCATCACCGCCATTCAAGGGGTTGTCGCCGCCGGCGGTGAACGTTGCCTGGGCGCTGGCCAACCTCGCCTTCGCGTATCTCTTGCTCGTGCGCGTCGAAGCCCTCGACCTCCGGAGCTGGTCTGACGTTGGTGTCTGTTTTCTCGGGTTCGGCGCCATGGCCCTCCAGTGCTCTCGTTCTCTCGCTCGCATTCGCAAGCAGGCCGTCCCCTGACCTGCCCCGTCGCGAGGCGACCACCGCTCGTCCCCACAGGAGCTCGGCGCACCCCCTCTCAACGTGCGTCGTCAGCGCCGCGCACGAGGATGACGCGGGTCTTCGACAGCCCGTCGTGCAGGCCCACGGGCGCGTCGCCCCGCTTCAGGAACGTGAACGCCTCGAAGGGGATGAACCGGCACAGGGTGCGGATCGCGATCCGACCGATGCCGGCGCGGCTGCCGTCCTCCATCACGACCCGCGTGCCAGTGACGAGCTTGCCCAGCGTGGCGCCGAAGAGCGCCTCCATCGAGACATAGTACACGAACATCATCACGAGACCGAGCAACGTATCGTTGGCCTGCTCGAACACCTCGGCGCCCCCGAGGAGCCCGAAGATCACGCCCACGAGGAACGTGAACAGCATCAATCCCATGTAATCGACGATGAGGTTCACGAACCGCCGGCCGCCGCTCGCGAGCCGCAACCGCGAGCGCGCCTCCGGCTGCAGCGCCGCGGGTGCGTCTGCCTTGGGTGCTTCGTAGGGGTTGTAGCTCTCGGCGGGCTGGGCGGTCGGAGAACTCATGAGACCTCTCGATGCGGGTTGGGTGACGTCGCGGCGCAGCGCTCGAGGGCAGGCTGCCCTGGAGTCGACGCGCCCAAGCGCATGCTACGCCCCGTATGCGGCGGCGTGAAGGCAGCCCCGGCGACGGCGATGAACGATCAAATCGGCGTCGCTTTTCGGAGCGTGGACGGATCGCAAGGGCGACCGGTGCGCTCTCTGCGCTCTCGAGGACTGCCGCGACGTGCCGGGCTGCCGCGTCGCGCGCTGATCGCGGGGCATCCTTCCGCTCCACGAGCGCTCCCGGCCGAGCGAAATCCAAATACGTTCACGGGCCTGCGGGCATTGTAGGGGTGACGGAGACGTGGCGAACGCGGGCATCCGGAGGGCGTTCCGGGTGTCAGCCGGGCGTTATCTCCACTGAGGCAGGAAAAATACGATCATGGCAAAGCGCGTGAACCGAAGAATTTTCCTCCGGGGGCTGGGCGGAGCTTGCGTCGCGGCGCCGTTCCTCGGCTCGATCCTCGACCGCTCCGTGATGGCGCAGCCGGCCACGCCACCGAAGCGGCTGATCGTGATGTACACGCACTATGGCTGCATCACGACGCGGTGGTTCCCGAAGAAATCGCACGGACCGCTCACCGCGGCGGACCTCGAGTCGACGACGCTCAAGCACCTGGCGCCTTACGTCGACAAGCTCCTCATGCCCCGAGGCATCCGCGCGATGAACGAGTGGACGGCGACGATGGTTCGGGGGCAGGGGAACGATCACCACACGCAGGTGGTCGGGTCGTACTTCACTTGCCACCCGGTCACTCCCAACAGCAACGACCCGTTCAGCTTCAACCAGGCGACGAAGTTCAACGCCAAACCGACCGGTCCCTCGCTGGACCACGTCATCGCACGACAGCTCAGCCCGCAAGGCACTCCGTTGCTCTTGAACACGGGTGGTCAGAATGACAACTCTCAGTCGGCGATCTCCTACTCCGCCGCCGAGACCCTCTTCAGGGGCCTCGACGCGCAGCAGGCCTTCAGCAGCCTCACGGGCGTCTTCGAGGCGGGGAAGCCGCCGTCTCCGGACACCTACGCGGCGATGCGCGGCAAGAGCGTCCTCGACATCGTGAAGGACGATCTGCAGAGGCTCGAGCGGTTCGACATGAGCCGTGCCGACAAGCAGAAGCTCGCAGCCTGGAAGGAGCTCCTCCACTCGACAGGAAACGTGGTGGCTTCTGCGCAGTGCGACACGTCCCTCGCCACAGCGCTCGGCGTGACGCAAGAAAACATCGACCTGGCGAGCACAACCCCGCTCGGCGAAGACCGGCTGATGCAGCGAATCTCGGACAGCCTGGACGGAGCCGACCTCTATTCGAACCTCGCCGTGCTCGCGGCGGCGTGCAACGCGAACCCCGTCATCTTCCTGAAGTACCCCGGGAACTACAGCTTTACGGGGCTCGGCCTGACGCAAGAGAGCGAAGGTCTCTCGAGTCGCTTGGACAGCGCGGGAGTGCAGGGCCCCTGCGTCCCGGGTGTGATTGACATGCTCCTCGAGATCGACGACTTCTATGCAAGGAAGTTCGCCCACCTCGTCGGGCAGCTGAACCGTATCGACGAGGGCGACGGGACGCTCCTCGACAACTGCGCGGCCGTCTGGCTCCAGGAGATGTCGGACGGCTGCGCCCTCAACCTCAACAACCTGCCGATCGTCCAGGTCGGCAGCGCCGGCGGCTATTTCAAGACCGGCTGGGCCGTGAACGTCGATGACGGCTCGCCCGATCTCACGACCGGCAACAGCGAGATCACGTGTGCCGAGGGCGCTCCGCAAGAGGTCGACGGGTACTCCCAGGAAACGGGGACCGATCCGTCGCTCGCCAACGCGCCGATCAACAAGTACTACTGCAGCTTGATGAACGCCCTCGGGGTCAAGGCAGGCCCGGATGGTTTCCCGGCGAAGGGCGGTTCGGCGCCGGTGACCCACTTCGGCATGTACGACCGGACGGAAGACTTCATCGGTGGCGGGACCAATCCCCCCACCATCCACGATCCAGGCGAGTTCACCGAGCTCAGGGCGAACTCCTGAGCGGTCTCGTCCCCGAGCCTGTCGCGCGCCCGGGTCATGAACGCGCCGCGGGCGAGCGACCACCGCAGCCCGACACGACGGCTCGGTCACGGCGGGCTCCCCAGGCCCAGCGCTTGACAGCTGGGCCCGGTTTGGGTCCGTGCCGTCCGAGGGGACGCGATCGGCCGTCACGCCCCCCCGAAACCGCACCCGCGCGATCGGCCGACGCGCGATCGGCGTTCACGCCGGCCGAAACGTCGCCCCGCTTGCATTTGCTGCCCGTTCCTGGCTACGCGTCCATGCAAGGAGGGTCCCGATGGCAACGACCGCTGTTCTCCAGTTCCTGCCTGACTGGCAGCACGCGCAGCAGGGTCCGATCGAGCGCGGGGGGAAGCTCAGGATCGAGTATGAGCTGAGCCGCCTATCGCGCTGCTTCACGACGTGGCGCGGCGCCGAGATCGGCGACATCACCGCCTACGTCCGCTTTCACCCGCGCGGCGCGATCGTGCAGGGGAGCGTCGTCGAGGAGGTGCGGGCCCCGGGGAACCCGCCCGGGCACGTCGTCGCGCACAGGCCCGCGGCCCTGGAGATCTCGGTGCCCGACGACGCGACCCAGGCGGAGATCTGGTTCCACGGCTTCTCGCAGACCAGCCGCCGGTGCGAGGCGTGGGACACGCGCTTCGGCGACAACTACTGGTTCGACGTGGGCGGCCCGCCGCCGCGGATCCCGGCGCAGCCGGTCGTCTACCGCGCGGGGGCGCAGCGGCGCCCCGACATCACGAACGTCCGGGCCTTTCGGGTCTCGAAGGTCTACGCGTTCCCGAGGCCCGCGCAGGGGCCGATCGCGGGGACAGACATCCAGAACCACCTGGACCTCGACGCGTGGGTCAGCCATTCGGCGTGGGGCGCCAGCGCATGGATCGATGTCCACGTGTTCGACGGCCACGACGCGCTCGTCCACGCCGAGACGATCCCGCTCGTGTATACCGGGTGGGGCCCGAACCAGCAGTTCAGCTTCGCCGGCAAGATTTTCCAGGGATCCACCGCGACGCCGGGCTCGGTGTCGCCACGGCCGGACGCGCGCAAGGTGCAGATCCGGCTCTATTACGAGATCGACGGCCAGGTGTTCACGGATGGAGTCCTGCACCAGGCCGAGCTCCCCGAGGACGCGCTGATCTGATCGGCGCCGCGCCGGCTCGCCGCGGGAGAGCGCCCCATGCTAAGAGGGCGCTGCCATGGCGAGCCGCTTCTACGTCACGACGCCCATCTATTACATCAACGACGTCCCGCACCTCGGCACCGCCTACACGACGATCGCCGCGGATGTGCTGTGCCGCTACCACCGGCTGCGCGGCCACGAGAGCCGCATGCTCACCGGCACGGACGAGCACGGCCTCAAGATCCAGCGCGCCGCCGAGGCGCGCGGCGTCGCGCCGGGCGCCCACGCCGACGAGATCGCCGCCGTCTTCCGCGCCACGTGGCCGAAGCTCGGCTGCGCTCCCGACGACTTCATCCGCACGAGCGAGCCGCGCCACAAGAAGGCCGTGCAGGAGCTCTGGAGCCGGATCAAGGCGCGCGGGGACATCTACCTCGGCCACTACGAGGGGCTCTACTGCGTCGGGTGCGAGGCCTACTACACCGAGAAGGACCTGGAGCAGCCCGGGAACGTCTGCCCGCTGCACAAGAAGCCCGCCGAGAGCGTCAAGGAAGAGAGCTACTTCTTCCGCCTGTCCAGGTACGGAGACGCGCTGCTCGATTATTACAAGCGCAACCCGACCTTCGTGCAGCCGGCGAGCCGCCTGAACGAGGTGGTGAGCTTCGTGCGCGAGGGGCTCCAGGATCTGTCGGTCTCCCGCACCACGTTCCAGTGGGGCATCCCCGTCCCCGACGACCCGAAGCACGTCATGTACGTCTGGTTCGACGCGCTGGCGAACTACATGACCGCCCTCCGGGAGCCGGAGGACAACACGCGCTTCTGGCCCGCGGACGTGCACCTCGTCGGCAAGGACATCCTGCGCTTCCACGCCGTCTACTGGCCCGCATTCCTGCTCTCGGCCGGCTACGGCGAGGCGGAGCTGCCGCGCCAGGTCTTCGCCCACGGGTTCCTCACGTACAGCGGGCAGAAGATGTCGAAGACGCTCCGCAACACCATCAGCCCCGTCGAGGTGGCGGCCGCCCTCTCCGAGGCGGCCGCGGCGGCCCTGCCCGGCGGCCCGGGCGCGGAGGCCGGCGCGCCCCTCGTCGGGGCGGACGTGGTGCGGTATTGCCTGATGCGCGCGATCTCGTTCGGCCAGGACGGCGACTTCAGCCTCCAGGACGTGCTGTCGCGGTATGGCTCGGAGCTCGGCAACGCGCTCGGTAACCTGCTGAATCGCGTGCTCCCGTTCGCCGAGGAGGTGCCCGCGAAGGGGGCCTTGGGCCCGCTCGAGGAGGAGCTCGCCGGGGCGCAGCGGCAGGCCGCGGCGGCCGCGGCGACGGCGTTCGACGCGAACCAGCCGACGCGCGCGCTCGACGCGATCTGGACGGTGATCGCCGCGGCGAACCTCTACGTCGACAAGGCCGCTCCGTGGGTGGCCAAGAAGACGGACCCGGCGCGCCTCGGGACGATCATCGCGACCTTGATCGAGCAGCTCGAGGCGATCAGCGTGATGATCTCCCCCGTGATGCCGGTCGTGGCGGGCAGGATGCGCGAGCAGCTCGGGCTGCCGCCGATCGCGTTCGAGGAGGGCAGCGATCGCTGGCCGATGGCGCTCCCCTCGCGAGCCCCCGGCGACAAGCTCCGCAGGGGCTCGCCCATCTTCCCGCGCCTCGAGAAGGAGAAAGAGGCCGAGCTGCTCGCCCGGTTCGCCCCGCCACGGCCGGACGCCGAGCCGGGGAAGGCCGATGCGCAGGCCGGCGCGAAGGCCGATTCGAAGGCCGCGCCCGGGGCGAGCGGCGGCGCCGAGGTGGCCGCCCCGCCGGCGCGCCAGGGCAAGAGCCCCGTGGCGTTCGACGATTTCGCCCGGCTGGACCTCCGGATCGGCGTGGTCACGAGCGCTGAGCGCGTGAAGAAGAAGGACCGGCTGCTCGATCTGCGCGTCGACACCGGCGACGGCGCCCCGCGGCGCATCATCTCGGGCATCGCGGCGAGCTACGCCCCGGAAGAGCTGGTGGGCAAGCGGATCGTCGTCATCTGCAACCTGCCGCCGCGCGACTTCGGCAAAGGGCTCGTTTCCGAAGGCATGCTGCTGACCGCCGAGGTCGAGGGGCGAGTCCGCACCATCACGGTCGAGGACGCCGCGCCGGGCACGCCGGTGCTCTGACACCGCACGTCGGCACGCGATTTACAGCGCAGCTTACAGCGCAGCGACACGACGGGAGCGAAACACCGGCCGCAGCGGCCGCGCGGCGAGCGCGCCGCGCCGCGCCGCGATCGTGCTTTTCGCGCCGGTGGGCGGGGGACCACCGGGGATGCAGGTCCGCGCGCCGGGGGGCGTGCTAGAACTGGTCGATGCGCGCTTGCCTTGGCACGAGGAGGCGGTGAGCATCTCCCTGCGGGGGCGCGATGCCGTGGCCCTGGCCATGGCGGTCGCGGCGCACGCCGCGATCCTCGCCGCGCCGACGCCGGAGCGGCCTCCGGAGGGCCCTGCCGAGCCGTCCGCGATCGTGGATGGCATCGATTTCGAGCTGGAATCACCGGCTCCCCAGGCCGCAACCGCGGCGCCGGCCGGGGGCGAGCCGCTCGCGGGCGAGCCGGAGGCGGCCGGCGAGATCGGCAAGGCCGCTCCGGCCGAGAAGGCGCAGGCGCCCGCGCCGGGCGCCGCAGCGGCCAAGGTCGCCTCGATGGAGCGCGCGAGACCGGTGCCGGCCTCCCCCGCCGCCGAGCCGAAGGCCGCGCCTCCGGAGACGGCGCCGCCCGCAGCCGGAGCCGCCGCCCGGCCTGCGGCCGAGGCCGCCGCGCCCGCCGAGGCCCCTGCGCCCGCCGCAGAGGCCCCGGGGGCCCCGGGGACGGCGCCGCCCGGCGACGAGTACGGCGGGGCGCCGCCCGCCGAGGGCGGGGGCATCGCGCTCGCCCCAGGGCTCGGGACGCCCCTCTGGACCGTGCCCGGCGTGCTCCCCGGCCCTGACGCGCCGCGCGCCGCCCCGACGGCCGCCCCGCGCGCTCGCCCGGTGGATCCGGCGATCGCGGGCACGGTGCTGAACGAGACGCTGCACAGCAAGGACAAGAGCGTGGGGATCAGCGTCCCCGCCGCGGGCGCGGTGGCGAGCACCCTGGCGGACATGGTGCGCTCCTCGGCCGCGCCCCTCGACGCGAGGGCGACCTTCGAGGTCAAGCTCGGCGCCGACGGCCAGGTCCTCGGCGTCCGGCTGGTGAGCGCGTCGGCCGGGGACGGCCCCACGTGGGATCGCATCGTGGACGGGGCCAAGGGGGCGCTCGCCGGGAGCGCGCTGCAGATGGGGCCTGACCGGCAGCCGGTGACCGTCACGGTCAAGGTCCAGTCCAAGGTGCAGTATCCGTCCGGCAGCAGGAAGAAGCCCAAGCCGGAGCTCGTGTGCGCCGAGGAGGTGCTCGAGCAGCTCCAGCAGGCGATGGAGGATCCGAGTCGGCTCGGCCAGCTGCGCGGCCCGGGGGACGGCGCGCCGCCGGCGGGCGACATGGATGAAGAAGAGCGGAAGAGGATGTTCTGCATCCCTCTCGGGCTCCGCGTCAAAGGCGATCTGTCCGACGTCGGCGCGCACAAGGTCAACGTGGTCTCGGCGTCGTTCGCGGTGAAGCGCGAGGGCGAGCGCGCCCTGCCGCACGAGGACATCCTGCCGATCGACACGCGCGTTCCGTGGGCGCCGAAGGACCCGAACAAGACGAAGCTCCCGCCGCCAAAAAAGAAGAAGTGGAAGAAGAAGAAGGAGCCTTGAGGGCCCCGGCCTGCTCACGACTCGCCGGTGGTCATCTCGGCACGGACGTCCTCCCAGGGGACGCCGGTGGGGCCTTCGAGATCGAGACGATCCAGACGGCGGTCGAGCTCAGCTCGGAGCTCGGAGCTCAGGAAGCGACTCGCCTCGCGTGATCGCGAAGGAGGGGGGTGTCGCGCCGCAGCGTGGGAGCATCACGGCGGGCGTCGTCAAGCTCAGCACCGGGTTACGCAGCTCATCCCGACCGTGGAGGACGCACCTGCCTGCGTTCCGTCATCGATGCGGGCTACCCAGGCGCGTGCACTGGCCGGTCTGGCGTCGTCTGTCGCAGCCCCATCAGCGCGCGAAGGCCTTGATGTCGGCGAGCGCAGACGTGTACTCGGCCATTGCCGCCGAGATCGTTGCGGCTTGCCGCTCGAGCGCCGATGCACATTCGAGCGCCTCGCGCTGCCGGCAGAGCGCTTCGCGCGCGATGACATCGTCACCCGCTCGAACCGCGAGCATCGCGCGTCGTTCCCATTCCCTGGCGTTCGCAGCCTCCTGCGCAGCCGCTCGTGCCAGCTCCGCCCCGTATCTCTCAAGTGATTCCAGACGGCGTTGAGCCTCTTCAAATCGACGAGCTCCCTCGTCCTCGGCGCTCGGCTGAGCCTTCAAACCACGTCGAAGCTTTGAAAGGACGCGAGTAAACCAATGAGGTTCCCTTTCCGGTGCCCGCACAGGCGTGAGCCGAGCAGCAACTGCAGCATCATCGATACGCTTCAACTCGCGTTCAATTCGCTCGGCGAGCTTGGCAAACTTCTCGGCATGGGAATCCATCTCGATTGAACCCCCTGCTTCTCATCTTATGCCGGATCCACGTCCGTTGGAAGACGGGTACCACCCATCTTTTTCTGGAACCACGTCCACCTGGAGACGGCCGCCGAACCGTCGCGATCCGTCACACTCGCGCCAGCCTACCCGTCGCCTCGGGCCGCCGTGTACTCGGACACCAACAACGAGGAGCTCTTCGGCGTGACCGGGTACGACGCGCAGCACAACCAGGTCAAGGGCCCGGTGACGGTCACGGGGGATCGCTACATCTCGTCGATCACGCTGGACCCCGCGGCGGAGACCGCGAACCTGATCGGCCAGAACGGTGGAGCCGGCGTCCAGGTGCCCTGGTCGAGGTTCCGTCTCCACTGACGCGAGCGGCCGCGCCGTTGGCTCGGTGAACTCCACTGCTTGCGGCGTGACGAGAGCGCGCTCTCGTCCTTGTCATCCCCGTGATGGGAGGCCGACGCTGGCAAGGTAGGCTTCCAGAGCGGGTGCATGATCGGACGACACGATGGCGCCGATATATCCGTCCGGCCGGACGAGCACCCAGTCGCCGGGCGACACGCCATAAGCAGCGCGGAGATGGCCGCCATCATCGACGATGTCGCCGTGCGGCCCGACCGCGTGGATATGAAGTCCGGGGCGCGGCTCGACGGCCGAGAGCCGGTCCGGCCCGTAGCCCAGCAAGGTCCAATGCGGACCTTGGAAGAGCTTGAAGAGCCGTGTCGGCATCCCCGCAACGCCGCGGACGGGCGCGTCCGGCGCTCGGTTGCCCGCGAGGATGCCGCCGCTGCGTTTCGGCTTTTCCATGGCCAGCGACGATTCCGGGTATCCGAGATCGAGCTGCTGCACGTCGCGTCCGCGGCGCATGACGCCTCGCTTCGCCGCCTCCAGGAGCTTCGTTGTCAGGCCGAGCGTCTCCGCGGCGATCGGCCGGCGCTCCTCCTCGTAGGTCGCGAGCAGCGCCTCCGGCGCACCTGCCAGAACGGCGGCGAGCTTCCAGCCGAGGTTGTAGGCATCCTGCACGCTCGTATTGAGGCCCTGCCCACCCGTCGGCGGGTGGATATGCGCGGCATCGCCGGCGAGGAAGACGCGCCCGTCCCGGTAACGGTCGGCGAGGCGCGCGTTCATGGTGTAGGCGGAGGCCCAGGAGACCGAACGGATCACGATGTCGCCTCGGCCCGTGCGGCCCGTGACCATCGCTGTAAGGCCTTCCGCGGAGAGATCGACATCACCCTCGAGAGGAATCGGCGCCTGCAACTGGAACATGTCGGTGCCGACGAGCGGGCACAGCGACATCTGCTTCTCCATCGACCCTTCGTTGAAGCGATGCCAGGCGTCCCCGCTGAGTCCCTCCAGGACGACGTCGGCGACGACCGCGCGCACCCCCAGGGTCTTGCCGGGAAAGCCGATCGCGAGCGCGTGCCGCACGACGCTGCGGCCGCCGTCCGCTCCGACGAGGTAGCGGACGCGGACGGTCTCCTCGCCCGTCGGGCCGGCGATGCGGGCGTTGACCCCCTCGCCATCCTGCTCGAAGCCTTTCAGCTCGCGGCTGAACTCCGGGTATTTCCCGAGCTCCGCCAGACGCTCGCGCATCGCGGCTTCGGTCAGGAATTGAGGCACGAGGAGCGGCAGACGATAGGGCTCGCCAGGCGTCGGGTCCTGAGGCTCCATGATCTGCGACTCCTCGTAGCCTCCGTCGTCGCGATATACCCGCGGGGGTGGGTACAGGCCGCCGGTCGCAACGACGCGGTCGAGGATGCCCAGATCCTCGAACACCTCCTGGCTGCGCGGCTGGATCCCTTTGCCGCGCGAGCCGCGAAAGGGCCCGTCCTGCCTGTCGATGAGCCGGAACGCAACGCCCCGACGGGCGAGCTCAATGGCGAGGGTCAACCCAGCAGCACCTGCGCCGACGATCAGGACATCCGTCGAAAAAATAGATTCCACAGCGAGCTCCGCTTTTTTGGACCGCGTTTCAGATATGTGTATATTGCATATAACCGCGCCCTCCGAAGCGTCAAGGAAATTTGTGCAAAATACACGCATCACAAAAAAGAAGCTCCGCGAGCTCCACGGAGCCATGGTCGATCTGATCGCGCTCATGAACCAGCCGCAGCGCGATCAGGAGCTGCTCGCGGAGGCAGGCATCTCCCTGGATCAAGCCCTCTTTCGGCTGCTGGTGGGGATCGAGCGCTTCGGGCCGATCGGCGTGGTCGAGCTCTCGAACCGAGCCGGGCGCGATTACACGACCGTCAGCCGCCAGGTCGCGAAGCTCGAGAGCCTGGGGCTGATCGAACGCCGACCGAGCCCGGCCGATCGTCGCATCCATGAGGCGGTGATCACCGACAAGGGGCGGCAGATGACGGACGCCTTGGACGCCGCGCGTCAGCGGCTTGCGGCCCCCATCCTCGCCAAGTGGAGTGAGGAAGACTTCAGCGACCTGGTGCGCCTGATGCGCCGGTTCGTGGACGACTTGATGGCGCCGTCAGGCGGAACGGACAAGACCTGAGGTGGTCGCAGGCCTCCTGCGGCCCTCTGTGCCAACGTCCGGTGAGACAGGCTCCCCCTGGAAATCTGTGGTGAGAGGGCGGAGAATGGACCTGACCCGTGCCGAAGCCTTCCCATCTCCGATCCGTCGATCCTACCCCCGCCCCAGCGGCGCAGGGCGCTGCTCCCCGCCCGAGTGGCGTCGCCGCCGAGACTGTGCCGAAGCCGGGTAAGAGGCGGAAGTTCTCGGCGGCGGAGAAGCTGCGCACCAACCCGGGGCGCGGGTGGAAGTGGAACGCCGTCGCGTTTGTCGGTATCGCGCACGGTTCAGGCGTTCAGGAGCACGCGGCCGGCGGGTACGCCGGTCAGAAATAACGGAGGTTGTCCCGGTGCAGGCGCCGGTCGTGCTCGGGGGGATGTGCGCCGACAGGCGACGTCCTCGAGTCCTTCGACGAGCCGGACGTCACGCCGGCGCTCGCTGGGGTCGGCGATGCTGGACGCAGGGCGGCGCCGTCCCGCCGCGCGCTACGCTCGAGCTCAGGCGAGGTCTGAGGTAGGCTTACCTGCTCATGAGCCTCCTGCTCTCGATGACCTCTTGCCCCAACTGCGGGGCGCCGCTCTCCGTCGAGTCGGGGCGGCGCAGCGTCATCTGCATCTTCTGCAACACGAGTCTCTTCGTCGAGCGGCCCGCCACCGGCGCCGCCGTCGCGCAAATCAGGGCCCAGACCGTCTCGAAAGACGACATCGAGCGCGTCAAGCAGCTGCTCGTCGACGGCAAGCGCGACGAGGCCATTGCCCACTATGCGCGGGCAGCGTCCGTGTCCAGAGACGAAGCCGAGCGGGCCGTGGAGAGCGTGTTCCTCTCGGCCTACTGGACGCTCGTCCGTCACTTGCCGATCAACGGCTTCGGCTTCTTCCTCCACGCGGTCTTCGTCTTCGGGGGCGCCGGGCTCGCCGCCTGGGCCGCGACACAGGCAGTCGAGTCGCCGGCGTACTGGGCGCTCGTCGCGGCGGGGGGCCTCTTCGCGATTCTACAGCTCGCGCGGTTCCTGCGGCACCTCGCCTCCACCCTGGTCGCATCGTTCGGCTCCCTCGGCCGCGGGCGCGTCCTCCGTTGCACGGTGGTGCGGGAGCTCGCGAAGCAAAATGGCTTCCTCGTCGTGGTCCTCTTCGAGGTCGTCCCCGACGACGGCAGCCCGGCCTTCGTCGACCAGGAGACCCTCCTCGTCGGCGAGGAGTCTCTCCGGAAGCTCTCGCCGGGCAACGTCATCCGCGTGCGCTTCGACGGCGCTCGCAAGCGCGTCTTTCCGGCCACCCCCGTCACCGTGCTGGCGACGGGGGTCTGACGCGGGGTGATCGCCGAAGAGCCGCACGGGGCACGGGCGCGGCCTGCCGCCCGCCTGTCAGCTTGAGCGGGGAAGGCCGCCGCTGGACGACCGCTGTACCGCTATCCCTTGCAACCGAGCGAGTCGTCCATCTTCGAGCAGCACCCAGGGGGCTGATGCCGAGCTTTGCCCATTGGGCGAGACGGTCTCCCCAAAACGCCTTCTCAGCGCATTGCAGGAATGACTTCCCCCTCTCACTTGCCTTTTTGCGCCTTGGCGCCTTGGCGTTGAATTCCGGCTTCCCGGTGCGAATGGACCGGCTCCGCCACCGCTTCAGCGACCAAGGTGCTGGAGTAGACGGCCCAACCAGCGCATGCACCCGGCGCTGCGCCCAGCCGCGTAGCGGGGCTGGACGGCTGGGCCCCCTCCGGCTGATTCGCAAGTCGTTGTGCCCTTGCTCGAACCATGCACCCACAGATTCTACGGAGAAGCCATGATTCGATAGGACCGCAGGAAGAGCTCCCGGACGTCGTCGCGCCCGAGCTCCGGCACAACGCGTCCGCCGAACGGCGTCGTCGCTGCGAGCTCTGCGTGCTGAACGATGCGTGCTGTCCAGCGCTCAGCAGCCTTCCGGTCATCCCGCGCAATGAAGCGAAAGATGTCGACCAAGTCGTCGCGTGAACGTTCCGTCCAGACTACGGCCACGCGATCGGCCCAACCTCGCGCTCCAGGGAGTCCATGAGCGCCTCTGTGTCCATCACCCGGCCGGCGGCGTCGTCGGCGAGCCCCTGTGCAACGGCACGCCTGGACCCACCTCGGACCCGCTCGTCCAGAGCCCCCCTCCCCCACCGCGAGATCCTCCTCGTAGCCTTCACCCTGGGCACGGCGTGTGCGCCCCCGCGGCGTGCACCGCGGCGCGCCTCCCCGGCTCGAAGCGGATCGGCAAGCGCGCCGGACCCTGCACGATGATCGCCTTGCGCGGCTCCCACGGCTCGTCGCTCGCGAGCCGGAGGCCCTGCAGACGGCAGAGGAGATCCGGCAGCGCGATCCGCGCCTCCAGGCGCGCCAGCGCCGCCCCGATGCAGAAGTGGATGCCGTGGCCGAACGCGACGTGCGGGTTGGGGTCGCGCCCGATGTCGAAGCGGCCAGGGTCGTGGAATTGATGCGGATCCCGGTTCGCGGAGCCGATCACGGGCAGCACCAGCTTCCCGGCCGGGATCACCTGGCCGTGCACCTCGACGGCGCGCTTCGTCTCGCGGAACACCATCTGCAGCGGCGAGCGGTGGCGCAGGACCTCCTCGATCGCCGAGGGCAAGAGCTCGGGTGCCGCCCGGAGGCGGAAGAGCTCCGCCGGGCTCTCGAGGAAGCACAAGATCGCGTTGTCGATCAGGTTCGTTGTCGTCTCGGTGCCCGCCGCGAGCAGGAACTGGAAGAAGTTCAGGATGTCTCCCTCGGTCAGCCGCTCGCCGTCCACCTCGGCCTCGACGAGCCGGGTCAAGAGGTCCTCCGCCGGCGCCCTCCGGCGCGCCTCGATCAGGTCCGCGAGATACGCCTTCATCTCTTCCTTCACCACGGCGTGCTCGCTCACGGCCCTCGCCGCCTCCTCGCCGCCGGAGATCGCGTGGCTGAGGTTCACTATCACCTCGCTCCAGCGCAGCAGCCGCGCCCGGTCCTCGGGGGGAATGCCGAGCATCTCCGCGATCACCATCGTGGGCAGCGGCCCCGCGTAGTCCGCCGCGAGGTCCATCTCCCCGCGCTCGATGCACGGATCCAGGAGATCGCGCGACAGCTCCCGGATGCGCGGCTCCAGGCCCGCGATCGAGCGCGGCGTGAACGCCCGCAGGACGATGGATCGAAGCTTCGTGTGGCGCGGCGGGTCGGAGAAGACGATCCAGTCCGGCGCCTTGCCGGTGGGAGGCGTCACCGCGGAGCTGAAGGCGTCATGATCGGTCAGCGCCCGCTTCACCCCGTCGTAATCGAAGACCATCCAGAGATCGAGCGGAGCGACATGGAACACGGGAGAGCCGGTCCGCAGCTGATCGTAGAGGGGATAAGGATCCCGCCGCATCTCGTCGGGAAAAAGGTTCATCGTCGAAACCTCCGTCGTCTGGAGTCGCCGGTGGCAGCCGCCGTTCGGAGACGATGGTAGTCGATACACCCACGAGATGGAGCGCTGGAACGCGCCTCCCGCGCGGAATACGCCAGTCGACACGACCCGGACGGACGCGGCGCCCGGCCACCGACGCGGTCACGCGGGCGTCGAGCGACATCATGTCGGGCTACACCGCGGCCGGGAAGATCGTGATCCGGTACTCGGCGAGCTGCAACGCGGCATGGGCAAGGACCGTCGTGACGAGCGGCAGCTCGTATCTCCGGGCAGAGATCACGAGGAGCTCGCCCTACGCGACGAGCCAGGCCGAGTCGACCTCACCGATCGACGCGCTCCGCTCGCCGATGCTGGCCGTCACGCCAGGATCCAGGTTCACCGCCGTTGGCAAGATCGGCTCGAACCCTGGCATCTTTCAATTCAGCGGCACCGTCCGAACGAACTTTTGATCCCACGGGGAACCCAGGCCTCCGGCGACGCAGCGCCGGGGCCGCGAGCACCGCAGAGCCCGCCGGCCGAGCGCGCCGGCGCGCCCCCGCTCGATCCTGGTCGATACCGCCGCACCGAGGCCGCAGTGCTGATGTCTGTAGGCCTCAATCGGCCCGCCGCAGAGCCGGCTGGGGCCGCGAGATCCCCGACAAACCACCCGCCCCACGCGACGGCGAGGCGTGCACACGCCTTGCATAGGCCGCGCTGCGAAGGCCGGCTCGCAGGAGAGCCGCCCTGTCGAGGCCGATCCGAATTCGGACGGCCGCCCAGCGAAAAGTCCACCGGTAGCGTCCTGCGAAGCCTATAAGACGGCCCGGGATTTCGAGGCTGCTCGCCGATCCTCCTCGTCGAGTACGCCGCGTTTCCCCCAACTTGCCTGCGCGCCGGAGCAGTCGACGGCCGCTCGCCCAAAGCACCCAAGGTGATCCTGCGCATGAGAGCCCCCTTGCCCCCTCGATGGATCTGCGGCGCCGCCGCCCTAGCCGCGGCGGCGTGGGCCGCGCCAGCGTCCGCTCAGGAAGCGGGACCGGCGCGCGGCCTCGCCCTCAACCGCTTCAGCCCCGCGCCCGCCGGCGACCGGATGTTCGGTGTGCCGTCGCCGTATGCAGCCTCGCCGAACCAGGACGGCAGCGCGACGCTGCACGTGATGCTGCTCGGCGACTACGCGCACAACCCGCTCGTGCTCACGCGGGAGGGCAGCGACGAGAACCTCGGCGCGATCGTCGGCCACCAGCTGTTCCTGCACCTGAACTCCTCGCTCACGCTCTGGGATCGGCTGCACGTCAACGTCGACCTGCCGCTCGCCGTGCTGCAGCAGGGCGACAGCCCCGCGGCCGAGGGCCTCTCGTTCAGGTCGCCGAGCGACGTGCAGCTCGGCGATCTCCGGGTCGGGCTGCGCCTGCGCCTCCTCGGCGATTACTTCGACCCGTTCCAGCTCGCCGTCGGCGGCTTCGTGTGGGTGCCGACCGGCGACCGCGACGGCTCGTTCGTGGGCGAGGAGTCGGTCCGCGGCCTGCCGCAGATCCTCGCCGGCGGCCGGATCCCGGGCTTCGTCTGGTCGGCCGCGGCCGGCGTCGATCTGCGCCCCGCGCAGACGTTCGCGCAGGTGCGGCAAGGCCTGATGTTCAACGGCGGCGCGGGCGTCGGCCTGCTGCTGGGCTCGGAGGAGCAGCTCCAGATCGGCCCCGAGGCGACCGTGTCGACGGTGCTGGAGGACCCGGAGGCCCGCAACACGAACGTCGAGGCGCTGCTCGGCCTGCGCTACCGCTTCGCGCCGACGCTCCGCGACTTCGAGCTCGGCGTCGCCGCCGGCCCCGGCTTCACCTCGGGCATCGGCACCCCGGATTTCCGCGCCGTCGCGATGCTCGCGTACTCGCCCGAGGTCCGGCGCGCGGATCCGGACCGCGACAAGGACGGCATCGTCAACGAGAAGGACGCGTGCCCGGACGTGCCCGGCGTCGGCGACCCGGATCCGAAGAAGAACGGCTGCCCGCCGTCCGATCGCGACGAGGACGGCTTCCTCGATCGCGTCGACGCGTGCCCGGACACGCCCGGCATCGCGAACGACGACCCGAAGAAGCACGGCTGCCCGCCGCCCGGGGACCGCGACAAGGACGGCATCACGGATGACGTCGACGCGTGCCCGGACGAGGCCGGCCCGGCGAACGAGGATCCGAAGAAGCACGGCTGCCCGCCGCCGCCCGACAGGGACGGCGACGGCGTGATCGACGCGGAGGACGCCTGCCCCGACATCCCCGGTATCCGCACCTCGGATCCGGCGACGAACGGCTGCCCCGGCGACCGCGACGGCGACACGGTGCGAGACGACAAGGACGCCTGCCCCGACGAGAAGGGCAAGCCCGATCCGGATCCGGCGAAGAACGGCTGCCCCGTCGCCGTGCGCATGACGGAGACGGAGATCGTCATCCTCCAGCAGGTGCAGTTCGACACCGGCAAGGCGACCATCAAGAAGGTGAGCGATCCGCTCCTCGATGAGGTGGCGGGTGTGCTGAAGGAGCACCCGGAGATCACCAAGATCGAGGTGCAAGGGCACACAGACCCGCGCGGCGGACGCGCGTACAATATCAAGCTCAGCCAGGCGAGGGCCGAGTCGGTCATGAAGGCGCTGGTCCAGCGCGGCATCGAGGCCGAGCGGCTGGCGTCGAAGGGCTACGGGCCCGACGTCCCGATCGCGGAGAACGACACCGACGAGGGACGCCAGAAGAACCGCCGCGTGCAGTTCAAGATCCTCGAGAAGAAGCCGAAGCAGCAGCAGGAGGCGCCGTGAAGAGACGTTGGGTCATAGGTAGTCTTGTCGGGCTCGCCTCCGTGGGCGGGCAGGGCGGCGCCGCGCACGCCGCGCCCGAGTTGCGCGAGCAGGTCGACCAGCGGGGCGACTTCATTCTCATCGGGAACACGCTGGGCAACGAGTGCGGCAGCGACGACATCGCGTCGCCCGTGCTGGGCGACCGCGGCCCGTGCGGGAGCGGCACCGGCGACAGCGCGCCCGACACCTACTGGCGCTCCGACTCGCCCGCGGACGGCCAGGCGGAGGCGAACACCAACATCACCGCCGCCCAGGCGCGCACCACCGCCGTGCTCGAGGTGCCGGCCGGCGCGACGGTCACCCACGCGTACCTCTACTGGGGCGCGCACCTCGGGACCGCCGGGAACGCGGACCAGGCCGTCACGCTGGAGCGGCCCGGCACGGGCAGCTTCTCCGAGGAGGTCACCGCCGACGACTTCGTCGAGACGATCAGCTCGAGTCGCGTCTACTACCAGTCGGTCGCGAACATCACCGCCCTCGTGCAGGAGCACGGGTCCGGCGCGTACCGGGTGAGCGGCATCAACAGCGCGAGCTTCGTGAACAGCGACTTCAACAACCACTTCGCCGGGTGGTGGCTGGTCGTGTTCTACGAGCTCGCCTCCGAGCCGCCGCGCAACCTCGCGCTCTTCGACGGCCTCGACACGGTGGCCAGCGGGTCGACCCAGGAGGCCGTCCTGGACGGGTTCCTGGTGCCGAACGCGGGCTACGACGCGAAGATCGGCATGGTCGCGTTCGAGGGGGACCTCGCCCACACGGGCGACCAGTTCCTCTTCAACGGGACCGCGCTCGGCAATACGCAGAACCCGGCCGACAACTTCTTCAACGGTACGCGCTCCTACTTCAACGCGCCGGTGTCGAACATCGGGGATCTGCCGCAGCTCGCCGGCACCCAGGGGACCATGGCGGGCATGGATATCGACGTCTTCGATATCACCTCGCTGGTGACCCCGAGGCAGACCTCGGCGCCCATCGTGGCGTCGAGCAGCATGGACCTCTACTTCCTCGCCGGCTTCATCACGTCGATCTCGACCTTCAGGCCGGACTTCACGTCCTCCTCGAAGTCGGCCGTCGACGTGAACGGCGGGCTGCTGCTCCCGGGCGACGTGCTCCAGTACACGATCGAGGTCGTCAACAGCGGCAACGACGCGTCGAGGGGCACCGTGCTCACCGATCCGCTGCCCGCGGGCGTCACCTACGTGCCCGGCTCGCTCTCCGTCCTGACGGGCGCGAACATGGGCGCGAAGACGGACGCGGCCGCCGACGACCAGGGCGAGTACGACGCCGGGACGCGCACGGTCCGCGTGCGGCTCGG
The DNA here is from genome assembly GCF_051521635.1 of Sorangium sp. So ce1504. Taxonomy (NCBI): domain Bacteria; kingdom Pseudomonadati; phylum Myxococcota; order Polyangiales; family Polyangiaceae; genus Sorangium; species Sorangium sp. So ce1504. Next base: position 170,654 of record NZ_CP150365.1, on the reverse strand, counting down.
CACGGGCGCGAACGGGACGGCGGGGGGGTCGATCCCCGCCGGGCAGTCGACGCGGGTGACCTTCCAGGTGACGGTCAACGGCGACGCCTCGGGGGTCATCGCCAACCAGGCGATCGTCCGCGCCTCCGGGCAGCAGGGCGCGCCCGAAGAGGACACGCCGACCGACGGCAACGGCCCGACCGACGGCGTGCCGCCGACCGAGGTCGTCATCGACGAATGCGAGACCAACGCGCAGTGCGCCGCGCCGACGCCTCACTGCGACACGGCGGCAGAGCCCAACGAGTGCGTCGAGTGCCTCACGGACGCGCACTGCGGGCCGCTCTCGCCGACGTGCGATCCCGACACGCACGCCTGCGTCTGCGAGCCGACGGGCGCCGAGGTCTGCGGCGATTCGATCGACAACGACTGCGACGGCGTGCTCAACAACGGCTGCGACTCGGACAACGACGGGATCGAGGATCCCGACGAGCTCGAGACCGGCACCGACCCGAACGACGCGGACAGCGACGACGACGGCGTGATCGACGGCGATGAGCCGGACTTCGACGAGGACTCCGACGAGGACGGCCTCGTCAACGCGCTCGACCCCGACAGCGACAACGACGGGCTCTACGACGGCACCGAGCTCGGCCTGCCCTGCGACAACGCGGCCACCGACGCCGATGCGGGCCATTGCCGCGCCGACGGGGACGCCGGCGCCACCAAGACCGACCCGCTCGACGCCGACACCGACGACGGCGGCGTGCCCGACGGCCACGAGGACTTCGATCTCGACGGCGTCGTCGACGCGGGTGAGACCGATCCGAACGTCCGCGCCGACGACGTGCCGCCGACGGACACCGACGGCGACGGGCTGAGCGACGATCTGGAGGAGACGATCGGGAGCGATCCGAACGACGCCGACACCGACGACGACGGCGCGCTCGACGGCCAGGAGCCGAACCCCGCCGACGACACCGACGGCGACGGGCTGATCAACGTGCGCGACGTCGACAGCGACAACGACGGGCTCTATGACGGCACCGAGCTCGGCCTGCCCTGCGACAACGAGGACACCGACGCCGACGCGGGCCACTGCCGCGCCGACGCGGACGAGGGGGCGACCAAGACCTCGCCGGTCGATCCCGACACCGACGACGGCGGCGTGCCCGACGGCCAGGAGGACCTCGATCTCGACGGCGAGATCGATGCGGGCGAGACCGATCCGAACAACGGCGCCGACGACGCGACGCCGGCGGACAGCGACGGCGACGGGCTGATCGACGTGATCGAGACGGAGATCGGCACCGACCCGAACGACGCCGACAGCGACGACGACGGCGTGATCGACGGCGACGAGCCGAACTTCAGCGACGACCACGACGGCGACGACCTCATCAACGCGCTCGACCCCGACAGCGACGGCGACGGCTTGTTCGACGGCACCGAGCTCGGCCTGCCCTGCGACAACGCCGCCACCGACGCCGCCGCGGGCAACTGCGTCGCGGACGCCGACCCCGCGACGACGACGCACCCGCTCGACTCGGACACGGACGACGGCGGCATCTCCGACGGCGCGGAGGACGCGGATCACGACGGCGCCATCGACGAGGGCGAGACCGATCCCAACAACGGCGACGACGACGCGGTGGACGAGGACCGCGACGGCGACGGGCTGCCCGACGCGGAGGAGGAGGCGATCGGGAGCGATCCGGACGACGCCGACACCGACGACGACGGCGTGCCCGACGGCCAGGAGCCGAAGCCCGGCGAGGACACCGACGGCGACGGCCTCATCAACGTGCGCGACGTCGACAGCGACAACGACGGGCTGTTCGACGGCACCGAGCTCGGCCTGCCCTGCGACCGCGAGGGCACCGACGCGGAGGCGGGCCACTGCCGCTCCGACGGAGACGCCGGCGCGACCAAGACCGACCCGCTCGACGCCGACACCGACGACGGCGGCGTGCCCGACGGCCAGGAGGACGTCAACCTGAACGGCGTCATCGACGCGGGCGAGACCGATCCCAACCTCGGTGAGGACGACGGGACGCCGGCGGACAGCGACGGCGACGGGCTGGGCGACGCGCTCGAGGACGAGATCGGCACCGACCCGAACGACGCCGACAGCGACGACGACGGCGTGATCGACGGTGACGAGCCGAACTTCAGCGACGACCACGACGGCGACGGCCTCATCAACGCGCTCGACCCCGACAGCGACGGCGACGGGCTGTTCGACGGCACCGAGCTCGGCCTGCCCTGCGACAACGCGGCGACCGACGCGGACGCGGGGACCTGCATCGCGGACGCCGATCCCACGACGACGACGAACCCGCTCGATCCGGACACGGACGACGGCGGCGTGACCGACGGCGTGGAGGACGCGAACCACAACGGCGCCATCGACGAGGGCGAGACCGATCCCAACAACGGCGACGACGATCAGACGCCTCCGGCGTGCCGGCAGGACAGCGATTGCGGCGGCGCGACGAGCGGGATGATCTGCGAGGAGCACGCCTGCGTGGAGGGCTGCCGCGGCGCCGAGGGCAACAGCTGCCCGTCCGGCGAGGTGTGCAGCTCGACCGACAGCACGGCGGGCACCTGCGGGCCGGCAACCGAGAACGACCCGACCGGCATCTTCGCCGAGGGCAACGGCTTCTGCGCCGCGCGGCCCACGCCCGCGGGCAGCACCCGTGGCGCTGCCGCGCTCCTGCCCATGCTCGCCGCCCTCGCCGGCCTCGCCCTGCGCCGGCGCCGCGCGGGCCGCTGACCGGCGGATAGAGAGGCCCACGGCCGCACGCCGCCCCGCCCACCTGGCGGGGCGGTGCCCCCCGGCGGCCGCGGGCGCCTCTCGTCGCGAGCGCCCTCAGGGGCGCCGACATCCCCCCACCCGCTCCTCAACGACCAGCGTTCGTCCTCGACCCGCCGAAGCACGGGGCGCTACGCTGTAAGTTTCTTGTCCATCTGTAGCCGTCCTCCGTAGCGTACCGCGCCAAGGAGAACGACCATGGAGATGCTGCTCGCCAGCGAGCGCCGCGCCACGCGCCGCGCTGCGATCGTGGAGTGCCAGGCCGTGCGCGAGCGGGGCTTCCGGCTGCTCGGGACCCGGGCGATCGACCTCTCGATCGACGGCATGCTCGTGCTGACGAGCGCCCGCCCGCTCACGGGTGAGCCGGTGATCGTCTCGTTCCGGATCCCGGACACGAACGTCTGGATCGACGCGACGGCGACCATCGCGCGCACGCTCCACGGCCGGCGCCTGGGCGACCCGGGGCGCGCCGTGGGCCTGCGCTTCGACCCGCTCGACAGGGCGTCGGGCCGGCGCCTCCGCGCGGCGCTCGAGCATTTCCCGCCGACGTACCCCTACCGCGCGCAGCGCGTCGACTACGCGGCGACGGCCGCGATGATCTCGCTCAGCTGATCTGCGCGCTCGAGCGACCGAGCGGCCCTGACGCCGCTGCGGGGCAGCTGCCCGCGGTGAGAGATCAGAGCGAGCGATGGGGCTCGACGTCGGCGACCGGGAACTCGGCCTGAAAGCTGGAGAGCCGGACGGCGAACACCACACGACCCTCGTCGACGCGCGGCATGCGCGCCGAATCGACGCGCGCCTCGAGCAGGCGCGCGTGGCGGGCGCGCCCGCGCGCGGTCGGCGCGCAGAAATAGTCGTGCCCGTCGCGGTGGTGCACCAGCCGGCGGAGGCGCGCTGGCACGAGCGCGCTCGAGGCGGGCAGGCTCGGGCCCGCGGCCGCGAAGCGCAGATCGGCGAAGACGTCGCCGCCCTGCGATGCCCGGAAGCGCTCGCTCCCGTCCGCCTCGCGCGCGATCTCGAAATCGGCGTGCTCCTTGGGGATACCCCAGTTGAGCTGCCCGTTCACCACGCTGTCCCACGAGCTGACGTAGATCTTGCTGATGGACCAGCAGAGGCCGCGGCGCGTGCGGAAGCGCCCGGGGATGAAAAGGAGCTCGCGATAAGGCCCCACGTTCGACGACGTGTAGTCGAGCGCCATCAGCAGGCTGTAGCGCCCCTCGAAGCGGGGGCGGAGCGCCTCCGGGATGAAGCTCTGCTCCTGGAGCAGCCGCTCCGGGAGCTCGAGCATCACGAGGGTTGCATCGCCAGCCAGCGTCCACGGCGCTGGCGCTGGCTTCACGTCGGGAGGATGACCTCCGGCGCTCCGGCTCATCGCGACCTCTCCTTGGACTCGATGGGATCAGGGACCTCGAGCAGATCGATCGCCCCCGGGGGGCGCCGCGCGCTCGCGAGCTCCGATCGCTCGAGGTGGGCGAGGACGGCGAGGACGGCCGCTTCGTCCCACGCGTCGCCGAGGATCTGCAGGCCGATGGGCAGGCGCTCGGCGTCGACGCCGACGGGCGCCGTGCCGGCGGGGAGGCCGGTGAGGTTGCCGAGGAAGGCGAAGCGGCACATGCCGTCGAGGGCGATGGGATCCAGGAAGGCGCGGCCTTCCTCGGCCTGCGCGTAGCGGGGCGCGGTGATCGCCGTCGTCGGGAGCGCGAGGACGTCGACGCCGGCGAGGGCGCGCGCCACCTCGCGCCGCATGCCCGCGCGCAGCCGCGCGGCGTCGATCTGCTCGAGCGCGGTGACGCCCGAGAGGAGGCTGAAGGTGACGCGCAGGTCCTCGCTGATGAGGTCGCGCTGCTCCCTCCAGGCGCGCTGGAACGCCGCGAGCGACTCGGGGCCGATGACGAGGTAGCCGATGGAGGCCGCGTGCCTGGCGAGGGGGATCTTCACGTCCACGAGGGTCGCGCCCTCGCGCTCGAGCGCGCGCAGCGCCCCCCAGCACACGCTCGCGACCGGGGTGGAGGCGTCGCGCCACTCCGCCTCGTCGACGCCGATGCGCAGGCCGCGCACGCCGGCGCCGAGGCGCGCGCCGAAGCCTCCGGGGGGCGGCGGGGGCGCCCATGCGGTGAGGTCGTCGTCGGGGTCGGGCTCGCTGGCGACGGCGTCGAGGAAGCGCGCGAGATCGGCCGTGCTGCTGGCGATCGGGCCGGCGTGGGCGACCGAGCCCTTGAAGCCGTCGCCGGCGCGGCTGACGCGGCCGAAGGTCGGCTTGATGCCGAAGACGCCGTTCAGCGCGGCGGGCGCCCGGATGGATCCGCCGCCGTCGCCGCTGGCCGCGAGCGGCGCGAGCCCGAGCGCCACGCCGACGGCGGAGCCGGTGGAGGAGCCGCCCGCGGCGCGCTCCTTGTGGTGCGGGTTGTGGGGCATGCGCTGGTGGACGCTGTTGCCGATCGGCGACATGCCCCACTCGGTGAGCACGGTCTTGCAGAGGAACACGGCGCCCGCCTGCCGGAGCCGGGCGACCACGGCGGCGTCGCGCGGCGCGGGCGGCTGCGGGCCGCAGGGCGAGCCGAGCGTGGTCGGGAGGCCCTCGACGTCGAACTCGTCCTTGACGAGCAGGGGCACGCCGTCGAGCAGGCCGCGCGGCCGCCCCGCGGCGTGGCGCGCGGTCGACGCGTCGGCGTCCCTGAGCGTCGCCTCGCGCGACGTGGCGACGGCGATGTTCATGCACGGGCGCTCGGCGGCGAGCGCCTCGAGCGCCGAGAGGGCGCGCTCGGCGACGCGGAGCGGGGTGGTGGCGCCCCTGCGGTAGGCCGCCGCGTAGGCCACCGAGGGCCTGGGCCAGTCGCGGACGGGGGGCGCGCCGAGCCCGGCGTCCTCCCAGCGCCGCGGCGGCGCGGCCTGGAGGGGGCGCGCCTCTGCGGGGACGTCGTCGCGGAAGGCGTCCGGAAGCGAGGCGAGGCGATCGATGCCCAGGCTGCGCTTCATCACTTCCCGGAGCGCGGCGGAGGATCCGGGCGCCTCGGCGGCGAGGCGCGCCGCGGTGAGCGCGCGGCCGGTGAGTCGGGGGACCTTCATACGGCGCAGCTTACTCGACGGGCTGGGCAGCACGGCGGGCGGTGAGCGCGGGGCGGGTCGCGATCGCGCGGTGGATGGCGGGGGATCGGCGACGGGCTGGTGCGGCGCGCCTCGTGGAGCCATGTGCACCGATCTGCGAGCTGGACGCCGTGGGCGCCTACCGCCGAGGGGTCAGCTGGACTTGAAGCCTGACGGCTCGGGGGGCAAAGGACCGGTCTCGCGGCGCTCGATCAGACGGCGCTTGCTGGCGTGGGCAGCTCCGTTCGCGCCGGTCCTGGTACGCTTACGGCCGTGGCCGCGCAGCGCACGCCAGTCGACGTTTTCATCTCCTACGCGCCCACCGACGCGCACCATCGGGACGCGCTGGAGAGGCATCTTGCCGTCTTGCGGCGTCAGGGTGTAATTCGCTCCTGGCATCAGGGGCACGTCGAAGCCGGCGAGGACAGGGCCCGGCAGACCGTCGGCCGGATCGAAGCGGCCAAGATCATCGTGCTCCTCATCAGCGTCGATTACCTCGCCGCCGACCCGTACTGGGACGAAATGGAGCATGCGCTCTCGCGTCACGAGACCGCGAAGGCCCACGTGATCCCCGTCTTGGTCGACGCGTGCGACTGGGATCTCGCGCCGTTCGGCAGGCTGAAGCCGCTGCCGAGCAACGGACGACCGGTAACGAGCTGGCTGAACCAGAGCGAAGCGTGGGACGACGTGGCGCGCTGTATCCGGGCTGCGGTGGAGGAGCACGGAGACGCTCGACACCGCCGGCATGGACAGGCGCCGAGCGCTCGACACAAGGCCGCAACGAGCGGAGCCGCCCTCCACCAGCTCCGCGCGCCCCCCGGCGATTTCACAGGACGCACCGAGGACCTCGCCTGGCTCCGCGCGAAGCTCGCCGCTGGCGGAGCCACCATCCTGGCGTTGACCGGCCAGGGCGGAGTCGGTAAGACGGCGCTCGCCCTGAAGCTTGCTCAGGAACTCGCCCACGACTACCCGGACGGGCAGATCGAGATCGATCTCCGCGGCGCGGGCGCTGAGCCGCTCGCCGCAACGACCGTGATGGCCCGGGTCATCCGCGCGTTCGAGCCCGAGGCGAAGCTGCCAGAGGACGCGGACGAGCTGGGAACGCGGTACCGCTCGGTTCTGAACGACAAGCGCGCGCTGCTCCTGCTCGACGATGCGCGCGACCGCGAGCAGCTCGAGCCGCTGCTCCCGCTTCCGGGGTGCTTCGTGATCATGACGTCCCGGCAACGCTTCACCCTCGCCGGCCTCTGCGCACGGCGCCTCGACTGTCTCGTCCCAGCGGACGCCGTCGCCCTCGTCCGCAGCATCGCGTCGCGCATCGATGAAGCCACGGCCGCGGAGCTGGCTGCCCTCTGCGGGTACCTCCCGCTCGCCCTGCGCACAGCGGCCTCCACCCTCGCAGACCAGGTGGCGCTTCCGCCGGCCAGATACCTCGATCGGCTGCGCCTCACCCACGAAAGACCGCAGCTCGTGGTGGCCGTGCTGGCATCGAGCGTGGACCTGCTGGACGAGCCGGCGCGGGCTCTCTGGCTCCGCCTCGGGGTCTTCTCGGGGAGCTTCAAGGCGACCGCCGCCGCGCATGTGAGCGAGCTGGAAGAAGGGAACGCCGTCGACCTCACGAGCGAGCTCGTCAGACGGAGCCTCCTGGAATGGGATGAGGCGACAGAGCGCTACCGGATGCACGATCTCGCCCGCGAGTACGCGCGGTCGCGCCTCGACGCCCGGGATCGTCAGGTCGTAGAAGCGCGCCTCGCCGAACATTTCCTTCTCGTCCTCAGGGAGGCAGACAACCTGTACGAGCGAGGTGGAGAGTCGATGATGCGCGGTCTCGCCCTGTTCGAACGAGAATGGGGCAACATCAACGCAGCGCAGGAGTGGGCTTCGAGCCGTGCCGCACACGACGACGCGGCCACGAAGCTCTGCGCGGCGCTTCCGCTCGCAGGCAAGCACTGCCTGGCGCTCCGGCAGCGGCCCACGGAGAGGATCCGCTGGCATACCGCGGGCGTCCGAGCGGCTCGACGACTCGGGCTGCGCGCGGAGGAAGCCTATCACTTCGGCCTTCTCGGGAACGCCTACGCCGAGATCGGCGAGCTACGGACGACCATCGAGCTGAGCAAGCAGGCGCTCGCGATCCTAATGGAGATCGGGGATCGGCGCGGTGAGGGCGAGGAGCTCTGCAACCTGGGCAACGCGTACGCGAACCTGGGCGAGGCGCGGGAGGCGATCCGGCTGCATTGGCGAGCGCTGCCGATCTTCGTCGAAATCGGCGACCGAAGGGGCGAAGCCAGCGCGCTGAGCAGCCTCGGGGGGGCCCACGCGGCGCTTGCCGACACGCAACTTGCGATCTCGTTTTACAGGCGACAGCTGGCCGTCGCCCAGGACATCGGCGACCGCCGTTGCGAGGGCAACGCGCTCTCAGGCCTTGCCAGCATGCACGCGATGAGCGGCGAGCTCAACGAGGCGGTCGCGCTATGCGAGCGAGCGCTGCGGGTGTTCCGAGAGCTCGGTGATCGCTTGGGCGAGGCGGAGGCGCTTGGCGTCCTGGGGAATGCCCATGCCAGCCTCGGGGATCCCTTGCAGGCCATCGAACATTACAATCAACAGATGGCGATCGCCTGCGAGATCGGTGATCGGGAGGGGGAAGCTGCGTCGAGCTGGAACATCGGAATCGTGTTTGAGGCGCTGGGGAACATCCCTCGCGCCGCGGGCGCAATGCGTGTCTACGTGGAGTTTCTACGGTCAATCGGCCACACGGCGCTACAGCATCACGAGATCCACCTGAATCGCCTCCGCGCGGGGCTGAGCCGCAGCACACGGTGAGAACGGCGAGGCGGACGCCGGAGCGCGGCGACATGGACAATCGTCGCGGTGCTCGTGGCGCGTTGAGCAGCCTCCTGCTTTCTGCTCAGGCCCCCGGCTGGGCCGCTGCCTCGTAAAGCTCACGGACATCGAGCCGCGCGCCGATCGACGCCAGGAGCGCAGCGTCGCTCTCACGCGAGATGGCAGACGTGAAGCCGCCATCGGCGTCGCGAGTCCAGACCTCGACGCACCGCTCCCGGTGCGACACGAGGACGTACTGGCGCAAGGAGGCGAGGCTCTTGAAGTGCTCGAACTTGTCGCCTCGGTCGTACTCCTCGGTGCTACGGCTCAGCACCTCGACGATGAGCGTGGGGTTCGTCACCGCTTGCTCGTCCTGGGCATCGCGCTCGATCGGCCCACACACGACAGTGACATCGGGGTAGGTGGCGAGGCCTGTCGACGGCACACGCACGCGAAGATCGGCGTCGTAAGCACGGCATCGACCTCTGCGAAGCTCGGGGAAGAGGAGGCCGATGACCGCCGCAGCGAGCGCGGCATGCTCGGGCGCACCTCCCACCATCGCGTATATCTGGCCGTCCAGGTACTCGTGCTTGACGTTGCTGGACGCCTCGATGGCCAGGTACTCGGCGTACGTGTAGTGGATGCGATGTGCCGGGGCCACCGTGGCCGCGCAGTATGGCACAGCGCACGGCGGTCGCCGCGGGTGGCGGGCGCTCGGGCGCGGCCTCCGCGTCCGACGCCGCAAGGCGGCGTCTCCGGCGCCTCGATCGCGGCCGACCCGAACAGCTCACGAGCCCCGCGGAGCGGCGACATTTTACAGAAACCGCCGGCCTGGCCGGTCCCAGGCAGGCGCTCGCGGTGCCGGCGGTGGAGCGTGCGCGCGCCGTGCAGCAGGCTCACCATCGCGACCGCCCGGCAGCACCTGGTTCAACAGCTCGCAGGCTCCGCTCGGTACGTCGATGACATCGAATCTTCCGCAGAAAATGCCGATGCGCGGACGTGCGACATAGGCTTGGCGTCTCGGCCATGAGCTGCTGGGAGATTGCGATGCTCGCCGGAAAAGGGAGGGTCGAGCTCGATCGGCCCGCGCAGAGATCGCTCGAGGACGCGCTCGCCAGAAGCGGAGCGGAGCGATCCTCTTGCCGATTGAACCGGTGATCGCTGCGCCGCTCGACGGCCACAATGGCTTGACAGCAGCGTCGGAGGGCGGGTCTCATCGCTGGTGGATCCATGGCGACGAGCAGCCCTCCGCATGTGAGCGCGACGCCGATCGGCGCTGCGACCGCCGCCGCCATGGCATGGAGGTTCAAGGGCAAGCTCTGGGTGACCGCGATGGTGAAAGCCACCTTCGGGTTCGCCAGCGACACGATGATGCAGCGCATCGCGCCGCAGGAGATCATTCGGGAGGAGGTCCATCACGGCGGGCTCCCCTCGCGGAGCATCCGGTTCACGACCGATCTGGTTCCTCGCCTGCTCAAGGCCGACGTGCTCTTCACGGGCCATGCGCATGCGCCGCACGGCCGCCCCGTCGAGGCGGCGCATGTCCGGCTGGGACTCTTCTCGAGCAGCTGGACGCTGCTGGACAAGACGCTGATGGTCCGTAAGCGGGGCGGCTTCGTGCGGCTCCCCATCGATTACGAGCATGCTTTTGGCGGGATCGGCTTCCCGGACAACCCGTTCGGGGAGGGCCATCCGCAGGGCTCGGGCGAGCCGAACATCCTCGATCCGGTCGACGCGAGGCGCGTGGCTGGCTTCGGCCCGATCTCGAAGGTCAGCCCCGCCCGCCGGCGGCTCCTCGGGGCGACCCCGCGCGCCCTGCTGGAGCGCGGTATCCGCGAGATCCCGGACGAGCTCAGCTGGGACTACTTCCAGGCGGCGCCGCCGGATCAGCGCACGCACTTCCTGCGCGGCGACGAGTGGATCGTGATGGACGGCCTGCACCCGAGTGCGCCGCGCATGCGCATGCGCCTGCCCGGCGCGCGCGGCTTCGCGCGCATCCACGGCCTTGCGGACATCGGCCTCGCCGAGCATCAGGAGCTCCCGCTGAGCGCCGACATGCTGCGCATCGACGGCGACGAGCAGCGCTGCACGGTGACGTGGCGCAGCAGCTTCCCCGTGCCCTCGGAGGACGTGCTCCCGCGCATGCGCATCCTCGCCGGCGTCGAGCTCCCGGGCGAGCCGATCGCGTGGCCCGCTCCGGGCGCCGCGGTCAGCAGGGCCGGAGCGACGGCGCCCCGCGCGGGCGCGGCGGGCGACGAGGACGAGGCCGCCCTCGAGTCGACCGTCGCGCTGTCCGCCGCGGCGAGCATGAGTCCCACCGGGACGCTGGACATCGCGCCGAACAGGGCGCTCGTGGTCCCGGCGACGCTGCCGTTTCGTCCGGCCCCCGCAGGCGCCTCGCCGTCGCCGCCGAAACGGCCTGCACCATCGCCGCCCGAGGCTCCGCTCAGCAGGTCGGGGACGATGCAGATGCCGAAGGACGTCGGCAGCCACGCGGCGCGCCAGCCGGCGACTCCCTTCACGGCCGAACCGCCACCCGCGCTGCCGGCCGAGCCGCCCCCTGCGCTGGCGTCCGTGCCGAGCGCTCCCGCCGCCAGCGCGGCCGCGCCCGCGGTCCCCACGCCGGAGCCGGCGAGCCCCGCGGCCGCGCCCGCGGTCCCCACGCCGGAGCCGGCGAGCCCCGCGGCCGCGGGGGGCGCCTTCGCCTGGGCGACGCCGCCTCCCGAACCGCCGCCCCCGGAGCCGCCGCCCCCCGGAGCGCCGAAGCGCCCCGCGAAGCTCGATGTGCGGGCGCTCCTGTACGGCACCGGCAAGGGGCGAGGCTGACGCTCCGATGCCCGTGAAACCCCGAAGAGCGAGCCCTGGCGGCGCAGGGTGCCAGCAGCCCTCACGCGGCCATCCCGGCGCCCCCGCGGCGCGCACGCCCACGCGGCCTCTCCACCTTTCCGGTGCTCCAGAGAAAGCCGCGGCGGAATCGGAGAACGAGCGATGAAGGAAGCCTCCGGGACGTTGAGCGTTCGCATCGAGTCAGAGCGGGGGCCGTGGGACCACGTGAAGGTCCGCGAGCTCTCCGGGCGAGAGGCGATCTCGCAGCTCTTCTCGTTCGACCTCGACGTCGTGATCGACGAGGGCCGCGAGCTCCCGGCCGACGCCGCGCCCGGCGCCGAGGTCAGCCTGGTCTTCGAGGCCGACGGTGAGGAGATCCGCCGCGTCTCGGGCGTGCTGGGTCCGATCCGGGACCGCCTGGAGCCGCTGGCCGAGCGCGCCACCTGCCGCCTGCGCCTCGTGCCGCGCGCGTTCCGGCTCACCCTCGTCGAGACGCAGGAGATCTACCTGGACCGCAGCGTTCCCGACATCCTCCGGAGCAAGCTCGAGCGGCACGGCCTGGGCTCCGAGGACGTCGACTTGCGGCTGCTCGAGAGCTACCCCGAGCGCGAGTTCGTCGTGCAGTACGGCGAGAGCGATCTCGCGTTCATCAGCCGCCTGGCCGAGCACGTCGGCATCAGCTTCTTCTTCGAGCACGAGGGTGGCCGCGACAGGATGGTCTTCACCGACCACCCGTCCGGCTTCCGCCCCGCCTCGGGCGCGGAGACGGTGCCCTTCCGCGCCCGCGGCGAGGCCGCGGGCATCTTCGCCCTCGAGGTGACGACCGACCTGGTGCCCACCAGCTACGTCGTGCAGGACTACAACTACCGCGCACCGCAGCTCGACCTGACGGCCTACGCCAGCCTGGGCTCGGGCGACGGCGGCGGCGTGGTCGAGTACGGCAGCCACGTCAAGACGCCCGAGGAGGCCGGGAAGCTGGCGCAGATCCGGGCGGACGAGCGGCTGTCGCGGCAGCGCGTGTACGAGGGCAAGGCCAGCCGCGCGGCGCTGTCCGCCGGGCGGCGCGTGACCCTGATCGAGCACCCGCGCTTTCCGGAGCCCGAGGAGCTGCTCCTCGTCGAGGTGGAGCACGAGGCGAGGTTCCCCGCGTTCAAGGACGCCGGCGAGCAGAGCCCCTTTTACAGGAACGCATTCCGCGCCATCCCGGCGCGCGTCGCCTACCGGCCGCCGCGCCGGACGCCGAGGCCGCGCATCTCCGGCGTGGTGACGGGGATCGTGCAGCCGGGGCACGGGGGAAAGACGAACGGCGTCGCTCAGCTCGACGCCGAGGGGCGCTACACGGTCCAGCTCCACTTCGACACGGCGGAGCCGGGCGAGCAGAAGGCCTCGCGCCCGGTCCGGATGGCGCAGCCCTTCAGCGGCGTGGGCCACGGGATGCACTTCCCGCTGCGCCCGGGCACCGAGGTCCTCGTGGCGTTCGCCAACGGCGACCCGGATCGCCCGGTGATCCTCGGGGCCATGTTCAACCCGCTCGCGCCGTCGCCCGTGACGGCCCGCAACGCCAACCAGAGCCGCATCACCACGGCGTCCGGCGCCATGCTCGAGATCTCGGAGAAGCGATGACGAAGCCCACGACGGTCGGGATCCACTTCCGCTCCGAGGCCGCCCCGGCCGGGGCGTTCACGGTGCTGGGGCTCCGCGGCGAGGAGGCGCTGTCGCGCCCGTACCGCTTCGAGATCGATCTCGCGTCGCCCGATCCCGCGCTGCCGCTCGACGACCTCGTCGGCGCGGCCGGGGAGCTCGATCTCGCCGGCCGCGCGGTCCCGGGGGTCGTGGCCGAGGTGGAGCAGGGCGGCGCGCTCGGCGGCGATCAGTACGCCTACCGGGTCGTGCTCGTGCCGCGCCTCGCCCTGCTGGGCCTCGCGCGGCAGACGCGCATCTACCAGCGGCTCAGCGTGCCGGACCTGGTGGAGGCGGTGATCGCCGGGAGCGGCCTCGGGATCGAGGTGGAGCGGCGGCTCGAGCGGGCGTATCCGCCGCGCGAGCACGCCGTGCAGTACCAGGAGAGCGCGCTCGACTTCGTGTCGCGGCAGCTGGAGCAGGCGGGCGTCAGCTACTTCATCGAGCCGCGCGGGGGGGCGGAGCGGCTCGTCCTCTGCGACCACCCCGACGGCTTCCGGGGCGCGGTCGAGGCCGCGATGGGGGAGGCCGGAGGGGTGCGCGCGCTGCGCTGCCGGCGCCGGATGTCGCCGCGCGCGCTCGTGCTGCTCGACTACAACGAGCGCACGCCCGAGGTGCCGCTGGAGGCCGAGGCCGAGGTCGACGCGCGCGGCTTCGGGCTGCTCGTCGACGAGGGCGGCTCGTTCGCGGCGCCCGAGGAGGGCGCCGCGCTCGCCGCCGTGCGCGCCGAGGAGCTGCGCTGCCGCGCGACCGTGTACGACGGCGCGATCGGCGCGCCGCTCGCCGCGGGCGAGCGCCTCGGGCTCTCCGGCCATTTCCGGGCCGACTGGAACCGCGATTACCTGGTGACGCGCGCCGTGCACCGCGCCGGGGCGGGCGACGAGCCGCGCTATGCTTGCGAGTTCGAGGCCATCCCGGCCTCGGCGCGCTACCGCCCGCCGCGCGCCACGCCGAGGCCGCGCCTCGAGGGCGCGATGGTCGCCCACGTCGACGCGCGCGGCCCGGAGGGCATCGCCGCGGTCGACGCCGAGGGGCGCTACCGCGTGGTGATGCCGTTCGATCTGAGCGGCGCGGCCGAGGCGCAGGGCTCGGTGCCGATGCGCCTGGCGACGCCCTACGGCGGGGCCGACGAGGGCATGCACTTCACGTTGCGCAAGGGCGCCGAGGTGCTGTGGACCGGCGTCGGCGGGGACCCCGAGCGGCCGGTGATCACCGGCGTCGTGCCCAACGCGAAGAGCCGCGTGGTCACGAGCGCCGACGAGGGGCGCGGCCGCATCCGGATGCCGAACGGGGCGATGGTCGAGATGGGAGGCGGCTTCGGGCGCGCGCGCGCCGGCGCTGAGAGCGCGGCGACGCGTGCCAGCGCCGAGGGCGCGCTGCCGATGGAGCAGCAGCTCGGCCAGGACGACATGACGACCACCGCGAGCAGCGCGGAGGACTGGATCCGCATCGCGGTCCCCCACAGCGACGGGAAGTACAGCTACCTGCGCTACGGCGAGCGGGCGACCGCGGCGGCCGGCACGTTCACCGAGTCCGCGCGGCTCGATCCGACCGCGGGGTTCGGCGACAGCGGCTGGACGTGGTCGAGCCTCGACAACGGCTACGACACGAGCTCGAACGAAAGCGACAAGGGGAAAGCCGCGCACTTCGGCTGGGCGGCGAGCGACGGCGTCTACGATCATACGGACGGCAACCGCACGGTCGTGACCCAGGGGGACTACCAGTCGGTCACCACGGGCAACCGCACCGACGTCGTCCTGGGGAACTACCGGCTCGTCATCCCGAACCGGACGCTCGGCATCTTCGACGCGGACTTCTACTCGATGACGTTCAGCAAGGACTGGCAGGGCTGGCGGAAGACGCAGCGCAGCCACGTCTCGACGGTCAACCTCACGTACGGCGACAACTCGAATTTCTTCACCGGCATCAACTTCGGGGCGAGCCTCGGCGGGAACTACAGCATCGCGGCGGGCGTTAACGGCAACGTCTTCCTCGGGCTCAACACGGGGATCACGGCCGGGATGAGCTGCAATATCGCGTACGGCCCGGTGCTCGAGTTCGGCAGCACGAAGAAGCTCACCACGGCCGACGAGCAGGACATCAAGGCGCGCTCCAAGGTGCACCTGCGCGTGCGGAGCACCGACGCCCCGACGGTCGAGGCCGCGAAGCCGTGGGCAGCCGCCGTGGCCGCGGGCGCCCTGGGCGCGGTGGCGGGCCCGCTCGGCGCCTCCGCGGGCAAGGACGATCTCGAGAAGGGCGGCGGGCTCACGGGCGCGACGTGGGGCATCGCGACGCTCGGGGCGCTCGTCGGAACGTACCTGGTCCACAAGCTCGCCCACGCGAACCCGCTGAACGACGCCGAGCTGATCATCGAGCCGACCCAGCTCCTGCTGCGCTGCGGCGGGCTGGCCGGCGCGTACATCAAGATCGAGCCCGCCGCGATCGAGCTCGCCTGCGGTCCCAGCAGCCTCAGGATCGACGCGACGAGCGTGATCGCCGGAACTGGGACCGCCAAGCTGGAGCTGAGCAGCACAGCCGCGTCCTCCGTCCTGAGGTTCGGCGGCCACCAGGTCCAGATCGACGCCGCGGGAGCCCTCATCCAGGGCGCCCAGTTCCACGCGCTCTAGGAGGAGCCCGCTCGGCGGGCGCGCGGCCTGCGCGCGTCGAGAGCTGCCATGAAGATCATCAACCACACCCCCACCACGTTCGCCGCGGTAGCCTGGCAGATCCGGCCCCCGCAATGGGCCCTGTGCCTGATCGCGAAGGGCACCTACCGCCTCGTGCCCGGCGCGCCGGCGATCCCCGCCGACGCCCCGGAGCCGCCGCTCGGCGACGTGCACGAGGGCGACGATCCGCGCGGGGCGCTTCTCCAGGCGTCCGACTTCGCCCCCTTCAAGCCGAAGGCGGATCTCCTGCTGACCGGCAAGGCCCACGCGCCCGGCCGCCGGCCCGTCAGCTCCCTGCCGGTGAGCTTCGCCGTCGGCAAGGCGTCGCTCGCGCTGCAGGTGACCGGCGACCGGTACTGGACCGACCCGGCCGCCGGCAAGCGCACCGACCCGCAGCCGTTCGTCGAGATGCCGCTCGGCTATGGCCGCGCCTTCGGGGGCCCGGGCTTCGCGGCCAACCCGGCGGGGCGCGGCATGTTCGACCCGAGCGAGCGCGATCTCCGGCGACGGCCGCTGCCGAACATCGAGGATCCGCGCGCGCCGGTCGACTCGCCCGCGGCGCGGCCGCCGCCCGCGGGCTTCGGGCCGCTCGCCGCCGCCTGGGCGCTGCGCGCGAGCAAGCTCGGCACCTACGACGAGCGCTGGCTGAAGCAGCGCTGGCCCTTCTTCCCCGACGATTTCGACTGGAGCCACTTCAACGCGGCCGTGCCGGCGCTCCAGGCCGAGTACCCGCGCGGCGACGAGGAAATCGTCTGCCACAACCTGCACCGCGCGCGCCGCGAGTACCGCGCGCGGCTCCCCGGCGTCCGGATGCGCTGCTTCCTCGACGAGCTCGCGGGCGGCGCGGAGCGCTTCCGCGAGGTGCAGCTGCACCTCGACACGGTCCGGGTCGACATGGAGGCCGAGGCGCTCATCCTCGTGTGGCGCGGCCACGCGCCCGTCTCCGCCGAGGACCACCCCGAGGTGCGGCACGTGCTCCTCGAGAGCGAGCCGCTCGGAGAGGGCCGCGTCGCGGCCGCGCGCTACCGCGAGCGGCTCGCGCTCGCGCTGCTGGAGGCGCGCCCTGCCGTGGCGGAGGCGCCCGCCGCGGCGGCGCCGCCCGGCAACGACAACGACGGAGCGTCTCCCCTGGCCGGCGTCGACGACGCCGAGCTCCTCGCGCAGATCCGCGCGACGCTCGAGCGGGGCGGCGCCCCCGCGGCGCTCGTGGCCTCGCTCGGCGCGTCGGTCAATGGCCCGCGCCCGCCCGGCGCGGAGCTCGAGGCGTGGCTGGGCAAGCTCGGCGGGGATCCGGCGCAGCTCGACGAGATCCAGCGGAAGAGCCGCGAGCAGATGAAGAAGGCGCTCGAGGCCGGGGGGCACGACCCGGCGCAGCTCGACGCGCTGGACCGCGAGGACGAGGCGCGGGACCGGGCAGCCACGGAGCGCGCGGCGCCGTGGACGCGCGAGCGCGTGGAGCTCTGCCTGTCGATCCGCGAGAGCATGGCGGGCGCCGATCTCTCGGGGCTCGACCTGTCGGGGCTCGACCTCAGCGAGGCGAGCCTCGCGCGCGCGCTGCTCGTCGGCGCCGACCTGACCGGCGCCCGCCTCGCCGGGGCCGACCTCGACGGCGCGACGCTCGCTCGCGCCAGGATGGCGGGCGCGTGGCTCCCGTCGGCCAGGCTGAGCGACGCCGACCTCTCCGGCGCCGACCTCGCGGGCGCCGACCTGACCGGCGCGGCGCTCGGCAAGGCGCGCCTCGACCGCGCGACGCTGCGCGGGGCCGTCCTGACCGGCGCGGCCGCGGCCGGCGCCTCGTTCCTCGAGGCCGACCTCACCGGGGCGCGGCTCGACGGCGCGCAGCTCGCCGGCGCCCGCCTCGCGCGCGCGGCGCTCGACCGCGCGTCCTTCGGCGGCGCGGCGCTCGAGGGCGCGAGCCTCGAGGGGGCGCACGGCGAGGCGGTCGACCTGCGCGGCGCCGACCTGCGCGGGCTGCGCGCCTCGGAGCACACCCGCCTGCCGCGCGCCCAGGCGCGCGGCGCCCGCGCCGACGGCTCGCGCTGGATGCACGCCGACCTCACGGGCGCCGACCTCGCGCTGTCGAGCCTGCGCCGCGCGGATCTCGGCCGGGCCGAGCTCGGCGGCGCCGACCTGCGCGGCGCCGACCTGGCGGGCGCCGACCTGACGCGGGCGCGGCTCGGCGGCGCCCGCCTCGAGCAGGCGAACCTGCACGGGGCTCGCCTCGAGGCCGCCGACCTGCGCGGCGCCGACCTGCGCGGCGCCGGGCTGTACGAGGCCGCCCTGTGGCAGGCGCGGCTCGAGGGCGCCGACCTGGAGGACGCGCAGCTCGCGTCCACGCTGCTCACGAGCGATCGAGGCGCGACGTGACCGGCGCCGCCGCCACCTCCGCGGGTTTCGCGCGGGACAAGGAAGATCTCCTCGCGCGCCTCGACGCCGGACCGCTCGATCCGCCGATGATCGTTGGCCTCGACCTGCGCGGCGTCGACCTCGCGGGCCGCGATCTCTCGGGCGTGCTCTTCAACGGCGTCGACCTGAGCGACGCGCGGCTCGCCGGCGCGCGGCTCGCCGGCGCCGTCTTCCTGGCCGTCACGCTCCGCGGGGCCGATCTGTCGGGCGCGCGCCTCGAGCGCGCGGTGCTCGCGCGCCACGCGCGGCTCACCCGCGACGCCGCGGCCGCGACGCTGCCGCTCGAGGCCGATCGCGACCTCGGCGCCGAGTCCGTCGAGGCGCTGCGCGCCGCCGGGTACGCGGGGTATGCCGCCGGGGCCACGTCGCTCGCCGGCGCGTCGCTCCGCGGGGCCGATCTGTCGGGCGCGCGGCTCGAGGGCGTGGACCTCACCGGCGCCGATCTCTCGGCCGCGACGCTGACCGGCGCCGCGCTCGCGGAGTGCGCCCTCGACGGCGCGCGCCTCGACGGCGCGACGCTCCGCGAGGTCGAGCTCGACCGCTGCGCGCTCGCGGGCGCGAGCTTCATCGACGCCGAGCTCGCCGCCGTGACGCTCATCGGCGTCGCGCTCGGCGCGCTCGACCTGTCGCGCGCGCGCCTCGTCCGCGGGCTCCGCGTTCCGAACCAGGACCTCCGCCGCGCGGCGCTCCCGCGCGACCTCGCCGGCGGCGACCTCACGGGCGCGAACCTCGCCGGCGCGGACCTGTCGGGCTTCGACCTGCGCGGCTGCAAGCTCGACGCGGCCGATCTCGGCGGCGCGCAGCTCCCGTCCGCGGCGCTCGGCGGCGCGTCGCTGCGCGGCGCGTCGCTGCGCGGCGCGCGCCTCACTGGCGCCACGCTGAGCGGGGCCGACCTCGGGGGCGCCGTGCTCGAGCTCGCGAACCTCGACGGCGCCCGGCTCGACGGCGCCGGCCTCGAGGGGGCCGACCTCACCGGCGCCAACCTGTCGGGCTGCGATCTCTCGGGCGCGCGCCTGCGCGGCGCCCGCCTGCGCGGCGCGCTGCTCGCGGCCGCCGCGCTGCGCGGGACCGAGCTCACGGGCGCCGATCTCGCAGAGGCGTCGCTCCAGGACGCCGCGCTCGACGGCGCGGATCTGCGCCGCGCGCGCCTCCCGGGCGCCCGCCTTGCCCGGGCCGAGCTCACCGGCGTCGATCTCTCGGACGCCGACCTCGCGGGCGCCGATCTCTCCGAGGCGCGCATCGCGGGCGGGCGCCTCCGCGGCGCGAACCTGTCCGGCGCGCGCCTGCACGGCGCCACGCTGAAGCGCGCGCAGCTCGCCGGCGCCGCCCTCTCCGGCGCGGATTTCGGGGGGGCCTCGCTCGAGGGGACCTCGCTGCTCGGGCTCGATCTCCGGGGCGTGCGGCTCGCCGGCGCGCGGCTCGCGAGGAGCTCGCTCGTCGAGGCGAAGCTCGGCGGGATGGATCTCTCGGGCGCGGTGCTCCGCGACTGCGACCTGTCGCGCGCGGACCTCCGGGACGCGCGGCTCGACGGGGCCGATCTGGTGCAAGCGAGCCTGGCCGGCGCCCAGCTGGGCGGCGCCTCGCTCGTCTCGGCGCGCCTCGGGGTCGCGAACCTGACCGGCGCCAACCTCCGGGGCGCGCGGCTCGCCGGCGCGGATCTCTCCCGGGCGTGCCTTGACGGCGCCGCGCTCGCGCGCGCCGATCTCGGCGGCGCGCGGCTCGACGAGGCGATGGCGCGCAAGGCGGATCTGAGCGGCGCGCGGCTCGAGGGCGCCTCGCTCGTCGACGCGGACCTGTCGCACGCCGACCTGACGGGCGCCGATCTGTCGGGCGCCGATTGCCGCGGCGTGAACCTGCACCGGGCGGCCACCGCGCACGCGCGCTGGGACGGCGCGAAGCGCGAGGGCGCCCGCGGGACCGATCCGGAGCGTGCCCGCGCCGAGGACTGGCGCCCGCCCACGCTGTTATGAACGGCCGACGACGGCCGCGAAGCCACGACCCGAGGACCACCGCCATGCCCACCGCTGCCCTCCCTGCTCTCCCCGTCGAGCCCCCGCCCTCCGACGCGCGCCCCGAGGGGCTCCGCGACGGCGCGCCGTGCGCGCCGCGCGCGCCGTTAGAGGAGCGCCCGCTGCGCATCGTGGCGCGCGCGGGCGCCTCGGCGTCGATCGTCGAGCGCGACGGCCACGAGGTCGTCGCGGTGCACGACCGGGCCGGCCGGCTGCTCTTCGAGTACGACGCGGAGACCGGTCGGGGCAGCCTCGTCGCGGCGGGCGGCCTCTCGCTCGCGGCGCCCGGGGGCGACATCGATCTCGTGGCGGGCGGCGCCATTCGCTGCTGGGCGGCCGGCGAGGTCGCGATCACGAGCCGGAGCGGCGCGACCCTGAGCGCGCGCGCCGGCGAGCGCGGCGCGACGGTGCAGGTCGCGCCCGGGCGCGTCACCGTGGCCGGAGAGGCGCTCGCCGCCGTCGCCGAGCGGGGCGACGTGCGCATCGCCGAGGCGCGCTATGAGGGGCGGGCGCTCACCGCGGTGCTGGAGCGGGCGCACACCACCGTGGGCAAGATCGAGTCGATCGCCGGGCGGGTGATCGCGCGGGCGGGGGATCTCTTCCAGGAGGTGCGCGAGCTGCACCAGCTCCGCGCCGGGCGGGTGCGCGCGCTGGTCGAGGACGTGATCGAGCTGCGCGGGCGCGAGGTATCGGTGGACGCGCGCGAGGATGTGAGCATCGATGGCCAGCGGATCAACCTGGGGTAGGAGGACGCGGCGATGTTCCCTGTGACCACGACGCAGGCCGGGATCTGCCAGGCCATGCCGGACACGTGCAAGACCCCTGCGCCGCCTGGTCCGCCGGTGCCGCTGCCGTACCCGAACGTGGCGATGTGCAACCAGGCGCTCCCGAGCACCTGCGCCCTGAAGGTGCTGGTGGGGGGCAAGCCGGTGCTCACGAAGCAGAGCGAGATCCCGATGTCGACCGGCGACGAAGCGGGCGCTGCCGGCGGCGTCGTGAGCGGCAAGATCAAGGGCGAGGCGATGTTCCGCAGCTTCTCGGCGAAGGTGAAGGCCGAGGGCAATCCGGTCGTGTTCCACGCGTGCGCGGTGGCGCAGAACGGAAAGAGCCCGAACATGCCCATGGGCGTGCAGGTCGCGCCGTCGCAGGCGAAGGTGATGGTGAGCGGCTGAGGGGCCGCGCGGCTGGCGGAGGGGGTCCACGTGGCGGCGCGTCGTTACCGCGTGGTTCACCGCAGCCGGTACGAGCTCGGGGCCGAGGGCGCGGTCGCGTGCCGGCTGGAGGCGCACCTCACCCCGCGCGCGCTGCCGCATCAAGCGGTCGAGTTTCACCAGCTCGTGGTGCGGCCATTGCCGCGATCGAGGCGGGTCGAGGAGGACGCCTTCGGCAACCTTTGCGCGCGGATAGAGATCTGCGGGAGCTTCGGCGCGATCGATGTCACGGCCCTCAGCGTTGTGCGCCTCTGCGAGGAGGCGGCGGGCGGCGCCGGCGATCTCGGGGACGACTGGCGGGCGGTGGCGGCGCGCACGGCGGCCGCCGCGGCGGAGGACCCGGCGCTGCGCGCGCTCGTGGAGGGCACGGCGCGCGCGCCGCGGAGCGGCGCGATGGCGGACTACGCGCGGGGGTGCTTCCGGGAAGGCCTCCCGCTCGGCGGCGCGCTGGAGGGGCTGGTCGACCAGATCCGACGGGATTTCACCTTCACCCCGGGCGTCACCGCCGCGGACACCGGCATCGCCGTCTTCTGCGAGCTCCGGCGCGGCGTCTGCCAGGACTTCGCGCACCTCGCCGTGGCGTGCTTGCGATCGATGGGCCTCGCGGCGCGTTATGCGAGCGGCTACGTGGCCGGCTCCGCCTCGGCGCCGGCGCGCGCCTCGCACGCGTGGGCGTCGGTGTGGTTGCCGTCGGGCGGCTGGCACGACCTCGATCCGACGCTCGGGCGCCTGGGCGCGCCCGGGCACATCGTGCTGGGCTACGGACGCGACTATGATGACGTCGCGCCCCTCAGGGGCACCGCCGAGGGCGCGCGCGGCGTCCGGCTGCGGACGGAGATCGTGGTGGCGCCGCAGGGAAGCGAATGACGTCGCGCCGTTTGCACGAGCGGGTCGCGCGTACCCAGCCGAAAATCGAAAGGAGCTCGAAGAATGATCGAGGTTGCCGGACCGAACGCCGAGCAGATCCGTTACTGGAACGAGGTCGGCGGACCGAAATGGGTGGCCCTCGGCGATGCCATCTCGGCGTCGATCCGGCCGCTGGGCGTCCTCGCCATGGATCGCGCGGGGATCGCCGCGGGCGAGCGCGTCCTCGACGTCGGCTGCGGGCTCGGCGACACCACGCTCGAGCTTGCCCGGCGCGTCGGCGCGGGCGGATCCGTGCTCGGCGTCGACATCTCCGCGCCGATGCTGGAGAGGGCGCGCGAGGACGCGCGGGCGGCAGGCGCCGCGCGCGTGGTCTTCGAGAACGCGGACGCGCAGACCGCGGCGCTGCCCGGGCTGTTCGATGTCCTCTACTCGCGCTTCGGCGTCATGTTCTTCACCGAGCCCGAGGCGGCCTTCGCGAACCTCCGGCGGGCGCTGCGGGGCGGCGCGCGGCTCGCGTTCGTCTGCTGGCGGCCGCTCCAGGAGAACCCCTGGTTGCACGTGCCGGCCATGGCGACGGCCCGGCACATCCCCATGCCGCAGGCCGAGCCGCACGCGCCAGGCCCGTTCGCGTTCGCCGACGCCGCGCGCGTCCGGGAGATCCTGTCGCGCGCGGGGTTCGTCCGGATCCATCACGAGCCGCTCGATCGGGAGCTCCTCGTGGCGGGCGGGAGGTCGCTCGATGAGACCGTGGACTTCCTCCTGCAGATGGGCCCGTCGGCCGCGGCGCTGCGCGAGGCGAGCCCCACGCCGGAGGTCGTCGACCGCGTGCGGGCCGCCGTGCGCGAGGCGGTCGCGCCGCACGACGGCCCCGGGGGCGTGCGCATGGCAAGCGCCGCGTGGATCGTGACGGCGGCAGTGGACTGACGCCTCCGGGACGCCCCTCCCGCTCGTCAGCCGCGTCATCTCCGCGACGACGGAGGTTCTGGAGCTCCTCAAAGAGTCGACGCATCGACATCGCTCCCGGAGCGACGCCGCTCGCTCCTGGGCCGCACGGGGGCACACCCATGTCGTTCAAGCGCCTGGATCGCTGTCTGATGTTCGACGGAACCGCCGAGAGGGCCATCAAGCTCTACGAGAGCGCGCTCGGGGCGAAGTGTGAGGGCGTGATGCGCTTCGGCGATGTGCCGGGCGACAACCCATCTCCCGAGAGCAAGGACCGGATCATCCACGCCACGCTGCACATCGGTCCTGGCGTCATCATGGTCAGCGACACGATGCCCGGCACGCCGGCCGCGAAGGGGAGCGACACCGAGGTCTGCTTGCACTTCGGCGATAACGCGGAGAGGACGAAGGTGTTCGACGCGCTCGCCGCGGGCGGCGACGTCACGATGCCCCGGCCACCTCGGTCCCCCGCCAAACGAACCTCCGCAAACGCGCCCCGCCCCTTCTATCCCCACGCGCGCGCCGCCGCTCGCGGCCTGGCACGGCGCCCGCATACCGACCGTCACGAAGGACGTGGCGGGGGAACCACGCGGAGGAGACCCATGAGCCAGAGAGCATCCGATCAAGCCATCCAGGTGAAGCCGCTCGCAGGGCACATCGGCGCCGAGATCCACGGCGCCGACATCTCGAAGCCGCTGCCCGACGAGGCCGTGGCGGCCATCCGCGCGGCGCTGCTGAAGTGGAAGGTCGTCTTCTTCCGGAACCAGCCGCTCGGCCACGCCGAGCAGATCGCCTTCGCCGCGCGCTTCGGCGAGGTGACCTACGCCCATCCGCACGAGGACGAGCCGTTCGACGAGCACCCGGAGATCCTCGCCATCGACAGCCGCCGCTACGATCGCCGCTATGGCAGGCGCTTCAGCTACGAGAACCGCTGGCATACCGACGTCACCGCGGCCGTGAACCCGCCGGCGGCGTCTATCTTGCGGGCGCATATCCTGCCGCCCTACGGCGGCGACACGACCTGGACGAACCTCGTGGCAGCCTACGAAGGGCTGTCCGCGCCGCTGCGCGTGCTCGTCGACGGCCTGCGGGCGGAGCACCGCTTCGGGCTGCGGTTCGCGCCGCAGGACCAGGACAGCCCGTACCTGCGCAAGGTGCGCGAGAACCCGCTGATCTCGATCCACCCCGTGGTGCGCGTCCACCCCGAGACCGGCGAGCGGGCGCTGTTCGTCAGCCCCGGCTTCACCAGCCACATCGTCGGGCTGTCGGCGCGCGAGAGCAGCGCGATCCTCGACCTGCTCTTCGAGCAGATCAGCCGCCCGGCGTACACGGTGCGGTTCCGGTGGGAGCCGGGCAGCATTGCGTTCTGGGACAACCGGGCCACGGCGCACCTGGGGCCACAGGACCTCGGGCACCTCGACGTCGAGCGCGTCCTCTACCGGGTGACGCTGACCGGAGACATCCCGGTGGGGGTCGACGGGGTCCGCTCCGAGATCGTGGCCGGGGAGCCGTTCGGCAAGCGGCCGCCGAGCAAGCTGAAGCCCGCCCGCAAGGACAAGGCGCCCGAGGCCGAGGTGCAGGCATGAGCGCCGCGAGCGCAGGCGTCGAGAGGACGTCGTTCGAGGGGCCCCACGGGCCGGTGGAGGCGGTGCAGGTCCGCCCGGCGTCGGGCGGGCGCTCGCCGGCGCCGGCGGTGCTGATCCTCCACGAGGGGCTGGGGCTCACCGTCCATACGATCGAGCTGGCAAGGCGCTTCGCGCAGGAAGGGTACCTCGCGTTCGCGCCGAACCTGTATTCGCACGACACGATGCACCGGACCTTCACCGAGGCGGAGGTGGCCCGGGGGGTGAGCCTGCTGCGCGCGGCCGACCGCGACGAGGTGGTCGCGCGGTTGCCGGCGGACGAGCAGGAGCGGCTGAAGAAGGTGTTCGCCTGGTTCGGTAACCGCGACACGTCGACGTACCTGCCCGACGCGAGGGCGGCGGCGGCGCACCTCGTCGGCCGGTCGGACGTGCGGTCTGGGGGCGTCGCCGCCGTCGGGTTCTCGCTGGGCGGAGGGCTCGTGGGGCAGCTCGCGGTCGCAGGCGTGGCGCTCGCGGCGGGCGCGGTGTTCTATGGGCAGTCGCCGGCTCTGGAGCAGGTGAAGAACGTGCGGTTTCCGCTGCAGGTGCATTATGCGGAGGAGGATCCAGCGATCACCCCGAGGGCGCCAGCGGTGGGGGAGGCGTTCAGGGCTGCGGGGCGGGAGCTGATCTCGTTCGTGTACCCTGGGACGCGCCACGGGTTCTTCAACGAGACGCGGCCGGCGTACCACGCCGATGCGGCGCAGCTCTCGTGGCGGCGCACGCGGGAATTCTTCGCCGAGCGCACCGGCAACGTCGCGCAATGGCGGCCGCAGGCCGTCGCCGGCGAGGGTGCGCGCGCTGCAGGGTAGCTGCGGCTCCGTCGCTGGTACCTCCGGCACCTCAACCTGGGTCAGAGCCTCGAACCTCAACCCGGGTCGGGTCGGAACCTCAACCTGGGTCCGGAACCTCAACCTGGGTCAGAGCCTCGGGTCGGAACCTCCGGCACCTCAACCTGGGTCAGAGCCTCGAACCTCAACCTGGGTCGGGTCGGAACCTCAACCTGGGTCGGGTCGGTCCATGGCACGGAGGCTGCTGGGCGCCCGCCATGACTACCTCCACGCCCATCGCCGAGAGCAACGCTCCGAAGCCCATCCATACCGACGACGCCGGACTCATCGCTGGCGCGATCACCCTTCCCGCGCCCGCCGGTGACCTCCCCGGCTACCGCGCCCACCCCGCCTCCGGTGGCCCCTTCCCTCTGGTGCTGGTGATCCAGGAAATCTTCGGCGTCCACGAGCACATCCGCGACGTGGTCCGTCGCTTCGCGCACCGCGGCTACTACGCCCTCGCCCCGGATCTGTTCGTTCGGCAAGGCGACCCCAGCCACCTCCGCACCGTCGACGAGTTCCGGGCTCTGGCGGGCCGCGTGCCCGACCGTCAGGTGCTCTCGGACCTCGATGCGAGCGTGGCCTTCGCCGAAGCCTCCGGAAAGGCCGACGTCCGCAAGGCGGCCGCGGTCGGCTTCTGCTGGGGCGGGCGCATCACGTGGCTGTATGCCGCGCACAACCCGGCGCTGAAGGCGGCCGTGGCCTGGTACGGACGCCTGACCGGCGATCGGACCGAGGCCCAGCCCAAGCACCCGATCGACGTGGCGAGCGCGCTGAAGGTGCCCGTGCTGGGCCTCTATGCCGGACAGGACCAGGGCATCCCCCCTCCCGACGGTCACCGCGCTGCAGGAGGCGCTCCGTACCGCCTCCGAGACCGGCAGCGCGCCCGGCGCCGCGCAGTCCGAGATTCGGGTCTACCCTGACGTCCCGCACGCCTTTTACGCCGACTACCGGCCGAGCTACAGGCCGGAAGCCGCCGCCGACGCCTGGCAGCGCCAGCTCGACTGGCTGGCACGACACGGCGTCGCCTGACGGCGACCGGCCGCGACAGCGCCCCGGCGATCCCTGCTGCCCCGGCAACAAGCTGCGCCTCCACTGCTACTCCTTACGCACCCCACGCCCGCGCCACCGCGCCCCGCGATCGGATACCCTGACGCGGTGCGCGCCAGGATCCGAGACACCGAGCTCTACTTCGACATCGAGGGTATGGGCCTCGTCCCCGACGGCCCGCGGATGCGCGAAAAGCCGGTGATGTTCGTCGTACATGGCGGACCTGGCGCAGATCACTCCTCGCACAAGGGAGGGATGACGCCGCTCGCCGACCAGGCGCAGCTCGTCTACTTCGATCATCGCGGACAGGGCCGCTCCGCGCGCGGGCCAAAGGAAACGTATACCCTCGAGAACAACGTCGAGGACATGGAGGCGCTGCGCCTGCACCTCGGCCTCGATCGTATCGTGGTGATGGGCACCTCCTATGGCGGCATGGTGGCCATGGCCTATGCGCTCGAATACCAGCGGAACATCTCTCATCTCATCCTGGTGGCCACGGCGGCCAGCCATCGTCTCATCGACCGGGCGAAGCGGATCGTCGTGGAGCGCGGCACGGAGCAGCAGAGAGCGGCGTGCGAACGCCTCTGGGCCGGCGAGCTCGAGAGCGACGAGCAGTTCGCCGACCTCCTCCAGATCATGGGGCCGCTCTACTCGACCACCTTCGATCCACAGAAGGCGGCCGAGGCCCGCGCGCGCACCATCTACAACGTCGACGCGTGGAACGTCGGCCTGGAGGGGTTCATGCGGAGATTCGATTTCACGCCGCGCCTCCCCGAGATCGCGGTGCCCACGCTCGTCATCGCCGGCCGACACGACTGGATCTGCCCACCCGATCTCTCGGAGGAGATCGCGCGGCTCATCCCGGGCGCGGATCTACGTATCTTCGAGCGCAGCAGCCACTGGGTGCGCTCTGACGAGCCGCGGGCGCTGCTCGACGCCGTCGCCGGCTTCCTGGCCCAGAGGCGGTAGCGCGCAAAGCGCACCGCCGAGCGCCGCGCTCTCTACTGGATACCGGCCTTCTTCATCGCCGCGGGCATCCGCTGGACGATGACCGTCCCGACCTTCTTCCCCACCTCGCCGCTGATCTCCGGGAGGAGCTTCGCGGCCTTCTTTCCGACCGGGGTGCCGTAGAACTTGATGAGCTCCTTCAGCTCATCGGCGGTGAACTTCCCCGCGTAGATCTCGACGTTCCACTGGACGAGCTCGTCGTACGGCAGCACCTCGGCGACCACCGCTTTCAGCTTGCTGGCGTCCCTGGCCGAGATCTTCGCGCCCGCTTGCTGCATCGAGGCTCCCATGTTGGTCATCAGCTGATCGAGGAGCGCATTGTAGACGTCCTTCGGCATCACGAGGTGCGTGAGCTCCAGGGCGAGCTTCTTCTCCGCCTCCCCGGCGTACGCGCTTCCGAGCGACACGAAGGAGAGCAGGGTCACAACGGCGAGCGAGACGATCCATGAACGAAGCGCGTGCTTTCTCATGGGCCCTTTGTATCACGACCGCGCCGCGATCCGCGCCGCGCCGCGCAGGCAGGCCCGCCGCATGCCCTCCCCGGAGCCGCCGCGACACCTGAAGAGCCGCCACGCAGGAGCCGTTCGGGCGCTCGGTCACACGACCGTCACCTCGTCCCCCACGCGCAACGCGCCGGCTTTCGTCTCCTGGATGTAGTTCTGTCCGAAGTTCACGTCGCTGGGCTTCTGCGCGTCGCGCCGGTACGTGGCCAGCGTGCGGAGCGGCTCCGGGCCGCGCTCTGCGGTGAGCTGGTCGGTCGTGGTGACGACGCAGCGGGCGCACGGGCCGCCGGCGCGGAGCACGAGGTCTCCGATGCGGACGCGGCCCCACCGGTCCTCGTCGAAGGCAGCGCAGCCGCTCACGACGAGGTTGGGCCGGAAGCGATCCATCGGCAACGGCGCGACGCTCCGGCCCTCGAGGTGAGCGTTCAGATCGGCGAGGGAGGCCTCGGAGATCACGAGCAGCGGGAACTCGTCGGCGAACGACACGACGTCTTCCGGGCCTGCCACCGAGGCCTTGAGGACGGGCCGCCGGAACGCCTCGCCGATGCGGACGAGACGCGCCGGGTGTTCCAGGACGCCGCTGAGCCACGCGGCGGCTTCGTCACCGCAATCCTCGGCCAGGAGGCCGCTGCTGCTCCAGACCTCGACCGTGAGCAGGCGCGCGCCCTCGGCCCTGCGCGGCACGGAGATCGGCGGCCGGCCGGCGAAGCCGAGCGTGAGCGCGCTCTCGGAGAGCTGCGTCTCGATGAGCGCCATGCGCGGCAGCGGGCGCTGCGTGAGGGGCTTTCCCTCGGAGTCGACGATCATGAACCGCCGGTCGCCGGCGAGGCCGAGCGCGTCGACGGCGGCCGCGTCGACCGCGAGGCCCCGGCAACCTTTGACGGGATAGATGTGGATCGCGGAGAGTCGCATTCCGGAGCTTATAACACCCCTCGGGCGCTCGACGCCCGGAGAAGCGCGGCGCGCACGTTCCGAGCGCCTGCGCTCTCCGTCGTCATGCCACGGCGCCTCCCTCCGCCGGTATCCCGAGCACCTGCCGCAGGTCCATCCCCACGACGACGTCGGCGTTCTGCTGCACCCATTCGACGAGCGCGGGGCGCAGGGCGCGCGCGATCTCTTCCTTGACGAGCCCTTCCACGGCGCTCGGCCCGAGGCGCTGCGGGTCGAGCGCGACGCCGCCGCCCGCGACCAGGGCGCCGAACAGGCGCACGAGCGACTCGGCGCCCGCTGCCTGGCGTGCCGCGCCGAGCGGCTCGACCCGCTCGACGGCGATCTCGCCGCCGCGCTTCACGACGAAGCGACGGACGTCGGCCTGGTCGACTCCCCCCTTGTGGAGCACCGCCGAGGAGCAGTCGACCTCGATGCGCTGCACGCGCGGCGCGGTCTCGATCTCCTGCCGTGTGCCCTCGATATCGACGCTGGCCGCGATCATCGCGCCGGCCGGGATGCGGAACCCGTCCGAGCCCACCCCGCCCGCGAGCTCCTGGTGCAGCGTCAGCCGCGCGGACAAGCGGGCGCCCCGCACGGCCGTGCTGCTGCCGGACTCGAGGTTCGAGAGCACCTGACGCACCGTCACGACGAGATCGGGATCGCGGGTGGGGTCGTACGGGGGCATGGCCATGGGCGTCGACGTGACCAGTCCGCGCATGAAGGCGCGCGCCTCGTCCTCCGCCGATCCCTTTCCGACCTGGACGAGCCCTCCCGTGTAGAAGACGTTGGGCGTCATCGCGCCTGAACGGAAGTCGTACTCGACCTGCTGGAGCCCCATGTCGCCGAGCGGCGGCGGCAGGTTGATGACGAGGTACGGCTCGAAGGTGATCCGCAGGAGCGCCGGCGCGAGCGTCAGG
The DNA here is from genome assembly GCF_051521635.1 of Sorangium sp. So ce1504. Classification (NCBI taxonomy): domain Bacteria; kingdom Pseudomonadati; phylum Myxococcota; order Polyangiales; family Polyangiaceae; genus Sorangium; species Sorangium sp. So ce1504. The sequence continues at coordinate 140,492 of NZ_CP150365.1, read as the reverse complement.
CGGAGCGCCGTCGCGCTCGACGTGGCGAGCGCGGCGATTCCGGTGCGCCTCAGGATGGTGCGAGCGGGGAGGTCGAACGAGATCGAGACCGACTCGAGATCGATCCACGACGGCAGGAAGCACCAGGCCATTCGAGGAGGGTACACCCACCTGGCCGCCGGAAGCGCGGCCTATTGACCCGCCGCACGGGGCGCGCCCATCATGTCCCGCATGAAGCCAGAGGAATTCCTCGACGAGCTCGACCGCAAGGTCGGTGAGCGCCTCGCCCACATCGGCGCAGTGGCCCGCGCGGCGGAGCCGGCGAGCGGCGTCGGCATCCCGGCGCTGCTCGCGACCGCGCTCAAGAAGGAGCTCGAGGCGACCGAGGAGGCTGCGCTCTGGCTCACCACCGAGACCGACGTGGAGGTGAAGCTCGCCCTCGCCCGCCAGTGCGGCGATGAGGCGAGGCACTACCGGCTCATCGCCGAGCGGCTCCGCGCGCTCGGCGTCGACCCCGCCGCCATCCCGGCGAAGTTCGGGCCGCCCACGCCGATGTTCGGGTACTTGAAGGGGCTCGGCTCCACGGTCGAGCGCGTCGCAGCGGGCCAGTTCACGCGGGAGGCGCTCGCGAAGGTGCACAACCAGGCGTTCATCGATTACTGCGAGTCGCAAGGCGACGCCGAGACCGCGCGCCTTTACCGCGAGGTCATCCAGCCGGACGAGGGCCATCACCACGAGATGGGCCGGCGGCTCCTCACGCGCCTCGCGGTCACCGAGGAGGCCCAGGCGCTCGCGCGCGCCGCCGCGATGCGCACGCTCGAGATCGCCGAGGAGCTCCAGGAGATCGCCCGCCTGAAGATGGGTATCTGCCGCGCGCCTGGGTGTTAGTGTTCAGACACGGTCCTGACGGACCGCCACCCTGCTCGATCCAGCCGCTCCGATGCGGTTCGCCGATCTGACCGTCGACGTCCGGGCGTCGATCGCGAGCTAGCATGTCGTGGTGTCGCGCTGTCGCGCAGAGAGAGCGACCAGGGCGGGAACAGCCGTTCGGGCGGGGCGTTCGCGCATGTCTCGCGGCGTCCCGGCTGTTCGCGGGGCGCGTTCAGGGCACGGCGGTCTCCGCGTCGGTCGCTGTTCCGAGGCCTATATGCGGGATGGCCCGACATGCGAAAGCCATCGAATCCATGCACCCTCCAGATACCGAAGTTGCCGCCTTGTCGCGAGGCTTACTCGCGGCGAGATGCGGCCAGTTGGGTCAAGGGGGTTCTCATGATCAAGTTTCCGGGGGACAGATCGTTCCGGGAGGTGGCCCGTTTCACCCAGGATTGTGGTTCGATCTGCACGCACGCGGCTCAGTATTGCCTCGAGATGGGAGGCTCTCACGTGAGCGCCCCGCACATGCGGCTGCTCCAGGACTGCGCCGACATCTGCGAGGCGACGTCGAAGCTCCTCCTGCGCAGCTCGCCGCAGATCACCCAGATGATGAGCGTGTGCGCGAGCCTCTGCGAACAGTGCGCGGCGAGCTGCGATAAGCTCACTGGTGATACGCAGATGAAGACGTGCGCTGACGAGTGCCGCCGCTGCGCTGCCGCCTGCCGGCAGATCTGATAGCGGCGGTGACATGGTGTTCCTCCGGACCGTGAGCCGAGCAGCGGAGTAGCTTTCCTCGCCTTTTGCGGATCGCCGCCATCCTCCCCGCCAGAGCCCTCGCGCGCGCGGCGGCCCGTCGGCGCCGCGGTCGAGTGTGGTCCGGCGGCGGAGCGACGCCGACAGCGGCGGCGTTCTGGCTCCCCATGGTACCCTCGCGCGCATGCGTTATCGAAGGACCATGGGAGCCGCCGGGTTCGCTCTCCTGTGCGCCGGGTGTGGCGGGGACGCGCCCGAGGCTGCGGTGCGCGCGGTGCGCGACCTGGGTGCGCTGGAGTTTGCCCCGGCGATTCGAGGGCGGGACGGCGGCTACAGCGCGCGGTGGGGCGCCCTTTCGGCGTGGGTGTTCGGCGACACGACCCTGGAGATGCCGGGGGAAGACGGAGCGCTGTGGAGGTCGAGCACCTTCTGCGCGACCGAGGATCTGGATGCGTCGGATGGGCTCTCGTCGCTCACCGAGCCGCTCGACGCGGCCGGCGCGCCGCGGGAGTTCCTGCCGTTCACCGAGGAGGAGCTCGCGTTCAACCTCGCGCACTCCGACCCTCGGGCGGAGGAGACGTGCGAGGAGGACTGCGGAGCGCGCTATGCGCTGTGGCCGGGCCCCATCGTCGTCGACGAGGCGACCGGCCGTGCGCTCGTCTTCTACAGCAAGGTGACGGGGCGGCTCGGGGCGTTCGACTTCGACATGATGGGTTCGTCGATCGCGGTCTGGGAGAGCTTCGATGTGCCCCTCGCACGCCCGGAGGTACGCCCGGGCGCTGCGGATCCGACGCTCCTCTTCGGTGCGGATGAGCCATCACTCACGTCGGCGGCGCTCGTCCGCGAGGGGATGCTCTACGCCTACGCCTGCGCGTGCTCGGGTCTCACGTGCCCGTGCCTCGTCGCGCGAGCCGCGCTCGCGGAGGCAACGGAGCGCGACGCGTGGCGGTTCTTCTCGGACGGGCGCTGGGTGGAGGGCCATGAGGAGGCGGAGCCGGTCATGGCGGGGGCACCGATGATGTCGGTGCATTGGAACGAGCACGTCGGCAGGTACATCGCGCTGTACAGCGAGCCGGTATCGTCGGAGATCTCGCTCCGGACGGCGCGGGCGCCGGAGGGGCCATGGTCGGACAGCGCGGTAGTTTTCACCGCCGAGGTCCCGCCTACCCCGGAGGCGTGGCCCTATGCCGGGCTCGTGCACGCGGAGCTCGCGCGGGAAGGAGGGCGGGTGGAGTACGTGACGTACTTCCGGGAGACGGGGTTCCTGGAGGGAGAGATCCGACTCGTCGAGCTGGAGCTCGAGTAGACGACCCGACCCAGGTTGAGGCCCGCGGCCTGCCGAAGGCCCCCCCGACCCGACGCAGGTTGAGGCCTACGGCCTGACCCGGGTTGAGGCCTGCGGCCTGCCGGAGATCGGCCGACCAGGTGAAGAGGGCCAGTTGAAAACGGTCGAACCGGGCTGAGACGACCTGGCTCGGTCGACCATCCGCCACGAACCCAACCCGAATGGCCCCAGCCGGATCGCTCCATCGGTTGGGCAGGTCCACTTCACCGGCACCCAAGGTGCCATTCGCTCAGACCCAGCCGGCCACAACCTTAACGCGGCTTCGCGCGAGCCCAGCGCGGCAATGCATCCCCAGCGCCACGTGAACGCCGCCGCTCGCTTCACCTTCCCCAGACGGACCTTCCCCACGACGGCGCCTTAGCCCGCCCCGCTGTGGCGCTGTGACGCACCGCCGAGGTTCCTACATCGTGAGCACGACGTCCGCCACGCTGGCGCCGTGATAGATGCGCATCCACCACGTGCCCGCCGGAAAGACGGCGCTTCGTACCCCGGCACGCCATCGTTCGAGCGCCGCACGGTATGACGCACGAAACGCTCGCACAGCGGCACCAGCGATTCGCCATGCATCGCCCTGGTTACGGCCGACGGCAAACGTCGGATTGCGATCGCGCAGCGCCTCGAAGCTCGTCGCGCGGCTGTAAGGGGAGACCGTACTGGCGCCTTTGATGCCTAATATTCGGGGCCCTTGCCGCTGCAACTCTGCATGGGCTTGCGCTTCCTGCCGCTCAAGCTCGGCCGCGACTTCACGGCGAAAGCCTTCTGCGTTGTCCTGCTCGATGGCGGGTGGTAGCGCGAGCGAAAGCGTTACTTCCTCCGGCCACTGCCGATTCTCTGGATCAAGATACACCGATGGACGCGCTGCACGGAGCACGCCACCGCCGAGCTTGCTCACATCCGACTTGGCCCCCGGCCACTCGTGCGCGTGGCGGACGAGGCCAGCGGCTACGGGGTTCGCGAGGATGTAGGCGATCTTCTCCACCACAGCCGCGCGCGTCAGCAGCCGCACCACGCTCGTGGGTTCGTGGTCCCACACCGGTCCTTCCCACGTGCGGAGGACCTTCGTTCCAAGCGCAACGATGCGGTGAAAAAACTGCAAGAAGCGCGGCAAAACGCCTTGCACATCGGTCACGACGAGGTGCAGATGCGTTGACATCGCGCAAAGAGCGTGGACTTCGATGCCAAATCGACGGGTCGAAACGGCGAGAGCGTAGACCAGGAACTGGGTGAGGGCAGCATCCGGGCGGAGAAGGAGATGCCGGCGCAGGACGCGACGGGTGATGAGGTAGGTGGCGCCGGGAGCGATCTCACGAGGCTGGCTCATGGCCGGGGCATATGAACAAATGCCGTACCAGGGATCGTGAGCAATCATTTCAATGACTTATGCCGACGCGACGGGTGCGACGGGTGGCGGCCGCCACGTGGTCCGCCACCTCGACGGCCGTCGCAGCGACGGCTGCTAGCCTTGGCGCCATCGGCTGGATCGCGGAACCTCCGGCTCACACAAACCGAGGCGCGCGCTCTGGGTGGGTGCGCGCAACCTGGGTGCGGTCGCCCGCCTGGCCTCGACCGTCGTCGGTCGCAACCCGATCACCTCAACCTGGGTGCGGTCGTGCCCCCCTCAACCCGGGTGCGGTCGGCGGCGACCTCAACCTGGGTGCGGTCGGCGGTCGGCAACCTGGGTGCGGTCGCCGCCGAGGCACTTTTTTCTGCAACCAGCCATCAGCTACCCTCCGCCTGTGGCAACGTCAGACAGGAGCCGCGCCGAGTACCAGCGGCGGGTCAACCGCGTGGTCGACTACATCCAGGCCCATCGCGCAGAGGACCTCTCCCTCGACACGCTGGCGGCTGTGGCGGCGTTCTCGCCGTTTCACTTCCACCGCGTGTTCAAGTCCATGACGGGCGAGAACCTTCGCGAGTTCATCCAGCGGACGCGCCTCGAGACCGCGGCGAGCCACCTCGTGCAGCGGCCGCGCGCCGACATCCTCGAGATCGCCCTCGAGAACGGCTTCAGCTCGGCGAGCGCCTTCGCGCGCGCCTTCAAGGAGCGCTTCGGCATGAGCGCGTCCGCGTGGCGCAACGGTGGCGCCACGGACGCGCGCAACGCGCGGCAAGCGGATCGCAATCCGGGTCAAGTCGAGCGCAATCCGTGCAAAGCAGCGGCCTGCGCGCCCGACCAAGATGCCTCCTCGTCGGGCACGGACGCCCGCCAGGACGAGGAGGAGATCATGAACGTGACCGTGAAGACCCTGCCGAGCTACCACGTTGCCTATGTCCGAAACATCGGCCCCTATGGCCCGGAAGGGAGCGTCGGCGAGGCCTGGCAACGGCTCGTCCGCTGGGCGAGCGCCCGCGATCTATGGACCCCGGACCGCATCTGCCTCAACATCGCGCACGACAACCCCAAGGTCACCGAGCCTGCCAAGTGCCGCCTCGACGCCGCCATCGTGATCCCGCAGGACTTCAAGGCGGACGGCGACGTCAACGTGACCGACATCGCCGGCGGCAAGTACGCAGCGGGCGCGTGGGTAGGCGACGCGCACGCGATCGGCGCCGCCTGGGACCAGCTCTTCGGGAAGTGGCTCCCTGAGAGCGGCTATCAGCCCGACCATCGGCCCTGCTTCGAGCTCTACCAGGGCGAGTTCCACGATCCCAAGACCAACAACTTCCGCTGCGAGCTCTGCTTGCCGGTGCGCCCGCTCTAGCTCCGGCCCCCAGGAAGCCCGGTCATCCTGCCCGGGCTCTCCTGCACCGCCTCGCCGCAACGCTGGCGGGCGGCCGGGCCCCGGTCGCCTCGCCCCTCGCGCCGCCCTTCAGAGCCAGCCGTTGCCCCCGCAAATCATCGATATTACACGACTTTCACGGGAGAACGGCGCCGCTCGCGTTTGACAGCCGGGGATCCTTGCACTAGGAGCCGACATGGCATTCATCTACGATGAGCCGAGCAGGACGTTTGGCGAGTACCTGCTCGTCCCGAATCTGACGACGAAGGGCTGCGTCCCCGCGAACGTCGATCTCACGGCCCCTGTCGCCCGGTTCAAGGCCGATCCGGGCGCGACGCCGCCGGATCCGAGGCTCGCGCCGCTCACGATCAGCGTGCCGATCACCAGCGCGATGATGCAGTCGGTCTCGGGCGCCGAGCTCGCGATCGCGCTCGCGCGCTGCGGCGGCCTGTCGTTCGTGTACGGCTCGCAGGGCATCGAGGAGGAAGCCGCCATGGTGCGGCGCGTGAAGAACTACAAGGCCGGGTTCGTCGTGAGCGACTCGAACCTGCGCCCCGACGCGACGCTCGGCGACGTCCTCGCGCTCACCGATCGCACGGGCCACTCCACGATTGCGATCACCGAGGACGGCACGCCCACGGGCAGGTTCGTCGGCATCATCACGAGCCGCGATTACAGGCTCGGCAAGACGCCGCTCAGCACGCCGGTGCGCGAGATCATGACGCCGTTCAAGTCGATCCACTGCGGCAAGGTCGGCCTCGATCTGCAGGAGGCGAATGAGCTCATCTGGCGTCACAAGCTCAACACCCTGCCCGTCATCGACGAGCGACAGCACCTCCAGTACCTGGTGTTTCGCAAGGACTACGAGTCGCACCAGGCGCACCCGCTCGAGAACGTGGATCACGAGAAGCGCCTCATCGTCGGCGCCGGCATCAACTCGCGCGACTACAGAGATCGCGTGCCGGCGCTTGTGGAGGCGGGCGCCGACGTGCTCTGTATCGACTCGTCGGACGGCTACTCCGAGTGGCAGGGCGACACCATCGCCTTCGTGAAGTCGCTCGGCAAGCCGGCCTATGTCGGCGCCGGCAACGTCGTCGATCGCGAGGGCTTCCTCTACCTGGTCGAGGCCGGCGCCGACTTCGTCAAGGTCGGCATCGGCGGCGGCTCGATCTGCATCACGCGCGAGCAGAAGGGGATCGGCCGCGGCCAGGCGTCGGCCGTGATCGAGGTGGCCAAGGCGCGCGACGAGTACTTCCAGCGGACCGGCGTCTACGTGCCGATCTGCTCCGACGGCGGCATCAGCCAGGACTACCACATCACCATCGCCCTCGCGATGGGCGCCGACTTCGTCATGATGGGCCGCTACTTCGCGCGCTTCGACGAGTCGCCCGGGCGCAAGGTCCGCGTGAACAACCAGTTCATGAAGGAGTACTGGGGTGAAGGGAGCAACCGCGCGCGCAACTGGCAGCGCTACGACCACGGCGATACCAGCAAGAAGAAGGATCAGCTCGAGTTCGAGGAGGGCGTCGACAGCTACGTGCCGTACGCCGGCAAGCTGAAGGACAACCTCGACGTCACCCTCGCCAAGGTGCGCTCGACGATGTGCAACTGCGGCGCCACCTCGCTGCGCGACCTGTACATGCGCGCGCGCCTGACCGTCGCGTCCGCGGTGAGCATCCACGAGGGCGGCGTCCACGACGTGATGCTGAAGGACACGCGCGGCAACACGCGCGAGCCCTGAGGAGCCACACAGGCCGACCGTCGCTCTGGCGCCCCGGGGCGCGCGCTCCGGTCGACGAAGCGAGCCCTCGTGTCGCGCCCCCGTCGACCAGCCGAGCGGCGGCGCGCCTCGCGCGGTGTCAGCCGCCGAGGAGCGCCCGCGTCCGCTGCTCCGCGCGGCGCCCCTCGGCGGCCAGCCGCTCGACGAAGCGCTCGACGATCGGATTGCGCCGGAAATTCTCGCGCGTCATCAGCTCGACGGGCAGCGGGTCGACCTCCGCGACCTCGACGTCGAGCCGCGAGCGCGCCACCTCGGTCAGCGCGAGCGCCGGCGCGAGGCCGATGCCGAGCCCGCCGGAGACGTACGAGACGAGGAGCGACACGCTCGACACGTCGATCGTCGAGATGGGCCGGATCCGCTCGCGATCCAGGTACGCGTCGAGCATCCGCCGCCCCACGCTGCCGGGCGCCAGCCGGAGCAGCGGCTCGTGCCGGAGCCGCTCGCGCAGCGCCGGCGCCGTGCCCTTGAGCCGCGGCCCCACCCAGAGGAACGGCTGCACGAACAGCGGCTGCTTCACGAGGTCGCCGCCCGCCGAGGACGCCGACGCGAGGCCCAGATCCACCTCGCCGCGCTCCACCCCCCGCGCGGCGTCGACCGAGTTCGCCGTCGTGATCGCGAACCGCACCGGCGCGCGCTTCTCGAGCATCTGGCGGATCACCGGCACGAGCAGCCCCTTGCCGAGGTAGTCGCTCGCCGCCACGCGCAGGGTCGTCGACGGCTCCCCCGCCAGCTCCGAGAGCAGCTCGAACACCCCCTCCGCCTGGTCGAACAGCCGCGTGATCGCGCCGAGCGCCGCCTCGCCGGCCGGGCTCAGCCGCACGCCGCGCCCGTCGCGCTCGAACAGCGCCACCCCGAAGCGCTCCTCCACCCGGCGCACCTGCTGGCTGATCGCCGACGGCGTCTTGTGCAGCCGCCGCGCGGCCTCGGCGACCGAGCCCGACCGGGCCACCATCAGCACGTCCTCGAGCGCGGGGAGCAGCGACGCGTCCATGTAGCTTTACTTAATCGATCGTGAAAAAAGTTTCATTCGACTTAATTCTCTCGCGCCCGCATAGTCATGCCGCCCGCCCGACGTTGAACCGCCAGACCGGCGGCGGCCGGCCGCCTTCGAGGGAGGCCGCTGGCGCGCCCTGGCGCCGGCGCTCGGGCCGGTCCGCTTCGCTTCGCACGCCGTCCCCTTCACCCGTATCCAGCGCACCGCGAGAGGCCATCATGGGTAAGAGTCTCTATGACAAGGTTTGGGACCTCCACAAAGTCCGCACGTTGCCGAGCGGCGAGGACCAGCTCTTCATCGGCCTTCACCTGATCCACGAGGTGACGAGCCCCCAGGCGTTCGGGATGCTCCGCGATCTCGGCCTGCGGGTGAGCATGCCCGAGCGGACGTTCGCGACCCTCGATCACATCGTCCCGACCGACAACCGCAAGCGGCCGTTCAAGGACACGCTGGCCGAGGGGATGGTCGACGCGCTCAAGAAGGCGTGCACCGAGCAGGGCGTCACCTTCTTCGATCTCGAGTCGGGGAAGCAGGGCATCGTGCACATCATCGGCCCCGAGCTCGGCCTCACGCAGCCGGGCATGACGATCGCGTGCGGCGACTCGCACACGTCGACGCACGGCGCGTTCGGCGCGATCGCGTTCGGGATCGGGACAACGCAGGTGCGCGACGTGCTCGCCACGCAGACGCTGAGCCTCCAGCGGCTCAAGGTCCGGCGGATCCAGGTGGAGGGCAAGCTCGGGCCGGGCGTCTACGCGAAGGACATCATCCTCGAGATCATCCGGCGGCTCGGCGTGTCCGGCGGCACGGGCTACGCGTACGAGTACGGCGGGTCGACCATCGAGGGGTTCTCGATGGAGGAGCGGATGACCCTGTGCAACATGTCGATCGAGGGCGGCGCCCGGGTCGGCTACGTCAACCCGGACCAGGTGACGTTCGAGTACATGAAGGGGCGTCCGTACGCGCCGAAGGGCGAGGCGTGGGAGAAGGCGCTCGAGTACTGGCGCTCGATCGCGTCGGACGAGGACGCGCGTTACGACGACGTCGTCCGGATCGACGCGAGCGAGATCGCGCCGACGGTCACCTGGGGCATCACGCCGGGGCAGGCGATCTCGGTGAAGGAGAAGGTCCCGGCGGCCGAGGACGTGGCGAACGAGTCCGAGCGGGCGCTGATCCGCGAGGCGCTCGAGTACATGCGGCTCGAGGGCGGCAAGCCGATCGAGGGGACGAAGATCAACGTGGCGTTCATCGGCAGCTGCACGAACGGGCGCCTCTCGGATTTCCGGGAGGTCGCGCGGCGCATCCAGGGGCACAGGGTCGCGCCGCACGTGCGCGCGCTGGCCGTCCCGGGGTCGATGGAGGTGGCGCGCGCGGCCGAGGCCGAGGGGCTGGACCGGGTCTTCCGCGAGGCAGGCTTCGAGTGGCGCGAGCCTGGCTGCTCGATGTGCCTGGCGATGAACCCCGACAAGCTCATCGGGGATGAGCTGTGCGCGTCCTCGTCCAACCGCAACTTCAAGGGCAGGCAGGGGAGCCCCACCGGGCGCACCGTGCTCATGAGCCCGGTGATGGTCGCGGCTGCCGCCGTCCGCGGCGAGATCGCCGACGCTCGTGACGTGTTCGGAATCTGACGACGCTCGCACCCGAGGGAGATCCCAATGGCACTCGATTTGATTCAATCCGTCACCGGTCGCGCCGTTCACGTTCCGGGGGACGACATCGACACGGACCGCATCATCCCGGCGCGCTTCCTGAAGTGCGTCACCTTCGATGGCATCGGCGAGCACCTCTTCCGGGACGTGCGCTTCGACGAGCGCGGCGTTCAGCGGGAGCACCCGCTGAACGACCCGCGCTTCGCGGGGGCCACGGTGCTGATCGCCGATCGCAACTTCGGCTGCGGATCGTCGCGCGAGCACGCGCCGCAGTCGATCGCGAAGGCGGGTTTCAAGGCCGTCATCGCCGAGAGCTTCGCCGAGATCTTCTTCGGCAACTCGACGACGCTCGGCATCCCCTGCGTCTCGGTGAGCCGCGAGGACCGCGCCGCGCTCGTGGCGCGCGTGAACGCCGACCCGAAGACCCCCGTCACGGTCGACCTGCAGGAGCAGGTCGTCCGGGCGGGGAGCGATCTCACGGTGCCCTTCACGATCAAGCCGGGCGCGCGCGAGTCGCTGATCCGGGGCACCTGGGATCCGATCGCCCAGCTGCTCGAGGGGGCCTCGGAGGTCCGGCAGGTGGCGGCGCGGCTGCCCTACGTGCGGCCCGCCAACGCGCAGTAGCTCCGCGCTCGATCGGGGCGCTGCCCCAACCTGGGACGCGCGAGCACCTCAACATCGCGCGAGCCCCTCCGATCCCCTCAACCTGGGTCGGGTCCCTCCTCCGCTCTCTCCGCTACCTCAACCTGGGTCGAGCACCTCAACCTGGGTCGGTATCCCGACCCGGGTCGCCTCCGCCCCGCGGCGAACCTCAACCTGGGTCGGGTCATCCCAGCCGAACCTCAACCTGGGTTGGGTCGTCCGGCCAACCAAACAAGAAAATTCCGCTGCAACTCAACCCAATTGCCTGCCGGCCCCCCTGTGGCGCCGGTTGGCTCAACGTGACACGTAGGCAGCGTCCGCCGTCACACTATGGCCCCGTCGCGCTGGGCGGATGCGCGCAGCGGGCGCCGCGCGACCGCGAAAAGCCGGTCTATACGCGTCGCTCCGTGCGGCCGGCTACGCCGCCGAGCAGGCGGACGCGCCTGGCATGTCCAGTGCTTTATCTCCACGCGAGCTCTCCGAGTCGGCGCTGAGACGCCGCGCGCAGCAGCGCTCGCATGCTGCGGCGCAGAGCCATCGTTCCTTGATCGCGTGTCTCGCACAGGCACGCAGGATGGAGTACCCCCATGCGTTTCGCGATCTTCTCCTCTCTTATCTCGCGTTCGTCAGCCGCTCGCTCCTCTCTCCAGGGTCTGGTTGCGCTCTCTGCGCTCGTTGTGCTCACCGGCGCCAAGGGGCAGGGCTGTGGGGGCGTGGACGAGCCATCAACGCCACCAGAGCCCGACTGCGGACCTGGCTTTCACTGGGAGACGGTCTGTTCACCGTGCGAGATCGGCGAGATGTGCGAGGAGCAGTGTGTGCCCGACAGCATCTGTCCTCCTGACTGGAGCGAGCAGACCATCTGCAGCGGCGGCACCACCTCTTCGGGCCAGGGTGGCTTCGCCGGCGGCACCGCCATCCCCGTCGATCCGGGCGAGTGCTGGACCGAGTGCATCCCGCCGCAGCCGTACTGCCCGCCGGGCACGATCGAGCAGACCGTGTGCGGCGGCACCACCACGGTCGGCTCCGGCGGCTCCGGCGGCTGGGGCAGCGCCAGCGCTGTCGGCTCCGGCGGCTGGGGCGCTGGTGGCATGCCGATGCCTTCCGAGCCGTGCTGGACCGAGTGTGTGCCCGTCGAGCCCTATTGCCCGCCCGGCACAACCCCGCAGACCTTCTGTGACGAAGGCACCACCGTCACCAGCAGCACCACCGGCGGCGCCGGCGGCTCGGGTGGCTGGATGAACACCGACGGCGCCGATGCGGGCGCGAGCCCGCCGTACCCCGGCGGCGGCTGCTGGACCGAGTGCGTGCCCACCGGGCCCTACTGCCCGCCCGGCACCACCCCGCAGACCTACTGCGACGGCGGCTCGTCCGTCACCAGCAGCACCAGCGTCGGCGTCGGCGGCTCGGGCGGCTGGGCGGGCACCGGCGGCGCCGGCGGGGGCACCGCGGGCGGGGGCATCGGCGGCTCCGATCCAGGCTTCGCCGCGCCGCGCCCCCCCGACGGCGGTTGCTGGACCGAGTGTGTGCCCACCGAGCCCTACTGCCCGCCGAACAGCATCCCGCAGACCGTCTGCGGCGGCAGCGCGGTCTCGGTCGGCAGCTCGGGCAGCACCGGCACCGGCTACGGCGGCAACGGCCCGTACCCCGGCCAGGACCCGTACCCCGGCCAGGAGTACTGCTGGACCGAGTGCGTGCCTGTCGAGCCCTACTGCCCGCCGGGCACGACCCAGCAGACCATCTGCGAAGACGGCGAGCCCGTGCCCGACACGAGCAGCAGCAGCGGCACCGGCGTGGGTGGCATGCCCTTCCCCGGCGGGGGCTGCTGGACCGAGTGTGTGCCCACCGAGCCCTACTGCCCGCCGAACAGCATCCCGCAGACCGTCTGCGGCGGTGGCAGCTCCGTCTCTGTCGGCAGCACCGGCAGCACCGGCACCGGCATGGGCGCCATGCCCTACCCCGGCGATTGCTGGACCGAGTGCGTGCCCCTCGAGCCCTACTGCCCCGCGGGCATGATCGAGCAGAAGGTCTGCTCCGGCGAGAGCAGCAGCAGCAGCACCGGCACCGGCATGGGCGGCGCCGACGCGTACCCGCCCGGCGATTGCTGGATCGAGTGCGTGGAGGGAGCCACCTGCCCCCCCGGCGCGATCGTCCGGACCATCTGCGAGGAGCCGAGCGGCGGCGGCGCCGGTGGCCCGGTCTGCCGGACCGAGTGCGTCCTGATGCTGCCGTGACGCGACGGGCGCGGGCGATCCCCCCGACAGCGGGAGGCTTCGCGAGCGAAACGCCGCCGCCCGCGCGCTGGAGCGCCGCCGCTCCCATCCGATGACAGATGACGAAGGCGCCGGGAGCGCCAGGGGAAGCACGATCCCCTGGCGCTCCCGGCGCGTCGGCGTTCCAGGACGGCACCGCCCCGGCGTTGCGCGGCTGTCATCGACCGAGGATCGTACCCGATACCAACACACGGAGCGCCCGAGAGCACAACGTTCGAGACCGGGCCGCGACCGGCATTGAAGACGGTGGAGCGGGCCCTGAAGCAGGCGCGCCTGATCGATCGACGTGATCCGTGCCGTTGAAGGCCGCTGGTCGATTGAAGAGCGCTTCGAGAGAGGGCGAGGGGCGAGGTCCACCTTGACCACGATGAGGCTCGCTGTTTCACCGGCGGGCACCGCCACATCCCCCTCGCGCTCTTCGCGCACGCCGTCTTGACGGTTGATCGGGCTGTCTCCGACGCTTCGAGCGGGTCTGGCGGTCCAGCGATGACCGCGATCCAGCGCTCCCCCTCTTGACGCGGCGCTCCGGAGGAGCCCCGCCAGCCTCGTCCTCCTCCGGATTCGAGGATGCCCGCGGGCCGGTTGATTGGAATTGACATCGGCAATGTGAGCGTTCACATTGCCGTCGAGGGGTGTCCTTTCGCTTCGTCCTCCTCGGTCGCCTTGGGCACCGAACTCTTCGTCATCTGTTCGCTCTTCATCGATTTTTGCACCGATTCCATTCGCCTGGCCTTCGAGAAAGCGATTGCCGATCGAGGGTGATTGGCGCTTTGCCAAGGGCGATCCGCCAGAGAACACGACAGGCATCGCGTATTCGACGCCTGTCGTGAAAGCCTGGATGCTGTCCACCGGGCATGATTTCGTCAAGAATCCGGCGAACCTGGCGGTGTGGCCGGATGGCAACCTCGGGAGCGGAGTAACCTATGTTGCGGCGGGCCACGCTCAGACGCTCCTCGGGCGCACCGGTGTCATCACATCGGCCCCGTCCGGGGATTCGGCTGAGCCACGCGGGAGACTGTGTGCGCACCGCGCTCATTGCGCTTCTTCATCACGGAGCCAGGCTGCGCCCCCAGGCGCCAGCCTGCTGCCAGCCGCGCGGTCTGCGCCGGCGAGCCGTGCCGCTGGAGCCGAGCTCTTGCGGTAGGTACTCCCGAGGGACCCCGCCTTGAGCACGAACAAGATCCCCATCAGGGCGATCTGATCAGGCGCACGCGGCCGGCCGCTCTGCGGCTTCGGCTCCGTCTTCGGAAGCAGCGGTTCAAGTCGCTCCCAGCGTTCGTCCGGCACCAGCAGCTTTGCCACACCGTATTCCGTCGCACGCTCCGGCTCTCCCAAGCGAGCGGGATCAGCGGGCTATTGCCAGGCGTTCTTATGCTGATTCAGCGGAGCGAAGCGTAGGCAGAAACAGCTCCGTGCCCCGACCGCATGGAGACAGTCCGCGCTCTTACAGCTGACATAAATCATCGAAGTCAGGAGAACTATTATGATCTCTGTTGCTTGCGAGGAGTCATGCGAAACTTGATTAACCGTTATCTCTACGCGGTTCTGATCGGCCTCTTGCCGCTCGGCAGCGCATGCTCGGGCGAGTCCAACAACCCCGGTCCGGGTGCCAGCGGCACGTCGACCAGCGCCGCTGGCACGACCGGGATGGGAGGTGGTGGGTCAAGCACGACCGGGGTCGGCGGCGGTGCCGGCGGTGCCGGCGGTGCCGGCGGCTCCGGAGGCGAGGGAGGCGGCGACCAGCTCGAATGCCCGCCTGCGCCGCCGGAGACCGGGCTCTATACCGCCGACGCCAACGGCATTACATTCAACCTGGAAACCGGCCTACTCAGACTCGAAGTTTGCAACGAAAGCATAATCAGAGTCCAGTACGCCACAGATCCTTCGCTCCCCGACAAGACGTCTCTGTCTGTCAATAAGAAGTGGGGCACACCGAGCTTTTGCATCGCAGAGAACTCGGGAACCGTGACCATTACGACCTCACGCTTGAAGGCCAACGTCGACACGACCAACGGCCTGGTCACCTATACCGACTTGAACGATAGCGTCATCCTGGCGGAAGACAGCAAAACCTTGACACCCGCGACCGTCGAGGGTGTCAGGACGAATCGCGTCGAGACCTCCTTCGATTCACCCGCCAACGAAGCGTTGTTCGGTCTTGGCCAGCACCAGGACGGCGTAATAAATCGCAAAGGGACGACTCGACGTATCATCAACGTCAACACGGAGATCAACGTTCCGGTGCTGGTGTCCAACAGGGGCTACGGGATCTTCTGGGACAACTATTCCGCCTCGAACTTCGACGGGACCAAGTCCAACAACACCAAGTACAGCTATTCGTCCGAAGCCGGCGAGATGGTGGACTACTACTTCTTCTATGGTCCAAGCATCGACCAGGTCGTGGCCCAATACCGCACCGCAACCGGCGCAGCCCCGTTGTTCCCGAAGTGGGCTTACGGGCTCTTCCAGTCGAAGGACAAATACGGTAGCCAGGCCGAGCTGCTGAGGATCAAGGACGGCTACCGCAACAACAACATTCCGGTCGACTGCATTGTTCAAGACTGGGACTACTGGAATCCGTACGCATGGGGCTCCCACTTCATGGATCAAAACCGCTATCCAGATCCAGCAGCCCTCGTCTCCGAGATGCATAAAGCCAATGTTCATACGATGATATCGATCTGGCCGTTGTATGAACGCGTGGATAGGGAGACGAAGGCGGGAGAGATGGCCAACTACAATGCGCTCGACGACATTGGAGCGCTGTTCGCCAGCGGCGGCACGCACCATTTCTATGACACATTCAACCCCGACGCCAGAGCTCTGGTGTACCAGCAGATCCATGATCGCCTGCTGGGGCCGCATGGCTGGGACGGCATCTGGGCCGATAACACCGAACCCCAGGGCTATCCGGACCCCGTCAATGTGCGGGCGGCTGATACCGAGCTCGGCAAGGGGGCGCTGTACGTGAATGCTTATCCCCTGGGACACTCCCAGGCGTTGTACGAGCATTGGCGTGCCACCGGCCCGAAACAGAAGCGAGTCTACGTCCTCACCCGCAGCGCCTTTGCCGGCCAGCAGCGATATGCCACGACGTGCTGGTCGGGAGACATTGACAGTAATTTTCAAACCTATACCAGGCAGATCCCTGCGGGGCTCAATTTCTCGATCGCGGGGATGCCCTATTGGACCACTGACATAGGCGGGTACTGGGGCCACAACGTGGACTGGACCACCAGCGCGAACAATGAGCTCTTCACCCGCTGGTTTCAGTATGGCGCCTTCAACCCGATCTTCCGGATACATGGCGGCGGGACAAGGGAATTGTACAGCAACAGCTGGAGCGCCGCCACCAAGGCCAATCTCCTCAAGATCGACAACCTGCGCTATCGGTTGATGCCTTACATCTACTCGTTGGCATGGAAGGTGACCAGCGAAGGCTACACCATGATGCGGCACCTGGTCTTCGATTATCCCAATGATGAGAAGGTATTCGGCATCAAGGATCAGTTCCTGTTCGGCCCTGCCTTCCTGGTCAATCCAGTGACCACCGCGGGCGCTACCAGCCGCTCCGTTTATCTTCCCGCGGGCACCTGGTACGATTTCTGGACAGGCGCGACGACAGACGGCGGGCGTACGGTTTCGGCGCCCGCGCCGCTGAGCGAGATGCCGCTCTACGTCAAAGCGGGCTCAATTGTTCCCATGGGTCCCAGCATTCAGTATGCAACGCAGAGCATCGACCCGCTGGAGATCCGGATCTATACAGGTCAAGACGGGTCCTTCACTATTTACGAGGACGAGGGCGACACCTATAACTATGAGGAAGGTCAATACTCGACAATCCCACTCACATGGGACGACTCTGCCAAGGCGTTGACCATTGGCGCAAGGAAGGGAAGCTACCCCGGAATGCCGGCCAGCAGGACGTTCAGGATCGTGCTGGTAGGCTCCAATCATGGCGCCGGCGTCGACGTCACGGCTGCTCCGGATCAAATGGTCACGTACAACGGCTCAGAGGTTGTTGTAACCGCAAACTGAGCGACGGCTGTTGACGCTCAGGCTGATGGATGGGGCGGCCGCGCGACGGCCGCCGCCGCCCTGAGCGACACCGCTCCGACGGAAGAAAAGACGCGCCGGAAGCGCCGAGGGAATTTCAATCCCCGTCGCTTCCGGCGCGCCCGTACCCGAACCCGAACGCCCACGCCGGGAACACCGTGGCCGCGAAGCCCGCGCCGAGCCCGTAGAGGACCTCGTCGAGCGGCACGCCGAGCAGCGCCCTCCCCGGCAGCAGCACGCTGGGCCGCCAGGTGCGCTCGAACACGCCGGGCACGAGCGCCGCGAAGACGAGGCACAGGCCGAGGTAGAGCGCCGCCGACAGGAGCGCTCCGAGCACGCCCGGCACGAGCAGATCGCGGCGCGCCCCCACGAGCGCCGCCGCGAACGCCGTCATCGCCGCCACAGCGGCGTAGAGGACGGGCACCCCCGCCGCGGCCAGCGCCCCGGCCGCCGCGAGCGCGAGCGCGATCACCGTCGCGGCACGCAACCACGGTCGCGCCCCCGCCCCCGCGCCGAACCACGGTCGCGCGCGCGGCGCCCCCTGCGCCGCGCAGGGCACCGGCGCGCGGCGGAACACAACGGCATAGACGGTCGAGGAAAATCCGCTGAGCCCGACGACGAACAGCACGTCCTCGATGCCGAACCCGATCCGATCGGCCAGGTCGAACAGGAACTTCGGGGCCCAGTACCTCGGGTAGAACAGCCGCTCGGTCGCCGCGAACGGCAGCGAGGCGAGCGCCATCCGCTTCATCAGGGGGCGCAGATCCGGGCGCGCGAGCCAGATGACGCCTCCTGGCAGGAGGAAGAGCAACGAGAGCAGCAGGAACTCGTGCGACATCGCGCCCTCGCTCCTCAGCGCGCGGCGAGGGCGATGAGGGTCGAGCCGACCAGCGACAGCGTCGCCGCGCCCGCCGCCGCGACCCGGACCAGCAGCAGGCGCGAGCCAGGCGGCGCTGGGCGGGCCAGCAGCACGACGAGCGCCGCCACCGCCGGCGCGAGCAGGCCCGCCCCAGGGCTCAGGCCCACCGCGCCCAGACCGACCGGCGCGAGCACGAGCGAGAGCCCGTTCAGGAGGACCACACACCGCGCCGCCCGCTCTCCGCCCACGCGCACGGGCAGCGTCCGCTTGCCGCTCTCGCGATCCGAGGGCTCGTCCGGGAGCGCGGTGGCGATCGCGCAGCCGAGGTGGCTCGGCAGCAGGAACGCGAGCAGCGCGAAGGGGAAGCGCGCGGGGTCGCCCCCCTGGGCGATGTAACCGTAGAGCGGCAGGACCGCGCCGACGCCGACCATCTGGAGCAGCTCCCCGCCGCCGCGGTACGACAGGCGAAGCGGCGGGTAGCTGTAGGCCCAGAGCAGCAGGAGCGCCGCGATCGCCAGGAGCACGAGGAGCGGCGCTGCGGCCGTCGCCAGCGCCGCGGCGAGCGCCGCCGAGACGGCCACGAGCGCCGCGGCGCACACGACGGCCGCGGCGCCGAGCGCGCGGGGCGAGAGGCGCCCCTCGACCAGCACGCGCGAGCCGCCCGAGAAGGGCGTGGCGGTCCGGTTGCGGCGATCGGTCTCCTGGTCGGCGACGTCGTTCGCGTAGACGATGAAGAGCTGGTTCAGCAGGCCGAACAGCTGGACCGCCGCGAGCGTCCCCACGTCGAGCGGGCGGCCGGCCGCCCGCGCGCCGACGAGCTGCCCGAGCAGCAGCGGGAGCGCGATGCTCGGCTGCGAGGCCAGCCGCGACGCATCGAGCCACGCTCGAAGCGCGCCCGGCCGGACGCTCATCGCCCCTCGCCCCGCGACAGGCCGAGGCGATCGGCCAGCTTGGCGCGCAGATCGGTGAAGGGGAGGTCCCAGCGGCGCTCGCCGTCGAGGCGCCAGGCCTTGAGCGGGATCAGGTCGACCTGCGCGAGCAGGCAGTGGAGCTGCGACTCCTCGGGCGGCTCGCGGATGAACGAGAAGGGGTTGCGGTACTCCCGGCCGTTCAGCTGCGAGTACTTGCGGTCGTTGCTGGCCACGAGCTCGACAAGCGTCCTCTGCCGGCCGTCGAGGTAATCGAAGAACGAGACGTCGAAGGGCCCGATGCCCGCGCGCTCCTCCGGCTTGCGCATCACCCAGCGAGCCCAGTCGTAGCCATAGAGGAAGTCGTGCGCATAGCGGAAGCGCAGCTTCGACTTGTTGCCGAAGCCCAGGCAGAGCGACACCACGCGGCGGGCGAAGTCGCCGATCGCGGGCGCGCTCCCGGCCTGCCACAGGCAGCAGGCCAGGTAGTCGAGATCCCAGAAGATGTTGTCGGGGAAGTTGTCGGCGACCGCGCAGATCACCTCGCCGAGCCCGCGGGCAAAGGCGCGCACCCGCTCGGCGTCCTCGCTGCCGTTCACGATCTGCTCGACCAGGGCGACGGGGGTGGGCGCGCACGGCCGGCCCGGCGCGACCGAGGCCCGCGCGCCCAGCAGGGGCGTGAGGCGCGCGAGCGCGTCGCGCTCCTCCGGGGGGATGACCGCGACGCCCGTCATGTCGGCCCTCCCCCGGCGCGGAGCCCGGCGGCGAGCACGGCCGCCGACAGGGCGGCGATGCCCCACTGGATCGCGCGGTGGAGCTCGCGCTTGTAGGCCGCCTGCGCGGCGAAGGCGTTCGTCACCGCCTCGGGGCTCTTCTCGAGGAGCCGCGCCCTGAAGAAGAGCGCCACGGCCGCCGCCGGCGCGACCGACCAGAGCGGCGGCGCGTCCTCGGCGAGGAGGGACGCCGCGAGCCAGAGGAGCGGGCCGAGGCCGGCGAGGGCCTCGGTGACCCGGCGCGTGGCCGCATTGCCGAGCAGCGTGGCCACGGTGCGCTTGCCGCCGGCGCGGTCGCTCTGCTCGTCGGACAGCCCGCTGGCCAGCGCGCTCGCCAGCGCGAGCACGAGCAACCCCGGCAGGAGCGCGACGAGCCACGCCGGCGCCAGCACGCCACACTGGGCATACGCGTGCAGCACGGGGAGCACGCCGCCGACGCCGGCCATCTCGAGGAGCTCGCCGCCGCCGCGGTAGTTGAGCCTGATCGGCGGCAGCGTGTAGGCGACGAAGACGAGCTGGCCGAGCGCGGCCAGGGGGAGCAGCAGCGGGCGATCGAGCGCGGCGCCGGCCACCCAGGCCATGAGCAATGCGGAGACACCGGCCCCGAGCCCGGCGAGCAGGAGGGCCTTGGCGGGAAGGATGCCGTCCGGGATGGTCTTCGGCGAGCAGCCGTCCGGGAACATGCGTCGCTTGAGGGCGTCCACCTCGCGATCGCCCCAGTCGTTCAGGAGCACGACGAAGGCGACGTCGGCCATCATCCACAGCGCGCCGAAGGCGAGGACCCCTGCGGACAGCCGGCCGGCGACGGCCGCGCCCACCGCGTGCCCGTATGCGGCCGGGACGAGCACCTTGGGCCAGCTCGCGGGTTTGAGCGCGTACGCCCACCGCGCTCCAGGGCTCATCGACTCGAGGCGCATGGATCAGCTCTCTCTGCTGCTAGCACAAGAACATCCACGCTCAGGGGCTACATGAGCCCGTCCGGAAAACGGACCGCCTTCCGCCGGGCACGGCAGCGTTTCCTTCCACGCCGATCTGCGCCACCTTACTCCCCCGACAGCCTCCCCCACGCGACCCAGTGCGGCACGTCCTCCTCCCCTCCCCGAGCCTGGCCGGCGCGCTCCTGCCGCGCGCCCCCGGGCAGCGCCTCGAGCCCGCGCGGAGGCGCGCGTGACCGCCGACGCGGTCCGATCGCGCGGCGCGCGGGAGCTCGCGGATGAGCCCGCCCGCCGCCGCATCCGCGACGATCTGCGGACGACGCTCGTCGTCGAGGCCGCCGCGGGCACCGGCAAGACCACCGCGCTCGTGTCGCGGATCGTCGCCGTGCTGCGGAGGGCGCCCGAGGAGGGCGGCGGGACGCTCGATCGCATCGTCGCGGTGACCTTCACGGAGAAGGCGGCCGGCGAGATGAAGCTGCGCCTCCGGGCCGAGATCGAGCGGGCGCGCAGCGACCCGGGCGCAGGCCCGGCGGAGCGGGCGCGGCTCGACGAGGCGCTCGCGCACCTGGAGGCGGCGCGCATCGGGACCATCCACTCCTTCTGCGCCGACCTCCTGCGCGAGTGGCCGGTCGAGGCGCGCGTCGACCCGCTGTTCCAGGTCGCGGCCGCGGATCAGGCCGAGGCGCTCTTCGACCAGGCCTTCGACGCCTGGTTCCAGCGCACCCTGAACGACCCGCCCGAGGGCGTGCGCCGGATCCTGCGCCGGCGCCCGCGCGACGGCGCGCAGGGCCCGCGCGACCTGCTCCGGAGCGCGGCGTTCAAGCTCGCCGAGCACCGCGACTTCACGCGCCCCTGGCGGCGCGATCCGTTCGACCGCGAGCGCGCCATCGACGAGATCCTGGACCGCCTCGCGGCGCTCGCGGACCTGGGCGCCGAGGCCGACCGGGAGGGCGACTACCTCGCGCAGAGCCTCCGGAACCTCGACCGCTACCTCGCGGAGCTCCGCCGCCGCGAGGAGGTGACGGGCGGGCGCGACCACGACGGCCTGGAGGCCGAGCTCGGCGACGTCGCGCGCTGGAAGGAATGGCGCTGGAAGGGCTCAGGCAAGGCGTTCGGCGGGGATCTCACGCGCGCCGAGGTGCTCGCGCAGCGCGACCGCGTGAAGGTCGAGCTCGACGCCGTGCTCACGGCCGCGAGCGCCGATCTCGCGGCCTGCCTCTCGCGCGAGCTCCGGCCGCCGATCGAGGCGTACGACGCGCTCAAGGCCCGCGCCGGCAAGCTCGACTTCCTCGACCTGCTGCTCTGCGCCCGGGACCTCCTCCGCTCGAGCCGCGGCGTGCGCGAGGAGCTCAATCTCCGCTTCTCGCACCTCTTCGTCGACGAGTTCCAGGACACCGACCCGCTCCAGGCCGAGATCCTGCTCCTGCTCGCGGCCGACGACCTCTCCGAGGCCGACTGGACGCGGGCGCGCCCGGTGCCCGGCAAGCTCTTCGTGGTCGGCGATCCGAAGCAGTCGATCTACCGCTTCCGCCGCGCCGAGGTCGCGCTCTACGAGGCGACCAAGGCCCGGCTCGTCGCGTGCGGCGCGAGCGTCCTGTACCTGTCGACGAGCTTCCGCAGCGCCCCGTCGATCCAGGAGGCCGTCAACGCTGCGTTCGCGCCGCTGATGCAGGGAGGGACCGCGGAGGGCGAGCGCGCGGCGACCCAGGCGCGGTACGTCGCGCTCGAGCGGTTCCGGGACGATCCGCCGGAGCAGCCGACGGTCATCGCGCTCCCGGTGCCGCGGCCTTACGGCGACTTCGGCAAGATCTCCGATTTCCGTGTGCGGCAGTCGATCCCGGACGCGGTCGGCGCCTTCGTCCACCACCTCATCCACGGCGGCGCGGGCGCCGGCGTGGCCTCGGGCGCGCGGCGCTGGACGGTGACGGAGCGCGAGCGCCCGGGCCAGCGGGTGCCGCTCGAGGCGCGGCACATCTGTCTTTTGTTCAAGCGTTTCCAGACGTTCGGGGAGGACGCGACCCGCGCCTACGTGCGGGCGCTCGAGGCGCGGCGGATCCCGCACGTGCTCGTGGGCGGACGGTCGTTCCACGATCGCGAGGAGGTGATGGCGGTGCGGAGCGCGCTGCTCGCGATCGAGTGGCCGGACGACGAGCTCAGCGTTTACGCGACGCTGCGCGGGCCCCTCTTCGCGCTGACGGACGACGTGCTCCTGCTCTACCGCGACCGGTTCCGGCGCTTGCACCCGCTGTTTCAACCGCCGGACGACGGGGCGCTCGATCTCGCGGTGGAGGGCGGGGCGCGGCCGCTCCGGGAGGTCGCGGAGGCGCTCGCGGTGCTCGGGCGGCTGCACCGCGAGCGCAACCGGCGGCCGATCGCGGACACCCTCGGCGGGCTCCTCGACGAGACGCGCGCGCACGCGGGCATCGCGATCTGGCCGACGGGGGAGCAAGCGCTCGCGAACGTGCTGCGGGTGATGGATCTCGGGCGGCGCTTCGAGGCGGCCGGCGCGACCTCGTTCCGCGCGTTCGTGGAGCGGCTCGAGCTCGACGCCGAGCGGGGCGAGGTCGCGGAGGCGCCGGTCGTCGAGGAGGGGACGGAGGGCGTGCGGATCATGACGGTGCACCGGGCCAAGGGGCTCGAGTTCCCGGTGGTGATCCTGGCGGATCCGGCGTCGCCGGCGGCGCACCAGCTCCCGTCGCGGCACGTGGATCCGGAGCTCGGCCTGTGGGCGGAGCCGATCGCCGGCTGCGTGCCCGCGGAGCTCGTCGAGCGCCGCGACGAGGTGCTGCGCCGCGATCGTGAGGAGGCGGTGCGGCTCGCGTACGTGGCGGCGACGCGCGCGCGCGAGCTCTTGGTGGTGCCCGCGGTGGGCGACGCGCGCCCGGGCGACGGCACGAGCGACGGCTGGCTCGACGTGCTCCACCCGGTGCTCTACCCGGCGCCGCGCGAGCGACGGAGCCCTCGGCGCTGCGAGGACCTCGGCTGCCCTCCGTTCGGTACCGACACGGTGCTGGAGCGCCCGGCGCGGTGCGAGGCCGACGAGCGGGACGCGGTCGCGCCGGGGGAGCACGCGCCGATGGCGGGCTCGCACCGCGTTGTGTGGTGGGATCCTGGCGCGCTGGATCTGGATCGCGAGCCGGAGGCGGGGCTGCGCCAGCAGCGGATCCTGCAGGCGGACGCGAGCGGCGCGGCGGCGGGCGGGGCGGCGGCGGGCGCCGGGATCATCGGAAGCGCCGGGGCGACGGCGAGCGCCGTGATCGTAGGAGAGCTCGGACAGCGCGGGCACGAGGTGTGGTTGGAGGCGCGGCAGCGGGCGATCCTGGACGGCGCGGTGGCGGCGGTCCGCGTGAAGACCGCGACGGAGATCAGCCACGAGGCGGCGGAGGCGGCAGCGGCGGCGGACGCGCAGCCGAGCGGCGGCGGGGCGGCGCGGGGAGAGCGGGCGGACGCGTTGCCGGTGATCTCGTTCGAGCAGACGGAGATCGCGCGCGAGGGCCGGCCCTACGGCAAGCGGTTCGGGACGCTGGTGCACGCCGTGCTCGCCGAGGTGGACCTCCGGGCGGGCGAGGACGAGGTGCGGACAGTGGCAGCGGCGCAGGCGCGGATGCTCGGGGCCCCTGCCGAGGAGGTCGACGCGGCGGTGGCGGCGGCGGTCGCGGCGCTGGAGCACCCGCTGCTCCGGCGCGCGGCGGAGAGCGCGGCGCGCGGCGCGTGCGAGCGCGAGACGCCGCTGCTCCTTCGACTCGAGGACGGGACGATCGCCGAGGGCGTCGTCGACCTCTCGTTCCGGGAGAGCGTGGGCGACGTGGGCGTCTGGACCGTGGTCGATTTCAAGACCGGCTCCGACGCGGGCACGGCGCACGCGGCGCAGGAGGCGCAGGTGCGCCTCTACGTGCAGGCGATCGCGGAGGCGACGGGCGAGAGGGCGAGAGGGGTGGTGCTCAGGGTGTGAGGGGCGCCGTCGCGGCCTGCGCCGCTCTGGCGCTCAGCGGCTCAGATCACGGCTCCCACATCGTCAGGATATTGAACTTCCGAGTCGGGAAGTCGCCGTCGCCGGTTCGAGCGGTGACAACGATGCGGTGGTCGACTCCGGCCAGAAGCTCATTCGGAGTCAGCGTACTGAAGTCGATTCCCCACGGGGGGCCGACCATGCAGCCACCGAAGTCTTCGTAGTTGCCGTGCAGCACATCTTCCGCCTTCTTGACCATGACCCCGTTCTCCTCACGGTACAGGGTGGCCTTCAAAATCAGCGCCTCGCATGCCGCTTCATTCGACGGCAGGGTGTCCGCCCAGGTCACGTACGTATGCAGCGTGTAGCCGGGACCGGGCTGCGAAGTGAAACCGCTCCTGTAGTTGTTGACGTCGACCGCCTGGGCCTTGTAGCACCCTGTCGTGGTGTACGTCGTCGGCGAGGTGTAGTTGTAGCCGCCGTTGTACGTCGCAACCGCAGCGACGGTGGCGCAAGCAGCCTCGCTGTACGCCTGCTCCGCCTCCGCGACGTCCTCATGGCCCTGATCGTCCTGCATCTCCACGGCGCAGCCCGTGGCGGCCATCGCGGCCATCGAAGCAAAGAGACACCCCACTACGGCATTGATTCGGCTCATCGTTTCGAATCTCCATGTGTAAAGCGTACGAGAATGGCGCCGCGATGCTCAGCCGGACCGAGGAGGTCATGATGCGCTGGTCCGCCACGCACGAGGCGTGGAGGCGCGTCGCCTCTTCAACAGGGCGTTCCCCCGCTCGGCTCATCGTCGCCGCAAAGGCACTAAGCAAGGCGCATGCCAGTCAGGCGCCCTCTGACTCAAGGCCATCGCGGAGCACCCGAGATCGAACCGGCACCGCTCATCGATACGACAAATCCAGCCGAAGCGAGCCTCTCGCGTGTCGCGCCAGGAAGCCGGAGCGCTGGCCGGGCGAGCCGCACAAGGCGTGTCTGTCGCGCAGCGGGTCGTGACATGTCACGCAACGGGCCGTGACATGTCACGCAACGGGCCGTGACATGTCACGGTGGACGTCGTCGGGCGCCGGTACCGCGGCTGCGCCGCGCGCTCGCCTCACCGCCCCCGCGGCGTGACGCCGGGCGCTTGAAGACTCTCGACACGTCCGACAAGACGAAGGCGCTCGCGGAAAGGCGTCGTCGATCTCTCGTTCCGCGAGAGCGTGGGCGACGTGGGGATCTGGACCGTGGTCGGTTTCAAGACCGGCTCCGACGCGGGCACGGCGCACGCAGCGCAGGAGGCGCAGGTGCGGCTCTACGGGCAGGCGATCGCCAAGGCGACGGGAGAGCGGGCGAGGGGAGTGGCGCTCAGGGTGTGAGGGCGCCAGCGCCAAGCGCCTGCGATAGGCGGCTCAGCTCGGCTCCCACACCGTACGGATCCTGAACTTCCGCGTCGGGAAGCCGCTGCCATTGCCGGTTCGGGCGGTGGCGACGACGCGGTAGCTGTGGGTGGCGACCATGGGCGTATAGAACTTGAGTCCATAACTGAGGCCAACGTTGCAGCCGCTGCCGGCGACGTAATTGCCGCGTCTCTGCGCCAACTCTACGGGGACCATCACCCCATCATCCTCGTAGTACAGGGTGGCAGCCAGAAATAGATCGCGGCACGCCTCCGGGTCTGTCGGCAGGGTGTCCGCCCAATCCACGTACGTATTCAGCTCGTGGTTGGGGCCGGGCGCCGGAGGGAAACCGGCCTCGTAGCCGACGACGTCGACCGCCAGGCTCTTGTAGCAGCCCGTCGTGGTGTACGTCTGCGGCGAGTAGTAGTTGTAGCCACCGATGTAGGTGGTCACCGGAGCGACGGTAGCGCACGTAGCCTCGCTGTACGCCTGCTCCACCTCGGCGACGTCCTCGTCGACCGGATCGACCCCGTCGACCTGATCGTCCTGCATCTCCACGGCGCAACCCGTGGCGGTCATCGCGACCATCGAAGCGAATAGACACCCCACCACGGCATGAGTTCGGCTCATCGTGCCACTCTCCATGTACAAAGCGTATGAGTACGGCGTCTCGACGTTCAGCGGGGGACCGCGGAGCTCATGATGCGCTGGTTCGCCCAGCCAGAGGTGTGGAGGCGAATCGCCTCTTCAGCAGCGCATTCCCTCGCCCGGCTCATCGTCGCCGCAGGAGCACTTCGCAACAGAGATGCCAGCCCGGCCCCCTCGGCTTCAACCTCATCACCGAGCCCCCGAAGCCGGACCGGTGCCGCTCCTCGACACGGGAAATCCAGCCCGAGGCGAGCTCCTCGCGCCGCGCCAAGAAGCCGGAGCGCTGCCCGCGCGAGCAGCCGCAAGGCCGTGACATGTCACGCAGCGGGCCGTGACATGTCACGCAGCGGGCCGTGACATGTCACGCAGCGGGTCGTGGGCGCCGGGGTCCGACGGGCGCTCACCGCCGGCCGGGGGTCCGCACGAACCGCTCGTCGTCCACGGTGGTGGGGAAATCCTCGGCGTCGACGTGCTTGTACAGGTCGCCGTCGCGGATCTCGTAGCGCATGTACACGACGGGCTCCTCGATGGACTCCTCGACTCCATCCTGCAGGATGCGGGTGTACTCGAGCGCGATGCGGCCACGCTCGGTGTTGTACGAGGTGACGCGCGCGTAGAGGTCACGCGGAGCGCCCATGTACGGAAAGCGGTGGTGGAAGCTCGTCGCGCTCAGCTCGATGAGCGAGCCGTCATCCTCGCTGACCCACGTGCCCACGAAGGGCAGGCGCTGTGTCTCGTCCCTCCGGGACTCCGGCTCATCCGCCGCCAGCTTGGGCTCGGGCGCGGCAGGGCGCGAGGGCGGAAGGACGAGCTCGACCGGGGCGGCGGCCCCAGACGACAGCTGAGCTGGCGAGGGACCGCAGCCGATTGAGTAGAGCGTCGCGAGCGCAAGGGCGGCGCAGGTCGCGCAAAAGCCACGTCGGTGCATCGGACGAGTCTACACCCGAGCGGCGGGAGTCGGCCCTCTGGACGCGCGATGTACGGCGGGCGCCGGCGCCGCTCGGCGCCAGCACGGAAGGGCCTCTCCGAGGAGCCCGTAGTTCCTCGCGCCGGCGCGCGTGGGGTGACACAATCGTGGCCCGTGAGCGCTCTCCTCGCCGCCATCGAGCGGTTTTACGATGCCGTCCCTCGCTGGCGCGCTGACGCAGAGGACCATGGACCGCTGACTCTCTTCGTTCGCCGCGGCGACGGCTGGCCCTACTATGCCCGCCCCGCCCTCGGCCACCCCGGCGCCGTATCGGTCGAGGACGTGGCCGCCGTGCGCGCGCGTCAGCGGCAGCTCTCGATCCCGGAGGCGTTCGAGTGGGTGCTGGAGACCACCCCTGGGCTCGACGCCACGGCCGAGGCGGCCGGCCTGCATGTCCGGCGCTGCCCGCTGCTCGTGCTCTGCGGCGAGCCCCACCAGACGCCTTTGCCGGAGGGCGTCTCGCTCTCGACCATCACCGCCCAGGACCCGGATCTCGCCGAAGTGCAGGCCGTCGCGCACGTCGCCTTCGGCGCGCTCGACACCGCGGTCGGCTCTGCGGGACCGGCGGAGCGGGAGGCCGCCGCGGCCGTGCTCCCGGCCGGACAGGCGGCCGCATGGCACGCGTCGCTGATCGAGGGGACGCTGGTGCACGCGGCCGCTCGGGGCCGCGAGGGAGCGCTCGCCGGTCCGCTCTGCACCGGCAGCTACCAGCACGCGCGGGACGTCGCCGAGATCGTCGGCGTGGGGACGCTGCCGGCGGCCCGGGGGCGCGGCCTCGCCGCCGCGGTCACCGCGGCTCTGGCCCGCCATGCGCTGGACGCCGGGATCCGCACCGTGTTCCTGTCCGCGCAGAACGACCGCGTCGCGCGCGTCTATGAGCGGGTCGGGTTCCGGCGCGTCGCCACCGCGTGCATCGCCGAGCCGCCCGCGCAAGCGGAGAGCGGCACCGTCCTCGGAACGTGATGCAGCGCCACACAGCGGCGCCGGTCAGACAGGGGCGACGTGGTAATCCGGTCCCTCTTCCCCGCGCAGGATCTCGGTATGAACGACCGACGCGTCCCGCAGGTGCGCCACCTCCCCGAGCTCGGCGTCGCCGCGATAGGCCGAGAAGGCTTGTTCATCCGGAAACGTGACGAGGTGGATCTCCTTCAGGGTGAGCCCAGCGCCGTCGGGCGCGGTCACCACGGTCCGCTCGATCGCACCGCCGTACCGTGCCATCACGGCCGCGGCCTTCCTCTCGTACGCGCGGAACGCGTCGAGCGCCTCGCAGCGCACCGTGAGGATCACGACCAGCGTCACAGGAACACCCGCTCCTTCTCGCCACCCCACCACCAAAGCACAAAAAAAAGAGCGCCCATTCGACGGTGGGGGGGGAAACCGTCACGGGCGCTCTGCCCTACTTATTTAGCAGGATGCAGGCCAAGGGTTGCGCCCTCGATTTCCGCGAGTCTTTCCCCAGGGGACCTGCGTACTCCTTTCGTTCCTGAAATCAGCACCTGCAATCCTGGTGTCCCGACACTGCCGAGGAGCTCGTCCAGCGGCTGGTGGGGCCGACACGAGACCGTGCCCGCCACCGGCGTCGGTTCCCGCTCCCGGAATCTCCTCGAAGCGAACCACGCTCACCGGCTCCTCGTCGCGTCGCGCAGCGGTCCCCGCTCGCCGGAGGCGAAGGGCCGCCCCCTTGACTCGCCCGCGCGCGCGGCGCGGCGCGAGCAGCGTTGACATCACCGCCAGGCTTGCTCCAATGCGAGTGCCCGCTCCGCGACGTTCAAACGAGGAGGCATCCGATGCGGCACTTCCTGACCACGATGGACTACACCCGCGCAGAGATCGAGGGCCTCCTCGAGCGCGCGCAGCGCTTCAAGCGGCGGCCTATCGAGCCGCGCCTCAAGGACCGCACCATCGCGCTCGTCTTCTTCAACCCATCGCTGCGGACGCGCACCTCCTTCGACGTCGGCATCCGGGAGCTCGGCGGCCACGCCGTCGTGCTCGAGCCTGGCCGGAGCGCCTGGCCCATCGAGTTCGAGGAAGGCATCGCGATGGATGGCGAGCCGGAGGAGCACATCCAGGAGGTCGCTCGCGTGCTCTCCCGCTACGCCGACCTCATCGGCGTGCGCGCGTTCCCCAAATTCCAGCGCTGGGAGGACGATCGCCAGGACAAGGTGCTCCAGGGCTTCGCCCGCCACGCCACCGTGCCGGTCGTCAACCTGGAGACCATCACCCACCCCTGCCAGGAGCTCGCGCTCGCGCTCGCCATGAAGGAGCGCCTCGGCCGCCTCGACGGCAAGAAGTTCGTCCTCACCTGGACGTATCACCCGCGCCCGCTCAACACCGCGGTCGCCAACTCGGCCGTTCTCATCGCGTCCAAGCTCGGCATGGACGTGACCCTCCTCTGCCCCAGCGAGGAGTACCACCTCGACGAGCGCTACCTCGACGCCGCCAGGAAGAGCGCCGAAGGCAACGGGCAGAAGCTCTCGATCACCTACGACATCAAGTCCGCCTACGAGGGCGCCCACGTCGTGTACGCGAAGAGCTGGGGCGCGATTCCCTACTTCGGGCGCTGGGAGCAGGAGAAGCCCATCCGCGACAAGAACAAGCACTTCATCGTCGATGAGCAGAAGATGGCGCTCACCGCGGGGGGGCTCTTCTCCCACTGCCTGCCGGTCCGGCGCAACGTCAAGGTCACGGACGCGGTGATCGACTCGCCAGCATCGATGGTCATCGACGAGGCAGAGAATCGGCTGCATGTTCAGAAGGCCGTGATGGACGTGCTGGCCAACGGGTGGTGACAACGATGGGTTCGACGCAAGACGTCATCGTCCGCCTGCTCAGGAACCTCGGCAGCCGCAAGGAGGTCGAGCAGTACCTGAAGCAGTACGCGGCCGTCGATCAGCAGAAGTTTGCGATCATCAAGGTCGGCGGCGCCATCCTCGACGAGGACCTCGAGGCGCTCGCGACCTCGCTCGTGTTCCTCAACCAGGTCGGGCTGTATCCCGTCGTCATCCATGGCGCCGGGCCGCAGCTCGATCGGGCGCTCGCCCAGGCGGGCATCCCGACGGAGCGGGTCAATGGCCTGCGCGTCACGACGCCCCGCATCCTGGAGATCGCCCGCCGCGTCTTCCTCCGCGAGAACCTGCGGCTCGTCGAGGCGCTCGAGGAGATGGGCACGCGCACGCGGCCGATCACGGCGGGCGTCTTCGAGGCGTCGCTGCTCGACGAGCCGCGCCTCGGGCTGGTGGGCAAGGTGGAGCGCGTCCATGTCGACGCGGTGAGGTCCAGCCTCCGCGCCGGGCACCTGCCGATCCTGGCCTGCCTCGGGGAGACGCCGGGCGGGCAGATCCTCAACATCAACGCCGACGTCGCCGCGCGCGAGCTCGCGCTCGCGACGCAGCCGTTCAAGATGATCTTCCTCACGAGCACGGGTGGCCTCCTCGACGAGCACGGGCGCATCATCTCGGCCATCAACCTCGAGGAGGACTTCGCGGGCCTCATGGCCCAGCCCTCGCTGAACGGCGGCATGCGCCTCAAGCTGCAGGAGATCAAGCTCCTGCTCGACGGGCTGCCGGCGACCTCGTCGGTCTCGATCACGTCGCCGGATCACCTGGCGAAGGAGCTCTTCACGCACACGGGCTCTGGCACGCTCGTCCGCCGCGGCGAGCGGATCCTCCGGCACGACACGCTGGACGGCATCGACCGCGGCCGGCTTCGCGATCTGCTCGAGGCGTGCTTCGAGCGGAAGCTCGACGAGCACTACTTCGACAAGAAGCCTTTCTATCGCATCTACCTGTCCGACTCCTACCGGGCGACGGCGATCCTCACGCTCGACCCGCGCGGGAGGGCCCCGCTCACTCCGTACCTCGACAAGTTCGCGGTGACCTCGGAGGCGCAGGGCGTGGGGATCGGCGGCTCGCTCTGGACGCGGATGAAGAGCGAGAACCCGAAGCTGTTCTGGCGCGCCCGGAACGGCAACGAGATCAACCCCTGGTATTTCCAGCAGGCCGAGGGCAGCTACCGCAACGAGAGCTGGACAGTGTTCTGGTACGGCCTGTCGAACTTCGACGACATCCGCGCCTGCATCGATCACGCGCTGTCCTTGCCGGCAACCCTGCGCCAGCACGGCACGGTCTGACCCCGCCCTCACCCGCCGTGGCGGGGGCGCCTCGTCGCGAGCGGGCTCACGGCGGGTCGCCGCCGCCGTCGTTCTCCGCCTCTTCGAGCGGCTCGATCTCCTCGTCCGTCGCGGGGCCCGACGGGCGCGACGCCGGCGGCGGGGCGCTCGACCTCTTCTCGCCGCCGCGCGCCTTCAGCGTCCGCCGCGGCGCTCGCTTCGGCTTCGCGGGCGCGCCGAGCGCCTCCGGGCTGCGGGGCTTCTTGAGCGCCCGAGGCGGCAGGAGCTCCGCGTCGACAGCGACCTTCTTCGCCATGAAGATCGCGGCGTCGAGCCGGTAGAAGCTGCGCTTCCGGTAGAACTTGAGGGCGCCGTCGTTGTTCTCGGCCACCTCCAGCACGAGGTGGGTGCAGCCGTGGATGCGCGCGAGGTGCTCGAGCTGCTCGAGCATGAAGGCGCCGACGCCGCGGCCCTGGTAGTCGGGGTGGACCGCGAGCTCCTCGACGAAGAGCGGGCGCATGTCGTGCTTCGTGAAGTAGCGCTCGTTCATCCAGTTATCGGTCCCGGTGATCTCGAAGGCGCACTCCGCGTAGCCTACGATCTCCTGACCATGCGCCGCCCGGACCTCGAAGAGGAGCTGCTCGACCCCTTCTTCTTCGTAGACCTCGAGGAACCGCTTCTTCGAGCGAGGCCGCTGGTATTCGACCGTCTCCCGGTTCACGTCGCGGAACACCTTCTTGAGGAATTCCCAGACCCGGTTCAGGTCGCGCCGGTGGATCCGGCGCACGTAGATGAGGCTCTCTTCCCCGGCGGCGCGGGTGCTCGACTCGGCCTTGCTCATCGCCGCGCCCAGTCTACAGGACGAACGCGGACGGGGCACTGGGGGCGAGGCATGATCTGGAAAGCCGCGTCTGCGGGAAGTCCGGCCCGAGGAGAAGGTGGTCGCCGCGTGGCACGGGAGCGCCGAACTCGCCGGTGAGCCGGCGGGGACGGGTGCCCCCGCCGGGTAACGACAGGATCACCCCTGCTGAGCGTGCGGCCCGATCTGCGCGAGGCGCGCGTTGATCACATCCCAGTTCAGGCCCGAGAGCACGTTGGCCACATAGTCCGCCTTCTTGGTCTGGTAGTCCGCAAAGTACGCGTGCTCCCAGGCGTCGATGGCGACCATGATATGCGTGTTCGCGAACAGACCGACATCGTGCTCGGTCCGGACGAGGTTATTGAAGAGCTTCTGCTCCTGGTAGTCGTACACGAGCACCGTCCAGCCGTGCGCGCTCAGGAGCGACGCCTTCGCGTCGGCCAGCCAGGCGTCGAAGCTGCCGAACGACGCCTCGATGAGCTTCTTCGACTGGGCGCTCGGCTGCGTCGAGCCGTTGCCGATGTTCTCGAAGTACAGCTCGTGGAGCACCGTGCCGTTGAAGGCGACAGGCTCGCGACGCTTCAGCTCGCTGTACGCGTTGTACGAGTAGTTCGGCGCGCTGCGGTCGGCCTTGCCAAGCTGCTCCCAGATCTCGTTGAGCTTCTTCACGTAGCCCTGGTACAGCGTGAAGTGCGCCTTGAGCTGCAGGTCGCTCAGGCCCTTGGCGTTGCCGCCGAGGAGGTTGTCGAAACTCTTGGGTTCGCGGGACATGGTGCCTCCTAAACGAGTACCGCAAGCAGTGCGTGCCGCGGGGTCAGGCCGCCGCTTTACCGCTGCCGCTCTCCGGTAGCAACCCTGCCGTGCGACGTGACACACCGCCGACTCACGACGCCATCGGGCCTGACCTTCCGCGCAGGAAACTCCGGACGCCGGCTCGAGCCGCGCCGTGATCCCGCGCAGGGACGCCACGACCCCCGCGCGCCGCATGGCGCCGCGCCCGAGCTGGCCCGATCGGCCGGCGCGCGCCCAAAAACCTCGTGAAACGTTGAACGCCGCCGCCGTTTCGGTCGATACTCCTGGTGCTTGCTGTTCCTTCGCGCAAGGAGGCGACCTCGTTCATGCCGGCTCGTACACAGGGGACTCATCCGACGGCCGCGCTCGCGGCGGCGCTGTGCCTGCTCGGCGCAGCGGCTCACGCCGAGGCGCAGGAACCCGCGAGACCCGAAGGCTTCGCGCTCGACAGGTTCCAGCCTGCACCCGCCGGCGACAGGATGTTCGGAGTCCAGTCCGCCTACACGGCAGGAAGCACCGCACCCCACATCATGCTCCTCGGCGATTACGCCCAGGATCCGCTCGTGTTGCGGCGGTTGTCGGGGAACGAGGAGTTCGGCGACGGCAAAGTCGTCGGCAGCCAGCTCCTGCTCCACCTGAGCGCCTCGCTCTCTCTGTGGGAGCGCCTCACGGTGAACATCGATCTGCCCATCGCGCTCCAGTCGGGCGACGGCGGCGCCGCCTCCGGCGCCTTGCTGCCGCCGCCGACCAGCAGCGCCCTCGGGGATCTCCGGCTCGGCGCGCGCGCGACGCTCCTCGGCGGCTACTTCGATCCGTTCCAGATCGCGCTCGGCGGCTACGTGTGGCTGCCGACCGGCGACCCCGAGGCGTATTCGGGCGACGGCAGCGTGCGCGGCGGTCCGCAGCTCATCCTCGGCGGCCACCTGGATCGCGCGGTGTGGTCGCTCGCCGCGGGGCCGGAGTTCCGGTCCACGAGGCAGTTCGCCAACGTCGAGCAGGGGATGACGGTGCACTGGGGCGCCGGCGTCGGGCTGCTGCTCGACGACGAGCGACGCCTGCAGATCGGCCCTGAGATCACCGGCGCGGTCACGGTCACCGACGTCCAGCAGCGCACGACCAACCTGGAAGCCCTGCTCGGCGGGCGCTACCGCTTCGCGGACGACTTCGAGGCCGGGCTCGGCGTGGGCCCTGGCCTCACCCCCGGCGTCGGCACCCCCTCGTTCCGCGCGGTGGCCATGGTCGCCTACTCGCCCGAGGTGAAGCCGCCCGTGCAGGACCAGGACGCCGACGGCATCGCCGACGCGGACGACGCGTGCCCGCACACCGCGGGCGTCCGCAGCCCGGATCGCACGAAGAACGGCTGTCCGCCGCCCAAGGACGCGGACCACGACGGCATCCTCGACGCGGTCGACGCCTGCCCCGCCGTGGCCGGCGTCGCCTCGCCGGACCCGAAGAAGAACGGCTGCCCGCCGCCAGGGGACCGCGACAAGGACGGCATCACGGACGACGTCGACGCCTGCCCGGAGCAGGCCGGCCCGGCGAACGACGACCCGAAGCAGCACGGGTGCCCGCCGCCGCCCGATCGCGACGGCGACAAGGTCCCCGACGCGTCGGACGCCTGCCCGGATCTGCCCGGCCTCACCACGACCGACCCGGCCACGAACGGCTGCCCGGGCGACACCGACGGCGACGGCATCCGCGACGACAAGGACGCCTGCCCGAACGAGAAGGGCAAGCCGAACGAAGATCCGACGCAGAACGGGTGCCCGGTCGCGGTCCGGGTGACCGAGACCGAGATCGTCATCCTGCAGCAGGTGCAGTTCGACACCGGCAAGGCGACCATCCGTCCGGTGAGCAACGAGCTGCTCGACGAGGTCGCCGGCGTGCTCAAGGACCACCCGGAGATCCTCAAGATCGAGGTCCAGGGCCACACGGACGACCGCGGCACGCGCCAGTTCAACACGAAGCTGAGCCAGGCCCGCGCGGAGTCGGTGCTGAAGGCGCTCGTCGAGCGCGGCATCGCGGCCCAGCGCCTGCAGGCGAAGGGCTACGGCCCCGACGTCCCGATCGCGGAGAACAAGACCGAGGCGGGTCGCCAGAAGAACCGGCGCGTCCAGTTCAACATCATCGAGAAGGAAAAGAAGCAGCCCTAGGCTGGAGGCGTCGATGGCAAAGCGATTGGCATTCACGGGGCTCACAAGCGCCGCGCTGCTCGGGGCGCTCTCCGGGACCGCGAGCGCGGCTCCAGTGCGGCGGGTCCAGGTGGCGCAGCGGGGTGATTTCGTCCTTATCGGCAACACGCTCGCGCACGACTGCGCGTCGTCCACGCCCGCGCCGCTGGTGGGCACGGTCGGGACGTGCGGCACGACCGCGACGCTGGGGGACTCCGCGCCCGATATCTACTGGCGGGGCGACAGCCCCCTCGCCGGCCAGGCCGAGGCAAACAACAGCGTCGACCCCGCGGCTGCCCGCAGCACCGCGGTCCTCAGCCTCCCCGCGGGCGCTCGGGTGACCCACGCGTACCTCTACTGGACGGTGAGCCGCGACAGCGGCACCTCGGCCGATCTCACCGTGACCCTGGATCGGCCTGGCGGCTTCTCTTCCAGCGTGACCGGTACGAACTCGGGCCAGACGGAGATCTTGGGCCTCGCCCACGCCCAGACGGTCGCCAACGTCACGTCGATCGTGCAGACGCGCGGCGCGGGGGCGTATCGCCTGAGCGGGATCTCCAACGGGACCGATCTGGACAGCGTGAGCCAGCAGATCGCGTTCGCCGGCTGGTGGATGGTCGTGCTCTACGAGCTGACGACCGCGCCCGCGCGGAACCTCGCCGTCTTCGACGGGCTGGATCAGGTGATCGACGGCGCGACGGTCGGCTGGAGGATCTCGGGGTTCGTCGTCCCCTCGGGCGGGGGCCAGGCGAAGCTCGGCGTCATCGGGTACGACGGCGACAGCTCGACCGGCGACGCGCTCGAGTGGAACGGGACCGCGCTGTTCGACGCACAGAACCCGGCGAACAACTTCTTCAACAGCTCCCGTTCGTTCCTCGGCGCGCCGATGTCCTCGGCGGGCGATCTGCCGAGGCTCACCGGCGGGCCGCTGAGCATGAGCGGCATCGACATCGACGTGACGCAGGTGCCGGCCAACCTGCTCATGGCCGGCGACACGGAGGCCGAGGTCGGGGCGGCCGTCGACGGCGCCGACAGCTACCTGCTCGGCGGCCTCATCACGTCGGTGCCGACGCGCCTCCCGGATCTCTCCACGTCGACCAAGTCGGTCCTCGATCTCAACGGCGGCGGCGTCACGCCTGGCGACACGCTCGAATACACGATCCTCGTCACCAACACCGGGGACGACAACGCCGCGGCGGTCGTGCTGAACGACCCGTTGCCCGCCGGGGTCACCTTCGTGCCGGGCTCGCTCGAGATCGCCTCGGGCCCGAACATGGGCGGCGTGACCGACGCGCCCGGCGACGACGAGGGCGAGTACGTCGCCGGCTCGCGGGCGATCCGCGTCCGGCTCGGCGACGGCGCCGACGCGGCCCAGGGCGGGTCGCTCGGCGTCAGCGAGACCACGACGGTGCGGTTCCGCGTGACCATCGATCCGGGCACGGACGGCGAGATCGCGAACCAGGCCATCATCACCGGGCAGAGCCCCGAGGGAGGCGCTGCCCAGGACTACCCGACGGACGGCAACGGCGCGGAGCCGGGCACGCCGCCCACGGAGATCCTCGTCGACAGCGACGGCGACGGGCTGAGCGACGGCGACGAGAACTTCGCTGGCACGGACCCGAACGACGCCGACACGGACGACGACGGCGTGAGCGACGGCGACGAGCAGCTCTGGGATCGCGACACCGACGGCGATGGCCTCGTCAACGCGCGGGACGTCGACAGCGACGACGACGGGCTGTACGACGCGACGGAGATCGGCTCGACGGACTGCGATGGTCCAGGGACGGACGCGCTGGCGGGGCACTGCGTGCCCGACGGCGACGCCGGGGCGACGACGACCGACCCGCTCGACGCGGACACCGACAACGGCGGCGTGCTCGACGGCTCGGAGGACGCCAACCTGAACGGCGTGCTCGACGCGGGCGAGAGCGACCCGGCGGCCGGGCACGGCGCCGACGACCAGCGCGCCGACGCCGACAACGACGGGCTCGGCGACGATCTCGAGGCGACGCTCGGCACCGATCCGAACGACGCCGACAGCGACGACGACGGCGTGCGCGACGGCGAGGAGCCGAACCCGACGGACGACAACGACGGCGACGGGCTGATCAACCCGCTCGACGTCGACAGCGACAACGACGGCCTCTTCGACGGGACCGAGCTCGGGCTCGGCTGCGACGGCCCGGGCACCGACGCGACGGCGGGCAACTGCGCTGCCGACGGCGACGCGGGCGCCACGAGGACGTCGCCGCTCGAGGCCGACACGGATCGCGGCGGCGCGAGCGACGGCTCCGAGGACGTCAACCTGAACGGCGTGCTCGACGCGGGCGAGACCGACCCCCGTTCCGGTCATGGAGACGACGATCCGCAGAACACGGACGCCGACGACGACGGGCTGAGCGATGATCTCGAGGTCTCGCTCGGCACGGACCCGAACGACGCCGACACCGACGGAGACGGCGTCCGCGACGGGCTCGAGCCGAACCCGGCGGACGATACGGACGGCGATGGGCTCCTCAACGCGCTCGACGTCGACAGCGACAACGACGGCCTCTTCGACGGGACCGAGCTCGGCCTGGGCTGCGACGGCCCTGGCACCGCGCCGTCGCGGCGCTGCGCCCCGGACGAGGACGCCGGCGCCACGAAGACGTCGCCGCTCGACGCGGACACGGACGACGGCGGCACGCGCGACGGCTCCGAGGACGCCAACCTGAACGGCGTCGCGGACAACGGCGAGACCGAACCGACCCGCGGGCGCGGCGACGACGACGGCGACAACGACGACGGGGACGAGGACGGGCTGAGCGACGACCTCGAGGAGACGCTGGGCACGGACCCGGACGACGCGGACTCCGACGACGACGGCGTGCAGGACGGGCAGGAGCCGAACCCGGCGGACGACGCGGACGGCGACGGGCTCATCCACCCCCTCGACGTGGACAGCGACGACGACGGCCTCTACGACGGGACCGAGCTCGGCCTCGCCTGCGACGGCCCCGGCACCGACGCGGACGCCGAGCACTGCACGGCGGACGGGGACAGCGGGGCCACGATGACGTCGGCGCTGAGCCGTGACAGCGACCGGGGCGGCGCGACCGACGGCTCGGAGGACGCCAACCTGAACGGCGCGCTCGAGGCCGGCGAGACGGAGCCGACCGCCGGCCATGGCGCCGACGACAGCCAGAACGCCGACGGAGACGCCGACGGGCTGAGCGACGATCTCGAGGTGTTCCTCGGTTCGGATCCGGAAGATCGCGACACCGACAACGACGGCCTGCTCGACGGCGAGGAGCCGAACCCCAGCGACGACGGCGACGGCGACGACCTGCCCGACGTCCTGGACGCGGACAGCGACGGCGACGGGCTCTTCGACGGCACCGAGGCGGGGAAGGGCTGCGCGGACGCGGACACCGATGCCGCCGCCGAGAGCTGCAGGCCCGACGCCGACGGCGGGACCACCACGACGAGCGTGGTGAATCCCGACACGGACCGCGGCGGCCAGAGCGACGGCGATGAGGACCTGAACCACGACGGCAAGGTCGACGAGGGAGAGACCGATCCGAACGACGCCGGGGACGATCTCGGCGATCGCGACGGCGACGGCCTCTCGAACAGCGAGGAGACGGCGCTCGGCACCGATCCGGACGACGCCGACAGCGACGACGACGGCGCGCTCGACGGCGAGGAGGTCGAGCCTGGCGTCGACACGGACGAGGACGGGAAGATCAACGCGCTCGATCCCGACAGCGACGGGGACGGGCTCCTCGATGGGACCGAGCTGGGCAAGGGCTGCTCGCACGAGGACACCGACGCCGACGCGGCCACCTGCGTGCCGGACGGCGACGACGGGGAGACGACGACCTCGCCGACGCAGGCCGACACCGATGGCGGCGGAGCGAGCGACGGCGAGGAGGACGCGGACCACGACGGGGTGGTCGACGAGGGCGAGCGCGATCCGAACAACCCCGCGGACGATCAGCCCGCGGAGTGCGAGCAGGACAGCGCTTGCGGCGCTGGGATGGTGTGCGACGAGGAGACGAAGGAGTGCGTCCCGGGTTGCCGCAACCCCGACAACACGATCGGCCCGTGCACCACACCGCTCCCCGGTGAGGGCGTCGTGGTGCAAGGCGGCGGCTGCGCCTGCACGGTGGGCGCGGAGGGCGACGGCAGCCGCTCGGCGCCGTGGGCCTTGCTCGCGACCGGCGCCTGCGCCGCCGTGCTGCACCGGCGCCGCCGACGCAGCTGAGCTCTCCCCCCGGGCGGCGCCCCCCCGCGCCGCGCAGGAGGGGGCGCCTGTGCTACAAGCCAACGGAATAACTATGCTTTTATGCGAGGCGCGCCCGCCTGCGGGGCGCCTCCGCCTGCGGCGATCGATGCGGCGCGGGTTGCCATCGGCCGTCCGTGGCCTAACGATGTTTTCCCACGGGAGAGTGCATCTTGCCCCGACCTTCTGATTCCGTCGTCCGCGCCATCACGATGGATGGCGCTTTTCGCGTCATCACGGCGCTGACCACCGAGACCGTGCGGGGGGCCGTCGCGGTGCAATCTGCGACCGGCGCGACCGCGCAGCGGCTGGGAGAGCTGATCACCGGCGCCATCCTCGTGCGCGAGGCGATGGCGCCGAACCTGCGGGTCCAGGCGATCGTCAAGGGCGCGGCCGGTCACGGGACCCTGGTGGCCGACTCGCACCCGGACGGCACGAGCCGCGGCCTCGTCAACCTGGGCAAGGGGGCCACGGCGGAGAGCGCGGTGAAGATCGGCGGAGGGTCGCTGCTGCAGGTCATGCGCACGCTGCCGAGCGGCATGCTCCACCAGGGGGTCGTCGAGATCCCGACCGAGGGCGGCATCTCCGCGGGCCTGATGACGTACATGCAGGAATCGGAGCAGGTCGTCTCGATGATCGCGGTGGCGACGCTGATCGGCGAGGACGGCGTCGGCGCATCCGGCGGCTACCTCGTGCAGCTGCTCCCGGAGGTCGAGCGCGGTCCGCTCATGGTGATGACCGAGCGGCTCAAGGACTTCGAGCGCCTCGACGACGTGCTCGCGCACGAGGGAGCCTCGGCGGACGTGCTGCTCGGGGAGCTGCTTTACGGCATGCCGTTCTCACGGCTCGAGGACTCGCCGCTCAGCTTCAGCTGTCGCTGCAGCGAGCTCCGGGTGATGGCCACGCTGGCGAGCCTGCCGCGGAGCGACATCGAGGAGATGGTCACGGACGGGAAGGTCCTCGACATCCGCTGCGATTATTGCGGCAAGGACTACCAGGTGTCGCCGTCGCAGCTCCGCTCTCTGCTGACGACGAGCTGAGCCGCCGCGCGCCTGCGCGCGGCCGGCGGGCCGCACGCCCACGCGCGGGGTCACGCGGGCTCGCGAGGCGAAAGGCCGCGGATCACGAAGGCGATGACCCGCTCGATCTCCGCCTCGTCGTCCCACGCCGCATCGGGGGCGATGTACACGCGGTGGACGATGTACCCCACGAACGTCGAGGCGACGCAGCGGATGACGAGGGGCGGCGGCCACCCGACGATCTGCCCTTCGCGCTGGAAGTGCTCGATCAAGGTGATCCCCTTCTCGAGGAGCGGCCCGAAGACCTTGCCGGCGAAGCCGAGCCGCAGCTCGGCGTCGAACGGCAGCTCCTGCGCGAGGATGCGCACCAGCTGCGGGTGCGCGCGCACGAAGGCGATGCGCTCGGCGAGGAGCGCCCGCAAGAACGCCTCGAAGGTCGGGTACGTCGCCTCGAAAAGCGGGTCCATGGAGCGCGCCAGCGCGGGCCCGACGAGCCGTTCGACGGCGGGACCGATGACGCCCAGGAGGAGGTCCCGCTTGCTCGGGAAGTACTTGAAGATCGTCGCCTCGGCGACCCCTGCGCGCCGCGCGATCTCCTTGGTCGCGGTCCCGTGGAAGCCCTGCTCGGCGAAGGCGGCCACCGCAGCGTCGACGATCTTCTTCTGCGCCTCGGTCAACGTGTCGTGCGGGCGCGGGCGTCGGCTCATCAGCGTCCTCTCTCCTCGACGTCCAGCAGCGCCGCGCGGCGGCTCGGGCGCGCTGCGGTCGGCGTGCGCTAGGCGGCCTCGGCCCTGCGGGTGAAGAGCCGGTCGAGCGCCTGCCTGAGCTCGCGCTCGTCGAGCGGATCGCAGCGCACGCCGACGTAGCCGTCCGGCCGGACGAGGACGGCGGCTGCCGCCTCGGCGCCGTACGCCACGTGGGCGCGCCCGTCCGGATCTGCGTACCCTCCGGCCTCGGGCGCGCTGATGACCAGCACCTTGAGGTCCGGCCTGCTGAGCTCCGCGGCGAGCCGCCGGACGTGCCCGTGCGCCTCGGTGTTCGCGCTGCCCTGGGGTTGACCGGCGAAGAGCAGCAGCGTGGATTCGACGCCGCGCATCAGCTCGAACAGGTGGACCTGCTGTCCCGCCGCGCTGCGCAGCGAGGCGTCCGGCGCGCGATCTCCGGCGCGGGGCCCGCGCTCCGGCGGGTGCCCGATCTGGATGGACAGCGGGCTCTTCCGATATCGGATCTTGAGCTGCGAGACGAACCCCAGTATCCGGCGTTGCACGGCAGCGACGCCGATGGCGCGGGTCATGAGGCGCGGCGCGACGATGCGCAGCGCCCGGCCCATGAGACCGTGTCCGGCCATGAGCCCGAAGAGGCGGTCTGTGAAGGCGATCAGCCGGCGCGCGACGGGCAGCCGCTCCATCTCGTAAGTGTCGAGCAGCCACGCTGGCATCCTGCCCTGCTCGACGGCCGCGAGCTTCCACGCCAGGTTGTACGCGTCCTGGATTCCGGTGTTCATCCCCTGCCCGCCGGCCGGGCTGTGGATGTGCGCCGCGTCGCCGGCGAGGAACACGCGCCCCTTGCGCAGCCGCGTGGCGACGCGGTGGTGCAGCCGGTAGCGCGAGAGGACGATCGCTTTCTGTATCTTGAACGGCGTGGGGATCATCGAGCGCATCACGCCTTCGAACTCCTCGAGCGAGAGCGACGCGCCGCGCGCCGGCGACGCTTCGGGCAGGATAAGGACGATCCGGAACCGGTGGCTTCCGGGCACGGGGAAGGCCGCTGCGAGGCCCCGGCGCGAAGGGCTGATATAGATGTCGCCGTCCGGCAGTGGCCAGTCGATGACGAGGTCGCCGAGCATGCAGTGATCGTCGTAGGTGTCGCCCTCGAAGGCGATGTCTGCGCCCTGGCGGACGGCGCTGCGCGCGCCGTCGCAACCGAGGAGCCACTTCGCGCGCACCACCTCGGTGTTCCCGTCGACCCTGCGGAGCGTGCATGTGACGCCGGCGCTGTCCTGGGTATAGGAAGCGAGCTCGGCGCCGCGCTCGACCGTCACGCCCAGCTCCGAGAGCCGCGACTCGAGGACGCGCTCGGTGTCGAACTGCTGGATGACGAAGATGCCTGGAACGGGCGTGGAGAGCTCCGGGAAGTCGAAGATCGGCAAGCGTGCGCGCTGGCCGTTCGAGAGGAGGACGTTGAGCCCTCCGACGCGCGTGGCGCGCGCCATCGCGGCGTCTGCGATCCCCATGCTGGTGAAGATCTCCATCGTCCGCGTCTGCACCACGAGCGCTCGCGAGTGATCCGGCGGCGGTTCCAATGCCTTGTCCACGATCCGCACTGCGAGCCCGCGCCGAACAAGCTCTCCGGCCATCGTCAAGCCCGTCGGACCTCCACCGACGACCAGCGCATCCACAGCTTCTGTCATAGGCCGCCTCCGGATTGGTGAGTGAGCATTCACTCACTTTATATGAGGACCTCCTTCGGTTGGCAAGGCATCAAGGCAAAGCATGTCTTACATCGACACACATTCACACAGTCAACCGCACCATGGTTGAGCTCGCCCAGCTGCGCCAACCGCACCGTCAACCGCACCGGGGTTGAGCCGACCGACCGAGGTTGAGCCGACCGACCGAGGTTGAGCCGCCGACCGAGGTTGAGCCGACCGACCGAGGTTGAGCCGACCGACCGAGGTTGAGCCGCCGACCGAGGTTGAGCCGCCGACCGAGGACCAACGATCGCCCCCTGGTTGAGCTCAGCGACGCCGCCACATTCAACAGGAACGGATCTTGAAGCCCACCGGCGAACTCCCCGCTCACCCGCCCCCCACCCCGCCCTCGCTCGGCGAGGTCTTCGTGCGATGGTCGCCGCATGCAAGAGGTCCACGTCAACGTCTACATCCACGCCCCGGTCGAGCGGGTTTTCGACGCGGTGGCTGACCACGAACGCTTCCTGTGCTCCGGGGACGGCACCCACACGAAGGTCGTCCGGCCAGGGCTCACCGAGCACAACGGCCTCGGCGCCCTCCGCGAGGTGCGCGTCGGGAAGCGGATTCGCTACGTCGAGGAGATCACGGCCTTCGAGCGGCCGTCCTCGTTCGACTACCAGATCGTCGAGAGCACGCAGCCGCTCCGGCACCAGGGCTCGCGTCTCCGCTTCACTCCGCGCGGCGAGGGCACGGAGATCGACTGGACATCACGCTTCGACATCCCGCTGCCGCTCGTCGGCAAGCGGCTCGGATCGCTCGCCAGGCGCATGTTCATCGCGGCGTTCACCGAGCTGCTGCTCGCTGAAAAGGCGCGGCTCGAGGCCTCGCAG
The DNA here is from genome assembly GCF_051521635.1 of Sorangium sp. So ce1504. Taxonomy (NCBI): domain Bacteria; kingdom Pseudomonadati; phylum Myxococcota; order Polyangiales; family Polyangiaceae; genus Sorangium; species Sorangium sp. So ce1504. Next base: position 96,485 of record NZ_CP150365.1, on the reverse strand, counting down.
CCCGCGCGCGCCACGTGACCCCCTCGCGCGCTCACCGACAGGCAGCGCCTGGTCTTCATGCCCCTTCCCCCTGGACGTGAACTACGGCTGGGCGGACCGATCCTCTCGCTGGAGCGCGCCCTCCACAGAGGGCAAGGGCGACCCGTTCTGCGGTTCGGTGCTCTCGTTCGGCGACGAGGAGAGACCGGCGCCGTGGTCAACGCGGTTCATGGAAGACTCCGAGTTCAACTGGCCCATGCGCCGCCTCCGCTGGAGGACGCGCAGCGCGGCCCCGTCACTTCACATGACCGACGCCAGGGACGCCACACCGACCCCGCTGGCGCGGCGTGGCGCGGTGTCCGCAAAACACATGAAACGTCGTCCAGTGTATGGCCAGCATTCATCCGCCCGATCTGAGGGAAATGCATGTAGACGAATACCCCATCAGCTACGACATCGACAGAAAGTTCCCATGGCAAGCCTCTTGCTGATGCCAGGCGGTTCTCTATAAGCTGTTGACCTCAACTTCCTTCCGTTCGGCCTTCGGACTTGGTCGAGCGGTCGCAGGGGTGTTCAAGATGCGACCGATGGCAAGGTGTGCGTCGCTGCTCGGCCCGATGACCTCGGGAGCAGCTCGTATCCGGGGTTCCAGGGGGAAGGTGTCGACGAGGGCAGGAGCGCCGCCGCAGCTGGGCAGTCGCGGCAATCGGGTCAACCGAGTCAACCGATCGAGCTCTTGGCCGAAGGGAACCGCCGCGCTCTGTGCCATCTCGTTCCTGACGCTCGTGGCATGTGCCCAAGGCTCCAGCCTGGACGGCGAGAACACAGGAGGCGGGGGCGGCGCCTCCGCCAGCTCGGCTGGGGCACCTTCGTCCAGCTCAGCCGGCGCTGGCTCCACCGTATCTGCGACGAGCGGCTCGACGAGCTCCACAACGAGCGGCTCGTCCAGCGCTGCGGGCTATGTCACGAGCGCGACGGTGAGCAGCTCGTCCGGCTCAGGTGGCGCCGATGGTGCCGGCGGCGCTGGGGGTCTGGGCGGCGCTGGCGGGGACGACGCTGCGAGCGCCTCGGCCAGCTCCTCGGCGAGCGCCTCGGCCAGCTCCTCGGCGAGCAGCTCGGCCAGCTCCTCGGCGAGCAGCTCGACCAGCTCCTCGGCGAGCAGCTCGACCAGCTCCACGACGAGCAGCACGACAGGCACCGGCGGCGGTAGCGCCACGAGCTCCACCACCGCGAGCTCGACCACCGGCGGCGTGACCACACCGGCGCTCGAGCTGCAATATGCTGCGAGGGACACCACCGTCGAGTCCCAGCATCTGTCGTTCATGGTACAGGTCAAGAACACGGACGATGCGAGCATCGCGCTCAGCGATCTGACGATTCGCTACTGGTTCACGGCCGACGTCGCGAAGGTGGATCTCAAGAGCGAGTGCGACTTTTCGTCGATCATCGGTGGATGCGCCAACGTCACAAGGACGTTCGGCGAGGCATCGGGAACGAAGGCCGATCACTATCTCGAGCTCGGTTTCCTCGCCGCCGCAGGTGGCATCGCCCCGAACGTCACGTCCGGAAATGTGCAGATCCGCATCTACAACGGCGACAATTACGACCGCATGACGCAGACCGACGACTACTCCTTCGGCACCAACACCGCCTTCATGCCTTTTGAGCGGGTCACCGTGTACCACGACGGCGTGCTCGCCTGGGGAACAGAGCCTTGACTGGCCGCGAGGACGAGCTCCACGTCCTGCGGGAGCAAGCTCCGCATCGATAGCCGCCCCGGGCGAGCGTTCGCCGGACCTCGGCGTACGGTCAGCTCCGGAGATCGATCTCAGGACGGATCCCCCGCCCGGCCAGACCAGCCCGACCTGGCTCGCAGGGCCTGCCGCCCTGTGCGGACGCGCGCCCCTCCACGCCCTTCGGTGCCCTGTGGCGGCCTGGCTCGCCGCGCGCGCACGCCACACCCCGCAACATGCCGTTACACGCCCTGGCCCGTCCCAGGTTGCCGCGATGTAACCAATTTTCCATGGAATTCCGTCCCGCCATGGGACGCGAGCGCTTCCGCTCCACCTGGAGACGGGCAGCTCGGGCGGCACCATCCTTGAATGGCCTCGCTCGGACCCTGAACTCTATGGATGCCACCGCGCGCGCAACGCCTCCTCCCCCGTCGTCCCACACCCGGCCTGTGCAGGCCCCGATCTCGCGTGATGCGCCGCGGAGCGGACCGCGGCTCGGACACGGCCTCGAGCGGTTCGACCCCCTGAAGCGGCGCGCCGCGGACACACCTGGCCTCATCAGCTTCGCGGGCGGGCTGCCCGCCCCGGGCGAGTTCCCGCGCTCGAAGCTCGCGGCCTCGTTCGTTCGCGCTCTTCAGAACCCCAGCTGCGCGGCGCTCCCGTGTAGCTGGCCCGAGGGCGACGAGGACCTCCGCGCCTGGATCGCCGGGCAGCTGCGCCGGCGCGGCGCCCAGGTGGCTCGCGACGACGTCATCGTGACCAGCGGCGCACAGCAGGCCGTGTCCCTCGCCGCGCAGCTGGTCCGCGGATCGCGCGCCAGGATCGGCGTCGACCGCGAGAGCTCCCCCGGCGCGCTCGATCGGTTCCAGGAGCTCGGCGCGACGGTCGTCGACGGCGGCAGCAACGTCGATGCCTATTATCTCATGCCCGCCGTCTCCAATCCGCGTGGACGCACGCTGTCGCGCAGCGATCGAGCCAGGGTCCTCTCGACCCTCCGGCCCATCATCGAGGACGACGCTTACGCAGATCTGTCCTTTGACGGCGCCGTCCCGCGGCCGCTCCTGGCCGAGGCCCCCGATCGCGTGTTCCACGTCGGGACGTTCTCGAAGACGCTCTGCCCCGGCCTCCGCGTCGGCTGGCTCGTGCCCCCGCGCTCGCTCCGCGCCGAGGTCCTCCAGGTGAAGCAATCCGCCGATCAGCAGGCGGCCAGCCTGCCGCAGGCCATCCTGGAAGACTACCTCCGCACAGAGGACTTCGATCAGCGGCTCGTGCGCCTGCGGGAGTTCTACGGTCGCCGCGCCGCCCGCATGGAGCGGGCGCTCCGAAAGCACCTGCCCGGCTGGCGGTTCGACCCGCCCGCCGGCGGCTTCGCGATCTGGGTCGAGCCCGACGCCGAGCCGAACGAGGCCTTCTTCCTGGCCGCCGCCATCGAGCACGGCGTCGCCTTCGACCCGGGCTCGCTGTTCCGGGCTCACGGCGCCGTGAGCCCATTCGCCCTCCGGCTCTGCTTCTCCTCGGTGGCGTGCGACGAGGACCTGGACGAGGGCGTGCGCCGCCTCGCGCGGTGCTGGGCCGAGGTCGCGTAGCCTCGCCAGCGGGCGCCGATTCACGAAAGCGCCCTGCACGACCTCTCTCCCTCTCTCCTTCAACTCCCTCTCTCCCTCACTCCCTCTCTGCTCTCTTCTCCTCCTCTCCGATCGCGACACCGCGGCGGCGGCCTGCGCGCACGCCGCCGACCCCGCGCAGGGCGCGGCCTCACTGCGCCAGCGGGCCGCCTGGCTTGTGCGGGACGGGCGGACGGCGATCGAGCAGCTCCCGCGCCGCGGCCCGGACGACCGCGGGCACGTCCGCCGCCGCCGCGAGCCGCAGGAGCTCGGGCCGCAGGAGCAGGCGCACCATGGGCACCGCGATCTCCTGCGGCGCGCCCGGGTTCTGCACGATCGCCATGCGCACCCGCGCGCGCTGCGGCCACTCGGGGTGCTTCGCGATCTCCGTCAGGACCTCCGCGTTCGCCGGGCGGCGCGCCGCGAGGCGGACGACGTCATCCTCGGTCAAGCGCGGGTTGGCGAGCAGGTTGCGGATGACCAGCGGGTGCGGGTCCCGGAGCAAGGCGTCGAAGGCCGCGCGGGTCGGCCGCCGGGCCAGCGCGCGCCGCTCGCCGAGCGTGAGCGCGCGACCGGCGCTCGACGTGGCGACGAGCCGCTCGTCGGGCGCCGGCGAGGCCGGCTGCGCCTCGGGCCGCCGCGCCTTGCGGCGCAGGAGGCGCGAGAGCGGCAGCAGGGCATGGGAGGACGCGAGCTCGCGGAGCTGCTCGACGCGCTCCGAGAGCGCAGGATCCACGAGGACCGGCACGACGGCGCCCAGCACGTCGCGCGCGAGGGGGTTGGCCTGCTCGGCGTCGCGGCAGAGATCGTCGAGCGCGCGGGCGACGGAGGGGAGATCGGCGCGCAGCACCTCGCTCCGCAGGAACGCGACCCGCAGCCGGAGCTCCTTCAAGGACGAGACCGCTCGCCTCCATCGTCCCGCCAGCGCATCCACGCCGTCAATCTACATCGCCGGCGTCCCGGCGTGGAGCGCGTGCCAGGCAGTTTGCGCTACGCAACGTGCGCGGGGCGGTTATCCTGCGCCGCGCCATGAGGGGACGGCGGAAGCCGATCCCCGATTGCCGACGGAGACGGCGGAAGCCGATCCCCGATTGCCGACGGGGGCGGCGGAAGCCGATCCCCGATCACGGACGAGGACGGCGCAGCCCATCCCCGTCTCGAAAGGGAGGAGTCGCATGTCCGAAAAGGTTTCGTTCCCCGCGAAGGACGGGTCCTCGGCGACCGGCGAGATCGTCTGGCCGAAGCAGGGGGACAAGTCGCCTGCCGTCGTCCTGATCCAGGAGTGGTGGGGTGTGAACGACCACATCCGCTCGCTGCTCGACCGGCTCGCCGCCGCCGGGTTCATCGCCCTCGCGCCCGACCTCTACCAGGGCAAGACCACCAAGGACGCCACCGAGGCCAACCGGCTGATGACCGAGCTCGACAAGCCGCGCGCCCTCGAGGAGATCGCCGGCGCCGCCCGCTTCCTGTCGGCGCACGAGCGGTCGACCGGCAAGGTCGGCGTCATCGGGTTCTGCATGGGCGGCGCGCTGAGCTTCGCCGCCGCCGCGACGATCCCCGAGCTCGCGGCCGCGGTGCCCTTCTACGGCGTCCCGAGCCCCGCGCCCGATTACACGCGCGTCAAGGCGCCGATCCTCGCCCACTTCGCCGCGCGCGACGGCTGGGCGACGCCGGCCGCCGCCGAGGCGATCCAGAAGGAGCTCGCCGCCCGCGGCCAATCCATGGAGCTCCACGTCTATGACGCCGACCACGCGTTCGCGAACGACACGCGCCCCGAGGTCTACGCCCCCGAGGCCGCGAAGCTCGCGTGGGAACGGAGCATCGCGTTCCTGAAGCAGCACCTCGCCTGAGCACGACGCCGCGCTCCTTCCCGGGGATCCGCGGCGCGCGGGGCGCGCGGGGCGCGCGGGGCGTGCGGGGCATCAACCGGGCGCGTTCTTTGCCGCCGCGCAATGAACCCTGATATACACGCTTACATGGCCCTCCCCCCGGTACTCCCGGGCTCGATCCAGCAGGCGGAGTCGCCGATCGACCGCGCGCTCTCGCTGGCGCTCGCGGGAGAGCGGGACGCCGCGCTGCGCTGGGCCGCTGCGCTGGTCCGGCACGACCCGACGATGCCGTCGGCGCTCTGCCTCTGCGGGCGCCTCCTCGGCGAGCTGAACCGGCACGAGGCCGCGCGCGAGGCGTGCTCCACCGCGATCGCCCGCGCGATCGACCTCGAGAACCTGCCGCTCGCCGTGGCGGCCGCGCGCGAGAGCGAGCGCTTCGGCGGCGATGCCGGCCCCGGGCTCGACCTGATCGCCGAGGCGTTCTGCCGGGACTCGCCGCGGCTCGGCGAGGGCGCGCCGCCGCCGCCGCCCCTGCCGGCCGCCGAGGCGTTCCAGCCGCTCGCCTCCGTGCTGACCGGCGCGCTCCTGCTCAACAAGGCGACGGAGATCCTCCACGACGCCACGCGCAGGCTGGCCGCCCAGGCCGATCACCCCGGGATCGCGCCCCAGCCGGTCTTCTCGTCCGTCGGGCGCGACGCGCTCCGCGCCCTGTGCGCCGCCTTCACGCCCATCTGGGTGGCGGCGGGGACGACGGTGATCGAGCAGGGCGCCGCGCGCAGCGAGGCCTACTTCGTCGCGCGCGGGGAGCTCGAGGCGCGGCGCCGGCGCGGGGACGAGGAGATCCTCCTCGCCCGGCTCGCGAACGGCGCCATGTTCGGCGAAATGGCGCTGCTCTCTCGGGCCCCGCGCACCGGGAGCGTCATCGCCACCCGGCCCTCCATCGTGCTCGAGGTGAAGCGCGACGCGATCGACGACATCGCGCAGCGCGAGCCCGAGGTGGGCCTGGAGCTCGCGGCCTACTGCCGGGACCGCATGGTGGAGAACCTCGTCCGGATGAGCGACGTGCTCCGCGTCGTGCCCGAGGCCGACAGGCCCGCGCTCGTGAAGCGGTTCCGCACGCGCACGTTCGAGAAGAACGAGCGGCTGCTCGTCCAGGATGAGCGGCCCCCCGGCCTGTTCCTCATCGCCTCCGGAGAGGTCGCCGTCGTCCGGCGCGACGCGGCGGACGACGCCCGCGGCGAGCCGCTCGTGCTCTCGACGCTCGGCCCCGGCGACGTCGCCGGCGAGATCGCGATGGTCCTCCGCCGCGCGACGAACGCCGAGGTGATCGCCGTTCACCCCACCGTGACGCTGTACCTTCCGGCCACCGAGTTCATGGGTCTGGTCGAGGATCACCCGGCCGTGCTGGCGCAACTCTACAAGCTCGCCGTCCAGCGCGACGAGGAGACCACGAGCATCATGGCCGAGGAGGTCTCCGTGGCCGAGGACTTCGTGTTGATCTAGGGTACCGAACCGATCGAAAAATTGACGAAACGAACCACGGATGCGCGGAGGTTTTGTTGTTGTCGCTTCTGTGTCGCTGTGGTTCAAACTCTCTCTCGCGCGGCGTTCCAACCTGCTCGGTGCTCTAGCGACGTCCTGCGAGCACGCGGCGGGCGCACCGATTGACGCTCCGCGCCACGCCTCGTAGACTTTCAGTCTATCCGTTGTTCTTGTTGACCAGCACTGAACAATCACCAGCGTAGGGAAGGCCACGCGCGCACCACAGGTCCTGCGACAATGACGACGAACGCGTTCGGGCTGGAGGGACAGGTGCTGGTCGGCCGGTATCGGCTGCTCCGCCCTCTCAGCTCGGGCAGCATGGGCACCGTCTGGCGCGCGGACGATCTCACGCTGGGCTCGCCGGTCGCGATCAAGGTGCTCGGGCCTCTCTATGCGAAGGACGAGACGGTCCGCGCGCGCTTCTACCAGGAGGCGCAGGCGGCGGCGGCGCTCCGCAGCCCGAACGTCGTGCAGATCCTCGATCACGGCGTCGAGAACGACGTCCCCTTCATCGCGATGGAGCTCCTCGAGGGCGAGGACCTCGCGCACCGGCTCGAGCGTGTCGGCGCGCTCGATGCGGCCGATACGGCGCGCATCTTCGCCGACGTCGCGCGCGCCGTGCGCAAGGCCCACGACGCCGGCATCGTCCACCGCGACCTCAAGCCCGACAACATCTTCCTCGCCCGCGACGACGACCGGGAGGTGGCCAAGGTCCTCGATTTCGGCGTCGCCAAGACGCGCCTGTCCGGCAAAGAGGGCATCGGGACGCAGGCGGGCGTGCTGATCGGGACGCTGCCGTACATGAGCCCTGAGCAGGCGCAGGGCGCGACCGTCGATTACCGGTCGGACCTCTGGGCGCTCGGGGTGATCGCGTTCGAATGCGTCTGCGGCCGGGCGGCGATCACGGCCGAGGCGCCTGGCGCGATGATCCTCGAGATATGCAGTGATCCGCTGCCTGTCCCCTCGAAGGTGGCGTCTGTGCCCGTGCCGCCGGCGTTCGACGAGTGGTTCATGCAGGCGTGCAGCCGTGACCCGAACGGGCGGTTCGCCTCGGCGACGGCGATGGTCGACGCGCTGCGCGACGCGCTCTTGCCGCCCAGCGACGCGCAGGAGGGCGGGCGGGCTTCGGTGAGCTCGATCCCCGGGGGCGCGGGCACCACGTCGCCCTCCGTCCCGCCGATCTCCGCTGCGCCGCTCTCCGCCGCGCCGCTCTCCGGTCCGCCGATCTCCACGTCCCCGCTCTCCGTCTCGCCCGATGGGAGCGTCGCCTCGCCGCCGGGACTCTACGACGAGGCCGGAGCCGACTCGAGACCTCGCCGCAGGATGCCGATCCCGGCCGTCGCGCTAGGCCTCGCGGCTTCGGTCCTCTGCGGGGTGCTCTTCATCGGCTGGCGCGCGCTCGGGGACGACCCGATCCCGCACGCACCGCCGTCCGGCGCGGCCTCGCCGCCGGGGACGCTCGACACACCGCCTGTCGCCGCCCCCGCGAACAATCCGCCGGCGGAGGCGAATTCGCCCAGGGTGGCGCCCGAGCTCGCGCCTCCCCAGGACACGACGGCCGCGTCGACCTCGACGCCTGCGCCCCGCGCCGGCTCCGCGCTGGCGGCCAGCGCTCCGGCCGCGGCCGCCTCCTCCGCCCAGACGGCGCCCGCTCGCCCGGGCAGGGCCGCGTCCTCCTCGCCGCGGCCCAGGCCCTCGTCCGCGGCCCCGCCCGCGGCCTCCAGCGCGACGCGCCCCAGGTCCGACCGCCTCGGCTTCTGAGGAGACGAATGCGCGCGCGATCGAGGGTCTCGGGCACCGCCACCATCGCGTTCGCGCTCGCGCTCGCGCTCGCGACCACCGCGCGGGCGGCCGACGTCGACCCCGCCACCATGAACGCGGCCCGGGCCCTCGCCGAAGAGGGCCTCGACCTCTTCGACAAGGGCCAGTTCGCGGCGGCGCTCGACAAGTTCGGGCGCGCGGACCAGCTGATCCAGGCGCCGACGATCGACCTCTATGCCGCCCGGTGCCTCGAGCAGCTCGGGCGCCTCATCGAGGCCTCCGAGCGCTACCTGCAAGTGAGCCGCACCTCGCTCGACGCCTCGGCCAGCGATGTCTTCAAGGCCGCGGTCGCCGACGCCGGGAAAGCGTACGACGATCTCAAGCCACGAATCCCCAGGCTCTCTGTGGGGGTACGCGGCGCCCCGGAGCGCGAGGTGCAGATCACCATCGACGGCAAGCCGATGCCACCCGCGCTGGTGGGGGTCAGCCAGCCTGTCGATCCTGGCGAGCACGTCGTCGAGGCCGCGTGGGCGGGGCGTGTCGTCCGGCGGGAGGTCGCGCTGCAGGAGCGGCAGGAGGCGGCGCTCGCGCTCGAGTTCCCCGTCGGTGTCCGCCCGCCTATCGTCCTCCCCCCGCCCGCCGACCCGGCGCCGGGCACCACGCAGCGCGTGCTCGGCTGGACCGCCGTCGGCACGGGCGCCGCGGCGCTCGTCGTCGGTGGGATCACGTTCGGCATCACGAGCGCGCGGCGCAGCGAGCTGATCGATCTCGGGTGCACCGAGGACGTCGTGTGCCCGGACACGCCGAGGACGCGCGCCAGGCTGGGCTCGTACAACGACCTGCGCCTCGTCCCTGCGCCGGCGTTCATCGTGGGCGGAGCGCTCGCCGCGGGCGGCGTCGCGCTGCTCCTCACCGCACCGTCCGCGGCGGCGAGGCCCAAGGGCGCAGCGGTCCGTCCGTGGATATCGCCGTGGGGTGCCGGGATCGCGGGGGTGTTTTGATGAAACGCAACGGCTTCATGGTCCTTTGCGGCGCGCTCGGCGTGGCCGGCGCGCTGGGCGGGTGCTTCGATCAAGGCGTGCTCGTGCCGGGCGCCATCAGCGGCGGCGGCACCGCGCAAGGCGGGATGGCCGGCGTGGGCGCCGCGGGAGGCGCGGGCGGCACGGGCGGCGTGGGAGGCGCAGGCGCCGCGGGAGGTGCGGGCGGCACGGGCGGCGCAGGCGGCAGCGAGCCCTGCGACCCTTGTTATACAGGCCCCGAGTCGACCAGGGGAGTCGGCGAGTGCAAGGACGGCTGCCTGCGCGGCGGCGCGTGCGTCGACGAGGTGCTCCCCAGGACCGAGGCCTGTACGACGAAGGCGAATGACGAGAGCTGCGATCGTGTGGCGGAGTGCACCGGAGCGCACGAGTGGAGCACCCAGCTCGGAGTGAACGGCGAGCAGATCGGTTATGACGTCACCTTCGACAGGGAAGGAAACCTCCTGATCGCGGGTGCCTTCAGCACCAGCCTGGATTCCGTCGGCAGCCTGGGAGCGTTCGACGGCTTCGTCGTCAAGCTCGCGCCCGGCGGCGCGAAGGAATGGTCGAAGGCGTTCGGGGGGAACGGCTCGGATTCTTGCAATCGCGTGGCGCTCGACAGGAACGGCGGCGTGATCCTGGCCGGGACCTTCGAAAACACACTTAACTTCGACGGGACGCCGCTCACGAGCAGAGGCAGCTCGGACGTGTTCGTGGCGAAGCTCGACGCAGAGGGCGCCCTGGACTGGATCAAGACCATCGCCGGTCCGAGCGTCGATAGAGTTTACGGTCTCGCGGTGGATTCGGACGACAACATCGTCGTCGCTGGCAGCTTCACCGACTGGGCCGACGTGCTGGGCGGGCTGCAGATGGGCGGGGACCACCTGACGGGAGGTGGCGAGGACATCTTCGTCGCGAAGATGGACGCCCTCGGAAACTTCGCCTGGAGCAGGAACTTCGGCGATACGACCGCTGAGGTCGCGAACGACGCTGCCGTCACGCCCGACGGAGGCGTGGTCCTGGTCGGCCGCATCGCGGGCAGGGTGAACTTCGGGACGACGCTCCTCAATGCTCAGGGCGACGACGCCTTCATTGCGAAGCTCGACGGGGACGGGACGCCGCTCTGGGCCAAGATCTTCGGCGACACCATGAGCCAGGAATTTGCCGCGGTCGCGGTGGACGCGAAGGGGGACATCGTCGTCGCGGGGAGCACCGGGGGAACGATCAATTTCGACGGAGCGCCGCGGAGATACGCCGGGGGAAGGGACGCGGTCGTCGCCGCCTTCACCGCGGAGGGCAAGCACCTCTGGAACCGTCTGTATGGGGATGCGGAAGATCAGAAGGCGCTGGGGGTGGCGGCCGACCAGGCGGGCAACGTCATCGTGGTCGGAGAGTTCGAGAGCGCCATCGACTTCGGCGCCCCGAGCCCGAGGCTCGAGTCCCTCGGCGGCAACGACGCCTTCATCGCGAAGCTCGCTCCGAACGGCGACACGGCCTGGGCCAAATCGTTCGGCGACGCGGCGGAGCAGCGCGCCCGGGCCGTCGCCGTGGATGAGCTGGGAGCCATCGCGCTGACGGGCAGCTTCAGCGGCAGGATCGATCTCGGGCAGGACCCGATGATGAGCTCCGGGGGCGCCGACGCCTTCGTCGCCAAGCTGAAGCCCTGACGGCCACCTCGCGACGAGGATCCCGCGGGGACGCGGCGGTGGCCGGACTACGGCCGCAAGTAGCCGGAATCGCTGGCTCGATCGGGGCGCTTCCGATCGCTGCCGTGAGGCGGCCCTCCCTCCGCGCCGACAGCACCGGTGTTGCCGGCGCGTGGTGCAGGACCTCCGTCGGACCAGGGGACGCATCGAGGTCCGGTGAGCGATCCATGCACCAGAACAAGTGATCCACCCGGATCTCGCGCGACTCTCCTCGGGAGCGCCTCGTGAGTCCTCGTTTTGCGGTGTGAGTCCTCGTTTTGCGGTGCGAGCCACCGCTTTGCGGTGTGAGTCCTCGCTTTGCACCGCTGTTTGCTTCACGGACGATGCACACGGTGCCAAGTCGGGGCGCGCTCACCTGGCACCACACTTGCTTAGAGGCCCCCCACTTGCTTAGAGGAGGAACGGCTCACGCAGGAGGAGGTCGCGCGCGATGATGAACACGCAACAAAGCCCGGGAGTGCTCTACCAGGGGACCAGAGGGCCCGCCAGCATCGCGCCGGTGGCTGCCAGCGTGCCGCCCATGTCGGCCTCGGGGGACCTTGAACGCGAGCTCGAGGCGATCGCCCAGGGCGTGCGGCAGAAGCGGCGGGGTCGGTTCGTGTTCGGGGTGGGTCTGGTCGTGGCGGCCGTGGCCGCGGTCGCGGTGACCACCTTCGCCGGCAAGGTGAAGGTGGCCGAGGCGGCTCAGGCCGAGGCGGTGGCCGCCCGCGTCGCCGAGCAGGACAGGATCGCGCAGCTCAACCTCCAGCTCGACGAGCGCAACCGGAAGATCACCGAGCTTACCCTCGCGCTCGACGCCGCCAAGAGCGACGCTGAGAAGGCGCAGAAGGCGTTCTCCGATTACAAGGCGACGGAGGCGACCAAGGCGCTGGCGCAGGGCGAGGACGTGGCCGACACAAAGACGTCGAACATCAAGGGGGCCGCAACCCTCCGCGGCCGAGCGGCGACGTCCGGCAAGGCGGCGCGGGGCGCCAGCGCGGCGCGGGGCGCCAGCGCGGCGGCGCCGGCCAAGAAGGGCGGAAAGTGCGTGTGCAAGGCGGGCGACCCGCTCTGCGGTTGCCTGTGAGCGCCCGCTCACGGCCCATTCCTCCTTGATTCTCTTCACTCTCTCCGGACACAGCTGACAGGACGAAGACACCGGCGCGCGCGGCGCGGACCGCGTGGCGCCGGGCGAACGGCGGGCGTCGAGGTGCGCTGCGCTGAAGAACACGGCGTCTCGGCCGGGCTCACGGCACGTTCGCCGCACCAGGGGTGATCGTCGCGGAGAGCGCCCAGTCGGCGGCGGCCCGGTTCGGGTCCGTCCCGTCAGGCAGGCGGCAGAGCGAGCCTGTCGCCATGCCGCCGTCCGCCACCGTGGCCGGCAACGCGTCGCCTTCGACGAGGCTCACGCTGGCGCCCCCGATCGTGACGGCGGTGATGCTCCCCTCGTAGGAGAGCGCGTCGATCACGGCCCCTGTCATGGTGTTCATCAGCGCGATCCCGTCGGAAGCCCCGTTCTGCATCCGGTCGGTCTGCGCGCCCGAGAAGGCGATCGTCACCGCACCTTCCGCCACGACGCCTGGCATGGTGTCGGTGCCGACCACCGCCGTGCTGCCGACGACGAGGTACTGGCCAGCCGCGAGCGTACCGGCGGAGCCCAGATCGAGCGTTCTGTAGGCGGAGGGCGCGCTGCTGGATCCATCGACCAGCACGAGCGCATGGCCCGTGAGATCCACGGGCACGCCGGCGCCATTGTAGATCTCGATGAACTCGGCTCCATCTCCGCCAGGCTGATCGTAATCCACCTCGTTGATCACGAGCCCTGCCGTCGCGGCCGCCGCCCCGAGGGTCGTCACGAGATCATCGACGCCGCGCGGCTCGACCTTCGCGTCGTGGTTCCGGTAGGTGAGGATGCCGCGGATGCTCGCGAAATGCTGGCCTTCCGCCGGGAAGGGGCTGGACCGGTACAGGAGGTCGTCCACGCGCAGATCGCCTGTGACGACGAATTCATGAACCATCGTATCGAGCCCGATCACCGTGACGTCCTCCACCTCGACGAGGACCCCCTCGAGCTCGGCGGTGCGCGCGCCGCCCGCCGCGATGTCGGCCGGCGCGACGGGCGCCGGCGCCGGCGCCGCCTCGCCGAGCGACGCGATCACCTCGACCACGGCGGACCCGAGCTGGATCTGCCCGAAGTAACTCGCGATCACCGCGCTCGTGATCCGCACGCGATCGCCGACCAGCACCGTGTTCTGCGGGCTGTACACGTAGACGCCGGAGTGCGCCGGCCCCGCGTACCCCGGGTCGCCCGGCTTCGCCTGCACGAAGAAGCCGCTCGCGTGCTTCCCGGTCACGAGCACGTTCTCCAGGGCCACCGTCTCGCCCTCCGCGCGCGTGCCGTCCTTGATATCGTAGATCGCCACCGTGCAGCCCAGGGCCCCTGGGTTCGCCTGGTCCGGGCACAGGTCGCACGGGTCGCCCTTGCCGTCGCCGTCCGCGTCGGCCTGGCCGGGGTTCTGGAGGTTCGGGCAGCTGTCCGCGCCGTTCGGCGCGCCGTCGTTGTCGGCGTCGTTCGGGTCCGGCGGCGAGCAGAGCGTGCTGCCCGCGTCGAGCGGGCACGCGTCGCAGGCGTCGCCGTCGCCGTCGCCGTCGAAGTCGGCCTGGACCCCGTCGTCGAGCGGCCGGATCGGGTTGAAGACGCTCGGGCAGTCGTCCGCGCCGTTCTCGATGCCGTCGCCGTCGAGATCCGCGTCCGTCGGCTGCCCGGTGTAGACAGTCGAGCCGTTCACCGAGGCGTTCAGGGGCGCGCTCTCCGCGCGCGACGGGGTGCAGAGCGGCTCGCCCTCGGGCTCGCCGCAGAAGAAGGCCGGGTAGATCTCGCCCGCCTGCTGCTCGAGGTCCTCCAGCGTCATCCCGATCTCGTCCCGCAGACAGACCTGCTTCGACACGCCGCACACATCGACCGCGTCGCAGGCGCCCGCGCCCCGGACCGCGGACACCACGGCCGCGTCGCCATACAGGACCTTTCCGCCGCGCATCACGAGGACGACGTCCTCGGGATCGGCGGCGACGACAGCGCGGTGGCCTTCGCGCTCTCTGCCGTCGAAGATCGCGATGTCGGCGACCTTCCCCGTGGACAGCGCGCCGATCACGTCGTCCGTCGCGGTGACCGCGGCGGCGCTTCCGGTGACCATCCTCCACAGCTCCTCATCGGTGAAGAATCCGTCGTAATACGTCTCGTTGAGCGCCGCCGCGCACCGGAGCTCGCGCAGGAGGTTCATCGATCCGGTCGCGATCCAGTCGGTGCCGAGCGCGATCTGCACCCCGAGGCGGGCGGCGGCGGTGACCACGGCGGTGTCGCCGTAAAGCGTGATGTTGGAGCGGGGAGACCAGATGAGCGCCGTGTCCTCCGCCGCCATCGCCGCGTAGTCGGGCGCGGTCAGGCCGATCCCGTGGATGAACGCGCTCTGCGGCTCGAGCACGTCGTTCGGCTCCGCCTTCAGGCAGACGAACTCGTTGCGCGCCGACGCATCGATTCCCTCGGCGACGTGCGGGCAATAGGCGTCCTCTCCCTCGACGTCCTCCCCTGTCACCATGTCGGCCGAGTAGCCGCAACCGCTCACGAGCTCGCGGCCGCCCGTGTCGTCGAGCGGGAACGTGTCGAAATGGACCGCGTTCTGGCCCAGGCCCTCCTGGTCGGCCCGGTCCAGGTTCCGGAGGAGGCCTGGCGCGCTCCCCGAGCCCACGATCGAGGTCGCGCCGCCCATCAGGAAGCGGAGCTCGCCCCAGCGGATCTGCGCCTGGTCAGCCATGCCGGGCGTGTCGATTCTCGTGTGCTTGTTGTTGCCGGTGCGCCAGTCGTGCCGGTGCTCATAGCGCTCCTCGGTCGGGGTATACGGGCTGTTCTGCGTGTACGTGATGTGATCATGCGTGTTGATCAGCGCCGGGGAGACGACGCCGGTCGGGCACATGATCTCCGTCGCGCCCGCCGCCTCGCAATCGCAGCCGACGCACGCGATCGCGCCCCGCTCGTCCACGAGCACCCGCCCGCCCCGGTACACCCTGCCCGGGGCCAGCACGACGCCCCGGATCAGCGTCGCGCCCGCGCCGGCAACGACCTCGCACGTCCCCTGCGCGAGCGGCAAAAGCTCCTCGCAGACGGTCTCCTCGGCCGGCGTCTTCGTGCAATCGACCTCGCAGCCGTCGCCCGTCGCGACGTCCCCGTCGTCGCACTGCTCCCCCGGATCGATGGCGCCGTCGCCGCAGCGCGGGGGCGCCTCGATCTCGCACGCCGCCGAGCAGCCGTCCCTGGCCGCCTTGTTGCCATCGTCGCACGCCTCGCCCGCGTCGAGCGCGCCGTCGCCGCAGCGGGGCGCCGCTGGCTCCTCGCGCTGGCACGTCGGCGAGCAGCCGTCGCCCTCCGCGGTATTGACGTCGTCGCACACCTCGCCCTCGTCGACCACGCCATCGCCGCAGACGCCGAAGCGATCGCCCGCGCCGTCGTGCCCGCAACCAGTGAAGAGCAAAAGGCCGACGTGCACGGCCATCCGCCGCGCGAAGCGCGCCGAGCTGTGAGGCATGCCTCACCTGTCGGCGACGAGAGCGCTCGAGTTGCCTTCAAATGACGCGGCGGCAGCGCACCATCGCGATCGCGCCGATCGCGAACAATGTGAACCAACCCACATCTTTCCGCGTTCCGCCTCCGCTGGTTGCGCCCACAGCATAACTGCAGGAGCTCGCGCGCCGCTTTCCGTCGATCGGCCGCCCCACCTGTCCGCTGCTGCCGGGCGGCGAGCCGGCAGCAACACCGCCGCCGCTCGATCCGCTCCCCCCGCCGCCGCTCCCCGTCCCCCCGCCTTGCTCCGTCGGCTCGCAGTTGTCGGCGGACTCGCTGAACGCGGCGAGCGCGAGCTTTTCCACGCCGACCTCGTCGACGAGGCCGAAGGGCTGCTCGTCGAGCGGCGCGTCCTGGAAGCTGGCCCAGACCACGCCGGCGACGTCGTCGCGCTCCGAGAGGAGCTCGAACGACGTTGTCAGGTTCGCCGCCTGGAGCTCCTCGCCGGCGAGCGCGCTCGACCACGCCATCCCGGTCACCGCGAAGGGGCTCTCGTCCCCCTCCTCGTCGGCGAGGTCGCGCAGCGCGTCGAGATAATCGTTGAGCGTCACCGGATCGACCTCGGTGCTCTGATGGAAGAACAGCTGTTGACCGAGGCGAGACCACGGCGTCCGTTGGCCGAAGCGCGCCTCGAGATCGTCCCACGCCGGCTGCGCGTAGAGCTCGCGCAGGTAATCGACCCCCGAGAACGGCGCGGCCGCGTCGTCCGAGGCGAGCAGGCCGCCCGTGGTCAGCGACAGCGCGTCGACGTTGAAGAGCGCCTCGTTGCGGATGCGGATCTGGGCGAGGATCTGCGCGAGCACCCGGGGCAGGATGAAGGTGCAGCCGGCGTGCTCCGGGTCGCGCGCGGGGTCGGGGAGCTCGGAGCAGTTCGGCTGACTCCAGATCTCCCACTGGACGACGTCCCCGGCGTACCTCGTCATGAGCGCCTCTGCCGTCTCGGCGAACGCCTCCACGTACGCGTTGTCGCCGTCCCGGTCCGGATCGTCATTCCAGACGTCCTGTCCTTCTCCGATCGTGCGGTGAGAGAGGAGCCCGACCGGCTCGAGGCCCGCGGCGCGCGCCGCGTCGATGATGGCGTCGTACTGCTCGAGCTTGTCGTCGTCCCACGCCTCGGCGTCATCGAGCAGGAACTCGACGCGCACGGCGCCGGCGCCCGCCCGCGCGAGCCGCTTCGCCTGATCGTCGTCGAGGATCACCTCCCCTGCGTCGACGGGCGCCCCTGGATCGATGCCATAGAAACCGCACGGCACGCCTCGGGCACCGAGCGCTGGGGGCGCGACGAGAAGCGCGGAGGAGGCGGCAAGAGCGACAATGACTGCACGCATGTCGCGAGGATAGCTGGGATGAGCGCCTCGACCAAGAAACGACCCCGACATGAACCATCCATGGTAGGGAGAGGCTTCACATGGCTTTCCTGGAACCGGAAGAAGCAGAGCACGGGCAACTCGGGGTCGCCCCTCCGAGCGGCGAGGCCGACGGCGACATGGAAGCGGCGGGCGACGGCGTCGTCGAAGGCGCGCCCCCGGCCAGACGCTTGCGCGACTGGCTGCGAGGCGCGCCGCTCTCCGAGCGCCTGCACCTCGCGTTCGGCCTCGTCTTGCCGGCGTTCCTGCTCGTCGTGAACATGGTGCGCGTGCGCTCGTTCACGATCGACGACGCGTACATCTCGTACCGGTACGCGCGCAACTTCGCCCGGGGCCTCGGGCTCGTCTACAACGCCGGCGAGCGCATCGAGGGGTACACGAACTTCCTCTGGACCGTGCTGCTCGCGGGCGGCATCAAGCTCGGCCTCGACCCCGACGTCGTCGCCAAGGTGCTCGGCGGGCTCGCCGCCTGCGGCTCGCTCGGCGCGCTCTACCTCCTCTCGGCCCGGCTCCGCCCGCACGGCGCGGTCCCTTGCATCGCCACGTGGCTGTTCGCGAGCTCGATCGTGCAGAGCGGATATGCCGTCTTCGGCCTGGAGACGCCGCTGTTCGTCCTGCTCGTCCTCGCGGGCACCGAGATGATGTTCCGCGAGCGCGACCGGGGGACCGGCTTCCCGTATTCGGGCCTCGTCTTCGGGCTCGCTGGCCTGACGCGCCCGGAAGCGCCGTTGTTCATCGGCATACCGATGCTCTTCCTCGGCCTGCGCTTCTTCGGGCGGCAGAACCTCCTCCGCGGCGTCGTCTTCGCCGCGCCCATCGCGTGCCACATGCTCTGGCGGCACAGCTACTACGGCACGTGGCTGCCGAACACGCTGAGCGCCAAGACCGGCAGCCTCGCCGAGCAGCTGGCCGGGGGGCAGCGCTACCTCGCGGAGTACGCGGAGCACACGTGGCCGGCGCTGCTGCTCGGGCTCTTCGGCCTCTGCGTGGCGATCGTCGCGCGCCACCGCGACGCGCTCTGCGTCGCGGCCCTCGCGCTCGCGGTGGGCGGCTACGTGCTCCTCGTGGGCGGGGACTGGATGCCGTACTACCGCTTCATGAGCCCGTTCGAGCCGTTCTGCTTCCTCCTCGCGGGCCTCGGCGCGCGCGCGCTGCTCGAGCCGCTGCTCGCCCAGCTCTCGGCCCGCGCCGCGGACGCGCCCGAGGGCGGGGCGATCGCCCTCGCCGCGGGGGCTGGCGTGCTCGCGCTCGGCTGCCTCGTCGCGCTGGGCGTCTTCCGGGCGCAGCGGATCGAGCGCGCCCAGCACCGGATCCTCGACGACGAGAAGCGGTTCTGGGACAGCGCCGCGGGCGGCGTGGCCAACTGGTTCAAGGAGCACGGCAAGCCCGGCGAGGTCGCCGTGGGCGACATCGGGTACATCGGGTATGTGACCGACTACCCGGTGCTCGATCTCCTCGGCCTCGTCGATCCCGTGATCTCCAAGCTCCCGGGCGGCTACACGCGCAAGACGGGCCCCGGCTACGTGCAGCACGTCTTCGACAAGATGCCGCGCTACTTCGTGTTCGTCGGCGGCGCCGACACGTGCGACAAGCTCCCGTTTCCGGCGCAGGAGAAGCTCCGCAAGGACCGGCGTTTCCGGGGCGTGTACGAGGTGGCCGGGATGGTGCGCCACAGCAAGAACGGCTACTGGTGCGTCTTCGAGCGGCCGGACGACGCCGCTCCGGCCCCCGCGCCCTGAACCTCGCCGCGAAGCGGCGAGGTTCGCCACGATAGCCGCACCTCGCCGCGAAGCGGCGAGGTTCGCCACGACAGCCGCCCCTCGCCGCGAAGCGGGGAGGCTCGCCACGACAGCCGCGCCTCACCGCGGGCGCGCGCGACCCCACCGCAGCTCCGCGAGGTTTGCTAGCATCGCCGCCCCATGCCCTGGCTCTGGTACGTAGGTCCCTTTGCGTTGCTCGTCGTCTGGTTCCTGACCGGCTTGCGCGGTCGGCACGAGGCGCGGCGCGACCGCGAGCTCGCGCGCTGGCGCGCCCTGATGACCCCCGAGGCGGCCCCGGCCCGTCCCGGCGCGAAGCCCGGCGGCCAAAAGGCCGACGCCGGCGGCGACGGCCCTCGTCCGGTGCGCTCGTTGCCGTCCAGCCTCGCGCACACGCTGCAGGAGACGGGCGGCGGCGCGGTCCTCGCCCGCTACGAGCTCGTCCCGAAGCTCGCCTACGTCGCGGTCGTGGGCCCGGACGCGAAGAACGGCAGCGAGTACCAGGTGGTCCTCACAAAGCTGGCCAAGGCCGGGCCCCGGCTCACCGTGTGCCCGCTGCCCATCGTCGATGGCAGGCGTGCCCCCAACACCGGCGTCCAGTTCAAGAAGGACCCGGAGTTCATGGAGCAGTTCCTTGTCGAGGGACCCGAAGCGAAGGCCATCGGCCGGTGGCTCTCGAAGAGCATCCGCGACGCCCTGCTCGACTTCCCCGACGCGTGGCTGTTCGTGCAGGATCGCGCCATGGCGCTCGCCGTGTACGGCCCCGTCGACGCCGACCGCATGGAGGAGCTCGTCATCGCCGCTGACGCGATCTTCGCGGAGCACGGCAACGAAGGCGCTCCCTCCCTGCTGTTCGATGGCAACGTCGACGCTGACGACGACGAGGACGAGGACGAGGACGACGACGAGGAGGAGGACGACGACGAGGAGGCCGCGGGCGCCGAGGGTGCCGTTCGATAACCACGGCCGAGCCGAGCCATGGTAATCCTCGCAGGTGGGCCTGATTGAACGCGAGATCGCTGCTCTCCTCCGCTCTCCTGCTCTCGCTCTGGCTCACGGCACCCCCTGCCGCTCCGGCAGAAAAGAACAGCTGGGCTAAATCCCAGGGATCGCGTGCGGAGCTCGAGCTCGACGTCCTGAGCAAGTCGGCCTCATGGGCCATGGACGATGTCACGTCCGAGGTGAGCACGTTCGGGCTGACCTTCGATCTCCGAGGTCAGCTCGAGTGGTTCGGCCGGCTCCACCTCGACGTGGATCTCCCGCTCGCTTATGGCGACGTCTCCGCCTCGTTCCGGTCCACCCGGCTCGGCGTCGACGAGAGCAGCAGCGCCGGCAGCCTTCTCTTCGGCAACCCCACGGTCGGCGCCCACTATGCGCGCGCCCTCTCGCGCAAGCTCACCGTCGTCGGCGGCGGCGCGCTCTCGATCCCCGTCCTCAGCGCCCCCGACGCCGACGCCCGCGCCACGCTGCAGGCGACCGCCCCCGCGCGCGCGTCCTTCGACCTGCACCGGCTCACCGCCGGGCACCTTCCCCTGAAGGTCCGCGGCGGCGTCGAGGCGGAGCTCGCCGCGCGGCTCGTCTACCGCGCGGACACCGCGGTGATGTTCGCCCTTCCGACCAGCAAGGCCGGCGTCGAGCTCGTGGTCGAGCAGGGCGACGAGCTCGAGCTGCGCGGCCGAGGCCCCTACGGCGGCGGGCTCCGCCTCCAGGCCGCGCTGACGCTCACCCGCGACGACAAGATGCAGCTCGCGATGGAGCCGTTCTTCACCTACACGCTGAAGCAGCCTGGCTACTACGCCCGGGCAGGGCTGCTCGTGGCGCTCGACGCGCCGCTCGGGTTCGGCCTCGCCGAGGACAAGGTCGCCACCCTGCGGCTCGCGGCCGGCCGCAGCTTCTGACCGCGTCGCCCGCCGCCGCGCCGCCCGCGCCGAGCCAGACGCCCGCCGTCCCGCCGGGGGATCTCCCCCCGCGCCCCCTGCCGCTCGCCGTCGTAGGCTTCCCGGGAGCGAGAGCGAGCGAAAGGCGGGGCGATCACCATGGGCGAGCAGCACGTCTCCGAGCAGGCGAGCGAGGAGCAGCACAAGGCGTTCATGCGGGCGCTGCTCGACGACGTGGAGGCGCTCGAGCGCCTCCTCCTGGAGGATCGCATCGAGTCCGGCGTGCGCCGCATCGGCGCCGAGCAGGAGATGTTCCTCGTCGACCGCGCGCTCCGGCCCGCCCCGCTCGCGCTGGAGGTGCTCGAGCGGGCCGCCGACGATCGGCTCACGACCGAGCTCGCTCGCTTCAACCTGGAGGCGAACCTCACCCCGCTCCCGTTCGGCGGCGACTGCCTGCGGCGGCTCGAGGCCGAGCTCTCGGAGGTCATCGGGCGGGCGGCCGAGGCCGCGCGCGCCGTCGGCGCCGACGTCCTGCTCACGGGCATCCTCCCCACCCTGCGCGCCGGCGACCTCCGCCTCGAGAACCTCACGCCGGCGCCTCGCTACCACGAGCTCAACCGCGCGCTCTTGCGGCTGCGCCAGGGCGATTTCCGCGTCTCGATCCACGGGCTCGACGAGCTCGAGATGACCCACGACAACATCCTGCTCGAGTCGTGCAACACGAGCTTCCAGGTCCACCTCCAGGTCGGGGCGCGGGAGTTCGCGTCGCTCTACAACCTCGCCCAGACGGTGACCGCGCCCGTCCTCGCCGCCGCGGTCAACTCGCCGCTGCTCCTCGGGCAGAGGCTCTGGCACGAGACCCGGATCGCCCTCTTCGAGACCTCGGTCGACACCCGCCCGAACACGCTCGAGGGCCGGCAACACAGGCCCCGCGTCCACTTCGGCGACGGCTGGGTGCAGGGCGGCGTGCTCGATCTCTTCCGCGAGGACATCGCGCGGTTCCGCGTGATCATGACCGCCGATACCGGCGAGCCCCCCGCGGCCGTGCTCGCGCGCGGGGAGGTGCCGGACCTCAAGGCCCTGCGGGTCCACAACGGCACCGTCTACCGCTGGAACCGCCCCTGTTACGGCGCCCTGGCCGGGGTCGCGCACCTGCGCATCGAGAGCCGCGCGCTGCCCTCGGGGCCCACGGTCCTCGACGAGGTCGCGAACGCCGCCTTCTTCTTCGGCCTGATGACCGGCCTCGCCGCCGAGCACCCGCGCATCGACCTCGAGATGCCGTTCGAGGACGCCAAGACGAACTTCTTCGCGGCGGCCCGCCACGGCCTCAAGGCGCAGCTGACGTGGCTCGGCGGCCGGAGCCTCCCTGCCCCGGAGCTCATCCTCTCGCACCTCCTCCCCGCCGCCCGGGCGGGCCTCTCGGCCGCCGGCATCGACGCCGCCGACGTCGACCGGTACCTCGGCGTCGTCGAGGAGCGGGTCCGCCGCGGCCAGACGGGCGCGCAGTGGGCGCTCGGCTCGCTCGCGGCCATGGCCGGGCGGGGCACCCCGGAGCGGCGGAACCGCGCCCTCTGCGCCGCGATGCTCGCCCACCAGCAGGAGGAGGCCCGGGGCGGGGGGGCCGGGCGCCCGGTGCACGCGTGGGAGCCCGCCGCGCTCGAGGACGACCTGGACCTCGTGCGCGACAGCTACCGGACCGTCGGCCAGTTCATGTCGACCGATCTGTTCACGGTGCGGCCCACCGACATCGTCGACTTCGCCGCGAGCGTCATGGACTGGCGGCACGTGCGCCACGTCCCGGTCGAGGACGAGCAGGGCCGGCTCGTCGGCGTCGTCTCCCACCGCGCGCTGCTCCGGCTCGTCGCCCGCGGCGCCGCGGCGGCGCCGAGCGGATCCGCGCAGCCCACGGTGGCGTCCATCATGCGGCCCGACCCCGTGACCGTCGCGCCGGACACGCCGACGCTGGAGGCGATGCGGATCATGCGCGAGCAGCGCGTCGGCTGCCTGCCCGTCGTCGCGGGCGAACGGCTCGTGGGCATCGTGACCGAGCGCGATCTCCTCGACGTCTCGGCGGCGCTGCTCGAGGCCTTCCTGCGCGAGGCGTGAGCAGGCGCGGCTGCCGGTGACGCGCGAGCCGGAGCGACAGAGAGAGAATGAACCGCAAAGACGCAAAGGCGCAAAGGCGCAAGAAGTAGCGAGAAAAAATTCTTCTCGATCTCCTTTTGCGTCTTTGCGTCTTTGCGCCTTTGCGTTTTTATTCTTCTAGAAACCCTGCGAGGAGCAGCGCTCCCGCGCGGAGCTCACAGATCGCTGATCTCGACGCACGTCATCGCGTCGCCCTTGGCCTGGCAGTCGAACACGGTGCCGTACGCGTTGAAGAAGCCCTGCTTCGTGCGCGTGACGTGGTACCGCGTCCCGTCGATCTGCCGGATGCTCGTGTAGCTCCCCTGACAGCCGATCGCGCCGAAGCTCGCGAGCAAGAGCCCGAAAATCAAAGAACGCTTCATTCGGCCGCCTCCGTCGTTACCTCGACCTCGGTGCACTCCGCCTTGCCCGGCGCGTCAGGGCACATCCACATCGCAGGCTGGTTGTTCTTGTGACCAGCCACATACACATAACCCGGCGCCGCCGGCGCCGAGTCGCTTGCAAACGTCGCACACCCCGCGAGCGCCGGAGCGCCGCAGAGCAACGCACTGCATAGAATGAATTTCCGCATGGCCACCCACGCTATCGGCAAGCTCAACCGTGGGCCAAATTAGCGCCCAGGCTGTCCCAACCGTTCTTCCTCCCACGTCGCTTTCTCGTGGAGCGCCTCGCCGCCTGCGACGCCCTCGCCGCCCAAGGTTGACACGCCGCGTTAGCGCACCTAAGGGAATTACCCCAACCGGTGTGCGCTGGCACGCCGGGATCCGGGGGGCTGCGCGGGGCGCGCGGGGCGGGCTCGCGATGGGCTCTCCGGCAGCAGAGGAGTCGACATGGCTTCAGGCAAGAATGGGAAGGGCGGCAAGGACCGGGTGGCGGTCGTTGCCGGGCTGCGCACGCCGTTCACCAAGGCGGGGACGGCGCTCAAAGCGCTGCGCACCGTCGATCTCGCGGCCACGGTGGTCAAGGAGCTCCTCCAGAGGAGCGAGGTGACCCCGCGCGACGTCACGCTGGTCGTCTACGGGCAGGTGGTGCCGACGCTCGACTGGCTCAACATCGCGCGCGAGGTCGTGCTGCGCACCGGCCTGCCCAAGGACACCGACGCCTACAGCGTCTCGCGCGCGTGTGCCACGTCGCTCCAGGCCATGACGAGCGCCGCCGAGGCGATGCTCGCCGGCCAGCACCACGTCGCCCTCGTCGGCGGCGCCGACAGCATGAGCGACGTGCCGCTCGGCGTCTCCCGGAAGCTGGCCTCCGCGCTGACCGACTTCCAGAAGGCCAGGACGCTCGGCGCCCGACTGGAGATCCTCTCCCGCCTCTCGCTGAAGGACCTCGTGCCCCCGATCCCGGGCTTCTCGCGCGAGCCGACCACGGGCGAGCAGATGGGCGAGGCCGCCGAGAAGATGGCGAAGCAGAACGGCATCTCGCGCGCCGAGCAGGACGCGATCGCCCACCGCTCGCACACGAACGCCGCGCGCGCCTGGCGTGACGGCACCTACGCCGCCGAGGTCATGCACGTGATCCCCCCGCCTTACGACAAGCCGGTCGAGCGCGACAACGTGGTCCGGGACGACTCGACCCTCGACGCCTACGCGAAGCTGTCGCCGGCCTTCGATCGGCGGCACGGCACGATCACCGCGGGCAACGCGTCGCCGCTCACCGACGGGGCGAGCGCCCTGCTCCTGATGCGCGAGGGCAAGGCCAAGGCGCTCGGCTACCAGCCGCTCGGGTACGTCAAGTCGTGGTCCTACGCGGCGGTCGACCCTGGCTGGCAGCTCCTGATGGCCCCGGTGCTCGCCGTGCCGCGGGCGCTCGAGCGCGCCGGCCTCTCGCTCGCCGACATGGACCTCGTCGACATGCATGAGGCCTTCGCCGCCCAGGTCGCGTCCAACCTGAAGGCGCTCGCGTCGCCGTCGTTCGCCGCGGAGAAGCTCGGCCGGTCCGCCCCCGTCGGCGAGATCGATCCGGAGAAGCTCAACGTCAACGGCGGCTCGATCGCGCTCGGGCACCCCTTCGCGGCCACGGGAGGGCGCATGGTCCTCTCCACGCTCCGCGAGCTCAAGAAGCGCGGCGGGCATCACGCGCTCCTCACCGTCTGCGCGGCGGGCGGCCTCGGCGCTGCCGTTGTCCTGGAGGCCGCATGACGACGACATCCGCCGCCGCCACGCCGGCCCCCGCGGCCGCGAGCCCGCTCTCCCTCGAGGTGCGCCCCGACGGCGTGGCCGTCGTCACCTACGATGTCCCGGGCGAGGCGGTCAACACGCTGAAGCCCACGTTCACCGGCGATCTCGAGCGGATCGCGGGCCAGATCGCGAGCAACCCGCTCATCAAGGCGGCGATCCTCGTGTCCGGCAAGGCCGACACCTGGATCGCGGGCGCCGACATCGAGATGCTGAAGGGCGTCGCCACGGCGGCCCAGGCCGAGGCGATGTGCCGTGCCGGTCACGAGGCGATCCTGCGGATCGTGCGCTCGCCGAAGCCGATCGTCGCCGCGGTCCACGGCGCCGCGCTCGGCGGCGGCTTCGAGGTGGCGCTCGCCTGCCACGCCCGGGTGCTGAGCGACGACCGGAAGACGGTGCTCGGCTTGCCCGAGGTGCAGCTCGGCCTGCTCCCCGGGATCAACGGGCTCCAGCGGCTCGCGGAGCGCGCCGGCCTGAAGGCGGCGCTCGACCACGGCCTCACCGGCAAGAACATGCGCCCCTCGAAGGCGCGGCAGCTCGGCGTCGCCGACGACGTCGTCCCCGCGGCCATCCTGAGGGAGACGGCCGCGGCGCTCGCGCTCAAGCTCGCGCGTGTCGAAGCCGGCCCGCCGTTCCGGCCCAAGCGGGCGAGCGCGCCGAAGCTCGACTCCGCCGCGCTCACCCGCGCGGCCCTGGAGCGGAACCCGATCGGCCGTGCCCTGCTCTTCCAGCAGGCAGCGCGGCAGACGCGCAAGAAGACCGGCGGGCACTACCCGGCGCCCGAGCGGATCATCGACGTGCTGAGGACCTATGCAGAGAAGGGCTTCGAGGCGTCGAAGGAGGTCGAGGCGCGCGCGTTCGGCGAGCTCGTCGCGTCGAGCACGGCGCACCGGCTGATGGAGCTCTT
The DNA here is from genome assembly GCF_051521635.1 of Sorangium sp. So ce1504. Taxonomy (NCBI): domain Bacteria; kingdom Pseudomonadati; phylum Myxococcota; order Polyangiales; family Polyangiaceae; genus Sorangium; species Sorangium sp. So ce1504. Next base: position 70,491 of record NZ_CP150365.1, on the reverse strand, counting down.
CTTCGCGACGAACGCGATGAAGAAGGACACCGGCGTGGACGACCCCGCCGTGCAGCCGAGGAAGGTCGAGAAGATCGCGATGATCGGCGCCGGCCTGATGGGGGCCGGCATCGCCTATGTCAGCCTGAACGCCGGCATCTCCGTGCGGCTCCGGGATCGCGACGACGCGTCGATCGGCCGCGGGCTCAAGTACGTGGCCGACATCCTCGGCGAGCGGGTGAAGAAGAAGCAGCTCACGCCCCTCGAGCGAGACGAGAAGCTCGCGCTGCTCACCGCGACGACGGACAGCTCGGGCCTCCGGAGCGCCGATCTCGTGATCGAGGCGGTGTTCGAGGATCTGGCGGTGAAGCACGCGGTCCTGCGGGACGTCGAGCAGCACGGCAAAAGCGGGGTGATCTTCGCGTCGAACACGTCGTCGATCCCGATCTCGCGGATCGCGGCCGCGTCGAAGCGGCCGGAGAACGTGGTCGGGATGCACTACTTCAGCCCGGTGCACAAGATGCCGTTGCTCGAGGTCATCCGGACCGAGGCGACGTCGCCCGAGGTGGTCGCGACGGCGGTGGCGGTCGGTAAGCGCCAGGGCAAGACGGTCATCGTCGTGAACGATGGGGTCGGCTTCTACACGAGCCGGATCCTCGGGCCGTACATGAACGAGGCGAGCTGGCTGCTCGCCGAGGGGGTCGCGATCGAGCAGGTCGACGCGGCGCTCGTCGCGTGGGGCTGGCCGGTCGGCCCGCTCGCGCTGCTCGACGAGGTGGGCATCGACGTGGCGGCGCACGTCGGCCCGATCATGCTCGAGGCGTTCGGCGACCGCCTCGCGCCGCCTCCCACGATGGCCAGGCTGGTCTCCGACGACCGGAGGGGCCGCAAGAACGAGCGCGGGATGTACCTGTACGGCGCGGCGGCGAAGAAGAAGGGCAAGGGCAAGCACGCCGACGAGAGCGTCTATGGCGTGCTCGGGCTGCCGGTGCCGAGGGCGAAGGACAGCCCGCCGGTGCCGGTCGAGGAGATCCAGCTGCGCTGCTCGCTCCAGCTCGTGAACGAGGCGCTGCACTGCCTCGGCGAGGGGATCCTCCGGAGCCCGCGCGACGGCGACATCGGCGCGATCTTCGGCCTGGGTTTCCCGCCGTTCCGCGGCGGGCCGTTCCGCTACGTCGACAGCCTGGGCGCCGCGGAGGTGCTCCGCCGCATCGAGATCTACGAGCGCCGCTTCGGCAAGCGCTGGACGCCCGCCCCGGCGCTCGTCGAGGCGGCGAGGACCGGGAAGCCCTTCTACGGCTGAAGAGAGAGAAGAAAAAAACGCAAAGTCGCAAAGACGCAACGGCGCAAGGGAGAGAGAAAGATTTGTTTCTTCTTCTCCTTGCGTCTTCGCGCCTTTGCGACTTTGCGTTTAAAATTCTTCATCCATCCACCACGCTCGCCGTTTCAATCGAGCTCCGCGGCCACATCCGACCCGGCCCCCGGGGCCCTGATGGCCCGCGCCTTGCTCTCCTCTCCGCGAGGGAAAGACCGCGCGGGAGGGGGCCAGTCATGCGGAAGTGCATTCGCGATGCGGTGGTCGTTATCACCGGGGCATCTTCGGGCATTGGCAGGGCGGCGGCGCTCGCGTTCGCGAGGCGCGGCGCGCGGGTCGTCATCGCCGCTCGGGACGAGGCGGCCCTCGAGGAGGTCGCCGCCGAGTGCGCCAGCGTCGGCGCGTCGGCGCTCGCCGTCACGACGGACGTGAGGGACGAGCACGCCGTCCGAGCGCTCGCCCGCGCCGCCGTCGAGGTGTTCGGCAGGATCGACGTCTGGGTGAACAACGCCGCCGTGTTCCTCTACGCGCGCGCGGACGAGGCGCCCTACGAGGCCTACCGCCAGGTCATCGAGACGAACCTGCTCGGCTATGTGCACGGGGCGCGGGCGGTGCTGCCCTGTTTCCGCGCGCAGGGCGCCGGGGTGCTCATCAACAACGTCTCCGTTCTTGGCAAGTTCGGCGCGCCGACCATGAGCGCCTACGTGATCTCCAAGTTCGGGGTCCTCGGCCTCACGTCCTGCTTGAGACAGGAGCTCTCCAGCACGCCGGACATCCATGTTTGCAATCTCCTGCCCGCGACGATCGACACCCCGATCTACCAGCACGCCGGCAATTTCACCGGCCACGCCGTCCAGCCGATCCGGCCGATCGTCGACCCCGAGCGGGTCGCAGCGGCGATGGTCTCCCTCGCCGAGCGGCCGCGGCGCGATGTCTACGTCGGCGCCGCCGGCCGCATCACCGCCGCGGCGTTCGTCGCCTTCCCGGGCCTCATGGAGCGGCTGCTCGCGGCGTACACGCTCCGCGCGACCTTCCTGGATCGCGCGGCGCCGCACACCGACGGCAACATCTTCGTGCCCATGAAGCACTGGACCGGCGTGACCGGCGGATGGCGCGCGTCCTCGGGCGTCGCCGCGCTCCTCGACACCGCCCGGGCCTTCGCCGGCCTCGCGCTCGCACTCCCGTCCACGGCGGCAGAGCGCCTCAGGCCACGATGACATTGCCGCCCTGGCACCTTCCGTACGCGATTCCCCAGCCATCTTGACGCGCCATCGCCCCCGACGTGTCTCTCAACCTCGGGGGTCCTGTGACGTGTTCTCCACGGAGTCCCGGCATGCTGCGCCCACAGCAACGATTCAATTGAAATAAGGAGGCGCAACAATGAGCCGTTATGTGGCGCGCACGCTCCGAGGCGATGACTTTTCGACTCTGATGGAACTGGAGACGGCCCTCTTCGGCGGCGCGGGCGAAGGGGAGCTCGGGCGGTATTACATCCGTCTTTGCTGCGACTTCTTCAAGGACTCTTGTTTCATGGTCGAGGCCGCGGGGAGGCCCGCGGGCTACCTGCTCTCCTTCACGCGCGGCAAGGAGGTCTACTGCACGACCCTCGCCGTCCTGCCCGAGTATCAGGGCTCCCGCGCGACGCACACGCTGCTCCGCGCGTTCGTCGGGTCGATCCTCGGATGGGCGGAGTCGTGCTGGTTCACCGTCGAGGAGGACAACCACGCCGCGCGGGCGCTCCACGCCATGCTCGGCGCCAAGGAGATCGAGGTGCGCCCCGATTTCTATGGCACCGGACACCCGCGCATCATCTCGCGCATCGATCGCGACGCGTTCATGGCGCTCCGGGCCCGCTTCGAGAAGGTGGGGCTCGTCGATCGCCAGGCCGAGGCGAAGGAGCCGCGCGCGGCGGAGAGCGGCGGCATCGCCGCGGTGGCCTGAGGCCGACGGACCATGACGACCACCGCTCCGCTCGACCGCGGCCGCCGCGCGCCGACGGCGGACGACCGGCCCTGGACCGAGGCGCTCTCCATCGCCAGCCGGGTCTCCGGCGTGATGAGGCTCGCGCTCGACGCCGTGTTCCGGACCAGCCTGCTCCCCACGCTGCCCGCCTCGCGCCACCGCGAAAGGGCGCGCCTCCTCCACGGGATCGCCCGGGACCTGTGCGCGCTGCACTGCCTGCGCGTCCGCGTGACCGGCGCGCTCCCTGCGTCGCCGTTCGTGGTCGTGGCCAACCACGTCAGCTACCTCGATCCGATCCTCCTCGCGTCGCTCACCCCCTGCACCGCCATCGCGAAGCAGGAGATCGGCAGCTGGCCGATCATCGGCGATCGCGCGCGCGATCTCGGCGTGTTGCTCGTCGATCGGCAGCGCCCGGCGAGCGGGGCGCGCGTGCTCCGGAGCGCGCTCCGGGCCCTGCGCCATGGCGTCCCGGTGCTGAATTTCCCGGAGGGCTCGACCACCCGCGGAGAGAAGGTCCTCCCGTTCCGGAAAGGCATCTTCGGCGTCGCCCAGCTCGCGGGCGTCCCCATCGTGCCCGCGGCCATCACCTACGATGATCCGGAGCTCTGCTGGGCGGGCGACGACACCTTCCTCCCCCATTTCCTCCGCTTCTCCAGCCGCCGAGAGGCGAGCGCCCGCGTCGCCTTTGGCCCGCCGCTCGGCGATCACGGCGGCGCGGCGGATCTCGCGGACCGCGCCCGCGCCGTGATCCTGGACCTCTTGAGCCTGTAGGAGATCTCATGTCTCAACAACGAGCAGCCGCGTACCTGCGGCACGGGCAGACGCCGTTCTTTCGCCTCCCGACGGCGGGATTCCACGAGGCCGGCGCGTCCGCCTATTCCGGCGCCGATGCCGTGCTCCTCGGCGTCCCGTGGGACGGGAGCGTCACGTACCGCCCGGGCGCACGGTTCGCCCCCTACGAGCTGCGCCGCGTGAGCGCGCTCGTGCAGTCGTATCACCCCGGCCACGGCATCGACGTGTTCCGCGCGATCAACGTGCTCGACGGGGGCAATGTGCCCTTTCCCCCGTTTCACGCAGACTCCGTTCGCGAGCTGATCCAGGCCTCGGTCGACGAGGTGCTCGCGGCCGGCGCGGCCCCGTTCGTCGTCGGCGGCGACCACTCGATCGCGCTCCCGGTGCTCCGCGCGCTGTCGCGGCGCCACGGCCCCGTCACGGTCGTTCACGTCGACGCGCACCTCGACACGAGCACCTCGGAGGTGTGGGGCGAGCCGTTCCACCACGGCACGCCGTTCCGCAACGCGATCGAAGAGGGGCTGATCGGGCGGAGCGCGCTCCACCAGATCGGCATCCGCGCCACGTGGGGCCACCCGGAGGAAGGCGCCTTCGCGGCGCACGCCGGGGCGACCCTGTACGGCATGGATCGGATCGACCGCGACGGCGCTTCTGCGATCGCCGCCGCCATCAGGGCAGCCGCGGGCGAGTCGCCCGTCTACATCTCCTTCGATATCGACGGCGTCGACCCGGCCTATGCCCCGGGCACCGGCACGCCCGTGCCCGGCGGGCTCACCTCACGCGAGGCGATGCAGCTGCTCCGCGGCCTCGCGGGGATCAACCTGGTGGGCATGGATCTCGTCGAGGTATGCCCCGCGCTGGATCACGCCGACATCACCCTCCACCTCGGCGCGCACCTCCTGTTCGAGGGCCTGGCTCTCCTCGCGACGCGAAAGGGCGACCCGCCGCGCGGATGACGCGAATCGACGCGAATCGAGGAATCGCGGAACCGCGGAATCGCGACACATGAATCCGCTCAATCCGCTGGCGCCCGCCGCCATTCCGGTGTCACATAAGAGACACTGGGATGACACGCTCGCCCGATCTATGCGGCCGCTACGCCGAGCTCCCGCAGCTCGATGATGCCTGGGCGCGCCTGGCGCGCACCTACGGCGGACGGGAAATAGCGATCGGGACGTCCGCAAACGGAAGACCCTTGCGGCGCTACGACTTCGGCAATCCGCTGGGTCCGACGTTCCTGCTGACGTCGCTCATGCACGGGGTCGAGGTGATCGGCGGGCTCGCGCTGCTCGATGCGGTCCGGTCGATCCTGGTGAGCGGACGAGCGGGCGCGGCGGCGCGGGCGCGGCTCATCGTGGTGCCGGTCGTCAACCCCGACGCGTTCGCCGACAACCTGGAGCGCCTCCGCGGCGAGCGGCGAGCGGCGCAGCGCTGCAACGCCCGCGGCGTGGATCTGAACCGGAATTTCGCGCCGCTGTCCTCGTCGCGGCCGCTGCACCCGTTCGCGGGCTCGCGCCTCCGGTGGTCGCCGCACTACACGGGGCCTCACGCGTTCTCGGAGCCCGAGTCGCGCGCCCTGCGCGACGTCGCGCTGGAGACGCGGCCTGCGCTCGCGATCGGCTTTCACAGCTGCGGCAACTTCCTGCTCTACCCGTGGGCGCACACCGACGTGCCCAACCCGCGCGAGCCGCTGTACCGGGCGCTCGGCGACGCCTTCTGCCGGGCTCTGCCGCGCGAGCGGTACGAGATCCGCCAGGCGGCGCACTGGTACCCCACGGTCGGCGACATGGACGACTGGCTCGACGCCAACCTCGGAACGCTCGCCTTCACGGTGGAGGTCAGCCGTCCTGCACGCTCCTTCCGCGACATCCGCCGGCTGCTGAACCCGTTCTGGTGGCTGAACCCGCGCGAGGCCGACGAGGCGATCGCCAACGTCGTCCCCGGCGTCGGCGCGCTCCTCTGCGACGCCCTCGACCGCGGCGTGGGCGGCGCGGCCTCGCGGGCGGCCCCGCCGCTCGACGCGCCGCCTGCGGAGCTCTTCGCCGACGCCGCCGAGTGAAACGGCCGCGCGCTCTTCGTGTACTCGCCGGGCGCGCGGCTGCCTCTGGCCGCCATCCCGCGCTGGCCAGAGGGCGACGGCGGCGAGGACTGTCGAAAAGTGCCAGTCCCGCGCGCAGCATCCACTATCCTTCGGGCGTGGACGCCGCCACGCCCCGCATACCGCCGACCGTGCGGATCAGCCAGAGCGCGGCGGCTCGTCAGGCCGGCGCCGACGAGTCGGACATCTGGCAGCACACCCCCGACGAGGTCGTCGAGGGCAAATACCGGCTGGTCCGACCGCTCGGGCGCGGAGGCATGGCCGAGGTCTGGCTCGCCGTGCACGTCACGCTCAAGACCGAGCTCGCCGTGAAGTTCCTCAGCGCCTCGCTGACCGGCGACGCGGAGCGGAGCCGCACCGTCCTGGAGAGGTTCCGGTTCGAGGCCCAGATCTCGGCCCGCCTGAGCGCGCGCACGCGGCACATCGTCGCGGTCCACGACGCAGGGGTCCACGACGACATCCCTTACCTGGTGATGGAGCACATCCCGGGGCGAACGCTGTTCGCCGAGGTGCGCCAGAAGGGACCGATCGATCCGGTGCGCTTCGGGCACATCCTTGATCAGATCGGGGACGCGCTCACCGTGGCGCACGACATGGGCATCGTGCACCGCGATCTGAAGCCTTCGAACGTGATGCTCGTCGGCACGCCCGGCGCGGAGCTGACGGTGAAGGTCGCGGATTTTGGCATCGCCAAGGCGCTGCACGGCGATCTAGGCCTGGATCGGCCGCAGGAGACGGAGGCCGACGTCATGCTGGGCTCGCCGAACTACATGAGCCCGGAGCAGCTCGCCTCGCCGCTCGCGGTCGACGCGCGGGCCGATGTCTGGGCGCTCGGCGTGCTGACCTACGAGGTGCTGACGGACTGGACGCCTTTTCAAGGCAACAGCATCGCGGAGATCATCGTGGCGGTCAGCACCCGCGATTTCGAGCCTGCCACGGAGGTCCGGCGATCGCTTCCCCAGGGGCTCGACGCCTGGTTCTCGCGCGCCCTCGCGAAGGGGCCGGCGCAGCGGTTCACCTCGATCCGCGAGATGGTGGAGGCCTACCACGCCGCGCTCTCGGCGCCGCCGCCCGAGCGGCCCGCGGAGGTCGCGCCGCCGCGGCGGCCTCGGGTGGCGCCCGCCGTGGCGCTGGCCTGCCTGACCGCGCTCGGGGGGACCGCCGCGCTGGCGGCGCGCCTGCTCGATCGGCCGCGCCTGGAACAGCCGGCGCGGCTCATGGCCCCCGGCGTGCGGGGCGCGCTCCAGGCGATCGCGCTGCGCTCGCCGCCCCCGCCGCAGCAGCCCGCCGCGGCCGAGCCGCCGGCCACGGCCGAGCCGCCGGCCACGGCCGAGCCGCCGGCCTCCGCGGCGGCGCCCGCGCCGCCTGCCTCCGCAGCGCCTGCGCAGCCGCGCTCGTCCCAGCGCCGCCCCGGGGCTGACAGGGCCACCCCGCGCGCGACGGCGACCACCGCGCCCACGGTGCCCCGGCGCCGCAAGGAGATCGACAAGAGTGAGACCTTTTGAGCGACGGCTCATCACGCTCTGCAGCGTCGCCATGCTCGCGGCGGCGCCGGCGCGCGCGCTCGCCGTCGGGGCCGAGGAGGACGCGAAGACGCTGTTCGCCCGGGGGCGCGAGTTGCGGAGCACCGGACAGTGCGAGCAGGCGGTCATCGCCTTCCGGAGCGCGCTGGAGATCTACCCCGAGGGGCTCGGCGCGCTCCGGAACATCGCCGAGTGCGAGGAGGAGCTCGGCCGCTATGCCTCGGCGAGGCGAGACTGGTGGGATCTCCGGCGCGCCGCGCTCCAGTCCAACGAGGCCAAGTACGCCGGGTGGAGCGATGACGCCGAGGCCCGCTACCGGGCGCTCGGCAGCAAGGTCGGGACGTTGACCGTCCGGCTGAAAGGCGCCGAGGGGCGGCCGCCGGTCCAGGTGGTGCTGGACGGCAAGCCCCTCGACCCGAGGCTCCTCGGCGTCGAGCTCGAGCGCGATCTCGGCGCCCACACGGTCGAGCTGTTCTACGGCGGCGCCGCGCCGATCACGGAGCGCGCCGAGCTCACGCCTGGCGCCCGTCAGGTCGTGACGCTGACCGTGCCCGCGCCGCTCCCGGGGCGCGACGCGCTCTCCGCGCCGAGCGCCTCCGGCACGCCGGCCAGCGGCATTCGCATGGGCGGCTACGTCGCGCTCGGCGTCGGCGGCGCTGGCGCGATCGCGACCGTCGTGGCGCTGGCCGTGCGCGCCGGCGCGCTGTCCGCGGTCGAGGACGGGTGCTCCCCCGCCGGCGGAGGCGCTTACGAGTGCCCGCCGTCGCTCCAGGGCGACTACGACACGGGCAAGACCGCCTCGACGCTCGCCGGCGTCTTCGCCGGCGTCGGCCTGGTCGGGATCGGCGCCGGCGTCACGCTGCTCCTGCTGAGCCCTTCCAAGCCCACGGCGCCGGCCTCTGGCAAGCCGGCGGCAGAGCTCGTCCTCACGCCAGCGCCGGGCGGCCTCGGCTCGCGCCTGCTCGTGAGGTTCTGAGGTTCGGCGATCGGGCGCGACCGGCGCCGTGACGCGGCGGCGTGGGAGCGCGGGTCGCTGAGCTTGTCTTTCCGCACCCGGGCGCTACCCCATGATCGAGGCGAGGGCGCGCGAGGCGGGGAGGTCGAGATGAGCTCACAGCGGAACAAGATCCTTGGTTCGATTGCAGGGAGCGGCGCGGTCGCCGTCCGCGGGGCGGCGGAGGCGCTGTTCTCGGCGGCGGGCAAGAGGCTCCTCGACGAGGGCGCGCGGGAGGGCCTGCGGCGCGTGATGGTCGAGAACACCACGGCGGTCGTGGACGCGCTCGCGCCCGGGCTCTCGCTGGGCGCGCAGACGACGGCGAAGATCATCGCGGATCAGGGCGGAACGCAGACCGCAGCGATCGTCGCGCAGGCAGCGGGGCGGCACGCGGGCCAGGCCGCGCTCACCGACGGCGTCTCGGCCGCGGTCGCGAAGGGGCTGGCCCGAGAGGCGATGAGGGCCGCGGGCCGGGAGGTCCTGAAGGGCGCGGGCAAGGCGGCCGGCATCGGGTTCGTGATCGACGGCGCCTTCGGTGCCTACGAGGGCGTCACGGCCTACCAGCGAGGCGAGATGACGAGGAAGGAAGCGCTCGCGCACGCGGCGCAGGAGGCCTCGACAGGCGCGGTGGCGACCGGCGCCGGCGTGCTGCTCGCGGCGGGCCTCGTCGCGGTGACCGGCGGCGCCGCGGCGCCTCTCGTCTTCGCGGTGGGCGCTGGCGGCGCGATCGGCGCGAAGCAGGTCCTGCGGCGGCTCGTCGGCCGGGTGTCCTCGAAGGTCCTGGGCCGTAACGTCGCTGACGAAGGCCAGGTGGGATGACGCCACGAAGGTGGCGTGTGTCCCGGCCAGCGCGCTCAACGACTCGACCTCTCCTTGCGCGCGGCCCTGCGTTCCTCTCGTGCATCGGCCCCGCGGCGCCCATGTGGCAATTGCCTTCCGTGCCTTTCGCGTGATGGTGTTCCGACGTAGATCATCTCCATGCGACGACGCATCCCGAGGCGTTCATTCCTGCGCGTCGGTGGAGCTGCAGCCGCGACGCTGACCCTACCGTTCTCGCTGATCTTCTCGCGGAGGACGCAGGCGGCCGGCCGGTTCGGGCCTCTCGTGCCCGATCCCGCGGGCATCCTCGACCTCCCTGCGGGCTTCACGTATCGAGTCCTCGAGCGCGCCGGCGGCGAGATGGACGACGGTTACCGAGTTCCCGGCCGGCCGGACGGCATGGGGTGTTTTCCTGGGGCCGACGGCACCGTCGTCCTGCTCAGGAATCATGAGAACTCGCCTGCTGATGAGGGCATTGGCCCGTATCGATCCGGCCAGGGCGCGCCGGCGGAGGCGTACGACGCGGCGAGCATGGGCGGCGTCACGAGGCTCGTGCTGGACGCTGCGACGTTCGAGCGTCGCTCGAGCAATCTCGTGCTCGCTGGCACGAACCGGAACTGCGCGGGCGGCCCGAGCCCCTGGGGCTGGCTCAGCTGCGAAGAGAATGTCGACGCTCGCCACGGCTACGTCTTCGTCTGCGCGGCTACCGCGTCCAGGGTGGAGGCCCCGCGCCGCCTGACCGGCTATGGCCGCTTCCACCACGAGGCGGCGGTCGTCGATCCCACGACGAGGATCGCTTACCTGACCGAGGATCGCCCGGACGGCTGCTTCTACCGCTTCAAGCCGGCGGACCCCGCCGCTCCGTTCGAGGGCAAGCTCCAGGCGCTCTGCGTCGTCGGGGCGCGCAACGCCGAGACCTCCGGCTGGGAGCTCGAGGAGCCGCGCGACATCGCGTGGGTGGATATCGACGAGCCCGATCCACGCGACGACACGGTCAGGACGGAGGCCCGGACCAAGGGGGCCGCGATCTTCCGGCGCGGGGAGGGCGTCTGCCTATCGCAAGGCGTCGTGTACATCTGCGCGACGATCGGCGGCCCGGCCGGGGCCGGGCAGATCTTCCAGCTGGTCCCCCAGGGAGATGGCGGCACGCTCGGGGTCGTCGCGCAATCGACGGACACGAACGAGCTGGACGCTCCCGACAACATCACCATCGCCCCCTGGGGAGAGCTCTTCATGGCGGAGGATGGCTATCGAGGGAACTACCTTCGAGGTGTGACGCTGGACGGGCAGATCTTCGATTTCGCGCGCAATGCGCGGAGCATGAGAGAGCTCTCCGGCGTGTGCTTCTCGCCCGACGGCAAGGCGCTCTTCGTGAACATGCAGGAGGACGGCCTCACGCTGGCGGTCATGGGCCCGTTCCCCGGGGCGGGCGCCCTTCGCGAGTGAGGCGCGCTCGTTCATTCGGGCTCGGGGATCCGCGCTGCGCGATCTCCGCGCGCGGCCACGGCCGCGATCGTCGCGTCAGGGGCTGGCGCGGCCGCGCACAGGGCCCGCGGCCGGAGCGCGTCGATGCGCTGCTCGATCTGCGCGCGCTCTGCGGCGTTGGCCGCGCAATCGCGGGCTCGCTCGAGGGCCGCCAGCGCTTGATCCACCCTCCCCGTCTCCTCGAGCAGGACGCCCTGGACGAGGTGAGCATAGGGGTAACGCGCCAGAGCCGGGTGATCGATGGCCGTCGCGATCAGCTTCAACCCTTCCGCCGCGCCCAGCGCCCGGGCGACCGCGAAAGCACGGTTCACGCGCACGATCGGGCCCGGGCGGTGCTGCTCGAGCGACTCGTAGAGGATCGCTATCTGGAGCCAGTCGGTGTCCTCGGCGCGCGGCGCCGAGCAGTGGACCGCCGCGATCGCGGCTTCGATCTGGTAGGGGCCGGGGCGCCCCCGCTCGAGCGCCTCTCGCAGCAACGCGCAGGCCTCGTCGATCGCGGCGCTGTCCCACCTCGATCGGTCCTGCTGCTCGAGGCTCCGGGGCTGCCCTTCCTCGTCGGTCCGGGCCGGCATGCGCGCCGCGTGCAGGAGCAGCAGAGACAGCAGGCCCTGCACCTCGGGTACCCGTGGCAGCGCTGCGTCGAGAGCCCGAGCCAGGTGCATCGATAGCCGGGTGAGGCCACGACGTATCGGCGCCTCGTCGCCACGGGACCAGTATCCCGCGTTGAAGACGAGGTGGATCACCGCGAGCACGGCGTGGAGCCGCTCCGGCGCCTCCTCCAGCCGCGGGACTTCGTAGTGCTTGCGCCGCTCCCGGAGCCTCTCGCGCGCCCGGGTCAGCCGGCGCTCCATCGCCTGCGCGCTCACCAGAAACGCATGCGCGATCTCGTCCGTGGAGAGCGCCGCGACCGTCGACAGCGCCAGCGCCGCCCGCTCCTCGAGGCCGAGCGCGGGATCGCAGCAGGTGACGACGAGGCGCAGGACATCGTCCGGCCACCGCGCGGCGTCCGGCGCCGAGAGCAGCGCCTCGGACCAGGGACATCGCGCCGCGAGCGCCGCGAGCGCGGTCGCGTGCCGCTGCTCTCCGCACCGCCGCCGCAAGCCGTCTCTGTGGATGTTCGTGGCGACGCGCACGAGCCACGCCTCCGGCGCGTCGGGGACGCCCCGCTCTGGCCACGTCGCGAGGGCCCTGGCGACGGCTTCCTGCACCGCGTCCTCCGCCGCGTGCAGATCCCGCGTGTGGCGCAGCAGCCGCGCGAGCACGGGCGCATACGCGCGGCGGAGCAACGGGGCGAACCCCTCCATGACTACGGCGTGCGCTGCCAGGTGACAGGCCGGATCTCGACGGATCCATCCGCCGGGCAGATCTGCTGCGCCCGGGCCGCGGCGATGGTCTCATCGGCGCACTCGATCAGGTAAAAGCCAACGAGCCACTCCTTGGTCTCCATGTAGGGCCCATCGGTGATCGTCGCGGTCGTCCCCTGCACGCGCACCGTACGCGCCTTGTCTCGCCCGTCGAGCCTCGCCACGGCGAGCAGCTCGGCGCGCGCGGTCGCCTCTTGCTGGAGGGCGCGGTGACGGTCCAGCACCGCGCGCTCGTCCGCCGCGGGGAGCGGATCGCCCTCGGGGCGCGCGCTGTGGATCAACAGGACATAGATCATCCGATATCTCCTCGCGCGAACGCGTACGACGCCTGCAGATACGATTCCCACCGCGCGGCGTGCTCGAGCGGCACAGCGAGCCACTCACGAAAGATCCTCCCGCTCGGCGCGAACACCGCCCCCTCACCGGCGGTGATCGCCGCAGCGACACGCGCCGCCGGGAGCTTGACGACGAGGTGCCTCCCGTCGCGGTCGATCGACGCGAAGAACCGGCCCCCCACGCGAAGGCACGGGAAGCCCATCATCGTGCTGCGCGCGACGCTCGGCTCGAGGGCCCACCGCTCGGAGAGCCGCGAGAAGAGCTCGGCTCCGCCCGTCATTGTCGTCACGCTCCTCCGCGCTCCGAGCGATGCGCCGCCTGCTCGAGCGCCTGCGCCATCGCAGCCGGCATCGCGGTCGCGCGCCACGCTTCCCGCTCGTCGAGCCGGGCGAGCCACGCGCGGAGGTTCGGGAACGGCACCAGGTCGACGCGGCCGAGGGCGGCCATGGGCAGCTGGCACCCGAGCGAGTAATCGGCGAGCGTCACCGCGTCACCGGCCACGAATGCGCGCGCCTTCAGGTGCGCCTCCAGCAGCGCCGCGTACGGCTGGAACTGCTCGAGGGCGCGCTGGGCGACCACCTCGTCGGGCTGCCCCCCCATGAGCGGCTTGAACAACCGCTCGAAGAGCACCGCTCCGAGGGCACGCCCGAAGTGCGAGAGCTCCCAGCACTGCCAGCGAACCACATCGATGCGCCGCCTGGGGTCACGGGGAAACAGCGACGTCGCGCCATGGGCATCCGCAAGATACTGCATGATCGCGTTGGACTCCCAGAGCCGCAGATCTCCGTCTACAAGGCTCGGAACGAGGCCGTTCGGGTTGATCGCGAGGTAATCCTGGCTCTTGTGCGCGCCTGTAGCGAAGTCGACGAGGATCGTCTCGACGGGCACCGACAGCTCGTGGACGACGGCCTGGACCTTGCGGCAGTTGGGCGATCCCGGAACGATGTAAAGTTTCACAAATCGGCTCCTTTCGGAGGCTGGCGAGCCCCCGCCCGCCGCTTCCTGGAGCGAGACGTCGAGCGCCCCGCATTCCGGACAGGAAAAATGCCGCGGTCGCGCTTTCCTCGTCCGGCGGTGTCGCCGCCCTCGGCCTGGGGGCATCACCGTCGCTCCTGACGCCCCTCCGAGCCCTCCGATCTTGTGCGCCGCTCAGAACGGCGGCGGCGCCGTCTCGCCGGTCGGCAGCGGGCCCGGCTCCGGCGCGTGCTCCGACTCGACCGGCGCTGGCGCGGCCCCTGGCTCCACCGGCCGCGGCCCCTCGCCTGGCGTCGGCGGGGTGCCCTGCTGCTCGGCTGGCGCCACGCCGTCCGCCGGCTCCGCGCCCGCGTCCGCCTCGGGCACCTGCGCCTCCTCGGTCGGCTCTGTCCCGGCGACGAACACCTCCTCGATGGCGTCTTCCTGCCCCTCACGCGCGAGCAGACCCGTCAGCGGATCGATCTTCACGCGCACGACGCCGTTCGGCACCGGGAAATCGGCGGCCGGGCGCTTCGCGTGCGCCTGCTTCATGAAGTCCACGAACGCCGGCAGCGCCGCCATGGCGCCCGTCTCACCGCTGCCGAGCGGCGCCGCGTCGTCGTAGCCGGTCCACACGGCGCACGCGATGTCGGTCGAGTAGCCCACGAACCAGGTGTCCTTCGACTGGTTCGTCGTCCCCGTCTTGCCGGCGATCGGGCGCCCCAGCGAGCGCGCCTGCCTGGCGGTCCCGCTCTGCACGACCGACGTCAGCACGCTCGTGAGCACGTAGGCCTCCGCCTCCTCCATCACGCGGTGCCCCGGAGGGCGTGGCGGCAGCGGGATCTCCACCCCGCCGGGCCCGACGATCTTCGTGATCAGGACAGGCTGCTCGTGGACGCCGCCCGCGGCGATGCTCGCGTACGCGGCGGCCATCTCGCGCGGCGTGACCTCGTAGGCGCCGAGGGCGAGCGACAGGTCTGCGCCGAGCTTCGACTGGACGCCGAGCGCGCCGGCGAAGGCGACCACGTTCGAGGCGCCGACGCGCGACAGCGCCGACACCGCGGCCACGTTCACGCTGTGCGCCGCCGCCTCCCGGAGCCGCGCCGGCGACTTCCCCTCGCTCTCGTCGTAGTTCTGCGGTTTGTACCCGGCGATGGCCAGCGGATCGGTGTCGAGGATCGTCGCCGGCGTCAGCGTGCGCGCGTGGATGCCGTAGCCGTAGACGAACGCCTTGAACGTCGATCCTGGCTGCCGCCGCGCGAACGTCGCCCGGTCGAGCCCGCCGCGCATCGCCTCGTAGCTGCCGACGAGGGCGACGATCTCGCGCGTCCGCACGTCGATCGCGACGAGCGCCCCCTCGGGTCCGAGCTCGAGCCGCAGCGGCACCGGGGCCTCGGGCTTCCCCGGTTTGCCCGCGGGCGCGGCGCGCCCTGCCTCTCCGGCGGCGTCCTCGTCCTCGTCCTGGCCTGCGGCGGCCGCTTCGACGACCGGCTCCGGCGCGGGGCCGATCAGGCTGACGCGCACCACCTTGTCGACGTCGGCGAACTTGCTCGGCGGGAGCCCGTTCGGGTTGTACCGCTGCGCGCCGCGGAGCGTGACCGTGCCTTCCAGCGTGCCCACGCGCACCGAGAGCGTCCCTCGCGCGTCGTCGGCGCCCGTCACGACCCCCCGGAAGACCCTGTGGCCGGCGGGCGTCCCATCGAAGGCCGGCGGCTCTTTCTTGCTCCGCGCGAGCGGGCCGAGCAGCTTGTGCCGCTTCGCGTAGGCGTCGAGGTTCTTGCGGACGGACGCGCGCGCCGCCGCCTGCATCGCCGGATCGATCGTGGTCGTGATGGTGTAGCCGCCTTGCTGCGCGGCGGGCCCGACGAGCTCGCGCAGCACGCGCTGCGCCTCGGCGACCACCTCGGGCGCGAGCTCGGCGAGCGATTCGGTCTCGATGGCGAGCACGACCGGCTCCTGCTTCGCTTGCGCCACCTGGATCTCGTCCGCGAAGGCCTTGCGCTGCATCTGATCGAGCACGAAGTCCCGCCGCGCCACGGCGCGCTCGAGGTTCACCCGCGGCGAGTACACCGACGGCCCCTTCACGATGGCGACGAGCAGCGCGGCCTCGGCGAGCGTCACGTCGCGCACGCTCTTCCCGAAGTAGTAGCGGCTCGCCTCCTCGACCCCGTAGCGGCCGTGGCCGAAGTAGATCTTGTTGAGGTAGAGCTCCAGGATCTCGTCCTTGGTGAGCTCCTGCTCGATCTTGCGGGCGAGGATGATCTCGCGCGCCTTGCGGTTGAAGGTCCGATCCGGCGTGAGCAGGACGTTCTTCACGACCTGCTGCGTGATGGTGCTCGCGCCCTGCCGGGCCCGGGTCGAGCGGAGGTTCACCGCGAGCGCGCGGAGCATGCCGAGGTAGTTCAGCCCTGCGTGCTCGTAGAAGCCTGCGTCCTCGGCGGCGAGCGCGGCCAGCTTCACCTGGCTCGGGATCTCGCCGATGCGCACCACGGTGCGCCGCTCGGTGAAGACCTCGCCGAGGCGCGTCCCGTCGCGCGCGAGGATGCGCGTCACCTGCGGGGGCCGGTAGTCCTTGAGCTCGCGGGTCGAGGGGAGATCCGCCTCGTAGTGCCGGATGACGAGCGCGATCGTGGCGGCGGCGAGGACGAGCAGCGCCGCGAGCGCGATCCCGATGCGCTTCGCCCACGTCGCGATCCTGGGGCCTCTCTCCTGCGGGGGCGCGCCTTCCGGCTGGCTGGACAAGCGCTGCGCGCCCTCGATGTGCGGCGCGCTCGCCGGCCGCGTGGCCCTGCTGATCCGCTCCGGCGGCTCGCTCCCTCGCCCCGGCGGCCCCGACCGCCGCGCCGGCGGCTCCGACGCCTGACGCAGCGGATCCGACGCTCGGCGCAGCGGATCCGACGCCTGACGCAGCGGCTCCGACGCTCGACGCAACGGGTCCGATGCCTGACGCAGCGGCTCCGACGCCTGACGCAGCGGCTCCGACGCCCGATCCGGCGCATCGGTCTTCCCGACCGGATCGTTCTCGTTTCCCCCTGGGTTCCGTGATTGCTCCGAGGCCATGACGCCGTCCCCGTGAACGCTGGCGCAGGCGATGCGCATCCAGAGCGCCCGGCGCGCCGGCGCGGCGACGCTAGCACGCCCGCGGAGGCCCGCCTCGATCCGGGGCGCGCTCGCGGAGGATCAGCCCTGGAACAGCCGCATGGCCACGATGGTGATCAGGATGCCTGCGATCAGGCAGCCCGCCGCGATGCCGACGAGGAGCAGCGGCTTCGCCTCCACCTTGGCCGGCGCCTTGGTGGGCTGCTTGGCGAGGGGCGCCGGCGCGGGCGCTGGCTTCGCGGACGGCGCCGGCGGCTGCTGGACCATCTTCACCGTCTTCGCCGGCGACTTGAACGCGGACGACGCGGGCGCCTTGCTCGCCTGGAGCGCGGCTGCGTGCTGTTTCGACGCTTGCTCGAGCACCGCGTTCGCCTTCTTCGGCATCATCGCCGTGTAGCCCTTGCCCGCGCCGCCCGCGAACGGCTTGAGCGCGTCCGCGAACTCCGCGGCCGACTCGAACCGGTCCTCGGGCCGCTTCTCGAGCGCCTTGCCGAGCACCGCGCCGAGCCCCGGCGGAAACTGCTTCCCGGGGACGCGCTCGTCGAGCGGGATCGGGTTCCTCGTCACGTGGTGCTGGATGTACTCCATGGGCGTCCGCGCCTCGAACGGCAGCTTGCCCGTGAGCACCTCGTACAGGATCGTCGCGAGCGAGTAGATGTCGCTCCGCGCGTCGAGCACCTTGCCCTGCGCTTGCTCGGGCGACATGAACTCCGGCGTCCCGAAGACCATGCCCTCCTGCGTGAGCATCACCGACCCCGGCCTGAGCTCGCGCTCCGTCACCTTCGCGAGGCCGAAGTCGAGCACCTTCGGGTAGTCCTTCAGCCCGCCGTTGGTCGACAGGAAGATGTTCTCGGGCTTGAGATCGCGGTGCACGATCCCCTGGATGTGCGCCTCCTGCAGCGCGCCGCAGACCTGGATGAGGACCGGGATCGCGCGCTCGACGGGCAGCGGCCCTTCCTTGCGGACCACCTGGTTCAGGTTCTTGCCCTCCAGGTACTCCATCACGATGTACAGCGAGCCGTCCTCGAGCTCGCCGTAGAGCAGCACCTTGACCGTGTTCGGGTGCGTGAGGTGGCTCATCGCCCGCGCCTCGCGGCGGAAGCGGGACACGAGATCCTTCCGGTTCGCGAGCTTGGGGTGGAGGATCTTCACCGCCACCATCCGGTTCATCGCCGGCTGTGCGGCCTTGTAGACCGACCCCATGCCGCCGGAGCCGATCTTCTGAAGGATCTGGAACTGCCCTCCGAGCAGATCTCGACCGATGTTCGGGTCCGGACCGGCAGCCATGCGTGGAGCCGGAAAATACCACGCAACCCACCCGTATCGTCTATGACCGAAGCAGCCGACGCAGCGGATCCCGCCGTGGAGCCAAAATGACCGTAAAAATCGACGACCCCGGGGCCGCCGAGGCGCTCGAGAGCCCGCTCCTCGCCGCCGCCGGCTTCTCGCACGCCTTCTTCACGCGGCGCGGCGGCGTCAGCGCCCCCCCGTGGGACACCCTGAGCTTCGCCATCGCCCTCGGCGACGACCCCGCCGCCGTCCGGGAGAACCTGGAGCGCGCCGCGCGGCGCCTCGGCATCCCGGCCGCGCGGCTCTATTTCCTCAGCCAGGTCCACGGCGTCGAGGCGCGGGTCCTCACCGGTGAGGAGGATCGCGACGACGTCGTCCGCGAGGTGGGGGACGTGACCCTCTCGCGGGTACCCGGCGTCGGCTGCGGTGTCCGCAGCGCCGACTGCGCCCCGATCCTCCTCGCCGATCGCCGGACCGGCGCCGTCGCCGCGGTCCACAGCGGCTGGCGTGGGACCGTCCGCCGGGTCGTGGTCGAGGCGGCCCGCGCGCTCCGCTCGCTCGCCGGCCCCGGCGCGGAGCTCGTCGCGGCCATCGGCCCGCACATCGAGGCCTGCTGCTTCGAGGTCGGCGACGACGTCGCCGCCGATCTCGCCGCGTGCTCCAGCGCGGGCGCCGCCGCCGTCGTCCGCGGGGCCCCCGGCGCGCGCCCGCACGTCGACGTCCGCCGCATCCTCAAGGCCCAGCTCACCGAGGTCGGCCTGGACGCAACCTCGGTCGAGGACGTCCCTGGCTGCACCGCGTGTGACCCCGCCCGCTTCTTCTCGTACCGGCGCGACGGACAGCGCAGCGGCCGCCTGCTCTCCGTCATCGTCGCCGGCCGTACCGTCATCGGCTAGAACGCTCCCATGGTCTCGCTCGCGCGCGACTCCTCGCCGATCGTGCTCGCCATGGTGGGCCTGCCCGCCCGCGGGAAGACGTCCATCGCCCGCAAGATCGCGCGGTACCTGTCGTGGCTCGGCCACCCCACGCGGCTCTTCAACGTGGGCAACTACCGCCGCGCGCACCTCGGCACCGCGCAGCCGCACCAGTTCTTCGACCCCAACAACACCGAGGGACGCCAGGCGCTCCTCGGCATGGCGATGACCGCCCTCGACGACCTCATCGGCTGGCTCAGCTCCGGCGGCGAGGTGGCGATCTACGACGCCACGAACAGCACGCGCGCTCGCCGGAACCTCGTCACCGAGCGCTGCCAGGCGCACGGCTTCCCGGTCGTCTTCATCGAGTCGATCTGCAACGACGAGTCGATCATCGAGACCAACGTCCGCGAGACGAAGCTCCGCTCGCCGGACTACCAGGGCGTCGACCCGGAGGCGGCGCTGCGCGACTTCCGCGCGCGCATCGCGCACTACGCCCGCGCGTACGAGCCGCTCGGCGAGCCGGAGCGGAGCTA
The DNA here is from genome assembly GCF_051521635.1 of Sorangium sp. So ce1504. Taxonomy (NCBI): domain Bacteria; kingdom Pseudomonadati; phylum Myxococcota; order Polyangiales; family Polyangiaceae; genus Sorangium; species Sorangium sp. So ce1504. The sequence goes on along the minus strand of NZ_CP150365.1, from coordinate 51,031 downwards.
CATCAAGATCATCGACGTCGGCCGCCAGGTCGTGCTGAACCGCATCCACGGCTACCTGCCGGCGCGCCTCGTCCCGCTCTTGATGAACATGCACCTCACGCCGCACCCGATCTGGCTGACCCGCCACGGGGAGAGCGTGTTCAACGAGAAGGGGCTGCTCGGCGGCGACTCGGATCTCAGCGCGCGCGGCGACGAGTACGCGAAGAACCTCTCCGCGTTCATCCGCGAGCGCGCCGGCGACGAGCACGTCAACGTCTGGACGAGCACGCTGCGCCGCACCATCCAGACCGCGCGCCCGATGACGCAGAACCACGTCGCCTGGCGCGCCCTCGACGAGATCGACGCGGGCGTCTGCGAGGGCATGACGTACGAGGAGATCCGCCAGCAGATGCCCGAGGTCTTCCACGCGCGCGCGGCCGACAAGTTCCGCTACCGCTACCCGCGCGGCGAGTCGTACGAGGACGTCATCCAGCGCCTCGACCCGCTGATCATCCAGCTCGAGCGCCAGCGCTCGCCCGTGCTCGTGATCGGCCACCAGGCGGTGCTGCGCGCGCTCTACGCCTACCTCGTGGATCGCCCCGCGCCCTCGTGTCCGACGCTGCCGATCCCGCTGCACACCGTCATCGAGCTGACCCCGACGGCGTATGCCTGCGAGGAGCGCCGCTTCCAGCTCGCGCCCGCCGTCCAGGGCGGCGACTCGAGCACCGCGCACCCCTGAGCCAGGCAGCGCGGCCGCGCTGGAGGCGCCAGCCGCGCTGCGGCGGGGCCGCGCCGGCTCAGCGATCCCGGCTGATCAGCTTGCGGAGGAGCTCCAGCGGGTGGAACGGCAGCATCGCGGCCATGTCGCTGTCGGTGCCGGCCCGCTCGAGCACCGCCCGCACCGCCGGCGCCACGATCCCCATCGGATCGATCCGCTCCACGAGCGCGCGGAGCGCGCTGAGCGCCGCGCGCCCCGCGTCGATCCCGAGCGGGATGGCGAGGGCGGCCGGCACCGGCGCGAGGATCACGTCGCGCACCGCCACCGCCCTGGCCCAGGCGCCCGGGCTCGGGTCGACCTCAAGCTGCCGGATGGTCTCCGCCTCCGCGAAGCAGCCGAGCGACAGCTCCCCTGCCCGCTCCTCGATGGCGCGCGAGAGGTGCCGGTAATCGCGGCGCCAGTCGCCCGCGAGCAGCCCCATGTCCTCGCGCACCTCGTCCGGCCCGAGGATCAGGTTGATCCCGCGGGCGTCGCGGCGGAGCGCGACGCTCGTCCAGAGCTCCCCGCCTTCGAACAGGCCGATCACCACCGTCTTGCCGACCCCGGCGAGCGACTCCAGCGTGCCGCGCACGACGCCCGCCGAGGGCATCGGCACGCCGCGCAGCTTCGCCGGCCAGAGATCGATCCTGCCCGCGAGGAGCTCCTCGCGGGCGAGCTGCAGCAGCAGGAGCGACTGGCCGATGAGATCGTCGCCGCGCCGCACCCGCGCCCCGAACCGCTCCACGATGGCCTCGAGGACGCCCGCCTCGATCACGGCGGCCCAGCTCGCGTGGTGGCTCGCGGCGAGCTCCTCCGCGGAGAGCGGGAGGGCGCGCTGCGCGTCGTCGATCCGGAGCCGGCCCGCGTCCGTGTGCACGAGCTTCCTGAGCCTGCCGCCCGCGTGGACCGCGACGACGCCTCCGCGCGCACGGCCGACCTCGCGCTCCTCGATGCCCGTGCGCCTGGGCCGGAACAACGACAGCACGCGAACCCAGTCGGTCGCGGTGAACCCCTCGAAGCGGACGTCGGGCGAGAGCACGGGGCCGAGCCTACCGCCGGCGCGCTCTGTGCGCGAGCCGGCTACGCCCCCCACCAGAGCATCTCGTGCACCTGGCTCTCGCCGCGGACGGGCACGATCACCCGGATCTTCTGGCCCTCGATCTGGACCACGTGGGCGGGGAAGCTGTCCGCCGGGTAGTAAAGCGACTTCACGAAGCCGTTCGCGTCGAGCCAGAGCAGGTGCACCCCGTCCGCGGTCGCCCCGTGCATGAGGAGCATCCGCCCGCCGCCGAGCAGCGCGAACTCCATGCTCTTGAAGCCCAGCTCCTCGAAGCGCTCCGGAGACGGGAAATCGTCGCCCACGGACCTGAGCTCCGGCAGGTGCGCGCGGAGGTGCTTGTAGAGCGTGTCGTAACGGACCTTCGCGAGCTTCGGGATCCGCCGGTCGCCCGCGGCGAGGATCGGCAACCGCTCCGCGTCGAACGTCGGCACCTCCACGTGGGTGCGGTAGCGATCCACGAGCCTGCCACGGCCGATCTCCTCGTCGCTGAGCGCCTTGAGCCACCACTGGAAGATCGCGAGATCGCCCGTCCCTGCGCTCGACTCGAGCCGGACCAGCGACTCCCACAGCGGCCTCCGGACCTGCCATTTTCCGCGGTGATTCTTGACGACGCACGCCCCGACGTAGAGCGCCCCGTGCGTCACGAGGGTGACGAGCATGGGAGGCTCTCCGCCCGCGCTCGCCGACGATGCGTCGCTCGCTCCGCGCGCGCCGCTCGATCCGCCTGCCGGCGCGAGCCAGGCGTCGCGTCGCTCGCGCGTCAGCGCCGCGCCCAGCCGGTGGACCGACGCATCGGAGAAGTCGAGCCCGAGATCGGGCGCGCCGAACGCCTCGGGCGCGAGGCGGGCGAACACCTCCGCTGCGTGGTCGATCTGGGCAAGGATCGACGGGTTTCCTGCCGGGTTCGCGTCCGTGGAGCGCACGCCTGCCAGGTCGGCGAGCGCGTCGGGCGGGTACAGCGGCGCGAAGAAGCGCTCGAAGATCTGGGCGACCGTGATCGGTTCGGCGGGCATGGCTCGGGGCCGTGAGGATCGGCGTGGCAGAGGGGCGGGCGACCGCGGACGGCCGCCGCGGCTCAGAACATCTTCTTGCGCTTCGACGAGCTCAGGATGCCGAGCATCTCGCGGTACTTGGCCACGGTGCGGCGGGCGATCTTGATGCCGTCCGTCTCCTCGAGGATCTTGACGATCGCCTGGTCGCTGTAGGGATTCGACTTGTCCTCGGCCGCGATGATCTTCTTGATCGCCTGCTTGACGCTCTCCGAGGCGATGTCTTCGTCGGCGACCCTGTGGATCGATGAGTTGAAGAAGTACTTCAGCTCGAAGAGCCCCTGGGGCGTGTGCACGTACTTGTTCGACGTCACGCGGGAGATGGTCGACTCGTGCATGCCCACCGACTCGGCGACGTCCCTGAGGATCATGGGCTTCAGGTAGCCCACGCCGCGCTCCAGGAACTCGCGCTGCTTCTCGACGATGCACTCGGTCACCTTGATGATCGTGCGCCGCCGCTGCTCGATGGCCCGGATCAGCCACTGCGCGCTCCGGAGCTTCTCGCTGATGAACTCCTTCGCCTTCGGGTCCCTGAGCATCCGCTGGGCGAGGTTCTCGTTGATGTAGAGCCGCTGGAGCCCCTTGTCGTTGTCGGTGACGACGAACTGGGTGCCGTCCTTGATGACGTACACGTCCGGGGTGATGGCGATGGTCTTCTCGTCGACCTCGGCGAAGTTGCGCGCCGGCACGCTCTCCAGCTTCTGGATCTCCTGGACCGCGTCGTAGACCTCCTCCAGCGGGATCTTCAGCGCCTTCGCGATCGCGGGGAAGTTGCGCCGCTCCACGTTGTGGAGGTGGTCCTTGATGATGGCCATCTCGATGTTGTCGAAGCCGAGCACCTCCGCCTGCACCCGCAGGCACTCCGACAGGTCGCGGGCCGCGACCCCGACCGGATCGAAGCGCTGGATCATCGACAGCACCTCCTCGGCGTCCTCGGGGTGGAGCTCCGCCTCCCGCGCCAGGTCCGCGAGGCTGATGTCGGGCCCCCTCGTGCCGTCCGGACGTTCGCCCCCCTTGAGGTCGAGGTACCCCTTCTCGTCGAGGTTGCCGATGACGAGCAGCGCGAACTGCCGCTCGTTCTCGACGAAATCGCTCATCTGGAGCTGCCAGAGCAGGTGGTCGCGCAGGTTCGACGGCTTGGTCAGGTTCTGGTCGATCGGCGGCAGCTCCTCGAAGCCGCCCCGGTGCGCGGGCATGGCCTGCTGGAGCTGCCTGTTTTCCAGGAACTGCTCCCAGTCCACCTCCTTGACCCGCTTCTCCGTCTCGCGCGCCGCGATGTCGGTGTCTCGGTCGAACCGCTCGCCGTTCTCGAGCCGCTGCTCCGTCGGCAGGTCAGCGTTCCTCCCCCGCTGATCCCCCTTGTCGCCGTCCCGCGCCTTCGGGTCGGTCATGTCGTCCGCGAGGACAGGGTTGCCGTCCAGCTCCTTCCTGATCTCGTCGACCAGCTCGAGCCGTGAGAGCTGCAGCAGCCGGATGGCCTGCACCAGCTGCGGGGTCATCACAAGCTGCTGCGACAGCTTGAACTGGAGCTTCATCTCCATGCCCATGAGGAGCTCCTTCTCTCAGTTCGCCGCCAGCGCCACCCGCCGAACGGGGGCCGGGGCATTGCGCGAGGTTCGTGCCATCGAGTGTCTCATTGGTGGCCTCACCCCCAACGTAGCATCGAACGGGGCAGCGGCCCGGGTCTTGCTTTCACGTCTGCACCAAAAAATAGCGCAGGGCTTGCATCCTACACCGCTGAACATGGTTTCAGCCTTCGCCGCGGTAGATTTTTCGCCCCGCGCGGAGCTCTGCCCGCAGCCAGTTCGGATTGGCCCCCATCCGCCGATCGTTGCACTATCGGCCGCCGATCGGGAGGCTTGAAATCCCGAAAGGTTGGGCGAAGGCGCGATGGGAAAGCCGAAGGTGCGCGGACCTACGCACGGGCACGGGATGGAGGTGGAGGGCGTGCGCGGCGGGGCTTCGCAGGATGTCGAGAAGGAGCGGATCCTGTCTCGCTCGCCCCTCGCCTCGCTGGCCTCACCGAGCCGGCGGGTGCTGTTCGAGCTCGGCAGGGTCGAGCGGCTCGCGCGCAGGCAGTGCGTTTGCCAGCAGGGCGCGCCGCCGAGGCACCTGTTCCTGATCGGGGCGGGTCGCGTGAAGGTCGAGCGCGTCGCCGACGGTCGGGTGGTTCCGCTCGGGCACCGCGGGCCTGGCGACCTCGTCGGCGAGGGCGCGCTCGCGGGCGCGACGGTCTCCTCCGAGAGCGCGACGGTGCTCGACGAGGGGGACGCGCTCGTGGTGCCGCTCGCCGGTCTCGAGCGGCAGCTCGCCTCCGACGCAGCGCTCCGCGGCGCGCTCGCGGCGGCGCTCGTGGCGCGCCAGCTCGAGACCGAGGCGCGCCTCGGCTCCCTGCTCCTCTGCACGGTCGAAGCGCGCCTGATCGATTTCCTCCGCGCCGCTGCGCGGCGATGGGGGCAGCCCCACACCGCTGGCCAGCTGGTGTCGGCCCCGTTCACGCACGCGGACATCGCGCTGCTGATCGGGTCCACCCGCGAGACGGTCACCCTGCTGCTCGGCAAGCTGAAGCGCGCCGGCCTGATCGCGTTCGACCGGCGGCGGATCGTCATCCGGGATGGCGAGCACCTCGAGGCGCTCGCCGCGACGGCCTGAGCGTCCGCCCGGAGGGGCCGCTGCGCGGCCTGCGCTGGAGCCGGTACACCGCGGCGCCGTTCGGCTCGATGAAGGTGCGCCGCTCGGCGGGGTGGCCTTCCACGCCTTCCACGCCCGCCGCAGCGCCAGGCGCGCTCGGACGGCTCCCCTCCAGGTCGGCGCGTTCGCCCTGGACCAGACGGAGGCGAGGAAAGATCCCGGACTGCGCGGATGGCCGGGGGCTGACGTCGACGAAGATCGTGCTGAGCAGCCGACCGAAGGCGTACGGCTTGAGCAGGACCTCGCTGACGTCGTCCGTGCCGTCGCACGAGACCGGCTCGTCGGCACAGAAGATCACCCGCCGGGGCATCGTGCCCTCGCGCCGCAGGCGGCCCAGGATCTCCCGGGCGCCTTTCGTTCCGGGGGCGAGATCGATCAGCGCGACGTCGTAGACGCGCTCGCGGGAGAGGGAGATCGCTTCCTCCAAGGTCGCGGCCGGGCTGACGAGCGCGCCGCGGTTGCAGAGGAGGAGCGCCGTAGCCCTCCGGAGGACATGGTCCTGATCGAGGAGGAGAACGTTCGGTTGGTACGTCATCGGGTATCCCTGCGGCTTGCAGTCGAATTGCGCCGCATCGACGAGGACGGCGACGAGCGCGCCCCCTCCGTCGTTCAGCGGCAGCATCCGCGTCCGCGGACGGTCCCCCCTTCGCAACCCACGTGCCGAAGGCGAGGCGCCGCCGCCGCCTGGGCCTCGTTTCCCCTGTTCTCGGCGGCAACGCGCTTGTTCGAGCGTCGCTGCCGGTGAGGCTGCCCCGCCGACCCCGGGGCCGCCGCTGTGCCCATTTCGCGCTCCCTCCGCGGCGCCTCTCCGCCCCGACGAAGAGCGCCCCCCCACCCTGTCGGCCTGCCCACCGCGTCGCTGACCGTCGGTGGGCGGTTCGTGCGCACGGGCCAGCCCAGGTTTGCGGCCCCGCCAGGGCGGCGCGGTCCGCCGATCCGCCGGTTGCTCCAGGCTCGACGTACCGCGGGTCACATGTCCAGACCGCTCGCGCTACCCCGCCCTGACGCGTTCGGCGCAACGCAGCAAACTGATTTTCCCGCTTGATGAGGCTGGCGTAGGGTGCCACAAGCGTCCGCGCGCACGAGTGGCGGAATTGGTATACGCACCGGTTTTAGGTTCCGGCGCCGGGAGGCTTGGGGGTTCGAGTCCCCCCTCGTGCACCACGGCTTGACGCCTGGAGGACTCGACCACCTCGCGCCGTGACGCGCCGCCCCGGGGCGCCTCCCGCGATGGCCCGGGACGGTCGTGGTCCGCTGGGCGCGCGGCGCGGTGTGGCGAGCGTTCGACCCGCGCGCGGATCTGACGACGAACGCGTGACGGGGGCGCGGGCTGCGGAGCCTCGGGCGGATCGCTTCGGCGGCGTCGTCGACCGCGCGCGGTCCTGGAATTGCGCGACGCCCGCGGCGCGACTACGTTCGCGTTCCTCGGCCGGACCGTCTCCTCCCACCTGACCGCCGCGGAGCCAAGGCACGTAAAGATGTTCACTTGGGCGATGAAGAAGATTTTCGGCACCTCGCACGAGCGTGCCATCCGCCGCCTGCGACCCCGGGTCGAGGCTATCGGCAGGATGGAGCCGGAGCTGCAGAAGCTCTCGGACGCCCAGCTCCGAGCAAAGACGGCGGAGTTCAAGGAGAAGCTCGCCAACGGGGCGACGCTGGACGACATCCTCGTCCCGGCGTTCGCGGTCTGCCGCGAGGCGTCGAAGCGCGCCCTCAAGATGCGCCATTACGACGTGCAGCTCATCGGCGGCATGGTGCTCCACAACGGCTGCATCGCCGAGATGCGCACCGGTGAGGGCAAGACCCTGGTCGCGACGCTCCCTTGCTATCTGAACGCCCTCGAGGGCAAGGGCGTCCACGTCGTCACGGTGAACGATTACCTGGCGCGGCGCGACGCCGAGTGGATGGGCAAGCTTTACGGCTTCCTCGGCCTGTCGACGGGCGTGGTCGTCAACCAGCAGGGCGACGCCGAGAAGCGCCACGCGTACCGCTGCGACATCACGTACGGCCAGAACAACGAGTTCGGCTTCGACTACCTGCGCGACAACATGAAGTTCTCGGCGCTCGAGTACGCGCAGCGCCCGCTGCACTATGCGATCGTCGACGAGGTCGACTCCATCCTCATCGACGAGGCGCGGACTCCGCTCATCATCAGCGGGCAGGGGGAGCGTTCGAGCGACAAATACCGCACGATCAACGAGGTGATCCCCCAGCTCCGGAACGAGGAGCATTACGCCGTCGATGAGAAGGCGCACTCGGTGACGCTGACCGACGAGGGCGTGGAGACGGCAGAGCGGCTGCTCGCCTCGCTCCAGGTGCTCAAGGGCACGAACCTCTATGACCCGGTGAACCTCGAGACGCTGCACATCCTGAACCAGTGCTTGCGCGCGCACACGCTCTACAAGCGCGATGTCAACTACATGGTACGCGACGGCAAGGTGCTCATCATCGATGAGTTCACCGGCCGCGTCCTCGCGGGGCGCCGGTGGTCGGACGGCCTGCATCAGGCCGTCGAGGCGAAGGAGAACGTCCGGATCCAGGAGGAGAGCCGGACGATGGCGACGATCACCTTCCAGAACCTCTTCCGGCTGTACAAGAAGCTCTCCGGGATGACCGGCACCGCGGACACGGAAGCGGCGGAGTTCCACAGCACGTACAAGCTCGACTGCGTCATCATCCCCACGAACAAGCCGGTGGTCCGCGTCGATTACGAGGATCTCGTCTACAAGACCGAGAAGGAGAAGTTCACCGCGGTCATCAACGAGATCCTCGAGAAGCACGAGCTCGGCCAGCCGATCCTGGTGGGCACGACGAGCGTCGAGAAGAGCACCGCGATCAGCCGGATCCTGACGAAGCGGGGCGTGAAGCACAACGTGCTGAACGCGAAGCACCACGAGAACGAGGCCTACGTGGTCGCGCAGGCGGGCCGCAAAGGGGCCATCACGGTCTCGACGAACATGGCGGGTCGCGGGACGGACATCATCCTGGGCGGCAACGCGGAGATGCTCGCCAAGCTCAAGTTCAAGGAGCAGAACCGCCAGCCCGAGGCGGAGCCCGACGCGTTCGAGGCCCTGGTCGAGGAGCTCAAGAAGGAGTGCACCGCGGAGGGCAACGAGATCCGCGAGATCGGCGGGCTGTACATCCTGGGCACCGAGCGGCACGAGTCGCGCCGCATCGACAACCAGCTGCGCGGCCGCGCCGGCCGCCAGGGCGACCCCGGGACGTCGAAGTTCTACCTGTCCCTCGAGGACGACCTCATGCGCATCTTCGCCGGGGATCGGGTGAAGAACCTGATGGAGCGGATGGGCATGCCCGACGACGAGCCCATCGAGCACCCGTGGGTGACGAAGAGCGTCGAGAACGCGCAGAAGAAGGTCGAGGAGCGCAACTTCGACATCCGCAAGAACCTGCTCGAGTACGACGACGTGATGAGCGCGCAGCGCAAGACGATCTACGACATGCGCCAGTCGCTGCTCGTCGGCCGTTACTCTCCCGAGATCCTCGACGAGGAGGGGAAGCCGACGGGCGAGAAGCGGACGATCAAGCCGATCCCGTCCATCGTGGAGCTGGTCCGTCCGGACGTCGGCTACCTGCTCGGCATGTTCGCGAACGACCCGGTGATGCCGCTCGACGCGGACGGCAACCGGCGCGAGATCGTGCGAAAGGACTTCGAGACGACGGAGCGGTTCGTCGAGCTCGAGAACATGCAGCGCGAGATCTACACGCGCTGGGGCGTGAAGATCGAGCTCGAGACGCGCGCCGACAAGGTCCTCGAGATCTACGACGAGTGCTCCGAGCTCATGCCCCTGGCGCTCACCGAGCAGCGCGAGCGGCTGCTCGATCTGATGGACCGGATCATCGGCGCGATGGTCGAGGAGTCTTGCCCGGCCCGCAAGCCGCCGGAGGACTGGGACTGGGGCGGCATCTTCCAGGGCTTCCGCGAGCACTTCGGCGTCGAGCTGCCGGACGACATCGCGCACATCGGCGACCAGGAGACGCTGGCGCGGGAGCTCTACGAGCGCGCCGAGAAGGCGTACGAGAAGCGCGAGGAGGAGATCGGCGTCGAGCTGTCGCTGCGCATCTTCCGCCACCTCTACCTGGAGGAGCTCGACAAGGCCTGGGTCGACCACCTGACCGACATGGACCACCTCCGCGACGGCATCGGCCTGCGCGGCTACGGGCAAAAGGACCCGAAGCAGGAGTACAAGAAGGAGGGCTACAACATGTTCGTCAACATGGTGGCCCGCGTCTCCTCGAACGTGGTCACGAAGCTCTTCAGCGTGAACGTCAGGCGCGCCGAGCAGGAAGAGGCGCAGATCGAGGCTGCGGATCGCGAGCGGCACGCAGCGGCGCTGCTCGACGCGGTCGCGCAGCACGACGAGTCCCTCCCGATCGGCGCGAACCCCGCCCCGGCGCTCCCGCAGCCTGCCGTCATGCAGGAGCAGGAGTGCCCCTGCGGCAGCGGCAAGCCGTTCAACAAGTGCCATGGCGGTGAGGACGAGGCGACGGCCTGAGCCGGCGCCCCCTGCCCGCTCCGCCTGACAGCCAGAACGAGGCAGCGAGGGGCCCTGTCAGGCCCTTGCTCCTCGGCATCTGACCCCAGCATGAACACCGCCGAAGGGCCGATCCATCGGTTCCCGGAGGCAGCATCATGAAGGTGTTCATCGATTCAGGGGATATCGCGGAAATCAAGGAAGCGCAGTCGATGGGGGTCATCGACGGCGTCACGACCAACCCGTCGCTCCTCGCCAAGGCCGGCAAGCCGACGAAGCGGGCGATCGCCGAGATCTGCGAGGTGGTCGACGGCCCCATCTCGGCCGAGGTGGTGGCGGTCGAGAAGGACGCGATCCTCCGCGAGGGTCGCGAGCTCGCGAAGATTCACCAGAACGTGGTGGTCAAGGTGCCGCTCATCGACGAGGGGCTCAAGGCCGCCCGGATCTTCGCTGCCGAGGGCATCAAGACGAACGTGACCCTCTGCTTCTCGGCCGCCCAGGCGCTGCTCGCGGCCAAGGCTGGGGCCACGTACGTGTCGCCGTTCGTCGGGCGCGTCGACGACGCCGCGGGGGACGGGATGGATCTCGTCCTGCAGGTCGTGACCATCTTCAGGAACTACGGGTTCTCGACGCAGGTGCTCACCGCGAGCGTACGGCACCCCGTCCACTTCGTGCAGGCCGCCATGATCGGCTCGCACGCCGTGACGATGCCGCTCAAGGTCATCAAGCAGCTGACCAGGCACCCGCTCACCGACGTCGGGCTCGCGCAGTTCTTGGCAGATGCGAAGAAGATCCCCGAGCTGGTATAGCGATCCCGTGGCCGAGAAGCGCAAGGAGAGCTCGGGGACGACGCGCCGCGGGAGCCGCCCGGCGGCCCCCGCGGTCGTGTCCGTCACGACGCAGGGAGGGCCCTTCAAGGGGGTGTCGACGGCGGTCGTGCGCCGGCGGGCGAGCAAGATGCTCTCCCACCTCGCATTGCAGGGCGTGGAGCTCTCCGTCGCCCTGGTGAACGATGAAGCCATCCACGAGCTCAACCGCAGCTACCGGCGCAAGGACAAGCCGACCGACGTCCTCGCCTTCCCGATGCTGGACCAGAACGGGGCCAACTCGCGCAGGCGCGGCCGGCGAGGTCCCGTGGATCCGTCGGCATGGCGCGGTCTTCTCGGCGACGTGATCGTCTCGATCGACACGGCCGCGCGGCAGGCCGCCGAGCGCGATCGCCCGCTGCTCGACGAGATCACGATGCTGCTCGGGCACGGCCTGCTCCACCTGCTCGGCTACGACCACAAGACCGACGCAGAAGAACGGGAAATGACGGATTTGACCCGGGAGCTCGAGGTCGCGGCAGCGTCACGAAGCAACAGCATCACTGTAATCGATCCGCATCGCAGCATCGCAAGGCAAAAGAAGACGGGGGCGCGATGACTTATCGCTTGCGAGGCGAAACCTCGCTTGTTAAACGGACGCCCCCTTTCGACTTGGAGGAGACATGCCCGGTTCGAACAAGCTGACCAAGGCCCAGATGATCGTCGGTCTTGCTGAGGCCACCCACCTCGACAAGAAGTCCGTGGCCAGCGTGCTCGATGCGCTCGGCGAGCTGGTGAAGAAGGAGCTCGGTCCGGAGGGGCCGGGCGAGGTCACGGTTCCGGGCCTCGTGAAGATCAAGGCGAAGGAGATCCCGGCCACGCAGGACCGGGAAGGCATCAATCCGTTCACGAAGCAGCCGATGACCATCAAGGGCAAGCCGGCGAGCCGCAAGCTCCGCGCGGCGCCCGTCAAGGCGCTCAAGGACGTCTGAGCGGCGCGTCCGTGGCCGCAGCTTGCGTCGCCGCATCGGGCGGCGCGAGCTCCGGGGGCCCCGCAGGCGGTCGCGCCCCCGAGCTGACGCCCCGGGCTTGCCGCGGGGCCTTCGCTGTGGAGCGTCGCGCCCGGAGCGCGCAAGCGACGCTCGCGAAGGCGAGCAGCAACGCCATCGGGGCGTCGCCCAGACGAGTGTAGAGCGTCAGCGGCGTGTCCCTGACCGAGGGGGTCGCGAAGGTCACCCCCGGCGCAGCGCTCTCATCGCGGCTGCGCACCACGCCCCGGGCGTCGATCCATGACACGACGCCGAGGTTCACCGCCCGCACGAGATCACGGCGCAGCTCGATGGCGCGCATGACCGCGAGCCTCGCATGCAGCTCGGGCTCGGCGCTCCCGGTGAACCAGGCGTCGTTCGTGATGTTGACGAGGAGGTTCGGGGCGAGCGCCCCGGTGATCCGCCGCCCCACCCCGGTGAGCGTGTCCTCGTAACAGTTGAGCACCCCGATCCGGAGCGCCGGCCCGTGCTCTCGGGGCAAACTGAGGGCGCGCGGCTCCGCGCCCGGGACGAGCCCACCGCTCTTCTGGAAGATGCGCCGCAGCCAGGGCAGGTAAGCGCCGCCCGGGACCGTCTCGCCGAACCACAGCAGCTGCAGCTTGTCCTGCGTCGGCTGCATGCTCCCATCGGGGAGCACAAGGGTCGCGGAGTTGTAGCTGTTCCGTTCCTCGACGCCGTCGGCGGCCTTCACGGGCGGCGCCTGGGTGATGAGCCCCGCGAGGATCGGGCCACGGATGCCGGGCCCCAGGATCGCTCGACCGCCGCGCGGCGCCTGCCGGGCGCTGTGCGAGAGAGGGTAAGGGTACGCCGCCTCGGGCCAGAGGGTGAGCTCTGCGCCGCCGGCCTCGGCCTCCCGGGTGAGATCGTGCAGGGTTCGCAGGATCCGCGGGTGGTTCTTCGCCTGCCAGCGCTCGTGAGGCCCGACCGCCTGGTTGACGAGCGCGACGCGCGCTGTTGGCAGGCCGGCGCTGGCGCGCTCCACCGCGGCCATCCGCAGCGCGCCGTGAGCCGCGAGCAGCCCGAACAGCGCGACGCTCGAGAGCGCCGGGTAGAGGATCGGGCGGGACAACCGAAGGCGGGTGGGCCGCGGTTCCTGCGCGGGCGCGCGCTCGAGCGGCCGCCCGCCCGGCGCCCTCCCCGAGGCGGCCAGGCCAGCGCGGGCGAGCAAGGCCGCCCCGACGGCGAACAGCACGGAGACGCCCCGCTCGCCGATGAGGTCGGCGAGCTGCACGAGCGCCGGCCAGGGGCTCATGAGACCCGCAGGAGTCCAGCCGAAGACGGTCGGGATGGCCACGGCGGCGAACACGCCGGTCGCAAAGGCGAGCTCGAGGGGAGCGCGCAGCCGCCGGATGAGCGCGCTCGTGATGCCGCCGCAGATCGCCCAGACCAGCGACTGGGCGGCCGCGAGCAGCACCAGCGCGAGGTACGAGGCCGCCGAGCCGAGAGGCGTGAACCGCTGGATGACCTCCGGCACGAAGCGCAGGCCCACGACGCCCGCCGCCGTTCCCCAGACAGCGCCGCGCCCGAAGGCGCGCCAGATCGTCGGGGCGTCGTGGACGGCGGCCGCCAGCAGAGCGAGGCCAACGATGACGGCGGGGACCAGATCCGTCGGCGGCGCCGTGAGGGCGAACGTCGCGCCGCCAGCGAGGGAGAGCAACAGCGGGGCGCGGCCACGGAGCGCGCGCATGATCGAGGCCTGGGGCACGATGCGGCGTTATACCGCGTGGAGACGGTCCGGACCGCGACCGCCTGGTCGAGAGCAGAACGGACGCGAACACCGCGCGGTCAGGGTGGACGGGAGGCTATGACGAGCCGCTCACCAGTAAATACTGAGCCCGCCGCGGAAGAGTCCCCCGCCCGACGTGTTGGTCGTCCGGCCGGTCTCGGGATCCGTGAACTCGGGAACGAGCCCATCGTCCGTACGGCCGCGCACGAAGCCGAGCGCATCGACGTTCAGGGCGATGCGGGGGGAAAGCCGGAACTCGAGGCCGATGCCGCCGTGCGCGCCGAAATAGTCGTACTCCGTGTCCGGAGCGAAGTCGGTGCCGCCGGCCGCGGCCTCGCTCGAGGAGCGATCGACCTCGGCGTGCGCGATGTTCAGGCCGCCCATGAAGTAGAACTGGGTGCGGCTGCGCGGGTTGACGAACAGCATCCCGGTCAGGGAGAGCGGCACCTCGGTCCGCTGGTCACCGTTGTAGTCCGTGCCCGCGAGGAAGTCGGCGCCTGCATCGAGCGCGAACGCCGGGACAGGCCGGTAGCGCAGGCTGATCCCGACGCCTCCCATGCCAGCGTCCTCCGCTCCGCCGTGCTCGCGCCCCAACATGACGCCCTCCATGCGGAGGTTGATGCCCCAGTGGCGCCGCCAGCGCCGCTTCACCGCCGGAGGCGGCGCCGGGGGCGCCACGCGGCGCACGATCACGCGCGGCGGAGGGGCCGCCCCAGGCGCCACGACGATCACCTGAGGAGGCGGGCCCGACGGCGAGGTCTCGTAGACGACGACCGGCGGGGCTGGACGGGCGGCCCCCCTGGCCGGCGGCGGGGGCGGCGGCGCCTCGGCAGGCGCGGCCTCGGCAGGAGCGACGGGCGGCGGTTCCGCGACGGGATCGCGAGGCGGCTCCACTTCCTCGCAGAACCACGCGCCGGGAGGACAGCTGCTGTCCTCCTGCGCGAACGCGCTCATCGGCGCGGTCATCGCCACCGCAACAAGGGCATGGGTCAAGCAACGGCGCATCGGGCGACTCCTCTTCGGTGCAGGGAAGTTAGCAACCGGGATGCCATCGACCATCTTGCGGGATCGTCGTCACCATGGCCGCGCAGCACGCCGGCGTGCATCGGCCGCCACGGCACGCTGTGGCGGAAGGTTCACACGCGCGCCGTTCCGCAGGGTACTAGCTCCCACGGCAAAGGTCACGGCGCGGTCGCCCCCGTCGGGAGCCCTGCCAACATCGAGACCAATCGGATTCCACCATGCCTACGGTTACGTTGAAGCAGGGTCATGTTCGGCCGGTGTGGTCGGGGCATCCCTGGGTGTTCGCTCAGGCGATCGCGCGCATCGAGGGCGGCGCGGTGGCCGGGGACGAGGTCGTCGTCACCGACCCCTACGGCAGCGTGCTCGGGCGCGGGCTCTACACCCCGCGCTCGGCCATCCCGGTGCGCATGTACACGCGCGAGGACAGGCCGATCGACGCGGCCCTGTTCCGGCACCGGATCGAGCGCGCCATCGCGCACCGCCGCGAGATCGGCCTGCCCGCGCGGGCGCCTGGCCATGAGACCGACGCCTTCCGGCTGATCCACGCGGAGGGGGACGGCCTGCCCGGGCTCATCGTCGATCTGTTCGGCGACGTGGTGGTCGTGCAGCTCGGGACGATCGGGATCAAGCGCCGCGAAGGGGTGATCTTCGACGCCCTCCAGGCGGCGCTCGCGCCGCGCGCGATCGTGGACAGGACCCCGGAATCCCTCGCGAAGCTCGAGGGGTTCACCGCGGACGCGGGCGTGGTGCGCGGCGATCCCGCGCTCGATCAGCTCCGGTTCGTCGAGCGGGGGCTGCGTTACACGATCCCGCTCGCGCTCGGCCACAAGACCGGGTTCTACCTGGACCAGCGGACGCTGCGGACCCGCGTCGAGCAGCTCGCCCACAACCGGCGCGTGCTCGATGCCTTCTGCTTCGTCGGCACGTTCGCCATGGCGGCGGCCCGCGGCGGGGCGAGCGAGGTCCTCGCGATCGACGAGAGCGCGACGGCGATCGAGGTCGGGGCGGAGTGCGCGCGGGAGAACGGGCTCCTCGACCGGATCAAGTTCACGCGCGACGACGCCCGCAAGGCGCTGCAGAACGCGTCGAGGCAGGCGGGCTACGATCTCGTCATCTGCGACCCTCCGAAGCTCGCAGGCACGCGCGCCTCCAAGGACGCCGCGCTCATGGCGTACCGGCGCCTCGCGGCCGGAGCGTGCCGGGCCACGCGCCCGGGCGGCGTCCTCGTGCTCTGCTCCTGCTCCAGCGCCGTGAGCCTCGACGATCTGACCCGGGTGCTCGCGCTCGGCGCGCGCGACGCGCGCATGCAGGCCGCGGTGTTCGACCGGCACTTCCAGGGAGGGGATCACCCCGTCCCCGCCGCCTTCCCCGAGGGGCTCTACCTGAAGAGCCTCATCGCGCGCATCGACGCGCTCTGACGATCGCCCGATGAAGCCGCTCTCCCTTCTGCCTCCCGACGCCGCACGCGCCCTCGCCGGGGTGATCTTCGATCTCGACGACACCGTGCTGGATCACGGCGCCCTCACCGAGGCGGCGTACGCAGCGCTCTTCCGTCTACGCGAGACGGGGCTCGCGCTGATCGCCTGCACCGGCAGGCCCGCCGGCTGGGGCGAGGTGCTCCAGCGGCAGTGGCCGATCGACGCGACCATCGTCGAAAACGGAGCCGTCGCGCTGGTCCGCGAGGAGGAAAGCGACGTCGCCGGCCATCGAGGAGGGCACGCCCCGCGCGCCGGCGCGCGCCGCGTCGTCACGCTCGACGGCCTGGACCGCGAGGCGCGGCGAGCCCGTCGAGCCGAGCTCATCGGGCTCGCCAATGACATGGTGCGTCGTTTTCCGGCGGCGGCGCTCGCGGACGACAACGACCAGAGAGTGACCGACGTTACCATCGACATCGGGGAGCACCGGCATGTCCCGCCGGAAGACGTGCAGAAGATGCGCGCCGAGCTGCGCGAGCGGGGGGTGAGGACGCTGCTATCGAGCGTCCACCTCCACCTCACGCGCGAGCCGTCCGACAAGGCCACGGGGATTGTGCGCCTGCTCTCCGCTCGGTTCGGTGAGGATCCCACCCGGGCGCGGCACCGCTACGCGTTCGTCGGCGACAGCGGCAACGACGGCGTCGCCTTCGCCGCATTTGTGCTGACCTTCGGGGTGGCCAACGTACGCGCCCACCTCGGTAAGCTGTCCGTACCGCCGCAGTTCGTGGCGTCCCTTCCCATGGGCCGCGGGTTCGCGGAGATCGCCCAGCAGATCGCCGAACTGCGGAAGAATGCACCCGAAACGTGATCTTGCCGCGCGCAAGTCACTTCGCACTGCGATCCGCCCCACACCTGACGCAGGTAACCTAGCCGCGGCGCGCACTGAAGGAATAGGATCGGTCTTTCGGGAGGGCCGTGCCTCCCAACCCTTTACAGGGGCGCGTGTTCTCGGGGACCATGACGTTGGTCCCTCGCCCGCCAGCGGCAGCAGATGGCGTTTCGACCCCCGACCCCCGGCCTCCTCGTCGACAACAAGTACCGCCTCGCGGAGCGCATCGGCGGGGGCGGCATGGGCGACGTGTTCCGGGCGGAGCACGTGCTCGCAGGTCGCGCCGTTGCGATCAAATTCCTCCACCCAGAGCTGGCGGACAACTCGGAGCTCTCGCACCGCTTCTTCCAGGAAGCGCAGGCGGTCAACCGGATCCGCCACCCGAACATCGTCGACGTGATCGACGCAGGCGTCGGCGAGCTCGGTCCTTACATCGTGATGGAGCACCTCGACGGCGAGTCGCTCGGCATGGCGCTCGCGCGCTTCGGTCGCCTCGACATGGAGGCCGCCGTCGGCGTCGCGATCCCGGTGCTCGAGGCGCTCGACGCCGCGCACCGCGCGGGGATCATCCACCGCGATCTCAAGCCCGAGAACATCTTCATCGCCTTCGATCCGAGCCGCGGCTCGGCCGTCGTCCGCCTGCTCGACTTCGGCATCGCCAAGGTGCTCGACTCCGATGGCCCCTCGCCGCGGACGCGCACGGGCGTCGTGTTCGGGACGCCCGACTATCTGTCGCCCGAGCAGGCCACGGGGGAGTCGCCGCTCGACGGTCGGAGCGATCTCTTCTCGGTGGGCGTGCTGCTCTACGAGGTGCTCACGGGCACGCGCCCGTTCCGCGCGCCGACCGCCGTGGCGACCGCGTTCCGCGTCGTGCACGCCGAGGTGCCCACGCTCGCCTCGGCGGGCGTGACCGTCGACCCGCGGCTCGAGGCGATCGTGCAGCGGCTCTTGCAAAAGGATCCCGCGAAGCGGTTCCAGACGGCCGGAGACGTCGTCCGCGAGCTCGAGCGCGTCGCGCCTGATCCGCCCAGACGGACGACGGCGCTCGGCAGGCTGATCAACGTGCAGCGGCGGATGGCCCTGAGCCTGGGGAACGCTCCGGAGAACGAGCGCGATCGCCTCTCGTCTTCGCGCGATCGATCGCGCCCGGGGTTCGACGTGAACCCCCCGCCGCCGATGCGCATCTCGCCGTCGATCGTGCCGGGGGGGCGCGTCACCGAGGCGCCGCCCGGGATGCGGCCGTCGTCCTCGGAGCCAGCGAAGCCCGCGCCCGGCATGACGCTCTCGAACGCGCTGCGAAGCCGCGGCTCGGAGCCCACGATGCTCTCGCAGCGCGGCGAGTCGCTGCCCACGGTGCGCAGCGCCGACCTCGGGCACCGGGCCGAGCCGACCGTCCGCAGCGCGGACTTCGGCTCCTTGATGAACCGGACACGCGACACGCGGCGGCCCAACGTCACCCCGGTCCGGCCGCTGCCGGCGCGCTTCGCCGGGCAGTACCAGGTGCGCGGCCCCGTCCTGCGGAGCGTCGATCGCACCATCGTGGATGAGTACGGGAGGAGCGCGCGCGACGAGGTCGTCTCGCAGATGCCGCTCCGCTACGCCGACGACTTCAAGCACGACTCGATCAACGCGCTCGTCGGGTACGAGCTCGAGGCGCTCGACGCCTACATGGAGCTCGCGACATCGCTGGTCCTGCGCGATCTCGAGCGCTGGCGCGACATCGGCAGGCTCGGCGTGGGCGGCGAGCTGCACAGCCTCGTGCGCACGCTGTTCGCCCGCCCGCTGACCGACATCGCGTCGCTCATGCGCCGCGGGACCTCGATCTGGTCGCGGCTCTTCACGTTCGGCTCGTGGCGCGTGGCGACGGGCCCGACCGGGCGGGTCACGCTCCACATCGGCGACTTCGACCCTGCTTCGCTGCCGCTCCGGCTGTGGGTCGTGGGGATGGTCGAGGAGACAGCGCGCCGCGCGTCCGGCGGCGGCGTGAAGGTCACGATCACGCTCGGCGAGCTCGGCTTCACCTCCGAGCTCGCCTGCGAGATCAGCCTCTAGTTCCGCCCGCCCGAAGTCCGGCCAGAGATCGCGGGGCTCCGGCGCCGCTTCGCGGCGGCTTCGCGCGGGAGGTCCTGGCTTTGTTTCCTCGGGGCTCCGCCCCGCCCCGCACCCCGGCGTCCGCTTCGCGGCCGCGCCGGCCGCGCCGGTCGCACGAGCAGCGACCGGCGCTCGGGGGTGTGCCGCAGCGCGATGGCTGCGCGTCGCTGGAGGCGTCTCTCAGGAAGGCTTGCGCGCGCGGTAGCACGCCTGACAGAACACGTCGCGGCCCTCGACCGGCTTGAACGGGACCTCGCCCTCGGAGCCGCACGACTTGCAGGTGATCGAGAACGTCGGACGAGTGCGCGGCGCGCGAGGCTGCTGCGCTGGACCGCGGCTCGGCGCGGCAGCGCGGCGCTCACCGGCGAACGAGGGGGCGCGGTAGTTGCCGTCATCTCGGAAGGGCGCGCCGCCGCGCGGGCGGTTCGGGTAGTGGCTCTGCGCCGCCCATGCGGGCGTCAGCCCCGAGTACGCGTCCTGCATCGGGCTGCGGTACTCGTTCACGTCGCCCGTGTAGCGGGGCTTCCGAGGCTGGCCGTCGCCGCGCGCCAGGCCGCGATGCCCCCCGGCGCCCCGAGACGGGCCAGGGCGCTGGCGCTCCGCAGCGCGAGCCGGCGATCCGCTCTCGCTCTCCCCTCGATTGTCCTTGCGCGCACGGCGGCAGGTCCGGCACCGCTTGGGCGGGGCCGCGAGCTTCCGTTCGGCGTAGACGGCAGCTTCCGCAGCCGAGAATAGGAACGACGTGCCGCAGCTCGCGCAGACAATGTGCTCGTCTCGATGCTGTTCCATGATTCCTCTTTCGTCAGGCCGACGGGCCTCGCAGGCTCACGGGCTCGGGTGACTCGGATGACTGGAGCGCCCGGGAGCTGCCCCGCTGCGCTGGAGAAGCGCGATTTACGCGGGGTTCTACGTGATATCGGTGGGATCGCCCTCTTGATGGGGCACGGGAGTGCCTACGGTGACATGCTTGTCAGGGCGGTCAAGCGTGCCGCCTCCACGCAACGCCAGGATCGATCGCGCGGCGCGGAGCTTTGATTTCGAAGCTCCTCACGATACCATCCGCGCGACTTTCACGAGGAGCACAGCTCTCCCGTGACGGACCACGAGCAGCATCCGCCCACGCCGCGCATCGCAACCAGTCGAAGCAATGAGCCATCCCTCCCTGCACCTCACCGCTCGTGACTTCGACGCGTACGCCGCCGAAAAAGCGACCTCGAAGGCCTACTCACGCCCCCGCCTCGAGGTGAAGCAGCGCGCGCTCGCCTGGGCGCGCGGCGTCGTCGCCCGGCTGGCCGAGCTCGGCATCTCGGTCGATGTCCATGGCTCGGACGAGCACCCGTCGATCCGCAACAAGCACCGGGCCGACTGCCAGTGGGTCTTCTTCTGGCGCGACCAGGCGGCGCGCGACGAGCTCGATCGCCTCCTCGACCGCGGCCGCTCGATCTCCGACGCGATCGACGATCCGAGCCCCTTCACGCGGCACGCGTTCCTCGCGCTGCGCATCTCGGAGAGCGAGGTGCAGGTGTGCTTCGCGGTCCACCCGGACGCGAAGGTGGACGTCGACAACCTCCGGGCTCGCCTCTCGGCGACCGAGGAGGCGACGGGCGCGCCAGCCTCGCCGCTCTCCGCCGAGCTCACGAGCGCGCTCCACGCGCTCCCGGAGCAGTTCTCGTTCGGCGCCGCCGGCGGCGATCGCGTGGCCTGCAGCGCGGCCACCTCGGACGCGATCGCCGAGATGCTCCGCCGCGCCGCCGACGGCCAGGTGCCGCTCTGGATCGGCTGGGCGATCCCGCGCGAGACGGCGGTCGAGCACGCCGACATCCTCGATGAGCAGCTCGAGGACGCGCTCGTCGCGCTCGCCCCGATCTACCGGCTCGTCGCGTGGTCGCGCGAGAACGACCGCATCGCGCTCGACCGCAAGCTCGAGGGAATCGAGCAGGAGCGGGCGCGCGCCCACGCCGAGATCGAGGCCGAGAACGAGCGATGGCGCTCCGAGCAGGCCCGAGCGCGAGAGCGCTCGATGGAGCAGGCTCGAGCGCGCGGCGATGAGCGCGTCGAGGCCGCCCTGCCCGCCCGCCGGCCGACCCTGGCGACGCTGTTCAAGTCGCCGAGCAACGCCGGCGCCGGCGCTGGCCGCGGCGGAGAGCCGCGGCCCTCGCTGAAGCGGGTCGGAGAGGGCAGCGCCCCTGCCCGGCGAGCGCCGCACGGCGAAGCGGAGCCGCAGGCGAAGGCCGAGGCTCCGCAGAAGCCCTCGGCCGATCACGCGCCGCGAGCGCAGCGTGGTCCGTCCGGCGAGCCAGAAGCTGCCGCGAAGGTCGCGCCCGATCCCGCCAAGGGCGGCGTGCTGGAGAAGGGCAGCCGCGTCCGCGTGCGACGAGGCCCCTTCGGCGACAAGATCGGCGTGGTGAGCGAGCTCGATGGGCGCGGAGGCGCGCGCGTCCTGCTCGGCCTGCTCTCGACGAGGCTCGAGCTCGACGAGCTCGAGCTCGTGGTCGATGGAAGAGATCGGCCCGCGCTCTCGACGTCGCACCGCAAGCCGCTCGCGCCGACGCCGCGCAAGGCGCGCTGAGCGTCGCCGCGCGGCCCCCCCCACGCAATGCTCAAGCGCGATCCCTCAACCTACCCCGTCGGTCTCGGCGCGCAGTTCCGCCACAAGCTTCCGCTCTACCTGACGGGCGCGGCGCTGCTCGCTGCGCAGCAGTTCCTCATGGCCAGGCGAGATTTCCTGGTCAAGGACGCCGTCGACGCCGCCGTGAAGGCGCAGTCGAGCGAGGCCGCGCATGCGGCGCTCCTCATGCTCGCGGTCAGCGTGGGCGCCGCGATCATGCGCGTGTTCTCGCGGGTCACCATCTTCACGGCGGGCCGCAACGTCGAGTACGAGCTCCGGGCGATCCTGCTCGCGCGCCTGCACAAGCTCGGGCCGGCGTTCTTCCGCAAGATGCCGACCGGCGACATCATGAGCCGGGCGACGAACGATCTGACGCAGGTCCGCCTCCTCCTCGGCTTCGGCCTGCTGAACGTCGTGGGCTCGATCTTCGCGTTCACGAGCGCCCTGTACGTGATGCTCCACATCTCGAAGAGGCTCACGCTCGCGGCGCTCCTGACGATGCCCGCGCTGATGCTCGTCACCCGGTCGTTCTCGACCAAGCTCTTCGTCCGCACCCGCGACAACCAGGAGGCGATCGGCGCCATGAGCGACCGTGTCCTCGCGAGCCTCGCCGGGGTCAGGGTCGTCCGCTCGTTCGCGCTCGAGGCGTCCGAGATGGCCGCGTTCACGAGCACGAACCAGGGCTACCTCGAGAAGAGCCTCGCGCTCGCCAAGCTGCGCGGCTCCATGGCGCCGCTCATGGGGGCCATCAGCTCCGTCGGCGTGCTCATCGTCTTCTGGTACGGCGGGCGGCTCGTGCTGGAGCAGCAGATGACCCGGGGAGACTTCGTCTCGTTCTGGCTGGCGCTCTTGCGGCTCACCTGGCCGATGCTCGCCCTCGGCTTCGTCGCCGCCATCGTCCAGCGCGGTCGTGCCGGCTACGACCGGCTCAAGGCGATCTTCGAGGCCATCCCTGAGGTCGTGAGCGGCCCGATGCCCTCCCCCGAGGTCGTCCACGGCGCCATCTCCGTCAAGGACCTGACGTTCTCCCACGGCGCGAGGAAGGTGGTCGACGGCGTGAGCTTCGAGGTCGAAGCGGGCAGCTCGCTCGCCATCGTCGGGCGCACCGGCTCGGGCAAGAGCACCATCGCCACGCTGCTCGCCAGGCTCATGCCCACGCCCCGCGGCTCTGTGCTCCTGGACGGCGTCGACATCTGCGACCTGCCGCTCGACACCGTGCGCGCGAGCATCGGCTACGCGCAGCAGGATGCGTTCCTCTTCTCGACGACCGTGGCCCGCAACATCGGCTACTCCCTCGATGATCCGGATTCGCCCGCCGCCTTCGAGACGATCCGCGCGGCCGCCGACGAGGCCGAGGTGCTGAACGAGGTGCTCTCGCTCCCTGACGGCTTCGATACCGTGGTCGGGGAGCGTGGCGTGCAGCTGTCCGGCGGACAGCGCCAGCGCGTCGCGCTCGCGCGCGCGCTCGTGCGCGAGCCGAACGTCCTCGTCCTCGACGATCCGCTCTCCGCCGTCGACGCGAAGACCGAGCAGGCCATCCTCGCGGCGATCGAGCGGCAGGCCGCGCGACGGACCGTCATCCTGATCACCCACAGGGTCGCGGCCGCGCGGCGGTGCGACGCGATCGTCGTGCTGGAGCAGGGTCGGGTCATCGAGCGCGGCACGCACGACGAGCTCGTACGCGCGGGCGGGATCTACGCGTCGTTCGCCGAGGAGCAGCAGCTCGAAGAGGATCTCGCGACCTTCGAGGCGTCGCCGTCCTCGCAACCGGTGGGGCTCTCGTGACACAGCCGGCTCACGGAGACAGCGCGACGATGCGGTCGAAATCGGGCGGCGCCTCGGCCGCGGGCGAGGCGGGCGCGGGCCCGCGGCGGCCGGCGCAGGCGACGACGGCCAAGGGCCGCGGGACGACGAAGGCGAGCCGCACGGAGGACGTGCTGAGCCGGTTCCACGAGGAGACACGGCTCGGCGAGGCGTACGACGCGCGCATGCTGCTGAGGCTGTGGCCGTTCGTGCGCCCGCAGGGCACGCACCTCGCGCTGTCGCTGGCGCTGCTCGTCGTCACGGCGCTGCTGGCGCTGCTGCGCCCGCTCATCATGCGCGACGCGCTCGACGCCTTCGACACGCCCGGCGGGCTCGATCACCTCACGCGCAGCGGCTTGTTGCTCACGGGCGTCATGGTCCTGGAGCAATCGCTCGCCTTCCCGCAGCTCTACCTGATGCAGCTCGCCGGCGCGCGCGCGATGGCCGACCTGCGCGTGCGCGTCTTCGGCTTCTTGCACACCCGCCGCCTCGGGTTCTTCGATCGCACGCCCGTCGGCCGGCTCGTCACGCGCGTGACGAACGACGTGGACGCGATCGGCGAGATGTTCGCGTCCGGCGCGCTCAACGCGTTCGGCGATCTCCTCCGGCTCGCCGTCATCGTCGCGGTGATGGTGTCGCTCGACTGGCGCATGTCGTTGCTCGCCTTCGCGGCGGTCCCCCCTGTCGCCCTCGGCGTCAACTGGACGCGGCGGCGGATGCGCGACGCGTTCCGCGAGGTGCGGTCGAAGACGGCCAGGATGAACGCGTACCTCAACGAGCAGGTATCCGGGATGGCCGTCGTGCAGGCCTACGCCAGGGAGGAGCGTTCGGCCGAGGAGTTCGACGAGATCAACGCGGCGTACCGCAACGCAAACAACCGCTCGATCGTGCTCGACGCGACGCTCGACGCCGCCATCGAGATGGTCTCGAGCGTCTGCATCGCCGCGGTGCTCTGGTACGCCGGCGTGAACAGCCTGAAGGACGAGATCTCGTTCGGGACCTTGTTCGCCTTCGTCGCCTACATCGACATGTTCTTCGTCCCGATCCGCGATCTCTCGGCTCGGTACACGCTGCTGCAGTCCGCGATGGCCGGCGCGGAGCGCGTCTTCGAGCTGCTCGACAACAAGGACGAGGACGCGACGGCGGCGGCGACGAGCGGCGGCGACGCACCGAGGACAGCAGACGAGGGCGTCGCGTTCGAGCTCGACAACGTCGGCTTCGGCTACAAGCCGGGCGTGCCCGTGCTGCGGCACGTGTCGATCGCGGCGAGGCGCGGCGAGAAGGTCGCGCTGGTCGGCGCGACCGGCGCCGGCAAGAGCACCGTGGCGTCGCTGCTGCTCCGCCTCTACGACGTCGATGAGGGCGTCGTGCGGGTCTTCGGCCGCGACGTCAGCGCGTACCCTCGCGACGAGCTGCGCCGCCAGTTCGCCGTCGTCCCTCAGGACGTGTTCCTGTTCCCGGGCACGGTGCTCACCAACATCGCGGCAGGCGACGCGATCCCCGATCGGGCCAAGGTGGTGAACGCGCTGAACCGCATCGACGCCCTCGACCTCTTCGAGCGGCGCGAGGGCGGGCTCGACGCCCCCGTGCTCGAGCGCGGCAGCAACTTCAGCGCTGGCGAGCGCCAGCTGATCGCCTTCGCCCGGGCCCTCTACCGCGACCCGCCGCTCCTCATCCTGGACGAGGCCACGGCCAACGTCGACAGCGACACCGAGGCGCGCCTCCAGCGTGCCCTCGAGGGAGCCATGGAGGGGCGCACCGCGTTGATCATCGCGCACCGCCTCTCGACGATCCGCGCCGTCGATCGCGTCGTCGTCTTTCACAAGGGCTGCGTCGTCGAGCAGGGCACGCACGAGGACCTGCTCGCCGCGGGCGGCGTCTACAGCAAGCTGTACCGGCTGCAGTTCGCCCGGCAGGCAGCGGCGCACGCCTAGAAGCGCGGGCCCTAGGGCGCCGCGCTCCCACCGCCGGGATCGGCGTCGTCGCCGTAGCACCTGCCGACGACGGTGCCCCCGGCGGCTCCCATCCCATCACCGCCGGCGCCGGCCGCGCCTCCTGCGGCTCCGGTCGCGCCGTCATCGGCGCCGATCGCGCCCCCGGCGACAACCCGCAGCCAGTACTCGGAGCAGCTGCCGTTGACGACGATCAGGTGCTGGTCGTCCACGCAGGGCACCTCGGCCTGGTTGCCAGCCGCCTGCGCCAGCGTCCCGCCGCTCTTCGTCCCGTCGCGCTCGAACGACAGGTACACCTGCCACCACCGCGGGCGCGCGCCGAGGTGATGCTTGAGCGCGTACCGCATGCCGCCCGGGAAGTAGAGGAGCTCCCCGTCCGGCGCCGAGGTCTCGTAGATGCCCCCCTCCGGTGTGGCCTCGACGAACTCGATCGGCGGGTTCGCTTCCTCGGACCGGTCGCACCTGTTCGGCGAGCACCCCGCCGCGAACGCCGCCGACGCGACCACCGCCCAGGCGGTGGCCCATCTCAAGCGCTGCGCGGCGTTCCCGCCTGCGCCCTGGCTCCGCATCGCTCAGCCGAGCCAGCGCGCGGCGTCGAGCGCGTGGTAGGTGAGGATGAAGTCCGCCCCGGCGCGCCGGATCGACGTCAGCAGCTCGAGCACGGCGCGCTTCTCGTCGATCATTCCGCGCTCCGCGGCCGCCTTGATCATCGCGTACTCGCCGCTGACGTTGTACGCGCCGAGCGGGAGCGTCGTCACCTCGCGCACGCGCGCGATGACGTCGAGGTACGCGAGCGCGGGCTTGACCATGAGCATGTCGGCCCCCTCTTCCTCGTCGAGCGCCGCCTCGCGCAGGCCTTCGCGGGCGTTCCCGGGGTCCATCTGGTAGCCCGCCCGGTCGCCGAACTTGGGCGCGCAGTCGGCCGCCTCGCGGAACGGCCCGTAAAAGCCGGATGCGTACTTCACGGCGTAGGAGAGGATCGCCGTCCCCGTCAGCGACTCGACGTCGAGGGCGCGCCGGATCGCGGCGACCCGGCCGTCCATCATGTCGCTCGGCGCGACCACGTCGGCCCCCGCCTTGGCGTGGACCACCGCCGCCCGCGCGAGCACCTCCAGCGTCGCGTCGTTGTCGACGTCCACCGCCCCGGACGCGTCCTGCCGGAGCAGGCCGCAGTGGCCGTGATCGGTGTACTCGTCCACGCACACGTCGGTGATCACGAGCAGCTCCGGCACGGCCTCCTTCATCGCCTTCACGGCGCGCGGCACGGGCCCGTCCGGGTCGTAAGCGCTCGTGCCTGACGCATCCTTGGTGCGCGGGAGCCCGAACAGGATCGTCCCGCCGATGCCGAGCTCCTTGCAGAGCCGCGCCTGCGCTGCCGCGGCGCTCACGGGCAGCTGCGAGACACCCGGCATCGTCCCGACCGGCCGAGGCGCGTCGAGCGCCTCGTTGAAGAAGAGGGGGAGGATGAAATCTCCCGGATGGAGGGTTGTCTCGCGCACCAGGGCGCGGAGGGCGGGCGAACGACGGAGCCGGCGCGGTCTCTTCGTGGGGAACACGGCGGCGGAGCATAGCAGCCCTGCGCCCGCGTGAGCCGCTCCGGTCCAGAGGAGCGCGCGATCCGTGGATCGCCTGGGCGCGGCGAATCGGTTAGTGTTCGCCCGAAACCGCCAGCATGAGAACGGCCCTCCACTTCCCGTCTTCCGGCCGCGCTCGCCCCGCCGCGCGCGCAGCTCGCGCCGGGCGCGGTCCGCGCGCGCGGCCATCGCTCAGCGGTGGGCCGCTCCAGAGCGCGCGGCCGGGCGCGCCGCCGGGCCGGGGCGCGGCGTCATCGGCTGGGGCGTCTGCTGGGACGACAGTGGAAGCGTGTCGTCGTCGTCATCCGCTGCCGAGCCCTCCTCCGGCTGCTCCGCAGGCGTCGCCGTGGCGGCGACCGTGACCGTTGCAATGTCGGACAGCGGGCACCACACGGTCCATGCCTCATTGCGGACGAAGCTATCGAGGGGGACCACTCCGCTCTCGATGCCGCGCGCGAGCTGGTCGAGCCTGACCGGCCCGACCGAGCGCTCCCCGTTGGTGACGTACCATCGGTCCGGAAAGCCGCGCTCCGAGCTCAGCAGCTCTTCGACCAGTTTCACCGATCTCATCGAATGGACTCCAGAAACCGCCGGACGTTGAATCGACCGGATGCGATTCTAATCCCATAACGCACCGGGTCAACATCACTGCAGAATCGCTATGACAATCAACGTCTGCCATGCATGAACGAGATAATGACGGGAGTTTGACTGTGTTTCCGAGGCGTAACGATCCTTCCGAGGAGGGCCCCGGCGCGGCGGCTGCGGGGGCAATGAACGACGGAGCGCCGGGCGCGGCCAGGCCAGGCGTCGTGTACCTGGTCGGCGCCGGCCCGGGGGATCCGGGGCTCCTCACGTTGCGCGGCGCAGAGCTCCTCGCCACGGCCGACGTCGTCCTGCACGACGAGCTCGTCCACCCCGCGCTGCTCGACCGCGTGCGGGAGGGCGCCGACGTGCGCTCGGTCGGCAAGCGCGGCGGCGATCGGGTGGTGAAGGACGCGAAGCAGGCGGAGATCGACGCGGAGCTCGTCGCGCTCGGCCTCGCGGGCCGCAGCGTCGTTCGCTTGAAGGGCGGCGATCCGTTCCTCTTCGGGCGTGGCTCGGAGGAGGCGGAGGCGCTCGCGCGGGCCGGGGTGCCGTTCGAGGTGGTGCCTGGCGTCTGCTCTCCGCTCGGCGCGACGGCCTACGCCGGCATCTCGCTGACGCACCGGCACATCGCCTCCAGCGTGATGATCGTCAGCGGCGTCACCCGGGCCGGCAGATCCTTCGACTGGAGCGAGCTCGCCTCCGTCCGCGGGACCATCTGCGTCCTGATGGGCATGCAGGCCCTCGACGCGGTGGTCGCTGGGCTGATGGGGCCGGGGCGCCGCGATCCCGCGACGCCGGCGGCGGCGATCCAGTGGGGGACGCGGGCCGACCAGCGCGTCGTCTCCAGCCGCCTCGACGACCTCCCTCGCCGCGTGGAGGAGGCAGGGATCGAGAGCCCCGCGGTCATCGTCGTCGGCGCCGTCACGGGCCTGCGCGACACGCTCCGCTGGTTCGATCGGAAGCCGCTCTTCGGCAAGCGCGTGCTCGTGACCCGGCCGCGCCACCAGGCGCGCTCGACGTCGAGGCTTGTGCGCCTCCGCGGCGGCGAGGCGGTGGAGCTCCCGACCATCGAGATCCACCCGCCCCCCGACCCCGCGCGCGTCACCGAGGCTGTCCGCGGCCTCTCCGGTTACCACGCCGTCGTCTTCACGAGCGAGAACGGGGTGGCCTGCTTCTTCAAGGAGATGGAGCGGCTCGGCCTGGACGCGCGCGCCTTCGGCCCTGCGCGCCTCGCCGCGATCGGCGTCGGGACCGCAGCCGCGCTCGCTGCGCGCGGCGTCCGCGCCGACATCGTCCCGCGGGAATTCCGCGGCGAGGAGCTCGCGGAGGCCATCCTCGCCGACCCCGCGCTGGCCGGACGCCGGGCGGCGTCCCCTCGAGTCCGCGTGCTCCTCGCGCGCGCGCTGGTCGCCCGCGAGGTGCTCCCCGAGCGCCTCCGCGCCGCCGGCTGCGAGGTCGATGTCGTGCCTGTCTACGAGACCCGCCCTGCGTCGGCCGGTCGCCGCGAAGAGCTGCTCCGGGCGCTCTCGGCGGGCGCGATCGACGTCGTGCTGCTCACCTCGAGCAGCACAGTCGACAGCCTCTGCGATCTCCTCGGCGAGGGCGCCGCAGCGCGCCTCGAGCGCGTGCTCCTCGCGAGCATCGGGCCGATCACGACCGCGACCGCCGAGAAGCGGGGGCTCCGGATCGGCGTGACCGCCGAGGTGAGCACCACAGCAGGTCTCCTGGACGCGCTGGATCGACATTTCACTGCATTGCAAGCTGCCCCTGGGAGCGCCGGGAGCGAATGAGCTGGTCGCACGATGTGCGGCCGGCGCACCTGCGGAAATAAAGAGAGCGTCGCAGCGGACCTGGGGGGAAGGTCTCCGCCGCGACGCTCGATCCCAGGGGAGAGCAGGGCGCGTGCCTGCGACTTCTTCAAGTCGATTCAGGTACTTAGGACGTCCCAGCAGGAGTCCCCTTGCGCTGCTGCGCCGCCACGGCGACAGAGATGCAAGGACACTCCTGATTCAGCATGACCGTCGAACATCGACAGCGGCATTCCCCGGGCCGGAGCAGGCGTACAGCGTCACAGCCGGACAGCGCTGGTGAGAGCGCCCTCCGGTTCCATTTGGCTCACTCGAACGTCGCTCGCACCACGAGGAACTTGTTGTTGAGCTCGATGGAAGTGAGCTTCTCGAAGATGCGAGGGCTGCCGAGCTCGTTCGACAAGGAGCCCGTGCGTCCGTGCTCGGTGACGAAGTAGAAGGTCTTCACGCCCTTCTTCTTCTGCTCGTTGATGTAATCCTGGAACTTCTTTCCGCTCGACACGAAGGCCGCCAGCCGGTTGCCGGCATAGAAGTTCTCGCCCTTCCAGTTCAGCTGGTAAGCGACGAGCGGCCCTGGGATCTGCTGATTCGCGCGCACGTAGGCGAGCAACGTCTCGCGTTGCCCCCAGTGAGGCGACGTCCGCACGAAGTACACGTCGATGCCCCACGCCGTGAACACGACGGCGAGCGACAGGAGCGCGTAGACGACGTGGCGGCGCCAGCGCGCGACCATCAGCAGCAAGCACAGCGCAGCGGCGGCGGCGGTGAAGGCCCACAGGGCCGCGGAGAAGTCGAGCGACTGCGGCCAGGGGCGCTTGTAATTGTACGTGAACAGGTGCAGCAGCCTGGCCTGGCTCGGCTGTCCCTCGCGCACCATCGCGAGATCACGCCCGACGAGGAACACGAGGAGCGCAGCGCCGAGCGCGACGGCGCCGAGCATCGCGCGCTCGTAGCTGACCACCGCGGCGGAGCGCGCCGACTGCACCGGCGAGGAGGCGCCGTTCGAGCGGCGCGCGAGCCCTCCCGCGCGGCCATCGAGGCGCAGCATGTCGTCGAGCAGGATCCCCGTCAGCATCGCCGCCGGCGGGACGGCCGGCAGGATGTAGTGATGGAACTTCGTCAGCATCAGCGAGAACAGCGCGAAGCCGAAGAGGAACCACATCGCCAGGAACACCGAGGCGTCGCCCTGGCGGACGTCGACCGAGCCGCGCTCCCCCGGCGCCGCCCCCTCGCGCCGCCTGAGCCACCACACGAGCGACGCGGGCACGAGCCCGGTCCACGGGAACATCGCGTAGCCGAGCTGCCACACGTAGTAGCGGAAGCTCACGTCGTCGCCCTCGTTCGTGTCGTGGACGTGGGTGAAGGCGCGCTTGAACATGTCGTGGAACAGGAGCCTGTCGGTGAACGGCTGGCCGTGACGCGCGTACATCGCGACGAACCAGGGCAACGCGACGCACGCGAGCACGAGCAGCCCGACGGGGATCTCCATCTTGAGCACGTCGCGGTACCGGCGGGAGACGACGACGTAGCCGAGCGCGCAGAGCACCGGGAGCCCGAAGCCGGCCGGCCCCTTGGCCATCGTGGACAGGGCAGCGAAGAACCACGCCGAGAGGAAGAGGAGCCGCTGGACGCGCCGCTCGCCCCAGCTGGCGTACAGGACGATCCCGAGCGTCTGCACCCAGACGAGCGCCTGGAGCGCAGGCTGAAGGCCGGGGAGCACGGGCAGCACCGACCGGCAGGCCTCGTTGCCAGGGAGACCGCAGTTGCCCGGTGAGCCCGAGCTGAAGACGTCGCCGCGGAAGTGGAGGCCGAAGGGCGAAAGGCCGATCTCGAGGTGACGCGAGAGCAGGTAGAGGATCTGCGGCAGCGCGCAGGCCAGGATCGCCCCCAGCACGAGGTGATAGGCCGAGAGGCCCACCTTGAGCGGGCCGAGATCCACCTCGTAGACGCGCGCCTCCTCCGCGTCGTCGGTGTGGATGCCGAGCAGGAGGAGCGCCATCGCCGCGGCCATCGTCGCGACGAACGGCATGTCGGTCATGGTCTGGTGGGAGACCAGGAACCACTGCGGCATCGTGGCGAGGACGAGCCCCGCGAGCAGCCCCGCGCGGCGGCTGAAGATCCGCGAGACGGCCTTGTAGAGAAGATAGACGGCGATGAGCGTCAGCGCGAAGACGGGGAGCCTGACGGCCCACTCGGGCCACGGGGTGCGCCCCTCGGCGGCCGCCGAGAGCATCTCGCCCGAGCGGTAGCGGACGCCGAACGCGGCCATCGCGAGCGCCTGCATCCAGAAGTCGAGCACCGGCTTCGACCAGAACCAGCCGTCCTGCGCCCACCAGAGGGAGATCCAGTCGTTCCTGGCCAGGATCTCGCGCGCTACCTCGCCGTAGTGCGTCTCCCAGGGATCGGTGAGCGAGTGGCTCCCGAGCATGGGCAGGTAGAGCAGCGTGACGACGGCGACGAGCCAGAAGCCGTGCCGCCGGCCGAGGGGGCGCGGAGCTCCCGCCTCGTCGACGCGACAGGGGCCGAGGCGCTCGCCGAACCGGAACGCGCCGATGACCGCCGTGAGAAACGCGGCAGGGACGGCGATGGCGGGCACCGCCAGCGAGAGCAGCGTCGGCGCGCCGTCCGACGAGAGGGGGCTCGGCGAGAAGAAGCCCGCGACGCTCAGCGTGATCAGGACGAAGAGCGCGACGAGCCCACCCCCGAGCAGCGCGAGCGGGCCGAGGAGGTCGCGGATCCCGACGCGCATGGCGACGCGCTCGGGGGGATCGTCGAACGTGCCGAGCAGATCGAGCAGGCCGATCGCCGCGATGGCGACGCCGAGCGCGCCGATCGGGACCCCCCAGCGCAGCTGAGGCGCGAGCGCCATCACGACGAACGTGAGGAGGGCGCCCGCGGCGGACACGGCAGCGCCGCGCCAGCGGAGCGGGTTGCCCTGCGGCACGAGGCGAGCCTCCTCGGCGTCGGCCGCGACCCCGGCCACCATGTCATCGCTCCCCGCCGCCCCGTCGCCAGCGGAAGGCGCGCGTGGCTCAGGAGCGTTCGGGCTCTCCAGATCGCCCGCGGCCGTCCCGTCGCGGGCGTCCGCGGGCGCACCGCTGCGTTTGTCGTGTGTGTCGTTCATGGCTGCGCCAACCGCGGAACGAGGCGCGGCCCTGGCGTAGCAACTCCAGGTCGCCGGGCAAAGCAGCGGTCGCATGCGCCCGCGCTGCGATCCCGACCGCGCGCGCCCCGCGAGCGACGCCGCGGCGCGAGGAGCGCCGTACCGTAGATGGATCGGTGGGCCTCACGCGCCCAGGAAGGCGCCCCGCCCCGTTCGCGTGCCTGGCCGGCGCGACAGGAGCAGGGGCGGGTCGACACCCGCGGCCAGGCAGCGGCCGCGGTGGGCGCCTACTTCGTCAGGCGCGCGATCTCTTCCTTGATGATCGTCTCGGCGAGCACCGGCACGACCTCCCACACGACGCGCTCCACGACGTCGCGGGACAGCGCCATCACGGCCTCCACCTGCTCGGAGGTGAGGCCGAGGCCCTCGAGCTTGCTCGCCATCTGGCCGTTGACCTGCGCGGAGGCAGTCGCGGCGACGGCGGCAGGCCCCGTCGCGGTCTTCGGCACGCCGGACACCGGCGTCGGCGAGAAGGCCATCGTCGTCGTGACCGGCACGTTCGCCGAGCCGCCCGGCGCCGTCTTGACCGAGGCCTGGGCCGGCGCAGCGCTCGTGGCCGGCGCGTTGGGCGTGTAGATGAGGGTCTTCGCGCGCTGGAGCGGGCTCGCTGCCGCCTGCTGCGCAGCGGCCGCGGGCTGCGCGGCGGGCTGCGCCGCAGGAGAGCGCGCTTGCGCAGGGGCCGCGGCAGCAGGGGTCGCTGCAGCGGCGGGCTTCGCTTCGCCGCGCGACGCCAGCAGCTTCTTGACCTTGTCGATCATCTGCTGGGTGTCGAACGGCTTGTCCATGTGATCGTCCGCTTGCGCGCCCGATCCCTTCGCGGGGTCGAACGGGTTTTGCTTGGACGACAGGATCAGGACGGGCGTCGCCGGTGAGGCCTGCTTGATCGCCTTGCACAGCTCGTAGCCGTTCTTCGGCTCGAGCGTGACATCGGCGATCACCAGGTCGGGTTTATCGCTCTTGAGCTTCTGCAGCGCAGCGTCGGCGCTGCTCGCCGTCACGACGCGGAAATCCTGACCCGCAAAGGTGATTTCGAGCACTTTGCGCATGGTCACGCTGTCGTCTACGGCGAGAAGGGTGCTGGCCACGAACGGGTCTCCTCTCAGATGGCGAGAAAGCGATGACGGCTCTGGATATCTTCGGCCCCGGTCGCGCGATGTGTCAACATTCGCGGTGTATTTCGCCCCGCGGGCCCCGCGGATGTGCGTTTTTCCGCGCCGGTAGAGCCCGGTCCCACGCTGGTGGGCGGAGCCGAGGCGCCCCGGTGAGCTCTACATGCGTCCGCTCCGACCCGCCACTCCGCCGAGCCACGAAGACAAATCCGCCGAAACGACCGGGGTCCACCCGGCCGCCCAGGTACGACCTCCGCAGGATGGCCGCTGGACGGTGCCCGCCGAGCTGGATCGGCGCCCGCTGGACGGGGCCGTCCGTGCGCTGGCCGCGGTCTCGTGGTCCGACGCGCGCCGGTTAATCGAGACCGGCAAGGTGCTGGTCGGGAGCGCGGTGGCGACGAGCGCCCGTCGGCGGGTGCTCGGCGGGGAGCTGATCGAGGTCCGCCTGCACGCGCCGAGGCCCGAAACCGTGCGGCGGCGCAAGCTCGAGGGCGAGCTCGTGGTCTACGCGGACGCGAGCGTCGTCGTGGTGAACAAGCCCGCCGGGGTGAGCACCATCCCGTACGGCGACGAGGCCCCCGCGGAGCAGGCCGCGACCCTCGACGCGCTGGTGCGCGAGGTGCTGGCCAGGCGCGACCGCCTGCGCGGGCGCGCGCCGCTCGGCGTGGTGCAGCGCCTCGACAAGGGGACCAGCGGGCTTTTGGTCTTCGCGCGGACGCTCGCCGCGAAGAAGCACCTCGCGCAGCAGCTCCGCGTCCGCGCGATGCACCGGCAGTATTTGGCGCTCGCGCACGGCGCCGTCCCGCGGGGCACCTACCGCAGCTACCTCGTCGAGGATCGGGGCGACGGGCTGCGCGGCTCGGCGCGAGAGGGGCGGCGCGAGGGGCAGCTCGCGGTGACACACGTGGAGCCGATCGAGGTGCTCCGAGGGCCGCAGGAGGGGGCCGGCGCCGGGGGCGTGACGCTGGTCGCGTGCCGGCTCGAGACGGGACGCACGCACCAGATCCGCATCCACCTCGCGGAGGCCGGGCACCCGCTCGTCGGCGAGACCGTCTACGTGCGGGATTACCGAGGGACGAGGGTCCCGGCCGCGCGGCTGATGCTCCACGCGGCCGAGCTCGGCTTCAACCACCCGGCCGACGACCGGCCGATGCGCTTCCAGGCGCCGCCGCCCCCGGACTTCGACGACGTGCTCGATCGGCTCCGCGAGCCGCAGCGGAAGGGCGCTACTTGACCTTGCCGCGGACCTCGGTCATCGCCGCGGCCGTGGCGTCGACCAGCGGCATGACCTTCGCGTAGTCCATCCGCGTCGGGCCGAGCACGCCCACGGTCCCGGCGACGCGGCCGTTCTCCATGTACGGCGCGGCGACGAGGCTGAGCTGGCCTCCGCCAAGGTCGCCCGCCTCGCTGCCGACGAACACGGTGACCTCACCCGCGCCGGCGGCGAGCGTCCGGTCGAGCAGATCGACGAGCTCCTCGCGCTCCTCGAGCGCCTTCATCAGCTTCTTGAGCCGGTCGACGTCGGCGTACTCAGGCAGATCGATCAGGCGGTTCTGCCCCTCGATGACGACCTCGCTCCGCCGGGTCACGTCGGCCGTCGCCTTGCTGCCGAGCTCGAAGGCGCGGCGCCTCAGCGCGTCGATCTGGAGGCGCTCGTCCGCGAGGCGGCGGGCGAACAGGTCCCGGATCTCGCCCAGGGTGCGCCCCTCGATGACGTCGGTGAGCAGGTTGTGGATCCGGGTGAGCTCGCTCTCGTTGATCGCCTCGTCGGCCGAGATGAAGCGGTTCGCGACCGAGCCGTCGGCGAAGACGAGCACCGCGAGCAGCTGCCCGGGCTTGGTCGGGATGAAGCGCAGCTGGGCGAGGGCGCGGAGCTCCGCCCGCGGCGCCGCGACGATCGCCGCGGCGCCGGACAGCTCCGAGAGGTAGCGCCCGGTCTCGCGGAGCGGATCGCTCGCCCCCGCGTAGATCTCGGTGAACCTCGCGCTCAGCTCGGCCTGCTGCTCGGGGGACAGCGACCGGAGCTCGACGAGCGCGTCGATGAACAGCCGGAGCGCGCGATCGGTCGGGATCCGCCCGGCAGAGGTGTGCGGCTGGTGGAGGTACCCGGCCTCCTCGAGGTCAGCGAGCACGTTGCGGATCGAAGCAGCCGAGAGATCCAGCCCGTACTTCCGGGCGAGCGTCCTGCTGCCAACTGGGTCGCCCGTTGCGATGAACTCGGTGACCGCGGCGAAAAGGATCTTTCGAGCTCGGTTGGAAAGATCACTCATATCAGTTGCATGCAGCGTACAAGCGCGCCGCCGTGGCTACCTGGACCAGGGACCGCCCGGACCGGGAAGCCATGCGGGCCGGACCTTCGCTCCCGTACGTCAAGCTGCACGTGCGGGCGCTTGACCCACGAACGCGCATGCGACCCATTTTGAGGGGATCGCGCGGCCCGGTCAAATGTCGCGGTAGGATCGGCAGCCAACCCCCCACGCACGGGGGGGCCCGCTCCACCGGATGGCGGCGCGGTCGGCCACTCGGCTACTCGGCCACGTGCACGTGGTCACTTGGCCCCCGAGAGGGTCGGCCTGCCTTGCTTCGCACGAGGATGTACCGCAACGATGCCGCCCGCACGCCATGCCGCCGCTGCCTGCGCGCTCGCCCTCGCGCTCGGCCCCCTCGCCGCCGCGCCGAGCGCGCAGGGCAAGCCGAAGGTCAGGTACCACCAGGACTGGGCGAAGCACCCGTCCGCGCGCTACGCGGCCATGAGCGCGGAGCAATGCCGTGCGGCGCTCACGCAGCGGAAGATCGCGTTCGAGCCGGTGCAGCGCGCGCCGGGCGTGCTCGCTCCGGTGCGGCTGATGCAAGGTGTCGGCGGGGTCCTCTACCGGACGGCGCTGCCGGCCCATCAACGCGCGGGAAACCCGCACGACGTCTTCGACTGCCGCCTCGCGCTCGCGCTCTCGGACTTCAGCCGGATCCTCCGCGCGCACGACGTCGACGAGGTGCTGATGTTCTCGGCCTGGCGGCCTCCGGCCAGGATGTGGCCCGAGGGCAGGCTCGCCACGAGGCACCCCGGCGGGCTCGCGATCGACCCCTACAGGTTCATCAAGGAGCGCGTCGGCGGCGGGTTCGCGGAGGATTGGCTCGAGGTGGAGCGCGACTTCGTCGGCAGGCGCGGCGCGCCGGTCTGCGGCGAGAGCGCCGGCCCGACCGGCCGGCCCCGCGGGGCCGGCAAGGGGGCGGGCAGCGGCCCTCCAGCGGACGCGGCAGCGCGAGAGCTGCGATCCATCGTGTGCGAGGCCATGGACCAGCACATCTTCACGTCGATCCTCACGCCCAACTACGACCGGGCGCACAAAAATCACCTGCATCTCGAGGTGACCCCCGGCGTCCAATGGCATCTCGTGCGCTGATCCGGGAGGGGCCGTCCTCCCGCGCGCAAACCCGCTCTCCCTCCGAGGTCGACCCGCTATGTTAGCCCGCGTGCCCGCACGAAGACCCCCGCTCTCCCGCGCGTCCGCCGCGCTGGCGCTCGCCGCTGTCGCGCTGTCGTTCACGTTCGTCGGCTGCCCCTGCGTCAGCGGTCCCGTGAACGCGAGCCCCGCCCTCCGCTGGTTCCTGTTCTCGAACTTCGGCGCCAGCAAGATCTGCCCCGAGATGCTGAAGAGCGGGGTCTCGCTGCGCCTGCAGGACAGATCGGCGTCCATGGGGCGGTTCTTCCCGATGCAGTGCTCGTACGACGTCAACGACGCGGCCCAGACGATCACCGTCCACATCGCCGGCACGGGCTACGGCTACATGCAGCCGGCCAAGCGGGTGGGCTTCTCGCTCACGACGTCCGTCGAGTACCGACCCGACTTCCAGCTCGCGGACGATAACGTCTACGTGTGGGGACGGCTGAACCGGATCGTGCAAGGCCCGAGCTTCCAGCTGGGCTACGTCGAGAACCCGGTCATCGACGTGATGGCCAACGTCCCGCCGTTCGGAGGGCTCGCCAACCTGCTCGGCAACCAGATCGTCGCTGGCGAGCTGACCCGCGGGTTCACCGTCCTCTACAACGAGGAGACCGGGAAGGACTTCACGCTGGGGATCCTCATGCCGCCCCAGCGACCGCACCACCCGTTCGAGGCGGAGGACGAGGAGCGGTACACGTTCGCGAACGAGACCGTCGAGGTGTACGCGAACCAGCGCGACTACCTCGGGCCGTTCGAGGTCGCCGACTCGGACCAGGCGCTCTACCTCAAGGTCAGCGCGCAGGGCGCGCCCGTGGACCTCATGATCGTCGACAAGCCCACCGGCGACGCCTGGCGCGAGGCGTACCAGACCGGCAAGCCGCTCGGACCCCCGCCAGGCCCGGTGCAGGCAGGCGGCCCTCTCCAGCCCGGGATCATCGAGACCCGCCGCTACGCGCTGCGCCCGGGCCTCTACTACGTCGTCATCGACAACACGGCGGCGGCCGGCCTGGTCGCGCCGCCCATCACGCTGCTCAGCCCCCTCGGGGGTTCGGCGGCTCAGATCAGCTACATGGCGCAGGTCGGCGAGTAGCGCCGACGAGCGAGGCACGGGCAGCATCGGCGAGGTCGCGCCACGTAGGTTCGGTCACCGGCCTTGACGCGGTTCGCCGCGAACGGGATAAACTTGCCATGGCCGTCATGGAGAGAGAGGGGAGCGGCGCCAGCCACGTGGACCAAATTGCCCTCGACCGGCTCCGCGCTCGCCTCCAGGCGTACATGGCGAAGAAGGGGCTGAGATCGACGGCGCAGCGCCGGCTGATCGTCGACACGTTCTTCTCCGGCGCCCCGCACATGACCATCGAGGACCTGCTCGCGGAGGTGCGCGCGCACGACCGAGGCATCGGGTACGCGACGGTGTACCGCACGCTCAAGCTGCTCGCGGAGTGCGGCGTGGCCTCCGAGCGCCGGTTCGGGGACGGCCTTAGCCGCTACGAGCTGGCGGACGACGCCAGCACGCACCACGACCACCTGATCTGCGTCAACTGCGGGAAGATCATCGAGTTCGAGGAGCCGCGGATCGAGGCGCTCCAGGAAGAGATCGCCGCGAAGTACGGCTTCGACGTGACCTGGCACAAGCACGAGATGTACGGCGTCTGCGCGGACTGCCGTGACGCGAAGGACACCACGCCCGACGTCTCGTAGCCGGCCCCCGGCGCGGCGAGGAGCCCCGCGCCGGCGAGCGCGCCCGGCGCTCAGCTCTTCGCGTCGAGCGCGCGGGCGTGGACGACGGCCATGACGCCGCCGAGCAGCGAGGCGATGGGCGCGTAGGCCGGCGGGAGCACGAACGCGGCGATGACCGCGGCGCCGACGAGCGCCGGGGCGACGCTGAGCGCGAGCCCGACGCGCGCCTCGAGGCGCGTGCGGTGCGCGAGCGCGAGGGAGAGCGCGGCGTCGCGGACGTCGTCCGACGCGAGGACCGTGGAGAAGTCGGCGGGCGCCGAGCCGGCGGCGCCGAGCGCCACGGAGACGTCCGCGGCGCCGAGCGCGGCGTCGTCGACGCCCGCGTGGCCGAGGACGGCGACGCTCGTGCCCGCGTCGATCAGGCGACGCACCTCCGTGCCGCGATCCGCGGGGAGGATCTCGGGGCGGATGTGATCGATGTCGAGCGAGCGGCCGATCGCCTCGCACGTCTCGCGCGCGTCGCCCGACATCAGCACGGGCTCGATCTGCGCGTCGAGCAGGTGCTGGATGGCGGCCCGCGCCCCGGGGCGCAGCCCGTCCTGCAGGCCGATGATGCCGACGAGGCGAGCGCCGACAGCGACGAGGACCACCGTGCGCCCCAGCGCCTCGAGCTCGGCGACGCGGCTCTCGGCCGCGGCGATCGAGATCCGCTGCTCGAGCATGAGCGCGCGGTTGCCGACGCAGAGCTCCTCGCCGGACGAGGTGACGGCCGTCACGCCGAGGCCGGGGTGGAAGTTGGGGTTGCGCACGCCGTCGGGCCGCAAGCCGCGGGCGCGCGCGGCGCGGACGATCGCCGTCGCGACGGGGTGCTCCTCGGTGCGCTCCGCCCCGGCCGCGAGCGCGAGAACGTCGCTCGGCTTGAGCTTCTGGCCGGTCGCCTCCAGCTCCGCGAGCTCCGGCTCGCCGAGCAGCAGCGTGCCGCGGGCGCAGAACACGGCGACCGAGGTCTTCCCCGCGCGATCCCAGGCGTCGGCGCTCTTGTAGACGATGCCCCGGCGGAGCCCGAGCAAGATGCCCCGCGCGACGTGCACCGAGGCGATGGAGGCCGTGATCGCCGTGGACAGCGCGGCGAGCACGGCGGCCGCGGTCATCGCGATCTCGACCGGAGCGCGCCCGGCGACGAAGGCGGAGAGCGCGCCGATCGCCGCGGCGCCGATCGCCCAGCGCTCGGTCAGGGCGCGGGAGGCCTGCGCGATGGGCGCGAGGGCGTCCGCGCGCCGGCGGGCGTCGAGCAGGACGCGCGCGACCGCGCGATCGCCGCCTGAGAAGGTGCACGCGCCGACGAGGCGACCCCGGACCACGGTGGCCCCGGCGACGACCGGGTCGCCGTCGCGGCGGCGGGTCGGCGTGGTCGCGCCGATCCAGGGGAGCACCTCGACGTCGCCGCCCGTGACGACGAGGTCGACGGGGACGATCTCCCCCGCGTCGACCTGGACGCCCTCGCCCGGTCGCAGCTCGTAGAGCTCATCCCCGGCGCCCTCGACAGGACCGCCGTCGCCGCCGCGCTGAGGGGCGCGGTCGGCGGGCGCCTGGCCCTGCGCCCACGCGCCAGGCGGCCGGCGCGCCGGGGTCGAGAGCACGGATCCGATCCACGCCCGCTCCGCGAACACGCGATGTCGGGCGCTCTCGATGAGCCACGCGCTGATCGCGCTGGCGGTGGCGATCACGCCGGCGAGCGACGCGGCCTCGGCCGCGAGGGCGCGGTCCTGACCGAAGAGGGCCCAGACGGCGGCCACGAGCCCGCCAAGAACAGGGGCGAGCATCGGCGCAGGGTGCGGATCGGTGGCGTCACGCGCGGTCGTGGCGGCGCGGCCAAGGAGCATCCCGGCGCTCACCGTGGCGAGCACGATCCGCGCGCCGATGACGAGCTTCGCGTCCCCGGCGAGGGTGAGCGCGACGGCCAGCGTCCCCGCGATGATCGCGAGCACGAGCAGGAGCGCGCCGATGTCCCGCGCCTCGACCGCATCGTAGCGCTGCGGCTCCTCGCTCAGGATGGTGTTCCCGATGGGCTCGAGCAGCGCGCGATCGTCGTCGAGGACGGGCAGGTCCGGGAGCCGCTCGTCGAGCGACACGGGCGGGAACGCGTCGACGATCGGCGCGTCGAGATCCGCGACGCGCGCCGCGCCCTCGTCGGCGCTCGCCCGCGCGGGCTCCGCGCGCGGGGTGCGCGGGGTGGAGGCGTGGTGCCCGCCGGCGCCGGGCGGCGCGCCCGACGGGAGCCCCCGGGGAGGAGCGCCGGCGAAGGGCGCGCCCAAGGCCGCGAGGCCCGCAGGCCGGCCGTCCCCCGGCGCAGGCGGCGCTTCACCGAGGAAGGCGTGGCGGCACCGCGCGTTGCAGAAGTAATGGAAGCGCTGATCGAAGATCGCCACCTGCCCCGCGCGCAGGGGATCGATCAGCTTGCTGCAGCCCGAGCACGGGACGGGTGCGACGGCGGGACCCGCGGCGCGCGAGGCGACCACCTCAACCTGCAGCCGGCGTCTCGGCGAGCGCGGCCTCGACCTCGGCCAGCGCCTCGTCGATCTGCGCCTCGCTCACGATGAGGGGCGGCGTGAACCGGAGCACGCTGCTCCCCGCGATCGTGAGCAGCACGCCCCGATCGCGCGCGCGGCCGAGGGCGGCGCGCGCGTCGACGGTCGGGGCGAGGATGAGGCCGCGGAGCAACCCGCGCCCGCGCTCGCCGAGGCACACGCCCGGCAGCCGCGCGGCG
This sequence comes from Sorangium sp. So ce1504, assembly GCF_051521635.1. Classification (NCBI taxonomy): domain Bacteria; kingdom Pseudomonadati; phylum Myxococcota; order Polyangiales; family Polyangiaceae; genus Sorangium; species Sorangium sp. So ce1504. The sequence goes on along the minus strand of NZ_CP150365.1, from coordinate 9,508 downwards.
ATCGCGGCGAGGCCGCGGCCGAGCTGCTCGCCGCGCTTCAGGGCGGCCTCGCACAGCTTCTCTTCCTCGATGACCGCGAGCACCGTGCGCGCCGTGGCGGAGGCGAGCGCGTTGCCGCCGTAGGTCGAGCCGTGCGAGCCCGGGGGCAGCGCGCCGTTGAGCCGCTCCCGCAGCACCAGCGCGCCGACCGGGAACCCACCGCCGAGCCCCTTCGCGAGCGCCGCGGCGTCGCCCTGGACGCCGTCGTACGTCGCGCCGAGCCAGTGCCCCGTGCGCCCGATGCCGGTCTGCACCTCGTCGATGAGCAGCAGCGCGCCGTGCTCGTCGGTGATGCGCCGCAGCTCGGCGAGGAACCCGGCCGGAGCCGGCAGCACGCCGCCCTCCCCTTGCACCGGCTCCACGAGGATCCCCGCGACGTCCGGGCCCATGGCCGCGCGCACCGCCGCCACGTCTCCGTACGGCACGTGCGTGACGCCGTCGAGCGAAGGGCCGAAGCCCTCGCGGTACTTCGGCGTCCCGGTCAGGGCGACGGCGCCGAGGGTGCGGCCGTGAAACGCGTTGTCGAACGCGATGATCCGGTAGCGCCCCTCCTCGCCCCGGTTGAAGAAATGGCGGCGCGCGAGCTTGAGCATCGCCTCGTTCGCCTCCGCGCCCGAGTTGCAGAAGAAGGCGCGGTCAAAGCCGGTCTTCGCGCAGAGCTCCTCGGCCAGGCGGAGGTTCTCGGCGTTGAAGAAATAGTTGGAGACGTGCATCAGGCGACCCGCCTGCTCGGAGATGGTCGCCACGAGCCGCGGGTGAGCGTGCCCGAGCGAAGCCACAGCCACCCCCGCGCACATGTCAAGGTACCGGCGCCCCTCCGTGTCGAAGAGCTCGCAACCCCTGCCGCGGTCGAGGACGAACGGCGGCTGGCGGTAGTTGCCGAGCAGGTGCTTCTGCGCCGCGAGGAGCGGCGCGCTGGCGGACGTCGAGGCGTTCGCCGGCGGAGGTTCGGCGGCGGGGCTTGTGGCGATGCTCATGGGGGGCGATCTAACGCCGGGCGGGGGGTCGGAGCAAACGCTCGATGCAGCGCCCGCAGCGGATCGTGGAGACCCGGGCAATCTGCGCGTCCGAAGCGCGTCTGGAGCGCGTCCGGAGCGCCCGCGCGCCGGCCCCCCCCACCCGCGGGCGTCCTGGGCCGGCGCGGCGGCGAGCGCCGACGCGCTCGGGCGCCGGCGCTCGCCTCCGGACCGACCATGGGCCTGGCGATTGCCAGCGGATCGCGGCTGGTTATAGTGCCGCCGTCCTATGAGCGATTCGGAACAAAATGGGTCGAACCAGAACACGGGGGAGACGGCCGACGCGCGGGCGGAGCGCGCAGAGGCCGCGGAGCAGCAGGCCCCCAGCCCCGAAGACAAGCTAGGCGAGGTGCAGGCCGAGGCCGCGCGGATGCGCGAGCAGCTGCTGCGCACCGCCGCGGATTTCGACAACTTCCGTAAGCGCTCCCGGCGCGAGGTCGAAGAGGCGCAGCGCCGCGGCCGCGAGGCGATCCTGAAGGATCTGCTCCCGGTCTTCGACAACCTCGAGCGCGCCGCCAGCCACGCCGAGAGCGCGCCGGACGTGAAGTCGGTCGCCGAGGGCGTCCGGATCGTGACGAAGCAGTTCGTCGACACGCTGGAGCGCATGGGCATCAAGCGCATCGCCGCGGTCGGCAAGCCCTTCGATCCCAGCGTGCACGAGGCCATCCAGCAGCTCGACTCGACCGAGCACCCCGCCGGCGTCGTGATCGCGGAGGTCCAGCCGGGATACATGCTGGGCGATTACCTGATCCGCGCGGCCATGGTCGTCGTCTCGAAGGGCTCGCCCGTCGAGCCGGCGCCCGCGGCGAACTGATCCTCCGCGCGGCGTCGCGCCGGCTCCCTCGGCGCACACCCTCGGCACGGTGCGCATCCTGGCGGTGATCCTGTCCGGGATCTGCCGTGCCCCGCTACCTCGCCGCACGATCTCCCCAAATATCGCGGGCGCCCAGGTCGTCTCCCCACCCGGCGAGCATCCAGGCCTGTAGTATCTTTCGCCGCATATGGGGAAGGTGATCGGCATCGATCTCGGGACGACGAACTCGTGCGTGGCTGTCGTCGAAGGGGCAGGCGTCGCCTCGGCCAACGATGTTCGGGTGATCCCGAACGCCGAGGGCGCGCGCACCACGCCGTCCGTGGTCGGCTTTCCCGCGAGCGGTGAGCGCCTGGTCGGGCAGGTCGCGCGCCGCCAGGCGGTCACGAACCCGCAGAACACCATCTACGCGGTGAAGCGGCTGATGGGCCGGAAGTTCACCGCGCCCGAGGTCAGCAAGCAGATCAGCCTCGCTCCCTACAAGATCGTCGAGGCGCCGAACAGCGACGCGTGGGTCGAGGTCAAGGGGCGCAACTACTCACCGCCCGAGATCTCCGCGGTGATCCTCGGCCAGATGAAGCAGGTCGCCGAGCGGTTCCTCGGCGAGCCCGTGACGGAGGCGGTGGTCACCGTCCCCGCCTACTTCGACGACGCGCAGCGACAGGCGACGAAGGACGCAGGGCGGATCGCCGGGCTGGACGTGCGCCGGATCATCAACGAGCCGACCGCCGCGGCGCTCGCCTACGGCCTCGACAAGGTGAAGGCCGAGACGATCGCGGTCTACGATCTCGGCGGAGGCACGTTCGACATCTCGATCCTCGAGATCGCGGGCGGGGTCTTCAGCGTCAAGGCGACCGGCGGCGACACGCACCTCGGCGGCGAGGACTTCGACCAGCGGATCATCGACCTGCTCGCCGACGAGTTCGAGGGGAAGAGCCGCATCGATCTGCGCCGGGACCGCATGGCGCTGCAGCGGCTCAAGGAGGCGGCCGAGAAGGCGAAGCACGAGCTCTCGTCGTCGCTCGAGACCGAGATCAACATCCCCTTCATCGCCGTCGGCCCGGGCGGAGGGCCGCTCCACCTCGAGCGGACGATGCGGCGCAACGAGCTCGAGATGCTCTGCGAGGGCCTCATCCGGCGGACCATCGACGTCTGTCGCGCGACGCTCGGGGACGCCAAGCTCCCCGTCTCCGCCGTCAACACGGTGGTCCTCGTCGGCGGCATGACCCGGATGCCCGCGGTGCAGGCGGCGGTGCGCGAGTTCTTCGGCCGGGAGCCGAACAAGGGCGTGAACCCCGACGAGGTCGTCGCGGTCGGGGCCGCGCTGCAGGGCGCCGCGCTCTCCGGACAGGTGGACGAGGTGCTGCTCCTCGACGTGACGCCGCTGTCGCTCGGCGTCGAGACCGGCGGCGGCGTGAGCTTCAAGCTCATCCCGCGGAACACGACCATCCCCACCGAGCGGAGCGAGATCTTCACGACGAGCGTCGACAACCAGAGCTTCGTCCCCGTGCACGTGCTCCAGGGCGAGCGCGAGATGGCCGCGGACTGCCGGAGCCTCGCCCGGTTCGAGCTCACCGGCATCCCTCCCGCGCCGCGCGGGCTGCCCAAGATCCAGGTCACCTTCCGCATCGACGAGAACGGGATCGTCCGCGTCGAGGCGCGGGATCTCGGGACGGGGCGGGTGCAGGAGATCCGGGTGACCCCCACGAGCGGCCTCACGCCGGACGAGGTCGAGCGGCTCGTCTCGGAGGGCGAGCGGTTCAAGGAGACCGACGCGCTCCGGCGCGATCTCGCCGAGCTCCGCAACCAGGCCGAGACCCTCGTCTACACGACCGAGCAGGCCCTCGAAGGCTACGGCGATCTGCTCGACGCCGAGCTCCTCGGCGAGGTCCACGCCGAGTGCGCGGCGCTGCGGAAGCTGCTCGAGGCCGGCGGCGACCTCGACGCGCTCCGGGACGCGTACGCGCGTCTCGAGGGGGCGGCGTTCCGGATCGCGGAGTCGATGTATGGAGGGGACGATGACGCCGGCGCAAACAAGGCCGTCGAGACATGACGCGCGGCTAGGCGACGCGGCCGGCGCGGCGGCGCCGGCTCGCGCGCCGATCGCGGGCCGTCCCCTCCGGAGCGCCGCGCGCGCCAAAGGCGCGAGGCTGCGTGGGGCGCAGGCGGGGCGATGCTGAGCGAGACCTTCGGGCGGTATCGCTTGCTCGAGCGCCTGGGCGAAGGCGGCATGGCCGAGGTCTTCAAGGCGAAGAGCTTCGGCGTCGAGGGGTTCGAGAAGGTCCTCGTCATCAAGCGCATCCTCCCCAAGCTGGCCGAGCAGGGGCGCTTCGTGGACATGTTCGTGCACGAGGCCAAGCTCGCCGTGCGCCTCTCGCACGCGAACATCGTGCAGGTGTTCGACCTCGGCCGCGTCGACCATCCGAACGGCGATCCGACGAGCTACTTCATCGCGATGGAGTACGTCCCCGGGCTCGACCTGGCGACGCTCCTCGCCCGCTGCCGGAGGGCGAAGAAGCCGATCCCCCTCGCCATGGCCGTCTTCATGACGGCCGAGATCGCGAAGGCGCTCGATCACGCGCACCGGCGGCGCGACGAGCAGTCGCGCCCCCTCGGCATCGTCCACCGCGACATCTCTCCGCAGAACATCCTGCTCTCCTGGGAGGGCGAGGTGAAGGTCACCGACTTCGGCATCGCGAAGGCGACGCAATCGATGACCGACGAGGAGGTCGGCGAGAACCGCGCAGGGAGGATCCGCGGGAAGCTCGCCTACATGAGCCCCGAGCAGTCGCGCGCCGGCGCGATCGACGGCAGGAGCGATCTCTTCTCGCTCGGCACGGTGCTCTACGAGATGCTCGCCGGGTCGAACCCGTTCGCGGCGCCGACGGCGTTCGAGATCATGCGGCGGCTGCAGGCGAGCGAGTATCCGCCGCTCGCGCTCGTGCGCCCCGACGTGCCCCGGTCGCTCGTCGACGTCGTGAGCACGATGCTCGCGAAGGACCCCGAGGATCGGTTCCCCGACGCCGGGCGGCTGCACGAGGCGCTCCTCGGCTTCTTCTACGCGACCGCCGAGCGGTTCGGGGCGAACGACCTCGCCGATTTCCTGGAGCCGTTCCACGAGGAGAAGAGCGCCGAGATCCAGGCGAGCGCCGTGCTCGAAGAGGAGCCGAACGGGGCCAACGAGCGCACGCCGGTCGAGGTGCCGCACACGGCGAGCACGCGCAGCCGCTCGGCGTCGGGGCTCCTCCAGCTGCTCGAGAAGGCCGACAGCGGCCCGGCCGCGCGCGGGCTCGGCGAGCGGCGCGAGGTCACGGCGCTCGTGCTCATCTTCACGGGATCCGAGGACGACGCGGCGAGGCGCATGGCGCGGGCCCGCGACGTGCTGGCGCGCTATGGCGCGCTGCTGCTCGAGCAGGAGGCGTCGCAGCTCGTCGCCATCTTCGGGCTCGGCGACGCCGACGGCCGCGACACGGAGGCCGCGGCGCGCGCCGCCCTCGTGGTCCTGCGCTCGCGCGGCGGGGGCGCCGCGGTCTCCGCCGGCATCCACCTCGCCCGCATCCTTGTCGACAGCGCCGGCGCCCCGATCCGCGACGAGCGGCTCACCTCGCTCATCGCCTCCGCCCAGGCGCTCGCACGCGCGACCGAGTCCCAGGTCGCCGTGTCGAACCTCACCGGGCGCGTCCTCCGCAACGCGTTCGCGACGGAGGAGCTGCCCGGCGCGGGCCGGACAGCGCCCGAGGGGGGGCGCGTCGTCACGTCCGCGCAGCCCCCGGACGGCGCGCACGGCCGCTTCATCGGCCGCCGCGACGAGCTCAAGCAGCTCGGCGACATCCTGGCCGCCGCCACGCGGAAGCGCGCGCAGATCGTCGTCATCCAGGGCGAGCGCGGCATCGGCAAGACGCGGCTGCTCGCCGAGATGGAGCGGCGGCTCTCGAAGGGCGACTACAACGTCGGCGTCTACGTCGCCTCGTGCCCGCACAACGGCGCCGACGTCCCGTGGAGCGGCCTCACCGCGATGCTCCAGGTGCTCTGCGGCATCCAGGAGGGCGACGACGAGGAGCGCATCCGCGCGGTGCTGCCGCGGCTGCGGGCGCTCGGCCTGCGCGACGACGAGTCCGCGGCCGTGCTCGGTCAGCTCGGCGCGGCGCTCGCCGAGAGGCGGGCGCCGCAGGGGACGACCGCGATCCTGCGCACGGCGTTCCCGCGCATGGTGCAGAGCCTCTGCGAGGATCGCCTCCACTGCTTCGCGTGGGACGACGCGCAGGCGATGGACCAGCTCACCGCCGAGACCCTGCTCGCCACCGCGGGCCGCGCCGGCGGGCTCCGCGCCGTGCTGATGCTGGCGACGCGCAGCGACCCGCCGCCGCTGCTCGAGGCGCACCCCCACTTCTACCGGCTCAAGGTCGGGGAGCTCTCGGACAGCGACAGCGCGCGCCTCATGTCGGCGCGCATCGGCGCGAACTTCCTGCCGCCCGACGTGGTCGCCTTCTGCCGCGAGCGCGCCGGCGGCCACCCGCTCTTCCTCGAGGAGCTCATCAAGGAGCTGAGCGACTCCGGCGCGCTCAGCGTCGTCAGCGGCGTCGTGAAGGCGCGGCTCGACGGCGCGTCGGCGGTGCCGCGCTCGCTGCGCACGCTCATCGCGACCCGGGTGCGGCGGCTCGATCCGAGCGACCGCGCCGTGCTCCAGGCGGCGGCCATCCTCGGCGATCCGGTGCCGACCGAGGTCCTCGCGGCGCTCCTCCAGCAGAAGCTCCCGGCCGTGAGCCGCGCGATCTCCGGGCTCGCGACCCGCGACCTCTTGCGGCTCAAGGGCCCCGCGCAGGCGAGCTTCGCGTCGCCCATGCACGGGGAGATCGTCCTCGACGCGATCCCGCCGGAGCTCCGCCGGGAGCTGCACGCCGCGGCCGCGGCGGCGTACGTCGCGGTCGTCGGCGAGGACGGCGCCGAGCACGCCGAGCGCATCGGGCAGCACTTCTACCAGGCCGGCGATCGCGACCGCGCCGCCACGTTCTACGCGCGCGCGGCGCTCCACAAGATCCGCGCGAGCCAGCTCGATCCGGCGCTCCGGCTCATCTTCCAGGCGCTCGATCTCGGCGACCACGCCCACCGCTCGCCGGCGGAGCTCTCCGGGTGGCTCGGCTCGCTCGCCGACGTCGTCGTGCGCGTGCGCTCCGCGCCGGATCTCGTCGACGTCGCCGCCCGCGCGCTGCGGCGCATCGACGAGGCCGGCACGCCGGAGCAGAAGCTCTCGGCCCGCGTCGACCTGGCGCGCGCCCTCGGCGCGGTGGATCTCTTCGCCGACGCGTACGCGAGGCTCGAGGAGGCCTACGCCCTCGCCGGCGATCGGGAGGACCTCCGCCGCAAGGCGCTCGCGTGCGAGACGGAGATCGGCGTCCGGACGGGCGACTTCGCGCGCGCGGAGCGCGCCGTCGAGCAGCTCGAGGCGACGGGCGCGATCGACGATCCGAGGCTCTTGCTCGCGATCTCCCAGACGCGCGCGGCGACGGGCGACATCGCGGCGGCGCTCCGCGCCCTCGATCGGGCGGAGGCGCTCGGCGATCCGGGCGACATCGCGGCGGCGAGCGAGCGCGAGAAGCAGCGCGTCCTCGTGCACGTGTTCCTGCGCGACTTCGACGCGGCGGTGAAGAGCTCCGCCCGCGCCGTCGACCTCGCCCGGTCCGCGGGCCTGCGCTTCGAGACCGCCGCCGCGCTGCACAACCTCGGCGACGCGAGCCGGCGGCTCGGCGATCTGCCGCGCGCCTACGCGTCGCTCACCGAGTCGAAGGAGCTCGCCGAGGAGAGCGGCCACGAGCGCCTCGCCTCCATCAACCGCGCGCACCTCGCCTACCTGGACGGGCTGAGCGGCGCGGCCGGCGCCGGCGAGCTCCTGCGCGAGCTCGCGCGCTACGCCGACGCGCGCTCCTACCGCACCGACGCGCTCGAGAGCCGGTACCTGCTCGGCGCGCTCCTGAAGCAGCGGGGCCTGGTGAAGGAGGCGCGGCGCGAGCTCGCCGAGGTGCTCGATCTCGCGTCCGCGTACGGCAACAAGCTCGTCGCGGACGACGCGCGCTCCGCGCTGTCCGAGCTCTGACCTCGCGCGCTCGTCGCGCGTCGCGCGTCGCGCGGAGATCCACGCGACACGCGGCCCGCTAGCGGACCGAGGGCCCGGTAGCCGGCAGGTCGCGCTCGTGCTGCGCGCGCGTCTTCCGCGTCGCGCGGGCGCGGCTCACTCGTCGGCGAGCTTCTTCTCGAGCGCCTCGAGGTGGGCGCGGACCTGCGGATCCGAGTCGCGCTGCGCCTCGATCTTGCGGACGGCGCTCATCACCGTCGTGTGATCGCGGTTGCCAAAGGCCCGCCCGATCTCCGGGAAGCTGCACTTCAGCCGCTGCTTGCAGAGGTACATCGCGACGTGGCGCGCGAAGGCCACGCTCTTGTGGCGGTCCTTCGAGGTGAGGTCGATCGAGCGCAGGTGGAAGTGGTGGCACACCGCGCGCTGGATGTCCTCGACGCTCATCATCTGCGCGCGCGGCGGCGACGTGGCCGTGATCTCGGCGCGCGCGAACGGGAGGTCGACGGGGCGGCCCGTGAGCGAGCTCTTGGCCGCCAGCCGGATCAGCGTCCCCTCGAGCTCGCGGACGTTGGAGCGGACCATCTGCGCGAGGTAGAGCGCCACGTCGTCCGTGAGCGCGATGCCCTCGAGCGCCGCCTTGTTCCGCACGATCGCGACGCGCGTCTCGAGCTCCGGCACCTGGATGTCGGCGACGAGCCCCCAGGAGAACCGCGAGACGAGCCGCTCTTCCATGCGCTCGAGGTTCTGGGGGTACTTGTCGCTCGTCACCACGATCTGCCGGTCGAGCGTGTGAAGCGCGTTGAAGGTGTGGAAGAACTCCTCCTGCGTCTGCTCGCGTCCAGCCAGGAACTGGATGTCGTCGACGAGCAGCACGTCGCAGCTCGACCTGTACCGCGTGCGGAACTCGTCCATCCGGTGGTGCTGGATGGCCGTGATGAAGTCGTTCGTGAACTTCTCGGCCGAGACGTAGATGATCCGCGCGTCCGGCCTGCCCTCGAAGACGCGGTGCGCGATCGCGTGCATGAGGTGGGTCTTGCCGAGCCCGGTGCCGCCGCAGATGAAGAGCGGGTTGTAGCGGCGTCCCCCGCCGCCCGCGGCCGCGATCGCGGCCGCGTGCGCCAGCTGGTTCGAGGGGCCCACGACGAAGCTCGCGAAGGTGTGCTTCGGGTTGAGGTCGTCCGGCATCGACGGGACGCGCCGGAGCGCCGGCTCGGGGCGGGGCGCCGGCACCGGCGCCGCGCTGGTCGGACGCACCACGAGCGCCCGCGGACGCACCGGGGTGAGCTCCACGCGCTGCGCAATGGGCGCGTCGAGGTTCTGATCCACCGTCCACGCGACCTGGACCGACCAGCCGGTGAGCTCTCGGATCTTGTCCGTGAGCGCTGGCAGGAAATTGTCCCTGACCCACTCGAGGACGAACTCGTTCTGGACACGCAGCGTCAGGACGCCGTCGGTCAGATCATCGAACTGAACTCCCCCGAACCACTGATCGAAAGTGGCCGGGGAAAGCGTCCGCGTATGCTCGATCGCCCGATCGAAGACCTCGCGCGGCTCGTGTTTCGGAATCGTCAT